>JACJZN010000009.1 GCA_020635565.1 Flavobacteriales bacterium | reverse complement strand
CTTGAAAGCGCAACTATTGAAGTTGGAGCTAAAGTTGGTGAGAATGGTAAGATCTTCGGTTCTGTTAGCAATGTTCAAGTAGCAGAAGCTCTTGAAACAGCTGGATTTGCAATCGAAAGAAAGAAAATCAAATTACTTGGTGAAGCAATTAAAACTGTTGGAACTTACAAAGCAGAAGTTATTGTTCACAAGGATATTAAACTTACTATCGACTTTAAAGTGGTAGAAGCTTAATCCCTCCTTAAAATTTTGAAAAATCCCGTTTCTTCACAGTTACGGGATTTTTTTTATCCGTAATATTCTTTTGAGTAACTTTGGGTTAGTGACCTTACAACAAAAGCGAAATATCTTTGGATTATTATTAGTCCTATTCTTGGTTTTACCGACCCTGACCACTGTTTCCTGGCTAAATTATCAGCGTAAACAAATCAAGAGAGAAGTAAAAACAAAGATCATGCTTGGCCTTAGTGAAAATGAGCTGATAAAGCTTGATTTCGATGCCTCTGAACTGAAAAATCTCAATTGGAAAAATAAACATGAATTTGAGCATCAAGGGAAAATGTACGACATCGTAAGATTTGAGCAAAATAACGATGGTACTATTTTCTGGTGTTGGCTGGACAAAGAAGAAACGGCACTTAACAACCAATTGAAAGAACTTCTTCACATTGCGCTATCGGGGAATAAAAAACGACAAACAAAAGAATATGAACTTGATCATTTTTTTAAGTCATTGTATTTTCTCTCAAATTCAAATAAAAAGATTCAAGGTACAACTGATCCTAAAGTGCACGCAAACTTAGAAATAATCACATATCTGGTTTACAGATCAATATCTTCTCCCCCACCCGATCATCTGTTCGCCTGATGATTTCTAACAATCATCAACCTGTATGTCTATTAATTAACCAAAACTCACAACATGTTAGTAAAAAAGCTAATCATGATGTGGTTGCTGTTGATACAGGTAATTTCATGGTCGCAAAACATTACGGTAGTAGATAAGAAATCTAGTGTAGGTATAACGAAGGCAGAGATCTGGTGTAAATCATCTCAGCTCAAGTTCGTCACCAATGATCTTGGTGTTGTGCAACTCAACGGCAATACCTGTGAAGAATTCCTCGTTATCTCTGAAGGATATGATACTGTTCACATTTCAATGACAGCCTTATCCTCTTCTGGGTATATGATCGGTCTGACAAGATCTGAGAATATACTTGAGGAACTCATGGTATCTACCTACAAACAGGATGCGATCCAGCAAACCAGTATTCACATACAACCACTGAACATAGATGACTTCGAAAATAAAGGAGCCTTCTCCATTTCAGATGCACTCACTCAAATCCCAGGTGTCTCTCAATTGAGTACTGGAATAGGGATTTCAAAGCCAGTAATAAGGGGATTATATGGTAATCGAGTTCTCGTTCTAATGTCTGGACTAAGGTTCGACAACCAACAATGGCAAGACGAACATGGGCTAGGTCTGACTGACCTTGGCTTAGCCAAAGTGGAATTGATCAAAGGTCCTTTGTCCTTGCTTTATGGCACAGATGCCATAGGTGGAGTGATTAACTTAATTGAAGAAACAAAACCTAAAAAGGGCTTCCAAGAAAGCGAGCTAAGATCCAACTTTCATAGCAATACGCTTGGTGGCTCAGTGTCTGTAGGCTATAAAGCAAATTATGGTAAATACTGGTTTAGAATGAGGCTTGGCTCTACGAATCACTGTGATTACACAGACGGAAGCAGTACCAGGATTCTGAATAGTCGATTTAATAGCCAGAACTTAAAATTGTCCTTAGGATTTAATAAAGGTAACTGGACCTCATCGAATCATTATTTCATGTCCTATAGTAAATTTGGTTTTATATTCAGCGACATTACTCATTTCATGGAGCCAGACAAACGTTGGAGCAGAAGTATGAGCGGACCTCATCACATCGTGTTTCTAAATAACATATCATCAGAAAACACGATTCACCTTTCAAAATCTGAGCTAAAACTGAATCTTGGACTTCAATCCAACTTTAGATCTGAAGATGAAGGTGGTGGAGAACTCAGTCTGAAAATGCTTTTGTTGACGGCTCAGTATGCATTAAAATGGGAAAAAGAGTTGAGCAAGCACTGGCAGTTGGTTTTGGCAAATAACACTCATTTAGAGAACAACACCAATTACGGGAGAAGAAAGATAGTTCCAGATGCTAATATGTTAGAATCTTCTGCTTCAGCATATTTGAAGTACATAGAAAATAAAATCATCATGGAGTACGGTATCGGGGGAGGTATAAAAGATATTCAGACATTTCTTACCTCCACCGTTAATTCGAGTGAAAAGGATATTGCTCCCTTTCATCAGAATCGAACATTTATGAATACCATGATTGGAGCAAGTATTATTCCATCAAAAACTTGGAACTTAAAGCTAAACCTTTCCACTGGAGTACGCGCTCCGAATCTGGCTGAACTTTCTGCAAATGGACTTCATGAAGGAATATACACCTATGAGATTGGAGATCCCAACATGAATAATGAGAGGAATGCAAACGTGGATCTGGGAATCTATCATACTGGAAAAACCTTTGGATTTACACTATCCGGATTTTATAACTACTTCATAGACTACATATATCTACAACCAACTGAAGACAACTGGTACGGTTTTCCAGTATCTAAATTTGTGCAGTATAATGCAAGTATCTATGGAGCAGAAGCTTCGTGTTACTTTAGTCCAGAAAGAGTAAAGGGGTTAAAATTTTCCGGGGCCTATTCCTTCCTGATCGGTCAACTTGAAAACAGAGAGTTCTTACCCTATATGCCTGCAAATAAGATTACGCCAGAGCTCAGGTATGAAACAACCAAGAATGAGAATAAGTGGTTTGTATTTGCTAATACGAACTTTGTAATGCAGCAGGAGTTGGTGAACACTTATGAAAATCAGACTCCCAGCTATTTTCTTGTAAATGCAGGTGCCGGTATCAACTGGAGCAAAAGAAAAGCCAATTACTCACTCAAATTAATAGGCAACAATTTATTAAATGAGGCATATTATGATCATATGTCTAGATTCAAAAATTTTGGACTATTGAATATCGGAAGGGATATCAGTATCCAGTTTAACATCAATTTTAAAAATCATTTATAAAAATAAAACAATGAAAACATTATTTAGATCAATTTATTCAACAGCAATTATTCTTGGAATTGCAGCAACCATTACTACTTCATGTAAAAAGGAAAATGAAGAAGATGAATTGAGCATGACATTGAAAACCGACTCAGGATACACATTCGAAAGCGGAAACGTTTCAACCGGAACAGATGTGAAATTTGGTATCGAAGCACAAACCACTAAAAAGAAAGATCCGATCATCAAATTTACCATTTCAGAGTCGATCAATGGTAAAGCAGATGAAGTGGTTTACTCAGAAGATCTAGAGGTTACTCAATATGACCATGATTATAACTTCACTTTTTCTGATACCGCTGGAAGTATCCATGAATATACTTTTGCGCTGACTAACAGAGATGGTATTGTATTATTAAAAATGGTGACTTTGACCGGACAATAGTCCCATGCAAAGAGTTCAAAAAAATCCTGATACTAAGTTTAGTACCAGGATTTTTTGTTTTTATATTGGTCTCTAAATGGAGCATAATCAAATACTAGATATTGACCTAAATGAAAATGATAGACATATCTATCTTATTCCCAAAAATATCATTTTAGTAGCTAGCATTATTGGCAGTACACTCGCAGGTTGTGTTCTATTGTCCATTAATTATTACAGAAAAGGTCTTCGAAGAGAAATTATTGGCCTACTCATTTTAGGGATGCTATTCTCTTTCAGAACTTTTAACTACGTAATATCATTCAATTTTGGCTGGATAATTTTCATTTGCCTTCAAATCATCGGAGGAATTTTACTTACTGGCCCAATATGGAATAAGAAAATTGGAAGGAAATTCAAATACAAAAATGACAGCAATGCACTTTATCCTTTTTTGACAATTGTGTTCTTTTTCTACTATGTCTACATTTACAATCCCAGAATGTACTTCAAATTATTCAATCCAATCTTGGAAGTACTATTCTATCTTGATCGATAATTTATACAGGCATCCCTACCAATGTCAAGAATTTGCTATTCCCCTGCTTTATTACTTCCTTTTTCCAGGTATAAGTCTCATCTTCCAAACCGTTAAGCAATTCATCCAGATCTGAGATCGTGTAGGTTCTCAAATTCGAAACTGCCCCATCCCATGCATAAAAAATGGGGATTAGAGGAATCAAATAAGTAAACACCAACTGATACCATGTCATTGGTCTAGCCAATGGAGTAATAAATAGGCAGAGAATCATATTGATCGGAAATGCCGTCCAGGCTAACAATTTTGGGAAGCTATTATCGCTCAACTCAAATACAACGATTGGCTGGTGCGAAACCTTAGCGTTCTCCAGAATCCCTCTAGCTACTTTCGGAGGCATGTGATGAAAACTGCAGATCATCGTTCTCACACCAGCTAGATCTGATGGAACTTCAAGTGCATTAACTGATGTAGTCCTGAAACTAATCCCATTCTTTTTATCATTAATAGCCTTTGCTGCTTCTTGGTTAGGATAAAGGTCCGTCATTACCATTTCCAATTCAGCATGTTCCTCCTTCAAATTATTATAAACCAATTCCATCGGACCACCACTTCCCGAACATAGATCTATGATTTTCTTCTGTCCGGTTTGATTTAGCACATCATTGATCAAATTAGTGATCACCGGTTCCGTTTTGAACATTCTATGCACCACCAATAACAATCGAGTCATTGGTTTACGCCAGATATTGGGGAACCATTGAAAATCTTCAAATTCAAACAGATTGGAACGTTTCATAAAGTCGGATTTATTTTAAAAATATAAAAAAAGCCCGTCCTTCGGACGAGCTTTCTCAAATAGGCGATCAATAATTACTTGATCCCTAGTTTCTTTTTGATCTCTTTAGGAATTCCATCCTTGTGAACCAAGATATTCATTGTCTTGTATCTAGCATAAGCTTCAGACGCATAGAAATATCCATCACAATCATTATGTTCTGTTCCCCATGAATTCTTAACCACAAAATAAGTTGTTCCGTTTTGATCTTTGATCAAACCTGTAACGTGCATACCGTGATCATCTGTAGTCTCCTGAGAATCGAATGCTGCTTGTCTTTCCTCCTGACTAACCATTTTTTCTTTAGTTGGAGCCATGAATGCATTACTGATTTTTTCAGCTCCAGCACTGTTAAAGAACTTCTCGTCACTTCCTCGAGTCTGTATAGTAGTTGGATCTTCAGGGTTGATCGCTAATCCATCTCTGAATGAGAATCCTTTCTCAGAAACGTCTGCTCCCCATGCAAAGGTGTATCCTGCTTTTAATGATTCTTTCATCACCTGCATTAATTCATCCAATGGCAAATTGTAACCAGTTCTCATAGCCCAGTTATCTTGTACTTCAAGGACAAACGGCTTGTAGAAACCATGATGTGTGTATGAAGTCAAAGAAACATAATCATCCATATTCAATCCAAGTTCATTTGCAAATGTTTTAGGATTGTACTCCTTACCTTGATAAGTGAATTTGAAATCCTCCACATTTGATGGGATCTCTCCCAAATAAGCATCAACGATACCTTCGAAAGCTTTCTTCCAATTTGGCGTCAATTTATCTCCCTGTGGCTTAGCTGCTAAAGCTTTAACAGCAGCAGTCATCACCGCTTCCATTTCATCGTGATTATGCGCATCTTCTCCATATTCCAACCCCTTATAAACTTCCTCAGGAACAATCCCATAACGTTCGATCACCCATGGAATATCATGAAAAGCACCACCCTGACCAAAATTGAATGTCCCATACATTCTCAAGTAATTCTCTGCTTTTCCGATGTAAGCATTCCTTACCACATACATTTCAGATAAGTTATGCTTTCCTTTTCCAGTTCTGATCAATTCACTTTCGAAGAAAGATAATGACGAAAAACTCCAACATGTACCTGTTCTGTTCTGATTTTGAACCTCGGTCTCATCCAAGTCAACAACCGTTGTGAATTTATAATCACTTCCTTTTTTGTTTGTAAAGGATTCCTGTGCAGTCATCGAAAACGACCAAAATGCAGCGATTCCCATCAAACCTAGTTTTATTGTCTTATTCATATGGTTTTATTTTATTAATCTTATAAACTAAAAGTTGTACCTTCTTTTCCATCTTTCAATTGAACACCTGCCTCAAGCAATCTGTCTCTGATCTGATCAGCCATTTCAAAATTTCGTTCCTGTTTTGCCTGTGCTCGCATATCGATCAGAATTTGAATACTCTTATCCAGAATATCTGAGTCACCAGTACTCTCTAACTCTAGTCCGAATACTTCAGAAATCATACCAAAGAAAGTTTCCTGAAGGTAATTAAAAGTTTCTGAACTTAGTTGTCCAAAGCTTTTCTTATCCGCATAGGTGTTGATCTTGGATACTAGTTCAAAAAGCAGTGCTATCGTCTTAGGTGTATTGAAATCATCGTTCATTTCCTTGTAGCAAGAATCACACAAATCTCTAATTTCCTTATCCTCTGATTGAATTACCACCCCCTCTATGAACTCAACTTTTCCTAGAAGTTCGAATGCAGCCATCATTTTTTTATATCCTTTCTCTGCAGCTGTTAATGCATCGCTACTAAAGTCCAAAACACTTCTATAATGGGCCTGCAACATAAAAAATCTTACTACAGTTGGAGAATAAGCTTTATCCATTAGATCATTGTTACCACTAAATAATTCGTCTGGTAATAATGTGTTCCCTGTTGATTTACTCATTCTCTTGCCATTAAGGGTTAGCATATTTCCATGCATCCAATATTTAACTGGAGCACAATTATTCGCTGCTTTACCTTGTGCTATCTCACATTCGTGGTGAGGAAATTTCAAATCCATTCCACCTCCATGAATATCAAACTGGTTACCTAGATATTTCTTACCCATGGCACTACACTCTAAGTGCCATCCAGGGAAGCCTTCTCCCCAAGGAGAATTCCATCGCATAATGTGTTGAGGTGAAGCTTTTTTCCAAAGTGCAAAATCGGATGCATTTTTCTTTTCATCCTGACCATCAAGATCTCTTGATCCAGCCATCAATTCTTCAATATCTCTTCCAGATAACTCTCCATAGGCGCCTCCTTCTTCCATATACCTTTGAACATCAAAATAAATAGATCCATTTGACTCATATGCCAATCCCTTTTGAAGTATCGTCTGGATCATCTCAATTTGTTCGATAATATGTCCCGTTGCTGTAGGCTCAATGCTTGGAGGCAGAGCATTGAATTGTTTCATAATGTCATGAAAGTAGATCGAATATTTCTGAACGATCTCCATAGGCTCTAACTTTTCAAGTCTTGATTGCTTCACAAAGCGATCATTCTCCACATTTCCGTCATCAGTTAAATGCCCTGCATCTGTAATGTTTCTTACGTACCTCACTTTAAATTCCAAAAACTTCAGATACCTGATTATCGTATCAAATGACAGGAAAGTTCTACAATTACCCAAATGAACATTGCTATAAACAGTCGGACCACACACATAGATTCCTACATGAGGGCTGTTGATGGGTTCAAACAATTCCTTTTTTCCAGTCAAAGAATTATAAATGTAAATCGATTGATCTTCAAATTTTGCCATTACAAATTATCTACCTTGTGAGGGTAACAAATATACGATTATCTAATAGGTGGGGAAGTATATTTCGATGAACGGTCTATCCCTAAGACAAACCATCGATTTTCAATTCCAGAGAGATGTGTTTTAAAAATTCACTTTTAAAATTCTCTTCAGCAAACTTTCCTTTGAATTGGGAAGTGACCGTAGTTGAACGGCTATCTTTTACCCCTCTCATGCTCACACAAAAGTGCTTAGCATCAATCACACAAGCCACATCTTCAGTTTTCAGAACCTCCTGAAGTTTTGCAACAATTTGCATGGTCATTCTTTCCTGAACTTGTGGACGTTTCGCATAATACTGAACGATACGGTTGATTTTAGAAAGACCAATCACATGATCTTTAGCAAAATATGCCACATGAACTTTTCCTACAATAGGAACAAAATGATGCTCACACAATGAATATAGTTCAATATCTTTTTCCACAAGCATCCCATCATACTTGTAATTATTTTCAAAGAGTGACACTGCAGGTTCATTGGAAGGATTCAATCCAGAAAAGATCTCCTGTATATACATTTTTGCAACCCTTGATGGAGTTCCAGCTAAGCTATCATCCTTCAAGTCCATTCCCATGATATCCATGATAGCCTCAAAATGCTCTGCAATCTTTTTGATCTTTTCCTCATCTGACATAGCAAAAGCATCCTTCTTCATCGGATTATCCAAAGATGATGAGTAGTGATCCTCTCCCATTGCAATAATTTTTTCTTCCTTATTCATAACTTCCAAAAATACTACGACTTGGCTTAAACAACAATATTTCCAGCAAAAAGTTCACTTTAGCGTTCCCAAATCGTTTTCCCACTCTTGTCTATATATATCAATTGACCTTCCAAAAACACTCCGGCAATTCCATTTATAAAATCAGCTGGTCTATCATAAATAGCTGGCAAAACCACTTGAAACTCCATATCTAAATAGCCCCACTTTCCATTCTCGAAGAAACAAGCCAAGTCATCAGAATATGGAAATATGTCCTTGTAAGGAATTTTAAATTTAACATCTCCCGATCTGTCAATAAATCGGATATCATTGGTATACAAATCACCCCATCTTACCAGTCCCAATCCATTGGAAAAAGGAAATGCATAACCAAATTTAGTATCAATTAGTTTATTTCCATTCAAGTCGATATATCCCCAACGCTGATCAGTATTCTCTTGCTTCATAACACAAGCAATACCTTCCGTGAAGTCCCACATGTAGTCGTAAACAGGTTTCACAACAAACTTTCCCTGGTTATCAATCGCTCCCCATTTACCCTTATAATATACACGCGCTCTTCCCTCAGAAAAATCATAGGCTCCATAGTACTTTACAGAGATAGCAACTTCTCCCTTTGTGTTTACATAACCAAATCTATTACCCAGTTGTATTCGAGCAAGACCTTCTTGAAAACCGTAAGCAAAATGACAATTAAGCTGTTTGATCTTCTTGTCACTCGTATCGATCACCCACCACTTTCCTTCTGTTCTAGCAACTGCATATCCATTGTCAAAATCACTCAATTCCTCATAAGAAGCAGAAGAAAAACTCAAGGCACTTAACTTAGTGAAATAATACTTCCCATCCTTAATGTATCTCACAAAATCAGATTCAGAATAAAATGTTGAATCCGACTCAAGAGAAATCACTTCGCCACTCACGTTAATCCAACCGTTAGGCACGGGATAAACTTGACCATATATAGCCTGGGTCAGAAGTACCATCGCAACAAGTATTACTTGTTTATTTAAATTAATTTTCCTCAAAATAGTCTTAAGTTTGTTCTTCCATTTACAAAAGTAAAAGTTTGCCAAAATACAGAGAAATATTCATCAAAAAGGACGCCAGAATAATTATCTGGAAAATTACCGAAACTGAAGATGAATTAGCAGACTTAATCAAGACAACTGCCTTTCTTGAGGAAGTTAAATCCAGAAAGTCATTGACTAGTCGAAAACAATTTCTTGCCACTCGAATAATTTTAGAGCAGGAAGGAATCGAAAAAGATCTTGTTAAAGATGAAAATGGCAAACCGAAATTAACTAATCATCATATTTCAATAACGCATGACACCGATTATGTAGGTGTTATGATTTCAAATAAAGATTGCGGAATAGACCTCCAGAGCATTTCTGAAAAAGTGAAGAGGGTTCAACACAAATTCATAGACGAAGATGACTTACAATTAGCAGATAGTGAACTTGATTCTCTTACTATCTCTTGGTGTATTAAAGAAGCCTTGTATAAAATACATGGAGATCCTATGGTTTATTTTAAAGAGCATCTGAGAATTGTAAAAAAAAATGGATCCATAATACTTAGCCGAATACTACATCCCGATTATGTGAAAGATGTAACTTTGGAAATTCAAAAAATTGATGAGTTATATCTGACCTACACCATTTGAAAATTCTTGAATACATAAGACAAGCTAAAAAAGAACAGCGGAAATTACTAGCCATTCTTATAGATCCAGATAAGATATCCAATACTGATGTATTAATTTCTAGCTTGAAAAGCTATCCTCCTGATCTCATTTTTATAGGTGGAAGTAGTGTTGAAAAATCACAGTTCGATCTCGTGATAGAGGCCATCTACAAGAACAATATTTGTCCAGTGATCATTTTTCCGGGAGACCATAAGCAAGTCAGTGATTATTCGGATGCCATTTTATTACTTTCACTAATTTCTGGTAGAAACCCAGAATATCTGATAGGCCAACATGTAAAAGCAGCTCAAACACTAGAGAGATACAATGGAGATGTGATTCCAACCTCGTATGTTCTAGTAAATGGTTTTCAGCGTACAAGCGTTCAGGAGATTAGTCAAACGGAGCCGCTCAATCCGAATGACATCGACTTGATTGTAGACACTGTAATTGCTGGTAAACTTATGGGTCATCAACTACATTACTTAGAAGCAGGTTCGGGAGCAAAGAAATCGATCCCCTCTTTGGTCATTAAATCTGTAAGTGCATGTTCTCCCCATCCAATAATTGTAGGTGGAGGGATTAGAGATATTGAGACCGCACGCGATATTTGGCAGGCCGGTGCAGACGTTATAGTGGTAGGAAATGGTTTTGAAGATCGACCATCTTTGCTTGAAGAACTTCTTGGTAGCAGATCCTAATTCGATCAATTTAAATTTGTTCCAATTTTAAGATTTTGTAAACTTGTATTCAATAAATTACTGAATTCTTGTAAAGAATGGAATTAGTCGTATTCAGCACAACAGACAGATCGCTATCAGAAGCAAAGGAAGTGACTCAATTATTTGATGAAGGATTGACTTGCTTTCACTTAAAAAAGTCTGGATTTGAAAGGCATGAGATGGAAGAATACATCAAGAGTATCCCTTCAAAATATCATAAATACATCTTTCTTCATTCGAATCATAAGCTAAGAAAGAATTTTAAACTTGGCGGGCTTCACCTCAGTCGAACACATTTGAAAAGAAGATATAATTCAAGATGGAAAATGTTCAAGATAAGACATTTAACAGGGGGACTTAAGTTCACAAGAACATTCAGTAAGCTTTCCACATTGTCTTCTAGCCGAAAAAAATATGATTATGTATTCCTAAGTCCGGTCTATGATGGAATTTCGAAATTGGGACATTCGGGGAACTTTGGGAATCGATCAATGAAAAAGTACATACAGATGTCAAAATCTCCTGTCTATGCGTTAGGTGGAGTCACAGCAGACAAATTTGAAGAATGTCATGAAGTAGGGTTTTCTGGTGTTGGCTTGTTGGGGTATATTTGGAATAATGAAGAGTATAGTCCTGTTGAAGCTTTTAGAGAGGCTAAAAAGAAGATTGACAGCATCTAGTTCTCCATCCACGAATTTTACCGCTCATCAAATTTAATCATTTTTAAACGTTTTTTAGACAACAAAAAACTATCGTAATTGTTTCTTTTGTCGAGCATATTTGTACGACATGAAACATATTTTAACCGCACTTGCAATTCTACTGTCTATCAGCCTCTTCTCTCAAAAGGTTTCAATCAGTGGTTCGATCAAAGACAAAACGAATGGCGAAGACCTTATCGGAGTAAATGTTCTCATTAAAGAACTACCAGGAACTGGTGCCGCATCTAACGTTTACGGTTTTTATTCCGTTAGTTTAGAACCGGGTACTTATACTCTCATGTATCGATTTGTAGGATACCAAACCATTGAAGAAACCATTACACTTACCCAAAATGTAGTAAAGAACATTGAGCTTTCACCAGAATCTGAAATCTTGGAAGAATTTAAAGTGACCGCAGAAAAAGATGATGAAAACATCAAATCTAACGAAATCAGCACGATCAAATTCAATCCTAAGGAAATTGAAACTATACCTGTTCTCTTCGGAGAAAAAGATGTGCTTAAAACGGTTACCCTACTTCCTGGAGTAAAATCGGCTGGAGAAGGAAATTCAGGTTTCTTTGTTAGAGGAGGTGGAGCAGACCAAAACTTGATCTTACTAGACGAAGCTCCTGTATACAATGCCTCTCACCTTCTTGGTTTTTTCTCTGTTTTTAACTCGGATGCTCTTAAAGACATTAATCTTGTGAAAGGCGGAATGCCAGCTCAATATGGTGGTCGTGTATCATCTGTCATGGATATCAAGATGAAAGAAGGAAATAGCAAAGGATTGAGCATGACCGGTGGAATTGGAACGATCTCGTCTAAACTTACAATTGAAGCTCCTATTGTAAAGGATAAGGGCTCTTTTCTTATTTCCGCAAGAAGAACTTATGCTGATATTTTCTTGAGGTTTGCTCCGGACACCTCCATTAGAGATTCAAGATTATATTTCTATGATCTGAATTTAAAGGCTAACTACAGCATTTCTGAAAAAGACAGAATATTCGTTAGTGGTTATTTCGGAAGAGATAATTTCAGTTTCGGTGAATCATTTGGCTTTGACTGGGGAAACGCAACAGGAACGGTTCGTTGGAATCATATTTACAATAGTAAATTGTTCTCAAATACTTCTGTTATATTCAGTGATTACAAATACAGAATTAATATCGGAGCAGCTGGGTTCTCATTTGGTTCCAATATCAGAGACTGGAATTTCAAACAAGACTTTCAATGGTTTGCAAACGACAAACACAATGTAAAATTCGGAATCAACGCTATCTATCATACTTTTTCTCCGGGAGAGATCGAGGTGGAAGAAGGTGCCCCTATCTCAGATGATGATGTGCAACAGAGTTTTGGCATTGAAGGTGCTGCGTACATTATGGATGAATTCAAAGTTTCGAGCCTCTTTAACATCGTCTATGGAATTCGATATTCGAACTACGGAGCTATGGGACCTGGTGATATTTATTCGTATGATGAAGAGGGAGATGTTGTTGACACAACCACCTACAGTTCAGGACAGTTCTATCAATGGTATCATAACCTCGAACCAAGAATTGCTATGAACTACATTGTAAATGATGTGAGTTCGATCAAAGCCTCGTATGCACGAAACAATCAGTATGTTCACCTATTGAGCAACAGTACTTCAGGATCACCAACGGACATCTGGCTTCCATGTAGTAACAATATTCAGCCTCAACAGAGCGACCAAGTAACTCTGGGTTATTTTAGAAACTTCAAAAAGAACATGTTTGAGCTATCGGTTGAAGGATACTACAAATGGCTTGACAGGTTAATTGATTACAGAACCGGAGCGCAAACTAATTTTAATGACTTCGTGGAAGGTGATCTACTTTATGGCTCCGGTAAAGCCTATGGAGTTGAACTTTTGTTCAGAAAGAAAAAAGGTGATTTCACAGGATGGATCGGGTATACTCTTTCAAGATCTTTGAGACAAGTTGATGGTGTCAATAATGGCAACTGGTATCCTGCCAGACAAGATAGAATTCACGACATAAGTGTAGTAACCATGTATTCTTTCTCAGAAAGGGTTGCAGCATCAGCATCTTGGGTGTATTATACTGGTGATGCCATTACATTTCCTAGTGGAAAATATGAAATGAATGGAGTCGTATATAATTACTATACCGAAAGAAACGGATATCGAATGCCGAATTATCACCGTATTGATTTAGGAGTTACCCTATACGGTAAGAAATTTAAAACTTCTATCGATCCTGATACCGGCAATGAGATCAAGAAGGAAAAGAAATTTCAAAGCAATTGGAATTTCTCTGTTTACAATGCATACGCAAGGGAAAATGCATACCAGATCAACTTTGAAGAAAACGCTGATACGGGTCAAACTGAAGCGGTTCAATTATCTTTATTCAAAGCTATTCCTTCGATTACATACAGTTTTAATTTCTAAGCCATGAGAACTTCTTTATCTATCATATTATTTTTGACCATTGTCGCCTTATCATCTTGCGAAAAGGTTATTTTAGTAGACCTAAATGAGGCAGATCGAGTATACGTGATCGAAGGACAGATCACCAATATTGAAGACATGAACTTCATTAAAATTTCAAAATCTGACGACTTCTATGAGACAGAAGAATTTGAGACCATCTCTGACGCAACAATAACTGTAACAGATGATCAGGGTAATGTATCCAACTTCACAGAAGTATCTGACGGACTTTACAAATCAGCGGGTTTTACAGCTACATCTTACACCAAATATTCTCTATCTGTATGGATTAATGGTGAGGAGATCACAGCGGAAACTTTTATGCCTGGAAATACCTCAATAGATAGCATTCCTTACCTTGAGGGATCCTTTTTTGGTTCCGAGGGGTTCAATGCTTTTTTATACTGGACCGATCCAGGTTCAGAAAGAAATTATTACAAGTACAACAATTGGCAGAAATCAATTGGTGACAATGCCTACACTCCAGATCCAAGTATTTCTATCACTGAAGACGCACTTTTTAATGGAATTGGAACAGGAATACCTCTATTTAGCAGACAATTCGAATTAGGTGACACAGTTATTGTTGACCTTATGGAGATTGATGAACCAAATTTCAAATATTGGTATGCGTTGTCGCAAGTTACCGGGGGACAAACTGCTGCTCCGGGAAATCCCATTTCAAATTTGAGTGGCGGAACGCTAGGATATTTTGGTGCATACAATATCTCAAGAGACACAATTGTAATTGAATAGCACAATTTAACCATGCAGACGAAACCAATTCGTAAGCATTAATTATATTTGCTCGATGCAAGAAGCAAATAGCCTAGATATTTCGGTTGTTATTCCTTTATACAACGAAGAAGAATCCCTTCCTGAATTAATGGAATGGATTAATCGTGTTTGTACTGCCAACAACTTCTCTTATGAGGTAATCATGATCGATGATGGAAGTAAGGACAAGTCCTGGTCAGTTGTTCAGGAATTATCATCGCAATATACTCAACTCAAAGGCATTAGCTTCAGAAGAAACTACGGTAAATCTGCAGCTCTCAATGTTGGTTTTACACATGCTGAAGGAGATGTGATCATTACAATGGATGCAGATCTACAAGATAGCCCAGACGAAATTCCTGAGTTATTTCAAATGATCAAGGAAGAAGGTTTCGATCTAGTTTCGGGTTGGAAAAAGAAAAGACATGATCCCATTAGCAAAACTGTACCCACAAAATTATTCAACTGGGCAACTCGAAAAATGAGTGGTATTCATTTGAATGATTTCAACTGTGGATTGAAGGCCTATCGCAAAGATGTGATAAAAAGCATTGAAGTTTATGGGGAAATGCATAGATATATTCCCGTTATCGCCAAATGGGCAGGATTCACTAAGATCGGAGAGAAAGTTGTTCAACATCAAGAGCGAAAATATGGCGTTACCAAGTTTGGTCTTGAACGTTTCATCAATGGATTTCTAGATCTGTTCAGCATTACCTTCATGGGTAAATTTGGAAAGCGACCGATGCATTTCTTTGGCCTTATCGGTACCATTATGTTCATTATTGGGTTTGGATTCTTTCTTTGGTTGGGAATTTACAAGTTATTCATTGATACAGGTTCAAAGCTATTGGCTGACAGAACGGAATTCTACCTAGCCCTTGTAGCAATGATCGTAGGAGTCCAGATGTTTTTAGCAGGATTCTTAGGAGAAATGATTGCCAGAAGCAATCCTCAACGAAATAATTATTTGATCAAAGAAAAATCGAACTTCAGTGAATGAAGAAGCTCGTGAGCATATTGTAATCGTTGGTCCTGCCTACCCTTTACGAGGAGGCATTGCGAACTTTAATGAAGCTTTTGCAAAAGCCCTGAAAAAGGAAGATTACGTTGTTAAGATTTTTTCATTCTACTATCAATACCCAAATTTTCTATTTCCAGGCAAGTCTCAATATGAGAACAATGAAAATGCACCAAATTTGGAGATTATTAATAGTCTAGGCTCAATTCAACCTTGGTCATGGTCTAAAACAGCCAAATTGATAGCCAAAGAAAATCCAAAAGTTGTATTTATTCGATTCTGGCTTCCATTCATGGGACCATCACTAGGTAATCTGGCAAAACGACTTAGACGAAAAGGAATTAAAGTAATTGGCATCACTGATAATGTGATACCGCATGAAAAAAGACCAGGAGACAGACCTTTAACCAAGTATTTCCTCAAGAATTGCGATGGTTTTATCACCATGTCAAATTCAGTGCTGGAAGACATCTCCATGTTTACAGAGAACCCTCAAAAAGTGATGCTTCCTCATCCTGTTTATGACACATTCGGCCCATCATGCACTCGAGAAGTAGGTATTAAAAGACTCGATCTGGAAAGCGACAAGAAGTACTTACTATTCTTTGGATTAATAAGAGAGTATAAGGGATTGGATTTGGCTATCGAAGCTTTGGCCAAAGTTGATGATCCTAATGTAGAATTAATTATCGCAGGAGAATTTTACGAAAAAAAGGAAAAGTATACCCTATTGATTGACCAATTGCAGTTGCAAAACAGAATTAAATTATTTGACTTTTATATTCCTACTGATGACGTTAAGTTTTACTTCTCTGTAGCAGATGCTGTAGTTCAACCCTACAAATCGGCTACTCAGAGTGGAATTACACAAGTGGCTTATCATTTTGAAGTACCTATGATCGTCTCCAATGTTGGTGGACTCCCTGAAATTGTGCCTCACGGACTTGCAGGAATGGTTGTCCCACCGAATGCTGATGAATTTGCTAGTGCGATCAATCTATTCTACTCCAAAAACCTGAAGGACAGATATGTAGAAGGCGTTCGTTCCGAGAAGAAAAGGTATGAATGGGATTATTTCGTGAATGAAGCAATGTACTTTACAAAGCAGGTTCGGTAACTGATTTTGTAAAATAGAATATTCCATACACATAAAGATCCCACCAGATTACTAGAGGAATTATGAAAAAAACTATTATCAGAATTCTATAATGGATTTTTACATCCGATCTCATAACTGCATATACTCCGCCAACAAATAGAAATGGAGCTAAAAAAGATCCAAGAATGGGCAACATGAATGGTGTAACAACCGCAACTAGCATAGCTAGAATTCCAACATTGAAATTATTGTATCTTTTAGACCAAAAGCCTACTTTAGTATCTGGCGCAGTATTTGTCTCTTTACCCAAAAATGTTACTTTTAGCCAAAGATAAATACAATGATCATGAAATATCTCATTTTAACAATAATTACCCTATCACTTCTCAGTTGTCATTCTCGTAAAACAGCTAAAAATGCTGATACAGAAACTGAAAACACCCTTCTACCAAAGGAGATAGTTGTAGATGCAAATTTCCAACAGCCTAAGGACAATTCTAGTTTTGAGATCACAGCTGCTTCCATTGAAAATGACATTCTTACAATAACAGTTACTTACTCTGGTGGCTGTAAGGATCATGAATTCAATGCGTATTTCAATGAGATCTACATGAAATCACAACCACCAAAGGCAGGAATTTTCATCCATCACATTGGCAATGATGATCTATGTAAAAAACTGGTTACTGAAGAATTGAAATTCAACCTTAAACCAATGAGGTATCCTGGGAAAGATAGTGGCTATAAGGTGATGATCGGAATGAATAATTACAAAGGATATATCGAGTACGATTATTGATAATTTGCATCTAGGTTCGCTCAATGATGAACTTTGGCTACCTTTGTGGCAAACAAAGTAATCTATGAGCTTAACACCAAAAACCCCACATGAGTCTCTGACCATCCAAACACATTTGGTTATGCCAAATGACGCTAATCAATTAGGCAATCTATTTGGAGGTCAATTAATGGCATGGATGGATGAAGTAGCAAGTATCACTGCATTCAGACACTGTGGGAATGTAGCCGTGACTGCTTCCATCAACAACGTTTCTTTCACTCAACCGATTCCTCTAGGATCTTATGTTATTCTTGAATCAAAAGTTTCTCGTTCCTTCAATACTTCAATGGAGATCTTCGTGGATGTATATCTAGAAACAAGAGATGGAAACAGAAGTAAATGTAATGAAGCAATTTTCATTTTTGTGGCAATGGACGATGATGGCAAACCACTTCCGGTACCTGCTCTAAATCCTGTTACTACAGAAGAAAAAAAACGATTTGACGGTGCTTTAAGAAGAAAACAATTGAGTTTGATCTTAAGTGGAAGATTGAATCCTGATGACGCGACCGAAATCAAGAAATTATTTGTCCCGTTAAACCAATAAATAACCTTTGCCAATGAACGCTAAAGAATGCATTACCATCTTTAACGAATCAATCATAGATTATCATCAAACCGATCATGTTGATGCAGTCATGCCAGAAAAATACGATCATGGCTCTATAGAATATCTTCTATATCTTAAGAATTGGATCGATACCGTACAATGGCATCTCGAAGATATTGTTAGAGATCCAGCTATTGACCCTACTTATGGCATGGAAATTAAAAGAAGAATTGACAAATCTAATCAACACCGAACGGACACTGTTGAGCATCTTGATGACTACTACATAAATCTTTACAAAAATGTTGAGCCAAAGGACGGAGTAACCATTAATACTGAGAGCCCGGCATGGGTAGTGGATCGACTCTCTATATTGTGTCTTAAGATCTACCACATGCAGGAACAGGCAAACAGAACCGATGCCTCACAAGATCATTTGGCAAAATGTCAGCTGAAGCTAAACATTCTGCTTGAACAAAAAAGTGATCTATCTGCTTCATTTGATGAACTACTTAATGATTATCAAAATGGAAATAAATTGATCAAAGTATATCGTCAAATGAAAATGTACAACGATGATTCATTGAATCCCGTTCTTTATAACGCTAAAAAATAAACCTTGGCTTCAGCTAAAGACTGGATATCTTCTTTCCGTTTAAGAACCTTACCCTTGGCGCTTTCCTGCATTATGGCAGGAAGTCTATTTGCCTACGCACAAGGAAAATTTGATGGAATAATTATGTTGATGGCTGTGATTACAACCATCTTACTTCAGGTGTTATCGAACATTGCAAATGACTATGGAGATGGGGTAAAGGGAACAGACAATGATCAACGCGTTGGACCGGAACGCGCGATTCAAAGCAATAAGATAACTGTGAAGGAGATGCGAAATGCGATTATCCTGAATAGCATATTAGCGTTTGGGAGTGGTGTATCGCTCATATATTACTCTCTAAAAGAATCAACAGCTCAGGACATTTATGTTTTTATTGGACTTGGGATCCTTAGTATTTTTGCTGCAATAACCTATACGGTGGGTAAACGAGCCTATGGTTATTCTGGATTAGGAGATTTATTTGTATTCATCTTTTTTGGTCTTGTAGGGGTCGCTGGAGTTTATTACTTACATACCAGAACATTGGATTGGATTGTTTTTCTGCCAGCTGGATTTACCGGTTTTTTAAGCATGGCTGTATTAAACATGAACAATATGCGAGATGTTGAAAATGATAAAGTCAGTGGCAAACATACAATGGTCGTTAAAATGGGATTTTCCAATGCAAAAAAATATCATACTTTATTGTTAACCCTTGGAATGATTTGCTGGATTGCAGGGGTGATCTTATTAGGATTGAAAATTAATTCCCCTATACTCTTAATCTCGATCCTACCTTTTATCCTCTTTGTTAAAAATCTAGTTTTTGTCAATAAAAATAACGACCCTAAGAACCTAGATCCCGAGCTAAAAAAGATAGCCTTAGGAACATTTGCTACTACTGTTTTGAGTTGGCTAATTGCCCTTGTCTTTATTTGACCAATTTCAATCCTCTGAAAGGAATTTTCTCCGTTGGATATGATTCTTCTGAAAACATAACCTTGTACTTTGATTTATATCCAACTTTCACACTGATTTTTGCAAATCTTGACAAATTCGCCATTACCCCCCAATCGTATCGAATGTTGTTACTGCAATCAAAAGTTTGACCCCTAAACTCTGATTTATTAAGCTCTTCAGTTCCCTTCACAACTTCTGCGTCCCTTTTATAAAACTGAGTAGAACCTATCGATAGTAGTACACCAAATGTCAATAGAGATAGTGACAGTGCTAGTGGTTTCCTTATCTTTCTTTCTAACCATCCCTGAAAAGCAAGAAATCCATTTTCAAAATACATTACAACAGATAAAACAACAAATGGATATACAGTTAGAATATAAAAATCCCTTTGCTTCAAACTGATCATTATCGGTAAAACACCACACAAGCTCAAAATCAAAAATGCCAGTGACCATTTTCTATTCGTCAATGGATTTGATTCTTTTTTCCGAAAAATAAAGTAGACAACCACACCAATTGATATTGGAATCAATGTCTGAAACGTGAAATATTCAATGATTTTGAAACGATGCTCCACGGTCTGAATATTCTCTACACTGTTCTTTACCTGATGATCAAAATATTCTGTTATGAAGGCAAAACTACTATTGTTTAAAACGAGAGGAAGAGCCGCTAAAGCAAATCCCAACATCATCCACAAACCACTTAACAGGTGTTTCCAAATGGACTGTTCTCGATAGAAGATGATCAAATAAATGACTGGCATTGAGAAAGGAAACAAGCCTACAAAGCCTTTGGATAGAAATGCCAATACCAACATAACCCCCGCTAATATGTTCCATACGGTTGAATTCCCCTTTATTCCTTTAAGAAAGAACAAAACACTGGCACTAACAAAAACTCCCATTGTATTTTCCAGCATATTGTTAGAAAATGACCATACGACAATTGGGATAGACATCCATAGAAGCATCGGAATCCACTTGATCGAAGATGTTGTTTTCAATTCTTTCCAAATAAGTGCAATCAAGTAACCGTTGATCAACCATAATACAAGCGAGTAAATTCTTTCAGAGAGAAAAGAGTCGCCCAGCATTCGATGAAAAATGCTCTCCATCCAAATAGCAAGAGGCGGATGCTCATAAAAGGGATTCATGATTGTTTCACTAAATTTCATTTCCCAAAATGTCCCATTCCCTTGAGACAAATTACTTGCAACGGCAGCATAGATAGTACCATCCATGAACATTCCTTTACTAAATAGGGGAAAAGCTAAGATCAAAAGACCTAAACAAAAAGCTAAAAGTAAATATGTTCTGTTATTCTGACTCAATTTCCATTCTATTGCACAAAGCTAAGTAAACATTATTTCGTGAATAGATAAATGAAACAACAAATGTGTTTAACAATCGAAAAGTTACTTTTGTCCAACTTTATTGAGATTTTGAACCTTTGAAGGGAACCAATTAAAATCTTATCCGTTCATAATTAGAACCTTATAGTAAACCTACTTGAAATGATGAAAACTCTACTTTTTATATGGATTGTCCTATTCTCCATATCCACTTTTGCTGGTGACTATACCTTCACGAATGGTGGTGGAGATAATTTGTGGACAACAGGCGCCAATTGGGATCTTGGAACTCCTCCAGGTGTTGGAGACACCGTAACCATTGGATCAGGTCAAATGGTTATATTGGATGCCGCAACTCAAATTCATGAATTAAATCTTGCTTCAGCAACATTACACTTGAACGGACTGCAGCTGCAAGTTGACTCATTAATCAATATTACAAACGCTGTAGTTGATGATGGTACTTTTGCTGCGGGTACACTTTATGCTGATAGTGTGGGTTACTATAATATTTTCAATACCTCTACAAATGCGGAGTTAATCATTTATTCAGCAGATTGGGGGAATTGCAACAGCAATATTTATAACGGAGATGTTTTCTATTCTCATATTGGGTCGACAAATGAAACGATCGTTGGAAATAACATCTACAACAGTACAGTAATCTACGAAACTTTAAATGGTAGATTTAGACCAGAATCTAGTCAAAACTCTACTTTCAATGGTGATTCTCTCTACTTCAGAAACCATAGTTCAATAGATGAACAAATGCGTTTTAGTCAGAGTGCAAAGGCAACCTTAAACAACACCATTCTGACGTTAACTGGCACTTCAAACAATGCGATTACAATAGCTAGCACTACCGGTTATATTAAGTTGAATGGAACCTCAAATCTTGCAATAAAAGACTTCATTGACGGAAACATTCAGATCTTCCATATGGAACAACAAAATGCCAACGCTATCAATCTAACAACTCCTGATTCAATCTCAATAGTTTTAAGAAATGACTCCATAATGGGACCTTTAACGGTTACGACAGGAAATCTTAACATGCAGGAATCCATTTTCTTCAGAACAGTAGACTTTACCAAAATTGGCTCAACGACAAGCACAAGTCAAGGAGGAAATGATTTTCAAGACGTAGTTACTATCGAAAATGCTGGTAATGCTGTTTTACGTATGGGAAGTCTCAATACCTTGACAAATAATTACACCACTGACGTTCATTATATCAACTCAGGAACAAGTTATATAGAGCCTGACAGAAGAAATATCAACTCGCTGTACGGAGGTAACATCTACGTTTCTGCAACAGACGGAAGTGGAATTCGTTTTGGGCAAGGTGGTGGAACTTTCACATTATCATCAGGAAGTCAATTTATTGTTGGCGGAGCTGGTTTTTCAGTTGGATCCCTAAGATTTAGAGGATTGAGTCAGGCTGATGCAACAGCTCAGACGTTGTCTTTATCTGGAACTGCAGAAATTCGTTTCGAACAAGATTGTTTCTGGGACGGAACAGTCACCTTTGATTCTCCTAGAGTTTATTTTAATGGAGGAACATTTAACAATACGGTAGACGTTACGAAAACTTCCGATGGGTACGACCATTCTACCGGAGGCTGTATTTTCAATGATGATGTAACCATTACAAGCAATTCGGATCACCGATTAAGACTTGCATCAAGTGCTGGAAATGTAAATATCTATAATGCTGACGTGACCTTTGTTTTAACAGGTGCCGGATCCCTTCAGCCTGCTTACAACGGAAATAGTATTTTCAACGGAAATGTTAACGTAAATTCGAATAAAACGATCACTTTCAGTATTGGATCTACTGGCAGTAGCACTTTTGGTGGCGGAAACGCTCAGTCTATTAATGATCTTTCTGGAAGTTTCCCTCCTGCATTTGACTCGCTTATAATGAATAAAACTGCCAATGAACTTACACTAAATACTGAGATTTCTATTAATGATGCCGCTAATTTCATTTCGGGAATTCTTATCAGCAATGCGGCAAACTTATTGATCTTTAATAGCGGTGCTGAAGCGTACAATGCTTCCAACTCGAGTCATGTTCAAGGTCCGGTAAGAAAATTTGGAACGCAAGCTTTTACTTTCCCTGTAGGTAAATCAGGAAACAGATATGCTCCCATTGGAATTACTGCACCAACAATTACTAACGACTTCTTTACCGCTGAATATTTTGATATTCCTGATTATTCGTATGACACTACTTCATTAGATGCTACGCTTGACCATGTTAGCAGATGTGAATACTGGATCTTAAATCAAGGTGGAGGATCTGGAAATACGGTAAACGTTACTTTATCGTGGGAAGATCCAAGAAGTTGTGGTGTGGACAAAATGAGTGACCTTAGAGTCTGCAGATGGGATGGAGCAGTTTGGAGAGATCATAGTAACATCAGTACTACGGGTAGTGCTGCGAGCGGTACTGTGACATCCTCAGGTATTTCATCTTTCAGTCCATTTACGCTAGGTTCGGTTTCGAGTGATAATCCATTACCAATTGAACTAACAGAATTTGATGCTGTTCAAAATGGTCAATCAGTTAATTTGTATTGGGCAACCGAATCAGAGATCAACAATGCTCTCTTTACTATTGAGAGAAGTACTGATGGATTAAACTGGGAAGAAATCTTATACACGGAAGGAGCAGGTAACAGCACCAATTATTTGGCTTACTTTGATGTAGATACAGATCCTTTGATGGGAAATAATTTTTATCGTCTGAAGCAAACAGACTTTGATGGAAGGTTTGAATATAGCCAAGCCATCTTTGTAGATTTTAAATCCACAGAAGATGATATAGAGATCTTTCCAAATCCGAATGACGGAACATATTTCAATGTTAATTTGAATAAGTTTAAGGACAAGGAAGTTTTACTTGTTGTAAGAGACCTCATGGGAAAAGAACTGTATTCTAAGGCTTTTTTCTCAACCAAAGATCAAGCATTTGTTATCAATTTTGAGAATCAATTACCAAAAGGGACTTACCTGGTTATAGCGTCATCTGCGGATGAATTGGTAAGTAAACGATTAGTCATCAAATAACACGCAAATTAAACTCACCAAAAAGGTTCCTACGTTTCGACAAAGGAACCTTTTTGTTTTATAGGTTTTCAGACTATTATCCTATTGGATTCCATTATCTTCGCAGTCTATAAATCAATTGTAGTATGATAGTCATGAAGTTTGGTGGCACCTCCGTGGGAAGTGCCTTAAGAATGAAAGAAGTTGCAAACCTGATCACATTGGATTCGCAAAAGAAGATCGTAGTCCTTTCTGCTGTCAGTGGCACAACGAATAAGTTGGTTTCCATTGGAGAATCTTTGTATAAACAGGATAAGGACGAAGCAATTCATAAAATCAAACAATTGAGAGCTGAATATGATCAATTAAATCAGGAATTATACTCGTCAGATGAAAGCAAAGAAAAAGCAAAATTACTCCTAAACGAGAATTTTGAATATTTACTTTCGTTTACCAAAGACCTCTTTACTATCTATGAAGAAAGAGCCTTGCTTGCTCAAGGAGAGTTATTATCTACCAATCTGTTTAAGATCTATTGTGATGAAGCCGGTATTCAAGCAGCCTTGATCCCTGCATTGGATTTCATGAGAATAGATAAGAATCTCGAACCGGATGAATATTACATTCAATCGAATCTTGAAAAAGAGCTATCCAAATATCCCGAAACACCTATTTTCATTACCCAAGGTTACGTTTGCAGAAATGCTTTTGGAGAAATCGATAACTTAAAAAGAGGTGGTAGTGACTACACAGCAACTTTAGTAGGCGCTGCCATTAAAGCGAAAGAAGTTCAAATCTGGACGGACATAGATGGCATGCATAATAACGACCCAAGAGTCGTAGAAGGAACTCACCCTGTTGAATCATTATCTTATAATGAAGCGGCAGAGCTAGCTTACTTTGGGGCGAAGATCTTACATCCATCGTGCGTATGGCCAGCACAACAGCATAACATCCCTATTGCTCTGAAAAACACAATGCAACCGGAGGCAAAGGGAACCATTATTTCTCAATTTACAGATAAGGACAGAATCACAGCTATAGCAGCTAAGGATGGAATAACAGCGATCAAGATCCGATCGGGAAGAATGTTAAATGCCTATGGTTTCCTCAGAAATGTGTTCGAAGTTTTCGAAAGATACAAAACACCTATCGACATGATTACTACTTCTGAAGTAGCCGTTTCTTTAACCATTGATGACAAATCGCACCTCAGTGAAATATTGGATGAATTACGAAAATATGCGCATGTAGAGGTGGATGAAAATAAAACGATCGTTTGTGTAGTTGGTGATTTTCTATCAGATAAAAAAGGATACGCAGAGCAAATCTTTGGTGCATTGAGGAACATACCAATAAGAATGATCAGCTACGGTGGAAGTAATAACAATGTCTCAGTTCTAGTCAACGAAAATGACAAGAACGAAGCTTTGAAAGCGCTTCACGAAGGTTTATTTACGGCTAAAACCATGGCATAATGGAATTGAATAAGACTTTTATCCTTGAGAAAGCATGTGACCAGCCTACTCCCTTCTATCTATACCGAATGGACCTGCTAAGAGCAACTCTTGAGGCTTGCAAAAAGGCTGCTGACAAGTACAACTACAAAGTACACTATGCGCTGAAAGCCAATTCAGATCCAAAAGTCCTTCAAACGATTGGCGAGTTTGGTTTTGGTGCAGACTGCGTAAGTGGACAGGAAATACTAACTGCTCTTGAAAATGGTTACTCTGCAAGCCACACTGCATTTGCAGGAGTAGGAAAAACCGATGATGAGATCAATATTGGTCTGGATAAAGACATTTTCACTTTCAATTGCGAGAGTGTACAGGAGATTGAAGTGATCAATGAATTGGCGCAGAAAAAAGGGAAAGTAGCTCGAATTGCCTTACGAATTAACCCTAATGTGAATGCCAACACCCATAAATACATCACCACAGGTTTAGAAGAAAATAAATTCGGCATCAATAAATGGGAGTTTGAAAAGATCTTGAAAACACTCGATGCATGCGACCACATTAAACTAACGGGCCTCCACTTTCACATCGGTAGTCAGATCGTTGACTTAAGTGCATATAGAAGTCTTTGTTTGAGGGTTAATGAGATCCAACAATGGTTTATCGAAAGAAGAATTTTACTCGAGCACATCAATGTAGGCGGTGGATTGGGAATTGATTATTATCAACCCGATCTGAATCCTATTATTGATTTTGAAGGATATTTTGCCATTTTTAATGACTTTTTGGAACTTCAACCTCATCAGGAACTCCACTTTGAATTGGGTAGAGCTTTAGTTGGGACTATGGGAGAACTGATCACGAAGGTGCTTTACATAAAAAATGGGCAACGAACTAACTTTGCGATCGTGGATGCAGGAATGACTGAGTTAATACGACCTGCTCTTTATCAGGCCTATCATAAGATCGATAACATCTCCAAATCAGATACTGTTTCAGATGTATTCTATGACGTAGTTGGACCTATTTGTGAATCCAGTGATTGTTTTGGAAAGCGTGTAAAACTTCCGTTAACCGAGCGCGGGGATATCGTAGCCATACGATGCGCGGGGGCATACGGACAGGTAATGGCGAATCAGTATAATTTGAGGAAGATACCGGATGTAGTTTATTATGAGGGCTAATTAAGTTCCCAAGACCGCTCTTTTCCAATCCTCAGTTGGAAGAACCAGTTTTCTATTCTTCGTATCGAATAAACCAACGGACATCTCGATCTCCGAACAACGATTTCCTTGACTATCAATGATCCACTGTTTGATGGTTCCTACTTTGGATTCATAATCCGTGGTAGTAGAATGAATCACAATTTCCTCTCGGTTTTTCAATTCTTTCATGAATCGAATATGGATATCCAGAATAACTGGCCCAAACCCCGATGATTTCACTTTTTCCAGTCCATAACCATTGTCTGTGATGAATTGCCATCTAGCCTCTTCATAAATCTCCAAATAAGTAGCGTTATTGACGTGCCCAAATGTATCCAGATGATGTTCCTTAATAGTCATTGGATATTCAAATATTCTGTTTGCCATCTTGATTGTCTTAAAGGTGCAAAAGTATCTAACCTTTTAGGTCTTCGACTAGCATTTCCAATTTTTCTATGGTGGCATGATCCATCACTACGATCTTAAACCATTTAGGTTGGTGGTGATTATCTGGAACTAAACCATATTTCTTAGCTACCTCAACTGGAATGAACTCACTTTTAATCGTAATGATGTTTGAATTGGGGTAACGGAAGTACTTGATATTCAGTTGATCCAGCTGTTCGCACATCCATTCACATCTACGTTGTAAAACAAAGATCTTTTCCTGCCAACCATAAGGACCATTTTTTGAAAGGATCATCCATACCGCAGTTGCATTGGCCCCTGAACGACTTCCGATCAGCGTATAATCCTCTCCTTCCACATAACTCGCTTCTTTAGTATTGGCATATTGAATAAATCCCTTTTTTGCAATGAATATTCCTGTACCATAAGGTGCCTGAGCCATTTTGTGTGCATCCAGCGTTACAGATGAAATGCGAGGATGTGATAGATTGAGATTTTTGGAATCTTTTGTAAATGGATAATAGAATCCACCATACGCGCCATCTATGTGAATCTTATACGTGACCTTATTGTTCTCCAAAGCTTTAATATAGACATCTACATCATCCACAGAGCCAAACATAGTTGTCATCATATTGTTGACCACAATAAAATATTTCTTACCATTATCTTGAGCATTTTTAATCAATTGATCCAAAGCTTCCGGAATTATAGCTCGATTATCTTCCCCCACAGGAGCCTTAAGTATGTCAATCGCCAATAGGTTTGCACCCTTATCCATAGAGTAATGACTGTCTTCACTACAAATGATCACGATCTCTTTAGGACTTGCTTTATGCTCCTGCTCGAAATAGTTTCTATATATCCACAGGGCCTGAATATTTGCTTCCGTTCCACCAGAGGCGACATAGCCATCATACATTCCCGATTGGCATTTTAGAATATCCTCTGCACAGATCTGAAGTACTTCTCGTTCGATCTCCTGAGAACCTGCGAAGAATGATTCAGACTTACCCAAGGTATGGCAACCAATGTTGTTGGGATTTTGAACAAGTGTTGACATGAAAGGTGCATCTTTCAAAAAGGCCGCATCCTGTGAAAACACATTCGCATCCAGATGCGAAGCTGGAATACCAAGGATCAACTCTCGGTTATAATTGACATTTTTATTGAGGGCATTAAAAACATGTTGTTTGATCTCTTCCTGTGATCTCTTCTTCCACATAACTATTAATTTGGAGCAAAACTAGGAAGTGCCATGCGGTTGGAAAATGATTAAAATCATTTAGCCACAGTTACATATTGCTGAAATAACCACGTAATTATAAAACTCCCTTTTCTCACCTTCCTTTGTTTCATACTTGATCATATAGACTACCCTTTCAAAATCAGACGCAGGTCTATAATTGAAAAGAGCATCTTGCATGAATCCATTCCGTTCTGTCGATTTACCTATAATTTCTCCCCAACGATTGAAGAAAATTATCTCAAAATCATTAACATTTTTAAGATAATCAGGGTACTCAGTAAATTCATCCAAGCAAAGAACATTCTGAGTAAGTGGATAAAAATCCATTGAATCTGATTGTGCAGAAACTAAAATAAACGAAAAAAAACAGCAAATAACTAGAATAAGTTTCATTGCTATTATAACGAACCAGTTGATAAAAGGCTGCTCTATTTTTTATTACCTATGGTAAAATTAATTGGAATAATATATTGACAATCAACCTTTTCTCCATCTAATTTTCCCGGCTTCCACTTAGGCATACTTTCAATAACTCTTATTGCTTCATCATCAAGCAGTTTATGGGCACTCTTAATAACCTTAACATCCACAACATCTCCTTTTTTTGTAACCGTAAACTGAATAAAAACTTTCCCAGAGATATTTTGCTGCCAGGCCTTTTGTGGATACCTAATATTTTCACCTAGGTAATCATACATTTTCTTTGTTCCTCCTTTGAATTCGGGATTCACTTCAACCGTATGATAAAGTCTACTTCCATCACTAAGAACTGAATAAGAACATATTTCCTTTCCATTCTTATATTCACCTATATAATCAACTACGGCAGAATCATTTTCTTCATAAAATGTAAATGTCCCTACTGGCTCATCTTCAATATATTCTCCAACGCTTCTAGGAAAACCATTTTTATAAAACCATCTGCACTCGCCATGCTTCAAATTCTCTTTCTCATTTTGATAGCTATGTAATTCTCCAGTTGAGTAATAGTAGGTAGCCAATCCCTGTTGCCTCTCATCATAATCTTTAAACCCATAAAAAGCTACGGAATCCTGTCTATTGGCTCTATTCCAGTCCTTATCAAAAAATACGGTATCAAGTTGTCCAATTAAACTAATGGACCAAACTAGTAAAACGATCAGTAATATATTTCTCATTGCATATAATTAAGTAAAAAAGGCTCCCAATTGGAAGCCTCTATATTTTTAATTTTCAAATAATCTGATCACCTGTTCGAGTTTTGCTTTCAATTCTCGTCTATCAACAATGAAATCCAAGAATCCGTGTTCCAATAGGAACTCAGAAGTTTGGAATCCTTCAGGAAGGTCTTTACCTACCGTATCTTTCACAACTCTTGGACCTGCAAAACCGATCAAAGCTCCTGGTTCTGCAATATTAATATCTCCCAACATAGCAAAAGAAGCTGTAATACCTCCAGTTGTAGGATCAGTTAAATACGAAATATAAGGCAAACCTGCATCCGAAAGTTGAGTTAACCTTGCTGAAGTTTTTGCCATTTGCATCAAAGAGAAACCTGCCTCCATCATACGTGCACCTCCAGATTTGGAGATCATCATAAATGGACATTTCTTTTTAATGGCGTATTGAATAGCTCTTGCGATCTTTTCTCCAACAACAGATCCCATTGAACCTCCAATGAACCCGAAATCCATACAAGCTACTACTAGGTCATGACCAGAAGACTTACCAAATGCCGTAGCAACAGCATCGTGCATTTCTGTTTTTTCCATAGTAGATTTGATACGATCTGTATATTTCTTAGTATCCACAAATTCTAATGGATCTGCTGAATAAAGATTCTTATCTAACTCTTTGTATTTAGCGTCATCAAAAATGATCTCGAAATACTCCTTGGATCCTATTCTTTCATGATATCCTTCTTTTGGTGTAACATACATGTTATCTTCCAAAATCTTCATATCAATGATCTCTCCGCTTGGTGTTTTATACCAAAGACCATCTGGAGTTTCTTTTTTCTCTTTAGTAGGGGTAACTATTCCTTGAAGCGTTCTTTTAAACCAACTCATAGGCTAAGTTTTGTTTGCTTAAAAATTAAGCAATTGTGATTTTTTCATCTAAATAGACATCCTGGATAGCGTGCAATAAAGCAACTCCATCTTTCATGTCTTTTTGGAAAGCTTTTCTTCCTGAAATCAATCCATGACCACCAGCTCTTTTATTGATAACAGCCGTTGCAACAGCTTGTTGAAGATCTGATTGTCCATCACCAGTAGAAGCACCACCAGAGTTGATCAATCCATTTCTTCCCATATAGCAGTTCGCTACTTGATATCTTGTAAGATCAATCGGGTGATCAGTAGTTAATTCAGAATAAACTTTCTTATGTGTTTTACCAAAGTTTACAGCAGTATATCCACCGTTATTCTCTGGCAATTTTTGCTTAATGATATCCGCTTGGATCGTTACTCCAAGGTGATTAGCTTGAGAAGTGAGATCTGCTGCAACGTGATAATCAACACCATCTTTTTTGAAGGCATTATTTCTGGTATAACACCAAAGAATTGTTGCCATTCCTAATTCATGAGCTCTTTCAAAAGCAGCTGCAACTTCGATAATTTGTCTGTTGCTATTCTCACTACCAAAATAAATAGTAGCTCCCACAGCTGTTGCTCCTAAATTCCAAGCTTCCTCAACGCTTCCAAACATGATCTGATCATATTTTTCTGGATAAGTAAGGAATTCATTGTGGTTCAATTTAACAATAAATGGAATTTTGTGTGCATACTTTCTACTTACTGAAGCCAACACTCCGTAAGTTGAAGCAACTGCATTACATCCTCCTTCAACAGCTAATTTTACAATATTCTCAGGATCGAAATAAATTGGGTTTGGTGCAAAAGAGGCTCCAGCACTATGCTCAATTCCCTGATCTACAGGAAGAATAGACACATAACCTGTATTTGCCAATCTACCAGTACCGTATAAAGCCTGAATACTTCTCAAAACCTGAGGAGTTCTATTAGAAATCCCAAAGCTTCTGTCTACAAAATCAGCTCCAGGAAGCGTTAAAAGATCCTTGCTGATCGTCTCACATTTATGATTCAAAAGTGCCTCGCCATCCGCACCTAAAATTTCGATTGTTTTTGACATTTTTTCTCGTGTTTTCTAAATAATTAGACGGCAAATTTACGATTTTTTTAAAACGAGACTTTGGATTGTCAATGATTGTGAGTCAATTGTTGAAAAGCTACTACCCCCCTATGGAAATCATCGATCGGTGATCATGCATTGTAGATAGATCCTGAAAATCTATCCCTCCATTTTTAAGGTGTTTGTTCATCAGTGAATACTCAACTAAAGGCAAAATATCTTCCCCTCTGCGAAACGGAGTTAGCAAATCTGTCTCATCACCTGTGAAAAGACAATTCTTGATATGACCATCGGCAGTTAATCGAATTCGATTGCATCCGCCACAAAAAGAATCGGTCATGGTGCTGATCACTCCAAAACTTCCTTTCATACCCCAATAGCTATAATCACGTGAAATATAATTTCGATCCCGATCTAAGGCAACGATATCCTTCACATCATATTCTGTGGCTATCTTTCCCAAGATCTCCTTAGCAGACACCACTTTTTCCCATTGCCACTTATTTCCATCAAACGGCATAAATTCTATGAATCGAATCGAGATTGGTTTAGAATAGGCCATCTTTACAAAATCCAAGATCTCATCATCGTTGACACCTTTAATCACCACTACATTCACTTTAACTTTCAATCCATACTTCAAAGCCTGGTCAATTGAATTCAATACAACATCCAAACCTCCTCTACGGGTGATCCGTTTGAACTTCTCTTCGTTTAACGTATCAAGCGAAATATTGATAGAATTCACCCCAGCCTTTAAGATGCTCTCCCAGAATTTATTAAGCAATAAGCCATTCGTGGTAAGGGAGAGGTCTACATCCATTTTTCCGATAGCTTTCAACACATCTTCAAAACCCTTAAAAACAAGCGGCTCACCTCCAGTCAGTCGAATCTTATTCACACCTCTTGCCACAAAGAACTCCGCAATGTGAATCACTTCATCCACGGTCATGTAGGAATTATTCTTTTTAAGGATCACTCCTTCTTCAGGCATACAATAGGTACAACGGAGATTACACTTCTCAGTAAGGGAAATCCTAAGATAACTATGCTCTCTTCCGTGCTTGTCTACTAGCATTAGTTTATATATTTCCCGGAAAAAAGTTCAGACCTATTGTAAATCGAGGTAGTTCTTTAATGTTCTTATCCTGAGCTTTGTTATTGAAATAATTCGCATATCGGTATTTAACGAACAAACTCCAGTTTGTTTTGCCAAAACGCATCACCGCTCCATAATCCCATTTATTGAAATAGTCTATTCGACCAAGTGAAATCTTTACCACATCAGCATACGATGACACGTTGGATTTAAATGAGGCATTAAATCTTCGGAACAACAAAAAATCACCATAGGCACCGAATGACAAATAAGTACCTAATTGATTGCCTCTCTTAACTTTAAAATTGAATTGATAGCTCCATGCCAAACCCACTTTCACCATCCAGTACTTCGCTTTCTTGATATCAATATTATCCACAGGAACAGCAATACTAGACGAGCGGTTAAAATTTAGCACCTGTTGCTCATACCCTAATTCATAATCCAAGACTCTGGCAATAAGAGGATTATAATTCTTGTAGTATCTATTACCTGTTACAAAATTGAAACTTTTCCCGAATTTTATTGGAGGTAGTGTATCATTCTCATGATCAAATCCTCCTGCTATTAATCCTATTCCGGTATATGGATGAGAGAAAAACTTTCTGTTGGGACCAAAATCATCGTCCTCATCCTGAAGTTCCTCAGGAACAGATTGTTTTAGAATGATTGTTTGTGCCTTAATTAGACATACTCCAAACACCATCATACTAATGAGAATTAACTTATTCATTCTCCACCTCCTTTTCTCCATTGTTGGTCCTTCTCTTTTCCAGACGATCAATCTCCTCTTCATTGATCTCATCACGTTGTTCCTCTACCCTCTCTTCCACATCTACTTCAAGTACTGCTCCTTTGTACCAAACTCTCAATTTTTCTCCCTTAAACTCACTGACAGAAATTCGTAACACATCTTCTTGACGAGGTGCAACAAGTGCGTATTCAGACAGAACTCCATTCTTCTCTAAATGATAATACACATAGTTTGGTTTAGCTTTTCTTGGTGAGGAATCATCCGACAAAAATGCATCTGGAATATGAAGATATCTAGGCGCCCGATCCAGCAAAAAACGAGAATGATAATTGATTACCACTTCATCGTTCAACTCAAAATAACTATCAGTTATACTAACCACGATAGTATCTCCTACAACTTCGTATGTTAAAACCTCATCGTTCTCCCCTCTTTCCTGCATTAAATTCGCTGCATTTGGAATTCCATAACCATGTGCGTAATCGTAATACGGATACAAATGACCTGATTCTTCTATTTTTCTATGAATTTCCATCACAGTAAGATCCGGATACATCTCCATTACACATGCTGCATAGCCTGCCATTAGAGGACTTGCAAATGAAGTTCCTTGCGTTTCTGCGAGATCACCTTTTCCATTAGCCGCAATCACGTGTCCGAAAGCACTCACATTTGGTTTCATACGCATGTCTGCTGTAGGACCATAAGAACTAAAAGAAGTATGTATTCCTGTCCAAGGATTGATACCACCTACTGTCAAAACACTATCTGCATCTCCAGGTGCAGCAATATGTTTCCAATATCCATCGCCATCATTTCCGGCTGCATTCACAACCAGAATACCTTTTCTTGCCGCCAGATTTGCCGCTCTGGAGATCAATGCCGTTTCTCCATTCATATCCTCTTTAAAATATAAAGAAGTCGTGTACCCTAATGAACTATTAATGATATCCGCACCATTTTTATCCGCCCATTCTACCGCCATCAACCAATCCTCCTCTTCACTTAAACCTTCTTTGAAGATCAACTCTGTTCTGGCTAAGAGAAATTCTGCATTGGGTGCCATTCCAATGTCAACACCATCTTCAGTTCTCCCGCCAATACAACTTAATACCGCAGCACCGTGATTATTGTATTTGTAAACGTCTGATTTGTTCTTATAAAAATCCCAAGTTCCCTTAATATTTCCCCTTAGGTGCTCAAATTCATCTGCATAATTCACACTTGGAAAACCTGCGTCAATTACACAAACTCGAACACCCTTACCGGTGATCTCATTTTCTTTGAATGTCTTTCCTCCCAGCCAGTTAGTCTGTTCATTAAGTAATAATTTCTCGCCATTTTTTAAATCGCCATATCTGAACTCCTCGGTCAAATACCCTTGACTCACCATTGGAGTGATTTTAACAACAAAAGGAAACGCCTCAATTGACGACAACTGCTCATCCGTTAACACACATGCCATCGCATTAAACCAACGAGAATGTCCTGCTACCGTATCTGCCACAGCGGCAATTTGCTCATAATAGTCTAACCTGATTGGTTTATCTGACTCATGGTAAACAGGAACATTATTCTTAAGTCTTCTGTCAATCGCTTTTTGATCAAAATAGGTATATGGATCAAACTCTACCCCATCCTTATCACTAAGAAACACCCAATACTTTTGCTGTGCAAATGATGAAAATGCAACAAAAAAAAGCATAGAAATCAATAAATACATCATCTTTAGGATTCGTTGTTCGTTGAAGGGTGAAGTTAGTCAATTTGTACTCAAACCGCCTAAATAATATGCAATTCTTACAACGACTTCATTTTACCATAAATCCAAGCAAAAAGTTTCACTATCGCTACGATAATAATACCCACTACAATACCAGTAGTTAATTCTGCCAATACAGATGGCCATGAATGCAGAAGATCATGAATGAAATCAACATTATGTACAAACAATCCACCTGAAACCAACATTAAAGCGATGGTTCCTATCACTCCTATTGATTTGATCACCCATGGCATCGCTTTAATAAAAAGTCTACCAATGCTGATCTTTGATTTTAAATTCTGTCGAATTCCATTGGCGACTAACTTAAAGCCAAAATCATCCATACGAACAATTGCTCCAACAATACCATAAACACCAACTGTAGCCAGCAAAGCAATAAAAGTAACTATGATAATCTGATTAAGTATAACTTCAGAACTAACCGCTCCAAGTGCAATGATCACGATCTCCACAGAAAGAATAAAATCTGTAATTATAGCCGATTGTATCTTTGTTTTTTCCAACTCCAAGACTTCTTCCTTACTCATGTCTATTCTCGGTTTTTCTTCATCTTCTGTTTGGTGAGGGATAAAATACTCCAAGATCTTTTCTACTCCTTCAAATGCCAGATAGCAACCACCCAGCAATAGAATGGCTGTAATAGTCCAAGGCAAGAAGTAACTTAAAACAAATGCGACCGGCAAAATGATCAGCTTATTTACAATCGATCCTTTTGCTATTGCCCATAGAACCGGAAGTTCTCTTTCAGATACAAATCCTGAAGCTTTTTCTGCATTTACTGCAAGATCATCACCAAGAATTCCTGCAGTTTTTTTTCCTGCGATCTTTCCCATGGTTGCGACATCGTTCATCAATGTTGCAATATCATCTAGTAAAACAAAAAAACCTGAGGCCATGGGTATAATTTGATGCAAATATACTAACCTCAACTCATAAAAAACAAAAAAGGAGCCGCACCTAGAAGCAGCCCCCTTTTCTTGTTGCTTTATTGGTTGGTTATTCCTTGATAAAGGTTTTATTAATAACTGAAGCTGAAGTTGTATAGGTAACATGATACATACCTTTTGCCCAGTCACTACAGTCTAATCTTGTGATATCGCTTTTAACGGATGTTTGAAATAACAATCTTCCAAAATTGTCATAGATAGAAATAATTCCACCTGCATTTGGCGCGAATAGATTAACAATATCTTTTGAAGGATTTGGAAAGATCCCTAATTCCAACTCTTCTTTTTCGACACTAGCTGTATTATCCAAAAGCCCTATTCTTTCATTTTCAAGAACTCCTCTCATGTGCATGGCTTGTTCCAACGTAAACATGTTCTTACAAGTCTCTGCTGAATAATCCATATGATTTTCAATCAAATCAGGCATATCGTTTGGATCTGGTTGACCACCAACGCTATCAATACAGGTATTATTGGATGTATTGCAATCAAATTCACTTTGATAGCCTTGATTAGGTGTATCATTCATACCATCGTCAGCTCCGCAGGATTCTCCTCCAAAGATTCCTCCACCATCTCCCCATATGTGACGCAATCCTAAATAATGGCCAACTTCATGTACTGCTGTTCGGCCAACAAGATCAAAGTTTCCACCATTCGGATTAGGATAAACATTTGGATTGTTGCTACCGATTGTTCTGTAATCTAAAACCACTCCGTCCAACTCAGGACTTGGCGCCTCACTTCCAGAAGGCCAGTTTGACAACCCGGCAGGAGGATAAGCATATCCAAACAGTGCTCCAAAACTACTCTCGATCTTGCATATCCAAATATTCAAAAAGTGCTCTGTATCCCACGCGTCACTTCCTCCTTGAGATGATTGTTTTACATTATCTGGCATCCCTGAGAACCCAAGAGAAAACGTTGAAGTAGTTGAGACTCTTTCTATGCTAGCTAAATTGAAGTGTATATGAGGATTGCCGGCAATAGGTTCAAAAATGGACCTCAAATTAACACTATCAGCATTCTGACGGTTATAATCTGCATTCAGAATATCCATTTGATTAAAAATCACAGAATCAGGCAAGTTGATCTCTGGAGAACTATAAACTACGTGCACCACTACATTCACCTCATGAACTTGTCCACTTTTGGTAGTAAATTGATGTGAATTATCAAAAGCATTCTGTACCGCTTGTTTGAATCCAGGATATTGATTTTCCAAAACATCTTCAACAAATTTTGCATCGTTGATCACGCCTGTATTGCCCATCACATAGTTTGCTGGATTCTGGGAAAAATAGGAACTCACAATTCCAAACACCAAGGCAGCAAGTAGCAGTTTTTTCATTATCATGATTTTCTAATGGTTTGACCTAATAATTCACCTATTCATCATTCGTTGCCTATGCTTCACCCAAATCCATGAGTGGTAAATATTTTATTTTAACGGAAACAAAAAAGCTGTGATCTATTTATAAAAACAAACCACAGCCTTGAATTAAAAACTAACTAACCAATTATATTTTCTCTCTCAATTGCCATCCAGAAACTCTGTAGAACCAAAGTTTTGTTCTGAACAACAAATAATACATTACAGGAACAACGATCAACGTAAGGAAAGTTGCAAAAGTCAACCCATAAATAATAGCAACACTCATTGGACCAAAGAACATAGCATTATCCCCACCAAAATAGATCTTCGGATCAAGATCTGATATCAACGAGTAAAAATCCAGGTTCATACCAGTCGCCATCGGGATCAATCCTAGAATGGTTGTAATTGCCGTCAATAAAACAGGACGCAAACGAGTTTGTCCTCCTGAAATGATCGCTTCTTTAACATCATCAATAGACAATTGATCTTCTTCACTCATGCCTAGCTCTTCTTTTCTCCTTGTACGTAGTAGGTTCGTATAATCGATCAATACGATCGCATTATTTACCACAATACCTGCTAGCGATATGATACCGATCATAGTCATCATGATCACAAATGGATTTCTTCCGATTACAATACCAAGGAATACTCCAGCCAAACTCAACACAACCGACATTACAATGATCAGCGGAGTAGAATAAGAATTAAACTGCATTACAATGATCAACAGGATAAGAAAAACCGCAATCAAAAGAGCTGTGGTAAGGAATGACATTTCCTTCTGTTGTTCTTCCATCTCCCCACCGAACTTAAACTTGATACCTTGAGCTGCATATTTCTGCCAAGCTGGTGAGCTTTCAAAAGCAACCATCTTCTCTTCTGTAATTTTTACCAGATTATTACCATTTGCACCTTCTTCAATACCTGCTGAAGCAATCACAATGTTCTCCAGATCCTCTCTTCGAATCGAAGTATTCTTGTAAACGATCTCATAGTCTTTTACAACAGACATGATCGGAACAGTCAAGAATTGACCTCTGTTATTTCTAAACATGATCTTCTGATTCAGTAAAGCATCGATATCTCCTCTAAACTGATCTTCAAAACGAATATTCAAATCATAGATCTCATCACCCTTTTCAAAAGTAGAAACATCCTTTCCAAACAAAGCTGTTCTGATCGTAGAACCTACCTGCCCAAAACTCATCCCTGATGTACGCAGTTTTACTCTGTCAAATAAGATCTTGAACTCAGCCTTGCTGATCTTAACATCGGTATCTACTTTCTGCATACCTTCTATCTGCTGAGCATTGATATAGTTCTTGATCTCGGTAGCGGCTTCCACTAAAAGGTCATAATTTTCTGATCCTGTCACTTCAATATAGATCGGATCCTTTGTCGGTGGACCTACCTCTTCCTTATCTACAAGAATTTTAAGATCTGCAATATTTCCATTCCAGTTGTGAATAGCTTCTTCGATCTTTTTCTTTACAATACTTGTATTTAAACCTTTTCTGTGCTCAAATTCAGAGAACTTGATAGTGATTTTAGATTTATGAGGCGTCCCACTGGCACTTCCCCCAAATCTATCCTTACCGGCTCCCGCACCTACTTGCTCCAACACTGAAGAGATAAATGGAATCGTATCGAAGGTGATGTCTCCATTTTCGTTGGTCACCTTCTTCAAATTATAAATTGTGTTGTACGTATACGTATCATCTTTCCAAAGGATTTTATCATCTCCAGAATTTTCAATCGTATCATTAAGTACACCATCAACTATTTTCTTGATATCTTTTGTGGTATTGTTAGTCACTTCAATATCAGTACCTACTGGATATTCGATGTAAATATTCACATAGTTCGGCTCATTATCAGGAAAGAAGACTGTTTCAGTAGGAAACTTAGCAATCAAAACGAATGACAGAATCAATATCCCAAAAGTTCCGGCAAAAATCCAGATTGGCCTTTTTCCCTTCATGATCCAAGCTAGAGTATCTCGATAACCTAGTTCCAATTTTGGAAGAGCTTTGTTTTGGAACCAATCCGTAACTGGAATCGAATAGAATCGGTTAAATAGGAGAAACAAACCGATGATCATCAATCCATTTCCAGCCGCTAAAGAAACCATCATGTAATGCAGAAAAGCAAATCCGATGATCACTGCTGCAGGTAATAGCGAGAATGATTTTGGCGTTGACTTTGAATGAAGTACAAATCTGAATAACGCATAACCAATTAAAAATGTGTACCCTATACCACCAAACAAAGCTCCTTGTGGTGAAGCTAATGCTAGAGACAAAACACTTGAAGCTATCAAAATAATCCAGTCTCTATTAACTAGCTTTTTATCCTTTTCTTCAAGCTTCATCATAACCGCAGTCAACACAGGGTTGATAACCAAAGCAACGAAAAGTGATGATCCTAATACAATCATCAAAGTGATCGGAAGATACTTCATGAATTCACCCATCATTCCCGGCCAGATGGCTAATGGAATAAAGGCTGCCAGAGTAGTGGCTGTGGAAGCAATAATTGGCCAAGCTACTTCACCCACTCCCTTAATTGCTGCCTGAAAACCATCATAACCTTCATCCATCAAACGATATACGTTTTCTACAACCACGATTCCATTATCTACAAGCATTCCCAAGGCAAGTACCAAAGAGAATAGTACCATTACGTTCAACGTTACTCCTGCAGCATGTAACAACATGAAACTCATAAACATCGAAAGCGGAATGGCAACCCCAACAAACAAGGCGTTTCTTAGACCTAAAAAGAACAACAACACTCCCACCACAAGGATCACCCCAAGAATAATCGAATTTTCAAGGTTACTCACCTGAGACCTGATCTTATCTGACTGGTCATTCGTGAATGAAACATTAATTCCTGCAAGCGTTCCATTCGATTGCGCATCCTCAACAATCTCCTTGATCTGATCGATAGCGTCAATAATGTTTGCTCCCGCTCTCTTCTTCACATCCAACATCACAACAGGAAGATCATTCTCTCTCGCATAACTAGTGGTATCTGCATCACCAAATGACACATCAGCCACTTCATACATGTAAACATCCTTATCTCCGTCATGTTTTACCACCATGTTCTGGATCTCTTCAACAGTTGTAAATTTTCCTTCCAGCATGACAAAGTGCTCAACCCCATCAATCTTTAAACTTCCTGCTCCAATATTGACATTTTCTCTAGCGATTGCCTGTTCGATATCATCCACACTGACCATTTTACTCTCAGCCATATCCTGCTTCACTTCTATCTTCAGTTTTTGATCCTGAACACCTCTGATATCCACCTCATTGATCTCAGCTAGCGCTTCAATCTTGTCCTGAAGATATTCTGCTTTTGAATTAAGAACCTCAATAGGAAAATCTCCTGACAAATTAATATTCACAACAGGCATGTCATTTACATCCAACTCCTGAATTGTGGGCTCGTAAGGCAGATCCGTAGCAAAGTTCTTGTCCGATTTAGCATCAGACACAGCATCCGTTACCAAGTCTTTTGCTTCCTTAGATGAAACAGAGAAATCAAACTCTACGATCAAATACCCCATATCCTGAAGAGCATTCGCTTCAATTTTCTCAACCCCCTTAAGATTGTTTAGCTCTTTCTCAATAGGCTTAATAATCTTATCCTTAACAATATCAGGTGAATTCCCAGGGTAAGGGACACTCACAAATATCTTTGGAATCTGCACTTCAGGGAAACTCTCTCTACTCATATTTCTATAAGCCGAAATCCCTCCAAGTAGTAATATTGCAATGATCAGGTAAACGGTCTTACGGTTCTTCACCGATACAGTAGACAGTTTAAATTCTCCTGATTGCTCTTTCTTTTCTGAACTCATTCCTTAATTTTTTAGCTATTATTCTTCAACAACATCTACGATCACACCCTCATAAACCTCAGACTTACCTCTTGCAACCACCTTTTCTCCTTGCTCAAGTCCTGACTTTACGACCACTTTTCCATCATAAGTCATCCCTAATTCCACGACTTTCTTTACTACATCAAATCGCTGTATAGAATCATTCGAGGCTGCTTCGTTCATCTTAGTGACGAAAACATAAGAAGTATTATTTGCTCCTTTCAACACAACCTTAGAAGGAATAGTAAGAGCAGTGCTATCCACATAATCTCTAATCTTTACGGTAGATGTTAGGTTAGGCACCATTTTCTCGTTCTGAGGTAATTCGATCTCGATCTGAATCGTTCTACTTGATGGATCCACAAAGCTCCCTATTCTAGTCACTTTAAGGCCTGGAATAGTTTCTTTCAGTGCAGCAAATTCAGCAGAAACTCTTGCTCCTGTACTCAAGTAAGCCAAATAAGCTTCAGAAATATTTGCTTTAATCTTCTTATTAGACAATCCTACAATCATGGCAATCGGTGTACTTGGACCTGCCATTTGTCCCTGAACCGCATCTACTCTCTCTACTACCCCTGAAAATGGAGCATAAATGTTGTATTTACCTTGTTGTGTTTTCAATGACTCTTTCGACTTGTTCAAAGCATCGTATTGGGCTTTAGCCTGTGTCATCTCAAACTCAGTTCCTACTCCTTTTTCAAAAAGAGATTTCTGCTTCTCATAAACATACTTTGCTAAGGCAATCTGCTCATCCAACTCATCTATGTTCTTTCCAATAATCGAATTATCAATTGTAGCGAGTAACTCTCCTTGTTTCACCAACTGACCCTCTTTCTTTTTCACAGGTAATGAGGTTATCTTACCTCCCATTTCCGGCATTACTTGGATGATCTCGTCTGAAGCAACAACTCCTTGAACGGTAATGAAATGTTCAAACTCTTCTCTCGTTACTTCTGCCACTGTAATATCCGGGTAATCAATGGCAACCCCATTCTCTAATGAATCAATTAAAGCATTCACTTCCTTCAATCTTTTTGAACTTTCTGATATAGTAGACTGAAGAGTATCTCTCTCCTTCTTAAGTTTATCAACTTCAGATTGACATGATAGCAAGCCCAGTGCTATCCCGATAATTATTAATGTTTGTTTCATTTTTTAGTTGTAAAGGATTATAATTTGTTCGCTAATTTATCTAGTGCTACTTTGGCTTTTACCAGCTCATAAAGTGCATTGGTATATTCTGTTTGTGTTTGTAATAGTTGGCTTTGAGATTGCGTCAGTTCAATACTTGATACCACGCCCTCTTTGTACAGGATCTGATTATCGTCAAAAACCTGCTGAGCCACTTCAATTGACTTCCTTTTTAATTCTAGCGTCTGTTGCGCCAGTGTATAATTAGTTGTAGCCTGATTGATCTGAAGTTGCAATCCCTGTTCAACAAACTCGAGTTGATTTTGTGTTTTTTCCACTTCGATCTTCGCCTGACTTACCTGAGCCGCTTTCTGACCGCTGCTAAAAATTGGCACACTCAGCTGCAAGCCCCAAATAGTTGTTGGATACCATGGTTGCTCACCATCAAAAAAGTTAAACTCGTTTCGCTGCGCAACCTGCTGATGTGTCAAGAAAGCTGCAAGCGTGGGTAAATAATTAGCTTTTGTATTTTTCAAACTCAATTCATTCAAATCAAGTTGATTTTCCAATAGAATGTAATCAATATTTTGATTTGGACTTACCTGCATTGCCTCTTCATTTGCTATATCCAAAGTCCCTTCCACTTCGATCGTATTATTCAGTGGCATACCCATTTGATATTTCAATAGATCCTTAGCCATGCTGATCTGTGCATCGATCTGCGCTATTCCATTTTGTACTTGCAACACAGAAAGCTCCAATTGTTTGGCGTTGGTAGCTACCATTACTTTCTCATCTACCAATTTTTGTGTAGACGACAGCAACTCCTGCATAGTCAATAGCGTCTCATCTAAGATCCCTCTATTTTCTTTAAGAACTAGAACTGTATAATAGGCCTCAGTGACATTAGCCTTAATATCTATTGCCTTCTTCTCAGACAAAACCGAATAAAGTTCCGTTGATGCTTTGACCGCCTGTAATCCAACAATATAGTTTCCGCTAAACACTAATTGGGAAACAGAAATACTTCCATTCACGTTATAATCCGTTCCAAATTTCACACCTACCAACTGATCTGCAGGAGCTGCAGGATTGAATGCGTTTGCAGGTAAAACTTGTGTTGGAATATCTACGTAGTTCTGAAATTTCCCTTCCGCAGAAACTTGAGGCAATCCTTGAGCAGTGGTTTCCCAAACCTTCTTTTTCATGATCAACTCATCCAATCTGGCATTCTGGAAATCCTTATTATGCTCTAAAGCATACTGTTTAGCAGCATCGAGGCTAAACGAATTTTGTGCAACATTCTGAACGGTCAACCCGATCAAAGCTGCAAGAATTATTATTTTCATTTGTTTCATTATAAGTTCGGTAATTGAGTTGAAATTCGTTTTGATAAATAATCTAGCCCTTTAGGAGAAGCGATTCCTCTGATGTGATAACGGATCATTTCTAAGTGGATCTGAGAATAGGTAAATTCAGCAGACGGAAAAACCTCCTGATTCCAAATAGCATCGATCTTAGCTAAATAAAGCTTAGATATAATATCAGCATTTAAGTTCCCTCTGTATAAACCTTCTTCTATTCCCCTTAAAAGATTTTCTTTCACTGTCTTTGCAACAAAAACATTTTTGTGGTTATAGAAGATGGTGAATGATTCCGGATAATATTTCATGAGATCAAACATCACAGAAGGATGCATGTTCTTAAGCATTTGATTCGCAAATTCCGAAACTCGAATGATCTCATCGATTGCATTTTCAGATTCATCGATAATTCCCTGAATACTACATTCTTCTCCTTTTATCAAAATGCTGGTTACTTCATTCACCACATCTCCTTTGTCTTTAAAATACTTGTAAATGGTCTTTTTAGAAACAGATAGATTCCTGGCTATATCATCCATATTAACACTCCTCACTCCAAGTCGCATAAAGACTTCAGCAATTTTTAGTGTCAATTCACTTTTATAATCATTTTCCATGTAATCATTTTCCATATCGTGGACAAATGTAATAGAAAACAAATACAACGGAAACATTTTTAGATAAAAAACGTTTCCTTAAGGTTTATTTAACAAACTTTATCGATTTGTGAACGATCGTTTCCAAAGCCCCTGGAAGCTCTTTGATCAACCACGGATGCCTACTTCCAAAGGTATGATCAGTATCTAACAGGAATAACTCTGAGCTGGGATTTGCCCGATGAATTTCCATTGCTTCAGAAACGTTTACAGCTAGATCTTCGTTCCCATGGATGATCAAATGAGGTTTTGAAATGTGTTTTACCCATTGTAAAATATCAAGTTGAGATTCATTTCGAACAAAATCTTCGTAGAACGAATAGTAATGAGGCATCTCTTGATTCGTGCGACCATTCAATACATACCTCACACCAGACTCTTTCCAGTTTTTCAGTTCATCTCCAACAGGAAATCGGCTTTTAAAATCCGAAACTCCCGCCCAGGAAATGACATTATCTACATTTTGATTTTGACCTGCTACTAAGGTAACTACCCCACCTCCTCTGCTGTGACCTATCAAGGCAATCTTCTTATCAGGATAAGTTTCTTTTACATAAAGGATAACTTCATTCAGGTCTTTCACCTCTTGTGAGTAGGTGTTTCTTCCAAACGCATCCAAATCTGGGAAATCAATAGGATCTTCCAAAGTTCCGCCATTCAATAAAAAATTGAATTTAAGAAAATCAATCCCATTTTCAGCAAATTCCTCAGCCACCAGATTCCAAGCGCCCCAGTCTTTATACCCCTTATAACCATGACAAAAGATTACCATCCATTCCGATTCCAAACTTGTAAAAGTGATATCTGCTAGAATGCGATTTCCTATGATCAATTGATTCTTTTTCAAAACAAAAAAGGCGCCTTTCAGCGCCTTTAGATTTATTCTTCTATAATTTCAATTGAATTGATCTTGTCTCCCTGACGAATATCATCTACTATATCTACCCCTTCCACTACTTTACCAAAACAAGTGTGATTACGATCCAAGTGAGAAGTTTGCGTTCTACTATGACAAATGAAGAACTGAGAACCTCCCGTATTTCTACCTGCGTGAGCCATTGATAAGACTCCTCTATCGTGATATTGGTTATCACCGTCCAACTCACAATCGATCGTATAACCTGGACCTCCAACACCAGTTCCTTTTGGGCAACCTCCCTGGATCACAAAATTTGGGATCACCCTATGGAAAGTAAGACCATTGTAAAATCCTTCTTCTGAAAGTTTGATAAAATTCGCTACTGTTTTTGGAGCATCATTGTGATAGAATTCCACATGCATATCACCTTTCTCCGTATGTATAATTGCCTTCTTCATTTTTATAAATTTTGGGCAAATATACACTTAGAAGACTTAGTCTACAATCCCCAAACAGATCTTTAACCGAATGATCTTTTTTACAGAGGTATAAACTTGTTGTTTAAAATCCTCATTTGAAGCCATCTCATTCAAGATATCATATACATCCTTCATCTCCTGCACTGGCATCAACAACTGATCACATCCAGCCATAATTGCCTTCAAACCACTGTTGGGTACAGCTACAACACCTCCCATATTCATCGCATCTGTAATTACTAGTCCTTTGAATCCCAACTCTCCTTTCAGTAAATCTGTCACGATCTTTCTAGAACAAGTAGATGGCAACCCATCTGTATCATATTCTTCATTATTCTTAACAGCAATGTGCGCAACCATAATAGATAAAACTCCATTCTCTATAACTGGCACGTAATTTCGAACCTCCTTCATTTCCCCATCAATATAAACCAACTGTTTATGAGTGTCTCCTGTCACAAATCCATGACCTGGGAAATGTTTAGCTGTGGCGATGATCTGGTTATTCTGAGTTTCTGAAATAAATAAGTTTGAAAAATTGATCACGGTATCCATGTTCAAACCAAAACTTCTGTTACTCACCGTTTGATTTGGAGACGCATCAATTACTGGGGCGAAATTCTGGGTGATTCCAATCTTATTCAGATCACCAGAGATCGTTTTCGCGACTTCTGTCACTTCCTCTGTCGTCTTAATTTCATTTGTTTTTGGAACTGGAGTAGTTTCCTTGATCTTATATCGAATGAGAGTTGGCTCAGCATCTGCACTATAGATCGGCCTCAAAAATCCGCGAACTTGCGCAATACTATCGAACTGATGAACAAAATTAGTAAATGACTCAACATTCCCGTTAAGTAAAAGTACGCCACCTAGCATACCCTTTTCTGCCAAACTCACTACGTGCGAAGTCTCTTTTCCATGCTTACCAACTGCTGGAACAATCATCTGTCCAACAATCAAAGTATCATTCAACTGCGCAAAAACTTCATCCACTTTCCTTTCTAGATCGGGATCATAATGGTAAAAATCATCCAACGTAAATTCACCTCTTTTAGGACCATTCTGACTCCAGCAAGAAATGGATAAAACCAGTAATAGAATCGAGATTATTATGTGCTTCATATGAGTAAGAATTGAGATACTACAAATTTATCCTCAATCACTCCTCTACTGAATGAAGCATATCGTAGTTATCAACAAAACACTCTTAATCCCCTGTTTTGCAGTGGTTAATAACTTTGTTCAAAACGCAAATTACCCCACTAAACAATAGCTATTCTAACTTTTAATTTTGTAGATGAGAAAGACTATACGATATGATATCATCATTTTTTGGAAAAAAGAAAATAACTGAGGACAAACTGGCGAATATATTCGTCAATTCCATGTTGAAGGCTGTTGATGAAAGCTTTGGAGATATTGTTGATTCCATTGCGAATGACCAGGAATTCAAATCTAGACCCCAGATAGACAAATCGGATAGTGATAAATTTCTGATGATCATCGTTGTAGGAAATCTAGCTTACTTAACTCGCTATTTTTCGAATGCAGAAGAAGTTGTATTGAAAGGTAAGATCACTCAGAAATTTGCAAATGTTTTTGGAATGAGCTATGATGAAATGGCCAATGTTTTTAAAGACTTCGGTCAATTTATATACCGAGTGAATCATCCATCTAAAAACATGCTATATGGAATGTCAAAAGCAGTTTTCTACAAATATAGATTAGGCCAATTTCAGGATGAATACTTTGCTCAGCTAGATGCTCCAAATCCTATTTTCCTAAAGAGATTAGATACACTAATGGAAAATTATCTCTGGGATTGGAACACCTTCTTGGAGAAATATAAATTCACCCCAGAGGAAGCTTACTAAGTCTTAACTTTCCAGTTATTGACTTCTAGAAGACTGAAAGTCAATAAATCTTATTAAATTCGTGCCCCTTGAGCTAGTTACCTATGGAAATAAAGGAGGCAAAATTTGTAATGAGTAACACGGATTGGCGTAAATGTCCCAAACCGAGTTTACCTGAGTACGCCTTTATTGGTAGAAGTAATGTTGGCAAATCCTCTCTGATCAATATGTTAACTCAGCGAAAGAGTTTAGCCAAAGTTTCTGCAACTCCCGGAAAAACTCAATTGATCAATCATTTTGTAATGGATGATCAATGGTTGCTTGCCGATCTTCCCGGATATGGTTATGCTAAAGTATCAAAAGAGAAACGAGTGAAATTTCATAATTTCACTTTGGACTATTTGAGAAACCGAGAAAATCTGATGTGCACTTTTGTATTAATCGACAGCAGGTTAAAGCCTCAAGCCATCGATTTGGAATTTTTTGAATTCTGTGGAACAAAAGGTATTCCATTTGTTATCGTTTTTACCAAATATGATAAACTAACTATCGCTGAAAAAGAAGCGAATATTACAGCATATAAAGAGAAGTTATTAGAATCATGGAATTCACTTCCGCCTATCTTTCTCTCATCCTCCGTTAAAGGTACTGGAAGGGAGGACATTCTCGACTTCATAGAAGAGACCAATCATTTATTTAAAGGGTAGTTGAATAAACGTAGAATACTCATATCACCCTTAGACTGGGGACTAGGTCACACCACTCGTATCCTCCCCATCATTGAAATCCTTTTAAACAAGGGACATATTGTAACGATCGCCTGTAATGAACGCCAACAAGCACTGATCAAGAAAGATTATCCCAGAATAAAATTCGTCAACTTAGAAGGCTATGATGTTGAGTACTCCCTCAACACTTCAATGGCTTGGAATATGATCAAACAAAGTCCAAAGATCACTAAGAACATTAAAAGAGAGAATAAATGGCTGGAAGAATTCATAGATGAGAACCCTCAGGATTTTATCATTTCCGACAATCGCTTTGGATTCTATCATCCCCGAGTTGAAAATGTGTACATCACGCATCAAATCAACATACAGGGACCTGCTATCATTAAACCAATTCTTTTTGGCCTTCACAAAAGCTATATTGATAATTTTCATCATTGTTGGATTCCCGACACAAATGACAGTCTACTAGCTGGAAACCTATCTAAAACCAATATTGATCGTTTTAAATACATTGGACCAATTTCCAGATTCAAAGAAGCTGCAAAAAATGACGAAATCAAATACAAATATCTTGGAATTGCAAGCGGTCCTGAACCTCAAAAAAGTGCATTTACAAAATTACTTGAGGAAAAATTTTTGGAGATAGATGAGCCCTGCGCAATCATTGGAGGAGAACCTCTAAATAAGGAGACTAATCAAATGAAAAACGTTACTTATTTTCCGCATCTCGGCACTCCAGATTTTTACGATGCTGTTTCTAGTAGCGAGATTATCATTTCTCGATCCGGCTACAGTACTATTATGGACTTTTCCATACTTCAAAAACCTATTTTCTTTGTTCCTACTCCCGGACAAACCGAACAGGAATATTTAGCAAAATTTCATTATGAAAACAGTGGCATTGGTTACTGTAAGCAAAATGAGTTCAACTTAGCTAAAGTAAAGACAGCCAACAAACTTCCACAAGCTTCTCCAGAAGAATGGAGAGATAAAATCTGGGAAGTTATCACACTTTTGTAGCTGTCAGTTTTGTCACTTTTGGCAGCAACTACAACACCTAAACAATCGAAAATCTGACAAACTGACCCAAACCAACTGTTGGCAATGAATTTGACAAAAGGACTTCGTGAAAAAAATATTCAAGAAAATGAGCAAAGATAATTTCGACAATAATCCGGAAGAAAAAGAGGAAACCTCTTCTGTTGAGAATCAAGAGGAGACGACAAATGAGAGTGAGGGTAATGAACTTTCTGAATTAGAAAAGAAAGAGATCGAATACAAAGAACTTCACGATAAATACATCCGATTGTTCAGTGAATTTGACAACTTCAGAAAAAGAACAGCAAAGGAAAAACTGGATCTCATGGCTACTGCCGGAAGTGACATCATAAAAGAAATGCTCCCAATTCTTGACGTTTTTGAAAGAGCTATGGCTACTAATGAGGAAGCTCAGGATATTGAGGCAGTAAAAGAAGGGTTTACCTTAATTCACAACAAGTTGATTCATAATCTCACGAGCAAGGGAGTAAAACCGATGGACTCGCTTTATGAAGTTTTTGATGTAAATAAGCACGAAGCGTTAACTCAGATCCCAGCGCCTTCAGATGATTTGAAAGGTAAAGTTGTTGACGTAATAGAAAAAGGTTACTTGCTAAACGATAAGGTGATCAGATTCGCGAAAGTTGTTGTTGGAAATTAATCCATAACGTTATGAGTAAAAGAGATTATTACGAAATACTAGGTGTAAGCAAGGGAGCAGACGAAGGTGAGATCAAAAAAGCCTATCGAAAGCTCGCTATCAAGTTTCATCCTGACAAGAATCCAGATGATAAATCTGCTGAAGAAAAATTCAAAGAAGCAGCTGAAGCGTACGATGTACTGAGCGATCCTCAAAAGAGATCAAGATACGATCAATTTGGACATGCAGGAGTTGATGGTCAAGGATTCGGTGGCGGAGGTATGAATATGGATGACATTTTCTCTCAGTTTGGAGATATTTTCGGAAGCGCTTTTGGTGGAGCCTTTGGAGGTGGTTTCGGAGGTGGTGGGAGACGCAGAGCCAGAAGAAAAGGATCTGATCTAAGGGTTAAAATGAAGCTTACATTGGCTGAAATGGTCAATGGCGTAGAGAAAAAGATAAAAGTAAACAAGTCAGTTGTTGCCAAAGGAGTTGATTTCAAAACGTGTACCACATGTAATGGTACTGGACAGACAGTACGCATCACTAACACTGTATTGGGACAAATGCAAATGGCCACTACCTGTGGCACATGCAGTGGCTCGGGCCAGATCATTGGAAACAGACCTCCAGGGGTAGATGCTAATGGTACCAAGAAAAAAGAAACGGTGATTACTATCAATATTCCACCAGGAGTAGAGGAAGGAATGCAACTGAACATGCAGGGCAATGGTAATGAGATTCCAGGAGGGATCCCAGGAGATCTTTTGATCCAGATCGAAGCAATAGAACATGAGGAATTAGAGAGACATGGGTCAGATATTCATTTCGATCTTCACATCAGTTTTATTGATGCCGCTCTTGGAACAAGTGTAGAAGTTCCTTTAGTAGATGGAAAAGCAAGAATTAAAATTGAACCTGGTACGCAAAGTGGAAAAACGCTTCGACTTAAAGGAAAGGGTGTTCCAGAGATTAACGGATATGGAAGAGGAGATCAATTAATCAACATTCAAGTTTGGACTCCTAATAAATTATCCAAAGAAGAAAGATCGATTCTGGAGTCACTTAAAGACAGTGAGAATTTTAAGCCAAATGCAAAAGAAGCAAAAGGATTTTTCCAACGAATGAAAGAACATTTTAGTTAATTATAAAAGGCTCCCAATGGAGCCTTTTTTATACTGTAAACTTTTGAACATGAATTTCTTTCTCATCTAAAAAGACCTTAACAAAATAATCGCCTGCATCCCATCCTTTAACTTTTCCCTGAAATTCAAAACTAAGATCAGAAGCGTAGGGTATTTTAGATCCTTTAACCAATTCTATCATCACATTTCCTTCAGCATCATACACTGAACAGTAGATTTTACCAGGTGATTCCACTTTATATTTAACCTCTCCTGTAATCAACACCGGCTCTGAAACGATTTCTCTTGACGCTGAAACTTGGTAACTTTTTTTAGTATTAAACCATACATCTTCTTGTCCTGTAAGACCGCATACAAACTTTCTTAATTCTTTAGACTCCTTATTACTTGGGTAAATTTCTGAAATTGACTCTCCATCGCTAACAGACCAAATAGCTGCCTGTTTATTATCCTCACTTACGCCTTTACCCGAAATATAATTCGCCAACTGCAATAGATTATCATTTTCAATTTTATGATAGGAAAATCCTGCTCCTTCACCCGGAGAATGATCACTGGCTTCACAACAAAAACCCTCAATCTTGAAATCATCTCTAACGTCATCCATCGCTAATATCTGCTCTTCTACCACTAAAATATTCTGGTCACCATCCTCATTTGGAATAAATACATCTCCAGGCTCTATGACAATCTGATACTTCTTATTCGAAGTAGACTCCACATGAATTGAAACGCACCTTCCTGTATACCCTCCAAGAGAAGTTAATTCAACCTGAATCAGTCCATTATCAAGACCTTCTTGAAGCGTTATATTCTTTGGGGCATCCACATTAATCATAAGAGAAAGAACCAATGGAGTAAGGAATTGTGATATCATAGCTACAATTGTTTTTATTATTTTAACGATATAATCTATAAAGGTTACAACATTGGGTTAGGATCATTCTCCGAGTAACGTTTTTTAACCATTCGGTTATAAAAATACAAACCAAAACCTAAAGCTTATGAGATCATTAATTACTCTTTTAATCCCCCATCTTTTCAGTCTTTTCTGTTTTTCTCAAGGTTCAATGACCTATCACATCAGTGTAAAAGGGGACAAAGGTCAGGTTATGAACGACCTCCCATTGACCTTGATCGAAAAAAACACTTTCGAAAGAATAGAATTCAAAACCAACAATTTGGGCAAGGTTGACGTTATCCTTGACCATGGTGAAGCTTGGGTGCTCCACGTGAAAGACATGAAAAACTACAAAACACTTGAAGTTCCCAAGTACGGGGATGCTCATGGCTCAATGTCGATCACCTACAATGTAGAGAATTGGAATCGTATCAATGAACCACATGTAGATAGGAGTCAATTAAATTTAAAGATCATTGACCAATCAGGAATCACTGAAAAAGATGTTGATCAGAAACATAGTATTGTAAAAGTCACTTTAAAAAGCGGAAAAGGTAAAGCCTGGAGCAAAATAGAGGTCCAGATGACATGCTACAAAACCAACACCATTTATAGAGGTTTTACAAATAGCTCTGGTGCTGTTAGTTTTAAACTTCCGACCAACAACAAATATCAAATTGATGTTGACGGAGAACCTGACTATGATTATTGCGACATTGGAGAAATGGCTTCTATCCGAAACAAATCCTACCTATTCGAAAAGATCGAATACACAGAAAAAATTGACGACCAGGGATATCTAGTGCAAACCTTCAAAGAAGACCCAAAAGCTACGTCCAACCGAACACTTGTAAACATAAGAGTTATGGGAGGGCCTAATGATGGAAAGAATGAAATCATTTATATCGATCAAGCTTATTCTTCGAATAAATTTAAAGTAAAGACAGACAACAAAGGGGAAGCTCAAATTCTACTCCCCAAACAATTCAAATATCTGGTTAGTTTTGAATTTCAGCCCAATGCAGATGTACTTGATTTATCAGAATTCCGAGGAATCAGTGAGACTTCCTCTTCATTCAGATACATCCCAGATCCACGTCTCGAACATCCCGAAGAATACGTTCCCAGCTCCAAGAACATAACTCAATATGATCTGGATCGATTTGGAGATGCTCAACTGGACGAGACCAGCGATGAATTAGTCTCTGTAACAGCCAAATGGGGTAACAAACTCGTGAATTCAAGTTCAAGAGAGGCTATTCTGGAGATCGGATTCAGAGCCAAGCAATCTAGTAAAAAGCTACCCAGACAACCCGTAAATATTTCATTTGTTTTAGATAAATCTGGATCAATGGGAGGAGAGAATTTTGATATGTTAAAAAAAGAAATGTTAAATCTCATCGAAAAACTATCTCCTGAAGACCATGTTTCCGTTATATTCTTTGACAATACTGCAAAATTAGCATACCCTCAATCCACGGTAGACAAAAATAAACTAATAGACATTATCCATACGGTTCAGGCTGATGGAGGAACTAACATTCTGGATGGATTGATGATGGGTTATCAGGAACTTGAAAAAAACTTCGATCCTGGGACAACAAATCGGGTAATCTTACTGACCGATGGATACGGTTCACGACCTGTAGAAGATGTGCTCAAGCAATCTGAATCCTACTTTCAAAAGCAAATATCCGTGTCGGCTATTGGTGTTGGTGAAGGATACAATGAATCATTGCTCAATTTATTAAGTCATTACAGTGGAGGATTCAAGCACCATGTAATCACCCCCGAACAACTAGGAGTTGCATTTAAGCAGGAGTTTGAACAATTATACACCCCGATTGCAAAAAAACTAGACGTAGAAATTAAATACAACGACATGGTAATTTACAAAACCCTCTACGGGATCCAGAAGAATAAAGAAAGTAATCAAAAAGTCACTTTCAGTCTTCCTCAGGTGTACGCGACCATGAACAAATTAGCTCTAGTAAAATTCAAACTAAACGAACCTAATCAGAAGATCGAGGATGAAAAAATAACTATAACTACATCCTACTATGATGAATACAACAAAAAGGATGTAAAGATCATCAAGGAATTAGCGCTCAACTGGACAGATGAAACAGACATCGAAATGATTGAAGATGCACAGATGAAACAGCTCTATTCCGTAGCTACAATCAATCAAGTTTTGAAAGCCGTTGCTGACCTTTGCGATGATAAAAACTTTGGTCAAGCTAGAGAAAATCTAAATGACACTTATAAGTCCTTGAAGAAACTTAATCAGGATAAATTCAGTGCAGAACTTCAACCATTAATGACTCAGATCGAAATCTATTTAAAAGCGCTTGATCATTACTTGAAAAATATGCCTGCTAAATAAGCAATAGCATCTGAAAACAACTAAATTTTCTTAAATTTGGGCAGTGAAAATCACTGCCCTTATCATATTACAACTTATCAGCTTTACAGCTTTTCAAATCTTAGGACAGAAGAGCAAAGATTTTGTTGTCCAATCTGGTCACTCCTCTGAAGTTACACATCTTGAATTTTCTCATGGCGGAAATTTTTTCGCTTCGGCAGGTTTGGATCACAATATTGTTCTCTGGGATCTCGAATCGGGAAAACAAATCCGGACACTGGCAGGCCATCGCGCGGAGATCAACGCACTTATTTTCATGCCCGGAGACAGTATTCTAGGAAGTTGTTCGAACGATTCTACGATTCGGTTCTGGAATACGTCCACTGGTGAATTGATAGCTTCAACCAAAACCACTTTCCTACCTACATCGTTATCTTACAGTGAAGCAAACAATAAATGGTACATAGCCGCCAAGATCATATATGAATATGACCTAAACAAGAATGAACTTAAATTAATCAAATCGCCAAAAAGTAAGTCGTTTGAATATGTTTATGCTCTGAATTCGGGTAAAGTTCTTTTCGGCAACAAGCGATCAAATCACCACTATCAGTACATTGATTCTACTATCAAACGTGGTTCCGGAGCAATGCTAATCTGTGATCAATCTGAAAACGACCCATCTAAATTGGTCATCGCTACTAAGAATGGAAATATCAATCTCTATCAGGATGGAGCAAAAAAAGTTAAATTCAAAAAGACGCTTCGGAATGGATTAGGTAAATTCAATGAGATCAGTGATATCTCAGTCAGAGGGGATATGCTCGTTTACATGACACGCGACAATGCTGCTTGTCTTATGGACCTGAATACTGGACTTGAAAAAAAGAGTTTTCTGAGTAATTACTACAATGCGAGAGCAGTGGAATTACACCCTTCAAAAGACTTGGTACTTACAGGAGCAAATGATGGGAAGATCTACCTTTGGGATGTTACTACTGGTGTATTGATTCGTGAATTCAAGAGCAACAGTTCATCCATCAATTTTGCCAAATTCTCGAAAGATGGAAACAAAGTGATCCTGGGTTATGATGCTGGACTTATTAGAATCTGGGATTTACAATATGGAGGAACAATCAGAACGCACAAGTTTCAATTGACTAATCGTCAGACGAAAAAAGGATGGAGGTACCGCACACTTTCTCTTACTGATTATAATGATAGTGTTTACACCTTTAAAATTGCTCTCACCAAGCCATATCCAGGCACTCAATATTTTAAAGAAACCAGATATTATGACTTTGTTTGGAATGTGAACAGTAACAAAAAATCGTTTACTGAAAGATTCGTCAACAACTATGAATTTGGAGTTGCTGATTATAGCTCAATTGTAGACAAACAAAACCTTGTCTTTCAGAATGACTCTATTTTTATTGTTGGAAATGGCACCTTTGTAGATGAATATCTGAATGATCAAGCTACCAACACAGGCTTTCAGACTCCTCACACTAACCCACTGACATCAGTAGATTATCATATACAAAAAGACATCTATCTGACCGCAAGCTGGGATGGTAAAATCCTACTTTATGATAGCAATAGAAAAATGATTGCCAGTCTGGTGGCTCTGGGCGTAGATGATTTTGTGATCGTAAATACAGACAATTACTATTATGCTACGAAAGGAGCTCTACAATATGTGGGTTTTGCTTCTGGGCTAGAGATCCAGTCCTTTCAGCAATTCGACTTACAATACAATCGTCCTGAAATCGTATACAATTCAATTCCATATGGAAATGAAGAGGTTGTGGCTATGTTAGAAAAACTGCACGAAAAGCGATTGGAGAGATCGAAATCATTGGGACTCAATGAAAACACGCATATTGATCCACCTTCAGTAAAGATCAACTCACTCTCCGGACCTGTTACTAAAACTAGTATGGCTAAAATACATATTCAAGCTAGTGACAATAACGGCCTTAGAAATTGTCAGGTTAAAATCGATGGAGTTCCAGCATTCTACACAAACAAATATCACTTCGGCAAGAAATCCATTGACACTATATTGGTGATAGAATTACAAGGTGGAATTAATAAGATCGACATCAGTGCTGTGAATATTGACAATGTATCCTCTTTGAATAAGTCGATTTTCATTCGATATGATAGAAAACAAAGCAAACCAGATTTATATTTTGTAGGAATTGGAGTATCTGAGTATGAGGACACAACTAAAAATCTAAAGTATGCGACCAAGGATATTATGGATGTGGAGAAAACTTTTGTAAAATCGAAAACATTCAATAAAACAAACACCTTAACCTTATTCAATAATGGAGTTGTACTTGATAGTTTAACAGCCATAGACGATTTCTTGGCAGATGCCAAAGTAGGTGATGCCGTTATTATCTACTACGCTGGGCATGGTATGTTGAATAAAGAACTTGAGTATTATCTGGCTTCGTACGACAACAATTTTTACAAACCAGAAGAAAGAGGAATTCCTTACCAATATCTGGAGGACAAATTAGTGAATTGTAAAAGTCGAAAGAAACTTCTTTTCCTAGACGCCTGTCATAGTGGGGAAGTTGACACAGTAAACGCAATCATCAAAAATGGTGACGTTGAAATTGGAAAGGATATCATTTTCAGAAACGCTGGTGGTGTTAGTATCGAACAAGGAGAATCACTTGATGCTGTAAAGGCTGTATTTGCTGACCTCAAAGAAAGCAATGGAATTACCGTAATCTCAAGTGCCGGTGGTGCAGATTATGCGATTGAAAGTGATCAGTGGGAAAATGGAGCATTTACTTATTGTCTGACTAAAGGATTAAAATCTGGATTATCTGACTTGGATGCAAATGGGGTAACAACTGTTTCTGATCTTCTATTGTATCTGCAGATAAATGTACCGATAATCACTCATGGGTATCAGGTGCCTACTTACAGAACAGAAAACATTGATAATGACTTCGTATTATGGAAAAAGTAAGATACATCGTCATATCATTTTTGCTAATGCTAGGTTCCCAGTTGTCTGCTCAAGTTTGGATCACCGGAATTTCTGCAGATTATCAAATGAACAGGTCTACTTGGGATTCTACCAGAACCTATAATACAGTTCTGGATTTTCCTTCCTTGACCTATGATCAGACTTTTGAATCCCGAGTAACAGCCATTTCTAATCTGAATACTCACTTAGGAATGCATAACAGATTTATTTTCAATAAGAATATCCTCATTGCGGATTTTCAATTGGGATTAAGTAAATACGATTATGCCATATCCATTTCAAAGAAAGCTAATAGTTTTCCGCTCGATACAGCAATTAATGAATTTGGAATAAACGATAGTATTAGTTGGAGTAATTACGCCAATTCGGTTTCCAGCACATCTGTTAGTGCGCTGTACCCTTCAATTAGAATTCACGTGGGCTATGAGAGACAACTCTTATTATTTAGAAATCTGTCCATTAATGGAGATGCAGGACTTTATGTAGATAGAAAATTCTCATTCTTCCAAAATTTCAACAGACAGATCAATGAAACTTCAGATACGATTTCAGCTTTTCTAGGTCCCCTATTGATTCACCGAAAATTCATCCCAAGCATCTATGCAGGATTTTCAATCAAATACACCTCCCATCAATTCGGAATACGAATAGGGACATCCATTGGTGCAGTAACCAGAAAAGTATCTCCATTTGTCTTGAAAGAATCCTTTGCTCAGATCACCTATACAAAATTAATTAAGGAAACGCATCTTGGGAAAGAACAGGTTATCTATGATGAATACCAGCACCTAGCTCAAACAAGAGCCTCAGAATATAGACGAGGAGATAAATTCTCTTACATTCAATTCAATGTTCCCCATAAGAAATATGGAGAGTATGAAGACGACATGACTTCATCATGGGTAATAGAAAATAACGATTCCATTCTTGTGAACACGAAAGGACACATGGTTCAACCGAATATGGGTATTGGGTTAATGCTCAATACATTCTTTACACATAGATGGATGATGGGTCTTGGACTCAGCTTATATGGAGAGACCTATGCTTCCTATGGAACTTTGGATCAACAAGGTTCTGCTGAAAATTTCGGAGAAGAAATGCCACAAGCAGTTCCAGATAACTCTTACCAAACCTATTGGAACAAGAATAAAGCTGCTGTGGCTCTTAATACTGCAGTATATGTATTTAACAGAACTCTTCCGGTAGATCCATATGTTAAAGCAACTGCCAACATGGTCATGGATTATGATGTCCCCGAATTCCTCAAAGATGAACCCGAATGGCGCACCACTGCATTTTTTCCAATTTATCAAATTGGCGCAGGTTTCGATATTCGCCTCAGAATAAAAAGTTCGAAGTTTTTTGTGGTAGGTTTAGGTGCTGACTACAATATTAACCCTCATGTCAATTATATGCAGTATTATGCGCGGGTTGGTTATTATCGTAAGAAGAAGATAAAGAATCAGCGTTATTGATCAGAATTTAAAACAAACTACCGAACAAGTAATTTTCTTTTTCTTCTTCTTGACAAAGAGGTTTTTAATCTTTGAAGTTTTTAATGCTATCTTTTGAGAAATTGAGACGTGTTGCTTATATCCAAATCCTCTAGGAATTTTGACATGCTTCTTCTTCGCAATGTTCGTCTTGGTTTTGGAAGCTCCAAAACTTATTTCCGGCATTAATACCTGAATGGACTCTGTTTCTACTTTTTCCTCCTTGATCTTCTCTTCTTTAATCTTTACTTGAATCTCTTTTGGTGCATTATCAACTTTTACATCCTTGTTCAAATTAAGAGACAAGTCAACATTCCTATCAATAGTAGGAACATTGATCTCTGGTACGTTAATTTGCGGAACATTGATGGTAGGAGAAAAATTAAGCGCAAAACCATTATCAACATTGTCATTTTGCACTTGTGCTTGAATCGGTTCTTGGTTGATCTGTTGCTCTACCACAGGTGTGACATTTCTAATATTTGTAATGTTGACATTGTCACGTGAGGAAGCTTCATAAGGTCGTTGCTCAACATCAGTACCTCCTCTATTCGAAGAAATATTAGACAATTCATAGTTGGACACATTATCTTGGATGTTCCGCACTGGGTTTACGTTTCTGTTATTAGATATTATCACGTTTTGCTGGACACTAGGAACATTAATATTGTTATATAAATTATCGTTGTTAAAACTAAGGTTAGAAAGAGATGCATTATATACATTATTGGATTGTACATATACCTGAGACTGATTACCACCTCTTCCACCACGACTTTGAGCGACAAAAGACCCTGACAAGATCATCATGGCTATTAAACAAGTTGACTTTTTCATAATGTTTGTTTTGATATTCAGGACAAACATCCGATGAAAAAAAAGCAAAAAAAATACAGACTTGGTGAATGAACCGTTTGAATAAGTAAATGTACCTGTGAATATCGCGAACCCTCCAAAACACCTTTAAAACCCTTGTTAATTGGGAGTTAGCGATTTTGACAAACCAAATTTTGGAATTAGCTTTGTATTACACTTGAAAGATGAACAGAATTTTATTCATATTGATTCTTGGACTATTAACCTGGTCAAACAGTTCGGCACAAACGCAAAAGGACAGTGTTTACAAATCCATAGCGAAATTGCCTGATACTGATCAAAAGATTTTCAAATGGATCAACGCAGCAAATAAAATTTCTGAAACTAATCCAAGCGCAGCAGTGGATTATATTGAAGAAGCGTTGAAACTAGCGCTCAAGTTAGATAATATTCGCGGAGAAGCTTATTGTTACAACTCCCTAGGCGGACTCCAGTTTACATTAGGTAATTATAAGAAATCCGTAAAATACTATAACAATGCATTAACTCTATTTGATGGATTCGAAAACACGGAGATTGGTTATTATTCATCTTTAAAGAATATTGGAGCAACCTATGAAAAGCTCGAGGAATATGAAAATGCAATTAAATACTACAATCAATTTCTAAAGGTTGCCACGAAAAAAAACAACGAAGATGATATCGTTTTTGCTAATAACGGCTTAGCAAGATGTAATCAGGCTCTTGAAAACTATAACGACACAGAGGTCTATTATCAACAAGCATATACGATCGAGCAGAAAAGGAATAATCCATTAGGTATAGTGAATGCCTCAAATAACCTTGGAAACTTCTATGAGTCCGTGAATGACTCTATTAGTGCGTTCAATTATTTTGACACATCTTTAGTTGTTGCTCAGAATGCAACCTTTACAACTACCATGGTTCCGGTTACAACAAATGGAACAACATCTGACCTGACCATGCAGGCTACCAACAGCTACTTCCTTAATACGGATAATTATTTCAGTAACAGAGGAATGATCGAGCAGCAGATTCAGATCAATCAGGAAGCGGTTGTTTATAATGAGGCCAATGGAAATCCATCTGAGGTGAACAAAGCAAATCTAAAACTTGGAAAACTGAATCTTCAGAAAAAGAATAACAAACAAGCCATAGAATACCTCAGAAATTCAATTAATCTATCTGAAGAACTTGGAGAATTAGAAGCTAAAGAAGAAGCCTTGGAAGCCATTACAGAAGCATATAAGGAAGAGGGAAATTATGAACAGGCACTTATCGCCTATCAGGAATTAGTTCAACTTCAGGATTCTATTCAGAAAGAAAAAAACAAGCAAGCATTGCTGGCAAACAATCTATCCCTCGAACTCGAACAAAAAGAGGAACAGATCGAACTAATGCTTGAAAATGATATCTTAAAGGAAGAAGCATACTCCCGTGATTTAGAAATCAGAGAAGCTGAAAACGAGAACAAATTGTATATTATCTACGCTTTGATCGGGATTTTATTGATCATGACAATTGCCGCTATTCTCGTAATAAGAAGTAATAAAGAAAGAGCCAAAACAAATATGCTTCTTGAGCTAAAATCACTCAGAACTCAAATGAATCCACACTTTATATTCAACAGTTTGAATTCTGTAAATAGTTTTATCTCAAAAAACGATGACCGAAGTGCTAATAAATACCTGTCCAGGTTTAGCCAGTTGATGCGTTTAGTTCTTGAAAATTCAAAATATGATTTTGTACCCTTGGAGAGCGAACTGAAGATAATTGAACTCTACATGGAACTCGAGCATCTTCGCTTTCAAGACAAGTTTGATTATGAATTAAATATCGAATCTTCGATTAATGTGGAAAGCTTGGAGATCCCTCCTATGTTGGTCCAACCTTACATTGAAAATGCAGTATGGCATGGATTAAGATATCTTGAAGAAAAAGGGAAATTAACAGTTAATGTCAAACAAAATGAAGATATTCTTACCTGGACAATTAAAGACAATGGGATTGGAAGAAAGGCCAGTGCTGAAATGAAAACCAAAAATCAAAAACTTGGACAATCAACCGGAATGAAGAACATTGAACAAAGACTTGACATTCTTAATAAAATGCATGCCACTCAAATGAAAACCACGATTGAAGATCTTCAAGAAGGAGGTACGAAAGTTGTTTTGGAAATTCCTATCAAGAAGTAATCAACCTTTGTCGATGTGCCAGACGACTTTTTTCTTGTTCAAGAATCTCAGGTGACGAAGTCAAGATAGGATCCGCTTTTAAAACCCACTCTTCTTTCAGGGCATAGAAAGCTCCACCATCCACTGTTAGAATTTGTTCGTTCACCACATCATAAAGAAAAGTATTAGCTGTAATAGCACCCTGAGGATCATTATTCCAATACAAATGTAGACTAACGATTACTTGATCTGTTGTATTACCCATTTGATGGATCAACTGCGGAGATATGCCAAGTATCTGACCCTCCTGAACTTTCGAATTCCCCAACAAAGTCAAATGTCTATTTTTACAGGAATAACTATTATGCTCCAATCCTCCAAAAATTTGCACAACTCCCCACGAAGCATCTCCATGATTATGGATCATTGAAAAATCATCCGGTAGCCAGGTTACCACCATCAATTCGTATTTCTTCCCTTCCTCAATAACCGTTCGTCCATAACTATACTCGTGTGGATGTCCCTCTAACTTCCATGGTGCAAGATCTTCTATTCCAATTTTCAGATCTTCGAGAAATCTTCTTGCATCAGAGGGATCCATTTTGGCGTTATTTCGCAACCAATCCAATAACGTTTCTATTTTTGAATGTCCTACCATGAGCTAGATGCCCAAAGTTATAAATAACTTATCTTTAACGCTCACAACCATTGTTACATATTATGAAAAACGTCCTCTATTTTACTAGTATCATTATTCTCATTTCACTTCTATCCATCAGATGTAACAGCGAGGAAACAGATACAAACATATCCCAAAATAACAAATCCGACATGGATATGGTTGTAGATACAACTGATGTTATCACCACTGATTACAGTGAAAATCCTACCATATCAGGAGTAGTAGAAGGACCGGATCAAGATCTTTGGATTGAGGATTTAGGTGGACTTGACAAAGAATCCATAAAGAACTTTAACGCTATTGATCTGGTACCCTATGTTTTTCAGTATGATGACTCTTCCAATCTCTACACTTCAATGAAAGTCATTGCGCGTGATAATTTTTCAGTGAGATATGGTGAGCTTGGCGAATATACAGGCACCATCAATCTTTATTATGATGCCTATAAAACAAAACTTGCATCCAGTTTCAATGTAATTGACGGATTGGCAGATGGAAACTGTACACTTTATGACACTGATGGCTCTGTCATCGTTGAAAGAGTATTTAATAAAGGTAAATGGCTTTATTCAGGAAAGGAGCCTTATTCAGCTGATTGGACTTTTGATCAAAGTACTTCAAGTTTGATCATCAATGATCTCAAAAATGGAAGCCGAGAAGGTGGCTTAATTGAGATAATGCCTTCTCATCAAGATAATGGTTACACGTGGATGAATGAGATCATCGAGAAAGAATCCTTTAATAATACCTTCATAATTAATGGAGAAGCTTTTACAGGCACATTAAAGGGCTTTGATCATCCTACTGATTATGACATTCAACAATTTGAACTTAATTTTAAGGATGGCTTTTTGCATGGAGATATCAAGATCTTCAATTGGTGGGGAGACCTTGAACTACATGAAACATTTGAAAATGGTGTTTTTATTGAAGAGATCTACAAAATGGATGAATCCATGATGGATGGTGTAGCTAAACCAATCATTTATTTATACCCTGAAAAGGAAACCAAGATATTAGTAAATCTGAACTTCGAGGGACATTTAACGCACACTTATCCGAAGTATGAACATGGCTGGAAAGTAACTGCATCTCCAGATGGAACGCTGATCGATGAAAACGGCAAAGAATTCTACGCTTTATACTGGGAAGGAAAAGAAACCTCACTTTTAACCATTCCAAATGGGACAGTATTGAAAGGAAGTGAGACGATCAATTTCTTGGAAGAAGAACTTCCGAAGATGGGATTGAATGCTCGTGAAACAAATGAATTCATCATTTTCTGGATGCCGTATTTGGAGAATAATACATATAACCTCATCCATTTTGCAAGTGATGCTTACACTGACATCGCTGCTTTAAATATCACCCCTCAACCAGAAACGATGATTCGGGTGATGATGATATTCCAACCATTAGAGAATGAAATAAAGATTCAAAAGCAAAACCTTTCTGAACTCTATAAAGTACGAAAAGGTTTTACCGTAGTAGAATGGGGAGGAAGGAAGATCGCTCCAATATTCAATTGAACCTATCAACAAAAAAGCCCAACACATCGTGTTGAGCTTTGAATTCTTTTGTGGAGAATAGCGGATTCGAACCGCTGACCTCTACACTGCCAGTGTAGCGCTCTAGCCAACTGAGCTAATTCCCCGAAATAAAAAATCCAGACACTCCTACGGAGGCCTGGACTTAAATATCTAGTCTTTCAGAACTATACCTGTTCGTCAAATCCTTTCTTCGCAAATTTAGCTTTTGCCATCTCAATTCCACCCCAAGTAGCCCATAAACCAACGAATCCCATCACAAAAACAAGGATCCAGAATGCCATGAAGAAAAAACAGAAAAATAATACAAATCCTAAAAACATAACTTCTAACTTTGAGTTCGAAAACGAAGGTAAAAATAAATTTTAATACAAATGGAATTTAGAATAGAAAAAGACACGATTGGTGAAGTAAAAGTGCCTGCAGACAAGTATTGGGGTGCACAAACCGAACGTTCAAGAAACAACTTTAAGATTGGTCCATCCGCTTCTATGCCGGTAGAGATCGTTCATGCATTTGCCTATTTGAAAAAAGCTGCGGCTCATGCCAACTGTGATCTAGGAGTTTTGGCTTCCGAAAAGAGAGATATGATCTCCAAAGTGTGTGATGAGATCTTGACCGGAGCATTGGACGATCAATTTCCATTGGTAATCTGGCAAACAGGTTCCGGAACACAGTCAAACATGAATGTGAATGAAGTGATCGCTCACAGAGCACATGTTTTGGCAGGAAAAAAAATTGGTGAAGGAGAAAAAACGCTTCAACCAAATGATGATGTCAATAAATCTCAGTCTTCCAATGATACATTCCCCACAGGAATGCACATTGCATGCTACAAAATGGTGATTGATAACACAATCCCTGGCATTGAGCAATTGAGAGATACCTTAAAGGCAAAAGCTGAAGAATTCAAAAATGTAGTTAAAATTGGTAGAACGCACTTGATGGATGCAACTCCATTAACAATTGGTCAAGAATTTTCTGGTTATGTTTCTCAATTGAATCATGGACTCAAAGCCCTGAAAAACACATTGGATCATCTTTCTGAATTAGCATTAGGAGGAACAGCTGTTGGAACAGGATTGAACACACCTGCTGGCTATGACGTTTTAGTCGCTAAGAAAATTGCAGAGTTCACAGGCTTACCTTTCAGAACTGCTGAAAACAAATTTGAAGCACTTGCCGCTCATGATGCTATCGTTGAGTCACATGGAGCTTTGAAACAATTAGCAGTTTCTTTGAACAAGATCGCTAACGATATCAGAATGATGGCATCAGGGCCAAGATCAGGTATCGGAGAATTGATCATCCCAGCAAATGAGCCTGGCTCATCGATCATGCCCGGTAAGGTTAATCCAACTCAATCTGAAGCAATGACCATGGTTTGTGCTCAAGTAATGGGTAACGATGTTGCTATTACCATAGGCGGAACTCAAGGACATTACGAATTGAATGTCTTCAAACCAGTAATGGCAGCAAATTTCCTACAATCAGCTAGATTAATTGGAGATGCTTGTCGTTCGTTTGACGAGCACTGTGCTCAGGGTATAGAGGCAAACCAGAAAAGAATTGATGAATTACTAAACAATTCTTTAATGTTGGTTACTGCTTTAAATACAAAAATTGGATACTATAAAGCGGCTGAGATCGCAAACACAGCACACGAAAATGGAACAACTTTGAAGGAAGAAGCAATCCGTTTGGGCTATGTTACTGCAGAAGAGTACGATGAATGGGTAGATCCTAAGAAAATGATTGGTTCTTTGAACTAAATACAAAAAACGATTTTGAAAGGTCCAGTGTCAAATTGATATTGGACCTTTTTTTATGCTAAAATTAATCTTTAGTTTACTTATTCCCCTTAACTTTGCACCGCTTTTAAGGTGATATGAAAAACATCATTTTATTTATTTTACTACTCCCAATTCTGACCTTCGCCCAGAAGAATTATACCTTGAGCGGCTACATCAAGGACAAATCAACAGGTGAAGTACTTATCGGAGCTACCGTTTTTGTTCCCAGTATATCAAAAGGAGCAACCAGTAATGTTTACGGCTTTTATTCTCTAACTATTCCAGAAGGAAATTACGAAGTGAAGTATACTTTCGTAGGCTTTGCAGATCAAATGAAAAAGATCGAGCTGAATGGAGATTTAAAAATGAATGTAGAACTGGGTGAAAGTTCTGAGATTATGGAAGAGGTTGTGGTAGAAGGAAAAGCAACTGACAACACCAACTCTACTCAAATGGGACAGATCGACCTGAGTGTGGATAAGATCAAGTCGCTACCTGCATTCATGGGTGAAGTCGATGTTCTTAAAACCATTCAGTTACTTCCTGGAGTTCAATCTTCAGGAGAGGGTAACACAGGATTTTATGTAAGAGGTGGTGGTCCAGACCAAAATTTAATTTTATTGGACGGAGCTCCAGTATATAATGCCTCACACCTCTTTGGCTTTTTCTCGGTTTTCAATGCGGATGCTATTAAGAACATCAACATGATCAAAGGAGGTATGCCTGCTAAGTATGGGACTAAGCTTGCCTCCGTTCTCGACATCAACATGAAGGATGGAAACTATAAAGAGTATCACGCAGAAGGTGGTATCGGAGTAATCGCATCTCGCTTGACCGTAGAAGGGCCGATAAAAAAAGACACCGCTTCCTTCATAATCTCTGCAAGAAGAACCTACATTGATGTTTTAATTGATCCGTTCATTAAAGAAACAGCTGCAATCAAAGGATCTGGATATCACTTTTATGACCTGACAGCAAAGTTCAACTGGAGAATTTCAGATAAAGATCGAATATTTCTGAGCGGTTACTTTGGAAGGGATGTTTTTACTTACCGAGATAAGAACATTGGGATCAATTTTGATGTTCCTTGGGGAAATGCCACTGGATCATTAAGATGGAACCACCTGTTCAATGATAAATTATTCTTAAATACTACAGCCATTCTTACAGACTTTGACTTTGGTTTCTCCTCTAGAGTTGATGATTTCAGATTCGAGATCTCCTCAGGAATCAGAGACTGGAATTTTAAGCAGGATCTAACTTATTTTATGAGTACTAGAAATGAAATTCAAGCCGGCTGGAATTTTATTCGTCATCGTTTCATTCCAACAAGTGTGTCTGCAAGCAGCGGAGATACCGAATTTGACACAGGAGAAACGGTTAAGATCTTTGCATATGAAGGTGCCGCTTATATTCAGGATGAATTTGATTTAAATGAAAACCTCACCATAAATGCTGGAATAAGATACTCCATGTTTCAACAGGTTGGTCCGTTTACAAGGTATCATAAAAATCCTACAACCGGAAAAACAGACTCAACCACTGTCTACGGAAAAGGGGATAAAATCGTATTTTATGGAGGGTGGGAACCAAGAGCTTCTATGCGTTACTTACTTCCAGACAAATCATCAATAAAAGCAGGCTTTGCTCATAATTACCAATACGTGCACCTTGCTTCGATCTCTTCTGTGTCACTACCTACCGATCTTTGGTTTCCATCTTCAGAATTAGTAAAACCTCAGATAGGAACCCAGTACAGCATAGGATACTTTAGAAATTTCAACAAAAATACTTGGGAGACCTCAGTGGAAGTTTATTATAAGGACCTGAAGAATCTCATTGAGTATAAAGAAAATGCTCAACCTGAAGACAACGTGGCAGATAACGTTGATAATCAATTGACCTTTGGAAATGGGTATAGTTACGGAGCAGAATTTTTTGTAAAAAAAGCCAAAGGACAATTCAACGGATGGATTGGTTACACATGGTCCAGAACGATGAGAACATTTGACGACATTGATGGTGGTCTTGAATTTCCTGCAAAATACGACAGAAGACATGATCTATCAGTAGCCCTGCAATATGATATCACTGAAAGATGGAATGTTGGATTAATCTTCGTTTATGCTACTGGTAATGCGATTTCTCTGCCTGAAAGACGATTCTATTCATTTACAGAAAACAGACTCATCACCGTTTGGAGTACCAGAAATGGATATCGAATGATTCCTTATCACCGAGGAGATATTTCTGTGACCTATACTGGAAAAACGCACAAAGAAGTTGTTGATCCCGATACAGGAGATATAACTCTGAAGAAAAAGAGGGTTCAATCCAGTTGGAACTTTTCGGTGTACAACATTTACAATCGAGCTAATCCTTATTTCATCTTCTTTGATTACTCGGGGGATCTGTCTCAGAACAATTTGAAGGTGAATGGCTATCAAATATCTCTTTTCCCAATTTTACCATCAGTAACCTGGAACTTTAAATTTTAATGAAAATGATGAAGTACATAGCATTTGTGGTATTTGCAGTGATGCTAGTTAGTTGCCAGAAGGCAATTGAAATAGACCTACCGGAAGTTGATCAAGAATACGTAGTGGAAGGAAGAATTGAAGTCAATACACCTCCAATTGTGATTCTTTCAGAAACTCAAGGATATTTTGATGAGGCATCTGTTGAATCCGTTTTCGGAACATTCGTTCATGATGCTATTATTACCATGACCAATTCTGATGGAAATACATTTGTTCTTACAGAAATATGTTCCAGTAGTATTCCTGATTCTTTATTAGATGATGTAAGTGCGCTGACTGGAATTCCAGCTGAAAGCCTTGGATTTTTTGATTATTGTATTTACACCTCTCTGGATCCAAATGCGATGGGTGAAGAAAATAAACTCTATCATTTAGAAGTGGATATTGATGGTAAAATCTTGACTAGTTCTACCAAGATCCCTGGAATTGTTCCTTTGGATAGCACCTGGTTTGAGGTTGAAGGGGATCTCGACTCTCTTGGTTTTGTCTGGGCTTATCTGACTGATCCAGACACAGTGGGTAACTACTATCGCTGGTATGCTCAAAGAATAAATATTCACACTTATGGTGTGGAGGCTGGAACAGTGAAGGATCCGTTTCCAATTGCACCATTCGGCTCTATTTTTGATGACAAATTCTTTAATGGTCTGACTTTTGACTTTGCTTATAACAGAGGGGAAATTGGCAATCTGGAAGGCCAGGATGATGAAGGACCTGAAGAAGGCTACTTTAAAACAGGAGATACAGTCGTCATTAAATTCTGCTCCACAACTCGTGAAAATTTTCTATATATTCGTGCATTAGAGAATCAAGCTGCTACCGCAGGTAGTCCATTTGCTTCTCCTGGAAATTTACCTTTCAATATTGAAGGAGGAATTGGAATTTGGGCCGGTTATGCCCCAGCCTATGACACCTTGATCTGTGAATAATGAGCGAAAAACGCATTAAAATAATTGAGTGTCCTAGAGATGCAATGCAAGGATTAACCGACTTTATTCCTACGAAGACGAAAGCTGCTTACATTAATCAATTGCTAAAAGTAGGATTTGACACATTGGACATGGGAAGTTTTGTTTCTCCCAAAGCAATTCCTCAATTACAAGATACTGCAGAAGTCATTAAACTTCTGGATCTGAAGGACACTATCTCAAAACTTCTTGTAATCGTTGCCAATAAACGTGGTGCAGAAAGTGCGGTGGAATTCGATGAGATTACTTACTTAGGATTTCCATTCTCGATTTCAGCCACATTTCAACAAAGGAACATTAATTCAACTATTGAAGAATCCCTATCAAGACTGGATGAAGTAATGTCAACAGCTTCCCGCAGAAATAAAGAATTAGTAACATATTTCTCTATGGCTTTCGGCAATCCATATGACGATCCCTGGAGTGCTGAGATCGTTGCAGAATGGGCAAACAAACTAGTTAACACTTACGGTGTAAAGATCCTATCCATGTCTGACACAATTGGTAGTTCATCACCAGAAACCATACAGTGGATCTTTAGTCATTTGATCCCTAATTTTCCTGAGGTAGAGATAGGAGCACATTTGCACACAACTCCAGATAAATGGGAAGAAAAAATCCATTCATCAATTGAAAATGGTTGTCAAAGATTTGATAGTGCTATCAAGGGATATGGAGGATGCCCTATGGCGAAAGATGACCTTACCGGTAACATGCCAACAGAAAACCTAATTAGTTATTTGAATAAAAACAATATCATTCACGGACTCAATGAGTCAGAGTTTGCCAAATCAATGGAATTGGCTCTGAGTGTATTTCCACATTAATGACTAGCAAACAGAAAAATATCATTCTTACATCCATTTTGTTCATCCTGTTCATAATTGGCTTTTTTCTGCCTGTGCTTGATTTCAGTTTTGGCGTAACTCTTAATGGATTCGAAGCTTTTGTTATGCAGGGCGTTAGTGTAATGAGTTCAGAATCCTATTCTGAATACCTCTGGAAGATGCTCCTATTGATCACTCCAGTGTTGGATATCGTTCTGATCTTTTGGCTACTCAGAAAAAAATTGAACTTTTATGCCATTGCCATTGTAGGGCTATTGGTTTTAATCGGATCTTCAAGCTGGCTACTGAGATATGGTGATCTTGGAATCCTTAGAATCGGATATTATTACTGGTTAATCCTGAATATTCTCTTTATTACACTGAACCTAATTCAGCAACGAAAGAAACGGAAAGAAGATTAGCCTAGTAAGCTATCAGGTCAATATTGATAGAGAGGATCTTACTAAAATTCTGTCCAATCTTAAGAATATCATCATCGTCCTCTTCATATTTCCATTTTAGAGAACATTTGTCTACTCCCACAAGCTGAATAGCGGTCCTAAGTACATCCAAGAAACAGATCAGAGAGGAACTTGCCATATAATGAAAATCTGCATCGAAATCCACAGAATCTATCTCATTCGCATTTTCCTTGAGCCAATCGATCAATTGAGCATAGAATTGCTTCGCATTTTCCGGAAAAGTATTTCCAACCACACTGATCAAAACTTGCCCTCCTTCAATTTCAGCATGAACTGCGGGGGTATTCTTTGTTTTATTTATGTTCAGTGTACTCACGATCTATCTACTGTAATTTTAAGATCATACAAAGCCAACTTATCATCTACTTTTTCAAAATGACATGCTAACGGATTACCAGACTTCATTGACATCGTTATATACCCTAGTCCCGCTCCTCCTTTCGTGCTGATCACTCCATTAGTAAGAACATTCATGTACAATTCCTTCAGTTCAGCCTTATCCAAACCGTTAACGGTATCCACTCGTTTCTCAATATCTTCTTTAATTCGAAGAGGAATAAGGTTTCCAAGATAGATTGTAAATGCTTGCTCATCTCTAATGATCAGAAAGAAAGATGACTGACTACCATCGGCATCTTCTTCACCATGTATCCTGATATTCTGAAGACCCTCAACTATGATACTGAATATTTTCTTAACTACAACCTTCTTCTCTCCATCCTCAAACATTCGTTCCTCAAGTTCAGCAGACACAGCATTCACATAGTCCTGAGTGAATTCTCCTACATGAGAAGTGTAGATTATACCTCCACCTTGGTCCACATGCAATGCAATCAAACTGTCAAATCTTTCATGACAGATTGCTAGGGTGCTATTTGGTGAGGTTTTCATCAATGCGTTTTTCAAATATATAAAACGTACTTCTTACTTCTTACGCGGTCATACATTTAATTCACCAAGAAAATGTTGATTAGTGGTAGTATTAATGATGAATGGGGCGTTTTGACGGGTAAAATTAAGAGAAAAGTTCATATAGTTTATTCACCTCTTCCTGTTTTTCTCGATTTTTTTGCTTCATATAACTATTGATCAAGTTTAGCAATACACGTTTAATGATATCCAAATTACTACACTCCTCAATAAACTGATCTTCAATTGGCAAATTTAATTTCTTCAAATAAGCATGAAGATCCTCAACAGACAAAAGAGTTCCTCGATTAAAAGGTGAAAAATAACGTTCTACCTTTTCTTTCTTAAGCCCTACAACAAAATGACGTGGCAGATTAACCCCAACGATATTCAACCCTAACATTCTCCCTACTTCGATATACAGAATGGAAAGCAAAAGCGGATTTCCTTTCTTTCGTTCAAGGACATCGCTTAAAATGGAATTCTTCGGAGAATAATAATTTTCATTATCACCCTTAAATCCAAAGTGGACATATAAGCCCTTGTTCAAAAAAGATATTTTCTGCATATCGCTCATATTCTCATGAAAAGACGATTTAATAATTGCAGCGATATCCAAAAGCTGAGCCCTAATATTCATTACATCCAACTCAGGATACTGATGTTTATTGATGAGAAGTACTCCTGTTAAAAGATCCCTGCCTCCTCCTTCGATCCATTTCTTTAATCCTTCTCTAACATCTTTGAACTGAATATCATGAATAATGACTTCTATTCTTTTCCGAAAGTCTTCACCAAAACTTTTAGTCTCCCAAGCCTTTTCAAGATACGGAACCGCATCAGTTCCATAGCTCATTAGCTTCTCCCTTACTTGAAAGTAAATGCTTTCATCCTCATCATCAACCAAATTGATGAGCGCTTCTATTTCTGAATTACCTTCCAATTAAATCCTTTCAAGCACTTTACTAATCAATGCATTTACCGGCACATTGTAATCTTCGCTATACGTCTTTGAGAATCGATTTGCAATAATTGCACAAACAGTAACTGCATGATGTCCCAATGAAGCACATAAGCTATAAAGTGCTGAAGTTTCCATTTCAAAATTGGTAATTCTGTGACCATCAAAGCTGAACTTGTTTAATCTCTCATTCATATCTGGAACACTCGGCTTTAATCTCAATGATCTTCCTTGAGGACCGTAGAAACCATTTGCCGTAGCAGTCATTCCTTGAAACATTCCCTCTCCGATTCGTCCCAGTAATTCTTGACTTGCTTTCACAATGTACGGAGGATTACATGTAACTGGCCATTTCACTTGTTCAACAAAAGCCTTCATCAGTTCTTGTTCTTCATTATCAAAATCTGATTCATAAAAGCCCATCAATCCATCAAATCCAACTCCATGTGTGGAAGCAACAAAAGCATCTACAGGGATTTCTTCCTGCAATGCCCCACTTGTACCGAGTCTCACAATATTAAGTTCCGTATGAACATCCTTTGGAAGTCTCGTTTCAAAATCAATATTAACCAAAGCATCTAATTCATTGATTACGATATCTACGTTGTCGCAACCAATTCCTGTAGACAAAGCGGTAATGTGTTTTCCTTTATACCAACCTGTGTGAGTTACAAATTCACGTTTACTCACCTTATGATCGATCTTATCAAAATGTTTGGAAATCTTCTCTACTCGATACTGGTCTCCAACCACAATAATATTTCTTGCAATTTGATCTGGTCTAAGATCCAGATGATAAATAGCTCCAGAAGGAGTTATAATCAATTCTGAAGGCGCAATAGGTTGCGTATGTTTGATCTCCGTTCTTCTCATTTCGTAAAAATAAAAAAACGCTATCGAAATCAATAGCGTTTAGTCTTTTATTATGTAAACAATAATTAATCCAGTGTACTGAAAACCTTTTTAAGAATATCATTTACTCTGGCAACAGGATCTTTTCGAATCTTCAATTCTTCATTCTCAACCAATTTGAATAATCCGGAGATAGCCTTATCTGTAATGTACTTATTAAGATCTGTATTCACTTCATCTTTTCCTGAAATAAAAGTGGTTGCATTATAGGCTGTAGTCACCTTCTCCCATAAAGACATCACTTTTACTTCATCAATTGCATTTTGAACAATCGGGGAGAACTTCTCAACTAGCTTAGCAGTTGTTTTATCTCTCAGATAATTAGTAGCAGCATTGTCCTCTCCTTTAAGTATTGCAAAACCATCACCTATAGACATTCCTTTTATGGCATCAATAAAGATAGGAGCAGCTTCCTTACTTGCTAATTCCGCAGCGCGATTTATCCCTAATTCAAACTCTGCTACCTTCGATTTTCCTAATCCTGTAGGATCTTTCTCCAACTTTTCTTTAACCCTGATCACATCCGGAGGAAATGGTAATTTGATCAAATCATTTTTGAAGAATCCATCTTCCTTCGAAGCCAATCCCGCTCCGTTCTTTATCCCAACTGTTAAAGCTTCCTTTAAGCCCGAGATCACCTCATCATTCGTTAATCCAGTAGAGGTCCCCGTTGATCCAATGGCTGTATCAGCAACAGCTGTAAGCACATCACAAGCTGTAAACATCGTAGCACTTGCAATTGTTATAGAGAGAATAATCTTTTTCATTTTTTAAAATTTTACTGTTCGAATTTACAATTATTTTGCCAAACTAAATTTTCTTTTTCGGAACGAATTTTGCCAAGTCTACAATTATTATCAACTTTTTCCTATCTTTAGAATTGGAGAGATTAAAACATGAAGACGCTTATTAATAAACCATCCATACTCAGTTATTTGTTTCTCACCACTTTATGGATGGTTGGAATGGATCGATATTTTGCGCAATCTTACGAAATAAAAATTATGAAGATCGGAAAGGGATCTGAACAAGTATTTGCAACCGATTTCTATGGTAACAGTCTCTTCTTCTGCAGTAATGCAAAGGCAAAAAAAAACAAAACCATTGTCAATGAGGATAATTCAAGATTCTTGAACCTCTATCGAATTGAATTAGACGAAAACCTCATCCTAAGTGGCGGTTCCAAACCCATCTTACTCTCCGAAAAAATAAATTCCGATCTTAATGAAGGACCTATATTCTTCAATAAGGAAACTGGTGAAGCCTATTTTAGCTCAAACGTCAAATCGGATAGCACGGCTTTATCATTGGCTATCTTTTCGTCCAAATTCGACACTAGTACCGGTCTATTTTCACCCCGTGAAAATGTAGCTTTGGAACTTGGGGATGGCAACTATTCAAATCCGACCGTTACAGAGGATGGAAAAATGCTCATTTTTTCTTTCACCGCTCTAACGGATACAAGTTCGAGCCTTTATTATTCGACCAAGTTAATTGATGGCTGGTCAACTCCTTTACCCATCGAAATCTTGAATACGTCCTCGAACGAGTCTTTCCCTAGAATTTATAAAAGCACACTTTACTTCGCAAGTGACAGACCTGGAGGCATGGGAGGTTTAGACATTTATAAATCTACATTCAATGGCGTAAATTTTGAGAACCCAAAGATTCTACCTTCTCCCGTTAACTCTGAGGCTGATGATTTTTTATTTACACAAATATCAAGAAACAAAGGGTTTTTATCATCCAACAGAGGGCAAGGAACGGATCGGATTTATCGTTTCGAACAAAACCTACCTACCTCTCCAACCTATGTAGAGACAGATATTAACTTTTGCTATACTTTGCAGGACGAAACAATCCAAGATAAAGAACGTTATGATTACGTTTGGGAACTAGGTGATGGCACAAAAAAGAATGGAGCTATCGTAAACCACTGTTTTCAAGATACTGGAACCTACAAGGTTTCTTGCCATCTAATGGATATTGAAACTTTGATAATTGAAGAGGACATTATGAATGCAACAATAGAGGTTGTTTCAGAACTTCCACTAATTAGAGTCAGTGAATACGCTGGCACAAAAACGATCTTTCTTGAACAAAAATGGTCTAGAAGGAACTTTACCAATTTTTACTGGATTGTGAATGACGAAGTAATTACTGATGAGCGTCTCACAATTAATGCAAACCATTCGAAACCTTATGTTGTAAAAGCCGTTCTATGGAACAGCGAAAATTTAAGTGAGGTTTCGGGAATAATTAAAACAATTACGCCAAGCGAATGATAAGAGTGCTACTGATTTTATGGTTGATCGCTATCCCCGCGTATGAACTATTTTCTCAAGCTGTTCCAGCTCCGGAAGAGAATATTCCATTTCTAGTTACATTTGGAAAAGAAGCCAAGAAGTCATATGGTGATGATGACAATTGTCAAACTTTCTTCTTCTCAATTCCAAAAACACACACAAAGCCATTTTACATACGAATTTTCGACCCTGAAACAGGCGGCAAAAATGATGAAGTAGTGGGTAAATTCAACACTCAATCCCTCTATTCTCTCTATGGGGGTAAAGGATGTATCTCAGAACAGGATGCACGAGAAGTAGATCCCATGGGACAATTTAAGAGCGGAAATCTACTCTACAAAAAAGAGTTTGGAAGCGAATCTGAATACGATGATAAATGGGTAACCCTTGGTCCTTTCAATGCTCAACAAGGAGAATTGGCCGAAGAATATTTTGGCTATGTGTTTAAACTGATTTGTGAAGGAATATCAGGAGATGACGGAAATCTTTATCGCTATTTCTTGAGCACATCGGCTACTGAGAACATTGCGGTTCCAGGTGGAAACGCATTCACATTTGAGTACACTTTCAGACTTCATGAAAGCCATGAACAGATTGCACATATTTACCCTTTTGTTGATGACAATGTTATTTCTGTTAAGCAACATAATTTTGATGGAGATAATGATGGAAAACTAGAACTATTCAGCGTAAAGAGCAAAGGCATTCAATTAAATTTATCTGGTGATAATACAAGCGCAGAGAATATTTATGAGATCGACCCACGAGAAAAAGGAACTTCATTGGATATTCAAATCAAAAAAAGCAACAAAGACACTCCTAATAACAACTTAGTATTTTACGTCACCAATCAATACGGTCAGGCATTGCCATTCTACACCATACCCATCGGTGGTGTCCCAAAATACAAAGGCAATATGATCATTAAATCTTCCAAGTAGATTTATGAGCAGATTTCTTTCACTCATATTTCTATTGTCTTCGGGGCTGACTTTTGCTCAGATCTATAACTTTCAATATATATCACAAGCAAAAGGATTAACCAACACTTTTGTGAATGATATTATTCAGGATGACAGAGGATTCCTTTTTGTAAGTACTGGAGAAGGAATTGGGTTATATAACGGCCAAAAGATGGAGATGTTTACAAAGCAGAACCACATTGTGGACAATTACATCACCAAAAGCTATAAAGACAAGAAGGGAAATATTTGGTTTGGTCATATTCAAGGAGGAAGCAGTATTTACTATCATGGTGAATTCGGACAGGTCCATGTAGGTGCTGGAATAGACTCTCAGATTAACGATATAGAAGAAGATGAAGATGGACGAATCTGGTTTGTCGCTCAAAATTACGGTCTATACTTCTACACTGAAGATATTATCAAAGATTTCTTCCCTGATCTATCAAAAGACAAACAATACTATTGTCTTAAAATACTTCATGACAATCATTTTCTGATTGGAACAGATCAAGGAATTGAGGTATTTGTTTTCTATGATGAGGTAGATGGAAATACGCTTAGCAAAACGCAACAAATTGGAAACATTCCGGACATTCAGATAGTAGACATCGTAGACTTCAAAGACAAGGTACTTGCATTTAGTAATACAGGAAAAGTATTTGAAATTTTCTATAAAGACGGTTATTACGATGCTAAGGAAGTTCAAATTTCAAATAATGTTGAATCCCTTCTCCTTACTGAAGTATCTGTAGACAAAGACAACATCTGGATCAGCACATTTCAAAGTGGACTATACAAATGCTCGTTCGAAAAAGACAAGATTTTCATTAAAGAAGTTTTCAATCAAAAAAGCGGTCTAAAAACCAATGCTGTTAAGACTAGTTTCGTTGATCGAGAAGGTGTATTGTGGATTGGGACCTTCGGGGAAGGTCTCGTTTCCAAAGAGGATGACATTTTCACCTACTACTTCAAATCAGGTTCAGGCACTGCAAATAATCCTGCTTTTCAAGTATTAGTTAACGATACTGAGATTTATCTGGCTTCAAAAGGTAAGATAACCCACTACGACAAACAACACTCGACCATACTTGCTGTATATGGACATAGCCATGGCATACCGGATGATCAGATTACTTGTATGGATTTCGGACAGGATTCGACACTCTATATCGGGACCTCAGTGAATGGGGTATTTCAAAAAGCAATCAATGAGTCAGTTTTCAGACCCATCCATATCTCGAATGACAATCTTGCTCAAACTATCACAGACATTGAAATTGATGGTGAAGATCTATTTATAGGTACCCTGAATGGAGCTTATCGTTATGACCTCGTTACAGGAGGTATCAGAGTTTACAATATTACAACTGGACTTCCTCACAATGCAGTAGGGTCAATATATAAAGCTAAATCTGGAGCTATTTATGTTGGAACCTATAGTGCATATCTTTCGAGACTCACCAATGATGAAATCATTAACCTACCAATATATGATGGTCTTCAGGTTGTAGAAGTAAATGACATCCATGAAGATGAGGAAGGAGATATTTGGTTTTGCTCCAACGGAAATGGTTTTTTCAAACTCGAAGAAAATGGATGTAAAAACATAACAACACTTAATGGTTTGATGTCTAATTATTGCAATTCGATTAAAGTCATGTCTAACAATCGAATATGGGTAACCCATAATGAGGGGCTTTCAAAATGGAATGATAAAGAATCAAACTGCACCACATATGATGAATACTTTGGTCTTAACGAACGTTTCTTAAGATCATCCTCTGATTTATTCGAAAATGAATTATGGCTCGGAACAGAAAATGGGCTTGTTCTTTACGATGAAAGAAAAGACTCGATTAATTCTGTACCTCCAATTACCAGCATCAAATACATCAACATTAATGATAGTCTATACGACATTAGTAAGGAAATACACCTCCCATATGGTGCTTATAAGTTCGGTTTCGGACTATCCGGTCTAACTTTAAAAGGTTCTAAAAAAGTCCTTTTTCAGTTTATTCTTGAGGGATATGACACGGATTGGTCCGCTAAAACTGATAAGAACTCCATCTACTACACAGGAATGTATGACGGTGAGTACATCTTTAAGGTAAAAAGTTTTAATGCAGACGGCACAGAAGGAAACATCGAGCAGGTTAAAATTATAGTAGACAAACCGTATTGGAAAGAATGGTGGTTTTATCTTCTGGTCATTTCAGGTCTAATTCTTATTCTGTTTAGTATTATTAAATATCGAGAACGTTCCTTTATCAGATATCAGGAAAAACTGAAACATGACCTTGCCTTGAGAACCAGAGAAGTGGTAGAGCAAAAAAACAAAATTGAGGACATCAACAAGGACCTTACGGACAGTATCAACTACGCTCAACGGATTCAAAGTGCGATTCTACCAACCGATAAATACCTCAAAGAACTTTTCCCCAGTTCACTGATTTTCTTTCGCCCAAGAGATATTGTTTCAGGTGATTTTTATTGGTGTTCAGAGATCAAGGGCAAGAAAATACTTATCTGTGCAGATTGTACAGGACATGGTGTTCCAGGAGGTTTCATGAGTATGATCTCTCACATTCTTTTGAGAGAGGCCCTAAATTCAGAATCACTTGATAACCCAGCAATGATCCTAGGTCAAATTAACGATAGCATCGTAAAAGTGTTAAAGCAAACTGATGACCTTGACAGCAACAGGGATGGACTGGACATCGCAATCATCGTATTGGATGAATCTCGCAAACTAGTTAAGTTTGCAGGGGCAATGCGTCCACTCTACCTTTATAGAAACGGAGTAAGGAACATTATCAAAGGGGATAGATTCTCAATTGGTGGAATCGCTGCTGAAAAAAGTTTTGAAACAAAAGAACTTCAAGTTCAGGAAGGCGACAAACTGTATATTTTTTCGGATGGTTATGCTGATCAGTTTGGAGGCCCAATGAATCATAAAATGAAACTAAAGGTATTTCAGGAATTCCTCGATCAGATCTGTCTTCAACCAATGGAGGAGCAAGAGGAACAACTAAAAAACTTCTTCTACGAGTGGAAAGGCGAACGAAAACAGATGGATGACATCTTAGTCATGGGGATTGAAATTTGATATATCTTTGTCGATAAACAACAAACTCTCATGGAAATTAAAATCGGTATTGGAGTAGACCAAGTAAAATTTGGAATGGTTAGATCAGAAGTCCTTCAGATTCTAGGAGAACCAAGTGAAAAGGAATTATTCTCTTATTCGGAAGAAGAGGAAGACCTCACAGAAGTATGGCATTATGATGACAATGAAATGTCATTATCTTTTGACGAGGCAGATGATTGGCGTTTAATTATGATCGCGGCCAGTGATGATTCATTTACTTTAAATGGCAAAGACATTGTCGGAAGATCCTTCGAAGAAGTTTCGTCTATGTTATTGGAGATGGGCATCAAAGAAACTGAAGTAGAAGAAGTTTCTGAATTTGACAAAGTGATCAAAATTGAGAGTGAAAGTCTGAACATCTGGTTTGACAACAACGAAGCATCAGAGCTTCAATGGGGGCCAAAATGGAGTGACGATGACACGCCTATTTTCCCATAATTTTTGAATACATTCGGAAATATATTCAAACTCACTTCCTTTGGCGAGTCTCATGGTGTTGCTATTGGTGGAGTAATTGATGGTTGTCCTTCAAATTTTAAATTAGATCTTGACCTCATTCAAGCTGAACTAAACAGAAGACGTCCTGGTCAGAGTCGCATTGTTACTCAACGCAAAGAAGGAGATCAAGTCAAGTTTCTGTCAGGGATTTTTGAAGGAAAAACAACAGGAGCTCCCATTGGCTTCATTATCGAAAATGAGAATCAGAAATCAAAAGACTATTCACACATAGCTGATAGTTTCAGACCATCTCACGCAGATTTTACTTATAGCCAAAAATATGGACATCGCGATTATAGAGGTGGTGGAAGATCTAGCGCAAGAGAAACTGCTTCTAGAGTAGTAGCAGGAGCTATTGCTCAACAGATCTTGTCATCTCTAGGAATTGAAATCAGGTCTTTTGTTAAATCTGTAGGACATTTGGATTTACAATTAGATCAATCTGAAATAGATCTTTCAAATATTGATAGCAACATTGTGCGCTGTCCGGACGAAAAGATGGCGAATGAGATGATCAGTCTGATCGAAATGATCAGAAAAGAGGGTGACACTATAGGCGGAACTATTCAATGCATTATCAAAAATTGTCCTGTGGGTCTAGGTGAGCCCGTTTTTGGAAAACTTCATGCAGCGTTAGGTCACGCCATGCTTTCTATCAATGCGGTTAAAGGTTTTGAAATTGGTTCTGGATTCGAAGGGACTCTACACAAGGGATCGGAACAGAATGACCTATTTAACAACGGAAGCAACGGCATACATACACTAACCAACAACAGCGGGGGAATTCAAGGAGGAATAAGTAATGGTGAAAATATATATTTCAACGTTGCTTTCAAACCTGTTGCCACGATCATGCAGGATCAAAAATCAATTGACAAAGAAGGAAATGAAGTCATTATTACTGGCAAAGGTAGACATGACCCTTGTGTCCTACCTAGAGCAGTTCCTATTGTAGATGCTATGGCAGCAATAGTTATTCTTGATTTCTACTTACTGGATCAAGCTCGAAAGATTGCACGATGAGCGCTAGAAATAAACTTTTCAAAAAATATCTCAAACTGGTTAATTATTGGCCTCCATATATTGGAGCCGGTATCAAAGTAAAAGAGATCAACAAAGAACGAACACGATTTTTGGTCAGTTTAAGATTGACGCAAAGAAATAAAAATCTTTTCGGCACTCAATTTGGAGGTTCCTTGTATGCTATGACTGATCCATTTTATGCATTTATTCTGGTATTGAACCTAGGAGAGGATTATATCGTTTGGGACAAGTCAGCCCATATCGAATTTGTAAAACCCGGAAGAAGCAAAGTCTTTGCTGACATTAGTATCTCTGATCAAAGGATAGAGGAGATCAAAAATGAAATTAATGAAATCGGCAAATCAACTTATACATTTAAAACTCAAATTACCGACAAAGATCAAAATATAGTGGCGGTTGTTTCCAAAGAAGTTTATATTCGCAAAAAGAAGTAAACCCCTGATCATGAACACATTATTCAAATTCCTATTTTTATTATTTCTGATTATATCTGTAACTTCGTGTTCTGGTATCAAAGATCAGTCGAATAAGAATACACCCAACATTACAGATACAGAGATGCTAAAAATAAGTCCTGATGGTAACATAAATGCGAAAATGGACTGTGTAGGCTCATCTCAAATTGAACTCATTAAAAGAAATGGCAATGAATGGACTCCTAATCCTATCAAATGTACCATCAATAATTCCAATACTCTTTTAATTACATTTTCTTGTGATGAATTCGATCTTATTCTTGAACTTTACGAAGCTGGTAGCATGCCTATACAGACAGGAGAATATCGCCACATGACAAAAGGAACTAATTCATATGCGATCATTCGTTTTATAAATAAAACAAATGGAATTGCTGATGGAGACCTAACATTAGAAATTTATGAAGGTTCAGTTATTATCAATGATTATGGAATGAGTAGCAATATACTTTGTGGTGAGTTCAATATTTTTGACACTGAAGGAAATAGTTTTAAAGGAGTGTTTAATGAGAGTGTTTCCAATTTTTAAATTTTATAGATTTGCATGATGAATAATAGAATCCTAAACTCAGTAGTGCTTGTAGTAGCATTTAGTATGATCGGATGGTTTAGCTTCCAGTCTTATCTGAATTCCAACAAATACAAAGAAGAAATTAAAGAATCTGACACCACTGTAAATGGCACACAAGAGGAGACTCAATCAGGAATTACTCTGAATAATTTCAATCATTTATCCGGAATCTACCACTCGGAGAAAACCGACCCAATCACTTCTGACGTTGTCTTCGAAACATTTGGAGCAACTGCGGCCAAAGGGACTTTTAAAGATTTTGAAATAACTGCTTCGTTCAATGAATCGGATCAATTTGAACTTGAAGTTTCCATTGATGTTGCTAGCATATACACTGCTGAATCAATGAGAGATGATCATTTGAAAGGAGAAGAGTTCTTTAACGTGGAAAAATTTAGTACGATCACTTTTAAATCAAATCAGATCGTAAAAGGAGATACCAGCTATGTTGCCAAAGGAGATATCACATTCTTGGGAAATACTAAATCACTGGATGTACCGTTTATTTACAAAGGAAGTGCGAGCGGAAAAGAAAATACAGAAGTATTCAAAGGATCTTTTAATTTCAACCCTATTGCCTACGGCATGGAAAGCGATGCTGGTGATAAAGTTTCTGTTAAATTTTATACGGAGCTAAGTACGAAATAATGAAAAAAACAACTCTCATACTTATAGTGGTGTTACTCGCTGGAATTTTAAATGGTTCCTTTGCGCAGTACACTAAAGAAGATGAGAAAAAGAATAGCAATCCGCTAAGTGAGCTAAGCTTCAAGGACAGGATTTTCACTGGAGGAAATTTAGGATTCAACATCTTCCAAAACTATTTGTTCTTGGATCTTGCTCCTATTGTTGGTTACCGAATTACGGAAAAACTAGGTGCTGGTGTCGGACTAAGATATTCACTGATTAGAAATTTGTCTTCTAAAACAAACTGGTCGAACTACGGAGGAAGTGTTTTCATGAGATACAAGATCATTCCTCAGTTATTCTTGCATACGGAATTCGAAGCATTAAGATCTTACAACTACGATATAAGTAGTCCAAATTATGGAGATCGAGCCATGGCTTATATGTGGTTTGCAGGAGGAGGGTACAGTACTGGATCTGGCGCTGGTGTGAATTTTTCATTAATGCTTCTTTATGACTTCATTGATCATGTTAATAGCCCATATCAAAATGCTTATCTCTTTGGACCAAGTGGAATTCCTCTCATTTTTAGAGGGGGAGTTAGCGTAGGTTTTTAACGATAAAAAAATGTGTTTCATCGAATTTTTAACACATTTCAACTCTGTTTTTTCCGATTTCACTCCTTAACTCTTGCCTTTTTCTTTTAACTTTGCTGCCCTTATAAGTTCAAGTTTAACCCGTGAAGCAATTGAAATGAAAAAACTTATACTAATTGTATGCGCTTTTATTTTAGGTAATAGTACTTTTTCCCAAGCTATTTACAACACCTATCAACAGGAAATGGACAATGCCTATTCCGCACACCCAAGCGTACCTAGAGGCGTTTTGGAAGGTTGGTCGTTCGCTATGACTCACTTCTCACATCTTGACGAGAATATTCCCGCATCTTGTTTTGGACTTCCAAGAACTTATGGAGTAATGGGACTTACTGAAGATGGCCAAGGCTATTTCCGAAACAACATGATCGAAGTTTCGAATCTTTCTGGTTATTCAGTTCAAGAGATAAAGAATGATCCACAAAAAAACATACTAGCATTCGCTTCAGCTTATGAGCACTTGTTGCAACAATTTGGCATAACCTCTACTAATCCAAAAGATCATCTTTTGGTTCTTCAGGCATTATGCGAGATACCATACGATCATCACCCTGCTAACAATTTCGCATTGAATTCGCACATCTATTCAGTTCTTTCATTTCTGAACAAACAATCAAATCAAACTGCCTATAATATTCCGAATTACAACATAGACTTGTTTGATGTTTTCGGACAAAACCTGGACATCCTGAGCGCTTCCAGTATATCGATCGATACTTCTATATCAACATCAACTGGTGCAACATATGTTCCGATGAATTTAAAATCACCTGATTATCCTGCTGCATTATGGACAGCTACTCCAACGTGTAACTATTCTTCCAGAAGTGGAACTGCAGTCTCTGCAATGACCATTCATACTATTCAAGGAACATACGCAGGAGCGATTTCGTGGGCACAGAATTGCAGTGCGAACGTAAGTTATCATTACGTGGTAAGAAGCTCTGATGGACAAGTTACCCAAATGGTACTTGAGGCTGATAAAGCATGGCACGTAGGAAGTGAAAATCCGTATACCATCGGAATTGAACATGATGGATATGTGAGTGATCCGTCATGGTATACTACGGCTTTGTATGAAGCTTCTGCTAACATTTGTAAAGATGTGGTAAATAGTGGTTATGGATTAGATCCGCTTAGAACGTATTATGGTGCGAGCAGTTCTGGGACTAATACGATAGGTGGATGCACCAAAATCAAAGGTCACCAGCACTACCCTAACCAAACTCACACCGACCCTGGTATTAACTGGGATTGGCCAAGGTATTATAAACTGATCAACGACAATCCAAACATCACCACACAGACTTCAGCATCTGGTTCACTCTTCGATTCGGGAGGATCAACTGGAAACTATACAGATGACGAGAGATACCTGTGGCTAATTCAACCTACTGGTGCTAGCAATGTAACTATAACTTTCAACTCGTTTGATATTGAGGCAAACTGGGATTACATGTTCATTTACGATGGCACCACTACTGATGACCCATTACTTGGAACTTTTACAGGAACTACCAATCCGGGAACCATCAGTTCTACCGGTGGAGCTCTTTTGATCGAATTCAGATCAGATTGCGCTACCACGAGTTCAGGATGGGAAATTGTGTGGAACAGCTCAACTTCTGGTGGCGGAAGTGACGTTACAGCACCAACTACAACAGTTAGTTCACCAAATAACTGGAAGACTACTGACTTTACCGCAACTTTTACAGATGCGGATAATACTGGTGGAAGCGGTGTAGACAAAGTATTCTATCAGGTAATTGACTATGATGGTTCGGACTGGAGAGCCAATGAAAACAATGGATTCTTTTCTGATAATTTTGATCAGGCTTCAATTCACAGCGACTGGACTTCTTCAGTAGGAACATGGAGTCTTGTTAACGGATTTCTGGATCAATCAGATGAAACTGAAGGCAATACTAATATTTACGCTTCTTTAGATCAGAACAATGATGATGAGTGGCTCTATCATTTTGCGATCAACATTGATGGTTCAGGAACTTATAATCGTAGAGCAGGATTCCACTTTATGTGTGATGATGCGTCTCAAACAGAAAGAGGAAACTCTTACTTCGTTTGGTTTAGAACTGATGATAACAAAGTCCAGATCTACGAAACAACCAACAACGTTTTCTCTCTTCAAGTTGATGAACCTTTCACACTGAACAATGATCAGTGGTACGATGCGAAAATTACTTATGATAAAGCATCTGGTGAGATCAGTGTATGGGTTGATAATGTTTATGTGACGTCATGGACTGATGCGACACCATTAACTACCGGTAATGCTATATCTTTCCGTAGCGGTAATTCCTATATCTCTGCCAATAATATTAAAGTATATCACAACAGAACAACATCTGAAACAGTTACAGTAGGAACAACAGGTGATATCAGATATCAAAACACTGCTCCAACTATACCTTCAGGTAAGGTTAAGTCTATTATTATTGATGTCGCAAAGAATATTTCAAGTATTAGTAGTCAGGACATTAATGTTGACTGGACGGTACCTAGTCAGGTTACTTCATTAAACGATGGAACTTCTACTGATATAGACAACCAAACCGACAATACACAACTTTCGGCAAACTGGGGAGCGAGTCTGGATCAACATTCAGACATAGCGAGATATTGGTATGCAATTGGTTCAACATCAGGAGGAACAGATATTGTAGGTTGGACAGACAATTGGTTCAATACCTCATTTACTCATACTGGATTAAGTTTAACCTATGGTGACACCTATTACGTTTCTGTAAAAACTGAAAATGGAGCCGGATTGATCTGCTCACCTATCAATTCAGATGGTGTAACTATTGATAATCCGAGTAACCCTCCTGTTGCTGCATTTAACATGTTCAACACAAGTGTTTGCCTAGGTCAATCCCTAGCATTGACTAACTCTAGTTCGGATGCCACATCTTACGCCTGGACAACTACTGGAGGAACATTGTCTTCAAGCACAGCTGCCAATCCAAGTATTTCTTTTAGTTCATCAGGATCTTATACGATTTCATTGACAGCAACCGGACCAGGAGGAACCGATAATACTTCACAGACTTTTAATGTGACTGTTGAACAGCCTCCTGTTGCAAATGCTTCAGTGAGCAATACGAACCCTCAAGCAAATGACCCTGTAACATTTACGAACGGTTCAACTAATGCCAATGGCTATTTCTGGAATTTTGGAGATGGAAGTACTAGTTCTGCAACAGATCCTACCCATACTTACTCTGCTTCTGGAACCTATGATGTGATGCTAATCGCCATAAATGGAACTTGTGATAATGACACAACTTACTTTACCATCAACGTTGTTAACCCTGCTAACCCTCCTGTTGCAGGATTCAGTGCATCAAATACTACCGTATGTTCTGGAGGATCAATCCAATTGTCAAATTCAAGCACTGATGCAACATCTTACTCATGGACAACCTCTGGAGGAACTTTATCTTCCGCCACTGCAGCCAACCCAAGTGTTTCGTTTACCACTTCCGGCTCATATACCGTCTCTTTGACAGCAACTGGGCCAGGAGGCACGGATAATACTTCTCAAACCATTTCTGTCAATGTTGTCCAGCCGCCAACGGCAGGTGCCACAGCTAGCAACACGACTCCTTCTGTTAATGACTTGATTACCTTTACAAATACTTCATCCAATGCAACCAGTTACTACTGGTACTTTGGAGATGGAAACACGAGTATTTCTACAAATCCGACAAACACCTACACCTCTTCAGGAATCTATACGGTTACTTTGATTGCAGGCAATGGATCTTGCGCTAATGACACCACTTATCTTTCCATTAATGTTGTAAACGCAGCAAACCCACCTGTTGCGGGATTCAACACCAATGGGACCCATGTTTGTAGCACGGAACCTGTTCAACTTAACAACACTAGTGTAGATGCTAATTCTTTCCTTTGGTCAGTTACCGGAGGTGTGCTTTCAAGCAATACTGACACCAATCCTACGGTTCTCTTCAGCACATCTGGTACTTATAACGTTACGCTTATCGCAACGGGACCTGGTGGAACGGATAATATCTCTCAAAACATTACGGTGACGGTAGAAGATCCTCCTTTAGCCAATGGTTCGCTTACAAACGCTCCATTATATGTTAATGACGTTGCTTATTTCTCTAACTCTTCAACAAATGGAATCAGTTATATCTGGGATTTTGGTGATGGCAGTACAAGTACAGACGTGAATCCATGGCATATTTATACTGTAGCTGGAACATATACAGTAGAGGTTACGGCTTCTAACAATTATTGTCCTTCGGACGCTAATACATTTGTTGTAGAAGTATTGGATAATTCATCAATTACTGAGATTAACGGATTAGATCAACTATCAGTATACCCAAATCCTAATGACGGAAATTTCAATATTCAAATTGAATCATCAATTTCTTTGGTTCTAAGATTTGAGATTTTTGATGTAACCGGAAAACTAATATTTGGATCGAGGGAAGTTTTACCTTCTGGACTAAGTGTTATTCCAATGAGTGGTCTAAACAATTTATCAAGTGGTATTTATTCACTTAACATCTCAAACAACGACCAAATAGTCACTAAAAAATTGATTATCAAATAATACTATGAATTTTATTACATCTGGGATATATACAGCGATTTTCTCTGTAATCAGCTTATCAATATTTGCTCAAACGACAAGCATAAGAGAAGAACAGCTTGATTATTATAACTCACTAGGAAATGCTGATGCTAATTTTTATGAGCAAAACACTTCGGCTGCAGCAATGCCTCTGAAAGAAAAATCAGTCTGCAACCTAGATAAAACAGTTTACGGTTGGCATCCTTATTGGGTTGGAAGTGCCTATAATAATTACGACTGGGACCTTCTCTCTCACTTTTCCTTTTTCTCATACGAAGTAGATGCTGCAACCGGGAATGCTAACACTACGCATGGTTGGGCAACTTCCACGGCTGTAGATGCTGCTCTTGCAAGTGGAAACACCAAGGTTACCCTGACTGCCACGCTTTTTTCAGGACACAGTACATTTTTCGGAAGTTCAACTGCTCAACAAACTTTGATCGACAATCTGATCAGCTTGGTTCAGTCAAGAGGAGCCCATGGCGTTAATATTGATTTCGAAGGACTGCCCTCTTCACAAAAAACCAACTTTGCCAATTGGATGGTAAGTTTAGCTAACCAAATGCATGCAGCTATACCTGGATCCGAAGTAAGCACAGTACTTTATGCTGTTGACTGGAGTAATGTATTTGATTTTTCGATCATGGAACCTGAAGTAGATCAATACATCGTAATGGGATATGCCTATTACTATCAAGGCAGTAGCACTGCAGGTCCGTGTGACCCACTTTATCATTTTGGATCCTCTTACAATTATACGCTATCTAAAACGACCTCCTATTATATTGACCAGGGATGTCCAAAAGAGAAATTCATTCTGGGATTACCTTATTACGGTTATGAATGGCCGACAAGTAGCTTAAGTGTTCCATCCAGTACAACTGGAACTGGAAGTGCTAAAACTTACTCAGTGGTTAAAAATAACACATCCGGAAACTACTCCACTGGCAATCACATATGGGAAACAGATAGTTACACAGATATTTTCGCATTTACCAGCGGTGGTCAGAATAAACAGTGTTTCATTACACTAGAAGATGGATTTAATAAACGATTGGAGTTTGTCGAGCAAACAGATATCGGTGGAATTGGAATTTGGGCACTGGGATACGATGATGGATATTCTGAATTATGGGATGCCATTGAAACACACCTAACCGATTGTCAAGCGGATGAATGCTCAGGCACGATACATGACTTTGGTGGACCTACTAAGAATTATTATAACGATGAAGATTATACTTGGACAATTGATCCTCCAGGAACGACAGCTTTAACTTTTAATTTTACTCAATTTGATGTAGAAGCCAACTTTGATTACCTGTACATCTATGATGGTGCTGACGTAAATGCTGCGCAAATCTCAGGATCTCCATTTACCGGAACTAATTCTCCGGGATCTTTTACCTCTTCTACCGGAGCTGTAACATTCAGATGGACATCAGATGGTGCCACCGTAGCTCCAGGTTTTATCGCGGACTGGACCTGTAATGCGGATATCACTCCTCCAACAACATCTGTAAGTCATCCAAACAACTGGGAAACTCAGGATTTTACGGCTACTTATACTGATAATGACAATAATGCAATTGCTCACTCCTTCCATAATGTATCTGATTTTGATGGTAGTGATTGGGGAGCAAATGCCAATCTTGGTTTCTTTAATGATGAATTTGCACAGAGCACAATAAGTTCTGCCTGGACCACTAGCGTAGGAACCTGGACCCTGGTGAATGGATCATTAGAGCAAACCGATGAGAATGAGACGAATACGAATCTAAATGCTACTTTAATCCAGAACGATCAGAAAGTTTATCTCTATCATTGGACAGGTCAGATCAATGGAACAGGTACAAATAGGAGAGCTGGAATTCATTTCTTTTGTGATGATGCGACTTCTACTCAAAGAGGAAATTCTTATATGGTTTACTGGAGGGTTGACAGTGATAAGTGTCAAATCTATAAATCAGATGGAACCAACATTCCATTGATGACCAATGATGATGTGGTCGTTGACCCAAACACTACCTATGATTTTAAAATTCTATATGATCCATCTACAGGTTTGATCCAAGCTTATTTGGATGATGAATTATCTTCTGAATGGACAGATCCATCTCCTCTGACTTCTGCTGATGGGATTTCCCTAAGAACAGGAAACTGTATTGGAGTATATGATGATTTCCGAGTATATCAAAGCAGATCAACTACGGAAACAATTTCCGTAAGTTCTCTAGCAGATCAGTTGAGATATCAGAATCCAGATCCTTCAACTCCTGCTGGGAATATTCGTTCGATCTTATTGGATCAAGCAAATAACTGGAGTACAGTTGCTTCTGATCTAGTAAATGTAGATTGGACTGAACCAACATCAGTTACGGTGAATGACGGCCTGTCTTCAGATATCGACATTTTCAATATTAATACAGAGATCTCTGGAAACTGGACAGTTAGTACCGATCCCAATAGTAATGTTGCCTATTATGAATATGCGGTAGGAACAACTCAGGGTGGAACAAATATTATCAACTGGACAAATAATGGAACTTCAACCTCCTTTACCGCTACAGGACTGAGTTTAACCTACGGAACCACCTATTTTGTAAGTGTTAAGACCACTAATGGTGCTGGCTTGACTAGTATCGCAACAGATAGTGACGGGCAACTATTGGAAAACCCGACTCAACCACCAGTAGCAGGCTTCTCACCGAACTCAACTACGATATGCCAGGGCGATTCTATTCAATTGATCAACAATTCTCAGAATGCAACTAGTTATTTATGGAGTATTGCAGGAGGTATTATAAGTAACAATACCGCGAATAATCCATACGTAACTTTTACTACCTCAGGCACCTATAACGTTACATTGGTTGCCTCTGGACCTGGAGGGACAGATCAAAATAGTCAGAACATTACCATTACAGTGACTCCTGGACCTGATGCACTAGCGATGGCAAGTTCAGACACGATCTATCTTCCTAGCGCAATTGTATCATTTACAAACAACAGTACGAATGCCACTAGTTATGAATGGGATTTTGGAGATGGGAACACCAGTACTGATGAAAACCCATGGAATAGTTATGGAGCAACAGGAGTATATGATGTATCACTGATCGCTATGACAAGTGGATGTTCCAATGACACTGCACATTTTGAAATCACGGTACTAGATAATAGTGCAGGTATTTCTACAAACTATTTTGAAGCTATTCGATTGTACCCTAATCCTTTCAACGATCACTTGACCATTAGCGGCCTTTCATCTCTTGGATCCTCAATAAATATCCAGTTATTTGATATGTCTGGAAGAATTATTTGCAGTCAGAACATTAGTAATCATACTGATATTGTAATTCTTGATGAACTAAACGTATTGAGTAAAGGTGTTTATCAATTAAGAATAGCCTCGTCAGAGAAAGAAAGAAGTTATAAGATCGTGAAATAATTATTATTTCATCTGATTATAAATAGTGAAGCGATTTCAAAATACGTAGAAATACGTATTGTCATTTTGCTATTACCCCTCATATTTGTGAGTAAACTAAAACTCATAAAATGAAAGCAAAAAATCTACTCTTCGCCCTACTGATCCTTATTGGAAGTATCAGTTATGGTCAGCTTTCCTATGAACATTTCAAGGAAGCTTACAAACCCCATTATGAAGTTCTAATTAAGAACTACACTCCAGTTGAAACTTATAATGGCTTAGGTTCAGGAAGTTATGGAGCTGCATTGATCTATCTTTATGATGAATCATTGAAAAACAGCGATCTTCAGACCAACATCTCTGGTATTCTAACCTCAGCGGACAGATCAAAAGTAGCACAAGGACTCAAGGAATGTGGAACAGACTATGCCATCAAAGTATTGGGTATCATGAAAGACGAATGGCAATTAGAAATTGCCTGGTTCTTGGATCGTGAAACCTATCAGGGAATTGCACCAAGTCTATCTGCGATCAGAGATTACAAACCTGGAAGCGCTGGTTATTTGTTTAAAAAAGAAGTTAAAAACTTCGGATTATTATATGCTGGTGGCGGTCTTGACTTTGCATACTCTGCTCTAAAAGGAGTTAACACTTATGTTGATGCCTACAATGGACATATTTATAAAGATGACGCGAGTGGAACTACCTACACATTGTCGAATGAACTTAATAACGCTGGCCTATTTAAAGGCTTCACACTCGGAGCTGGTATTAAGCTTTCCAACAAAGCTTACATGGATATTAATTTTCAAAGAAGAGCTACTGTTTCTTCCGGAGGTGGTGAAACACCTTCAGAATGGACTAAAGACATCAAGTTCTCTATGAATAATATCAACCTTGATTTCATGTGGATGAAGGAGCCACAGTTCATTTCATTCGTTCAAGGTTTTGGACTTCAATACAACATGGGAGCGGTTAAACAGAGATCAAGCATTGGAACTAATAAATATGAGCAAATTGGAGACAATGTATCCAACTTTGGTATCAAGTATAAATTTGGATTCATGGTCAATCCTGAAAAACTACCCGTAATGTTTGGTATCCTCCCTTATTGGCAGATCAACTTCCCTAAAATGGATTTCACATCAGTAGAAGACGCAAATCCTCAAATCCCTTGGGGAGGTGGAGATCGAGCTGACCTTCTTTCATCTGCATCAAATCTAAGAGTTCAACTCACAGTTAACTACAAGTTCGGTGCTAAGCAAAAAGTAAAAGATTACCCAACTTTCGAAGAAGAGTTGATGGCTACGATGGATCCTCATTTGAATACCACCTACGAAGAACTTCTACCAAGAATTACTCCAGACGGAAAAACATTGTACTTCGTAAGAGGTGATCACCCTATGAACGTAAACGGAGCTGGTAATTCACAAGATATCTGGGTAAGTACAGATATTGATAAAGGATTGAACAACGCTACTGCGACACATTTAGGTGAACCTTTCAACGGAGGTACTTACAACGCTGTTGTAGGTGTAAGTCCAGATGAAAACTCAATGGTGATCAAAGGGTACTATGAAAACGGTAAAAGAGCCGGATCAGGATATTCGATCATCTATAGAACGGCTACGGGGTGGAGTACTCCAGAAGGACTTCAGATCAAGGACTATAAAACAATGGCTCAAGGAAATTACGTTGGAGCATATTGGACTCAGGACGGTAAGAAAATGATCCTAAGCCTTTCTGAAAGCAGCACAAACGACCTTCAGGACATGTATGTATCTATGCTACAACCAGACGGATCATGGTCTAGACCAATGAACTTAGGTAAAGATGTGAACACAGATGCTGGCGAACACTCGCCTTTCTTAGCATCTGATGGAAAAACTCTTTATTTCTCGTCAAATAGATCAGGAGGTCAAGGAGATTACGACATCTACTTTACTCAAAGATTAGATGATAGCTGGACAAAATGGAGCGAACCAGTAAACATGGGAAGTGAGATCAATACTTCTGATTTTGATGCTTATTACACTATCGATGCAAAAGGAGAATATGCTTATATGGTTTCTGCTGAGAATACTGTTGGAAGCACTGATATCATCAGAATTAAATTAGAGCAAGAAGTTCAACCTGATCCAGTTGTATTAATCACAGGAAAAGTGTTGAATGCTAAAGACAACACTCCACTTGAAGCAAATATTGCGTACAATGGTTTGATCGATGGAGTTAACTACGGTATTGCCAGAACAAATCCAGCTACAGGTGAATACAAAATAGTACTTCCTTATGGGAAGAAATATGACTTCAGCGCGAACGCTTCAAATTTCATCGGAGTATCTGAAACAATGGATCTAACAACTGTTGGAGAATACCAAGAAATTGTAAGAGATTTATATCTAGTTCCTATAGAGGTTGGTTCTACTGTAAGATTGAACAACATCTTCTTTGAAACAGGTAAAGCTGAACTTCAGGAAGAGTCTTTCAATGAGTTGAACAGAGTTGTTGAAATGTTGAATCAAAATCCTAAGATGACCATTGAGTTATCAGGACACACCGATAATGTAGGAAATGATGCTTCCAACAAAAAACTATCTCAAGAAAGAGCTGATGCTTGTAAAAAGTATCTAGTAGAGAAAGGAATTGATGAAAGCAGATTGAAGTCAGTAGGATATGGTGAAGATAAACCAGTAGCAAGTAATGATACGGCTGAGGGTCAAGCACAAAACAGAAGAGTAGAGTTTACCATCTTGACCAATTAAGAGTAGGTTTTCTCAGTCGAACAATGGAGCCGGTTCTGAATTTCAGAATCGGCTTTTTTGTTTAGCATTATTTAGTTTCAGATTGGCTCAGAGTAAGATTGAGAAAGAGCGGGGGGTTACCAAATTCTCAATAACAGTAATTAAGATTGAGTTTTATTGTATCACTTTTAGAATACACTATTATATAATCCCAATCTTTTTCCTTATAAATTGAGTCTCCTTTTAAAATTTGAAATTCACCATTTTTTTTTGATTGTTCACCGCAAATATCTATCCCAAAAGAATCACCATTTGCAATCACACATCTTATTTTAAATATATTATCATCTAATTCCGACCTATAATATTCCATTACAGCTCCTCTAATTTCACTTTCAATTAACTCACTTTTAAAGTATTTTTTGTTACTATCATTCATCCCTTTATAAAATGAATAAAACATTACAGAAACAATTATTAATACCGAAATGATTAATCCAAAAATTAATATGAAAATTTTCCACTTCATCTTTATTCTTTTTTAACCACAAAAACATGATCACGAATTCCTGCTTATTGTATTTTGGTTGTAGCCTTAAATTCTCCTTTATACAGCGGTTGAAGATAAAAGCTCTTATTTCCTTCCTTAAGAGTCGATACTAACTCCGAGAAAACACCGGGAATTTGTGAATGCGTTTTAATGGTGCGCCTTAAAGCCCAAGACTGATTATACCATTCAATTACTCCAAACTCAGAATTAAGAAAAATAGTTAAATCTCCATCAAGATCAGGATTAGATATTTCGTATTTGTAGATTTTGTATTCTACACCATTTGCATTAATTTCTATCGAATCTTTTAGATCCAATTTTTGTTCAAAGTAAGACAAACTATCATGAAAATCTTCAATCCATTTAAGGGAACCATTAGTCGTAGATTGCAAAAAGGTCAGCTCATTGTTTTCATACCACCCCAAATCTTTTCCAACCAAAATGCTTGAATCTGGAAACTGTATCATGGAGTCAATTTTGTAAGAGTGAATTATATTCGAATCGGTAATATTTCTAGAGTAAGTAAAAAACTGCAAGCTTTCCAATGTAGGTTTATATAAGTAACCTTTTTCTAAGACAACGGAATACTCCATCTCAGTTTCATTGACTATTTCAGAACTTCTTACCGACTCAGCATTTGTACATGAGTTAAATACAAGCAGAACTATAAATAGAAATATGTTGAAGATTTTAATTTTCATTTTTTTCGGTATCCACTTTTGCAATAGCGCGAAACGAATCTCTCCATAATCAATACTTACTAATTAAATTATCTTCAGGAACTAAGTCAACCTTCCAATTACCTAAAAATAGTCAGCGTTCCTTCGTATTTGTAGTTTTTGATCTCAATCGTAAATAGATAGGTTCCATCTGGCATTTCATCTCCATCTGCATTATTTCCATCCCATGCTGTGATACCACCAAATGATCTGAAAACAACCATCCCCCATCGGTTGTAGATCTTGAGATCCAAACATTCGGCTAAATTCCCCGGTACCTGCACCCAGAAATAATCATTATCTCCGTCTCCATTTGGTGTGAACACATTTGGTATATGAATATTGTAGAACGAATCAAAATCATTAAGCACGATAACAAATGAAGAATCCGTTTCACAACCAAAAGAATTCACCAACGACAATTGTGCATTAGCTTCAGTACCATATTCAAACAACGTGATCGGTTCGCTTTCGTCCGAATTTTCGCCATTGCTAAAAGTCCAGCTATATTCATTTGCATATAAACTACTGTCCGTAAATTCAACTTGCACCCCATCGCAATCTGGTACTAATACATAGCTGAAACCAACGATTGGTATCTCATTGACAACTATATCTACAGAAGCCTGATCAACACAACCTGCTACATCTGCAACGGTAACCGTGTAGGTGATATCATCGATAGGAGAAGCCATTGGGTTTTGAATATTATCTTCACTCAATCCATCAGAAGGAGTCCATATGAATTGATTACCTGGAGAACCATATACATCCAGCTGAATGGAATCCGTCAAACAAATTGCGGTATCGGCAATCGTCCCAACTCTAAATACATTTACGATCACAGAATCATAATTCACGCAAGCATTAGAGTCGATTACGGTAACTATATATTCTAACGTGGTATCTGGAAAAACGATCGGATCAAAAGTCAACTCATCCAAGATATTGATCGTTGGAGACCAGGAATAATTTTCACCACCACTAGCGGATAATTGTGTAGAATCACCACGACAAATATCCACGTCAATTCCAGCATTTGCCACTGGCAATGGATACACCGTTAAAACAAGTGAATCTACATTTTGACATCCATTTAGATCAGTTCCTTCCACGGTATAAACCAACGTATTCAGTGGATATGCTAAAGTACTCGCATCATTAGGAGCAGACAAAGTGGATGACGGACTCCAAGAATATTGATCAGCTCCTATGACAGACAATGAAGCTGTATCATAAATACAAATCGCTGTATCAGCTGATGCGATAACGACTGGCAAATTATGTACGATCAGCTCCAACGTATCCGTATTCATACAACCATTGGCATCCGTTCCTAAAACGACAAAAGTCTCTGAATCTAACGCGTAACTGAATGGATCAGCCACATTGTTGCTGCTTAACGTAGAATCTGGCGACCACATGTAGTCAACTGCTCCTATTACATTAAGTTGAATGGAATCATAGATACACATTTCCAGATCAGATCCAGCGTTTACTAATGGTAACGAATTCACTACTACAGTCATCGTATCGCTGTTCACACAGGAATTGGTATCTGTAACAGTGACTGTGTAGTCCGTTGTGATCGCTGGAAAAACAAAAGGATCAGCGATCAGATTATCTGTTATAGAATCATTAGGTGACCACAAGTACATCACACCTCCCGAAGCAGATAACTGGGTGGTATCTCCAAAACAGATCGTATCATCCAGTCCTGCAAAAGCATTTGGTAGCTGATTGACCAAAATACGCACCGAATCAAGATTTGAACAACCATAAATATCTGTTCCCACTACAAAATAGGTCATACTGTCTGCAGGATGAACGGCTGTAATTGCAGCCGTGGTATCTATAATATTCATATTCGGCCACCAAGCGTAATCAACAGCACCCGTTACACTTACTAGCACAGTATCGCTGTAACAAATCGTAGTATCTCCATCCGCAATAACGACAGGTAGATTGTGAACGATCAGCGAAACCGTATCTGCATTCTTACAACCATTCAAATCGGTTCCAAGCACTATGAATTCTTCATCATCCAATGCATAGGTATATGGATCAGCGATGTTATTGAAATTCAAAGTTGAGTCGGGCGACCATAGATAAGTATCCGCTCCTGCTACGTTCAATTGTAAGCTATCATAGATACACATTTCCAGATCTGGTCCCGCATCAATTATTGGTAATGCGTTGACTACAATTGTCACCGTATCGGTGTTTACACAGTTGTTTGCATCAGTCACTTCAACGATATAATCTATTGACAGCCCAGGATTAACGAATGGATCTGCTACTGTCAGATTCGAAATAGAATCATTGGGAGACCATAAGTAAGTGATTCCTCCAGACGCATTTAATTGGGTAGTATCTCCGTAACAGATCGTATCATTCAATCCGGCATCGGCAATTGGAAGGGCGTTGACCATTACATTTACCGTATCACTTTGTACACATCCCAATGCATCTGTTACGGATACAATATAATCTGTAGTTGACATAGGATATACAAAAGGATCAGCAATTGTGCTATCCGACAACGTGATCATGGTATTCCATGAATATTGAACTCCACCACTTGCGTTCAATTGGCTCGTATCTCCAAAACAAATTGCAAAATCGGCTCCTGCATCCGCCAGTGGATAAGGATTTACTTTAACAAATACAGAGTCCACTCCAGTACAGGTATCGTTAGCAGTATAAATATAATACCACGTATCTGAAGATGGAAATACGATTGGATTTCCAATAGAATTATCCACTATTGATCCAGAAGGCTGCCAGTTAAAAGTCGTTCCTAAAACAGCGGTTGGTGCTCCACCTATCATCACACTATCGCCTTCGCAAATGGTATCACTTATACCGGCTTCTGTAGGAACAGGCCCACCTGCAAAAACAGTCATCGAATCAACGTTCAAGCAGCCAAATATATTCTCTGCAGTTAAATAGTAAATGGTAGTATCGTCTGGTGATGCATCTGGCATTAAAATGCTAGAATCCGAAAGATCTGCAGCTGGACTCCAGGTAAAGATCACGCCATCACTTGATCCTTGTAATTGGACTGTGCTGCTTGGACAAACCCAAAGGTCCGGACCAGCATCAACGTTTGGTAAGGAATTTACCGTTACGTCAACCGTATCATAATTCACACAACCTAAAACATCTTCACCTTGAAGTATGTAGGTATTGCTGGTTGTAGGCCAAATAGGTGAAACTTCTGACAATGGGTACGATATTGAATCTCCTTGGATCCATAAATAGGACGTTGCCCCTGAACCGGTCAAATTTGTTGTATCACCCAAACAGAGAGCTAGATCAATCCCAGCATCAACTGCAGGTAGGGACTGGACAGTGATGGTCACTAATGCGCTATCCATACAATTTGTTGAATTACCGACTACTACTTGATAAGTAGTTGTGGTACTAGGCCATACTTCAACTGAATTACCGGATTGAGAGGAAATTTCAGCATTTGGTGTCCAGAAATAATCATCTCCACCTGAAGCGGTCAGCATGATCGTATCATTCACACAAATTGTAGTATCGTTTGATAAGGTAACCACGGGTAAAGAATTCACTAGGATCGATAGTGAATCAAGTGATGTACACCCAACTGAATTGGTCACTTCGAGATAGATCATTTCTGAGGTAGTGCCGATAAACCAAACTGTGTCCAATGTATTATTGCTAAAACTAGGAGCACTAGTCCAGTTATAACTCACTCCGCCTGTAGAAGAGAGTTGCAGCGAATCTCCTTCACAAAGCACTGAATCTCCTGAAATATTGGCAACAAATTGGACAGGTTGATTGATCGTAATGAGCGTATCTGAAGTACAACCATCCAACGTTGTAATTTCAATCGTATAACTACCTGCAGTCAATCCATTGACAAATGCTGTATCCACTATTCCCGATTGATTGTATACCAGAATTCCGGAACCTAATTCCGTTACTTCAACCGTGTAAGTTGTTCCAGCATGATTACTCGAAGGGATTACCGCCAATGTACCATCATTTCCACCAAAACAAACTACATCATCAATGATCACCTCATCAATACCACAACATTCTGCGGTGACGGAAATCGTAGTCGAATCAACGCATCCTCCTATCAAATTCGTTACAAATAATTCAAATTCACCATTATTTGTAATAACTGCGAAAGTGCTATCAGAATTAGGATCATCTACTGGATCGTTGGTCGACTGCCAAGAAAATTGAAAATTAGAAAGATCAGGCTCTATTGAACAAATTGTAAATGTGGTTATTGGTCTGAAATTTGAAATAGTCGGAGGCCCGAAATAATTACAGGCATTCTGATTGTCAGATCGATAATACAGCGTAGTATTGGATGTGGTCTGTTCCCAAGGAACACTTGAATTCTGACTATAATTCAGAAATAAATTATTATAACAGACTTCCACAACAAGATTAGATATTCCGTCCCATTCATACGCATTTGTAAGTGGCAAAGTATTTACCCCTGTCACTAATGAAACGTTCTGCGGAGTGTAAACATTGACCAATCCCGTTTCCCATGTTGTGAGTTCTGCAGAAGAGGTACACCCCATATTGATGGTGTAATCATAATAAACTGTATCCCCATTGATCTGAAGAACTTCCCAAGCAATATCCGTTATTTTTCCTCCAGTTAAACCTAATGCATGTAGCTCCGAAGCGGTATATAAGAACTGGTGTTTTGCATTCTTGTACCAGTTACCAAATGGAGTTGGATAAGTGGTCGAATTATTGGAACCATTTGGTGTTCCTACGAGATAATCTGAAGTAGTACCTGTGCAAATATTGGAAGCGCTTAATCCACAGGAGGCTATGCTTCCAGAGAGTATATTTACATCAAAAAACACGGTATCCTCACAACTTACATCAGTGGCAGATGTAATCACTTCATAATCCGGATTAAACCCATTAGACACAAAAACGCTAATGGTATCGAGGCGTTGGCATCCAAGAGGTGATGTTATAGTAACCGAATAATCTGTAGACCCAGGAACACTGGTCGTCAGCGTGGGATTTGCAATAGTCGGATCATCCAGACCTGCAGCCGGAGACCATAATATATCATAAGCCCCTGAAGGATTCATAACCGCCTCGAGACTTACATCACTTCCAATACACGAAGTAGTAGAGCTCTGTGTCAACGAGTACGAAAAATCAGGAACAACACTCACTAATACAGTATCCACATTCTTACACAGACTAGTCAAATTTCCAGTCACTTCGTAATAAGTAGAATTAGCAGGAGCAGCATACGTTAGAGCGCAAGTATCACAACCAAAATTATTCCCAACTATCAATGAATCACCCCCGGGAAGATAGGTCCATGAGTACGCTGAAGCATTCTCCGCTTCAAGATAAGCAGTATCACCTGCACAGAGAATAACATCAGGTCCGGCATCTACCCCCGGATTAATAAAAATACTTAATGGAAAAAAGGTAATTCCAAACATTGGACATGCATTATCACGAGCATTAAAAACCACATTTGTATTACTCGGAACAGATGTTGTCGCCACCCATTGAATCTCGGCTATAGCTGGTGATTGGTAAGTCAATTGATGAAAATAAGCCCCTGGAAGAGCCACATTTAAGTTAGACGAAATAAAAATGGAATCACCAGGATTTAAGTCTGTAAATTGCAATTGAAAACTTATCGAATCACCTGGACAAACTTCAATTTCATTACTGGACAGCTGAATTCCTCCTGCTGAAAAGTTGGATATCCCTGATGGTTCAACCGGATTCGTATTCGCTGGACAGTTAATCACCTCAAACTGAAAATCTTGTGTTAATGAACCAATCAAATTCCCATCATCATCATATTCTTCTACAAGGACGACTACCACATAATTTCCCACTAAATTAGGAGTAAAAGAAAGATCTCCTGAATTCGGATTAATGGTAATGCCCGGAATTGGAGAAGTACCGGTATATCCTCCCTGATAAGGTACTGAAGTAGAACCGGACTGGGCAGCATCAATCAATGAATAAACCAAATTATCACCATCTGCTTCGTAAATACCTAGATTATATACGATAGGCTGATTCACACATATATACGGAATCATTTGCGTAGTTACAGTTGGAGAAGTATTACAAACTGCATCCGCATTATTTAAGGTAGTTTCTATGTAATAATTATTACTTCCTCCTACCAAGTTCTCGGAGACATTTCGGCAACAAGTAGTAAAAGAAAAATGCCAACTATCACAAGCTGATGGCAACGTAATAGTATCTGTCCATTGATGCATATATATTCCTGGCATCGCTCCTCCATTACACTCACTAAAAGGTAATTGTGCATCACATAATTGGGAAACTTCCTGCGCATATATGACATTCTGAAGTGTCGCTTGTGTTAAACCACCTATACCGCAATCGTTGGAAATATCTATAGTTTTTGGATTGGCCGTTTCAAAGGCAGTCCCACAATCTTCAAACAAAGTGAGCGTTATCACATATTGGTCATTCCCCAAACATTGATAAGTTATATTACCACCAGGGATATGAGAAGCAAACGCGCTTACATAAGAGATAAAAACAACAAAGAATAGTAAGATCCGAGACATTAAAACTTATTTTCTGTGAATATACTAAAATAGACGTAAATTCTGTAGTTTCGTTGCTTATCGACAACCTATAAATCAAAGTACATGGACTATCAAAAGATCCTGAAGGAGGTCATTCAACTTTCAAAAGAAATTGGCGACTGGATGTTTGAAGAACGAAAGAAATTCTCAGAAGAAAGCATTGAATCTAAGAGCTTTAATAATCTGGTTTCATACGTAGACAAAGAGTCCGAAAGAAAATTTATTACCGGGCTTAACCAGATTTTTCCAGAGGCTGGCATTTTAGGAGAAGAAGGGATTCATAATATCCGTACTGAGAACAAAACACGATGGATCATTGATCCATTAGATGGAACTACTAACTATATTCACGGAATTCCAGCATATTGTACAAGTGTTGCCCTTGAATTTGAAGGAGAAATCACTCTTGGTGTGATTTATGAGCCCAATAGAAAAGAATGCTTCTCAGCCTATAAAGGAGGTGGAGCATATTTGAATGAAAATAAGATATCAGTATCTGATACCGTTCAGATTAAAGAAACACTATTGGCCACTGGTTTTCCGTACGACTATTTTGATAAGATGGAAAGCTATATGGAAATGTTAAAGCACCTCATGAAAAACTCTAGAGGCATCAGAAGAATTGGGGCAGCAGCACTTGACATGTGTTATGTGGCTTGCGGAAGGTTTGATGCATTTTTTGAATTGGCCTTACAGCCATGGGATGTAGCAGCCGGAAGTATTATCGTTTCAGAAGCAGGAGGACAAAACACTGACTTTTTGGGCGAACAAGACTATATTTTCGGCAAATCTGTGGTAAGTTCCAATGGTTATGTGCATCATAAAATCCTTGATGTTATCAAAGATTTTGAATAAACGTTGGCAACTGCTAAAAGTGGAATTAAATTTGCAATTCAATAATAAAAACAACGAATATGAAACTAACCAGACTTATTGCTGTTGCGATATTTTCGCTGATTCTAAATTTAAATTTTTCACAAGAACTTCCAAAAGCGAGTCCATTAGGAAAAGTTGAACAACTAGTCGGATTAACGAATATTTCCATTGAATATTCACGTCCAAGTGTAAAGGGAAGAAAGATCTTTGGGCAGCTATTGCCTTTTGATGAGGTATGGAGACTTGGAGCAAACAAATCGACTATAATAACTACTGATCAAACACTTAAGTTTGGAGATCAAATCCTACCAGCAGGTAGCTATGCTATGTTCGCTACTCCAATGAAAGAAAAATGGGAGATTGCTTTTAATTCAAACACAGAACAATGGGGCACTGGTGAATATGACAAAAGCCTAAATGTTGTGACATTGGTTGTTGAAACTATAGATTGTGAGCACGTTGAAACTTTGACTATGGCCATTGGAGATCTTACTTTTGATTCCGGGTCAATTTTCATTTCTTGGGAAAAGATCCGAGTTGAAATTCCTTTCAAAGTGAACACAAAAAAACAGGCAAAAAAGAATATCGAAGAGGCAATTGCAAAAGGTGAAAATCTTGATTTGGTATATTACAATGCTTCTAGATACTTCTTTGATTTAAACAATAATGAAGATGCACTGAATTATATCGATCTTTCTATTAAGTCTAAAAAGACCTTTAAAAATCTTTATCACAAAGCCAAAATACTAGCTGCTACTGGCCAAAAGAAGGAAGCAATTAAATTAGGAGATGAAGCTATTGGAATGGCTCAAGCAGAAAAGGAAGATGGATGGATCAGCTACATGATGAAGTCGATCGAAGAATGGAAGAAATAATCATTTCTCTTTCATCATTTCTTTAAATTCAGAAATCATTAAGGCGGTAGCGCCCCAAACTGTTTCATAACAAAATTCGAAGTAGGGTACTTCAAGGATAATTGGATTATCAGAATAACGACCTACTTCGATTTTTTTTTGTTTGATCAGGTCATCTCTGAAAACATCATTCAAAGGAACTTCAAGTACTTGTTCTACCTCTTTTCGATCAGGATAAAAAACAGGCTCATAGTCGATATATCCTACGAAGGGATTCACTAGAATATTACTAGGAGGGATGTACACATCAGTCAGTTTTCCAAGTAATTTGATCTTTGAACCATCAATTCCTATTTCTTCTTCACACTCTCGAATTGCAGCCTGCTCAGGAGTTTCTCCTTTCTCAATCTTTCCACCTGGAAAACTAACCTGACCACCATGAACGCCATCGTAATCAGGACGAAGCATTAGCGCAAAAAACCACTGACCATTTTTGGGATATAACAACATCAACGTTGCAGCTTTTCTACAATCCTTCTTTTCTTCAATCACATCTTTTGCCGTTCTTCTTTGGTACGGAGCCATAATCTCATGAGCAGATACTCCAGGCAAATTTCCCTTTAAACGTCTTTCAATATTGTCTATCTTATCCAAAATTCAGTTTCAAAAAGATGATGGTGATAAAATTAATGTGAACGAAACGTATCGACAAACGCAATATGTAATTTTATTATGAAAAATAATTCCCATGCAAAAGATCACTGAATCATCGTCACTTCACAATGACTTGGATAAAATGTCCACTCTAGAATTATTGAATAACATCAATCAGGAAGACAAAAAAGTAGCGCTAGCTGTTGAAGAAGCCATTCCTGTTATTGAGAAATTCGTAGAAGAACTTTATCCAAGAATGCAACGAGGAGGAAGACTTTTCTATATGGGAGCTGGAACGAGTGGCCGATTAGGAATTGTAGATGCTTCTGAGTGTCCACCGACTTACGGTGTTCCACATGGCTGGGTGGTTGGCTTAATTGCGGGTGGTGATTCAGCGATTCGAAAAGCTGTTGAATTTGCAGAAGACAGTAGGGAAATGGGCTGGAAAGACCTTCTTGATCAAGAGATCAACGAAGACGATACAGTGGTTGGGATTGCTGCTTCTGGAACAACTCCCTATGTATTAGGAGCGCTTGAAAAATGTAATGAAAGAGGAATATTAACCGGTGGAATTACTTGCAATCCAGGCTCGCCTTTAGCATTAATAGCAAATTACGGAATGGTAGCCGAAGTAGGTCCAGAATTCGTCACAGGAAGTACACGCATGAAATCAGGGACGGCTCAGAAACTCATTTTGAACATGATCTCCACATCGGTTATGATCAAATTAGGAAGAGTTAAGGGCAATCGAATGGTAGACATGCAACTCAGCAACAACAAGTTAGTTGATCGGGGAACCAAAATGGTAATGGACACGCTGAATATCTCCTATGAAGAAGCAAACAAACTTCTATTGGAGCATGGAAGTGTTCGAGCGGCTATAGATTCGTTTGGACGCTAGATTCAGGACGCTGGTCACTGGACGTTTGATAATAGACGCTTGATTATGTTATTTTTTCGTTAGAATTAACCCTCCTACTTCTATTGTCTTATAATCAATTTGTTGGATGTGTAGATTTTCCAGTTGCCCCCAATCCGTATTGAATGATGAATCCTTATGAGGTCGACATTCTTCGAAATACCAAACTTTAACTAGGGAATACATTATAAAATCATTATCGATCTTCACTTTCATTTTACGAATACATTGATGATCATTATACTTAAATGACCTGTAGACATATACACCATCACTAAGTTGTGAAAATGTACACATACTTAAAGTTGAAATAAAAATGATTAGCAGAAATCTCATACCATAAAACGATATAAGCAGTCAGTTATTACAATAAAACTCTAATGTCCCAAAACACTGAATCCAACCTCAAGAGTATAGCGTCTAAGGTCAAGCCATCAACAGCTTCTTCATACTCACTCTATCTCCGATAATTCTTTCCAGTTCAGAGATGGCTACACGCTCCTGCTCCATAGAATCTCTTTCTCGGATCGTAACAGTATTATCTTCTAAAGTTTGATGGTCTACGGTAATACAATAAGGAGTTCCAATAGCATCTTGTCTTCTATAACGCTTACCGATGGTATCTTTTTCCTCGTATTGACAATTGTGATCGAATTTCAAGACATCCATGATCTCTCTTGCTTTTTCAGGAAGTCCATCCTTCTTCACTAAAGGAAGAATAGCAGCTTTAACTGGTGCTAATGCTGGTGGAATATTCAACACTACCCTTTCTGACCCATCTTCCAATTGCTCCTCTTTGAATGCGGTGGAAAGAATCGCTAAGAACATTCTATCTAATCCAATTGAAGTCTCTAATACATACGGAACGTAGCTCTCGTTGGTCTCTGGATCAAAGTATCTAAGTTTCTTTCCTGAATATTCTTCGTGCTGACTTAAATCAAAATCAGTTCTAGAGTGAATTCCTTCTAATTCTTTAAACCCAAACGGGAATTTAAACTCAATATCAGCTGCAGCATCTGCATAATGTGCCAATTTCAAATGATCGTGGAATCTGTAATGATCATCTCCAAATCCTAGAGCCTTGTGCCACTTCATTCTCGCCTCTTTCCAGTATTCATACCACTCCTTCTGAGATCCTGGCTTAATGAAATACTGCATCTCCATTTGCTCGAACTCTCTCATTCTAAAGATGAACTGACGCGCAACAATCTCATTTCTAAAGGCTTTACCGATCTGGGCAATACCAAACGGCAACTTCATTCTACCTGTTTTCTGAACGTTCAGGTAGTTCACAAAGATACCTTGAGCCGTTTCTGGTCTTAAGTAAATCTTTGCGGCATCACCAGCTACAGAACCCAATTCAGTTCCGAACATCAAATTGAACTGACGAACTTCAGTCCAGTTCTTTGAACCACTAACAGGACAAACAATCCCAAGATCTTCGATCAACTGTTTAAACCCATCTAGGTCATTTTCATTCTGAACCTTTTGTAGTCTATCTTCAATTCCCTTAATCTCTTCCAGTCTTCTCAACACGTTTGGATTGGTTGCTCTAAATTGTTCCTCATCAAATGCATCTCCGAATCTCTTTTTTCCCTTCTCTACATCCTTATTGTTCTTATCCTCAATCTTAGCAATATGCTCTTCTACTAAAACATCCGCTCTGTACCGCTTTTTTGAATCTTTATTATCAATCAAAGGATCATTGAACGCATCTACGTGACCAGAAGCTTTCCAAACGGTAGGATGCATAAAGATCGCAGCATCCAATCCAACAATATTCTCGTGCATTTGGACCATAGCCATCCACCAATACTCTTTGATATTGTTCTTCAACTCTACCCCATTCTGTGCATAATCATAGGTAGCACTCAATCCATCATAGATCTCACTACTTGGAAATACAAATCCAAATTCTTTTGCGTGTGAAATAACCTTTTTGAAAACCTCTTCGTTGTTTGCCATGATCTTTAATTTATGCCGGCAAAGATAATGTTAGTTATAAAGTTGGAAGTTAAAACTTGAAGTATTGTTGAAAATCTGACATTCATCAGCACACAATTATTCATTGGAACTATCTTTGCCGTAGGAATTAAAACAATTTTATGAGACAACTTTTAATCCTTTCAATTTTTTCTTCGGTTGTTTTTGCGTCTTGCACAGGCACTCAAAACACCACATCAAGTGACAATTCATCGAAAGATGGTGAACTGGAGAAAGCTAGAGAAGAAGTGATACTATCGGAAGGGTATAGCAAATGTGAAGTTATTGATATGGGTACTCAAGACGAATGTGGATTTGTGCTTCAGGATCTGAATGAGAAGAAATTGTATAAACCCGTTCAATGGGAAGGGGAGTTAGCAGAATACAAGAAAGCTGGAAATATAGTCTATATCAAGTTCAGAACCTCCAGAATTACGCAAACGGTTTGTTTACAATCCATGCCAATATTATTGGATGAAATGAAATTAGTAGAATAACCAATGACAAAATTCTCGGTTCGATTAGCATGGATTACGCTTGTATCCATTTTTTTAGTTGTTATTGCAGGTGGTGTGGTGAGAATGACTGGATCGGGCATGGGATGCCCAGACTGGCCGAAGTGTTTTGACTGCTATATTCCTCCTACGGACATATCACAACTTCCAGAAAACTATAAAGAGATCTACTCAAAAAAAAGAGAAGAGAAGTTACATCGCTTTGCTGATTTTCTCACATGGCTAGGTTTTGAAAATAAAGCGAAAGAGTTACTAGCCGATGAATCCCTTCTTGAAGAACAGGATTTTAATGCTTTCAATACATGGACAGAATATATCAACCGTCTTACTGGAGCGTTGGCTGGCCTTTTCATTTTTGCTCAAATGATTCTGGCTTTTGCCCAGTTTAAAAAACGTAAAATCTTAGCTTTTCTCACCTTCATTTTATTACTGATCACACTATTCCAAGCTTGGTTTGGAGCAATGGTTGTTGCTACGAATATCGTTCCATGGGTTCTTACAATTCATATGCTTTTAGCCATTGTAATGATCGTTGTGCAATTACATATACTAAACTTAGTCAGGCCAATTGAAACATCTGAAATTGCCAACAAGACATTGCTGTGGCTATCATTAACAGGTGTGATCATCATGATTCTTCAAACTTTATGGGGAACGCAGGTGAGACAACAGATCGATGTTTTGGCAAAAGTCTCTGAACGTGACACCTGGATGTCTCAACTTGAAGGGATCTTCTACATTCACCGAAGTACTGCGATTGCTCTTGTTCTACTTGGAATAGGAATTGTATACATCTCCAGAAAAAAGAAGGTATTTCTATCCCATTCTTTATGGTTAATCGGCATTATTTTGTCTGAGGCAGTAACGGGTAAGTTATTTGACGTTTTGGGTATGCCTGCGGTACTGCAACCTACTCACTTATTATTATCTTTGCTTTTGTTCGCAGTGATGTACAGTTTGTTCCTGCGAAATTTAAAGCGATGAGTAAAATACTGGTAATACTATCCTTTCTTTTCTTGACTTTTTCCTCCTGTCAATTCTTTGAGGAAGAAGAGGAAAAAAAATTTCACGAAGATCTTCTCTTTAGTGATGTTGATGGCCAGGAATATCTGGAAGCATTTGATCAAGGAGGTGCAAGGGCTGTGTCATCATTAGTGTTATTGGGCTATATAGATCAGGTGGAGCCAGAAATGCTATCTATGGTAGCGGACAGTATGCCAATAGAAGATTCGCTATGGAGAAACAGACATTATGAAGCAATATCAGCTTACAATGAAATTTATGATGATATTCCTTCAAGTATAAACTACAAATTTGGTATCGCTATCTTTCACATGTTGATGTACCACCCTAAAGAAGTGATCAGACATTTTGACTCAGCAACTGCTCTTGAACTTGACTTCTGGAACGAAAGACTAAAAGAAGAGATACAATACAAATCGAAATCAGACTCTGTTCCCATAGCCAACATGATTGCTATGTCTCAGGATCACTGTAATCAATGTGATACCATTCAAATTGATGTTATCAGGAAGATGATCGTGACGCTCAATCAGGATTTGTGATCTGATTTTTCCTTCATGATCTGATTTCTGTAGAAGAAATAAAAGACAACTGCCCAGTTAATGATAAAAACTCTCGATGCTGCATGAAACTCCTGAGGAAGCATTAAGAAAAATAATACCAGAGCGAGCATCCCTAATGAAAGATATAGATAGGTAGAAGCTAATTTTGCCTGCCATTTTTTTACCCAGATAAGGATCATCAATATGAGCCACAATGGATTTGCCCAAAGGAGGTTGAGATTCCCTTTTGTTGCCACATGTTCAGTCTGAAACCACATAAAGAACAAAACAATCCCAAGTACTCCTGTCAAAAACAACAATAAGCTGGTCCATATCTTAAGTAATACCTCCAATTGAAGAAATGCCAGAATGAGTGTCACAATTAATATGAGTGCAGAAAAAATTATCGGAGTAAACCAAATACCCGAATCCTCTGTTCTAGAGATACCAGGAGCAATAATCTCATCAGACAAGACAAGATTCTGAACTCCTTGCGGTGTCTTTATCTGAGATGCTTCAAATATTTCTTCCATATAGAATGGATTAAACATCAGATTGGCATTACTAACTTTCTTATCGATCTTATATCCAAGAACGATATCAATACCAAAATCTAACCACGGATGGGATTGAAAACCTACATCAATCATTTCACGGAATGTATACTTATCTGCTTCAGCATGTTTAGCCCAGATCAATTCATCACCTAATGCCTTATCGAAAATATCTCGAATTCTCGTTGCACAATTATCGAAGAAGAAATCATATTTGTAATACTTATTTTCTGGAAGGGCATTCTCTTCCAATAATTTCCAGATCTTATTTTTTTGATCTAGCGTTAAATTTAATTCTTGTTGTCTTACCTCTCTTTTTTCATATTTGTAATATGGAAAAACGAATTCGTTGGTAGTAGACACATCCATTTTGTATGGTAAAGTTGCCTTCGCGAATTTGTACATAAAGTCAACCTCATCATCTGGAATATCAAAAACACCCCAATTAAATGTGATATCCTGACCCATGACAGGATCAACCACTCTTAGTGCGCTATGTCCAAATTGAGTATATATTTCATCTCCAACCTCACATGTGATCAGATACATCTTACTGTTCTCACTGAGTTGAGCAAAACTCGACAATGATAATAGCAGCAACACGAGAAGGGTTATTTTTTTCATCACAGCGAAAACATTTTTTTTGCGTTGGCAGTTGTTATTTCAGCAACTTCAGGCAAAGATACACCTTTGACATCAGCCAATTTCATTGCCACTAAATTTAGAAAACTACTTTGATTCCTTTTACCCCTATGTGGAGTTGGAGCAAGATAAGGAGCATCCGTTTCAAGAACAAAATGGTCTAATTCAATTTGGGAAACAGTTTGATCCAACCCACTGTTCTTGAAGGTTAGCACACCTCCTAAGCCCATCAAAAAGCCTCCGTATCCGATTATTCTTTCAGCTTCCTTTATTCCACCAGTAAAACAATGAAATACACCTCTCAAATTTCCATCATTATGCTGATCTACCACTTCAAAAATTTCCTCGAATGAATCTCTCGCATGAATAACAATCGGAAGATTTTTATTTTTTGCCCATTCGATTTGCTCAGCAAATGCCTGCTGTTGGATCCCCAAAGTAGTTTTATCCCAATAAAGATCAATTCCTATTTCACCTACAGCAACATAATCCCTGGTATTTCCTTCTAAATGTGTTTTTGCCAGTGCTAATTCATCTTTCCATGTATCAGGTTGAACTGAACACGGGTGAACCCCCATCATAGGGTAGCAATTTTCAGGAAAATCATCGACCAATTGATGCATTCCTTCAATTGAAGTACTATCGATATTCGGAAGTAATATCATTTCCACACCTCCAGCTAAGCATCGTTTAATCTCTTCGTTACGATCTTCATCAAACTGGTCGGAATACAAATGGGCATGTGTATCTATCAACATGAGTCAAGTATTGAGCATTCGAAGTTATTAATTCTCACTTAAATAAAACCTTTGTAATTATTATTTAAAATTTCTTTGTCAATTTTTAAAGTTATCTTAATTTCGCAATCCGTTTTCGGAACTGCCGAAGTGGCGGAATTGGTAGACGCGCACGACTCAAACTCGTGTGGAGCAATCCGTGTCGGTTCGATCCCGACCTTCGGTACGAGAGAAAAAGCCTTACGAAAGTGAGGCTTTTTTGTTTATTTGGATAAGGTCCTCTCTCATAATTTATAGGACTCAGGATTTAAAAATTTTACCATAAGTTTTTTCTATATTTGCCTGCCTTAGTATTGAATTAGAATGGCTAAAAGCGTCCTCAAAATTGACCTAAATAACTACAGCACTCCAATTGACGGCCTTCGTGCAATAGCAGTGATCGCAGTGATTATTAATCACTTTAAAGAATACTTACTTCCGAGTGGTTATCTAGGCGTAGACGTCTTCTTCGTAATCTCTGGATTTGTAATCTCATCCTCAATGATTAATCGAAAGTATGAAGGATCAAAAAAATTCTTTTTAGGTTTCTACAAAAGGAGAATCAAGAGATTATTTCCAGCTCTTTTACTAACATTCATTGTTGCTGGTTTTGGTATTAGTTTTTTTGCAAAACATAGTATCCCCTATGTTAAAACTGGGTTGCTATCATTGCCGGGATTATCAAATTTCAATTTATATTTCTCCTCCATTGATTATTGGGGAGAATCATCCAAACTCAATCCTTTCACTCACACATGGTCATTAGCTGTTGAGGAACAATTTTACTTTGTCTTCCCTTTCTTCGTGTGGCTTCTTTTAGCAAGAAATACTAATACTGTTAAAGGTCTAGCAAGACTCTCTTTTGTCGTAGGATTGTTGAGTATTGTATCCGTATTTTGCTTTATTCTTTTTTCAGAGAATCATCCAATGGCTGTTTATTTCTTAATGCCGTTCAGATTTTGGGAAATTGGCCTGGGTTGTCTGATTTATTCTGTATTAAGTAATCCCGAAAATTCATTTGCAAATAAAACTCTAATAAAGCTTAAATCTGTTCCAATTGCCCTATCCATTTTGCTTCTATTAGGCACCTTTTTTCTACCTAAGTCAACGTCAGGAATAACAACTCTTTTAGTAGTTGTCCTAACATTCATTTTGATTTTGCAATCAAAACTTAAAGAAAATGACAAAACTGATTTTGGGATACAATTTCTAGTGAGTAAACCAATGGTTTATGTTGGTAAGATTTCATATTCTTTGTACTTGTGGCATTGGGTTGTGTTTACATTATTTATCTGGACTCTTGGGTTAACATGGACTAATCTTCCTATAATACTAGTTGCAATTATTTTTACTTCCACATTTTCCTATTATGTCGTTGAAATGCCTCTCAGAAAACAAAGTTGGAGAAAGAATACAAAACCAAAAATCACTTTTGCTTTTATGTTCATACCCTTCTTTGTTTTCATTGGTTTTTTAAAATTCTCGAGCAAAAATCCATTCTTTCTTGGAAAAATAAATGAAGCAAAAATTACTTATACCGATTCATTAAAGGCCAAATCCATCGAAAAAAAATGTAACACGATACGTGTATTTGGTAATTCACATGCCGTTCAATTACGTTTCATGCTTGGAACCATTGCTGAGAAACATGATATAAATTTGATTATTGACAAAAAGAAAGAAGACTACGTTTTGATTCCATATGGAGACAATAAGCATATAAGCAAACTAGAAGACGAACTTAATAAGCTGCATAAAAACGATATCTTGATAATTTCCAGTCGATTTCATTATTTATATGAAATACCTTATTTAAATGGTCAAGGGGAAGTTGAAAATCAAAAATCTATTAAAATTGAAAAAGGTTATGGTCTTGAAATTTGGATAAAAGAGATGAACAAAGTTCTGGAATTAACTAAAGAGAAAGGCATCAATTTAATTTTGATTCTTCCAAATGTTGAATTTGATGTAAATATTCCAAAAGGTGAATTATGTCAAGAACAATGGTTTAGGAACATTCCTTCAGACTGTAATGTTTCCGTTTCAAGAAAATATATTGACTCCAGATTTCCAGATGAATGGTACGATTATCTTCATACTAAAGAAAAAAATAATTCTCATTTCTATCTATTTGATCCTATTAACGTTTACTGTCCTAATGATGGAGATTGTTATTTAAAGGTTGAAGGAATCAAAGCCTTCAGGGACACCCATCATTTATCGAAAGAGGGATCATATCTCATGATTGAAGAATTCTATGAATTTCTAATAGAAAATAATCTGCTATAGTTAATATCCACCATAAACAGAACGGATATTACCCAATGGGTCCTGTATAGCCTGATTGATCTGTTTTAAAAACATTTCTTTGTCTCTTCCTAAAACACCTTTCAATACTAATCGATTGGAAGCATGATCACTTCTAAAAATAGTGTCTTCTAATTCAACATTTTGCATGAAGCGTTTCATTTCATTCAATTGCTCCAACAAATTCAATTCTATAAATTCTCCTTTGAAGCGATCTCGATAATGCTCTAATCCTTTGTGAGCAGTCAACACCAAAGTTGATGCAAATTTTGGTTGTGTAGCGTTCAAAACATCAGCTGATTTGATAGCATGTTGTTGGGAATGTAACTTCCCTCCTACTCCTGTAATGATCATCACAGAAGTGTCAAACCCTGCTTCTTGTCCTTTATTGATTCCATTTACGGTTGACTCAAAGGTCTCTCCTTTTTGAATTGCCTCTAAAGTAGCATTATCTCCTGATTCAATGCCAACATATAATAACTGCAAACCAGCTGCATGTAACTCTTTCAGTTCCTCTTGTGATTTTCTATTGATATTGGAGGGTGATGCATAGGTCGAGATCCGTCTGAGGTTTGGAAAAGTAGCAGTCAACTTATTTAAAATTGGCAACAACTTGGCATTGGATAGTACCAATGGATCTCCATCAGCCAGAAAAACTTTAGTGATTTGATCTGCCCATGGTAAAAAAGCTTCTATATCTTGAAAGACATCCTCCTGTTTTCTTACTGTGAAACGCTTAGAAGTATACATTTCGCAAAAACTGCATTTGTTCCAGGAACATCCCAACGTAATCTGAATGATCAAAGATCGACCTTCAGATGGAGGTCTGAATAAGGGTTCATTGTATTGAATTGGAAATCCTAACATAAATCAAAAATAGATAATCCGTTGAAATCACCACATTTCAAAGTCATATGTCAAATTCTCAATTCTTGAGGTAGGAGATTGACGTCCTTCACTTAATTGAAAAACTTCATTTTGAACATAACTTTTTACTTCAGACAAGTGGATTGTACCGTCATGATTTTCATCAGCATTTTTACTTTTTATTCCGTTAATCAAGCAATAGGTGAAGAGTCCATTTTTCCACTCATCACTTTCCATACTAAATTCAGCTCCTCCTGAACTAGCGATCACGGTTGCTCCTGTTCCTTTTCTCAGGTCCACAAAAAGCTCTTTCATCATCTGTGTGTTGTTTTCAAGCCCACCAGTTTTACTAACCAATCCTTTCCCCACATTTCTAAACATCACGTCAGTATCTTCTTCAGAGGTTTCCTCTGCAAAAGCTACCTCATCTTCATCCAACTCTCCGCTATGACAAGTATCCATAATTAAAATCTTCTTCAAAGCTCTCAACCCCTCTACTAAACCTTCAATTTCTTCATAAGCAATACCATTCTCTTCAGGCTTTTGAAAATTGATATCGTGCGTTCCATAATAATAATTGAAATTTGCATCTAATACTCCATGACCCGCAACAAATACCATAACCACATCATTTCTACCAGCTCCCATCAAAAAACCTTTCACAGATTTGATGTTCTCTTTGGTTACTTGTTCATTCGTCAGCACCTTCGTATAAACTTGCCCATATTGAGGATCATTTTTGAATAAACTAGCGATGTCATTTGCATCCTTAGCTGCGTACTTCAAATTAAAATTTTGATCTTTATAAGTAGACGTACCAATGGTCACGATAAAGAGATTCGGTTTCTGTTCCATTTCACCATTATCAAATTCGTAATAAGTTTTAAGTGACTCTACACCTCTATCGTTAAGAACCGTTATTTCAAATTTATTCAACCCTTTTGCTAATTCAACATCTATCTTTTGTTCTCCTTCTACAAAATTCGCAACCATACCTCTACTACCGTGGACAGGTACTCCATTAAGATAAACCATCACTTTACTCAGTTTGTACTTATTATCTGTAGCCCCAATGGTAATGCTTGCCCAATCGCTATTATCCTCTTTTTTAAAGTTCTTCAACTCCATTTTTGGTGCATGAATTTCTTGCTGAAGTTCTTCCTCAGTTAGCCCATGTTTCTTCAATCGTTTCTGATATAACTTATAATAGTAATCGATCAAATTATCATAGCCAAGTTCCAAATCTTTTAGAATAATGTCCGGACGATTATATTTTAAATCAAATTGTTCAAATGGAAAGAACTTCGCTTCCTTGTCCTGGCCTTGATTGACATGGTATCCAACGTATTTTGCACCATTCTTAGAGGATGTAAAATAACCATCATTGTTCCAAATTATCCATTCATTATCAGTGGTCAAATAAATAGAAATAGTCGGATATATAATTGAACTTTTGTAGTAATTCAATCTATCTTCCAAAAACTGGCATGGCCAATCACCCTTCTTCAACTTATCAATTATTAATTCCCAAGATTCAAATGTTCGATCATCTGCATATTTCATAATGTTCTCCATGTGAAATATCTGCTTATATGGATCTTCGTCCAAAGAAACGTACAACTCTTCCATCACCTCCCTCACTGTCTTTTCAGGCTGACCAGAACTATCCTGACCCAATTTATCAAGTGGCCAAATTCTAATTGTCCGATCCATACCACAGGTAATTAAATTCTTACCATCATTAGAAATTCTACAACTCCAAATCTCACCTTCATGCGAAACGAATCTATTCGTCATTACACCTTCTTTGTTGTGTGCGGTAATGATACCGTAACTACCTCCAGTAATTATATATCCGTCCTTTGAAAATGTATAGGCATTGTGCCTACTCCCATCCCAATATTCTCTGAGAATAGTATCCACTACAGTTCTTCCTTGTCTAATCTCCAGACCGTCATTGAAAGTAAAGGAAGTGACTGGTTTGATCATCGTTGAATTCCACACATTTTTGGGTTTCTCATAGTCATGTACTTCAATAGGTCTGATGTCCTTCGTTAGCAAATTAAACTCATATCTCAAACTTGAATTTCCAAAATTTTCTGTCCAAGTTGGAGTAAATCCAACATACTCAGTATTCTTGGCTGCAGAATAATAAACATCTCCTTCCCCTTTAAATTCTCTAACAAATGCTGTCGAATTGTTTTCTCGCAACCTCCAAATATGTACTTCATCATATTCTCCTCCCGCTGTCACCATAGTTTCATCATCCATGAACGCACCCGCTAAAACAGTATTTTGATGCCCCGTATACTTTGCTAATTCCTTATACTTCCCATCCGTTTTTTTGTAAATAGAACATGGTTTTTCACCCTGTCCACTACCTACAATTCCAGTCAAGAACATTGTCCCATCTTTATTATACTCGACAAAGCCAGGAGATCCCTTGTCTTTCTCAAAGTACTCAACAAATTTCAATTTTTCGTTCAAGATAATTATCACCTGATTCAAGCAAACAATAACTTCAGTGCCATTAGGATTTACAGCAATAGGTCCGATATCATTTGTAATACTTTCCTTTATAAATTTCGAATCGATTGCCAATGGTTTTTCTGGTTTATAAATATCCCAAAGACATACATGTCCTCGCCAATCTATTGACACCATTCGATCATTATTGATATCCAAACGAAACAAGGTTTCATCATATTCCTTAGAATGGTAAACGAATTTACTTTTCAGCTGCCCTGTTTCTACCTCCCACATGAAAATATCACTGTTTTCATCTCCAACAATAATGTGCTTTCCATCATTTGAAAACCCCATTCCTACAGGGGTATACCCTAATCCTTTGAATACACGAACAAGTTTACCCGTGTTAAAATCAAACAACCTTACATCTCCTAAATCCTCAGTTTCATCATCTGAACCAAACCATCCCGCAACTGCGATATACTTATCATCTGGAGATATAGCAGATTTATATATCATTCCTTCACTACCTACACCAATTTCTCCTCGAAATTCCTGCTCAATTTTTCCAGACTTTGTTTTCCATTTATATCCAACCTTATCGAATCCACCAGTGAATATACTTTTTCCATCGGACGACACCTGCAAGGTTCTTATTTGACTCATGTGTCCTTTTGGATCAATCCTCATGAAAACAGCTCCGTCCTGAGCAACTCCAATTGTGTTCATCAAAATGAAGAATAACGGTAGAAATATCGTCTTCATAACTTAATTTTTAAGTTTCTAAATTAATTGCTTTTGTACAATTTCCTATACGGAATTATACGTAAAAAAAATCCCAGACAATTCAACATTATCTGGGATTCTATTACAAATATCGTTCAATTCTTATTGCTCGAAGAAATAATCGATCAACTCGTGAAGTAACTTAACTGAGAAGTTATTTGATCCTTCAAAGAAACCATCAATGGCTGTTGAAATTTCTTTGGAAGAGATAATACCGTTACCATCTATATCGGCTTCTTGTAGCTCCAATGGAATATTTGATCCTGACCCCCCTGTATTGTTACCCGCTTTTTGCTCAATTTCCTTAGAAATCTGATCCAATTTAGCCTGAGTAGCATCCTCAGAGAAAGATTGTTTTCTTTCCTCAACAATCTTCTCTTTTTCTGCCATACGTTCCGCCAAAAGTTCTTCAGTTAACTCTCTTCCTTCCTCATCAACAATAACACCTGCCTTAGTATCTGGCTCCTTATCCATATAATCCGGAACTCCATCTTTATCCGCATCCAATGGGCACCCACTCTTATCTACCTCAATACCTTGCGGTGTATTTTGGCAAAAATCTTCCGTATCAATTACACCATCTCCGTCTTTGTCAGAGTTTTCCAAAGCATCAAAGTCAACATCATCATATTTATGATCTTTCTTCTTGATCACGTAATGAAGTGAGAATCCCGCATACAGATACTTATCTTTGTTATCATTGGCATTGACATTATCAATCCAATCTGTAAATGTAATGTTGTAGGTTCCAAATACTCTTCCTTGTAGTCTTGGTGTAAATTTCCACTTCAAACCAAATGTCAAAGGCACAGCAAAAGTCCAACGATTATAACTCTCAATCGAGTCTGTCAATTGAGTTTCATAATCATAATCTCTATAAATCTGACTTCCTGTTCCTCCAACAGTATCTCCCTGATTCACATCCCAGATCGTACCATTATCCCAATACTTATATTCGACTCCATTTTTATCTTTCAAATCTCCATAAGGGTCAAAACTCATAAAATGAAAACCAGCCGAGATATAAGGTGAGAAAGGAGATTTCTTGTGAATAACCAAGTCATTATCAAAATGAAAAACAAAATTGGCTCCAACTTGAAGTAGAGAAGACTCAAAATTTCTGTTATTCTCAATTGTTTTACTCCTTTCGTTTGAAGCTAATTTACCATAGTAAGCATCCAATTGTACTCCAACAACCTGTCCAAATCTTCTCTCAAGATTAAAATTATAGGTAGGCCTAATATTAGAAAGTTTTGACACGTTTGACTCTAAAGTAAGATCACCCAAAAAAGAAGTAAAACCCGCACCAACACCGACAGTCAGTACATCAGGCATTTCATCCTCTTCATATTGAGCAAAGGTCGAACCGACAAAGAAAATAGACAAAAGTAAAAGTGCTTTTCTCATTTTAAGTAGTTTTTATATTTCTTCTATTTAGTAGAAGAAATAGTTGTTTTTGTAGAAGGATTTTACACCTTCAACACACAAATTTAAACTTTTTCTTCTATAAAAGAAAATGTCTCCTCATTTTCCTAATTAGAAGTTTGGCGTAAGCATATATTTCTTGTAGAATCTATTGATCTCTTCAACTGCTTCATCAGCTGTATCTACTAGTTTGATCAAATTCATATCTTCAGGACTGATATTAGACTCTTTTTCCAATAATACTTCTTGAATCCAATGAATCAATCCTCCCCAGAAAGATTTACCAACCAATACAATCGGGAATTTTCCTGTCTTATTCGTTTGGATCAATGTCATCGCCTCAAATAATTCATCTAGCGTTCCAAACCCACCAGGAAGAACAATAAAGCCTTGAGCATACTTCACAAACATCACTTTTCTAACAAAAAAGTAATCGAAATTCAACATTTTATCATTTTCAATGTAAGGATTATAGTGCTGTTCAAAAGGGAGGTCAATATTAAACCAACACTAATACCTTTTCCTTTAGCGGCTCCTTTATTACCTGCTTCCATGATCCCAGGTCCTCCTCCTGTAATAACTCCATAACCATTCTTGAGTTAACTTAAAAGCAATTTCCTCTGCCAACTTATAATAAGGATGATCTGGCTTTGTTCTGGCTGATCCAAAAATTGACACACATGGCATCCAATTTTCGATAACCTTTCATAACCTTCAACGAACTCAGACATAATCTTAAAAACAGCCCAGCTATCGTTTGTTTTAATTTGATTCCAATCTTTGTGATGAAATGCCTCTTTAATTCTATCTCTTTCCTCTTCCATAATTTTATATAATTTCTTTTAAATAATTCAATATCAGTTTCAAAGTTAATTTTATTTAGCACTAATAAATTATTTTTAAAACCGTTTTTTGATTAACGAAGTAATTCTTCCTTCAAATATTTAGCGGTATACCCTACATTTTTCTTGACCAGATTCTTCCGGAGTTCAGTAAAATTGTATCTCTCCTCCTCCTTTTCCTCCTTCTAAACCTACATCAATGATATGATCTGCGACTTTGATCATATCCAGATTGTGTTCTATCACAAAAACCTGTATTTCCATTATCTACTAATCTATTTAGAACATCAAGAAACATTTTAATATCTTCAAAAGTGTAATCAGTGGTTGGTTCATCGAGAATATAGAATGTATTACCTGTTTCAGATTTGGACAGTTCTGTTGCCAGTTTTGTTCTCTGAGCTTCTCCTCCTGATAACAAAGTGTACTTGGCTGCCCCAATTTAACGTATCCTAAGACCAACTTCCTCAAGCGTGATCAACTTCTGGTATATTCTAGGAATGTGGTCTGAAAAAAGCGACAAGCTTCACTAATAGACATCTCCAATACATCATTGATCGATTTTCCTTTATATCTAACCTCCAATGTTTCCCTGTTATATCTCTGTCCATGGCAAGTATCACACGGAACATAAACATCTGGAAGAAATTCATTTCGATCAATTTCAATCCACCTCCTTTGCATTCTTCACACCTTCCTCCTTTAACATTAAACGAAAATCTACCTTTTTTATAACCGCGAATCTTCGATTCAGGCAAGTTGGTGAAAATATCTCTAATATCAGAAAATACTCCAGTATATGTAGCCGGGTTTGATCTTGGCGTCCGACCAATTGGTGACTGATCGATTTCAATCACTTTATCTAGATTTTCAAATCCTTTGACTTCTTTAAATGGCAGTGGTTTTTTCAAACTTCTATAAAAATGCTGACTTAAAATTGGATATAAAGCGTCTCATTAATCAAAGATGACTTTCCACTTCCTGAAACGCCGGTGACACAAATAAATTTACCTAATGGGAATTCTGCATCTACGTTCTTTAAGTTGTGACCTGTCGCACCCTTTTTATTGAAAGTATCTTACCATTTCCTTTTCTTCTTTCCTCTGCAACTTCAATTTTTGCTTCTCCAGTTATGTACTGAGCCGTAGAACTATGTTTGCAACTAATCCTTTGGATCACCTTGAGACACCACTCTTCCTCCGTTAATTCCTGCACCCAGGACCAATATCAATTACATAATCAGCACTCATCATAATATCCCTATCATGTTCTACAACAATGACCGAATTACCTATATCTCTAAGATTCTTCAACGAACTAATCAAACTATCATTATCTCTCTGATGTAAACCAATTGAAGGCTCATCCAATATATAAAGTACACCAGTTAGCTCAGAACCGATTTGAGTTGCCAACCTAATGCGTTGTGCCTCACCGCCAGATAAGTGTTTTCGCTCCCAGATTAAGGTTAAGATATCCTAATCCAACCTCGAGCAAAAAGTCTATTCTTGCCTTGATCTCCTTAACAACATCTTTCGCTATTATCTGTTGTGCTTTTGAGAATCGTTGAACGTACTTTCACTCAGATCCACCCAAGCTTTAAGGTCAACAAATCCATCGAAGAAACTTCTCCTATATCCTTACCGTTGATCTTGAACATCAAAGAATCAGATTTTCAATCTACTTCCCGAACAAGACGGACAATTGATCACATTTGTAAATCCTTCAGCCCACCTTTGAATACTTTTGGATGTATCGTCATCCATTTGCCTCATTACAAAATCAATAACTCCTTCAAAGGTTGAAACTACTTCATGTATTCCTGAGTTTCCTAAGACTTTAATTATCTCATCCGTACCATAAAGGATCTTATGGAGTAGTTCCTCAGGAATGTCTGAAATTTTCGTATCTAACGTGCAATTTCCACTTTTTAAAATGACTTCAACTTGTTTGAAGATCCAATTCGTACTGAATTTTACCTAGAGGGTGCAATACCTTTCTTTTTTACAGATAATCCGTCATCTGGAATAATCTTGGACATATCAACTTCACTTAACCACGCCTAACCCATTACAATTGCTACAAGCTCCATGTGGCGAGTTAAATGAAAAAACATTTGGTTCAGGTTCAGGAAGTGAAAAACCTGTTGTAGGACACATCAATGACCTAGAATAATGTTTAACGGCATTGATATCATAATCCAAGATTAACAACTCTCCTTTGCCCTTCTTTAAAGCTAATTCAATTGCCTTGGTCAATCGACTATTTGAGTTATCATCAACTTGGATCTTATCGATCACAATTTCTATATTATGCGTCTTATAACGATCTACTTTCATCAAAGGAATAATATCCTTCAATTCTCCATCTACCCTAACCTTTAAAAACCCTTGTTTTCTTGATTTTTCAAAGAGTTCCTTATAATGACCTTTTCTAGCTTTTAACCAGTGGAGCCAAAACAATTATTCTCTTCCCGCTGATAGGTCAATTGATCAATTCCAAAATCTCCTTTTCAGAATATTTGATCATTTTTTCGCCTGTTTCTGGACTAAAAGCTTCACCCACCCTTGCGTACAACAATCTAAGAAAATCATAGATTCTCTGTAATCGTCCCAACCGTACTTCTAGGATTCTTGCTAACTGTTTTTTGCTCGATAGATATGACCGGTGATAATCCAGTGATCTTATCCACATCAGGGCGAGATAAGTCCTCCTAAAAATTGACGAGCATATGCCGAAAATGTTTCAATATACCTTCGTTGTCCTTCAGCAAAAATAGTATCAAACGCTAGGGATGATGATTTACCACTTCGCTTAATCCTGTAATTACAACCAGTTGATTTCTTGGAATAATAACATCAATATTCTTCAGGTTATGAGATCTGAGCACCAAAAACTTCTATATTTCCTCCTTCTCATAATTCCAACTAGAGACTTATTATAGCATCCATAGAAACGATCATATCTCCCGTACCTTTTTCAGGTATTTCTAGTTTATATAACTTACCTCCATTTTTTATCTAACTTATTCGTTGATCAACCATGGATTCAAAACTTTCAAAGTCTTGTAATTAGTTTGATTGAAAGTTTGGAAAACTCTCAACCAAACAACAATAGAAGAATCCACTGAAATCACCTTTGTTTTAAAAGGTTGATAAAGATCATCTTGAAGTAAAATTAAATCCATATTGTTGAGGATTTCAAAAATACACTTTACTGCTAAGTATTCTGTAAACATATCGAGCTGTCTCAATATTCAAGTAATAAATCATAATAATTAGAGACTTTTTGTTTTATCAGCTGTCCTTTCCAAACCAGCTTTACCCATATTATATGAAGCCGCAGCTAAAGTCCAGTTATCAAACTTATCATAAGATTCTTTAAATATACATCCGCCACTGTCGCTAAAGTCGATTCAAATGATTTCTTTCATCTACATCTTCAGAGATCTCCAGCTTATGATCGATAGCCGTCTTTGCTTCATGAATTGCCAAAATCCTTTTGCTCCACTTGGGGAAGTCGCATTGATTAAGCCAGATTCAATTAGGGCCAAATATTTAAAAATCATCTGGAATATTATTTTCTTTTAGAATCTTTTCTATGATTGGAAAATATCTGTTAGCCCGCTTTTAGAGTAAAAGAAGGTATTTGAATGCCAGTAGGTATTAGTATGAATTTCTCTATCTAGTGATTCCTGAACCAAAAGATTATTTAAAGGAACGGGTTCACCAGCAAAATTCCAGCTTTTGCGGCAAGGGCATCGCATAAACTTTGTAATTCTGGATAATCAGCTCATTATAAGTGTCTTTTCTTCCATCTCCTCGTAAACAGAATCCAATTTGAACTTCATCTCCTCCAGAATTTTCTAAATCAACACTGAGCAGGAAATAACCAATGGAAACTCCCAATAAATCGCTAAATTTATTATAGATCGATCTACGATTTTTCTTTACTTTCTTTTGTCTTTATTCTTCTGAGTAATCGTAAACAAAGTAACAAAAACAATAATAAAAAGTAGGTAATAAAAAATAACACTATGATACCAAAGCCAAACATCAATGAATCTGTATATACCCACAGATATCAACATGGATAGAACGCTCAAACCTAAAAATGTAAATCCCACCTGACTATCTGAAAAGCTAAATAAGATAAATGATGTGTGGTATGATCCTCTACCTCCTACGAATGGTGATTGACCTCTACTACACTCTATTGATCACTACTGAAGAGGTATCAACAACAGGAATAATGAAAGCGATCAATACCTGAACAATCTGCTGCATCATTTGATTTAGATCCAGAAAACAGTGTTCCATTCCACAAATACTTGATACCGATATAAGCTAAGAACATTCCAATGAATTGGCTACCAGTATCTCCCATAAACATCTTTGAAGGATGCCAATTGAAAAATAAAAACCCAATTAAAGCAGCACAAATTCCGAGCATTACCATATAGTCGAAAGTAGCAAACCCTCTTGAAACGATAAGTGAGATCAAACAAATCACAATTATTGCCAGAGAAACAGACGTAGTAATTCCATCCATGTTATCCAACATATTTAATCGAATTCATTATTCCAATTACCCATAGAATTGTCAAGGCATAATTAATCCAATCATAATCTACCAATTTAATGGTTGTACCTGAAAAAATTAGAATTACCCCACACAAAATCTGGACACCAAACTTCAACAGTGGTTTTGGTATCATAGGCATCATCCAGCTAAACCCATCAAAAATGCAATGCGGTAGCTCCCAATAGCCCCAAGTGTTTCCAGAATGCTTAAATATCAGATCCGGTTCAAAAAAACACAGAGAACGATGCCATAGAAAGTAAAAATGCAATATAAAAGGAAATTCCTCCCAAAGCCGGTTTAGAAACACTACTCCACCGAATAATTGGTCCTTCTCTTTCACGAATTCCAAGCGTTGTGGCAAACTTTAGAAAGATTGCATTAATGAATAGTGAAAAAAACACAATCGAAATAAAGAAGGTTGCATATACAACGAATATATACTGTACATTATCCATCAACTAGTAAATGGCGTTACAAAATCTCTAAACAACACACCTCTTTTATCTTTATCCGAAATGATTGGCTCCTGAACTCCCCATATAATACTCAAGTCTGGATCATTCCATAAAATACAACCTTCTGACTCAGGCCTATAAAACTCAGTGCATTTATAAGCAAAAATGGTATTATTTTCTAGACTTGCAAATCCGTGAGCCATTCCCGGAGGAATCCATAGCATCTGTTTTGAAGTCCCGTTTAATGTAATTGAAAAATACTGACCGTAAGTTATTGAGTCTTGCCTAATATCAACAACCACATCAAGCACTTCCCCTTGAATTACTCTAACTAATTTTCCTTGATCATAAGGAGGTGATTGATAATGTAACCCCCTCAAGACCCCCTTAGAAGACATCGATTCATTATCTTGAACGAATTCAAATTCAGAATTACCAATGGCATCATCAAAGTTATCCCGATTAAAAGATTCGAGAAAATAACCTCGGCTATCCCCAAAAACCTGCGGAGTGAGAATTAAAACTCCTTCTATATTAGTTGTCTGAACCTGCATTATCGACAGGCAAAATTACTAAAACTTATGACTTCAGTCTTAAAAACTTAAGAATTCGAGACCATCTGGTAACTTTTTCCTCCTCATTATAATATCCTCCATACGTACTTCCTCCATAGCCATATCCATAACCGTAACCGTAGCCATATCCATAATACCCTCCATATCCTTTGCGATTTGCATTTACACTATTTAGAATAGCTGAAAGACGCTTAATTCCATTTTCATTGATCAATCGATCTACATTTTGCACAAAGTTCTTTCGAGAATATTCCGATCTAAAAATATACAAGGGATAATCCACCCATTTGATAATTGGTATACCATCGGTCACCAAACCAACTGGAGGGTTATCTATTATGACCATGTCATACTTCGTTTTGAGTTCCTCTACAATGTCGAATATTTTACCGTTGATTATTAATTCAGAGGGATTAGGGGGAATAGGGCCAGCTGTAATAAAATCTAGATTTTCAAGCGAACTTTGCTTAATACAATTAAAAACATGATCCTTTCCAATCAGGATTGTTGACATTCCAATTGTATTTTCAGCCCCAAAACCCAAGTGAATTTTCGGTTTTCTCATATCCAAATCCAACACAATAACTTTCTTACCAGAGTAAGCTATTATACCCGCCAAATTTAATGCCACAAATGTTTTTCCTTCTCCTGAAATAGTACTCGTTACACCAATTGTCTTGGGTCCATCAGTAGAAGACAAAAACTGTAAATTAGTACGAATTGTTCTAAAAGATTCGGCTATCAACGATTTCGGACTTTTGTCTATAATCAATTGAGATACTGGAACCCTGCTAACATACCTTGGCACAATGCCAAGTATACCTATTGATGCATTTGAAAGCTTGGTAACCTCATTAAGTGTAGTGATTTTATCATGCGTTATATAAGTGATCAAAACAAAAATTATGAAGATTATAATAACGACAATTGACGTAATCACATAAGCCATTACCTGTCTGGGCGAAACTGGAACATCAGAAATTGTCGCTGGCGACAATATTTCGTTATAAGTAGTTATACCTTGTTGCGAAAGTTTATACTCTGTTTCCTTTTGCAGAAGCATCGTATAATATTTGTTGTTAATTTCCATGACTCTATGCAATCGAGTCAACTCAAGTTCTTTTTCAGGTAATGTATATAATTCAGCCTCTAGCAATTTAATGTTTGTCTCAATTGACGAAATCTTTGCTAAGCTCTGTGAATCAATAACATCAATAGCTTTTAGTATGATTGAAATTTGAGAATTAATTTGCTTATCAATTTGCAAAACATTATAATTTTCAACGGTCGCTGAAGACAACAGGTGCTCTTTTTGATCTGCGAGAGACTTTAATTTCACAATTAGAGACTGCAATGTAGCTTCAAAACTTTGACCAATAAATAATGGAATAATTTGCTCTACCTCTGTAGTCTCATCAAATTCATCAATTTGTCTTCGCAATTCCTCCAGAATGCTTCTTTCAATTTTCTCATCAACAACATTCTTTTTGAGTCCTTCTAACTGATTCAAATAAGAACTTGTCAGATTAGACGACCCTTTAAAGTCATTCTTTTTTTGAAACGCTTGGATCAATTTTTCGTTTTCCTTCAATCTATTTTCAACCGAATCCTTTTGAACTTGTATAAAAGACAGAATATTATCAGATGAAACACCCTTTTTAGTCAATACATGTTCATCATATGTTCTAAGCAATTCATTTACAAAATCTGCAGCAAACTTTGGATTCGTATGCTTAAATTTCACTTCGATTGTTTTTGCTCCTGGATTTAAAACATCCACATCCAAATTTCCGATTACTTCATCAATTAACAATTTTGGTGATTGAAATCTAAAACACACTCTATCTTTCACCGATTCACTTTCTAATTGCTTTCTCGATAAAATCTTTAGTCTAAAAGATACACCATCCAACTTCACCAGCTCGTTCTCTTGAAACAAGGAAGAAATATTTTTGTGATTTTCATTCTGGATGGTAAACCTAAAGTCCTTATCAATTCCAATGTAAAATTTGACTCCCATTAGCGAGGAATCTTTCATCTCTACATCATAGATAAGAAATGAATTTGATCCGTATTTATTGTCCTCAAGTATTTGACCCATGGTAAAATACCCGACTTCTATATCCATATGACTTAAGGTCCTTTTAATTAACATAGGAGAACGAATGATCTCAACTTGAGTTTTCAATTCATCCATACCCTCAAAGCCATAATTTACATTTAAAATATCCCTAGCTTGATTAGATATATTTATTTGGATAACCGATTTACTTTCGAATACTCTCGGTGTATATCGTAAATAGAGAAAAACTCCAATTACGCCAAACAATGCGCAAACCAACAGAACCCATAATGACTTTCGTAATAAGAATAAAAAAACACCAAATTCGAAATCATTACTGAAGTTAGTTATTCGTTGTCTATAACTCTCAAAATTAGAGTTACCGCTGTCAATTTCTTCTCTAATCATGACTTAATTTACGAAGTTCTTCAAAGTCAAGTAAAAAACCAAAGTAGATGAAACTAATGAAATTATAGGCGAAATATCTTGAATTATTTCTCTAGCTATATTAGCATTAGGTTGCACATATATAATATCATCTGCCAAAATCACCATATCGCCATAAGGAAGCCCATCAATCTTGCTCAAATCAACTTTGTAAACTTCTCTCGCATCCTTATCTTCTACTTTCCTCATAATTTTAATCGAATTGGCCTTGCTATTGGCGGAAATTCCTCCAACCTGAGCAAGTACTTCCATCAAGGTAGTGGTATTATTTTGAAGCGTAATCCATTGAGCGCTATTTCCAGAACCAGGAAACACTAAGACCTTTTTGTTGGCAACTTCCAATTGTAAAAATGGATCTACATAATAACTGCTATACCTTTCCTCTAGATAAGCTTGCGCTTCCCTAACGGTTTTACCGACAATCGATGTTTCTCCCAAAATAGGTAGTTTAACCATTCCATCATTCTGCACGAGATAAAAGACATTTATGTTTCTCATCATAGCACCTGCATTTACACCCCCACCTGTTCCAGAGGTTATATCAATCACTGAGAATCCTCCGTTGGAATATAATCTGAATTGTAACTGATCTCCCGGAGATATCACATATTGATCTACCTGAATGTCTGGTATGGAATCAAAGACAAAATCTTTTGGTGTTTTAAGCATCACATGGGAATTCACCGTGCAACTTGATAAAAATGCCACAAAAGCAATAACTAGGATTATGAAGTACTTTATCATTTTCTAATAATTTAAAACAAATGTATAATAAAAAAACAACATCAAAAAGAACTTTGTGTTTCAAAGTCGACTAAAGTCATTTAAATAAATTCGATTAAAGTCTGCGCATAACCGGGTAAAATGAAAGTTCGTCAAAACATGTTCTCCATTTAAGGCAAACGATTGCCGTAGATCTTCATTTTCCACCAAATTCAGTAAATTCATAGCAAATCCATCTAGATCTCCAGATTCGGACAACAAAGCTGTTTTTCCAGGCTTAACCACATTTTCAATACCTCCAACTCTTGTCGACACAATGGGCTTTCTTCCCGCCTGTGCTTCTATCAAACTTACCGGAGTTCCTTCATTCTTCGATGTTAAAGCAATAATATCCAATCCTGCATTAACGATGTCAACATTTTTTTGCCAACTCGTAAAAAGCACATTATCCAAACCTAATTCGGACACCTTATTTTCAAGGTACTCTCTTAGTTCTCCATCTCCAACAATTACGAATTTCAATTTCTTACGTGACTGTTCAGAGACTTTCTTAGCCGCTTCGAGAAATAATTCATGATTTTTTATTGGAACTAGGCGACCGACAATTCCTATCGCTATCTCATCATCTGCAATCTTCCACTCATTGCGAAACCTAGTTCTTTTACTTTCAAGGTCTGTATGAAACCTTTCAAGATCAAATCCAAGAGGAACTACCGAAATTTTCTCTGGCGGACAAATTTTATGAATTGTAGATAATTCATGCTTCTGTATCTCGCTTATCGCTATAATCCTAGTACTTTTCTTTGCCAAATTTCTTTCAACCGTCTTGTACATGGAAGTTTTTGCTTTTCCAAAATAGGAATGAAAAACATGTCCATGAAACGTATGATAGATCTGAGGGACTTTCATTTTATGTGCGGCTAGTCTACCAATTGCTCCAGCTTTAGAGGCATGTGTATGCACAATATCAGGCTTGAAATCTCCTATTAATTCCTTAATTTTCTTGTAGGCTATTCGATCTTGTTTAAGATCAATCTCACGTTTCATTTCCGGAATGATCAGCGGTTTTAGTCCCAAACTATTTAAAATAAATTCACTTGAATCTTCCGTTTCATCCTTTTGTCCTCCAACTAGCAATGTCTCAAAATCATCCTCCAAAAACTTTGTAAGATATGCGGCATTATAAGTAGGACCACCTATATTAAAACGGTTTATTATTCTTAAAATCTTAGGCATTAATTAAATTGCTTTTTGTAATTAAGGTACCAAATCTGAAAACTCAACATGGCCCATACGTTATATATACTATCTCCTGAATTATCCGAATGAAGTTTCTGTTCAATTCCAGAAAGTTGTTCCCAATCGAAAATTTCCTGAGCTTTGATCATATCCCTATTAAAAACCCATTCACTCAGTTTTGACCTCAATTCGTTTTCAAACCACTGTTTCAAAGGAACTTCAAATCCTTTTTTTCCTCTATTAAATATTTGTTCTGGCAATTCTTCCTGAAAGGCTTCTCTTAGGATCTTCTTTCTGACGCCTCCCTGTATTTTGTATTCTGCAGGCAATGAGAAAACATAATCGACCAAATTAACATCCAAAAATGGAGTTCTTACTTCCAGACTATTTGCCATACTCATGGCATCTACTTTTCTCAGCATGTCCCCCTCAAGCACCATCTTAAAATCCCTTTCCAGATAGTCATTGAACGATTTCACCGACTTCGACAAATATTCAAATCCGGGTCTAAAAGAGAATCGCTCATCTACTAAAACATTAGCAACATCTTCTGACATAAATGAGGCCCATTGAATATACCTTTCTTGCGCTGATAATTTTAATCCGCTAGAGAATTTATCCAATTGTCTGCCGACATTTCCAATCTTCGAGTCTCTAGTCTTTGGTAACATTTTCGCAACTGCACTACCAGCCACTCGAACAAGGGTGTTTTTCAAGCCTTGCTTATCTGCATTCAGCAATGCCTGGTGCTTATTATATCCACTGAATAATTCATCAGCACCATCGCCAGAAAGAGCAACCGTTACCTGTCTTCTTGTGTGTTGAGAAAGAATAAACATGTTTAAAGATGAACTATCTGCGAAAGGTTCATCCAAATAATTCATAGCATCCTCAAATGCCCCTAGAAGATCATCATTGGAAAGTTTCAGAACTGTATGCTCTGATTTGATCTTATTGGCTACTAATTCAGCATATGCCGTCTCATCAAAGTAAGGATTATCCTTAAAACCAATTGAAAATGTCTTTAGTGAAGAAGTGTATTTAGACGCGATCAGACTTACCACACTACTATCAATCCCGCCACTTAAGAAAGCACCAACAGGAACATCAGCAATCAACCTTCGTTCGGTCGCCTCATGCAAAAGGTTGTATACTTTTTTCTTTGCTGTATGATAATCATCCATGGACAAAGGGCTCGCATTTATTTCATAATATCGCTTTTTGCTCACACCCTGGCTTGAAACTTCAAGTAAAGTACCTGGTTCCAATTTGTAGACGTCTTTCAAAATGGTATAAGGTGCCGAAATATAATTGAACTGAAAAAAATAACGAAGTGACTGTTTATCTATCTCTCTTTTTCCGATGAGAGGATTAAGCGCCTTAATCTCAGAGGCAAAAGTTATGCAGCCTTTATCCGAATAATAGACGAGTGGTTTTATTCCATATCGGTCTCGAGCAATAATGGATTTTTGCTCCACTTTGTCATGGAAACAAAAAGCGAAGAAACCATTGAGTTTATTTATCGCTGAAGACCCGTCTCTAATCAATAGCCGCTGAAGAACCTCTGTGTCTCCTGATGATTTGAAAACCTCCCCTTGACTTATCAATTCATCTCGCAACTCTACGTAGTTGAATATTTCTCCATTAAATACAAGAGAGTATCTTCCAGATTCATCCTCAAATGGTTGATTTGAATGATCTGAAACATCAATTATGGACAATCTTGCATGCCCAAGATGAGCATTACCTGAAACAATATCGTTTTGATAATCTGGACCTCTTTTTGACAATAAATGTAAAGACTTCTGCATTGCATCATGATCCGCCAATACACGCCCATCAAAAAAGATCTGTCCTACTATCCCGCACATATCACAAAAGTGTAAAAAATAAAGTATGGAAAAGATTATTTTTATTCAAAAACCACACATTATTGTTTTAGTATCTTTGAATATGCGACAACATTTAACACTCCTCATATTAGTTTTCTGCTCAACATTATCTTGGGCTCAGGAAAGAGACACTAGAGACATTCCTGCGATAAGTTCAATTGATAAAGCTTTTTCAGTTCTTGAATCTGATCCAGATCTAAAAAATGCATCAATTAGTTTTTATGTTTATGATGCAAAAAACAAAGTGGAGGTTTCTTCACATCATGCAGAACAAAGTTTAGTTACTGCCAGTACAATGAAAGTGATAACTACTGCTACTGCATTAGACATGTTAGGCTCATGGCATAAATTTAAAACGAAACTAGGCTATGATGGATATATAGATTCTAATTGTACTCTTCATGGCAATCTCTACGTCATAGGTGGTGGAGACCCGACATTAGGAAGTAAGTACTTTGATGATGAGAATTTCATGTTGCAATGGGTAGACGAGATTGCGAAATTAGGTATACATCATATAGATGGAAAAATTGTAGGTGATGCGACATATTTCTCGGATGAGTATGTACCCTCTACTTGGGGCTGGGGTGATATGGGAAACTATTATGGAAGCGGTGTTTCTGGCTTAAGTGTATATGACAATACCGTTACTTTTACTTTTGATGCGGGGTCAAACAACAATGACAGCACTCATGTTGTTTGTTTCGAACCATATTCACCAGATTTAAGAATAGACAATCGAGTAAAAGCTGGAGATACTGAGAAGGATGAGGCTTATATTTATGGAGGCCCTTACGATCCTTACAGAGTTATAAAGGGACGAATACCGAAAGGTAGCAAAGACTTTGATGTAAGAGGAGCCATGCATGACCCTGCATATGTAGCAGCATTCGAATTGGAGACCTATTTATTCAGATATGGTATCACCACTTCATCCAGTGCAACTACTGTTCGAAGAGACCGTTTGGATGGAATTTTAGATACTACGCAACGAACTATTTTCTTCACGCATGAATCTCCCTCAGTAAGTCAGATCGTTTACTGGACCAATTTGATCTCTAACAATCTTTTCGCTGAACATCTTTTGAAACATATTGGTGTTTCCAGATATCATGATGGAAGTGTATATTCCAGCACACTTGCCGTTTCGAATTATTGGTCTGATAAAGGTGTTGATATGACTGGTTTTTCAATGAATGATGGAAGTGGTTTAAGCAGGGCAAATGCAGTGTCGGCAAAACACCTTGTCGACATACTTACTAAGATGAAATCCAGTAAATACTTCGATTCTTTTTACTCTTCGCTACCGAACTGCGGAAAAACAGGGACATTAAAAAGCTATGGAAAAGGCACAAAGATCTATGGAAATTTGAGAGCTAAAAGTGGAACTATGACCAGAGTAAAGAGTTATGCAGGCTATGTAAAAAGCGCTAATGGAAAAGATCTGGTCTTTGCAATTATCGTCAATAACCATAATTGTTCAACCTATGACATCGGTAAAAAGCTAGAAAAATTAATGATCTCTTTGGGTGATTATAATCAATAAAAAATCCAGACACTCTTCCGAGGTCTGGATTAATTTAAAGAATAATATTGACTACTTCAACAACTCTCTTGAGATCACCAATTTCTGGATCTCGGAAGTCCCTTCACCAATAGTACAAAGTTTACTATCTCTATAGAATTTTTCTACCGGAAATTCTTTGATGTAACCATATCCTCCATAAATCTGTACAGCTTCAGTAGAAACTCTTACACCTACTTCAGAAGCGTAGTATTTCGCAATAGCCGATAGTTTATTTACCTTTTCACCTTTCATCAATTTGTCTGCAGCTTGATACAACAATAGTTTAGCCGCTTCAACTTCTGTAGCCATATCAGCCAACTTGAATGAAATTCCCTGGAAGGACGCAATTGGTTTCCCAAATTGCTCTCTTTCTTTAGCATACTTTATAGATGCTTCTAAAGCACCTTCAGCAATTCCCAAGCCTAAAGAACCGATAGAAATTCTACCTCCGTCCAAAATTTTCATAGCCTGAATAAACCCATCACCAACTTGACCTAGAATGTTATCCTTATGAACTCTACAATCCGTAAAGATCACCTCTGCAGTTTCAGAAGCTCTCATTCCCAATTTATCCTCCTTCTTTCCTCCTTCGAAACCTGGCGTTCCTCTTTCTACTACAAAGGCCGTCATTCCATGTGAGTCCAAAGGCTCTCCAGTTCTCGCAATAACTACGATAATATCTCCCGTCTTACCATGTGTAATAAAGTTTTTCGCTCCATTAAGCACCCAATAATCTCCATCTTGCTTGGCAACGCACTTCATTCTACCTGCATCGGAACCTGTATTGGGCTCTGTTAATCCCCATGCACCAATCCACTCAGCAGTGGCTAATTTAGGTAACCACTTTCTCTTCTGCTCTTCATTTCCGAATTTCAAGATATGATTCGTGCAAAGTGAATTGTGAGCAGCAACAGACAGTCCAATAGAACCACAAACCTTTGCAATTTCTCTAATCACCATGATATACTCATTGTAACCCATTCCAGAACCACCATACTCTTCAGGTACTAAAACGCCCATAAGTCCAAGTTCTCCTGCTTTTTGAAAAACTTCTCTTGGAAATTCCTGTGTTTCATCCCACTTCATAAAATGTGGTCGAATCTCTTTTTCAGCAAAATCTCTTGTCATTTGCTGAATCATTAATTCATTCTCTGTTAAATCAAAATTCATCGTGTGTGTGTGTTTATATAATTAATATGAAATGATACTATGTATATTCTTCGAATAAGATAACAGTTTCTCTGTCCCATTTAGAAATTCCAACTCCACTAAAAAAGAGAATCCTGAAATCTCTCCATTTTCCATTCTGATCAATTCCGCAGCTGCTCCCGCTGTTCCTCCAGTTGCTAATAGATCGTCATGAACTAACACTCTCATTCCGGGTTTAACCGAATCGATGTGCATTTCTATTTCTGCACTTCCATATTCCAGATCGTATTTATGACTAATCGTTTTGTAGGGAAGTTTCCCCTTTTTTCTAATCAGAATAAATGGAATCCCTAGTTTCATCGCCAATGGAAAACCAAACAGAAAACCTCGGCTTTCTACTCCTGCAATAGCGTCAATTTTTCCTTTCCAATAGTTAGCAAATTCCTCGACAATTTCTTCAGACAATTTTGGATTTTCAAGAATGGGTGAAATATCTTTGAATTGAATTCCCGGCTTAGGAAAATCCGGAACGTTTCTTATGGTTTGGTCTATTCTTTCTTGTAAGCTCATTTTGCTTCTAAGTAAGGTTTTATTTTTTGGAATAACTCTTCATCGATCAAAACCGATTTGGTAATTCCTTCAACGCCTGCGAATTTACCATAATTATTTCGAATTTGAACTATTGAGTTTGCTACTTTCCAGTCAATGTATGGATGTGACTTTAGATCGTCCACTGTTGCTGTATTCACATCAATTTTTACGATTTCTGCACTACCAATATATAGGTCTGCTTGGACGTTTTGAATCATCTCCGCACTCATGCCGTAGACTTCCTCCAGTTGTTGGAGATCCACAAAACCGCCTAGAGAATTTCTGTACTTCACTATCCTCTTTGCGAATGCTGATCCTATCCCCTTCAGTTGCTTTAACTCTGTTGTATCGGCATTATTCAAATCTATACGCAACGGTATTTTATCAGTATGATTCGCAGAAGTGTGCTCCTTCTTTTTTTGCACAATTGGATAAAATCCTTTTGTAGATTTGAGCTGGATCACCTTGCCATTTTCAATGAGTAATGTGCTCAACATTTTTTCTGCTTCAGAATTACTAGAGTAAGGAAGTAAACAATATTGATATATACCACCTTTCTTGGAATAATGAACATTATCGAATTCCTCAAAACCAGAGTAGATTGGAGATTCACTTTCCGCTAATAAGACAGCATAAATGACTTTATCATTTTCAATATCAGAATAATAACTGGATAAGGTAGTATTCGAATATTCATCAGGTAGATCGATGTATGGTTCCAATTGAGCGTACTTATACTCATCCACCATAAACAGTTTCAGAAGATCTTTTTTCACCCTAAATTCAGCTCCAGATGCTTTGTAATTCTCGATCGATTGAGCCTGCTTTTGCGTAAAACCCAAATGAACCCATTCCTCAACGCCAATCAGATTAGGATCAAATGAGAAAAGTATTAGGGAATCAGCTAATTCCCCTTCTTTTTTTGAAGCCTCGAACAACGCGATCTTCTCCTTAAACTCGGTTTCATCTGGTGAAGAAGAAACATCATTTCCAAAAAAATCACTTACAAAATAAAACAATAGAAGTAGTGTAATAAGGATCAACAATGCAATGGTTCCCCTCCTCTCACCTCGAGAATAATGAAAATAATTTTGGAGCGGGGATAGCATGCGTTACTTATTCCTTTTTTGCCTTAAAGAGTTTTATTGCCTCAGTGAATTTCTTAACCTCGTCTCTGACCTTTGGTGACAAAATCAACAAGCCGAGTATATTTGGAAAGACCATTGCGAAGATCATTGCATCCGAGAAAGCAATAACCGAATCGAGTTGAATGCTAGCACCAACAATCACAAACAAAACGAATAAGGTTTTGTACAGAAGATCAGTTGTCTTACCCTTACCAAATAAGAACTTCCATGCCTGCAATCCATAGTAAGACCAAGAAAGCATTGTAGAGAACGCAAAAAGAACAACTGCCACAGTTAATACATATGAGAAATTTGGAATAGCTGTTTCAAAAGCAAGTGAGGTAAGATCTACTCCTCCTAAATGCTCATTTGTTCCATTTAAGATAACGTTGCTGCTTTCATCTAAATTACCATAATTGAATAGTCCATTTTTTAGATTAACAATTACGATAACAAGCGCACTCATTGTACATATTACAACCGTATCAATAAATGGTTCCAATAAACCAACTACTCCTTCACTTGCAGGGTATTTCGTTTTAACAGCTGAATGGGCAATTGCAGCGGAACCAACTCCAGCTTCATTACTAAATGCAGCCCTCTGAAAACCTACTATCATTACTCCGAGTACTCCACCCAAACCAGCTTCGGGAGTAAAAGCTCCTTTGAAAATCAATCCAAATGCCTCTGGAATTAAAGACACATTCATTCCTAAAATGATCAATGCAGCTCCCACATAGATTACCGCCATAAATGGAACTACTTTTTCAGTAACTCTACCGATCTTTTTTATCCCGCCAATAATAACGATCCCAACAAGAATGGCAACTATGATCCCAAAGATCACTTTAGCACCACTACCCTCAATGTCAGCCATTTTCATAAACTGGGCTGCTGCTTGATTCGACTGGAACATATTACCTCCTCCAAACGAACCTCCTACAGCCATAATAGCAAAAAAGAAAGCCAGGAATTTACCAAATCCAGCCATCCCTTTCTCCTTAAGCCCTTTTGATAAGTAATACATAGGACCTCCATGTACCGTTCCATCTTCATCAATATCCCTGTATTTAACCCCAAGTGTACATTCTACGAATTTCGAGGCCATACCAATTATTCCTGCTACGATCATCCAGAAGGTCGCTCCTGGTCCACCTACGGCAATGGCAATTGCTACTCCAGCAATATTTCCGAGACCTACCGTTGCCGACAAAGCAGCAGTAAGTGCCTGAAATGGAGTTACCTCACCATCAGAACCAGCCTGATGCTCTACTTTAATCGTATCGAGTACATCACCATCCATCACAGAAATATTATCATCTGACTCTTTGGAATCTGTTGTGTGTTCATCCATTCCTTCATAATCACCTTTTACCACTCTTACAGCAGTACGAACTAATCTTATATTTGGAAATTTGAAGTAAAGTGTGAAGAAAACGGCTCCTGCGAGTAGAACAATTAAAACGATAGGCACACTCTTTTCGCCAATAGGCACAGTGTAAAATACAACACTTGTTATCGCATCAGAAATTGGCTTAAACGATTCATTAATCGCATCACCCACCTTATCAATGCTGTTCTTTTCGGGCACTAATGAATCTTCAGCAAATGCCAACGTTGGTGTAATTACCAATAATGAGAAAAATAAAAATATCTTCTGAAATAATTTCATATACTGTGTTCTCTTTTAGTTAATTCTTCTTTTAGCTGTGCCAATCCCTCTTCAAAAGAAAGTGGACTGTACTCTAGTTCCCGGATCGCTTTATCCAGCACAAATCCAGTAACTGGAGGTCTTTTTGCAGCCTGATTCAACGTATCAGACTTTATTGGGGTAACCTTAGAGGCATCTAAGTTATAAAAAACTGCGACTCGTCTCACCAACTCGAGTATACTCATAAAATCTTTCCCAGACAAATGAAAGATCCCAGAGGCATCCTTTTCAGCAATCAACCAGCAGCCCATTGCTAAATCATCCGCCCAGGTCGGGCTTCTAAATTGATCATCTACTATTGTCAATTCTTTTCCCTCCTCAAGCGCTCCTTTTGCCCATAGCACAATATTACTTCTACTCATATTTTCACCTGTACCATAAACGATAATGGTTCTGGCTATTGCCCAATTCGTATATTTTGAGTTGATCAAAAGCTGCTCAGATGCGAATTTGGATTCACCATAATAACTCAATGGATGTGGTTGGTCCTCCTCAGAATAGGGTCCATCTTCTCCATCAAAAACAAAATCAGTAGATAAATGGATCAGTTTAGCACCTATTTTCTCACAGGCGTTCAGCAAATATTGAACTGCATCAACATTAATCTTCCAGCAGTTAACTCGATCCTCTTCACAGGCATCAACATTAGTCATTGCAGCAGTATTAATTACTACATCCGGCTGGAAGCCATTCACAATATTTGAAACAGCTTTTTCATCTGTAATGTCCAATGACCGATAGTTGAATTTGTATTGAAATACACGATTCTCTCCTCCAGAAGTTGCAAGGAATTCTACATCTTTTCTATCCCACAATAATTTGATCAACTTTTGTCCAAGTAGACCATTACTTCCTGTTATCAGTACTCTCATGGTTTTTTAGAGATTCTAAGTTGCTTATTTAGATTACTAATTTGAGTTGGATTACCCAACACGAATAACTTCGATCCAGGAACGATCTCGGTTGAAGGATTCGGGTTTATTATATATTCTCCCTGTGTATTTTTGAATCCAATGATATTACAAAAAGGAAATTGCTCCAACAGGTCTGCCAACGATTTATACTTACAATCCTCTGGCAATTCTTTAAAATCTATTTCTTCGAGGTTGATCTCATTTTGACCTTGAATACTAATCTGATCTATAAACTCAAGCACATCTGGATTAGTAACCAGCTGAGCCATATGTGATCCACCCAAGCTATCAGGCATAATTACATTATTTGCCCCAGCGATCTTCAATTTACGAATACTCGTAAATGCAGAGGCTCTGGATATTATGGTCAATCCTTTATTCAGTTCTCTAGCGGTAAGTACTACAAATAAATTTTCAGAATCAGATGGAAGTGTTGTTATTATAGCGCTTGCGTTAATTATTCCAGCGGTCATTAGGGTATCATCAGATGTCGCATTTTCTTGTATATAAGGAAATTCCGGTTTCTCCCTAAATGATTCTATAATAGATTCTTTTGACTCAATCACTACGAATTTACGTTTGTGAGCCTGTAACGTAGAAACCGCTTGTCGCCCTACTCTACCGTAACCACAAACAATAACATGATCCTGTAATTCTTCAATTTCCTTCATAATTTTATAATCTTTGAAATATTGACGATAGTCTCCGGATACGATATAACTAGTGATAGACGTAACTGCATATGCGAAGGTACCAAAACTTGTTATTATCAAAAAAGAGACAAATAACTTACCAGTGGGTGTAAACTCATGGACTTCTCCAAAACCTACTGTTGAAATAGTGATTATAGTTTGATAGAAAGCGTCTATCCACCCAAAACCCTCAATGATTACAAATCCAACCGCACCTCCTACAATGTTCAATGCTAGTAATAGTAATGCATAATAGACTTTAGAGAAAAGTCTAAAATTAAATAGCATGGTATTACTTCCTCTATTCATGATTGCAATAAAGATACGCCTATTTTACAATTCAAACATCGTTTCTTTTCGCACAGTTGGTCGTGCAATTGAATTAACGATTGAGAATCTTTGGCACTTATTACACCTATTTGAAAATCTTCGTATTTCCTGGTTATTTTATTGTCTTCTCCAGGTATCGATTCAAGAAGTAAGAAGGCGTAATCTTCAAAAGACTCGTCACCAATAGAACGCCCATAATAAAATGCGAAAGGTGCAATGACGTTAATTATAATATTTTGAAGAGCAACTTTTCCTAGATTTCCTTTATGACCTCTACTTTCAGAATTGAACGAATAATGTGTGGTCCAATATTCTGATGGTTCAGCGCTAAAAACCAATTGTAAATGTCGAACGGGCGCCTTATCCCGAATCAGTTGAAATAAATTTTGATAGCTGGAATAGATTGCAGCTATCTGAGCAATTCTCAGAGTTGGGAAATTTGGAGGTCTCATACGGGAGAATTTCCATTCAGCTCCCGTCATCGATTGAAATTGATGCTTCTGTTTCTGAAACAGATATTCACTTCGAAGTTTTTGATGATACTCATCTAAAATAACCTCATTCAACATTCCTGCTTGTCCAAAAAGCATAGCTTCCAATCGGAATAGATCATCTGCATTTTTTTGCAAAAGCACGTAGGAAGTCCGCTGAGCCAGATCCAGCATCGGAATATCATTTACTTTCATTCCCAAATACTTGAATAATAGTTGGTGAAACACTTGTTCCCAATCCTGATTGGTCCGTAATAGCATGTCCTGAATGAACTGAGATTTTCTCATCATTCTATTGACTAGCATTTCATCCAAAGTACTGACTATTCTTAGTTTCGGAAGATTTTTAACTTTATTGTAACATGGTCTATCCCCTCCTTTTTGCAAGAATCTTTCATAAGAAAAGTAAGCATTGTGATCGATTATTTCCTTTAATGCAATGGTAGGAATCGTTTCCCCATTTTGATTATAAATTTCCTGATCATGTTCATAAACAACATGCAAGATCACATTATTGTAGTTCCGATCATCCTGATGTTTATGTTTAGCCCAATCCGATGTTTGAATATGGATCTCCACGGAACCAAACCATTCCGTTCCGTCTACATAAATATTGGCTTCATTAAAATCAGGACCTGAGTCATGATTATGAGTGCCTGGTTTTTTGACCTCTACGATTTCCGCATGAATGGTCTTAAGATTCCTATGATCGAATTTTTGAAATTTCCAGATGTAGTGGAGGTAGTCTTCTGTCATTTTAAATCACGTCATAAGCTTCCAGAAATTGCTGCATTTCTTCTTGCAATTCCTTTGCTTTTACTTCTGCAATTTCGGCAAATTTTTCGGAAGAATCCGCATAGATGATACCACGAGATGAATTTACCAACAACCCACAATCTTTGTTCATACCATTTTTAACTACATCACTCAAACTTCCTCCCTGTGCTCCAACTCCCGGAACTAAAAGAAAACTATTCGGAACGATCGCTCTCACTTTTTGTAAGATGTCAGCTCTTGTTGCTCCTACTACATACATTAAGTTGTCATCATTGCCCCACTCCTTCGACTTTTCCAATACTTCTTCAAACAACATTCTTCCATTTGTTAGTTGTTTGTACTGAAAATCTAACCCTCCTGAATTACTTGTAGCAGCTAATAGTATTACCCACTTATCATCGAACCCAAAATAGGGCGTAATAGAATCCTCTCCCATATATGGAGCAACGGTTATTGCGTCAAAATTGTAAGTTTCAAAAAATGTTCTAGCATACATTTTAGAGGTATTCCCAATATCTCCCCGCTTCGCATCGGCAATGATCAATTTATTTTTTGGAATATAGTTCACTGTCCTTTCCAAGATATCCCATCCTGCTGCACCCATCGATTCATAAAAAGCGATATTCGGCTTGTATGCCACGCAATATCGACTAGTGGCATCTATAATTGCCTTATTAAATTCAAAAATCGAATCCTCCTTACCTTTCAAATGATTTGGTATTTTTTCAAGATCTGAGTCCAGTCCAACACATAAGAAAGACTTGGTCGCTTTTATTTCTTCAATTAATTGTTCTCTAGTCATAATATGAGATTAAACTTCAACTCCTCCTTCTTTCAGTTTTTCCGTATTCTCTGCGATCTTCAGTGCATCCAACATCTCCTCAATATCACCGTTTACAAAACTGTTCAAATTATACATAGTCTTGTTGATTCGATGATCGGTGATTCTTCCTTGAGGCCAGTTATAGGTTCGGATCTTAGCTGATCTATCCCCAGTAGACACCATTGTCTTTCGCTTAGCTGCAATATCCCCGTTTCGTTTATTCAGCTCTATATCATATAATTTGGCACGAAGCATCTCCATTGCTCTTTCTCGGTTTGCCAGCTGAGATCTTTCAATTTGACATACCACCACAATTCCCGTTGGTTTATGTGTCAACTGCACCTTTGTTTCAACTTTGTTTACATTCTGACCACCAGCACCTCCAGATCTTGACGTGTGAAAATCGATATCAGCGGGATTCAGGTCAACATCCACTTCTTCTACCTCTGGTAAGACCGCAACAGTAGCTGCTGATGTATGCACTCTTCCCTGAGTTTCAGTATCGGGCACGCGCTGAACGCGATGAACTCCAGCCTCATATTTCATTGTACCGTACACTTCTTCACCGGATACTTTTAGAACAACCTCTTTGTATCCCCCCATAGTTCCTTCTGTAACATCTAACACTTCAACCTTCCATCCTTTAGCATCAAAAAATCTCGTGTACATTCGATAAAGATCTCCTGCAAACAAACTTGCTTCATCACCACCCGTACCTGAACGAATTTCAACAATTGCATTTTTGTCATCTTCAGGATCTTTAGGTATTAGCATCCATTTGATCTTTTCTTCCCAATCCTCCTTTCGTTCTTCAAGGTCTTTGATCTCCATTTTCGCCATTTCTCTAAAATCTGGATCGGTTTCTTCACTCAACATAGATATAGAAGATTTCAGATTATCCAATACATTTCTGTAAGTATCATAAGCTTGAACAATCTCCTCTTTATCCTTATACTCTTTGTTAAGCTTAACATACTTTTTCATGTCAGCAATTATATCAGGATCCGTGATCATCTTCCCTACCTCTTCAAATCGTATCTTGATAGCCTCCAATTTTGGCAAATATCCCTCTGCGCTCATCTTTACTTGATTAGTGATTATAAACAAACTCTCCAAATTCGGAGCTTATAGTTAATTTTTTAGAATCTGAAGCCTCAACTCTTCCTACAATCTTTGCTTCGACATTGTATTTTTTAGAAACTGAGATTATATCCTCTGCCACCTCCGGATTCACGTACAATTCCATTCTATGTCCCATATTAAAAACACGATACATTTCTTCCCAGGACGTCCCTGACTCTTCCTGAATCAACTTAAACAGTGGAGGTAGTTCAAATAGATTATCCTTGATAATATGTAAGTCATTAATGAAATGTAGAACTTTAGTTTGTGCGCCACCACTGCAGTGAACCATTCCGTCAATATTTGCTCTATATTTTTCCAAAATTTCTTTAACAATAGGAGCGTATGTTCTGGTAGGTGATAACACTAACTTACCTGCATCAATTGGACTCCCATCAATAGCGTCAACCAGTTTTCTGGAACCAGAATAGATCAATTCCTCAGGAACAGCCGCATCAAAACTCTCAGGGTATTTCTGAATCAAATCCTTTGAAAACACATCATGTCTAGCTGAAGTAAGCCCATTACTTCCCATACCTCCGTTATATTCGCTTTCATAGGTTGACTGACCATAAGATGCCAACCCAACAATAACATTGCCTGCTTTGATATTGGCATTATCAATAACATCTGATCGTTTCATTCTTGCCACAACTGTAGAGTCAACTATAATAGTTCGAACAAGGTCACCTACATCGGCTGTCTCTCCTCCGGTAGATCTGATCACCACACCAAACTTTTCCAAGTCAGTGATCAACTCTTCTGTACCATTAATAATTGCAGATATCACCTCTCCTGGAATCAAATTTTTATTTCGCCCAATAGTTGAAGATAACATGATATTATCTACTGCCCCTACACAAAGAAGATCGTCAATATTCATGATCAATGCATCTTGAGCAATTCCTTTCCAAACTGAAAGATCACCGGTCTCTTTCCAATACATATATGCCAAGGAAGATTTTGTTCCAGCTCCATCAGCATGCATTACCAAACAATAATCTTTGTCTCCAGTCAAATAGTCAGGAACTATTTTGCAAAACGCCTTAGGGAACAACCCTTTGTCAACATTCTTTATCGCTGCATGCACATCTTCTTTACCTGCAGAAACACCTCTTTGCTGGTATCTCTTTTCTATTGGTGTCATTTAATAATCGTTTCAGTATTAGTAAAAAAAAAGACATCCTACTTTGGGCAGGATGTCTTAAAAAATATTATGTCAATCTATTGTCCTCCTGAAGGCTTATAGTCGAAGCTCAATACTCTAAACTGAGTACGTCTGTTTTTCTGGTGAGCAACTTCTTTTTCTTCGTTAGTAGCCATCTTATCAATAGTCTCACACTCTAACCCAGGAGCTCTTGGTGTAGTTTCACCATATCCAGCAGGAACCATTCTATCTGCAGGGATACCCTTTGAGATCAAATAGTCAACACAAGACTGAGCACGTTTCTGCGAAAGAGTTTTGTTGTACTTATCAGATCCTCTACAATCCGTGTGCGCCTGAAGCTCAATAACAATTGTTGGGTTATCCATAAGTGTTTGGTACAAGTAATCTAATGAATCCTTAGAGTTAATTCTATTATCTACAAGAAGATCAGCTTTGTCATAAGCGTACTGAACCTCTGGGAAATCGATAACCACATCTTTACTTGCAGGTTGCATGAACAACTCCTCAATATACTTCTTAGAGTTCTGCTCTCCTACAGTACTGAACTTCGATTTAGCTCCCAAGAACTCATCTTTAGAAACCTCAATATTATATGAAGTCTCTTTGTTGATGTATCTATTCGCGCCATTATCATCGTAAATAAATTTACCTTCCTCATCAGTTGTTTTAACAATTTGAGATCCATCAGAACCAACAAGAGTAATTTCAACTCCAGCCAATGGTTCCTGAGTCTCTTTGTTCTTCACATAAACTTCAAGAATAAACTTGATTTCAGGAAGGTTAAATGAATACAAATCATCTCTACCTTTTCCTTCTGGACGACTTGAAGTAAAGAAACCTCTTTTGTCATCAGATCCACTCTCGAATATAATTCCATAATCATGCTCCGAAGAGTTAATTGGATATCTCAAGTTCTCCACATTTCCCCATTGCATTTCGCCTGTAGCTTCAGCTCTGAAGATATCTAGACCTCCCATACCAATATGACCATTGGAAGAGAAATAAAGAACTCCTTCCTCAGTCAAATGAGGAAACATTTCATCTCCTGATGTGTTGATCTTTGGTCCTAAGTTCTTAGGCGAACCCCAGCTTTTTGCTTTTTTGTCAAATTCAACCATCCAAAGATCCTTTCCTCCTTGACCTCCAGGAAGATCAGACGCAAAGATCATATACTTTTCAGACTTATCTAACGTTGGATGACCACAAGATAAAGAGTCAGCACCTTCAGGCTTAAGAACGATCTTAGTAGCTTGTTGCCACGATTTACCTTGAGGCTCAGAATAATAGATATCACATCCTAAGTTTGTTTTCTTCTCTCTTGGACAACGAGTAAAATAAAGAGCATCACCTTTCTTATTCATATATGCTCCACCTTCATTATCTTCTGTATTTATTGTTTCAGGCAATAATTGAGGTTCTCCCCATTTTCCTTTGTTATCTCTAGTTGTAGTCCATAAATCCATAAAAGATTCTCCCGTTCTATCATCAATTCCATCTCCAGTAGACCCAGGTCTAGATGAAGAAAAGATCAAAACATTATGCTTTTTATCTCCCCAAGCTGGTGCATAATCATACGACTCAGTATTCAACTGAATTTCATTCTGAACAATATGCTTTGTCGGTTCGTTCTTCCAAAGCTGCGCTTTTTTACAAGACTCCAATCCAGCTTCTGCCTCTGCAACACCAGGCTTTTTTGCCAAGAACTGCTCGTAATATGACTGAGCATCCTTGTAATTACCTTGTTGTTTCATAACATCAGCCATTCTAAAAAGAACATCGGGATTTGTCCCTTCATACTTCAATTTGATTGATTTAGCATAGAAAGTCTCCGCCTGCGCTGGATCAACCATCAAACGGTAGCACTCTCCTATTTGAAAATTAATTCTTGCTTTTTCCGCTGGCTTAGCTTTAACATCTGCTTTTTTATAAGCTTCAATTGCAGAAAAATACGATTCATTCATAAACGCAAGATCTGCTTCTTTCGAGAAATTCTTTTGTGCAAAAGACGTTATCCCAAGGCCGCAAATAATTGACAAACAAACAATTAATCTAAAAATTTTCATAGTTGGTCTTTTAAAATCATTCAGTTATCAGAGAAAAACATAATCTCTTGAATTATGCGAAAATAAGTATTTTATTTTAATTGAGAATTTTCTCTAAAAAAAAAGTCAACGATTCCAAAACGAAACCATTGACTTTATTTTAACTCAATCTCAATTATCTTGAGAACAGAAGTTCTCTAAGCTTTGGTAATTTCCAAAGTTCATCATCAATAACCCTTTCCAATCTATCTGCATGATACTTAATATCATCAAATAGCGGCTTAACATTATCACAATATGCAACTGCTTTCTTCTCGCTGTCATCAATTAAGTTAGCCTTCTTTCTTTCATCGATCATTTTCTCTACCTTCTCATAAACTCCCTGCAAATGAGTGTTTACATATTTAAACAACTCGTCTTGCGCTTTATTCATTTTAGAGGCAGCAGCACCGTACACTTCCTTCATCCCTTGAAGACTCTCAAGCAAAACATTTTGATACTCAATAGCTGATGGTATTACACTGGTTTTAATCATATCCCCTAATACCCTCGCCTCGATTTGTAATTTAAGTATGTAGTTTTCCAACTCCACCTCATGCCTTGCATCTATCTCTCTTTCAGAAAGAATATCTAACCTACTGAAAAGATCCTTATAAGGTTTAGTCGTCATTACCTTAAGAGCAGAAGGAGTATCCTTGAAGTTATTTAATCCTCTCTTTTTAGCTTCTTTTACCCATTCTTCTCCATAGCCATTACCTTCAAACCTGATTTTTTTTGATTCCTTAATAAGCACTTGCAATTCCTTAAGAATTGCTTCATCTTTTTTATCCCCCTTTTCAATTCTTGCATCAACGGCTACTTTAAATTTCAATAGCTGATCAGCCACTATTGTATTAATTGCAATCATAGCAGAAGAACAATTCGCAGTAGACCCTACTGCTCTGAATTCAAACTTGTTTCCTGTAAATGCAAAAGGTGAAGTTCTATTTCTATCTGTGTTATCCAATAATAGTTGAGGAATTTTTCCAATACTCAACTTTAACTCAGTTTTCGCTTCAGGAGTCATCTTACCTGCCTTAATGGAAGCTTCAAGTTTATCCAACATATCAGATAATTGGGTTCCAATAAAAACTGAAATAATTGCAGGAGGAGCCTCATTTGCCCCCAATCTATGATCATTTGATGCCGAGGCTATACTTGCCCTAAGAATATCAGCATTATCAGCTATCGCTTTTATCGTATTTACAAAAAACGTAAGGAATCTCAAATTGGTCTTAGGATTTTTACCTGGTGAAAGCAGATTCACGCCAGTATTTGTTCCTAATGACCAGTTATTGTGTTTTCCTGAACCATTAACTCCAGCAAACGGCTTTTCATGCAACAAAACTCTAAAATCATGTTTTCTTGCAATCTTCTCCATTAAATCCATTAACAGAAGATTATGATCAACTGCGATATCTGCCTCTTCATACACAGGTGCACATTCAAACTGATTTGGCGCCACCTCATTGTGTCTGGTTTTAATCGGAATACCCAACTTCAATGATTCAAATTCCAATTCTTGCATGAATGCTAAAGCTCTATCTGGAATCGACCCGAAATAGTGATCATCCAATTGTTGCCCCTTTGCTGGCATCTGACCAACCAAAGCTCTTCCAGACATCATTAAATCCGGCCTTGCATGATACAGACCCGAATCAACCAGAAAATATTCCTGCTCCCAACCAAGAGTAGCTCTTACTTTGGTTATATTCTTATCAAAGTACTGACAAACGTCAGTTGCTGCTTTATCGATTACATCCAATGCTTTAAGAAGCGGCATTTTATAATCCAGTGCTTCTCCTGTATATGAAATGAATACTGTCGGGATACAAAGTGTTGTTCCGATTACGAATGCAGGTGAACTTGGATCCCAAGCCGTATACCCCCTTGCTTCAAAAGTGTTTCTGATTCCTCCGTTTGGAAATGAAGAGGCATCAGGCTCTTGCTGAACCAACAAACTCCCCTCAAACTGTTCAATTGCTCTCCCTCCTTCGGTTGGAGTAAAAAAAGCGTCATGCTTTTCCGCTGTTGCTCCAGTCAATGGCTGAAACCAATGCGTGTAGTGAGTCACTCCCTTAGCTAAAGCCCAATCCTTCATCGCCATAGCAACTTGATCAGCAATGTCCCGATCTATTCGATGACCATGCTCCATCGCATTCAGAACGGACTCATACGCCTCTTCAGTTAAATGAGAACGCATTGCTACTTTGTTAAAAACATTGCTACCGTAATAACCAGAAACCTTACCGTTATTTACATTTAAACCTTTTGCTTTTCGCTGCATTATCTCCTCGAGAGCAGCATACCGAACTGATGACATAAGATGAAATTTATTTTTTCGCAAATGTAAATCAATTTTTATAGGGTGAATATGAAATTTGTATATTTTTTTAAAGGTACCCCCCCCTATTTTTTTGGGGGTGTTTTAGAAATTACTAATTTTTTAGTCGTAAAACGATCCAAAAAATGTAAATCACATAAGACAATATCAATACAACCCCCTTCCATCTGCCGATCTTTTCTCCAAGAAACAAAACAGGCACCATTAACATGGCCACACCTAACATCCAGATCAAATCAAAATTAACAACACTCTCTTCCACACCCACAGGCTTAACAATGGACGTTATCCCCAATACAGCAAAGATGTTAAAGATGTTGGATCCTATTAAATTCCCCACACTAATATCACTTTGTTTCTTTACCGCTGCCATAATTGAAGCAACCAGCTCTGGAGCAGAAGTTCCAAACGCAACAACAGTAACTCCAATAACACTGTCAGATAACCCAAATTTACTTGCTATATCAGAAGCTCCATTCACAAACCATTCTGACCCAAAATAAAGCGAAACAAGACCACCCAACAAATAGACCAATGACTTCCACAACGGCTCCTTTGCCTCATCAGCATTAATTTCTTCACCAATTGCTTCTTCCAATTTTGATTTTTCATTTTTTCGGGACGACCGAATTAAATAGACTGTAAATCCAACAAGTATCGCAACAAACAACACCCCCTCCCAACGATCAATCATATTATTTAAGGCAAAAACAGCAAACAACAAAGACGCAATCATCATCATAGGAAAATCAACTCTTTTCGTTTGCTTCTCAGCTACGATTGGAAATATTAGCACAGTTAAACCCAGAACCAAAGCCAAATTCGCTATGTTAGAACCCACGACATTTCCAATTGCAATTCCTGGATTTCCATCAAGAGCACTTTGCAAACTCACCAGTAACTCAGGCGCAGATGTCCCAAACGAAACAACCGTCATCCCAATAACTAATGGTGATATTTTCATAGCAGCAGATAAACCCACAGCACCTCTAACCAACACTTCCCCACCGATTATTAGAACCGCCAGACCTGCTATCAAAAGCAATACTTCCATTATTATGATTTATCTTTTTTGAATTCTTTGCCTTCGATCACCTTTTCAATATCCTCTTTGATCTCTTTAAGACCACTTGTTGAATTATTAGCTGAGTTGGCAATATCTCTCTGAATCTCCTGTGTCGCATCCTTTATCTGGCGAATTCCTCTTCCAAGATTTCTTGCCAGGCTAGGAATACTATCAGCACCAAAAAACATCAATACTATCAGGAGAATAACTAAAATTTCTCCACCAGAAATACTATTTAGAAAAAGTAGACTCATCTGAGACAAAAGTATAAAAAAAGGTCATCCCGCGCACGGAATGACCTCTATCTAAATTTTCAATCTAATTACAGAGCAGCATTTACGCTTCTTACAGCAGCAGCACTTTCAGCAAACTTTGCCTTTTCTGCATCATTCAATTCCAACTCAACAATTTTCTCAATACCATTTTTACCAATAATTACAGGAACTCCCATGCAAATATCACGCTCTCCATATTCTCCATTTAACAGAGTAGAACATGGAATCATTTTCTTCTGATCACAAGCAATTGCCTGAACAATTGTTGAAACAGCAGCACCTGGTGCATACCAAGCTGAAGTTCCTAATAACTTAGTTAAAGTTGCACCACCAACCTTGGTATCTTCCGCAACCTGATTCAATCTATCCGCACTTAAGAAAGCTGATGCAGGGGCGCCATTTCTAACTGCCAACCTCGTTAAAGGCAACATTCCAGTATCACTATGAGCAGCAATCACCATTCCTAGAACATCTGAAGATGGACAATCCATTGCTTCACTTAATCTGTATACAAATCTTGCACTATCTAAAGCTCCCCCCATACCGATAATTCTATTCATTGGAAGTCCTGTCGTTTTATGAACCAAATAAGTCATGGTATCCATTGGGTTGCTCACAACAATAATGATCACATTTGGTGAATGCTTCAAAAGATTCTCTGAAACTGTCTTTACTATTCCTGCATTGATTCCAATCAGTTCCTCACGAGTCATTCCTGGTTTTCTTGGAATTCCACTTGTAATAACCGCCACTTCACTTCCTGCAGTTTTCGAATAATCATTAGTACTCCCAGTGATTTTAGTATCGAATCCATTTAGAGAAGCACACTGCATCAAGTCCATTGCTTTACCTTCTGCAAACCCCTCCTTAATATCTACTAACACTACTTCAGAAGCAAAATTTTTCATTGCGATATATTCAGCACAACTTGCACCTACCGCTCCAGCGCCAACTACTGTTACTTTCATTTTAAATTATTTTTTTAGTTTTGATTAAGAATCTGATTTGTCTACGAAGTTATAAATTCTCATGGCACAGTAGATTAAATGATATAATTTTTTAAAAACATTTTTTTCATCAACAGGCAACCTTTAATTTCTGCCCCGTTAGATTATCACTTGAACAATGAAACCAACTCAAGAAGAGTTAGACCTGTGGATTAGAGGATGTAAGCGAAATGACAAAAAATGTCAACGCAACATTTATGAACTATTGTTTAGTCCAATGCTTGGTGTATGTATGCGATATGCTCAAGACAGACAGGAAGCAACTGATATTCTTCAAGATGGTTTTATTAAGGTCTTTGACAAAATTGGCTTATACGATGACAACGGATCGTTTGAAGGTTGGGTTCGCAGGATAATTGTAAATACTGCGATAGATGCTATTAGAAAACGCAAGAATGAACTTCTTACTGAAGACACTAGTATCTACCAATCCCATGACGATCAACTAAACGAGGAAGAAACTGATCAATCTGCTTACAAAGGGCTTGGAATAAATGATGTAGTTGAAGCTATGCAGCAATTAACCCCTGTGTATCGAGCAGTATTCAATATGTATGTGATGGACGGATTAACTCACCAAGAAATTGCTGAAGAACTAAACATTTCCGTTGGGACATCGAAGTCAAATTTATCGAAGGCACGGGCAAGAATTAAAGCGATTTTACAGACTAAAATTAACGGTCAATGAATAATGACTTTTTAGACGATATCATTAAGCAAAAACTCAATCAACAGAAGTACGAATTCACTTCTGCTGAATGGAGTGCTTTTGAATCAAAACAAAGTGCTGCAAACACCGCAGGCACATCCGGATCTAATTTGAAGTGGTATTTTATGGGTGCTGCCACTGTGACTTTGATTATTGTTGCATCTTATTTTGCTTTTTCTAGCAGTAGCGAAACTACTACTCAGAACAAGCACCAAGAACAAAACAATGACCTAACCGATATCGCAGTTGAAACCAACACAATTGACAAGGAAGAAATCACAGATGACTTCTCCTTAAACCCTACAATTGATGAAATTAATTCATCGAATTCATTAGATCAAAACCAAGAAAAGAACAACAACAGTTCTGTAGTTAATTCTGACCAGATTTCTGCCGTTGAAAATCAGAACACACAGAACCAAGTAACTGAAACTGTCGAACCGGCTAACAAGATTCTTAACAACATTACAGAGTCTTCTAATGATAACACCAATACACCTAATGAATCACTTGCTGTTAAAGAAATTACCATCCCAAGTGCATTAATAATGGCTGAAAAGTTGGAAATATGTCCGGGAGAAGTTGTTTCCTTTGAAACGATTGAACAAGATGACGTACTTTATTCTTGGAATCTTGGAGATGATAATTACAGTAAAGAAAGAGTTATCAAACATTCTTATCAAAATCCTGGAAAATATACAGTTTCGTTAATTGTAACTTCATCTAAAGACAGAAGCATTCTTTCCAAATCTAAGGATTTGATTATAGAAGTTTTACCTGCACCAAACACGGAGTTTGTTATCAAAGAATTGGAGTTGGAAATCATACCCAGTATACAACTAATCAGCAATGAAGAACTTGCAAATTATCATTGGGATTTCGGAGACGGCACCTATTCATCTGAAGGTTCTCCAGTAAAAAGCTACAAACAAAAAGGATATTACAATGTTACTTTGTCAAGTAAAAATCAAGATGGCTGCTCCTCAAAAACAACACATAAAGTAACAATCAAGGAAGATTATAACCTACTTGCACCAAATTCTTTCACTCCAAATGGAGATGGGATAAATGACTACTTTATTCCTGAGGCATTAAAACTAATGGATGTGGAATTCACGATGTCTATCTTCAGTAAAACTGATGGATTAATTTTCGAAACGAAAAATATTAATCAACAATGGGACGGAAGAAATCAACAAAATGGCATCAACTGCAGCGAAGACACCTATATTTGGGTGGTTTCTCTAACCAATTCAGAAGGAAAATCCGAACAATATAAAGGAGCCGTGTTACTCCTTAAATAAAACTACTATAGAGATGATAAAAAAACATATTCTATCAACATTGCTGGCACTGTTCATTACGAGCGGTGCTTTTGCACAAAATTTAATCCCTGCTAATGGACAAGCTGAAGCAGTCGTCAGCTCAAATTTGAGAAGTGGAAAACACTACTCAGACGGTTTAATCAAACATTACCTAGTTGAAGTAGATGCGTCCATGTATCCAGAGGAGGAAACATATTACTTAATCAAAACCTCTAACGTTATAAAAGAACAACTTGGCTACCCAGCTGTATCCTACCAAGTATTGACGAATGACGAAGGCAAAAGAGTAGCTCGTTTTTCCTTTTCGGGAGAATTATTTACTGAAATTGACGACATCAAATCGTTTATTGACTCCATTGGATTTAATGTTGTCGATATTAAAGGAACTTTACACACTAACTAAACAAACCAATTTACCCTACTTACATTTCATAATATGAGAAATCTACTAATCATTGTTTTTCTTTTTACTTCTTGGATAAGTACTGATATTTTTGGTCAGTGTACTAACTCCTCTTCCTATGGTTCGGCTACCGCACCAACAAGTGGAACAACTACTATTAGTTCGATCCAGTACCAGTCTGAATATAGCACTATCTCTAGTGTAGTTGCAGGAACAACTTATCAGTCTGCCTATTCTGGAGGTGGTTGTATAACTGTAACTCAGGGCTCCCCTACTGGTACTGTTATAGCCACTGGAAACACTCCTCTTCAATGGACCGCTACAGTAGGTGGGACATACTACGTTCATTACACTACAAGTTGTTCACCTACTTGTGGGACTGCAACTACCGGATATACTAGCTCCATCACATACATCTCTGGAGGAGGTGGTGGCGGAGGTGGTAGTGCGCCATCAAATGACAATCCATGTAATGCCATTCCTTTAACAGTTGGTACTAGCTGTTCATATTCTACATATACGAATGCCAATGCAACAGCTACTTCAGGAATACCAGCCCCTGGATGTGCTAGTTACTCTGGTGGTGATGTATGGTTTACCGCAACAGTTCCAGCTTCAGGATCCATCCAATTTGATTCCCAAACTGGCGTTATAACTGACGGAGGAATGGCAGTGTATACAGCTACTTCATGTTCGGGAACATTTACTTTATTAGATTGTGATGACGATGGAAGTTCCAATGGAGCCATGTCTGCAATTACATTGAACAGTTTAACTCCTGGGCAAACACTCTACATTCGAATGTGGGAATATGGCAACAACAACAACGGGACATTTGGAATCTGTGCGGTCGAGGTACCTTCTCCTCCTGCGTGTGGAACAAGTCCTGCTGCAGGGAACACCTGCGGGACAGCAACACCAATTTGTGATTTAAACGGATATTGTGGTAGTACTGCTTCAACCTACACGGACAATTCTTGGGCTCAACTTGACGCTGGCTTTTCAGGTTCTATCGAAAACAATTCTTTTATCTCATTTGTAGCTTCTGGAACCTCTATGACTTTCAATGTTTGGCCAAGTAACTGTAATTCTTCTTCTGGAATCCAAATCTACGTATTTGGAGGGGGATGTTCTGGTGCAATTACTGAGCATTTGGATTGGAATCCCGGAACTACAACTAATGCCACACTAACAGCCACCGGTCTGACCCCGGGAAACACTTATTATATTATGGTTGATGGAAATGGTGGTGCGGTCTGTGATTATACGATTGGGGCTAGCACAGGAGTATCCATCCCTGTAGATGCAGGACCGGATGTGACCATTTGTTTGGGAGAATCAACCAGCTTATCAGCTACTGGAGGTGATGGTTCATATACATGGTCTCCATCAGGAACTTTATCAGGAAGTTCTGGAACTACGGTTACAGCAACTCCAACAACAACTACGACTTACACTGCAACTTCTGCAACTGGAAACCCATTATGTCCTTCGTCTACGACAGATGATGTAACGGTAACAGTTACTTCTGGTGGAAATCTTACTGTTGGTGCTACAAGTGCTCTTTCTGGTAGTGTTGGTCCCTCATCTGGAAGTGTTTCTGTAAATATTTGTAATGGTGGAAGTGCTACTCTATCCGTAAGTGGAGCAAGTGGAGGACCAACGGCATACACATGGACTCCCTCAACTGGATTGAGCTGTACGAACTGTGCAAATCCAACTGCTTCTCCAACTTCGACAACAACTTATTCTGTAACTGCTACTAATGCATCTGGGTGTGATCTGCTTGGAACTGTTACAGTAAATGTTACACCTGCACCTACTGTTTCTGTGAATAGTGGAACGATGTGTGAAAACGGATCAGTTACACTTACTGCATCAGGTATGACGAGTTATTCTTGGTCACCTTCTACTGGATTAAGTGGAACATCTGGGGCTTCAGTAACTGCGAGTCCTACATCTACAACAACGTATACTGTTACTGGGTCAACAACTGGTTGTCCAAATGATACAGAAACTTCTACGGTTACAGTAACCCCACTTCCTAATCCAAACTTTAGTATTTCTGGAAATCAATGTTTGGCAACAAACTCAATTACACTTACAAATACTGGAACTGCAGGAACCTACTCGTGGTCAATACCTAGTGGATCTCCTTCAACTTCTACATCATCATCTGTCACTACTTCATATGCTGCAGCAGGCACATATAACGTAACCCTTACTACCACTACTAGTGGATGTACGGATGCGATCACAATACCTGTTACTATTAATCCAAATCCAACTGTGACAGTTACACCTACTCCTGTTAATTGTAATGGAGCTTGCGATGGATCGATCACTGCAGTTGGTGCAGGAACCTCGGGCTACACATATAACTGGGGAGGAGCAGGAACTGGAAGTACATTATCAAACCAATGTGCAGGAACATACAATGTCACAATGACTGATATTAACGGATGTCAGGCAACTGGTTCTGGAACTATTACTCAGCCAGCTGTTTTAACTGCCTCTGGGACTCCAGGTACAATTTCTTGTAACGGAGGAACAACCACTATTACTATAACTGCAACAGGTGGTACAACTCCATACTCAGGAACTGGTACATTTACACTGGGAGCAGGACCATATTCTTATACTGTTACTGATGCCAAAGGATGTACCTCTACGGTGTCTGGAACTCTTACTGAACCTACACCTCTAGTAGCTGATGACACTCCTGGAACTATTACATGTAATGGAGGAACAACTTCAGTAGTTGTAACTGCTTCTGGTGGAACACCAGCTTATTCTGGAACGGGTACTTTTACTGTAAGTGCTGGAGCTTACTCATATACTGTTACTGATGGTGGTGGTTGTACTTCAACGGTTTCTGGAACTATCACGGAACCAACTGCCATCGTACCTTCTATTGTAAACCAAACGAATGTTCTTTGTAATGGACAATCAACTGGATCCGTAACGATAGGTGCAACTGGAGGAAGTGGATCTTATACTTACAATATCGGAGGTGGAGCACAAGCTTCTGGATCATTTACTGGTTTGGCAGCAGGTTCGTACACAGTTACTGTATCTGATGCCGCAGATGCAACTTGTACAGAAACCATCAATGTTACCATATCTGAACCTCCTGCTTTAACAGCATCTATCGCACCTGTTGCCTTAAGTTGTAATGGTGATGCAGATGGTCAAGCGACCGTGACTGCTGGTGGTGGTTCCGGTTCATATAGTTACTCTTGGAACAATACCACATTTGATAACACTGCTACTACAACCGCTAACCTTGCAGCTGGCACTTATACTGTAACAGTTGCCGATGCGGTAGCTCCAACATGTACAACAACTGCTTCGGTGACCGTAACTGAACCAACTGTGATCTCATTATCAGAAACAAGTACACCGGCCAACTGCGGTGCCACTGATGGTACTGCAACAGTAACTGCGAGTGGAGGTACAGGAACATTCACAAATTACAACTGGACACCTGCTCCAGGTGGTGGTCAAGGAACTGCAAACGCGACAGGACTTGCAGCAGGATCTTACACGGTAGTTGTAACTGATAACAACTCTTGTTCAAATACTATAACAGTTGTTGTTTCAAATAACTTGGCACCGACCATCTCTGAAGTTGCTCCGAGCCATGTAGATGTGGATTGTAATGGAGCTTCTACTGGTGAAGCTGAAGTAAGTGCTTCGGGCGGAACTGGTGCATTGACTTACGCATGGTCTCCAAGTGGTGGAACATCAACTGCTGCAACTGGTTTAGCAGCAGGAACCTATTCTGTAACTGTAACAGATGCAAACAACTGTTCTGATGCTGTTACTATCACAATTACTCAACCAACACCTTTGAATGCTGTTGCCACTGTCACTTCAAATGTTTCTTGTAATGGAGGAACTGATGGAGCAGGTTCAGTAAACGTATCTGGTGGAACAACTAGTTATTCGTACCAATGGTTTACTTCAGGTGGTACTGCAGTTGCTGGAGCTACTTCATCTTCTGCTACTGGACTTACTGCTGGAGACTATTATGTAGAAATCACGGATGGGAATACTTGTACAACAACTTCTAATACGATCTCAATTACAGAGCCTGCAGCGGTAACTGGAACAGGAGTTGAAACACCACTAACTTGTAACGGAGACAATAGCGGTAGTATTAACTTAACTCCTTCAGGAGGAGATGGTTCATACTCTTTTGCATGGACTGGACCAAGCGGTTTCACAAGTAATGTGGAAGATCCGACAGGATTGGCAGCTGGAACATATAACGTAACAATTACCGATGGTGCAGGATGTACTGGGACAGCTTCTGTTACTGTAACAGAACCTAGTGCAGTTACAGTGACTGCTTCAGGAAATGATGCGCACTGTGCACAGACTGACGGAGATGTAACAGCTACTGGATCAGGAGGCTCAGGAGCGTTGACCTATGAATGGTATAGCGATGCGACACTTTCAACTAGTGCCGGATCTGGCGCTTCTGTTGGAACATTAGCTGCAGGAACATATTATGTTGAAGTATCTGACGCTAATGGATGTACAGAAACAACTTCTGTAACTATAGGAGATCTTGCTGGACCTACTGTTTCTGCAGTTGTGAATTCAGATGCAACAGGACCAGGACTCTGTAATGGTAATGCAACTGCAACAGGTACAGGTGGAACCGGTTCATTAACTTATGCTTGGGATAACTCAAACACAAACGCGAATGCCAATGACCTGTGCGCTGGTTCAAACTGTGTTACCGTTACAGATGCATTTGGATGTACTGATAATACATGTGTTACGATAAACGAACCAAATGGTGTAACAGTTGTAATTGCTCCAACTGATCTATTATGTAATGGCGTATGTATAGGACAAGCAGACGTAACTGCTACTGGCGGAGTTGGAGGATACACATACGCTTGGGATCATGGACCTACTGCAGAAGACTTAACGGGTCTTTGTGCTGGTACTTATAATGTAACAGTAACAGATGCTAATGGAAATATTGGAACTGGTTCTGTAACCATTGCCGAACCTGCAGCTATTGGTGTTACCTCTACTTCTTTTGTTGATGCACTTTGTAATGGCGATTGTAACGGAGAGGTTGATGCTTCTGCAACAGGAGGTACTGGAACTTTAGTTTACGAATGGTTTGATGCTTCAAATGCTTCTGTTGGTTCTACAGCTAATACAACAGGGCTATGTGCTGGAGATTATGATCTTGTTGTAACTGATGATAATTTATGTACAAGTACATCATCCGTAACCGTAAGTGAACCAACAGCACTTTCTTTAATCACAGCTAACGTAAGTAGTAATTGTGGTCAGGCTGATGGAGAGGTTTCTGTTACAGTTTCTGGAGGGACTGCTGTATCTGGTTATACTTATTTATGGGAGGATACAACACCTTCATTTGTTGGAGCAACAGCTTCAGTTACAGGACTAGTTGCAGGAACATATACTTTAACAGTGACTGACGACAATGGATGTTCTGAAACTGCGACAACCACAATCTCAGATCTTGGAGGACCGACTATCACACAAACTCACATTGATGCAAATTGTAACGGTTCATTTGATGGATCAATTGACATTACCGTTTCTGGAGGAAGTACACCATTCACTTACGCTTGGAGTGGACCAAATGGATATACCTCTACATTCCAAGATATTAACTTATTAGAAGCTGGTGTATATGATGTATCAGCAACAGATGTTAATGGTTGTGTAGCTAATCTTTCTATCACAGTGAATGAACCTCCTTTATTAGTTGTTAATCCGACTGCTGTTAATGCCACTTGTTTTGGTAGTTCTACAGGAGAACTAGATGCTACATCCACAGGAGGAACAGGTGCAGCAACTTATATTTGGTATGATGATGCTCTCCTATCTAATTCGGTTGGTACTGGTGCATCATTAACCAATATGGCAGCTGGAATATATTATGTTGAAGCAACAGACGTGAATAGTTGTTCAGCTAGCGGTACTATTTCAATAAATGAGCCTGCAAATATGATAGTTTCCACCACAGCCACAGATGCAAACTGTGGACAAGCAGATGGTTTGATAAGCGTATCAGCAACATCAGGTGGATCAGGAATTTATGTTTCCGAAGTATGGATCGATGCTGCTTCTAATCCAGTAACGAATATTAATGCTGTTGCATCAGGATCCTACACAGTTACAGTTACTGATGATCAAGGGTGTACTGGAACTGCAGTTCAAGGCGTTAGTGATTTGATTGGGCCTTCATTAAGTATTTTATCTGCAGCAAGCGCATCATGTGCTGGCTATTGTGATGGAACAGCTTTCATTGAAGCTGTTGGAGGAACCCCTACTTATATTTACACATGGAATCCTGCTCCAGGAACAGGACAAGGTACACCATCTGTGACAGGGCTCTGTGCAGGAAACTATAACGTAAGTGTTTCTGATGACAACGGTTGTACAGACAATATTGTTGTAACAATTTTAGAACCTGCACCATTAGTTGCTTCTATCACAGGTAATACAGATGTGACTATTAATGGCGCTGCTGATGGAACTGCAACCGCGTCTGCCTCTGGTGGTACTCCTGCATATACTTACGATTGGTACAGTAGCTGCCCTCCTGGAACAACTATTGGTCAAACCGTGGCTGGAGCAAGTGGTTTAGCAGCGGGAACTTATTCTGTTGTTGTTGAAGATTCAAAAGGATGTTTAGATACGGTTTGTACTACAATTGACGAGCCATCTACACTTAATATTGTTGAAGCAATTACTGATGTGACTTGTTTCAGCGGGAATGACGGTGAAATTAGCATTACAGTTTCCGGAGGTGTTCCTGGTTATACTTATGAATGGTTTGATGCTGCTACTAGTACATCAACTGGTCAGACAGGAATTACTGCTTCTGGACTTACAGCTGGTGACTACTACGTAGTTGTTGTTGACCAAAATGGGGCAACTCAACAATCTCAAGATTTTACAGTAGCTCAGCCAACTCAATTAACACTTGTAACCACTGTTACTTCGAACTATAACGGTTCGGACATTAGCTGTTTTGGGGAATGTGATGGATCTGTTTCAGTTACAGCTTCAGGAGGAACAACACCTTACTCATATGCTTGGGATGCCGCAACTGGATCTCAAACAGCTGCAACAGCAACTGGACTTTGTGATGGAACCTATTCTATAAATGTATTAGATGGTAATAACTGTCCGGCAACTGAGACTATTACAGTTGTAGAACCAACACAACTTGTGAATACACCTTCTCAAACTGATGCAAGTTGTTATGCACAGTGTGATGGAGAGGCTGTTACATCAGTAGTTGGTGGAACTGGAACTTATACTTATCAATGGAATAACCCAGGATTATCTACAACAGCTACTATTTCTAGCTTGTGCGCAGGAACTTATGATGTTACTATTACTGATGTAAATAACTGTATCATCAATGAATCATTTACGATTACAGAACCAACAGAACTAGTTCTAAGTGGAAATATGAACGGTTCAAACTGTAACCAAAATGACGGATCTGCAACTGTAACAATTGTATCTGGAGATGCACCTTTTACTTATCAGTGGGATGCAAACGCTGGATCACAAACTACAGCTACTGCTTCGACTTTATTTGCTGGATCATATAATGTGGTGGTGACTGACGGAAATGGATGTACTAATGACACAACAATAAGCGTACAAGATCTAGGTGCTCCAACTGTTACTATCTTAACTCAAACAGATGTAAGTTGTAATGGAGGAAGTGATGGTTTTGCTCAGATCCAGGTAACGGACGGAACAGCTCCTTATGTTTATACTTGGGAAGACTGTAGTGGAAATAACATTGGACAATCTACTGCCTCAGCTCTAAACCTAGCTGCTGGATGCTATAATGGATCAATGGTTGATGCCGTTGGATGTCAGGGAACTGTAAGTGTTACCATTGATGAACCAACTGCACTTAATGCCTTAATTACTTCTACCACGGATGTAACGTGTTTCGGATATACTGATGGAATCGCTACAGTAACAGCTGGTGGTGGTACTGCTCCATATACATATCTATGGAGTGATCTAGCAAATCAAACAACTGCAACAGCTACCGGACTAGCACCTGGTACTTATCAAGTAACTGTAACTGACGATAATGGATGTACCATAACTGCTACAGCAACTATCAATGAACCTGCAGAGATTCAACTTTCTACTTCCGTAGTAGATGCTTTTTGTGCAACAGGAACAGGTAGTGCAACCGTAACTGTAGCAGCTGCAGGTGTTTCACCATTTACATACAACTGGACGCCAACCTCTCAGGCAACAGATGTTGCAACTGGGTTGATTCCTGGCACTTACGATGTAACTGTTACAGATGCTGACGGATGTATTCAAACAGCTCAGGCTATTGTTGGAGACATTCCTCCTGGAACTGCTACAATCGGAACAATTACAGATGTTTCTTGTAATACTGGCTCTGATGGAACAATTGATGTTTCAATGAGTGGTACAGGAACTGCACCATATACTTATCAATGGTTTAATGCAACTTCTAACACAGCTTTGACAGGTCAAACTGCTGTTCAAGCTACTGGATTACCGGCTGGAGATTATTATGTTGAAGTAACAGACGCTAATGGATGTTTTTCAACTAGTAATACAGGAACAATAAACGAACCAACCGCTATTCAGATCTCAGATGCAATAACGGATGCGTTATGTAATGGATCAAGTGATGGAACTGCTGAAGCTATTGCTTCAGGAGGTACGCAACCATACTCTTACTTATGGAATGACCCATTGAACCAAACTAGCATTACTGCTAATGGATTAGAAGCTGGTTCTTATACTGTAACAGTGACAGATGATAATAACTGTGTGGAGACTCACAATGTTACTATCGGAGAACCGACTGCAATCACAATTGATTCAACTGTGACTAATGCAAACTGTGGTCAACCTGATGGGCAGGCATGTGTTACTCCAACAGGAGGGACAGGACCTTATACTTATCTGTGGCCTGATGGATCTACTAACACTTGTGCAATTAACCTACTAGCCTCAACATATATTGTTACTGTTGAAGATCAGAATGGTTGTCAAGAGCTAATTAGCGTTGAAGTGGCTGATCTTGGTGGTCCAGTTGCAGACATCATTAGTTTCACAGAAGTTAGTTGTAACTCATTTACTGATGGTCAAGCAACGGTTGACATGACAAGTGGAAATGGTACAAGCTTTACTGTTCTTTGGGATGCAAATACAGGTAACCAAACGACACCAACTGCAAGTAATTTAGGAGCAGGTACTTATAGTGTTACAATTACTGATGACTTAGGTTGTAATGCCAGTACTTCAGTTACAATCTCTGAACCGGATGCACTTGCATATAATATCACTACAAGTGATGCTACATGTTTCACTTATTGTGATGGAGAAGCGAATATCACTGTGATTGGAGGAACCACTCCTTACTCATATGAATGGTTAGATAATGTGAACAATACTATAGGTGCAGCGAGTTCAATCAACGGACTATGTGCTGGAAACTATGGAATCAATGTAACTGATGCTAATAACTGTACTTTCACAGATAACCTGACCATTCTTGAACCAATGCAGGTTACTGGAAATATTATTGGGCAAAACATTACTTGTTTCAATGCTTGTAACGGACAAGCAACCGCTACAGGGGATGTTGGAAATGCTCCGTTCTCATTTGTTTGGGATGCTGGAACAGGAAACCAAACTGGAAGCGTAGCGCAAAACCTTTGTCCTGGAACATATGAAGTTACTATAACTGATGATGATGGATGTGTAGGAACAGAAACGGTAACTATTACTGAACCTACACTATTAACTTCAAGTATTTCTCAATCTGGAAATATTACATGTAATGGTTTCTGTGACGGATTTGCTCAAGGAAGTGCTGCAGGTGGTACTGCTCCATATCAATATAGCTGGTCTAACAGCGGTGGTGGAAATCAATTAGCAACCAACCTTTGTGCTGGAGCATATACAATGACTGTTACGGATGACAATGGATGTACTACTACGAGCAATATTACATTGACTCAACCACAAGCGTTATCAGCGAGTGCTACTACAACTAATCTAAGTTGTTTCCAGTCATGTGATGGTTCTGCTAGTGTTAGTGTTTCTGGGGGAGTTACTCCATACGCTTACCAATGGAACAATAGTACATTTGCTACTACTTCATCTTTTGCTAATGAGTGTGCAGGAACATATACTGTACAGGTAACTGATGATAATGGATGTCAATTATCTGAAACTGTTATTATCACTCAACCTACAGATATTTCGATTAGTGCAAACATTACTAACTCAAACTGTGGACAAGACAACGGTCAAGTGTGTGCGAATGTTAACGGAGGAACTTCTCCATACTCATATCAATGGAACGACCCTAACACTCAAACTGGAGCATGCGCACTTAATTTGTTTGCTGGTTGTTATACATTCACAGTGACAGACGGTAATGCATGTATCAAAGACACATTGTTATGTGTTAACGATATTGCCGGACCAACTGTAACTGCAATTGCGAGTGTTGATGTAACTTGTTTCGGAGCTGGAAATGGATCTGTTGAATTTACATCAACAGGAGGAACAGGATCATTATCTCATGAAATTGTTGATGGATCTGGTGTTACCGTAAATACTGGAAGTACAATTGCTTCAAGTCTTGATGGAGATTGCTATACATTGATTTCAACGGATGCTGCGGGATGTGTTGCATCGGATGTTATTTGTGTTGCAGAGCCTAATGCATTGAATGCAGCAGTGATTCAAAGTTCGGATGCTCTTTGTTTCCAAGTTTGCGATGGAACTGCTTTAGCTGCAGCTAATGGTGGTGTTACTCCATATACTTATTCTTGGAACTCTGGTGCAACTCCAACTCAAAGTGATAATAGCGGATTATGTGCTGGAACATACACAGTTACCGTTACCGATGACAACAACTGTTCTACTCAAGCTAACGTTACTATTGATGAACCAGATGATATTATAATTGCTGAAGTTATCACTGACGTAACTTGTTTCTCTGGCGGAGATGGAACTATAGATATAACTGTATCAGGAGGAACTCCTTTCTTCTTGTACACTTGGTCAACTGGTTCAACATCAGAAGATATTCAGTTGCTATCAGCAGGTAACTATCAAATAGACATTGATGATGCAAACGGGTGTCATGCTTCTGAAACTTATACGATTACAGAACCTACTCAAGTTGTTCCTTCATTTGTTAGTTTCAACAGTCCAACGTGTGAACAATGTAACGGTACTGCATTAGTATCAGCTACTGGAGGTACTGGAGCATTTAGCTATCAATGGTCTAGTGGAAATACTGCTACCTCTACCTCAAACTCTGGAATGTGTCCTGGATTACAGGAAGTAACTGTGACTGATGCAAATGGTTGTTCAATGACAATCTCTCAAATGATGGTAAATCAGGCTAGTCCCCAAATCGACAGTATGGTTTATACAGGGCCTTCATGTAATGGACTTACTAATGGTAGCGCAACAGTATACCCTTCAGGTATATTTGATCCCAATCAAATGACATATTTGTGGAATGCTGCAACAAATAACCAACAAACATCAACAGCCGTAGCTCTAGGTGATGGAATTTACTGTGTAACCGTTACTGATCCAAATGGATGTACAGCTTCTAGTTGTGTTGATGTAATTGAACCTACTCCATTAAATGCCGTTCCAGACGGTTCAACTACTATTTGTTATGGTGAGGATACACAAATTTGGGCTAGTGGACAAGGAGGCACTGCTCCATACACAATCCTTTGGACACCAGTAGGTTTCTCAGGTACTGGACCAATTTTGGTTAGCCCTACAGTTACTACTGACTATTGTTTCAAAGTGGAAGATGACAATGGATGTTTGTCTTCACAAGCATGTGTATCAATTATTGTGAGAGAACCCCTGTCACTCGATATGACACCATCTACCTCAATTTGTGATGGAGACAGCTTTGATATTTCAGCGTTAGGATCAGGTGGTATTCCTTCTGACTATGTATTCTCTTGGCAAGATGGATCTAACAGTGCTGTACCTGCTACTACGGTTAATGACCTATCGACTGTTACCGTTGCTCCAACTGAACCAACATGGTATTATGTAACACTAAACGATGGATGTTCAATTAGTGCTACTGACTCAGCTCAGATAAGTATCAACGCTCTTCCAATTGGATTCCTATCAGCAGTTGACTCTAGTGGATGTGAACCTTTCAGTGCTCAGTTTATTGCTAACTCTGATATTGGGGTTACATATGAATATGATATCAATTGTGACGGAGTGTACGAATCTTCAACTTCTAATTCAAGTTTCAATTATACTTTCACTCAAGCAGGAACGTATGATGTATGCATGAACGTTATCAGTGCAGCTGGATGTTCAACTTTGGTTTCGAATAATAATTTTATTGAAGTTTATCCCGTTCCAGTAGCAGATTTCAGCACTGATCCATCATCTACGACTATACTTACTCCAGAAATCACTTTAATTGATAACTCTACTGGAGCCAATACTTATGATTGGGATTTCGGTGATGGATACTTAATGACTGGTAATCCAACTACGACATATAATGGCGAAGAGAACACATATGGTCTGATAACACTACCGACTCATACGTTTAATGACACCGGCTATTACGAGGTAACTCTATTGGTAACTAGTGATGATGGATGTACAAGTCTTCATACAGAAACGATCTACATTGAAGGAGATTACACCTTTTACACCCCGAATGCATTTAGTCCGAATGGTGATGGAGATAACGACACATTCAGACCATTAGGTATTGGTATTGATGAAGACAATTATGAATTCTATATATTCAATCGATGGGGACAATTGATCTATGAAGGTTATGACCCTTACGATGAATGGGATGGAAAATACAACAATGTCATGTCTCAAACAGATGTATACGTCTGGCTAGTCAAAACCAGAGATAATGAAGGAAATCCAAAAGAATATCGAGGACATGTAACACTTGTCAAATAATTATAAGGGGCTTGAAATAAGCCCCTTTTTTATACTTTTGTGTTATGAGTGTAACTATATACCATAATCCCCGATGCAGTAAGTCAAGAGAAGGAGTAACGATTCTAGATGAGATGGGAGTAAATTTTACGACCAGACTTTATATGACAGATGTTCCAACTATAGAAGAACTGAAAGATGTAATATCAAAATTGGGAATTACCCCGGAACAGCTACTTAGGAAGAAAGAAGCCATCTACAAAGAAGTATATCAGAATAAAAAGATGACGGATGATGACATCCTTAATGCGATGATCGAGCATCCCAACTTAATTGAGCGTCCAATTGTGATAAACAACAATAAAGCAATAATAGGAAGACCTCCTTCGTTGATAGAACAAATTTTCTAAGTAGTTGAAATACAAGATTGTTGAAATATCCCGATCTGAGCTATTAACAAAAGGTTATTCCGAACATGCTCGATTACACGATATCTATGGTGAAAATCTAAGAATTTACACTATTCTTGATAAAAACAATGGGACCATAGGATCTTTCATTTTGTACATTTTCAATAAACTTTGGGAAAAGCACATTATTACTCCTCCGTTCTTAACGGATATACAATTAAGAATAAACTGCAAAGCACAGAATCCATCTCAAGTTAACTCATTTTATAAGGATATTCTTGAATCAATCGCCCTTTTTCTAAGAGAACAACAAGCAACCGTAGTGGATATTGTCCTCCCTCCATATGTTCTAAATGGACTTCCTTTTGTTTGGGCCAAATTTGATCTAGGCATAAGATACACCTATTTGTTAGACCTATCATTTTCCGAAATGGAACTCCTAAACAGAATGTCGTCTCAAAGAAGAAAAAATATAAAAGATGGCGAAAAAAGTGAAGTGGTTGTAGATAAAATTGATGACACTGAAATAATAAAAAAACTCGCTCTCGAAACACTCTCTTCGAAAAACGCAAAATACAGTGAGGATTTGGTAAATAGAATTGTTAGTCAATCTTCATCTGAGAGGTTATTTACGTATTTGGTACATGACAATACAGATAAGTTAGCGATGGCTACTTGCCTATCGGTTGAAGATGAAGTTTATTACCTGTTTGGTTGGGTTAATTCTAATGCTGAGAATTCCAATGCCGGAACATTGGCATTATGGAACTGTATTAAACACAGTCAAAGTGTGGCAAAACGCTTTAATTTTGCAGGTTCTAAAATACCTTCAGTTGAAAGATATTTTAGAGGATTTGGTGGAGAATTGACTCCTTGTTTATCCATATCAAGAAAAAAAGGGGTTTCTAACCTATTTAAGAAATAAACCAAACTTAAATGAGTTCCGAATGAGAATGAAGGAAAAAATTATGACTGCGATAAAAAGTGATTCATCTGTGATGATAGGTGGAACATTATTATCACAGTTAATTCCTTTTGCACTTGCTCCAATACTAAGAAGACTCTATACTCCGGAAGATTTTGGAACTTTGTCTATTTACTTTTCGATCGCATCAATTGTTTCATTTGCCTCAACCCTTAATTACCACTCAGCTATAACCTTGCCGAGACGCGATGAAAACTCTAAATCCCTGCTTCTAGGAACATTAATTACCAGTATTATTTTTAATGCCGTATTATTCATCATCATCGTTATAGGTAATCCATACGGTTGGTTTTCTCGGTTTGAACTTGGTAATTTCATTTATATACTACCGGTTTCAATTTTTTTTAGTGCAAGTCACTTAACCTTCACGAACTGGTTTGCTAGAAAAAAGGAATATTTGGGTCTATCCATCAATAAAGTAGTTAGAAGAATTGCAGAGGGAGGTGCTCAAACAGGTTTATTTTATTCTATTAAAAACACTGGATTGGTCATTGGAAATTTCGTTGGTGACGTCTTTAATTTTGTCTATTATATTTTTCAATTTAGGAAACACTCGAAAGATTTCAAATTTGATCTTAGGCGGATCAATCGTGTGTTAGGTAGATACAGAAATTTCCCAATTAAGGGTATGGCTCCAAATCTTTTGAATATTTCTGCAAACTATATTCCTATCTTCCTAATCAATGATTTCTTTACCAAGAGTACGGCAGGTCAATTAGATCTCAGCAGGCAAGTATTGGCTTTCCCATTAGCTCTGATCTCTGTGAGTATTTCTAAAATTCTACTTCAGGGCTATAGTGAATTAAAAATCCAAAGAAAAAGTGTTAGGGCTTTTACTTTTCAATACTTTAAACCTCTACTTATATTAAGTATAATAGGATTTTCAACTGTGTATTTTTTTGGAGAAGAACTCTTCACCTTTGTCTTTGGAGATCAATGGAACCAAGCAGGGACATTTTCTGAAATGATGATCTTTTACTTTATTCTAATGTTTTTAATCTCTCCCTTTAGCTCGCTTTTTATTGCTCTAGAAGAGTTAACGATCAATTCTGCCTGGCAAGTTTTTAGGTTCATTAGTATTTTAAGTCTAGGATTTTTTGAATACCCTGATCTGACCTCATTTATTCTAAGACTGACCATTGTTGAAACCATCAACTATTCGATTTATGGATTTTTAATATATTTGGTGTCTCGCAAGTACGAAAGATCATTGCAGTAAATTGGGGTTTTAGTGAAGTCATTCTTAAAAGAACATCTTGCTTTTTCGGTTTATCTATGGATTCTTTTATTCCTTAATATCGGTGTAATAACCTACACAGGAATGAGACATCTTGATAAAATGCTTATTGTAACAACAAGTTTCTTAGCTTTTTATTTTGTCATTGGGAGATTACTGAGAAATAAGTCTATCAAGTTCAAATCAATTGCTCCAGAAAAAATTAAGTATTTGGAGATTGGATTAATTTGTCTGGCCCTTTTAATATTCCTAGCGGATCTTATTGCACTGAAAGGCCTCCCAGGTCTTCATTTGTTTTCTACTACGACTGTAGAACAAACAACCAGTTTAAGACAAGATATTCATCTTAATTCTCCCAAGATATTGGTTTATTTATCTGGATTCAACATTCGAGGTTTTTTTCCCTTTTTAATCATGTACTTTCTAATCAGAAGGCAGTCTATTGCATTTACCGTATTCGCCATCCTAGGTGCATTTTACGCTTTTGGATTTCTCCAAAAAAGTTTGATCATTTTTATGTTTCTACCTTCCATAGTTGTGGCTATTCATCAAAGAAAGTATTTGCACTTTTTCTTGATGTCTTTCTCGTAATAGGATCAATTTTCACCATAATTAAAGGTTCTTCGAATAAAGTTTATGAAAATGAAGTCGTGCAAGAAGAACCTGTTGAAATATCGAAGAAGGAGATAGTCCTTTCATATTTAGAGCAATTTATGGAATTGGAAAAAGAATGTTTTTCGTCCCAGGTGAAATGGTAGGTTTGTGGTTCGATTTTATACCATCTGAAAAACCCTATTTCTATGGTGATGGTTATCCAATTTTACCAACATTAAAAGGACATGAATATGTTGATTATAACAAAGAACTATATCCATTGATAAGGCCTAAATATGCGGAAAGAGGGCTACACGGATCAGTCAATGTAGCAACCTTTGTAAGGGAATATGCCAACTTCGGTTATCCTGGTCTTATTTTATCTTCACTCTTCTTAGCTGTCTTTCTGTACTTCTTGGAAAAACTATTTGCCGATTCCTTGACAATACTGATTTCAATGAACTTAATTTACTTGTTATTATTAAGTTCGAGTAATTTATTTACGATATTGTTTTCTGGAGGTTGGCTTGTTTTAATTTCCCTATATTTTATTTTCAAATCCACATTATTAAAGTCAGTTCAATCTAAATAATTATGGCGAAAAAAAGTATTTGTCATGTTACATCTGTTCACAATTGGGATGATATTAGAATATTCAAAAAGCAATGTGTTTCACTTGCTAAGTATTTTGACAAAGTTCATCTGGTTGCCCCAAATGGACCGAATGGAACTTTCAATGGCGTGAACGTGACCTGTGTAGAGAATAAATATAAAGGCAGAATTAAGAGGATACTATACTTCCGCAAACAGATTATAAACGCTGCCTTGAAGTTAGATGCTGACATTTATCAATTTCATGATCCTGAGCTTTTATCTTTTGTAAGTTATTTCAAACGAAAAGGTAAAATAGTAATTTACGATTCTCATGAAGACGTTCCAGAAACCATCTTAACAAAGAAGTGGATTCCTAGTAAAATGATTAGGAAAGTGATCTCCTCCATTTTCGACAGGTTTGAAAAAAGAATCGTTAGAAATTGTGACGGACTTATTTCAGTACTACCAGAAATCACGAATAAGTTCACTTGTAAACACACAGAAACTATTTATAATTATCCAATAATACAGGAAACAAAAAAAAACAGAGCCAAATCTGTTACAAGACTGATTTACGTTGGAGGACTAACGAGAATCAGAGGTATCAAAGATATTTGTGAAGCTTTAAATCACTTAGACAGCGGTTATGAATTGATGCTTGTAGGTAAATGGGAATCTGAGGAATTCAGAAACGAATGTCACCAGGTTGTTAAAGATTCTGGTCGCTTATTAGATAAAGGACTTGTCGATTTTGAAACTTGTCAAACTTATCTAGAAACTGCTGACATTGGGTTAGCTATGTTACACAAAGTTCCTAACTATATGAACTCTCTGCCAATAAAAGCTTATGAATATGCAATTAATCAACTACCTACGTTAATGTCGGATATACCCTATTGGGAAAAAGAATTTAAGAATTTTGCAGTATTTACAGATCCATTGAATCATCAATTAATTGCCGAAAACATCCGGTCGATCAAAGCGAATTATCAAGATCATTTGTCCAATGTTCTTTCATTTAGAGAGAAAATCATTGCTGGTAAGAATTGGTCAATTGAAGAACAAAAACTGGTCGTTTTCTATAGGAAAATTATTGGATAAGATCCAAAATTAATTTCTCAAGATATGATTTGTTTTCTGTTCTTGAGAAGTTGTTTTTATACAACCAGGCTTCAGTACCTAAATTATAAATTCTTCCCGTTGTGGAATCCTTAAAAACATAGCCAATATCTACGATATTGGAAGAACTTTTAGCCTCTACTTCAATGCTTCCTATCGAACGATAAGAATAATTAGAATCATTATTAAATCCCATCCAAACATCGGAAATTACTAAAAGTTCCTTCTCATCATTTAATTTTAATTTAGCTGACAATGGAACGCCTCCAGATTCTGGTGTAAACGGGAAACGTCTAACGGCATGTTGCCACTCCGTTCCATCCAAACTACTTTTAGAAAATTTCCCTGAAGATCTATTAAAATCAAAATTATACCTTGCAAGATCTGATGTAATAAAAATGATATTCCCACCATCTTCATAGTATGACCATAAATTATCAATTATATCTTGGGAGTAAAACTTAGCTTTTCCATATATCAGTAATGTACTAGAATGATACCAATTGGACTTCTCATTTAGATCAAAATCTGAAACAACCCCTACCTTATCAGAAATACCATAAAGTAGAGATATCATATTTTGATCCATCTCATTAAATTCAGATGGTCGGTCGAGGGTATATGTTTGATCTATTTCATTTATCAAAAGAGATCCTTTTTCGTCTTTAGAGTAAAATATATTATTGACATAAGGGTAGACTACCATTACCTCTTTAGGTTCGGAAGAACGAATAATTAGAGGAATCTCTTCATTAATCAAATATACTCCTGGTACAAGATTAGTGATTGAATTTAATTTTTCTTGCTTTGGGAAAATTATTTGAATTTCACTTTTAGAAAATAAGTCCCCATTTGAAAATAACAACTCTTCTCCTTCTTCAAAAGAAATACTCATAGGATAAACAACTACTCTAGTCTTCTCAAAATTGATCCAATTAAAAATAATGTAACCTAGAATCCCTAGGCCCAACAACAACTTTAGTATCTTTAGCTCTTTAAACAAAAAGTGATCGTTTCTTGTCCAAAGATAGCTTAAAATATAGGGTTAATTATTATCTACTTTTAATTACTGCATTTGTGCTCCCTTTACACAAGAATTTAATACCTCCTGCTACATTACTGTTGTTTCTAGCTTCTCTTTGGAATTTTGATAAATCACTTTTACGAAAAAAGGGAACGCTGATCATAACCGTTTATTTTTTTGTGATAGTATCTGGATATTTGTGGAGTAATAATAAGCATAATGCTTCTTTCGAAATAGAACTGAATTTGAGTTTTCTTCTGTATCCACTTATTTTAGTGATATCAAATCTTGATTACAAGAATATTATTAACAATGTCTTAAAGAGCTTCCTAGATGGCTTATTGGTGTCTATAGTCTTAGCTTTCATTAACTCTGCAATTCAATATTCGATCAGTCGTAACCTTGACGAATTCTTCTATGATGGATTGACATTCTTTCATCATTCGAGTTACTTAAGTATGTATGCTTGCTTTGGAGTAGCCATTCTTTACTATTGGGCTTTTCATCCAAATAAGCATCGATACATCAGTCCAACAACAAATGCTATAATAATTGGATTATTCTCCATTTTCACTCTATTTCTTATGTCAAAAATGGGAATCTTACTTATGCTTTTGGTTCACTTATATTCGATAGGGTTCTGGATTGTAAAACATAATAAAGTAGTAATTGGTTTAATAATTCTTACCAGCACAATTACCTTCTTGGTCTTGGCTTTCTCGTTTAACACCTCTTTAAATAATAGATTTAAAGAACTGCTGACATATAACGAAGGTGAAGTCATTTCAGAATCATCTTCAGGTGCACGAATTATTGCTTGGCAAGGATGCATTGAGAATTTTAAAGCTCATCCATTAATCGGGGTTGGGACAGGTGATGTTAATGAAGCCCTAAACGAATACTACATGAAATCAGGACACCCAACGCTTGCTTTAAAATCATTAAATGCTCACAATCAATTTCTCCACACATTTGTTAAACAAGGTATACTAGGATTAGTTAGCTTGATATTAATTATTTGGGTTCCATTATTTATGAGTGACCTGAAACAGGAAAGTATGAGACTTTACATGGCCTTTATATTTGTTTTCCTAGTGAGTTGTCTAACAGAATCAATGTTACAAACTCAATCCGGTATAGTTTTCTTTGCATTCTTTCTTACATTATTTAGCCTTCAGAAATATCCAGTATCTAAAGTAAAGGACAACGCATAAATGTTGGCATTCCTTAATAATTTACTAATTTTGGGACATTAATTATTTAACCAGTTTTAGGCGTTAAAATATGTATACAAAGAAAAAGGTCTTGATCTTGGCACCTCATACTGATGATGGAGAATTTGGTTGTGGAGGTACTATCAACAAACTTATAGAAGAAGGAAGTGATGTTTATTATGTAGCATTTTCTGCTTGTCAGCAGTCGGTACTAAAGGATTTCCCCTCAGACATCTTAATCACTGAAGTTAAAGCTGCAACAAGTAAATTAGGTATAAAAAAGGAAAATCTGATCCTATTTGATTATGACGTAAGAACTTTCAATTACCGTAGACAAGAAATCTTGGAGGACCTGATCAAGTTAAGAAGTGACATAAATCCAGATGTTATCTTCATTCCATCTTTAAATGATATCCATCAAGATCATAAAACTATTGCTGAGGAAGGATTAAGAGCCTTCAAATTTAAGACCTTGCTTTCTTACGAAATGCCTTGGAACAATATTTCGTTTAGCACTTCTTCTTTTTCTATTTTAGAAGAGCGACATGTAGATGCTAAAGTAAAAGCACTTAGAGAATATCAATCTCAGGCTCATAGATCCTATGCTAATGAAGAATTCATTCGATCATTGGCAACAACCAGAGGAGTTCAGATTGGTGCCAGATATGCTGAGACTTTTGAAATCGTAAGAATTATTCTGTGATTATGAAATTACACATCCAAGAGATTTTAAGAAGGGTATCTCATCAGCAATATATTGGTGATTCGGATCAAATGATATCTAACTTGGTTCCATTGGACAAAGGATTAACGAATAACTCATTGATCGCTTGGTGTAGCGATAAGAATACCAAACCTCTTGAAGAAATTCTTCAGGGAACCATAATAGTTTCAAATGACGCCTATCAAAATGTCCTAAAGCTTAATCGATCTTTTATTGGCAATGCGATCATTGTCTCTAATCCGAGATCATGTTTTGCTGAAATATTAAGACAATTTTTTATACCATCAGAAAAAGCACCGACAATAGCTGATTCTGTGAAAAAAGGGCTAAATGTGGAGATAGGCAATCAAACTTCAATCGGTGAAAATGTTGTTCTCGGTGACGATGTAAAAATTGGAGACCATTGCAAAATTGGTCATAACACAGTGATCTTAGCGAACACAGAAATTGCGAATAACTGTACGATTGGATCTAACTGCACGATTGGCGGAGTTGGATTTGGTTATGAAAAAAATGACGATAACATATTTGAATTGATACCACATATTGGAAATGTCTTCATAGATGATTTTGTCGAAATTGGAAATAATGTTTGTATTGACAGAGCGGTTTTAGGTAGCACCATAATTGGTAAACATTCTAGAATTGACAATCTTGTTCATATTGCTCATGGAGTAAAAATTGGTCAAAGAAGTATGATCATTGCTAACGCAATGATAGCTGGAAGCACGGAAATTGGGGATGATGTATGGGTCGCTCCATCAGCATCGGTAATGCAGAAAAAAGTCATCAACGATAGAGCAACGGTAGGATTGGGAAGTGTTATTCTGAAAGATATCGAAGCCGATGATATTGTTGCTGGTGTTCCTGCAAAATCAATCAAAAAGAAATGACTATAAGCGTTGTAATCCCTTGTAGAAATGAAGTTAACGCAATCGAAAAATGTGTTGTATCCATTTTATCCAGTGAATTAGATATTGGTAACACTTTAAACGACATATTCATAGTTGATGGCGAGAGTGATGATGGTACGATTGAAAAAATCGAAAAATTGACTCAGCTTGATCCCCGAGTTAAGTTAATCTCCAATCCCGATAGAATTACACCTATTGCATTCAATCTAGGAATTAAAGCGGCAACAAGTGATTTTGTGCAAATAATTGGAGCAAGACAATTTATATCCAGCAACTATCTTCAAGAATGTTTGAATTGTTTCGAACAAGATCCCAAAATAGGTTGTGTAGGAGGTGCGGTTGAGAACAGTTACACGAATGAAACAAGTGAGATCATTGCCATGGCAATGGATTCTCCTTTTGGAGTAGGAGGATCTAATTTCCGAATCAAAAAGGAATCCTGCTATGTAGATACAGTTGGTACTCCAATGTACAGAAGAAGTATTTTTAATGAGATTGGTCTTTTCAATGAAGTCTTAGTAAGAAATCAAGATGATGAATTAAACTATCGAGTAACTCAGGCTGGATATAAGATTTACTTTACTCATAAAGCAACACTTCAATATGTGGTGAGGGCATCTTATAAAGGGCTGAAAAATCAGTACTTCCAGTATGGATATTGGAAGGTATATGTCAACAAACTTGTTGGCTCTGTAACTACTGTAAGACAACTATTTCCTTCATTATTAATATTAGGAATTCTAGGAGGGCTATTGATTTTCTGGATAAATCCAATTATTGCAACAGTATACTTTTTATGCTTATTTTCCTATATAGCATTGTCATTCTACTTTGCCATTAAAAAAACTACTGATTTGATGAAATTATTTAAGATTATTGGAGTTTTTTATATTCTTCATTTCTCCTATGGATGGGGATATCTCAAGGGAATAATTGACTTCCTTTTTTTGAATAAAAAACCTTCAAATGGAAGTAAAAAATTAACTCGTTAAATTTTGAGTAACGAAAAGCTCCATAATAATGACTTCCTAAAAAATACTCTGGCACTACTATCTGGTACTGCCGGGGCTCATCTCATTACATTAATTGCTCTACCATTTTTACAACGTTATTTCTACTCGGCTGCCGATTTCGCCAACTTTGCTTGGTTCAATGAATTTGTACTGATCTTTGTAACTGTTAGTGCTCTTCGTCTTGAAACAGGAATTGTTCTAGAAAAAGAGGAAAGACAAGCCAGAATACTCACCAACGTCTCACTTAAACTGGTAATTCTTGTTTCACTCGTTGGATTACTTACAGCTGTTATAGGCTCCTTTTTTATCTCCACTTTTCAATTGGTATTTAAGGAACCTTGGATGTTTTTATTAATCCCCATATCAATTGGAACTTTAGGCATAATACAAGTGCTCAGTTCTTGGTATACCAGAAATGAATCTTTTAAATTTCTGGCTGGATCAAAACTTTATCAGACCAGCAGCACTACCCTCTCTCAAGTTGGATTTGGTTTGATCAAGTTTGCGCATAGTGGACTTATCATAGGTAAGAGTATTGGAACAAGCGTTGTAAGTCTTATTTTATTGAAGCGCTATTGGAAATTGTCAACTGACATAGAAAAGGGGACAAAAAAGGAAAAAAGAGACCTCATCAGAAAAAATCGTGATTTCATACTTTACACAATGCCAAGTACTTTTCTTGGCACCTTTATCAACTTTATTTTCATTAATCTCTTCATACGTTACTACGGTGAAGATCTAACGGGAATTCTAGCTACTTCCAAATTATACCTAGGGATGGGATTAGGTTTGATTTCCTCCGCATTCTCTCAGGTTTTTTACAGTCAGATAGCTAAAATTGATGACGTATCACATTTGAAAAAATATTATACCTATTGGCTTAAAAGACTTGTTATAATCGCGTTAAGTGTTCTTGTTGTTGTGAGTATTATTCCTAACTCATGGATCATTGTCATACTTGGTGAAGAGTGGGATCAATTAATTCCGGTTACAAGAGTTATGGCTATTTGGATTGGCATCCTCTTTGTCTCTTCTTCACTTTCCTACATCTATATTAAATTGAATCGACAAAGAACTTTAATTTACTTCGATCTTTTCAATCTATCATTGACATTTGGAAGCATCATTCTGTCATACTACCTCTACCAAGACTTTTGGATCAGCTTATATTGGTTTACCACAGCCAAAGGATTTTATTATCTATTTGCCATCTTTGCGACATATTACTTCTTCAAAAACCCGGTAGCCAAAAAAAATCACTAAATTCACGTATAGAATTGTAAAATGATACCTTTTTCTCCTCCACGAATTGATGAAAAGACAATTGCATCGGTAACCGAAGCACTACTCTCAGGTTGGATTTCAACAGGTCCGAAAACTCGACTTTTTGAAGACAATCTCGCTAAATATTTAGGAACAGATGAAGTCGTTTGTCTAAATAGTGCAACTGCTGGTCTTCAGCTAATCTTGTATTGGCTTGGAATAGGCCAGGGTGATGAAGTAATAGTTCCTGCTTACACATACACAGCTAGTGTCAACGTGATTGTTCATACTGGAGCAACTCCAGTTTTGGTTGACGTTAAAGAAAGTGATTTCAATATCGACCCAGAAAAAATAAAAGAAGCTATTACAGAAAGAACTAAAGCCATCATAGCTGTTGATATAGCCGGATACCCTGCTGATTACGAAAAGATTTTTAGCATCATTGAGAATCCTTCTGTCCAAAGTTTATTTTCTCCAAACAACGCAGTGCAGAAAACAATGAATCGAATTATGGTCATAGGAGATGCTGCACATTCTATCGGAGGAAAATATCATGAGGATTTTACTGGTAAACAAGCTGACATGAGTTCTTTCTCTTTTCATGCTGTAAAGAACCTGACCACTGCAGAAGGAGGTGCGGTAGTTTTTAATGTCGCAAAATGGTTTGACCACAAAGAGTTGAAGCAAAAATTCAAGACCTCATCACTTCATGGTCAGAACAAAGATGCATTCAGCAAAGTTCAAATTGGCGGGTGGAGATATGATGTGCTTGAAGCTGGATTCAAATGCAACATGACTGATCTTCAAGCGGCTATAGGATTGGTAGAATTAGATAGATACGAAGACACACTGGCAAGAAGAGCAAGTATTTTTAATCAATACTCAAAAGCGCTTTCCGAGTATGACTGGGCCATTATCCCCAACTACATCGGAAAAAATAGTGAAACTTCTTATCATCTGTACATGCTACGAATTAAAGGTATAGATGAAAAAACCCGTGATCAGATCATTGAAGAGATCGGTAGAAATGGAGTTGCTGTAAATGTTCATTACATTCCAATCCCAATGCTTACTTTCTATAAGAATTTGGGATTTAATATTTCAGACTACCCGGTTAGCTATCGACTGTTTGAAAATGAAATCACTCTACCCGTATATTACAACCTTACAGATGAACAGGTAGAAATTGTTATACAAACTCTAGTAATGGCGGTAAAGAAATATATCCATGCGTAAGTTTTTATTTTCACTTTTATTTGCATCAATATCACTCGTTCATTTTGGACAAAAGGACTCCGTCAATTATGCCATAGATGACAGTTTGTATTTTGAGGATCGTCCCAACTATATAGGTTTCAACCTTTCACCACTTGTATCGGGTATCGTGGGAGACTACAACAAAGACGTCAAATTTTCTCTTATCTACAAACATAATCTTGGATTTAAAAATCTTCGATTCAGTGCGAATCATATCCGTACAGTTCACCCTTATCCTTACAACTCTTATCAAGTAATCAGCACCACAGACTCGTCCTATGATGCAAGATTCAACACGCACAATTATAGATCATTTGATGCAAGATTTGGAATCGAAGAATTACGAGGGTACCGTCATGCTCGATTACATATTGGTGCAGACCTGATACTGGGTTACGCTTCCTATCGAGAGGAATATTATGACAAAACCATAGCGCTGGATTCCTCTGGTGTTTATAGAATTCAAGATCAAGATTTTGACATTCCCACGGGTTATAAAAGCGGGAATTATTTCAACTTTGGTGTGGATGTATCCTTTGGATTTGACTGGTTTATAAGTGATGATTTTCTATTCACTTTTCAGATAACACCCCAGTTTAATTATAACATTAAACTTGACGAAATACTAGCCGATGACAATAATGTGCTTGTTAACCCAAAGAATTTTGCTGACTTCAAACTGAATTATTTTGACGTATTGCTTGTCTATAAATTTTAATCATTTCCTCTATCTTTGATTACTCCTTGTATAAACTCCTAAACATATTATTTCTATTTTTCACCTTTACATTCATTTGTAAAATGATTCTTCCAAACAGTTTGCTGCTTGAAGTGGAGGACATGGTAGAATTATCGGATGATAGTGAATCGGAAGAAGATAAAGAACTTGATGATGAGACCGAATGGAAATGGAATGTCGAGAATGATCTAGATATTCTTTTTATTGCATTAGAGACATCTGCCGAAGATCAAAGAGCGATCAAAATGGGAGAAACCAGCGATGGAGAACGCATTATTTTCTCTCCGCCTCCTGAAAATTTGAATTAATATGATCCGGACAATATCGAAAGGTATTGTAATTATTAATTCTCATTTTCAATTTTCACTATGAAATATCAAAAAGCAAGTTTTTCGCCTGGTAGCGATTTGCCTTCAAGTATAGTTGTATTTTTTGTTGCTCTTCCCCTCTGCTTAGGAATAGCTCACGGTTCCGAAGCTCCATTAATGTCAGGTCTAATAGCTGGTATCGTTGGAGGAATTATTGTTGGAACCATAAGCGGATCTCGATTTGGAGTTAGTGGTCCTGCTGCTGGATTGATGACCATAGTTGCAGGTGCTATCGCAACACTTGGAGGATCCTTTGAAACCTTTCTTGCAGCCGTAGTTATTGCAGGATTCTTACAAATTCTTCTGGGAGTTTTTAAACTTGGTTTCATCGCCTACTATTTCCCGAACTCAGTAATCAACGGCATGTTAGCTGGAATTGGTGTAACCATCTTCCTTAAACAAATACCTCATGCTATCGGTGATGACAGAACCGATGAAGGATCGGAAGGATTCAATTTATCCCATATCTGGCAGGACTTTATCGAAACCTTTGATGCCATTAACTATGGAGCTGTGATCATTTCTGTTATTTCATTAGTGATCTTGATCCTGTTTCAGCAAAAGTTCATCGCTAAAAACAAACTTTTGAAATTCGTCCCAGGGTCGATGGTAGCCGTGGTAATTGCCATCATCCTCAACTTCCTGTTTCGGGGCAATGGTGAATTGGAACTAGGCCAGGCTCATCTCGTTAATCTGAAGAATATTGATGGTCCCACTGATTTCTTTTCAAATATCCGATTTCCAAATTTCAGTGCAGCCTTTAGTTCAATTCACGTTTGGGTGACTGGCGGACTCATTGCAATAATTGCTTCTCTTGAAACGCTATTATGCGTAGAAGCCACGGACAAAATGGATCCCTCCAAGAACGTAACGCCCTCCAATCTGGAACTCATAGCGCAGGGAACGGGAAACATCGTATCTGGGCTAATTGGTGGTCTTCCTATAACACAAGTTATTGTAAGAAGTAGTGCCAATATCAACTCAGGAGCTAAATCCAAATGGTCAGCTGTGCTTCATGGAGCACTTTTATTTTTGTGTGTCCTTTTCATCCCATCTGTCTTGAAATTGATTCCACTTTCAGCTCTAGCAGCAGTACTGTTGATCGTAGGATTCAAACTTGCACATCCAAAAAAATTCAAAGAAATGTACAATCAAGGATGGAGCCAATTCATACCCTTTGCGGTTACGGTTGTTCTCGTTTGGAAACTTGGCTTGCTAAATGGCGTTCTAATTGGACTAGGATTAGCATTTCTATTTATTTTATATAATAATTTTGCGCATTCCTTTTACTTCAAATCTGATGAACATAAAGAAGGAGAACCATATGTGATTCATTTATCAGAACACATGACCTTTTTAAACAAAGCCAGCCTTATCAAAGTTTTTAAGGAAATTCCAAACGGTTCAGAGGTGGTTATAGACATGACAAATACACTCGATGTTGACGCAGATATCTGGGACGTAATCGAAAGCTTTGAAACCAATGCTATTGAAAGACAGATAAAATGTACCGTAAAGTGTAATTTACCTAGGGATAAAAACGAATCTCTAGCTGCTCTTCTCTCCACTAAAAAGCAAAAAATGATGGACTCTAAACTTAGTTTAAGTACTTTAATGGGCAGAAAAGTGGATGAAAATGACAATGTTTAACAGACTTATTCCTATTACTTTAATATTCCTGTTCTCCCAATGTGAGAATTCTATCACAACCGAAGAAGAGAAAATAGAATCTTCGTCCATTGAAGAGATTCAATCTCCTATTCAAATAATAGCATCGTTTACTACCGATACCAATGAACATTATAGAGGTTTGGAAGTTCATGATAATGTTGCTGTGATTGGGGGATCTCTTGGAAATGTGATGGTCTATGACTTTGGAAAACAAGAGCTCCGGACATTTTTCAATGCCGATGGTATAAATCTTAGAGATATCGATGCAATTGCGGATGGTTCGCATACCGCATTAGGGATTACAGCACCCGCTCAGATTCTCTTTAGAGCTATGCCCTCAGATTCATTTGTAGTTGTATATGAAGGACAGGACTCACTCATGTTTTTAGATGGAATAGACTATTGGAATGATCAATATGGAATAGCCTTTGGCGATCCTCTTGATGGCTATCCTCTTGTTTTATATAATGAGCTGTATGACAAAAAATGGCATCGAGCAAGTAAAAAAGGATTTCCGATTGAAGCATCTAATTATGCCGGTTTCGCTGCTTCAGGAACCAGCATAAAATGCTTAGAAGAAGATGTTGTAATTATTGGTCTCGGAAATGAAACTGCAAAAATATTACGTTCAGAAAATAGAGGAAATAATTGGAGCTTGATCGATGTACCATTTCATAAAGAACCAAATGGTACTGGAATCTACTCTTTGGCTTTTAAAAATAGCTTAAATGGTGTTGCGGTTGGAGGCCATTGGCAAAATGTTAAATGCGATAGTTCCAAAGTATACACTGTAGACGGAGGTCTAACTTGGCACCTATCCTCTGGCATCCAAGAATACCGTAGCTGCGTTGCCTATTTCAAAGAAGATATTTATGTATCAACTGGTACAACAGGAACTGACATCAGTTATGATGGAGGAAAATCATGGACTCTTTTGGACACCCTTGGCTATAATGCGATCGCTTTTCGCGAAGATGGCATAGGCATTGGAGTGGGTAATTTTGGCAAAATCGACATCATTAAATTAGCTGAAAATCATTAAATTAGAGCAAATTTGTTGAACTAATTTAATGCCTCAATCCCCAATCAACTGGAAAAATGCTCCACTAATTCGATTGATCATTCCTATGATCACAGGGATATTAATTGGCATTTATAGCCATCTTCAGAATTCCATTTGGTTGTTTTTGTTTTTAATCTCCTTTGGAATATTGAGCAGCCTTTTAATACTCTCAAAAAAACGGCCATCAATTCGAAAAGAGTTCATATTTGGTATGTGCTCACAATTGACTTTCTTACTCCTTGGAATCAATTTGATCATTTTTAAAACCGCAGAAAACCAAGCTTCTCATTACCAAAAGTTCATTTCGGATAATCACAATGAATACATAATTGAGGTCACCGAAATTCCAAAAGAAAAGGAGAACTCCTACCAAATAATTGGAGAAGTTACATCTGTTAAAACAGATTCCACCAAATGGAGTCCAACATCGGGTGAGGTTTTACTTTATTTCAAAAAGGACGGCCAAAGTGAGCAAATACTTCAGGGTGATAAATTAATCATCAATTGCAATTTTCAGGAGATTCAACCTCCCCAGAATCCAGATCAATTCAATTACAAACAATATCTTTCGTTCAATCAGATTTATCAGCAGGCCTTTGTCGAAACCAACAACTGGACCTTGTTGAGCAGCGGACATTTTTCGCTTATTGGCTATGCATCACATATTAGAGATCAACTCCTTCAGACCTTAAAAACACATGGATTATCTGGAGATGAACTAGCAGTTGCATCTGCCCTTATTCTAGGTTATAAAGACGATCTGGACAATGAACTGAAGCATTCCTATTCCAGTGCGGGAGCCACTCATGTTCTAGCCGTTTCGGGTCTTCATGTAGGCATCATTTTTATTGCGATCAGTTTCATTTTAGGAGTATTTGACAAAAGAGAAAAATTAACCTTCACAAGATTATTTATTGTCTTACTGGTACTGTGGTTTTATGCTACGATTACAGGATTGAGTCCCAGTGTTGTGAGAGCAGCTACCATGTTCTCCTTTGTAGCAATTGGAAAAGCATTTCAAAGGGACAGCAATATCTATAACACACTAGCTGGATCAGCATTAGTCCTTTTGATATACAATCCTTATCTTATAATGGAAGTTGGCTTCCAACTATCCTACTTGGCCGTACTTGGAATCGTTTATTTTCAGACTATCATTTACAAAAGAATATATGTAAAGAATAAAATACTGGATTATATATGGTCCATTACTTCTGTCTCAATCGCTGCACAATTAACTACATTTCCACTTGGATTACTCTACTTTCATCAATTTCCAACTTATTTCTTTATTTCCAATTTAGTAGTTATTCCAGCTGCTATGATCATTATCGCACTGGGAATAGGTCTTTTTATCACATCCTGGATCCCTATAATTGCAGGTGCATTGGGATTTTTGCTCTCGAATGTCATCTTCGGCATGAATTGGGTAGTTCGTTCGATTGATCAACTTCCCGTATCGTTGATTGAAGGAATAAGTATAACTATTCTCGAATGCTGGATAATCTATTGCATGATCATTTTCATTGGACTTGCAAGAGAAACGCATCGTTTGAAATATCTTAACGTTTCCCTGGTTTTATTTTCAACCTTATTAATTCTAGATCACACAGAAGATATTAGCCATAGTTCCACCAGAGAGATAGTAATTTATAGTATTAAGGATGAGCCAAATATTAATTTTATAAATGGAAATAGTAATCTAATCGTTTGTTCTAACCAACTTTTTAAGGATCAAAGCTCCATGCTGTTCAATATTCAACACCATTGGTTCGATCTGGATCTTGATACACCCAGTCACTATGTTTTAGAAGATTCCATTGCAACCCCTCACTTACTCGGCAAAAATGGTTACTATCAGTTTGAAGATCTTTCTATTTATCACTTCTCAGAACAAGAGTTTCCATCTACTTTGGAAAAAGTGGACATTCTCTATATTTCCTCTTCGAAATATGTCTCAATTCATGATATTCTGGAAATAGTAGATCCGAAAACAATTGTACTAAGTAATGGATGTCACTGGAAATACAATAAAGAAGTTGAAATCCTATTTGTAGATAATCCCAACTCTTATCATGATGTTAAGAAACAAGGCGCTTACGTTAAATCGTTTTAAAAAAAATCAACTAAATCAGAAAAGAAATACCTTTGCACCATGTCTTCTGAGTTAAGAGATATTGAAGAAAAAGTCATCCGAGATGAAGACCTGGCTTCTTTTGAAGAACTGGGACAAATTGAATTTGCACAAAAAATCAAGGAAAACCGAAAAAAAGCTCAAAAAGCGATGAAAACCTTTGCCAAGGATTTAAGCAATGAGGCAAAAGAGACTCGTGAAGCATCTAAGATTCTCGTTAAATTCTTAATGGATGGGAAAATAACTCCCGATGAAGAAAAAGAATTAAAAACTCAGGTCTATGATCTGTTTAAAATGGCAGGAATTGGGATTCCTTTCTTTTTAATCCCTGGCTCATCCTTACTTCTTCCATTCCTGATCAAAGTAGCAAGCAGGTATGGTGTTAACCTGATTCCTTCTTCTTTCGACCATAGTAAAGACGAAGAAGAATAGCATTAATCTAGTTTCTTCCCACTGTAAAAATCATCAAAGTGGTAATTGATTCCTTGTAGCAACCACTTTCCATCCTTAGGCCTTGTAAATTCATACACTGCAAATGTCCATAGACCTTTTTTCTCACGATCCCCTACCCCAGCAAGTTCAATTACCAATTGACAACTCTTCTTTGAGTATTTTACTACATTGATCTTTCCAAATGGAGTACTGTTAAACAGAAGATTACTACTCACATCAAAAACGAGATTAAAATCTTCATATTCGTAGGTACTCGCTCCATAAGTTTCATAGTCTGGCGTCTGCATATGATAGGTCACGACAGAATCTTCATCCAAAACTTGCAAAACCTTAGACATGCTATCAGTTTGACAAATTCTAGCAGTCATATTTACCACCTCGTTTTCCGTCTGCGACAACCCCGAAATCGTAGAGACTAAAAAGAATAAAAATATTGCTCTCATATTTACAGTTTTTGTTCAATTACTTTAACTATCACATAATTCAGATCGTAGTAATAATTAAACCGTTTTTTATCATCCAAACTCTCTGTATATACATCATGCGTCATCGAATATCCCGTAATAATTGGGCTCCCCTCAATCGTATCTATTGAGGCATTAAGCTGAGACATACTGATCGTTTTCAAATCCTCATTTAAATTTTCTTTCTCCCAGCGAAGCATTTGCTTCTTTGCGAAGTCATTTTCATCAAAACTATCTTTTTCGTAGATATACTGGGTCATATCTATAATCGTGATCAACAATTTATCCTTGTAATCCGTCTCAGATGCTAAAGCGGACAAAGCAGCAGAATAGAATTCACTATTCATCCTTTCGTTATACTGCCAGTCATTTGTTTCATAAACAGGACTTTCGGCTAAAAAATACTTCAGCATTTTATAACGTTTAGCGTCCAAGGAGACCTCCATTTTTCTATGAACATCTTTTATCTTGTAATTTGGATATACCTCGAAATCAAATTCGTATACAATTGCAGAATCACTAATCACATTTTCCAGCGCATAAAGATGATTCACTTCATACCAGGGGTAGATTTTGTTTTTCTTCAAATATTCCTCCTGAGCCGTGATCTTATCTTCCAGATCTTTTTTTGCCTTTTCATAACCCGTACCAAGTTCTTCTTCTTTGAAAGGCAAATAATTAAGTTCTTCAATGAAATGATCCAACTTTTTAATCTCAGGATCCTTAATCACATATAGCTCACCAAACTCCAGTGATTTATAGCTATAACCTGAAGGGGTACGAAGTTGAATATATGCTTTTATGGAATCTTGAACACGTTCTTCCTTTTTCAATGCCTCTGGTTCAACTCCACTAGTATCCTCTGTTACGTAAAACCCCACACAACTTGTCACTATAAGAGACAGAACTAAAACTATGAGTACAGATTTTCTCAAAATATCTTCGTAAATTTACAAATGGTCAACCACAATAACCATGCACAAATTTAGTCTTTTATTCCTTCTTATTCTCTGTATTGGTGTTGCCCGTGGACAAAAAAACGACACAACAGGAACTGAATCAAATTTTGTTTCAGACAGGGATGCCAAATATGCAGTATCTCAAATTTTACTTTACTGTGGTCTTGAACCCAATTTCACAATTATTGTTGACTTTAAAATACCAAATGCTCAAGCTTATATCTACAAGAAAAAAAGATACATCAAATACAATCCTGATTTTATGAATCGAATCAATGATTCGACTTATACGGATTGGGCGGCTTGGAGTGTTCTTGCTCACGAAATTGGACATCATCTACTGGGTCATACAATTGAAAAATTCAAGTTCTCCCACGAAAACGAACTAGCTGCAGATCATTTCTCTGGATTTATCCTTCATAAAATGGGAGCAACACTGGAAGAATCAGTTGCGTGCATCCAGAAAGAAGGAAACCTCCATGGGACTAAGTCTCACCCGTCTCTTGAAAATCGGAAACAAGCTATAATAGATGGTTGGAAACAAGCAGAACATCTAGAACAAAGTGATGTATGCGTGAATTCATTAAAATATCTGGAAAACAATTATTTGAATGAAGAATTCACACATATGCTAAAATTCAATGGTGATCTGAACAGCTATTATATCAATGAAATTCATCAGATCATATGGTATGATAACTATGGAAATGCTATATTACTATCCAGTCTCACCAAACACAGTGGAAAGAGCTACGAATGGGATTTTTTATTTGAAAATTCGCTTTACAGCGTAGATGGATCTGGGAAAGTATGGTTAATGGCCGCACATGGCGCGACCATTCTAGTGGGAAAAACCGAAGCTATTGCTACTGAGGAGCCTTGAATTCCAATAGCCATTCTTTTGCCTGAGCTTCATCTTCAAACATGCGTACTGGAATATTTGGTCGATAAATTGCAAGGAAAGTATGAATCAAGAATCTTGATACTGCTGAATTGTTGAGAACAGCTAGCGCAGTTGCATTTTTTTCCAATTTTTCGGCTGTGTATTTTTTCACCGCAGCTGCCGTAGATTCCTTTAGAGACTTTGCATCAAAGAGCACTAAAACATCCGTGGTTTGCCCTAAAGACACCAAACAGTCTATAAAACCTTGCGCATGTTCCAACTCTAACTTGTCAACAGATGTTGTGAATGAAACAATTCCGTTCTTACAGACACAAACGTTACCTCCTTCAAATTTTATTTCGTTTTTCATATCAACCACACTAACATAACGAAACATTGTTCTTAAAAGATCGTCTATTTGGATAGAGTTCTTAAAAATGATGTTAAATAATCCTGTTTATCGTTTAAATATTCGGTATATCTTTGATATTGTATCCAACAGGAATTTATGAGAGCACTTGTCATATCGGGAGGGGGCAGCAAAGGAGCCTTTGCAGGTGGAGTGGCTGAATACCTGATACAACATGAAAAATGCGAGTATGATCTTTTCGTTGGAAGTTCCACCGGGAGTTTATTGATAAGCCATTTAGCACTTGGAGAAATTTCCAGAATAAAGAAAGTGTTTACCAGTGTTCAGCAAAAGGATATATTCTACATTAATCCATTTAAGATTAAAGAGCTTGATGACGATAACTTTAACGTCTCCATCAACCACTGGAATACACTTAAGTCGTTTGTTCTCAGGAGACAGTCCTTCGGTGATAGTAAGAATCTTAGAAAACTCATTCGAGAATCGCTCACAAAAGACGATTTCAAATTATTGAAAGAACAACAAAAACGAATTGTTGTTTCTGTGGCAAATCTCACGAAATTCCGGACTGAATTTAAATCCAACATCGATTATTCTTACACGGATTTTATCGACTGGATTTGGGCGAGTGCCAATTATGTACCTTTTATGAGTGTATTGAATAAACATGGACATGAATTTGCAGATGGAGGATTTGGAAGCCATACTCCCATTCAGGCAGCGATAGATCTTGGCGCAAAAGAAGTAGATGTGATCATTTTGGAAACCGAACATCTGGAAAGAAATTTTGAACCCACAACTAATCCATTCGGATCGTTAATGCGTGTTTTTGGATTTATGACAGAACAGATCTATTACGATGATCTGATGATTGGCAAATTAAAGAGTAAAGCAAGAAATGTAACAATCAGAAAATTTCACACCCCTTATCAATTGACAGATTTTCCATTTGTTTTCCACCCAAAATTGATGAAGAAATGGTGGAACGAAGGATTTGAACATGCAAAAAACCACCATTCCAACAGTACGATAATACCAAGAGAGATATGAAGCGAATACTGGTCGTAATGGCCTTAATACTTTTAAAACATATTACCTTCGGACAGATCATTAACATCGAAGAAAAGAGATACAAGGATGCGAAAGAAGGGTTACAAGGCAACATTGATCTAAGTTTTAAATACACCCAGAACACAAACTCAATCTGGCAAGTATCAAATAATGTAAGCCTACTGTACAGACAAAAGAAAATTACCCATTTGTTCCTTAACAACATCTCACTTGTCAGAAGTAATCAAAGTGATCTCGTAAACTATGGTTATGCGCATTATCGTTTGATCCATATGTTGTCTGAGGTACGATTTATCAAATGGGAATCTTATGCACAGATCCAATATAATAGTGTTCAGAAGATCAGACAAAGAATTTTAGTTGGATCAGGACTTCGCTTTAAAATTGTAGATAATGATTCTCTTCAATTCAATTTTGGATGGTCATTAATGTATGAATATGAAGAAACCACCATTCCTGAATACAGTAATCTTATCCGAAATTCTAATTATTTATCCCTTAACTGGAAGATCAGTAAATTATGGGAGTTTAAGACGATTACCTATTATCAACCATCCATCGGTGATTTTGCCGACTTCAGAATTTCGAACGAGAGTACTATTGCTCATAAATTAACCGACAACTTCTCCATCGTAGGAAGTGTCAATATCCTATATGACTCAAGGCCTCCTGTGGATGTACCAGTAAACAATCTCAATACCAGTATTTTGTTGCGCTACAAGTTTAACCCGTAGTTAAAAAACCAAATCCGTTAAAATATTATTTCATTTACAAATACACAACATTAGGGGTCTTAGGCAATTTTGTTAGGACATCTTTAATAATCCAATATTTTCCTGTAGTTTTGTAGACAAAATATTTCCCCACAATGAAACTCCTGTCTATCCTCGTTTACGTATTAATTCTATTGACCCCAATTACTGGCTTTACCCAAAGATACTGGGTGAGTGGCTCAAACGCAAACTGGTCTGGTAATAACTGGTCTTCAAGTTCTGGAGGGGCGCCAGATGGTGGAGGACCTCCAACAGCTGGTGTACAAGCATTTTTTGATGCGAATGGTACGGGAAACTGTAATGTAGATATTGCTGCTGCTTTTGATGGCCTAACGACTACAGGATACACTGGCATAATTGACATCAACGGAAGTAGTTTTGCGATATCTGGAGTTAATGACTGTATTTTAGCTGGTGGTACTATAAATGACTCACCTGGTACTTCTTCAATTCAAATAAACACTAGTGGAATTGTTCGATTTTCAGGGACAGCTTTTGGCGCTGCTATCAATGCGACCGGAAGCATAGACTTTGACGGAGGAACATTTAACAGCGTTGTTACCGTCAACCATGATTTCTCAAACCAGTATGGAACAGGCGGATGTACTTTCAACGGTAATTTAAGCATTACTAATGCAAGTGCATTTGAAATCAGATTAGGAAACTCTTCAGCTGATACCTTTAACGGAACTATAACATTGGATAACTCAGGAAGTTCCTGGATAAGGTTGGGGTACAACAGTGCCGGCAACATTTTCAATGATGACATTTCTATTTCTACAAGTGGATCAGCTTTAGGAATTTCCTTTTGTGAAGGTGGTGTCGGGACAGGAACTTTCGGTGTTGGAGTTACAGTAAATGTTGGTTCCGATTTTACCGCAGGTGACCTTTTCATCGAATCTATTTCTCAGTCAGACGCCACAAATATATCTTTAGATCTTAACGGGACTGCTCGAGCTGTTTTACAATTCAGTTCCTTTCTAGGAGATCTTGACATCCAAGCTCCCAGAATTTACTTAAGAGAAAGTACGTTTGATGGTGATGTCTATTTTGAGAAGGAAGGTGCCACTAATGATGCTAGTTATGGAGGAAATACGTTTAATGGTACAACACACTTTCATTTAACCGGTTCTGGATATTTCCTAATGGGAAATAATTCGGCAGATATCTGGAACGATGATCTTACTTTGACGAATGAAGGAACTGAAATTTTGTATGTTGCACATAACGCGAGTGGAAATCAATTTAACGGCAACGTAATTTTTGAATGTACATCTCCTAATGGAATCAGAGTTTGTAACAATTCAAGTGGTGATGCGGCTTTAGCGGCAACGAAAACCTTAAGCCTTGGAGCCCTTAGTTTTTCCGATGGATTATTAACCATCAATCGATTGACACAATCGGGAGCCACTGCCCAAAGTCTAGATCTTTCAGGCAGTAGTAGGATTGCAATGGACGATTGCACCTTCGATGGCGATCTGACTTTGTCTGCTCCTCGTCTACAGTTCACAAACAGTACTTTCAATGGAAACGTGGATTTCACCAAAGAGGATGCAACTAATGACAATAGTGGAGGAAACACTTTTAATGGATCTGCCACCTTTACGCATATTGGAGATAACGATTGGTATTTTGGAGTTACGAACCCAGACATCTTCAACGGAACAGTTACTTTCACGACTTCCGGTGCTGCTACTGCTAGAATTCTACCTAGCCGATCTGTTGGAAATCAATTCAACGAATCCGTTGTATTCGAAAACAATGGTTCTGGAGGAATTTATCTTGGATCTAACAATGGTACCAGTTCATTGGCTGCTGGAAAAACACTAAACATTGGTGGATTAGGTTTCAATGCTGGTATTTTGTATCTCTACAACATTACTCAAGCTGATGCTACTCCGATTAGTTTATCACCAAATGGTTCAACAAACACATCTCTTAATAACAATTCATTTCTTGGTGACATCACCATCTCTTCACCACGTCTTTCTTTTTCGGGTAACACTTTCGATGGTATTACTTCCCTTGAAAAGACGGATGCAACTAATGATGATTCTAATGGAGGAAATACGTTCAATTCAACTACTACTATCACCAATTCAGGTTCAGGAAGAATCCTAATGGCAAGCACTAATCCAGATATTTTTAATGGAGATCTTTTTGTAAACAATACTGGATCAGACTACATTTATCTTGCGCATGGAGCAGCTGGAAATCAATTCAATGGTAATATCGAGTTAGTAAATACTACCGGAAATAGTATTCGATTTTCCCAGGGAGCCGCAGGTTCTTCTGAACTGGCAAATGGCAAAACAATTACGATTGGTGCTGGTGGATTCACTAACGGTAATTTATTCTTCTACAATTTCACTCAAGTGGGCACTACCGCCCAAAACTTAACATTGGACAATTCCTCACGGCTATACATGTCAGGACCAACGTGGGAAGGAAACTTAGTAGCAGAAGCAGGATTTGTTCAGACTGTTAATTCAACCTATGAGGGAACTGTTGATTTTACCCAAAATGGAAGTCTGGCAAACTCGAGCAGCTCTGGCAATGATTTTCAAGACGATGTTGTCTTAACCAATTCAGGAGGAAACACCTTTAATTACGGAGTTACTGACCCAGATCAATTTCTAGGAAGTGTAATTTTAAATAATACAGGTAGTTCCACTTCCGCTTTGGCATATAATTCTATAGGAAACACTTTTGCCGGAGATGTCAATATCTCTAATTCAGGAAGTGGCACAGGTGTTTACCTAGGTTACTCGAATGCTGCTACTACCTTTGCTATTGCTGGAAATGTAGTTCTTAATGAATCATCTTCAACCAATGCCACAAATGGAATCGCTAATAATGGAACTGGCGTTATTAGTGGAGACGTAACCGTCACGAACAACTCTACAGCCACTTCTTGCTATAATTATCTTGGGAATGCTGCCACTTCAAATTTAACAATTGATGGTACTACTACCCTAGTCAATAATGGAGCTGCAACATCCAACCAGGATATTAGAGCTGGTTATAGCGGTACGGTTGTTTTCAATCAGCAAGTGATTGCGTCAAACAATTCAAACGCAACGAATTCATATATCAGATTTGCATATGCTGGAACAGCAACATTTAATGATGACATTGAATTGGAAGCAACACTAGCTGGATGCAGTGGAATTACTTTTGGTGAAAATGGAGGGAGCGCATCATTGGCTGCTACTAAAACAGTTACTGTGGGAGCAGGAGGATTTATCGATGGGAATTTAAGGTTTAGAAATTTCACTCAAATCGGAGCCACCCCTCAGGCACTTACCCTGTCCGGCACCGCCTATCTTTACAACCAGAATAGTGATTGGGGAGGTGATGTAGTGTTTATATCTCCCCAACATAGAACAGATGGAACCACTTACTCAGGAACCGCATATTTAGAAAAATCGGGGGCAACGAGCAACAATAGTTCTGGAGGAAACACCTTCAATGATGATGCTCAACTCGTACATTCAGGTTCTGATAATTTCCTTCTTGGTAATGGTGGAGACGACATCGTGAATGGAAATTTAACCATTAATAACAATGGAACTGGAGTCTTTTATTTCGCGTACACAGGTAGTTCTAGTCAAATAAACGGAAATCTGGATGTTACTAACAGTGGATCTGCAGGGAACACATCATTTAGCAATGCTACGAGCTCAACAATTAATATTACAGGAGATGTTAATTTCACCAATAATAGCAATACCTCAACGGCAAACTACTTTCCAAATGGAGGTATTATAAATGTTGATGGAAATTTGACTGTCGCAGAAAATGCCACATCAGGTAATAGTAATTTCTACTTAGTGAGTAATGCTGCATCAAGTTTATCTGTTGGTGGTGATGTGGATATTCAGCTGAATACCACTGGAACTACCGGAAGAATGTATCTTAACAATGGCGGAACAATCCTAGTAGATGGGAATTGTTCATTATCCAATAGCTCTACTTGTACAAATTCTGAGTTTTATGTGACTAATGGAGCGGCAGCCGTATCAACTTTTAATGGAAATCTGACTATTGAAAACTACGGTGCAGGTTCTGACGGTATCTACTTTGGAAATGCCAATGGTGCGACAACACTTGCCGCTACAAAAGTTGTAACGATAGGAGGTAATGGTTTTGATACAGGGATTGCTCAATTCAGAAACTTCACTCAAACCGGGGCTACTGCACAATCTTTAACACTTAGTGGAGATGCTTATTTATACAATCTCAATTCAGACTGGGGCGGAGATGTTACGTTTGTCGCCCCAAGATTCAGAACGGACAACACAGATTATGCAGGAACAGCTTATCTTGAAAAATCTGGTGGAATTGCAGATGATCAATCTCAAGGTAATAACACATTTGGTGGAGATGTGCAATTAGTAAACTCGGGATCATTCTATTTCATGATGGGAGCTAATAACCCAGACACTTTCGGTGGAAATTTAACTATGGACAATGTGGGCACTGACAACATGTTTCTTGCCTATTCAAGTGCGGGAAATACTATTGCAGGTGATCTTACAATCAATCATAATGGATCAGGTCAAAACGTAAACATCGCAGACGGTTCAGCTTCCACTTTAACGATCGCAGGAAATACATCAATTGATTACTCAACATCTCATGCTTCAGCTACTTTGTATTTTGTGAACAACGGAACCGTTCAATTAGCTGGAGATCTTACTTTGACCCAAGCAACAACAGGAACAACAAGTAATAGTTACTTTAGTAATGGAAATAACGGATCATTGACAGTAAATGGTACAACAACACTAACTAATAATTCTACCTCAGCCACCACGGGAAGAATCTTTCTTGGAAGCAGTGGTGATGTAACTTTAAATGGTTCATTGGACATTTTCAATAATGCTACTGGAACAAATGCAGAAGTATATGTTGATTATAATACAAACAGTTCTGGAACCTTCAATGGAGATATTGTCTTAGAATCTATTGCGTCTTCTGATGGAGTAAGGTTCGGAGCTAATGGTGGAAATTCAACTTTAGCCGATACTTATACGATAACAGTTGGTGCTGGCGGATTTGCAGGGACCTATTTAGAATTCAGAAACTTCACTCAAGATGGAGCTACTGCACAAAATGTTATTACAACAGGTGCAGCTACGCAAATTAACATGCGCGATGCACTATGGAATGCTGACGCCAGCTTTACTGGAGCGAGAATAGTATTAAGAGAATCTACTTTTGAGGGAATTTCTAGTTTCACTAAAAATGGAGCTTCAACGGATGCTTCAACTGGTGGAAACACTTTCAATGATGACGTAACCTTCGAAAATGCAAGCAGCAGCGAATTTAGATTATCTGGAACTAATGCATTTCCTGACGACTATAATGCCAATGCCACTTTTATTGAATCAAGCACAGGAGAATTAAGACCTTCTTACAATAATTCTGATTCCTTTGCAGGTGACATCATTTTAAATAGTGCCAATCAAATATACTTTGGTGTTGCTGGAAATGGACGAGTTATTATGGATGGAAATGTAGACCAGAACATTACCGACCTAGTTGGTGGTGTTTTACACCGAATGAGAGACTTTGAAGTATCGAAAACTGGAGGAGATGTTTATTTGGCTAGTAATTTTGATGTAGTGGTTGATTTAGAACTAAACAATGGAATTGTTTATTCGGATGCAAGCAATTATATTTTGATGATTGACAATTCAAATGTTGCGGCAGTATCAAATGCATCTCATATTGACGGTCCTATTGATAAAGTTGGAAATGATGCCTTTACGTTTCCAGTTGGTGACAATGGCTTCTATAGACCTATTTCGATTTCAAATCCAACAAATACCACTGCCCGTTTCAGCGCGCAATATTTTGATGATGATGCTGACTTGGCCGGATATGACGATAATTCAATGGAGGCAACACTTGATTATATTTCAGATTGCGAATATTGGATCCTCAATCGTTTAGTTACAACAAACAATGTAACCGTTTCTTTAAGTTATGATTCTTACAGCGGTGCTTGTAGTGGCGTGGTTGATCCTGCTACCGTTTCTGTTGCTAGATGGGATGCAGTTAATAGCATCTGGAGAGATCATGGAAATGACGGTTCCGCAACACCAAATGAGATCATCAGCAATGGTGCTGTGACTTCTTTTAGTCCTTTTACTTTGGGAACTAACAATTATCCAACGAACCCACTACCAGTGGAGTTATTATCTTTTGAGGCAATTGAAAATGGTGATATTGTAGATTTGAATTGGCAAACTGCTTCTGAGATCAACAACGACTATTTTACTATCGAGCGAAGTGATGATGGAATTAATTTTTATGGAATAACAAAAATTGCCGGAGCAGGAAATTCGACCACATTAACCGAATATAGCACTCAGGATATTAACCCGTTAAGCGGAACTTCTTATTATCGTCTGAAACAAACTGATTTTAATGGAGAGTATTCCTTCTCTAACGTAGAGGTCGTTCATATGAATGTGCTTAGTGATGATGTAATTGTATTTCCAAATCCACTTTCAGAAAGAGATCGTGAACTAACAGTAAGATTCACTACAACTGCTGAGAGAAGTTTAACTATTGTTGATCAATTGGGTAAAATTGTCTCTAACGAAATCCATACTAGTGATTCTGAAGTTCTTTTATCAACTACTCATCTTTCTAAAGGTGTGTATTTCATAAAAATTGCTTCTGATAGTGAGTTCAAAATGGAAAGATTCGTTCTGGAGTAGGATTGAACCGTTCAGAATTTTAGTTTTGCATGAATATCGATAATTTATGCAAGACTCTTTTTCATCACGCATTTCTAAATCTCTTTCCATAAAAGACTGGCAAGTAGAAAACACACTCAAATTACTGTCAGAAGGAGCTACTATCCCTTTCATTTCCAGGTATAGAAAAGAGATGACTGGTAGTTTGGATGAAGTTCAGATCGAACAGATCAAACAAACGTCAGATGCACTTCAAGCTCTTGCTAAACGAAAGGAAAGTATTCTAAAGTCGATCAGTGAACAGAACAAATTAACTGAAGATCTGCAGCAAAAGATTACTGATTGTTGGGATGAAAAAGAACTGGAAGATCATTACTTACCCTACAAAACAAAACGTCAAACCAAATCAGATAAAGCGATAGAAGCAGGGCTCTCTCCTTTGGCAAAAATGATACTTGCTCAGAACAATGATCAGCTATTGGCTTCTGCAAATAAATTCAAATGTGCTGAATATCCATCTTCGGAAGATGCACTCGAAGGAGCAAAGGAAATTGCCGCTCAATGGATCAGCGAAAGAGCGAATGTTCGAAATATGTTGCGAAGAATGTTCCTACATGAAGCTGTAATCATCAGCAAAAAGAATAATAGCACCACTGCTGACGAAGGAGAGATTGAAAAGTTCAAGGATTATTTCGACTTCAGTGAATTGGCTAAGAAAGCAAAATCCCATCGTATTCTTGCTCTACTCAGAGGAGCTGAAGAAGGAATTCTGAAAGTCTCCATTCAACCAGATAAAAAACTAGCTATTCAAAAACTGGAGGATTACATTATTAAACCAGATGCAAAACGCAGAGAAGTATTGGAAGATGTCATTAAGGATACCTATCAAAGATTACTTCGCCCTTCATTGGAAAATGAGCTAACAAAAGATCTCAAACAAAAAGCCGATGAAGAGGCGATAAAGGTTTTTGCTCAGAATTTGAAACAACTTTTACTTCAACCCCCATTAGGCACTTTCAGAACTTTAGCTATTGATCCTGGCTTTAGAACCGGCTGTAAAATCGTATGTCTGGATGAGAATGGTAATCTTCTGAATAATGAGACCATTTATCCTCATCCTCCGCAGAAAGAAACTGCCATGGCCATGAAGAAGATCTCTACTATGGTAGAACAGTTTAAGATCGAAGCTATTGCCATTGGTAATGGGACTGCAAGTAGAGAAACGGAACGTTTCATCAAAGGTATCCGCTTTGACAGAAAAGTAAGAGTTTATGTGGTTAATGAAGCTGGAGCTTCAGTTTATTCCGCCAGTAAAATAGCACGTGAAGAATTTCCGCAATATGACGTTACTGTAAGAGGTGCCGTTTCCATTGGAAGGAGGTTAATGGATCCATTAGCTGAATTAGTGAAGATCGATCCTAAGAGCATTGGCGTTGGTCAATATCAGCATGATGTAGATCAGAAACAACTGCAAGACAAACTAGACAGCGTAGTCATTTCCTGTGTGAATAAAGTAGGGGTAGATCTCAATACCGCCAGTAAATACCTACTCAATTATGTGTCTGGAATTGGTCCGGTGTTAGCTGAAAACATTGTAAGTTACCGAAAAGAAAATGGAGGATTTAATAGCAGAAAAGAATTGCTGAACGTCCCCAAGATGGGTCCAAAAGCCTTTGAACAAGCTGCCGGTTTCTTAAGGATCCGAGAAGGAAATGAACCTTTGGATAATAGCAGTGTTCACCCTGAAAGTTATTCTCTCGTTCAGAATATTGCCAAGAAATCAGGTTTAAGCACTCAAGAAATTGTGGGCAACGAAGAGCTGCTCAACACTTTGAACCCAACCAACTTTGTGACCAATGAATTTGGAATAGAGACGCTTACTGACATTATTGAAGAACTAAAGAAACCAGGGCGCGACCCTAGAAAATTGGTTAAAGTATTCGAATTTGATCCAACGCTTAAAACGATCGAAAATCTAAAAATAGGCAATACCTACCCAGGCATTGTAAACAATGTAACCAATTTTGGAGCTTTTGTGGATCTCGGTATAAAAGAGAACGGCTTGATCCACATCTCCAACCTCAGTGATGAATACATTTCTGACCCCTCTGAGGTGATCGGATTACACGAACACGTGATGGTAGAAGTGATTGAGGTCGACATCCCGAGAAAGAGAATTGGTCTGAAACGAATCACAGAATAAGTGAATTTTTCTGTCTGCATATTGACAGGGGGAAAAAGTTCCCGGATGGGTACGGATAAATCACGCATTTTTTTTAGAGGTGAAATGCTAATTGATCGCATGATCAAGATGGTATCTACTTATTCAGACGATATTATCATTTCAGGAAAAAAAGAGACCAATCAATCAAAAGTACAGGTCATAGAAGATGTCCAACCTGATAAGGGACCGTTATCAGGCATTTATACCGGACTTAAAAATGCCAAACACGACTGGGTTCTGGTTTTAGCTTGTGATATGCCTTTATTCGATAAGGATTTGATTAATTGGTTAGTTGAGCAACTTAATACCATCAAAGATCAAAGAACAGCAATTGTCCGATCAAAAAAAGAACATTATCTGGTCGGTTTTTATCATCGCTCTCTAATAAATGATGTGGCTACTTATTTGATGTCGAACGACCTAAGTGTACGTCAATTAGTGCAAGGCTCTCAGAACAATACCTGGGAACTTCCAACTCAATTGCAAAACACAATTGCGAATGTGAATTCTCCCGAAGATTTGGGTAACTTTGGTTGGATGAAGGTAAAGATCTTAGCATTTGGACAAATTCAGGAAGTCATTGGTCAACCAGATATGGAATGGATCACAGAAGGTAATAGCCTTTCTGATCTAAAGAGGGAGTTGTGTGATCATTTTCCGACATTAAACCAACTAACTTTTCGAATGGCTGTCAACGAAACTTTTGTTAATGATCAAGATCTGAAGATGAACGATACGATAGCACTATTACCACCTTTTGCTGGAGGATAAATTTGTAATTATGAAGAACATTTTTGTAGAAGGACCAATTTCACCTCAAAAAATTGCGGATTCGATCGCTCATCATCAAGTTAAAACGCAGATCGGTGCCCATGAGATCTTCTTAGGACAAATTCGTGCAGATGAAATTGATGGAAAAACAGTTGCTGCTATTGACTATACTGCATACGAAGAAATGGCTCTAAAAACTGCTCATGAGATCAGAGAAAGTGCTTTTGAGAAATTCGACATCACCTGTATGCATATCTATCACAGTTTAGGAACAGTAAAAGCGGGCGAGATCTGCTTGTTCGTTTTTACCTCATCCGCACATCGAAAAGAAGCTAGAGAAGCATGCACCTATTTAGTGGAAGAGATCAAATCAAAACTCCCGATCTTCGGCAAAGAGATCTTTGAGGATGACACGCATCAATGGAAGGCGAATAGATAAAATACACCGATTCAACAATTTGATTTAAACCAAATTGCTTCAGGTACGTATATTTAAAGCATCAAAACTAACGGAGTTGATATTTACACAGATCGTTTGGTAATAGCAAAATAAATGAAGCAAATCTTTTTAGGCATATTATTTATCCTTCCACTATTGTCTGTCGGACAGCAGTGGAATAAGGTGCCAAATACTTTCTTGGATCAACCTTATGTTGCCATGATAGAAGAAATGAATTCTATGCTCTTCATTAGTGGTGGGTTTGATTCAATTAACACATTGGAAGTAAATCATGTATCAAGTTTTGACGGAGTTGGCTGGACAATACTAAATAATGGATTGGGAAGTTCTGCAGAATGTTCAGCATTCTTTAACGAAAAAAAATATTTTGGGGGGGGATTTGCATGGGTTGATGGGAGTAGTGCAAATCGAAAATTAGCTACTTGGGATGGGGCAAATTGGGAGGGTTTTGGAAACCAACCTGTAGCCCTAACCATTAAGGATTTACAAGAATATAATGGCAGTCTTTATGGCGTAGGTTCCTTTACCGAGTTATTTGGCGTTCAAGACTTAAACGGTATTTTCCGTCATGATGGAACTAATTTCTTTGAGGTAGATGGAGGGTTGTTGGGAGCACCAGTTTCCGTTAAGAAATTGGTGGTTTACGATTCATTATTGTTAGTGGGAGGATATTTTCTACAAGCAGGGAATATCCCTGTTTCAAACATTGCTGCATGGGATGGAATACAATGGTCTTCGTATGCCGGAGGTGTGAATTACATCATAAATGCAATGTTCGTAGACACCGTGAATGAATACCTGTACATTAGTGGTGATTTCACTCAAGTGGGAGGCACACTACCTGTTAATTATTTTGCTCGATGGGATGGAGAAAACTGGTTAGATGTAGGAGGTGGAGGAGACTGTCTGGCAGTCGATTTTGAACTGTATCAAAACCAGCTCTATGCGGCAGGTTGCTTTACTGAAATAGGAGGAGATTCGATAACGGGTATTGCCCGGTTTAATGGATTAGATTGGGATTCGTTAGGTATTGCCTACAATCCAGGTGCTAATATCATGGAAGTTTTTCAGGAAGAGCTTTATGTAGGAGGAAGTTATACCCAAATAGGAGATACCCTTGCCCCCGGTTTAGCCAAATGGTTATACCCACTTGATAGTGCATGCAAAGAAATGTATGCGGGTATAGGAATTCATCCAGATACGATCTATACGGGTCAGTTGCCTTATACTTTTAGGAGTGGGTCCTATGGTAATAGTTCGCTGCAATGGGAGTTTAGTGATGGCTATACCAACGTTAATGGACATTGTGCTTATGATTTTAACGACACTCCCGGCACATATGATATCATGCTTATTGCTCAATGTGGAGTTGAAGCTGACACCGTCTATAGTCAAGTAATAATAGTAAGCAATGCCTCAATAGAGGAAAAAGAGCCTTTTGATCTTAACGTATATCCCAACCCATTCGATGGGAAGATCAGTATTGAAGCAGAACAGCTTGTAGGTAAGGAGGTGCAGGTGAGCATTTACGATTTGCAAGGAAAGCGGGATTATCAGAAGCAGTTGAAATTTAGTTCGGATACGTTGCAGTTGGCGTTAGACTTGCCCAAGGGGAGTTATCAGTTGGAATTAATTTCTGAAGGTAAAAAAGTTGTTCAGCAAATTGTGGTAGAATAACCTCTTGAAACTAAATAAATAACGCCCAGACTCTCCACTTAGAAGAATCCGGGCGCCACCTCACCTAACCATATTTTCTGCTAGTTCAATGCTAATTGTTTGTCCTTATCGTATTTTAACGTGTAAGTAAACTTGAATTTCTGAGTTTCTTTACTCTTGATGTCTCGTTTCCACTTAAGGTAACCCAGACCTTCATTAAATTCTGCACCAGAGTTCTCTCCCATGGTCACTTTGATCTCCTCAATATTAGACACCGGGATCTGATCTTCGATCGTCAGGTTGATATCTGCACTCTTATAGTTCTTAATAGCGATTTCATAAGTGACTGTCTTCGTTTTTTCATTTGCCAACGGTTTCACTTTTTCTTCATCACTGATTTTCTTTCTTGTAACATAAATCCCTCTGTCCCTTCCTAAAGCAAGGTCCAATGTATCACTCATTACTGATGGATTAATTCTCGTTTGACCTACATAAGTTCCATCGTAATAAATGTTTGCAACAGCTGGCAATAAATTCAAATCCTCCCAACCAGTCATATGAGCCACTAAAAAGGCATCGTTATCCATTTTTGGCACAATGAAGTGCTCAAAGGAAGATGGGATATTCTCACTTTTTACAGCCAACATGTGATTCTGCCCGTCTGAAGGAATGGATTGCTTGATTTTCAACTCGAACTCAACCATGGTCATACTCTCGGACATTTGCGTATAGTTTGCCATATGATCAGCTTCTCTCATTTGACTTTTAAAATAAGCGTCATCCATTACCATATCGGCTTCTGCCACACTTGGAGCCGCAGACAATTCATAAGCATCTTTCTTCGCAGATTGAGGATAAGCATTTCCAGTATATACTGGAGTCTGAACAGGTTGATAATATTGAATATACCATGGCGCCAACGTAGGTTTGATATTACTTCTATTTGGATTGATGGTAGACAACGTTACATCCACATTATCCCAATCCACTCCAGTTGTTTGATACACATTAGCCTTGTAGGTTAATTTAACTGGACTTGCTATATCATCGGCACGTAAATCATAAGCTGGTGACCATCCTGCATTATTGACCATATAACTGATATCCAAATATCCACTTGTAGCCTCATCAGCCGACACCGTAACCACGACCTGCTGAACAGGTGCTGTACTCTTAGGCACATAGTTGTTCTGTATATTTGCATTATAATTTTGCAATTCGATCAAACGATTATTCATTCTGTTTTGATCGTTGGTAAGATCTGTTTGTCTCTTTTGAGATTTTAATAATAATCCGTTGATTTCGATCATCTTGTCTCTTAGGTAGTTCATGGCATCTTTCAAAGCAAGAATCGAGTCATTTTGTGTTTGACCTTTGATAACACCACTTGTGAGTAATAGGTTCTTCTCACTTTCATAAACCATGATCTGATTCTTAACATCAGTCAATTTCCAATACACATCATTGATCGAGTCCTGAAGTACATGAATTTCCTTAACGATCTTTTCTGGTAATTCCGTTGGATTCGGGAGCGGTTCAGGTTCCGGATAATGTAATTGAGAAGACACATCCATGATGATAAAATCTCCCTTTCCTTTTACTTGTATCGAATTTGGATTAAATCCTCTCGAAATACCTTCTACGATGACTTTGGTTACTCCTTTATCAATGTAGATCTTAGACTCTCTCGTCACCTGCGCACCTTGCAGAAAAACGGTTACTTTATCGATCTTTGAATTTACGACCTTCTCTTTTTCTTTGGCAAAGGATGTTCCCATCAGCACCACGGATAGTGCTGTTATTAATAGCTTTTTCATAAAAATTATTTTAATTAGGTGTTTACAAAATCTGATTTTTTGTCCTGAACGTTTCCAGGGAATTCGAAATCGATCTTTTAGGCCTCGATAAAAATGATCTCGAATTTGATTTGTTTGAACATTAGTACAAACAAAGTTTTCATAGGTTCATTCTGATCTAAAAAAAATTACCTCCTCTGACTTAATCTGTTAACTTTGTAATAATATTATTACTATGAAACGACCTATTTTATTGGCAATTCTGTCTCTTTCGATCGCGATTTCATTCGGACAGACTACTATACTTTCAGAAGATTTCAATGACGGATTTCCAGCTGGATGGCAAATGGTGGACAACGATGGATTGACTCCAAATGAATCAAGTGCTGTTAATTATATGAATGGCGCTTTTATTATGGCTGAGAATGCTGATTCCAGCGGAATTGGAGATTCCGTTTTAGTAGCAACTTCATGGTTTGATGTAGCTGGTGAGGCCGACAATTGGTTGATCTTACCTAATCTATCCATGGGTACTGCAGGAAATTATATTTCATTTGATGCTAGATCTATGGATGCATCGCACCCCGATGGCCTGGAGATCAGAGTTTCAACTGGTGGAGTGAGCCTTTGGGAATTCTTTTCCTTAGATACAGTCGTTTATTCAAATGTAGCTATGAGCCCTACCTGGACAAACTATACATTATCTTTAGATAGTCTCGATATAGCTGGACAGAATGTATTTATCGCATTTCGACATATTTCTACGGACAATTATATCCTTGCACTTGATAACATTAAAGTAGTGATCGATGATCCAGTTTCTGTGGAAGAAAACAACAATTCACTCATCTTTTATCCAAATCCATCTGTTAATGGAATCTTTTATTCGAATGCCTTGATGGATGGTTTTGAAATTTATGACCTTGCTGGAAAATTGGTTAAAATTGGTCAACCAAAATCTAACTTCGCAGATCTTTCGTCACTTGATAAAGGGGTCTATTTGATTAAAGTTGGAGATTACATTCCAACCAAAGTGATCATCGAATAAGTCATTTTCCTTTTCTACGTAGTCTTTCTTTTTTCAAAAGATTGAGCTCTCTACTAGTCTGACCTGCAACAGATGTATTCTCCTGCGCTCTCCGAATCAGATAAGGCATCACCTCTCGAACGGGACCATAAGGAACATATTTTGCTACGTTATAACCTAAAGAAGAAAGATTGAAACTGATGTGATCAGACATTCCCAACAACTGAGCAAAGTAAACTCTTGAATCATTCAAAGAAAGATTATTTTTATTTATTAAATCAACCAGTACATTAGCGCTATCTTCATTGTGAGATCCTGCGCAGATGGCAAAGTTTGAAATATGCTCCAAACAAAAAGCTAAAGCTGCATTGTAATCATCATCAGTTGCTTTTTTATTGGGTTGAATCGGATCTTTATAGCCTTTTTCCTTTGCTCTTTCGCGCTCTTTCTCCATGTAAGCCCCTCGTACCAATTTAACTCCAATCTTGATACTGTGTTCCTCCGCTAGTCGTTGCAATTTTTTCAAATAGTCCAATCTATCCCATCGATACATCTGAACAGTTGTATAAATAATTGCATTTTCCTTGTTGTACTTGATCATCATCTCTTCGCACGCACGATCAATGGTATCTTGGATCCATGAATCCTCCGCATCAACGAATAAAGGAACATTCAATCGATGAGCTTGGCTACAAATCGCATCCATTCTCTCATAAAAACTGTCATACCCCTTTCGATCCAATTGAGATAATCCTTCCAGAGAATTGTTGGCTTTTTCTAGAATTGAAAACTTAGAGATCCCGGTTGGTTTGAATACTGCAAACGGAATCGCATCATCTGACTTCGCTCGTTCAATGGTTCTAATAATCTCATCTCGAGTTGCATCCAGGTCTGCTTCAGACTCCTTACCTTCCAAAGAATAATCTAAAATTGTTCCTACCCCATGTTTATTCAACACTTCAATAGTAGAAGTACATTCATTGATAGTCTCACCTCCACAAAATTGAGCAAAGATCGTTGGTTTAACCGCCCATTTTATGGGAAACCGAATTGCTAACGCAAAAGAGGTCATCGATTTTCCCACATTAACCAATGTTGGACTCCCGACCATTTTGAATAACCAGTATGCTTTATTGAGTTCTCGATCAGACTTACTCTTAAAAGCTACTTCGGTATTAGAAAAATCTACTGCCATCACAGAATTTATTCTGCGAATATAAGCATAGAATGAATTAAGTAATTTGATTTTTATCAGGAAGCCTTCTGCTCAGCATAATATCTTCTCTTCTCCTCTAGTAACCAGGCAATCGCCTCATCTCGATGAGTAAAAATCCTTGTTGGTTTAACCGGTTTGTTAAACTTAACATAAAAATTAGTTACGAGCACGTGTGCTTGGCTAGAAATCACCATTGCATCAGAAATCGTATACTTATTATTATCACTGCTTGCAGCGAATTCTCTAACTTCAGGAGATAGGTCAGTATTGTATGCACCTTCGTACAAATTAAGAAACAATCGACCACTTCCTATTTTATCAACCCACACCATCACTTCTTCAACATCTCGAATATCCACGTAACAATTATCCGCAAAAATGACATTCATAATATCATTAGCATACAATCGCATAGTAATGTTCTTGAATTTCTTCTCTATTTCAATCTTTAGTTCTGTCATAATCAACAAAATGACATCAGCCAGAAAGCTGCGCTTTCCTGATCTGCAAAAACTTTGGTTGGAGTCTTAGGTCTGTTAAATCTTAAATAAAGATTGGCCATAATACGCTGAGAAATACCATTTACGACTATTGCATCCGCGATTGAGAAGGAGTCACTTATTGCTGCATCAAGTCTGAAATCATCTTCTACTTCAGCTCTAGATTTTGCAATGATCATATTCAAATATTTCTTTTGCCCGAAATGAGCTAACCAAGATCTAGTTTCAGATAAATCTCTTGAAGTTAGAATCGCATCCTTTTTAATTTCAAATAGCATGATACCACTGTCAAAAAGTGTCACAAAATGTTTATTGAACTCCTTGGCATGCTGAGCTTTGCCCATCAAAACTTCAAGTGTAGAAACTTGATTATCAATTAAAGTGTCGACCAATTCTTCTATTTTGACGATAAATATATGATTTTACAATGTCAAATCCAAATATTTCATCGACATAATCAGCTAATCCTACTCCAATTGGTCCTTTTTTTCATCTGAAACTGTAACTCTTGTCGTATAATGAAATTCCGTTTATTTGTGAGATCCGGATCACTGTCCAACAGTTCAGTGGCGCATATTCTTGCAGCATTGAGTAACTGATTATCCTTAGCAAGATCTGCGATCTTCAAATCCAGCATCCCGCTTTGTTGTGTTCCCATGAGATCTCCAGGTCCTCGCATTCGTAAATCCACCTCCGCAATTTCAAAGCCATCATTGGTTCTCACCATGGTCTCCATTCGCTTTTTACCGTCTTCAGACAATTTATAACTAGTCATAAGGATGCAATAAGATTGTTCTGCTCCCCTTCCCACGCGTCCTCGCAACTGATGCAGCGTGGACAATCCAAATTTTTCTGCACTCTCAATCACCATGACCGATGCGTTTGGAACATTAACCCCCACTTCTATCACGGTGGTGGCAACAAGAATATTCGTTTTCCCTTGAGCAAATAGATTCATTTCATAATCCTTGTCTGCTGCTTTCATTCTCCCATGAACGATAGAGATTTGAAATTGAGGTTTGGGAAATCTTCTCGATATACTTTCAAATCCATCCATTAGATCTTTGTAATCCAGTTTTTCGCTTTCTTCAATCAATGGGTAGACCACATAGATCTGTCTTCCTTTTCTGATCTCATCTTCCATGAACTGAAAAACTGCAAGACGCTTATTATCAAAATTATGGATCGTCTTGATAGGCTTTCTGCCTGGAGGCAATTCATCTATTACCGAAATATCCAGATCACCATAAAATGTCATTGCGAGCGTTCTAGGAATCGGAGTTGCAGTCATCACCAAAATATGAGGTGGTTGATGATTCTTCTTCCACAATTTTCCTCGCTGGGCTACTCCAAACCGATGCTGTTCATCTATTACCGCCAAACCTAGATTTTTAAACCTCACCTTGTCCTCCAAGATGGCATGAGTTCCGATTAAGATTTGCAATTCACCTGTCTCCAGAGCGTCATGAAGCACTTTTCTATCAGCTGACTTTGAGCTACCTGTTAATAAGCCCACCTTCACTCCCATAGGCTCCAGCAATTCTGTAACAGTTTGATAATGCTGATTTGCCAAAATTTCAGTTGGAGCCAACATTGTTGCCTGAAATCCATTATCAAGCGCTACAAGCATAGACAAAACTGATACCAATGTTTTTCCACTACCTACATCCCCCTGAAGAAGTCGATTCATCTGGTTACCCGTTGTAGTGTCTCTTCTAATCTCCTTCACCACACGCTTTTGGGCATTGGTCAATTGAAAAGGCAAATGATGGTTGTAAAAAGTATTAAAATGTACACCTACCTCACTAAATACAAAGCCTTGGATCTTTCTTTGTGAGATCAACTTTTGCTTGATCAATGCGAGCTGCATGTAGAATAATTCCTCAAATTTCAATCTGATCTGCGCTTTTTTCAACAGATCCATACTAGATGGAAAATGAATCTGTTGAAGCGATTGCTCTCTACTCATTAATTTATATTGAGCAATGATCTCCTCAGATAATGTCTCTTCGATCTTATCCTTTGAAAGAGCCGTCAAAACTCTCATCAGTTTTTCCAGCCCCTTGGAATGCAATCCTTTTGATGTTAATTTTTCACCTGAATTATATACAGGCTGTAAACCCACCTTAATATTCTCTGGCTGATAGACTTCTATTTCTGGATGTGCAATATTATACTTATTCCCAAACCGAGATATTTTACCAAAAATAATAAACTCTCCTTCCTTTTCTATCAATGGCTTTACCCATTTAACACCCGTAAACCACACCAAATCTATCTGGCCAGTCTCATCAGAAAAAATAGCAGTCAGCCTTTTCTTTCTTGCTGCACCAACTTCAGTAATGTTTGTTATTTTTCCCTTCAATTGAACTGGACCTTCAGTTCCAAAAGATGATGCTACTTTGGAAAATGTACTTTTATCTACGTACCTAAATGGAAAGTGATGAATGAAGTCGCTATAGGTATAGCAACCCAATTCTTCATTCAATAATTGAGCCCGACCTGGGCCTACTCCTTTCAAAAAAGTTATTTCTGTCTTCAGAAATTCGCGAGACATCTTGCTAAGGAATTTCGTACAAGGTCAATAAAGCAAATCCATTATTAATCCTTAAGGTTAGTATCTCATTATATCCCTTAATAAACCATCTGGATTCCCACATATATTCGGGATCCTCTAAATCCGACTCTATCACATTAAACGGATTTCCGATCTTATCAATCATTAAATCATATATAGACCTTGCGTACACGTCAATGTCTTGAGATTCATTAACGATCTCAGCACTACAAAAGAAGAGTCGTTCATCATCAAAATCATAAGTTGTGGTGATCAGAAAATCATCAAACATCTTCTCACTATAACCATAAACGCTTGTTCCATGATAAAGTGAGTCTACCATTTCAATTTGTTCAGAAGAAGTAAATCCTAATTTCACTTGGCTGGACACCAGCAAATCAATGCTCTTGCCAATCTCATGATACGCAGTTTCATTCAATGGAATCTGTTCAAAATCAGACATTCTATTATTGTAAGAATAACCATAGTCATAAGTGAAGATATTTTCAAAATTCTCTCCAAGGCGCAAATCGATCAACCATTCATCCTTAAATTTCTCTAAAGAAACTGTTCGTTGGGCAGGAACCTGGTCGTAATACCCAAATTCACAGAGACATGTGGCATGATTACCATCAACATCACAAGAAACAATATTGGCAAAGTAGGTCGACTCAAAATAGTCTGAAACTTTAGAAAGAAAATTGATCGAACTGTAGGATCCTTTAGTTGCAAACTCCTTACAACTTTCAAAATCATAAGCATATAAAGAATAAAAGAACTGATTTACCACTTCCTTTATTACCTCCTCCTCTTCGGAATCGGAAGCAATTTCCTTACTCTCCTTACCTTCATCCGAACAACTTGTCGCACCAAGCAGAGCGAATTGAAGCAAAAGAATATAGATCATTGTTTGTTTCATACCTCAAAATCCTACTACAAGTTTAGATATTATACAGGTGTATTCCAAAAAAAGAGGCAGGGATGTTTTGAGTTACTATATTTGCCAATATGCAAAAACTAAGGTATCTTCTTTTTCCATTTTCCGCCATCTACGGTTTGATCACGATTCTGCGGAATGGTTTGTATGATGCTAATTTATTCAAAAGTTCATCTTTTGATCTTCCAGTTATCTGTATTGGCAATCTCTCAATGGGAGGAACCGGCAAAACACCACATACTGAATATATCATTCGACTGCTAAAAGACAAATACAAAACATCAACCTTAAGCCGAGGATATGGCAGACGAACATCAGAATTTGTATTAGCTGATGACACTTCAACAGCTCTTACGATCGGTGATGAACCTCTCCAATATTATCGTAAATTCAAAAACATCCATGTAGCAGTTGAGAAAAAGCGAGTAATGGGCGTATTATTTACGCTACACCATGCTGAAGACACTGAAGTAATTATTCTTGATGACGCTTTTCAACATCGAGCAATTAGGGCTGGTTTGAATATTTTACTTACTGATTTCAAAAAACCATTTTACGAAGATTTTATCCTTCCGGTAGGAGAACTTCGAGAGCGTAGAAATGGAGTAAAGAGAGCTGATCTTGTGATCATTACCAAGTGTCCTAATGATTTATCCACTTCGGATATGGACAAAATGAAAAGCCAAATTGACATTAAACCAGAAAACATTTTCTTTTCGAGTATACATTACAAGACAATCTATAATTCCACGACTGGTCAATCTCTAGATGCTAACTTAAATGAATTTGAAGTACTCTTGGTTACTGGTATTGCTAACCCAAAACCAATAGAAAATCACTTAACCGAAAAAGGAGTAAATTTTCAAGCTATTCACTTCGGAGACCACTACCGATTCAAAAAGAAAGACTATCAAACCATCTCTAAAAAATTTGATACCTTTGCCGCTTCGAAAAAACTGATTCTCACCACCGAAAAAGACTTTTCGAGGATGCTTTTGATACCTGAATTTGAAAAACTACCTGTTTTTTGTTTGGAGATCGAAATTAAAATATTGAATAATAAAGAACTATTTGACAACAAGATATTAGACTATGTTAGAGCAAATCAAAGAGACAGCGAACTTCCTGAAGGAGAGAACGAATTTTAATCCAACGGTAGGAATCATATTAGGCACCGGATTGGGAGGATTGGTTAATGAAATTGAAACAGAACACGCCATCCCATATGAAGATATTCCTAACTTTCCTGTAAGTACCGTTCAAGGTCATAGTGGAAAACTGATTTTTGGAAAACTAGGAGGAAAAGATGTTGTAGCTATGCAAGGGAGATTCCACTTTTATGAAGGATATACAATGAACGAGGTGGTTTTTCCTGTTCGTGTGATGAAATTTCTTGGAATCAAGCACCTTTTTGTAAGCAATGCTAGTGGAGGTGTGAATCGTAAATTCGAAGTAGGTGATATTATGATCATCGATGATCATGTCAACTTGTTCCCGACCAATCCATTGATCGGAAAGAATATGGACGAACTAGGTCCAAGATTCCCTGACATGAGTGAACCTTACGATCATGCATTGATTGCAAGAGCAGAGGATATCGCTATTAAAAACAGCATTAAGTTGGTTAAAGGAACCTATGCAGGACTTTCTGGTCCTTGCCTTGAAACACCTGCAGAATACCAATGGATTTATAATACCGGTGCAGACACCGTTGGAATGAGTACTGTTCCTGAGGTAATTGCTGCCAGACACATGGGTATTCCTTGCTTTGGATTTTCAATAATTACTGACTTAGGAGTACCAGGTAAGATCATTGAAATGACGCATGAGATCGTGCAAAGCGTTGCAGAGAATGCTGAGCCAAAAATGACATTGATCGTTAAAGAATTATTAAAATCGTTGTAAGGACTTATGACCTTAGAAGAAGCATTATCAAAATACACTCCTGTAATTGGACTTGAGGTTCACGCTCAGCTGAACACTAAAAGCAAGGCGTACTCAGCAGATCCAAACGAATTTGGAGCAATACCCAATACCAATGTAAGCCCTATCAGTTTGGGTCATCCCGGCACATTACCTCGCTTGAACAAACAAGTTATCGATTATGCAATCAAACTTGGTCTTGCGTGCAAATGCGAAATTACCAGAGAGATGCATTTCGACAGAAAGAACTACTTCTATGCCGATCTTCCCAAAGGATATCAGATCACTCAAGATAAAACACCCGTTTGCAGAGGAGGAAGAGTACTTATCAAGGATATCGAAGGAAAAGAAAAAGGAATTGAACTCACAAGAATCCACATGGAAGAGGATAGTGGTAAAAGTATGCATGATCAAGATCCTTTTGACACTTTGATCGATTTGAATAGAGCTGGAGTACCTCTTCTAGAGATCGTCACGGAGCCAGTGATCAAAAACTCTACAGAAGCTTATAATTATCTTACTGAAGTTAGAAAACTCCTTAGATATCTGGACGTTTGTGATGGAAACATGGAGGAAGGAAGTATGCGTTGTGATGTAAATATCTCCATTATGCCTAAAGGCTCTACTGAATTTGGTAGAAGATGTGAGGTAAAAAACCTGAACTCGATCAGAAACGTTCAACGAGCTATTGACTCCGAGATCGTAAGACATGCTGAGATACTTGAAGCCGGTGGTGAGATAGATGTTGAAACTAGGAATTTTGACGCTACTACGGGTACTACTACTGGATTAAGGAGTAAAGAAGCTGCTCATGATTACCGTTATTTTCCAGAACCGGATCTAGGTGGAATTACAATCACTCAAGCGTATATCGATCAAGTGGAAAGTGTGCTTCCTGCCTTACCGAATGACTTGTATAAAAAATACATTAACGAGTTAGGACTTTCTGATTATGATGCCACCAACATAGTGGACAGTAAGTCAATTGCACTTTATTTTGAGGATATCATAGCACATACCAAAAATTTCAAGTCTGCTGCAAACTGGCTAATGGGAAGCGTCAAATCGTACTTGAATCAGAATGCGATAGAATTGGTTGATTTCCCAATATCAGCTGAAAACATTGCGCTGCTTATCAATCTGATTGACGGTGGTAAGATCAATAATAACATTGCTTCTCAGAAGGTATTTCCAGCGATGCTGGAAAACCCAGATAAAACACCAGAATTAATAGCTTCAGAAAATAACTGGATTGTTCAGGATGATAGTGATGAGCTAGAATCGATCATTAAAGGAATTTTTGAAAGCAACCCTTCAGAAACAGAACGTTTTAAAAATGGAGAGAAGAAGTTGACCGGATTCTTTATTGGATTGGTAATGCGTGAAACAAAAGGCACCGCTGACCCTAAAACAACTACTCAATTGTTGAATAAAATAATCGAAACTGTATAATGAAATATTTCAAGTTCATCCTACCTATATTGGCCATTTCTTTGTGGAGCTGTGGAGCTTCTTCAACTGAAGAAGCTGGAGAACAGAAACACTCCATGGACACTGACTCAACAGAGGTTATCATCAATAGCTTGGAAAGTGGATCCGTAAATATCACAGGAAGCATAGAGGGTTCTCCAATTCAAAAGATTTACTTATATAAGTATGGTGTTAATCCAGCTCAAACTATCGACTCTTCGGAAATTGATGCAAACGGCAATTTTTCATTTAACCTCAACCATCAAGGATTCAATTTCTTTGGAATTGGTTTTCAGTCCAACAATGCTGCATTGGTATTACTTGGAGCTAATGATGAAATCATGATTAATGGTTCATTTAACAACTGGGCAAGAGATTATCAAGTAAGTGGAACTGGGCATTCAACAGCGATCAGAAGCTATCTGTTGATGAGACAGAATTTCACGGATAAGATCACAGTATTGAAATCAGAACTAGCTGCTATTCCAAAATCAGATAAAGCAAAACAAGACGCGATTAATGAGAAAGGAATGGCTATCCAAGAGGAGTTTGTAGCTGCCAGAAATGCCTTTGTAAAGGAAAATGACGATACACCAGCACTATATATCGTTCTGCAGGACATCTATGATCCAATTTCAGATATTGAACAACTAAAAGCTATTGGTAAAGCCACAAACAAATACTTGCCTAATTCTATGTTCTCAGAACAGGTAAATGCTGTGCTTTCTCAGGCTGAACAGCAAATTGCCTACACAGAGCAAATGAATTCTGCTCAAGGTGCAGTAGGAATCGGGAAACCTGCTCCAGATTTGAATTTTGCTACTCCTGAAGGTAAAATGCTCTCCCTTTCAAGTTTGAAAGGAAAAGTAATTCTATTGGACTTCTGGGCTAGTTGGTGCAAGCCTTGTAGAATGGAGAACCCAAATGTGGTGAAACTATACAATGAATACAAAGACAAAGGCTTCACAGTATATTCTGTTTCACTTGACAACAATAAGGCCCAATGGATCAATGCAATTCAAGCTGATGGCTTAATATGGCCTAACCATGTAAGTGATCTAGGTGGGTGGAACTCTGTTCCTGCTGCGATTTATAGTGTGAACAGCATTCCCCAAACCTATCTGATAGATGCAGATGGAACAATTATTGCGAAGGACTTGAGAGGTCAAGACCTTGCCAATAAATTAAAAGAAATTCTAGGATGATAAAAAACAAACTAAGCGTATTACTAGTAGCACTTCTGATTTCGATTCAATTTCTTTCTCAAGGAAAAGAAATAGAGATCTCTGGAGTAATTGAAAACGGTGCCGGAAAAGTTATTCATTTAAACAAATTTGTAAACAACCAACAAATTGTTGTAGACAGTTGTGAGATCAACAAAAAAGGGAAGTACAAATTAACCACCACTGCAACCGAGAAAGAATTCTTCTCTGTAATGCTGAAGGCAGATGCTTATGCTCTCATTCTATTAGACAGCGCCAGCACAGACAAAAAAGTTTTGTTAAATGGTGACGCTGAGAGCTTTGTCAATACCTACACAATCAAAGGAAATTCAGACGCATCGAATATCAGCCAATTTACCAAAGATGTATTTCGTTATCAAGAAATGAAGAGTGAACTAAACAAGAAACTCTACTCTAAGGGAATTTCTATGGACGAACGAAGCGCTATCCAAACTTCAATTGATAGTTTGGATACTGATTTCATTAAGATTAGAAATACCTTTATTGAGACAAATGCAAAATCTCCTGCTTCAATCGTTGCCGTAGGATATCTTAAGCCAATTGATGATGTTGATCAGTTGAGAAAAATTGAAAAAGGATTGGGTGAGACCATGCCAGAATCAGAATACTACATCGGTGTTAAAACGCAATTGACTCAGATTGAAACACAAATTAAAATTCAGGAAGAGCAATTAAAAAAACAACAGGAGATGGAAGCCAGAACTGCTATTGGTGCCGTTGCTCCTGAATTAAATTTCAAAAGCCCTACAGGTGAAGTAATTACTTTGGAGTCTTTAAGAGGCAACTATGTCCTTATTGATTTCTGGGCAAGCTGGTGTAAGCCTTGTAGAATGGAAAATCCAAACGTTGTAAAAATGTACAATAAGTATAAAGACGATGGATTTACAGTCTATTCTGTCTCCTTAGACAAGAGTAAAGCCAACTGGGAAAACGCCATTATTCAGGATGGATTGATCTGGCCTAATCACGTAAGCGACCTTAAGCAATGGCAAACAGAAGCTACGCAGATCTACGGATTTAACGGTATCCCTTACACTGTTCTAATCGATAAGGAAGGCAAGATCATTGCTAAAAAATTAAGAGGTCAGGCATTGGAACAAATGCTTGAGGAGATTTTTGGTCATTGATACATTTTTTCTTAATCCTTTTGTAGTTCTTATTTGACTACCTTTGGCGCCAATTCACGAAAAAATGACCTTAAAACCAGAAATCGAAAATACTCGTCAGCTAAAGCAGATAAAACGACTATTAATAATGATGGCCATCCCATTGGCCTTCTACGTTCTTTATCTTTTAAAATTCATATTCATTCCTTTATTTGCCGCAATTTTTGTATCTGTCATTTTCATGCCTTTAGTAAGGAAAATGAAGGAAAAAAATGTGCCTGGATGGTTATCGATAACCGTTTGCGTATCGATCATTATAGGCTTAATGTTTATTGGAATTCAAGTAGTTAAATTTAGTGCTTCAGAGATCACGCATGCTGACCCTACCTTTGTAATTACCGCAGAAAATCGATTCGAAGAAGTTTCAAAAGCCTTTACGAATTACTTTGCTCAGGATGAGCAGGTTGCAGAAGAATCAGCTCAGGCTATTTCGATCAAAAAGGCACAGGATTGGTTTATGGAAAATGGTCCGGATCTGTTAACAGGGATCATGGGAAGCGTTTCAAGATTCCTAATGTTCTTATTCTTCCTAGTCCTATTATTAGCAAACACACTGGATATGCAGAAGCTAATGCACATTTTGATCTTTAATCAAAAGATGCCAAGCGTCAGAACATTTTTGAAAATTGAGAAGAGTATCGTTAAGTTTATTTGGGTGAAATTTCTATTAAGTCTATTCACGGGGATCGGATTCACTATTGCTTGTTATGCCTTTGATGTAAGTTTCCCTATCTTCTGGGGATTCTTCACTTTTGCAATCAATTTTGTACAGATGATCGGTTCTGTGATCGCTGTAATTGTTGTTACAATATTCAGTATAATTGAGATCAATGCACCCGGAACAATTGTGACCTTTGGACTAGTACTTACTGGTGTTCAGGTGTTGTTTGGAGGAATTTTAGAACCTATTTTAATGGGAAAATCTTTCAGCATCAATACAATCACTGTTTTGATCATGCTCGCTCTATGGGGATTTGTTTGGGGAATTCCTGGATTGATCATGTCCGTTCCTATTACGGTGCTGCTCAAAACCATCCTCGAGCAGATTCCTGACACTAAGAAGTATGCAGATTTGATGAGTTAGGGTTAATTTGGCGATTTTGAAATGGTTTAATTTGATAATTTGCTTACTTTCAAACATAATTAGTACATTTTCAAATCATCAAATTGTGTAAATGAAAATCGCTACCCTTCAATACAACATCGTCTGGGAAGACACTTTCGCTAACATCAAAAGATTGAATGGTTTACTTCATCAACTTCCTGCTGACGTAGACATTTTGGTTCTTCCGGAAATGTTCAACACCGGTTTTTCGATGGATGTGGATGCGATTGCTTTAACTGCAGGAGGTGAAGCGTTAGATTGGATGAAAGCAACTGCTAAAGCTAAAAAGGTTGTTGTAGTAGGCAGTGTGGCTGTAGCCATTCAAAATGAAACCTTTAACAGACTTTATTGGGTGCAACCCAACGGTACAGTTAAGCACTACGACAAACGACACCTGTTTAGAATGGCAGAGGAACATCACCACTATACGGCTGGTGACAAACAAGTAGTAGTTGAGTATAAAAATTTCAGGTTCATGCTTCAAATCTGCTACGATCTTAGGTTTCCAATTTGGAGTAGAAACAACAAGGAATTGGATTACGATGCCCTCATTTACGTAGCGAATTGGCCCGAAGTGCGAAGTGAAGCCTGGTACGCTCTTTTGAAAGCCAGAGCTATTGAGAATTTATCTTATGTAATTGGAGTTAACCGAGTTGGGACAGATGGAAATGGTAATGAATATGATGGTCGTTCAGCTGTTTTTGATTTTAAGGGAGTTGCGATTGATTCACACAAAGACCACAAAGAGGGATTTTCGTTTCAAGTTTTAGATCTCGAGGCTATAAAACTTTTCAGAAGAAGATTTCCCGCTCAACTGGATGCAGATGATTATGAGATTCATAGTTAGTTACTACTGTTCAAACTGAAGAGTAATTGAACTCCTGAAGACAAGCTATATTTCCTCTCCGCAAAATACGTACTATACCAAATATAATAAGAGGGTGTAATATCAAACCTCATGCTAGCGAAAAAAGAAACAATTACTTTATTACTTATTTGAATATTTAATTGAGGACTAAAGTACGCCCCAATTATAACGTTTCTTGAATCAGTTTGTAAGCCACTATACTCATAAAAACTATGATAGCTCAATAGAACTTTGCCGTACAGTCCAACAACAGGTTCGAAACTGTACTTTCCTGAACCTATTTTATAACTCATACCAAGTTTTGGCAGGAGTTGAGAGATTTCTCCAGTACTGCTTTGTCTTTATAAATAAGTCAACTCTGTATGAAATCCCACTTTCTTTTGACCACAACAGCTGTCCTTACGAAAACTACCCCCCAATTCAAAACCAGGAGAATAATTCCCGATCACTGGATAGGAAAAATCACCATATATAAAAGACGTTGTAACCCCAAAGCTATTATTCTGTGAGAAAGCATTTGAAATTCCAATGAAAAAAAATAGTATGATAAGTTGTTTACTTAATAGCATCTTGAATAACACTTAAGAAACGTGCTGACCATAGTCCTAGTTGCATACTATGCAAAGAATTCCTTTAAACGATCTTCTAAGCTAGCCTTATCCATTCCTAACTTGGCATAAAGTTCATCTTGTCCACCATGCTCAACGAAAGCATCTGGGAAAGCGATAATTTCAGTAGACAGCTGCATATCGCATTTCGCAATACCAACTACAATGGTTTGTGCAATCCCCCCCTGCTCCACTCCATCTTCGATAATCACGAGTTTCTTGTATCTTGCTAAAACCGATCTCAAACCTGCTAGATCCAAAGGCTTAACCTTGATCAATGAAAGCACATCAAAATCAGAACTTGCCTGAATCTGATTTCCTATTGCACCAATGGTCAAGACCAAGTTCTTCGTACTTGATACACTCTTTAATACAAAATCCTGATGGATATAGGTCTCATCGATCTCTTGCCTCAAAATTCCTTTTCCTCTTGGATATCTTATCGCTACAGGCCCTTCGGATAATTGCCCGGTATTACGAATTAAAACTGCTAGTTGATCTTCATTCTGAGGGGCATAGATCGTCATGTTTGGAACCAAATTCAAATATGCCAGATCAAACATACCGTGGTGCGTAGCCCCATCTCTTCCAACCAATCCGGCTCTATCTACAAGAAAGGTTACCGGCAAATTCTGCAAAGCCACATCGTGTATCACCTGATCATAACCTCTTTGCAAGAAAGTAGAATAGATAACACAAACCGGCTTTTTATTCTGAGCAGCTAATCCGGCAGAGAATGTAACTGCATGTTGTTCGGCAATTCCAACATCAAAGAAACGATCAGAGTACTCCTTCTCAATTTCCTTCAATGAAGAACCAGATGCCATTGCCGGTGTAATCACCACTACATCCTGATCCTCCTTCATCAGATTAAGGAGGGTCTGACCTACGATTGTCTGATATTTTTTAGGAAATCCGGTTGATCCAGCTTCCCCTTCACCAGATTCGATCTCGAACTTTCCGGGTGCATGCCAGTGAGTAGGATTTCCATCCTCAGAATAACGATAGCCAAATCCTTTTTTGGTTCGAAAGTGAACAACGTGAGCTCCCCTTTTCAATTCATTTTTGGATAACACGCCCAACACCTCACCTATATCATTCCCATCAAAAACACCATGATAATTCAATCCTAGATCAGTAAAAAAATTATTTTCTGGATCAATAGAGTTCAAATGACGCTGAAGACCACCCACATTCGGATCGATTGACATGTCATTATCATTGATCAAAACGATCACATTCACATCAGCTGTTGCCAAGTGATTCAAACCTTCAAAAGCCATTCCTCCGGTTAAACTTCCATCGCCAATAATTGCCACATTATTACTATGATCACCTTTTAATTTTTTGGCCATCGCCATTCCTAAAACAGCGCTAACAGACGTACTACTATGACCAGTTCCAAAATCATCATATTTACTCTCCTTCCTGCTCGGAAAACCAGAAATACCTCCCATATTTCTGAGCGAACTGAACAAGTCTTTGCGTCCGGTAAGGATCTTATGAGCATAAGCTTGATGTCCCACATCCCAAACAAAACTATCCCTCGCAGAATCGAAAAAATAGTGAATTCCTACAGCCAATTCTACTGCTCCCAAACTAGCTCCAAGATGTCCCGATCCCTGAGAGGTAACTTCCACGATCTTAGATCTAATTTCTTTACACAGATCAGGAAGATCGTTTACTGAGATCTTTTTTATATCCTTAGGACATCTGATATGACTGAGATGATTACTCATATGAGGGACACAAAGATAGTAGAATTGATAGGTAACTGACTATTTCGTAACTTTGAGAAAACAAAAGATTCATCATGAGTACCGCATTGATCACAGGAGCCTCTTCAGGCATAGGATATGAACTAGCGATTTATCATGCCTCAACAGGAGGTGACCTAATAGTAGTAGCCAGAAGTGAAAGTAAATTGGAAGCATTGAAGACATTGGTAACCACGAAGTTCAACATAAATTGTCATGTAATTCCAATGGATCTTACCACAGATAATGCAGGCAAAATACTCTTCGATGAAATCGCACATCAAAAATTAGAGGTTGATTATCTCATCAACAATGCTGGTATTGGTTTCACCCAGAAATTGGTAGATGCGGATATTTCGACATGGCAACAAATGATCCAATTGAACATTACTGCTTTGACAGATCTTTGCTACTACTTCGTTAAAAATAAAACAAGTTCAAAATCTGCTGGCAAGATCTTGAATGTAGCCAGTACTGCAGCCTTTCAGGGAATTCCATATCTATCAGTTTACTCTGCCACCAAAGCTTATGTGCTGACCTTTTCCGAGGCACTGTCAGAAGAATTGAAAGGAACTGATATAACGGTAACTGCATTGTGTCCTGGTCCTACTAGAAGTAATTTTGGATCTTCTGCCAATCTGGATGAAAGACTATCTAATTCAAGAATGCTACCTTCAGCTAGTTCAGTAGCAAAATACGGCTATGAAAAAATGCTGGATGGTGAAACTACTGTCATTCATGGATTAGGCAATAAAATTGGGGTAGTTGCCACACAAGTTGCGGGTCGAAAGATGGTTGGCAAAGTTGCTGGTCAATTATTCAAAATGGTAAAAAAGTAACCTTTTCTCTGATGCGTATTATTCTCCAAAAAAGAATATGCGTGGCTACTATTTTCTTCTTGTTTTTCTCGCTGTTATCCCTGAGGTCAAAGCTCAAAAACATCACGATATCCGCAAAACGATCGGAGTGAATTTCTCAATGGCTCCAGCTGACAATGATCGATTATTCTACCAAGAAAAGTTCGGTTTCATCTATCGTCAGTGTTTTGGAAAATTCACACTTCAAACTGAAATCAGTAAAATGTGGCAGCAGCAAAATAAGATCACTAATTGGTCTCATACCGATTGGGTTTCTGGAACCACCACCAACGAACATTTAAATGTGAAGCAGCGTAAGTTGAATTGTCTTCAAGTTTCATTACTCAAGGGCTGGACGAATGACCTCACCAATCTTTATGTTGGTGCTGGAATCAACACCGGTTTAATCAAAGAAGACGGATATTATTCCAAGAGCTTTGCTGATCAGAATAGAGATCTGAATCATCTTGAAAAATGGTCTCCCAAATACATCATGATTGCGCTAACGTGTACAGCCGCTATCGAATTCAGGATTATGAAAAATCTATCAGGAATGATCAAATACAACCCGATATTTTCATGGAATTATAGAATCTCTAAACCTTTGGAAGACCAGTCTTTTTTACAGAGTAAATACCCGTATCATTACAAACAAATGACCCACAGTGGTCTGGAGCTAAGTGTGCATTTGCGACTATAAATTGGGCAAATTGACTTCTGCTCCACCCCACTCTATCAACGTCAATCCACCTCTTTGAAACATTGGAATATCTGCTTGAGACTGAGTACAATTGATAGCTGGAAATTGATCAAAAGACTCATAAAGCATAAAGATCCTTCGCTCATTTTCGATTAGAACAGTACTTTTGATCTCAGCCACTTGATCGTAATCTTCATCTAGGGCGAATTGAACAAATGCAAAATCATGAGTAGATAAAATTGGCCCCCAGAAAGTAATGAAATCAGTGGACTCCCTTGAATTCAATCCCATTTTTTTTGTTACAGTCTCAAGATATGAAACCACTGTATCGGTTTTAATCACCTCACCGACAATTTCTTCTTCTTCGGAACTATACTTAATATTTCCAAAATCCCTTCCTTCCCAGAACAAGTAGGGATAGTTCTTTCCATTAACAGACAATCCATCTTGCGGATCCACCTCAATTGTCCATCCATTTTCATATTTAGGATAAGTAAACGTTAAGGCCACATCTGTTTTGAGCGATAAATCCATCGACACTTTTTCATCCGAATATATATACAGTACCGGCTTTTTTACCGTCATATACTTCTGCTCAACATAAAAACGAATTTTGAGATGATGCTGTGACTTAAATGAATAATTCTGAAGATATGAAGTTTGAGCTCCTATTACAGTGGCATACACATATGATTCGTTTGTATCTATCAGAATCGAAAACTCACCCTTTTTATTAGTTTTAACACATTCCTGTCCTTTAAACGAACACACTTCTGCACTCGCCACAAGCTCTCCCTGGAAATACACTTCTCCTGTTACTTTACATTTTCCCTCAGGGATACTTTTGTCGAACTCGTCTGATACGATCTGTACCTCCAATGCCTTACGATGCTCGCCATCATTGGCAAAAACAGGTGAAAGCCCAACGACCAGGAAAATAATACTTAAAACTCGATTCATAATGCACGAAATAATCGGATTCTACTTACTTCTGAACCACCCCACTCCAATAAGGTAAATCCGTTTCGTTCGAAAGGAATTACTTCAAAAGATGGAGTTGTCAGTTGGATATCTGGTTCAGTATCGAACCCAGTAAAAAGCATATACAATCTTCTTTGATGATCCGGAATAGGAGAAACATCCAATGAAGCCATCGAAGAAACTAATTCATCTAGATCAAATTGAGTGACCACATATTCATACTGGATCATACGAGGAGCCCAATAAGTTATAAAATCAGTTGTCTCCGTTTCATTCAACCCATAAGTAGACAATGTTTTCTCCAGATAGGGAACGATACTATCAGTCTTCACCAACTCACCAATAATTGCGTTATCATCAGTCGAATACGTCAACTCATCAGTTTGTCCTTCCCAGAAAAGATAAGGGTAGTACTTTCCTTTCATATCCTCTATTCCTGAGGCTCCTACATGCATTTTCCAATCATTATTCTCTGATAATTGGGGATAAGTGAACACTAAATTCATTTTTGTCTCCAATCCTACGTTTACAGAAATATCATTGTCTGAGTAAAGATAAATCACCGGTTTATCTACGTTAATCATCATGCTTAGATCCCGAACGTAGATCTCACAATCTATCGAATGACCTCCGGTAAACTTATACCCCTCCAGATAGCCCTCACGCTCGCTATCCATCGTTACAATCAAATATTGCTCAGTAGACTCTACGGTAACTTCAAACTCACCCTTAGCATTGGTCCGAACGGATCTTGTTTTCTCGCCATAAACTACAGCATTAGCGATTGGAACTCCGTCATACGTAGCAATTCCAGAAATTTTACACTTCCCCGATTCAACCGTTGCATCTACTGTATCCTTCAGAATTTTGTATCCCATTGCCAATTCTGATTTAACCCCAGCAACACAAACGGAGATGAAAAAGAATAGAACTAAGGTGGCACTTAACTTTTTCATGGTTATAGTTTTATGTTTTCTATTTCTGTTCCACCCCATTCTACGGCATGGAAACCTGCTCTTTTCACTAATCCTTCTTCAATAATCGGAGCATTCATCACTTCAATAATCGGCTCTTCTTCAAAACCGGTGAAAACCATATAGACTCTTCGTGTCCAATCTGGTTGTGGAGATATGTTCAAATTTGCAATTTCATTGACCTCATCATCAACTTTGAATTGGATCAAAGCAAAATTCTTCTGTTGAATTCTTGGCCCCCAGTAAGTGATAAAATCTGTTACTTCACGATTATTCAAGTGTAAATCATACAATTTATTCTCCAGATAATTAATCACAGAATCTGTTTGAATAATCTGTCCTAGAATCTTACCCTCCTGACGAGCATAGAAATCAAAACCTTTGGAACTCGCCTCCCAGAACAAATAAGGATAATTTCTTCCGTCATCTGTTCTTATTCCATCCGCATTCACACGAACATTCCACTCATTCTTTTCATTCATCTGAGGATAGGAAAATAGCATTTCATTCTTTGTCTCCACTTGAACTGTTACATTCTTTGTGTCATTATCATTATACAGATAAACCACTGGTTTCTCCACTACGTCCATCATCTCATCATCTGGCAAATAAATCTCAACGACCAAATGATGCTGATCCTTGAATTTAACCCCTTCCACGTAAACTGTTCCTGTTCCAGGTTTCCATGCCGTCAAGTAAAAAGTTGATGTATCTACTTTCATTCTAAATTGTCCCAATTTATTGGAATTCACCAGAACAGTCAGGTCACTCTCCCCGGAAGAATGATTATAGTTATAAGCTTTAATCACTGCTTCGTTTACTGTTTTATCTTCAAAGGTAACCACTCCAGTGACCAGGCATTGTCCAGGAGGAATGTTCGAATCTATAGTATCTGAAACGATCTTGAATCTAGGAACAAATTCCGGTAATTTGGCCTGTATGAAAAGAACCAATAAACTCAAACCGAAAGAGGTGATAATTCTTAATAGCATATCTTTAAATAATGAGGTTTGTAAGGGTAATACAACTGATGTTATACAAGGTTCAATAAATGTACTAATTTTACGGCATGAAAATTCGTTTGACAAAAGAATTCGATTTTGAAACCGCTCATGCTTTAGATGGTTATGAGGGGAAGTGTAAAGACATTCATGGTCATTCATATCATCTACGTGTGACTGTGATAGGTGAACCTAAAGATGAGTGTGGATTATCTGATTGTGGAATGGTAGTGGATTTTGGGGATATCAAGAAGATCGTAAGAAATTTTGTTTACGAAGAATTTGATCATCGTTTGATACTTCGTGAAGATTCAAGATTCAAAGGATTGGAATCTAAAAATGATCGTATTAGATATGTACCTTATCAACCAACATGCGAAAATATGTTGATTGAAATTGTAGGAATCATCAAAAAACATCTTCCTTCAAATGTAGCGCTTCATAATGTCTTTCTTCGTGAGACAGGAAATAGTTACGCTGAATGGTTTGCATCAGACAATTAATTAATGAACTCATATAAAGAATTGAGTATGTTCCAATTATCCAAAGGCGCAATTTTAAATTGGGTTGACCGTTATGATCTGATGATAAAAAGCTTACTCTTTTCTGTTGTGATCTTGATAACGGGTAACATTCAGGCACAAAACATCCGAGACACATCAATACTTGCCCCTGTGATAAGTGTTAGTTATGCTGCACAAATTCCTTTGCTGGACATGGCTGATAATTTTGGTATCAACAGCAACATTGGTGTTAATGGAGGTGTAAAATTGGCCTCTAATTGGCAGATCGATCTGGAGGGAACATTTCTATTCAGCAAGAACGTTAAGATCAGTACCTTGCTTGACCCAATAATCACGGAAGACCGACAAATTGTTGCCAATGATGGCGGGCCAGCCAATGTGGAAGTATATGAAAGAGGATTGACTGGATGCGTAAATCTAGGTCGTATTTTTCCTGTGATCGGACCCAATCCAAATTCAGGTTTGATCGCGAAATTCGGACTGGGATTTATTCGACATAAGATTCGAATCGACAATCAGAATTACATCGTTCCTCAATTGAATGATGAGAACGTGATCTATTATGATCGATTGACCTTGGGATTAATGACCAAACAATACGTTGGTTATCAGCATCTCGGAAATAATAACCTGAGTAATTTTCATGTTGGTTTAGAGTTCATTCAAGGCTTTACCAGAGGCATGAGAGATTATCAGATCGATCTGGAAGGACCTTATAACAGTCATCGACTAGATTTTATGATAGGAATCCGAGTAGGATGGATCTTTCCTGTTTATCGTAAAGCACCAGCGGATTGAAGCTACTCTACAACATAGGAATCAGATCTTATGGTCTTGGGGTACTTACATCTGGAATGTTGGGATCCAACAAAGCTATTAAATGGGTGGAAGGAAGGAAGAATTGGTTTTCTGAATTACAAAAATCCAATCTATCTGATGTCATCTGGATCCACGCTTCATCCATGGGAGAATTTGAAATGGCTAAACCTCTCATTGAAAAAATAAAAGAGGATCCCAATCTGAAGAAAAAGAAAATACTGGTGACTTTCTTTAGCCCATCAGGTTATGAAACCGCGTTAAATTATCCATTAGTTGAAGGGATTTTCTACCTTCCTCTTGACACAAAGAAAAATGCAAGAAAATTTCTGAATTGTGTAAAGCCCTGTTTAGCCATTTTTGTGAAATATGATTTTTGGTTTAATTTCCTGAACGAACTAAAAAACAGAAAAATCCCAACCATCTATTTCAGTAGCAACTTTAGGGAAACACAGTTTTACTTTAAAAAGGCTGCTGGTTGGCAGAAAAGTATAATGCAGGAAATCAACAGTATTCTTTGCATCAATGATCGCAGTGAAAGTGTGCTAAAAGAAAATGGCTTCAAAAATACTGGGATTTCTGGCGACACCAGATTCGACAAAGTAATTCAAAATGCAGAAAGATGCACTCCGGTTCCTCTGATTGAGCAATTTGCAAAATCAGGAAAAATACTGATTGCAGGTAGCAGTTGGCCAATAGAAGAAGGTCTACTCACCAACTACTTGAATGAATACATACGAGATGATCTTAAAGTAATTATCGCGCCTCATAACATCTCATCTACTCATTTGGAAGAAATAGAATCCAAGATTGAGAGAGGAATGACCAGATACTCAAGATTGAACAAGGACAATGTTAGTACAACCAAGATTATTTTAATCGACAATATCGGTATGCTATCCAACTTATACCAGTATGGGGATATTGCATTTATTGGAGGTGGTTTTACAAATTCTCTGCATAACATTCTTGAAGCATGTGCTATGGGTAATGCGTTGATCTATGGAGGGAATATCCGAAAATATCCAGAAGGCATCGAACTCGCAAAAGAGGGAGGAAGTTTCAGTATCAAAGAACAAGACTTCAATGATTCCCTTAATAAATTATTGGATGACCCGTCTTTATTGTATCAATGTCAGAATACTTGTCGTGAGTTCGTATACAAGCATCAAGGCGCGACTCAGATCGTATTTGAAAAAGTAAAGGAACTACTCCTCGAGAAGAATTAAAGTTCTGATGGACTCGGCATTTTCCATATCCGTTAATTTTACAAACTGAATTTCTTCCTTGTTTTTCCCTTTACCGTAAACAACCCATTTTTCGTCTTCGGTCACAAGTAATTCATTAAATTTTGCATTGATCTCTTCTTCACTGTCATAACCGCCTATTATAATCACCTTTTTAACACTCTTACTCAACCTTAGTGCATAAAAATAGGTTTCCTCCCATCCAATAAAATCAATGAACACAACTGACTTGTGATTTGTAAATCGTTCAATTTCGGTCAAACTGTTTAGGCAAGCTTGATTTTTCAAACTAGGTAATGGCTCTATATTGTCTATATTGTAAATAAAACTCCCGCCTATCATCAGTAAAAAAGCAGATGCAATGCCCAATTTCGACCGAACTCTATCCCGAGCTAATCTGATTCCCTCTCCTACGAATGGAAGAGAAAGTAAAAGTAGAGTTAGTCCAAATCTCGGATGATGAAGTAAGGTTCCGTTTAACGATTTATACATTAACAAGGCTAATACTGCAACAAAAGGGATCGTCCATAATCTTGACCTTGATTGGAAAAAACCCCTAAAAAAATATAGAATAAAAATCGGTCCTAAACCGATATAGAACATAAAAGGAATGAACCAGATCCTGCGCAACCATCCTTCCATTGATACATTATCATTTGTCTTCATGATATCTAGTGTCCAATGATTGTTCCCCTTCAAACTCCAGAATAAGTCATTCATATAAACATGATTACTTACGAGCCAAATAAGAGGAAATAGTCCAGCAACACCAGCAAATAAAATTGACACCCTAAATTCTTTCTTTACGATAAGCATTAACCAGAAAACAAACATTAATGCCCATGCTTCATACCTAAACCCTGCTGCGATGGTTATCCAGAAACCCGAAAACACTACGTCCATCCGTGCGCAATAAGTTAAGAAACGTTGAAATTTCCACATAGACAACACCACAAAAAATAGGTATGGTGTTTCTGTCATTGCCATAAGCGAATTTCTAAAAACCAGTGGCGACAATACGAAAAGTAAACTACCAATCAGTGATACATAATGACTCTGATTCAATTTTAGAAACCCGTATAATGGAAGAATGGTGAAGGCACTAAAAAGTATATTGATGATTTTTGGAGTAAAAATCACATCATCGTAAAATAAAAGTCCCAATCCATTTAGATAATAATTGAACGGACCCCAAACGTTACTTCCTATCCAATGTGGATCATTTTTCCAGTCCAAACTCTGTAGAATTCGGACGACCGCATCAGGATCTGTAGTTTGACTAAAAGACAGAAGAATCACTTTAAGAATAAAGACCAGTAAAACGATAGCAATTAATTGCTGCCTGTCTTTATCATTTATTGACCAAATCATCTATCTAATTCGAATTGAACTCTTTCAGGTACAATGGATCAAAGTACGCCACATCTTCAAAAACTCCTGCTTTAAACTTATCATAGGACAGTTCAACCATCCCAGATGCAGAAGTTCTAAAACCTTGCTTAATGAGTATATTTTCAGGAAAATTCAAATCACTTAATTTATCCGCCCCATCTCCAAATAGTATAACACCACCTGCAACATCTTTCATGAATGTTTCATCTATCACCTGAGCTTTTGGAGCAATGATTTCAGATCTGTTTTTATAAGCAGCCATATATACTTCCATCCTTCGGGCATCAATCATAGGGACATAAACTGCTTCTTCCATTTTAAACCATTGCTTGTACACCTCCATCATAATCTCCAGCGAATTCAACGCTATTAGCGGAATTCCTAGCGCATAACAAATCCCTTTCGCACTGGCTACTCCAATTCGTAAGCCTGTATAAGATCCTGGACCAGCAGATACGGCAACTGCATTCAAATCACTCATTCTAAGATCATGCTCCTTCAACAGATCGAGAATAAGTACGTTCAGTTCCTCAGCATGCACATAACCTTCTGGATGAACCTCATTCAAACCGATGATCTGTCCCTCTCTTCCAAGACAAACGGAACATGTTTTTCCCGAAGTTTCTATGTTTAGGATTAATCCACTCATAATTCAAGCAAAGATAACTCAAAAGAACACTTCAAATCACCAAATTTTATTCTAACAACTTCATAAATCTCAAAACTATAATCCATATGCAAAGTTCATTTTATTCGAAAACTGTAAATATTGAACATCTATTTGTAAGATGATTATTTTTAGTAATTTGGTGCCACAGTAAACCTGAAAGATTTAACCACGAGTGAACTACCTTATTTCGAAAAAGCACTTATTAGCATTTAAATTATTGTGTCTTTTTGTTTTGTTTGGAATACAAAAGAACAACCTAGCACAATCCAACTGCAATATCCAGGCTTCAATTTGTCAACCTGGAGTATCTCAAAGCTATCCATTTTTGGATTACGCTGCGGGCCCTCCTTTTGATTTCATGAATCCTCAGGGATGTGGAACAGGAGAGAATGGTAATGATTTCGGATTTGGATTTGTTTTACTCCAAATAACTTCTTCAGGACCGTTGAATCTAAAAATACAAGGGAATTTACCTATTGGACATCTAGACTTTGTCGTATACAATATTCCTCCGGGAATGGACCCTTGTACAGCAGTACTGGATAGTAACAATCAGATCGCGTGTAACTTCTCATCTCAATCTGTAGGGTGTACCCAATTCGGCAATACATGTACAGGTTGTCCGAGTATCGTTGCTCCTCCCTATGTTACGGTTGGTCAACAGATCATGATCATCGCACATGATTATGATGATGTGCTTACAAGCTTTACCCTAGAATTATGCTCTGGCCCTGGACTTGCTGGAACTGGAGCATTTGATGCTACCATAGCACCGCCACCGACCCTAACAGATACTAGTGCCGTCCTTACACTCTCAGCTGCAACTGGAGGTGGTGTTTGGAGTTCTTCATGTGGATCTTGTATTAATCCATCGACCGGACAATTTGATCCCGTTACTGCCGGAGTAGGTTCCCATCAAGTAATCTATACGGTAGGGAATTTACCGTGTCAGGGATCAGACACCATAATAGTTGAAGTAGAACCACATTGTCAATTGACTCTTGCACAGGGGAATGACATCTGCGAATATTCGCAAAATTCATATTTAACCGCAACTACTTTGGGAGTCTTTCCTGTTCAATATTTATGGACTAATCCTTTAGGAGATACCCTTCGATTAATTACCGCTGATTCCACAACTAGCTATTACAATACAGCAGACACTCTATTCAATATCCCATCCGGGACCTATATACTTAATATTCTAACGGCAGATGGCTGTACCAATGGTAGTTTTGTGAATATCGACCTGACACCTGTACTGGATTCAACTTTCACGTTTGGATCAAACGTGAAATGTGTGAACGGAGGAACTTCTTACTCTCCAAACTTCATTGCATCGCCTAACAGCACAAATTTCTACACTTTGCAACCTGATATTTATGTTGATTCAGCTACAGGTACTATTGATCTTGTTAATACGCTACCCGGATCATATACCATTTATAATCAACCCAACGTATGCTCCGGTATTGACACATTTAACATTTCAATTGCACCAGCTTCAGATCCCGGATTCTATCTGGAGGATACGATCTGTGCCTTCACAGACCCAGCTTTTGTAATTCCTTTTGACTCCATCATAACTCCTGGTAATGGATATTTCTGGTCTACTGATACGAATCTGGTTTTCACAGATAGTGTGAACGGCCTTGTTAACTGGAATTCTGCTAAAAAAGACACTTTAACTGCCATTTATTACTTTACAGGCGGACTATGTCCAGAATTAGACAGTTCCCATGTTTATGTCAAACAGTTGAACTCCTATTTCACATACGAGGACTACAACATGTGTATTCTAGATGTGATCAACGTTTTTCCGGATTCGATTCACACGGAAACAGGAACATTAGTTACCAGTTATTTTTACAGTCCGGATTATCCTGATCTGATCGTGGATTCCCTCACGGGTGAAATTGACACAGACGCGTCCATTTTAGGAAGTTTTGATGTTGTAAGAGTCGTTAGTGATGTTTGTTTTGACTCTACCACTCATGAAGTAACCATCACAGATTATTTTGACCCCCACTTTACGTATCCAGTAACGCAGTGGTGTCAATACGACACAGATGTACAGCCTGATACGGTTCGAAGCGGTGGAGGTGAATTCTCAGCAACACCAGGGGGATTGGTGATCGATATAGAAAGCGGATTAATAGACATGGATTTGTCTCTTCCAGGCGTATATTCTATTAAGCATAAAACATTTGGCCCATGTGGTGACAGTACCTATTTTACATTTGAAGTCCTTGATGTTCCAGATCCTTCATTTGCCTACTCAGCAACTGCCTTTTGTGACATGACTGGTATCTTACCTCCTAGTTTTGTCGCATCTGCTGGAGGATATTTTGCCTCGGGAAATGGCTTAGTCATAGATAGTTTGACTGGAGCTATTGATTTTGATCTATCGCACGATGGAACATATACAATCACAAGATATACTGACACACTTAACAACTGCTACGCCTTTACATCTTTAGTACTGACCATCGGAACAACCAAAGATCCTTACTTCACATTTGACAACTTATCATACTGTCAGAATTTGGGTGACCCTGTTCCGGACTCCATCGCAGCAACAGGAGGAACATTTACCGCCTCTCCTAGTGGATTAAATATTAATAGTCTAACTGGCTTGATCGACTTAAGTGCATCAATTGCAAACACCTATGACATTCGATATGTGACATCAGGAACATGCAAGGATACGGCCTATTTTACCATGGATATTTTATCAGTGCCCAGCTCTAACTTTGGTTATGCTTCTTATGCGTACTGTGATGCAGCCGCTACCGGGGTGATATCTCCTACTTTTGTTGATAATCCAGGTGGAATATTTAGTGCATTAAGTGGGCTATCACTGAACACATCCAATGGAGATATTGACCTTGATGCATCGACCAATGGGTTGTATTCCATTCAATATATTACTTCTGGAGTTTGTCCAGATACTACACTTCGCAGCTTTACTGTTGGAACTACACCTGCCGTTACCTTGAGTTACTCGTCTTCCACCTTTTGTCAAAATGACCCTTATCAGTATCCTAATGTATCGGTGTCTGGTGGTACCTTCTCATCAAGTTCTTCAGGCATCTGGATCAGCAGTATCTCTGGAACAATCTATACTTATTATTCTCTACCAGGTACTTATACTATTTATTATACAAGTCCGGGAGCATGTAATTCAACCACGTCATTTGATGTGACGATCACAAGTTCACCTTATACTACTTTTAGTTATCCTTTGAGCTATTACTGCTCCTATAATGGTACTGTTAGCCCAAGCGTTATGCCTTCCATCTCAGGTGGAACATTTAGTGCTGCGTCAGGATTAAATATTAATGGAACCACAGGAGCTATTGACTTTTCTACTTCTACACCTGGAACTTACATCATTTATTATACAACACCTGGAACTTGTCCAACAACAGCGACCTATACGATGTCTGTTCATCCAAGTGTTTGTGATTGTAATGCATCTTTACCTGCTTTTGAAGCTCAAATCAATGGAAATCCAGCCAATATTAACGATCTTAAATTATGTTATGGTGATACATTGGATATTTCCACACCACTTGGAAGCACTTGGAATAATCATCCATTATATCCGGGAAGTTCAGTTCCATACAGTCCACAATTAGGAATGGATATTTACAATTGCCCTCCTACTAACTTTGCTCCAAATGATCTTTATAATGGAAACTCTTGTTATAGTGGATATTCTCCGGATCAAACAGGCCATTCTTGGAGAATAATTAACGATACAGCAAATTTTCAACCATTCGTGAACACATTTGACGACACCACACTTTATATGGTTCCTTATACCATGTATAATTCCAATACGGTAACGGTCTATAATAGCACATTAGGAAACCGCTGCTATGCCGTGGACAGTATTGAGGTGATCTTCTTACCGGAGATCCACAATACGTTCACAGAAAACTGTTTGGATAGTAGCGTAACTGTTCAACTAGCCGGAGGATTACCTTCTGCTGACGGTTCAATGTTTAGTATTTCAAATATAACTCCTCTGGCCGCGACTGCAAATCCTAGTAGTATTGGCCATAATGGAATAAGTACGATCTATCCTGTACTGAACGGAGATAGCTATGGCCTGACAGTAATGGATGCAAATGGATGTTACAACACCTTTAGTAGTTCCAATTTTATTGGAACACCAAGATCATTTGCTGGAAATGACACCATCTATTGTTCTCTTAATGGAACCTTGAATGGAAATATTCCTCCTTTCGGTTATGGGTACTGGACAATCCCTTCAGAAATCGCTATAACTGACACAATGATCAATAACGCAAATTTCATTGCAGATCAAGAAGGTACTTACACATTAATCTGGACTAACGCAACTAGTTCTGTTTGTGAGACAAAAGACACAATCGTAATAGATGTATCCAATATTAATTATTATTCCAATGTAACTGAGACTTTCTGTTACGCGCTGGAAGGTATCATTGAACTTGATGCTGACGGTGGCTTCCCTCCATATTTGTATAGCATAGATGGCGGTGCAAATTTCAAACCTACACCCTTGTTTGAAGCGCTATCTGATGGAGACTACGTAGTAGTTGTGAGTGATCAAAAAAACTGTCAAGTAGCGGATACCGTTACTATAAATCTCTCTGCTCCTTGTGAATTGATCTTCTATTCAGGTATCACGCCTAATAATGACAACATCAACGATACCTGGTTTGTAGAAGGACTTCCCAATGATGGCACTTTCCCTTGCAGTATCTTTAATAGATGGGGTGACCAGGTTTGGGAAACTGGATCGTATAATAACTTCGATAGCGCATGGGATGGAACAAATAGTTATGGAAATGACCTTCCCCCAGGAGTCTACTACTACTCCATTGAGATAGGAGAAAAAACCTTTACAGGATACATTGAATTGACAAGATGATGAGAGTAATATGGATCATATTGTTATTGTGTAGTATTTCGGCAGAATATTTTGGACAACAACTGTCACAATACAGTCAGTATCAATACTCCTTGTTCGTAATAAATCCAGCATATGCAGGGAATAAGGATAAAATGCAGGGATTGATCACCGAACGCAGACAGTGGGTTGGGATAGAAGGAGCTCCGCATACGCAATCACTAAATTTTCATACGCCTTTCAGCAACAGAAAAATGGGTGCAGGACTATCAGTATATAATGAAACCATAGGTGCCCACGGCACAATTTCCGCTTTTGGCTCCTATTCTTACAGCATCCGAACAACAACAAGTTCATTGAGCTTTGGATTAAGAGCTGGATTCTACAGCTATCGAATTAATGAATCAAAAGTAGACTATAGGGACGAAAATGACCCAAGTGCGTTGACCAATGTTCAAAGTAATTTTGTTCCAACATTTGACTTTGGGATGCATTATTACAAAGGAAATTTCATGGCCGGATTTAGTGCAATGAATCTTTTGGAATCAGAAATATCTTTAGCTGACAACAATATTGAAACCAACAATCTAAAAAGACATGCTTTCGTTTATACAGGTTATGTGTTTACATTATCCGAAAAATGGAAATTCCAACCTACGGTGCTAGGTAAGCTAGCTTTAAATGCTCCTGTAAATATTGATTTCAATACTTCATTTATCTACGATTCCAAATTCGGTTTTGGAGTTTCTTACAGAACGAATAAAGCCATTGTAGCGATGGTTCAAATGTGGTTTGCGAAGAACTTAAGACTAGGATATTCATTTGATTACGAAATAGGACTGATGCAATCAACTACAATCTCTGGTTCGCATGAACTATTCTTTGGAATTGATATTAATAAGAAAAATGCATCTGTGGTGAATCCAAGATTTTTATAGTAAGTGAGATGGTGAGAATTTTCGTTACGTTCGTATTTCTATTATGGTCAATCATGCTGTTAGCTCAAAATGCCAATGGAACTTCTATTGATAAACTTCACTATGCTGATGCGATCAGAAAAAATGAAAAAGCGATAAAGAAAAATCCAAATGATCTTGAATCAAGATATAATTTGGCAATTGCATATACCAAAACGGGCCAGACAGAAGCTTCGTTTGAACAATATCTCCAATTAATGGCTGTTAACTATGCAGGATTTAATAATGAAGATTGGAACAACATTGGGCAATACGCACTATCACAAGGGTTGAATGAGATCGCTGAAATGTCATTTGAGAAGATAGCAGAGACCGCACCTTCCATGAAGAATCAGCTATTCTCAGATGACAAAGGCTACTTCAAACCATTTATATTAGAAGGAATTAACACTCCAAATAACGACTTTTCTCCAGTGATTTATCAGGATCAGATCGTCTTCACTTCGGATAGAGCTGCTTCTGTATACGATCTTACTAAAAATGATTGGTCTGCAAGTTCCTATTTATCAATATTCAAATATGATACGGCTGAAAAAAGCGTTAAACTTTTTGGTGGTCAATTGAATCAAGAAGGGCACAACGGTCCTGTTTCTTTTAATTCAAATTTTGACATTGCATATAACACCCATGCATTCAAAGAGCACAAAAATTCAGTTAATAATTCTAAAATCGTTATTGCAAATTTTAATTCAAAAAACTGGAAAGAACAGCAGTTATTTGAATTTGGAAAGGACAATAACTATTCCTATGCACATCCAGTATTTCTGGATAATTTGAACATGTTGGTATTTAGTAGCGATCAACAAGGCGGCTCAGGTGATATGGATCTTTATTATAGTATCAAAACAGATGCTGGATGGTCTGAGCCAATCAATATGAAAGAGGTCAATACTCCATTTAATGAGGTCTTTCCTTGTTCCGATCAAAACTCCCCCAATAGTCTTTACTTTTCTTCTAATGGCTACAGAGGATTTGGAGGATTGGACATTTACAAAACCACTTACGAAAATGGGAATTGGACAGCTCCCCAATTGCTTCCTAAGGCTATCAATTCGAATTACGATGATTTCGGAGTAGCCTTTATTACTGAAAATACAGGATATGTTTCTTCTAACCGATTTGGTGGTCAGGGAGGAGATGATATTTATTTCTTTGAAAGATCAAACAAGTTCATTCTTGAAGGATATCTTGTGGATAATGTAGAAAATCTTCCTGTCCCTCTACAAAAAATTTATATTGTAGATGAGTATAGCAACATTATTGACTCCGTTTTTTCTAATGAAGAAGGTTATTTCAGTTATGCACAACTTCCCTATCAAAGTGTAGGATTAATGCCTCCTCCAGAAGATGGTGTAGAAATGGTATTGCGTCCAAAATCTGATAAAACGATCAAGGATCCGAGTACCAACATCTATTTGATGTCGAGCAAAGGATTTATTAATGATTCTATTGCATTGGATCAGCCAATAGCAGTAACCTATTTTCTGGAAGCATATACTGGATCCAAAAGCCGTTGTGTAACCTATAATAATGGCGACAGGGCGGTTTCTATTGTTTTCAACGTAAAAGATGAAAATGGAAATGTCATCGATAAGATTACAACTGGTAAAAATGGATGTTTCAAACTGGAAAAACTCTATCCTCAAAATTCCTACCTTGAATTGACCGAAGAATTTCTCGAAATGGAGATGCGGATTATTGAGCCCACTCTTGAAAACAAGGAAAAGTGGCAAGATGAATCTACTACCATTCAAATATTTTCTAAGGAAAAGTGTGTTGAATTTGAAGATGGCACTCCAGCTGTAAACATTAGGTTTGTTGTTAGAGATCAGAAAGGCAACATTCTGGATGAGATCACCACAAATGACAATGGATGCTTCAATATTCGTAAACTCTATGATGATGATTCATATTTAGATTTGATGGAGGAAGAACTGGTTGATCTTGGCATGAGGCTAATACCTCCATATAACAACAAAGACTTTGAATGGCTAAAAAGTGAAGAGAATATCATCCTAAGATATGGTAAGCGATGTATGGTATTCAAAGATGGTGGACATCCTACGAACGCAAAATACATCATTAAAGACAGTGAAGGAAAAACGGTTGATGGATCTCTAACGGATGAAGAAGGGTGTCTGAAAATCAAAAAACTATTCTCTGATGACGCTTATAATGTATATGTCCTAGATGAACAAGGACTAACCTATAAAGCCAAAATGGACACAAATAGATTGAGCTATCTAATCCTTGACCGTGAAGAAATGGCTACAGATGAATTCGAATTCGTTACGATAACAGTAAAAAGATGTGTTGAATATGAAGATGGGTCAAAAGCGGTACAAGTAAAATTTGCTGTTTTGAGTGAAAGTAAAGAAAAGAAAGATCAATTCATTACTGATCATAACGGATGCTTCACAATCCACAAATTATACGACAAGACCCAATTGGCTCTAGATGAAGAAGAACTGGTTTCTCTTGGTATGCGAATGATTTCGGGAAATGAAAACGCAAGTGAATGGTACATTCAAGACGATAAAATCGTTCTCTCATTTGCAGAAAAATGCCTCACTTATGAAAATGGCAAAAAGGCATCCAATGCAAAATATTCAATCAAAACAATGGACCACGAGACCATTGAAAGTTCGATTACCGATAAAAATGGATGTTTGAAAATGAGGAAACTCTATGAGAGTGATGGATACTATATTGAGTTATTGGATGAACAAGGTATGACCATTCGAATACCTGTTCAGGAGAAAAAAGAAGACAAAGTGGTATTTAACAATATCTATTTTGACTTTGGTAAATACTCTCTCACTTCAGAATCAAAAATTGTATTGAAAGATATGGCCACAAAAATGAAGAGTCAACCTAATTTGAAAGTTGTTGTGAATGCACACACTGATTCAAGAGGAAGTGAAAAGATCAATCAAGATCTTTCTCAAAAACGGGCAGATGCTGTGGCCAACTATCTAAATTCTCAAGGAGTTGATAAAAATAGAGTAACTACCAAAGGATACGGAGAATCTAGACTACTGAATGGTTGTGATGATAGCTCGGATTGTTCCGATGAGGACCATGCTCTTAACAGAAGAATTGAGTTTGAATTTATCTGGCAGTAATCAAATATCCTTAAACACTTTCTTTTTCAATTCGAAGTTCTGACCCAGATAAACTTTCTTCACTTGCTCATCCACTGACAACTCTTCAGCAGTACCTGACTTTAAAATTGCACCTTCAAACAAAAGATAAGCTCTATCAACGATTGATAATGTTTCCTGTACGTTATGATCAGTAATCAGGATTCCTATGTTCTTTTTACGAAGTTTTAGAACAATGCTCTGGATATCTTCAACTGCGATTGGGTCAACTCCGGCAAAAGGTTCATCTAGCAACACAAATTTTGGACTAATGGCCAATCCTCTAGCTATTTCTGTTCTTCGCTTTTCACCCCCTGACAATTTACTTCCAAGGTTCTTTCGAACATGTCCCAAACCAAATTCTTCGATCAATTCTTCCAAACGATCTTTTTGCTCTTTTTTACTCAATTTGGTCATTTGGAGAATAGAAAGAATATTATCCTCAACACTAAGCGAGCGGAATACAGATACTTCCTGTGGCAAATAACCAATACCCATTTGAGATCTTTTGTACATCGGAAGTTTAGTGATTTCAGTATCATCAATAAACACTTTACCTGTATCCGGTTTAACTAAACCAACCATCATATAAAATGAGGTTGTCTTTCCAGCTCCATTTGGTCCCAATAATCCAACAATCTCTCCCTGATTTACATCCACAGTGACTCCTTTCACCACCTGTCTACCTTTATAGGCCTTCTTGATATCTTCTGTTCTTAATTTCATTAAAAGTCAAACTGCAATTTACCTCTCAATCCAATTCTGCTTACCTTGATTCCTTCGTACTCATTATCCAAATAAGTCATTCGCCATAGCACATCCACTCTCAGGAACTTAAAAATATTCTCAATTCCAGCAGCCATTTCTAAGTAAGGCTTTTGTTGTAACGTTGATGTATAATCCGGAAGTTCCATCAAATTAATATTATGCTGAGATAATCTTCCATAAACACCGGTAACTGTAACGACTTCTCGCCACATTAATTTTCTTAACAAGGGTATTTTATTTAAAAACAAACCATCAAAATGCTGATGAGCCTTAAAACTTACATATTCATCACTGACAAACTCAAGAATATTCATCATATTGAATGCCGTCTCATTATAATTCCATGTCTCGTTTCCATTATGAACTTCCAATAAAGGATAAGGAGCTTTTCCAAATATTTTGCCTACCTCAAATTGGTATTTGAATGTTCCAAATATTCCCATAGGGATCTTATGTTGAAAGGATAAACGAGCCTTATGATATTCATACTTACTTCCCAGAAGGTTTGGAATACCATAGGTATAGGTAACACTCAATATCGGAAATTTCGTACCTAAAGAAATTCGTTCAAACTCACCCGATAAGAATTCTTCATTGTATGCAAAACGAGTATTAAAAGCCACTTCGGTAGCCGTTAAACTCACCTGAGGTGAAATCGTTCCATCTCCATTTAAGGCATTAAATGTGGTTATCCCAAGAGGTCTGAAAGTAGAGTTTCGCAGCAAAAGTTCACTTGAAAACCCAGGAAACCATTCTCTAAAGTAGTTTACCCGATACTCTGTATTGAATACTAGTTTGTTGTAAGGATTTCTCCTCATAAAGGTTACGATACTCGTATTATTATAGGCGTTAGAACTGATTCCAACCTGTTCAACATCATGTTTATAAACCAATTGAACCAATCTTCTCGGCTTTTTGGTAATGAAAAATCTGGTTCCAGCACCATATTTGAATTCCTTATCCAACAGTCCGTAAGCACCATATCCCGATAATTCGATCATTTTACTGAAATCGTTACTCGTACGCATACCAAATCTGAATCGGTTTCCTTCTACATCATTGTAAGACCAAGAACTATACAATGGACCTATTTCCACCTTTTTAATTACCCAATATCCTGTCGTTACAGTCTGGATAAAATCAATGTAAGTATTGATGATCGGTAGATTCTCTAACGTGTCGATCATTTTATACACACCTTCCTGATTCTCCGTTAATTCTTCATGTCTATTATCCACCCAAAAATCTTCTGAATAATCCTGAGCACTATCACTCACGAAGATATTTTCGACTCCACTATAAAAGTCAGCATCCTTTGGATCATTGATCTTAAAGTCTTTGTAAGATGTGGTCTTTCTACCGTAGAACCCCATGGCCTTATCTGCCACTTCAAAATCAACCAACAACTCATCTTTCGTCAGCATCCAAACTTCATCCTGTACCTGCTCGAATGTCTGAGATACGGTAAGCTCGTTCACAAAGTTGATGTTTGCGTCTTTCGAAATCTTTCCTTCAATATACTTAATTGCATAAGTAGTATCATTAACCCACATAGTTCCCTCAACGGTTAACTCACCTTTCCTCTTAGGAATAAACTGCATTTCATAGCACCAGTATTTTCCAACGAACATACTGTCAATCAGGTAGTATTTGTAATAATTCAATCCACGGTCAGAAATCGGACTCACGAAATTTTTTCCAAAAACCGGAAGAAAGTTCTCATAGACATTGACTTTCTGATACATGTCTCCAGTGAATTGTGAAACACTTTCATTATCCACACCAGACACTTTTGTCGCCTTAATATATTCCTTTTCTGACTTAGGGCTTTTTCGGTAATAAAAATCCGAAATTGATTCCGACATAAATACTGGCAGATAAGCTTTATCAGCCGTTGTATCCACATTATCAAAGATAAAATCGAACTTTCTAAATGCTTTACTCTGAGTAAATTCTTCGGTTATGTTATTTAAATCTAATTCAATCTTATTGTAGACCTCGTACTCGTAAAAATCAAGCTTCTCTCTATTGTTAATCTCCTTGTTCTTGATGATCTTTCGAAGAATTGGATGAGCCGGATTTTCATCATTTGGTAAAACCACAAGTTCAGGAAGATCTTCCAAAGCGGGTTGCATTTTTATGATCACTTCCTGTGTCTTGTCCTGAGTGATTCTTTGCTTAAAGGTCTTGTAACCGACAAACGATGCTACCAAGGTATCTGAAGCATAATAACTTTCCAGAACATAAGCTCCTTCCAAATTAGAAGTAGTACCGATTTTAGTATCCAGAAAGTAAATATTCACAAAGGGCAACGTATCACCGTTTGAAGCATCCACAACAACTCCTGTCACTTTGGTTTTCTGTGCAATAGATCCAATAGCGATCAATACAAAAATGATATTTAAGGACCATTTCAGCATTTATTTTCTGGAACTTTCGATGCTTCTAGCCACAATAATTCCTATCTCATACAGTAACATTACCGGTATGGCTACAAGGATTTGACTAATAACATCAGGAGGAGTAATGATGGCTGATATGATCAAAACAATGATCAAGGCGTGTTTGCGGTATTTCTTTAAAAATTCTGCGGATACAATTCCAAGTTTTGAAAGGATCATGATCACCATTGGCAGTTCAAAGAACAACCCACTGAAAAGAGTGGTAGTAGTAATAAGCGATAAATAACTATTGATCGTGAAATTATTCGTAACACCCTCAGCAACATTAAACGTCCCAAAGAACTGCACTGCCAAAGGGCTAACAAGAAAATAACCAAATGCGATACCAAGCAAAAACAATAACGAAGCCCAGAAAACAGAACCTCTAGCAACCTTGAATTCAGTTTCTTTAAGAGCTGGTCTGATGAATCCCCAAAGTTGAAAGAAAACGAATGGAAACATCACAATAAATCCACCAATAAAAGAGAAATACATACTTACACTGAATTGACCAGTAGGATTAATACTCTGCGTATCAATGGGTATCTCTGTTGCACACAAACCATCATCAATACCCAACGTATGGGACAACCAGCAAAAAAAATTGTATGTGGGAAAGTTAGTCTCCTTCATGGACATAAAAACGACATCCACAACCTCTTTTCTAAACACAAAAAGGACAATAGCCACAACCAGTATCGCTACTACAGATTTCACCAATCTCCACCTAAGTTCTTCTAGGTGTCCTAGAAAACTCATTTCCTTTTCTTTTTCCAACTCTTCTGACATAGCTTACAAAAATAAGGATTTTGAGGCATTGCAGTCTAATTTGATTGTCGGTTGTTGAAATGTTATCTACATTTGTCCGAAACAACTAAAAAAATCATGACCAATACTTTTCAAAACATTCTCCTTCATGCGCATTCCGGACTTCGCTGGTTTGCTCTGATCATCTTGATTTATGCTATTGTGAATGCATTCAGAAAGAAAAACAAAGAATATCAGGACAGTGATAAAACGATTAGTGTTTTAGCTTTAAGTATGGTTCATTTACAAGTAGTAATTGGTCTTGTCCTGTATTTCTTGGAATCCCGTCAGAATGGATTAAGTGAAATGGGTGAATCTACAACTAGACTTTATAGCTTGGAACATCCACTTATGATGCTTGTAGCAGCCGTTTTGATAACTATCGGTCATTCTAAAGCAAAAAAGGCTACCGAAAGTGAGAAAAAATTCAAATTGACCTATATCTTTTTCGGTATCGGACTTTTACTTATTTTATCCAGAATTCCATGGCCATTTTTACAAGGATTATCAGAAAAAGCACACTGGTTCTAACCAGTATTTTGGCATTCTCTTCTTGTGCAGATTCTTCATCAAATGAGTTCGGTGAAGAAATGTCAGGAGAAAAGCTTTATGCTCAGAAATGCACCTCTTGTCACGGAAAAAAAGGCAATTTGGGAGTTTCAGGAGCAGCAGATCTTTCGACTTCTACAAAATCACTTGAAGAGAAAATCGAGTTTATCCAAAAGGGAAGTTCAAATGGTGTAATGCAACCTTATGGAGAAAATTTTGGTGGTTCATTAAATGATAGCCAGATCCAAAAACTGGCTGAGTATATTGAAACTCTAAAGAATTAAAGATCACTTAAACAAATGGTCAAATGCCCATGCGTTTAGTTCTTCGCCTACATATTTCTTAACGGGTTGACCGTCCTTCATCGTGACAATTACCGGAAAATGATTATCAGCTATTGAAACAGCCTCATAATCTAACATTTTAATGTACTCCAGCTTTAAGTGATTCTGAACGAGAAATCCTTGAACAATGGAATCAGAACTCCAGAATTCCTTATCTGCCGCTCTAGAGAAAAAAACAGCATACATCTGCCTGTTCGAAAATCTTTTCTGATAAACCCCTATTCTTTTAGCTGCTTCGTTGCAATGACTACAGGTAGTACTGAAAAAACACAATGTATATTCTTCTTGTTCACGAATTTCAGGGAGTTGATCATCTACCTTTTCCCAATACCAATCCCAATTTGAATATTTGACTTTGTAAGGATTTCCCAGATCTGTAAACTCACTTTCTGCCGACCAATAATATGACGAGTAACCTCCGATCAATACAATCGGCAATGCAATTATCAACCATACTGGGCCTCTTTTCTCAAAACCTCCAAACCTTTTTGATGCCGTAAAACTAAAAAGCACAACTGCAAATACTAGCGGTATGCCTAGCCAACCATTCAACCTGGTAAGATCTGCAAAGAGATAACTTTCATTACTAAGGGACGACAGGAGAGAAGCCAAATAAATAACTCCCAAAATTCCATACCCCAGAAGCATTGCTTTATTGAACCTTGAAAATATCGTCAACACCAAAAATGTCAACTCCAACATCGTCATTAAGTGAACTTCCAAAAGCGCCAATTGAGAAGAATTTGCCCAACCGGACTCTAACAAACTTCCGGTAGCATCCTCTGTCCCGTATATGTGTCGAAACAAGCCAATTGCAGTAATAGATAGCGCAATAAATGATCTGATCGACCATTCCAAAAGCGGATTTGACTTTTCTTCTTTCATCTTAACGCAAAGTAACTAAATCGCATCAATTTTTGTATCTTTACGTTCAGTTTTAAGTTATGGGAGCAATTCGGCATTAAAATTGAATACTTCCAAATAAAAGCAGTATGAAACAACTAATCATCTTATTATCCATCGTTTTTTGCTCATTAACCATCCTTGGTCAAAACGTTACTGACAGTCAGGGACGTAAACAAGGCAAATGGGTCAAATATTATGACAATGGAAAAGTGATGCGGTATACTGGTCAGTTTAAGGATGACAAACCTTATGGCAAATTTGTCTACTACTATGAATCTGGAGAAGTTCAAACCGTTCTCGAATATCAGGAAGATGGTTCAGCTCTTGCGAAAACCTATTTTACACATGGTAGTTTGATGGCAAAAGGGGCTTATGTTGATCAGCAAAAAGATGGTGTATGGTGGTATTTCAGTGCTGATAAGTTATTAATTGCAAAAGAAAATTATAAGCTTGGCAAACTAGATGGTAAGTCTTACAAGTTTTTTCCAACTGAGATGGGTGCACAGCCTGTTATTTTAGAAGAAGTGAATTATGAAGACGGATTAGCTCAAGGCGAATGGAAAAGATTTTATAAGGATGGAAAAATTCAGGTAAAAGGTAAATACTTGAATGGATTGCAAAATGGGGAATGCATCTGGTACACCACCTCAGGAAAAGCGGAAATCGTTGGTTATTTTCTAAATGGAAAAAAGAACGGGCAATGGAGGTATTATGATACGAATGGTGAGTATACAACTAAGTTCTTCGTAAAAGATAATGAACTGACAGGAGAAATTCTTGAAAAGTATCTGGAAGCTAAAAAAATGGAGCAGGAAAATCAATGATTCGAATACTTCATATCGTAATTCTGGCTATAACTTTTACTCTGTTTAGCTGCGAAAAATCTGACTATAAGGAAAGCGAAATGTTCTACAGTTACTTTCCTACCGAGATCAACTCCTGGACAGAATACGAAGTAAGAGAAATCATTCACAATTCAAATGTTGGATCCGATACAAGTTACTACTATTTGAAAGAAGTAATCGCTGAAGAATTTATCGATAATCAGGGGAGAGTTACCTTTAGAGTAGAACGTTTCAAGAAAGATAGTCTGGCTGATTCCTACACCATTTCTGACGTATGGTATAGCAACCTAACGAATACCACAGCAGAAAAAGTGGAGGAAAACGTGAGGTTCATTAAGCTCATCTTTCCGATTAAGGATAATAAGACATGGGATGGAAATGCGTATAACACTGAAATTGAATGGGATTATGAATATGACAGCTCGCATTCTGAGAGAACGTACAACAACTTATTCTTTGACAGCACAATAAAAGTTCAACAAATAGATAATGTAAATCCTATACAGAATCAAGTTGCTTTCGAAGTCTATGCTAATCATATTGGGCTGATCAGAAAAAGTTATGTCAATATCGAAAATGGTGATGGACGTGAATTAGAAATGACGATCATTGATTATGGTAAATAAATGGTTTTTCAGCTTATTTCTAGTTGCTTTAATGTCCGTTAACTTTGTTACAGCACAGCAAGACACCAACTTTTACCGCATTCAATTCACAGATAAAACCAACACCCCTTACGACCTGCTTAATCCCATAGAATTTCTTTCTTCTAAAGCCATTGCCAGGCGAGAAAAATCAGGAATTCCCATTAGTACTCAAGATCTTCCAATAGATCCCGATTACATTTCTCAAGTATTGGGATTCAGTAGTGTTGAATATGTCACCCATTCCAAGTGGTTCAACCAACTGGTTATTGTATGCAATGATACCAATGACATTAATTCAATCAACCAACTTCCATTCGTACTCAACAATCAGCAATTTTCTAAACCTAGTGGTTTTACAACTACCAGTTCAGACAAACTGGAGGTAATGTCTCCCAAAGAAACCATCCTTGTTAATCCGCACTATCCATATGGGATAACCTACGCACAAAATCACTTACATCACCTTGATTTCATGCACGATCTTTCATTTAACGGTCAAGGAATAGATATTGCTATTATTGATGCAGGATTTCAGAATGTGACTAGTTTAGATGGTTTGAAACACCTTTTTGAATCTGGTCAGATACTAAGCACATATGACTTTGTTGATCTTGAACCGAGCGTAACTGAAGATCATTCCCATGGAAGCGCAGTACTATCTGTTATTGCGGGATATATTGAAGGTGAGTTCTACGGCACAGCCATTTCAGCCAATTTTCATTTACTACGATCAGAAGACGCGAATGCCGAATACATAATTGAAGAAGATTTCTGGACAAGAGCTGCCGAATATGCTGATTCTGCAGGAGCCGACATCATCAATACATCCTTAGGTTATTCTGAATTTGATGATAGTACCCAAAACCACTCATATTCGGAGATGGACGGGAATACTACTCTAATAGCCAGAGCCAATGACATAGCATCTTCAAAAGGCATCCTATGCATCACTTCAGCTGGAAATTTAGGCAATAGTGACTGGGGATATATCAGCACCCCTGCAGATGCAGACAGCACTTTGACTATAGGTGCAATAGACCAATATGATCAACTTGCTGATTTTAGTAGTTTTGGTCCTAGCGCAGACGGAGAGATCAAACCAAATTTAGTTTCCGTAGGATGGTTAACACAATTGATCGCACCCTGGGACAATCAAATAATTACCGGAAACGGAACATCTTTTTCGGCTCCGATGACAAGTGGGATAGCAGCATGTTTGTGGCAATCCTTACCTGATCTTAACAATATAGAGATCAAGTCACTACTGGAAAATTCAGCCAGTCAAGCGAACTCTCCAGACACCTTAAAAGGATATGGATTTCCAAGAGTATTTGAAGCATATAGCAGTCACACTGGAATTACTCACAAGGATCCTCAGGGAATTTCCATTCAAAAATTATTTCCAAATCCGGCTTTGACTACTGATAATATTTCCATATTGGTTTCATCTGAATTTGACACAGAAATCGAATTGCTGGTCATTGATGTTTTAGGAAGAATTTCAAATGTTCAAAATTCATCCATTAATATTGGACTTAACTTACTAACTCTTCCGAATGGGTTTTCTGTATCAAAAGGAGTCTATACCGTAGTCATCCAAACCAACGGATCAGAAACAATAGAAAAGCTAGTTATCCATTAATCACAAATGTAAACCGCATTCAGTCTTCGGATTGTTATTCCATCTACCCTGGCGTCCTTTACCTGGAACGGTGCAATGCTCACAACCAACAGAAAAATAACCCTTTGCCTGTAAGGGATGAAATGGTAATAAGTGCTCTTTTATATACGCTTCTCTCTCCTCCGCTGTCACATCTAGAAGTGGATAAAATTTCAATATTCCATTTCTTTCTTCAAAAATATCAAGCGTTGCTCGATGATCACTCTGCCACTCCATGAGTCCACTTACCCAAACTTTATACTTATCCTGAAGCGCACTCAGGGGCTCAACTTTATTCACTGAACAACAGAGATCTGGATCAGTCTTCCAAGTCTGATCTGAGGTTGTAAACTCGTGCTTCCAAACTTCAGCTTTAACATCTTCTACATTCAAACCATAAACTGCAGTTAAATAATCTTTATAGAGTAATGTTTCCTTGAAATGATACCCCGTATCAATGAAATAGATCAACTGACTGGGTCTGCACTCAGCAAACAAATGAAGTAAATAAGCCGAGGTGGTTGCAAAAGATGATGTCAACATAATCTCTTGTTCATCGAAATCATTATATATCTCGCGAACCCTATCTTCAACTGATAATTTTCGATACTTCTCATTGAGTTTCGTTAAAACCTTTTCACTTGCGATCAAATTATTATGTTCTTCCATCCTTTTCAGCTCATGTTTACATCAACAAAACTAACCAAAGAGATTAAAACGTGATTGCATTCCGCACAAATGATGACCTAATTATACTATGACTAACGAAGTAGTCTGAAATGAATATTTCAACCGTAAATTCTTGAAATCATTTATTGAGTAGAAACTTTCGTTTATCATAAGTTTTTCTACTTTTATCCAAGCTATCAAATTTTGGCCTTATTTTTTCAGTATTTTGTAGAAGATTTTGAGGTTGTAATAAATACTAAAACACTATGACTTTATTCAAGGGGGTAATAATCTGTCTAATTGCTATCAGCTCTTTTGTTGGGTTCGGGCAAAATGCTTTGGATGCTGATGGTAAGAAAACTGGTTACTGGCAGTTTACAGGTGCGATGAAGAACGATAAAACTTATGCAGCAGATGAGATTGTAGAGGAAGGAAATTTTGACAGAAGTCGTAAAGAAGGTCTTTGGAAAAAGTACTATCCAGGAGGTAAATTGAAAAGTGAGATCGAATATGCAAATGGAAAAGCAACTGGAAAATTCACTACTTACTTTCCAAACGGAAATGTAGAAGAAAAAGGAAACTGGAAAGGAGGTAAATACACTGGAGAATATGAGATGTACTATCCGAATGGACAAATCCGTCAAAAGAAAACTTTCAATGAAAGTGGTGCTACAGAAGGAAAAGTAACCATGTGGTATGAAAATGGAAAAAAAGAGATTGAGTTCAGCACTGTGAATGGTCAGGAAGATGGAGAAGCTGTTTGGTTCTACGAAAATGGAGACGTAAAGAAGAAGCAAAACTTTACCGGTGGTGTAATGGATGCTCCAGCAGAGGAGTTCGCAATGAAAAATCCTGCTTACGTTGACCCAAACAAAAAGCCAGCTAAGAAAGGTCCAAAAATTGCAGGTAAATTTAATGGTAGTAGTGGACTAGTTGATTGCTACGGAAAAACGTATGATGACGACAAAAATATCTTGATGGATGGATGTTTCCAAGATGGCAGACTATTTAATGGACGTCACTACATCTATGATGAATATGGATTACTTGACCATATTGAGGTCTACGAAAATGGGGAGTATGTTGGTAACGGTGTCATCGGAGCCAAGGACAAGTATTAAGAAAATCACAAACTGTATAAACAAAAAGGAGCCTAACAAAAGTTACGCTCCTTTTTCATTTTTAATGATTACACTCCGGTCGGTGACAATCAGGATCTCCTGACAACTTACCCTCACTGTTAAAGTGGTACTTACAGCATTCCACAAATTTATCTTTTAACAGGTCTCTACCCCTTACTACTCTTGATTTGATAGCAGAAAGAGACAACCCCAGCTGCTTGGCAATATCCTGATGTTTTAATCCTTCTATCTCGGATAGTAAAATCACCTCTTTGTATTTTTCCGGCAACTCGTTGATATGAGGTTCAAGACAACAAAAGCTATCCCTAATGGAAAGTCCCACATTTTCTTCAAACAAATCCTCGATCAAGGGACTTTCAAATCCGTGGTTGTTCTTTTTTCTGAAGTAGTCATTCACAGCATTCCTAGTCACCGTATATAGCCACGCATTCAAGTTTGAATCCTTTCTAAGACTACCAATATTTTGAACACATTTGAGGTATACTTCCTGCAGTATATCTTCAGCATCTTCTCTATGATGAACTTTAGATATAATAAATCCCAATAGCTGAGACGAGAATTCGTCCCAGCTATTTTCTATAATATTTTTTTCTTTTAATGTCATAAAGAAATCCCTGAGTAAAGGTACCCACGGACTGATAAATTTAGCACCAATTATTTACAACAGTTACACTTAGAACATTCACATTTTTCACATGAACATGTGCTTGGATCACAATTAGTACAATTACATTTGGTACACTCACAGCTACTGCAAGTACATCCCTTCGATTCATTTTTAGTTTCCATAACTCTTTTATTAGTACTAACGTCCAATCTTAAAAAAGTCGCATAAATTCTAAAAGATAATTAAAGCTAGACTAAATATTATGATTCCCAGCAACATAAAAATTAAAGTATAGGGCAAGATCTCCTTTGCCTTTAATCCTGTGATTGCTAAGAGTGGAAGTGCCCAGAAAGGCTGAAGCATATTCGTTAATTGATCACCATAAGCCATAGCCATTACTCCTTTAGGCAAAGACAACCCATTATTAATGGCAGTTTCAACGATAACCGGACCCTGTACCACCCATTGTCCTCCCCCACTTGGAACAAAAACATTCATTACCCCTGCTGATGCAAAAGTCATTAATGGAAAGGAAATGTCTCCCGATATGTTACTTATACTTTCTGCCAATTCAGCCATAAGTCCACTACCTTGCATCAAGGACATGATACCATAATATAAAGGAAACTGTAATAATATCCCACTAACACCACCAATAGCATCTTCAACAGCATCCAGCATTCTTTTGATACTTCCATGAAAAACAAATGCCATTGCCAGTAACGTAAAATTCATGAAATCTGGGGTCAAAAACCTTAACATCCATGGTTCTGGTGTTTTATAGATTCTGAAGATTGCATACAAAAGCAAGGCAATTCCTAATCCTCTTCCGATCCAAACTGAGTTGTCAATTTTCTCCGCACCTAATAGCTCACCCTTTCTTCCTTGAACATTTCTCATTACTTTTACTTGAGGAACAGATGTATTCACTTTCTTCGCTAATAACATTGCTATAAAAGGCAATACCGAGAGCAGAATAATAACGACTACCAAGTTCATGGTAGAAAATACCGTATCTGTCATCGGAATTAGTTCCGGAAGCCTACCATCAAAAGTATTCCCTTTCATTAATCCCATAAGTTGATCTTGGTCCGCCACTTTAATTGGAGCAGATCCAGATAATCCTCCATGCCAGACCATCAAACCAACGTATCCACATGCACCAATCAAACCGTAATTAATTTTCCAATTTTCAGCGGTTGCTTTCTCAGCTATTTTTCGTGCGAACAAAGCCCCAAAAACTAATCCGAGTCCCCAATTGAACAAACTCATTATTATTGTAAAAAATGTCACTAAGAATGCAGCTGAAGCATTATCCTTTGCATATCCGGCCAGTAGTTCCAACAAGCGATTGATGGGTCGCGATAATGCTACCACGTGTCCTAACAACAGCATTAGCATCATTTGCATCGCAAATGAAAAGCCTTTAGGATCCCAAAGTCCAGAATACCAAAGATCCAAAGTCGTTATCAGTCGAGATGGACTATTATCAAAAATCTCTCCTGAACCAAAGATCATTACTAGCACAAAGGATATCAAAGTCAATACCAATGCAATTGTGAATGGGGCAGGAAGTAATTTCCGGAAAAGGTTAGAATAACTATCAGTAAAACTCATACAACACTAAGGTATGAATTTTCATTTTTTCCAGAGTCCGATGAGATCTTTAAAGAAGTTTCGAAGACGTTTATTACCAAACACTACAATAAAGGCTACTGTAAGCAAAATGTATGGCGATAACATTAAAATGGTAATACCAGCATTGATCCCGTTTCCAACTGAGAGTTCATTCTGTGCACTGCTTTCAATCTGGGTTCTGCATTGCACACATCCTTGAGCCAAACTATAACCATTCAGCAGTAGAAATGACAGAATCAAGAAACCGATATAAAGTATCTTTCTAGCCATAATATGGGCTGATCATTAAATATACAACTACACCTGTTACGGCAACGTACAACCATAGCGGGAAAGCAATCTTTGCAATTTTCTTATGTTCAGGAAATTTTCCAAGTAGTGCTCTGGTATAGGTTACTAATACAAAAGGAATAATACTCACCGATAAAATAATATGTGATACCAAAATGAAATAGTACAGGTACTTCATAAATCCGCCACCTCCATAAGGAGTGCTATCTGCGGTCATGTGGTAAGCAACATACATTACCAAAAAAAGAGAGGAACATACCAGAGATAATTTCATCAGAGATTCATGACGCTTTCTGTTTCCTTTTTTAATAGAGAATACAGCTGCAATTAGGAGCACAGCGGTCAACCCATTAATACCCGCATAAATCGGGGGCAAAAATGTCAATGGAGCTACATCCAATCCCATTTCTCTCAAATTCACTTTAAACAATACTGCTACAGCGACTGGAATGGCAATGGATAGAATGGTAATCCACATTTTAAATTTTTGTTCACTCTTAACTATTGCTTCACTCATTTTCTTCTAGTTTAATCAACAATTTCAAATCTTCAATCAAGTGGTCAACTTCTTTGATCTCTGTTCCTTCATAATAACCTCTTATTCTTCCTTTGCTATCAATTAAAATCAGCTTTTCCGAATGAAGAAATCCCCCAGGAGCCAAAGCATCTTCCTGATTTGGAACTAAATAACTGTTAATCCCTAATTCATAGATTGTTTGTTTATCTCCAGTGACAAAGTTATAGTTAGAATAATCAAATCCATACTCATCTCCATAAAATTTTAACCGATCAACTGTATCACGCTCAGGATCTACTGTATGTGCAATGACATTAAAATCTAAGCCCTTTGTTTGCTCCTGAAAATACTTCATGTTTGAATTGATCTTTGGACAGATCTTCGGACAATTAGAAAAAAAGAAATAGGCAACGTAGGGTTTACCTTCATAATCACTCTTTTTTACCCAGCTACTATCCTGATTAACAAAACTCCATGATTCAATGGTATGATACAGTGTATCCTTGTCGATTCCTTCAATGAAATCTTTCTCACCATAAATCGGCAAGTCTTTCTTAATTTCTTGAGTAACTACTTCATTCTGCTCATTATCAGTACATGCAATTAGCATTGCACTAACTAAAGGCAGTAATAGACACAGCTTCCTAAGATTTCGCATTTTCTCTCTGTTCTCTCAGAAGAATACTTATCTCCTTTGTAATTCTCTTGCTTTCGCTCTTGAAAGGCGTGATATATTTCCCCCGGATATGACGTTCCTGATCTAACAATAATGTCATGGTATAAGCTACAACTTCATACCCAAATTTCACATCTTTCTCTCTCCAAGGATTTTGCGTCTTCATATCCACATCATAGATCTGAGCCATGTTTCCAGTAACAATATGCCAGCGATCTGTGTTGATTTCATGATCTTCTATAAACTCAAGAATACGATCATTCGAGACAGTATCAAGCACACAAGAGATGATCTCTACATCTTTAAAGCCATCATTAGCCATGATCTCCTCTGCTACAAATTCTTTAAATCCGAATAGATCCATATTACATTCATTTGGACAATCCATCTGAATAAAATTGATCACCAATATTTTATCTTTAAAATCCTTTTGTGTAAGGATACCGCCATCAGGGGTATCAAATTTGAACTGAGGGACCTTATAATATACAGTATCAGTAACTTCTTTTCCATCTATCATCTTGGTCACAACAGTATGTTCTCCATAGTATTGAAGAAACTCAAAATTCTGCTTTCCTAAGGCAAAGAATAGAATAAAAAAAGCCGGAAATCCAAACATTCCGGCAAACAATAATATCTTAGAAGTTAAGCTTCTTTTCTTCTCACTCATGTTATGGGAATAGGATCGTATTCCAATATGAACTTTCTGTCACTAGAATAAAAATCAAATAAGCAATGAAGATAAAGTAAGGGACTAACAAAATGTACTTGAATGATTTCGTTTCATCTCCTAAGTGCATAAATTTCAACACAATGTATCCTGCCTTTACCAACGTCAACACAATAAAACTCCATTTAATGAATGGCCAATAACCATTAACCTCTCCACCAGAGTATTGCTTAACAAAAGCTCCCGTTAATACTTCTACAATGGTTATTACAGTAAGAAGAATCGTAACGAACCAAATTGTTTTTCTGATCTCCTGTCCATGAGCTGCATCATGATTCGCTGATAACGAATACTCATTGTCTCTTATTAAATCGTCTCTTTCCATAATCTAGACCGAATATTATCTTTAAAATTAAACTAGGTAGAAGAAGGTAAATACGAATACCCACACTAAATCTACAAAGTGCCAGTACAAACCAACTTTTTCCACCATCTCAAAGTGTCCTCTTTCATCATAAACACCCTTCACTACGTTAATTAGAATAATCAAATTGATCACTACTCCAGAGAATACGTGAAACCCATGGAATCCAGTAATAAAGAAGAATAAGTTTGCAAACTGAGGTATCATAGGAGCGTATTCATTCTCTGTCATACCAGCACCTTGAATATGCCCCATGTTTTCAGCCACGGAGTGAGAATATAGCTCCCATCCTTTCGCTCCATCAACTATATCTCTACCATGATGGAAATCAAACACTGCAATCTGTTTATCAATATCAAGTTCTAATAACGTACCCCAACCTTCAGTAGTCAGGAACGTACCAAAATGAGATCCATGAATAAAGTGATACCATTCCCAAGCCTGAGATCCTACGAAGAATGCTCCACCAATAACAGTAAGCGTCAACCACTTGATCACTCCTTTCTTATCCAAACGATGACCGGCTTCTACTGCCAATACCATCGTAACAGAACTTACGATCAAGATAAAGGTCATCAAAGCCACATACATCAAAGGATATCCATTACCCAAGAAAGGCATAGCATTAAAAACCTCCTCACCTACAGGCCATGAACCATATTGATGTCTAAAAAATCCGTAAGCTGTTAGAAGAGCCCCAAATGTCAATGCATCTGACAATAAGAAGAACCACATCATTTGCTTTCCGTAAGAAATTCTAAAAGGAGAGCCGTCTCCTCCCCATGCCGCTGCCGCATCTACTTCCTTAGCGTGTCCTGCCATTTTTCACAAGTTTTGAAAGTGCAAGTTTAAGCATTATCTCCAAATTTTTATAGAAATCTTGCTAAATAATGATTTTAGAATAATTCTAAATAGTGATTGACATCCAGAAGAAGAATAGCCCTATCCATAATACCCCAAGGAAGTGCCAGAAGTAGCCTCCTACTTTCAATCCTACAATATGTTCCGAATTATAATACCCTTTAAAAGACCTAACAAGTAAAACCAACAGCAACCCGAAACCAAATAATATGTGTATTCCATGCATTGCACTTAACACATAAATGTACGAACTAGCAGTATTACTTGCCTGATAGAATTTATTATACTGCCCAGCACTGATCTCCTCACCCACCTGATACCAAATATCATTTAAGATATAGTAATCAACACCTGTTTTGGAATTTTCAAAATGAAAATCATCCACTTTCACTACCTCTCCTTCACTATAGACCTTTCCTCCCTTTATAATATATTCTTTACCTCCTTCAAAATGCTTGGCCTCTAAATCAGAAATCTGCTCCTCGTTCAATTCAAATGAAGGGAAGTACAATTTCCGATCAATAAAATCCAGCACTTCTCCATTCAATGAAACCGTAAAATCCTCACCATACTTACCTCTCATACCAAAGAAAGCTGTTTCATTCTTGATTCCGAAGGCAAATGCGAAAAGTGTAGAACGATCTGTCAAAGAAACCTCAACTCCATCATTATATAACTTACCATCCTGAAACTGAAGAGGAATGGGCTTCAAACTTGACTTCGAAACCAACCCAATAGAATAAGGAGCTTCATAATCCATCAATTCGTAAGGATGATTCACAAATTTTCGGTCATTCAAACAGATCGGATTAATGAATTCTTTCAATTCTTCTACTTGCTTCTCATTTAAGGTATCTCCTTCAACAGTATACTTATCTCCATCAAAATGAACCTCAGCTCCTTCACTCAACAATACAAATCGATCTCCATATGCGCCTTTATCGAAATAGATTCCGCCAGTCACCATATTTCCTGACTCCACCAATTGTTTCCACCCTTGAAATTGCAGGTACATAAACCCCATACCAAGAACTAATGTTGAGGAGATCATTGCTTTTAACCCTCCCTGATTATTACTTTGAGCAAACTTTTTTCCAACAATAAAGGTTAAACTACTCAGCAATATCGTAAGTGTACTCCAGTAAAATGCAGAGGGTAATTTAAGATTCACCCAAAATCCATCCATTTTTGAGACGATTACAGCACTAATCAATCCAACGAACAACATTAGAATTGCCCCCATAAATAAAATAGTGATCAATTTGAGCGTTCGCTCCCTTCTCGCTTTTTCTTCTTCAGGGGTATATCCCTGCTCATTCACAAAATCTTCTGCCATAACTATAGCTTAAAAAAGTAATATGCCAATTGCGCAACCGGCAGATATATAAACGACCCAAACATCAATTGTCTCGCATATTTCTTATCCAAGGTCTGATATAACCTCATTGCAGGAAACATCTTCATCAATCCAAGAGGAATAAGAACAATTGCTGCATATGGAGAGCATAATGGCTGCATCTCAGGAGTGAGTTGAATACATGGTAAAACTCCAATTGGAATTAATGCTGCACTATAAATGAAAATCTGAAAAGCACTTGCCTTTGTTCTCCCAGACTTACTTGGAAGCAATTGAAATCCAGCTTTCAGATAATCATCATGAATATTCCATGCAATAGCCCAAAAGTGAGGAAACTGCCAGAAAAACTGTGTAAGAAATAATACGCCCGGAAACCATCCAAACTCACCGGTTACGGCAATATAACCTAACATTGGTGGAATACTTCCAGGGAATGCCCCAACAAAAACTGCTACCGGTGAAATCGTTTTAAGAGGGGTGTATAACAAGACATACATCACCATTGCCAACAGTCCCAGCGCTCCACTCAATGGATTCAGCATGAACAAAAGAACCTCTCCGATAGCACCACTCAACACAGAAAAAATGATCGCCTCTTTTACTGAAAGCCTTCCAGCCGCCACTGGACGATCCTTGGTTCTATCCATTTTAATATCGAGGTTTCTTTCCCAGATTTGATTAAAAGCATTTGAAGAAGCTGTTACTAAAAATCCACCAAAGATCAATGCTAAAAAAGAAACCCAATCAAAATGAGCCAGACTTGGCAACGCGATCAGATATCCTAACACTGCAGAAAACACTACCAAAGATGCTAGTCGCAACTTCCCTAGAGCTACGAAGTCCTGAGTCTTAGAATATTGTGTTACTTGAGTACTAATAATTTCTGTGTTTTCAGCCAATGAAACCTGATTTTCAGGGTGCAAAGATAGTTGAAAGTTGAAAGCTGAAAGATTAAGCCTGAAGTTTTTTTAGTTTTGTGTAACCATAGTAACGAATTATTTTTCTCATGATTTCAACTTCAAAAGCTATTTCTCTTATTGAATCGAATACGCATCGACTTGGATCAGTTACAATTCCTGTGAATTATAGCTTAGGTTATGTATTGACAGAGAGTCCGAAATCAGAGATCAACCTTCCTCCATTTGATCAGTCTGCCATGGATGGATATGCTGTTCGTTTTCATGAGACCGATACTTTCAAAGTTATTGGAGAGATCAAAGCGGGAGATGATGCTTCGAAAATAAGTCTAAATAAAGGAGAAGCTGTCAAGATCTTTACCGGAGGGATGTGTCCACTAGGCTGTGATGCCGTTTGTAGAATAGAAGACATTGATGAAAACAACGACCAGATCACAATCAGAGTACTGCCTAAAACCGGCACGAATATCAGACAAATGGGAGAGCAGATTAGGAAAGGTGACTCCTTCCTTCCTAATGGACTGATTTTAAACCCTGCAGCGATTGGTTTGCTCGCAAATACAGGAGTCAATGAGGTAAATGTCGTTAAAAAACCAGTCATCAGCATTATTTCAACGGGAAACGAATTGGTCGACTCGGCAACTGCCGAAAAACTTCAGCCAGGCAAAATATTCGAAAGCAACGGCATCATGCTTAAAACAGCTCTCGAAATGTACGGACACAATTCAATTAATAAAGTTCATCTGGAAGACCAATATGAACTTGTATTGGAAGGCTTAAAACACCAATTGAGCATTTCTGATGTACTCATTATATCTGGAGGAATCTCCGTGGGAGATTACGACTTTGTAGGCGAAGCGCTATTAGAAATTGGTGTGGAGCAAGTCTTTTACAAAGTGAATCAAAAGCCTGGAAAACCACTATTCTTCGGAACAAAAAGTAACAAATTGATCTTTGCATTACCTGGAAATCCAGCCGCAGCTTTAACGTGTTTCTATATTTATGTACTCCCTGCACTGAACAAATTAATGGGTAAAGGATTTTTGGAGTTAGACAGAATCTCTGGCAAGTTATCTGCTGCGATCAACAAACCCAACTCGAGAGAGCAATTTTTGAAAGTAAATTATTTAAATGGAGGAGTTGAAATACTTGACGGACAGAGTTCTGCAATGCTCCGATCTTATGCCGAAACAAATGCACTGGTTCACCTTCCGGAAAACTCGACATTTGATTCAGAAGAGGAAGTAACAGTAATTCTTCTATAAAGTGGAAGTTCTATTCTTCATAAGCTTGCCCGTCATCTCTTTTTTATATGCAAGTGTTGGTCATGGAGGAGCTAGTGGATATTTAGCATTGATGGTTCTCTTTTCTTTTGCTACGGAAGACATCCGTACCATTGCGCTTACGCTCAACCTATGTGTAGCTGGAATCAGTTTCCTCCATTTCAAAAAAGAAGGTCATTTTAAAATCAACTTATTTTACCCTTTCATAATGGGATCAATTCCAGCTGCATTCATAGGAGGCATGCTTGAAATAGATAGCTATTGGTATAAGCGAATCCTTGGAATATTTCTTCTCATTGCTACGATCCGATTTATGGTTCAGAAAAAAAAATCAGATGAGAACATTCCAATAAACATAGGACTTGCAATTTTTATTGGATCCATCATTGGATTATTTAGTGGAATGATCGGTATCGGAGGGGGGATTATTCTAAGTCCGGTGATTCTTTTGTTAGGATGGGGGAACCTGAAAGAAACTGCAGCTGTTTCAGCTTTGTTCATCTTTATCAATTCAGCATTTGGTCTTGCCGGAAATTATTTCAGTGATTTCCAATTAGCTTTTGGAATTTCTTCGGAAAAACTCATTCTGATCCTTTTCTTGGCAGTTGCTGGTGGTTATGCTGGCAGTCACTGGGGTAGCAGATTGAAATCTATTGACATACTAAAATTCGTATTAGCTGGAATTCTTGCCATAGCAAGTGTTAAACTTTGGCTAATCTAACTGGCAAAAAGCCTTTTCTCAATTTCGGATAAATTTACCTCATCCGTTTTTTCAAATGATTCAAATTCTCCATTTTGATTGATTATCCATAAATGAGAACAATAATTGTATGCTTCCAGTAAATCATGAGAACAGCAGATGATCAGCTTTCCTTCCTCTGCCTGCTCCTTTAATAGTTCAAAAACCATTCGTTTATTAACGATATCAAGATTTGCTGTAGGTTCATCGAGCAGAATGATTGGGGTTTGTTGCACCATACTTCGTGCAATATTCACTAATTGACGTTGTCCATCAGAAATTTCATTATAGGTACAATTAACCAATTGATCAATTGATAATTTTTTCACGACTACATCTATGATATCCTGATCTTCAATTGAAGGCTTTTGCATGAATTTGAGGTAAGGAATTCTGGCATACTGCAATAAATCAGATACTGTTACTTCATTTGGAAGCTGCAATTTTCCTGGAACATAGGAGATAGACCTTGCAATAGCTTTAAGATCTTTTAATATTATAGACTGTCCATGAATGAGGATCTCTCCGTTCATTGTTCTCACTTGCCCCACTAAAGTTTTCAGCAGCGTGGATTTTCCTTTTCCATTTGCCCCTAGAAACAAAATAAACTGCCCAGCTTCTGCAGAAGTATTTATCCCTTCTACCAATGCCGATTGATGATATCCTATCCCCAGGTCAATTAATTGCAATATTTCACTACCACTAGTCATTCACCCAACTTTTACGATTTCTAAGAATGATACTGATTACCAATGGAGCCCCAATTAATGAAGTGACTGCATTGATGGGAAGCAATAGATCTAATCCAGGCACTTGAGCAACAATATCACAAAACAAAAGCAAAATAGCTCCTAATAAAGCCGAAACAGGCACCAAAATAAAATGATTACTCGTTTTTGTCCACAATCTGGCCAAATGAGGAGCGGCCAATCCAACAAATGCGATTGGACCACAATAAGCGGTAACAACACCTGCCAAGACTCCCGAAATAACAATCACGTAAAATCTCGTCTTGCGAATATCCACACCTAGGTTTAATGCTGTTTCATCACCTAGTTGCAAAGCGTTCAATTCATTAACCTGAAAAAATGCCAACAACACAAAAACCACAATCACTCCACCAAAAATCAGCATTTCAGAAAGTTCGACCGCAGACAAGTTCCCCATTGTCCAAAGTAAATATTTTTTGATGCTTTCACTAGGTGCAAAATATTGAAGAACACTTACAACAGCACTTGCAAAGGATCCAATCATAAGTCCTGCTATCAAAAGCATAGATCCATTGCCGATCTTTTTTGCCAAAAACATAACCAAAAGCAAAATTGATGAGGCGCCCACCACACTGAATAGCAGCACACCATTATTCATCTGAATCAGCTCCCAACCAATTGCTGTCCCAAACAACACCAGCAAAGCAACCCCCAATCCACTGCCTGCGCTAATCCCTAAAATATAAGGTCCTGCCAAGGGATTTCTGAAGAAAGACTGCATTAATAATCCAGATATAGCCAAAGCAGCCCCACTTAATACAGAGGTTAACACCCTAGGTAGTCTCAATTCCAACAATATAAATCTGAACTTATTGTCTTCTGTAAGACCTGAAAAAAGATCACTAAATGAAATCAACTGCGAACCTAACATCAGACCTAAAAAGCTTAGGATCAGAAGAGAAATAACACTAATCAATATGTAAGGTGATTTGATCAATTCGTTTGGTTCAATACAAAGTTATTCAAGCTCCTGAAAGAAATAAAATTCTATTTCTTCGAACTTCTTCGGATGCAACATTTTAGCATAATCACTCAAAATCAGATCTGGTCGGACCACACCCGACTCCCAGTAGTCATTTCCTCCTTTTTGATTCTTGCGAGCATTTGCCTGAAACACTCCCAAAGTTAAACTATCTATTAGTACCTGATATCTACCATCTCTCCCGACCAATTCGTTCTTGCTATCTGCATCTGGATTGATCCAAACATCATTTTTGGATGAGTTGAGTAAAACTTCCTCAAAACTTACTGCAATACTCCCAACCTCATTGTTATTACTCCATTCAAATCTGCCATTCGCATCCGTTAATAGATTTGCAATATAACTTTTTCCTCCGGGCATGTACCATACCCCTTCATAGAGTGAAGAAAAAATAACTTTGACCGACCCTCCATCTATAGAACATTTCGATTTTATATCCAGATAATTTTTTTCAATTTCTTGAAAAACTGAATCTGCGATCTTTTCTTTATCAAGTAAAGCACCAATCACTTTGATCCACTCTGCCCTAGCTAAAGGCTCTTCCTCCTGCCACTCCACTATAGGCAAATAAGACACCTCCGCTTTTAGTAACTTGTTCAGATAATTGCTGCTTTCTGGAAAGTCGTTAAGTAAAAGAAGTTCTGGAGCATCCAGAATCAATTTTTCCAAATCCATCTGACCAAAAATGCCAGATTCTTTAACGATTCCCATATTGTACCTCTGAATTATTTCTTCATTGTAGACATAATTGATATTCTCGATGTACTTAACATTGGATAAAGCATCCAGTTGTTCAAGAAAACCAATAAAACTTACGGAGAATAATGACAGATCATCCACAGGAGTTGAAATGATCACCCCGTTAAGTTCTGGATTCATTCCCTTAGGTACGAGCCAGAAGTATTGCCCCTGTTGAGTAACTGGATCAATGACTTTAATACGCTGGAATCCATCAATTGTATCAATTGAAAAATACTTTGCATAACTTACCTCTACTGGATATTGAGGATGATTCGTACTCATCTCTGTTTCAGATTCAGAAACACTTACGCAGCCAAAGAGAAGTGACAACAACAGTATATATGTGACCCTGATCACCATCCACTTGCAAAATTACTTTTAATTTTGACCTCCGTGAATGAAGGGGAAAAATACTTTTTGATCATCGGGATGATTCTAGCTATAGGAATTAGTTATTTGTCGGCTCAGCACGGAAAGACACGAGGCTTTTCATTTACCAAATCATTCATTTATGGAACGATTGCTCTAGCCGGCTTGGTATTCATGGCATGGAAATACTTCTGGAGTCGATAGTTATAATTTAATCTGCCTCTTAATACTTTCAGCTAGGCAGATCAATGTATCCGTTCTCACAACCGATTTGATCGACTGCACCTTATGATTCAAAAGATCATAAAGATGCTGTGTATTTCTACAGTGGATCTTCAGAAAAATACTGTATTCCCCTGTGGTAAAGTATGCCTCTACCACTTCGGGTATTTTCCGCAATTCTTCAACAACCTTCTCATAATCTGATCCATGCTCCAGATAAACCCCCAAAAAAGCCGTCATATCATAGCCTAATCTAACTGGATCTATCATAAGGGTTGACCCCTGAACAATCCCCAAAGTTTCCAATTTTTTCATTCTGACATGGATGGTTCCTGCGGAAACAATGAGTTGATTTGCAATTTCCGTGTAAGGTGTCTTCGCATCCGCGATGAGTATGTTTAAGATATCCCTATCCAAATCATCAATCTCGTAATGTACATCGTGTTTTTGATACATATTTTATTGATTATTCAATATTAATGCTTGTATTTTATCATTTATGCAAAAATATATTTATTTTATTATTTTATTTGCATTTTTTTATTGGTTTACATAAATTTGTATCAACAAAAAGTTCTTATTTATACTGTGAGGTGATGAAATGGCAGACATGCCCTCCTGTCTCGGGGGTGAGGATAAGGGATAAACACATCGTAGGATAGTCAGTCGTAGATCTAATTGTAGAAAGACGAACTATCTAGGGGTTGACCACCAAATTAATTTGCAAGGTTAAACGATTTTTGTGATGTTGCTAACCGCTTCGTGGAGGTTCGAATCCTTCTCTCACAGCAGAACGTAAAGTTCAATGAGCATCGATGATAAATGCAAGGAAAGTCATCGAGGTGCTTTTTCAGGCGGAAAAAGTAAGAGGTAGTAGTTTTGTAGTAGCTTCGAGGTTTTATTAGGGAGGGGTCCCTTTTAAGACCTCGAAGTTTTTTATATTTGGTCAAAACTAATTCCATGTTGAACAATCTTGACCTTTCTAAAGTAATTTTCATAGATATCGAAACCGTTCCCGTAGTTTATCATTTCTCAGAACTGGATGAGAGAGGAAAAGAATTATGGGATAAGAAAACGCGCTTTCTTCAAGAAAAGGATGGATTATCTCCAGCTCAAGTTTATGAAAAGGCAGGAATCTATTCTGAATTTGCAAAAGTTGCTTGTATAAGCATTGGGATTCTCGTTAAAAAAGATGGTGAAGAGCAAATCCGACTAAAGTCCTTTGCTGGAACAGACGAAAAGCAATTACTTCAGGAATTTGCCGATATGATCAATAGTAAATTTGCGCATCCTAGCTATGTCCTATGCGCTCATAACGGTAAAGAGTTCGATTTTCCATTCCTATCTCGAAGATTCCTTATCAATGGTTTAAATCTTCCAGAGATGCTCAACATTGCAGGCAAGAAGCCTTGGGAGATCAATCATCTCGATACAATGGAATTGTGGAAATTCGGAGATTACAAACATTACACATCGCTTGAACTTCTTACTTACGTTTTTGACATTCCTACACCGAAAGATGACATTGATGGTAGTCAGGTAGCCATGGTATTCTATGAAGAAGGGGATATCGATAGAATCATTACCTATTGCGAGAAAGATGTGATTGCAACGATCCAATTAATGAGAAGATACATGCGCCTACCACTAATTCATGACAACTTTATTCTTAGCACCTAACTCATTCTTCTATTACAAGTTTACACGTTGAACGCTTGCCAAGTCTACTATTAGTGATAATCAATGTATACATCCCTGGTGAAAACCTCTCTGTCAGCTCAACACTACAAACCCTTCTATTTAGTACATTCAGCACCTCGACTAAATTTCCTTGCATATCAAAAATCTCAATTTGATTAAACTCTTCATCAGAGACTACAGTAAAGTTATCACCTTTAGATGGGTTAGGGTACACAAACAGTTCAGTTTCCGAATCATTAGTCAGTAACTCCAATTCTTTAGAAGTGGAATAATATTTTTGAACACCGATAAAACCAGATAATAGTGATACTTGTATTTGCTTAACTAATATGGCTTTTCCATCAAGTTCAAAAAAATGGGTAATTGCGAAAAAGAAATCCTCATTGTCCTTTCCATCCTTTTTCATGACGGTGATATAACTATCTATATCCTTAACTCTAGAGCCTTGGTAGATCAAATCAATCTTCTGATATTGAGATTGATAAGTTACATTACTTTTAACAGTATCAATAATCGACCAAACATTGGTCTGACCAGTCTTCATAAAATAACCTTGTGTGCCACTACGAAAATCCTCACTCATAAGTTTGTCATTGAAAACATAATCTTCACCGATAACAACCTCAAAAGTCGACTCCGAACCATAGTTAAAGTCAAACATTAACGATGTGTCAGGAAGTTCCGAGAAACGAATCGACTCAACAAAATCTCTCTTCTTATTCTGTGAAAACATCGAACCGATTGATGTCGCAACTACAAAAATTAAAATCAATAACTTCATCACTCTACCTTTTTTAAGACGTATACTTTTTTATCATAATTGTATGAACTAGAGTTATAAACATCATTCTCATACTGCCCATTTTCTTCTTTAACATAGTTTAGATGAACCTCTTTGGAAGATAATCCAATAATATCAAACCTAACAGTTTCATCTTGGGAAGGATAAGTTACATTTTGTTCCTCAGTTGAGATAACATCTCCAGTATTAGCATCAACATTTGTCACAATACGCACTATCTCTTCTGAATTAAAAATAACTGTTTCCTTTTTCTTTTTACTAATGCTCTTATTCACAAAAGACCAGTTTCCTTTCTCTGTTGTCTCAATATATGTAATAACATCATCATCTTGTACATTGTAATCTATTCTTCTTTCCCAAGTGTAGTCTTTGTTGATTATCCAGACACTTTCGGTTGCTATACCCGTTAAATCTCTAGACACACCAAAATTATCTGTTGTTTGAATGGTAACAATGTCGTCAATTAAAGAAAACCGATTTTCATATGTTGTAACATTCCCCCCATTATCATTAATAGTTTGTCCATTCGAAATAAATTCATAAACTTTCCATTCGTTTGTAATTCTGGCTTTACGTGATCTTAATGATAAAAAAGGATCTTCTTCTCCTTTTTTGCAGCTAGTTCCAATCATTGATGCAATAGCTATGCTAATAATTAATACTCTTTTCATTTATTTAACTTTATAGAAAATGCCTGCAGAACCAACATACTCGACACCCATCATCGGCAAAAGAACACTTTCTGGTTGATATAGATTATTTTTAATTGGGATAAAAAAGAACACTTGAGTACCAAGACTTAATCCAATCTTCTTTGTTACCAAGTATGTCATCAAACATTTCAAACTATTACTTATGGAAAAATGTTTTGTTTTAAACGTCTCGCTATATGTTTGATTTTGATCGATATAAAGATTTTCATAATAATGATAATGCGTATCACTCACCATATATACCCCCAAGCCAAATAATACTCTCAAATCAAATTTACCCTTTGTAAAATAGGTCCCAATCCCAGAGAACAATTTACCTCCAAAATTGCTTAAATGATATTCTTGTTCAAGATAAAGCAAAGGATCTGGTGAATTATTTGTCCACAAGTAGTAGGGAGAAAATGGAATGACCGAAGATATGTTCATATTCGTATTTTTCACTTTATACCTTCCAAAATTTCCAACACCGAAACCAACTTCGTAAATAAGTTTAAATTTTTTCAACTTATTGACCGCAGACATTTCCCCATAACACCTGTCACTCCAAAAATTAAGATTCGAGTGTAATTCCCAACTCCTTTGAGCGCAAAATTCACAGGTAATTGAGACTATCAATGCTAATGCAATTATCTTGGAGCTATCTAACCAACGTAACATAATACATACAGCTTGAATTAGAATTATCACCAAAATCAATTATGTCCGTATTGGGAGTTGGAGCCCAATACTCTGAACAAACCCATGTACCCTGCCACCAAGGCAAACCACCTCCGCAAAAAGCATAACAATAATAACTATCCACGCAGTAAGTTGTACCAGCTGCATCATGACTAGCTCCAACCAGATTGGAACCGCATATATTATGCCAAGTACCATTAGGACCATTACATGTTTTAACTCTTAATCTGTAAAGATATACTCCTCCAGGGACAGGTAAATTAGCTTGATTGGTACCATCCCACATAATACCCGCTTGTGGAATATTACACGACTCATCTATAATATCCTTAACTAATTGCCCCCAGCGATCAAAAATACTTAGCTGATAGCCGATTATTCCGTACGCATTCGGGTCTCCCCAATTTTGTGGAGCATTAGGACCAAATTCTAAAATATTAAAAGTCTGTCTTTTTACAATGCTGCTGCTTGGTTGAAAAGCGTTTGGAGCTATCATTTGTCTCACGTATGCAGCACCTGTATTATATGCGTCAGGCGGGATATAGTTATAATCAACATGATAAGTAAAACAATTCCCAATACTGACTTCGGCCTCGTACAATAGTGGAGAACGTCCATCAGCTATCATTGTCGCACCTGTTGACCCATCCATCCAAGTCACCTCAATTAAACTTTCCAAATAATCTTGATCTTCCTGTGACAAATTATCGTAGGCTCCACATTTGTCATCCTTAGGTTCATATCTAACCGTTAGCAATTCTTTGCAACAACCAAGTTTTTCCGACTCAATCCAAACATTAAATTCAGATAAAAACCAAATCTTCATTTCATCTGTTCTTGAACAACCTTCATCATCTGTAACCTCAAGAGAGACAGTCGTATTTTCTGTAGGTGAAAAACTTATCCCAGTGCCATCAATTAGTTGAGAATATGGAGTATTGGGTTTTATTGACCAATCATAATAATTAGTTGTTCCTCCAGGCTGCGGTTTTTCTAAAGGTCCGATAACAACAGTTGGTTCATCACCACAACAATAGGAAAGATCCTTTCTCAGTGTAATATCTGGACATTTGAACTTGATAATTTTCGTAGTTTCATGCCATTGCGTACATTCATTTGAAACCGCAACTTTTACCCTATAATATTTATTGCATTCAAACTCGCCTCCCAAATCCGCCATTAAATTATGCAACTCAACAGTTCCAGCATTCTGAGCCACAAACCACTTTGAATATTCTATACCAATGCCAGTACCATTGGCATCACACTCCTGAATCGCCCAAAAATGACTATCCTCATTTTGAGAACATGAAGCATCTGCATTCACTTTTTTACTCAAACAAACTTCCTCAGGAAGAAACAGACAAGATACCGCATCATTCTCAGAACAAAGGCCATCTATATAGGCATATCCAGCATGTCCACCTTGAGCACAATCAGCAACAGAAAAAATTATTGTCACAGTCTCACCGACATATGCGCTTAAATCAACGCATTCAAATGACCAATCCTTGTAAACCCAACCGCTGCTTTTTTTGAAATATGGATTATTTAAATCTGCTACAAACTTTTTAGAGTCAATAATATTACCGCTATTAAACCAACTTGGTTGAATTGGGAACAAGCCCTCACAAATTTCATATGAGAAATATGGATTTTGATTAGCGTTATGCTCGCCATCTTCCATTACCATAGCATACATAAAGCCAAAGTCCTTATTTCCGTTTGTCACGGTAAAAGTATACCTCAGAACACTTGCATCTTTTTGTGGATCAGGATTTCCTAACCTGATAGAATGACTACCCTCGCCCACTGTAGGTAAAATGTTGCCTCCAACCTCAGGGTCAAAACCCATATTCTGAATTTGATGATGATCCGAATCAAAACCCCATGATAAAGAATTTAGATTTATTCCCCAATTTTTTCTTTTACCATACTGTCCCAGCCATCCTGCTGTATTCCCGAATTCAAAATTACCATTTAAACACATTGATGTTTGGGCAGAAACAGTAAATCCTACCCTCATTAAAGCGAATACAATAACAAATCGTAGTATTTTAACTGTTGAACTGTTGAACTGTTGACTCATTTTTTGCTAATTTGAGGCTGCAAATTTAGTGTTTTTCTCTAGTCTTTCAAATTGGTCTAAAAAACAATTATATAATCCACAAAAAACAGCTTTTCATCTATGGATTTTGAACATCAACTCATACATAATTTAGGATTTCCTCCAACTCCTGATCAAGCTAAAGCCGCCAATGCACTTTCACGCTTTGTTTACTCCTTAAATTCTCAAGTAGGTATGATCCTAAAAGGATATGCAGGGACTGGAAAAACCAGTTTGATTGGCGCATTGGTTAAAACACTGGATCAAAACAAAATGAAAAGTGCATTGCTTGCACCAACCGGAAGAGCAGCAAAAGTGTTAGCTGGACATAGTGGGAAGGATGCCATGACCATACATAAAAAGATCTACTTCCAAACACGTGTCAAAGGAAAAATGGAATATCGTCTAGGAAAAAATCTGCACAAAAACACTTTATTCATTGTGGATGAGGCAAGTATGATCGCTTCTGAAAATAGCTTAGAGTTTTCAGAATCACGGGATCTTTTAGATGATCTGTTTCGATTCACCTACAATGGATTCAATTGTAAATTACTTTTTATTGGCGATACTGCTCAGCTTCCTCCTGTGGGAAGTGCCTTTAGTCCTGCCTTAGACAAACAGTTTCTGGAAGGATCGTATGGGATTCCATTTGGATCGATTCAATTAAAAACGGTGGTTCGACAGGGAGAGGACTCTGGTATTTTATACAATGCGACTAAACTTCGAGTTCAGATGCTGCAGGATGATTTTCAGTTGGCTCTGGAATGCAACCACAATGATGCTATCGCCATAGACGGATATACCCTTCAGGATGAACTGGAATCCTCTATCAACCGAGAAGGAGAAGAAAATGTGATCGTGATCTGTCGTTCAAATAAAAGAGCGAATCTATTCAACCAAAATATCCGACACAGAATTCTTTATAGAGAAGAAGAAGTAGCGGCTGGCGATCTGCTTATGGTTCTCAAAAACAATTATTTCTGGATGGACCCCCAAAGTAAGATCAGTTTTATTGCTAATGGCGATGCACTCGAGGTTCTTAGGATTAAAAGAACAGAAAAATTATATGGATTCTATTTTGCTGATGTTACGGCAAAATTTGTGGACTACCCAGATGAACCTGAATTTGAATGCAAGATTATCCTAGATGCTATCATGAGCGACAAAGCATCCTTGTCCTGGGAACAACAAAATGAACTATTCGGTGCTATTGAGGAGGACTATATGGAGATCAAAGACAAGCGCAAACGCATGGCTAAGATCATGAAGAGTCCTTATTTTAATGCATTACAGGTTAAATTTGCCTATAGTGTTACCTGTCATAAATCTCAAGGAGGACAATGGCCTATTGTTTTCATTGATCAAGGTTTTCTTCCTCCAGACGGGATCGACTATGAATATATGCGATGGCTCTATACAGCGATCACCAGAGCAAAAGACAAAGTTTATTTTGTGAATTTCAATCCTGAGTTTATTGTTTGATCAATGAATTATAGATCGATCTAGCCAATTTCATTGCAGCATCGGGATTGGTTCGCATCCAAAGTTCCGGCTCAATCATTTCCAATTCAGACAAAGCCAATTGATCATCATTATCCCAAATGATATCTACTCTGCAATAATGTGGTTTAATATCCAAAACATCATAGCATTGCTTCGCAAATAACTTTTCCTTTTCATTGGGCTCGAATGGCACCGCAGAACCACCGAAGTCATCTTGAACTCTGAAATCTCCAGGTTTTCCTCTTTTTAGAACTGCATGCGTGAATTCCCCTCCTATAAGTATTAAGGAAATCTCTCCTTTTGTCATGATCTGCGTCTGAAATGCCTGCACCATAAAATCTTCTTTCATGATCATCTCTCGGTATTGAGATTCAAATCCTTCACAATCTCGCTTATTTAACCTGAATGTAAGCCGTGCTGCCCCAGACACATTTGGCTTTAGGACAAACTCATCTGTTGACAATGATGCTGTAATCTCCTTCAGTGTTCTTTGATCTCTCGTTTCAATAAAGATCGTCTCAGGAATATGAATCCCTTTATTTGACAGCTCCTGCAGATAAATCTTATCTTGATTCCACTCGAGAATACGAGCATCGTTAAACATTATCAATCGGGTCTTCAAATGATCAAACCAGGGTTTAAATTCATCATATCGATCAAAATAATCCCAAGTTGTTCTAAACACAACAGATTTTACCTTGGACCAATCCACATCTCTATCAGACCAGGAGAATCTTGCCGTTCTAAGACCTACTTTGTTTAGAGCGTTCAACAACAAAGCGTCCTCCACTACTACATTTTTGTAATAATCATTTATTCTTGTAGGGAACGCATATCTATCCTCTGTGAGGACCACCACGTCATAGCCTTCTGTCTTCATAACCTAAAGATGAGAATCCTAAATGAAATAAGTTTAATTTCGCTTTATCATTTTATAAACATGTTCGTTCAGGTAAATACATTCAAAGCCATCAAAGAGTACTTCGTAGAAGGACTGGAAGGATTGTTTGAACCAGGTGAGATCCAAACCCTCTTTGAGATCACGACAGAACATTTTCTGGGTTGGTCAAGAACCGAACAACGAACAAAATCCGATGCCCGGTTAAGCGAGTCTGAGTTATTAGATTTCCACTTTACGCTGAAAAGATTGAAACGGAAAGAACCTATTCAATACATTCTAGAAGAAGCTCCCTTTTACGGTCTCCTGTTCAAGGTTACTCCGGACGTATTGATCCCCAGACCAGAAACGGAAGAATTGGTTCATCTAATTTTGAACCAAAATCAGGACAAATTGAAAATTCTGGATATTGGCACAGGATCAGGATGTATTCCGATAGCAATAAAATCAAAACGATCAGATTGGGAAGTTTACGCGGTAGATATATCCGAAAAAGCTTTGGCTATTGCAGGAGAAAATGCAAAAAAGAATGCTGCTGAATGCCATTTTACAAAACTTGATATTCTTGAAGAATCAAATCTTCCCGATACTTTTCCTGCTCAATTCGACATTATCGTCAGCAACCCTCCTTACATCAGAGATTCTGAGAAAAAATCTATGGACGCTGGGGTAACTCATTTTGAACCACATTTGGCATTATTTGTGGAAGACGACAACCCGCTGATCTTTTACCAGGCAATAGGACAGAATTGCTTATCCTGGTTGAAAGATGGAGGTAAATTGTATTTAGAAGTAAATCAATTATTAGCAAGAGAAACTGCTGATTTGCTTTATAAAATCGGATATAAAGAAGTTCAGGTTATAAAAGATATTAATTCAAACGACAGAATTGTAAATGCAAAGAAGTAAATGGATCTTCATATTATTTTTAGTTTTTTCCAATCTTTCATGGGGCCAAGACTCTACTTCTGTTGCTTCTGAAAAACCAATAAAAAAAGCCAAACTCCTGTTTGCATTTGATGCAAGAAGATCTTACGTACTCAACAACAAAGTAAAGTTCAACGGCATCAAGATCGGTGTAGAATTGTATGAAAAGCATCGTGTAGGACTCGGGTTCTACTGGCTTCAACAACCTGTTAATTTCGTTGGAAAAATTGACCACATTCAATATCCTGAAGCAACTGACACACTCTTGTTTAACTTTAGTTACTCAGGACTCTTTTATGATTATGTATGGCTTCGAACTAAAAGATGGGAACTCACTACTCCCGTGCATTTGGGGGTTGGTGGTATCGAATTAAAGTATTTGGATACAGCTGGGCATGTCAATCCAACTCCATTTATTAAAGGGGGATCCTATGTCTTTGGTGTAGGGGGTTCTGTTCAATTTAAGGTATGGAGATGGTTTGCACTTGGCACTGGAGGAGGCTATAGAACCATGTTGACACACGAAGAAAATATTAAGAAACCTCTAAATGCACCATATTATCAATTTCAGGTCAAGATATTATTAGGCGAGATCTACCGAATGGTTTTTAGAAGAGAAACATTAGATGAGTGGTAATTAGAAAGATATTTTCTTCCTACTTACCTGATAGCCCGCAAAAATCCCAAATCCCCCTTCAATATTTGAAAACACCTGAACCGGTTGGGCAAAAGGGTTCCCATAATTATTATCATAAGCGTCCAAGGTTCTTGCGTATCGTTCAAGATCTTGTGTAATACTTGTCATTCGAATCTCTATATAATCATCCCAATCTCTGGTATCCTCTACATAAATTACCAGCGTTTTTTCCTGTCCGTCAAATAATTCATCTGAAAAGAATACCTGAGCGCTATAACCATTCTCATCCAATCCCAGAGTAATATCATCTGAACGTATATCCATTGGATTCAAATAGATCTGACCACTAACAATGTCTGCTGCAAATACTTCCAGCATATAATAATTACTTTCATTCGCCAAATCCTCAAAAGTAATCGTCAACTGCAACTCCTTATAGCCGTTAACATCTTCGACTCCTAAAGTATCTGCATTGCTAAGATCAACCAAATTTGGTATTGAAGTGGTAGCTGTTACCATAGTGAAATCTGGGGCTGATACCTCAATTGAGTAATCTTCATCAATATTTGGCGACAAAACTCCCTTATAATGACCATTGTATTCATAGACCAATGTCTCAAAAACAGCTCCATTCTCATCTAAGATCTTGACCGTAGCATTTTCTACAATGCTTAAATCAGCATTATCGATTACACTCAAACTTCTGCTAATATGAATATCGAATGTACTATCTGGATTAATGATCCCATTGACAACTAATTTTGGCTGCTTTATCTCAGCATCAAAATCTATATACTTCTCACATGAAGATAAAACTAGAATAGATAGAGTTATGTAAATAAGCTTTCTCATCAGAATTTAAAACTATAACTAAATGATGGCATAAATGGAAACAAACTAATTTGCGTTAGGCGTCTATCCCCACTGTCATCATAACTAAAATACAAGTAAAATGGATTTTGTCTACTATATACATTATACACTCCAAAAGACCATGTTCTTTCCCATTTAGCCATTTTCTTGTGTAAGTTTACTCCTATATCCAATCGGTGATATGCTGGCATACGATAACCATTTCTAGAATCTATATGTTCGATCTCCTGTCCTTCCCAATAATAACCATTAAATGCTGCATCATAGGACATATACCTTTCTGTACCTAGAGAAACGGCATTACCTGTGCCATATACCCAAACTACACCAACATCTACTCGATCATTGAACTTGTGAGTTATTGCTACACCAATATCGTGTCTTCTATCGTAGCGATAAGGAAACGTCTCACCAAAGTTTAGATTCTCAAATGTTCTATTACTCCAAGATAAGGTATAACCAATCCATCCACTCGTTTTACCGACCTTCTTCTCAATAAGAAACTCTGCTCCATATGCTTGTCCTGTTCCGACCTCGATCTTATCCTCCCATGATTCTTGATTACCGAAAAATGATGCGCCATCTTTGTATTCAATAAGATTGGTCATTTTCTTATAATATCCTTCTACACTTAATTCGTACTTCTTGGCGATAGTCTGTGCATAACCTACTGCAACCTGCGATGAATATTGTGGTTTTATAGAATCCGTAGGGGGCACCCAAAGATCTGTTGGGAGGCCAATTCCCGTATTAGTAAGCAAATGAAGAAATTGTGCCATTTGAGCATACGAAGCTTTGATCGAGCTATTCTCATTCAGCAAGTATCTGGCAGAGGCTCTTGGCTGAACTGACAGATAAGGTGTTTCACCAACAAGGAAACCTGAGAAATGAACTCCAACATTTGCCTTTAGACGGTTGGTAATTTTATAATCATCTTCAATATAAGTCCAAAATTCACTTGCATTGATTTTCGCAGCACCGAACGTTGTATCAATTTCAACACTTCCGCCAAACTCTTGCTTAAAGGTATTTACACCTGGAGTAAAGGTGTGATAGGTATAACCTGCACCAAACTTAACGTAATGATCTGGATGTGGAGTGTAATCAAAATCAATCTTTGCCGAATAATCTCGAATTCCAGAAACGTATTCAAACGAAAACTCCTGTGATTCGGTTCCAGAAGCATCAATCTGTTCATCCTTTTCATGAAAACCAACCAGAAAATTATATTTACTGTAAGTCAAAGTAGTGTTACTGAATAACTTTGGTGTGATCAGGTAATTCCAGCGAAGAGCGGCAATTCCATTTCCCCATTTCAGTTGATTATCAAATTGGTATTTGTAGGTAGTACCGTTATCTACGAATTGATCATTCAAAACCGCATAGAACTTATCATTACCAAAATATCCACTTGCGTACAAGCGACTTCTATCCGAAAATTTATGATTTATCTTGGCGTTCATATCATAAAAGAAGTAACCACCGTAGCCCTGATTTTCCGCAGCGGCTGATATTAGAGGTCTAGCAAGGAGGTCGATATAAGTCCTTCTACCAGAGATTGCAAAAGATGTTTTATCCTTCACGATTGGTCCTTCCAACATTAATTTTGCACTGATCAAACCCACTGAACCTTCTCCATGAATCTCTTTCATATTTCCTTCCTTCATTCGGATATCTATTACTGAGGAAAGTCTACCACCATAATGTGCAGGAAATCCACCTTTAATTAATTGCACAGAATTGATTGCATCAGCGTTAAAAACAGAAAAGAAGCCGAATAAATGTGAGGCATTGTAAACAGGAACACCATCAAGGAGAATTAGATTCTGATCGGGACCACCTCCCCTTACGTATATTCCACTCGCCCCCTCTGTTCCACTTTGAACTCCCGGAAGTAGTTGTATGGTTTTCATTACATCCTTCTCACCAAGAAATACTGGCAAAGCTTTCACTTTATCCATAGAAAGTTCTATGGTACTCATTTGCGTATTTTCCTGAATATTGCTGGATTCGGTAGCATTTATAGTTACTTCATCCAATTCATTGAAAGGATCCAACTCTACATCAAGCTTAACCGACTCTTCCAGATTAACCTCGAAACGCTGCGTATTGTATCCAACAAATGAAAAACGAAGTTGAGCAGATTCACCATTCAGTGTAATACTATAAAAACCATAAAGATTAGTAGTGGTTCCCTTTTCTGTAGTCTCTTCAAAAATAGTAGCACCGATCAAAGGTTCGCCTGAACTCTTATCTGTCAGATAACCTGACACAGTATTCTGCGCCCAAAATAACAGAGGCGACAAAAAGCAGATCAGCGAGAGTAGTATTCTTCTGTTTTTCACGGGGTATAAACGTTCTAAAAAATCAATAATTGCCTGAAACTATTTTATTCTATATAACTTAGTTTCAACATATTGGTATTCCCCTTATCTTCAATTGGCATGGATGCCGTATTAATGATCAAGTCTCCTTCTTTTACAAACCCTTCCTTCTTCAATAAATACTTGATATCAGCAATCGTATGATCCGTACTTACCATCTTGTCATAATAGAATGTTTTTACACCCCACACAAGTGACATCGTAGTCAATAATTTTTTATTTCCTGAGAATACAAAGATTTTTGCTCTGGGTCTTTGACTACTAATTTTAAATCCTGTATAACCAGAATGTGTCATGGTTACAATAGCCTTACCATCTACTCTTGCAGAAAGTCTACATGCGTTAAAACAAATGCTATCTGTAATGAACCTCTCCTGATTCTTTTCCGGAACTCTTTCTTGTTCGTAGAGTTGATCGTAATCAGCTTCTACTTTATTAATAATCTTACACATCGCCTTTATCACCTCTACAGGATGCGCACCCACAGAAGTTTCACCACTCAACATAACCGCATCAGCTCCATCCATAACCGCATTGGCTACATCCGTCACTTCTGCTCTGGTAGGTGCAATATTCTCTATCATGCTTTCCATCATCTGCGTTGCGATGATAACTGGTTTAGCGTTTTCAAGGCATTTTTGTACAATTTTCTTCTGTAATAATGGAACATCCTGCATTGGTATCTCTACACCAAGATCACCTCTGGCTACCATTACAGCATCAGTAATTTTGATAATATCACTTAGTTCTGCAATAGCTTCGGGTTTCTCAATCTTTGCTACCACTTTAGATGACTTATTTTTCGAAGAAATGATATGCTTCAATTCAATAATATCTCGAGCGGATCTAACAAAAGATAACCCTATCCAATCCAGATTATGCTCCAGACAGAAATCCAGATCAATAAGATCTTTTTCTGTAAGACATGGCTGAGAAATCTTAGTATTAGGAAGATTGACGCCTTTTTTAGAAGAAAGCACTCCACCATGAGTAACTTTCAAAATTACTTGGTCTTCATAATTCGTACTGATCACCTCCATCTGCAACTTCCCATCATCCATCAGAATCAATTCACCTGCTTTCACATCCTTGGGAATCTCTTGATAAGAAATATATGCCTTCTCCTTATTACCTACACATTTCTGGTTGGTAAGAATAAATTCCTGTCCATCTTCCAGTATGGTACCAGGTTCCATCTCGCCCACACGTATCTTTGGACCTTGAAGATCTCCTAGTATTGCGGTATGAACACCCAATTCTTCATTGATATTTCGAATATGCTGAATAACTTCAACCAAATCTTCATGCTTCCCATGAGAGAAGTTGATCCTACACACATTCACCCCTGCTTCAACTAACTTTTTTATCTGTTCGTATGAACTGGATACAGGCCCTAATGTGGCCACTATTTTTGTTCTTCTTGTCATAATTGTTTGACTTTACTTTTCTCCTCAAATTTATCGGGAAGTTAGGTAACTTAAAATTAAGTAAATATTATTAAAAGATAAGGTTTTCCTTTGACTTTAAGTCCTCTACATCAACGACAAAAGAAGTTAGAACGAAAGGGATCTCGTTAATCTGTCTTCTAATATCATCAATAGACTTCTCACTGTTATCGGTAACCATTAATAAATAATCTGCCTGAGCCTTTTCTGGTATCAAAACGCCTAGTGTACTTCTGTTTGCTATTAATCTAAACTCAGTTTCAGTCTCTTCATTGTAATAAGTAAACATTGAATGTAAACTACACCGATTCGTCTTCTTGATGATGACCTCAATGTCATTTTCCTCTTTAGAAAGGTTAATTCCAAGAGCTTGATTGATCGCCCAACAAGTCCGATAATCTTTTTCATGACAACTAATCCCTAAAAGATAGAAGTCAAAATCATATTCTTCGTCTAAGGAATATTTCATCGCTTCACCACCTTAATTTTTGTACCAGTATGCAAGGTTGAAATATCCTTTTCTTTGTTAAGCGCCAAAATCTCATCAACAGAGCAATTATAGGTCTTGGCAATATCCCACAACGTATCACCACTTTTAACCACATGATAGATATACTCTTCGTCTGTGACGATTACATCTTGCTCATCTCCTTCTCCCGCCTTTTGCTGGGTAAATTTTTGTTTATAATCCTCTGGCTCTGAAGTCAGTTTAAAAACCACTAGATTACGTCCGGGTTTCACTTTGATCTTGGACATTGTATTCCAAGCTTTAATATCTTGGACGGTACAATGGTAATGCTTAGCAATACTTTCGATTGTTTCACCACTCTTCACAGTATGTTTCAACTCTACTCTGGCAGGCTTATTTGCTGCTACCCAGTATTTATATTCCAAACTTGAATACTTAACAATTGAATCATGCTTGTCCATGAAAGATCCTAAAAGTTCTAAAGGCATCTTAATAGGCATCGGTTGACCTTGTTTACCCGGAACAACTTCAGTCAAATACATTGGGTTTAGATAAGCAAGTTTTACTCGATTATAACCCAGCCATTCCTCCATCACACCAAAATCAATTCTTTCTTTAACATGAATCGTATCCATTTCATATTCAAAAAAATGAGGGATTTTTGGATAAATATTATGATGTGAAGCATAATTCATCACATAGTTTACCGCAATAAATGCAGGCACATAATTTTGGGTTTCCTTTGGTAAAAACTCTCTGATACTCCAATAATCCGTCTTTCCACCAGATCTTCGAATTGCTTTTGTTACCGTTCCTTGACCCGCATTGTAAGCTGCTAAGGCAAGACTCCAGTCGCCAAAAATCGCATACAACTTTGACAAGTACTTGCATGCGGCTTCTGTAGCTAAATATGGATCAAATCTTTCGTCAACCATAGATCCAATTTGTAATCCATAGTCCTTACCCGTAGGTGGCATGAACTGCCATAGTCCCCCTGCTCCTGATCTCGAAATTGCCTTAGGGTTAAGTGCTGACTCTACAATAGGCAAATATTTCAACTCATATGGCAAATGATAAGCCGATAATTTTGTTTCAAATATTGGAAAATATAAGGTAGACAGACCTAACATCCGTGATGTTAAACGATAACGCTTTTTTACGTACAGTTTGATCATTGCAAGAGATGCATCATTGGATACAAAGTCAAAAGGAGAGTTCTCATCCATCTCCTCGATTCTCTTCATCAAAGTTTGATCTGATACTACAGGAACATGATCCGCGTCATAATTGTACAAATTCAACTCAGATGTATCCCACGTAAATGAGTCCAGCTCTCTAAAGTGTGCGACTAACAAACTATCACAACGATCAATGAATTGTCTATCTTCAGGCGAAAGATTATTTTGTCCGAAGCTGAGATTAAAGCTCAACATCAAAACAAAAAGCACTATACCCTTGAATAAATTCATTGCAATTACTTTTTCATCAACGTATGACTAAAAGCCAATAATTTAGCATCCTGATGTTTAGGAGCCATTAATTGAGTACCAAACGGCAATCCATTTGAATGTTTATAGAGCGGTAACGATACTGCTGGAATTCCAGCAAGATTTGCATGTACGGTGAATATATCCTGTAAGTACATCGTAATAGGATCTTCAGAATTTTCTCCAATACCGAAAGCCGTAGTAGGAGCTGTTGGCAACAGTATAAAATCGTACTCTTTGAAGAGTTCTTCAGTTTTCTCCTTTATTAATCTTCTAACTCTTAAACCCTTGGTATAATAGGCATCATAATACCCTGCGCTAAGAACAAATGTTCCCAGCATAATTCTTCTTTTCACTTCTTCGCCAAAGCCTTGACTTCTGGATTTTACATAAGTTGATTCAATGTCGACCGCATCGGGGCTTCTAAAACCAAAATGAGCGCCATCATATCTCGCCAGATTTGAAGAAGCTTCTGCCGTGGTAAGAATATAGTAGTTAGGAATCATATACTCCAAAAGGGGAAAATCTACTCCTTCTACCTGATGACCTGCAGACTTCAACTCTTGGATCAAGTTTTCATGTTTATCAGCTATTTCGGAATCAATTCCTTCACTTTCAAAACAATCTTTAATGTAAGCAATCTTATATTTATTATTTTCTCCTAGTAATGCAGAATATTGCTCAGCCGGCTTTTGAGATGCTGTACTATCATATTCATCAGGACCGGCAATCACCTCCATTATTAATGCAGCATCTTCCACTGTATTGGTCATCGGTCCGATCTGATCAAAACTCGAAGCATAAGCAAGTAGTCCATATCTCGACACTTTTCCGTAGGTGGGTTTATACCCTACTATTCCACAGAAAGAAGCAGGCTGACGAATCGACCCACCTGTATCACTTCCGAGAGCAGCTAAACAAAGCCCCTCAGTAACTGCTGCTGCTGAACCTCCTGAAGAACCACCAGGTACTTTGGAATGATCGAGTGGATTCAATACATTTCCATAGGCTGAATTCTCATTAGAACCGCCCATTGCAAATTCATCACAATTCAATCGTGAAATGATAATCGCATCTTCAGCAAGTAATCGATCAACTACCGTAGCATTGTATATCGATTCGAATCCTTCCAATATCTTTGATGAACCAGAGACCTTATGATCTTTGTAACAGATATTATCTTTAATGGCAATCACCATACCTGCTAATTTCCCAGCTGTACCTTGTTGAATCTTCTCATCCACCTCTTTGGCTTTTGACATGGCAGATTGTTCAAAAACCTCCAAAACAGCATTGGTTTCAGACACCTTAATCTTGTCTATATAATAACTCACAAGAGCCACACAATTGGTGGCTCCTGCGAATAAATCTTTTCTAACTTCAGAATACGATCTATACTCTTGCAAAATATTCTCTTTAAGTAATTAAGCTTTGTTTTCTTCTTCGTTTGTGTTCTCTTTTTCAGAACTATTAGAGGCATCTTTGAATTCCTTCACTCCTTGACCCAATCCCTTCATCAACTGTGGAATCTTCTTTCCTCCGAAAAGTAACAACACAATAACAGCAATCAGAATTACCTGCGGCATACCGATAAAACCTGCTTCCATTGTTTCGATTGATAATGTTGTCATATCCATTAATTTATTAGTTCCACAAAGGTATTAAAAAAAGCAAGCAATGGTGCGTTTTCGCTAAAAAAGAGACACCTCTAAATTAGCCCGTAATACTTAAAACTTATAAGCGAATCCAAGAGCAATAACTTCTTTGATCTGAGTTATTGGTCCTTTGAACTGGATCGGATTACCGTCAGCATCTGCAAAAGCATTACCATTCACATCTTCCAGATAGATTGGAGACCCATCTGAATTGTATCGCTTGATATCAATATCATCGTCATAAATCATATTCAATGACAAACTCACGGTGAAATACTTCGCAATTTTTGCAGTAAGCGATGCATCCCAAGTAACATCAATATTCTGTGGTTTATTCTGATAATTTGAGAAGAGAGACAAACTTGTTTTGAATGCCAGATTTTCATTACCAAACACTTTTGGCTCCACAAAACTAGCTTTCATGTATCCACCGAATTCAGTCCTGATTGTTTCCCCTTCTTCCACACCAAATGCACCTTCAGCAGATAGATTATCATCCATAACCGCAGTCATTTTCAAGGTAGCTGGCGAAAGGAACATGGTTAATTTTTTATTGGGCTTATAGTCCAACCCCAAGGCAAATGTCAAATAACCTGGAGCCATAAAATTTGAAATATATTTAGTATCACCTACCTTGCTGTAACCAGTTGTAAACTGCGTGCGAAAGTTCAATAGAGCAGCATAATACCAATGTTCAGATGCTTTGTGCCCGAACTTTGAATTCAATTCAATTCTGTCATCATTTTTAAACCAATCATTCTTACCTGTCTTGATCATACCATATGCAAGATCTAAACTATTGTCCCATGCTGACTTACCTTTGGAGTAGTTAGCATACAACCCGAACAATCCCTGAATTGAAACTGAAGACTCACCACCTCCAGCCCAGTTGGACAAAGCGACCTGGGTAGCATTTAAATTAACATTTCCTCCAACATCCCAGATCTTCGTACTATCCGAGGATCCTTTTGCCTTCGTTTTCAACTTCTTTTCATCAGCATCCAGCTGACCAAACATCGCTGAACCAATTGTCAACGACATTGCCAATAAAACAATTCTTTTCATATTAAAATTATGTGTTGTGAACATGCACGTCCATCTGAGGAAACGGAATACTCAGTCCGTTTGCTTTAAATGAATTGTAAACCTTTTCGTGCATTTGAAAATAAACATTCCAATAATCAGGGTTCTTAACCCAAACTCGACATTTCAAATCAACCGAACTATTTGCAAGAGCACCTACTTCAATAAATGGCTCAAACCCTTCTCCTTTCAATATTCTTTCATCTACCGCTATCAAATCCAATAAAACAGTTCTCGCTTTAGCTGGATCATCGCCATAAGCTATACCAAATGTCCAATCAACCCTTCTATTCTCCTCTCTTGAGAAATTCACCATTGATCCACTAGACAAAGGACCATTTGGCAACATGATCGTTCTATTATCCAAAGCTGTCATAGTTGTTATAAAAAGTCCTATTTCTTTTACTGTACCAGAATATCCTTGGGCTTCAATAAAATCTCCCACCTTAAATGGCTTGAAGATTAAAATCATCACCCCACCTGCGAAATTTTGCAAGGTACCAGAAAGCGCCATACCTATTGCTAAACCAGCAGCTGCAAGAATAGCTGCTAAAGACGTGGTTGGAATTCCGAGAATACCAATTGCTGTGATTACTAGAAGTACTTTCAGAATGATGGTAACTATGCTAGTAAGAAAAGGGATCAACGACTCTTCCACTCCTCTTTTCATCATAGTTTTTTTCAACAACTTCTCTAGTTTCTTGATCAATTTGAATCCAACAAAAATGATCAATGCTGCAATAGCTGCGTCAATCACAAATGGCACCAGATCGTTCTTAATAAAGGGCTTTACATATTCCTCTACAACAGTCATTTTAGAATTTTATTTTAAAATTAAGGTCGCGAAAATATGACTTTCAGAATATACCTCAAAATCTTTTCGACAATCTAAAAAAAAAGCGGGATAGATCACTATTTCTCATTCTGACAATAGTCGTAAGCTGCATCAAATTTTGCTTTTTCATCTGGATTGTCACTTAGTTCATCCAAAATAGAAATATGCAGCGCCTTACAACTATCCGCAACCATATTCATTAATTCAAAATCTTCATTGGGATCAATAATATGTAATTCTCTGTAGCATTCGCATAACGCTGTAGCTCGATCATCTATTGGTGCCGAACATCCAACTACGAATACTACCATAAAACCAACAATTGCTAATGTACTTTTCATGGAAATTAATTTTTACAAACTTAAAAAAAAAGCTCCCTATCCTAGATAGAGAGCTTTAATTTCTTGAATCAAGAAAAGATTAGTGGTGTTCTCCACCTTCTTCTTCTCCTTCTCCTTCGTGTCCTTCAGCTTCAGTACCTTCTTCAGCTTTTTCTTCACCTGCACATGAAGTAGCAGCCATAGAAAAGAAAGCAGCGAAAGCCATCATCATAAATACCTTTTTCATCTTTCTAAGTTTTAAAAATTAAACATTCGCTAGCAAATATATAAGTTTTTGGAGTATATCAAAAGAATAAAACCTTTAATTCTCCATAAAACATTGTTAAAAGTGTTAATTAAAAAAGGATGTAGAATACTTGATAATAGTAATAAAATTGGAAGCAACATCCTGAACAAGAAGTGCTTTTAGGGTAAAAGTTGACTTATCATACAATACTTCCTTGTGTGTTATATGTTCTTCACCTTTGTAATAATCTATAAAACTTAAATTCCCCAGCTCATCATACTGATACTCCCACTTTTCGAAATCCTCCTTTTTATTGTAGTCTTTGTAATGGATCTTTGAAGCAACTTTTCCAATATCTGTATATGTAAACTCGGTTATAGCCTTCTTTTTATTTATAATATACTGACTTTCAATCCTTACAAGCAGATCAAGGTTATTGTAGATGTATCTGTCCGTTTGATAAATCCTGTTATGATTATTATATATTGATTTGATGAGAACTGAATCTTTTTTGGTGTAACTGTAAGACTCCTTCACAATGGTATATTGTTTTCCCAACACAAAATGATATCTACTTGGGCCCTCGTTCTCTTCTCTGCAATAGGTCTTCAATATCGGTCGATTCTCCTCGTCATACTCGTAATTATATGAGAAAAAACCATAAGCATCGTTTGTACGCTTGGTGATGATATTTCCAGCATCGTCATAGATATAATTAATGAAAGTAGTATCCTTATTTCCTCCTCCATTAAAAGATGTGTATTGCATTTTTAGTCTACCTGTAGAGTCAAATTCATATCGTGACACCAATTTCGGATCTTTGATCACCTCGAGATTCCCTTTCGTTTTTATCTCCCCATTGATTACATGTATTCCGTTCTGTCTGACAAAGGTCTCATCAAAAAATGGTTCTTCACCAAATGCCTGACATTCCATATTGTCCACCAGTTGAGAATGATAACCTTCAGCAGCTAAAAACAGAAATAGTAATATATAGATTAAATAGCTTTTCACTAATTTTTATCCAATTGTAAAAAACAAAAGTAGACTTTAGTATTGAAGTTGCACACTACAGCGCGCGATAGAATTCACTTATCAATGTTAGTAGAGTGATTTCATCTCATCGATTGACTTTCTTATCTCTTCTACAAAAGCAGGCGGTGAAATTACTTTTATCTCTGGACCAAACCCAAGGATCAGTTGTTTTAATTCATAAGTAGGAAGGAGAAAGAACTGAAAAACATGTTTCTCCTTATCTATCCCGAGGTATTCTTGCGAAAAATGTAACGGCTGCGATAAGAGATATTTTGAAAGGACTTCTTCCACCGCCACTTTAATCGTCATTGGGACACCAGTATTTGCAGTAATTCCGACCGAATACTTGAAGAATAAATCCGGATCAAAAGAACCGTCAACAGTAAATTTGTCTTCCAATATTTGCAAACTCAGAACCCTATCCAGACCAAAGGTCTGAACTCTATCTTTAAGTTCGTTCTTACCGATTACGTACCATCTATGTCTGTATTCTTTAAGAAGATAAGGATGAATTCTTCTGATCGTTTTTTCGTCATCTTTAAATCCTTGATATTCGAACTGAACTTTAGATTTCTGTTTAATAGCTGTAAGCAAAACTTCCAAAAACTCTCCTCCCTTTGGAGATGCTACCTTTTCGAATTGAACAAAAGTATCGATCTCCTCATCATCAATTTTGTTTGAAATATTTACCCGATCTAGAATTTTACTGATAGCGAAATCAAAATTCTGAAAGAGATTTGAATTTTTAAATTGATAGAGAACGTTCGCTGCCATTTTAATTGCATCCACATCTTTATCATTCAATGGAATTTCATCTATCGTATATTCAGGATCCGTATAATAATAACCCTTTTCCTTTCTACTAAATCTGATGGGAGCATCGTGCTCATTTCGCATAGCGAAAAGATCCTTCTCAATAGTAGAATCACAAATATGACTCCCATTCTGAGAACCAAATAATTCTTCCTCGCATGCTTCACGTAATTCGCTCTTTGAAGGAAATGGAAATGCAGTTGAACGGATACACCTGTCAATGATCCGATACCTTAAAATCGCATTTTTTGAAGCTATCATCATAGCTTACTCATTAAGCATCTTCTGAATGAACTTGTTTGTGGATTCGACAAATTTCAAATAATATGGTCCTGTTCCGGGACCATTAAATCCTGTATGAATCTTTCTGATCTGTCCATCCTTGTCAATGAAGATTGTAGTTGGGAAAGATAAAACTTCTGACAGTGCAGGAAGAGCTAATTCGGCTTCCTTTTTACTAGCATAACCTCCAATACACAATTCATACTCAATCCCATAATAATCTGCCAGTTCCTTTACTCTTTCTATTTTTCCCTCCAATGTTTCTGGATTCTCAAACGCAATCCCAATAATATGAAGTCCTTTGTCCTTGTAGTTAGCGTAGAGATCATTAAGGAATTTCGTCTCATCCATACAGTTTGGACACCATGAACCAAGTAGTTGAATGATCACAACCTCTTCAGTATATTTAGGAGATGGATAGGCAACATCTTTACCATCTATTCCTGGAAAAGTAAAAGCAAACTCTTCCCCAATTTTTAATCGGGTCAGAGAATCCGGGTTTCTTAATTCAAACTCATCATTTCTAAAAGCTACCCAATTATTCTGATAGTGATTTCCACTAAAGAAAGTACCTCTAAGTGTGTCTCCATCCATCTCTGCTGCGAAGAGAAATGCATGTGAACCATCAAATGCACTCAGATAAAGTGAATCCCCATGTGCATTACCTTGTAAAAATCTATAGTCCCCAGTCTCTGTGAGGAATGTTCCTTTCACATCCTGGTTGACTTGCAACAGTAATCCTAATGCTTTATAGGCTCCCTCAGAACCAATATCGAAAGTTGTTTCCCAGTTTCCTTCAAAGTTTGTCACATTACTTGACGAAGGAATCCCGAATCGGTTGTCATAAGATTCTTTATCAATAGGTTCGGCAGTAAAATCTATTTTGTAATCAGGACTCTTAGCATAGTTATGCCAGTATCCAAACAAGCCAATATCATTCTTAGAAATTCTAAACTCACTATCGAAGATCGGCATCTCTATTACCAACTGCTCTCCTTCTTGAACAATTAATGCTCCAATTCGTTCCTCTGCGTTAATGAAGTACACTGAATCTTTAACCACCTCCATATTGAAAGGAAGCACCTGAGATTTACTTATTCGAAGTTTTCCAATCCAAAAACCTTGTTTCAACAGATAATTTCCTTGGTCCTCCTCAACCGATTGTTCGACACCTTGCTGATCAGTTGAATCACTATCATTTGCAGATTCAGCACTGCAATTCCACATAAATAAACTCATCGATAGGACGACAAGGTAAATAGCCGATCTATTCATTCCTTAAATAATTTTAACGCCACTAAGTTAAAACTTAATTATTTATTGAAGTCAATTTCAAACTCAGAACGTCTATTCAAAGCATGTTCACTCTCAGAGCAAGCCTCTGGGGTGGAACAGTTGTTCACAAAATTGGTAGCCCCATAAGATTCTGTAAGGATTCGTCCATTTTTTACCCCATGATCAACCAGATAATCTCTTACCGCCTTGGATCTTTTATAAGACAATGAAACATTATACTTCGCAGGCCCTCTACAATCCGCATATGACTTAACGGTAATAACTGCCTTAGGATTTGCCTTCAAAAGCGCAACAATTTTATCCAATTGTTCTGCAGATTCAGATGTTACTTTATATTCGTCTAGTTCAAAATAGATCTTTTTAACATCATACCCTGCGTAGTCCATTCCAAAATCCCCCATCTGATTAAGATCCACCTTATCAGGTAACTGTCCTGCTTTGATCTTCACGGTTTTTGGATAGTAACCATCCTTATCTAGATGAATAGCATAGCCTTTATTAGGATTGATCTTCACTTGGAATTCTCCTTTGCTATCAGTTGTCGTTACATACTTCTTACCTGTCTCATTATCAACCAATGTAACCTTTACACCGGCAATTCCTTTCTTCGTTTCATTATCTTCAACTAAAGCGAAAGATTCCATCCCTATAGGTTCCAAGTTCAACATTAACTTATCATCACTGTTGTAATTATTTCCAGTAAAAATATTCTCAATGGCTTCAAACCCATCTATTGTAGCAACGATCTGATAATTTTCATCATTTTTGAGATCAAATCTATACTCTCCATTCTCATCGGTGATTGTTGTAGCGATCAAATTGCCTTCATCATCATACAACTTTACTTCCGCTCCGGAAATAGGGTTACCATTTTCATCCAAAACAACACCGGCAACGAAAGTCCCTGGTCTCAAAACAATATCAGTATCTTTTAAAGGATCATAGTTTTGATCAGTAGTAAAAGTCTCCTGACCAGATTTCACACCGTCTTCAGCATATGCTGTGTAAGTTTTATTGTCGTCCAAAGGAAATTGGTAATAACCATTCTCATCTGTTTTACCTTTATAGATTACATTTCCCTTATCATCTTTCAATTCGATCAATACATTTCCTGCTGTACTGCCATCCTCATTCTTCACAACACCCTGAGCAGTCATCATTGGCTCAAGTTTCATGACCAATTCCTGAGAATCATCCCAATTATCATCTATTGTAACTTGTTCAATATCACCATAACCAGGAATTGTAGCCACTATCTGATAATTACCTTCCTCATAAATCGGAATACTATATTTCCCATTCTCATCCGTTCTTACCTGAGCGACCTCATTCCCATTTTCATCATAGATCTTCACTAAAGCATTAGAGACTGGATTTCCATTCTCATCCACCACTAAACCATTCACAGTATGGATTGGGCCAAGTATAATGTCAGTATCTCTCAATGGATCATAATTATCATCTGTGATGAAAGTCTTCTTACCGGCAAGCGTACCATCAGTTGCAAAAGCAGAATAAGATTCATTCTCTTCTAAAGGGAATTGATAATAACCATTTTCGTCTGTTTTACCTTTATAGATAATATTACCAAGGTCATCCTGAAGTTCAATATCTACATTTGATGCGGGACTTCCATCCTCATTTTTAACCAAGCCTTGTGCAGTTAACATAGGCTCCAGGGTCATATCAATTCTATTGTTATCATCCCAGTCTCCATTAATAGTAACAGGCTCTTTATCTCCATAACCCGGAATTGTAGCTACTAACTCAAAATCACCTTCAGCTGGAACCTCCAAAACGTAGTTTCCATTCTCGTCAGTTTTGGTCTGGGCTATTTCATTACCTTCTTCATCATAGATCTTCACTATTGCATTAGCAACAGGATCTCCATTTAAGTCTTTCACAGTTCCTTGAACAAGATGTCCCATTGTTCTCTTTTTGAACATATAGAGATCATCATCTCCTAAACCTCCAAAACGATTAGATGTAAAGAACCCAACATTGGTATCCGTAGGATTAATTATTACTCCAAAATCATCTGCAACTGAATTGATAGGTGCCTGAACTAGTTTCGGATTTGCCGATGTCATCTCTGACAATGGCAATTTGAAGACGTCCAGACCTCCATAACCTGGAAGTCCATCACTTGAATAATACAATTCCTGTCCATTAATAGTAGGATACAACTCGTCTCCCTTTGTATTAACTTTAGGTCCTAAGTTCTCAGGCTGCGACCACTTCCCATTTTCATCCAATGTCGTTTTGTATAAATCTGCGCCACCATAACCACCAGGTAAATCTGATGAAAAGATCATCGTTTTGCCATCTGCCGTTAAACATGGATGACCTGAACCTGCTTCACTAGATAATTTCTTGATCGATACAGCTTTCGGATCATCTATGGTCCTTTCAGAATTATTTAATGTCCCGAAAAACAATCTTGGATGACTTTTTAAAGAAGGATCCCATCCACGGATTACATCAATCTTGGTAAAATATATTTCATCATTATTAGCATAGAAACTAGAAATGTGGAACTTATCTGATTGCGCGAGTAACTCACTTCTTACAACATTAAAATCATCATCTACCTCAACATAGTAGATCTGAGATAACGGTCTTTCAGCTAAACCATAATTAAGTTTATCCAAGTTAGAATAGGCTCCAACATCAACTATAGGTCTCCTTTTCGCGGAATCAATTTTGTATTCACTACAAAAAATCACTCCATCCTTATACCATTGTGGTGAATAGGTGGAAGCCCCATTATTAATACTCTCCAAAGAAACTATCTCCTTAGTATAAGAACCAGGATCATCTGACTTCAGAATATCAATACTCTTAATCCCATTTTCAGCAAAATACTGAGAACTATCTATTTCTAGAGCTTTGGCAAACCACTTCTTTGCTTCGTCATATTGACTATCATTTTTTAACGAATTGGCATAGAAATAATAAAAAATTGGATCAACTACCTCTCCCTTGTCTAATACAATCTTGAATCGGCTTGCTGCATTCGGATAATCTTTAATTGAATAGTAAGCGTAAGCAATATTTACCTCTTGTTCACTAGACAACTCATCAGCCCTAAGATAATAATGAATAGCTTCCTTGTATTCGAAATTGTCGAACAAATGATCTGCTACAATACCTTCTGCTTGTCCAAAAACAAACAGAGGAAAAAAGCCTACTAGCAAATAAATGATTCTCCTCATTCCAGCCAACCCTTTTCTCATCCTTAATCTTTAGAAAACGATGAATAGATTCTATTTCTTTTGTGCCAAGGTGATCGATTGTTTACACCTTTGCTCAGTTTCGCAGTTAAGAAAACCTCATGCGAACCGGCATTGTAAGTAGCAAGATTCGACATACCAAGATCGTAAGAATATCCTAATTCCAAAAATCCAAGATCAGCACCTATCATAATTGCAATTGCATCTTGATAACGATAAGAACCTCCTAACCAGTACGCATCCTTGATCACAAATCTAAGGTTGGCATCAAATGACATAGGCGCATTCATCATGTACCTAAACATTCCTGATGGTTCTATTGCAAAACTTTCTCCAAGTGGAAATAGATAACCTGCGTGAGCAAAAATTGTTCTATCCAATGTATTAGTTACCGGTTTAGTAAGATCAAAAAGATCATCTGTACTTTGAACAAGGTTATATCCAGAAACTCCAACAAAGTGTCTTTCTCCGTACCAATACATTCCAAAATTGAAATCAGGGATCAATTGGTTAAAAGTATTATTCTGAACAGCATAATCATCCGGTGTTTCAGTGATCATCTGATCTCTATCCATCATAAACTGCGTAACATTTGCAGACAAACCAAAGGACAACCTCGTCTTTTCGGAAGTCTGGATCTGATAGCTAAATGCACCACTTAAACCAGTTCTTCTGGTGGGTCCAGCAACATCATTATACAATTGAACCCCAGCTCCGGCATTTTTCCCAACAAAGGAGTGGAATGACAGATTCTGAGTTACAGGAGCTTCATTCATTCCCATCCACTGTCTCCTGAACGAGAAAGTCAGGGGTGCAAAATTCTTAGTACCTGCAACCGCTGGATTGAATGCAAACTCATTAAACATGTACTGACTGCTTAATGCAATTTGCTGAGCATTCATTGACATAGCTGTAAAAGCCAGTACGACAAGGAAATATATTTTATTCTTCATAGTCTAAGTAGTTCTTTATTAGCGTACAATTGATATTGGTCCATTTTGCTTCTTGGTTCCACCATCTAAATCTACAATATAGTAGTATGTTCCTGCAGGAAGCGCATTTCCACTCATATCGTTTCCATCCCACTGAATAGTAAGACCTGTATTCTGGTAAACCAACACTCCCCATTTAGAATAAACCTCAAGGCTAGCCGAACTGTATGCTGTGAAATCAAGATTCCATGTATCATTGGTTCCGTCACCATTTGGAGTAAATGTATTTGCTAGCTCAAGACAAGCCATATCCTCAGTTACGACTATACTATCAACCATTGCCGAACATCCACTACCGTCTGAAACCGTAACTGTGTATGTACCAGGATCAGTCCACATGTGTGGATTTTCTGTTGATCCGTCTGACCATGAGTAGATGTAGAATCCGTTTCCTCCAGTCGCAATTGCGTGTACGAGCACACCGCCATTTGCACAAGTCTGAGTCTCAATCGCTGTTTCAAGGTTAATACTTCCAGCCACTACTGTAATATCACCCGTTGCTGAGGCAGTACAACCATTTCCATCTGTATAGGTGTATGTAATTGTATGAGTTCCAATTCCTGCAATCGAAGCATCAAACATTCCAGATGCCACACCAGTTCCAGAATAGGTACCTCCACTTGGAATTCCTTCAGATAAAACCAACGTATTCGAACCACAAACATCATCAAAAGGTAATAGGTTAGCAGATGGATTGCTTACAGATATTGTAATAGCAACACACTCTGAAGGTCCACAATAAGCGTTTCCACCTTCCGCTCTAACAAAGTAAGTAGTTGTTTGAGTAGGAGACACACTTATTGACGATCCACTTCCTATTGAAGCTCCTCCTCCACAAGAATTTTCATACCAATACCAATCAGCACCAGATACAAGAGTTCCACCATTGACAGTAAGTATTGCTGATCCACTCGAACAAACAACATTATTGTCAGCCGTTACACTAGTCGCTGCAACATTTGCTTCAACAACAACAATATTCTCTGTCGCTGTATTTGAACATCCGAAACCATCTGTGTAAGTGTAAGTAATTGCATGTGATCCAACACCAGCTGCAGAAGCGTTAAACACTCCAGAAGTTACGGCAGTTCCACTATAAGTACCTCCTACAGGAAGTCCTCCTGTTAAGTTAAATCCTGTGTTTCCTTCAACGCAAACCGTATCAAACGGAACCAAGTAAACTTGGGCTCCATGAACATTAATGTTGATCGTTGCACACTGAGTATTTCCACAAGATCCTCCTTCACCTCTTACATAATAAGTAGTTGATGAATTTGGAGTAACTGTGATTGAAGATCCTGTACCAATAGAAGTTCCACCACCACAGGAATTTTCATACCATGTCCAAACTGCACCAGCTTCAAGAGAACCGCCATCAACAGTCAACGTTGCTGAACCTCCGATACAGAAGTTATTATTAGAAGAAATTATTCCGTCAGGCGTAACAGATCCTGGAAGTACTGTAACTGTAACTGAAGCACAAAGTGATTCACCACAAGTTCCTACAGCCCTCACATAATAGGTTGTAGTGACACTAGGAGCAACATCCAAAGTTTGGCCTACACCAACTGGAACCGCCCCACAAGCACCTGTATACCAAACATAGATATATCCTGATGGTAGAGAGGTAGATGACCAAGCGGTAAGTGTTACCAATTCTTCAGGACAGATATTATTCATAGAAACGGTAGCAGAATCGGGATCAGATGCACCTACTCCTACAGTAATTGTCTGTGAAACACATGTCGTTGTATTACACGTTCCTTCAGCTCTAACAAAATATGTCGTAGTAGCACTAGGAGTAACACTAATTACACTTCCAGTCCCAACTAAAGAACCTCCGCAAGAAGTTTCATACCAATACCAATTCGCACCAGTGCCCAACGACCCTCCAGAGACAGACATTACAGCAGTTCCACCAGGGCAAAGAAATGTACTAGCTACTGAAATACTTGTTGGATCAATCGATAATTGATCAACTGTGATCGTAATTGAAACGCAAGCTGAATTATTACAAGTTCCTTCGGCTCTAACATAATAAGTTGTTGTTACAGATGGAGTAACATTTATTGAAGAACCGGAACCAATATTCGCTCCAGAACCACATCCGGCATCATACCATTGCCAATCAGCTCCAGCTCCAAGGGTTCCACCAATCACATCCAATGTTACAGACCCTGCTCCTACACAGATAGTAGTAGCCGAAGCATTAATACTACTTGGATCTGTTGATAATGCATCAACATTAACCGTAACAGATTGACAAGCTGAGTTTCCACAACTACCCTCAGCCCTAACATAATAAGTTGTTGTTACAGATGGAGTAACTATTATAGATGCTCCGGAACCTTCTGAAACTCCAGTTCCACACGTCCCCGAATACCATTCCCAATTTGCTCCGGAACCTAATGATCCGCCTAACACATTCAGAGTAACAGGATCTCCGTCACAGATGGTAGTGCTAGATGCTGTTGCTGATGAAGGATCAGTCGATAACGACTCCACCGTAACTGTAATCGTTGCACAAGTTGTATTATTACAGTTCCCTTCAGCTCTAACATAATAATCAGTTGTAATTGCTGGACTCACTGAGATGGAAGCCCCCGTTCCTAAAGGCGCACCAGAAGCACATCCCCCTTCATACCAAACCCAATTTGCACCAGTACCTAAAGACCCCCCACTTACAGACAAAGTAACAGGCCCTCCACCAGAACAAATTGTTGAAGAAGGAGAAGCGTTAATACTAGTAGGATCCACAGATTCAGTTTCTACAATCACATCAACCTGAACTGGACTACTTTCACATCCCCCTGAGTAAACTGCCGTAACGAAGTACGAAGCATTCGATGTTAGCATAGGTGTAATATAATTGCTGCCTGACCCTAAAAAGGTAGTCATCGCGATATTATTATACCAATTATAATCAATAGCTCCTGAAGCATTAGCTGAAATAGTCCCAGTACTATTCTCACAAATTGTAGTACCAGTTCCTGTCGGAGCTGGAGGTAAATTAATTGTTACGGTTAAAGTGTTTGAATATTGAGTACGTCCAGCACAGTCATTTGCACGTCTTCTATACATTGTAGTCTGTGTAAGTGTTCCTGGATCATACGTAGCACTTGTAGCACCTGCAACATCATTCCAAATCGTTCCTCCATCAACACTTACTTCCCACTGATAAGTTGCCCAATCCGTAGCTGGCGTAACACTCGAAAAAGCAGGAGGATCAACCGAACATGGAGGATAAGTCCCACCACCTGAAACAGTACCAGGATCAAGCGAGTTATATTGCCAATAATAAGAATATTCAACTCCCCAAGTTATTGTCTCTCCATCATCCGTACAAGTTCTAAATTTCTGAAATGTATGCCATGTACATGGTGCCAAATTTGTAATCGTATGCGAACCCACATTTGAGTAACCAAAACAATCTCCATCATCTGGTCCTCCATTAGAGCAGAAAAAACATGGATTATCGCATGTTATCGGATCCTCTTCCCAAGCATCCAATTGAACCGTTAAAACCGCATCATCAGCAGAGCTTGCTATTGTCATCCATGTCGTATTACTATAATTCGACCAACCACCTCCGGCAATATCGTCTGCGTCTTTATTCCAGTCAAAATTCCCTGTATATTGAGTAAATCCTCGTATTCTCCATCTTGGATCTGGACCAGAGGAACAGTCAGCAGTTTCACTGGTATATAATCTTAAACCGTCAACCTCTAAACTGATTGTCTGCGAATAAAAAAACTGAAACAAAAACATGAACAGACCAAAAAAAAGAAATCTTTGAGCGGAATGAGTTTGAACAGTTTTTACAAAAAGGTGCAAATTTGATTTCATAGTAATACATTAACAATAGATGGCACCAAGTTAAATATTTTTACTTTCACCAGTATCAGAAAAAATGACACACAACGAAATCTTAACCTTGAATGATTTTTTCCGTCATTCAAAAAGACGGTTTTCAATGATAAAAATTCAATCAGTAATCAATAAAGATGAATTTTAAGACACAACATCAAATCAAACTAAAGCACAACAAAGGATAAGCTTTTACTTATCTCAGAAAACACAAGATCCTCACCTATATCAAGATTTTTTTTTCTGAATCTCCAACTGATTAGCAGTTAGATCTTTAAATACTTTTCTGTTCGCAAAAACATCCACAGCAAGATAGATTGCATTTCTGAATGAATCTGGATTTGCCTCATTCTTACCAGCAATTTCAAACGCTGTTCCGTGATCAGGTGAAGTCCTCACAATTGGCAACCCCGCAGTAAAGTTTACACCTTCACCACCAGCCATAGCTTTAAACGGAGTCAATCCTTGATCATGATACATTGCCAAAATTCCATCAAATTTCTTGAAATTCCCAGAACCAAAAAGACCATCTGAAGCATAGGGACCAAAAGCCAGAATTCCTTCCTTAACAGCCATCTCTATCGCAGGCCCAACAACATTTGATTCTTCATTTCCGATCGCACCATTTTCACCTGCGTGAGGATTCAATCCCAACACGGCAATTCTTGGTCTTTGTATTCCAAAATCTCTTCTTAAGGACTGATCCAACAAGCGAATTTTAGAAACAATAACCTCCTTAGTCAATTGCTTTGCTACCTCATTCAAAGGAACATGATTAGTAGCTACACCTACTCTAAGTCCATTGTATATCATAAACATCAACGAATCTTCCACGTTGGAATAACTTGTAAGATATTCCGTATGCCCAGGAAAATCAAATCCCTGAGATTGAATGTTCTTTTTGTTTATTGGAGCTGTCACCAACACATCTACTTTTGCCGCAGCAAGATCGCCAACAGCCTGCTTTAAACTTGAAAAGGCTTCTTTACCACTTTCACTAGTAGCTTGTCCAAAGTCAATTTTTACCTCATCTTCATTTGTGCTGAAAAGAAATATTTTATTTCCTTTTGCTTCATTCACATCTTTAATTTTTTGGTAAGTCGCATTGAGATTTAGTTCTTTCTTTTGAAAAGCTACAACTCTACTTGGTCCATAAATTACCGGTGTAATGTGATCCAATAGCCTATTATCATCCAACGCTTTCAAAATCACTTCAATACCAATACCATTAGTATCTCCAACGGTAATTCCAACTTTCACTCTTCTCATTGATTCTTAGTAATTTTTTAAGTACTCGAACATTAATCTAATCCCTACTCCAGAACCTCCAAACGTGTGATAATCCTTCGGAGCCTCAACCCATGCTGGTCCAGCAATATCCATGTGCACCCATGGATAACCAGTGAAATGTTCCAAAAATTTACCTGCGGTTATCTGACCTGCATACGGTCCTCCAATATTTTTAAGATCAGCTATTTTCGATTTCATTTCTTCCGCATATTCTTCATAGAATGGCATGCGAGCTAATCTTTCATAAGTACTATCTCCAGCAACAGATAATTTATCAAAAACACCTTCTTCTGCATTCCCCATTACCACTGTAGCAAGAGATCCAATAGCCCGCACTGCAGCTCCCGTCAATGTAGCGAAATCAATTACCAATTCAGGGTTATACTTTTTTGCATAGGCTAATGCATCAGCCAATATCATTCTTCCTTCAGCATCGGTATTCAGCACTTCCACAGTGGTTCCATCATACATCTTTATCACATCCCCAGGTGCATATGCATTACCACTAGGACGGTTATCTGTAGCCGGTATCAACCCAATCACATGAACATTCAATCCTGCTTTCGCAATTGCCTGCATTGTCCCAACAACCGTTGCAGCCCCTCCCATATCAGATTTCATAATATCCATAGAATTTGGAGTTGGCTTCAAACTCAAACCACCCGTATCATATACAACGCCCTTACCTACCAAAACAATTGGTTTTGCGTTTTTTGCTTTCTTCGGTTTATATTCAAGAATATTAAAAGTACATGGAGTTAAACTACCTTTATTAACTGCAAGTAGTCCTCCCATTTTTAAGGACTCAACTTTCAACTGATCCAGAACAGTAACCTTAAACCCAGCATACTTCCCTATTTCCTGCATTTCTTCAGAAAATTGTGGTGCTGACAGATAAGACTGAGGTTCATTAACTAAATCCCTTGCCTTTAGAACAGCTTCCACAACAGCCCACATATGCTCGGTTTTCTCAGATGAGATATTTCCTTCTTCAACTAGTATATTCTCGAGTGAATTGGATTTGGCCTTTCTATCTGAAAAATATTTCAAAAATTGATAATTGGCCAATGCCATACCTTCAACTATGTAAAGAGCATCATCATTTTTAGAAACTGCTTTGACGAGTACGTTGGCTACTTTTGATTCGTTCAATTTCTTGCAGATAGTTGCCCCAACCTTTCTCAACTTTTCTATCCCTTTATAATCCTGTCGTTTCTTGGCCAATATCACTGAAGTGATTTCTCCTAAGCCATCAAATATCACATAATCACCTTGTTCAGCAATTTTCGTTTTAGCGTAAGCCTGTTGCTCCGCATTCAAACTTGTTTTATTTAATTCCTTTATTGAAGCTATTACCTCAATTTTCGAATAAACTTCCTTTTTCTTGGCCCCCATACTTCTTTTTTTTCCAAAATTACAATTTCTGGGAGACCTTTTCATTAAAAAAACGTCCTTAAAGTAAATACCCTATTTTTTAGTAGGCACAGAGCAACAAATTTGGTAATTTAGTGTTTTACTCTGACGGTGAAAAATTTAATATTCATATTACTTCTTACCCTTCCTGTATTGACGATTTTTGGTTCGCATAACAGAGGAGGAGAGATTACTTATATCCATCTCGGAGGAAATACTTATGAATTTACCATAACAACATGTACGGATGTTGGGCCTGCAGCTCAGGCAGATCGTGATGAATTATACATTTATTACGGTGACGGATCCAAAGACACCCTTCCGAGAATTCAAGAGATTCCCCAACCATTTGATCATCAAAAAAACGTATACAAAGGAATTCACACTTTTTCGAGTGCCGGAACTTACACGATCTGTATGGAGGACCCTAATCGAAATGATGGTATTTTAAATATTTCGTCTGGAAGTTCGAATTGGGGGAATTCTGACGTCATAACATTTTCGCTTCAAACACAACTTGTGATAAGCCCATTTTTGGGAAATGCTAACAACTCTGTTCAATTTGACGAGTGCCCGTGCCCAGCGATTGCTTGCATTGGAAAACCTTATTGCTACAATCCTCAAGCCGTTGACCCTGATGGAGACAGTTTAAGCTATGAACTTGTTGCACCATTGGGAAGTTACGATGCATCATCAGGTGTATGTACTCCTCTTGGCTTTGGAACTTCTTACGTTTATCCACATATAGCTGGAGGAGGTACAGGAACAATGGACAATGCAACTGGAACCTATTGTTGGGATGCACCGAATATGGTTGGTGAATTTAACATCACTTACAAAATCACGGAATGGCGAAATGGATACGCAGTGGGATATGTTTATAGAGATTATCAGGTGACTGTAGATGGAAACTGCGACAATAATCCACCTGTGATTGATGCACCAGATGACGTTTGCGTGACCGCAGGTGATGTAGTGAATTTTAACGTTAGTGCAACCGATATTGATGGAGATGTGATTACTTTGAATGCTTCGGGCAATCCACTTACGGTTTCGAGCAGTCCGGCTACTTTTCCATCGGTAAGCAGCTCGGGTTCGATCACTGGCAACTTTCATTGGAACACCAATTGTGACCATATCAAACCAGGGAAATACCAAGTCCTTTTTGCAGTTCAAGATAACGGAGACCCCACTTTTAGTGATTATGAAAGCGTAGACATTACCGTGCTCCCTCCCATTGTTACAGACGTTACAGCAACCCCCTTTGGAAACGGAGTTGTGGTTTCTTGGACACCTACGAGCTGCAATAACGCTGAAGGATACCATATCTACCGCACCACAAATCCTAACTTCTCATTTGGTGACTGTTGTGACCATCCTTCTCCTGAAGATGAAGGATTTACTCATGTCGGAACTGTATTCGGGGCTTCTGTTAATACATTCACCGACAACACGAGTCTAACTTTAGGTATCAATTATTGTTATACCGTGACAGCATTTTATTCTGTTAACCAAGTTGAGAGCTGTCCTTCTGATACTGCATGTGCAAGTTTAAAGAAAGAAGTTCCAATCTTAACGCATGCTACTGTTATTTCTACTGATGCCATATTAGGATCAGACTCTGTTATGTGGTCAAAACCTACTGAACTGGATACAAATCAATATCCAGGCCCTTATTTTTACAAGGTTTATCAAGGGACAAGTATGTTGAACATTTTAAACTTTGTTGGACAAACACCTAGCGCTAATTTGTTATATCAGACTGATACTGCGTTGATTGTAAACAACCTAAATACTCAGGATCACGAAAACTTCTTCAGAGTTGAACTTTATTACACCCATTCAGGTTCAGATAGTCTGGTAGGATCCTCAAATTCAGGCGGAAGCATCTTTGTAAATACTGTTCCTAATGATAACGAAATCCTTTTATCATGGGATGAAGATGTTCCGTGGATCAATACAAACTATGACGTTTATCGATCCACCAGCTCATCTGGACCTTTCAGTTTTATTGGTACCACAAATACTCAACAATATAGAGATTTGGGTCTTGTAAATGGTCAAACCTATTGTTATTTTGTCGAAAGTACAGGTTATTATTCTAACCCTAGTATCATTAATCCAATCATTAATAGAAGTCAAATTATTTGTGATGTTCCAACCGACAAAACACCGCCATGCCCGCCTACTCTCAGCATTAATGGAGACTGTGTTATCGGTGAGAACGTTTTAACCTGGAACAATCCTAATAATGATTGTGCGGATGATGTTATGTCTTACAATCTGTACTTTACTCCGGTTGAAGGAGACTCAATGTTTCTGATTGCTACTTTAACCAATAATCAGGACACCACTTTAACGCATAATTACAACGGAAGCGTTGCTGGTTGCTATGTCGTTACCGCAATAGATTCTGCGCAATATGGAAATGAAAGCGATTCCAGTAACAAAGTGTGTTTTGATAATTGTCCTGAATACGCATTACCGAATGTATTTACTCCTAATGGAGATGGTGACAATGACTTTTTTCACGCCTTGATTCCTTACAAATATGTAGAAAGTATTGAAATAGAAATTTATAATCGCTGGGGGCAAGTCATTTTCAGAACAACAGATCCTGATATAGATTGGGACGGCAAACATCAAGAAAGTGGTGAACCTGTATCTGATGGCGTTTACTATTATTTGTGTACAGTAAACACAATTAGATTAACAGGGATTGAACCCATAGTGCTCACAGGATTCATTCATGTATTTGAGAATAATGGAACGTCTGGAAATTGATCTACATTAAATCCTTCAGATTGATCTCCTCTTCAAAATCAACAGGCACTTTTCTAGTGACTCCATAAACAGAACCTTTTACATCTCCTTTCAACCGAACCTTAACGCTCCCTTTCAGAAGACCTCCCAAACTGCCCATTGCAGCTTTTATCAGATCTTTTGGATCTGCATTTAGCACAATTGGATAAACTTCTTCACTGTTTTTATTGATCACGATCTTCGAGTCAAGACTCGTTTTTCCAATGTACTTCTCATTAATATAAATATCCAGGGTAGATTTTTTTACTTTGATTTTAAAGTTATTCGGATTATCCACTTTTACGTCTATTTGAAGTTTAACAACCTCATCAGTCCTTTCAACCACCGATACCCCCTGTACCCCTTTGAAATCAACATCTTCATAATCAAAACATCCCTGAAAAGAAAACATCAATCCTACAAGGAGTAAAACTCTAACAAATCTACCTATACTCATACTTTTCTACTTTAATTGGACGTAGTTCTCATAAAACAGAGGAATAGTCTCAATTCCTTTGAAATAATTGAACAATCCAAAATGTTCGTTTGGAGAGTGAATCAAATCAGATGCCAAACCAAATCCAAACAGAACCGACTTTAACCCTAACACCTCTTCAAACAATGCAATAATCGGAATACTACCACCACTTCTCTCAGGAATTGGTTTTTTCCCAAAAGTCATCTCCATAGCTTTCGATGCCGCTTGATAGGCTGCAAAATCCGTTGGAATTACAGTCCCTTGCCCACCATGATGAGGAGTAACTTTTACTTTCACAGCATTTGGGGCTATACTTTCAAAATGTTTCTGAAATAAATCTGAAATCTCTTGCCAATCTTGATTTGGAACCAAACGCATAGAAATTTTAGCATACGCTTTACTAGGCAATACAGTCTTAGCTCCCTCTCCGATATATCCTCCCCAGATTCCGTTCACATCTAATGTTGGTCTAATGGAAGTTCTTTCATTTGTACTATAACCTTCCTCTCCATGTACTTCACTCACATCCAGATCTTTTTTATAAACATCCAGATCAAAAGGTGCTCTAGCCATCTCTGCTCTTTCCTCATCCGACACTTTCAACACCTTATCATAGAACCCTGGAATAGTAATTTGGTTACGCTCATCATGTAGTGAAGCAATCATATTACAAAGAATATTTATTGGATTCGCAACTGCTCCTCCATATAAACCAGAATGAAGATCTCGATTAGGCCCAGTTACTTCCACCTCCATGTAAGACAGCCCTCTCAACCCAACTGTTATGGATGGTATTTCATTCGAAATAATTCCTGTATCCGAAACCAATATCACATCTGCCTTTAACTTTTCTACATTCTCTTTGACAAAAATCCCCAAATTAGAAGAACCTACTTCCTCCTCGCCTTCGATCATAAACTTTAAATTACAAGGTAATTTACCCTCAGATATCATGTATTCTGCAGCTTTAACGTGCATATACACTTGACCTTTATCATCACAAGCACCTCTTGCATAAATAGCTCCCTCTGGATGCTTATCGGTCACCCTCACTATTGGATCAAAAGGATCGGAATGCCATAGTTCATATGGATCCGCAGGCTGAACATCATAGTGTCCATAAACTAATACAGTCGGAAGATCTCCATCGATAAAATGCTCACCATAAACAATAGGATGACCAGCTGTTTCACATATTTCAGCATGGTTAATACCTGCTTTCAGCAAGCTATTCTTTACAAATTCAGCACACTTCTTTACATCTCCAGCGAAAGCGGGATCCGCACTTACAGATTTAATTTTCAAAAAATCCTTGAGCTCCTCTATAAGACGCTCTCTGTTGCTATTTACAAAATCAAGTGAATTCATATTATGTGTAATTGTTTACGACAAAAATACAAGAATCAAATATCTTCTTGATTCTTTTCATTCAGAAACGTAATTTTGCATTCAAATCCTCTCACTTGAGGAAATCAAAATCAAATGGAAAGAAAAGTAAGAGTAAGATTCGCACCCAGTCCAACTGGACCGTTGCACATGGGAGGAGTAAGAACAGCTTTATATAATTACCTTTTTGCGAAAAAACATAAAGGTGATTTCATATTAAGAATTGAAGACACTGACCAGACAAGATTTGTTCCAGGTGCTGAGGATTACATTATCGAATCTTTGAAATGGTGTGGAATCATGCCAAATGAAGGACAAGGAATTGGTGGAGATTACGGTCCTTATAGACAATCAGACAGAAAAGAAGCTGATATTTATCGTCCTTTCGCAATGCAATTAGTCGAAAATGGACATGCATATTACGCCTTTGATACTCCAGAAGATCTGGAGCAAATGCGGGAAATGGCAAAACAAGCGAAAATGCCAAACTGGCAATACAATTGTATCACCAGAGGTTCTATGAAAAACTCTATTGCTCTGTCTGAAGATGAAGTTAAAGCTAAACTAGAAGCAGGAGAACCCTACACGATCAGAATAAAAATGCCTCGAAATGAAGATGTGCGTTTTCATGACGTGATCAGAGGATGGGTAACGGTAAATACGAATAATCTTGATGATAAGGTACTATTTAAATCTGATGGAATGCCGACTTATCATCTCGCAAATATTGTTGACGACCACCTTATGGAGATCACTCATGTGATCAGAGGGGAAGAATGGCTGCCATCAGCACCCTTACATGTTTTGCTTTACAGATTTCTTGGTTGGGAAGAGACCATGCCTCAATTTGCCCATTTACCATTACTTTTAAAACCGGACGGAAATGGAAAGCTCAGCAAAAGGGATGGTGACCGGCTTGGTTTCCCTGTCTTTCCATTGGAATGGAAAGATCCAAACTCTGGGGAGATCTCCTCAGGATATAGAGAGAAAGGGTATTTTCCAGAGAGTTTTATCAACATGCTTGCTTTCTTAGGATGGAATCCAGGAACTCCGCAAGAAATCTTTTCTTTGGATGAATTGGTGGAAGCTTTTTCATTAGAAAGAGTAAGTAAAAGCGGTGCAAAATTCGACCCGGACAAAACCAAATGGTTCAACCAACATTACTTACGTTCAAAAGATAATACTGAGTTAGCTAAACTATTAGCTGATAAAATTGATGGTGAGTATTCGATTGAATTTCTAACAGGTGTTGCTGATCTTATGAAAGAGAGAGCTTCTTTTATAGACGAAATGCTTGAGGGAGAATATTTCTTTAGCAGACCTACATCATTTGACGACACAACGATTCGTAAAAAATGGAAAGAAGACACTGCTGTAAACATGAAAGAGCTAGTCGCAGTTTTTGATTCTATAACGATCTGGAATTCTGAAGAGATAGAAGCTGGTTTTAAAAAATTCCTTGAAGAAAAGGGATTGGGAATGGGTGCTGTACTGCCTAATTTTCGAGTTTTAGTAACGGGATTGGGAATGGGACCAAGTATGTTTGCAATTGCAGAACTTTTAGGAAAGAAGGAAACATTAGAAAGAATGACTGAAGGAATTGAGAAGGTTCGGGAATTAGTTGCTTAATTACTTCCTACCAAAATCAGCTGGAATTTCACCCCACACCTTCGTTTCCCATTTCATAATCGGATTATTGTATGAATTGGATTGAAGCCATTGTTCAGCTCTTTTGATCAAGTCATTTAATTCAATCGAACTGCCAGCGTTGGTTCGACATTTTTTTGCTTTGATCCAATTCATTGCAATCTTGGAATCAGAATAGATGGGCAGAGAATGCATTTTTGGATCGGATTGTTTTTTCAACCACGCAAGGCCATGAACTAATGCTAGAAACTCTCCTATGTTATTGGTACCTCCTTGATATGGCCCCTTTCTAAAAACAACTTGCTCCTTATCAAATGTCCAGACACCTTGATATTCCATTAATCCGGACATTTCATTACACGCAGCATCCACAGACAGACTAAGTTCAATAGGTTTTCCAATTCTCCTTATCTCCGATTCAGAGAGATCCTGCGTCTTTCTGAAGTCTTTTCCTTTATATGATTCTGGGCCATTCTGAAGAGCCTCCTCCGCCAAAACACGGCTTCCAAAAGTCTTTAGATGATCCATTGACAATCCTTTCAAGGCTCCCTTTGCCTCATCCCAATCTGTATAGATTCTGGAATTTGGACCATCCCAAACCACATAATACTTCGCTTTTTTCTTTTTTTCTACTGGCTTTACAGAGTCAGGATTTTTAAAAGCCGCCATAGCCTCAGCTTGAGATAAAAAAGATTTGTATTTCGCATTAGGATAGCCATTGATATATTGCTTCACCTCATCCCAAGAGGTAAACACCCCTGTTCTTTTTCCACTCCATATGACGTAGTACTTCTTTGCCAATTAATTGAATAAGACTTTAACGTTTTCAGTAAAAAGTTTGATTGCTATTGCTAATAATATGATTCCAAACACCTTCTCAAGGACAGCAATTCCACCACTTCCCAAGAGCTTTTCAATATTCTTGGTCAATCTCAACACAAGATATACAATGACCATATTTACAACGACTGCTAGAATAATATTAATCATCTCATATTCAGCCCGTAAAGACACCAACGTAGTCATTGTTCCTGCCCCTGCTATTAAAGGAAATGCAATAGGGACAATCGTTGCTAATTTAGGAGACACTTCCTGCTTTTGCTTATTGATCTGAATTCCAAGTGACATTTCTAGAGCCAAGGCGAAAAGTATAAACGAACCAGCTACAGCGAACGCACTTTTATCTACACCCATAAAATTGAGAATGGATTCACCTCCGAGTAGAAATGCAATCATTATAGCAAATGCAATTACAGTTGCTCTTAATGAATTGATATCTCCCGCATCTTTTTTAATCTTAATGATTACTGGAATCGACCCAACAATATCAATTACAGCAAACAATACCATTGTAGTAACTCCTAACTCTGCCCAATCAAATTTTGCGAAAAATCCGGTCATCTAACTAATTATTTGAACGTATATAATCTTCTATAACTCCAGGAAAATACAACTGTTCAAGTTGTCGTACTTTTGCAGAGATTCCCTCTGGATTCTCACCTTCTACATTTACCTCAAATTGAGCAAGTGTTCTCCCTTTGTCATATTCCTCATTGACCAAATGAATAGTAATTCCAGAAACCTTATCCTTATTACTGTACACGGCATTATGAACATTCATACCATACATCCCTTTACCACCATAATTAGGCAATAAAGCAGGATGAATATTTATGATTCTATCTTGAAATTTAGAAACTAGATCCTCCGGAATTTTAAGCAAGAAGCCTGCTAAAACAATATGAGTTATACCCCTTTCTTCCAAAAGCTCCTGAACCGAACCATCCATGAATTCTCCCTTGGTAAACACAAAACAATCAATATCTTTTTCTAAACCAAAATCCAATGCTCCAGCATTCATCTTGTTTGAGATCACACAATCGACAGAAATATCCTCATTACCTTCAAAATGAGCAATAATATTTTTAACGTTTGTACCTGTACCAGATGCCAATAATGCCAGTTTTGCAACCATCCTTTTAAAATTTTGGACAAATATAGGATAGCTCCACCAGATCATGCAAAACTATCTTTTATAAAAACAAAAAATCCTGACCATCTTGCGATGATCAGGATTCAAAACTACTACACACGCTTATTTTGTCTCTTCGACAACTTTAGCATCTTTGGTGATGTTATTCACCTTCTCTTTAACTTCTTCAGCAGCTTCTTTTGCTTTTGCTGTAAATTTCTCTTTTGCTTCCTCTGCTTTCTTAGTCAAATCTTCCTTTGTCGACTTGAATTTAGCAGAAAGATCTTCTCTTGTTTTTTCGAATTTTTCCTCCAATTCTTTCAAGAAAGGAAAAGACTCTTCCAATTTTGCTTTGTTCTTCTCAAACTCAGACTTAAAATCTTCTCTTGTAGAATCAACTGTTTTGAAGAAATCTCCTACATAATTCTTCCCTTCGGTATCGTATTTCTTTCCAGCTTCAACTAGTTCGTCAAATTTAGCCTTTGCTTTGTCGTTTGCTTCTGCAGCCAATCCTAGTCCTGCGTAAGCTAATGTTTCGATAATGTTCATATCTGTTTTAATTTATAAGTGGTTAATTATTTTGTTGTCTTTGCTTTTGTTGCTGTTGTCTTTTTAGCAGCAACTGCTTTAGTAGTGGTAGTTTTCTTTGGGGTTACTGTTTTTTTTGGAGCTGCACTTTTAGAAACTACAGTCTTCACATCAGCTGCTTTCTTAGCCTCTGCTAGTTCTTTTTCTAATTCAGCAATCTTCTTCTCCAATGAAACCACCTGTTTATCCTCCTTCTTTCCTTTAAAATCAAAAGTAGCATTGATCTTATCAGTCATAGACTTCACTTTCGTCTCAAACTCCTCCATAGTAGACTCCGTAGTTTTGAAAATATCGTCAATTATCTTTTTTCCCTCAGTATCGGATATTTTTCCTTTCTCTACTAGTTCGTTGATAGTTTCTCTAATCTTCTCTGATGTTGTGGTTGCTAAACCAACTCCTGCGTAAACAATGTTTTTTAAAGCTTCCATCTATTTTTAGTTTTTTAAAATGTCTATTTTGTAATACGACCTGACCTTGTCAAAAGGTGTACCAACTTACACTCTCTCTAATTTTAAAAAAACAGAAAACACACACAAAACCCTTTGTATAAAAGGATAAAAGTCATTTAACCACAGCAAAACAGGGTGTACTATAATAACCATAATGGTACATCTGAAAGAAATTAAACTGACATTTCATGAACTATTACATCCGACATAGAACACATATGTCATAATTTTTTTATCTACATTTGCGCCTCCATGACAAGGAACCCATACTATATCATCACTGGTGCTCCTAGCACAGGCAAAACTTCAATTCTGAATTTGCTTAGAAACAAGGGATTTATTTGCCATCATGAAATTGCCAGAGAGATTATTCGAGAGAATCTAGATTCAGGAACTAACATTTTCCCATGGAATGACATGCATAAGTTCAGTGACCTGGTTTTAGACAGAATGAAAACTAATATTGTGAATTTCGACCCATCGATTATACAATTTCTTGACAGGAGTATGGTTGACCTAATTGGATATATGAAGTTTGCAAATAGAAAGGTTCCAGAGAATTATCTGGAGGAGGCTCTTGCTGCAGGATATGCTAAGAAAGTATTCTTCTTACCTATATGGCATGATATATACACGCAGGATGAAGAAAGAAAAGAAAGCCTTGAAGAAGCCGAAAAAATTGGAAAATCTCTTGAAGAAACCTACATCAGTCTAGGGTTTGAATTAGTTCACGTGCCTTTTGGAAATGTCGAAGAACGCGTATCCTTTATTCTCTCCGAATGCCAACATCACAACCTTGCCTCCAATTAATTTTAGGTAATGTTTTGTATTTCTCAAAATTTACTTATTTTTGCCGTCCCTCAAACGAGAGGCATCAAGTATTGATTTAATAGATTGTCACGCGAAAGTAGCTCAGCTGGTAGAGCGCGACCTTGCCAAGGTCGAGGTCGCGGGTTCGAACCCCGTCTTTCGCTCTAAGACATTTAACATATTTAAAGTGCCAAACCACGAATCTTGCCCTTTGGGTGAGGAAAGTGAAAATTTCTCAGATGCATATCTGGGAGCTACTCGAGTGGTGGAATTGGTAGACACGCAAGACTTAAAATCTTGTGTCCATTAGGACGTGCGGGTTCAAGTCCCGCCTCGAGTACAAAAAAAGCTTCAGAAATCCACTGGAGCTTTTTTTAGTTACAAAATGTTTTAGAGAAGGCTTCCACCTCTCTATCACAAACTAATCCTGACTTCTCACGAGGTTGGGATTTTTTGTTTAATAACAAAAATACTGATGAAAAAGGAAATTTTTTCTTATTCTATTTTTTCAATGGGGGTCAGAATGGGGGTCAGTTTATTTTCAAATAAAGAATAAACGACTATAAATTGAATCTTCGCGCACCTGAATCAAACTTCAAATCAAGTCTGACATCAGAACAAATTGACTTTCGATTTATTGACTCAAGGACAACATGTTCATCTCCCATCATCTTATCAGGTGCTGCATACATACCTCCTTCAAAATCTAGCTCATATTCTACTCCAGACCTTTTTAAAGTAAATATGTAATCTATATATTTTTCACGATTAACTACATAGGACAGGCCTTTCTGAGCAATCTCTCCATCTCGAATATCAAAATCACCCAACAATATTATATTCTTCTCCATAAGCTGGGTTACAATTTTTAAGACTCTCAAAATCCGTTGTGTTTTAGAAGATTTCTCAAATACCTTATGGTTATAAGGTTTAATATAACTAACGCTATCAATAATGAAATAATCAAACTCATTGGATAATTCTGACAACTTTTCCAACAACTGAATCTCAGAAGGCAACTCAACAAAACGGATGCAATCCTCTATACTTTCTTTATCCTTACTCTCAGGCTGAAGAACAGCTAATAAATTCTCAATAAACTCACAATGCTTTGACAATGATATATAACACCCTTTTAGATCTTTGTTATTCAAAATTATGGACAAAGCGAAAGATCTCCCCCAATCTTCTCGCTGGCTTAGTATACATATCAATTCAGAACTTTTGAAACTGATCTTCTCATCAATTTCATTTAAACCAGTCAATAATCCCATAAAATATTTCTTAATAATGCTTGTATAAGCTAAGTGATTCACTATAGGACCGGCTCAATTCTGAGATCAATGTAGTCGGCTCAAGAACTTTTACATTCGACCCATAAGATAGTAGCTCCATTACAAAATCATGGGTAACGCATAATTTTAAACTAATTCTCAGCTCTTTTTCATTGTCCATCAAAATTTTTTGTGAATGGTGTATTGGTAGTGTTTTTATATACTTACCCTGAAAGGAATTAAATGACAGGATTATATCTTGAGGTTCGAGATTCTCAGAACTAATAACACCAAAACTATACTTGAAATAACGATCAACATCAAATTCATTAATCGATTTGAAATGAACATTGGTAATTTCTAGACTTGTGAGTCTATCGAGCCCAAAATTTTTGATCTTTCCATCTCCTTCATCTCTACCGACCAAAAACCATCTATTCTTGAATTCCTTCACCAGATAAGGATCTAAACGTCTTTTAGATATTTTATCCTCCCAAAATTTCTGATAATTGAATTGAACGATGAACTTATTTTTTATCGCATGTATCAAGCCGTAAAGATTCTCAGTCCCCTGAGGTTTCCTATTTTCCATCTGGACAAATAGATTTAAGTCATTGGCTACATTCAATGAGTTAAACATATCAAACGCCTCCAACATCCTTTGAAAGTTCAAATTTTCTGTCTCGCTTTGTTCGATGTAATAACCCGTATTAGATCTTGAGTACTCAACATTAATTCCAAATACATTTCGAATCTCGCGCAAATCCCTCTGAAAAGTTCGCTTTGAAAATGAAGAATTCAAAGTGTCATCGCTCATCTGTAAATACTCGAACTGATCTTCTATGTATCCATTAATTTCTTCAAAAGTCGAATACGGCTTTTGTTTCAACCTCTTTAGAATTAATAGATACCTTGATATGTAACCTCTTTTTGACATTGCTACAATTATTTGGTCAGCCTTTCAACTGAATAGTCTCTAGCAGTCTAACAATATCCTTGGCTATTTCGTCCACCTTATCTGTGAAATTATCATCCGCTAGTTGAGACCAAAAATCTGGTTCATACATCCATTTATCCATTTTCCTTTCGTAACGACAGACCCAATCACCCAACCAAGCATTTTTTGTGTCTTCAATTTTACCCCAATGAACTCCAACATCTTTCAATTGTTCTTTATAGAAATCAATATTAGTCTTACTAGCAATTTTCTTACCTTCTACCCATTTATTATGGTCATGACCGATTTCTAAATAACAGTACTTAAAGTCAACAAGAAAGGCGAAATAAACAAACTCCTTAGAAACTGCATTATTATTCTCTTTTAACCGAAAAAATATACCCTTCCATTTTGTACCGAAGTCATCAGTGATAATAATATCTACATTATTCACTAGAAATTCAACCTTAGCTTTTATGTGTCCCGCTAACTTTTTCAAAAGCTCCTTCTTGACTTCATGAATTGATTCTGAAATTGCCAAGGCTGTTTTGACTTTATCACCGCTCGTGACTATTTCTTTTATTATTTCTTTTTCCATTTCGATATTTGTTGCTTGTCCTGATAAATGATTTATTACATAGATGTATTGTTTAATTGTTTCTCGAACTATCGGGCGATCATTTGTTATCATTATACATTTTTCCAACCAACTCTTAACATCTGACATATATGACAATGACAAATAGGGAACATTCTCTCCCTCATATGGATAATGTGTATTCTTGGTTGAAAAATCACTAGCCTCCTTACCATCCAAAGTCAAATAGATCAACTTAGCCTTAGGATTATAATTATAATAACGTCTTAATTGACCTTCTTGATCACCTGCATATATCTTGTTCTCTATGATAATTTCATTTTTGTCAGGAAATCTTATGAGAAGATCAATATATCCACCTTTATCAATTTCATTGTCTATTGTCCCTAACCATTTTTCTATTTCCACAATTGCTCCTTGAGTCTGGGTAAACTCTGCTCCCTCATTTTTTGGCAATGCTTCTAAAAAGAATTTAAGAAACTTATCCCCCATTCCATGACTCCCCTTTGGGCTCAGTAATTCAGCAAGCAAACGAGAATGAAGCTTCACTTCATTGCTAGAAACTCCCAGAATATTGAAGATATTAAACCGTTCCCCAGATTCTTCTATCTGTTTATCGTACTTACTAACAATAGCTGATACTTCGTTTAACAAATCGTCTAAACTTACTAATTCATTTGTGTTCATCTACTCTTATTTATAGTGTTGTAAATTACAAATTCAAGCGCAAAATCCTATCGATCTACTTTTCTTTTCTTGATCGAACGTAGCTTCTTTCTGATTATAAATTGAAGTCAATGTCATTGGCTCTGAAATAACTGAAGAAAAACCTAACTTATTAGAAAGTTGCTGAGCTTTGCTGACTTCTAATTCCTTGAATTCATATTTAGCAATCAACCTCCCCTTTCTAAGCAAAGCACTATCTATTTTTGAAATGTCTGTATTAAACGAACAAATAATTTGAATATTCAAACAATCTGCCAATAGACCATCAGAGATATTCAGCAGAGCTGATACAGGCGAGCTTTTATCATCTTCTCTACCCATTACAATATTTTCGGCATCTTCGATAATAAATATTGAGTTCGGGTTTTCAATCAATATAGAAATTAGCCCAGGATTAGTGATAGCACTTGCCAATGTTGGTGGTAAGAAAATGATTCTTTTCTTTATTGATGTAGCCAAATATCTAATGTAGGATGTTTTTCCAGTACCCGGTTTGCCGTGGAGAAGAACCAATCCTTTATCATTGTCCTGAGACAGTCGACTTAGAATCATTTCATGAATTTCCAAAAAGTTATCATTGTAATTATCTTCTATGTTCAGTTTAGGCTTTTTGAGGGTCATCAATTTAGTCTCTAGACCATTCAAATCTGCAGTAATTAAATTAATAGCGGGCGTTCCCTCAACTAACTCCTTTTTGAACTCACAAATGTTTTCACGAACCTTTTGAACCAATCCAAAGTCTGTTATTCGAAATAAAAATCGAACCTTCGAAGAGAAAACATCAAAATGCACTATCAAATCATCATATAGGAAACAATAGATATACAATGGTTTAGTCTCCTCGTTGCCACTATGCTGACTCATAGTAAAATAAAAATCAGTTAGTTCATCTTTAAAATTTTCAAAAAACCAAACATAAGCCCTTTCACAATCAACAAATGATTCAAGGACGCTATTTGGAATCGAATTGTATTTTAGGACAAATAAAACATTCTCATTGATGGAAGACTTAAATCTTTCGGAATACACATCCGTTATCCTCGATTTCAGTGTGGAATCTAGCAGGTTAGAGATATTTGACGTTGATTGAGTTATTCCTATTTCTGTTATTTTCATTGCATCATGTTTTTTGATCATGTTGCAAACATATTGGTGCATAACGCCAAAATGTGACGTTGTAAATTAACAGATGAAATATTTATTTGAATTAACTCCAATAAACTTTAGCACAAAACTTAGATCAAATAAAACTCAATAGTCCAAAGTACTTAAAACACAACAACTCCATTTTCAGACCACTTAAAATTTTTAGTTCTAAAATGTTTAACGTACTGCCTTGTGGACAAATATTTCCCTTCTCTTTTCATCAATTCTTGTCCAATTATGTTTATGAAATGAAATTTACCTGACACCATGTCTTTATTTAAAAAAAGTAGAAGCAAACCATCAATATAGTCGTGCTTTGGCAAATTCTGAAATCGCTTCCACAATTTGATCCTCTTTGAAATAATCCTCTTTCATATTCATAAGTGGTTTTCACCTACATACTCATCTCCAAACCAGTACGCATCAAACAATGTATCTCCAGTATACTCCATTCCA
>JACJZN010000008.1 GCA_020635565.1 Flavobacteriales bacterium | reverse complement strand
GGGTTGGGTGGTGGGTACCACTTTACCTTTTACTGGAATGGGGACCCCTGTTTTAATTGTATCGCCATTAGTATTTACTATATAATGAGCGGTGTCCTTCTCCGAAATTTCTTCTAACCAAATAATCGTAAGCGAATCTTTGTTTACCGGTATGACTGTTAACTCATCAGGTATTTTATAGACATTTGTCTTTGCATTTATTTTTACCAATTGATCATCTGATGGAGCTTGAAAAACTTGAGGTTGATCAAGGCTGTCAGGATTAATTACTTTACCCGTTGCTGGAATGGGAACACCGGTAATAAGCGTGTCTCCACTTTCTAAAATAATAGGATGTATCGTATCTCCTGTAACTACATTTACTTTATAACCTTCTTTCGGGTTAGCTTCCACCATGATTGGTTGCGGATATAGTGGTGGGGGTGTTTCCTCTGCTTTTTGATTGCTGTTGCAGGCAATGAAGAACAGACTAGATAAAATCAGTATAGTTTTGAGGTAATTCATGTCCGAAAGGTAGGGAATAACAACTTTGACTTGTCTAATTGCGGTAAAAAAAAAGCCCCAACGTTACTGTCAGGGCTTCCATATCTTGATTGGTGTTATTAACTATCCACCGAAATCATCGAATCTTACGTTTTCTGGTGGAACTCCCCAGTCATCACACATTTTAACAACTGCATTGTTCATCATTGGCGGTCCACAGAAATAGAACTCAATATCCTCTGGAGAATCATGCTTAGAAAGATACTGATCAATTACTGCGTTGTGAACGAATCCAACGAATCCGTCACCAGCTTCATCGTTTACGTCTGCTTTTACAGTCCAGTTATCTTCTGGTAATGGTTCAGAAAGCACCAAGTAGAACTTAAAGTTTGGAAAGTCTTTCTCCAGATCTCTAAAGTAGTGGATATAGAACAATTCTGCTCTAGATCTACCTCCGTACCAATAAGTTACTTTTCTTCCAGTTTTCAAAGTCTTGAACAACTCATACAAGTGAGATCTCATTGGCGCCATACCAGCACCACCACCAATGTATAGCATCTCAGCGTCAGATTCATTGATGAAGAATTCTCCATAAGGTCCAGAGATCGTTGCTTTATCTCCTACTTTCAAGTTGAAAATGTATGAAGAAGCAACTCCTGGATTAACTTTCATCCATCCGTTGTTTGCTCTATCCCAAGGTGGAGTAGCTACCCTTACGTTCAACATAATTCTTCTTCCTTCTGCTGGGTAAGAAGCCATCGAATACGCTCTAACCACTTCTTCGTTATTTTTCATAACCAATGGCCAAAGTCCAAATTTATCCCAATCTTTCTTGAATTTCTCAGGTTGTCCTGGGTGATCCTGTGGATGCGCAGTAATATCCATGTCTGAATATTTCACCTCACACGCAGGGATCTTGATCTGGATATAACCTCCAGCTTTATAGTTCATATCCTCAGGGATCTCAACGATAAATTCTTTGATGAAGGTAGCCACGTTGTAGTTAGATACTACGGTTGCTTCCCATTCCTTAATACCAAGAACTTCTTCTTCTACTTCGATCTCCATGTCTTCTTTCACCTTCACCTGACATCCCAAACGAACACCGTGAGCGATCTCCTTTCTTGAAAAGTGTGGTTCTTCTGTAGGAAGGATACTTCCACCACCTTTGTGAACGTGACAAACACACTGGATACATGTACCACCACCACCACAAGCTGATGGAAGGTGAATTCCCGCATTTCCAAGTGTAGAAAGTAAAGTTCCTCCACCGTCAACTTCGATCGTTTTCTCTCCGTTGATGGTGATCTTAATTTTTCCAGAAGGCATCAACTTCGCCTTCGCAAATAATAATATAGAAGTTAAAAGTAGTACTACTACTAAGAAAACTGCTACTGTAATTATAATAACTTGACCCATAGTAATTTTGAGTTATAAAGTTCTTATTAGAATCCTAGGAAGCCTAAGAAAGCCAATCCCATTAAACCTGTTAATATAAACGCCATCCCTACCCCTCTTACTGGACCCGGTACATGCGAGTACTTAATTCTTTCTCTGATCGCTGCGATCAACACGATAGCAATAAACCATCCAAATCCAGCTCCAATTCCGTATGAAGTTGCCTCACCTACGTTGCTGAAATCTTTCTGTTGCATGAATAATGCTCCCCCAAGGATCGCACAGTTTACAGCGATCAATGGTAAGAAGATCCCAAGTGCACCATAAAGTGCTGGAGAGAATTTCTCTACCAACATCTCTACTAATTGTACAATTGACGCAATAACTGCAATAAACATGATGAAACTCAAGAAACCAAGATCGATCGTCTCGAATTCAGTTCCTAACCAAGCCAAAGCTCCTTCTTTAAGTACATAAGCGTTTAGCAAGTAGTTTACCGGAATAGTAACTCCTAATACGAAAATTACTGCAGCTCCTAAACCAACAGCTGTCTTAACTGTTTTTGACACCGCCAAGTATGAACACATTCCAAAGAAGAATGTAAAGATCATGTTGTCGATGAATGCTGCTCTATAAAATATCTCGAAATAATGCATTTTCCTTTCTTTTACTTACGTTAATACTTAGTGCGCTTCAATCAATTTTGGGTTTCTTGCTTTCTGCACCCAGATGATGATCGCAACGATCACCAAAGAAGATGGAGGCAATAACATCAAACCGATGTTTTCATAACCGAATTCATAGAATGAATCTGGAATGATCTGAATACCGAACAATTTTCCTGAACCAAACAACTCTTTAAAGAAAGCTGTGATCATCAAAATGATTCCGTAACCCAATCCGTTTCCAATACCATCCAATGCGGAAGGCCAAGGCTTATTGCTCAATGCAAATGCTTCTAGACGTCCCATGATGATACAGTTCGTAATGATCAGACCAACGAATACTCCAATTTGTTTCCAAACATCATAAACGAAAGCTTTCAATACCTGATCCACGATAATTACCAAGGCAGCAACAACTACCAACTGAACGATAATTCTGATTCTTGGAGGAATAACGTTTCTCATAGAAGAGATCACCACGTTACCTAACATCGTAACGATGATCACTGCCAAAGACATTACCAATGCACCTTTCATCTGCACGGTAACTGCTAATGCAGAACAGATCCCCAATACCTGAATTGTTACAGGGTTGTTGTCATTAAGCGGATCGCTTAACAACTTCTTATTTTTAGCCGAAAATAATGGCTCTCTAGCTGTAGCACTCATATTCCGTTATTTAGTAAAATATTTGTAATAAACTTCAAAGTTTCTCGCCATCATCTCGTCAACACCCTTACCAGTAAATGTAGCTCCTGATAAACCGTCAACTTTATGTGATGTCAATTCCTCACTTCCAGGCTTGATCACCTTGATAGGCGCATAGTTTGATCCTTCAATGAAAGTCTTTCCTATGAACTGATCCTGGAATGGATCCTCATTGATCAATGATCCAAGACCAGCAGTTTCTCCTTTGTGATCGAATTTGGTAGCTACGATCTCATTTGATTCTGGATCGAAACCTACATATCCCCAAACGTCATCCCAAAGTCCTTTACCACTACAAGAGATCACATAAACTGTTTTACCGTCCTTCTCACAAACAAAAAGTGGATAGTTTCTGTCTTCTTTATTTGGAACACTTGTATATTCTTTTCTCATGTCGATGTTAAACGCATCTTCCATGTTTTTAGGATCAATCTCATCAGTTCCTGGAATAGAATGCTTTACTGTTCCATCGTAGTTCAAGATGATTCTTTCCTTTACATACTCTCCAAAAAACTGCTCAGCATTGTCTCTGGTAACTTCCATTTTTGTTTCAAAAAATCCAGTTGCCTGTATAATGTTCTGCTTCTTCTCATTCAAAACATTCGCTTGTTGAGCAGGTTTCAATCCGATAGCTACTGCTGCCAGACCTCCCCCAACTATAACCACCATAATAATGGCGAAGATGATGGTATAAACGTTACTTTCTTTATTCATAGCCATGATTACGCAGTTTTAAGTCTTTTTAATCTTTTCTGAACATTAGCTCTGATCACCATGTGGTCAATCGTTGGTGCACAAACGTTAGCAATTAAAATTCCCAACATCACACCTTCAGGGTAAGCAGGGTTAGCCATACGGATCAAGATTCCTAAAGATCCAGCTAAGAATCCATAAATGAATTTACCAGTACTTGTTTGAGCAGCCGTTACAGGGTCAGTAGCCATGAACACCATTCCAAACATAAATCCTCCCAACATCAATTGGTGGATTGGATCAAAATCAAAATAAGGGTTACCACCTACTTTATTCAAAATTGCTGCTATGGTCAAACCTCCTAAGAAGAATGAAACCATAACCTTCCAACTAGCAATACCAGTTTTTAATAGAAGAGCTGCACCGATCAAGATCATTAAAGCAGAAGTCTCACCAATAGATCCGATCTCAAATCCAAAGAATGCATCCTTAAATGAACCAACACTGCTCATCAATGAATCAGAAGAAGCGATCAAATCTGTAGCTTCCTGTCCTGTTTTTGTTGCAGCGTCCAAGAAATTTCCTTTCGCAGCAGCCAATTTACCTAAGTCAGTAGCTCCAGAAATCGAATCAACCAATGTTCCATCCGTTTTCATTTTAGCTATTCCACCAACCCATGTTTTATCTCCTGACAAACTAGTTGGGAAAGAGAAGAACATGAATGCTCTTGCAGTCAATGCGACATTCAAAATATTCATTCCGGTTCCACCAAATACTTCCTTCCCAATCAATACAGCGAAAGCAGTACCTACCGCAACCATCCATAATGGAACATCTACCGGCATGATCAACGGAATAAGCATCCCTGACACCAAGAATCCTTCCTGAACAGCATGTCCATTTCTAATAGCAAAAATGAATTCAATACCAAGACCAACACCATAAGACACGATCAACAAGGGAACTACTTTCAACAATCCATAAAGGATCTTGTCTCCAATCATTCCTGAGTAATCGTCACTTGCTACTTCTCCAAGAGCAACGTAGTGCCAATGTCCAGCATTAAAAATACCGAACAACAATGCAGGAATCATAGCCATGATCACTAACATCATCGTTCTTTTCAAATCGATAGCATCTCTGAAGTGCGCCCCACTCTTAGTTGTGTGGTTTGGCGTAAACATCAAAGTATCAAACGCATCCACCAACGGGAAAAACTTCTTCGTCTTCTCCGATTTATTTAGCTTGGCATGAGCGTTATCAAATATATTTCTTAAAAATTTCACCTTATTATACTTTAAGTTCTTAAATAAGAATTAGAAACATTCCTTTTCGATCAAATCAAGTGCTTCACGAATGTATTTCTGAGAATCGATCTTTGAAGTACATATAACTTCGCAAAGCGCAAAATCCTCAGGAGCTACTTCGTAAATCCCTAATTGCTCCAATTTATCAATATCGCTTGTAATGGCAGCTTTTACCAATTGAACTGGAAAAATGTCAAAAGGGAACACTTTTTCATACTGCTCGGTAACTACGAAAGCTCTTTCTTCTCCATTAAGATTGGTATCCACACTCCATTTTTTCTTTGGAGTCAACCAACCTGGATAAGCTCTTGAAACTGAGAATCGTCCAAATCCAAGACCTAACCATCCATTTGTAAGGAAGAACTTATGCTCATTTCCATCTTTTAGAACAGTTAGCTGAGAGTGATAGAAACCAATATGATCCTCTTCAGTTGTCGTATAACCAGTAAGAACATTACCAGAAATTATTCTAGCCCCTTCTTTTTCTATATTACCCGATGTAATTGTTCCTACTTCAGCTCCTATCAAGGCTCTGTAGTATTTTCTATTCTTCGCTTTTTCTCCTGTTAAAGCAAACAATCTAGTAGCATCGTATTTTCCTGTTAATGCAGTCTGTCCAATCATTGCAACATCCTGAGCATTAACAACCCATACCACTTCTCCTTTATTCAAAGGTTTGATGTGATGGATCTGAACACCAACATTACCAGCAGGATGCGGTCCAGAGATGCTATTGATCGTACATCCCTTCACTCCTTTCAAGGCGTTGTCGGCCATTCCATTCTTTAAGGTAAGATGAACAGCTCCAGTGGTTAGCTTCTTAAGAATGTCAATACCTGTTTGGAACTCTTTATCTTTTCCATGCAGCGTATAATCATAATCTGCTGCTAGTGGCTTACTATCAAATCCAGAGATATAGATAGCACTTGGTGTATCAGTTGCTTTCGCAATAACATCAAGAGGACGCATCTTAATGAGCGGCCAAAGTCCAGTAGTCATTAAAAACTGCTTAGCTGACTCAGCATCCATACCATCAATAGACGGCACGTTTATTGTTTCATACTCATCAACATTATCGGCTTCAATGACAACAGATAAAATTTTTCTTTTTGCTCCTCGAACGACATCTTTTAATGTACCACTAACTGGCGATACAAAATTGATATCCATGTTGTATTTGCTTTTGAAAACAACACCCCCGGCTTTAACTTTATCGCCTACTTTGAGGACCATTTTTGGAATTACTCCGTGGAAATCAACTGGTTTGAGCGCATATGTTTTCGCTCTTGGTGCATCGATAACAACTTTATCAGCTTCACCAATCAAGTTAATATCCAGTCCTTTACGGATTTTAATGGATTTTGACATAGAATATTTTTTCAAAAAATTCGTTGGCAAAATTATAAATTTGTCCAAGATTACATTGCATACATCCAGTTTCTAAATGCACTCAACACAATTTAGAATGATTATAAATAACATATCAACGCCTATATCTTCGGTTTTGCTCGTTTTATCGATGATATTTCACAGTCAGTTTGTAAAATCACAAAGTATCGATTACTACGAACACGTATTTGACAACGAGACATTCAACGCCAGCATAAAAACCGTGAGATTATATAAATTGAACTGGGAACAGGGAGATCCCGTAATTAATCTTGGAAGCGGTGAACAACTTGAAATGCATTGGGATGTCATGAATGAGAATACGGTAAATTTTCAGTATAAAATTGTGCACTGCAACCGGGATTGGGAAATGAGTAATCTCAATGAAATGGAATATTTGGAAGGTTTCAACGATAACTACGTTGAATATTATGAAAACTCATATAATACTTTCCAGACTTATGTTCATTATGCGATAGCCTTTCCAAATGATCAGATCGATTTTAAAAAATCAGGAAATTATGCAATCATTATTTACCCAGAAGGATACGAGAACGAACCACTTATTACAAGAAGATTCTATGTTACAGAAGGTGGATTTACACTAGAACCGAACTTTCACTACCCTTCTGATATAGAAGAACGTAATTATATGCAGGAAGTAGATTACAACATTTACTTTGACCCGCAAGTGGTAACTAACCCTTATGACAATGTACATGTTTACATATCACAAAATCACAGAGAGGACAATTTGTGCACGGGTGTGGAACCTAACTTTGTTAAAGAAAATCAATTGGTTTACAACTACGAAGGCTGCAATGTTTTTGAAGGAGCAAATGAATTCAGACACCTTGATCTGACAACTCATCTAAACAAAACTGCTCATGTCAGAGAATATAATCTTCAGGGCGATACAATTCATGCTCTGCTTCTCAATGATATAAGGAGACAATTTAAACAGTATGTTCAATATAATGATATCAATGGGAGATACATTATAAAAACTCTAAACGGAAAAGATTACCAACTGGAAAGTCAATACGTAATGACTCATTTCTACTTACCTTATGATCAACCTTTAGAAAATGGCACACTCTACGTTTACGGTGAATTATCAGATTGGCAAGTAAAAGATGAATTCCGAATGTACTATGATGAAGGTTCTAAAACCTACTATACTAATATACTTCTCAAACAAGGCTACTATAACTATAATTATATGTTTGTACCAGAATACGGGGAATCAACATTAGAAACGGTAGAAGGAACACATAATATGACGGAGAATGAATATGTTTTCAGAGCATATTATTCTGATCCTCAGAATTTTTACGATCGATTAATGTTGTATGATATCGTTAAGAGTAGGTAATTGCTCCTACTGTTTCCATTTGATGTTACATCCAAGGCTAGGTTTTTGATCGAAATCGAGCATTTTTCCATCAATCAAATAATCGAATACCTTTCGTAGGTCTTTTCCATCAACTGGCGCATCATTTCCTGGACGACTATCATCTAATTGACCGCGATAAATACAAACATCATCCGCATTAAAAACACTAAAGTCTGGAGTACAGGCAGCGTCATATGCCTTTGCCACCTCTTGCGATTCGTCATATAAGTATGGGAACGGAAAATTCAGTTGTTCAGCAAGTTCCTTCATCAAATTTGGACCATCTTGCGGATAATTCTCCACATCATTTGAGCTGATCACGATGAAACCTATCCCCTTATTCAAGTAATCATTAGCCAGCCTTACCAATTCCTCTCGAACATGGATCACAAAAGGGCAATGATTACATATAAACATAACTACCGTTCCCTTATCACCTTTTAGATCGTTGTATTTAAATCGTTTATCCGATACAGCATCAGGCAACTCAAAAGTAGGAGCTTTAAAACCAAGTGGAATTTGTGTAGTAGGTGTTCTTGCCAAAACAATTACGTAATTGATCGTAGAACAAAGGTGTTCATTTTTTGTATTTTTGGTCAATGAATGAACTGAAAATTTTAATATTCCTTGTTGGCTTTTCTTTTTACGGAAACATCCTTTGTGGCCAAAGCGATTCTTTAATGCTTGCTAAGATACATGAGCATACCCTAATTAAAGGTCAGAGCTACAGTAATCTCGAGGAACTTTGCAAGAATATTGGTCATAGACTAACAGCTTCACCTCAATCTTACAAAGCAATTGAATGGGGTAAGAAAAAGCTAGATGAACTAAAACTAGATTCTGTCTGGCTTCAACCGATCACGGTTCCTCATTGGGTCAGAGGCGATATTGAACGATTGGACTTCAGCAATAAAAACACGCCTATCCATGTTTCACACTGCACGGCACTGGGAGGTTCAATCGGAACAAATGGCAAAGTAATCTCAGGTCAGGTCATAGAGATCAAGAATTGGGATGAACTCGATTCAAAAACGGAGAAAGAAATCAAAGGCAAGGTTGTCTTTTTCAATCAACCCATGAACCCTGCTCTAATCAATACTTTTAGAGCTTATGGGGGATGTGCAGGATACAGAATGTATGGTAGCATGAAAGCTGCTGAGAAAGGAGTATCAGCGGTGATTATCCGCTCTTTGACTCTTAAAAATGATGAAAACCCTCATACAGGAATGATGAAATATGTGGATAGCATCGCTAAGATCCCTGGAGTTGCGATCAGTAGTAAGGATGCCTATATCCTTAGTAACATGATCAAAGAGGATCCTAACACATCAATAAAATTGAAATTGAGTTGCCAAATTCTCCCGGACACTGTCTCCTACAATGTAATTGGCGAACTAAGAGGCTCTGAAAAACCTGAAGAAATAATCTTAGTTGGTGGACACCTTGACTCCTGGGACATTGGAGAAGGTGCTCATGATGATGGTGCCGGTGTAGTACAAAGTCTTGAAACTATTAGAACCTTTCAAATGCTTCAGATCAAACCGAAACACACCATCCGCTGTGTTCTCTATATGAATGAGGAGAATGGTAATATGGGCGGAAAAGGATACGCAAAATACGCGAGTGAATACCATGAAAAACACTTGTTTGCGTTAGAAACAGACCGAGGTGGATTCAGTCCAAGAGGATTCAGTATTGATGGCACAGAAGAACAGTTAAAGTTCATACAAGACTTTGAAGAACTATTTGCCCCCTATTGGATCCATCTTTTTGAGAAGGGACATGGAGGAGTGGATATTGGCCCATTAAAAGATGGTAAGGTTTGTCTGGTTGGTTTAATGCCAGACACGCAACGCTATTTCGATTTCCATCATGCGAAGAGTGATGTGTTGGAAAATGTGAACGAAAGAGAATTAAAACTAGGATCGGCTGCTATCACCTCACTGATCTATCTGATTGACAGACATTGGTAATTGCCATTGAATCGTATTGAGAATATGCTCAATATCTTCAACAATATAGTCAACGCAAGGCTGTAAGGAATCGTAGTTCGGAATCGATTCAAAATATAATTTACCTGCGAAATAATGGTTGTTGCTGTCTGTCACAAAAAACACATGATTCACTGCTACATCCCCCATTAGTTTGTAGGAAATACCATAAACATTCTTCTCTGGAAAAATGACATCCTTTGTTTCAATACCAGAAGCCATGTTGTGATGTTCATAAACGATATCATCAGCAGTATTTATCAACTTATCTATATTATCGTTTACTGGAAAATATGTAAAGTAAACACCTGCTTTCAGGTGCGGATAAATAAGCGATTTAAAACATTGATTCTGGTCGCTATCCACTAACAAAGCATTCTTTGGTTTTTCAAAGGTAAATGGACAAACTGGATCTGAATACATTTCATACTCATGATCTGGAAATTCAATTCTAAAATACCCCATTGGTTTTGGGATATCTTTTGAATCATCTACACATCCAGTTATTATTATCACCAGAAAAAAACTAACCAACCATCCTTTCAATCTTTTCATCTATTCTTTAACCTCTAATTCCGGTAAAGTTACTTTAATCTGTTTTATTCTTCTTTTATCTGCCGCCTCAACTGTAAAAACGACCTCTTCAAAGACAACTTTTTCATTCTTCAATAAGATCTTTCCGGCCTGCTCTATGCAGAAGCCGGCAATCGTGTCAGCTTCTCCTTTCTCCTGCTCAAATCGATCACCGTTAATACCAATGATCCTGTACATATCCATCAATGGTGTTTTACCTTCAAAAACGTAGTTCAAATCATCCAGTTTACTGTAGATCACATCCTCATCATCAAATTCGTCTGTAATATCACCTACAACTTCTTCCAGAACATCTTCTAGTGTAACGACTCCCGATGTACCTCCATACTCATCCACGACTATTGCCATGTGGTTCTTACTCTCCTGAAATTCACTCAAAAGATCATCTAGTTTCTTATTCTCGGGAATGAACTTTGCCGGACGCAATAATTCCTGCCAAACCAAATTCTCATCATCCAGATGCTTAATCAGATCCTTCACATAAATAATTCCCTTCACTTGATCGAATGTATCATCATAGATTGGTAATCTGGAATATTTTGACTCCAAGATCTGTCTTCTTAGCTCTTCATAACTTATAGAAATATCAAAAGCTACTACATCTATCCGAGGTGTCATGATCTGTTTTGCATCCGTATTTCCAAACTTCACAATTCCTTCAAGGATTTTCTTTTCATCTTCAGAATCGGCTACATCTTTGGTAATGTTCAAAGCATGCTCCAGATGATCTACCGAGATCGAATCAGTACGTTTTTTAATTCTTCTATCGATCAAATTACTCGAAGATACCAGTAGATGACTAAGCGGACTTGCAATTAACTTGATCACCATCATTGAACTCGACATCACCTTAGCTAAACCAACGTTATATTTAGTAGCATAAACTTTGGGAATCACCTCTCCAAAAAGAAGTATGATAAACGTTACCATCACCGCTTGAATCAAGAATGACATTGTTGGGGAAATTGTATCACTGACCCATTCATTCGTAATAAAAGTTGAAACTGCTACAATGGCTACATTGACAAAATTATTGGCGATCAGAATGGTAGCCAGTAACTTTTTAGGAGTTTCTAGTAGTTTCAGCACTCTTTCCCCACTAGCAGATCCGCTCTTTTTAAGTTTATCCTTATCGGATGCACTCAGAGAGAAAAATGCGACTTCAGAACCTGACATCAAACCAGATAGAATCAGTAGAAACACCATGATTCCTAATCCGATACCTATTTGAAAATTAAAAGGGTTGAAAATATTTAGCAAGGCCCCGAAGGGCTCGGTCTGGACTGCTTCCAAATTAAACTTTTTTAGTTAGAACATTAGAAAGGTAAATCATCATCATCTTCCGTTTCTCCTGTATATTCATTAACCTTTGGGCTGGCGGATGAATTCTCCATTGAAGGCGTTCCTCCTTCTGGTTTACCCATCATCACCAAATTATCCCCTACGATCTCTGTAATATATTTAGTAGCACCTTCCTGATCTTGATAACTTCTATTTCTCAGTTTACCTTCAACATAGACTTTATCACCTTTCTTTAGAAATTTCTCAGCGATCTCTGCCAAACCTCTCCAAAGAACAATGTTATGCCAATCTGTGTTTGAGACCAACTCTCCTGAATTTCGATCTTTGTAAGATTCCGAAGTTGCCAAAGAAAAATTAGCTACAACAGCACCATTTTCAAGGTGCCTAACCTCCGGATCTTTGCCCAAATTTCCAACGAGAATCACTTTATTTACACTTCTTGCCATGCGATAACACTAATTACTTATTCAAAAGTATTAATTTTTATTCAATCACTTAAATAATTAGTGATCAATTTAGGCATAGCATAGTCATCCAAACGAGAACGATCTACCCATATGAAACTCTCGTCCAAATTTGGTTTTTCATCCAATACGACCTTGTAAAAAGAAGCATATAACCTTTGATGTGAAAGAACATGCTTTTTATCAGCTCTATGCTCAATGGAACTTACTTCAGTTATTCCAAGCTTTTCTATATTGCTGAGTCCTTTATTTTTTTCAGAGTTCAATTCAACAAGAGGCAATTGAAATAGTCCTTTCCAAATGTCATTACCCTGTCTTTGCTGGATAAGCACCTGGTCCTTATAATGAATCTCAAAAAAGTCCAAATACCTCTCAGTGATCTTCACCTTTTTTGATTTTACTGGGAGCTGATCAATCCTACCCTTCAAAAACCCTTCACAATTATTATTGACAGGACACTTCTGGCAATCAGGATTTTTAGGCGTACATACCATGGCTCCAAAATCCATGATCGCTTGATTATAATCTCCCGGATTATTCAGATCAATCAAATCATCAGCTAATTCTTGAAAATACTTTTTACCCTGGGCTGAATCTATAGGAATATCCACATTAAAAACTCGAGATAAAACGCGATAAACATTACCATCTACCACCGCTTTAGGTTGATCAAATGCAATTGATACGATTGCCGCTGCAGTATAATCCCCTACTCCTTTTAGTTTTTTCAATTCCGATAAAGAATCAGGAAACTCACCATTATATTCATTCATAATTTGCTTAGCTGCAAAATGCATGTTTCTAGCACGCGAATAATACCCTAACCCTTGCCATAAGAGAAGTACCTTGTCCTGATCAGTATTTGCAAAGTCTTTTATAGTCGGGAGTTCATCATAAAATTTATTGAAGTAAGGCAAACCTTGAGCGACTCTTGTCTGCTGCATAATAATCTCAGACAACCACACCTTATAAGGAGAAATCTGCACTCTCCAAGGAAGCTCTCTACCATTCTCTTTATACCAGTTTAACAAGGATTCAGCTAAGTTCATAGGGTACAAAGGTTTGCATTTTTTTGAAAAAAAAAACATCACATTATCATAATATGAAATATAAAATTATCTTTGCACCCACTCTTTAAAAGAGTGATAACTAATTAATAAATAGAATTTTAAGATGACTAAAGCAGAGATTGTAAGTGAAATTTCAGAAAAAACTGGAATTGAAAAAGTGGCGGTGATGGCTACTGTCGAGGCGTTCATGGATTCGATCATTGGCGCGATGGAGAAAGGAAACAATGTATACCTTAGAGGATTTGGATCTTTCGTGATCAGAGAAAGAGCACAAAAAACCGGAAGAAACATTTCAAAAAACACTACTATTATTATCCCTGCACACAATATTCCTGCTTTTAAGCCTTCTAAAACTTTTGTTGAGAACATCAAGACTAAAGTAAAGGTAAAATAAGCGACTAGAAACTACAGTATTAACTTTTTAAAACATTCGAATTATGCCAAGCGGTAAGAAGAGAAAAAGACATAAGATAGCAACGCACAAGCGTAAGAAAAGACTAAGAAAGAATCGTCATAAGAAGAAGAAATAAAACACATTGTTTTACAATGTAAGTACACTCTAAAGGAAATGAAAGCAATTTTGTTTCCTTTGCGTGTTTAACGACATTTGGTTATTTAGGCATAGGTTTAAACCTTACAAAATGACCAAATTCATTGTATAAGAACACATTTATTAACCAAAACTTCTTCTGTGAACCATGAATTAATTATCAATTCATCATCAACAGAAGTTACAATTGCACTATTACGTGACAAGAAACTGATCGAGCTGCATAAAGACAGGCATGATACGAGTTTCAATGTTGGTGATATATATCTGGGAAAGATCAGGAAGATCGTTCCCAGTCTGAATGCTGCGTTCGTAGATGTAGGTTATGAGAAGGATGCATTCCTTCACTATCTTGATCTTGGGCCTCAGTTTAGGTCTCAAAACAAATACATACAAGCTACTATCAAAGGAAAGCAGCAGGGTTCAAATATTTCCAAACTTCGTCTTGAAAAAGATATTGATAAGGATGGAAAGATCAAGGACCTTCTTTCTTCTAAACAACTTATTGCTGTTCAGGTTGCCAAAGAGCCTATATCGAGCAAAGGACCTCGATTGAGTGCTGAATTGACACTTGCTGGACGGTATATTGTTTTAGTTCCTTTTACGGACAAGATCTCTGTTTCGCAAAAGATCAAATCTCCTGAGGAACGTGAGCGATTAAAGAAATTGATAGCTAGTATAAAACCACAAAATTTTGGGGTTATTATCAGAACGGTTGCTGAGAATAAGAAAGTAGCCGATCTAGATCAGGATCTACGCAACTTGGTAGAAAAATGGGATAAACTTTATAAAGGGCTAAAGAATTCTGAGCCACCAAAGCGAGTTTTGGGGGAACTAAACAGAGCTTCTACTGTACTTAGAGACCTGTTATCTGCAAGTTTTTCTAACATCCATGTTGATGATCCTAAACTGTTTGAAGAGATCAAAGCTTACGTTCAGAAAATTGCTCCTGCCAAGGAGAACATCGTTAAACTCTACAAGGGCAAAAACGATATTTTCGAACATTTTGGAATCAACAAGCAGATCAAAGCATCCTTTGGTAAAAAAGTTATGTTGCCTAGTGGTGCTTACTTGATCATAGAGCACACGGAAGCTATGCACGTAATTGACGTAAATAGTGGAAATCGTAAAGCTTCGGAACAAAATCAGGAACAGAACGCGATCGAGACTAATCTTGAAGTTGCTGAAGAGATCGCAAGAATCCTTCGCTTACGAGATATGGGAGGGATTATTGCTATTGATTTTATTGATATGCACCAACGTGACAACAACAAACTCTTATACGACAAACTTAAAGAGTTCATGAGTGACGACCGTGCAAAGCACAATATTATTCCTCCAACGAAGTTTGGGGTAATCGAATTAACACGACAAAGAGTTCGTCCTGAAACAGAAATCAAGACAGCTGAAGTTTGTCCTTCTTGTAATGGTACCGGAGAAATTACAGCTTCAATTCTTCTAATTGATGAAATTGAGAACAATGTGAGATATTTAGTTGAACAAGTTGGTCAGAAGAACATAACCTTATTGGTTCATCCATTTGTTGAAGCTTATATCAAGAAAGGCATTAAAAGCATTCAGAGATCCTGGTTTATGAAATTTAAAAAATGGATCGCTGTTAAAGGTATTACCTCTCTTCCATTCCTTACCTACAAGTTTGTAGATGGTGAGAATGAAGAAATTGAACTTTAAATTTCAGAGTTTAAAATCAAATTGAAAAAGGAGCATTACTGCTCCTTTTTTGTTTTTACTATTTTGCATAAAAAAACCTGACTCTCCTTTCGGAGGTCAGGTTTTATAAATCAATTCGGATCTAATTACTTAGCAACAGTCATTGCTTTAGTAACTTTTCCATTTGAAGTAATAACTGAATAGTAGTAAGTACCAGCAGCCAAACCGTTGCTGTTGATCTCAACAACGTGGTTTCCAGCAGCTCTAACTCCTTCATTCATTACAGCAATAACTTTTCCTGTAATATCTGTGATCTCTACCATAACTTCATCAGCACTATTCAAAGTGTAATTAATTGTAGTACTTCCTTTGAATGGATTTGGATAGTTTTGACCAACTGTGAAATCAGCTGTATTCTCTTCAATTCCAGTTGCAAGATCTGCTACGTTCAATCTTACGATTGGTGCAGTTCTAGCTCCAGACAAAATGAAATCTCCTTGAGCAGAACCATCCCAAATATTGATACATACACCACCTTCAACAGCTTCTCCACCTTCAGCGAAATCTAAATCTTCCGAACCTCCATAGCATCCAGCTAACACTCTATAAGCAGTGTTCGGAGCAAGTAAAATATTTTCAGAAGGCGATACAATAGATAGCGTAACAACAGCACCCATATCAGCAGATGTCAATGCGTAATCATCAGTTCTTGCGATCTCAACCCAAGAAACACCATCCCATTCTTTGATGATACCGTAAACAGCTTCTCCAACATTTTGAGCACTATCCGCCATCGCAAACGAAATAGAAGAAGCCATTGTTCCTCCTCTTGATCCAGTTAAGAATAAGTTTCCAACCTCAAATTGGTAAGTTGAAGCATCAGCAAAACTTCCAGCCGAAATTGAACCTTCAATAGTTCCATTGTCAACAGCCCATACCGTGTCAGTCATAGAAACTGTTCTAGCTCCGCTGTTGTTCGATGCATCGTCATCAGCTCCAGAAGTAGTAGTAGCTGTCAAAGTCATATCAAAAGTTCCAACTGCAGATGGAGTGTATGAAGAAACCTCATAAATAGTATCTTTTTGTCCAACTACTTGAGTTACAATAGTAGTAGTAGCAGAACCAGAAGCAACACTACTTCCTCCTTGAGAAATATCGTAATCGAATCCAACGTTTGCTAAATCCGTACCTCCAATGTTGATAATTGCAGCAGAAACAGCCAATGGTCTAGTTTCGATAAGAGGAATCATAGAGTACTCATAGTCATTTGACCAATCTGTATTAAACATATGAATCAATCTAAGGTCAGTTGCATTCACATCATCAATTGAAACATTGTCCATGTTAAATCGTGCTCCATCCTGTCCGTAATAGTGCCATGCAAAAACTACGTTATTTTGACCAATCAAATTGGAGATATCAGTGTAAGCTGTTGTCCAAACATAAGTCTCCCAATTTATATCTAGTAAAGAGTTTGCCAATAGAGTTGCATCGTCTTCCTGCCAAATCGTATCCGTAAATGTAGCACCACCATCCAAACTTACTTCTAATGTAATATCAGCATTATCGTTTGGAGTTACGTGCCAAAATTGACTCGTGTTAAATTCCCAAGTTAATCTCAAGGATGAACTTGTAACATTGCTTAAATCAATTACTGGAGTCTTCAAGTATTCATCATGAACGTCAGTACTATTATCGTAAAGAACTGAAGCACAATTTCCTGGGTTACCATTTGCTTCTTCATGCCATGCTTGAACAGTAGGCACTGTAATCGTAGAATTCGTTCCACTTGAAACAACCCATCCTGTTGGAGGAAAAGTTGTTCCTTCAAAATCTTCTGTAAAATAGTTTGCTTTAGGTGTTAATAAACTTGGTTTAGTTGAAGCAACATTCTTAGTAGCCTTTTTAGCCATTGCGTCAATAGACCAAACTTTAACTTCAGATTGAGAGTTTGATGACTGTGCAATTGCTACACCAGAAATCAAAGCAGCTCCCAAAACAGGTAAAATTTTTCTCATTTCTATTTGTTTTTTGGTTTAAGAACCCCAAATTTCGTCAAAATCGAATTAACATCCAATTTATATACTTAATATTTAATTAACAAAAAAGGAGGTTTTTGACAAAACCTCCTTTTCATTGATCTATTAATTATTCGACTTAATCTGCTGAGATATAACTTTCAACTGACGGACAAGTACATATTAAATTTCTGTCTCCATACGCATTGTTCACTCTTCCAACACTCACCCAGAACTTATTCTCTCTTAGGTAAGGTAAAGGATAAACCGCTGTTTCTCTTGAATATTTTCGAGACCAGTTATCATTGATCACTACCTGAGCTGTGTGAGGAGCATGCTTCAGAGGATTATCCTCAGCATCATATATCCCTTCCTTCACACGTTCGATCTCATTATATATCTCTAACATCGCATCACAAAAACGATCCAATTCTGCTTTTGATTCACTTTCTGTTGGCTCGATCATTAATGTACCAGCAACCGGGAAACTAACTGTTGGAGCGTGAAATCCGTAATCAATCAATCGCTTCGCAATGTCTTCTACCTCAATTCCTGCATCTTTTTTAAAGTTTCTACAGTCAATGATCATTTCATGCGCTACGGTATCATTCTTACCTGAATAAAGCACTTCATACTTCGAAGATAGCCTCTTCTTCATGTAATTAGCATTAAGAATAGCCATCTGAGTAGCTTCTTTCACACCTTCTTTGCCTAACATTTTAATATATCCGTAAGAGATCAGAAGTATTAATGCACTTCCAAAAGGTGCAGAACTAACGGCTTTGATAGCCATATCTCCACCAACTTTCACAACAGGATTTCCTGGCAAAAATGGAACTAAATGTGCTGCTACGCCAATTGGTCCAACTCCTGGCCCACCCCCTCCGTGAGGAATAGCGAATGTTTTGTGGAGGTTCAAGTGACAAACATCTGCTCCAATATTTCCTGGATTTGTCAACCCTACCTGAGCGTTCATATTTGCACCATCCATATATACCTGGCCACCATTTTCATGAACAATCGATGTAATTTCTGTAATTCCATCTTCATATACACCATGCGTGGATGGATATGTCACCATCAAAGAGCTTAAATTCTCCTTATGCTCCTCTGCTCTTGCTCGAAGATCATCAATATCAATATTACCTTGCTCATCACATTTTACAACTACAACCTTCATTCCCGCCATAACCGCACTAGCAGGATTTGTTCCATGCGCTGAAGATGGAATCAAACAAATATCTCTGTGACCTTCTCCTCTACTCTGATGATATGCTCGAATCACCATCAGACCCGCATATTCTCCCTGAGCTCCACTATTTGGCTGGAAAGAAACTTTAGCAAATCCAGTAATCTCACTTAAGTATTGATCCAATTCATTGATCATATCATAATATCCTACTGCCTGAACTTCAGGAACAAAAGGATGCACATTAGCGAACTCTGGCCAAGTTATTGGAATTAATTCGCTTGCCGCATTTAGTTTCATCGTACATGAACCTAGGGCAATCATAGAATGTGTTAACGAAATATCTCTGTTTTCTAACTTCTTAAGGTATCGCATCATTTCTGTCTCAGAATGATACTTATTAAATACTTCATTCGTAAGTATGGCATCCTTACGCAAATCAGAATTCAATGATCCCTCTATCCACTTCACAGATTCGAATGCTTCACCATTTGCTTCTGCAAATACATTGATCACATCCATCAAATCTTTTTCAGTCACAGTTTCGTCCAAACTGATTCCAACAGCTCCTTCGAAATAAGCAAAGTTGATCTCATTATTCTCTGCAATTTCTCTGATCTTGTCAACCAATCCTGTTTCAACGGTTATAGTATCAAAGTATTTCTCATTGCTCAGTTCATATCCCAGCTCCTGTAGCGCATTTGCCAATGTTGCCGTCTTTGAATGAATATCTTCAGCTATCGCTCTAATTCCTTTTGGTCCGTGATATACAGCATACATAGATGCCATTACCGCCAACAAAGCCTGAGCAGTACAAATGTTAGAAGTAGCATTTGCCCTTTTAATGTGCTGCTCTCTAGTTTGAAGTGCCATTCGCAACGCTTGATTTTCATTGCTATCCACAGACACTCCTATTATTCTTCCGGGAATTTGTCTTTTGAAATCATCTTTTGTAGCAAAGTACGCTGCGTGAGGACCTCCAAATCCCATAGGAACTCCGAATCTTTGTGTAGTTCCTACTACACAATCAGCACCCCAAGAACCTGGAGATTTCAATAGAACCAAACTCATGATATCTGCAGCAACCCCTACAAAAACCTCTTTTGCATGACATTTAGAAACAAAATCAGTATAATCATTTACCTCTCCTCTTGCATCCGGATACTGTAGTAAAACCCCAAAGTACTCTTCTGATGGTTCAAACATTTGGTAATCACCAACAACAAGTTCAATTCCCATAGGTTCTGCTCTTGTCTCTAGAATATCTATCGTCTGTGCAAAACAATGTTCGTCCACGAAGAATTTCTTTATTCCAGCCTTTTCTTGATTCCTAGATCGAGAATGGTAAAACATAAGCATCGCTTCTGAAGCAGCAGTTCCCTCATCCAATAAGGAAGCATTTGCCAACTCCATTCCGGTAAGATCGCAAACCATTGTCTGAAAATTCAACAAGGCTTCCAATCTTCCTTGAGAAATCTCAGCTTGGTAAGGTGTATAGGCTGTATACCAACCCGGATTTTCCAATACATTTCTCAAAATCACCGATGGTGTAAGTGTACCATAATATCCCTGACCGATATACGAACGAAATAATTTGTTCTTTTTTGCGACCTGATCCAATTCAGAAAGATATTCTGCTTCTGACAATGCCATTGGCAGATCCAGATCTTTTTTCAGTCTAATATGTGAAGGAACCGTTTTTTCGATTAATTCATCAATAGATGACACACCAATGGTTGACAACATTTCTTTTTGTTCAGCTGCACTAGGACCAATGTGTCGTTGTGAGAATGTGTATTGAGACATATGCTTGTGTTTGTAATTTGTGTGTAAATATACTTCGGTAAATTATAGAGTTTTCAAAGGAAACGAGCTTTTTATAAACCTTTTTTCGATCAACGGTTGAAAACTCAAATTTTTGATCGAATTTCTTCGACTTCTATTAATCCTGAACCTGAATAAAGTTTCTTTCCTTCCTTAAATAAAATAACAGAAGGAACACCTACAACTCCTAACTTTCGGGCTACTGATTCATTCCTATCGAAATCAATTCTTACCATTTTGACTCCAGTTCCAAGTTCTGATTTCAGCTCCTTCAACTGTTCGTTCACCTCTCCACAGGTTGGAGCCCATTCTGCATAGAATTCCACTATGACCGGAATTTCACCCTGTATTAGCTCATTGAATTTTGACATTGGTTCATTTATTGAATCGCAAAATTAATCTTCTGGTAGCGTTAAACCAAAATATTCTATCGCATCATTACTTGAAAGTGTAATCTGGAGATCTTGAAGAGAACAACCAAGGTTCTTGCAGTCTCCTTGACTCTTTTGCAATCTTTCACCAATATAATTACCACAAGACCTTACCGCCTTTCCTTTGGTTACCAACCTTCCTTTGAATATCCCTCCCTTATTGATCAAATTGCAACCAATATAAAAAGTTGAGTCTACCGACTTTCTATTCGTATAAATCCCGTATAACAACACCCTATTATGCACAATTGCATTGGGTCCGTTTACACCATGAGAATTGTCCACTACTATGTTATTACAGATATTGTAGCTTACCTGATTTCTAAACGGGAAATTTCCATGAAATACGATATCTCCTGCTGATTTTTCAGGAAGTCGAACTTCTGTCCAATACGAGTTTTCAAAATAATTTCCAACTATAGAATTCAAACTAACTCCCAACTGCAGAACGACACCGTGACGCAATGAATCGAACCAGCAACCTTCAATCGAACACCAAGAAGAGCCATATTGCAAAGCCACTCCATATGCTTTACCGCCATTTCCATGACTGAACCCTTCTCTAAACAGACAATGTTCTACCTTTACATTATAAGAATTCTCCAGTGTGACATGGCTGTAATTGCAATTATAACTTTCGACTCGAGCGATTTCACAATCTGCGGTGTAATTCATAAATATATTGGATGTTTGTCCAGAAGTTTCATCCAATCTTTTTATTGTAAAATCTCTTAAAGAAACATTTCTAACCGGAAAGATCTCGTAACACAGAATACTATCTCCCAGAGTGCTTTTCATAATATCATCATAACCATGCTTCCATTCAAAAACACCTTCCTTTAAGTACTTCCCTTTTACCATACACCCCATTGATTCAGATCCCCATTCAGACAGGTCCAAATTTGGATTTGCATTGAAAATTTTATAATAGCGATCACCTTCGTGAATTACTCTTTCGTTCTCAATAATTCTATTTGGTTTATTTTCTCGCTTCCCAATAATTTCTATACAATTCTCCTTGCCTTTTAGATCAAATTGAAGGATTGTCGAATCCACCGAAACACCTACCAACATTACATCGGAGGAAAGTTTTATTGTCTCATTGATTTCATAAATTCCTGATGAAAATCGAATGATCTTATCTCCTTCCTCATAGCTGATAAACTGCCTGATCTTCTTAGAGATATCCTTGTCTAAAGGTGTCAGATCCAAAAATTTCTGAGCATTCGAACAAATTACTTTAAAAAAGAAAATCAGTCCTAGGACTGATCTTCTCAAATATAAGTGGTTAATTTTCAATGCTTAGAACTATCTTATCTCAAAGAGACTTTTTTAGTTACTACTCCTTGATCTGTCGTGATATTCACAAAGTAAACACCTTGAGACAATGAAGAAACATTAACATTAGTCTGTACTGATGATTGAATATTTGATACGTTCAAGACAAGAGCTCCCCTAACATCAACAATTTGAATTGAAGAAATTGTGAGATCTTCATTACCTAATAAAATGCTAAAATTATCTTCAGCAGGATTAGGAAACACATTTATCATGGTCGATAGATCATTTTCATCTACACCCACAGTAGTAACACAGAATGTATGAGAAGTTCCTGTTCCGTAATCTGCTTGAGTCATAGCGAAAAATTCATTCCCATAATAATCTTCCAAATTGTAATCACCATCAGTGTTACATCCGTTGTATTGAGATCCCGACATTCCATCTCCATAGGTATCTGTAATCTCAAAAGTATAACACCCATTCGCTAGACAAAGATCTTCAGTCACAGTAGTACCATTTGCTATTGGAGAAGTTCCTGTTCCTGGGTAATCAGCTCCAGAAAACAATACAGTTGACGATCCTTGCTCTGTTATCTGCCAAGCCACTTCTTCTCCATAACAGTCAACAAGAAGATTTAGGTAAACAGGCATACTATTAGGCACGGCACTAAAACTAGAAGCAATAACATCATTACTTGCATCTTCATCCGTATTTCCATTTGGATTAGATACTGTAGCATTAAACGTATGCGATCCACTTCCTGAAACAGAAACAGACCCTAAAACAACAACTTCGGTAGCATTTGCAGCTAACGAACCTGTCCAGTTGTAAACATTATTAGCTCCTCCATCAACATTATAAGTAATCGTACAAGATGTCAAAGTTTGCTGCCCATGATTCTTCAGAGTGATCTCTGGTTCATAAACCGCTGAGCACAAAGTAGCTGAGGTAACATTATTGGTTACTCCAGCATCATAACTTAATGTAGATGCATTTGGATCATATCCGGGTAAAGTTGTAGCTCCTGTCGACTGGGGATCTAACCAATCGTGTAGTCTTTGAGCTGAGGAAGATGCTCCATTTCCATCCCAAGACATAGAGAATTTACCGTAGTAATCGTTGATACTATTTGAGCATGAAGCAGATCCTCCATGTAACTGACCTACGATATAGTGATTTTCATCCCACAAACCAGATCCCGATGAACCACCCTCTGTAGTTGTATTTCTTTCCCAAGCTTCAATTCTCCATTCCGAATTTGCGACAGAACTTAATCCAGAGGCAGACTGTAAAACATCATCATCAAATGAGATCTTCTTCACATCTCCAGAAGGATGATGAATTCCAACTGCTGTTTGCGGTGTATTACCTGAATTGTTCCATCCTGCATAATATGGATTTGGAGGCAAGGAATTCAACTCGATCAATCCAAAATCAGAATCAGCTTTAGTAGCTCTCAAAGTAGAGCCATTAACCGTTTGAGTAGTGGTTGATGCCTGAGAATTGGCTGTGGTTTGACTTCCACAAATTGGTGATTCATAATAGAATGCAAAAACTCCACTTCCCATCCCTCCTGGATTACAGTGATTTGCTGTTAAAAAATATGCTTTTCCATCTTGAGCAGTGTTATTCAAAAGAGTTCCTGAGCATAGTCCACCTCCGGCAAGAATTCTTGCTTCTGAACGAATCTCATCTCTCCAATCATCTCCATCTGGACAAATAACGTCCATGTTACAAGGATCCGATTCATTAACTTTTTCTGTATACCAGTTATTGATATCGTAATAACCGTGAACAGCCATAGTCATATGAAGTCTTCCAGCCGTTTGTGCCGATCTTGGCACAAAATACTCAATTGTAGCGTCATCTCCCTTAATCAAATCTGTTCCTAACTCATTATTCGCATTGTTATTTTCAGCAGTGTATGCTCCCAACACCATTGATTTATCTGCATTATAGATATGAAGGTGAGCTCCCTCTGGCAATTCAAAATCGCTGAAAACAAAGTTTAGCGATAATGCTCCCGGTGAAGAAATTCTGAGCCTCCAGATTCTATCTCCGTTATCCAGATTTTCCCATGAACCAGAATTGCCAAGACTATAATTCACTGCATGTTCATAACCGAACATGTAGGGCCCAACCTTGTTGACTGCATTTGCTTCATTTGCAAGAATCACAGCATCTAGATCAAAGGCAGGCAATACCTCAATATCCTTGATCTCTCTAAAAGAATATTTTGTATGACTGGTAATCGGTCCGCCAACATTAAATGTTTGACCGTAAAAAGAACCCAATAACGTGGATCCGATCAATAAGGTATAAAGTCTATTCATTGGTTTGGTTTTACTTATTATCTGACTGACTAAATTAATGATTTTAAACCAGAAAGGTTGCCTATGTTAAAAAATAAGCAACCTTCTTAATCTATATAAATAAATTATTAGTGTCCTTTTGCCGCCAAATATCTTTCAGCATCTAAGGCTGCCATACATCCTGTACCAGCAGCAGTAATGGCCTGTCTGTAATTTTTATCAGCAGCATCACCAGAAACAAACACTCCTGCTACATTCGTTTTGGAAGATCCAGGAACATTCTTAATATAACCTGTTTCGTCCATATCTATATATGGTTTGAATACATCTGTATTCGGTTTATGTCCAATAGCAACAAAGAATCCTGTACAAGGTATATCCCTTTCCTCTCCTGTTTTATTATTCTTTACTCTTGCTCCAGTCACTCCATGTTCATCTCCTAATACTTCTACCGTATCAGTATTGAATAGAATTTCTATATTCTCAGTTGACTTAACTCTTTCTTCCATGATCTTAGAAGCTCTGAATTCATCTCTTCTGACCAGCATGGTAACTTTTTTACATAATTTAGAAAGGTAATGCGCTTCTTCACATGCTGAATCTCCCGCACCAACAATAACTGTTTCCTGACCTCTATAAAAGAACCCATCACACACAGCGCATGCCGATACTCCACCTCCGATTTTCAGATAATGCTGTTCTGACTCCAACCCAAGATATTTTGCTGATGCTCCAGTTGCTATAATAACAGTATCCGTATGAATCTCTTTGGTTTCATCAACCCAAACTTTGTGCACGTCTCCAGAGAAATCAACTTTAGTAACCCATCCATTTCTTATATCTGCATCAAATCTTTTTGCCTGTGCTTCTAATTCAACCATCATTTCTGGTCCTGAGATTCCTTCTGGATATCCTGGAAAGTTCTCCACTTCATTAGTGGTAGTCAACTGTCCTCCAGGTTGCATTCCTTGATAAAGTACAGGTTCCATATTTGCTCTTGCAGCATAAATAGCTGCAGTATAACCCGCTGGTCCAGACCCTATAATTAAGCATTTAATTCTTTCAATTTCTTCCGCCATTTTTCTTGAATTTATTTAAGTCAAAAAATATAATTTGTTGTTCATTCTATTTTAGAAATGCAAATATACATTTCCATTTTCTTTAAAAGATAAACTTCATTGTTACTTTAGTCACTAACAATATTCATCTTCCGTAATAAGAAGGATGCATTCATATTCTTGCATACACCATTTTTCATTCGATAGTCAAAATGAAGCTCATCGTTGATGATCTCCGCATCAAAATAATAATTATTCACCTGAGATAATTCCTGCTCAATAGTACATAATCCGAGATCATGGGTGGCAATAATCCCTGTAGCCCCCATTTCAACCAATCTTCTCACAAACTTTTTGGAACCCTCTTCCTTATCTTTACTATTGGTTCCTTTTAAAATTTCATCCAGCACAATAAAGTAATTCGAGGTGTCTATTTGTTCAATGATGAATTTTAATCTTTTCAATTCTGCAAAGAAATAAGACTCATCCTCCAGCAAAGAATCTGAAGAACGCATGCTTGTAATCAATTTTTGCGGTTTGATCCTTAATTCATCAGCATAAACAGGAAGTCCCAAATTAGTCATCAAAATGGCCAAACTTATTGTACGGAGGAAAGTACTTTTCCCTGCCATATTAGCTCCAGTAATGATCAAAAAACTTGCTGGCTTTATGTCAACATCATTGGTCACACACACAGCTCTTTTGATCAATGGATGACCTAGTGATTTTCCATAAATATTACCATTGTGATCTATTACAGGATAATTAAATCCTGGATGGTTTTTAGAATAGATAGCCAAAGACAATAATGCGTCCAATTCATAAAGTACATCCAACCAATCAACTACTTCTTCTGCATGCCTTACTAGCCATTTTTGTAATCGAAAAGTAGTTTGAAGATCCCATAGGAAAAATCCATTTCCTAACATCGCAACGATCAGGTTATTTCGATTATTAAATAAATCGATATTTCTACTCAATTGATCAATCACTTCAGAAGCAGTACTGTTTGAATGAACGATCTTACTTTTTAGGGAACTTAATCGCTCTGATCTAAATTCCTCCGCCTCAATCAAATACAATAATTTGCCATATGATTTTATAGAGGAAACGACTTTATTGATCTCTCCATTGAGCTTCGTAATCTTTTTTAACCAAATCCCTATTACACCCAACCCCAAAACGATCCATCCTGACAAATACAATCCTGAAATCCAGCCTGCAGAAAACATGAACAAAACCCCTATAGATAGTAATGAGAACCCAATTCCCAGAAATGAAGAATAGGATGGTAAAAAAGCTTTAAAACTCAAAAGCCAACTTCTTACCACTTCTGGAGAAACTTCAGCATCATTAATGCGAGCATATCCAACGAAACTCTCCGTCAAACTATTTTTCTCTCGCAATTCTTTATTTGCCTCTTGAAGTGAATCGATTTGACTTGTATCGTTACTTAAAAACAGTTTGGCGAGAAACCTCTCTCCCCCATTCAAACTCGTTCGATTTACTCTTTGAAAAAAGGATCGTTCACCGAATAGGTCTATATCATAAGCAAACTCATGATCTGGCACATGATAATCCTCCCCATTATTGGCAAATGACCAATCTCCATTTACTCCTTTGATCTCATTATCGTAAAAGAGAGCAACTTCCTTCCAAAATCGTTGCTCCTCTTTCTTTCTAAGATGATATTTGATCAAGAATCCAAAGAGCACTGCAGTAGTCACACCAACGAGGACACTCAACCAGGCTTTTGCAAAGAACAAAATAATCAGCGTCACCCCTATTGAAAACACTAAAACTCGAAACACAACCAGAGTGTTAATCCTTGCTCCAAGCATTTTTACATGCTGCTCGGCAATCGACTTTCTTTCTTTATAATGAGTTAAGATCTTTTCCATCTAGAATAGAATTACACCAATGCTCACACCCAAAACGATCAACAAAATATGAAGATTTGTTTCTTTTTTAGAGTGTCCGTGCTCAAACAAGATAGAAGTGATAATATGTAACAACATTCCTGTAGAAACCGCAAGAAGGTAAAATTTATAGCTATTTATAGCTGGGATTTTCATCAAAAATTCTCCTGTGAACATTCCCAAAGGAGTCATAACAGCAAAGATAAGAAGTAGTAAAAAATAATTGACAGGCTTGACTCCAATTGAAAGTAAGAACAAGCTAAGCATGAGCGTAACCGGTACCTTGTGCATCAATATTGCGGAAATGAACTTACTGGAGACTTTTGTTTTACCTGAAGAATAGTCTACATGCTCATGATCGTGGTGATCATTATGAATGTGAGCATGTTCTTCTGTTTCCTCTGTTTGATGATCATCATCAATAGAGATCGGCATTCCTTCAATCAGCGCATGCGCTCCCAAGCCTAACATCACACCAATCAAAATGGACTTATGACTTTTGGCATGCGTGTGATGATGACCATGTTCGATTCCATGTGTTATTTTTTCCAATACCAATTGAATCACTAATCCTAATAGAACAGCCAATCCCAACCATTTAGCCCCTACCTCAGAGCCGTAAATATCCGGAAGAATATGAACAAATATTAGAGAAGCTACCAATGCAGCAGAAAAGGTACTGAACATTCGGTGTTTTGCCTTTATTCTCTCGGAAAACAGAAAGGTTAATCCACCTGTTAACAACACCACACTAACTATGATTAAAATTGTCATTTAAATGCAATAAAGTTGCAAATATAGATGAAATCATCATATTGTGCCTATGAGATAAATCAATTGGCGTTTTACAACTTTAAAAGCAGTCTTTCGAATACACAATCAACTGAATATGAACAATTCAATAATTTGATTCTCATTTATAAGCCTCTTCTTATATTATTCATTAATTTCGCAGCCTTAATTTAAGTTGAAAAGCAAAGGAATGGATAGAAATTCACTCATAGGTTTATTTCTGATAGGAGCAATTTTATTGACGTTCACATTGATGAACAATAGCGAGGAAGAGCCAGAAAAAAATACAGACAAGAATACAACTGAGGTTAAAGTTGCTTCAGATTCAAATGAAATAACTCTTGAGGAGAATGATCTTTTCACTGAAGAATATAAAGACTCCATTGCTATTTCTGAGCTTCCAGATTCATTGCAAACAGATTCTCTTTACGTTATTAATTATTTAGATTCAGTTCACAAAGCAAACGAATTAGCGGCCAATTCATCCAATTATCAATCTTTGAAAAGTGAGTACGGTATTTTTGCACCCGCAGGCGAATTCAAAGAAGCTGGGTACACAACAATTGAGAATGATAAATTAATCATTAAAATTTCTTCCAGAGGAGGTGCTGTAGTGGATGTAAAATTGAAAGAATATCAATCTTATGATGATTATGCTGCGAATCCAGACAGTATTAATCCACTGCAATTGATTAACGAATCCAATTCGAATTTTGGATTAAGAGTAATGACTCCAGATGCCGATATTAAAACTGATGAGTTGTTCTTTGTGCCTCAGCAAGAAGAAAAAATATATGCAACATCAGAAGGAGACAGTATTAATGTGTCTTTTAAATTACCTTCTGAAGACCCTGCTAAATATATCCTTTTCAATTATTCATTGAAACCGGGAAAATATGACGTGGATTTCACGATTGATTATGTTGGGCTGAATAATGTGAGCGACATCATGCCAGACAAGTCCTTTATCTACTGGCACATGAGAGGTCTATCCACCGAGAAGTTAGCTGAAGATGAAAGAAGAATCGCAACGATGATGTATCGTTACGATGGGGAAACTCGTGACTACTTGTCAGAGGGTTCGGATAGTGAAGAGGAATTGATCGGACCAACTACATGGGTTGCATTCAAACATAAATTCTTTAGTTCTGCCATCATCTGTGAGAACAACTTCAAAGGAGGAAAAGTAAAACAGAAGCAAATCGAGAGTGAAGACTTTACGCTTGATTACTATGCACAACTAGATCTTCCTGAAAGTCACACCATTAGAACGAAGTTATTTTTCGGACCTAATGAATATGAAACGCTAGCCGCATACAATAACGGAATGGAAGATATCATCAACTTAGGTTGGGGTATCTTTGGATGGGTGAACAAATGGTTCATTCAACCAGTGTTCAATTTGTTCCACAGTTGGGGACTTGGGATGGGATTGATCATCTTATTAGTAACGTTAGTTATCAAAATCGTAATTACTCCTCTCACTTATAAAAACTACATTTCATCAGCGAAAATGAGGGTTTTAAAACCTGAGATCGACAAGATCAATGAAAAATTCCCTGGTCAGGATCAAATGATGAAAAGGCAACAGGAAACATCTGCATTATATCGTTCAAGCGGTGTGAATCCGATGGCCGGATGTATTCCGATGCTAATCCAAATGCCGATACTTTTAGCTGCATTTAGATTCTTCCCATCTTCCATTTATTTGAGACATACCAGTTTCCTTTGGGCTGATGATCTTTCTTCATTTGACTCCATTCTTAATTTAGGGTTTGAAATTCCTTTCTATGGGGATCATGTGAGTTTATTTACCTTATTGATGTCAGCATCTACATTGATCTATACTATTATGAATAGTGGAAGTATGGCTCAACCTACTCAACCAGGTATGCCAAACATGAAGGTAATTATGTACATCTTCCCTATTCTGATGATCTTCTTCTTTAATAAGTTCTCTTCCGGTTTAAGTTATTACTACCTGTGTGGTAACTTGTTCAATATTGGAATCATGTATGGTATCAAGAATTATTTCATTGATGAAGATAAACTTAGAGCCAAGATCGAAGACAACAAGAAAAAGCCTAAGAAGAAATCTAAGTTCATGGAGCGTCTAGAAGAAGTTCAAAAGCAACAGCAGATGCAACAAAAGAAAAAGTAATCATTATTTAATTACTTTATCAACAATTAGGAGAATTCATCAGAGATGCCATTTCTCCCTTCGATTTATTTCGTATTTTGGGCGTTTGACAATAAAAGTGGATGTTTTGCAGTTTATCTGCACAGCAGACCCAAGATAAGTTTTATCTAATTTTAAATCGAGATGGAAAAGACCAAGTTTGAATTAGAGTTCATTTTGAATACTAGTACCCCAATTCTATATAAGTGCATGACCACCCCTAGCGGTCTGTCGGAATGGTTTGCTGACAATGTTAATGTGAAGGGCGATAATTACACTTTCTTTTGGGATGGAAGTGAAGAGACCGCTCAAATGATCAGAAATAAAAAAGGAGAATCCGTGCGTTTCCAATGGGAAGATGATGAAGGAGAGGATTATTATTTCGAACTCTTAATTAGAGTAGATCCGATGACTAAACAGGTGGCTCTTATTGTTACAGATTTTGCTGAAGAGGATGAGATTGAAGACGCTAAGCTTCTTTGGGAAAACTCTATTACCAGTCTTCGTCAGTCGATAGGTTGCTAATTTTATTATTTTCCAGATGACAAAGTTAAGTTGGGTAGTACTGAAGTCCTTCATTGGACCATTCCTTCTTAATTTTGCAGTTTGGATGATCCTGCTGGATATGCAGTCTTTGTGGTTGTATATCGATGATCTTATGGGAAAAGGTCTGGAATGGACAATCATTATGGAGTTAATGTTCTATTTCTCTGCCAATTGGGTCCCTATGGCATTGCCTCTTTCCATACTGCTTGCTTCGATCATGACTTTGGGAAAACTTGGAGAAAACAATGAATTAGTAGCCATGAAGGCTGCTGGGATGTCCCTTTTTCAAATCATGAAACCGTTGGCCTTTCTAATGATCTTTGTTTCCCTGGGAGCCTTCTACTTTACAAACAACCTTTGGCCCATGGCCAATTTCAAACTAAGGGTGCTGATTAATGACATTCAACAGACCAAGGCAAGTATTATCTTTAAAGAAGGAATCTTTTACGATGATATCGAAGGATATAGTATTAGAGTTGGCAGTAAAACAAATGAAGGCAGCACATTGCATGATATCCTGATCTACGATTTCACAGCATTAAAAGCTAATCCTGGAAATGCTAAAGACCCAAGAGATTATAAAAGAGTGATCAGTGCTAAAAGTGGCACTATTGTTCAGAATAAAGAGATGAACTTTCTTGAACTAAAGCTTCAGAATGGTTTTATTTTTCAGGAGATGAATAAAGAGGACGTCAAGAACAGTAAGATGCCTTTTAGCAGATATTACTTTGAGAATGCAGCGCTGAAAATCCAATTACAGTCTTTTGATTTTGAAAGATCTGATGAAGATCAATATGAAAAGGAAGAGTATCTTATGACTTTAACACAGATCAATCAGAAGATCGACTCCACCTCCATCAATGAGGCGATCAAGCAGCAGTCGTGGTTTGATTTCTATAAAAATAGTTTCACAATATTACGAGGCATGGGAGATACCAATATTGTTGAGCTATCAAATCTTCCTCCCTCAATTGGCTATTTTGACGCACTTGTGCCTGGAGAAAAGAAACAGAACTTGGTGGATGCCATCAGTAAGTTAGAAAGTAAAAAACAAAATTCTGAAAAATTCTTGAAGATCAAGGAGATCATGAATGAATACAAAAGGAATCTGCTCGTCAAACGACATGAAAAGTTTACCTTGAGTTATGCAGTGCTGATGCTGTTCTTTCTTGGAGCTTCACTCGGAGCTGTAATCAAGAAAGGAGGATTCGGAGCCCCTGTATTAATCGCGGTAGGATTATTCCTCGTTTATTTTCTTTTGGCAAGAGGAGGTCAAGAAATGGCTACTGCAGGCACACTCTCCCCAATTCTGGGTATGTGGCTTTCAGCTATTTTACTTACTCCGATAACATTATGGATATTTTATAAAGCAAACAAAGATTCCAAAGTATTTGATTTCGATTTCTACGGTAAACTGTTCAAACGAAAAAAATAACTTTGTAGGGAAAATCCATTGATTCATGAAAGTACTTCAACTATGCTTAAAACCACCTCAACCTGCGAAAGATGGAGGATGCATAGCAATAAATAACATCTCTAGAGGACTTATTAACTTAGGGGCTGAACTAAAGATCCTAACCTTAAGCACACACAAGCATCCGTTTAAAATAGAAGCCTTCGATCAGAATTTTATAGATCAATCAGGCATTGAAGGTGTTTACATTGACACCAAAGTAAATATTGTAGATGCGTTTTCGAATCTTGTCACATCTGATTCCTACAATGTTTCTCGATTCTTTTCCACGGATTTTGATATTCTACTAAGAAAAACTTTAGAACAAGACAGCTACGACATTGTGCATTTGGAAAGTGTGTTTATGACAACCTATACGCATACGATTAGAAGATTTTCCAAAGCAAAGATCGTATTACGCTCTCATAACTTGGAATATATGATCTGGGAAAGACTGGCCAGACAATCGACCAATCCAGCAAAAAAGATCTACTTATCTCACTTGGCTAAACAACTCAAAACTTATGAAGTTAGAGTGTTACAAGGTATAGATGGTATTGCTGCTATTACTGATGAGGATAAATTAAAATACGAGAACTTGGGATGCTCCAAACCTATGATCACCATTCCATTCGGTATCAATCTCAGTGATTATCACCTCCCTGAAAAAAATGATAGTTTTGATATTAAAGATAGTTTCAATCTTTTTCATCTTGGAGCAATGGACTGGAAACCCAATTTGGAAGGTGTGGCCTGGTTTTTAGAAGATATATGGGTTAATTCTGTATCTAAATTTCCCAGATTCAGCTTTCACTTAGCAGGTCGTAATATGCCTGAATGGTTGTTGGAAAATGAATACGAGAACGTTATCAACCATGGGGAAGTAGAAAGCGCTAATCAGTTCATGTTGGAAAATGATGTTATGGTAGTTCCTCTGCTATCTGCCGGAGGAATGCGAGTTAAGATCATAGAAGGTATGGCACTGGGCAAAGTGGTAATTTCTACCAGTATTGGAGCGGAAGGAATTAATTATGTAAATCGAGAAAATATACTTATCGCAAATAATAGGGAAGAATTCGAAGATCAACTGAACTGGATCATGGAAGACCCTAATCGCATCGGTGAGATTGGCCTCAACGCAAGAAGACTTGTTGAAGGATATTATGACAATGAATCCATCATGAGGGATCTCTATGGTTTTTATGTGAATTTGATCAGGTGAAGAAAAAGCTATTTATTATATCATCAAGAGTACCCTTTCCTCTAGATAAAGGTGATAAACTTCGGCTATTTCATCAGTTGAGATATTTATCTGACCATTTTGAGATCTGTCTATGTTCGCTTGACGATACCAAAGTGAGTGACGCGCATCTTACTGAATTAAAAAAAGTAGTTCCAAACACTCATGTAATCCCACTAAAAAAAGGAAGGATCTACTTAAATCTATTGATGGGTATTTTTGGCAGAAGACCTTATCAGGTATACTATTTTTTTCAAAGAAAATCACAACAAAAGATTGATCAGATCATCAAAGATTTCCAACCAGACCACATTTATTGTCAGTTATTGAGGGCAGCGGAATACGTCAAAGGATATCATAACATTTCAAAGACAATCGATTATCAAGATGCATTCAGTAAAGGCATAGAACGTAGAATTGAAACAGCATCTTGGCTCAAAAGTATTTTCAGATCAGAACATAAGCGACTACTAAAATATGAGAACCTGATCTTTGATTATTTTGACAAGCATACGATTATCAGTGAAGAAGATCGGAATTTCATTTTTCATGAAAAAAGAAATGAGATTAGGGTAATTCCTAACGGAATTGATTCGAACTTCTTTACACCAAATGATATTGAAAAAAAGTATGACCTGTTATTCGTTGGAAATATGAGTTACGCTCCGAATGTAGATAGTGTAACCTTTATTGTAAAGGAAATCCTTCCTTTGTTGCGAAAGACTTATCCAGAAATTAAACTTCTGATTGCAGGTGCAAATCCTTCTGCGGAAGTAAAAAAACTTGAAGAGAAAAATGTTGAAATATCCGGGTGGATAGAGGACATACGAGATGCATACGGAAGTGCTAAAATATTTTTGGCTCCTATGAGAATAGGCAGTGGTCTTCAAAACAAATTACTCGAGGCAATGTCAATGGAATTGCCCTGTATTACTTCTCCTTTGGCCAACAAATCGTTGAAATCAACCGATGGTAATCATACTATTATTTGTGAAACAGCAGAGGAAAATGCAGATGCTATAAGTCGATTATTATCTTCAGAAACGCTTTATAAGCTCATTTCTAAAAATGGAAGAGAATTTGTAAAGACTAACTTCTCATGGAAAAAATCGGTTAACGAACTGGCTGATTTAATAAATGAGGAACTCTAATCCTGTTCGAAGAAGTAATTAACTAATCCATTGATCTGTTCTAATGTTATAGAATCATCCTCAAAAAACTCGCTTACAGCATTGTCAACCTCTCTATTACTTATGAAATCATCATTATCCTTATCAAATCTAATGTAGTCAGAAGGAATTATCGTTGACTTTTCTACACTTGTTTTCTCACTACCAATTTCATCCGGAACCTCAGTTAGAACAGCCTCACTTTGAACATAGGAAAAGTATTCTCTCTCAGCTTCGGACCTTTCTTCTAGCTTAATTTCTTTCACATTTCCATCTGAATAGATAACCTCAGATGTAAAATTCCCCTCAGAATCAAATGTATAATATGGTCCATCATTTATTATTTCACCGGTCTTCTGATCCAAGATCATTCTACCATAGGCCATTCTATGTCCATTTACTTTGTAGACTTCCTTTTCATATATCAAAGAATCTTTATCGATCAGAACCACCTTACTCATCACCGTATTTTCATTATTCTTGACTACGATCAAATTGGGCACTAATGTCTCTTTATCTAGTTCTTCCTTACGTTTTAGTACGCCATTGTTATAATAAACTTCAGAACCCACAACTTTATAATTGTAATATTCATGAAGGCTTCTGATGTATCCATTTAGGTAGTATGATTCCAATTCACCTTCTCCTTCTTTTTTACCTTTAAACTTTCGCTCTTTTGAACCATTAACGTAGTAATTATCATACGTTTTAAGAACACCATTCGAATAGGTTCCTTTGTGAAGAATAAAACCGTTAGCGTAAAAATCTTCTACTTTACCGTTTACGATATTACCTGAAGCATCCTTTCTAATTTTTGGAGACTTTTCTACTAAACTGTATTGATCGTATATTGCAATTCCAATGGAATAATCTTCAATTTCTTCAGGTTCCGGAGCAAATTCACCAGCAGGAAGTTCACTTATTTTTGTCTGACCATAAAAAGTAACTGAACTTAATTGAATGGTAAAAATCAAAAACGATATTCTCTTTATCTTTGAGGGCAATTCAGTAATTGACATTTGATTGAAAAAATACAAAACTGCGCTTAAGTACGTATGGTTAAGTCTTTTGGTTACAATCCTAATGATTTACCTCAGTAATTCTGAAGCTTTTACAATTGAAGGTTTCAAAGCATTCTTCCATGAAAATCAAAATTCGATTCTTGTAGGATATGTTATTCTAATTCTATTAAGATCCTTATTTTTTATTCCATCAACTGTTGTTCTGGTCTTAGGAATGGCCCTATTTCCGAACGCTTTTTGGTTTCTACTCTTTATCAATATGATCGGAATCCTATTTGGAAGCACGCTGATCTACCTAGCAGGAAAACTATTTACGGAGGAGGATTTCTTCTCTGCTAAACATCAGAAAAAACTTCCGAAAATAAAAGAAAAAATCAACGAATATGGATTCTGGATCGTACTTGTTTGGTCATTCTTCCCGCTGGTCCCTACCGATCTTGTTTGCTACATTTCCGGTGCAACCCACATGAAATATTTTAAATTTATAACGGCTGTTTTAATAGGAGAAGTAATTCTCGTAAGTACCTACTTACTTACAGGAGAAAGTCTATATGCATGGCTATTTTAAATCCCTATTTCTTTAGCTTTTAGAGATGTTTTCTCTGGATTCCACGCGTCTTCATAAGAAGCTTTGAAGAAGATCTCCTTAATGTAAGAAATGGTCCGAACAAACCTTAGGAAATAGCCATGATAGAATACCATAAGGGGTGCAAAAGGAATAAAATAAGAGAATGGAGCATTTTTTCGCTCTCTAAAAAAGTTAAAAAAGATCAGTTTGAAATAATTTGTCATTGTATACAGGAAAAAATTCATGAGCAGAATTACCCAGATCATACCTGAAAAATTGAAAAACACATCAAACACATAAACGTACCATTTAATATTCAATATTAGCGTATACGTTATATTCTCCGCAAAAGACAAAAAATTCAGCAAATTAAAGTTCTCGGAAGGCAGCATTACGTCTTTATGTTTTCTTAGTCTGAATCGAATTAAAGACTTGTCCCATCTCAATCTCTGTTTTGCTAGCTTACGGAAAGTATTCGGCACACTAGTTTGACATACTGCCCTATCCTCAAATACAATGCGATATCCGAGCTTTCGATATTTCACTGTAATATCTCCATCCAATCCTGGTCCAATATCCCAACCCTTAATATTTCTAAGTACATCCATTCTGAATGCTCCGAATGCTCCTGAAATGATCTTATAAATCCCCAAATAACTAGAAACCATTCTTCCGATGCTGATTGCATCGGAATATTCAAATCCCTGTAGCGTAGTTGCTAGACTCTCCTTATAATTTCTAACCATTACATTTCCCCCAACTGCTCCTACCCTTTCATCTTCATAGAATGGTATAATGATCTGTTCTATCGCATCCATATCATAAGAACAATCTGCATCAAGATGCACTACGTACTTACCCGATGCCAATCTAAGAGCAGTATTTGCTCCAGATGCTTTTCCCCCTCTAACCTCATTTCGAATAAAAATATCGATGAGTCCATTCCTTTTAAGTGATCTGCAAATTTCTTCTGTGTTATCATCCGAACCATCATCCACAATAATCAATTCAAAGTTTTGATAGGTTTGCTCTCGCAATGAATTTGCCAGTTTGAAGATATGTTTCCCCTCATTTTTTCCTGGAACTAGTATTGAAATTAGAGGTTGTTCCTGTAGAAATCTTCTTCTGGCTTCATCCCTATACTTCTTTGTAAAAACTCGCTTAATCTTGATCATGATCAGAGCCAGCATATCAACGATGAGATATCTGAATAACTCGAACATAAAAAAGAACCAGAAGATCCTGAAAAGCTTTGAAATTCCTACCTCAGAAATGTAATTGAGAAAATTATCTATCTCTATTGAAATGGCTTCGATCACTCGTTTTCCTCCGAATCTTTTTCTATGTTCTGCGGTGTTCTGTCTATTGTTCTCACCAAATTTTGTAACTGAAGCTCATGTGAGATCTCAGTAGTAAGTTTGATCGCATTCGTTTTGATCTGCACCTCAACTGTTTTAAAGTTACGCTTCATCAAACTGATCGTGAGAGACGCGATATCATTCAAAATCTTGTTGGCGATCTTCGTTGGAATCTCATTCAAGGAAAGCACCAGAGTAGAGGCATCGTAAAAAGCGATAAAATCAGCAGAACGTAAATTATGACGGAGTATTCCGATCATTTCAGCGATCAAAGATTTTTGTCTTTCTAATCCAAGTCTGGAGTAGATCTCTCCTGCATTGGCAAGATGCATGAATCCAATATTACTTGTGTAGTCATTTTGTCTTAGACGTTCGATCTCATACTTCAACATAATCTTGAAGACGTCATATTTTACCGTTCCAGGAACCTCATCGAAATCACGTGTTGTACTCACATAGCCATTATATGCAACAGATCGACCTTTACGTGTAAGGGTATAATTCTTAATTTCCTTTGGAATCAGATTTTCAATATAATTATCGTGATGACAAGAGATACATTTAGCTCTTACATGATAATCTTGATACTTATGATTGCATTTCTGACAGGTATGTAGTTCAGATGGTTTATCATAATCCACTCCGATGTGTCTCAATGTTTTATTGCATTTTGGACAATTCAATTCATCATCGATCGTATTCTGAAAATCCTTCATTGGACCAATGTATGCACATGGAAAATGATGAACCATATCCTCTGTGGTACTATGTGAACTACTACACTGCGGACAAACTTCTCGATAGTTTAGAAACCCTCCATTGCAATTGGTACATAAATATAATCGATCGTTAAAACTGCTTGTAAACAGACCATCATCCTCACCCATTTCCAAAATCTTCAGCACATTCGATTCATCTTCGCGAGCAAAATTGATGGATAATTCTGGATAGAAATAACCAATTCCTGAACGAATGTAAGGAAATGCTTGCATTTGTTTTTTATCCCTAGTTACCAATAAATTGATGGTTTTGTTGATCATCTCAGCCTCAAAAGACAGTGATTTGACCTCTAGGATCTCCTTTACCTTTAAAGAAATATCTTTGGTTCGCTCTACTACAAACTCCACCTGATCCAGTGAAAACACAACCCCATCGATCAATTCATTAATGATCGGGTCCTTGATCGAAACATTCTTCAGAAGAAAAATTGGCTTTAAGTATACCTCCGAACGATGGTGACTTCTGATCCTTACAACTAAGTTTCTAACGAAATCATCATTCACCCCATCTATGATGATACCATCATAGTAAGCAATTCTTTCCGAATTCCAGGGATCATTGATCGAGATCACACCAAAATCGAATCCTCCAGACTTGATCGCGTTATTTTCGTAGGAAACTTTCAATTCAGTCCTTTTACCATTTATTTATCCTTACAGTTACATTCATCTTATAGAAAGCTTTCCATTTGATATCACTTTCATTCTCAATTGGAAAAATATCCACGGCAATTGCTCGAGTAGTGCTCTCATATTTCTTTTGGAACTCTTCAGGCAAAATATAGGTAGCAAAATAAAATCGTTTAATATGTCCTATACTTTTTTCTCCATCTGGAAAAATCACCGTCACTTCATCTCCTTCTTTAAAGTAAGCCAGGTCTTCCTGATTAAAAAATGCTTTGATGTAGATATCCTTTTTCTCATGCATATTGAGAATACTCTCCGATTTTAGAGCTACTTCATAATCACTTTTGTACAACCTAGTTATTGTGCCTTCAGTGGGAGCTAGATAATAACGTAAAGTAGGTCCTCCACTACCTGCACTAAAAGAATTATTGATTACGGCTCCTCCTGATTGACTACCTTGTACATTTCCAGCATCTGCGGCCAATTGAGTAATCAGTGTCTGAAAGACCTGATTCTCCTTTTCTAATGTAATAATCTCCAATTGTAGTTTTTCAATTTCCTTGAGATAAGTATCAATCTTTGCTTTAGGAGAAATTTCGAGTATCACCTCATTCTTAAGAGTTTCAATTTCTCCTTCATAAAAAGTAACCAACTCTTGCTTTTCCTGAATTTCAATCAGGTTGATCTGCATGTTCTTTTTCAGCTGATAGATCTCCTTTTCTTCCCATGTAGAAGATTCCTTATCCTTTAATAGATCAGATAGGTTTCCGTTTAGACTTTGTTCAAAAGACGCCTTCTGATCTTCGTAGGCATAATATGAAAACAAGGTATCACCCTTTTCTACATCATCTCCTTCGAATTTATAAAACACATCTATTGTAATATCTTCTGGAACTCTGACCACCAAGCTCTTAAACAAAACATGTCCTGGTGCGGAAACATAGAGCACTCTGGTAAAGGCATATCTGAAAATAAAGAAGATGATCAATCCCAAGATGATAAAATACACGATCTTATCCCAGTTGATCTTTTTCTTCTGTTTAGGCTTTTCGTCTAAATTTCGAAGAACACTTGCTTTTCTATTGAAATATATACTTTTCAAGGATCAAATTTTATCAATCTTTCCAGATCATGAATAATGAACTTATTGGGTTCCAATAGATTTCCTAAATAAGAGATTTTCTCTTCTACTTCTATCATATTTGAGAAATCTTCAGGTCTCAAAGCTATTACAAATGATGTTCCCTTGTATTGCAATAGTTTTTTCTCCAGGAAGCCATTGCTTACATTCTCGTAACACATGAAATAGACCATTCCTCCGTTATTCTGGATTTGTTGAACTGCAATCTCTGAAAAATAAGTTGGCAAACTAACTGACAATTTTTTCGATCTAGAATTGCAATATTCGGCAACCTGACTATACATCTTCAGGTATTCATTCGTGTAATAGTCTTTATTTTCTGACCAATCCTCAAAGGTCTGAGGTTCTACATCGAGGTGTAAACCATTGACATTATCCCATTCTACTCCAATAAGTTTATCGGTCAACCTTTCATTAGAATAATTAATCATCAGTTGATTATCTCCGATCATAAGATCAACCTCTACCCCAAATTCCTTACAAGAAGCAGTAAATTCATTTAATTTTTTCTTATCTGCAGATACACTCACTACTACTTTCGAGATATTGTTCATCACACAATAATTGACCAATGTCGCCTTATCATGTTTTTCAATAGTTGAAGACCAAATATAGACTTCCTTAGGTGCCTTGATCAATTTCTGAATTTCAATTTCGTCCAGTTGCAATGGCACAATCAGTTGACTTACATCCAAATCAGGTTCCACACTAATCATTCTAAGAATATAAAGGTAGAGTTGTTGCTTCAGATCAATGAGTTCCATATCCACACTCATAGATTCATCGAGCCACCTTAAAGCTTTCAAAGGATTAAAATCAAGTTTGTTCACATCGAACCTTGCTTGCTCCTTGCGAAGCAATTCTTCCATTTTCAACTTTTTATAATAGAAAGCATTGAACTGTTTCAGTTTATACCGAAATTCATACATGTAACTTAAGAGATCACTTCTAAGCCTAACTTGATCGGCATCCATTTCCTGAACACCATTCAAGATCTGCAGTTTTTTCAAATGATATAACTCTTGCTTTTCCTTTTTGTTAAATGCTATGGGAACTCCCAAGCCAACTCCCAAAGTCAAAAAAGACCTACTGTTTAGTGGGTTGTTCACTAAGTCATAGTAATTATATCTAGAATAGAGTTTAAGATCCACATTATTGTAGAATCGATTCTCAAGATCAAGATTACTAAGCATTAATTGTTTCAAAGTATCCTCTTCAACAGACTTTAACTGATTCAGTCCATAATCGTAGTTAATATCGATCAATGGTAGTGGTTCAACCGAGTTTAAACTGATATTCTCATATATGTTCTTATTATAATCTTCATATATCTTATACAAACTGCTGATCTCAGCGTAACTCTCCAAATTATTCAACAACTCCTCATGAGTGATCTTACCCAAGCTCTTTAATTGATATGATATTTCTACTCTTTTCTCTGCCAATTCTAATCGCTGATCTAATAAAGCAATCTTCTCAATATTGAATCTAAAGATCACTTTATGCCAGTTATCTACAATATCTCCTCTGCCAGGAGAATTACCATGATCACGTTCGAATGCCGCGATCAAACTTTCATTCTCCAGAATCTTACTTTTAGTTCGATTCTCTAAATACCCATTATTGAGAACATCCCACGATAATTGGGTTTGTATTCTTGATTTGTACAAAATATTATCCGCTACATCCATCCCCGCTGATGTGTTGTACAAGTAGCCAGCACTCAAGTCCAGTCCCCAATTTTTATTTATGAGATCACTCTCGGCTCGAAGAATTTCTGGGAGAAGATCATTTGAAGCTGTTCCCGTATCCGATATCACAAGATATTCCAAAGATGTAGAGATTTCACCTGACATATGATCGAGATGATATCCTCCATAAGCATTCTGCCACATTCCATACATCCGTTGGATCAAAGAATCTGTTACAGTTTGCGCACTGTTATTAAAAGGAAGGATTCCTATTATCAGAAATATAATGTATGTCAGGGGTTTCGTCAAATTTCAAATTTGGACGACAAATATAAAACTATTGATCCCAAAATGACAAATAGTGAGCCAGAGGATTTAGAATTATTATTCAAAATGCTACTATCTAAGGATTTTTCTAACGAATGCCACGGTAAAATACGCCATCATAAATACTCCAAACCATCCCTCTAATGGAGCAACAATCTTGAAAAATCCAGTTGGCACACACTCTCCGTATCCGATAGTCAACCATGTAACTGCGCTAAAATAGAGACTATCAATTATTTTTTCATAGACAGATAAATCGCTAGCGATACAACTGATTTCACCATGGTCTGTAATTTCAAAAACTACGTAAACCATGCTGAACATTCCATATAGCACAAAAATACTGATCAATACTCGCACCGGACTTGTGGCATAAAGTCCCATCCAGTCAAATACCAACTTCTGAAAACCAACATTAAAATAATTGATGATCTTTTGGTACCATTTGACTTTTCTAGTTTCATGGAGAATATTAGCCAATTCACTTCTTTTGAATTCAATATAAGCTTTATCCTCATCCTCGTATTGACCCAGGTTGTGGAATTCCTCTTTTAACAATCTGAATTGTTCTGCTTTCTGATTGTGAGACGTTTTGGATTGTTTACCTATGATTTTTGGAATATCATTCCCTTCCCATGAAATAAAAAGCTTTCCTAAGTTTCTCACACCATATAAATACAACGTACCAATATCTACAGCTGTCACTCCTTTCTTGAAGTCAATAATGTTCTGGATTATTGCATTCGAGAGATCAATTACTTCACATTTAGCCACCCTCATATCAACGTAACTTAAGAGAATACTACTCTTAATACTGATCGTACGAACGTGACTTTCAAAAAAAGACACCCTACCCTCTCCAAATTCTACTTCATCGAGAACAATGTCTGCATTAGGAAATTGAACCATTCGAAAACTTACTGGTCTTTGTCCAAATTTTGCACGTCTGAACAATAATCTACCTTCAGCCAATTCAATCTCTTCAAAAGAAACTTCGGTATTCCCAAATTGACATCTTCTAAAATCGACTTTTCCAGTCCCAAAATTTACTTTAGAAAAATCTACAAATGGTCCATTAAAAACGGCTCTATCAAAATTCACATCACCAGAACCAAACTCAGCAAATCTGAATAATACCCCTCCATCACCAAAGTCTACATTTTTGAAATTTACACTTCCGTCATTAAATTGAGCATTAACAAAAGAAAGATCTCCATTAATGAAGGAAGCATTTTCAAATGTCAGGGATCCAGATCCAAAATCGGTATACTGAAAACTATTGAATCCCTCACTATAGGAAGTATTTTTAAAAACTACTTTATTCGTATGAAACCATGCTTTGGAAAAACTCAAATTCCCGGCTCCAAAATGGGCATCGCTAAAATCCGATATATTACCCTGAAAGTGCGCGAATGAAAAATCAACTTCCTTATCAGCTTCGAATAAAGCCCCAGATGCTTTAAAGTTATTAAGTTCTACCCAGCTATCTTTTTCCAGCCCATATTTTTCTCGATAATCATGAAGCGAGAAATTGTGTACGAAACACTCTGAAATATCAACCTCGTCTCCATTATTGATCTGCGCATATAATTCCTCCAAGTCAACTACGGCTAGCTTTTGCCTTCTGACCAAGTTCTTAGTTTCATCTCTAAATGAAACTCTAGCAATTTGCGCAAATTCCCGCCCATTGATCTCAATGGGTTCATCAGATATCTTAACTGAATAACTTACTATTTTATTGACAACTCTCATACAGCAGTATGAAGGTAATTATTTTATTATTTTTCGCATCGCAATCCTATTAAAAATGAACGGATACCTATCAAGTTTGTATTCTATGACAAAATCAAGTCCAATATGAGATCCTTTTATTCCATGTGTGTTGTCCTCTCTTTTATTTCCTGCACAGTAAATCAACCAACCTCTGCATCTATTGTTCCTGTTGAAACTATTACACCAATACCAGATAATAATGAGATCGACTATACTGAGATAGACAGTACTGAAAAAAAATACAATGTAGCTGTCTCCATCCTCGAATATATACCCTATTGTGGTGGTGCGGCTCCTAGTCCGGATCAATTGAATCGAAATCATCCTTATACTGGACCACTATTAGTTATAAATCAGATAACGGGAGAGAAATCTGTAATGTGGGTAAATGGAGGTTCTCACTATACCTTATTGTCTCCAGGAAAATATTACATCAAGGAAAAATTCAAGGATGTAAAATTGGAGGATTTCATCAACACACATAAAAGAGATGGCATGTATTATCTTGACAGTTCAGATGATTGTTACGAGAACTGGATGAATCAAAATCTGTTTGAATTTGAAATAATAAATGAAGATACTGTTGTGAACCTCAATACATCCATTGGTTCTTCCTGCTTTACAGGCAACAATCCTTGCCTTCAGTATACAGGTCCTTACCCTCCGTGATTATAAAACATCCAAAAGCTGAACATCAAAAATCAATACACTTCCACCAGGAATATCTCCATAGTCCTTTAACCCGTAACCCAAGTGAGAGGGAATAAAAAGCCTTCCCTTACTTCCCTCGGGAAATAATTGCAATCCTTCTGTCCAACCCGGAATCACACTTTGCAAACTAAAATTAGTGCCTGAACCGGGGCTTTGATCAAAAACATCACCACTAACATAATAACCTTTATAATATGCCGTAACACTACTTGTTGCTGTTGGAAAACTTCCTGTTGTCGTACTATCTATGATATAATACAGTCCAGACTCCGTACTAGAAGCAGGTATATTGTTCTCTTCCAGATAATTTGTGATCGTTATTTCGTCTGCCTCCGCCTGCTTTTTCACTTTCCGTTTATTACAAGAACTTACTAGAATAGCCATAAGAACAAGAGTGATGAATATTAACCTGGACTTCATTTAGATTTACTTATTATTTGTTCTACAAAATTAACAACATCCCTATAAAAACTTCCCTCTCTATAGAAAGAGATGATTAAATCGCCTCCATTTTCGATAGAATCTATTCCTTGGGATTTAAACCAAAGTAATTTTCTTGGTATTTCATTTAAATAATGTTCATTATTCGTCATCCCAACATGCTCCCATAAAAAGACTCTGCCCGTTGTTAAATTCTCCACGGTAAAATCTGGATAGGATGTATGATCTGTTCCTTCAAATGCTTTTTCATAATAAACATGTATTCCCTCTTGCTCCAATAGAAATTCATAGATCTGTAATTCCTGTCTCGAAGCGAGTGCCTCACCATTACATGCAATCCATTTTTTAACCCGTTTATGTTTAGGATTCGAACTTAAGGTAAATGCGGATCTAATTATTATTTCTTCAGAAGGTTTGAACATCAAATTTTTGGAATAAAAAAAGTCTCTCCAACAAAATTACGCAGAACTTTAACTCGTTTTTATGAAGATCAAAATAACATTGAAAATTTCACAGAATGATTAGTTTTGAGGTTTATTCGAGTAGTTTATTGTAGAATATGACAAAGATCAAAGCATTCAAAGCGGTTCGTCCCCCAAGAGACAAGGTTTATCTAGTAGCATCCAGACCCTACTATACTTATCGAAAAAACATACTGGAAGCTAAATTACGTTCTAATAAATTTACATTCCTTCATGTGATCAATCCTGAGTTCCAGAGAAACGATCGTACAGAACCAAATTCAGTTGAACGTTTCCAGAAAGTAAGAGATCGCTATGAAGAGTTTTTGAAAGATGGATATTTCTTTAAAGATGAGAAAGACTCCTTTTACGTATATCGCCAACAATACCAAGGATTTGATTGTCTTGGAATTATTGCAGGAGTATCAGTAGAAGAATACCTCAACGGTAAAATCAAAATCCACGAACATACCCTCACAAAAAGAGAAGAGACTTTCAAAACTTATCTGGATATCTGTAATTTCAATGCAGAACCGGTTTTGTTGACTTATGAGGACAACCCGAAGATCAATTCATTGATTGAATCATACCTAACACAGCGTGCTGAATATGAGTTTACAACTACGGATGATAAAACTCATCATCTATGGACTATTTCAGATGAAAATGCAAAAGAACAATTGACCAAATACTTTGATGAAGTTGATGCACTTTATATCGCAGATGGACATCACCGAAGTGCATCTTCTGTTTTATATGCTAAGGCACATCAGAACAGTTCAAATGATCTTAAACAACACTTTCTAGGGATGCTTGTTCCGCACAGTAAACTTCACATTTATGATTACAATCGAGTGGTTAAAAGTCTCAATAATCTATCAGAAGAAGAATTCCTACAAAAAGTTGAAAATTACTTTAATGTAAAGCCATTAAGGGGGTTTAAAAAACCGACTCAAAAGAATCAGATCAGCATGTTGCTTGGTAATCGTTCTTATCAAATTTCTCCTAAGGAGGAGTTTCTGGAAAAAGATCATCCAGTGAAAAGTTTAGATGCTCAGCTACTCAATGATCTTATATTAGATCCTATCATCGACATTAAAGACCCAAAAACAGATGATCGCCTCATGTTTGTGGATGGCACTAAAGGCATTAAAGGCATCAAACAATTAATGACGAAATTAAATGCTAAAGTAGCTTTTGCTCTTTATCCTGTTTCGTTTGAAGAGTTAAAGAAAGTAGCTGACACTGGACATGTGATGCCTCCAAAAAGCACTTGGATCGAACCTAAGTTGAGAAGTGGTTTAACTATCTATGAGTACGAAGATTGAAAATCGTTTCTACAAATATTGGTGAACGAAAAACAGTTGACTGGAAAGGCAAATCATTAGAAACAGGCATCTATAAGTACCCTACAGAAAAGGCAATTTTTTTGGGGAAATCAGATGTATTAGATGATCACGTGATTGACCGAAAATATCATGGAGGAATAGATAAGGCTTGCTATGCTTATAGTCTTGATCATTATAATTTCTGGAAAAGTTTATATCCTGAAGTCGATATGACCTATGGAGCCTTCGGTGAAAATCTCACTATAGAAAATCTAGCTGAATCTCAATTGAGAATTGGAGATCAGTTAAAAATTGGAACCGATGTAATTGTCGAAATTTCGCAACCCAGACAACCGTGTATGAAACTAGGGATCCGTTTCAATGATCAACGTGTGGTAAAAAGATTTGTTAAAGAACCGTTCAGTGGAATTTATCTAAGAGTTCTTAACGAGGGATGGGTAAAAACTGACGATCAGGTAACTGTATTGAACATTTGCAAAAATAACTTAACGGTCAAGGAGGTTCACATGTTATTGGGAGGCAATAGAAATGAAGATCTTGCAAGAAAAGCTATCTTAATGCCAGAATTGGCCTCGAGTTGTCGAGAAGACTTAATACGAATTTACGGATTATAATATGCAATCAAGCGCAAGACATTTGTTATTGATCATTGGATCAGTTTTAACGATCTTCGGGATCTTGCTGTTCTTTTTTATGGAAGAATCCAGATCCATGCAGATAGCTGGAGGTGTTCTATTTGCAGCAGGCGCTATTATGATATCCAGAGGAATAAAAAACCCGGGGCAATTTAAAAATCGAAAACCTGATATTCGAAGTAAATACAAATCGAGTCAACAGGGTTCTGAGAAAACAGGAAATGAAGTACATTAAAGGTTTTGATACTCTGCGGGCTATATCCATTTCGATGGTTGTAATTGCTCACAGTCTGCCAAACTTCTGGTTGCAGGAGAGCAGAGGGTGGCACCTAATATCTGGAGACACCGGGGTCTTAGTTTTCTTCGTAATTAGTGGTTTTCTGATCACATCACTGTTATTCAACGAAAAGGAAAAATTCGGCAGGATCAATTTTAAAAATTTCTTCATTAGACGTTTTCTGAGGTTATTACCTCCTTTGGTACTGTTCTACTTATCGATTCTCGTCTTAATGTCAACAGGTATGATTCAAGAAACTTATATTGGACTAGGCATATCTGTCTTCTATTTGTATAATTTTGTTCCGAATAAATTCTACACGCCTGAATTAGGACACACTTGGTCTTTAGCCCTTGAAGAACAGTTCTATTTTACGTGGCCGTTCATCCTAACACGGATAATGAAACCCCGATATTTATTGTTTTTGGGATTTCTGCTTGTTTTGATAAGCATATTGTTTCTTCTATTTCTTTATCCAATGCAGTTCTTCGGACATTTTAAAGCGCAACGATGGTTCATTCCTGCTATTTCTCCGATCATGATCGGGTCTATGTTGGCTATCTCGAGAGATTGGCTGGAACAAAAATTTCGATCTACTACCTTAATGTTTGTGTGCTTTCTTGTGCTCTATTCGACACCTCTCTATTGTCCTGAAAAAATTTTGATCATCTCTCCTATATTTCAATCATTTGGAATAGGTTGTCTTCTGCTTTTAATAATTAAAAATCAAAATTCTTTGGGGGTTCAGATTCTTAATAATAAAGTCACTAGTTATATTGGTAAAATCTCTTACGGAATTTACGTCTATCAAGGATTGTTTCTGCGAACTGGCCCTGGGAGTGAATGGTGGTTTCAACAATTCCCTCAAAACTTGATCTTAACATTGGTGATTGCGATACTGTCCTTTGAACTAATTGAAAAGTACTATTTAAAAAAGAAGAAAGAGTTTACAACTATTAAATAATCTTCTCTCTATACATCTTCATGAATTTCGAGGAGTAAACAAAATCAACCACTTCTTCATTTTTGGTCGTCAGAATTGACTCCTTATTTCCTGTCCAATGATTGTGTCCTTTGTAGATAAACATAATGTTATCACCAATCTCCAGCACGGAATTCATATCGTGAGTGATCACAACTGTTGTCATCTGATATTCTTCAGTCAAATCTTTGATAAGTTCATCAATCAGTATTGATGTTTTGGGATCAAGTCCTGAATTAGGTTCATCACAAAACAAATATTCCGGTTTCATTGAGATAGCTCTCGCAATTGCAACCCTTTTTTGCATTCCTCCACTGATCTCCGAAGGATAAAGGTTATCCTTACCTATAATATCCACTCGATCCAAGCAAAACTTTGCTCTTTCTTTCATTTGAGCTTTAGTCATTTTGGTGAACATCGTCAATGGATACATGACATTCTCCATCACGGTCAAACTATCAAAAAGTGCTGATCCCTGAAAGAGCATACCTATTTCCTTTCTTACGTTCTTTTTTTCTCGATTATTAATAGTTACCATATCTCTTCCATTAAACAAAATCTGTCCAATTTCCGGTTTATGAAGCCCTACGATACACTTGGTAAGTACCGACTTTCCACTCCCACTTTGACCAATAATCAGATTCGTTTTACCTTTTTCAAAAGTGAACGAAACATCATAGAGAATTTGAGTATCTCCAAAGGTTTTCGATATGTTTTTTACTTCAATCACGATTAATCGATCAATACTAATTGTGTAATAATGTAATTAAACAACAGTATCAAAATACTTGAATAAACCACTGCACGCGTACTAGCTCTACCTACTTCTAAAGCCCCTCCCTTTACATAATAGCCTTGATACGCACTTATAGATGTCATAATAAAAGCAAAAACTGCTGTTTTGCCAAGAGCATATTGTAAGTAAAGCATATCACTATCATGGAATAACTGAATCCCATATTCATATGTATCAATAGTAACTAAACCTGTGGTATAACATGCCAAATATCCCCCTGCAAAGGCTGATGCCATACTGAACAAAATGACGATTGGAAATATCAAAATCGAACCTGCAATTTTCGGAGTAATCAAATAATTAATTGAATTAACTCCCATGATCTCAAGCGCATCTATTTGTTCGGTTACTCGCATGGAACCAAGTTCTGATGCAATATTTGACCCTACTTTGCCAGCAAGGATCAAAGCAATAATTGTGGGGCTAAATTCAAGAAGAATTGATTGCTTGGAAGTATAACCAACTGTATACAACGGAATTAGAGGAGAATCGATAGACGATGCTGTTTGAATTACCAAAACCATCCCCATAAAAACCGACATCAAGACAACAATTCCAACAGATTTTATTCCTAACTGTACGATCTCTTCCATCAGTCGATTCCAATAAACCTTAAATTTTTCAGGTTTTGAAAACATTTGACCAATCATGATCGTATACCGCCCTATGTGATAAAAGATGTTCAAGATTACTTCTTTAATCAACAAATTTAACCAAACTTGCGTGGCAAAGTTGAGAGAAATTGTGTACTTTTAAACATTAGTTTCTTAATCGATTCATTATGAAGAATAAGGTATTTATTTTCGCTTTGGTAGTTGGATCTACATTAGTCTTAAACAGTTGTTTCCTTTTTGGAGGAGGAAAAAGCAAATGTGGTGATTGCCCTACCTGGAGTCAGGAGAATGTAGATCAAGAGGAAATCATTGAAACTGAGAGAGTCTAAAATCTCAATGCACCCGTTGTTTGGGTACGTTCCTGATTACTCAATTTTGTACATTGATCAGCTGGTCAAATCATTCGATGTTCATTTCAAAGTTGTTTCTCCTCGGAAGACAAAATTAGGCGATTGTCGTTATCCGATTGGAACAAAAGAAAAGATCACAATTACAATCAATAAGGATTTACATCCGTTTCAATTTCTTGTTACAAGCTTACATGAGCTGGCTCACGCAAAAACATTTCGCGAATTTGGAATGAAGGCCAGTGCTCACGGCAAGGAATGGAAGAATAACTTTTCTAAAATTCTCCTGGATGCATCATCACTTGATAATGTTAATGACGAAGAAATTTCTGTTTTGAGATCCTTATCTAACAATCCTAAAGCAACCAGTTATGGACATGATAGTCTCCAAATGTTGGTTAAGAAAGAAAATGATATTCTGCTAAAAGACATTCCCGATGATTCACTCTTTTATTTCAATAAATCAGTTTTTAGAAAAATAAAGTTATTGCGGACTTACGTTCTATGCTCAAACGGACAAAATAATAAACGATATAAAATTCATGGAGCAGTCCATATCACAAGGTATAGAGCAAATAACTAATCATATTTTTGTTACTTTCGCAATCCATTAAGTTCGGTATGAAAAATAATTATGTAGTGATAATGGCAGGCGGAATCGGTAGTAGATTTTGGCCAATGAGTACCTCAAGAAATCCAAAACAATTTCATGATGTACTTGGAATAGGTAAATCCCTGCTTCAGATGACCGTTGAGAGATACCTTCCTATTTGTGAAGAACAAAATATTTTTATCGTAACCAATGACAGTTATAAGGATCTTGTAAAAGAACAACTACCAAATTTCTTGGACGACCAAATTCTTCTTGAACCAAGTCGTAAGAACACGGCACCCTGTATCGCTTACGCAGCGTATAAAATTCATCAAAGAAATCCTCAAGCTAAAATGATCGTAGCTCCTAGCGACCATTTGATCGTTAAGGAGTTTGAATTCAGAGAAACCATTACTACAGCACTTAAGGCTGCGGAAGAATATGGACAATTGGTGACTATTGGAATCAAACCAGACAGACCAGATACTGGATATGGCTATATTCAATTTGAAGCTGGTGAAGACACCGTTAGAAAAGTGAAGACTTTTACTGAAAAGCCTTCTTTGGACATTGCACAACGATTCCTTGACAGTGGTGACTTTTATTGGAATTCTGGCATGTTTATTTGGTCATCTGCTACTATTATTGAGGCCTTTGAAAAATACCTGCCTGAAATCGGAAAACTCTTTTCAGACATTCAAGCTGACTTCTACACGACTAAGGAGGAAGAATCTATAAACCGAATATACCCTCTTTGCAAGAATATTTCTATCGATTATGGAATTATGGAGAATGCAGAAAAGGTAAGTGTAATTTTGGCTGATCTAGGATGGAGTGATTTAGGAACATGGGGCTCACTTTATACGCACATCCAGCATGATGATTACAAAAATGCTATTGTTGGCAAGAATGTACTTACCTATGATGCTAATGATAATATGATCAAAGTTCCGGATGACAAATTAGTGGTAATTCAAGGATTGAATGATTTTATCATTGTAGAGAACAACAACACACTATTGATCTGTAAAAAACGTGATGAACAAAAGATCAAGCAGTTCGTAACTGATATCAAATCAAAAAAAGGTAACGATTTTATCTAAGCACATCTTTTCTTTCTGCATCTAGTCTCAATAAAATAAAGACTAAGGCAGAAAAGCCCAAAATGGCAGAACCTCCTTTGCTGAAGAATGGAAGTGGGATACCTATTACTGGAGCAAGCCCTATTACCATTCCCAGATTGATCATAAAATGGAAGAAGAGAATACTCGAAACACAATAAGCGAATATTCTGGTGAAAATACTACGTTGTCTTTCTGCTATTATGATCGCCCGAAGGAGGAAGAATGTATAAACTACTACTAGTACTAAACTTCCAATAAAGCCTCTTTCTTCGGCCCATGAACAAAATATAAAATCCGTACTCTGTTCTGGAACGTGCTTATATTTATTATTACTCAAAGTTCCATCCATATAACCTTTACCTACTACTTCTCCAGATCCAATTGCAGACAGAGCCTGATAAATATTATATCCATCTCCCAATCTATCTTCTTTCAGTCCAAATTGAATTTGAAACCTTGTTCTATGCCTGTCCTGGAATACTCTATCATATGACCAATTAATGATAAGAATAAAAACTATCGCCATTAAAGTACCCCAAATCAAAGTCGGATAATATTTCGCTCTGTATCGAGGTAAAACAAAAGTTCTAACAATAACAAATCCAACTCCGCTAAATAATAAGAGAACGATTACAAACCAATAGTTATTGGAAAAAAAGCTAGAGGGTCTAGCAATTTCCGGAATCTCATCTGCTGTAAAAATAGTTTTCGAATAAAGTTCATCCATAGCTAAGGAACCATATTTTTCCAACGTTTTGGTAAATAGTTCTGGATCAGATTTGACCATCTCATAATAATGTTGGTTATTGATTTCAACTGTTTCAAAGGAAGCTACATATACTGAAAGAACACCTATAATCAAAGCAAATAGCCCCATGATCAAAATATTACCTGACAAACCTTCTCTATACATCACAAATATGAAAGACAGAAATACCAATCCAGTTCCTGGATCGGGCTCAAGGATTATAAGGATCATCGGGATTACCAATAACAGAAATACATTTCTTTTGGTGCTGAAATTCTCGATCTTTACTCCTGTCTTACTTAAATACCTCGCAAATGCCAACGATGCTGCAACTTTGGCAAATTCAGCAGGCTGAATGGTAAAACTTCCTATTTTAAACCAAGAGTGGGCTCCTTTAATTGCTGGCATAAAAAGAACCGCTATCAACAAAAACAACACCACGCCATAGACGATATAAGAGATATTCCGGATAAAACTTCCCTCCAGAAGTAAAATTATGAGTCCCATGAAAAGACTGATCAATATCCAGTAAAACTGTTTACCATGATCTGTTTGCCAATCAAATAATGACTCCGAGCCTTCTCCAATGCCTGCAGAATAGACCGTAGAAAATCCCATTACTACAAGCATCAGATACAATACTAGGAACCATTTGTCCATTTTCTCCCACACATTGATATTTCTCAGAGTACTCATTGTTATTTGAATTTCTGATTTTTATACAATATTGAAGTAGATGTAACCCTGTCTTCCTTGGCTTTTCCCTTCTCTGATAATTGACCATTTAGATATCTTTCAATCATCAAACTTGCAATTGGAGCTGCCCAGGTTCCTCCCCAGGTTCCATATTCTACATAAACTGCCACCGCTATCTTCGGGTCATCCTTTGGAGCAAATGCTATAAATACAGAGTGATCATTAATATTTTCTGCCTTATTTTCTACAGTTCCAGTTTTTCCGCAAACAGAAATACCTTCTATCTGAGCTCGTTTAGCTGTACCATTTAAAACCACTTGTTCCATAGCATTAACCACCGGCTCAAAATGTTCTGGAGAAACAACAGTATAATTCCTTTTTTGATAAATATCCCTTTTCTCTCCATTCTCACCTACTTTACGAACTAAATGAGGGGTGTAATAAAATCCTCTGTTTGCAATTATTGCAGCCAAATTAGCCATTTGAAGTGGTGAAACTCCTATTTCACCCTCTCCAATACTATTTGAATAGATAGTACTAAATGCCCAGGAGTGTTTTCCATAAGGTTTGTCTTTGGAAGGAAACTCGTTGTCATAAAAATTCGCATCAGGGATCAGTCCTGACTTCACCCCAGGAATATCTGTTTCCAACTTCACTCCCAAACCGAAACTTTTAACAGCAGCAGCCCATTTCTCTATTCCAAGTCGTGAATCCTTAAAGATACTGGGGTCATCACCTCGTTGAATCAATTTTTTAAATACTTGATAGAAGTATGGATTACATGAATGTTGAATTGCAATACTCACACTAGTAGGGCTTGGGTGATTATGACACCCAATTAATGCTTTGTTACATGCGAATGCAGTATTGTGTTGTATGACACCTTCTTCCATTCCAACCAGAGCTTGAACTAATTTAAAGATTGAGCCAGGACGGTATGTATCATTATATATTCCTTTATTAATAAGCGGCTTTAATCCCAGAGAATCTTCCTGATTGATCTTTGCGTATTTTTTTCCAAAATCCCTTCCAACAAAAAGTTCGGGGTCATAGAAAGGAGCTGATACCATAGACAGTATTTCTCCTGTTGAAGGTTCAATAGCTACAATACAACCTACTTTGTTGTGCATCAGCAACTCACCATACTTTTGAAGTTCTACATCCAATGTCGTGTAAAGATTTTCTCCGGCTTTTGCGCTTCGGCTATATAGATCTTCTTTTTCGTTACCCAATCTATCCTTCAAATATGAAACCTTACCTCGTTTTCCTCGCAATTCTTTCTCGTACACCAATTCAATGCCTGATTTACCGATATAATCATTCATCGTGTAATAAGGTTCTTCACTATTGCGATCTGCATCATATTCTTCCTTTGAAATGATTCCAATGTATCCCAATACATGCGCAGCGATATGCTCGGGGTACCCTCTTTGGGTATTTCTTTCTTCGTAAAAACCATCCAACTCCGGAAGGATATATGAGATCTTTGCATAATCATCCTTATGCATACCTTCTATAAAAATGGATGCCTTGTACGAAGCATAATTACTAGCTTTTTCTAGCTTTTTATCAAACTCCTCTCTTGTAAGATCAAAAATTTTGCAAAGCTCTGTAGTATCTGTTTCCCCTATTTTATCTGGAGTGACATAAATATCATATACTTGACTTGCTTCAACTAGAAGAACCCCATTTCGGTCATAAATTAATCCCCTTGATGGTTTAAGACTCTTTTCGGAATGGGTTATTTCTTCGCTACGATCCGCCCATTTATCATCTAGTACCTGCAGATAAAGTAGCCTAACTACCATAACAATGCTGACTGCAATGATCGATAGAATGATCACCCACCTCCTATTCTGATATGGATCCATTAACGTTTTACCTCCTTCGTATAAAGGTACTGAATGATTAACATCAAACCAACTGCAACAGCACTACTTATCAACGCCTGAGAGAACCTTAACGGAAATGATGAAAAAGAAAACTTCTCCACCATAAAAAACCAGAGATGATACAAGAAACTCAATACAAAAATATAAAGGAGATACTTCGTGAAACCTAAATTTCTTATTGTTGCCGATGAATTCTCATCGAACCCGTCTCTTGGCAAAATAAGCGGTATAAAATAATACCTTGCGAAGGAAAGAAATATAGCAGCTGAGGCATGCATACCATAAGTATCATAAAAGATGTCGATAATAAAACCAAGGGAGCCGGCTATCATCATTCCATAAAGCGGGTTAAACTTAACAGGAAGATCAATAAGTAAATAGATAAAGATAAAAGGTGTTATCCACCAATTCGCGAATCCAAGTTCCAAATGTTTTAACACAATCACTTGAACCAGAATCAAAAGAACCACCTTTATTATATATCTAATTATTGGATTCATCCCCAAATTCTTCTTCCGTTTTCTGTTCCAGTTCTAATTGTTCAGCTCCTTTTATGTTTTTGATCACTGAAACATTATAAATAGAACTAAAATCTTCGACCAAACTTAATTTCACATTCTGATAGGTTTCTCCTTCCACAGGAATTACTTCCTTTACTACCCCAATTGAAATCCCTTCAGGGAACAACCCATCGTTTCCTCTTGTTTCAAATAAATCTCCTATATCAATCTTGACACTTGAGGGCACATCAATGACCGTTGCGGTAAGATAGGTATCATCAGACCATATTAATTTTCCAAACTTTTTTGAATTCTTATGTCTGGCAGTCATCTGAAAATTCTGATTAATAATAGGTTTAACTGTAGCAAAGGAGGTACTTACAGCAATTGTTCTACCAATTACCCCATTGGTTCCAACTACTGCCATATTTGGTTCTATTTTATGTTCAAGGCCTACGTTGATCGTAATAAAATTCTGCTGATTGCTAATCGAACTATTAATCACCTTAGCTGGTATAAATTCATATTGCTGATGATAAAATGTGTCGTTAACTTTAATAAAACTAACCCCAACAACTATCTGATGTTCAACTAGCTGATTTTTTAATTTTGCATTTTCTTCGATTAACTGATGATTTTCTTCCTCCAAATGAAAATACCCAGAAACATCCGATGTAACAGAATATATAAATCCTGAAATCCTATTGGAAGAACTGGCAAAACTAGAACGGTGAAAACTATTGGCTCCTCCAACTATGAAGATAAAACAAATAGCCTGAAGTAACATAAACAGCAATACTATCCTAAACTTCTGAAGGAGTCGAATTATATTTTGCATTGCGTGTTTTTTCCTTGGTCCCTATTATGCTTTAATCAAAAACTGGAATTTCTCGATATTTTTCAAAGCAATCCCTGTACCCCTCGCCACAGCTCTAAGCGGGTCTTCGGCCACATGCACCGGCAACTTGGTTTTCTGAGAAATCCTTTTATCGAGACCTCTTAGCATTGAACCCCCGCCAGCCATATAAATTCCTGTTTTATATATGTCTGCAGAAAGTTCAGGCGGAGTCATCTCCAGTGCACTTAGAATTGCCTCTTCAATTTTGGCAATTGATTTATCCAAAGCATGAGCAATCTCCTGATAAGATACATAGATTTCCTTAGGAATACCCGTCATCAAATCTCTTCCTCTCACTGCATAGTCAGGCGGTGGATTATCCAATTCAGGAAGCGCAGCTCCAACTTCAATTTTGATCTGTTCAGCTGTTCTTTCACCGATCAAGATGTTGTGTTGGCGTCTCATATAATCCTCAATATCAGCTGTAAAATCATCTCCGGCAACTCTAATAGACTTATCACAGACAATTCCACCTAAAGCGATTACGGCAATTTCTGAAGTTCCTCCACCAATATCAATGATCATGTTACCCATAGGCTCCTCTACATCCACTCCTATCCCAATCGCTGCAGCCATCGGCTCATGGATCAAATAAACCTCTTTTCCCCCTGCATGCTCTGCACTATCTTGTACAGCTCTCTTCTCTACTTCCGTAATACCTGAAGGGATACATATAACCATTCTTAAGGAAGGGGTAATCAATTTATTCCCTGTCTTGATCATTTTGATCATTCCTCGAATCATATGTTCAGCAGCCTGGAAATCCGCTATCACTCCATCTTTCAATGGTCTAACAGTTTTAATGTTATCATGAACTTTTCCATGCATCTGCTGGGCTTTTCTTCCTATTCCAATAATCTTATTGGTAGAGCGCTCAATAGCTACAATAGAAGGCTCATCAACAACAACTTTGTCATTGTGAATAATTAGCGTATTGGCTGTACCCAAATCAATCGCTATCTCCTGCGTAAATACGTTAAATATGCCCATTCTTAATTTTTAATCAAATAAAAAATAAAGTTCTTACAATTTACTAAATAATCTATTAACCGTCAAGCTAAAACGATTATTTGTTCTTAGTGTTTAAAATGTCTTGTTCCTGTCAGCACCATTGCCATATTGTGAGCATCACAATAATCAATAGACAGTTGATCTTTAATTGATCCTCCTGGTTGAACCACAGCTTTAATTCCGGCAAGATCGGCAATTTCTACACAATCAGGGAACGGAAAGAACGCATCACTCGCCATAACCGCACCATTCAAGTCAAATCCAAATGACTTTGCCTTGTGGATAGCTTGATTAAGTGCATCCACTCTCGAAGTCTGACCTGTTCCACTTGCGAGCAATTGATTTCCTTTCGCCAAAACGATCGTATTCGACTTAGTATGCTTAACCAATTTGTTCGCAAAGATCAAGTCTTTAATTTGCTCATCAGTCGGCTCTAATTTAGTACAAGGAGTAAAGTCATTTGTTGTCTCTGTCTTGGCGTCCTTATCTTGAACCAGATATCCATTTAATGCAGTTCTAATCTGCTGAACAGGGAAAGTAACTTCTTTTTGAGTCAATATAATCCTGTTCTTTTTACTCTTTAGAACTTCCATAGCAGCATTTGAGAATGAGTTTGCAATAACAACCTCACAGAACAAGTCATTAATCTCATTTGCCGTTTCTTCGTCAATCTCCCCATTTGCTATAAGAATACCTCCAAAAGCGGATACAGGATCTCCCGCCAATGCATCCCTATATGCTTCGAGCATCGTACTTCTAGTTGCCAATCCACAAGCATTGTTGTGCTTTAGAATAGCAAAGGTTGGTGCAGAATCTTTAAACTCTTGCATAAGATTCACTGCTGCATCAACATCAAGCAGATTATTATATGACAATTCTTTTCCATGATGTTTGGTAAATAATTCGTCTAGATCGCCATAGAAATAACCTTTCTGGTGTGGATTTTCTCCATATCTCAACTCACTCACCTTGCCACCGCTTACTTTAATTTTAGCATCTGCGCCAGCAAAGTATTTATATATTTCACTGTCATAGTGAGAGCTAACATCAAATGCTCTGGTCGCGAAATATTTTCGATCAGATTCTGTTGTAAAACCTTGTTTTTCCTTTAAAATATCCAAAAAAGTTGCATACTCATTCATCGAAGGAATGATCACAACATCTTTATAATTCTTCGCTGCGGCTCTAATGAGAGAAATTCCTCCTATATCTATTTTCTCAATAATATCTGAATGCGAAGCTCCAGAAGCTAATGTTTTTTCAAAAGGATAAAGATCTACAATTACCAAATCGATCTCAGGAATTTCATAAGCTTCTAGCTGCTCAACATCTCCTGCTAATTCTCTTCTGCTTAAAATTCCTCCAAATACCTTTGGGTGCAGTGTTTTTACCCTTCCACCTAGAATTGATGGATAACTGGTCAATTCTTCCACTGGAACCACACTAGCCCCTAGTCCTTCGATAAATGACTGTGTACCACCAGTGGAATAGATCACTACCCCTTGACTTTTCAATTCTTTTACAATATCTTCTAACCCCGATTTATCAAACACCGAGATCAATGCACTTTTGATCTTTTTCACTAAATTTTCCTTGCTTAATATATGTTATTGCGTTCCAAGTGCAATTTTAACAACAAAAAACCATTCCATATCCTTTGTTCATGCGGGTTGTTGATAAATGAAATTATTTGTTTAAAACAAATCAGAACCATACGATTAAAATAAAAAACACTACACTTAAAATCATCTCATAGTTTTTGAATATCAATTTGTAATTGTATATTCGCAGCCTTAAAATTTTTAGTAAAATGGCATTAGTCAGCAAAATTAGAGAAAAGTCGGGATTGATCGTATTTATCGTGGGTCTGGGATTATTGTTGTTTATTATTCCTTTTGACTCGATTTATTCATTTTTTGGAGGAAGAGGTGAACAACCTATAGGAGAAGTATTTGGAAAGCCAATTTATCCATCTGAATGGGACGTAATGGCTGAATTCAATGCCGATGCAGGGTACTATGGTTCTGTACAGAACGGAGATGTGTTGAAAGTTCAACATGCTCGTCAATATTTTGAGGGGAGAATCTTTGACACAATCATTAATTCCGAAATAAGCAAAATCGGTCTACAAGTTAGTACTGCTGAGCTAAAAGATTATTTGATCTTCGGAGAAAATCCATCACCGGTAATTCAGGAAAGATACACTTATCAAGGACCTAACGGAGAGGAATTTTTCTCGAAAGATTCATTATTGAAAGAGTACAACTTCTTCGTTAACCAAGCCGCAGCTACGAGTGGAGCTGACAGAGCACGTTTCACAAACTACTGGCACTATGCGGTAGAAGTTCCTGTTGTTGCCCAACGTTTGAAAGCTAAATATGTTGCCATGGCAAAATATGCCGTAGTAGGAACAAATGATGAAGCAACAAAACTACAAATTACTCAAAATAGTAAATTAGTCGTTGATTTCATAGCTAAAGAGGCGAATACTTTACTTGACTCTTCTATTAAAGTTTCTGAAGATAAAATCAAATCTTATTATGATGCCCACAAAGAAGATGCGGAATGGAAGATTTCAGAGGATTTAGCGAAGATTAGTTATGTTTTGATCGATGTTAAACCGACTCAAGAAGATATTGATGCAACTCTGGCACAAATATCAAATCTTAAACAAGGTTTTGCTGATGCTCCAAACGATACAGCATTCATTCAAATTAAGTCAGATACGAAATTTGGTGATAATATGCAGGATCCGAATATTTTGGATGTGATTCCTGCTCAGCCATTTGACAGATTCCAAACTTCATTTAGTGATATAGATGCAATGGAAATCGCTAATGCTCCTGCAGGATCTGTGGTTGGACCTTTCATTTATAAAAACATGTTTGGTCAGACAAATGCCGTTATTGCTAAAGTTTCAAGTGTTGTAAATGATACAAGAGTTAGACACATACTAGTGACAGATGCTATTCTTGCGGACAGTATCGCTAATGCTTTAAGAGCTGACAGTACAAAATTTGCTTCGTTAGCACTTAAATACTCAATGGACGAAGATGAAAATGGCGTACCTAATTCTGGAGGATATTACGATGTACTTCCTTCGTCTGGATTAGTTCCTACTTTTAAGAGTTTTGCCCTTAATAATGCTGTAGGCGTAGTTGGTGTTGTTCCTTCTCAATTTGGTTATCACGTTATGCAAGTGGTATCTAAAGGAGATCAGGAATTTAAATTTGTTTCATATGTAGAGAAAAATGTAGTTCCAACAGAGTCAACTATTAACACTGTATATGAGGAACAAGGATTCGGATTTATGGAAGCTGCAGAATCAAACTACGAAGCTGCTCTTAAGAAATTTGGATTCGAATCGTTGCAGTCTACTTTGTTCTTGGCTATGCCAACTGATAGAGTGTTTGGTTATAGTGAAGATCTAGTTAACTGGGTATTTGCTGAAGGAAGAGAAGTAAATGAAGTTTCTGTTCCAATTCTTTTGAAAGATGGAAGATACTTGGTGGCTAAAATTGATGGTCTTGGTGCTTATGGAGTTCCAAGCTACGAGGCAATCAAGGATGAAATGGAAAAAAGACTTCTTCAGGAAGCTAAACTAGCCGAATTAAAGAAAAAAGTTAAAGGTGTCGGTTCACTGCAAGAAGCAGAAGGATTGATCACTGCTGCTGGAGGTGTTAGAGAAAGCATTGAAATATCTTTAGATATGGATGCATTCCCTGGATTTGGACAAGATGTTACCGCTATTGCTAAAACATTCTTGATCAAAAACTTAAATGAAGTGAATGTTATCGAAGGGAAACAAGGTATATACTTAGTTGTAGTTAAAGAAAGAAATATTACCCCTGTTGCTGCTGATAAAACAGAAGCAATAGCTACAGTGACTGAAAAACATCAGTCTTACGTGGGTGGTTCTCTTTATCAAGCAATGTTAAGAATGGCTGACTTCAGAGACTGGAGAATGAAGGCTCAAGTCTACTATGCTAATCAAGATTAATGAATACTGATAAATAATAAAAAAGGGATTCTTAGGAATCCCTTTTTTTATAGTACATATTCAAGATAAAACACCAGGGCTATTAGAGTTGTAATTAATGAAACAGCCGATAAAATTACGCTGGCAAGATGTTTTTTCAGTATGAAGAGTATCAATGAAGTAATACCTGCTAATGTAGCCAGAAGGGAGATTTTCATGATTGTTGTAATTCCGTTGGAATATGTAAATTCCAAATACCAATATAGATATGAAAAGCTGACAAACATCGATGCTATCGATAAGATCTGAGCAGCCAGTCTAATTCCCTTTTCTCCTTTTTCAATATCCTTTTCTTTTGTAAGAAAAGCCAAATTCTTCTCAAAATCAGATTGAGGATTAATTAAATCCACTCTTTCCATCTCTTCATCTGACCACTCCTCTGGTTCTTCAAAAACCTCCAGCCCGCGGTTTTTGATCTCCGTCTCAATCAGTAAATATTCATCCTTTGTCCAGCCCTCCTTATTTCTGAACATATTACTGAGCTGTTCAGCAGTTTTCGTTCTTAATGTTCTCTTAAAAGTTTCAGACATTTATTTCAACCTTATTATTGAGTAAAACCGTTAGATTTGTGAAGATAGAGATTAATCATCAAAAAGACACCTATGAAATTTGGCACAAAAGCAATTCATGCTGGTATTCAGCCTGATTCGGCAACAGGAGCAATCATGACGCCAATATATCAGACTTCTACTTATGTTCAGGAACAAATTGGAGTAAACAAAGGTTTTGAATATTCGAGAACGGCTAACCCGACCCGTTCTACGCTTGAAAATAATATAGCTATATTAGAAAATGGCAAGTATGGAGCGGCATTTGGATCAGGACTTGCGGCAATCGATTGCGTGATGAAAATGCTCAATCCGGGTGATGAAGTAATTTCTACAAATGATCTTTATGGTGGAACTTACAGGCTTTTCCGTACGATATTTGAGAAATATGGAATCAAATTTCATTTCGTTCCAATGGGTAATCTATCCGAAGTTTCGGAAAAAATCAACACAAAAACTAGACTGATTTGGGTGGAAACACCTACCAATCCAACTATGACCATAATTGATATTCAAGGTATGTCAAGTATAGCTAAACAACATGAACTAATTTTAGCCGTGGACAATACATTTGCTACGCCTTATCTGCAAACTCCATTAGATTTAGGAGCTGATATTGTTATGCACTCCGCCACAAAATACCTTGGTGGACACTCTGATGTGGTTATGGGTATTTTGGTATGTAATGATGATTCACTGGCAAATGAAATCTATAGAATTCAGAACAGTAGTGGAGCTATTTGTGGTCCGATGGATGCTTTTCTTGTTCTCAGGGGAATTAAAACCTTGCATTTGAGAATGAAGCAACACTCTGATAATGGCAGGGTCATAGCTAACTATTTAAAGGATCATCCAAAAGTAGACAAAGTGTATTGGCCAGGCTTTGAGTCTCACACCAATCACAGCATTGCTAAAATTCAAATGAAAGATTTTGGTGGTATGATCTCTTTTTCTCTTATTGGAGATAAAATTGAAGATGCCCTTGAAGTAGTTAAAAAAGTTAAAATCTTTGCATTAGCTGAATCGCTAGGAGGAGTCGAATCTTTAATAGGCCATCCCGTTTCTATGACACATGCATCTGTTCCTAAAGAAGAAAGACTGAAAGCGGGAATATCAGATTCTTTAATTCGATTAAGTGTGGGGATAGAAGATGCTGATGATCTAATAAGCGACCTTCGGAATGCACTTTCATAAAGCAACCTTTTAATAATTTTAGCATTTCTAGGTCGTTACCAATTGTAGCGGCCTATTTTTTTGTTGCAAAATTGGTGATTTTTGACTTACTTTAACATCAACCAAACCAATTAGAAACCAGATGAACAATTTTTACAAAATTACTTTGGGTTTATTTTTGTCAGGATCAGCAATCGTGTCGACTGCTCAATCAACAGATTCAAACAGACAATTAGACCCGAGCAATATGCGTGAAGGGGAAAGTGTAGAATACTGCACCCAACACAAAAAAATGCTAGAAATGCTTAAAAATCCTGCTGCTATGAAAATATATCAAGCAGAACAAGTTCAGTTTGAACAGGAGTTGGCAGCGTTTAAATCAAATAAACAACAAACAGGATATAGTGTTGATACCATTCCTGTTGTTTTTCATGTATTACACAATGAAGGGGTTGAAAAAATCTCGAGAGCACAGATTCTAGATGCTTTAGCCATTATGAATCGTGATTACGCCAAACTAAATGCGGACACTGCCAACGTTGTAAGCAGTTTTCAATCTATAATCGGTAAGCCAAATATTCATTTTGCTTTAGCAACCAAGGCTCCTAATGGACAGTGTTTTAGTGGTATTACTTGGACACGAAGTGCTTTATCTTATCAGGGAGATGATGGAAATGCTCAAGTTCAAGCGATTATCTCAGGTAATGATGTCTATAATCAACAATGGCCAGGAGATGAATATCTAAACATATTTATTTGTGGTGATATTGGAGGAGCTGCTGGTTATACCTATAATCCAAGTGGATGGATTGGTGGATCTATGTACAATGGTATTTGGGTCTTGCACAATTATGTTGGATCAATTGGAACAAGTTCAACTTATACCAGTAGAACACTAACGCATGAAGCTGGTCACTGGCTAAACTTATCGCATACTTGGGGTGGGAATAATAATCCTGGTAATGCATCTAGTTGTGGTAGTGATGATGGTGTATCGGATACTCCAAATACGATTGGTGTAACCGCTTGTATTTTGGGAGAAAGCACATGTGGTCCTCTTGCTAATGTTGAAAATTACATGGACTATTCATACTGTTCTAAGATGTTTACTGAAGGTCAGGTTGATAGAATGAGAACTGCGTTAGCTTCATCTACAGGGGGAAGAAATAACCTAACTACCAATTCAAATTTGATCAGTACAGGTGTACGTGATTATTCCCTTTGTAAGGCGGAATTTGAAAGTGACAACATTGTAATCTGTGAAGGACAAACTGTTCAATTTACAGACGGATCTTACCATAGCGCGAACGGCTGGACATGGACATTTAATGGTGGTTCACCTGCCTCATCTACAGATCAGAATCCTTCTGTTACTTATAGTACTGCAGGAACGTATTCGGTTATATTAACTGCTACTGATGGATCTTCTTCTGATACTGAAACGAAAACAAATTACATTACAGTTCTTCCCGCTACTGGACGATCACTTGATGTAATTGAGGGATTCGAATCTTTGACGTTACCTAATTCGGAGTGGTTTGTTGAAAATCCTGATGGATCTAATGCATGGGCAATAACAACTTCCGCTGCAGCTACAGGATCAAGATCTTTGAAATTAAATAACTCTGCGAATGATGATGGTGATGTTGATGAATTCGTTTCCAGCACGATTGATTTGTCTAATGCTACTGATATGGAGCTCTCATTCAAATATGCTTTTGCAAAAAAGGCTTCAGACAATACAGACTATTTAAGAGTTTATGTGTCTAGTAATTGTGGTGAGACATGGTCTGTTAGAAAGAACATATCTTCTTCAACTATTGCTACAGCATCAAATACTTCTGGGAATTTTGTCCCTGGAGCAGGCGATTGGGAAACCGTTACAGTAACGAATATTACTGCTTCATACTGGACTTCTAACTTTAGATTTAAAATTTCGTTTGTTAGTGGAGGTGGAAATAATGTATATATTGATGACATCAACCTATTCGATCCAAACAACAATAGTTTAGGTGTTAGAGAAAATGATGACGTAAGTTTGTTCCGAGTATTCCCGAATCCAGCCAGAGATATTGCAAAGGTTTCTTTCGATCTTGTTGAATCTAATTTTGTAAAAGTTTCAATAAATGACATGCTTGGTCAAGAAGTTCAAATCATTCAACAGAGTGAACTTTCTTCAGGGACACATCAATTTGAAATCAACACAAATTTACTTAGTCAAGGTATCTACTTCGTTAATTTGGCTGTGGATGGTAAAATTATCACTCAAAAACTTATCGTTGAATAATGATATAAATTGAATTATAAAAAAGGGGATTCAAAAGAATCCCCTTTTTTATTCCTCATAGAGTAGATATTTACTTCTGATCTCGTCTTTAAATTGTCTTGCCTCATCATTGAAGGTTCGCCAAATATCATCTGCGCTCCTACCCTCTTCGATCATTTCCTTAAACTTTGGATCACCTGTCAACAACGTAAAAAATCCATCCTTTCTAAAAAAAGAAGCCTTATCACTTTGTTCATAGGCAGAAACTAACCAATGCAAGTAAAGCCTACCATAGATTCTTAAATATCCTTCACCAAATCTTCTCAAGTCAATCCCATAACAAGTTTCGCCTTCTCTCTTTGGTTCCTTCGCTCCAAACATTGGCTCTGGCACAAATGAATAGTCAGATGAAAGATATGGCGCTCCATATTGCTGAAAAGGTTTCTTAGTTCCTCTTCCTATACTTACATCTGTCCCTTCAAACAAACACAAAGATGGATAAAGATAAACTGCAGCCATGTTTGGCAAATTTGGTGACGGAGCGACCGGAAGTTCATAGAAATCGCTATGCTCATAATTTTCACATTTTATAACCGTAAGTGGACATTGGATTCCGTCTTTCAGCCATTTCTCTCCATTAATCATTTGAGCATATTCACCTATAGTCATTCCATGAACAATAGGCACAGGATGCATTCCTACAAATGATTCATTTCCTTTTTTCAAAACCGGACCATCAACATAAAACCCATTTGGATTAGGTCTATCAAGAAGTATTAATTGCTTATTCTGCTCTGCACAAGCTTCCATCACATAATGAAGCGTACTGATGTAGGTATAAAATCTTGCCCCGACATCCTGAAGGTCAAATATCAAAACATCAACATCATCTAATTTATCTGGAGATGGTTTTCTGTTCTTTTTTCCGTACAAAGAAAATATAGGCAATCCTGTTTTCGTATCTTTCTCATCATCAACCTTTTCTCCTGCATCTGCGGTGCCTCTAAAACCATGTTCAGGAGCAAAAACTTTCAGTATGTTCACTTTTAAGGAAAGTAAAGAATCAACAAGATGAGTCTTTCCAATGACCCCCGTTTGGTTAGTTACGACAGCGACCTTTTTACTTTCTAATATGGGAAGATAGACATCTGTTCTCTCTGCTCCGGTAATAATCGTTCGGTCGTAGTGTTGGGCAGATACTCCAACAGCATTTATAAGTATAAGACTAATTAATAATCCGGCTAGCAAGAACTTCATAAGCTATAATTTTTACCAAAGTTAATTTATATTTACTTTGCACTCATTAATCAAGCCAATTTCACACATGGGGTTTAATACTGAAATTTTCATTGCAAGTAGAATGCTTCGCGGGGGATTCGAAAAGAAGATTTCAAAACCTATCGTTAATCTTGCTACCATTGGTATTATACTGGGCGTAGCGGTGATGATCTTATCCGTAAGTGTGGCTAGTGGTTTTCAAAGAGAAGTACGAGATAAAGTTTTAGGCTTTGGCGGACACATTCAAATTACGGATGTTTTTAGTAATGAGTCACAGGAAACTACCAAAATGCTTATTGATCAAGATTGGAAGTCCGAGCTTAAAAATGATCCGAGCTTAGAACATGTTCAAATGATTGCCTATAAACCGGGTATTATTCAAAGCAGAAATGTGACAGACACCACGGATTCTGGTAAGGACATTCGCGAACTGACTGGAGTAATATTTAAAGGTATTGCAGAAGATTATAATTACTCATTTATCTCAAATTCTTTACAAAAGGGAATGATTCCAGAGTTCAATTCAAATCATCAACCAAATGATTCAATTTTAATTTCGCTTTATACAGCCAACCAATTAAAAGTAGATACTGGTGATAAACTTTCCTGCTTTTTTGTAACCGAAAACGGGCCTAAACAGACTAATCTCATAATTGGAGGTATTTATGAAACTGGATTAGAAGACTTCGACAAGCAATTTGTCTTCATTGATCTCGCTCAAATTCAAAAAATCAATAAGTGGGGAATTGAAACATATATCACAATTGAAGAAACTTGCACAAATGGGTTCGTTATTTTGAAAGCCGACACTTATGGAGGAAATGGAAGCTACAATCATAGTTGGAATGGTGCCTCGTTTTCAGAAGCAGACCGCATCCCATTGTGCTTAGAAAATGGAAAAATTGAAGTCCAATTGGTTAGTTCGGATGTGATTTCTTCTGGATTCTTCGAAGAACCAGATCTTTATAGTATTCCTGACACAGCATGGTTATACATTACCAAACTAGATGATTCCAGTTCTTGTGACTGTTCAAGCCTTAATGCTTCTACTAATTTGCAATATATAGATGATAGTACAACCAGATTTATCGTTGGCAGTTCAGAGTATGAAGCCATTCTGAAAACTACTGGAGGAACGAACAATTACTATTGCGGTGGCTATGAAGTTCTTGTAGAGAGTTTTGAACACTTGGATGAAGCAAAAAAAACGGTTCAGTTCTATACGAATAACGAACTCAACGTTCAAAGCATTACAGATAGAAATCCGGAAATTTTCAACTGGTTGAATATGCTTGACCTCAATGTCGTTATCATCATTGGGTTAATGATTCTAGTGGCAATAATAAATATGACATCGGCTCTTTTGGTAATTATTTTGGAAAGGACAAGAATGATTGGAATTATTAAAGCCATAGGAGGAAAAAACTGGATGATAAGAAAGATCTTTCTTATTAATGGAAGTTACATCATTCTGAGAGGAATTGTTATTGGATCTCTTCTCGCTTTGTTAATCATCTTTTTGCAAAACACATTTGGTTTTCTGAAACTTTCTCAAAGCAACTATTACGTTAGCGAGGTTCCCATGCATTACGTATGGCTTCCAATTCTTTTAATCAATCTTGGTTCGTTTATAATCTGTAATATCGCTATGTTACTACCCAGCTATCTGGTTACTCGTATTAGTCCGGTTAAAGCAATAAAATTTGAATAATGAACATTCGATTAATTGGAATAGGAAAAACAATAAAAAGTTATTTGATCGAAGGTGAGGCAGAATATGAAAAGCGACTTCTTCGATACATTAAATTTGAAGAGATAATTATTCCTGAACTTAAAAATGCGTCCAAACTTTCTGAAAAGGAAATTAAACAAAAAGAGGGTGAGTTAATCCAAAATAAATTGTCAAGTGGAGATTTTGTGGTTTTATTAGATGAAAATGGAAAAATGCATAGTTCTGAGGATTTTGCTCATTGGATAGAGAACAAACAAATCTACGGAACTTCGAAAATAACATTCATAATTGGTGGCGCTTATGGATTCAGCGAGGAAATTTACAATAGAGCTCAATATCAATTATCTTTGTCGAAAATGACCTTTTCTCACCAAATGGTCAGAATGATTTTTAAAGAACAGTTATACCGGGCATTTTCCATTATTAAAGGAGAGCCTTATCATCATAGTTAATCATGATAAAAACTTATAACGTAGGAACGATTGATTGGCAGCCTTGGGAATGGATACTAGTTCCTGGTTTGGTGATTATCATTTACTTCTTAGGAGCACGTTATAAGACAAAGAAAATAGGTCAGAATCCAGAGTATAAGTATTTTCTTACGGGACTCATGTTTAAGGTATTTGCTGGGCTGTTTTTCGGGTTCATTTATGTTTTTTATTATGGAGGAGGAGATACAATAAGTTATTATTCCACCTCGATACCTTTAGCAAATTTATTTTGGCAAAATCCGTGGGATTATTTCGATGTATTAATATACTCTTCAGATATTACTGAAAATTATAACCCAGATGAATGGGAGGCCTACACATTCAATGTCTTTGATGGAAATACAGGCATTCCCCTAAGTTTCATCTCAAGAGATCCTAAAACGTTTATGGTTTCGAAAATAGCCAGTCTTTTTTTAATTTTAACGGGTAAAAGTTATTTTGCTTCCACCATCTTAATATCTGCACTAACGTTTATTCCTATTTGGATTCTGTATCGAAATATTCTAAATTTCTTTCCGATTTTAGATAAAGAACTCGCTATTGCTATAATACTTATTCCTTCAGTGGCGTTTTGGGGAAGTGGGATAATGAAAGATACGTTCACATTTTCAGCCACATTAATAGCTGTCATAAGTTTTATTAAACTTATTGATGAAAGAACTTTCAATTATGTTCGCTTGCTCTATTTGATCCTATTGATTTTTGCGACTTTGTTAATCATTTCAATTAAACCTTACATTCTGAACATCCTTATACCTAGCTTCGGAGTATGGATTATCGCTATTTCTATTAATAGAATTTCTAACCCGATATTCAAGTTTATAATACTTCCTATTATAATATTGATTGGTATGGGTGGAAGCTTGACGGTATTGCAATCTATGAGTTCGAGCATGGATCAATTTGCAATAGATAAAGCAATAAAAACGGCACAGGTCACTCAAGAAGATCTTAAAAGAGAGGAAGAATATGGTTCAAACAACTTTGATATCGGTGAATTGGATGGTAGTATACCGAATTTAGTAGGCAAATTTCCTTTGGCAACCTTTGCTGGACTATTTAGACCTTCATTTCTTGAAGCAAGGAGTCCGGTAATGCTTTTGAGTGCATTGGAAAATTTCTTCTTACTTGGTCTGTTTCTGTTTACTCTTTATCGAGTAAAAATTAAACTAATTCTGAACATTATCAAGTCCACTCCATTTTTGGCATTTTGTTTTACTTTCTCAGTTTTATTCGCATTCATGCTTGGAATAACCACACCAAATTTTGGTGCACTTGTTCGTTTTAAAATCCCTCTAATGCCCTTTTTTACAACCGGATTAATTGTCATTTATTCCACTAATAAAATTCTTGAATATTCTGATGAACCAAGACGTTCCTAGAGATTCGACAAAATGGCCATATAGGTTTCGTACACTAAAGATCTCGATCTAAATTGAGATGCATAAAGGATCGCATTCTCTTCAGTAAAATTTCCGTAGAGTTCATCAAAGTTGTTCAAATTACTCATCAAAATCCCAACATTTGAGGCTTCTACACGATCCGCGTCATCCCCAACTCCATCAACCATAACTACAAAGAGTCCTGAAGCCAAATATTCTCCCACTTTTATCGGGCTCAAAAAACGACTAGTAGCTGTTCGCTTATAGGTTGTAAACGCAATATCTGCAGCACTCAAATACTTAGGAATTTCTTTGTGATCAACACATTTAATTGTCAGACAATCTCTATTAAAGTTTACTTTATCAGCATAGCTCAAAATCATTTCAATTCTATCAGGTGATAAAACTATTAAATGAAAATTATCGTATTTATCGAGAAAATATTTGAAACAACGAAAAGCCTCTTCCTCTTCATATAACCCTCCAAATTTTCCCACATAAATCCCCACAATCGCATCATTTGAAATGGACAATTCATTTCTAATTTGCTGATTTATTGTTTGATCTGGTTTAAACATGTTCAGATCAACTGTACAAGGTAGAGTAAGAACCTTATTTGGATCACATCCTTTTGAAATTAAATCTTGACGGTAGTTATCACTTACTGGCAACAAAAATTTAGAATATTTTATCTCTTTTCGCTCATACCAGGATAATAAGCGTTGTTTAAATCCTCCCTTCTTCCATTCACCAGTTTCTATCATATAATCTGAATGCGGCTCGAAACTTTCAACAACAAAGGGAACATTAAATTTCCTCATATAATAGTATGCTGGTATAGCAGCTAATGATGATCTTGCAAAGATAATATCCGGTGAAAGCTCCGTTATTTTTTTGTAAATCTTCCTCATTGTTCCAAACTTAGAGAACAAACCTGGATTTTCTTCACAAATAGGATAGTGATTAACTCCTTCGAAATTTATTGATGTATCGTTTTGTGTGTCTCGTTCAACAGAAATAAGATCGATCTTATTGACGATATTTATTTCTAGTAACACCTTTAAATGTGGGACCACAGTTGCTTGGAAAAGACCTTCATTTACTCCCCAATATGAAATGAATAAAATATCCATTATTACCTAAATAGAATTGCTTTAATATACTTTCCTTGTTTCAAATAGCTTCTTTTCATGATTCGTGCAATTTTCTTTTTTAGCTTTCGATATTCCGTCACCGAAATCCTCCCGAGGTCACACTCTTTTTCCACCTGTATTAAATGCTGCTTATAGAATTTATTTAACCCTTCTAGATTTTGCATCGCTGAGTTTTCTGACCTCATATAGTTCATTATGACGTCATCAGTATAAGAATACTTCCCTCCTTCTCTTGTACAATCTAAGAAGAAATTCAAATCCTCTCCATGCGTTAATGATTCACTAAACTGAGGAAGCTGATTAAAGTCATTCCTTATCATCCAAGAAGGACAACAGAAACAAGTATCATTCAATAGAAGGAGTTCTTTATACGGATTCCCCTTAAAATTAGGATGATATTTTCTTAATAATTTATTGGTCACAAGATCTCTTTCTTCTACTACTCCATCAACAAATTTAATATCATCTTCAGTTAACATAACACTTAATCTCGAGGACAATCCAGTCAACGACATTAAATCATCCGCGTCCAGAAAACAAAAAAAGTCTCCTTTCATTTCTGAAATACCAACATTTCGTGCACTGCTAACCCCTCCATTCGATTTAGCAAAGTACTTTATTCTATTATCAGAAAAAGAGTTAACAATTGTGTCAGTTCCGTCAATACTCCCATCATTAATAATCAGTAACTCAAAATTCTGATAATCTTGATCCAGAACTGACTTAATACTATTACGTATGGTTTTCTCTCCATTATAAACGGGCATTATTATAGAGATCAGATTTTCCATTTTTAAACTCGTGCTTTTTGATCGGAATTGAAAATCGTATTCAAAACGTTCAAGTACTTTTCAGATACACTTTTTTCCGAAAATCTGCTTCCACCTGTTGCTGCTATCTTTTCTCTATCGTAATCTGTATTTAAAACCTTTACAATTGCCTCCTTCCATTCTTCTCTATTTTTACCATCCAACAAGACCCCGTTTGAATCATTAACATACTCAGGAATCCCTCCAACATTGCTTGCAATAATTGGGCATCCTACAGAATGAGCCTCCATACATACAACTGATGCCACTTCATAATCGCTACAATGAACAAAAACTGAAGAATCCGCCATAGTGTTTGCAATCTCTGATGAATTTAGTTTTCCTGAGAATTTTATAATCTCTGATAAACCATGGTCCATGACCCATTTCTCCATTGTTTCCTGAAGTGGTCCAAATCCTCCAACAACAAGTTCAACTTCCTTGCCATCTTCAACCAATGCTTCTACAACTTCAAATATAAAAATCGGATCCTTAGGATATTTCCAATAACTAACCATAAAGATCTGATTCCTGACATGAGATTTGGGTCTAAACTGAAACACTTCGGTATCAATTACATTTGGAACTACGCTGGAATTAATTTTCGACTCGGAAAAACTCTCAATATCTCTAACTAATGCCTCAGAAACGCATATAAATTTTAAATTCTTATTTTTAAATATACGTTGAATTCTTCTCAATTTCTTTTGAACCCCAAAATTAAAATGATATGCACTCCAATGATCTGTGATGACAATTGATCTTCCTGTGAATAATTGGATAATCCTAGAGTACGTTAAAAGTGGATATGTAATATGAAAATTAAACCCATCAAATTGCTTTCGTTTAATTTTAAACAATAGCACATAAATCACCATTAGAGTCGTCAGGATCTCCTTTAAAAACCAAATGTCAGTTTTTGTTGTTAAGATTAATGCATGTTCAGTCTTTGAATTACTGTAAGAATGAAACTTGAACTTTCCTTTTCTTACCTGAATATGATAAACAAGATTATCCGCTAGATCATTTAATCCATTAATATGCCTCTGGGTCCAAATAGCCTCTTTTTCATTCCACGGATTCGGATACCAATTTACAATATGACAGACTTTAAGCTTTCTCAAAATCACAATTTTCCATACCTCATCTTATACCTAATCTTATCTATGATTCCATGAGATTTAGTAGCTGCTGATTTGAACTCACTTTTCTCTCTTCTTTTGACAAGAATATACCTATAATCATAAGGCTTAATATAAATACTGTAATCCTCTAGTTTTGAAACCATTAAATTTACTTTCTCAATCTTTGGTAATAGTTCAGACAGATAAACAGGTTGATCTATTTCCTGCAGCAAATGAGGTTGATTCTCAATTACCCAATTCAAATAATCAGGCTGCGGAATATGAATAAAAATCTTTCCATTAGGCTTTAAATACATTTCCATTTTCTGAAACAAATCGGCATGTAATTCTAATGGAATATGTTCTAATACATCAGGTAATACGATCCAATCAAATCTCATCTCAATTTCCTGATCCAGAATATTCCCACTTGAAAAACTAACATTTTGAGATGCCTTCAAAAGTTCCTTTGCTACCTTAATTGATTCAACGCTAAGGTCGTTAATATGTATTTTTCCAATTTTTACTACACTTGCAATTAACTTGGAAACAGTTCCTATTCCACAACCTATTTCTAATACGTCATCTTCTGACTTTAAACCGTGCAAGACTAACTTATCAATTATTGACAAATGTCGATGATTTACTCCCATTTTCAATTGCCTATCAACATAGTCATCGTAAAATTTTGCTTGATTATTAATTGTGGTCATGAAGTGTTTTATTTATTTCTGAAGCCAGTATTTTTGTTTGGTTTTCTCTGGAAAATTCTCTGATCAATTTCAAATTCCGATTATTCAGAACAAAACTACTTTTATCTTCCCATATTTTGAAGGAATCTGCCAACAAATTACTTAATTGAGATTGATCATTATATATAAATCCCGAACCAGTTTCATTGATTAAATCACAAACAGCCTTTTCATCTAAAGGTCCAGCAAAAATTGGAGTTCCACTACTAATATATTCAAATATCTTTCCTGAATAAAACCCTCTAATCTTACTTGATGTTGCAAAAAGTAGAACATTCGCATTACGCTGAATCTTCAAAGCTTCTTCCTTAGGTATTCGTTCTGTCAAATTTAGATTGAATTCACCAAGCCTATTTGTAATATAGTCTAGCACTACTTCGAAACCAGGTTTTCTTGTCCCTGGAAAATGAATTTCCACTTGATTTCTATTTTCGAGACTAAGATTAATTAGAAAATCTTGTATTCCATCAATCATGATTTGATAATCTTGCCATTCGTATAACGTACCTGAATAGACTATCCTGAATTGGTCAAAATCAACATTTTCCTTTTCTGAAACTAAATCATTTTCAAAACCATTATAAATACTCAAGACATTACTATGTTGGGTAAAATTACTTAACTCTTTCACCCATTCATTTCCAACTATACTGAGCAATTTAGCTTTTGAACTAAATCTCTTCCAATATTTCTTGATGAATCTATCTCTGATTCTTTCTACGAATCCCGTTTGTTGATCAATATTTGCGGCCGTATTTGTCCATAGATCCCTAAAATCTAACGCATAGGATATTCCCTTTTTCCTATTGAATTCGAAACAATTTTTCAAATGAAAATGAGGAGAAAAAATACCTAATACGACATCATAATCTGAAGTTTTTATAAAATTTTCGATGTAGTATTTCTCTGACCTACCAAAGGCAATAACATCTGGACGAACATCAAGATCACCTGTAAACCAACATTTTAGAACCCAGAATTTATAATATACACTTCCCTCTTTTCGACCCATCCAGTCTAAAAAGTTATTTCTTAAAACAGGAATCCTTATAACACTATATTCATCATTGATCTCTTTCTTTATCAATAATTCAAAATCTGATTTAGTGCAATATTGGTCTTCAATTTTTTTCGACCAATCAAAAGTGAGAATTGTAGGCTCAAAACCAAATTTCTTAAAATGATTAGCGTATCCCAATGCGCGTTGACTTGCAATTACATTCATAGGAGGAAAGTGATAGGATAATATCAATATCTTTTTCATCTTTGTTTCTGAATCATTCATAGTACGCATGGACATATCTTCACCTATCATTTTCGCTACAGGTAATACAAACAAAGTAAAGGAAATTCAAACTTTGATCGGAGAGAAATTCAACATTTTATCACTTGCAGATGTTAATTGCGTTGAAGATATTCCAGAAACTTCAGACACTTTAATTGGAAACGCTATTCAAAAAGCAGAATACATTTATAATAAATTCAATAAGAACTGTTTTGCGGATGACACAGGTTTAATGGTTGAAAGTTTAAATGGGGAACCTGGCGTTTTTTCAGCAAGATATGCTGGCGAGCAAAAGAACAGTGAAGATAATATCGATCTGCTTCTCTCCAAAATGAAAAACAATCTGTCAAGAAAAGCGAAATTTCAAACGGCTATTTGCTTGATATGGAATGGTGAACAACACATCTTTCTGGGAGAAGTTGAAGGTGAAATCACACTCAATAGATCTGGTAAAGATGGTTTTGGTTATGACCCTGTTTTTCTTCCCAATGGTTTAAAAAAAACATTCGCTGAAATGACAATGGAAGAAAAGAACCGTATCTCTCACAGAGGAAGAGCCATCCAAAAACTGACCGAATTTCTTCAAAGTAGATAATTTAACCTTCTATCAAACTTACGTCAATTACTTCTGAAAGTAAATCAGATAAGCTAATCCCCTCTACTCTTGCCATTTTAGGAATAATACTCTCAGAAGACATACCTGGAACTGTATTTATTTCGATCAAGTATGGCTCACCCTTTACCAAGATATAGTCTATACGAGCAATTCCAGTCATCCCCAAAGTTTCGTACACCCTGCCAGTTGTGGACTTTACTTTCTCTGTCATTTCATCGGAAATCCTTGCCGGAGTAATCTCATCTGATTTACCAGTATATTTTGCATCGAAATCAAAGAATTCATTTTCACTTACAATCTCTGTTATTGGCAAAACTTTCACTCCGTTCTTACTTCGAAAAACTCCATTAGTAACTTCCGTCCCCTCAAGGAAGGATTCAATTAATGCCTTTGTACCGTTTCCATCCTCTGTAGCTAATTTTATTGCAGCATCCAACTCTTCAATTCTCTTTACTTTAGTAACACCAAAACTACTACCACCATCAGCAGGTTTAACAAAGCAAGGCAAACCAACTTTCTCAACAATTTCTTCGGCATTGTATAAAGCTCCCTTTGAAACAATTGTGGCTTCCGCAACATTAAACCCAAGGTCACTTAGGAATCGATTACAAAGAAACTTATTGAATGTCAAAGCCGATAGGACTTGATTACAAGTACTGTAAGGTATTTTAAGTATATCAAAATAAGCTTGCAATTTGCCATCCTCGCCTGGAGTTCCATGAATCATAATAAATGCATATTCTAACTGAATCCGTTCTCCATTCACCTGAATTGAAAAATCATTCTTATCGACAACTCCCATTTTACCATCATTGGAATAGTAGAACCACCCCTCCAAATCAATCCGGATTCGATAAACTTTGAATCTTGACTTATCCAGATTTTCGATAACGGTTTGGGAACTTCTAAGGGAGATTACTTTTTCATGGCTATATCCACCTTCAACAACAGCTACATTCATAAGTCTACTTTAATGATTTATATTACGATTTTAACGCAATTCTTCCCCCAAATGTATCCCAATGTCAATGCCTTTTATTATTCGTCAAAAATTAGTTATTAACCGAATTTTGTTATCTGATGATGAACCTGAGTTTATTTATATCTTTGTCCGGATAGTAAATTTGAGTTAAGCATATGAAGTGGCTAATTGTTGTTGGAGTACTTGTCTTTGTAGGAGGGCTAATCTTTCTCTTCAGAAAGAATTTGGGTGCTTTTCTGCGTTTTTTGGTGAGTAAGTTATTCCTGATCAATTTAGTATTGGCAATTGGTGTTGCCTTTTTGGTGAACTATTGTAGCATCAAGTCTTTAGATGATTTCACGAATCACGGTGTAAAAGTAGCTGTGCCATATTTAATCGGGACTAGCGCTAGTGAACTTGATGACAAATTCAACGGAACTGAATTGAACTATAAAATTATCGATTCTACATACAGTGATGAGTATCCAGCAGGTACCGTTATTAAACAAGATCCTGATCCGATATTAAACTATGATTCTGTAAAACCTGGACGAACCATTTATCTCTCTATTGTTAAAAAAGGAGGTGAGTACAAGGTTTTACCCGACATCACAGGCAATTTAGTAAATTCTAAGAGTTTGGCAAAAATGAAATTGGAATCGCTTGGTTTTAAAGTTGTTTTCGAAGCCATTCCTGATGAAAAGGAGAACGTAAAAAAAATGGTATATAATGGAAAGGAAGTTTTTGGAGGAACAAAACTCTTGAAAGGTTCAACAATAACTTTAGTTCATGGTTCAGGAAAGCAAGGTCTCCCCGTAGATCTCCCCAACGTAAAAGGATTATCCGCAATGGAAGCCAATAAAATTTTGACCATTGCTAATCTGAATCCCGAGATCCATTATGAGCCCGCTGCAACGAATCAAAGTGATTCACTAAATTTTGTTATTATTAGTCAAAATCCTTCTCCAGGAAGTGTTCCTCAGGGAATTGTGGCTTCTGGAACGACTATTACCTTAATTGCTTCCACACCAAATTCTCCTGAATAATATCGGATCAAAATTGAGGAAAAAAATTGTCTATATTATTTCAAAATTAGAGAAGTCTCTTGAATACGAATGGCTCGCCACATATCTTGATAGTACAAAATATGAACTGGTTTTTATTCTTTTAAATGATCACAAGACAGAATTCGAAAAGTTTCTTGAGATAAATCAAAATACCTTTTTAAGAATAAATTATTCAGGTAAAAAACAATTTTTTAAAGCCTTAAATGCGACTAGAAAAGCATTAAAAAAAATTGATCCCGATATAATTAACTGCAACCTACTTGATGCTAATGTTATTGGTCTAACAGCAGGAAAATTAGCTGGAATTAAAAGAAGAATTTACACTAGGCATCATTCCGATTTTAATTTTAAGTATTCTCCGAAAGGTATTTATTATGACAAATGGTCAAATTATCTCGCTACAGAAATCGTTGCAATAAGTGAAAATGTCAAAGAAATATTAACTGAAAAGGAAGGAGTAAATCCCCGTAAAGTAACTGTTATACCTTATGGGTTTTCCTTTGATGAATATGACTCGGTTACTGAAGACAGAGTTACAAAGATTAAGGACAAATATGGCATCGGTCTGTCTTCTCCAATTATTGGAGTTGTTTCTAGGTATGTGAAATGGAAAGGTATTCCTTTTATAATTAGGGGATTTGCCGAACTACTTACTGATTATCCTAATGCGAAACTAGTGTTGGCAAATGCCGGTCACGGAGATGACGAAGAAAATATTAGAAAATTACTCCAAGATCTATGTCCTGATAATTTTGTGGAGATTGATTTTGAGAATGATATTGCAGCGTTATTTAAAGCTTTTGATGTATTCGTTCACGTACCTGTTGACCGATATGTTGAAGCTTTTGGAAGGATATACATCGAGGCTCTCGCATCAAAAACACCAAGTATTTTTACAATCTCAGGTATTGCAAATGATTTTGTCATAGATGGAGAAAATGCAAGAGTTGTGAAATATGAGGATGGAGATTCGATCTATCAAGCAATGACCACAATACTGACAACAAAGTCCGAAGAAATGGTTATCAATGCCTACAATGACGTTAAAACCAAGTTTTCTATCAACAAACATATTGAGCTATTAGAGGAATTTTATGATAGAGAATAGTCTTTTCGCAAATAAAACCATCCTTATTATTTCTCCGCAGTCTTGGCAAAAAAACTTTGTATCTAAACATCATTATGCCACGAAACTGGCAGATCTGGGCGCTAAAGTGTATTTTTTAAATCCACCAAATAAATCGGCCAAAATATTTAATGTAAATAAAAACTTACATGTTGTAAATTTTAAACATACCAAGGGGATAAATAAATTACCTGCTGCTATTAGTGGTTTAATGGTAAAACGTGAGATTCAACGATTAGAAAAATTACTTTCTGTTACTTTCGATATCATTTGGAATTTTGAATTATCTCGTTTTTACAATCTTCGTTTCGTAAAAGATAAAATTAAAATTCTCCATATCGTTGATCTAAATTTAATGGAATCTTCGAATTTAATGCTAGCCTTGAAATCGTATCAATTATTTTTTGGAACTTCTGATTTTATCGTTGAGAAATTCGGGAGTACAGCGTACAAATTTAAAATAAATCATGGATACAATATTGAGTTGCTCGCCTTGGATAAAATTCAAAAAGAGAATAATTCGAGTAGAATTAAAGTTGCCTATCTTGGTAATTTATCTATCGATTATCTTGACTGGAATTTGATATATGACGTAATTGTCACGAACCCTTCGATTGAATTTCATTTCATTGGTCCCATAAAAGATAATGCAAGATCAGATTCAGGTGAAATTCTTGAATTTCAAAAAAAGTCTCTTCAATTAGAAAACTGTTTCATACATGAGGCTATTTCAAGTGGAGAAATCAATGCAGAATTATCAAAGTATGACCTCCTATTACTTTGCTATAAAGCCAATGAATACTTGGAACAGTTAGCCAACCCCCATAAAGTACTAGAATATATCGGAACGGGAAAACCTATTGTTGCAACCTATACATACGAATACAGAGACTCTAATTTAATTGAGATGGCCTCAAACAGAGAGGATTTCATAGCATTATTCAATCATGTATCAGGTAATCTTTCAAAATTTTCAACACAAAATCTTTGTCGTTCAAGAATCAAATTTGCTAAAGAGAACTCTTATCAAAATCAAATCAAACGAATAGAAAATTACATTCAATTAATTTTATAATACCTAAGCACCTTTCATTCATCCAGTTTTCTCACAATATTTGATTAAACTTGCAGTTATTAAGTTCATATGAAGTTTATCATATTTATTATATCATTCTTGATTATTTGTCCAGAAAACTTTTCTCAGGAAGAATTGGCTCCTCTGACGGTAAACAGTAATTTCGCGAATTTCTCGCAAAATAAAAATGGAGATATCCATAACCTTTTCATCTATCAGTTCGACACACTTGACTTACCATTTTTGGACGATTTTTCTGAAAACCACTTCCCTACTTTCGATGCAGATGCTGCAGATCCAAATGTCACATCTGAAACAACATTCAGAATAGAGATTGGAGCGGTACCTGTCCCAATGGGAAGCTTGTACATGGAAGACACTACTTATCATTTTCAGTATGACACAGTAACTGGCTATGGTTTTGATTCTATCGTAATGATCGGAAAAACAGCCTTATCTGATGAGTTGGCGGAGATATTTGATATTGACAATTATCCTGTTACATCTCAGGTAAAGAGTGTTTGGCCCCACTACAATATTTACGATTCTGTTTGGAACAGTACCGCTGAAGACGATACTATTTTCTATGACATTTCCAATGTTGATCTCTTTCAAGATTCATCCACTGTTTATTTTGTGAGTCCTACAGCTGAAGATGCTAACATTTTCTGGCAAGATCTAAACGTTTATCACAATTACACTTATGCTAAAAATATTCAGACGCTAGGTATTGTTTCTTTTGATGGGTTAGATGACACTGGATATCCATATGATTTCACCTCAGTAAGTAATAAAGGTAAAGCGGATGTTCTTACCTCTAAACCTATTGACATGAGTGGACTTTCTGCTGCAGATAGTGTATACCTGTCATTTTTAATTGAACCAGGAGGATATGGAGAAGAACCAGACAATACAGATTCTTTAGTTTTGGAGTTCTGGTCACCTTTAACACAGGAATGGAATAGTATTCGAGCAATTGAAGGTTATTCTTCTGATAACTTTGATATGAATCTGATCAAAATTACCAGTGGTATTTATTTCCAAGATGGATTCCAATTCAGATTCACCAGTTATGGAGCATTGGCAGGAAGTTTGGATGTTTGGCATCTAGATTACGTGCATTTGGATGCACTGAGATCGTATGAAGATACGATAACATCCGACTGGGCATTTGCTGAACCTTCGCCTAGCTTTATCAAGGATTTTACAGCCATGCCTTGGCCTCATTATGAATTTGCTCCAGAAGACAACATGATCTCTGATTATACAGCTGTCACCTACAATTCTGCTGACGTATCGCTTCTGATCAATCCTTGCGAAATGAACCTTTATTTTGGGAGCAACAACCTTTCTACCATAAATTATGCTATTACGACTCCTAATGTCCCTTCTAAACAATATTTTGAAATGGATTACACCATTCCAGGTACGTTTTGGTTCGATACAATTGTTGCTGATACTTGTGCAGATTTTCAGATCATACAATACTTAAGTACTAATGGACTAGCAGGTTCAGATATCGCTGTAAATGATACCCTGAGACACACACAGCATTTCTCTAATTATTATTCTTATGATGATGGAACCGCTGAAGCTGCCTATGGATTAGTTCAGAGCGGTGCTCTATTGGCATATCAATTTAATCTAGCCCCTGGTTTAACAGACACAATTCGTGCTATATCAATGCATTTTTCACCGAATTCTCATGATATGAGCTCCAGTTCATTCTTTCTACAAATTTGGGAAGATGACGGAGGAAAACCTGGTGATCTGCTCTACTCAACGGATTCCATCATTCCCACTTTGTACTATCCAAGCTACAATGCAGGAAATAACGGGTTTGTTGAATACGTTTTACCAGAAAAAGTTGCTGTTGCAGGCACATATTACGTTGGATGGAAGCAATCCAATGCCAATCGATTGAATATTGGTTTTGATATGAATATTAATAATCAGGATAGGATTTTTTACAAAACATCCAGTAATTGGAGTAATACCATTTTTGAAGGATCGTTAATGATGAGACCAGTATTTGTTTCGGATAAGGATATTTTGTTGTCGGTTGAGGAACAAATAATGTGGAAGCCAGAATTGATCATTTATCCTAACCCATCCAATGAATCATTTCGAATTTCAGGTGATATTGAGAACATCGATTATCTGGAACTAATAGACATTAATGGTCGAATTTTGTTACAAGAGAATAATATTCAGCAATCCATTCAGACATCTGATTTTCCAAATGGCATTTATTTTTTGAGAGCATACTCCTCTGAATATCAGACGATTCAAAAAAAACTTATCGTTTCTCATTAATTTTTTTGTGGAATTTATGTAATGTTTTCATCTCAGTATTGAATCTAAAAAAACAATACGATGAAAACAATGATTACACTTGTGCTTGGCCTACTAGGATTAGGACTATTTGCACAATCTACCTATGGAGAAATTAAAGGAAAGGTATTTGACAAGGATACAAAGGAACCTATCCCATTTGCTAATGTTCATGTAATGGCTTCAGGAGAAATGGTAGGATCTCAAACAAATTTTGATGGAAAGTATACATTAAAACCACTCCCAGCAGGCAAATACGACATTGTAGTATCGTGCGTAGGATACCAAACATACACAATCACTGGAAATGAGGTAAAACCAGATCAAATCACATTTGCTGACAGTGTTTTATTATCCTCTGACCTATTACTGCCTCCTGTTATCGTTGAAGCCAAGATTAATATCATTGAAGTTGAAACACACAACAAAGTAACCATCAACTCAAAAGCTATTGCTATAAGTCCAGTAAAACAAAACATAGCAATGTTAGCGGTTGGCACGGGGCAAGTATCTACAAGTGCTGACGGTGGAGAGATCTATTTCAGAGGAGCCAGAGCGGGAGACGCAATTTATCTGGTTGATGGAGTAAAGATCACGGGGTCAACGCCAAGAATTCCGAGCTCAGGGATTAAAAGTTTATCCGTTTACTCTGGAGGATTACCCGCAAAATATGGAGATACAATGGGTGGTGTTATTGTGGTTGAAACTAAGAGCTATTTCGATATGTATTACGAATCACTTTCAAAATAATTTTTGGATGCCTCTTTTTAACGGTTAAATCAGTCCTTTTGGAATCTTCATTTCAAAAGGACTTTTGTAGGATATAAAAGTTTAATTTTGCAACTGATTTTAAGAGGTGATCTTCCGAAAGAAAAATAGCGATTACAGTGATGCTGATCTGGTATACAAATACCAGAAAACGCAAAATTCAAAGTATTTGGGAATGCTTTTTGACAGATATGGAGCCATGACTTATGGAGTTTGTCTTAAATATTTTAAAAATGAAGCGGATAGTCAAGACGCTACCGTAAAGATTTTTGAAAAACTAATGGAGGATCTAAAAAGAATGAAGGTAACTCATTTCAAATCCTGGCTATATAGAGTAGCTCAAAATCATTGCTTGATGGAACTGAGAAAGAAAAAACCTAATTCTACATCAATTGATGAGTTGGAATACATGCTTCAAGAAGAAGTTTCTCCCAACAAGTATCATGAAAGAGAGATTCGATTATCAGCATTAGACAAAGCCCTTCACGACCTTAAACCTGATCAAAAAAAATGTGTAATGTTGTTTTATATTGATGAACTAAGCTACAAAGAAGTGGCTGATAAAACAGGTTTATCGATGAAAGAAGTGAAGAGCCACATTCAGAATGGCAAAAGGAATCTCAAGAATCTTCTTGAACAGAATCAGGAATTTAATGACTTAAACAAAGATGTAGCGTAATGGGACATCCTAAGGACATATTTAAAAACAGAGGACCTCTCACAGAGCAAGACATCCAGAATTACCTATCAGGGAAACTTACGGATGCCCAGCGAAGAGATATCGAACTGAAAATGGCTCAAGATGAATTCAATATGGACGCTATGGAAGGGTATGAAGAAATTCCTTCAAGCTTCTCAAACTACGAAAAAGTGCAGGAGAAAGTCCATTCAAATATTCGCAAAAATGGTAGGAAATGGCAATTTCATCACACGATAATTCTTAGTGCAATACTCATGGCAGGAACTATGCTTTTAGGTCCATACCTCTTCCCTGATCATGGAACAAATAACTCAATGCCTGTGGCAGAAAGTACAGATGAAGCCACACTCAATGAAATAAACCTTGAAGAAGACGTGGTAGTAGAATTAAGTGATGAAGAGATCGAAGCTGCCATAGTTCTTGATGAACTGGAGATTGTTCACGCTAACGAAATAATTACCACTTCGCCTGTTATTATTGAATCCTCAGTTGTAAATGATCCTTTACAAGAAGAAATTGCCATTAAAGAATCAATTGAAATCAAAAAAGTCGTAGCCAATACTACGCTGGAGAATATCGTTGTTCCAGCAAAAGATGAAATTATTTATAGCAATGTTCCTTTGATCTATATGAAGAACTTTCTTCTGGTTGACTACTCCAAGATCTATGTTGATCCTCCTACATTTGAAAAAACTGTTATAACTGGTACGTCTGCTGCTTTGGAGAACAAAGAAGATCAATTAGGAGAATTATATGAAACCAATATTTACACTGATACTATTTTCTACAAGGATTATCTGAGAGAAACCCAGGAAAAATTTGAGCAGCATGACTTTAAAAACGCGCTGAAAAGATATAAAGTAATTCTCGCCAAATATCCTGATGACCTGAATGCTCATTTTTACAGTGGACTTTGTTATTTCAATATTGGCAAATATGATCTTGCCATTCAGCACTTCAAAATCGCCAAAGACCATCCTTACAATACTTTTCAAATTGATGCGGAATGGTACCTTGCTAAAACCTATTGTAAACAGGGTAAAAATGCAGTGTGTAAAGAATTATTGCAACAAATAGTAAATGGTGGACAATTCTACCAAAAGCAAGCTCAACAACTATTGGAAAGTTTGTAATGCAAAAGATCTTACCAATCATAAGTGCTTTAATCATTGTATCTGGAATAATTTGGTACTTACAACAAATGGTTATAGACTACAATGAAGGTGTCGAAAAAGTGAACACTACGGGGAGTTTTGAAAATGCACGAATGAAAGTAGCTGAAGCATCTCTATTAGCAGAACAAGGGGAAACAAAAGATGCCATTGATCTACTTCTAAAAACTATTAAAGATAACCCCAAGAATTTGGAACCTCAGCTAAAATTGGCACAACTCTATGTTATCAATTGTAAGGAAAGACAGGAGAATTGCGAGGATGCATTATGGCAGCTAAATGTAATTCTGAAAGTGGACTCTTCCAATGTTCCAGCTAAACAAATGTTATTAGAAATTAAATCTAATACTCATCCCAATATTAATCAATAGTCCGTACAAGGAATAAACCTATACTTCGCTTTTTGGGCCTTTTTCCCTGCTAGTCTCTTGAACAGGACAGCGTCCCCCCATTCGAAATTCATAGCTATCTCATGGGTTCCAAATGAGGATGTTTTAAGTCGAGACACCGTGAAATCGTAGCTATACCCAATTCGCATTTTAGCATTTGATTTTTCCATCTTACGAGTAAATCCTACATTGAAGATAAAAGAATCGTACTTCTGAGGGCTGAAGGTGAAACTTTCATTTCGGAACCAAATACCAGCAAACATATTGACCTTTGAAAAATTAAGTCCAGCCTGAAATGTACTCATGTTACTTTGATGCTCATAAATAAATGCCGGGGCATAAAGGAATCCTGGAGCTACAATTTTTAATTCTCCATGCACTACATATTTTCGAGGTAAATAACCAATCCCGCCTCCTATAAAAGCATCCTTGGGTTGAGCCAAATGATGCACAGCAAAACCAGCTGTTCCTGTCATATTCTTCCCATTTCTACCCTCTCCTATTCCGGCATTGAAGTTTAATGCTCCGCCCACACCGAAGTCTACATACTGAGCTATCTCATTCGATGGAATAATGAAACTACTACTATAAACATTTCCAAACACCTCATCCAATTGATCACTGAAGACTAACTGAGTCCAATCCACTTGTTTTCTTACATACTGACCGTTTATTCCCAATTGAAATCTAAAATTTCTGGATTCTATTACTCGATAAGAATAGTTTCCTGACACACATGTTGTTCTCAATTTCCCTTCGCCTTCCACATCCATTGAAGCTAGCAATCCCAGTCCCATTTTATTCACTCCGGCCCCGTCAAAACTAGCAGTTCCCGAATTGAACTTACTTGGAATCGCTGACCATAAGTTTCTATAAGATGTTCCTACTCTAAACCCGTCATTGATCCCTGTTAAAGCTGGATTGTAATAAATACTATTCAGAAAGAACTGAGAGAAGTTAGGATCCTGAGCCCGAGTCAAGCTTCCAAACAACACAAAAAGTGATATAACTAATATTCGTTTCATTTCTATCTGATCAATGTTACTGTCCCTGAAGCTGCATATCTTCCATTTGGATATTCTTTACCTAACCAGGCAGTCTGGTCTGTAAAAATTGCTTCTACTTTCCATACATAAGCATCCTGAGGCATTGGAACTCCTTCAAAGGTTCCATCCCAAGCACCTGTTGGTCTTCCATCTGCATCTATATCTGTGGACTCCCAAAGCAAATTCCCCCAAGCATCATAAATCCATACATGGTATGCTTGTAGTCCCACGCCTTTCGGAACAAAATGGGAAACCTCAAAATCAGGATGAGCTGGATACATTGCATTTGGAACATGAAGACCTTTAAAATACTCCACCAATACCACTTGATACGCTGTGTCTGAACAACCATATTCATTGGTACTTATCAATGAAGCTCCAAACTCACCAATTTGTCTGAAACGATGAACCGGGTTAATTTCAGTTGATGTTTCTCCGTTTCCGAACATCCATTCATACGTAGTTGCTCCTTGAGACAAATTCGTAAACTCAACTGTACCACTCAAAGGATCAGGATTTTGAATATTAACATACGTAAATTCAGCTGTCGGACTTGGATTAATGACTATAGCTCCATTTACCGTTAATGTATCACCACAACCTCCAGCTCCATAAGCCATTATTGTTACAGAATAATTCCCTATTGCGGGATAATCATAAACAACTGAATCACCAACCAAAACATCTCCATTGCCAAAATCCCAAACCACTGAATCAGCATAATCTCCTAAACTCTGAAATATTAAGGATTCACCAACACAAGCGGTGTCTGAAGGTAGAGTAAATGCTGCTTCTGGTAACGGATAAACCGTAAAATCCATTGTAGCGATATCTATACAGCCATGTATACTAGTAGCGGTCAACTCGATCGTATATGTGCCAGGAGTTTGATAAACATATGATGGATTATTCAGTGGACTAGTACCGCCATCTCCAAAGTCCCAACTATAGCCCACAGCTCCAGTAGTTAAATTACTAGTCGTTACCGTAACGGGAGCATAACAAGCATCCGTATTTGTAATTTCAAAATCTGCTACTGGCAGAGGGTATACTGTAATTGATTGTGCTATTGAATCCTGACATCCATTCGCATTCTCAACTAATAATTCAACAGCATAAGTTCCTGGTTGAGTGAATGTATGGGAAGGATTCATTGCTACAGAAGTATTCCCATCAGCAAAATCCCAACTTGTAAACGAATAGTTAGAACTCTGATTGGTAAAATCTACATCCAATGGAACACAACCACTCATTGGGACCGCAGTGAAAGCCGCTGTCGGCTGAACACTTACTACTACAGGATGCGAAACGGTAGTTGAGCATCCATTTGTGAGTCCAATTCCAGTCAGCATGACAGTATAAATCCCCGTTTGATCATAAGAATATGTTGGATTTGTCAATAATGAGCTTCCTACACCATCTCCAAAATCCCAAGTAGAGCTTGCCAATCCAACTGACATATTATTAAATTGGAAAGGAGAATTTACACAAACAGAGTCTGGCGAGGAGGTGAAATCTACATAAGGAGAAGGGTGAACGGTGATGTCAACAGTAGTAGTATCATAACTACATCCATCATTTACAAAGAGCGAGACTGTGTAGGTACCCGCAGTGGTAAAAGTGTGTGTTGGACTGTAAACTGTGGAAACGTTTCCATCACCGAAATCCCAACTAAAAAATAGATTTGATCCTTGACTCAATTGTGTAAAATCAACCGTTAATGGCTCGCAACCATTTGTCAGAGAAGTATTGTAAAATGCATTTACCTGATTCGGTAATACGGTTACCGTATGATAACCAGTATCAATTCCACATTCATTAGTCACAACCAGCATCATCGTATAAGTTGTATCAGACATACCAGTTGTGTATGTATGGGTAAATAGTGAATCTGAGAATGTACCGGTGGTACCATCTCCAAAATCCCAGAAATACGTATCGGGTAATCCAACGCTATTATTGGCTATTTCTGCCGGCCATGGAGAACAGCCAATGTCAAAGGACGGTCCAAAAACGGCAGTGGGACTTGGCATTACCTGAACCGAATCAATATCTGTAACAGTACCACAGAAGTTGGTCACATCCAGAGTAATATAGTAGGTTGTATCCGAGAAATAGCTCTGTAAATACGTAACATCTGCAGGGTCCTGAAGTGTCGAATTACTTCCATCTCCAAAATCCCAGGCATAAGAAATTTGAACACCTGATGAATTATTCACAAAAGAAACCTGCAAAGGTGCACATCCAGAATCAGGAGCTAAATTGAAATCTGCAATAGGTGGCTCTCTGACCTCTACCTGCTGAGTCAAGCTATCTATACAACCAAATATAGAGGTTGCGACCATTTGGATATCATAGAATCCTATTGTTGCATAGGTATGTTGTGGATCCATCAGAGTACTTCCATTTCCATCTCCAAAATTCCAGACATATGAATCGCCCAAAACAGTTGTATTCGTAATATCTTCAGCAACACCAATACACATGATGGGATTGAAAGTAAATCCAGGTATTGGCAGAGGGTGTACATCTGCATATACAGTATCTGTATTCACGCATGTTGTGATAGGATCTGTGAATGTATAAACCATTTCATGCAAACCAACAGAGGCCGCACCAGGATCAAACGTTCCTGCATTGACATCAGTTATTCCAGTCCCGGACCAAATACCTCCATTTGGTGTTCCTGTAAAATCAAACGTTGGTTCTGAAACACAGAAATCCTGATCAATTCCCGCATCAACAATAGGCAGAGCATGAACTTCAAACTCCATCGTATCCTTTGTCTCACAATTTCCGGAACCAAAACTGTAAATCAATTCGAAAGTTCCTGATAAAATAGGGCTAAACACCCCTCCGGGAGTAATATTTGTCCCAGACCAAGTTCCACCTCCAGGAGTTCCATTCAATTGAAAATCGGGCTCATTGATACAGATCTCACGATCTATTCCAGCATCCGCCTGTACTGGATCTACTACTGTTATGATTCTATCGTCCGAATTTTCACATCCAGTTCCCAAAGTAAAAGTATACGTGATCGTGAAATTTCCAACTGCTGAAGGCGTAAATACCCCTGCAGATGTCACGTCAGTCCCTGACCAAACACCTCCAACCGGTGTACCTGTGAATTGGACTGGAAATGGCTGGTTACAAAGCGTAGTATCTACTCCAGCATCAACTACCGGAAGTGTATTGACAGTCACCTCTAACACATCATCATTGACACAGTTTGTTAATGGATCTGTGAAAGTATAAGTAAGTGTATGCACTCCTGAACCAGCAGAAGATGCTGTAAAATCCCCAGAAGGATCCGTAATCCCGTTTCCAGACCAGATTCCACCAGCAGGCGTTCCAGACAAAGTCAGAACTGCAGCATCAATACAGATGTCAAAATTATTTCCTGCATCAACTATTGGTAAAGGATTTACAATTAGGTCAACATCATCAGTTGTCAAGCAGGAACCTGTTCCAAAAGTATATGTCATCGTAAAGGTGCCATCCAAAGTTGGTGTATATAATCCAGCAGTAGTGATCCCTGATCCTGACCAGGTTCCTCCTGAGGGTAAACCTGTCAATTGAACTACTCCAGCATCAACGCAAAAAGTCGAATCCAATCCTGCATCAGCATCAGTAGGATCAACAACCGTTACAACTAGTGTATCCTCATTCGTACAGTTATTTCCGTCTGTAAAAGTGTAATACACTTCAAAAAGACCCACACCTGTAGGGATAAACTCACCACTAGGATCTGTAATATTTGTTCCTGACCATATTCCACCTGTTGGTATTCCTGAGAGAAAAGCTGGCACTGGTTGATTACAGAATGTGGTGTCATTACCAGCATTTACTATTGGTAAATCGTTAACTGTTACGATAACATCATCAAAATTTTCGCAATCTGTAACCGGGTCTGAATACGTATATGTCAGCGTAAAGACACCTGCTCCTGCAGATTCCGGATCAAATATTCCAGCAGATGTAATATTAGTTCCCGACCAGGTTCCTCCAGCCGGAGAACCGATCAGGATCATCATTCCATTATCTATACAAACACTTTGATCTGATCCTGCATCAACCACAGGTAAAGGATCTACAGTTACATCTAATTCATCAGTCGTTTGACACGTCCCCACTCCCAAAGCATATGTCAATGTAAATGTTCCAACAGTAGCAGGAGTAAAGTCTCCTGCAGCAGTTACTCCAGTTCCAGACCATGTACCTCCGACTGGACTTCCTGCAAAAGTCACCACTCCCGAATTAATACAAATAGAAGTATCATTACCAACCGAAACAGTTACCGGATCATTAACATTGATCTCAACGGTATCTTCATTCACACATAGATTCCCATCCGTAAACGTGTAATAAACTTCAAAAGTCCCTACACCACTCGGTGTAAACTCCCCAGAAGGAGTTATTCCGCCCTGACCAGACCAAGTCCCCCCCGCAGGTGTCCCAATCAATGTTTCTGCAATTGGCTGATTGCACAAGATCAAATCGCCTCCTCCATCAACAATCGGCAAAGTATTTACCGTTACTGTAACATCTGTGGTATTCGAACAACTTCCTACAGCACCTTCAACAGTATAAGTGGTAGTTGTAGTTGGATCCGCGTCCACAGAAGATCCAGTTGTAGCAGACAATCCAGTGGCAGGAGACCAAGTATATGTTGTAGCTCCAGTAGCTGTCAATGTAGTTTGATCTCCTTCACAAAGAGTTGCACTAATTGGATTTATGATTATTGCAGGGGCTGGAACAACAGACAATAACACGCTATCTAAAGGTCCCGGACACCCACCACTTGACCCTGACAGATAATACCATCCTGAATCCAGCGTTGATACGGTATTAATCACAGGATCTTCCAATGATGATGTAAAACCATTTGGACCTGTCCAAGAATAAGTAAGACCTACAACTGTGGGAGCATCAAAAATGGCCGTATCACTCTCACATAACGGAGAATTTACCGTGGGCGTTAAACCTGTGGGAGCTCCATTCACAGTAATTGATGCTGTAGTATTAAAATTACCACAAGCATTACTTATAGCAAGATCAATATCAAAAGTACCAGCCGATGGATAGGTAACGGAACCAGGTAACGAGTCTATTGATGATCCAGGTGTCCCCCCATTAAAAGTCCAACTGTATGTAGTAATATCCTCATAGCAAGTAACAAACTGCGCTTCTGGAGCAACACTTTGTCCAGCACAGATAGCAGTTATTGGGTTAATGACAGCTTGTGGAGGTCCTTTAACCAATACAAATTGGTCATAGATAAATGATCCACATGAATTCGTAAGTGTCAATCTCACTGTGTACTCTCCAAAATCTACAAATTCGATTTCAGGCTCCTGATCGGATGCGGTCGTTCCATTTACAAAATTAAAAGTGCCAGCGGAGGGAAGACAAGCGCTTCCATTGAAGATCACCTGCCAATTATAGGTAACCTCACATGTATTTGACAGATCCGAGAGATCTGTTACAACTCCAATAAATGGACCACATGCTGTATCAGGAGTAATCGTAAACTGAGGTACAGGAGGATCCTCCACACAAATTGTACGAACAGAATCCGCTGAAGCACAGGCATTCCCGGCCGACAGTATGATATCATAAGTTCCAGGAGCTGTATACGAATGAGTGGTTGGATCAACAGAAAATTGAGTTAAGGTATTGCCATCACCAAAATCCCAAGTAACCAATGTAGACTGAGAACAACTACTATTGTAACCCGGAATGGTCGTATGATTCATATTTACCGGGGATCCTGTGCAAACAGGAATAGGAGTTGGGTCAAACCCAGGAATTGGGGGAATAAAAACCCTTATTGGAGAAATGGTAGCTTCTGAACTATCACATAAGTTGATCGCTTTTATCCGAAACGTATAGGAGTTTCCTCCCAAACCACAAGATGATTGAGTGTACGTATGACAAATAGATGCTGGAGGGGGGTGAGGAAGAGTGTCCAATGGTGAACTATCTCCATAATCCACCACATAGTAAGTGGTTGGGTGATTAGAACTAAAATTGTTCAATGGGAAACATAAATTCAAAGGACCACAACCGTTGGTTCCTCCTGGGTTCGCAGCTCCAATGGCGGGATTTGTAATATTTGCGATCGTGTTAATGGATGTATCAATACACCCATTACTTCCTGTGACGATAAACAATGCATTAAAAATATCATTTGCCGTGTAAGTATGATTGACACCTCCGGGAGGAAATGTTGCACTATTGAAATCTCCACTTCCATCTCCCCAAACTATCTGATAGTTTGAATTAGAACTACTTACACTATTATTGAAAAGTGTTATCGCAAAATTCGACCCATCACAATTCTTCATTTCATTAAATGGATCAATTAAAACCGGCCCAGGAGTTTGGTCTACTGATATAACCTGATTAACATTATCCTGACACCCATTATTATCAGTAACGACCAATTGAACATTAAAATTTTGCGATCCATTACCTTCACTAATAAACTCATGTATCGGATTGGCAATGTTACTCGTATTATCACTTCCTGATGAAGGATTATTGAAATTCCATGAATACGACAGTCCAGTTCCTACAGAAGTATTCGTAAACGACACCGGGAAATTAGCACAAGGATCCGATTGCACATAGGTGAATGATGCAGTGGGTGAAGCTGCAACGGTAACCGTAATTTGATCTGTATCCGTACAACCATTACCATCTTCAATTGTTAACGTGTAAGTTGTGGTACTATTAACATTGCAACTTGGAGAAGGACAACCGGTACAAGAAAGACCTGCCGCTGGAGACCAAGTATAAGTCAACGTTCCGGAACCGGTAGACCCCGTCCCATCTAACTGCAGACTTGACCCCATACATCTTATTGCATTACTACCTGCATCCGCATGACACTGCGAGTAACTATTGTGAAACAATAGTAGCTGAAATACCAGGGTAGTAACAAAATAAGATAATCTTATATTGTTTAAAAAATTCAAAATCACACTTTTACCACTGCAAATTTGCGATGTGCAAAGATAATATGATTACGTAATTTTACGTATTTCTTGATAGTTATCTGATGATTACTCTATTTTTGCAGCAAAATTGAAGACATGATCTCAACAACTAATCTTTCTTTATTCTTCGGAGGGCAGGAACTCTACTCCAAAATCAACCTTTCTATAACCAAACAAGATAAAATTGGTCTAACTGGAAAAAATGGAGCTGGAAAATCAACATTTCTGAAATTGATCCTAGGCATGTATAAGCCAGATGAAGGATCCCTATCTGTAGCAAAAGGCACAAAAATATGTTATTTACCACAGGAGATCATTTCGCGTAGTAATGCAAAGATCATTGACGAAGTATGCAACTCAAATGAAGATCTGACTAAAATATCAGATCGATTGGAAGATATTAATCACCAGTTGGCAACCAGAGAAGACTATGAGAGTGATAGTTACCTCGGACTATTGGATGAATTGGCAGACCTTAACGACAAATTCAACCTGCAGGGAGGTCATGAAGTCAGAGAGCAAGCAGAGGTAGTCCTCAAAGGATTGGGTTTTAGCCCTACTGACCTAGAGAGACCAATGACAGAATTCTCTGGAGGTTGGCAAATGCGTGTGGAATTGGCAAAACTACTAGTTCAGAATCCGGATGTTTTACTGTTGGATGAGCCTACGAACCACCTAGATATAGAATCTATAGAATGGCTTGAAGAATACCTTAGAAAGTATTCAGGAGCGATTATTCTCATTTCGCACGACCGCTCCTTCCTGGATGGAATTACTAATAGAACTATAGAGATCAATAATCGAAAGTTCTATGACTATAATTGTAATTTCTCCAATTATCAAGTGAGAAGAGAAGAGGAAATGATTCAACAATTACAAGCCTATAATAATCAACAGAGAGAGATCGCACAAGCCGAACGATTGATCAATAAGTTCCGCGCAAAAAGCTCGAAGGCTTCGTTTGCTCAGTCTTTGATCAAGAAACTGGATAAAATGGACAAGATCGAATTAGATGAAATGGACTCCAGCGCCTTAGCATTTCGTTTTCCCGAACCAAAGGCAAGTGGTAAATTAGTTGCAGAGATAGAAGATGTAGGAAAATCATTTGGAGACAAAGTCATTCTGTCGGATGTACGATTTAATATTGGGAAAGGAGAAAAGATCGCATTGATCGGAAAAAACGGAATGGGTAAATCCACATTTATAAAAATGCTGGTTGGCGATACAGCTTACGAAGGACAAATCAAATTAGGGCATAACGTAAACATAGGTTACTTTGCACAGGATGAGACAGCTAAACTTGATCCTCAGAAAACTGTTTTCGAAACAATTGATGAAGTTGCAGTTGGAGAAGTTAGAAAAGGTGTAAGAAATATATTAGGATCATTCCTTTTTGGCGGGGACGATATTGACAAAAAAGTTAGTGTCCTATCAGGAGGAGAAAAAACAAGATTAGCCCTTTGTAAATTACTATTGGAACCTTACAACTTCCTGATCTTGGATGAGCCAACTAATCACTTGGATATTATTTCCAAAGAGGTTCTTCAAGAAGCGCTTAAAGAATATTCCGGAACTGTTTTGGTGGTTTCGCATGACAGAACTTTCTTGGATGGACTTTCAGACCGCATTTATTACATCAAGGACAAAGGCATAAGTATTTATTTCGATTCAGTAAATGATTTCTTAAAACAACTGAAGGACAATAAATTTAATACGAATGAAAAAGCTGTGTCTGGAAAAAAGAACAAGCCTGTAGTTGCGGAAAAAGTAAATCAGAAAGAAAAACGCGAACTTGAAAATCAACTCAAAAAAGTAGAACGAAAGATCGAAAAACTGGAATCTGATATTGCTGTATTACAAGATAAAGTTGCTAAAGGTGACTATGAATCCGAGAACATTTTTACGGAGATCGACAATTTAAATGCTGACCTTGCTTCAAACATGCAAGAATGGGAATCCGTTACGGAACAATTGATTGAGTAAGTTTATTACTTAAACGTTTTAGGCATAAACAAAAAAAGCAGCTTAAAAAGCTGCTTTTTCTTAGTTGCGGGGGCAAATGATTTATCGAACGAATTCATAATAGACTTTATAAGAATCATCAAGTTCACAGAATCCTATGGCGAATTAGTCTAAAATCTTCTTAACCTTCATCACAGTAGCGGTGGATTTACCCGTTATTTTTGAAATTTCTCTTACTGATAGTCCTTTCTTTAGTTTTTGTACGATGATAGGATGACGTTCCAAAAGTCTTTCAGTTGATTGAGTAGAACCTAGCTTACGTCCTTTGTACTTCCCTTGTGCCTTTGCAAGTTTAATCCCCTCAGACGTGCGTTCTTTGATTCTGTTTCTCTCCATTTCGGCAATGCTACCCATTACTGAAATAACAATTTTTGCCATAGGGTTAGCTTTGCCATTAACGATTGTTTCAAAACCTTCTTTAAGAGATTTAACATTGATACCATTTGCAGACATAATCTCAATGGTATTTAATATATCGATGAGGTTTCGTCCCAATCTATCAATAGAATCGACTACGATGGTAGCATTCTTTTGTTCTGACGCAATATCAAACAACTTTGCTGCCTCTGGTCTTTGCATAAAAGGAATATTTCCCTGTACCTTGTCTAAATAAACATTATTAGCATTAAAACCTTCTAGGCTTTTGAAGTTTGCTAATTGTCTTCCAGAGTTCTGACCTACTGTTGATATACGTGAATAGAAATACATAACTATTGATTTGATATTTCAAATATAGTGTATCAAAAATAGACTACCAAATAAAATGATACAAATCCTGGTGTTTTATTGACTTCTGGGTGGTATTAGTTGTTTTAGAAAAGAACTATAATCTAAAAATAATACAGATGGTTGATTCAAGAATATTGAGAGGTAATCTAAGAATCTAGCTTAACAAGTTCATCAAGATTACTATCTAAAGCTTTAGCAATTTTTCGTAGAACTAGAATAGTTGGGTTTTGTTCAGCTTTTATAATTCTTCTCAATGTACGTGTATCTATTTCACAAGCTTCCGAGAATTCGGTTTGAGTCTTGTACATGTTTGAACCAAGTTCTTCAATCTTAGCCCCTAACTGAAATAAAAATTCGTCATCCGTTAGCATAGGGCGTAAAAGTCCGATTCTAACAAAAAAGACCATTGGCGTATACGCCCGAATCAGAATAAAGTCTAAATTTGATATTGAAACTCAACAACTAAAATACTATGAACAAATTATTATACTTATTCATTGCTTCTCTTTTCTTAACATCTTGCTCGTCTGTATCTTCTGAAGAACTGAAAGGGTATTGGATGTTCGATTATTCATCTGTAGAAATATCTGGTTCGGATATGTCAATTGAAGAGTTTATGGATGTGTTTGATGTCAATAATAAAGAAGAACAAAGACTAATAAGTTTTTCTGAGGATTTGGTTATATACTTTAGAGGGGGACAATATGCCCAAGGGGCATATTATTACGAGGTTAATGGTGAAGTTATTGAATTGTACGACCTAGTAGAGTTGAAGGTTAGGGGTAGGAAAAAGATAATAGCGACTGTTGAAGTCCTTTCTTTTGAGGATGAGGTGTTGAGAGTTAAAATATCTGCTAATAACTCTAACAATTCTCAAGGAAAACCAATCTTATATGGTAAATATGAAGAATTGTTGGGTAATGAGAATAGTAATATTGTAATAACCTTAAATAAGGTTACAAAACCTCCATTTATAACGACTGAAATATTCGAAGAAAATTCTGTTATGACGTTGGAGGATGTAAGCTTTGAAGATGCAAGTGAGGAAAAATATAAAAGCACGGAATCTGCGGTAGAAGGTACAAGTACAGAGTCATCACCAAGTAAGAATACTAATACTGAATTAGTAAAAATTGATGAGCCTATGGAATCAGAATACTCTTTCTACTTTAACGACATTTCCAATGGCGATAAGTTAATATGCTTCTTTTCTCCAAATTGTGAAAATTGTAAGGCTGTAGGAAAGAAAATTGTAGAGATGAAAGAGCAATATCCTAACCTTATGCCAGAAGTGAGAATCCTTTTCATGGATGAATCGGGTAATAATTCAGAAGAGGAAATGGATACATTTTTAGAGAGTATTGGAGCAAACTATGAATACAGGATTTTAAGTTTAGATGATTATATCCCGATATTCTTTGCTGAATATAATTTTCCTGGGGTGAAGTATCTGCACAATGGAGAAGAGAAAGTCTTCTTTCATGGAACTGAAAAGAGTCAGTTTGATGAAGAAAAATTACTAGAAGAGATTAAGAAAGGTAATTAACTCCATTGCATTAGACCATCTATTTGTTGATGAGTTCCTTCTGTATGTGACCAAGTTGAAGTAGTTTCCTTAAGAGTTCTATCCTTGCAAATTTCCTCTCTCTTTCTAGGATTCTGTCAAACTGTTCTTTTGTGATTATCATCTTCATATACTATAAATATGCACTTGGTTTGATAAGTTGACAAATTTTGCTCAGAAATTGTAATTGAAATATCGAACCTTGGATATTGCTTAAACCTTCATACCTAAGAAAAGAGAGGTTAGAATACCAAACATTGATATATAATTTCCCCAGTACGGAGGGAGCGTTTATTCGAAGCATTATGATTATGTGGGTAAAACCACCATTCTTATCTAGAATCAATGATTTTTATGTCGGTAATACTTGCAAATGCATCCTCCCAAAGGAACAATATTTAACTTTTAAGAAATCCTTTTGCTCTCACTTCTTTCTCAAGGTACCCGATGAGGTTTCTCTCTAAGAAAACGGCTCTAACATCAATATTGGCGGCTATATAGTGTTCGCAAGCACGTCTAATAGCATTTTCAAAATGTGATGATAAATTGACTATAAAATGAACGTGGAATAAACTTCCTCTTTCTCCTTGTTCAATATAGTATCTTATACGTAGGTCACTACGCAAGTGAGATAGTTGCTCAAAGGCTTCCAAAATAACCTCTTTTAGAGATTCTTTACAGTAGTTTCCATCTGGAGATATAGTTACCAACGATTGGGTATGATATTGGTTATCTCTCTTAGTATTTCGTTTTCTATCAAACTCAAAGATTATTGATTCATGTATCTTCCAACATCTACCATCCTTGTATAGTAGTTCTTGTCTGTTTTGATACTTCTTTTTCACATTGTTCATTCTATATTTTAGTGCTCTCTCTTGTAAGTCAACAAATTGGGATAGTTGATTTAGTTTGTAATAGTTTCCTTTTAGTTTCTTCATTCATAGGGTTGTTATTTTATCGTTATCAACTGGACAGAGTATGACCAAGTGTCTATATTAAATATCGTGCACCTCGTTTAAAAGTGTAGTCTATTTTTAATTTTCCCTCTGAAACCCTTATAAATACTAGAAATATTTTTTTGAACGAAATCTGAATTTACCGTTGATGAGGAATAATCGATTGCACCTTTTTTAAAGAAAATTGTAAAAAATCGTGCACGGTATTCGTTTTTGGCGTATTATTGCTTTGAACCTGTTGATTACCAGGTGTATATGTAGTCCGTCAAGATAAGACGTTAAAAGTGAACTAAGGGGCTGCCACGTAAAATAAAGCATCAGTGGTTATCCAAATCAGTGAAAAACTTATGGGATGATGGTCATCTTCTGGAATCGGAAGGGAAGCTATCTATCAAAGAACTAAAAGAAGCCATCGGAGATGATAGTATTTCTGATGCACTGGCTATTGAAATAATCGATAGCCTATACCAACTAAGCTTGGTTGTGTACCAAGTAACTAAAAACGAAAATTATGTACAAAAGAAAATTAAATGAGTTCTCGTATGATTACGAGAATCCAGAGAAACCAAATAAAGTGTGGATTTATACAAGAGTAAATCCTGTCCAAGTAAAAGATGATGTGATATGTAGAATCAATCAAGAAAAACAATCTAAAGTATACGCAACTCAAGAAGGCTTTGAAGTGACCAAAACAGTTAATGGAACTTTTGTTGGAGATAAAGGTTATTTCAACAGGAGAGAGTTCAGTATATTACTTGAAGAATTAAGGAAAAGCGAAACAAAGCCGTATGCGGTTCTTGTGTGTGAATTGAATAGGTTTTCTCGCAGTGGAGGAAACGCAATAGCCTTAGTGAGTGAATTGATTAAGGATTTAGGGGTTCATATAATAGAAGTAAATACGGGGAAAACGTCAGCAACTCCTAGTGGTCTTGTAGAAATATACGATACCCTTATTAAAACTAACCAAACAGAACTAAATGAAACGAGTAGATTATGGATTTAAAAAGATTTAATCAATTCTCTAATTATAAAGAGGAAGTAACAACTAAGAACGAAGTTTGGATTTACACTAGAGTGAGTTCAAAGCAGCAATTTGATAATAACGAAAGTGTCGCTCATCAAGACAATGAAGCAAGAAAATTAGCTACAGAAAGGGATTACAGGGTTACTAAAACTTTCGGGGGAACTTACGAGAGTGCGAAAGGAGATTTTAGCAGAAAGGAGTTTAGTAGGTTGATAGATGAGGTTCGTAAGAGTAGGAATAAACCCTATGCAATTTTAATATTCAAAATGAGTAGATTCTCCCGAACAGGAGGAAGTGCCGTTGGATTAGTGGATGAGTTAGTTAAAAAACTAGGGGTTCATCTGATTGAAGTCCGAACAGGAAAAGATACCACAACCCCAAGAGGTGAAATCGATATTAATACGGCTCTCCTTCACGCACAACAAGAACAGATAGAAAGGATGGAATTCACTCTTCCTGGTATGGTTAGATTCCTAAAAAAAGGAAACTGGTTAGGAGTTGTTCCTAGAGGATATGACCACTACGGTAGCAAGGTTAAGCGAAAAGGCTATTTATCAGAAAAGCAAGAGATTATCATAAACGAAGAGGGTAGGAATTTGAAAATGGCATGGCGAATGAAACTCGATGGAGAGAATGACCATGTTATAATTGAAGCTTTGAGATTACGAGGAATGAATGTGAGTAAAGGATTCATTAGTGAAATGTGGAGAAAGCCTTTCTATTGCGGTATTATCGTGAATGCCTTACTTAAAGATGAGGTGGTTAAAGGTAATTGGGAGCCTTTAGTGTCTCCGAAAGACTTTCTTACAATCAATGACAAACTGAACAATAAGTCAAATGTTGGTTATCAGCAATCTAAATTTCCAGAGAATAGACCATTACAGACTCATTTAGTTTGTGGACAATGTGGAGGCAAGTTTACGGGGTATAAAGCCAAAAAGAAGTACGACTATTACAAGTGTCAGTGCAAGGGGTGTTGTAAGGATATGAACGCAACCACTACAAAAAATGCGAAGGGATTGAATGATTTATTTCAAGGACTCCTAGAGAATATTGAATTGAAGGATAAATATGTAGCAGCGTTCAAAGCCCAACTACAATTAACTATCTCAAATGCTAACAAGGGCGTTACAGAGAAAGAAACCATCCTAAAGAAAGAACTAGGGGAGAATACTAAGAAGTTAAAATCGATGGAGAGAAGATACGCCATTGGAGAATTAGAGAAGTGCCTATTTGAAGAATATAGGGCGGAATTTGAAGAGAATATTTCTAAAATAAATACTGAACTAGACAAAATCGGAATTCAAATATCGAACTTAGATTTAGAAATGAATAATTGTGTTGATGTTTTGAAGAATGTCAGTAAAATATGGAAGTCTGGCGGTATTCATGAAAAAATAAAGTTGCAAAATGTCGTATTTCCAACAGGAATAGTCATTGACCCTAAAAAACGTCAATATCGAACTGATAATTTGAATTTGGTGTTTCGTGAAATGTCAACAATAACGGGAGATAAGGAGCATAAAACAAAAAACCCACCAGTAAAAATTACTGATGGGTCTGCTCTAGTTGCGGGGGCCAGACTCGAACTGACGACCTTTGGGTTATGAGCCCAACGAGCTACCAACTGCTCCACCCCGCGATATATCTTAATAAGTTATTACCGTAATTGGGACTGCAAAAATAGGAAAAATCTTTTACTTTTGGCACAAATGCTGAGAAAATTTCAGAAATATTATTTTTTTATTACCTCAATCATACTGTTTTCCTGTAATAACGAATTGAATGACAACATTATAGACAGTGAAATTGAATGCATGAACTGTAATGATATTTTCTTAGATCCTATGTATAATCACTTCTATACAGATGATCGATCCGTGCCATTTTCAGGAATGTGCAGAAGCTATAATTCAAAAGGAGATATAGTTCTGGAAAAGCATTTCGTTGATGGAAAACAAGATGGTGTCCACTTAGAATTCTACGAAGATGGCACATTAAAGTCTGAATGGCATTTCAGCAAAGGTCGTCAACATGGCGATTTAAGAGGATTTAATATTGATGGTTCTCTTCAATATCATGCAATCTATTACAAAGGGGATCTAGACAGTACGGTTTATCCATAGCCCTTTTGACTTGATAATAATTTGTAAATCTCCTCGAATCCTCCTTAATATGCTACGCATGTTCAAAACAGGTATCTAGAAATTCTTCAAAAATTATCTTTATATTTATGTAAAACAAAGACGATGAAAAGAGTTCAGTTATTTTCAATTCTCCTTCTAGGCATTTTGCTGGTGTTCAATAGCTGCGGAAGAGATTCCGTGAAAAGTGGAAAAGGTGCAGTAAACTTGATGTGTGATTGCTTTATCGATGCTGGTATTGAGAATGAATATGATATTATGGACATGGATCATGACCAAAAATTAACCAAGAAAGTGATCAAGTGTTTATTACCTATCCTGAAAGATGTAAGAAGCGAATTAGATGTCATGTCAGATGACGAACGTGTAGATTATATTGGAGATGCAATTAAAGCAGCTGTAGATTGTGAATGTGGAGACAAACTATTAGAGTTTGGAGCGAAACTTTACGACACGAGAGATGCCGAAGATGGTTTTGATGATTTAATCGAATCCCTAGAATGGTTAGGAGGCTATGGATATGGTTCTGGATTTGGAAGTTCACTTTTTGGCGGATACGATGACTATTATGATTATTATGATGAGTATGTAACGGAACAACCTGATTACGACTATGAGTATCCAGAAATAGCAGAGGTAGAGGAAGATTGCTACGGTGATTATTACATCCTAGAATCAGAGTTAATCGATCTATTCATCGATAATATCGCAAAGGGGTATATCGAACTAGGAAAAACGACTAGATCTGAAATGGAAGACCTTACTGGTGACAGTGATGAGTTTTATGCAGACTATTCTGGAATTCACGTATCAGGATATTTTGAATATGATGAAAAGAATATTGTTCAATACATATCTCTAGATTATTATTATGAATGTGATGATCTATTAGGGTATTTAGACATTGATAAAAAATCAATTACTTCTGCAATCGAAAGTTCTTTGGATAAACTTGGAAAGTACGATGACTATGATTCATACAGCTATGATCCAGGAGTTGAGTGGAAAATGAAAGACATGACGATCCGTCAAGCAAATTATTCAGATGGATTTGCGATTTACATCGAAAGTGATGATTACAACGGATTATAAAAAAAGCAGTCTTTCGACTGCTTTCCAATTTAATTCACTCCCAGTGTCAAACCACCTATTGGCACTTTTGGCGAACCATTAATACTTACCATAGGGTTAGTAAGAATGAGGTTATCTCCTTTTCCCAATTTACTTTTAGCATCTATCATGTCCTTAGTAAATTGATTCGAATTACTGTGCAGTGTTGTTGATTTTCCATTTTTCACATAGATCATATCAAATCCAGTTACAGTATATTTCACGTTGAGAATTCCTCCAGGGTCTTGCACCATTACAGCATTCGATCCTAAGTAGCTTTGGGGAATCGATTGATCTCCGTAAGTTTTACCAGCATAATACAATTGTGGTTTTGGCAGTGATTTAATACGGAACTCCTTAGTTGTTAATACTTTTGTGTTCCCATCCTTATCTTTTGCTGTTACTTTGATCGAAGCAGTTTGCCCCACTGCCGATGTCGTTACCACAAATTTATTGCTTTCCTTACTGATCTTACAATTCGTTCCTGTTACTGAAATTGTGGACGGATCATATCCTCCAGCCGAAACTTCAATACTATTTTTCCAGTTGTTAGCGTATAGAACGTTAAGATCAGCAGCAGATACCGTAGCAGTTGGCGATCCTACACTATATTTATATTGAAACGGACGCCACTCTACACCATTCTTAGTCTGCACTGCGATATCTCCAACTACCAAATGTTCCCCAACGCTGCCTCCCAGACGAACTGAATTCAATTTTGCAGTTTTCATGTTCCCCTCCGTTCTCAAGGTATCATCTATCCAATAACGAATTTCAGGAGCCGCTGTCGTATCAAATGCAGCCACCATGACTGTCATATCCAAACTATCACCTATATTTAGATAACTTGTTGATGCATAAGCCATTGGTTCGACCTTATTAACTGGAAAAACAGGCACATCGTTCATCTCGTTAAAATTATTCAGAACAATCTTTTCTGCTTGCAGCACCCTACCTTTCAGAGAAGTAAGAATTGCAGATGCTGCAACCATAGGTGCATGATCAAATTGACCAGCCTGCCAAGGATACTCTTCACCATGATTGTCAACAATTTCCGGCATGGTAAGTAAGCGATAGATCTCTTTGATCAAAGCACGATCAGATTCTTTTACCGTTTCCAGAGCTGCATCCAATTCAATTAAAAAGGTAGTGTCATCCTCTGTTTTTCGAGTGATTTCAATTGGCTCAAAATAGTATTTCACACCTTTTTCTCCCTCTTTGCCGGCAAGAAGAATACACAGTGAATCCCGATAATTTTCCATCTTACTAACTAACTGCTTCCCCTTATCTGAGATATTTTTATGGTCATTGCCTACGAACATGTTGGTTGGAATATCGTAGTCATCTTTTTTATCATATTCACTAACCACCAGATCCTTCACCGCCATAAATCCATCTCCTGCATCATAAAGCCAATCTCCCTCTTGTCCTACATTCAGCATTTCCTGTGCATTTTCCATGTAGAAATTAGCCATTGTTCGTGCCATATTATGGACTAGAAGAGCTTTGTTGTAGAGACTCTTAATATCCTCCTTTTCTTTGCCTGATACTTCAGGACTGTTCAATTTACCGAAAAGCATATTGATCATTTCACCATTGGAGTTTACCAGATCCACATTCTGATCTTCAATGTTATTACTCAATGTAACAAAGGAATTAATAACTTCTTTGGATACATTCATTGCAAGAAGGGCCATGAGTACTAAGTACATTAAGCCAATCAACTTTTGTCTCGGAGTTTCTTTACCACCAGCCATAACGTTAAGTTTTTTAGCCATATTAAGCGGGGAATTTCCCTTCACCTAAATGGTTCGGTTAATAATTAGTTGTGAGTGAATTAATACAACCTAATTATCAGTTATCTCCGGATGATCGCTGATTTATACTTACAATGTCATTTCCAAAAAAAGGTACAGAAGACTTATTAAATTATTTTTAGCCGTGTCTCAGAGCTGTAAATGAGTTGCAAAAACGGAGATAAAAAAGGGTTCACAGCTCTTCGGTCGGGTCATCCGCTTCTACTCCTCGCCTCATAAAATGAGGACTGTGGGGTAATCGCTTCTCCCCCTCACGGAAAATTATTATTGATTTGTAGAATAATAAACTACAAATTCCATAGATCATGCTCCATTTTGAATTGATCCTTCTTGATTCGCTCAGATTCAAGTAAAGCATCTACCCCCATCCAGGTTGGATCTACAGTTCTATCAAAAACATTACTTTCCTTGTGGATGTAGCTATTGAAATCACGCTTCCAGAAGAGATCATCAAAACTCATCGGCATAGCATCGTTGTTAGGATTGTTTACACTGAAATTCTGAAACGTATATCTACACTCAGGAAAATATAACCAAAACAGATTCTTTGTTCCCAAAACTGTTCCTGTTGTATTATCTACATAATTAACCACAGGAGATATCCCAATGATCCTAACGTCCATCACTGATTTAACCTTATCAAAGAACCAATCCTCCTTGATCTCATACTTGACAATATCCCTGGATTCATAGTATTCTATCGTATCCATAAACAGCTGATTTCCCTCGTTATCGTATTTAAAAGTTCCATCCTCATTAAATACAGGAATTAATAGTCGTTCCCCAAAAAGTAATCGCTTCCTAAAATCAAATTCCTCTTGACTTTCACCAGAATCTTTAATTACAGGAAATCTAAACTGATCATCAAAACCAGTAGAGGTAAGTCTAGGTTCATACAACGTCAGGCTTCCTTCGGTCAATGCTCCCCATTTAATAACATCAAATAATGACATTCGATCATCGTCTGTTGGTTCCGTTGGGTAAAATAGCGGGTAATTATGTTTTTGTCGGAGATCTATTGTCCTCCAGATTCTTTTGGAGTAAAGCACATCTCTGTTTGATAAATGAGAATACTGTATCACACGTTTTGTTGGTATATCACTTTGAACGTGGCCTCCTCCCAATACGCTATTTCCAGAACTATCTCCGAGTTTTGGAGGCATTTGGGCACTACTCAATACCCAAATAAGTATTAAAATTAATAGCCGTGTAAGTTTATAAATACTCATCATGCATTAAGCTAGGTAACACAAGCATAACCTGAAGATGAAGAAAAGGTACAGTTTTTCGAACTAAAATGTAGGAATAAAAAAACCCAGAGACTCATTCGAGCTCTGGGTTCCTATATCAAGTCTAACTATTTCTTACAAGTTCCAAAGGTCATGTTCCATTCTGAACATTTCTCCTTTGATCTTTTCTGATTCTAACAAAGCATCCACACCTAACCAGTTCGGTTGAATCGTTCTGTCATAAACATTACTCTCCTTGTGAATGTAACTATTGAAATCTCTCTTCCAGAATAAATCGTCAAAACTCATTCGCTGAGCATCGTTTTGCGGGTTGTAAACAAAGAAGTTCTGAAATACATATCTACACTCTGGAAAATACAACCAGAATAAGTTTTTCAAACCAATCACATTCCCACCCGGATCTCTCTGGTAAACCAAAGGAGAAATTCCAATGATTCTAACATCCATCACAGATCTTTGTTTATCGAAAAACCAATCTTCCTTGATCTCATACTTAACGATCTCACGTGCATCATACCATTTAACCGTATCCGTGTAAACTTGGTTACCGTCATCATCGTATTTGAAAGATCCATCATCATTAAACTGAGGTACAGATTCAGCTTCACCGAATAATGCTCCTTTACGTAATTGAAATTCTTCATCAGATTCTCCTGATTGTTTTAACACAGGATACTTGAACTGATCATCAAATGCCGCCTTAGGATCATAAAGAGTAATACTTCCTTCAACTAATGAACCATATTTCATCACATCAAATAATGACATTCTATCTGAAATTGGCTCCAAAGGATAGTACAATGGATGATTTTGCTTTTCGCGAAGATCAATTGTACGCCAAATTCTCTTAGACCACATTACATCAGCTTCTCTAAGGTGCGCGTATTGGATAACTCTTTTCGTAGGGATGTGCTCCTGAACGTATACTCCGTCCAATACACCCGAGTTATCACTCACACCAGTTGAAGGCAACTGTGCAAATGCAGAAATAGACAAAAGAAGTAAGGTGGTGGTTTCAGTTAATCTTCTTAGAATCATATTCTTTAGTTTTAATATTAGTTTAGGACAAAAGCAAGAGCTCCAATAGGAACTGACTTACCTGAAGGTCCAGCTGCCATAATTTTAGTTAAGGTCAATGAAGAACCTTTACCTAAAGTACCTAAAGCAGCTTTCATATCTCCTGTCATTTTGTTTGAGTTTGACTTAAGTGTTGCCACTTTTCCGTTCTTAACGATCATCATCTCAAAACTTGTAATGCTCCACTCTACGTTAAGAGGTGAACCAGATAAATCTGCCTGAAGAGGAGGTCCTAGCTTAGCAACAGTAGCAGAGATAGTACTCGACTCAACTCCAACCCCACCATATTTTGGTGTTGGTTTAGGAAGAGGGAATATTCTAAACTCTTCAGATGCCAAGTTTACTGACTTTCCATTTCCATCTTTAGCTGTTACAGAAATAGTAGCTGTCTTACCAACTTTAGAAGCTTTCGCTACCCAAAATTCTCCTTGCTGACTGATTCCATCACATCCACTACAAGAAACAGATACAGAAGAAGGATCAAATCCTCCAGCTGAAACTTTAAGTCTGTTACTCCATCCTGCATACAATACATTCAAATCGTATGCCGAAATTGCAGCATTAGGTGCTCCAACAGAATATTCAAACTTCCAAGGCTTGTATTTTTCAACACCTTTCTCTTTTACGGCAATCGTTCCGTAAACAGTGTGCTGTCCAACACCACCTCCAGACAATATCAGTCTATCACCTGCAGCTCCTGTAAAGTTTCCTCCTTCGCTTGTCATAGTTGAATCATCCATAAAGTAAGTTAACTTCATTGCCTCAGTAGAATCGTATGCAGCAACCATTACAGATAACTTAATAGAGTCCCCTTGGTTAATATAACTTGCCGGAGCAAATGCCAATGGTTCAATCTTGTTAAAGTTAAACTTAGGTGCAGATACTCTACTCGCAATGTGAGTTACAGCTTTATTCTCTGCCTGCAATACATCAGATCTAATAGAAGTAAACATTGCCACCGCTGCAACTAATGGAGCATGGTCAAACTGCTTAGCAATCCAAGGATATTTTTCACCATGGTTGTCAGTTTGCTCTGGTGGAGTTAAAATACTATACAACTGCTTAATCAGAGCAGTATCTGCGGGATTAACAGTAGCTAAAGCAGCTTCAAGCTCTTCGTTAAACTTCTGTAGTGAAGCAGGATCACCTTCAACCTCCAATTTAATGTCTGGAGCATCAAAAGTCCATGCCTTACCCTTATCATCTGTATAGTTAGCGATTAACTTACAAAGTCTGTTTCTGTAATCAAGAATACTATCCACAATGTATAACCCTTTAGGCTTGGAATGCCCACCGTCTTCACCTATGTACAAGTTAGTCGCAGCATCGTAGTCATCCTTTTTTGTCAGGTGATTCAAAGGGAACAAATGATAATATCCATTTTCATCTTCAGAATAGTGTTGAGAACCTTTAGCCTCACCTTCATGTTGAGTACCAAAAGCATCATCCTGCGCAAATTGAATCAAGTTACTTGATTCCATCACGAAGAAATTTGTTAAACTTTTAGACCACTCTTTTACTTGAAGTGCTTGAGCTTGGATTTTTTTAACATTCTCAATATCCTCAGGTGATCCTCCTGACGCTTGCAATCCTGCAATCGCCTGATCAAATGAGTTATAGGCACCGTCCATCGTTCCTTTGATGATTTCGTTACCTCTTTCAATTTTATCATTCAACGTAATGAAGGCGTTAATTACTTCCTTCGATACGTTCATCGCTAGTAGGGCCATCAGTACCAGGTACATCAGACCGATCAGCTTCTGTCTTGGGGTTTCTTTACCTCCTGCCATTGTTAATTAAATTTTAATGATTAATAATGTAATTCGTGAATTAATACAGTTACCTTATAACCATTAAGCCTTAACGTTCATTGCATTTAGCATGTTACCGTAAACAGTATTCAACGCAGACAGGTTCTTACTTAATTCTGCCATTGTTTCTTTATACTTCTTAGTATCATCCAGAGACGAATGTAAGTTAGTCATCAACTCAGTGATTCCACCATACATTTGCTCAGTTGCATTCAAATGCTCAGTTGCACCTTTCAATTGCATTTCATAAACATTATTCAATGCTGCTAAGTTTCCAGATACTTTTGTCATTTGCTCACCGAAAGATGTACCAGCATCTTCAGTATTAGCTAATCCCATAAGAGATTCAGAAGCTCTTGCGTACGCATCAGATAAAGCTCCTACTCTAGAAGAAGCTGACTGGATATTTCCAACAAATTCGTCTGTAGCTGCTGTAGCCTTAGAAAGGTCTCCCATTCCAGAAGCAGTCATTGATAAACTTCTTAATCCATCTCCTAAAGACTGAATCAATTCTGGCTCAATCTTAGCATCAGCCAACATACTATCCAATTGCTCAACAACAGATAGATCACTTCCTTCTTCAATTTCTACTACGTCATCGTGAACCTCTGGTAATGCTTCGTGATGATCTTGTGAATGACCCATTGCCAATTCTGGATAAACTAGTGTCCAATCCACATCTTCATGTAATGGTTCAAATGCCGATAAGATAAAGATTACGGCCTCTACCAATAGACCAATCATTAGATACGGTCCAGGTATGTGATAAATTTTACAGATTGCACCAATAATTACGATCGCCCCACCCCAACCGTAGACGAACTTCATGATGTTCTTAAATCTCTTACTTGCGAAAAAACTATTTCCACTCATTTTCCTTGCTTTTAAATTTAGTTAGACAATTATTATTTGATTTTACTGATTTGCTTATTTCATAGGTTTAAAGATAGGGGAACTATTAAAGTCCTCCCTCATCTTTATTAGGCCCACCTCTACCAAGGTAAGACATCACACTTCTAAATCCAACATAAGATTTAGCAGAATCTTGATACTCATAAGTTCTTGTTCCTGTTTGTAGAAAGTACCCGATATCTTTCCAAGAACCACCTCTAATCACTTTTCTCTTCATAGAAGGAGGATCATGATCCAGTGCGTTATAAGTATATTGAGGGTTCAAATCGTGAGAAAATTCATAAACAGATTCATCGTAAGCTGTACTACACCACTCTGCAACGTTACCTGCCATACAGTATAAACCATAATCATTTGGGTGGTAAGAAGTTACTTCGACAGTATGAAAACCTCCATCTTCCATATATCTTCCTCTCATTGGTTTGAAGTTTCCTAAGAAACATCCTCTTGAGTTTCTGATGTAAGGACCTCCCCAAGGGTAAGGACTAAGATCCAGACCTCCTCTAGCAGCATATTCCCACTCGGCTTCAGTTGGCAATCTGAAATCCTGAACATAACTTTCCCACTGAGACTTTCTCCATGTGTTCAATAGTTGAGTTCTCCAAACATTAAATGCATTAGCTTGTTGCCAAGTTACTCCAACTACCGGATAGTTATCGTAAGCAATGTGCCAGAAATACATATTAGTCATTGGTTCATTGAAACTATATGTAAAGTCATGGATCCAACACAGTGTATCAGGATAAACGTTGATTATTTCTTTAATAATGAACCTTGATCTATCTTCATGACCTCTTATAGCATTGTTTTGCCCTTTAGAGTTTCTCCATCCTAAATCCAAATCTTTACCTCTCTGAATGGTAGGATCTTGAGGGAATGGAAGATATCCATTCTTCATTTCTTGACGGTGCTCAGGATCTCCTTGATCATATTGTTCATTAGAGATTTTCTTAACTAAAGGACGTCCCTTAACTGCAGCTTCCTTCATATCTACCCAGTAGTACTCGAACATTAATTCACGAGTATCTATCTCCAACCTGTCATAGAAACGATCTGCTTCATTCAAGAACATTCCTGCTAAAAATGGGAATTGATCATTATCCAAATTCTTACTGTAATCAATGCGAGTTCTCCAATCAAGAATCCATTCACTTTCATCTTTCTCTTGAAGCTCATCGTCATAAGTTGGTAATAACCATCCATCAGCACCCATTTCTTCCCCGAGAATTCTTCTCGCGATAGAGTCTCTAACCCAGTAGACAAACTGACGGTACTCGTTATTTGAAATCTCAGTCTGATCCATGTAGAATGCCTGAACTGAAACCGTTTTCATACGAGTATACTCACCCCAAGGAACATCTTGATCACTCTGCCCCATCTGGAATCCTCCTGCAGGAATGTAAAGCATTCCATACAAATCAGGATGATACCAAGCTCTTCTTCCAAGAACTCCGACAAGTTCTCCTCGAGAACCCTCGACACAACTTCCTAATGTAAGTAAGGCGAATAAGAATAAATACAACAACTTTTTCATGCTACCTTTTTTTATTTAACTACATTATTTACTAAAACGCCACTATTAACAACTACCCGGTGGCCATTTGGTCTGCTTATAACGGAGCTAAATGATTTTGGTTTCAATTATTAAAACTTTTTTGTTTATAAGAATCTAGGATTCTTTGATTTCTGTATAACTGGTGGTTTCTCTAAACTAAAACAATAGTTCAACATGATATCGTGCGAACCATTACTATAACCTTTCAATTGCGAAGTGGTTACATCGTAAGCATAACCAATTCTCAATAATCCATCTCCTATTTTGGTTTGATACCCTAACATAGGCGCGATAGCATCAGAAAGTCTATATGATAGACCTGCCCAAACCATCTCTCTGAACAATACGTTTACATTCAAATCGATCTGCGTAGACTTAGCATCGGTTTTAGCAAGAATCGATGGTCTTAAAACCCAATCAGGATTGATTTGGTATTTATATCCTGCAGTAATCCAATAGTGGTGAACATTCTGAAGATTTAAATTATCCATATTGAACTGACCAAGGTGTGTCGCACTAATACCCATGTAAAGTTGATTAGTTCTATAGAAAACACCAAAATTGATATCTGGAACTAAGTCACTACCATTATTTGACTGGATACTATTATCATCTTCCCACGGTGTCCCATCTGGAGTGATCCAGTTAGCATTTATACTTTTCTGGATAATTCCAGCAGAAATACCAATCCCAAGATCACCAGCTCCTAACCCTAAATGGTATGAGTAAGCCAATCTAGCAATGTTATTCTTTTCAAATCCTAACTGATCGTTAACATAAGTCAACCCCAACCCTCCTCTTAAGAATTGCACTGGAGCATGAACATTAACTAATCCTGTTTGAGGTCTTCCTGTGAAACCGGCCCACTGCTGTCTGAACAAAGCAGTACCACATATCGACTTCGTTATACCTGCATAACCAGGATTAAAGGAAAGGTTATCAAACATGTAGTGAGTAAACTGGTAATCTTGCTGAGCTGAAGCAAACAACCCAGAAGCCACAATAGATAGAGTAAGTAAGATTTTCTTCATAGTTCTGATTATTAATCAGTTAGGTTAAAAACACTATAGTTTTCTTCATTTTAATAAGTCGTAAAAGTAAACATATTTTTCAATAATTCAAAAATCCTACAAATTTTATTGCAGTCAACTTCTAGATTGTTATTCCACTTACAATATTCGCCTGTTCACCTCCAAGTAACGAGTTATTATTTTTATTTTTGTACAAACTATCAAATGGGAAGAACACCTGTAAATAAATCTCGAATAGATAATCGATCTAAGCAATTGGAAATAGCCAACTTACTTAGTCCAGTATTTTTTGAGCAAGGATTTTCATCCTTTTCAACAGAAGATATCTGTGCAATAGCAAAGAAATCAAAGGCTACCATATACAAATATTTCAGTTCTAAGGGTGATATGATCTCTTTTATCACAAGTCAAAAACTCGAAGAGATTAGACTCTTCGCTCCTAAACTAGCTGATGAAACTTTGCCTTACTCAGAACGATACAAGCAAGCAGTAAATGTTGCTATTGAATCATTTGGAGGTATCTCCTATCAATTTTTAAAAGATCTTAAAACTGAATTCCTGGAATTGTTTGACTTATTAATCAACCTCAAGGACATCAGTATTACGCTACTGAGAGACTTCTACCAATCTGGTATTAATGCTGGGGAATTTAGAAATCTCAATCCTGAATTACTCTCAGCTAATGATGATCTTTTCTTTACTGCCATACTTGAAACAGATTTTCTTTCGGACAAAACCTATTCGATTCAGGAATTATTTAACAACTACTTCAGAGCTAGATTTCAAGGCATTTTATTATCCAACTGATTTTGAAACAATCATTTACACTCATACTGATTATTATCAGCGGCCTAGCGTGTGCTCAGGACACACTAAAATTAGTAAGCTGGAATTTACACCTCTTACCCTCACCAGTATTTGCTAAAAGCAAGAAAAAGACTCGAACTGATTCTATTGTAAATTACTTCACAAAGATTGACACAAGTATTAACCTCCTGCTCTTTCAGGAAGTTTTCCATGCCAAGAGAAGAAATCAATTGATTGCAGGTTTGGAAAATCTTTACCCTTACCATACTCCTATTGTAAACTCCGCTAAGAAAAGGCTACTCAAGACCAATAGCGGACTGATAGTATTCTCCAAAACACCAATTATTCAAATGGATGCGATCAAGTACAATGATTGTAGTGGTAGCGATTGCATGGCTTTTAAGGGAGCTCAATTTATTCACACAGTATGGAATAACACCCCACTACTTGTTGTCAATACACACCTAAACAGCGAACCTCCAAGATCGATCGCTCTAGAACAGGCAAAAATGATTATTAATGAACTTATCCCAAATTATATCGAAAAGGAAATTCCAATTTTCATTGGTGGAGATTTTAACATCAATTGCTCAGACAGTTCAAACTACGACAAACTGCTCCAGATCGTAAAAACCAACAACAGCAGTCATATTGATTGCACAGATATTAGTTCACCCAAAGTACTTGAAAGCACTTTGGATTATATTTTCTTATATGACGATTGGCTCCCTGAATATTTAAAATTAGAACAGAATTGCAAATTTCAGATCGGCCCCTCATGGATTGACTCAGATGACAAAAAAATCTACGGTAAAACAGTTGGCTTCTCAGATCATCATCCAGTTTTGATGAAACTCAGTTTTCAGAAATAAAAAAAAGGCGCCCCACTTAGAAAACAAAGCTTTGGGACGCCCTTAGATATTTAAAGCAATTTTAGTTCGCTTGTTCTGTCTTCTCTTCCTTCGCCTTTTTCTCCGGTTTTGGAAGTAGAACTTTTCTAGAGATTTTGTATTTACCTGACTTAGGATCTTTACCGATAACTTTAATATCGATCTCATCACCTACTTTCAGATAATCCTCAACATTCTCTACTCTATCCCAATCTATCTCCGACACATGCAACAATCCATCTGTCCCAGGAACGATCTCACAGAATGCTCCAAAGGCAACGATATTCTTCACTTTTGCCTTGTAGGTCTCCCCTACCTCAGCAACAGGAGGATAAGCGATCATATTAATTCTTCTGATAGCCTCTTCCATTCCTTCTTTATCGTTTGAGAAGATCTCAACAAGACCATTTCCATTTTCCATTTCATCGATAGAAATTGTAGTTCCTGTTTCAGCTTGCATAGCCTGAATAGTCTCTCCTCCTTTACCGATAATCGCTCCAATTGTATCTCCAGGAACTTCAATTGAATGAATTCTTGGAACATGAGCTTTGTAATCTTCTCTTGGCTCAGCAATTGTTTCTTCAATTTTATCAAGAATATGAAGTCTACCTTTTCTTGCTTGCTCCAATGCTTGTTCCAATAAAGAATAATCCAATCCTTCGATTTTGATATCCATTTGACAAGCTGTAATTCCATCTCTTGTTCCTGTTACTTTGAAATCCATATCTCCTAGGTGATCTTCATCTCCTAGAATATCAGAAAGAACGATAAACTCTTTTGTATCAGCATCAGATATCAATCCCATTGCAATTCCTGATACAGGCTTCTTCATTTTAACACCACCATCTAATAGCGCTAATGTACCGGCACAAACTGTAGCCATAGAAGAAGAACCATTAGATTCAAGGATCTCTGAAACCAAACGAACAGTATACGGATTCTCTGGCTTCCCTGGGATCATATTTTTCAATGCTCTCAAAGCTAGGTTTCCGTGACCTACTTCTCTTCTACTCACTCCTCTGATCGGTCTTGCCTCTCCTGTAGAGAATGGCGGGAAATTATAGTGAAGCACGAAACTATCTTCTTTTTGGATCAAAGCTCCATCTTTTCTTTGGGCATCTAAACTACTACCTAAAGTCAATGTAGTTAAAGACTGAGTCTCCCCTCTTGTAAAGATCGAAGAACCATGAACTTGTCCTGGCAAGTAATCGATCTCACACCAAATAGGACGAATTTCTTCTAATTTACGTCCATCCAATCTCTGCTTAGTATCAAGCATCGCTCTTCTAACACCAGCTTTTTGAGTAGATTTAAAATACTGGCTGATCAAGAAAGATTTTTCTGCAACCTCCTCTTCAGAAAGCGTAGCAACAAATTCTTCTTTAACCGCACCAAATAATTCTCCTCTCTTCTTTTTATCTGCTAATCCTTGTTTAGCGATATCATAACATCTTTGGAAAGCAAATTCGTGAATTCTGCTCTTAAGATCTTCATCATGAGTCTCATGACAGTATTCTCTTTTAACTTTTGCCTTTTCAATCTCAGCCGCAACACTTAATTGCAATTGGATTTGCTCTTTGATCACTACGTGAGCAACCTTGATAGCTTCAAGCATAACAGCCTCCGTAACTTCGATCATCTCACCTTCAACCATGTTGATAGAATCTTCAGTACCAGCGATAACCATATCAAGATCGCTTCCTTCCATTTCATCAAAAGTTGGGTTAACGATAAACTCTCCATCTTTTCTGATCACTCTTACTTCCGAAACAGGTCCATTAAATGGGATATCACTTACAGCAACTGCTGCTGAAGCAGCTAGACAAGCTAGTGCATCTGGCTGATCCTGTCCATCAGAAGACATTAATTGGATCATGATTTGAGTCTCTGCGTGATAATCGTCTGGAAACAACGGACGCATTGCTCTATCTACTAGACGCATCGTTAAGATCTCTTCGTCAGAAGGTCTTGCTTCTCTTTTCAAGAATCCTCCAGGAAATCTTCCTGTTGATGCGAATTTCTCTCTATAATCAATTGTTAATGGAAGGAAATCAACCCCCGCATTAGCATCTTTGTTTGATACTACTGTTGCCAACAACATTGTATCTCCCATTCTAACAACTACAGAACCATCTGCCTGCTTTGCCAGCTTACCAGTTTCAATAGAAACTTCCTTCCCATTTGGAAGGGTCATTTTTTTGTTAACTATGTTCATCTTGTTTTTTATTTCGCTCTTCCTAAATCTTCTGAGAAAAGCTTATTACTTATTTAGTTTTCAATTCAAAAATTTGCTTAAATATTAAGCAAAAAAGGACCATTACGCATTGCGCAACAGTCCCCTCAAAATACATTTTGCGACTCGCTTGCCGCAACGAATTACTTACGTAATCCAAGTTCTTTAATGATCGCTCTATATCTTTCGATATCCGTTTTGATCAAGTAGTCTAATTGTCTTCTTCTTTTACCTACTAACTTTACAAGCGCTCTTTCAGTAGCGAAATCCTTACGGTTTCTTTTAAGGTGCTCAGTTAGGTGGTTAATTCTGTGCGTGAACAAAGCAATTTGTCCTTCCGCTGTTCCTGTATCTTCTGCACTCTTGTTGTGCTTTTTGAAGATATCTTTCTTTACTTCTTCTGTTAAATACATGTTACAATACTTTTAAGTGATTGGTATGCTGTTAATTATTTCGGGTGCAAATATAAGCAAATTAAATGTACCGCCAACTAATTTGAATTATTTCAACATTTTTAGATAATCTGCTCCCAGTTGATTCCAGTCATATCTGGATATATGTTCTGTTAATTTGTGCAACGCCTTTTGATGCCTCCGAAGGTTTAAAATAGCATCCTTCAAAAGCTGATACCAATCTTCATCATTGGCTGCTACATAAATATCTTTTAAGCTTTCAGGAAGATGCTCGGAATAAGCTAATCGATCTGGAAGAACAGGGATACAACCCGCTGCAATTGCTTCTACCACACTGCCTCCAAAAAAGTCCTGATTGCACGTAACTGGCAAAATAGTCGCTTGACTCAATAGATCATAATAATCTCTGAGATTTTCAGCATATCCAAAGTGAATCAATTCGTGTTCAAATTCCTTTCTTATCTGATCAAATATTTTCGGATACTTATTGGTTCTTTCTCCGCAAACGATCAATCTAAAATCAATCTCATCATTTTTTAGCCGCTGAATCCCTTCATAAAATAGTTCTGGATTTTTGTCATATTCCCACCTGTGATTCCAAAGCAGAACTGGAATCGTATTTTGTTTCTCTCCCAGATGAAATATTGGTTCGAGATCCATTCCTAAATACAACACCTTAGCTTTATTATGAATCTGCTCTTTCCACTCTAATTTCGATGCATCTGGAAATTGTCTGATAAACTTATCCAAAGCATTAAGAAAAGACCCTTGATGATACTTTGAATTAAAATATACTTCGTCCGCACAGAGCGCTGACCGAAGATTAATATATCCATAACTCTGATCTCTCTTCAACTCCACATCTACATCAGTAGGCGACCACGGATAGGTTAATTGATTTTCATGAAAATACAACACCAATTTGGCCTTTAAAAGATTCTTTCTGGAAACTCCCACAAAAACGGGGAGATCAAGCATGTCTGAGGCTATCAGAACATCCGGTTTGATATTTAATTTCAAGAACTCCTCAGCAAGAAAATTGGCAGCTCCAAACATTCTCCATTTCCAGTGTCTACCCGGAAGAGTTAGTTTAGTTACCTCATGTCCTGACTTGCTATACAAACGAACTAAACCATCCGTCCACTTTCGATGAGAACCAGTATAAAAAGGCTCGACAATTACGACCTTTTTTGACATTGACTAAGACCTATTTCTTGTCCATTCGGTCGATTCCGCAGAAGGAGTATAATCTCCATGACTTTCTGCATCATTGAGCAGGTAATTTCCAAAGACAGAAGCCACAAGCAAAGTATCTTCATCTGTAACGTCCAGAATAGTTGGATCAGTAAAATGATACTTCACAAAATGAGTATCAAAATTACCGCTTACAAATGCCTCATGATTTATTGCATAATGACAAAAATCTAAAGTTGATTGAATCCCTACAATATCATAATCTTCTATTGCTTTGGTCATTTTTCTGATAGCATCTTCACGATCTTCACCATGAACAATCAGTTTTGCAATCATTGGGTCGTAATAGATTGGAATATGCATTCCTTCTTCAAATCCGTCATCAACCCTAACCCCTTCTCCAACAGGCCTTCTGTAGATTTCCAACTGACCGATATCTGGAAGAAAATTATTCTTTGGATCTTCTGCATACACTCTTATCTCCAATGCATGACCGTTAATCGAAAGATCATCTTGATTAAATGATAATGGCTTTCCTAGTGCAACATTTATTTGTTCCTCTACTAAATCCACACCTGTGATCATTTCAGTTACTGGGTGTTCTACCTGAAGACGAGTATTCATTTCCAAAAAGAAGAATTCACCATTCTCATATAGAAACTCTACAGTACCTGCACCATAATAATTGCAGGCTCTTGCAACATCACATGCAGCCTTACCCATAGCATCTCTCAACTCCGGAGTGAGTACGGCACTTGGAGCCTCCTCAATTACTTTCTGATGCCTTCTTTGGATCGAACATTCTCTCTCAAACAAGTGCACTACATTTCCATGCTTATCCGCCATTACTTGAATCTCAATATGCCTAGGAGAACCAACATACCTTTCTATGAACACTGCGCCATCTCCGAAGGCTGAAACGGCTTCACTTACAGCCATATTCATTTGATCAACAAAGTCCTCTGGTCTTTCAACAATTCTCATTCCTTTCCCTCCACCACCAGCAGAAGCTTTAATCAATATTGGATATCCTATTTGCTTAGACTTTTCAAGCGCCAATGGAATATCAGTAATCGCTTCATCAATACCAGGAACCATCGGAATTCCATATTCTTTAACAGCTGCCTTTGCCGCCAATTTCGAGCCCATAACTTCCATCGCTTCAGGAGATGGTCCAATAAAGTTAATTCCGGCATCGGTTACTTTTCTTGTAAAATTGGCATTCTCACTCAAGAATCCATATCCAGGATGAATTCCATCCACATCTAGCTCTTTACAAATAGCTATTATCTTATCTCCTTGGAGGTAGCTTTGAGCACTTGGAGGAGGTCCTACACACACAGATTCATCGGCAAATCTCACAAATGGAGCATCTGCATCTGCCTCTGAATAAATTGCTACTGTTTTGATTCCTAAACGCTTGCATGTTCTCATTATACGCAGCGCTATTTCTCCTCTATTCGCGATCAATATCTTCTTCATAAACCAAGTTTTGGAGGGATAAAGATAGTGATAAATCCCTATAGGAATTCTTACATAAAAGGGTTATTCGTTGGTCAGTTGTTTTGCCTCATCAACAGGGATCTCTTCTCCATCCCTAAAGGCTTTAATCTCAGCGATATTAACACCTCTTGAAGTGAATTTCTTTTTCACGGATTCAGCCTCACTATACAACGATTTTCTGCCAGCATAATAAGTCTCACTACCATCATCCTCAATTATCTTCTGAATTCCTTCATCTTTAAGATCTACGAACACAATCCCTCTGGTTCCGGGAACTTCTCCCTGATACGTTCCTAAGAAAATTCGATATTCAACACCAGGAAATGCAGATGGACCACTACGTTCAGTTTCCGGTGGATTAACTCCTACAGTTAAATTCGTAACTCCTTTAGAGTTGTACATTTCAATCACTTTTTTAGCATCTGACTCATCATCAAAATATCCTACATAATAGAATTTTGCATTTCCGCCACGAGGAGCAGATTGAATTGTATACTCAGGCACCATTAACATCGCATTTGCTAGATCCGTAGGAATCTCACCGGCATAAGTTCCAAGATCAACAAAATACTTACCTTCTTGAAGTGTCTCTACAATTTCAATATTTTCGACCTGTGGTTGAGGATTTGAAGTTGCACCAGAAAGCTGTTTTAATTGTCCATCTTCAGTTGTTGCAAAAATACTTTCTCCTTGTTGTGCGATCAACTCCTGAGCTTTTGCAACAGAAATTCTCTCTCCGTTGTAATAAACTGTAACAAACGCATCTGTATTACCTAACGCAACAACTTCGTTTTTTCTGACTACAGCATCTTCCACAGAACGATAAATTCCAGTAGAATATTTGTATAAGTTTCCAATGAACTTCGTTACCAACGGAGAAATATTATAAACATCTGTTGCTTTGATCGGATTGGAGAATGCTCCCAACTGAACAGTATAGAATAAACCTTCGATCTTGTCTGCATCATTGGTTTTAGCTGCACCATCTCCGAGATCAACCTCTACACTGTTATTTCCGCCATTATTGCTGATACTATTGTTTCCATTCGAAGCAGTTCCGTTTTCAGAATTGTTTGTACCAGTAGTTCCGTTCTCTGAAGTTCCGTTCTCTGAAACCGTGTTTTGATTTTGATTCTGACCGTTGTTATTGTTTCCATTAACAGCAAGAGTTGAAACGCCACTTTGTTGCTCCAAATTTCTAGCTTCAGCCAATGATATCTTTTCTCCATTGTAGATTGCCACAACGAAAGCATCAGAATATCCAAATCCACGAATTTCATTTTTTGCATCATTTGCATTGTTGTAATTTACAAAGTATCCTACTCTATATCTTACCAAACCAGTATTTCCAACCTGTTCGCCTGTGATTGGGGCAAATCCATTGAAAACGTCATTTGGAATTGGCTTGGAGAAAGCTCCTACCTGCACTTTGTAGATCAATCCATCTGGATACTTAGGGTTCAATGGAATTGGATTATCATCAGAATACTTGATACTCTGATTCATCACAATAATGTCGCTCTCTACTTTATCTGGCACAACAAAATTAGATGAGATCAAATCTCCAAAAGTAATACTAGTCTTCTTGATAGGAGTTTTATCGTAATCCGAAATCATGATCGCCTTTGCATCATTTTGTTGATCTGAAGGTAGAGAAGCGATTGTATTCTCCTGATTATTCTCCGCAGTTTCAATCAATACTTCTAAAGATTCGATTGATTCTTCAATCTCATCTATTCTATCTTCATTCATGATGATTGCATCTTCCAATTGAGAAATCTTTTCCTGAATTTCCTTTTTGTCCTGCTGATTCGAAGCACTCTTCTGATCATTCTCCAATTGCTTCAAATCTTGAGTTTGCTGAAGAACAATGTTTTCAAGCCCCTTTTTCTCTCCTTCTTTTTCAGCTTTCTGAACTTTTAATTGATTCTTTTCCTGCTCCGCATCATAGAAATCTTGATAAGCGTCAGTTGTTTTAACTTCCTCTAAATCAGAAGGCGATAAATTTGCAAGTAAGCTTTCCTTTTCCTGTTCCTTCTGTTCGACAACAGTTTGTTGATCTGCTGACTTTTTATACTCAGACGCGATTACAGACAAAGTATTGGCTTGTTTCTCTTTCTCCTCTGCCCTCTGAAGCATTTCAACCTTCTCAGATCCTTTTGCCAATAAAGCGCTATCCCTGTGTTCAATACTTTCATTCATCAATCTTGAAGATTCGTCTCTAAGCTCTTCAGACTTTGCATTCAAATCTTCCGAAGACATTACAGATTGATTCTTTGAAATTGTTTTTTCCTGTTGACCAAATGCGGCATCAACATATAGATCCGCAGCCTTATCATAATTCGTTGAAGCCTCAAGTTCCTTACTATTCGCTTCCTTCAGCATCTCATTCTTTCTAGTCTTGTCTTTCTCTGTTTCTGCGTCAGTTCTTAATTTTGCAGCCTGATCTACCAAGTTATCACCTTTAGATTCATACTCTGCAGATTGCTTTATGTTCGTTGATTGCTCAACGAGCATGTCTCCAAAACTTTCCTTAACCACCTCGAGATTGCTCTTTGAAGCTTCTACCTTAGCCTCCGTAATATTTTCTATGTCCTCATGCAGCTTAGCTTCTTGCTTTGCAATTTTTTGATCTATCTTCTCTACTTTCTTCTCTATCTTATCCTTATCTTTTTCTGATTGAGCATTCTGTGCTTCTAGATTCAGCACTGTTTTTTCATTCTCCAGATCATTGATTGCATTGACCACTTTCTCATTCTCCAAAAGAATCTCATTTGCAGCTTCAGAATCAAAATCAGTGGTTTTATTCGAATATGAAATTTCTTCCACCTCAGTACTTACCACATAAGCCTCTGGATTATCATTTTCCGGTCTATATATTTTGTCTAAGACTTCCTGATCAGAAACACTTTCCACAGCATTTTTCTCTGTTTGATTAAGTAGATTCTCAACCGTAGTCGTGCCATTAGAAATATCTTCAATAGTCAAAGTTTTATTTTGATTACCAGTAGTTGAATTGTTCGAATTTGTCCCAGCATTGTTCTCTGCTATTTCGTTAGTACCATTAGACTCATTTCCACTGTTGTTCTCTACTGTTTCATTCGATCCGTTGGCTCCATTCGATTCAGCACCTCCGTTATTCTCAGTGGTCTCGTTACTTTCATTTGCTCCGTTAGACTCGTTTCCTCCGTTGTTCTCTACTGTTTCATTCGATCCGTTAGAACCATTCGATTCAGCACCTCCGTTATTCTCTGCTGTCTCGTTACTTTCATTTGTTCCGTTAGACTCGTTTCCTCCGTTGTTTTCCACCGCTTCATTCGATCCGTTAGTACCATTCGATTCGGCACCTCCGTTATTCTCTGCTGTCTCGTTACTTTCATTTGTTCCGTTCGACTCGTTTCCTCCGTTGTTTTCCACCGCTTCATTCGATCCGTTAGTACCATTCGATTCGGCACCTCCGTTATTCTCTGCTGTCTCGTTACTTTCATTTGTTCCGTTAGCCTCGTTTCCTCCATTATTTTCTATTGTCCCGTTGTTTACTGCTACATCATTTCCTGACTTCTCAGTAGGAATAACGGAAGCTACATAACCTTCATCAGTCATATTTTCCAACAAAGAGATCGCTTCTCTTTGGTTATCAATAGCTGCAGTATTTAATGCATGCGCCTCCTCTAGTAATTCTGCCTTTTCTTTAGGATCGGTGGTCTTAGATGCCAAATCTACCTTCTCATCAGCAGTATTTCTTTGTTCTTCGGCTTTCTGATTGTATACCTGCGCTTTCAAATAGTTGGTGTCAGAATTAAAATTCTCAACATTACCCTTGATTTCTTCAATCAAATCGACTAATTCTGTATCATTCTGATCTAACTCTAATCCATCCACCTCATAGGTTGAAGTCCCTAAATCCGATTTTAGGGAAAGAATTTCTGACTCCTTGTTATCTATTTCATTTTGAATCTTTTCTTTCTTCTTATCCTTTGTCTCTTTATTATAATCTTCTTCCAATTGCTCCAGTTCCTGCTCCTTTACGATCAACTCTTCTCTTTCCTTATTCTTCTCTTCTAATTTTTCAGCGGCTTCGTCAGAAAAATATGCTTCTGTTTCAGAAAGATCTCCTGAATAATCCTCAACATCATTTACTTCTTTCTCAGTTGTGTTTATCAACTCTTGATATTCTTCAGAGATATTGTCATTATTTGAAGTTGCATTTGAAGCAACAAGTTTTGAGTTATTTTCCTGTATCCTATTTTCTAGATTCGATTTCTCCTCCTCGAACTGCGCTCTAAGATCTTTGAATTTTTCTCTTTCCTCTGGGTCAGAAGTTTCTAGTAGTCCTTTGTTCGCTTCAACTATTTTGTAATCGAATTTATCAACCCAAGATGAGATGATTTCATTCTCTTTTTCAATTTTCTCTTCAGCTGTTAAATTTGGATCATTCTGAACAGTCTTCAAATCTTGTTCATCAACAATTTTCTGAGCTGCGTTATTTAGACTTTCAGCGGTAAATATATTTTCGTTACTCTCATTGGATTCATTTCCTGAATTATTCTCTACGACCTCATTTGTTTCATTGCCACTATTCGACTCGTTAGTTTCGTTTCCGGAGTTATTTTCAATTGTTTCGTTCGATCCATTAGACTCAGTATTACCATTATTCTCTGCGGTCTCGTTGGTTTCATTTCCTGAGTTACTTTCATTTGTTTCGTTCGATCCATTTGATTCAGCACCTCCATTATTCTCTACAGTCTCGTTATTTTCATTAGTGCCATTAGACTCGTTTCCGCCATTGTTTTCTACAACTTCATTATTTTCATTAGCTTCCGAATAATTCCCCAATACACTTTCATTACTTTCAATTCCGGATTCAACAGAATTATTAGCCATAAACTTCTCTAGCTCAGCTACTTCATCTTCAGACAAACCACCGGATGAATTTGCAAGTTCACTATCCAAATCCATTAACAATTGTGCCTGATGATCAAGTGCTGATGCTTCAAGATCCAGTTTCTCAGCTTTAGCATAAGCTTCCTCAGCCCATTTCTTATTAATTGCTACCTGCTCCTCTAATTCATCAATTTGAACTTGAATAGCCGCCTTATCTTTCTCTTTAGCTTTCTCGAGATCAGACTTTAAAACATTCACTCGGTTATTCAATTTTTGTTCCTCAGATCTAAATCCTTGTGCATCCGCGAGAGCCTTATTCGCTTCTTCTTTTTTAGCCTTTGCCTGAGCATATATCGCATCTCCTGCTCCTGTATCTTGCTCATTGGAGATTATCGATTCTATCTTCTCCTTTAATTCAGTCAACTGAGCAATTGCTTTTTCATGATCCTTTTCGGCCAACGTACTTTGGATACTTTCATAGGTAGCTTTACTTTCATCCGCCTCATTCTGAGCACGTTCATAGTCAGATTTCAAACCATTTGCTAGGTTATAAGCCGTAGTTGCTTGCAAATATTCATCCTTTGCTTTTTGATTCAACTCCTTGGCTAGATCAGCTTGTTGTTGTCTTTCCAAAGGATTCTCGATGTCATCCAAAGATGTCAATATCTCTTCCGCAGCAGCTGCATTTTCCGCAGCTTCCTTACTCTTTTCATTAGCTACAGCAAAAGCCGCATCCATTTTCTCCTTAAGACGATCCGCCTCTTGCTGGGCATCTTCATAGAAGGATTTTGCCATTCCTTCAATATCATCCAAAGTTATATTTGTTTCAAGGATCGAATCCTTTTCCTCTACTGAAATAACATCCTCAAAATCATCAGCATTTACTTCCGGATCCTCCATTGCCTGCATTGCATCCGCAAGTAGATTTTCAAGTTCTTCTTCTGTAAATTCCTCATCAAATAAATTCTGAATGATCAATTGTTCAATTCCAGATTCATTCGTAAGAATAATTCTTTGCTTTAAAGGCTTAAATTCTTTTTGAGGAGGAACTACCACAGAACTTTCATGAACTTTTTCGCTATTCTCTGTTTCTACAATAAAAGTATAGGTGCCACTTTTTGGCAATAAAATGGTGTACTTCCCTCCTTGCTTAGGATTGTAAACACCAATTATTTCATCATTTCGGTCATCACGTATTTTGATCGTTGCGTTATCACTTGCCTGAATTTTATTTTCAAAGTTACCGGCCAATAAAACATTCACTAATGGAAAAGTTTCAACCCTAACTTTATAAACATCAATAAATCCATATTTTGAAGCTCTTCCAGAAGCAAAGTAGGCATTCTGCTCTAAAGAATCTACTACATACATAATGTCATCATCAGGAGTATTGATCTTATAATCCAAATTAACAGGTGGACCAAATGTATTTGTTGTTATGTCATAAGAACACTTGAAGACGTCATATCCTCCCATACTATTGTGTCCTTTTGAGCAGAAATAAAAAACAGTCTTGGAGGCATGTAAGAAACCATATGCATCGTCATAAGGTGTATTGATATGATCTGGTAAACGCTGTTCTTCTCCCCAATCTCCATTCGGCAATCGTTTTCTTGAATAGAGATCCAATCCGGTATCCCCTTTTTTTCCATAACTAGCATAGAAAATAACATCATTATTTGCTCCCACAGGAGGAATATAGGTCATACTCCTATACTCAAGTTTCTCATCAAGTTTGGATTGAAATTCTTCAGAAATGATAATTCGTCCACCAATTTGGGAGAGATCATAAGAATATGGAAATTTAGCAACAGAAGTTCTAGTTTTCTGTTCAACCACTAATTCTGTAAGATTATTTAGAAGCTTCTTACCATTGACACACATTCTAATATGCAGGTCTACCTGATATTTCTCTTTATCTGGGCTATTACTACTTTTAAACTTTTCATAATACCCTTTGGCAACACTAAACTTATAAAGCAAATGGTAAGCTTTTCCCAAAAAGAAATAAGCTCTCGGATCAGTCCCTTTTGATGCTCCTAAGTTCAAATAGGGCAATGCTTCTGTCTTGTCTTCTGTGACGTGAAGCAGACATGTTCCATACTTGAAATTCACATCCGGATCAAGCCGATATTCAGGCACGGGAATTAATTGCAAATAAAGGGGATATGCAGAACTATAGTCTCCACTTTCAAACAACTTATTCGCACTTTCTAGTCTTTCTTGCTCTTCTTTGGTTTGGCCATGCAAAACACTAAAAGCAAAAACTATAATTAACGTTATGTATAATCTAATATTCAGTTGAAATTTCTTTTGTAATTCGGTACAACTACAACGAAAATTGGTTCATCATTTTTTGTTACGAATATTCAGAGGCATCTTACTTTCTTTCCTTTTCAACAATCGTTCAATGTTCTTTCTGTGTGTAAAAATCACCAGAAACGATATCACGACCGAAAAATAAATTAACGTAGGACTCGTAGCCTTGAAAACAAATACGGTGATAAACGGAAAGAAAAAAGCCGCTGTAATTGCTCCTAATGAAACATATTGACTGATAATATAAGTTATTAAGAAAAGGATAAAGCTAACTCCCGCTGCCTCGAAGTTGATCGCTAAAACAATACCTAAGAGTGTTGCCACTCCTTTTCCTCCTTTAAATCTCTCATAAATGGGATATACGTGCCCAAAAACGGCAGCAAGGCCTACGGCTAACTGAAGATTAATGTGTTGATTAGATCCAAGTTCATAATGACTCAACAAGCTTAAAAAAGTAACAGATGCCCACCCTTTGAGAATATCAAAGAATAGGACTGGAAATCCGGCTTTCTTACCAATAACTCTAAAGGTATTAGTAGCCCCCGCATTCTTACTTCCATAATCTCGTACATCAATTCCAAAAAACCACTTACTCACCCATATCGCTGAAGGTATCGAACCTATCAGGTACGCTAAAACGATAGCTAATATATTATTAAATTCAAAAACCTCTTTCATAACTATTTCAAATTCAGACTATTCAAAATCCTTCATAAATGCCACAGCTTTGGTTTTAGTACCGAGCATGAACTGAAAATCCTCCTTGCCTTTGGGGGCGTTAAACTTAGTTTTGTCTTTTTTGGTTTCCAAAATTACGTTATTATAGTCTTCATTCGTTGAATATGTTTGAAATAATCCACGCTTGTAGTTAAAGTAATAATAATTATTATCGTCCAATTTTAACAAAATACTAATTTCATCACCTGTCGGTCGCTTGTAAATAGCGATCTGTCCATCGAGCTGCTTAAATATCTGATCCTTACCAACATTTGCCAATCCGATCTTACCTTTAGACACATAAGCATTTCTATCCTTATCCCATATAAATTCAACATCTGCAAGATATAATTGTGCAGCAAGAGCATCAGGTAACTTACCTTTCACCTTTCCATATATGTTCAGATCTGAAATGACTTTATCGGCTTCTGTCAAACCAATAATCTCCCTAAGAGACTTCTCATAGGTTGAGTTGTTAAAATCCAAAGGTGGCAATTCAGCAAAATCAGAAACTTGTTTTTCTAACTTACCTAAAGCAGCTTCATTAAAAGGAAAATTAATCGTCATAGATGCCTTCATTCCCAATTGACTTGTGGCTGGATCGTACTCCATTACTCCCACAGGCGAGATTTCCAACAAGCCGAATTCACAACCAAAATTAAACCTTCCATCACCGATCATTTTACAGTTAGTCGTATTCAATGACACATAATTTCCTGGAAGGCTCCTTTCTATTAATTTGTCCCTAGTAGAAATACGATACTCCTTTGTTTGTTTATCATAGCTTAGGAATCCATCGGCTGTCATTACATCAATATGATCTTTACTTTTCTTATTAGATAAGAAAGTAGAATAAAGTCCAACAGAGTCAATATTCAACACCATACCAGCACCAACTGGATTACCTTTACTATCTATCATTTCTCCAGATACAGGTATGTAAATTTCTTTAGGATCTATCGCTCCTTCAAATGCCATCCAGTTTCTTTCGATACCTGAGCAATTATGAGCAGACAATCTAACTTCACCTCTAAAAGTCAATTCTTTAAATGAAGCATACATTTCAATTTCTCCAACATAATCAAATTGCGGGCTTAACTTGAAGTTTGCCTCCTCACTAACAGCACCCTTTGCCGTGGTTTGTAAGGCCGTATCTGGAGCTATATTTGAAAAGTAGAACTTCTGTTGATTATCAAATTCATCCACGTAGTTATAGTAACCCGAAGCTTTGTAGGATTTCTTACCAGAAATCTCCACTTTTGCATCAAAAATATTGTGATATTTCGTCACGAAATTGGCTAATATTTTTGCGTTTTCAAAAGGCATCATATTTGCCTTCTTCTTGATAATTACAATACCACTATCTGGAAAAACCCTAGCATCTGCAGTTTCAATGTACTCCACTTTCTGACAAGTTATGATCTTCTTTCTTACATCAAATTTTGCCTTAGGAGACTTGAAACTTAAGGAATCCTGCTTAGGATGTACCGAGAAGAAATTAGATCCAGCCAGATCCAGATCTGTTTCAATATTCACATTTCCTTTGTCCTTAGACTCCATTTCAAGATCATCCTGATCCATCAACCAGTTAAACTGATCCATGTAACAGATATATTCATTCTCAGGAAACTGCACAAAACTTTCTCCACTGTTTGATTTGAATTGACCCTTCCGTGTTTTGAAACTGACATGCGCATTTACATTTTCAGTTTTAAATGCCATCTCATCAAGGTTCACCGTTCGGAGGTAGAATTCCGCAGTATCTGCGTCAAGATGTTCATATTTAAACTTATAATTCAATGAAAGTAACTGACCATTTTCAATGTACAAATAACCACTTCCTGTCATCCCTTCAGGTCTTAATGCTAATCTTCCGTCCAAAGAAGATATCGTATCGCCATACATTTTTAGTTCATTTCCTTCATAAGCAGCTGCATAAAGCACTTTCTGATCAGGAATGTAGCTTACGTATACGTTCTGTCCATTAACCAGGGGAACTTGAGGTTTTTCTTCACTTGGTTCATTATGATATATTTCAGCAATTGCATTCAATGAATCCGGAAAGAAGGTAATATTCTGTGATTCCGCATGAGAACTAAGGAAATCAATTTCTCCAGATCCTTGCAGCCCTTTATTACTAAGTCGTATCTCATTTTCATAGTTCGCCTTCTCACCGTAAATTCCGACACCACCTTTTGCTGCTTTTCTGATAAATCCGAGAGAATAATCCTTCTGTATCTTCAGCGTTTCTTTCATCGTTGGAAAAATCCCCGCTGAGATAAATTCACCATCAAAAGCTAGACCTTCATTAGAGAAATTGTCCAAAGAATCCAACTCAAAAGGTTCAATAATAAATTTGAAGTTATCTCTTTTATACGCTCCCTTCTGGATCGACTTGTCATCATAATAAACATATGTTTTCTTATTCACAGAGAGAATTGGATACTGATTATAAGAAGTATCCTTTCCTGATTTGTTTCCTGAATCATCAATCAAGATGTGACCGCTTATTCCTTCCAATTTAGAGCCCAATCTAATTTGGGGAGGGCCATTTTTATCTGTATTGACAGCTCTTAATCTCATCGAATCACATTCGATGAGATTTATTTTGAAATTATCGTATTCAAAGAAGAATTGAGACCCAAAATATTCGGTGCGACCAGCATTTATAATACCTGCAAAGCTCATGTCTCTGTTCTTCTTAATGATTACCTGCTCGCGTTCCGGATATACTCTTACGAACTGAGGATGGCTTAATGTAAACTTTTTCACTCCATACACCTTAAGGTCATTTGACACCAGACTCAATTCCGCATTAGTAAAACTATTCGAAGTAATATCAATTACATCGAAATCCATTCTTCCTGCTCTTTGGTTTATGTAATTGAACAATTTATCACGCAAAAAGACTGTACCTAATTCCTTGTTATAGTCTAAAAAACCTTCTACCATCAACTCATACAATCGAGATTCTGCATATTCAGGTGTCGTCTGAAGAGCTGATGCCGCATCGAGCAATTTAAGATTATTCGTTTTAAGCTGGTCTGATTTATTTTTTAACAAAACCAGAGGATTCTGACCATCTCCAGTCAATCTATCATAATCTCCTCTTGCAAAATAATCTGAGGATGTAAACTGAGCTGTAGAGTCCGTGGAACCAAATAGTGGTCCAAAAGTAATTAAGGGATCTCCCATTTTCCAATTAAGTGCTTCACTGTAGATATCAAGCTTGTGATATGAATCTGCGTATGGTGCTGCCGTAATTCCTTTACCTCTTGTCAGAGTAATCTTAGCTTCTTCATTTTTATTAGAAAATTGAAACAAAACTCCAGGATGAAACAACGAGTCTTCTTCAATCATAAATTTAATCTTTGCCCTTTCCGCAACGGCTCCTTGCGGGTTTATCACAAAAACCAAAGATTCAGCAATCACGAAAGGTTTATCCTTGTAGTGGAAAACAAGTCTTGATAAATCATCAATTGTACCTGCTCCCAAAAGATCCGCACCCTCCATGACGAATCCTCCGTTAAAATCGACATTCGGAAAAATATCTTCAATAGATAATCGTTTTGAATAAGATACAAATTTCGGGAACGAAACCTGATCCACCCCTCTATATGACAACACATTCTCCCTTAGCTCTCCATAAATCGGCTTCTCAAAATAAGTACTGTAGAATAGCACTGAATCGATGGTGTATCCAGCACTTTTCATACTAATCTTGTATTTAGAAACTTCTGCATAGAATTTGTCTTCAGGAAGTTCAGCTCTTCGCCATGTTAGGGTTCCACCTAAGCCTTTCCATTGTGAAGAGTATGGATAATACTCTCCTGTTGTCTTGAATAGAACACTACTATCATTCTTCGCATAACACTTCAATTCCATTTCATCGAAATATATCACAGGTTCTTTGTCATAGGTAAACTTGTAATTATTATTACTAGATTTCCAGGTTGTACTTGAAGATTGATATATGATGTTATCAGATAATAAAAGTGCACAGGTATTGATGTACTCGGTGAACCTCTTTTTATTCTTTTCATTTAATGATTTTTCGACTGTTTCATGCCATTCTTCAAACTCAGAAGAATTCATTCCTCCTTCCTTAGCACTTTTAATCGCAATCAAGTACTCTTTAAAATCCGGATAGATCTTCATTTTCTTCATTGCAATCTGGTTAGTTGCACTATAGATCAGCGCTCTTTCCGCGGGACTATAAACCCCACCGAACCATATTGGCTCGAATTCTTTTTGAAAATCCTTCGCATCCTGCTTATTCACCTGACCTAGATAATCAACGATATCCTTGAGAAATTTTGTAGAATCCGTACTGAATATTCCTTGAGAGAAACCAGTTGTGAAACTGAGTAAAACCAAGATAGATATGAAAATCAATCTTTTCAACATACTTCCATTATTTAGTTAGCTGAACCATTGCCCAGCCATTTTTATCTTTCGAATGTACAAATTTCAATCCACTTTTTTTACCTTCCTTGGTGATGGCATCGACATCTGTCGTATAAAAACCACTCATATAAAGCTGTCCATTTTCATTAAGTGACTCGTTATAATCGGCCATATCCTGAAGAAGAATATTTCGATTAATATTCGCAAAAATCACGTCAAATTTTTTACCCTTTAACTGTTCAACGTCTCCATGAAAAAATCTGATCTGGCTTTGATTGTTCAATGCTGCATTTTCAATACTATTCTCGTATGCCCATTCCTCAACATCAATTCCTTCAACAACTTTTGCTTTCAATTTGGCCGCAATTATGGCAAGCACACCTGTCCCACACCCCATATCCATAAAAGACTTACCATTCAAATCCAATTCAAACAATTCCTGAGCCATTAAAAATGTGGTTTCGTGATGTCCTGTACCAAATGACATCTTCGGTAGAATTACAATATCAAACGGAACCAAAGAAGATTCATGAAAAGGGGCTCTAATAGTACATTTTTCATTTATTATTATCGGTTGAAACTGACTTTCCCAACTGGCGTTCCAGTTTTGCTGCTCAATTGTTTCTATTGAATATTCCACTTTCTGATCTGGAATATTTCGAACCATCAGATTTTCCAAAATATTCTCATGAAAACTATCTTTAGGAACGAAAGCATCTACCCCATTATCGGTATCGATCATTGATTCAAAACCTAAAATCTCCAGATCAGCATACAGGATCTCTCTGGCCGGAAGCAAGGGTTCCAGCACAAAACTCACTTTAATATAATCCATTATGAAAAAGAATTAGCTATTGACAGAAAAGAGGCGGCCTCAAGTGAGGCTCCACCAATCAAGCCTCCGTCTATATCTTTACAGGCAAAAAGTTCCCTAGCATTTGAAGGCTTACACGAGCCTCCATATAGGAGAGGGATTTCAAATGCAATTTCTCCGTACTTTTCCAAAAGAACCTTTCGAATGTAAGCATGCATCTCTTGAGCTTGTTCTGTGGACGCTGTTACACCTGTACCAATAGCCCAAACAGGTTCATAAGCAATCACTATACTTCCAATCTGGGATGACTTCAATCCTTCAAGCGCTTTTATTATCTGATCTTTAACTACATCCTTCTCAATTCCGATTTCACGTTGATCCAATGTTTCCCCGCAACAAAAAATCGGACTGATATGATTAAACAATAGGTTCTTGATCTTCTCATTTATTTCTGAATCTGTCTCGCCAAAAAGACTTCTTCTTTCAGAATGACCTACTATACAGTATGGTATGCTCAAACTTCTTAACATCTCAGCAGAAAACTCTCCTGTGTATGCTCCTTTGACATATGCTGAAACATTCTGTGCTCCGACATTAACATCAGTTTTCGAAATATTATTGAAGCCCTGAAGATACAATGCTGGCGGACAAATAACTATTTCACAATTCAACTTATCCGCTCCTTTAAGCACATCATTAAAAAGATCTTGAGCCTCATCGGCCAATTTGTTCATTTTCCAATTCCCAGCTACAATTTTTCTAGCCATTTCAATTTATTTTAACCTAATTCTAGGATCTAGTAATCCGTAAATGATATCTACTAAAAGATTTATTATTACGAAGAACGTACTTATGACAATTGTCACTCCTAGAATTAGAGGCATATTACTATTCTGAATTGCTCCTAGTAGGATATTCCCGATTCCATCCCAATCAAATACCTGTTCCACAAAAACAGCTCCTGCTAAGAGAGAAGCAAACGAACCAGACAACGCTGTCACTACAGGATTCAGCGCATTCTTAAGACCATGTTTAAGTACAACTTTGGTTTCAGGCAGCCCTTTTGCCCTAGCAGTTCTGATGTAATCCTCGTTGAGCACATCCAGCATACTGCTTCTCATCAGTTGAGTCACTAAAGCCAATGGTCTAATCCCCAAAGTTATTGCTGGCAAAATGAGGTTTTCAAGAGAAAGATACTCCTCCCCGGTAAAATCATTCACTGAGTATAGTTGTCCCGTAACATTTAAACCTGTTCCTGGCCCCTCTACCACTGCACCAAGCCAGCTCATACTTTCAAAACCGAAAATTGAAAATCCAATAATGTATATGAACCATACTCCAAATCCGAGAATCAAACCTTTGTAAACCCAGCTAAATACTTTCTGGTAGGTTATTTTCACCTTTTCATCTGCGGCTTTCTTTTTATTTTGAACGATGAGTAAGATCGCCCCCATTACTAAAGCGAAAACAACTGAAAAAACCGGTAGAAGAGGTATATCCATACTCTCCGACCACAATTCTCCAAAAACAAAGGAGATTATGGCTCCTGACAAAAAGGACGGAACCGACATTCCGGCCACGGCAATAATGAAACTTGATTCATCCAAGAATGATCCTTTATTTAAGGCTGATAATATTCCAAAAATCACCCCCAGCACAAAAGCAATCATGACAGCACCGAGAGCCAGAACAATAGTATCGTCCAACTTGTCCAATATCTTATCAGCTACGAAGGATTTATCTTCATATGATTTGCCTAGATAAGGATATTTAAAATACAACGTTGATTGACCAAAATCAACTATCGACTGACCGTCATACTTCGCTGTATCCATAAAAATCCTACTTTCAGGATTATCTGAATGAAAGGAAATTGGTGAGAGATCATTCAAGTAGAGAAAATATCTTTGATAAAGAGGTAGATCCAAACCAAGATCATGCTCTACATTTTTTATAATCTCGTCTGTTGCATTTTGACCGCCTAAAAGCAAAGCTGGATTACCTCCTACTGCATTCTGAAGGAAGAACACACCAGTAACTACTCCGAAGAGTATTACAAAACCATAAGCTATTTTCTTGAGAATATAGGACCCCACCTTTTTCTTTAAAAGCCCTCAAATTTAGCAATAAAAATGGATATTTTTAAGACTTCGAATTATGTCAAAATATCTTAACGATAATTCCTTGTGAATCAATTAATTTTCTTCAATTCCTCTAATAAAACATCCGGCTTGAATTCGTCATCTTCAATTCCATTAAAGAATAACTTTCGATCACCATTCTTCAGCAGTAAAACACCTGGAAACTCATATTCACCCCAAAACAATGGAACATAGTTATCAATTGTCTCCACATAATATTCATACTCCGCACCTACAAATTCAAAGTAATTCTTAACATCTGTCGCAGATCCATCTCCTGCTTCATCCATAAAAATAATTCGAACTTCCGGCATTAGATCCGGATACTCTTGGATCATCTCTGTAATTTTCTTACCGGTTTCCTGACAGTGTTCACATGTAGGAGAAAAGAAACATAGCAATTTTTTCCCCTCATCGATATCCGAAAAGTAATTCGCATATCCCGATTCATAATGTTCTTCATCTATTTGAACAGAATCATTCGAAGTTCCATTCAATTCTTTCATTGGAACAAATACAAACAACAGGAAAACAAAAATCACACCTGTTCCAAGAACTGGAAAAATATTCTGTTTATCATCCCAATTTGATTTAAACTTAGTAACTAACAAGATCAACAAAGCAATTGTAACTAGATTTTTAATCAAGGATTCAAACGGAGTCATTTCAATTAGACTACCGAAACATCCACAATTACCTGTTTCACCAATAATTGACTGATAACCAAGATGAACAGAAAAAATAGCCAAAAGTAAAATCGTTCCTGGAATAACAACTTTCTTGACATAAAACGGCAACAAAAGCAATACCGCAATCGAAAATTCAATGGCAATTAATATCCTTGATAATATTTGAGCTATTCCAGCTTCAATTCCAAAACCTTTGGTCAAAAAGTTCTTTTCAAAATTATAAATTGAGAATCCAGGTTTATCAAAAACAGTTTCCGTAGATAATTTTCCAACTGCTGATAAAACAAACAATCCAGCACACAGAATTCTAATTCCCCAAACTATGTATTTCTTATTATCGTTCTCCATAATATTAAACTTGTTACCCCGAAATTACTCAAACTAGAAGTGTCCAACACAGATTTAACAATCTATTAAGCTTTTACTCCTTCATTCATAAGGATCATAGCAAAAACAGCATAGTTAATCATATCATAATAATTAGCATCAATCCCTTCCGAAATAATAGTTTTACCCTGATTATCCTCTATTTGCTTCACGCGAAGAAGTTTCATTAGAATCAAATCCGTTAAAGATGATATGCGCATATCTCTCCATGCTTCACCATAGTCGTGATTCTTCTTTTCCATCAATGCCTTCGCTTCGAACGCATACTTTTCATAAAGTGCTACTGTTTCATCCACCGGCAACTCCATTCTTTTATCCGAAGCTAGCTGCAACTGGATCAATGCCATAATACAATAATTGATGATCCCTATAAATTCATCATCAATATCTTCCCCTACTTTATTCACACCCGTTTCCTGAATGGTTCTAATCCTATTCGCCTTAATAAAAATTTGATCCGTCAGAGAACTGACTCTCAATATCCGCCATGCTGTCCCGTAATCTTTTGTCTTCTTTGAAAAAATGTCGGTGCATCTTTCAATCACCTCATCGTATTGTTTTGAAGTATTCTTCATACTTTTATCGATCCTAAATTTGAGGCGTGAAAGATACGATTTTAAGTGAAAAGACAACGATAAATTGTGGCGGGAAATTGATTTCATTTGACCAGCCAAAGGTCATGGGAATTGTGAACATCACTCCCGATTCATTCTATGACGGGGGTAAAACCAACACTTTGGATTCAGCTTTGAGTCAGATTGAAAAACATCTTGAAGAGGGAGCTGACTTCATTGATATAGGCGGCTATTCATCAAGACCTGGAGCAACTCACATTCCTGAAGACGAAGAGATCCAAAGAACAAGACCAATCATTGAGGAAGCCATTAAGCGGTTCCCTGATATAATTATTTCCTTAGACACATTTAGAAGTAACGTTGCTAGAATTGGTCTTGATTCAGGAGTTCAAATAATCAACGACATTTCTGGAGGACAATTGGATGATGACATGTTTGATCTGATTATCGAACGAAATGTTCCCTATATTCTAATGCATATGAAACATACTCCGATAGATATGCAGCAAAACATACAATATGACAATATCCTTCTGGAAATGGGAATGTATTTTTCATCAAAAGTTAACTATTTGCAATCAAAAGGAGTTAAAGATATCATATTGGATGTTGGCTTCGGTTTTGCTAAAAACCTAGAACACAATTACCATCTACTGCATCATTTGGATCATTTTAGTTTTCTAAAGCTACCTTTGTTAGCCGGTTTATCCAGAAAATCTATGCTCTACAAACCACTTCAAATCGAAAGTAATCAAGCCTTAAATGCAACGACCGCAGCTAATATACTTGCTTTGACAAAAGGAGCGAAGATCCTAAGGGTTCATGATGTCAAAGAAGCGGTAGAGTGCATTAAGATTCATAATCTTTATCAAGCAAATCGTTGATGGACGTAGAACTAACAATATATGAACTGGCTGATGCGGAAGAACTTGCCCTTAAAGCAAACAATCCAAATATAGCACGATATCTAACAGATGGATTTCCCAGCCCGTATTCGCTTGAAGATGCATTAAGTTTTATTGAAAAATTCAGTTCGCAGAATCCTATTCAAGTTTTTTTAATTAAAGTAAACGGTGAGATTGCAGGAGGTATCGGAATACATCCTCAGAATGATATAATGAGGCTAAATGCTGAATTAGGCTATTGGGTAGCAGAAGACATGTGGGGATATGGAATTGCAACAAAAGCAATTACCCAAATGGTTCGATATGGATTTGAGAATTTTAACATTACAAGGATCTATGCCAGACCGTTTGGTAGTAACATTGCTTCTCAGCGTGTGCTGGAAAAATGTGGATTCGAACTCGAAGCGAGGATTGAGCAGAATATTATTAAAAATGGTATTGTAGAGGATGAATTAATCTATGCTATCAGAAAGGAAAACTTACCTACATGAATTATTTATCGGTAGAGAAAATCAGCAAAACTTACGCTGAGAAAACACTGTTCCACGAGATTTCGTTCGGGATAGATCAAGGACAGAAAATTGCCTTAGTAGCGAAAAATGGAAGTGGAAAAACCAGTCTATTGAATTGCCTTCTAAACAATGACATTCCTGATGCAGGAAGTATTGTCTTTAGAAATGAAATCAGAATTGGATATTTAGCTCAAGAAGAAGATTTTGACCCAAACTTATCGGTTATTGATACCGTATTTCAATCGGACAACACTTCATTGTCGTTGATCAAGGAGTATGAAAATGAACTGGCCAACAATCCAAATTCAGACAAATTAAATCAGCTTTATGAGCAAATTAGCGAAGCTGATGCTTGGACTACAGAAAATAAAGTGCGAGAAATTCTATCCAAATTACAACTCGCCAACTTCAATGAGAAAGTAGGAAATTTATCCGGAGGACAAAAAAGGCGACTAGCATTGGCTAAAGTCCTAATAGAAGACCCCAATTTATTAATTCTGGATGAACCGACTAATCACCTTGATCTTGAAATGATTGAATGGTTAGAAGGATATTTGTCGTTACCAGGAATAACTCTTTTTATGGTTACTCACGATAGATATTTTCTGGAAAGAGTTTGCGATGAGATTTTCGAACTGGATATGGGTAATCTCTATCGATATAAGGGAAACTACTCTTATTATCTGGACAAAAGAGAAGAAAGATACATCAATCAACAGGTTGTGATCGACAAAGCCAAAAATCTTTTTAAGAAAGAATTGGACTGGATGAGAAGACAGCCAAAGGCAAGAGGAACAAAGGCAAAAGCTAGAATTGATGCATTTTATGAAACAAAGAAAGTAGCGCATCAAAATATTGATGAACAACGACTAGACATTCAGGTAAAAATGGAACGTTTAGGCAGTAAAATTCTTGAACTCCATAAAGTATCAAAAGCTTTTGGAGAAAAGAAAATACTCGATCAGTTCAGCTATACTTTTAAACGAAAAGAAAGAATTGGATTAGTAGGAGCAAATGGTTCTGGTAAATCTACCTTCTTAAACCTAATTACAGAAAATCTACTTCCAGACAGCGGAAAAATCGTAACAGGGGACACGATCGTTTATGGTTATTACCACCAGAAAGGCCTTCAACTCAAAGAGGATAAACGTGTAATAGATGTAATTAGAGACATTGCGGAGTACATTCCTATTGCGGGAGGAAAAAAAATCACAGCTTCTCAAATGTTGGATAAATTTCTTTTTCCTTCAAGTACTCATTATCTGTACGCATCTCAGTTGAGCGGTGGAGAACGAAAGAGATTATACTTACTTACCATCCTTATGAAGAATCCGAACTTTCTGATTCTGGATGAGCCAACGAATGACCTTGATATCTTTACCCTTCAAGTTCTTGAGGACTATTTAACTAACTTTGAAGGATGTCTGATCGTTGTATCCCACGACAGATATTTTATGGATAAATTAGTCGACCATCTTCTTGTTCTTAATGGGAATGGGACAGTAAGTGATGTTATTGGAAATTATGCTGATTATAGAGCTTTCAGAAAAGAACAGGATGCTACAAATAAAGCCGCTGCTCAAACCCAGCAGACAAAGACTGAATCCAAATCAACATCAAAGAAAGTTAGTTACAAGGATAAGTTCGAATTTGAAAAACTAGATCAGGAAATTCCTGTTCTTGAGGAACGTAAAGCCCAACTGAGCGAAAAACTGAACAATGGTAATCTTGCTTATGAAGAGATCCAGAAGATCTCACAGGAATTAACACAACTCATTCAGGATCTGGACGAGAAAACATTAAGATGGATGGAACTAGCTGATCTTATGAGCTAAAATGACAGAACTTTTAAAAGAATATTGGTTATTTTACTTATTGACTTTTGTTGCTGAAGTTATTGGTACACTCAGTGGGTTTGGATCATCTATCATTTTTGTACCAGTTGCTTCACTATTTTTTGAATTTGACATTGTGTTAGGTATCACTGCCATATTTCATGTTTTCAGTAACCTATCCAAAATATCATTATTTAACAAAGGGATCGACAAGAACATTGCAATTAAATTGGGGATCCCAGCAGTAATTTTTGTAATTCTTGGCGCCTATTTCACTAATTTCTTTCAAATGGAAGGATTAGAACTAGGAATGAACTTCACATTATTAGCTTTAGCTGTTGTTTTAATATATAACCATGACAAAAAACTTAACCAAAGTAATCAAAACCTTATTGGCGGAGGCGTAGTCTCAGGTTTTCTTGCAGGTTTATTTGGTTCAGGTGGTAGTGTAAGAGGACTTACGATGTCCTCTTTTGATCTAAATAAAGAGACCTTTATTGCTACCTCTGCCTTGATCGATCTTGGAGTAGATCTGAGTCGATCCGTTGTTTATTCTTTCAATGGATATGTAAAGGAAGAATACCTCATCGTTATACTGCCGCTCATCGGAATCAGTTTCATCGGATCTTATATAGGTAAACTTATCGTGGACAAAATTTCTCATAGATCTTTTAAATTCATCGCACTCGGAGTAATCACGACAGCTTCTGTTGTTCAAATTATTTTGCATTTCTCTACAGTCTAAATGATTGACAATTGCTATCTTGTGTCTTATTAAAATCAATTTAACATAAGATGGCAAAGAAGACAGATAAAGCAATTAAGAAACCTGCTATAATAACCGCTAAATCAGAGAAGTTCTTAGAAAAATACCTCAACAATCCTTCTCCTACCGGATTTGAATGGGAGGGACAAAAGATCTGGTTGGATTACATAAAACCTTACATAGATGAATATTTTGTAGACACTTACGGAACTACAGTCGGTGTTATCAATCCAAAGGCTGAATACAAAGTGGTTATTGAGGCGCATGCGGATGAGATCAGTTATTTCGTACATTATATCACAAGTGATGGTTTTATCTATTTAAGACGAAATGGTGGAAGTGATCATCAAATCGCCCCATCAAAACGTGTCAATATTCACACAGACAAAGGAATGGTCAAAGCCGTTTTCGGATGGCCAGCTATTCATACCAGATTGGCTGGAAATGAAACACCTCCAAAATTGGATAATATCTTTCTGGATTGTGGTTGCGACTCAAAAGAAGAGGTGGAAAAACTAGGAATACATGTAGGATGTGTGGTGACCTATGAAGATGAATTCATGATTCTCAATAAAAAGAATTATGTAGGAAGAGCGCTAGACAACAGAATGGGAGGATTTGTCATTGCAGAAGTTGCCAGAAAATTGAAAGAGAACAAAGTAAAGTTACCTTTTGGACTTTATATCGTCAATGCTGTTCAGGAAGAAATAGGCCTAAGGGGAGCTGAAATGATAGCAGAAAGGATTCAACCGGATGTTGCAATTGTGACTGACGTTTGTCATGATACTTCAACTCCTATGATCAAGAAAATTGAACAGGGAGATCTCGCAATCGGAAAAGGCCCTGTATTGAGCTACGGTCCGGCAGTACAGAATAATCTGTTGAAATTTGCAATTGATCTTGCCAATCAAGAAAAAATCCCATTTCAAAGACTAGCCGCTTCCAGAAGTACAGGAACAGACACTGATGCTTTTGCTTACAGCAATGCAGGGGTTGCCTCGATGTTAATTTCAATGCCTTTGAGATACATGCATACAACTGTGGAAACATGTTCAAAGGAAGATATCGAAAATGTTATTCGATTGATCTACTCGATCGTCACTAATCTGGAAGACAAACAGGATTTTAAATACTTCTCATAAAATAAAGGCTTGCGAAATCGCAAGCCTTTATTTTTACTAATTATCCAGAATAACAATCGGAACCCCCTCGTTTACTAACGAAAACAATTCAATAACATCATCATTTCTCATTCGAATACAACCATGAGAGGCAGGCTTACCAATTAACCCTTCTTCAGCTGTTCCATGAATATAGATCTGTCTTTTATAAGTATCGATACTACCTCCTTTATTTATCCCTTCTTCCAAACCTTCCAAAGTTATTACTCGCGATGTTATTTCATCTTTACCAGTCTCCATATCACCATGTTCAATATGAGCGACCTTTCCGGTAAACTTTTTACCAACCATGATTCCACCCTTCGGCACATCTTCTCCATACTTACCTTTTACACAATGTAAGCCAACAGGAGTACAATTCGAACCATACTTACTTCCAGCACCATGTTTACTGGTACTCACCTTATAGACCTTTTCTGCCATACCATCAAAGAACACATACATTTCTTGACGTTCAACACCCACATAAATAAATGTATCCAGTTTGACCTCTGGATATTTGATTGATATATAGTCATGTATAAACTCTGAAACCAAATCAATTCTTACCTGACTATGTTGTGCATGAGCATCAATTTTCAGACAGAAAAACGGACAGAAAAACAAAAAAATCAAATAGCAAACTCGTCTCATGTAACAAAAATGTACAATTGAACGAAGTAACTAACAGACCGAATTAAAAGTAATTAACAAAACCAAAGTGAATTTTGGCAGCTCTAAACAACAAAGGATTATTCTGTTGACTTCCTAAAGAATAGCTAATGCTAAAAATTCCGGGCTTCGTTTGAAAGTTGATCCCAGCTCCAAAACTATAAGGAATATCTTGCTGATATGATGTATTCACAGATTGCTCATAAAACATTGCTTGTCCAAACACAAACAAATTGGAATACTCTTCTAATAAATACCTATATTCTAATGTTCCCAAAGCAAATCCCGATGCAAACAAACTCTCCTCATCAAATCCCCTTAGTGTATTCAATCCCCCTAACCTGAATAATTCATTTAGAAATAAATTATTATTCAGCACCCATCCACCTGTACCACCAACTTTTAAGACATTTTTTTTGTACAGTTTAAAATACCTATCGATTGTTCCCTTCAAATAAAACTGAGTGGACCTCAATTTCAAATTATTGTATAACTCTTCATTCAGTGCTGAGTTCTTATTTATTTTTTTATCTCCCACTGCACCCTCAAATTCAGTCAACCAACCTTTTGATGGATTATATAAGAAATCCAGATTCTGCCATTGAACAGATAACCCGTACTCATTATTTCTTATGTCTGCGAAATCTGGCAAAACGGTCACATACTTATACTTCTCAGTTGACAACAAACTTGACGATCTATTTCTGTAAAATCCCGAAAAAGTCAAATTCTGACCTAATTTATATTTAACTTCTACCTTTGAAACAATATCCAGATAAGAAGTATCCTTTTTATATAGATCAAATTTCCCTCCAAATCCAACAGGCATTTGAAGTACGAAAGGAAAATTCGCTTCAAGATTTAAATTCTGAGTCAACGGAAGCAACTTTCGCCAATTAATTAAAAATTGCTCTCCCTTATTCAGAACATTTATCAATTTGATCTTGGCGTCTCCTGTTATATTTATTTTTCCCTGATCATTAGGTAGGACTCCTAAAATTGCGTTAAAAAAATTAGCATTCTTTTTATCAAGGTATAAGTAAACGTTGCATTCATTATTAATAAATTCATATTCTGAGGACCTAACCATCTTAATGAACGGATAACTTTTCAGCAATTTATCCAACTTATCTATGTTTTCCTGAGAATAAAGTATACCTTCTTCTATACCTGTTATAAGACTCAACAATCTTGATTCCATATCAAGATCTCCTTTCAAGATAACCTTCCCATAACTTACTCTATCAGCGAGTGTTGTAGAAATAACTCCATTTAGCGTATCGTTATTCCAATTTGCATTCAAAAGTCTCACCTTCGCAAAGGGATAACCATTGTTCTCATAATGGCTAATAATCAATTCTACTACTCTACCACAAGTATTTAAATTGAAATTTTTTCGATAGCCAAAGACGCCTAGCTTACCAGATTCTATGAGTGCTGATCTGGATAGACTATCTAGCTGAATATCTGAAATACAATACTTTTTACCCAAAGTGAAATAGACCATTCCCTTTTTCAAGGAATCATTTTTCTGAACACTGTCTACTGAAACAGCCAAGTAGCCCGAATTGAGCAGATTAAAATAGATCTTATCAATATCCCTTGACAAAGAAGCGTATTTGAGATCTGAGATTTTTATCTTTTTGGACTCAATATCATCCAGACCGAAAATTTCAACCTGACTAAGGACTTTATCAGGATAAAACAAAACTAATAAAAACAGTATGAAGGTGAAACCAATTCGCATCCGAAGCGTTATTGTTTAAACGAATTTAGGACATTAATTATTGTCAAAGAATAATTCATCAGTAAAAAAGGTTATTTCAACATTGAGTGTGTATAAGATTGACGTTTTTTTTCTTTGATATGTCAAAAATTGTTTTAAATTTGAAACGCAAGGAAAGGAAAAATAAGTTATTAATCTCAATTGTAAGGAAGTATGAAGTTTTCAAAATTTGTTATCGCTCTAGGATTTTTCGCGCTACTGGCTAGCTCATGCACTCATCATTCAAGCTGTCCAGCTTATTCAAGTCAAGATGTCGACAACGACAATTTAGAAAACGTGTTGGACATTGAGGAGACAAACGTTTAATTCCGTCAAAAGATCCCCATATTATGAAAAAATTTAGCATTGTTATTTGTGTTATTGCACTAAGTACTTCATTAAATTCTTGTCGTTTGTTTCAAGGAGGTGGTGGTGGAGGACATTGTCCTGCATACGGTTCTAGCATTGATCAAGATGACCAATTAAAACATGATATTAACAACGATTTCGAGCTCAGAGCATCCATAAGCGAGAGAATGTAATTCGTTATAAAATAACTTTAATGAAAGACCGTTAGTATTTAACGGTCTTTTTTTGTATTTTTGAGTATGTTTTTCTGATAGAATTGCGCACTATAATTCTCATATCAATTTTTCTCTTATCCCTTTCTCTTGAAGGGACCGCACAGTTGCCTGCAAAAAACAGAAATCAAGCAGGATACAAAACAGAGGTATATGGAGGCTTTAATCTTCATACCGCAGGCTTTGGAGGAACACTTACCTACGCCAAATTCATCACCTACAAACAGAAGAGACTATTTTCTCTGGACGTTGTTTCAATGAAACATCCAAAAGAAGTGAAGATCAGAAGTTATGTAGACGAAAATTCTAAAGATTTTGTTTTCGGAAAATTAAACGGTGTTTTAATTACACGACTAGGATACGGTAAAAAGTTTCTGAAATATGAAAAATTACGTGAAAAAGGGGTAAACATTAGTTGGCATGTCAATGGTGGTTTATCTTTAGCATGGCTAAAGCCTGTTTATCTCGATGTAATTAATGTACTTCCAGACGGAAGTCTTTCGAGCCCTAAACAAGAAGCCTATAATCCTGAAGAACATCACTTAAGTAATATTTATGGCAAATCTCGAGGCATGCTTGGTTTAGCGGAGACTAAGATCACGCCAGGAGGCTTCTTTAAACTTGGTGTAGAATTCGAATACAATGATGATCGTGAATTTATTAAAGCAATTGAAACTGGTTTTGTGATAGATGTATACCCAAAACGTTTACCAATCATGGCCTTTACAGAAAACAACTTCCTCTACCCTACTCTTTACATTAACATACTCATAGGACAGCGATTTTTTTAGATAACTTTGCAATTGCAAGGAGGATAGCATCATGAGTGAAATAAACACTACTACGAAGATACAAAAGCCAAAATGGCTTAAAGTAAAATTACCAACCGGTGAAAATTACAAAAAGGTTCGAGGATTAGTTGACGAACATCAACTGCATACTATCTGCGAAAGCGGAAATTGTCCTAACATGGGGGAATGCTGGGGAGAAGGCACAGCTACTTTTATGATCCTTGGAAATATATGTACTCGTTCATGCGGATTCTGTGCTGTGGAAACCGGAAAACCATTAGAGGCAGATATTTTTGAACCTGCGCGCGTAGCACAAAGTGTAAAATTAATGCAGGTAAAGCATGCCGTTATCACTTCTGTGGATCGTGATGATTTACCTGACGGAGGTTCTGAAATCTGGGCAGCCACGGTCCGTGCCATAAGAAGACAATCTCCAGGAACAACGATGGAAACATTGATACCAGATTTTGGAGGAAAATGGGAAAACTTGCAACGAATTATTGATGTAGCACCGGAAATTGTTTCTCACAATCTGGAAACGGTAAGGAGATTAACTAAAGAAGTTAGAATCCAAGCAAAATATGACAGAAGCCTTGAAGCTCTATTGAGGTTAAAAAAGGGCGGGATGAGAACCAAGTCAGGTGTGATGTTGGGATTAGGAGAAACCGAGCAGGAAATCATAGAAACCATGGATGATCTTAGAAGCGCACAGGTTGACATTCTTACGCTTGGGCAATATTTACAGCCTACACCAAAACACCTTTCGGTTCAGAATTTCATTACTCCTGAAAAATTTGCTGAATATAAAGAGATTGCAATTCAAAAAGGTTTTAGATATGTTGAGAGCGGTCCTTTAGTAAGATCCTCTTATCATGCAGAAAAACACCTGTTCTAGTCAGCATTCCTTACCGATTCATAAATCAAATCGACCTTTTGTTAATTTATATTAAATTTTTACAAAGAAAAGGTTTCTAAAAATGATATTAATTGCTAATTTCGGGGCAGTTTATAACCAAACTGAAGATTAAAAGTAACCTTATGAATAAATCTAGACTTATTTTAGGTACTACTATGGTAGCAGCGATTGCTGGAGGAGTTTATCTATCAAAGACGAACAAGGGAAATACCATAGCGGAATACCAAATGGCTAAGTATGAGAAGCCGGTGAAACCAAACTCTTGGAATGAAGCTAAAGCAGAGTGGGAAATGCTTCATGCGAATTTGAATACTGGTAAAGTAGAACCAAGTGATTATATCAACGCAAAAAAAATTGCACTTTCCATTTCTCAAGCAAAGAATGGACTAACTTTTAGTGAATTAGGACCAGACAACATCGGAGGAAGAACAAGAGCTATTGAGGTAGACCCAAATAATGACAACCTAATCTATGCTGGTTCTGTTTCGGGAGGTTTATTTGTATCTACAGATCAAGGTAATAGCTGGTCAAGAGTTCAGGCTTTTGATGATCAGGTTCCAGTAACAGAAGTTTCTTCGATAGCGATTACTAATAATAGTACAATCTATGTGGGTTGTGGGTTTAATGATTATAGTGATGGTGGATTCCAGTCATGTGAGGGAATTTATTACTCAGCTGATGGAGGAAATACTTGGACTTCTTTAAGTACATCAAGTAATGATTGCGTAAATAAAGTGATCGCTGATAGATCAGCAAGTGATGTGATTTATTATACAGCAGGTTCAGGGAAATATTTGACTAAAATACAAAATGCTAGTACGGGATCTCCTGTTGAAACTACAATTGGAACATCAAGTGGAATTACTACTCAAGGTTCAGCAGGAAGAGACATCAAGATTTCTCCTGATGGACAGCATTTATTATATCTAGCTGCAAACAGAGTCTACGTTTCTAATGATTTTGGAGCTTCATTTAGTGAAGTTGCTGGAATTGCAACAGGTATGAATAGACTTGAAGGAGCTGTTTCATTTGATAAGAATAGTGCTGGAAAATACAACATGGCAATTGTTATGTCTAGTGGCGGTAACTGGGGAGGTGCTCATTTCTCTGAAGATAATGGTGCTACATGGACTCAAATTGCTCCAAAATGGGTAAACAACCCAAACATTCCAGACGATCAAGAATTCAATCCTTTAAACTCTGGAGGTATTTCTCCTCAAGGAAACTATAACCTGGTATGTTCTTTCGTTCCTGGTAATCCTAACACGATGATATTTGGAGGAGTAGATGTCTACAGATGGAGAAGAACACCAAATAGTTCTGCAATTACTGGACAATTTGAACAAATTTCATTCTGGTATTTAAGTCCATTCTTGCCAAAGTATGTTCATGCTGACAATCATAGAATGACATGGACGGCAGATGGAAAATTATTTGTAGGAAACGATGGTGGTATTCAGAAAAGTTTAGATACTTCTCTTTCTATTTTCAGCGTTGCGAACAAAGGTTACAACGTAACTCAATTCTATGGTATTGACTATGGACCAGACGGTGAAGCAATTGGTGGCGCTCAGGACAACGGGACTTTGTATAATGATAATCCTGAGTGGAACAAGAGTTTCCTTGAAACTACTGGAGGTGATGGATTTGAGTGTGAGCTTTCTCAATTATTGAATGGAGCTTTCATTTCTTCTATCTATTCTTCTGATGTTTACAGAGCAAGAAGCTATACCAGTGGTGTCGCATCAGCAAATGCACCTTGTGGTACAGCTACACCAGGTTTGGATTGTGGATCTTTTCATACTTACTTAAGACTATTTGAAGATGACAATGATACAGACACCAAAGACTCAATTGAGTATTATACAGATACACTTATGGCCGCTGGTTCTGTGATCAATTACCAAAGTTCAAATTTTGACCTTCCTTTGGAATACACGTTAACCTCACCTTTGGGCGCTGGTGAAACAATTAATTTACCTGATCCGATTCAGGCATTATTCATTACTTCTACGGGAACTGGGACATACATTACTAGAGATATCTGGAGATTTGGACAATCACTTGACTACTCTAAGGTCTTGAATGCATCTGCTACTGCTTTTGAGTTCTCCAAAGATGGAAATACTGTATGGGTAGGTTCAGGTAGTACACTTTACAGAATTACTAATTTGGATAGCGCCTACACTCAAGGAGAATTGGACATGGACAGTACTGATTTCAAATTGGATATCCAAACTGTTGGAAGTTCAAGTGGAACAATAACTGATATATCTGTAGATGCTAATGATCCTAATAGAGTGGCATATACAACTGGTAACACAGGTTCAAGTGCTAACATTTACTTTAGCAGTAATGCTTTGGCTGCTTCTCCTACATTTACTTCAAAAGACGGAAACCTTCCTGCTTATGTCACTTATGGAATTGAATTAGTTTCAGATCCTTCTAATAGCGTAACTGCTGTAGTTGGAACTGCTTTCGGTCCGTATGTTACCTCTAGTAATATGGCTGGTTCAGTTTCTTGGACAGCATGTAATGCTGAAACAGGAGTAGTTCCAACTTACGATGTTAAGCAGCAATGGAGAGGATGGGGTGACGCTCTTGGTAATGTTAAAAATCCTGGAAGAGTATATGTAGGTACATTTGGTAGAGGTATTTGGTATTCAGATGATATCGCTGGTGTTCATGGATTAGATCCTGAGAATGATCTAACTGATGTCACTCCTATATCAAACGTTACTGTTTATCCAAACCCACTTTCGGATAACGGTAACCTTAAGTTTACTCTGGCTCAGCAAGGAGATGTTTTAATAACTTTCTATAATCTTCAGGGACAAGCGATCAAGAAAATGAATTTAAGAAGTATCGCTCCAGGAAATCATAGTATTGCATTTAATGTTGAGGACTTTGCTTCTGGAACCTATTTAGTTTCTTTCGAATCTAATAATCACAAAGAGGTTAAGAAATTCATCAAAAAATAACAAGACTAACATAAGTAAATAGAAAACCCAGGCAGTCTCTGTCTGGGTTTTTTGATACCTTTATAAAAAGATTTAACCATGAGTAAGATAAGAGTTGCCATAAATGGATTTGGCCGGATAGGAAGAGTTTTTGGGAGAGTTGCCATAAATTCAAATGAAATAGAGTTAGTTGCCGTTAACGACCTAACTGATAATCATACTTTAGCACATTTGTTTAAATATGATTCAGTTCATGGAAAATTCAACGGGGATGTATCCTATTCTAATGAAGGGCTGATCATTAACGGGAAAACAATTCGTGTTTTTGAAGAAAAAGATCCTTCTAATCTACCTTGGGGTGAACTAGGCATTGATGTAGTCGTTGAATCTACAGGAATATTCAGAACAAAGGAAACTGCAGGAAAACACATCCTTGCAGGCGCAAAGAAAGTAATTATTTCTGCTCCTGCTAAAGGTGGAGGTGTTCCGGGTATAGTAATGGGTGTAAACCATCATCAGATTCCAAACGTTGATATCATCAGTAATGCTTCGTGCACTACTAATTGTGCTGCTCCTATGGTAGCAGTTATTGATGAACTTTGTAAAATAGATACAGGCTTTATTACTACCGTACATGCTTATACTGGTGACCAAAGAATTCATGATGCTCCTCACAGCGACCTAAGAAGAGCTAGAGCAGCCTCAAACTCAATAATACCGACATCCACAGGAGCCGCGGATGCCGTTGGTGAAATTTTCCCTCATCTTAACGGTAAACTGGACGGAAGTGGAATTCGAGTTCCTGTAATTGATGGAAGTTTGACTGAAATGACCTGTACTGTAATGAATCCTGTTTCCGTTGAAGAAATTAATCGAGCTTTTATGCTTGCTGCGGAAGGAAAATTCAAAGGAATACTCGCATATACAGATGAGCCATTGGTTTCATGTGACATTATTGGAAATCCTCATTCATGCATATTTGATAGTGAAATGACAAAAGTAATCGGGAATCAAATACAGATCACTGGATGGTATGATAATGAATTTGGTTATTCGAATCGATTAGTGGACCTCATCTTAGAAATGAATAAATAAGAATCATCCTTTCCATTTCTGTATTTGGAGAGTTTCTCCATCGAAAACGGCATATGTTCGGTGATTGATCCAATCTCCAAGATTCACGTATTTACTTCCATTGGGAAGATCATATTCTATTGGCAAATGTCGATGACCAAAGACAAAATATTTTGCATCTACATCTTTTGATTTTTCCTTAGTATACGCCACAAGCCATTCTTTGTCTTCGCCAAGAAACTCCTGTGGTTCCTTTTCCTTACCTCTACTTTTTCTAGACCAGTAATTTGCCATTCCTATTCCTAGATTTGGATGAATACGAGCAAAACACCACTGGCAGAATTTATTGGCAAATACTCTCTTAATGAACTTGTAACCGTGATCACCAGGACCTAATCCATCTCCATGTCCAATAAAGAAAGTTGTCCCTAATAAACTGAACTCTCTTTCTTTTCGATAGATCTGAACACCTAATTCCTTCTCGAAGTAGTCGAACATCCACATATCATGGTTACCTATGAAAAAAATCACTTCGATACCTTGATCAATTAATTCTGCTATCTTTCCTTGCAATCGAATAAATCCTTTTGGAATTGCATATTTATATTCGAACCAGAAATCAAAGATGTCTCCCACTAAAAAAATCTTTGCAGCATCCTTTTGAGCCTCCGTTAACCAAGAAACGATAGATTGTTCGCGCTTTCTACTTTCTTCAAAATTGGGAACACCTAAATGAAAATCTGAAGCAAAATATATTTTCTTTCTATCGTCAGACACTATTAAGGCTTTATCTCTCTAATTATTTTAAAAGGATTCAATTCGTCAAATCTAAGTGTAAATCTAATTCTTTGCAAAAAGTTGACTCCCTGATAATCCAATTGGCTCTGAATTCTATCGGAATAGATTAAGGGAATGTAAACTTCAAACTTATCTCTTACTATCGGCAGATAAATTCCCGCATCGTAAAGAAAATCAACGGATTCGGATATTCCATTTTGTGTTACTGTAGTTAAGGGATAAATACCCGCATCTGCAAACACTCCCACAGGAAATCTAAATGGAGCCTCAATTTTAAAGTTCATTGCAGCAACCCACTTATCGGTACTTCCAATCCTACTCTTAGTGTTGGTCTTAAAATTCCCCTGTGTTTCTGTATTCTGTTGTGACATCATGTTGGGATAATTCTGATATCGCCCTATCAAAGTGTGATCAAATAAATAATCATTGAGTCCTGTCTGACCAGTTAAAGACCAGTTATACCTACTAGTATAAAAAATCGGATCTCTTGAAATAGTGTAACCCGAAAAGAATCTGAACTCAAAACCTTTTAGATCTGTGTTATAGTTTTTTCTCACTTTAGCTTCCAATGAAACTCCAGAGAAAGTACCAAACTGTTCCGAAGATAATCCTACAAAATCAATCTTCAAAGAAGCCGGTTTTAGGATTTGTCTGTTCTTTATTTGGTAAGCAGCCGTAAAAGCCTTTGTGATATCATTCTCTAGAATCGAGATGTTTTCATGAATCATGACACCTCTAAATTGAAGATTGTGCCTTGCGTTTCTAAGACCTGATTTTAATTCCACATTCAAATTCAATTCATTCCTTAGCCAATTCTCTCTCTTCGGAATTTCAGGATCAAGATCATTTACCAACGCAGTCAAATCTGGATCATATGCGCCAATGCTAGTTTCCGAACTGAAAGTCTTGAAATTATAACCGAGCACAACCTTTCTGAAGGGACCTTTATTGAAGTTGTTATTCCATTTGATATCCCCAATCCCGGTCGCTGTATTCGTTCTGAAAGCATACATAGGTGAAAGCATCCACTCAACCTTCTTTTCAGGAACACTCGTATTGTAGAAAGACACTCCAAGCATATATCTATCTTGAGAGTTCCATCCCATAATCGGAGAAAAATAAACATGATTCACATCATCCTGCTCGTATCCACCAAGGAATTTGAATTTAATTGGATCCATGGTTCTAAGTATTCCAGATGTTGCTATCTCGTCATCCTTTCTCTGCACCGTAGGCATATCTTTGGCTAGATCAATTAAATACTCATTTTCTCTTTTGTAAGGCATAACTAAGGTTTTCTTTCCTTTGAATCCATCATACCACAACGTGTTTGTTGCTACTCCTTCATCCAATCCTGTTATCGATAGTGGTGCAGCTATACCTCCTGGATTATTGATCGTAATGTATGCACTATCTCCTTGTACTTTAATCTTAGACATACTGTAATCCATTTTCTTGGTTGTTTTGATATAATCGTCAAATAACCAGGAAAGATCTTTTTTTGAGACTTCTTCGAAAACTTCACGCAGATCATTTGGTTGTGGGTGCTTAAATTTCCATTGATCAAAATACGCTTGCATACAACTATCATATAGTTCATCCCCTAGATAAGCTAACAGATAATCAAAGCCTATTCCTGTTTTGCCATAGACAATTGCTCCATAATTCATTGATGTAAACTTTCCCGATTCTGTTTGAATTGGTTGATCATAGTTTCTTCTGGCATTATAAATATAGCCTAAGTCATAAATACCTCTCGGACCAAAATCATCAAGTCCCATGATTCTCAATAATCTCGATGGAACTCCAAAATCCATTTTTGAATCGGGATATTTGTTCTCCGTATATCTATTTTCCATGAAAGTATTCAGCCCCTCATCCATCCATGCGTTCACTCTTTCATTCGTTCCCAGAATTCCATAAAACCAATTATGTCCAACTTCATGAACAATAACCTGTTCCAACCCTAAGGCTGTATTACTCTCCCCAATCACAGTAACGTTTGGATACTCCATTCCTCCACCCGCTGAAATACTTCCATCTACAGCTGTCACATGATTATACGGATAATCACCTGTCCATAAGGAATAGTAATAAGTAGCGTCATTCAAGTACTCAATACTCCTTGTCCATAGATCGAATTCATTATTCGTAAACATTGCCCAGGTTGTGACTTTTCTTTCGGAATGTGGAAGGATCACTTCTCCTTTAAGAACATGGTATCTTTTATCAGCAAACCATGCAAAATCATGCACATTCTCTTGATGATAATGTAGAGTTTTATAAATAGTATCACTTATGATTTCTTTAACAATAGGATAACCTAATTTATTCCTAGGAACTGATTTGTCTTTAATCATTTTTTCAGTTTCCTTAAAATTCGCATCTAAGAAAGCTAGTTCCTCTTCCCCATCTACTAGATCACCAGTGGCACCAACTACATAGTTCCTAGGAAGTGTAATTTTAACATCATAAGATCCGTATTCAGAATAGAATTCTCCTTGACTAAGATAAGGTAGCGGATGCCAACCGTTCAAATCATAAACTGCAGGTTTAGGAAACCACTGCGTAATTTGGTAAGATTCTCCAATGTGTCCCAGTCTTGAAAAAATCCCCTTAGGTATCTTCACTCTGAAAGGTGTTTCAATAATCACAGTATCTCCTGGTTGGATCGGTTTTCTCAATTTAAACTCGAGAATATCTCTGTTTCCTTCATAATACGTGTACAGGATCGATAATCCATCAAATTTAAAATCAAGCGAATCAATAAATCCTCTATCAATGGCATCAGCAAAATGGAAATCAATCTCACCATTCTCATCGAGCTGATTCGCCATTGCCGAGAAATTATCTTTATAGGCATTCGGCCATACATGGATATAGACTTTATTTAGTACGTCACTAGAGTTATTAATATACTCAATCGTCTCATGAGCATAGAGAAAATGATTGGAATCATCTAGTCTTACCTCTATCGAGGTGTTTACTTCTTGCTGGAAATAACCTTTCTGTGCCTTAACTCCAAAAACACATAAAAGGAGAATAATAATTGTGATTAATTTCATTCTAAAATATGATTTACGAAGATACAATGAATTAGTGGAGATTGTTACTTTTATGTCTCAATCAAAAAAGTATGAAAAAGGCAATTCAAATAAAAAATGCTCCCGCACCTATTGGTCCGTATAGTCAAGCTATTTTAAAAGGGGATACATTATATGGGAGTGGTCAGATAGCTATCGACCCTTTATCCGGTCAACTTTTGCTCGAATCAATAGAAATAGAAACTCGACAAGTGATGAAGAACATTCAAGCGATTCTAGAATCAGCAGAAATGACATTTGACAATGTTCTCAAATGCTCCATCTTTTTAAGTGACATGAACAACTTCGCCTTAGTTAATGAAATTTATGCTGGCTATTTTGGCGATATACCACCAGCTAGAGAAACAGTTCAAGTATCTTGTCTACCAAAAAATGTCAATGTTGAGATTAGTTTTATTGCTCAATTATAGTGCATAGTCCTGAAGAAAATATTCAAAACGGAATTAAAAGATCTGCGGATAATGAAGATAACTTCAGTTTATACGAACGAACAATATGGCTACTGCATAAAGTTGAGATTGCCCTTTTAATTCTCCTATTGCTTCAGACTTTATTATTCTATAGACTGTATTACATCTGGGGAGGACTTGAGGTTTATAAAGTTTTCTTCTCCTATCTGGAATCTAAGAACCTGGCGGGTGAAACAACTATTCTGTTGATTTGGTTAATTCAGGCAGTTCATGTATTGGTAACCTTAATTATCATCAAAAGATTAAAAAGGATCCTAAAAACTGAAGTTCACAGTTTCAAGAATATTCTGACCTATTTTGTATTCCAGTTAATCCTCCTCAATTTAATACCGAGCTACCTGAACGGTGCTATATCATTATTCCTCATCTCCATTGGGCTCTCAGTTTACTTTAAACATAAAGCTACTTAACTACACTTTTCCTGCAATAGCTTCCACCATGGTATCTATCTGAAGGTACTTATTTGAAATTTCAAGCAGTTCCTCGGAAGTTGTATTTTTGATCACACGAATAAAATCTTCAAAGAATGAGAAATCGCAACCTTTAAAATTAACTGCCTTAAATTGTTGAGCGATCGAGAATGGACCATCGGAAGCACTTAAAAGTGATCCTAACATATGATTTTTAACTGTCTGTAATTCTTCATCTGTTATTTTCTCTGTACACAGTTTGGATATCTCTTTGTAGATCTCATTTAAAGCATCCGAAGTAACATCCGAACCAACTTCTGTTGCTATTGAGAAAACAACGGCATTCAGCATTGCATTTAATCCTGAACCAATTCCGTAGGTGTATCCTTTATCTTCACGGATATTCATCATTAACCTAGATCCAAAATATCCACCTAAAACGGTATTAAGCACTTTCAATCTAAAATAATCATCTGAACCAAATTCAACATCTAATATCTTACCAATTCTGATAGCAGACTGAACGGCATCCTCTTTTAGATGTACCTCCTTTGCAGGGATATTGGAAAATACTGGATGTGCTGAATTATTCTTTTTCCCTCTTTTTAAGTTTCCAAATACTGCATCCAGCTTAGCGTAAATATCTTCATTGTACTTTCCAGTGATCAGGATAGAACAATTTTCTGCCACATAATAATCTTGATAAAACTTCGTAAGATCATCTAAAGTTGTCTGATCAAAATCTTCAAGTTCGGTTCTTTGACCATAATAATGATCTCCATAAAGTAACTTTGAATAAAGTCTTCTAGCCAATGTAGCAACTTTCTCTTGTTGAACCAGAAATTTATGTTTCTGATTCTTTAGAAAAATGGACAATTCTCGCTCTGAAAAGATAGTCTCCTTAACGGCTTCCTCAAAAAGAGGAAGAACATTATCCAATTTATTGGTTAGTGTAAACAAGGAAACACTTGAGTGATCTACACTGTAGTTACTCTCTAAAAAAGCACCATAAAAATCAATCTCTTCTTCCAGAACCCCATTTGCTTTATTTCTCGTGGTCTCTCCTATTAATTCATTTACCGCTTTGGCAACAAATGGATTCTTTGCATTGCTTCGATTGATATCAAAAGTTAAATCTATCTGAATCACTTCCTGTGATCCCAGGTTAAATCCATATACTTCTATACCATTAGACAGCGTAAACTTCTCCGGGGCAGGAAAATTGATTACATCTATCAATTTTATTTCAGGAGCTAAATTCCTATCTAGTTTCATCCTATTTAACTTTAGCTTTATAATTCAACACTGAACAGTTTTCCTTCTTGAAAAGTTCATTAGAAATTCTCAAGAGATCTGCTTTAGTCACATTTCTATACTTATCAACTTCGCTGTTAATATCCTCCGCAGATCCAATTAACTCGTAAAAACAAAGACTCATAGCTTTGTTCAGGACACTCATTTCTCCAAATACATTCGAACTCTCTACTTTGTTTTGTACTTTTTGAAGTTCTCTGTCGCTAACTTCACTATTCTTCAATTCCTCTAAGAAATCCCATATCAATTCCTGCGCTTCTTCTAAGCTAACGCCTTCTTCTGGCTTTCCTGTAACAACAAAAAGACCATTATCTAAACTTCCTGAGACATAAGCCGAAATCTCATTGAATTTTGGATTATCCAAAACTAAACCTTTAAACAATCTAGAAGATTTACCTCTGGAAAGAATATCAGAGACCAAATCTGTTGCATGATAATCCTTGTCTGTGCGAGCACACATATGAAAAGCCATATACAAAGCATCAGACGGGACATCTCTTTCTACCGTAAGTTCTCGATATTCTGACTGTATAGGCTCCGATGGAAGATTACGTCTATATTTCTCCCGTGCAGGAATTTCTCCGAAATATTTTTCCGTTAAGTATTTTACTTCTTCTAAGGCAATATCACCTGCAACACATAGTATTCCATTCTGAGGTGAATAATGTTTGTAGAAAAAGTTTTTTACATCATCCATTGTTGCATCAGCAATGTGTTCTATTTCCTTACCTATAGTAGCCCATTGATAAGGATGAACAGTGTAAGCCAATGGTCTTAACAATAACCATATATCTCCATAAGGTTGATTTAAATATCGTTGCTTGAATTCTTCAATCACCACATTTCTCTGAACCTCTAAACTTTTTGGTGTAAAAGCAAGTTCTAACATTCTATCACTATCCAACCAGAAAGCAGTTTCCAGATTGTCCTTTGGAAGTGTACAGTAATAATTGGTAATATCATTAGATGTAAAAGCATTACTCTGACCTCCAGCAACTTGCAGAGGACCGTCAAAATTTGGAATATGTTTACTACCCCCAAACATCAAATGTTCAAAGAGATGAGCAAAGCCTGTACGTTCCGGATTCTCATCTCTAGCTCCAACATCATATATTAGATTGAATGCTACAATTGGTGTTGTCTCGTCCAGATGGTGAATCACTTTGAGTCCATTGGACAATTCGAATTGGTTAAACTCAATCATATTAAAAAGTAAATTTACTGTTCAGGTTCAAAACTAGCTCCTTCGTCTCGACAAATTCTTGCATGATCTCTTTAATAATTACATGAACGGGTTGTATTTCATCAATTAATCCGGATACCTGACCTATTTCAAGTTCTCCTTCTATCAGGTCTCCCTCAAACATTCCCTTCTTTGCTCTCCCCCTTCCCAACAAATTCTTAATTTCCTCTATCGATGCCCCAGATTCATATTTTTGTTGCAATTCTTGATAGAACTTATTTTTAATCAGTCGAACGGGAGTAACTTCTTTGAGTGTCAACATGGTATCACCTTCCTTGGCTTTTACTACCTCTTCTTTAAACAATTGATGAGCAGAAGCTTCCAATGACGCCACAAATCTACTTCCCATCTGTACTCCATCTGCTCCCAATGCCATTGCAGCAAACATACTTTTACCTGAGCTAATACCTCCTGCAGCGATTACAGGAATTTTGAGTTCCTTGACAACACTAGGAATTAATACCATTGAAGTTGTTTCATCTCTTCCATTATGACCTCCCGCTTCAAATCCTTCTACAACCACAGCATCCACACCAGCTTCTTCTGCTTTCTTCGCAAACTTTACGGATGACACGACATGGACAACCTTTATACCCTTCGATTTCAGGTATTCTGTATATGTCTTTGGATTTCCTGCTGAGGTAAATACGATAGGTATCTCAAAATCAATAATACTTTGAATGTGTTCTTCAATATTCGGATAAAGCATTGGTAGATTTACCGCGAAAGGCTTATCTGTAGCTAATCTACATTTTTCAAGATGAGTTCTTAATACTTCTGGATACATAGATCCTGATCCAATAATTCCCAAACCGCCAGCATTACTGACAGCACTTGCCAATTCCCAGCCTGAACACCAAATCATTCCCCCTTGAATAATAGGATAATTTATGTTGAATAACTCCGTAACTCGATTCATAATCATTATTTCTTATCACGAATTTACTGTTTTAGATAATAGTAATCTTGTCATTGAAACAAAAATTCCCATCGTTCAGCCTCGATATAGTAACTTTTACATATTCATTTATGGAATCAGACAGAAAGATAAACCAATAGTCTAAATCCTGTATTATGAAAAAATCGAACTACATATTCACTTTCCTATTAGTTATTATTGAACTTAGCAATTCGTATGGTCAATATTTAACCGATTTTGGACTCAATATTGGAGCCTCAAACTACTTGGGAGAAATCGGAGGAAAAGCTGATACAAGAAGAGACTTTATTTTTGATATGAAGTTAGAACAGACAAAACCGTCCTATGGCGCATTCATTCGACATCGTTTCAATGAATCTTACGGGATTACTACAACGCTGACATTTGCCAATATCGCAGGTACTGATGCTATCACAAGTAATCCAGCAAGAAAAGAAAGAAACTTAAGTTTTTCTAATATGATCACAGAGCTATCCGCAAGAGGAGAATACTATTTCTACACAATTCACGATGTAGGTAATCACGGGAGATACTGGGTCAATTTTAGACCTTATTTTTTTGCTGGATTGGGCATATTTCATCATGCTCCGAAAACTGAATACAAAGGTGAAGTATATAATCTTCGTCCTCTTCAAACTGAAGGAGTGAATTACAGCTTGTTAAGTGTTTCAATTCCCGCAGGACTAGGGTTCTACTTTACCTATAAAAACAGATATCGAGTTTCATTTGAAATGTGTTACAGAAAAACCTTTACGGATTATCTGGACGATATTAGCTCTACTTTTGCTTCTGATGCAGAATTGAATAGTGATTTGGCAATAGATCTGGCAAACAGAAATGATGAAATTGACGAAAACACATCTGAAATAGATCCACATAATTATGAAGCAGGAAGCATTAGAGGTAACGCTTCAGACAAGGATGCTTTCTTAACTACACATTTTGGCATCAGTTATGTATTAAGAGGTGCATATAAAAACATTGTTGTCACCAGAGGTCCCGTTAGACCAAAGATCATACGAAAGACTCGTATAAAATTTTAACCCTAGATAATTGACTTTTGGGCGTAAAAAGATGATTCCTATCATTTAACTAACTGATAATTTGAATACTTGACAAAGAATAAATACATTTGTATCATGAATAGAACTAGAGTTATCCTTATCGCTATGATCTTCAGCCTTTTGGGAGGTGTAGCGTTTTCACAATACAACATTGATTTCGGTGTAAAATTAGGAGGTTCAAACTACCTTGGTGACATTGGTGGTAAAGAAAAGACTAGAAGAAATTTCATAATGGATATGAAATTAAGTCAAACTAACCTGGTTGGAGGTATCTATGGTCGCTACAAGATCAATGGTACTTTTGGAGTACAGGCAAGTATTAACATTGGAAAAGTTTCAGGAGATGATCAGTTATCTGAGAATCCTGGAAGACATTATAGAAACCTTAGATTCAAGAATAACATTCTTGAATTCTCTGCAAGAGGAGAAGTGTACATCTTTGAATTGAATGATGTTGGTAATCATGGTCGTTACTGGGTAGACATGAAAACTTACGCTTTTGGAGGATTAACTGTCTTTCATCATAATCCGAAAGGACAAATTTATGGAAGTACAGAGTGGCATAAATTGCAACCACTTCAAACAGAAGGTGTAGCCTATTCTAACTTTGGTTTTGGCTTTCCTGCTGGTTTAGGATTGTATTTTACTTACAAAAGAAAACACAGAATAGGTTGGGAAATGGCTTGGACAACGTGCTTCACTGATTATATCGATGATATCAGTGGCTTCTATGCTGATCCGAATTCTCTTGGTTCTGACATAGCTAGAGATCTTGCGAATCAGACAGCACTAATTACTGATGATCCTAATATTTTAGCAAGCTACGCACCACCTTCTGATAATAACATAGGTAAGAGAGGAGATCCTACCCATAATGATTCTTACTTGTACACAACATTTTCATACGGTTATGTTATGCGTGGTAAATCGAATTTTTACACTCAAAACTACGGTTGGTTAACAGGTAAAAAGAAGACTGTCAGAAAGGTAAGAGCTAAATTCTAAATTAACTTTATACAATATTTCAAAAAGGTGGACTTATCAGTTCACCTTTTTTATTTTTGTGCGTCTATAGGTTAGTTATGAAAAATGTCTTGATTCTATTTTGCTTCGTATTACCCATGCTTGTTGAAGCTCAGATGGGTAAACATGGCGTTCAAACTATTGGTTCGAATACAATCGTCAACGAATATACTTATCTTACAAGTAATGCTTCTTCTGGTAGTTCTACAATTAATGTTAACTCATCTTCTCTAAATAATAATTCTCGCTTTTCTGGCAACTTGGAGCCAGGAGATCTAATATTCATATATCAGACGCAAGGTGCATCTATCGATGCCACGACATTTGCCTACGGTTGGGGTGCCGTTACCAATTATAATAATGCGGGGAATTATGAATTTGCAGAAGTTTCTAATGTTCCTAATAGCACTTCAATTGTTCTTAGATGTGGTCTCAAAAACAACTATACTGCAACCGGACACGTACAGGTTGTTAGAGTTCCCAGATATGAAGCTTTATTTATCAATGCAGAAATTACCTCTCCAGCGTGGGACGGAAATTCTGGAGGAATTGTCGTAATAGAAAGTGAAAATGATGTTAACTTATCATCTTCTGGTTCAATAAATGTATCTGGTTTAGGATTTAGAGGCGGTGTAAGTGAAATTGCGAACTCATTTTGGGGAGCTGGTCAATATGGGTCTAATAACCACGATGAAGGTGCTGCCAAAGGAGAAAGTATTGCTGGATACGTAGCCGATTATAACTCTATCAATGCAGAAAGAGCCCAAGGAGCACCCGCAAATGGAGGCGGAGGTGGTAATGGTCACAACGCAGGCGGAGGAGGAGGGTCCAATGGTGGTAACGTATCTAGTTACCTGGATGGTGTTGGAGTTCCTAACCCTTCATACAATACAGCATGGGCATTGGAATCACCAAGTATTGCAGGGATTTCATCGTCTGGTGGAGGAAAAGGTGGATATACTTTCTCTGGTTCTAATCAAAATCCACTGACAACTGCTCCTGGAAATTCTAGTTGGGGAAGCGATAATAGAAGAAATGTTGGAGGAAGAGGGGGACGTCCGATGGACTATAGCTCCGGAAAAATATTTTTTGGTGGTGGCGGAGGAGCCGGAGATCTTAACAATTCAGCAAATACTGGAGGCTCTGGAGGTGCAGGAGGAGGTTTGGTCTTTATTAAATCCTATGGAAATATGATAGGTTCTGGTAGTATTATCGCAAATGGCGAAAATGGTCAAAATGTTACAACAAATTCTCCTCCAAACTTCAGTTATGCTGGGGAAGATGGTGCTGGCGGTGCAGGTGGCGGTGGAACAATTGTTCTCGAAATTTCTGGATCCATCGGTACTATTTCATGCAGCGCTGCAGGTGGAAATGGAGGAAATCAGGTTCTTGTACCAGGAAACTTCTATTTTGGAACCATAAACGAAGCGGAAGGTCCGGGAGGTGGAGGTGGAGGCGGAAAGATTTTGCATTCCAACACTGGATTTTCTTCTAATGTAGCTGGAGGAGCTGGAGGTACCACAAACTCTGGAACCATGTCAAGCTTTCCATATAACGGTGCTACTGGTGGTGGTTCCGGGGATGATCTTGACATCAGTGCGAACATTTATTCGCTTTCTGCAGATAATGATACAATTTGCAGTGGAAATTCAACAACACTCATTGCAAATGTGAATGGTTCCTTACCATCCGGCACATCAATCATCTGGTATGATGCACCATTCAATGGTAACTTTATTGGAGCTGGAACTAACTTTACTACTGCGAACCTTTTTAGTGACACGACTTTCTATGTTGGATTCTGTCCTGGCAGCTACACAATTCCTGTATCTGTAATTATGGGAACCAGTTTTAATTATGACACTTCTAATGTTGTAGTTACAGATGAAAACTGTAGTCAATCGGATGGCACAATTACAGGAATATCAGTATCTGGAGGTGCTCAACCTTTACAATATGAATGGAATTCAGTTTTGAATACTAATCAGGATCTTTTAAATTCTTCTGCAGGAACATACACTTTAGTTATCACCGACAACAATGGTTGCGGAGCAACAATTGGAACATTCACAATAGGAGAAAATCTTGGACCTGTGATCGACACAACTTCAATTAACATTTCAAATGATCAATGTAGCCAAAGTGTTGGAAGTATTACTGGAATTGTTATTAATGGAATTGCACCCTATACGTATGAGTGGAATGGAATATCTTCTGCATCTCTAGACCTGACTAATATTCCTTCTGGAATATATGACCTTGGAGTAACTGATCTTTTTGGTTGTTCAAGTCAAATGAATAATCTTGAGGTTTTAGATGATTCGGGCCCTTCAATTGACACTACAGCGATAACAATATCGGATGATCATTGTGGACAAGGAATTGGTGGAATCAGTGGTATTACTGTAAGTGGTGCAAGTCCGTTTACGTACATTTGGAATGGAACATATAGTACTTCCCTAGACACAATAGGATTAGTTAGCAACTCTTATGATCTAGTAGTAATTGACAATTACGGTTGTTCTGATACTATTTTCAACTTAGTCATTCAGGATGTAAATGGTCCATCTATTGATACTACAGGAATCATTATTTCAGATGAAACTTGTGAGAATAACAATGGTTCAATAAACAACATCGTTGTTACAGGTTCTTCTCCTTTTATTTATTATTGGAACGGGATTGTAGATACTTTAGACAACTCCGGATTGGGATCTGGCATCTATGATTTGCTTGTTGTAGATAATTTTGGATGCGAGGATTCAATAATTGGAATAGAAGTCGGAAATTCGGGATATCCTACCGCAATACTCAATTATTATCCAACAACAATTTACGTAGGAGACACTGTTGTTTTTCAAGATGCTTCCCCTGGAAATATTGTTAATTCAATTTTCACCCTTTCAGATGGAACTTTGGTAAACGATTCAATAGCATCAGAGTTTTATGGAGTCAGAGGAGTGTACGATATTTGCTTGGTAGTTGAAAATAATTACGGTTGTATCGATTCCGCATGCATAGAAATAACTGTTTCTCCTTCCATGATTGAATTACCCATTCCTAATATCTTCACACCGAATCAAGATGGGGTTAATGACTATTTTTCGATAGAAGGATTGAATAACAATTACAGCATTCAAATATACAATCGTTGGGGACAGTTGATTTTTTCTGAAAATCCTTACCAAAACATTTGGGATGGCGTTGGAGCAAATGGTAAACCATTATCTGAAGGCACCTATTACTATCTCCTTGAAGTTATAGATGAATCTCTAGGAGGAGAGTCCATTAATGGATTTATTCTGTTGCAACGATAAGATTAGTTTTTATTCGTTAACTCATCTAAAAGTAATACAAGATCTTTTGTCAATGATTCTCTTGAATATTGACCAATTCTTCCTTCCGTGAACTTATTGACAATAGTGTTATCCTCAACATATTTCAATAATAACTCCCTCAAATCAGACTTGTTAGAATTATCTAGCACTATCCCTGATTCCGTTTCAAGAATCAAATTAGCAAGATCTCCATCTTTTGGTGCAATTGCAATAATGGGTCTTCTTGCAGCTAGATATTCAAATACTTTTCCTGTTAAAATTCCTTTTGCGTTTGGAGTATCATTAACAACCAACAACAGAAAATGTGACTTCTTTTGTTCAACAATCACGTCTTCATGAGGAATATATTCTATTTTCCTCACCAATGAATCAATTTTTAATCTGGCAAATTCCTCGGATATTGAATAGTCTACTTTACCGATCAATTTTAATTCCAATCGATTGAATACAGTAGGGTGCGTTGCCCTTAATTCATCTAATACATCTAATAACAATTGAGGATTTCTTGACTTCGTAAATGATCCTATATGAGCAATGGTGATCTTCTCATCTAATTCCACATTACCTTTAATGAGATCATCTGAATCATATCCATTAGTGATTGTCTTCACTTTTATCGCTCCTAATTCTAAGAGTTCTTCAGACAATGTACTACCTACTGAAATGACACAATCAGATTTTGTCAAGACACTTTTTTCAAGTCTTTTATGACGATTATCAGCCATTCTTGACAATTTCAAATCCTTGTAATAATCAATATTGGTCCATGGATCTCTAAAATCAGCAATCCAAGGGATGTCAAACTTTTTCTTTAGGGCCAACGCAATAAGGTGCATCGAATGAGGTGGCCCTGTGGATATGATAACATCTATCTGATTATTAGATATATAATCAGACAAATATTTAACGGAAGGTTTGATCCAGTATTTTCTAGCATCAGGGATAAATAAGTTACCTCTGATCCAAGTAGAAATATTTTGAACGACTTTTGATTTATTCTTTTCTTCCGTCAGAAAACCTGAATTGATTCGCTCCTTAGTTCCAGAGACTTTCTTATAAATATTATAAGGCTCCCAAATTTTTGTCTTCAACACAACTGCTTCCTTTGGGACTTCCTTAACCAAGGATTCATCTATACTCGGGAATTCTCCATTTTCATGCGTATATACAATCGGCTGATAATCAAATTTCGGTAAATACTTTACAAATTTTAACCATCTCTGTACTCCCGCACCTCCACTTGGTGGCCAATAGTATGTAATGATTAGAACTCTCTTCATTTATTAGAGTTCAATCTCTGTAACAGATGGTTCTTGCACCAATCTGTGTTCTTTGATAACCAGGTAGCCAATTGTAATGAGCAACATCAAAACAATTAATGAAGATAATAAAGCAATTGTACTTCCAATCTCATACGCTGGAACTGAATATTCAAATGTGATCTTATGATCCCCTTGAGGCACGTTCATTCCTCTCAACAAGTAATTTGCTCTAAAATGATCCACAGGATTACCGTCTAAATATGCCTGCCAACCATAAGGATAATATATCTCAGAGAAAATTACAGTTTCTTCTTTTGAGCCTGTAAAACTATACTCAATCTTATTTGGGGCATAACTTAACATTTCAATTTTAGAGTCCGATGCTCTGGGGCCGGTAGAACTTACCATACTACTAAATTCATTATGAACAATAGCCGTTTCAGCTGCATTGAATCCTCCCCCTTTCTTCATCGACATCAATTCATCATCAGCATTCTCAACGAACTTAACATCATTCACAATCCAAGCCGATCCAAGCGCATTATAGTTGGGATATACTTGAACGCCAACCATCTCATTTCTCTCGTTGTAATCATACTGAAGTTGATATTTAACATTCATCATGTTCACGATCTGCTCCACTTCAAGCTGATTAAAGAAATCGAATAAGTCTTGAATTCTTCTCAATTTAGCGCCATGATAACCGCCCAATGATTTGTAGAAATAACTAGTTCTGGATTCGGAAGTTAATCCTTGGAAATTAGCTACTCTAAAATTGGTCAAACGATTCAAGACAGAAAATTTCGCAATCTCTCTCGTTTTGTTATCCAACGGAACATCTGAAGAAGAATTAAGATCTGTAAGATTTTTCTTTACAGAATCCGCAATCCAAGGATTTTCCGCGATTTCCATTTCATAGATTTGATTATCCCCTGTAAAAGCAGCAAATGGATATAAATTAGCATCGTTGGATTCCCAGTAGTGATAATCTCCTGCCTCATCCTTTTTATTGTTCAGATATTTCAGATCAGTTGGGATAATATCAACTAGAATCATCACTCCAACTCCACTTACAAGAACATACTTCGAGATTTTCTCCCGTAGGAAAAAATAGATTAATCCGAAAGTAACTAGAATTAGAATTAAGGCTTTCAGCGCATCATCTTTAATGATTCCAACTCTAAATTCTTTTAAATTCTCTGAATAATCAGAGAAGTACTGTCCCACTTGAGCAGAGAATTGAGTCTTCAAATCAGGATTTTGTTCAAGAGCTTGGCTCAAATAATTTTGATACATCTCTCCAGTTCCTGAAAGTTCAGAAGGAACATGGAAAACTGCCTCGGGATTTAACCAAACGATTAGAGTAGCAAACGCGATAACACCAATTCCAATATAAAGCTTTACAATATTTTCCTTTACCACTTCACGTTTTTCTATCACTTTCACCAAAAACAAAACAGCCATCAAAGGAATCAGCATGTCAGCAATTACTAAAATCATAGTAACTGCCCTAAACTTAGAATACATAGGGAAATACTTAATAAATATTTCCGAAAAATCAAGAAAGTTCTTACCCCAAGCAAGCATTACGGTCAATAACGTAACGGTTGTAATGATCCAGATCAAACGTTTATTCAGAATGCTCAAAACAATTAAAGCAGTAAACATGATAAGAACAAATGTTGTCATTTGAAGATACGCAAGAATAATCGTAAGAATCATCGCTCCAAACAGGATCCAATTCAATTTTCCATCACTAAAAATTAATGACAAAAGAGCCATTAAACAAAAAAGTACTCCAATAAACACAGGTCCATTGGTAAGTCCTTGTTGACCGTAATATCCTCTTTCTTGAGTTGCAGGAAGAGTTGCTAAATTCAGTCCTCCTTGTGAAAACAACTCATCAACCTGAAGAGTTGTAAGATCTTCATTCATACTTTCAGTCAACTTCTCTGCCCTTGATGGAAAAAGATTTTCCAAATTCTTTAGTTCGGGATCATTATTTCCTCCTCCCTTCAAAGACGGGAAGACAAAAGTGAACGTTTCCCCAGTACCATAACTCCAAGCAAGAATATAATCTGAATCCAATCCATCCTTTTTTGATTCGGATGAATCTTTAAGCATTTCTGCAGGACTTTTTATGGTAAGAAAATTCTCACCTCTCATTGTGTGTTTAGAATATTCATATGTTCCCCAAACACCAGGTAAGCTAGTTAATAATGCCAAAATACCTGCGCCAGCCATTACCAACGAACGCTTACCAAATTCTATGATTTTACCATTCTGAATATGTTCTGCAAGGAAATATAACCCAACAAATAAAAGGACGATTAATGTGTAATAAATAATTTGAGGATGATTTGCCCACCACTGCATTCCAAAGAAAAATGCAAAAAGGACTCCTCCTTTAAAATAATTGCCTCGAAAAGCATAAATAAAGCTACCAATTACGGCAGGCATGAATGCCACAGAATTTATTTTCGACATGTGTCCAGCCTGCAATCCAATGAGGAAGTTAGACGAAAAACCAAACCCAATTGACCCAATCAGCGCAATCCAAGGGTCAACTTTTAAACACATTAATAATATGTAAAACCCCAGAAATAATGTCCAAAGTGTTGATATTGGCCTTGGTAATCCAAATGTAATTACAGAATAAGCATATTTTAATAGATTGCTATTTTGCTGAATAGAAATTTGATCAGCAGGCATTCCTCCGAACATTGAATTTGTCCATAATGCCTCCTTTCCATTATTCATCCTGAAATCTGCAACTTCCTTGGACATTCCTTTGTGCATCATGATATCATGAGTTTCAAGAGAATTGCCATCTAGGGCAGGGTAAAAATAGACAACGCTAGTAATCAGAAAGATTATCAAAACCACAACATGTGGCAATACCTTATTCCAGTTTATTTTTTTTATCATGAACTTTATCTTCAACGATTTCGTAATCCACATATTCACCAGCTTTTGGTGCGTGGTTCTTCTTTTTTGTCTCTCCTAAATTATTATTAATTTTTGACAAAACCTTACCTCTTAAAAGACCATTATAAATTAAAACTCCTACTAGAACAATTAATAAGATCTCGTATAGGCCTGATGTTCCTGCGATCATTATTTACTCAAATAGAGATTTCTCTCAGAATAAACTTTTCTAAAAAATGGATCTTTCAAATCTTTAATAAACTGAATCGCTTCTCCCGTAGATTTCATTTCTGGTCCAAGTTCTTTATTGACATCAGGAAATTTATTAAATGAAAAAACTGGGATTTTAATAGCGTATCCTTCTCTTATCGGCTTGAATTCAAAATCCTTCACCTTCTTCTCTCCTAACATTACTTTAGTCGCGTAGTTTACATATGGCTCTTGATAAGCCTTTGCTATAAATGGAACTGTACGGGAAGCCCTTGGATTTGCTTCAATTATGTACACTACATCATCTTTAATTGCAAATTGAATATTGATCAGTCCTACTGTTCTTAATGCTACCGCAATTTTCTTAGTGTGTTCTTCTATCTGTGTAATGATAAAATCGCCCAAATTATATGGAGGAAGTACAGCATATGAATCTCCAGAATGAATTCCAGCTGGTTCAATATGTTGCATGATCCCGATAATATATACATCCTCTCCATCGCAAATTGCATCCGCTTCTGCTTCTATTGCCCCTCCTAAGAATTGATCTAAAAGAATTTTGTTCTCAGGCATATCTCGAAGAATATCAACTACATGATGCTCCAGTTCTTCTTCATTAATAACAATTTTCATCTTTTGACCACCCAAAACATAGGAAGGTCTAACTAATAGCGGAAAAGATAGTTCCTTCGATAATTCTATTGCTTGCTCAGCACTTTCAACTACACCAAATTCCGGATATGGGATGTTTAGTTCCTTCAACAATTTAGAGAAACTTCCTCTGTCTTCGGCTAAATCTAATGCTTCAAAACTTGTACCGAGTATCCTCACGCCATATCTCTCCAGCTTCTCAGCAAGTTTCAGAGCAGTTTGTCCACCCAACTGAACAATTACTCCCACAGGTTTCTCATGTAAAATAATATCGTAAATATGTTCCCAAAAAACTGGTTCAAAGTAAAGTTTATCAGCTGTATCGAAATCAGTAGAAACAGTCTCAGGATTACAATTAATCATGATGGTCTCAAAACCGCACTCTTTTGCTGCTAAAACACCATGAACACATGAATAGTCAAACTCAATTCCCTGTCCAATTCGATTTGGGCCTGAACCAAGAACTATAACCTTTGGCTTCTCTGTAACATGAGATTCATTTTCGAACTCAAAAGTAGAATAATAGTAAGGAGTTTCTGCCTTAAATTCAGCAGCACATGTATCAACAAGCTTAAAAACCCTATTAATCCCAAGGGAATTTCTTTTATTAAAAACTTCACTTTCTAAACACCTTAATAAATGTGCTATTTGACGATCTGCATACCCTTTTTGTTTGGCTTCAAACAAGAGTTCCTTAGGTATATCATTAATATTGAATTTCTCAATTCTCTTCTCTAGATTAATCAAATCTTCAATCTCTCTTAGAAACCACTCATCTATTCTTGTCTTTTCACGAATTGTTTTAAAAGGAATTCCCAATTTTATTGCATCATAGATATGAAATAATCTATTCCAACTAGGATTTTCTAAACTAGAAAGAATCTCATCCTGATTCCTTAGCTCCTTACCATCAGCACCTAAACCATTCCTTCCGATTTCTAACGATTGACAAGCTTTCTGAAGTGCTTCTTGAAAAGTTCTTCCTATTCCCATCACTTCACCTACAGATTTCATTTGAAGTCCTAGTCGCTTATCTGCACCTTTAAATTTGTCAAAATTCCATCTAGGTATTTTGACAATGACGTAATCTAATGTAGGTTCAAAAAGTGCGGATGTAGATTGAGTAATCTGATTATTTAATTCATCCAATGTATATCCAATAGCAAGCTTAGCCGCAATTTTAGCTATTGGATAACCAGTTGCCTTAGATGCTAATGCCGAAGATCGACTAACTCGTGGATTAATTTCTATGGCAATTATATCTTCATTTTCATCATCACTAACCGCAAATTGAACATTACATCCACCAGCGAAATCTCCAATAGATCTCATCATTCTAATAGCCAACTCTCTCATCTTTTGATAAGTAGAATCACTGAGTGTCATTGCTGGAGCCACTGTTATTGAATCACCTGTATGAATTCCCATAGGATCCATATTCTCAATAGAACAGATTATTACAACATTATCATTCTTGTCTCGCAATAATTCCAATTCATACTCCTTCCATCCAAGAACCGCTTTATCAATCATCACCTCATGTATGGGGGAAGCATGCAAACCTCTAGTTAATAAATTCTCGAATTCCTCCTCTTTAAAAACAAATCCAGCACCACTCCCACCAAGAGTATAGCTAGCCCTAATGCAAAGCGGATACCCAAACTTTTGAGCAATATTCTTCCCCTCTAAAAAGCTTTTAGCTGTTGCCTGGGGTGCCATTGCAACCCCAATTTCTTCCATTAAATTACGAAATTTCTCCCTGTCTTCTGTAATTTCTATAGCAGCAATATCTACACCTAAGATTCTTACATTATATTCCTCCCAGATTCCAATATCCTGACACTCAATACATAAATTTAATGCCGTTTGACCTCCCATTGTAGGCAAAACAGCATCAATTGAGTGTTTTTTAAGAATTTCTTCTATAGAATCAGGTGTAAGCGGCTTCAAATACACATTATCCGCAACCACGGGATCCGTCATAATCGTTGCCGGATTAGAGTTAATCAACGTAACTTCAATCCCTTCTTCTCTCAGTGAACGAGCTGCTTGCGATCCTGAATAATCAAATTCACAAGCTTGACCTATTACAATGGGCCCACTACCTATTATTAATATTGATCTTATAGAACTATCCTTTGCCATTTTTGAATTTTGGCACAAAACTAATTACAGAGGATAAAATAGAACTATAATGAATGTTAAGATTGTAAAGAATTTATTAACAAAAAAAAAGCCCCCCATAAATGGGAGGCTTTAAACTGGCAACGACATACTCTTCCAGGTATTACCCCAGTACCATTTGCGCAAATAGGCTTAACTTCTCTGTTCGGAATGGGAAGAGGTGGACCCTATCGCAATAGTCACCAAAATTTTAAATATCATAACATATTGAATCATCAGAAAAATCAAAATAAACTGCACATACCCAAAGCCTACAGGTAATTAGTACTACTCGGCTATGACGTCACCGTCTTTACACCTGTAGCCTATCAACGTCATCGTCTATAACGACCTTTAAAAGAGATCTCATCTTAGGAAGAGTTTCGTGCTTAGATGCTTTCAGCGCTTATCTCAACCGAACTTAGCTACCCTGCGATGCAGCTGGCGCCACAACAGGTAAACCAGAGGTTCGTCCAACCCGGTCCTCTCGTACTAGAGTCAGGTTCCTTCAAATCTCTAACGCCCACAACAGATAGGGACCGAACTGTCTCGCGACGTTCTGAACCCAGCTCGCGTGCCACTTTAATGGGCGAACAGCCCAACCCTTGGGACCTTCTCCAGCCCCAGGATGTGACGAGCCGACATCGAGGTGCCAAACCACTCCGTCGATGTGAGCTCTTGGGAGTGATCAGCCTGTTATCCCCGGCGTACCTTTTATCCTTTGAGCGATGGCCCTTCCATGCGGAACCACCGGATCACTATGCTCTACTTTCGTACCTGCTCGACTTGTCGGTCTCACAGTCAAGCGTCCTTGTGCCATTACACTCTGCGCACGGTTACCAAGCGTGCTGAGGACACCTTTAGAAGCCTCCGTTACTCTTTTGGAGGCGACCACCCCAGTCAAACTACCCACCACACGCTGTTCCCATTACTGGGTTAGGCATCAAATAATTAAAGGGTGGTATTTCAAGGACGACTCCACAACCCCTAGCGAGGTTGCTTCAAAGTCTCCCACCTATCCTACACATCAATTATCCAATACCAACGTGAAGCTATAGTAAAGGTGCACGGGGTCTTTCCGTCCCGTTGCGGGTACTCGGCATCTTCACCGAGACTACAATTTCACCGAGCTCGTGGCTGAGACAGTGCCCAGATCGTTACACCATTCGTGCAGGTCGGAACTTACCCGACAAGGAATTTCGCTACCTTAGGACCGTTATAGTTACGGCCGCCGTTTACTGGGGCTTCAATTCAGACCTTCGGCCAAAGCCTAAGCCCTCCTCTTAACCTTCCAGCACCGGGCAGGTGTCAGGCCATATACATCATCTTTCGATTTAGCATAGCCATGTGTTTTTGATAAACAGTCGCCTGGGCCTTTTCACTGCGGCTCCACAAAGTGGAGCGTCCTTTCTTCCGAAGTTACAGGACGAATTTGCCTAGTTCCTTAGCCACGGATCACTCGAGCACCTCAGGATTCTCTCCTTGACTACCTGTGTCGGTTTGCGGTACGGGTATCTAGTTCTATACGTTACAGCTTTTCTTGGGAGCCACTACGCTACTTTGCTTCGCCAGAAGGCTAGGCTCAACGTACATTTCCGTCAGTACGTAGTAGTTTCATGACCCCGTCCCTGTATTGCAGGCTAGATGAGTTCAGGAATATTAACCTGATGTCCATCGACTACCCCGTTCGGGTTCGCCTTAGGTCCCGACTAACCCCCAGCTGATTAGCATGGCTGGGGAAACCTTAGTCTATCGGTGAGCAGGTTTCTCGCCTGCTTTATCGTTACTTATGCCTACATTTTCTTTTCTAAACGCTCCAGCATGCCTCGCGACACACCTTCAATGCAGATTAGAATGCTCCCCTACCACTCTTTCGAGTTCATAGCTTCGGTGATACACTTATGCCCGATTATTATCCACGCCCGACCGCTCGACTAGTGAGCTGTTACGCACTCTTTAAATGAATGGCTGCTTCCAAGCCAACATCCTAGCTGTCAATGCAGTTGGACCACGTTTGGTCAACTTAGTGTATACTTGGGGACCTTAGCTGATGATCTGGGTTCTTTCCCTCTCGGATATGGACCTTAGCACCCATACCCTCACTCCCGAGTATATTTTATAGCATTCGGAGTTTGTCAGGGGTTGGTAGGCGGTGAAGCCCCCTAGCCCTATCAGTAGCTCTACCTCTATAAAACTCAACCTCGAGGCTGCACCTAAATGCATTTCGGGGAGTACGAGCTATTTCCCAGTTTGATTGGCCTTTCACCCCTACCCACAGTTCATCCGAAGACTTTTCAACGTCAACCGGTTCGGTCCTCCATTCCGTGTTACCGGAACTTCAACCTGACCATGGGTAGATCACAGGGTTTCGCGTCTACCGCCAATAACTAATCGCCCTATTCAGACTTGCTTTCGCTTCGGCTACTGCGCTGAACGCATTAACCTTGCTATTGACGAGTAACTCGTAGGCTCATTATGCAAAAGGCACGCAGTCACCCCGAAGGGCTCCTACAGCTTGTAAGCACACGGTTTCAGGTACTATTTCACTCCCTTAATAAGGGTACTTTTCACCTTTCCCTCACGGTACTAGTTCACTATCGGTCTCACAGGAGTATTTAGCCTTACCGGATGGTCCCGGCAGATTCAGACAGGATTACACGTGTCCCGCCCTACTCAGGATACTGTTAGGTATTAAAACTATTTCGTGTACGGGGCTCTCACCCTCTATGGCGCATAATTCCATCTGCTTCCACTATAATTTTAAAGTCCATGTTACAGTCCTACAACCCCATATTTGCCGAAACAATTATGGTTTGGGCTCTTCCCCGTTCGCTCGCCACTACTAGGGGAATCATTTTTATTTTCTTTTCCTCCAGGTACTTAGATGTTTCAGTTCCCTGGGTTAGCTTCCTTTCGGATTATTGGGTTTCCCCATTCGGAAATCTCTGGATCAACGGATATTTGCTCCTCCCCAAAGCTTATCGCAGCTTATCACGTCCTTCATCGCCTCTGTGAGCCAAGGCATCCACCGTGTGCCCTTATTAGCTTTTAAATAAGTAACAATTTATTTTGATTTGATTCTGATTAAATTCAATATGTCAAAGAACATTTCCTTTTAAATACAAGGATAGTGGAGAATATCGGAGTCGAACCGATGACCTCCTGCGTGCAAGGCAGGCGCTCTAGCCAGCTGAGCTAATTCCCCAAAAGTATGTAGTCCCTCGCAGATTTGAACTGCGGACCTCTACATTATCAGTGTAGCGCTCTAACCAACTGAGCTAAGGGACTATACCTCAGCCCGTGTCGATTATAAGTCTCTTCACTGAGCCTTTTGGAAATATTATAAAGAAGTAAGAAGAAGCAATAGCTGCCGATTAAGGCAAAGTTCTGAGGCCTCTCTAAAAAGGAGGTGTTCCAGCCGCACCTTCCGGTACGGCTACCTTGTTACGACTTAACACCAGTCACTAGTTTCACCCTAGGCAGCTCCTTACGGTTACCGACTTCAGGCGCCCCCAGCTTCCATTGTTTGACGGGCGGTGTGTACAAGGCCCGGGAACGTATTCACCGCGCCATGGCTGATGCGCGATTACTAGCGATTCCAGCTTCATAGAGTCGAGTTGCAGACTCCAATCCGAACTGAGATGAGCTTTAGAGATTAGCATCCTGTCACCAGGTAGCTACCCTTTGTACTCACCATTGTAGCACGTGTGTGGCCCAGGGCGTAAGGGCCGTGATGACTTGACGTCATCCCCACCTTCCTCACAGCTTACGCTGGCAGTTTCTTTAGAGTCCCCGGCCGAACCGCTGGCAACTAAAGATAGGGGTTGCGCTCGTTATAGGACTTAACCTGACACCTCACGGCACGAGCTGACGACAGCCATGCAGCACCTTGCATTCTGTCCGAAGAAGGACGTGTTTCCACATCTGTCATTATGCATTTAAGCCCTGGTAAGGTTCCTCGCGTATCATCGAATTAAACCACATGCTCCACCGCTTGTGCGGGCCCCCGTCAATTCCTTTGAGTTTCAACCTTGCGATCGTACTCCCCAGGTGGATCACTTAACACTTTCGCTATGCCACTGACAGTATATCGCCAATAGCAAGTGATCATAGTTTACAGCGTGGACTACCAGGGTATCTAATCCTGTTCGCTCCCCACGCTTTCGTGCCTCAGCGTCAATAACGACTTAGTGAGCTGCCTTCGCTATCGGTGTTCTATGACATATCTAAGCATTTCACCGCTACATGTCATATTCCGCCCACTTCAATCGCATTCAAGAAAACCAGTATCAATGGCAGTTCCACAGTTGAGCTGTGGGCTTTCACCACTGACTTAGCTTCCCGCCTACGCACCCTTTAAACCCAATGAATCCGGATAACGCTTGGACCCTCCGTATTACCGCGGCTGCTGGCACGGAGTTAGCCGGTCCTTATTCGTGTAGTACCGTCAGCCCTTCTCACGAGAAGGGGTTTCTTCCTACATAAAAGAAGTTTACAACCCATAGGGCCGTCATCCTTCACGCGGCATGGCTGGATCAGACTTTCGTCCATTGTCCAATATTCCTCACTGCTGCCTCCCGTAGGAGTCTGGTCCGTGTCTCAGTACCAGTGTGGGGGATCATCCTCTCAGAACCCCTAGACATCGTTGCCTTGGTGAGCCGTTACCTCACCAACAAGCTAATGTCACGCATGCCCATCCTTAATCGCCAAGACTTTAACAACAAAAACATGCGAATTTGTTGTATTATGGGGTATTATTCCAAATTTCTCTGGGGTATCCCCCGATTAAGGGTAGGTTGCATACGCGTTACGCACCCGTTCGCCACTCGTCATCAGAAAGCAAGCTTTCTATGTTACCGTTCGACTTGCATGTGTTAGGCCTGCCGCTAGCGTTCATCCTGAGCCAGGATCAAACTCTCCATTGTAATTATAATCTTAAATTTGACTTGAGCTTCAGAGCTTCCAATTATTCCGAAAAATAATTAAGCTATTGCTAGTTTGCTAATAATAAATATTAGCCTTGTTTCATCTTCTTACTTCAATAATTCAAAGAACTTTTTGTTTGAAACCCGATCGTTAAAACCGTTGTTTGTTTCGTTCGGGGCGGCAAAGATATACACTCTTTTTTAATCCGCAAGAAAAAATTTTATTTTTTTTCTCTTTCTCGTTACAGTTATATTAAAGAACGTTTTCTTGTTTCCTGATAACGGGGCGGCAAAGATATACACTCTTTTTTAATCCGCAAGAAAAAATTTTATTTTTTTTTCTCTTTCTCGTTACAGTTATATAAAGAACGTTTTCTTGTTTCCTGTAACGGGGCGGCAAAGATATACACTCTTTTTTAATCCGCAAGAAAAAATTTTATTTTTTTTCCCTTTCTCGCTACAGCTATATAAAGAACGTTTTCTTGTTTTCTGTAACGGGGCGGCAAAGATATACACTCTTTTTAAATCCGCAAGAAAAAATTTTATTTTTTTTCCTCTTTCTCGCTACAGCTATTTAAAGAACGTTTTCTTGTTTCTGTAGCGGGCGGCAAAGGTAGACAAGAAAATGATACCTGCAAGATTTTTATTGCTTTTTGGAAAGTTTTTTTTTGTCCGAAATCGTCAATATTTGATTATCAACGAATTATGGAGTAGAAACAGAAACTGGTAAAACTTTACCGTTATAGAATCTAGAAGTTTCGAGCACAAATGTTGTAATATATTCGGCCATTTCAGAAGATGAAAATGGGGCCTTATAATCTGGAAAAGCAGCTTCTAGCATTTCTGTTTGTACTGCCCCCAAAGCCAAAGCATTGCATCTTATCTTATGATCTGACAATTCCTCCGCTAAACATTCTGTTAGAATTGAAAGAGCACCCTTACTAGAACTATAAGCTAACAACCCAGGAAACTTCGCAGTTCCTTGAACACCACCCATACTCGTTATATTGCAAATTGAACCACCCAATTGAAAATACGGCAATAACTCTCTTATTATCCTTAAAGGAGCTATAGCGTTAACTTCAAACTGTTTGAGAATATCTTGATCCGTTAAATCCACAATTCCTTTATTCACTAAATAACCAGCATTGTTAATTAGATGATCAATCTTCAATCCTTGTAAAGCACCAATTATAGGAGACAAGTCCTGAGTGACATCCAATTGAATCGCTTCCAATTGAAAATATTGATTCTTCAATTGCACTAAAGAATCAATATTTCTCGAAATGGCAAAAACTCTATGCCCAAGACTCAACAAGTTTTTAGTCAAATCAAACCCAATCCCTTTTGATGCTCCTGTTACAACAATATTCAGTGAATTGCTCATGGTTCAAAAATAATCCGAACGCAATGATCTATTCATTCGGGACCAATATTCTTATTCATCCTATCTTGTTAATTACGAATGAGGTGATGCGTGATCTTTGGATTTTTCGTTTGCATCCTTATTATAGTGATAGAAGAAATTAGCCCAGACGATTTTTGACAAAGGATAAATAAATGGAAACATTATTGCCATTCCTCCCAGCACAATCCACATGTATTCATCAAAACCACCTGATGGATATAAAACTACTGAAGCCACCCAAAATGTTACCATAGTCGCAACTCCAAGTGCGTAAACGACATAATAAGAACCTTGAAAAAAACCTGGTTCCTTTTCATACTTCAAATGACATTTATCACATTCCTTCTTCGGGGTTCCTTTAAAATATGAACCTTCAAAGAAATCTCCCTCATGGCATCGAGGACACTTTCTTGAGAAAATCGAGTATAATTTTGATCCTTTTAACATATCATAAAACTTACTGTACAAATTTAAGCCTATGATTTAAGAAAATATGTGACGCGGGTCACATTTCAAAATGAACTAAGACAGTAAACATTGAAAAAGAAGTTCGTCATCCCATCCATTTCTAGTTTTAAACCAATTCCTACGAACTCCTACTTGCTTAAAACCAGATTTAAGAAACAAATTTACGCTAGGCACATTGGTCCCATGGATTGAACAAAACAATTGACTAAGAAACAAAACTTCTGTTGCGTAACGAATTAATACAGCTAAAGCATCTAAAGCCAATCCTTTTCCCATATAATTGGAGTTAATGACAATCCCAACCCCTGCTCTTCCGTGTAACGAATTAAAATCATACAAATCAATCATTCCTACTGGAGTGTTTTCTTCCAAGGATTCAATGATAAACCGATACTGCCCTTGAGAATAAATATCATGAACACTTTCCGCATACTGTTTTAATACTTCTCTAGTAAACGGTACAGAAGTTTCACTAACTTTCCATAATGACACGTCATTTTCTGTTTTGAACAGAAAATCTATGTCTTCAGGTTCTACTCCTCTTAATTTTACCAATTTGCCTGTCAGCATAACATTTTAGTATTTAGGATTGCTTTATCGATATCTTCTTGATCGTACTTATTTAGTGTAATATGTCCTTCGCTAATGAGTTTATCACAACAAATATGCTCTACAGTGCTCAACTTATTGCTTGCAATAAGTACTTCTAAAATATCAAATACATATTTTGAGCTGCTTACTTCACTGAAATTCTCCGAAATCAAATTTTTTATTGGACTCAAGCAAGACTCACCCGATCTGAGTGGTATCTTATTAAAAAATGCTTTAGGATCCACAATATTCATATTTAATCTTACCAGAATAGATGGTATTTTCTTTCTAATAAGAGACTTTAAAGTCAGTTGAGCATCCTGATCAAATTTACCTCCTAAAGAACTTTTAGAAAAGTAGCGACCTTTATAGATCAAACCTAAATGAGGAGGGATATTCTCAACATTAATCATGAGTAAATAGACAGCTTGTCCATCTAACTCATGATATTCTGTAATATTCATTAAGGAATAATTAGACATTTACCTCTCCTTTAAATACGAAAACAGCAGGACCAATCAAAGTAACTCCAGATACATTTTGATCCACAATACTCTTAACTTCCACGCTTAATTGGCCTCCTAAAGTTTCAATATTCACTTTCCCTGAAGAAAAACCTGAACTGACCAATTCTGTTATTGCACAGGCTGTAACTCCAGTACCACATGAAAGTGTTTCATCCTCTACCCCTCTTTCGTAAGTTCTAACTTTAATACTCCTCTCCCCTACTCTTTGGATCAAATTAACATTTGTTCCGATCTCTTTAAAACGGTCATTATATCTTATTGATCTTGCAAATGGTATTAAATCTACCTGACTCACATCTTGTACATAAATATTGTAATGTGGTGAGCCTGTATCAAGATAGTAGTGATCAAGTCCTTTTTCAATTCCATCAACATCAAACATTCTCAAGGAGATATTTTCCTTGTCCACAACCACCGCATGATTGATACCATGTATACTATTAAACGAGCAATTCTCGGCAACAATTCCCATATGATATGCAAACATCACCGCACATCTACTTCCATTTCCGCAAAAAGATTGGGAGCCATCTGGATTGTAAAACTCCATGTAGAAGTCATAATTCGGATCTGATTCGATCAAAATCAACCCATCACTACCCACTCCAAAATGACGTTTGCAGATATTCTGTATTCTTTCAATCCGATTATCCTCCGGGAATATTTTATCCCGATTGTCGAAAATCACGAAATCATTTCCTGCACCGTGGTACTTGTAAAATTCTAAATCCATGGTTAACATTTTTTAACTCAAGTACTGCGTAACGTAGTGGTTTTTAAGCGTTATCACCAATAACTTTGATTTTTAGCAAAGTAAATCAATAGAATTATAAATCTAAAACTAAATACCATGAAAACATTCACACCGATATTTTTAAGTAGTATTCTTGGAGCATCTGTTGCTCTTGGTATTTATCAAGGCATCGCTAAAGAAAATACGAAAATCATCGTAAAAGACACAAATGGAACAAGAGTAGCGGAATCATTGCCAGCATCATTGACTACTTTTGAACAAGTAACCTATAGTGGAGCTGCAGATTTTACAAAAGCAGCTTCCGAATCATTGGACGCAGTAGTACATATTAACACGAAAATCACGTTAGGTCAAGTAAACGACCCTGTTTACCGATTTTTTTATGGAAATGCGAAAATTGAACAAAAAGCAAGTGGCTCAGGTGTCGTAATTTCTCCAAATGGATATATCGTAACCAATAATCATGTCATTTCCGATGCAACATCTATAAATGTAACGTTGAATAATCACGAGACATACACTGCAGAATTGATCGGTACCGATCCATCTACGGATCTTGCCTTGCTTAAAATTGATGCTGAAAATCTATCTCCCATTCAATTTGCGAATAGTGATGAGGTAAAAGTTGGAGAGTGGGCACTTGCTGTAGGCAATCCATTCAATCTTACTAGTACCGTGACTGCTGGTATCGTGAGTGCCAAGTCGAGAAATATAAATATACTTCAAGGCGATTATGAAAATTCAGTGTTTCCTATTGAATCTTTTATTCAAACAGATGCTGCGGTCAATCCTGGAAATAGTGGAGGTGCATTAGTCAATATTAATGGTGAGCTCATTGGAATCAATACTGCTATAGCATCTAAAACAGGATCGTACAGCGGTTATAGTTTTGCAATTCCTTCCAATCTAGTTAAGAAAGTAGCGGGAGACCTAGCTAAGTACGGTTCTGTTCAAAGAGGATTTATGGGGATAAATCTCAAAGAAATTGACATGAATATCATGAATAACTATGATTTACCAAATTTAGATGGTGTTATGGTATCTGGTGTTATTCCAGAAGGAGGTGCAGATGATGCAGGTATTAAACCGGGTGACGTAGTGTTAAGAGTGGGTGGAGTAAAAATTTCAAATGTCCCCGGTCTTCAAGAGCAAGTGGGTAAATACAGTCCGGGAGACTACGTACCTTTAGTCATCAGACGAGGGAGTAGTGAAATTGAAATGGAGGTACTATTGAAGAAGCTATAAACAAAAGATCCCGCTAAAGCGGGATCTTTTGTTTTAATTTAGTTGACTTAGCGCTTTGGCTATCCTTATCATAGCCTCTTTAAGTTCTTCCTCACTTGCTGCATACGAAATTCTAATACACTTTTCATTCCCGAATGCATTTCCTGTAACGGTGGCAACTTCAGCTTCTGTAAGTAAATACATAGCCAAATCATCTGCGTTGTTAACCTTATAATCGTTATAGGACTTTCCAAAAAAGGCAGACACATCTGGAAAAACGTAAAAAGCTCCCTCCGGAATATTGATTTTAACGCCATCCATTTTATTTAGTTCGCCCAAGACAAAATCTCTTCTTTCTTTAAAGGCATCTCTCATTTCAAAGGTAACTGAAGGATCAGCATTTAAAGCCGCAATGGCAGCTCTTTGAGCAATCGAACATGTTCCGCTCGTTACCTGACCTTGCATCTTAATACATGCTTTTGCAATCCATGCTGGGGCGCCAATGTATCCTAAGCGCCAACCAGTCATTGCAAAAGCCTTCGAAAGACCATTTACAGTAACAACTTGATCAAATATATCATCGAATTGTGCCAAACTTTGATGTTTCCCGACAAAATTGATGTGCTCATAAATCTCATCACTGATAACAATAATTTCAGGATGTTTTACCAATACGTCAGCTATCCTTCTCAATTCTTCCTTACTATATAAACTTCCTGTTGGATTACAAGGTGAACTGAAGATCATCAGCTTCGTGTTCGGAGTAATTGCTGCTTCAAATTCTTTGGCTGTAATTTTAAAATCATTATCTATTGAAGTCTGAATAAACACAGGTGTTCCTTCTGCCAACTTCACGATTTCCTCATAAGTTACCCAATATGGAGCAGGAACGATCACTTCATCCCCTGGATTCACAAGACTAAGCATTACATTAGCAATAGACTGTTTTGCTCCTGTAGATACTACTATCTGGTCCATTCCATAATTCAATCCATTGTCCCTTTTGAATTTCTTAATGACAGCTTCTTTTAAATCAGCATATCCCTCTACTGGTGTATAGGTCGTATAATTTTGGTCAATCCCTTCCTTTGCCGCATCTTTAATAAAATCAGGAGTATGAAAATCAGGTTCGCCTAAGCTTAACCCAATAATACTCTTCCCTTCTGCTTTAAGTTCTCTGGTTTTTCTAGCCATAGCCAGAGTTGCTGATTCTGATAATCTCTGTAATCGATCTGATACCTGTGCCATTTTGATTTATTATTTGCGCAAATCTAAAAAATGCATGTCTTATAGCATAGGAAAGTTATAAACAAAGTCTACAGTAGCTACTTAGAGTATAGTGGATACTTCAATCCTTGGTAAGATGTAAGGTAAGCTTTAACGGAACCAACAAGAATCTCAGCCTCAATTAATACAGGTATTCTGTTTCGATCATCCGTAACATAAACATCCATATACTCCCCATCCTCAAAAATAGTTCCTTCGATTAACAAAGGTCTGAACTTAATACAATTATAAACGGTGCCATCCAATGATTTAACCCTATCCTTTCCTGCATATCTAATAAACACTCCATTGTAGATCTGCTTATCAACCATCATGGGCAAAGGAATTGTATCATTTAGTTTAAGTTGCTCGAAGTCCAAAGTTCTAGCGTAATAAACAGCTGTCATGACGTCAAAAACACAATCCGGAAAGTCAATTTCCTGATGCTGGGTAGTGTCATTTTCATTGGTATAAACTTTTGCACGCTTTCTAGCACTATTAAAATGGTAATCATAATAAAGACTGAATCCTCCCTCATGTACTTTTCTGGTGAATCGAACGGGGGCTAAGTTATCCTGTCTGGCCAATGAAGCATAATGATCACGAACTTTGAAAAAATAATCGTAACTCTTTAACGACTTCCCTTTTCCATCAAAATGAAAACATTTGACACCATTATAGATGCTATCCTTTACTTCAAATCTTACTTTTCCTGCTGGCACCCATAGCTTCTTCAAATGGTAATAGGCATCATAATCCAATCGCTCACCTGCTTTAAAAGGAAAAGATTTAGGAGTGCACTGAGAAATTATCTCCGTAGATAATAGAAAAAAAGCCATTACGAAAAACGAAATGGCTTTTAAATTATCATTCAATATCTGCAATTTATTTTGCAATAACGTTCGCTTTGATTCTTACCATTGTATTTTCCGGGACGGTATTGGCAGTAACCGTAACTACTTTTTCTACTTCTTGTCCAGCTTGTCCAGTATTTGGAGTAAACTTCACATCAATAGTTGCAGACTTACCTGGCATAATAGGTTCTTTTGGCCAATTAGGAACTGTACATCCACATGATCCTTTCGCATTTGATATCTCTAAAGGTTCAGACCCAGTATTGGTAAACTCAAATGAATACAAATTCTCACTCTCCACTTCAACTGTTCCAAAATTGTGAATCTCTTCAGCAAACTTAATCGATGTAGTAGGTCCAACTGGTTTAACGTTCGTACTAGGAAGTTGATTTGTATTATTAGCATTAGAAGAAACAGGATTAGTTACAACACCATTATTCGAACCTGCAGCAACTTGCGTTGACTTCAAAGCATTAATGTTTGTTGTTAGATCATTTCTCAAATCATTAATCTCACCTTTCAACTCAGAAATTTGATAAATGCTAAATGCACTTAAAACCAATACCAATCCAATTAATCCAATTTTTACCTTATCCATCATTTCTAAAAGTTAATTTGACAGCAATTTATCTCTTTTGTTATTTAAAATCTCCACTTGTTTCTTGAATGCTTCATTTTGAGAACATTGAAACATCTGAGGTTTCGATGCAAAACTATACAAATTTTCTTCTTGATCAGGTCGTGCAATCATCAAATTAATATCATCTGGATTTGCTTCAATTTTATCCAGTAAACTTGAGAATGATTTGATAGCATCTGCATACTCTTCCAAGAAAGCTTTACAATCTTCCGAAATCGGATCTTCCTTTTCTTCCGCAATTTCTTTAATTTCCAACGACAAATCATTTTCATATGCAGTCATTGCTGAATCTTTTTCTATCTGAGTAAGTGTGTCCATCATCGAAATCTCTTCACCCAAACAATTCTTCAACATTATATTTCGATCGATTGAATCCTGTTCAGTCAACGGAGAGGGATAGTAAGTAGCACAAGCCTCTACATTTTCAGGCAAAGAATCTAAACAAGTACAGAAATCGATCTCTGGAATTACCTCCTGATTTACATGGTTTTTCTCTTCATTTGTATTAGCCTCATCTTCACATGCTGCTAAAACCAACAGGGTTAAAAAAATTCCCCCAAATGCAATGATCTTCTTCATTATCTTACTTTAATAAATCCAGAGCTTCCTGAGCAGTAATAATCTTACCATTAAAATCTCCCACTACAAACGCGTCCACTAAGCCTTTCTCCTGAAGTTGCTTCTTGGCAGCTTCAGCATCTTGATATGTTTTGTGCGTTCCAATGAAATACTTAGTTAATCCACTTTCTTCATCTTTCTTAGGAAGTACATTACCAATCGAAAGGTAAAGATCAAGGATATCTGTTGGAATCTTATTCTGGAATGCTCCTACTTGAACTTTAAATTTGATCAAATCTTTATTTACTACTCCTGTGGTAGGAGTAGAAGATTCTACATTTGTATCATCATGACCTTCAGTAACCTGGAATCCTCCTTGTTCAAGAGTTAATCTATCCCCATCTTTAAATACAACGATGAAAGATCCTTTATATCCTTTTTCAACGAGGCCAATTCTATACTCTGCAGCTTTCTTTTTATCTGTAAATGCTCCGGCATAATATCTCCAAAGACCATCATCACCTTTAACATAAGTTAGGTCTTTGGTGTCACCAAAAACTTTACTGCTCAACTTCTTGCTAAATGCTCCAATTTGGATTTTATAAATCGTTCCTTGACCTAAATTAGCTGTTCCTCCTGAAACTGGCAATTCACTTTCTGGCACTTCTTTTACATTGGTTTTTCCATTGTTTCCAGTACCTGTCTTACCTACAGAAGTTTCGAAACCTTGACTATTCAGCTGATTTCTTGCCGCTACCGCATCATTCAGATTATCAAACTCACCCACAATGTAATATACATTTTCACCGTCATCAATTATTTTGAAATCTTTAAATGACAAGAATTTATGAAGATCATTAGCCGTAATACCTGTAGAATCTGAACCGATTATCACCGTATATTTTTCTTTTGACCCCATCACAATGCCATCGGTATTACCTCCAAACTTCTTACCTCCCTCCGATTCTGAGATATTGGTTACCTCATCAAACGATGCAAATTCACCAATAGAATCTTTGTACATACGATATCTCAATTCAAAATCCTCATCCGTTAGCGCTACACCATGCTCATCAACAGGAGCTCCTTCTGGAGTATTCAATTCATCATCCAAATTATCCGAAACACCATCAACATCATTGTCAAGAGGACATCCAAATTCATCAACCGGCCTTGCATCCAAAGGAGTTTTTGCACATAAATCGGCTAAATCACCTACTCCATCCTGATCATAATCTGACGTATCCTGAGCATACAAGTTCATCCATTCATCATATCCATCATTTCCTTCTTTTCCTCCTTTACCAAAAGACAGATCGTAGGTCATCGAAACCGAAGTGTAAAGGAATTTATCGTTTCCTTTAGTACCTGCTCTATTGCCAACACTTTGAGATGTTACATTGTCAATTAAATCAGTTTGTGTAAAATGCATAGAGGTGCTCACTCTGAAATTAACTCTATCACTCAAAATAAAATTTGCTCCAATCTCTACAGGAAACGCAAAACTTCTTTCCGGGTAATTTTCATATCCATCAAGATTCAACTCCCTTAGGTCCGATTCGTAAGTATAATCTCTATAAATTTCTGTGGCACTAGAAGCATTCGGATCATCCTCTGCCATATTCATTATCCTACCATCACTCCAGTAATAATAGTAATTACCATTTGCATCATAAAGATCCGATTTGGACAAGAACTCAACTGACTCAATTCCTGCAGAGATATAAGGATGTACATTTGACTTCCATTTTGCAAGATTTTTGAAATTATATGTCAAAGTAAGACCTCCTGTTGTAATATTAGAATTAAAATTTAAGTTTCGATTCAACGTTCTTTCATTGGCACTAACCTGTCCAAACAAAACGTAGAAGTTCATATCCAGATAATCTGTAAGTGGATTAATCAACCTAAGATCATAAGCCAATCTACTTACTGTTGGATGATATCCTTTGTGATTCGTAGAAATATCACCATAAAAAGTGAACATACCAATTCCCAAACTTAATTTGGGTCTAAAAATAAACTCTGATGTTGGTAAATCAACCGCAACAGCATTCTCGTCTGTCTTTTCGGAAGAATTTTCATTGTTCTCTGCTATCACATCCGCCTCTTGAGAATAATACTCTAAAGGAAATATCAAGCATAGCAAAACTAAAATTCTGTATAGTGTAGGCATCTAATTTCGGTTATTTTGACCAAGTTACTACGTATTTTCAAGCAAAGGGTTACAAATAATTTAATTTTTAATGGATTGAACTATTTCACTTTCAGACTAAGTAGTTTTCTGTCTTCGATATAGCCTTCCAATAAATCACCAATCTCAACTTTTCCAACTCCAGCTGGTGTTCCCGAAAAAATCAAATCACCAATCTTCAGTGTTACAAATTGTGACACGTATTCAATGATCCTATCAATACTAAACAGCATATCCTTTGTATTCCCAATTTGAACCCTCTCACCATTCTTATACAAACTAAAATTCAAATCGTTCAAATTCTCTATTTCATTAACTTTAATAAATTCCTCTCCAATTGGAGCAGAATAATCAAAACCTTTTGCTTTTTCCCATGGAAGACCTTTGTCCTTACATTCCTTCTGTAGATCTCGAGCTGTGAAATCAATTCCCAATCCAATCTCGTCATAATATGTATGAGCAAATTTCTCCTTGATGTTTTTACCCAATTTGTTTATTCTGACAACGATCTCCAGCTCATGGTGCAGATCTTTAGTAAACTCTGGTATGTAGAACGGTTGTTTCTTAGGTAAAATGGCCGTATCCGGTTTAAAGAAGAAAACGGGTTCGGAAGGAACATCATTATTTAGCTCCTTTGCATGATCTGAATAGTTTCTACCAATACAAATGATCTTCATGCTATTGTTGATTAAGTTCTTTCCAAATTTTGGTGAATTTTTGTTTAGTATCCTTCGCGAATTCACCATTCATTATCCATTTGTAATAGTTTGGATCCTTTTTGAAGATATAAACAACACCTTTTCCTTTGTGTTTTCCAAAATTAAAAACTGGAGTTCCATCCTTTTCTAGACCAATTCTTCGAGCAAAATCTAAAGTTTTAGCTCCAATGATCGAATATTCATCTAAAAATTCAGCAGTAGGCTCAAGGTCATTATACTTTACTAATTGTGATTCGAGTACTTCATAAGTAGCATCTACATCCGCCATTGCAGAATGCGCATTAACTAGTTCTTTATTACAATAGAATTCATAAGCAGCTGCTAAAGTTCTCTGTTCCTTCTTGTGGAATATATTTTGAACATCAATAATTTTTCTTCCTTCAGAACTAAATTCTATACCTACCCTTCCTAATTCTTCAATTAAAAAAGGGATGTCAAATTTGAGACAATTGTATCCTACCAAATCCGAATCCCCAATGAATTCAACAATCTTTCCCCCGATCTGCTCAAGCGTTGGTTCGTTGATGACATCGAAATCATATATGCCATGGATCTCAGATATTTCTATAGGAATTGGAATTTCAGGATTTACACGGGTCTGAAACGTTCCTTTTGAGCCGTCTGGAAAAACTTTGAGAATAGCAATCTCTACAATTCTGTCTTTTCCAATTTGCACACCAGTTGCCTCAATATCGAAAACGGCAATTGAATTTGATAATTTTAGTTGCATTGAGAAGAATTTCACGCAAAATTGCAAAATTCTAACGGACTACTTATCTAATTTATAGACTTTATTTATGATTCCTGCTGATGTATCAAAATCAGACACTTTCATATTCACAACTTTCAATTGATATCCCGGAGCTTCTATTTCAATTGTATACTTTCCTGGATCAAGAGTTATCGCTATCGGCTTATCTTCATTCTGAATGAATTCACCAATCACTTCTTCATTTTCATCATAAACGTAAATTACGCCCTCAGAGACTTTATCATTTGAAACCGCATCTCGGAGATCAACCAAATAGATCGCTGGATTAAGGGCTTGCTGATTAATTGTTACTCTGTAAATATCAAAATCTCCATGACCTTCTGGTCTTACTTGAGACACATAAGCATGACTTTCATCTGCTGTATAACAGATTACCTTATCATCATAACTCGTATTCAATGGATATCCAATATTCTCTGGTTTAGAAAATGTATTGTTCTCAGGATTCCAGGTACACTTAAAAATATCATATCCACCTAAGCCTCCGTGACCGGTTGAGCAGAAATAAAGTGTTGTCCCATCCGCCCCCAACTTTGGAAAGTCTTCATGACCCGTTGTATTAAGAGCATCTATGTTCTGTGGTTGAGCCCAGTTTCCATTTGGAAGTTTACGAGTCATGTAGAGATCCAAACCTCCTTTACCTCCTTCCCTATTCGAAGCAAAAAATAAAGTTTGCTCATCTGCTGACTGAGAAGCGGATGTTTCGATTGTTTTAGGATCATTCACACCTTCTGGTATTTTTTTCTTTTTTGAATAATTTCCACTTGCCAGTTCAGACACGTAAATTTCACCAGCCTCAGTAATGTTATCGTAATAAACAAAAATGGTAGAACCATCTTCATGAATCCCTACAACAGATTCATCATATGCTGAATTTATTTTTACCGCTTTTGAAGACATGAAATTGAACCCATCGTATTTTGTGATCATGATGTCTGATGGATAATAACCATCAAATTCCTTCACACCTTTTCCTTCATCTCTTCGTGTAGTGAATACAATGTAATCCTCATCCTTCGAGCAAAATGCGCCATAATCTGGAAAAGAACTATTCACCTTATCTCCTAAATTGTGAAAAGCAACATCCTTAGGGCTATCATATAATTCCTTTGCTCCTTTGTACTGCTCGATCAATTTAGAAGCATCGTCCATATTTTTTCCAGGAGATTTAAGATATTCTTCAAGGGACTGGATAGCTAAATCATAATTGTATTGATGCGAATATGCTTGCCCCAGATAGAACAGGCACTCTTTATCAGCTTTTTCTGTATCAATGCATTTCTTCAGATAACTCACTGCCGCTGCCTTATCAACATTAGTATACAAATAGCACAACCCAATATGATACAAAGCCTTTGGATCTTTCGGGTCTACTTTAAGATGTTTTTTGAATTCTTTAGTTGCATCCAAATAATTCGTTTGCTTAAAAAGATCATACGCCAAACGATAGTCCAGTTGAGCTACTAAACTCAATGATATAACGGAGAACAATATGACGAAAAGTGCTTTCATTAATTGATACACTACAAATTAGATACCAAAATAAGAATTAATAATAATAATTACAACGGAAACCTAAAAAAGAAACAGCGACCGAGGCCGCTGTTCTATGATTAATAAGCTTTCATCTTCAAATACTGATACTTGCCGTATTTTTCAGTATTCTTAAAATCTCCTGAGTATTTTGGTCCTTGAACTTTATTGTTCACCGCTATTATCTTTAATTTAGATTCATCAACCCCTTCTTTGCTCAGTTCTTTCAATAACTTCTCTTTTCCATCAGCCGCGCGTTTAGCACTTAGGTCCTGATTGTTCTTATATGTTTTCGTTGGCACATAAGAAGCACTTCCCTCAATTTCAATTTGAGCATAACCTCTCTTTTCAATCAATTCTTTGACTGTACTCACATACTTCTTCCATTCCTCCTTTTTGTTCACACCTTTTAGGTTGTAACCATAGAATTCCTGATATTCGTATGAAGGTAGATCTCCAGGAACTTGAACAACCGAAGACTTACATCGTACATCTCTTGTTGTCTCCTTGATCATATTCCCGTTCTCATCATATAATCTCAAAACAAGTTTATCACAAAGTGTAGGATCATCCACATCAATAACCACAAAGGGAGCCGTTGAATTAGCTAATTCATGATACTTGAAATAACCATCCGCATCTAATAACTCAGAAAAGGCAACTAATTCACCATCTAGGAATTCAATCAGTCCTGTTTTAAGATAAGGCTTATCGTTAACCAAAAGTCTATATTTCCACTTGTCCTTATCTCCTTCAGGAAGAGCAGTTGTATCAATTGGTTCATCCTCTCCATCTAATCTAATACCATCCAAATTCAATACAATATTGGTTTCCTGATAGTTCGATTCACAAGGTACTTTGAACTCCGTTGAGTAAAATGCTACTTCGTTCATGGTATACTCTACTTCATACTCATTACAAGGAATCAACTTAAAAATATATGATCCGTTTCTTTTGTTGGGGGTGTACTGCTGTGGCTCTTCTCCTGTGGTAAGATCATAAACATAAATCACAATTCCATCAGGAAGTTTATCTGCTGAACCTGGATCAATATACCCCTTCAAAATCGCAAACTTATCTTCTACTGATTTGAATGAAACTGTGTAAATATCCTTTTGACCAAATCCACCTTTCTTTGCCGAAGAATAGTACCCCATATCCCCTCGGGCATTTGTTGTGAAAAATACGTCATCATCAACAGTGTTCAAAGGATAACCTAAGTTTTGAGGTGCAGACCATTTGGTATTCCCCATATCATCCGTCATCTCTTCTGCAAAATAAATATCGAAACCACCTATACTATTTTCACCATTGCTCGAAAAGTAAAGTGTATTTCCAAATGGGTGCAAGAACGGAGAATCCTCATCATAAGGCGTATTGATCGGTGCTCCTAAATTTAGTGCTTTACTCCATTGACCGTTAGGAAGTTTTTTACATCTGTAAATATCTCTACCTCCAAGACCTCCTGGTCTATCACTTACAAAATATAACGTCTGTCCGTCAGCAGATAATGTAGCATGTGTCTCCCAGTACTCTGTATTAACTTCTGGCCCCATCGATTCAGGGGTACCGAAAGATTCTCCTTCATTTTGAGCAACATAGATCTCTCCATTCCCATCGATATCCTTATAGATAAATAATTGCTGACCATCACTTGAAACAGAAATGGTAGCCTGATTTGATTTTGGACTGGAAATCGTTGATATCACTTCAGGTGCTTTCCATGATTTATTTTTAAAATCATAATATGAGACGTATACATCTTCAAAGTGCATTCCATCCTGAGGAGAAAAAAACTTGATATTCGAACTATCTGGACGTAGTCTACGAGATGTAAAGTAAAGTGCTCCCTCATCCAACGTAACAACCGGACTAAAATCTTCATCAACCCCATTGATCACATTTCCGATATTATTGATCTCAAATTCTTTGGGATCAGCAATTTCCACCTTAGCCACTTCGCACTGTTTTATGTACAACATTGTTTGGTTATACAATACGTGTTTGCTTTTAATATCCTCTAAAAAAGCATTAAAGTTTTTAATCGCATTATCCAGATCTTCATTTAAATGGTAGGCTCTAGCCAAATAAAAATGAGTCTCAAAAGGAGCAGCCTTCTCCAGAGGAGAAAAGGGATTATACTTTTTAGATATTCCAGCCTCTGCTTTTTTCAAATAAGGAAGCGCATCCGCTCTTCTGTTACTAATATGAAGCAGGCAATATCCTAATTTGTAATTTACATTCGAGTTTTCTGGTTGATCTTCAACTAAACTAAGTAATACATCTGCGGCATAAGTATAAAGCTGATCTTCCATCAATAGGTTGGCGGCTTCGAATTTCTCTTCAAAACTTGCTTCCTTTAATGATTCCTGAAATTTTACCGGATCAAATTCCTGTGCAGAAATTGTACTAGCAGATACAACTAATGCCAATAAAAAGAGTAATCGTTTAATTAAAATCATTCCGTGTTAGTTAGGTTTAGTTAAATAGTTCTTTCCAAATCAAATGCCTCCAGATAGTCCGCTACTCTTTTCACAAAACTACCTCCAAGTGCACCGTCAATAATTCGGTGGTCATATGAATGTGATAAAAACATTTGATGTCTGATTCCGATGGTGTCTCCAAATGGTGTTTCAATAACAGCAGGCTTCTTTCTGATCGCTCCCAGCGCAAGAATCGCACTTTGAGGTTGGTTAATAATAGGTGTTCCCATCACATTTCCAAAAGTACCAACATTAGAAACGGTATAAGTACCTCCTTGAATATCATCTGGAGATAGTTTATTCGTTCTAGCAAGATCCGCCAGTTTATTCACTTTCTTAGCCAATCCCACCATGTTATATTGATCCGCATTATGTATTACTGGGACAATTAAATTACCTGTTGGTAGAGCTGTAGCCATACCTACATTGATATCTTTTTTAACCACAATATCCTTTCCATTAAGCATGGTGTTTACCATTGGAAAATCCTGTAATGCTTTAACGACAGCTTCAATAAAAATAGGAGTAAAAGTTAACTTCTCACCTGTTTTTTCAAAGAAAGACTTCTTATTTTTCTCTCTCCAAAGCACGATATTTGTCACATCTGCTTCTACAAAAGAAGTTACGTGAGGAGAAACATGAGTAGACATCACCATGTGATCAGCTATCATCTTTCTCATTCTATCCATTTCGATGATCTCATCGTTAGGACCAATTGGTACCGGTGGCGCTTTGTGAACTTGTGTGGCAACTCCTTCTGAAGCAGCAGCCGTTTTAGGCTTAACATCTACTTTTTCCTCTACAGGTTTAGCGACCTGCACATTGACAGCAGGGGCAGCCCCCCTATTATCTAAGTATGCCAAAATATCTTTCTTAGTCACTCGACCTTCCTGACCAGATCCTGTAATAGCTTCCAATTCATTCAACGAAATTCCTTCGGTCTCCGCAATGCTTCTTACCAGCGGAGAATAAAACTTCCCTGCATCAGATGTCTTAGGAATTCCCGCCCCATTACCGTTAGCTGAAATTGGAGCCAATAGAGCTTCTTCCACTTTCACTTCTGAAACAGGCTGAATTGAATCCTGAGCAGGCGTACTAACCGGTGAATAAGCATCTCCTGCTGAACCGATAATTGCAAAAACAGCTCCAACAGGAACCACGTCACCCTCATTGAATAAGATCTGTTTGATCACCCCTGATGCTGGCGAAGGAACTTCTGAATCTACTTTATCAGTAGCGATTTCTACGATCGGTTCATCTTCTTCAATCGTGTCTCCAACATTTTTTAACCAGCTAGTAATCGTTGCTTCAGCAACACTTTCTCCCATTTTTGGTAATAAAACCTCAATATCAGCCATTTTCTATTATGAATAATTTCTTATTAAACAGTCTTTCTTTAACCTCACAAAGGTAAAAAACAATTCACAGTACCAAAATAATATTTAATGGATTTGGATTAAGGATTTATGCATCAGCAAGATCTGGACAATTTACCCAAAGACTTAGATAAAATAGAAAAATCCTTAGTCCAGGAATAGTCTTTTGCATAAATCTGGTTCATTTTCAAAATCGTTCTACTGTCAAAGTTAACACCTTCCTCACATGGTATAACCCCTTGTTTGATCTTTGGAACCTTACCAATCTCCTCCAGAGACATTGGAAAATAACCTACCCACGTCTTTCGGCCAATGAACACCAAGATCATCTCTTTCAACACACTTAATCTAAAAGCATTAAAGATCAAGACAACAGGAAAAACAAGCATAAGTAGCAATGATGAAATGAAATCGAAAACTCTTTTAGCTCGTCTATTTGAAACACTATTGATCGAATTTAGATCAAGGATGTAAAGATCTCCTGAAGTATGAATCGAATTACTTCCAATCAAATACATACTATCTGGTTGAGCAATCTTATAATCTACATCTCTTGATATTCGAAGAGATGACATTGTTTCGATGATCTTCTGCATAGAAAGATTCTTAGCACTGAAAATCACTTCATTGATCTTATTAATGTAGATGTAATCTGAGACCTTTTGCAAAGCTCCAGCATTATCGCGTTGCGAATTCTCACCCAATCCTTCTGGTTGAAAATTACCTAAAAATGTTATGGTAGTCGTTTGTTTGAGCAACGGCTCTATTCGATCTCTTTCCTCCTCATCCCCGATGATTAAAAAACGTTTTTTGGAAGCATCTTCCAATGAATACCCTTCAATCTTCAACCAACTTAAAACTCCTCTATTCAATGCTACCAAGAAACCACTCAAAAAACTTCCAATCAAGATAACAAAACGTGAAAATTGAAAATCCTTAGGCAACAATCCATAAACTGCTAATATGATTAACGTACCAAGAACAACTCCCTTGGAGGAAGAAAGTAATCGAATAGGCTTATCATAACCGCCAAAAAGATAAATTGCGAGAATAACGATAAACGCAAAAACAGGTAACTCAAAAAGCAAAACATCAGTTTCAAACCCAAAACCTTCTTCCAGAGTTTGTTTGAATTTTTGATAATAAAAACTGGTGATCCAAAAACCACCAAAGACCACTAATAAATCTAAAAAAGGCAATGTCATTCGTCTGACAAAACGGCTTATAATCGCCATCCCTGCCCTAATGTATATTGCTATATTTATGAAGAATGAAAAAAGTCTAGCATTCTTTTCAGAGAAGTGCTTCCTCGCAAAGATGATCATCGCATTATAGAATACAAAAACATAATTGATCGAACTCTTCTTTGTACTTTCCCCTTTGTAATGAATAATGCTGGTTTCTGGGAAATAATAATTCTCATACCCTCCCAGAATGATTCTATAACTCAGGTCAATGTCTTCCCCATACATAAAGAAATCTTCATCCAAAAGCCCTACTTCATCCAACACACTCTTTCTCATCATCATAAAAGCTCCGGAAAGGATCTCGATCTTATTGGTTTCCTCCATTGGTAAAAAACCTAGATGATACTGACCGAACTTCTTACTTTTAGGAAATATCCGAGCTAACCCTGAGATCTTATAAAAAGCGACACTTGGCGTAGGCAATCCTCTTTTTGATTCAGGAAGGAATTTACCTTTTCCATCAATCATTTTAACTCCTAAACCTCCACATTTTGGATGATCGTTCATAAAACCGATCACTTTTCTAAAAGTATCCTCTTCGACAACAGTATCCGGATTCAGAAGTAAAATATATTTACCCTTAGAAATTCTTATCGCTTGATTGTTTGCTCTAGAGAAACCTACATTTTCTTGATTTGCGATTAAATTGACCCATTCAAACTTCTCTCGAACCATTTCAACCGAGCCATCAATTGATATGTTATCTACAACAAAAACTTCAACATCCAACCCTTTCATCGCTAAAGCAACTGAATTGAGACACTGCTCTAGAAAGTGCTTCACGTTGTAATTGACGATTATGACTGATAACTCCACTTTCAGCAACTTATTTTGATAAGTTCAAATCAAAAGGTGAACGATTGATAATTGACCTCCCCAGTGTAACTTCATCAGCATATTCTAACTCACTACCCACTCCAATACCCCTTGAGATAATCGTTACTTTAACATCGATATCTTTCATTTTCTTGAAAAGATAAAAATTAGTTGTATCTCCCTCTGTAGTAGCACTCAACGCTAAAATAACTTCCTTTACTACTCCAGACATTAATCGGGTCAACAAAGTCTCAATATTCAGATCATTTGGTCCTACCCCATCCATTGGAGAGATGACACCTCCCAAAACGTGATAAGTCCCTTTGTATTGCATCGTATTCTCGATTGCCATTATATCTCTTATGTCACTCACTACACAGATCGTGGCCTTATCCCTTCCCGAATTACTACAAATCCCACAAATCTCTTGATCGCTTATATTATGACAAGTTGAACACAATTTTGTATGCTCTACTAGATCCACGAAACTCTGAGCAAATTCAATTACATCCTTTTTATCCTGTTGCAATAGATTCAACACCAGTCGTAAAGCCGTTCTTTTACCTACTCCCGGTAAAGAAGACATTTCTTCAACAGCTTTTTGCAAATATTTTGATGGCAAATCCATTCAGATACAAATGTACAAACAAAAGACAGAATGATATGAATTACTAAATGTTAAGCGTTGATATTCTGTCTATCTACAACAAAATCAAACTCATTTTATCAGTTTATTTGTTCTTATGAAGCCAGAGATCGTATTAGTCGTCATCATTATTTACTTCCTCATTTTAATGGGAATAATGTTTTTAACCAGCAGAAACGCCACCAATGAAACTTTTTTTGTTGGAGAGCGGAAATCTCCTTGGTACATTGTAGCCTATGGCATGATCGGAGCCTCGCTTTCAGGCGTTACATTTATTTCTGTACCTGGGTGGGTGGGGAATACGGCATCTCAGTTTAGTTATATGCAAATGGTCTTTGGATATTTTGTGGGTTACATAGTCATTGCATATGTCCTACTCCCCTTATACTACCGCTTGAATGTAACTTCCATTTACACTTATTTAAGGCAACGTTTTGGTGATATCAGTCATAAAACTGGCGCCATCATTTTTTTAGGCTCAAGAATTATTGGAGCATCGGTACGAATCTTACTTGTAGCATCGGTACTCGATACATTCGTATTTTCTCAGTGGAACATTCCCTTTGAATTCACCGTGATTTTATCCATTGCTTTGATTTGGGTATACACCAATCGAGGCGGAATAAAAACAATAATATGGACAGACACCCTGCAAACAACCTTTATGATCGTAGCTGTGATTGTAGCCTGCATCGTTATTGGAAATCAACTCGAATTATTCGAAAAAGGAATCATTAACACCATAGCAGAAAGTAGTTATTCTAAAATCTTTTTTACCGATGACATCAACAGTAAAAACCATTTCCTTAAATATTTTTTAGGAGGAATGTTCATTACTATTGGTATGACTGGACTAGATCAGGATATGATGCAAAAAAACCTAACTTGTAAATCACTAAAGGACGCACAGAAAAACATGATCGTATTCTCCGTAATCTTGATTTTTGTGAATCTACTATTTCTTGGGATGGGAGCCCTACTCTACATGTATAGTGAATCCACAGGCATTGGTCTGGACGTTGCCTCTGGCGATCATCTTTTTCCTTCGATCGCTTTGGCATCTGAAACAGGAAGTTTACTAGCGATCCTTTTTATTATTGGATTGATCGCTGCAGCTTATTCTAGTGCAGATAGCGCTTTGACCTCGTTGACAACCAGTATAAGTTTTGACTTATTAAACATTGATAAAAAAGAAGAACAAGAGCAGAAAAAACTTAGAAAAAGAGTTCATCTTAGCGTATCTGTACTCATCATCATCGTCATACTGATCCTTAATAAGTATACAGATAAAAGTGCCATTGATGCTATTATGTATTTTGCTGGATTTACGTATGGTCCCTTAATCGGAATCTTCGCCTTCGGAATATTTACCAAAAGACATGTCAAAGACATCTATACTCCTATTGTAAGTGGCATATCCGTTGCTGTGTGTATCCTACTCTCTCTTTATTCCAAAGGCGGGAAAATGATAGCAGATGGAGAGCCCGGAATCTTTGGTGACTACATCTTAGGACACGAGCTGATCATCGTGAATGGCGTTCTGACCTTTCTACTTCTTTATTCAATTTCAAAAAAACGTGCTCATGAACCAGAATTAAGTGAAAACCTTCTGGACGATCAAGTAAGTTAATTTTCCGAAATTTCATCATTTCATAACAAAAGTAGAGACAACTCTTTGTACATTTGGTTCATGAAAAATGTACTGTTATTAGCGCTACTATTATTTGGTTTTCAAGCAATTGGTCAACTAGCGGATAACATGTATCCAGATTCTTTACATGGGCGGTTCATCTATGGAGTAGCCTCGGGGGACCCAACTGATACTACCGTTATCATTTGGAGCTGTTTAGATGTAGACAACACTTCTCAGACTGAAAGCGGGATTTGGCAAATTTCAAACCATGAAAACTTCTGTCAGATAACCCACTCTGGAAATTTCGACACTGACTACTCAAAGTATTTTACTATTAAAATTGATGTTTCAGGGCTAAATCCCAACACAATTTATTACTATCGATTCATTGACAGCCAAGGAGATACTTCCATCTATGGTAGAACAAGGACAGCCCCAAGAGAAAATGACAGTCTCGTGGAACATATTCGCTTTGGTATTACTTCATGTTCCAGCATTTACTCAGGATACTTTAATGGTTATAAGCACCTAAGTGAAAGAAGAGACCTGGATTTCGTTTTAAATGTGGGAGATTACATTTATGATTTCGTGGATGCGGACGAAGAAGTAAGAGTCCCTTCTCCATACCCTACCACACCGTATGCAAAAAATGAATGGCGTGATCGTCATTTATACTACCTCATGGATCCTGACCTACGTGAAGCTAGAAGGTGGCATCCCTGGTTCATAATCTGGGACAACCATGACATCAACAGCTTGACGGATCCTTATCTTGACTTGAAAGCATCCATGGAAGCATTCTGGGAATTCATTCCATGCAGAATGCCGAACCCAACCGATCCAACTCGCATTTATCGTAGTTACTCCTATGGAAAATTGCTAGATCTCAAGATCATAGATATGTATTCTAAGAGAGATCAGTACACTTTAGCTCAGAATGAATGGAGTTTACTGGGTGCTTGGCAAGATCAATGGATCTTCACCGAATTGGCAAGTTCTGATGCCAAATGGAAATTTGTTCCCCAGCAGAAAATTATCGCAGGCTGGTCAATGGCTGGAGTACCCGCTTGGCTTGGGGGAGGCGGCCAATTTCTGGACACCAAAAACTGGGATGGCTACGACTATGCACGAGATTATTTACTAGGATTCATTGAACAGCAGAACATAGACAACGTCATGTTCCTTACTGGAGATTCTCATATTACGCTAGTTGCTGATTGTTCGACCGATCCCTATGACAGCGGCACTTATAACGGTAGCAATGGGAATGGATCCATTGCGACAGAATTTCTTCCTACGAGTATCACTCGCGGCAATTTTGATGAAATGCTAGGAGGTACAAGTCTGGTTCCTCTGGCAGAGAGTTACATGCTCACTGCTAATCCAAACCATGTACACACAGAATTAACGGAACATGGCTATGGAATTATCAATGTTACACCAGATACTGTGATAGCTGAACTTTGGTACAACGAGATTTTAAATCAGAGCAATACTGAAACCTTTAGTGGCGGTTATTTTGTACAGGATGGTATTAACCATTGGGACAGAAGTGTACTCACCTCTCCTACGCAGGTGAAGGACATCACAAATCTGGTAGATACCTCAGGTTGTTGGTTTGTATCTGTTCCTGAACCAAACTACAATTTTAATGAGACGGCAATGAATATATACCCTAATCCTTTTGAAGAATCCATTCACGTGGAGATCCATTTAAAAGCAGGGGTTTTCGTTGAGATCTATGATGGTGTAACAGGTCGAATCATTAAACGAATTTCGTGCACAGAGAATAAAAAGGTAACCATTCCAACCAATGACCTCTCGACAGGAAACTATTTATTTGTCTTAAAAAATAATTTAGGACACGTCATTTCTCAGGAAAAAGCTATTAAAAATTAGCTATTTAACTAGCTTCAATCAAATTTATTCCTACCTTTGCAGCCCATTATAAAAATCAGACGGCACTGATATGTATAAATTTCTCTCGAGATGCCGAACTTGAGATACAAGTATTCTTATGCCAAATGGCTGAAAAAACTAACAAAGAAGTTGCAGAAGAAACTAAAGCTGCAGCAGCTACTCAGGAGTTTAACTGGGAAGCAATCGAAAACGACAATGACGGATATTCTGCGTCAGAAAAAGAAAGTCTTTACGAAAGATACGATGAAACGTTAAACGCCATCAACCAAGGTGAGGTGATTAACGGAACGGTAATCTCTATATCTAAGAAAGAGGTAGTAGTAAACATCGGATACAAGAGTGAAGGTGTAGTATCTAGAAATGAATTCAGATACAATGAAGATCTGAAAATCGGTGATCCTGTTGAATTGTTCATCGAAACATTAGAAGACAAATCAGGACAATTAGTTGTTTCCCATAAAAAAGCAAGAATGCACTCTGCTTGGGATAGAGTTAATGAAGTTCTTGAAACAGGAGAAATCATTACTGGATATGTTAAGTGTAGAACTAAAGGAGGTTTGATCGCTGATGTATTTGGAATCGAAGCATTCTTACCAGGATCTCAAATTGATGTTAAACCAATTAGAGATTACGATCAGTTTGTAGGAAAGAACATGGAATTCAAAGTGGTTAAAATTAACCCAGAGTTCAAAAACGTTGTTGTTTCTCACAAAGCACTTATCGAAGCTGAGTTGGAAGAGCAGAAAAAACAAATCATGTCTGGACTTGAGAAAGGACAAGTATTGGAAGGTATCGTTAAGAATATTACTTCATATGGTGTATTCATTGACCTTGGAGGTGTTGACGGCCTTATTCACATCACTGACCTATCTTGGGGAAGAGTTAACCACCCAGAGGAGATCGTTACTCTTGATGAGAAGATCAACGTGGTTATCCTTGACTTTGATGATGACAAGAAGAGAATTGCTCTTGGATTGAAGCAACTTCAATCTCATCCTTGGGATGCACTTGATGCTAACTTAAACGTTGGTGACAAAGTGAAAGGAAAAGTGGTTGTTCTTGCTGACTACGGTGCATTCATCGAGATTGCTCCGGGTGTAGAAGGTTTGATCCACGTTTCAGAAATGAGCTGGTCTCAACATTTAAGAACTGCTAACGACTTCCTGAACATTGGTGACGAAGTAGAAGCTCAGATCTTAACTTTGGATAGAGAAGAAAGAAAAATGTCTCTAGGTATTAAGCAATTAATGCCAGATCCATGGGAAGGAATCGAAGCAAAATATGCTGTAGGATCTAAACATAATTCAACTGTTAAGAACTTTACTAACTTCGGTGTATTCGTGGAGTTAGAAGAAGGAATTGACGGATTGATCCACATCTCTGACCTTTCTTGGGAAAAGAAAATCAAACATCCATCTGAATTCTGCAACGTAGGAGACACTATGGAGGTGATCGTTCTTGAACTAGATCAAGAAAACAGAAGATTAAGCTTAGGTCACAAACAATTAGAGGAAAATCCATGGGATACTTACTCTACAATCTTCACTGAGGGATCAGAACACGAAGGTACAGTTGTTAAGATCAAAGACAAGTCTGGAATCGTCTCTTTACCATACGGTATTGAAGGATTCTGCCCTGTGAAGCACATGAGCAAAGAAGATGGTAGTAGTTTGAAAGCAGAAGAGAAAGCTACTTTCAAAGTGATCGAGTTCAACAAAGACTCTAAAAAGATCATCGTTTCTCATGCAGCTGTTTGGGGAGAAGTAGAAGAAACTAAGAAGAAAACTTCAGCAGCTAATACTAACAAAGCTGTTCAGAATCTGAATGATTCTTCTGAGAAAACAACTCTTGGTGACTTAGACGCTCTTGCAGAATTAAAAGAGAAAATGGAAAAAGGAGAGTAATCTTTCCTGACCATCAAATATTGAAGCCCTCTCCAGCAATGGAGGGGGCTTTTTTGTTACAATTGTTACAATTAACGTCAGTTCTTCGAATTATCTTGCGGCAAACACCATATACATGAAAACTATATTTACCGCATTAATTCTGTCAATGACACTGTTGACAAATTACACTCAAAATTTTGATTATACCTTGTCCTTAAATTCTGTTTCGATAACAAATTTGGACGGCATTCATTCCTATGCATTCGGACAGCACGAAGGAAAATGGTTAATTGTTGGCGGTCGACTTGATGGCATTCACCCAAGACCGGCAAACAGTTCCTTTCCTGCTAGTATGAATAATACGGACCTTTATGTTATCGACCCAACGACTGAGCAGTACTGGTCTACTCCATTATCCTCTCTACCTACGGGGATTCAGGAACAACTTCAGAGTACGAACATGAACTTTCGTCAAATTGATGATACTTTATACATTATCGGTGGATATGCATACTCAAATACAGCTGCTGATCACATTACTTTTCCTAATTTGACAACGATCATCGTATCATCTACCATTGATGCAATTGTGAACAGTCAACCTATTACCGCTTATTTTCAGCAGATCACAGATGAGGAGTTTGCCATCACAGGAGGACAATTGGGCTATCTGGATGGAAGTTTTTATTTGGTTGGGGGACATCGTTTTGATGGAAGGTATAATCCGATGGGAAACCCATCCTATACTCAAACCTACCACACAGGCTATAAGACTTTTACCATCAGTAACGCTTCAGGAAATTTAAGCTATTCGAATTTAGTGCAGACAACGGATGCCGTTCATCTTAGAAGAAGGGACTATAATCTGATGCCACAAGTATTTCCGGACGGAACGTTAGGATATACGATCAGCTCTGGTGTATTTCAGGCAGTAACGGATATGCCATTTCTATATCCAGTAGACATTAAAGCTACAGGATACACCCCACAAACAACGTTCAATCAATATCTCAGCCATTATCACAGTGCTAAGACCTCTATGTATGACCCAACTAATAACAGAATGCATAATATCTTTTTTGGTGGATTAAGTCAGTATTACTACGATGGGACGACATTGATCCAGAACGATAGTGTTCCTTTTGTAAAAACGATCAGTTTAGTAACACGTGAGGCAAATGGAACACTTACCGAGTATCAATTACCAATTGAAATGCCTGGACTAAAGGGCGCCAGTGCTGAATTCATATCGAATATGACTTTATCTAGATACGAAAATGAAGTACTCAATTTGGACAACCTAACCGGAGACTCCAGTTTGGTAGGATGGATTTATGGAGGATTGGAAAGCAGTAGCTTGAATCCATTTTTCAACAACACTATTTCTGACACGCAAGCAGACAATAGTATTTACGAAGTATGGATTAAGAAAAATCCACTGGGTGTAGACCAAATTGATGGCAGCAATCCGTTTGATTTCGAACTTTTGCCTAATCCAGTAAAGACTAACTTTGAATTGCAGTTTGAACTTACCCAAAAAGCTTCCGTAGATTATTACATTACAACCCTAGATGGAAAACTACTCGAACAACAACATGGATTGGTATTGAATGAAGGAACTCAAAAAATACGCATAGAAAAACCGGAACAGGCCAGCACTGGAGTTCACTTCATTACGGTAGCATTTGATGGTGTTTATTTTGTAACGAAGAAATTGATTTTTAAATAGTTAGTTTAGTTTTTAGTTCAGAGGGCCTCTGCAGAAATGCAGGGGCTTTTTTTTGAGATAATTAGGAATGGACGTGAACAGCGTAATAGATTCCTTAAATTTGGTTACGTTGTAATAATAACACGCGATGTTATACATTCGTAGTTTGGCAAATAAAACAAACCCAATTAGAACAGTAATACAAATAGCATTATTAGGATTATTTTTCTCCTGTGCGTCAAGGAAAAACGGAAACAACAAGCAATCTGGAACATTGTTGACTCCTCAAGAGAGTTTTAGTGTCTCATTAGGACATTTCGTTGAAAAAATAGATGATAGTAGGCTCTGTAGTCCAATGAAAATGTTAGTCATATTTTCAATTGATACTACAGGAACGGTCTCTGATCCAGATTTTAAATTTTCTAACTTTATGATCGACAGTTGCTTCATTGACAGTTCTTACATTGATGACTTGAAAAAAGATTTTATCATCACAATACCCAACTGGAAACCGAATGTTTTGTCAGATAGCTTGACGAAAGTTCGCTACTCAATCCCAATAACAATGTACTAACTTGAAAAAATTACCCCACACAACATAGAACTGAGCTAATTCCCAAACTCTCCCTTGCTTAATATTAGTAACAGCTTTCGATTGAAAAAAGTAACAAAATGTCAAATTGAACGGCAATAAAATTAAATTAGCGTTCGCAAAATTAGAACGTATGTCTAAAGTAAAATTATCTCAAAAGTTAAGGTACAAATTTGATAACACCATGAGCCGAGGGCCAGGTGCATTGATCCTTTGGTTGGCTATTCTAACGGGTGTAATGATCGTGATCGCTACGATAATTGTGCTCATTTTTAGCATTTTTCCTGATGGAGATGATTCTTCCATGGGAGTTGGCGAGACTTTATGGCAAACGCTCATGCGCGCCATGGATGCTGGAACTGTGGCTGGAGATGCCGGATGGGGTTTTCGTTTGATCATGTTTATCGTAACATTGGGCGGAATCTTTATTCTCTCCACTTTGATCGGTATTCTGAGCTCTGGTATTGATGAAAAATTGCAAGAACTAAGAAAAGGAAGAAGTTTCGTGGTTGAGAAAAATCATCAGTTAGTTTTGGGCTGGAACTCTCAGGTTTTTACCATTATAGATGAACTAGCAGCGGCCAACGAAAATCAGAAAAAGCCAAGAATTCTGGTTATGGCCAAAGAGGATAAAACCATGATGGAGGATGCCATTCGTGAAAAATGTGAAAACCTGAGAAATACAAAAGTCATTTGCAGAAGTGGCGATCCAACGGATATTAATGACCTCAATATTGTCAATTTAAATGAAACTAAAAGTATCGTGGTGTTATCTCCAGAAACGGCACCTGATGCAGATGCCCAAACCATAAAGGTTCTCCTAGCTGTCATGAACCATCCAGAAAGAAGTGGTAGGACTTTTCATGTTGTAGCACAGATGAGACAGCAAAAGAATATACTTGCCGGTAAAATTGTAGGAAAAGATGAGGTTGAATTAATGTTGACGGATGATCTGGTATCGAGGATCATGGTTCAAACTTGTCGTCAATCTGGCTTAAGTGTTGTTTATACTGAAATCACAGGTTTTGACGGAGATGAGATCTATATCATAGAAGAACCTCAGCTTACAGGTAAAACGTTTGCTGAGATACTTTTCAAATACAATGACAGTTCAGTGATCGGTATTCAGTATCCAGACGGGATCGTTAAACTGAATCCGTCTATGGATACCGTTTTAGAGAAAGGAGCTAAGCTTGTGGCTCTAACAGAAGACGATGACACTTTAATCATCAATGCTCCTGCGGCCACCATTAATGAGGATGCGATCGTATTTGTGGAAGAAGAAAAACCTTCTGTAGAGCGTACATTGATCTTGAGCTGGAACAATAAAGGACCTGCTATTGTGCGTGAGATGAGTTCCTATGTGCCTGCTGGTTCAGAGTTACTGATTGTTTCAGGACATGAAAATGTAGATCAGGAGTACCAAAAAATGGAGATATCCGACAATTTGAAAATAAATGTCAGAATTGCGGACACCACAGATAGAGAAGTATTGGAAAGTCTGAATGTTCACGAGTTTACACAGATCATTGTGCTGAGTAATACACGCAGATTGAGTGTGCAGGAGGCAGATTCTCAAACGCTTATGACACTCCTGCATTTGCGTGATCTGTTAGATATTCAGGGAACTCAGGTTAGAATTGTGAGTGAGATCATGGATGTAAGAAATAGAGAGTTAGCCAGTGTGACCAAGGCAGATGATTTTGTGGTTAGTGATAAATTGATCTCTCAGCTGGTTTCACAGGTGAGTGAAGCAAAAGAACTAGTTGATGTCTTTAACGATATGTTTGATGCTGATGGGTCTGAGATCTATTTGAAACCGATCACTAATTATGTAAAAACGGGTATTGAAATGGATTTCTTTACGGTGCTTGAAAGTGCTAAAAGACAGGGACAGATTGCCATTGGATATCGAATCATGTCTAAACAATATGATAAGCACACCAGTTATGGAGTTGTTTTAAACCCTTTGAAAACCAATAAAGTGACCTTCAGTCCAGATGATAAGATCATTGTGTTTGCAGAGGATTAACAGCCATTAAATGACACCATTAGAAATTCAACTCCAAAATCCAGTTTGGTTTTCCCTTGCTGAAACACATAAAAAATTTGCCATTGAATATGATGGAGTACGCTTTTATCATCCCGAAGTATGTCCCTTTGGAGCTTTTTTAGATGCATCAAGGACAGTCAATGCTTCCAATGAATACCTAAAAACGACAGATTCATTCTTCTATGTTTCCGAGCATAAAATCCCGGAAATCGATGAGTCTAAAGTTTCATTGGTCAGAAAAATTGATGGTTGTCAGATGGTTTTAGCTCAACAAACTAATATGCCGATAACTGAAGAAATTATTTTATTGGACGAAACCTACATGGATGAGATCTATGATCTAGTGTGGTTAGTTATGCCTGGTTACTATAAAAAGAGGACCTTTGAAATGGGAAAATACTATGGCATCATCAAGGAAGGTCAATTAGTTTCTATTGCTGGTCAACGAATGCAAACCAACCTATTTATTGAAGTCAGTGCAGTAGTTACACATCCTGACCATACGAGAAAAGGACTTGCTGGTCAATTGATCACTTACAATACGAGTGAGATTTTAAAAGAAAACAAACTCCCCATTTTACATACCACCAAGGGTAATCCAGCCATTTCTCTCTATGAGAAACTAGGTTATGAATTAACAAGAGATATGAATTGGTGGTTGTACCGCAGAAATAATTCAGAATAGAATCCTCAAGCAAATTAACAATTTACAACCTGTTTTGAATCCGATGAACCAAATCACACCACTTTCTTTAGACGATATCTTGCCTCTAACTTGCTCGAGGGCTGGAAGTTGTTGTTTTGGCAATCAGGTTTTGATAAACCCCTGGGAATTGGCACTCATGGCCAAGGCTAAAAAAATGACTGTAAGAGAATTCAATTATTTGTATTGTGAATTGGGTGGTATACGTTTGAAGTTTGATGGAGATTTAACCTTCAACAATAAGAAAGCTTGTCGACAATATGTTAAAAACAAAGGTTGCAGCGTCTATGATGCAAGGCCATTAGCCTGCCGATTGTTTCCCATAGGAAGGTACGTTCAAAATGAGGAGGCTCATTACATGTATAAAGGAACAAAGTTTCCTTGTTTGAATGAATGTCCAGAAGTTACTAAACTACCTAAAATGACAGTTGGCAATTACTTACTAGGTCAGGAAACGGCTTTATTCGAACAAGCACAAGATGCTTATCTCGAAATGGTCCAAAATATTGCAGACATTGCCTTTGAGCTATTGCTAGACACCGGACTTGCGGCATCGGGCGATACACGAACTTTACAATTATGGCGAAGAGCCGGAGAAGAATCTCCAGATCGATTACAAGAGCACCTTCCTAAAGTATGGCTCGATCTCATCTTATATCCAGAACTTGAAGTGGATGAGGAAGATCCAATATCTTTTATAAGCAAGCACAATGATCTTTTTCAGCAGGAGGTTCAAGAAGTTTTTGGAAGTTCTGGCTCTAAGCAGGAATTCCATGATGCCTCTGTACTCATGCTCAGATCAGCGTTGTTTTTAGCATCAAGCATCGGTGCCAATTCCAAAGATCTCGCTGAGCTATGGATAAGCATTGCAAAAAATCATGGAGCGAACGAATAGCAGTAGAAATTCTTCAAACGCCATAGGTAAACACCAGTCGTGTTTTGAATAAAAACGAAATTCAGACCGATCAATAGGTACTGGTCATATCCTCATCTACTACGATGATAAAATCTGCTATTACCAGATATTCTTCCTCCAGCTGATCTACATCACTCTGCAACACCACAGCGATATTGAAAATTCTCAGGTCTGGAGCATATTGGTTGATGTACCACCCAATCCCCTCTTTATTATCGGAATGAAAACTGCCGTTAAGATGGTAAAAGATATTCCCTTCTCCTGAAGTAAAATTCTTTACGATCGCATCTGCCATCGTAGCATCTTTTATCGCCTGCGCCTTTGGGAAATTCTCCCCTCCATGACCTCCCATCATTTCTAACATCGTCTGATAACAAGGCACATTTATATCAAACGGTATTGGAAGCGGAGCGATATCCTTTTTTTCATCTTCTGGCAATGCCTCCAAGGATTCTAAGCCTTGCTTATAAACCTGAGAAGCATATTTCCTGGTAATATTGGTAGCTATGAACTCCACACCATATTCTTTGGCTAAATCAACCACCGGAAGATAATCCGTAAAAAAATTATTCCACAACCCAGCCAATGAATCAAATTGTTCTGCGGATATCTCTCCTTTTAAATACTGATCCAGATAAACTTGCTCATCACGCTCAAACATTTCTGCTCCAAAAGTTATCTTCTCTCCATGTTCTATCAAATAAAGACCAATCTCATATTCCATCCAATGTGCAATAGGATTATCATGCAGTTCTCCAAAAAACACCACGTCTGAATCCCATATTTGCTTGGTCATTTTCTTGAAATTAGACTTCTTGCCCTTTCCTGTATAAATCTTATATGCTGCATCCTGCGCTGAGGCACTAAAAAGTACAAATAGGCAACCTATTAACCCAAATAATCTCATCTCAATCCCTTTATAGTTTCACCCAAAGATAAATGGTTTATTTCCTTCTCAGTTATTTTTATTTTTGAATCCAATTTTCAGCTTAAATTCACTACCTTTGCCACCCCTAAAAAGTGATTATGATAAAGATAACTTTGCCAGATGGTAGTGTAAGAGAATTCGATGGTGCGGTTACATCCATGGATGTTGCGACAAGCATCAGCGAGGGGTTAGCACGAAACGTGTTAGCTGCGAAAGTTAATGGAGAGATTTGGGATCTGATGCGTCCAATCAACGAAGATTCAACGTTAAGTTTGTTGACTTGGAATGATGATGGAGGTAAATCAACTATGTGGCATAGTTCTGCTCATTTAATGGCTGAAGCTTTGGAATTTTATTATCCAGGGATCAAATTAGCGATTGGACCTCCTATTGAAAATGGATTTTACTATGATATCGATTTCGGGGATTATGAATTCACTGAAAAAGACCTGAAAAAAGTAGAAGATAAAATGTTGGATTTGGCTCGTCAAAAGAACGACTTCATCCGACAGGAGATCAGTAAAGCTGATGCCATCAAATACTTCACAGAAAAAGACGACCAATATAAATTAGAGTTATTAGAAGATCTTGAGGATGGAAACATCACATTCTATACTCAAGGAAATTTCACGGACCTATGTAGAGGACCTCATATTCCAAATACCGGATACATTAAAGCTGTAAAGCTGATGAGTATAGCAGGTGCATATTGGAGAGGAGATGAAAAACGTCAGCAGCTGACCAGAGTTTATGGAATCACTTTCCCTAAAGCAAAAGAACTTACAGAGTATCTTGAAATGCTGGAGGAAGCGAAAAAGCGTGACCACAGAAAACTAGGGAAAGAATTAGGGTTATTCACTTTTTCTCAAAAAGTTGGAATGGGACTTCCTCTTTGGTTACCCAAGGGAACTGCTGTGAGAGATCGTTTAATCGACTTTATGAAGGAAGCTCAGGTAAAGACGGGTTATCTTCCTGTTGCTACACCTCACATAGCGCTGAAGGATCTTTATGTTTGTTCTGGTCACTATGAAAAATATGGAGAAGATTCTTTCCAATCGATCAAAACTCCACACGAAGGAGAAGAGTTCTTGCTGAAGCCGATGAACTGTCCTCACCATTGTGAGATATTTAAAGCCGAACCTAAATCCTACAAAGATCTTCCAGTAAGATTTGCCGAATTTGGAACTGTTTACAGATACGAACAAAGTGGTGAGCTGCATGGATTAACACGAGTGAGAGGATTTACGCAAGACGATGCTCACATTTTCTGCAGACCAGATCAGGTGGAAGAAGAATTTAAGAAAGTAATTGACTTGGTGTTATACGTCTTCAATGCACTTGATTTTGAAAACTTCACAGCACAGGTTTCATTGAGAGACCCCTACAATAAGTCGAAGTACATCGGAAGTGAAGAGAATTGGGAAAAAGCTGAAGCTGCGATCATCAAAGCTACTAGCGAGAAAGGACTACCGACTGTAGTTGAATATGGGGAAGCTGCTTTCTACGGACCGAAACTTGACTTCATGGTGAAGGATGCTCTTGGAAGAAGCTGGCAATTAGGAACTATTCAGGTGGACTACAACCTCCCTGAGCGTTTTGAACTTGAGTACACTGGATCTGACAACCAGAAACATAGACCAGTTATGATCCACAGAGCTCCATTTGGTTCTTTGGAGAGATTTATCGCTGTATTGATCGAGCACACTTCAGGGAAATTTCCATTATGGCTAAATCCCGAACAATTTGCAATACTACCAATCAGTGAGAAATATAACGATTATGCCGCTGAAGTTTTGAATTTGCTGAAAAATTACGATATTCGCGGTCTTATTGACGAAAGGAACGAAAAGATCGGCAAGAAAATCAGGGACGCTGAATTGAACAAAATCCCGTATATGCTGATCGTTGGAGAGAGTGAAGCAAATGAGAAGAAGGTAGCGGTTAGGCGCCAAGGAGAGGGTGATCTAGGCGTTTTTAGTGTTGCAGAATTTGCAGAAATTGTCAATAAAGAGATTGAAGAAAAATTAATTAAGTTTAACTAAAACAGAATAGCTATTAGCAAGAAAGTTATTAATAGAGGAAGAAGGGAAGTTGAGGAGCAGCACAGAATTAATGAGCGCATCCGTATTCCTGAAATCAGATTGGTTGGAGACAATGTTGAAGGAGGTGTAATGCCTACTGCAAAAGCACTTCAGCTAGCCAACGAATTAGAATTGGATTTGGTAGAGATTTCTCCAAATGCAAAACCACCGGTTTGTAAGATCATTGATTATAGGAAATTCCTTTACGAACAAAAGAAGAAGCAGAAAGAGCTCAAAGCAAAGCAAATGAAAGTGACCGTGAAAGAGATCCGTTTTGGACCTAACACGGATGATCATGATTTTGAATTCAAATTGAAGCATGCTAAGAAGTTTCTGGAGGAAGGCTCTAAACTTAAAGTATATGTATTCTTCAAAGGAAGAACGATCGTATATAAAGACAGAGGTGAAATCCTACTATTGAAATTTGCTCAAGAACTTGAGGAAGATGCAATTGTTGAACAATTGCCACAAATGAACGGTAAGAAGATGATCATGCTGTTCGCACCAAAAAAGAAAAAGTAATAACCATAAATAAAGTTGAGAGATGCCTAAAATGAAAACAGTATCCAGCGCCAAGAAGAGATTTAAATTCACAGGTTCTGGAAAGATCAAAAGAAAGCACGCTTTTAAAAGCCATATCTTAACTAAGAAATCTACAAAAAGAAAGAGAAATCTTACTAAAACTGGATTGATTAGTAAAGAGGACGTAGCAAGCGTGAAAAAGCAGTTATGTGCTTAATTAGATAGCAAAGTGCTATCAGGTTTATTTAAATTGTTAACCCGATTATCAGTAGCCAAGTAGTTTGAAAAAATAACTCACTGATCGTCAAAAAACTTAAAATTATGCCAAGAGCAAAGAATAGAGTAGCTTCAAGAGCTAGAAGAAAAAAGATTTTCAAATTAGCCAAAGGTTCGTTTGGAAGAAGAAAAAATGTATACACAGTAGCTAAAAACTCTGTGGAAAAAGGTCTTGTATACGCATACAGAGACAGAAAAAACAAAAAGAGAACATTCCGTTCTTTATGGATCGCAAGAATTAATGCTGGTGCTCGTCAACACGGAATGAGTTATTCTGAGTTTATGGGGAAATTGAGCAAAACTGAAATCAATTTGAACCGTAAAGTTCTAGCTGACCTTGCAATGAATCATCCTGAAGCATTCAAGGCTGTTGTAGACGCAGTTAAATAATTTATTACCGAACAGGTTATTGCTTTTAATCCTGACACTCCATATGGAGTGTCAGGATTTTTTTTGCATAAAAAAAGGAGCTAAATAGCTCCTTTCAATCTTATACATCAATACCTTTTAGCATTTTGTTCCAATACAATCTTGGTAAGATAAACTTCTTAAGAATCCATAATCTCCAATGTTCTTTTGAAGAGTCCTTGATGAGCATTTGCTTCAATTTTGGATCTGGTGTAAAATTGCTATCGTAATCAAACTCGGCTAACACCATTTTACCGTAGCCAGTAACCAATGGACATGAAGAATATCCATTATATTTCTTATCACTCAATGCCTGACTTTTAATCAATCTGGTGATATTCTCTACAACTACTGGAACTTGCTTACGAATCGCTGCTCCTGTTTTCGCGGTGGGCAATGCCGCTGCATCCCCAATTCCAAAAATGTTTGGATATTTCTTATGTTGTAAAGTTCCTGTATCTACGTCCAACCAACCGGCTGCATTTGCCAGCTCAGAATTTTTAATAAAAGCAGGTGCTGCTTGTGGTGGTGCAAGATGAAGCATATCAAACGGCATTTCAATAATCTGTTCTCCAGACATTTTCTCACCTAATTTATCCTCATTCACCACACATTGATTTTCTCCTGTCTGAGTCCATTTGAACGTCACAACCTTATTAGCAACATCAATTTTTACAGGAGCGTAATGAGGCTTAAAGTGAATCCCATAATTCGCTATAACTTTCTCTAAGGTTTCTCTAACTGGTTTAACCCCAAAGATGACTCCACCTGGAGTGGCAAATATCACATTCGTTTTGTCTGAAATTCCTTTCTTTCTAAAGTAATCCGCTGCCAAATAAGCAATTTTTTGAGGTGCTCCACCACATTTGATTGGAGTTGTTGGTTGTGTAAAAACAGCATTTCCACCTTTAAAATTTCTTAGTACCTCCCAAGTATGTTTAGGGTCAGTATAATTACTACAAACAACCCCTTTATCAATTGCCTCACGCAACCCTTCAATACCATCCAAATCCATCACCAATCCGGGACTGAGAACCAAGTAGTCATATGCAACTTCTTTACCACTCTTCAGAATAACTTTATTACTTGCTGGCTCCAATCTTTCTGCATATTCCTTGATCCATTCCACTCCACTAGGCATTACATCAGCCATTCTTCTCTTTGTCTTTTCATAATCATATGCGTTAGCCCCAACCAATGTCCACGCTGGTTGATAATAATGATACTCCGCTGGCTCTATTACGGTAACAGCCACATTTCCCTTCCTGAGAAATTGTGCTGCCGTCATGATTCCTCCTGTTCCTCCTCCAATTATTACTAGTTTTTTCATAATTCTAAGTTTTTGTTGCTCACTAAGTTAGTGAAGACACACGTTAATGCATGTAACCAAAGTAACAGAACGAAAAAAGGCGGTTTTTAACCGCCTTTCACTACAACAATAAACTATTTTTTACATTGAAGGAGCCACTACTTCTCCATCCCAACTCATCATACCTCCAAGCAAATTAAATGTATTCGCAAATCCTTGACTTTCTAGCAATCCACAAGCACTAGAACTTCTTCCTCCCGATCTACAGTACACGTAATAATTCTTGGACTTGTCCATTGACTGAATTCCAGCCATAAATCCTCCACCATCAAAAAAGTCAAGTAATACAGCATTAGGTTGTACTCCTTCTCTCCATTCTCCTGGTGTTCTTACGTCAAGAATCACCGCATTAGGATCATTCTTGATCGCCTCTTTCCAATTGTCTCTTGTTAAATCTCTCATTTTTCTTCCTTTTTTCTTATTAATTATAATGTTGTTGGACACACATAATCTGTGACTTTTGCATCCGTTTTCTTGATGGCTCCAAAACCACCAAGTATATCTACGATATTGTGTATTCCTCTTGATTTTAAAATTGATTCTGCAATCACAGATCTATATCCTCCAGCACAATGAATGTAATTTGTTTGATTTGGGTCAAAATCAGTAATGTGCTTATTTAAGTAATCCAAAGGCGCATTAACCGCATCCACCACATGCTCTGATAAATATTCAGATGGCTTTCTTACATCCACAATTCTTACATCCTTCTCCTTCTTCAGTTTTGCTAGATCTTCTGCAGAGATCGTTTCTATAGTATCCACTTCTTTTCCAGCAGCTTTCCATGCTTCAAAACCTCCTTCCAGATATCCTAAAATATTGTCGAATCCTACTCTTGAAAGTCTGGTAATTGTTTCTTCCAATTTTCCCTCTGGAGTAATCAGTAATATTGGTTGCTTCACATCAGCGATCAATGCTCCTACCCAAGGCGCAAACCCTCCTTGAATCCCAATAAAAATCGATCTAGGCACAAACCCTTTTACAAAATCAGATTGGTGTCTTACATCAAGAACTACGGCTCCTGTCTCGTTTGCAGCAACCTCAAATGCAGCAGGTGATAGAGCTGACTGTCCTCTCTCTAATACCTCATCAATATCCTCGTACCCTTGTTTGTTTAACATCACGTTTAACGGGAAGTATTGAGGTGGAGGTGTCAAACCATCAGTAACCTCTTTCACGAATTCTTCTTTAGACATATCTGCTCGTAAAGCATAGTTGTTTGCCTTTTCATATCCAATCGAACCAACTGTTTCTTTACTCATATTCTTTCCACACGCACTTCCTGCACCATGTCCAGGGTAAACAATTACCTCATCCGGTAAAGACATGATTTTATTTCTAAGACTATCGAAAAGCGTACCTGCCAATTCTTCCTGGGTGATACTTGCTGCTTTTTGAGCAAGATCAGGTCGACCAACATCTCCTAAGAAAAGTGTATCCCCACTAAAGATCGCATATTCTTTGCCGTTTTCATCCAATAGAAGATATGTAGTACTTTCCATGGTGTGTCCAGGAGTGTGTAAAACTTTAATCGTAACATCTCCTAGCTTAAACTCCTGATTATCTGTAGCAACGATGCAGTCAAAATCTGGAGCCGCATTTGGTCCATAAATGATGGGAGCTCCTGTTTTCTTTGAAAGTGTAACATGACCACTAACAAAGTCAGCGTGAAAATGGGTTTCAAAGATGTATTTGATCTTAGCTTTATTCTCTTCAGCCATATCAATATATGGTTGAACTTCTCTCAATGGATCGATGATCGCCACCTCACCGTTACTTTCAATGTAGTAAGCACCTTGTGCTAAGCACCCTGTGTATATTTGTTCTATTTTCATTTTTTTAGTTGTTAAGTTGTTAAGTTGTTGATACAAAGTTACTCATTGTATTTTTTATGTGTGTAACCATAATTACTGAGGTTTGTAACTGAGGTTACATCATTGTTTTGACTTCCATCCATACAATGTAAACTGCCATTGCAAGGACAAAGAATCCAAAACTCTTTTTCAATTTTTTTCCATCGATGAACTTATTAAGATAGATCCCAATAAAAATACCTACCACAGAAAGAGAGGTAAAGATCATCAGGAATGTCCAATCGATCGATATATTCTGAACATCGCCTAGGAAACCAAATAGAGATTTTACCGCTATGATCATTAATGAAGTCGCTACGGCCTTTTTCATTGGAAGCTTAGCCAATAAAACCAAAGCCGGTATGATCAAGAATCCTCCTCCTGCTCCTACGATTCCTGTTAAAACACCTACTACCACCCCTTCTAAAACGATCATCGGATAATTGTATTGGATCACTTTTTCTTCATCTCCATCATCCTTTCTGCCTTTGATCATCGAATAAGATGCCGCCAACATAATCAAGGCAAAGAACACCATGATACCTATCTTTTTGGTTACTTCGATATCCCCCATCGTAAATAAGGTATCAGGTATTGCCGGAACGATATAACTTCTTGTCAAATAAACCGCTGTAAGTGCCGGAACCGCAAAAATGACCCCGGTTTTGAAATCCACCATTCCTTTTTGAGCATTTCGTATAGCCCCAACTAGAGCAGTAGTTCCTACTACAAACAATGAATACGCTGTAGCTGAATCTGTATCAAAATGCAGAATATAAACCAAGATTGGCACGGTTAGTATAGATCCACCTCCCCCAATCAGTCCAAGAACCAATCCGATTAAAAGCGCTCCAAAGTATCCAAGTATTTCTAAAAATTCCATTTTCTATAATTAGTTGAATGCAAATTTATATTCAAGAATAAAGATACTTTGCAACAAAAGTTACGAAGGATTCTATTCCTAAAAGTAGACATTCATGATTAAATTCAAATGATGCAGATTCGTTTTGTAAAAGGTTTGTGAATAGGTCAAATCTAACTTTTCTGGTGTATACTTAGCTACATACATAAATGTAAAATGAACACCAGTCATCACTTTCTTTGGGCTATAATTGACTAAAAACGTTCCTTGGTAATACGATGGCATACCATATTTATTATTCCTGTAACTATCTACACCATCCGTACTAAAAGAAGTTAAGCGCGTATCAAATGACCAGTTTGACCATCCCTTTTTGTTAAATCTCAATTCTGCTCTTACCACAAAAACATCGAGATCTGCGTAACCCTCCACCCAGCTCCTCGGTTGAGAAACATAGAATCCTTCTCTAGTCAGTTCCTTAGGAAATATAAACCTTCCGGTGCCAAATGAATGCAAATAGGCTCCCGAAAGTTTTATCTTCTTATCCTTAGACTGTAAACCAAACATTCCGTTGACCACATGAGCTTGTTCATCAGGCTGATAATACCTATTCTGGTAGTCCAGATGTTTCTGATGTGGGTCTGCGACTTCAAAAACATATTGTATCCCTCCAAAGAAGGAGCCTTTATCATAATCTAGTTGCAACCAATTAACATTGATCAAATGATTCAAATAATAATCGTATCCTTTTAATTTTAGATGAGGTGACAACTCTCTTTCAATTCCCAGAACAAATAAGCCATTCGTATGAACCTGATGCTTATAATCTGCTGATGATCCATCTGGCTGGTGCCCATTATTATTTGACCCTATGGCTTCCGAAAGATTTTGCCACTCTGTCATACCCCTTGAAGATACCGCATAGATCCAACCTACATTAATAGTAGTTTTGTCAACCTCCTTAATATCACCCCATAATCCCTTGTATACAAAAGGTTTCATCCTGCCATCTCTTTTAAGCAACAACGGGCCTTTATTAATATCAATCTTTCCAAATGTTATGTAAGAACTTCTGAAATGATACTTGAGAAACAACTCTTCCAAACGGTCCAGATCATGTGTTACATAAGGTCTGCTAACATCGAACAATTCCTTTTCCCATTTTGCACTCTTCCCCACCAAAGTGTCCAATTCATTAAGATCAGAAGAAGCTGTATTAAAAGTAAATATCCCTTTGACTCCAAATTGCCATCCTTTCCAGACGTCAGTATGATACGACAAGGCTCCTCCAGTAGCATTCGCCCAATAATCCTTCAAATCTCCTTGATTGTATGTTACCATGAAGTAATTTCTCATGTGTCCTTCTACTTTGCCTCCTGTAAAGAACTCTTTTACACTATGCACCTCATGGATTGTATCTTCTGGATGCGTATGTTGATCGTAGTTATAACAATCCTCTTGTCCCCAAACGGATTGTGTCATCATTGCAGTAAAAACAAATATGAGGATTCGATTGATCATGGATTCAAAAGTAAATTTTGGTCATGGCGCTAAAAGTGACTTTCGTTACAGAGTAGTTTAAACAAAAAAGCCGCTATAAAGCGGCTTTTTTGTTTTCTGATTTATAGATCTCTCTTACATAAGTAAAAGTCAATTCTTTCACATGAGTCATCATTCAATCTATCTTCCATTTCATCCAAGTTCTTTGGCGGTGGAACGATCACTTTATCTCCGTTTCTCCAATTCAATGGCATAGCCACTTTATTCGCATCAGATACTTGAAGGGCCTCTAGTGCTCTTAGGATTTCATCCATGTTTCTACCCACATTTAATGGATAGTACATTACCAGTCTTATCTTCTTAGATGGATCAATAAAAAACACTGCTCTTACTGCTGCTGTCTCACTTTCATTAGGTTGTAACATCCCATACAACTTAGATACTTTCATATCAATATCTGCAATGATCGGAAAGTCGAAATAAACTCCAGTTTTTTCTTTCACATTATTTACCCATGCCAAGTGAGAATGAATACTATCAATACTCAACCCCATCAACTCGGTATTCAGTACATCGAACTTATCTTTATTCAATGCAAACCCACTCATCTCCGTAGTACATACAGGAGTAAAGTCTGCTGGGTGTGAGAACAATATCGTCCACTTATCTTTTGCGAACTCTGAAAATTTTATTTTTCCTTTTGTGGTCACCGCCTCAAAATCTGGAGCTTGGTCTCCAATTCTGGGCATCACGTTTATATTTTCATTTGTTTCCATAACTTTTATTTTATATTGTTGTTATGGCACAAATATCGCTAGCCAACTCATTCTAATTCGTAACCATAGTTACCCTTCACTGTAATAGTTGTTACTTAAATTCAACGCTTAACCCGAACCACGAATCGGAATCCAATATCCGGACCTGGAATTTTTGTGATTTCTTCTTTACTTGTGATTTGAACAAAATAATCGATGGAATTCCATCCACCACCCTTCGAGTATAGATCGGTGTCTTTCACTAATTCTCTTACGTTTCCAGCCATGTTGTATAAACCATATCCATTTGGATGATAAGTATCTACAGCAGCACAAGCCAACGCGCCATCCAAATCAGCACCAAACATACTATGTCTGCCACTTGGATAAACCACACCATACTCTCCCTGTGGACTTCTAGTTTCAAAAGATGAAGGAACGTATTTGAAATTTGCCAATAAACAACCTTTTACATTTCTGATGTAAGGTCCGCCCCAAGGATATGGACTAATTGTCAATCCTCCTCGAGCTAAATATTCCCATTCCTGCTCAGTGGGAAGATCTACTACGATTTGATCATCATAATAAGGCTGCAGCTTTTTCGTCATCCATTTGCTAAACTCCTTTATGTCATTTTGAGTTATACATACAGCAGGATAATTTTGGTACTTGGCCTGCCATCTATAATTACAAGTATACCAGTTACTGTAGATAAAGAGATTATCCCACAGAGTAGAATCCTGCTTTTGTCTTCCGGTTTCTTCTAGAAATAAATTGTAGAGTTGATTCGTGACCTCATATTTAGATACAATTATGGAATCCACTTTGACTAAATTTCTTTTTACAAACTTCCTGTCGATCACTAAAGGTTTACTTTTCTCCGGTTTTAACCTTACCACTTCCACTAGGTAGCGAAAACCAATATTGGCAGCAGGTTCAATCGCTCGCATTTCGGAGGTCACTTTCACATCATTACCGTAACTATTCCAACTTCCACCCATGGCAACATCTTCATCCGCAATCATTTCAGCAACATTTCCGACACAATTGTACAATCCATAATCATTTGGCCAATACGATTTAACCGGAGCTGTGACATCTGCATTATCATTCAAGCTCCCTGCGACCCCCATATAATCACCTCTATTACGAATACAATTAAGTCTAAACATACCTTGAAACTTTCCTTCTTCCCATCTCAATGAATGTCCTTTCCAAGGATATTCATAGTAATCATTTCCACCTTTGGCAGCATCGATCCATTCTTGTTTCAGCGGTAGACGAACCACTACACTATCAATATCGGATTTCTCATTTTTTCGATAAGAATCCGTTAACACAATAGACAACCAACTACAAAATGCTTCAGCTTGATCTTTGGTAATTCCAACAATTGGGTAGTCATTATAAGCAGGATGCCTGAAATAATAATCAACGTAAGGTTCATTATAAGATCCCTTTTGTCTCCAACATGTAGTATCCGGAAGTAGTGTAGAAATATCAAAACCTTTCTCTTCCTGAAAATGTAAAAATTCGCGATAATTGATATTGGAAACCTCGGTTATTGACATAAAAACACGATGCTCGTAAATAGAAGCACATCCAATTAATTCCCTTTCTTTCTGAGCAAAAGATTGAATTCCAATTATTAGTAAAACAGCTATGGTAAAATCTCTCATTGAATTATTTTGGCCTTATAACTCAAAGATAATTTCTAGTTACAAACAAAAACAGACTTTACTTTTTCATTTCAATCTTCGCTCCCTTGATCCAATGAATAGTATTTTCCTCGTTGGAAAGCAGATCACCCACATAGTAGACTTGTGAATATTGAATTGCGTTACATTTTGACAACTCTTCTTTCATCACCTTTAACTGTCCTGGCAACCCACTAGAATGAATAAAATAGACTTTCTTGCCTTCTTTCTGAATGAATCCAACTTGATTATCCAGTCCACAGATATAAATACCGTCATTTCGACTATTGATATAATCTTCCAGATCAACGTACTTATTATTTCCAATAATCTTCGTTTTCCCTTCACCGCACATCGTAGTGATAATAACAGAAGCCGCTTGTTGAGCTAGTATGACCCGATCAATATTATATCCGGCATGTTGCAAAGTAGTAGTTACAAAATATCCACATGCGATCTTTCCCACACCAGGCTCAACCGTTGTGCCATAGAAATCCCAAGGAGTTCCATACCAATGACTCCAAATAGAATCACTTAACGTTACTGAAATATATTCTCGAGCTAATGCAACCAAACCTTCCTGATGAACTTTATCAACTGTTGGATATTCCTTTGCAAACATTAATTGTTTCTGAATAACTCTTGAAATCAGGCTTTTGTATAATTCCTGTTTTTTCTCCAGCGATGTTTCAGAAATGGTTTGATGATAAGTTGAATATGTTTCTTCCTCAGAATACTCATCACCTTGACAGGATGTCAACAAAACCACAGATATTGCGCTCGATAATATTATATGGAAGCTAATTTGTTTCATACACTAAAGATCTTTATTCCCAAGAACTTGCCGATACAACATTTATTATTCGGCTTCGATCGAAAATAATTCGAGTTTGATATCGTCACTCAACTTATCGCTTAACTTTGTAAAAAATTTAAAAATGAGCATACAGAAGGTTAAAGTAGGTAATGTGAACTGCGGAGCAGATGATCTTTTTCTAATCAGTGGCCCATGTGTTATTGAAGATGAATCGATCATGATGAAGACGGCTGAAAAGATAAAAGAAGTTTCAGAGCGTTTGAATATTCCAACGATTTATAAATCTTCTTTCATGAAGGATAACAGAAGCTCTGTTGATTACTATATGGGTCCGGGTATGGATGAAGGATTGAAAATTCTTGAACGCGTTAAGAACGAATTTGGATTTCCACTACTCACGGATGTTCATTATCCAGATCAAGTTGCTGCTGCTGCAGAAGTTTGCGATGTTATCCAAATACCGGCCTATCTTGTCATGCAAACCACTTTGACTGTTGAGGCAGGAAAATCGGGAAAAGCGGTAAATTTAAAACATGCTCAATTTCTTGCTCCGGAGAATATGAGCAAACCGGTTGCAAAAATAGAAAGCACAGGAAACGAACAGATCATTCTTACTGAAAGAGGTTATGCATTTGGATACAATGATCTTATCGTAGACCCAAGAAGTTTCTACCATATGAGAGAAACAGGGTACCCAGTTGTTTTTGACGTAACTCATAGCATTCGAAAATATGGTATTCCTAGTGCTGATCCGAACGGTGGAGCGAGACAATATTTAAAAACATTGGCTCGAGCAGGTGTAGCTGCTGGAATTGATGGATTATTTGTTGAGACACATCCTTGTCCCAATGAAGCGCTTTGCGATGCTGCAAGTCAATTGGACATGAGTGAATTGGAAGAATTTCTAAAGCCTTTAATCGAACTTCATGCTATTGAAGTGAAATGGAGATAATAGATTTTTGATAATTAGGATTATTTCGATTTAATTTTAACTTTGTGTGTATAAATTCGCGATTATGAAGACTCATTCAAGCACATCTGTAGAAATCCGTTTCTCTGACATTGATATGGCTGGTCACGTCCACAATAGTAGATACTTGTCTTTTTTCGAACAGGCTAGAATAGACTTTATGGGAGAGATGACAGGTCCAGAATGGAACTGGAGAGAAAGAGGAATTGTGTTAGGTAGAAATGAGATCGATTACATCACTCCAATTTATTTGAATGATAAAATCTATGTAATCACTAAATGTGATCACGTGGGGAATAAAAGCTTTACACTTTCATATGAGCTTTTTAAAATCAATCCTGATGGAGATGATCAATTATGTACGAAAGGTCGTAGTATCTTGGTATGTATGGACTTCAAGACGGATGAATCCCAACCACTTTTCGATGAGTGGAAAAACTATCTGCTTGCTTCTCTTGAAGCTTAATTTTGTGGAATTATTTTTGTTTTGCATCTCATAGTATATGACTATGAAGATTTCCATATTAGCCACTTTAGTTTTTCTTTGTTCTGCATTCTATCATGCTCAAGTTATTGTCATCGGAAAAGTAGTCGACAAGAATAACGAATCTGTAGTAATTCCTGATGTTAACGTCTTTATTTCAGCAAACAAAAAAAATGAAGTCAAAACAGACATCAACGGGAAATTCAAATTGGAGCTGACCAACGCTGCAGAAGATACTATCTTCTTCGAACATGTTGGTTTTGAATCCACTTACAAGATTATTTCGGCATCAGATAAAAAGAAGGCTAAAAACCAATCCATTCTACTTCAAATTCCTATGTATTACCATGAATTGAGTACGTTCACGTTTACTGCTCAAAAGGTAGACACCGTTTATGGAAGTCCAGAACATTCCGTAGAAGATTTTCTGATCACTGAAGATGGAAAACTCCTTTTACTTGCTTATGAAAGAACGCTAAAAAAGGGTGCTAAGATTGTTCTTGCAGGATCTGATCAAAAAGACATTTCAGAAGCAACCGTTCCAGGTGATGCGAAACATCTTTTTAAAGACTATGCAGGAATTCCGTACGTCATCTGTGAAAACAGCGTATTTGCCATTGAAATAGTGAATGACAAGATCCGTTTCGAATCAGTGAAAGAACAAGACTTCTATGACTTCTATCATCGCGTGATCGACACGCTTGGTTCAAATTTCTACTATAGTACTTTTAATGAACTCTATCCTGCCGTTTCCTTTATTGTAACTGATCGAAATGACACCACCCATCATGAATTAATGGAGATTAAAGATGATTTTATGATGGAACTTTACAGAGCTCAATACAAATATGTATCAGGCCGAGACAAGCTTTGGGCCTATCGTCAGGAATTAGCTACTGGAATAGATAAAGAGATATGGATTGGAGCAACAAGCTTTACACAAGACATTTTATACAAACCAGTATATGCTCCACTTTTCATCATCAGAGATACAGTTCATTTGTTTGACCAATACAAAAAGCAACTTTACAAATTTGACAGCAATCACAATTTAGTAGATAGTTTGCATCTTGATTTTGTTCAAGAAAGCCAAAAGGAAAAATGGGAACAACCATTAATTCTCGATAAACAAAAGGAATTGGTTTATGGTCTCTATAATAAAGGAGGATATTATTATATCAAATCTGTAGACTGTCAAGATGGCAAGATCGATCGAGAATTGAAATTGAGCAATCGATTTGTAGAACGTATTAAAATCTTCAATGGTAAAGTATATTATATCTACCGACCATATGAATCTTTGCAGAAGATATTCATTTATTCAGAAGATCTGGAATAATTAACTCTGCATTTTTGTCTGACTTATGGAATTGGCATTATATTTAGGGATAGATAGGTCAAATGAGTCAGAAAAAAGCTAATCCATTTATCACTGCAGGCTATGTAGGAGTCTTCCTTCTGCTGATAATGTGGGGCGTATATATAGTAGACTGGATCTTTCCGTATGATTTTGCGAAATGGGGCGTATACCCAAGAAAAGTGAGTGGATTATGGGGTATTTTATTCTCCCCTTTCATTCATGGAGGGCTTGAACATATTGTGAATAATTCCCCTCCAATTCTAATTCTATCATGGGCATTATACTATTTCTACAGAAAGATCGGAACTCAGATTTTAGCGATCAGTTGGATCGTAGGTGGATTTTTTGTCTGGATTGCAGGTAGAGAAGCGTACCATATTGGCATGAGCGGTGTGATCTATAGTCTTGCCTTTTTCATTTTCTTTAGTGGAGTATTCAGACGCGAAGCAAAAGTAATGGCCATCGCCTTGTTTGTAGCGTTCCTTTATGGGAGTATGATCTGGGGAATTTTCCCATTAGATCCTAAAGTCTCCTTTGAGGCACATTTATTCGGGGCTTTAATAGGAGTGGCTTTAGCTTATTTCTATCGAAAAGAAGGCGAAACATTCAAAAAAAAAAGGTACCAATTTGAGATCGATGATGAAAATGACGCTAAACTATTGGAACAGGGCTATCGCAAGATTGTTGATGAAAATGGATTCACTATTAGATGGGAACACACTGGTAAAAATGACCATCACTCCTTATGATAGATAGATATTAACAGATGTTAAAATATATTTAACTGTTTACTTGACATGAATCATCCTTTTGGTTTACATTTGCCACCTCATTAAACAATGGGTTGTAGGAAAAATATTCACTAAAGGATTAGAATGAGACAACTTAAAATTACCAAATCCATAACCAATAGAGAAAGTCAATCTTTGGACAAGTATCTTCAAGAAATTGGTAGAGAGGAATTAATTACAGCAGATCAAGAGGTAGAATTAGCTCAAAGAATTAAACAAGGAGACCAAAGAGCACTTGAAAAACTAACAAGAGCTAACTTAAGATTTGTTGTATCTGTGGCAAAGCAGTATCAAAATCAAGGTTTAACTCTTCCTGATTTGATCAATGAAGGAAACCTAGGATTGATCAAGGCGGCACAAAGATTTGACGAAACAAGAGGATTTAAATTCATCTCGTACGCAGTATGGTGGATTCGTCAGTCAATTCTTCAAGCATTGGCAGAACAATCAAGAATTGTAAGATTACCGTTGAACCAAGTTGGTTCTTTGAACAAAATCAATAAAGCATTCTCTAAACTGGAGCAGGAATTTGAAAGAGCTCCAAGTGCCGAGGAATTGGCTCAAGCTTTAGATCTTCCAGAAGACAAGATCAAAGACACTATCAAAGTATCTGGACGTCACATTTCTGTAGATGCTCCTTTCGTTGATGGAGAAGACAATTCTTTGCTTGATGTTTTGGTAAACAGTGACTCTCCTAAGGCAGATAGAGAATTAATGCAAGAATCTCTTCAAAGAGAAATCGAAAGGTCATTATCTACTCTTACTGAAAGAGAAAGAGATGTGATCAGGCTGTTCTTTGGAATTGGAATGCAACACGGATTGACGCTTGAAGAGATCGGAGGAAAATTTGATCTTACCAGAGAACGTGTAAGACAGATCAAAGAAAAAGCGATCAGAAGATTAAGACATACTTCTAGGAGTAAGTTATTAAAATCATACTTAGGTTAATAACCCTTACTATGAAAGAAACACAAAGGTTGATAGTTCTTGGAAACAATGGCTCTCAACCTTTTTTTATATCTAATATTTAACACAGTATTACGCACAAATGGAAACAACACTGACAAAATCAGGTTACGAAGCAGGTTTAAATGACTATGTAAAGCAAGAAAGAGCAGCAGTTGATTTGATCAACTCTGTAGGAACACTAATGTATGACAAAGGAGTAGAACTTGTACTGTTCAGAAATCACCTTGTTAACGTTACTATTTCAGAGGTGATCAACTTAGTTGGTTATGCTGAAAACGTAGTAAAAAAACCAATCGATCTTTACACTAGTGCAGAAGTAGCGAAGGCAATGCTTAACCTTGATCTTGCACCTTCTAAGATTGATATCGGGAAATTAACCAAAGAGTATATTGATGAAAAATCAAATTTTGCTTCCATCAATGATTTTCTGAATAACAAATTAGGGGCATTTATCGGACAGGAAAAACATACCTTCAATCCTAAAGATGTAATTCTTTACGGATTTGGTCGTATTGGTCGTTTAGTGGTTAGAGAGTTGATCACACAAGCTGGTAAAGGACAACAATTGAGATTAAAGGCAATTGTACTTAGAAAAGTTAGTGCAGATGATTTAGTAAAAAGAGCTTCTCTTCTTAGTAATGATTCTGTTCACAATTCTTTTAAAGGATCTGTTGAAGTTGATACCGAAAACATGGCATTGATCATCAACGGACAAATGGTAAAATTCATTGGAGCTGATAATCCAGAAGATGTTGATTACACTTCATACGGGATCGATGATGCATTATTGATCGACAGTACAGGGGTATTTTCTACTAGAGAAGCACTGGAAAGACATACACAGGCGAAAGGCGTTTCAAAAGTTCTATTAACTGCTCCTGGAAAAGGGATTCCAAATATCGTTTACGGAATTAATCATAGAGAACTTGATCTTGAAAATGAGACGATCTTCTCTGCTGCTTCCTGTACAACCAACTGTATTTCTCCTGTACTTAAAGTGGTTGAAGACAATTTCGGCATTGAAAAAGGACATATAGAAACAATTCATGCATATACGAATGATCAAAATCTTTTGGATAACTTCCACAAAAAGCCAAGAAGAGGAAGATCAGCAGCAATCAATATGGTGATCACTTCTACAGGTGCAGGAACTGCTGTTACCAAAGTAATCCCATCATTGGATGGTAAATTGACTGCCAATGCAGTACGAGTCCCAACTCCAAATGGTTCACTAGCAATTATGAATCTTACTTTGAAAAAAGGTACAACTTTAGAAGAAGTTAATGGTAAAGTTCGAGAAGCTGCACTTGAAGGTGAATTGATCAATCAGATCAATTATCAGATCAATGAAGAATTGGTTTCAAACGATATTATTGGAAATACATGTGCGTCTGTATATGACAGCAACGCTACCATTGTTTCAAATGATGGAAAGACCGTAACATTATATGCTTGGTACGATAATGAGTTTGGATATACTAAGCAAGTTATCCGTTTAGCTAAACACATTGCAAAAGTGAGAAGATTGATTTATTATTAATCGACTAACTATTTAATTTCTTATAAGGCGGTTCATTCATTTGAGCCGCCTTTTTTGTTGTTCAACAATCTATTATTGTATTTTAAATAAAAGCATTCGACAAATGATAAAAATCATTCCATGAGTCTACCTGTTCAACGGATAATTTATTAAATTCACAACATCTAACATTAAACAAAACGAAAATGGGATTTTTTAAAAGAATTGGAGACATTTTCAGGTCAAACGTTAACGATGCTTTAGACAAAGCAGAGAACCCTGAAAAAATGATTAAGTTGATGGTGGTTGACATGAAAGAATCGATCAATCAGTCAACAGCTGCGTTGGCAAAAGCAATGGCTCACACCAAGCAAATGGAAAAGAAAATGCAGTTTCACAAAGCTCAATCTGATGCTTGGCAACAAAAAGCTATGGCTGCTTTGCAAGCTGGAAACGAAGAATTAGCGAAGAAAGCTTTAGCAAAAAAGAACGTAGAAGATACTAACTACGAGAACTATAAAGGTATGTATGAGCAGGCAGATGCTACTACAACCAAATTGAAAGGTCAATTAGAAAAACTTAAGGCTAAGTACGATGAAGCTAAAGCTAAAGAATCAATGTTGATCGCTAGAAGCAAAAATGCAGAGGCACAATCTGATATTGCTAAAAACATTGGAGGATTCAATGAAAATGCATTTGCAAACTTCGATAAGTTTGAAGAGAAAATCCTTGAAAAAGAAGCTGAAGCTGAAGCTTACACAGATATGTCAGGAGCAGAGATCGCATTGGAAGATGAATTCGCTGCTATCGAAACAGATACTGCTGTTGATGCTGAGTTAGCGAAACTAAAAGAAATGATGAACAAATAATTGATCACAAAAAACTTAATATAAAATGCCTAAATTTCAAGTATTACATAGTGGTGAGAACCAAGCGTTGATAGATGCTACCTACGCAAAAATCGAAAAGTATGTAAATGAACTTTTTCATGAAGATGAATACCTTAAGATCGATGATCTTTATTCATTCTCCTTCGGAACTGTATCGGTAAACATTATTGTCAGACCTTGGCATGCTGAAGATGTTCTTGTTGATGTTTTCTGTTATCTAGCGGAAGATGTAGAACTGAATTCTGATCAAATGGAAGAAATGCTTCGAATGAATGCTACAATTCCTTTTGGAAGTTTCGGACTTTCTATGGAAAATTCAATCAAGTTCTCTTACACTTTGGCTGGTAAGAATATGGATCTGAATGAATTCTCAGCTGCTGTTCAGAACATTGCTGCTATTGCAGATCAGTATGACGAGCAATTTGCTAACGCTTAATCTTATTTAGTATGTGGGTAATCGGTGTAATCTTAATCGCAGTGGGTATTGGTTTGTTCTTTTATAAGAAGAAAGTAGAAGACAAATTACTGGACGTTAAATATTACGACCAGACGGATATCAAATCAGCAGTAGAAACTTGCCTAAGCGTATCTCAAGAGCTGGGAACAGGGCACTATTCTCAGATGATTAAAGTGTCTGCTAAGGCTCATAGTGATCAACCTTTAGTTGGTGAATTTAGTGACTCGCCTTGTGTTTATTACGAAGCTTCAGTCGTTCATGAATTCGAAAAATTGGTTGAGCGAAAAGATGAAAACGGGAAAGTTCACAGAAACTGGGTTGGTGGAACCGAAATGGTTGGTTCAACTAGACAAGGAGGTTTATTCCACCTAAATGATGGAAGTGGAGACGTAATGGTAAATATTGATGGAGCTAAGCTTACAATCAATAGTGCTGTTAATCAATTCAAATCTTCTGGAGGGTCAGTGAATTTTTCTTTTGGAACCTATTACCCTGAAAATACTAGACAAAAGAGATCAAAAGGATATCGAGAACTTGAAAGTAATATTCCTGTAGGTCAGCAACTTTTTATTCTTGGAGAATTAAATGATCGTAGTGGAACACCTACCATCACCATTTCTAGTGAGAAAAAGAATCCTTTCATTGTTTCTATCAAATCTGAAGAACAAGTTATCAGCGGATTAGAAGGAAAGATCAAAGGGCTGAACATTGGAGCAATTGCTTGTGGAGTGATCGGAGTAATAATGATCATTGCAAACTTCTTTGTGAAGTAATAAGAATAACTCAAGAAATAAAAAGGTCACTCAAATGAGTGACCTTTTTTGTTTTCAACTTACACATAAAACCTTCCTTACATCCACAGGGTTACTCACTTCGATTGTGATCCTTTTGCCTCCGAATTCCGAAAAGAAAATCCTACATCTCCTATACGATTTTATATTTTTCTTTCCCTGTCTCAAAATTCGTTCGGTTCCGGCTAAAAACAAAAAATCCCGACCATTCTGGTCAGGATTTTCTTTTCTTAGTGATCCGCTCAGGATTCGAACCTGAGACCTACTGCTTAGAAGGCAGTTGCTCTATCCAGCTGAGCTAGCGGACCATTCTTATTAGGAGGGTGCAAAAATACACTTTTTTTCTAAGGTTCAAAAAATAATTTTACTTTTCAGAATTAAGTCCCAGAAAGTGCTTTATTCCAATCCATTGTCCCTCAAAAAAATTAGTTGAGTTATAAGGATTTTCCTTTATCCCAATTTTATAGAACTCCTTGGGATCCTCATAAGTTCCGAATAACTTATCCCACCAAACGAAAAAAGTACCATAGTTCTTGTTATAATCCTTTTCAGAAATACTATGATGTAGTCGGTGAGCCGCTGGTGAAATAAGTACGTATTTCCCGATAAATCCTAAATGCCAATTCAAATCAGAATGGAGTAGATATTGATAGCCTTCTCGAACTGCATTCAGGTAAAAGATCACTTCCAAGAGATCATCTCCACCAACTATAGCGTAAAAGATTCCTGAAAACAGAAAATAAATTGCACCCTCAAGAACATGACCTCTACTTGTAGTCAACAATGTAAATTCTTCCGCTGAATGATGATAGGCGTGCAACTCCCAAAATGGTTTTACATGCATGAACCTGTGTTGAAAGTAATGCAAAAGATCCAGGAGAATAAATACAATAATCAACTTCAACCATTGATTTTGAATGAGATCGGAAAGGTTAAAATTCAGATAATTAATAAAAATGCTTGCTAGGAAATAAGCAATCCCCAGAGAAGAAATTAGTGCGAGTATATCAAACACTCTTAATACACTCAACAAATAACAAGTAATATCATTCCACACGGATTGATCACCTCCTTTCAGCAACTTTCTTAAACCACTCTTCTCCCACCCCAACGCAAAAACATCAATAAAAGCCGCTAGAAAAAACAAGGCGAGTGTGACCACTGTTCCTAAGGACACTATCTCATCCAACTTAGCTGCACTAACAAACAACTTCCAAAACCTCTCTGGATTCTCCCAAAGCGAACTAACTTTTGGCCAATAATAATAGAGCATGAGAATCATCCCAATCATTCCGACCAGAAGCATTCCATATCCTACTAATTTCTGTCTTTTCATTTCTACTTCAAATCTACAATATCTAACCTTGCATACCAATTGAATTCTTAACTTTAGCCCTTGTAAAGGAAATGTTGACCATGAAATTAGCAGCAATAGATATCGGCTCCAACGCAGTAAGATTATTGATCGAAGAAGCTATCAAAACTGGTAGAAAAGAACACTACTTCAAAAAGATATCTCTGACCAGAGTTCCGATTCGTTTAGGAGAAGATGTTTTTACCGATGGTCATATCAGTGAAGACAAAGCAAAAAAACTGGTAAAAGCAATGAAAGCATTTCGTTTCCTGATGGAGGCAAATGATGTAGAAATTTTCAGGGCTTGTGCAACCTCTGCCATGCGTGAAGCGATTAACGGCAAGGAGGTTCAAAAACTAATCAAAAAAGACGCTAAACTAGATGTTGAGTTGATTTCCGGTGAAGAAGAAGCTGACTTAATTTTCAGCAACTTTGACAATTCAAATGTTGAGTTAGATAAAACCAAAACGTATTTATACATTGACGTAGGTGGAGGTAGTACAGAAGTTACCTTGATCAAACGTGGCGAGCGTGTTGATTCATATTCATTCAGATTGGGTTCTGTTCGTTTACTGAAAGACAATGTTCCTGAATTCGTATGGGATGATGCCTGTAAGAAGATTCGGAGAATGGTTAAGGATGAAAAGGACGTGATTGCCATTGGTACAGGAGGTAATATTAATAGAATCTTCAAAGAAAGTCGCCATAGATTTGGAGAGTATCTTAAAGTAACTGAAATTACCAGAGTGATCACTGAGATTGAAGCTTACAACTATGAAGATCGTATCAGAATTTTAAAATTGAAACCTGATCGTGCAGATGTTATTGTTCCAGCAGGTAAGATCTATACTACATTTATGAAAGCCGGCAATTCGAAGATGATGATCGTACCTAAGGTAGGACTATCAGACGGAATCATTTCAAGATTATTCGCTAAGCATGGATAAATATGTTGAATATTCATCACAAAGTTGGCTTTCAAGACTTGGAGGATCTCTAAAAAACATTTTTGGCGGAATCGTTTTACTATTAGTCTCCATCATTATTTTGTGGTGGAATGAGGGTCGAGCTGTAAAGACTGCACGTGGTTTGGAGGAAGGGGCTGATTTGGTAGTAAATCTCGATAAACCAACTTTAGAAGATAGCAATAATGAAAAATTGATCCATGTTCAAGGAGATGTTGTCTCCGATGAGAAATTACAGGATGATGAATTCAACATAGCTACTAACGGGTTAAGATTGAAACGTACAGTAGAAATGTACCAATGGAAAGAAAACTCTAAATCAGAGACTAAGAAAAAAGTTGGTGGAGGTCAGGAAACCATTACTGAATACACTTATGAAAAAGTATGGTCGAATGAATTGATTAATTCTAATAAGTTTTCAAAGAAGAATGGACATCAAAACCCTTCCAGCATTCCTTACGACAATTTTGAGATCAACGCCTCTAATGTCTACCTTGGTGACTTCAAAATCTCTGATGAGATTTTGAATAAATTGTCAGACTACGAAAATTTATCCATTACTGGCAAGCAATCTACTTCTTTCGACATCATAAAAGAGACTGAGGACAACCATCAGGTTGATAAACTATTTAAAGGGACTGGGACAAAGAGCAATCCCGACATTGGGGATATTAAGGTTTCATTTTATCATATCCCGTCTAATACCTACAGTATTATTGGACAACAAAAAGAGCATTCAATAACTCCCTATTTAACCGAATCAAACACTGAGATCTTAATGGTTTCTGAAGGAAATGTAAATGCCAAACAAATGTTTCAAAATGCGATGGAAAGTAATTCAGTAATGACCTGGATTCTGAGATTTTTAGGATTCCTGATTATGTTTGTTAGCTTCATCGCTATGGGTAGTTTCCTTCCAACAGTTGCAGACGTAATTCCATTTATCGGTTCAATAGTAGGACTTGGAGTGAAGATATTCTCTGGTGTAGTTTCGTTTCTTTTATCGTTCGTTATTATTGGAATTGCCTGGATTTACTATCGTCCTATTCTAGGTGGAATTTTAATCGTTACGGGATTGGCAGTTGGATTGTTCTTCTACAAGCGATCATTGAACAGCCGCTCCGTCTAATCTTTTTAAGAACTCGTTGAATTCAGGGGATTGCACAAATTCAGAGGCATAAGCAAACTCTATCTTCCAGTCGTAGCCGTCTATTTCGAAATAATCCTCCATCACCAATAATGATTCTACAGCCTCCACAAATTGTCCCATAGCTGCATAACTGTGCGCTTTAGCAAGATGAAATATCTTTACATCTTCTTTTTGTCCTAATGCAATATTGAACCATTTTATTGCAGATTCGTAATCATGCAATTCATAGTAGAGATTACCTTTAAGAAAATCAATGTATAAATCCTCTCCCACTTCCTTTTCTAAATTGGAAAGAGCGATCATTGCTTCTGAATAATCCCCTTGCAAAGAACGTAGATAAAACAAAGATAGCCATCTACCCTTTTCTAGTTTGGACATCTCTAGCAATTCATCTTCTAGGTATCCGATCATTAGTTCTGAACTACCAGATATTTCACAGATCATTCCATACAAATTCTGGAACCGCTCTAATTCGCCAAATTCTTCAGCATATTTTTTGGTCAATAAAAAAGCCTCTTTCAATTTCCCATCACTAATGAGTTCTCTGAATGCATTTTCCAAATCAATAAATGCCGTGAGTTTCGAATACCATTCTTCACCAAATCCTTCCCAAAAGAAGATCTCTTGCTTTATCATTTGCCTTATAGAACTAGCCGTGAAATAATTGTAGACATCAACAATTTCAATTTCATCCGCATTTCCTCTCAGCTCAAATTCATAAAAATTCAAACTCTGAGGTTCTTGAAATACTCTAAAAACCAGATAATGATTTTCCTCTTCTGAAAAATAAGTAATGAATCGAACATCAGATTCAGAATAGACCAATTCCACAAACTCATTTCCAACATCAAACTTCTTAACTATGGAATCAAATATGGCAATTCGCAATGGATCATTCTTGGTAATGTCATTTCTAATTTCTTCCCAAGCAATGTATGATTCTACATAGGTTACGCTACTATCTGCAAATGAATGATGTAACTGCTCAGCAAAATTGACACATTTTTCCTCTGTCAAAGGCTTCGAAATGTACGGTTCCTCACTACTGCTCTTTACTTTTTCTTCACTACATGACAAAAAAATAAAACCACATAACAAACTGTATAACATCCACTTAATCGGTAATATACGTTTTTTGCCGGTTCTTTCCGATTCTTTTACGATTATCTCCTTTTTATGTTTTTTTATCCCCATTACTTTGCACCGTCAACATCGATGAAAACGACATTTTACGAAATTAATTATTAATCCATGCCTCAGGCACTTAAAAAACACGTTATGCAAAATTCAAATAACAAAGTTCAATTGATCGGAAATTTAGGTAAAGACCCAAAGATCATCCAACTACAAAATGGTTCTTCACTCGCCAAATTGGAGATCGCAATTAACAACACCTACGAAACAGAAGCGGGCGAAACTATTAAAAAGACGCAGTGGTATTCGTTATCTGCTTGGAATAAACTGGCAGAAATAGTGAAAACCAAATTCAAAAAAGGTCAGGAGGTGAAAATCGAAGGTAGTCTTAACACCCGTTCCTACCTGGATAAAGCAGGTATTGTGAGACATATTACCGAGGTGAATTGTCACCATATTGAGCTAAATCGTGCATAGTACTTTACGCACAATCCACTCATAGAGCTTCATTTGTAATTAAACAAGATAAAGATGATGCCTGGCTTGATCAAAAAGCTAAGACCACAATTCCTAGATCTATTTTCAATAATCCTGCGTCTAAGATCTTAGTTATAAGTTCAGCATCACAACTAAAAATTCAAGTCCTTACCTAGTTGTAAAGGATCCCAACATAAAACAACAATTATTTAAAAACCCTTAAAATTTAAAATCATGAATCAATTAAGAAACAGAGTTCAACTTATCGGAAACCTAGGACAAAATCCAGAGATCATTGCCTTAGACAATGGAAAATCATTAGCTAAAATGACCATTGCCACGAACGAATCGTATAAAAATCATAAAGGCGAAACGGTTAAAGAAACCCAATGGCACAATGTAGTTGCATGGGGAAATCAAGCTAAGATTGTAGAACAGTACCTTACAAAAGGAAAAGAGATCTGCATCGAAGGTAAGTTGAGCAATCGATCATATACGGACAAGGATGGCGTAAAACGCTATATTACTGAGATCGTGTGTCAGGAGATCCTGATGCTGGGCGGTAAAAAGTAACATTCAAAAACATTCCACTAATCATCTTCACGATAGCAACTCCATCTGGTCACAGTACCGGGTGGAGTTTTTTTCTTAAATATTTGTTAAAATCAAAATCCAAAAGCAGCGTAAAATTTTTTGGTTCGTCTTTTGTTTATACTTTTATAAATGTAAAAAAGGAGACAGATGAGAAGAGTACTACTAGTAGGAATGTTGTTATCAGCTTTTGCAGTTAATGCGCAATACAAACTGAATTTCAAAGTAGAAGGATTGAAAGACACAACCGTCTATTTACTAAAATATTTAGGCGACAAACTTTATTATGCAGATACGACTGAATCAAAAGGAGGAAAAGCTTCCTTTTCAAAACCCAATTATGAAGGAGGAGTATATGCTTTTTACACTGGAGAAGGCTACTTTGAATTCATCATGTCTGATCAGGACAAAGTGGTGAACATTGAAACGAATAAAGATAATTTCATTAAGTACATGAATGTTAAACAATCTGAGGAGAATCAGATCTTTTATCAGTACGTGAAGTATATCGGTGAAATGAAGCCAAAATCTCAGAAATTAGTTGAGGAACGTGATGCTCTGGATAAAAAGAAGGATAAAAAGCGAATCGAAGAGATCAACGAAGAGTTAAACAAAATGGACAAAGAGGTTAAGCAATTTCAGAAAGACCTCGTTAAGAAGCATGAAGGCAAGTTAGTCAGTAAAATCCTCAAGATGTCTGTGGATATTGAAATTCCTGAAGGTATGAACGATACCTTAAAAGGAGAGTATCTGAGAGAACATTTCTGGGATAATACTGATCTTACCGACCCAAGACTGGCAAGATCTCCAGTTTTCGGTAATAAAGTTGATTTCTACTTTCAGAAAATGATGCATCAAATACCTGATACTATCGTAAGACATGCATCAAAAATGATCGATCAGATCAAGGACAGTACTGACATGATGAAATTCGTTTTGAATTATGTCCATGTGAACTATGAAACTTCCAACATTATGGGTATGGATGCCGTTTATGTCAAAATGTCTAAATTGTATTACTGTCCACCAGTTGAAAACAAGGCCTGGTGGTACCCAGAAGAAAATTTGAACGATAGATGCGAAAAAGTGGCTTCGTGGGAAAATCTAATCATGGGAGTGACTGCACCTAATTTAAAACTTGCGGATACAACAGAGCAAAACTGGGTAGACATTCATAAATTACCTAATGCTTATAAGGTAATGATCTTCTGGGATCCAGATTGCGGACATTGTAAAAAGGAACTTCCAAAACTGAAAACTCTTTATGCTGAACTGAAAGAGAAAAATGTAGATATCGAATTTATAGGTATTGGAACAAATCTAGAGAATGAAAAATGGGTGAAATTCATTAAAGAGAAAGAACTTCCTTGGATTAATGTTTCTGATTTCCCGGATGCAAACAAAAATGCAGGTAAATATGTATATGAATTAAGAGTGACTGACTATCAGAGTTTGAATTTCCGCAAAACCTATGACATCTTCTCTACTCCGCAGATTTATTTGTTGGATAAGGACAATATTATTATCGGAAAAAGATTGGACGCCAACAATTTGGCAAGAATTTTGGAGAGAAGGTTAGATATAACCATTGATTATAAGGAGGATCCTAAAGATGACAAAAAGGACGAACCTGAAGATCATTAAAAAATACCACTATGAAAACGCTACTTACAACCATTGCTATTCTTCTTTTCACTGGAATAACATTTGGACAAATCGAATTTGACAAGATCTATTCATCTGCCATGGATGACGGAGCTACTCAGTACATTAGGATCTATGAAGATGGCCTAGTATTGATGGTCGCTACTAAAGATGATATTAGTCAAGTAAAGGAATACTTCACAAAAGAAAGCGAAGGAAAGACAGGAGTTGTTCTATACAAAAGCCAAAGTAAGATCAAAGAAGGTTCAAAAGCCTCTTTTGTTTTGGAGAATGATGGAAATAAAATCAACTGTATTGCGCAAGGAAATGGAGCAACATTATCCTTAACCATGCTTTCTCCAAGTATGGGTAAGCAAGAAAAAGAATTTAAACTAGTGGAATAATACCACAATTTCATCTTGAAAAGTTCTAGACGCATCCACTAAAAGTGGGTGCGTTTTTGTTTAATCTTGTTCATATAAAATCTGCTTCTATGAGAATCGTATTTATGGGAACTCCAGGATTTGCCGTGGAGAGTTTGGAAATAATTAATAAAAGTCATCACGAAGTAGTAGGTGTAATAACTGCTACCGACAAACCTGCAGGAAGAGGGCAAAAAGTTCAGTATAGCGATGTCAAGAGATATGCGCTCGATAATGATCTGAACATTCTTCAACCAGAAAATCTAAAGGATGAAAACTTTCTAAACTCACTTCGAGACTTACATGCAGATCTTTTTGTAGTAGTAGCATTTAGAATGTTACCAGAAGTAGTTTGGAAGATGCCTTCCAAAGGCACTATTAATTTACACGCATCACTCTTGCCTCAGTACAGAGGAGCGGCACCAATCAATTGGGCAATTATTAATGGTGAGAAAGAAACTGGTGCGACTACATTCTTTATTGAAGAGAAAATAGATACTGGAAACGTGATTGACCAATTTAAAGTAGATATCTCTGAAGACATGACTGCCGGTGAACTTCATGACTTACTAATGATTGAAGGGAGTAAGTTACTTTTGAATACGATTGACAAAATTGAGTCTGGCAAGGCATCCGCTCAGTCACAAAAGGAGATGAGCAACACCGAATTAAAAAAAGCTTTTAAAATATTCAAAGAGACTTGTAAGATTGATTGGAATAAAGAAGGCGAAGCTATACACAACCTGATCAGAGGGTTGTCTCCTTACCCTGCTGCCTATAGCGATCTTTCGATACAAGGTAAAGAAACCACTGCCAAGATCTTCAGATCCAAATTACGAAACACGAATGAACTGCAAGCCGGCAAAGTTGAAACGGATTACAAGACCTATCTAATCGTTGGAACTGGAACACAGGATCTAAACATTCTCGAACTTCAGTTGGCAGGAAAGAAAAGAATGAACGTAGCAGATTTTTTAAACGGATATAAGGATCATGAGATTTGTTTTAACTAGTATATTACTTTTAATAATCACACTTTGTCTAGGTCAAAATGGTGAACAAATTATCATCAAAGACCTCAATCAAAATCCCGGAAACTTAAAAGGAAGTATTTATATCCCCGAGAAACTTGAAAATAATTCAAGAAAACAACCACTGGTAGTCTTGTTACACGGCTGCAATCAAACACCTGATCAATTATTATCTATCACAGGGTTTCAAAAATATGCGGATAGCCTTGGGTTCTATCTTCTAATGCCTGAACAGAAAATGATCAATAATCCAAGCAAATGCTTTAACTGGTTCTATGAAAAAGATATTTCTCATCAGCAGGATGGCGAATCCAGATCAATTGTGGCCATGATCGATTATGCTGAGGGAAACTATCCTGTTGACATTTATTCGATTCACATTGTAGGATTGTCCGCAGGGGCTGCCATGGCCAATGCTTTGATGTATCATTTTCCGAATGTTTTTGCTAGTGGAGCTGTAGTAGCTGGAGGTCCGGTTGGACTAGCCGACAACCCTATTGATGCGATGAAGGTTCTCAATGGAAAGGTAACAAGATCTGAAGATGAATATATAAAAAGTTGCTCTCATTGTAAGATGATCAGACGATTCCCAAAAGTACTGTTGGTTCATGGAACAAATGATATCATCGTTGATCCCACTAATCTTACTGAAGCAGCAAAACAATGGAAAGGAATTTTAAAGTACGACATCTACGACTCCATAGGTAATTCAAGATATCTCGAGAACGATCGTTTGGAAACAAATATTTATATGGATAGTTCTGGTCATGAACTTTTAAAGACTGTAACTATTAAAAATATGGGGCACAAATATCCTCAGGATCGCGGAGATTGCTATGGTCTATCTGGTGATGACGGCATGCATGCTGAAGACATAGACTATAATCTAACACTCGACATTATTCATTTCTTCGGTTTGAATCCAGGCCGAATAAAACCTCATCGATTAGCTGACCCAAATTGGGACAATAAATATGTAGCACTTAAAAGATACTGCGACAACACCTATTATGAATTGGAAACTTCAAAAGACACGTGTCAGGAAAAGAAGTTTGTCAACTATACACTTTCAGAGATGAATGGATGTTTGGTTCCGGATTATTACTATATATACAGGTAGAAAACCTCGAAAACCTGCGAAAATAGGGGGATTTAGCCGCCCTTATTAACAAAGCACCATATTTATTAACAAATCACCCCTTTTTTTACCTGCATCGCTTTGATAGTAAGGGAATGCGCATATATTTGTTTCGACAAGAGTTAATTATTAATTTTTAAAAACAAAAAAAATGAACAAATCAGAATTAGTAGATGCAATCGCTGCTGAGTCAGGATTGACTAAAGCGGATTCAGAAAGAGCTTTAAAAGGATTCATGGGAGCTGTACAAGGAGCTCTTAAGAAAGGAGACAGAGTTTCTCTAGTAGGATTCGGATCTTTCTCAGTTTCTAAAAGAGCTGCTAGAGAAGGAAGAAACCCTCAAACTGGAAAAACTATCAAAATCGCTGCTAAAAATGTAGTGAAGTTTAAAGCTGGTGCTGAGTTAGCTGACAAAGTAAACTAATCAGATTAGTACAAAATTAAAAATCCCCTCGTCTATATGTCGAGGGGATTTTTTTATGCCCAAATTTTGCGATTTCATCTAAAACAACAAAAGGTTAACAATTAACTTCATTTTAAATACAATTCTTTGATTTTACTTCGCAACCAAATTAATGGATACAACGTCATTCTAGAAGATAAAACCCAAAATGAAAAAATTATTATTCATACCTATTCTTATATTGCTTATAAACAATGTATTATCTCAAACGATCCTTTTTTCTGAAGATTTTGATGATGAAGTAATTACGGATATGTCAGGAACTAGTACTGAAGGTATTGCCTGGACCTCAAATTGTCCTTTTTGTTTAGCTGGAGATATCTATGAGGTCAATACTTTTGGTTCTATTGTACAAGGGTTAAAGGGAAATGACACAAATGGTCCTGCTACATTTGTAGCAAATGGGATCGATGCTACGGGCATGTATGTAATTATCCTCGAATTTGATTATGAGAGTGATCCCTGGGTAGGATCCGGAAGCAATAACCTCGAATGTAGTTCAGAGTGTTCTGGATGTTCTGGTGATCCAGCTGATATTATGACATCGGCATGTCAGACTTGTTGGGATTTCCTTCATTGGGAAATTAGCACTGGAACTTTTTCGGATGGTGGCATTGTCGTTGGAAATGACTGCAGTATCGCTTCAAGTGGTCATGTTATTTCAAATCCAGGTTGCGCTAGTCCTTATGATGGAAATGGTGTATTAATCCCCGGTAATGACCCTTCAAATTTAACCCTGACAATTACAATGGCAATGTGGGCTTCAGATGAAGAGATGATTATCGACAATGTAGTCATTACAGGATACACAAAAGCTGAAGCAATTGCTGCTGGTTTAATGTCTGAAGCTGGAGACGATAATACGGTAGATCTTTGTATAGGAACAGGAACTCACGACTTATTTAATGATATTTTAGGTTCTCCTGATAACGGAGGTGTCTGGAATGGTCCGGCATCAACTTCAAATGGAGATCAAGGAACCATTGACCTTTCAACTTTAGCTACAGGAGATTATTCTTATATCACTTCAACAGGGGCTGGTTGTCAAGATACTGCAGTTATCACTGTAACAAGTATTGGTACCACGCCAACAGCAAGCGTAAGCGGTGTTGCAGATATCTGTCAAGGAGATATAGTTACAATCACAGGAAGTGGCACTGGAGGTGCTTTTGAGTGGTCAGATGGATCATCCGGTAGCACATTGGATATTAGTATAGCTGATGATTATTGGTTTGCTATCATCGGAGGATGTGATAGTGACACTGCTTTTTTTACCATTGGAGATTTGGGTGCTGCTCCTACTGCTAGTGTAAGTGGTGTTGCAGATATATGCTCTGGATCCACAGTTACCATTACAGGCAGTGGTTCAGGTACCTTCGAATGGTCAGATGCATCAACCAATCCAACTTTAGATATCAATACAGCAGGAAACTACTACTTGGCTGTAGAAAATGTCTGTGGTTTTGATACCGCATTCTTTACAATAAACGATCTTGGGGGAGCGCCTACAGCCGGAGTAACAGGAGTCCAGAATATTTGTCAAGGAGACATGATCACAGTATCAGGAACAGGTATTGGAAACTACTCCTGGTCTAATGCATCAACTGGTCCTACATTAAACATTTCATCAGCCGGAAATTACTATTTGGCGGTGAGCAACGTATGTGGATCAGACACTGCTTTCTTCAATGTAGGAGACTTAGGTGCTCCACCAGTAGGTAGTCTGACTGGCAACACATTTGTCTGTTCTCCAACTGCTACTACAATCCTGACCGCTTCTGGAGGAACAACCTACACTTGGTCTACAGGTTCTAATAACTCTTCAGAAACATTTTCTGGTGGTGACATTGGATACGTATTAGTGTTCAATCAATGTGGACAGGATAGTATTCCATTCACTATTACAGATGAGACAGTGGTTGCGTCATTCGCATTAAGTGATTCAACAGGAGAAGAACCGCTATCAATCCAGTCAACTAATAACTCTACTAATGCTAATGATTATGCTTGGACATTTGGTGATGGTAATTCATCTTCGTCCGTTTCTCCTTCTATCGTCTACACTACCAATGGTAGTTATATTGTTACTTTAGTTGCTTCAAACACTTTCTGTTCAGATTCTACCTCAGTTACAGTCATAGTTTATGATCCTGCGCCACTGGTAATTCCAAACATTTGCACTCCTAACAATGATGGAACGAATGATCTATTCAAAGTGGTTCACTACTCCGTCAATGAATTTACTGGTAGCATTTACAATCGTTGGGGACAAAAATTATTTGAGAACTCGGATCAATATGTTTTTCAATGGGACGGCTATAATGAAAGTGGTAAACCAGCTCCTTCTGGAACTTACTATTACATTTTAGAAGCGACTTTTAACAATGGAGAAACTGAGAAGTTTTCTGGAGCATTTGAATTAATCAGATAACGACTCTCTAAACCAGTTTTCTCAAAGCCATCATATACCCATAGTGCAATCCTTCGTGGGTATTATTGAAATTGATCACTTCGTCAACTGATCTAAGTGTGATATTGTAGCTTGTCGTGTACTCTTGAAAAGATTGAAAAACACCTAATTCGTAATCCTTTTTAAGCAGGTCAATTGTTTCAAGATATACTTGCTTAAACTCCGTGATCAGTTCTTCTGAAATTTTTTCAGAACCAGAAGTTCCTTTTTTAAATGGATCAATAAAACGATCATCAACCCTACATTCCAATCCAGACAAGCGGTAACAAAGTAGCTGCTGTACGGTTAAATTATGTACAGCATTCCATAGAATAGAATTATTAAACCCCTTTGGAATTTCAATTAGCTGATCATAAGAAAGTTCATCCAATAGAGTGATTACATTTCTTCGAGTAACCCCTAATACTTCCAGACTATAAGTGAGTTCCTTATTCATTTTATAATCGTTGTAGTGGAGTGCAGACTCCTTGTACACAACTGTAACATTTCAGTTTGTCCTTGAAAACCGAAGATTTAAATACAGATTTATTCAATAACATTCTTAAACACTCCTGAATTCCTTCAATAATTGATGGATGTGGGTGAACCATATCAGCCAACTCCTCGATTCCCTTATTCATTTTTATCAATAGTGCCACAGCTTGTATAGCACTTGAAGCATGCTCTCCGATAGCACGCATTCCCAGTATCTTCATCTCATCATCATTCGTTACGATGATTTTGAAGAATCCTTGAGTTTTTCTCATGGCTATAGCTCTTGCAATACAGGAATAATCAATCTTCACAACTTTTACTTCCAATCCTTTCTCTTGGCATTGCTTCTCATTCAAACCAACTGAAGCAACCTCCGGTTGAAGAAACATAATGGTACTCACGTTATCATAAGAAAGAGGAGATGTTCTACCACCAAAAATTCTTTCAACGGCATGTCTACCCTCACTCTCGCCCACGTTCACCAAGGCGATTCTACCACTAGCATCTCCAACAGCGTAAATGTTAGAAACATTTGTCTGTGTGTCAACATCTCCAATATGAACGCCTCGCTTACTCATTTCCACACCAGCATTTTCCATTTGAAGACCGTCTATATTCAATACTCTTCCGATAGATAACAAAGCTTTTTCTACACGAATTACTTCTCGTCTTCCGTCTGGATACGATAGTTCGTATTCAACTTCACCAACTTTCTTCTCCAGTCTTTCCAATTTGGCATTGTGATGAATCACAACTCCCTTTTTCGTTAGATTCTTCTCAACAATATCTGAAATATCATCATCTTCAAATGGAAGGATTTTATCTGCACGATCGATCAAGTGAACTTTTGTCTTCCCGAAATTTGAAAATATAGTAGCATACTCACAACCTATAACTCCAGCACCAACAATCACCAAACTTCTAGGATATGCATCCATGTGATGAATTCCATCTGAGGTCATAATTACTTTCTCATCTACATCACAATTTGGTAGTTTACGAGGCTTACTTCCAGTAGCAATGATTGTATTGTCAGCGAAAATCTCTTTGACATCACCATTTTCCTTAACAATCTCAATTACATTCTTACTCTTGAAACGACCAATACCTCTTTCATATTTCAAAATCTTATTCATGGCCTCTGCTTCCAGAAGTTTGATGTGACAAGAATATTGGAATTTTCTATCAAACAATGCCTCGCTAACTGTTTTCTGTACCTCTTCCCAGCTTAATTCAAATTTTCTTCTTCCAACAGAAACGATTGATTCATTTACATCATATACGCGTTGAGATACTTCCCACATGGTCTTAGAAGACAATGCACCATTGTATAGACCCGTTCCTCCAACCTTGTCTTTCTCTATTAGGACAACCGTTTTACCAAAATCCACAGCTCTCATTGCTGCTGCATATCCAGCAGGTCCCGCCCCTATCACACATAAGTCGTATTTCTCCATGATCTAATACTTGTAATTTGATACCAAGTTAGTAAATTTTACAGACTGAAAGGCGGATTAGAAAGAAATTCTAAAAGACATTCCAAGTGCGGATGTATTGCCTGTTTGAAGAAAACTGGGTTCAAGATGAAATGACAGATCATCTGATGTATCAAAATGCATTAAATGTCCTTCTACATTAGCATCTATCACCTGCAAAAGATAGACTCCCAAACCAGCAATTATAGACAAATTCCGCCACCTTTCGTATTGATTTTGATATACTTTAAGTTGACTATCCGAAAGAAAAGAGAAAGTAGTTGACACATAATTCTCATCCAATCGTGCAATTCTTTCATTCTTGAAAGCCTTAAAATTATTCTGATTGGAGATCGTAAAATAAACAGAAGTTCCTATACCTCCATAGATGATCGGAAGCTTCCACCATAAATTGTTACGTTGTCCCTCAACTTTATAGATCTGATTATAGATCTGACCCCCACTAGGAAAAATAGCAGAAGCAATCAATGAAATTTTTGGCTTGTGAACAGAATCCAATTTATAATGTTCCAAAGAGTCTTTCTTACTGTCCTGTCCATAATTCAACAGAATAGATAAACTTAGTAAGATGAACAAAATGAAACGCATAGGCTCCGAACGAATGATCTTAAGATTAATTATCCAGGAGACTCAGAATTTTATCTAAATGATCCTGATCTTTAAAGTCGATCGTTATCTTTCCCTTACCATTGGCATCCTGCGAAACTTTGACTTTTGTTTTCAAATGGAAACTAAGATTTTCTTGAAACTCTGCGATGTTCTGAGGCAGTTTAACTGCCTTTGATTTCTGCTTAGGTGAGACTAAATCCTTTTCTTCTCTAGCCAATTCCTCTACCTTTCTTACACTCAATTTGTGCTCCACGATAGCTCGATAGACCTTAACCATAGCCTCTTCATTTGAAAAACTTAACAAAGCTCTGGCATGTCCCATAGAAATTCTCTCGTCTCGAATTCCTGCCTGAATCTCATCCGGCAAATTCAATAACCGAAGATAATTAGTTACAGATACCCTGCTCTTACTTACTCGTTCTCCAACTTTTTCTTGAGTAATATCGCATTCATCGATCAATCTCTGATAACTTAATGCAACTTCAATGGCATTAAGATCTTTACGTTGAACATTCTCGATGATCGCCATTTCAAGCATTGTCTGATCATCAGCCGTGCGGATAAATACTGGAATCTCCTTTAAACCTGCATTCTGAGAAGCTCTAAATCTTCTCTCCCCAGAAATGATCTGAAACTTATTGTCAGCTATCTTCCGAACAGTGATCGGTTGAATCACCCCATGTAACTTAATAGAATCGGTCAATTCATCAAGTGCCTCCTTATCAAAATGAGCTCTAGGCTGAAATGGATTGGCTTCGATCAAATTAATTGAAAGAAACATCGTACCCCCTTCTCCAACTTCCGTATCGGAATTAGTCTTGACAACGGGTCTAGAAGGAACAGGAGTAGATGACGCATCCAACAAAGCTCCCAACCCTTTTCCAAGGGCAGCTTTCTTAGCACTCATCGCTCACCTGATTAGTAGAAATCGCAAGCGCTCTTTCTTCGTTTCTTGTGATCAGTTCTTTCGCTAGGTTCAAGTAATTAATAGCTCCTTTACAAGTAGCATCGTGCATGATAACCGTTTCTCCATGACTTGGAGCTTCTCCTAGAGTAGTGTTTCTATGAATTAAGGTATCAAAAACCAATTGTTGGAAATGCGTCTTCACTTCTTCAACTACCTGATTCGCTAATCTCAAACGTGTATCATACATGGTAAGCACTAATCCTTCTATTTCTAGATCTGTATTTAATCTGGATTGTACGATTTTTACTGTATTCAGCAATTTGCCAAGACCTTCTAATGCAAAATACTCACATTGTACCGGAATCATAACTGCATCTGAAGCAGTCAAAGCATTTAATGTGATCAATCCCAAAGAAGGTGAACAGTCGATGATGATGTAATCAAACTGATCTTTTACTTCATCGATCATCCGCTTCATAATGTACTCTCTGTTAGGTAAATTGATCATTTCGATCTCTGCACCTACCAGATCAATATGGGCTGGAAGAATAAATAAATTTGGATTATTCGTTTGAAGAATAAGATGTTCAGCTTCTTCCCCATTGATCAACGCTTGATAGATACTAGCCTTTACATTTGCAGGATCAAACCCAACTCCAGAGGTAGCATTTGCCTGCGGATCAGCATCAATGATCAAGGTTTTCTTATCTAACACTCCAAGGCTCGCTGCCAAATTGATCGCTGTGGTCGTTTTTCCTACTCCACCCTTCTGATTTGCTACTGATATTACTTTTCCCATAATTCTTTTATTACATTTCTGCAGATTCACCTATTCCCAAAAGAGTAAGTTGAATATCTGCCTCTCTAAATTTTGCAATTGCTTGCTTGTGATCAACTCTAATAAAACCAAACGTATCAAAATGCATTGCCAACACTTTTTCTACCTGAACAAACTGTGCTGCCTGAATAGCATCATCTACCCCCATCGTGAAGTTATCTCCGATCGGCAGGATTGCAAAATCCAGTTTAGTACTTAAAGGAATCAATTTCATGTCCATTGTTAATGCAGTATCTCCAGCGTAGTAAAAATTCCCTTGACTAGTTTCAAAAACAAAACCTCCAGGATTCCCTCCACTCTTCCCATCAGGCAAGGTAGAACTATGAACTGCATTTACATATTTCACTGTTCCAAAATCGAATTTCCATTTACCACCATGATTCATTGGATGATAATTCGTACATCCTTTAGCATTGAACCACATGGCAATTTCAAAGTTAGAGACAATAGTCGCACCCGTTCTTTTGGCTATGCGCTCTACATCCGCCACATGATCCTCATGTCCATGTGACACAAATATGTAGTCCGCCTCAATTGCATCTACATCTATGTCCTTTGCCAATTCATTCGGGGAAACAAATGGATCGAATAAAATCTTCTTTCCATTGATCTCAACATAAATTGTTGCATGTCCCAAGAATGTCACTTTCATAGTTGATAGAATAATTGATACTACAAAATTAAGTGCATCATGCACCAATTCAATAAATTCTTAGATGCAGTTTTACACAGATTTTTGTTTAACCATTTGAGTCCACCTGAGTTATGAACAATTTACCACAGCCAAAACACCATTAACCATTGAATAACAATATTTTACATCGAAACAGATTTAGTTAACAACCTTTCCCTCATTCACTCCTGCAGTTCACTTATTAAACAACAATTCATTTTTTGATGTTTATAACTTCAATCTTTTAAACTACACATCAGCTAATCAACAATTATTTTTGCATCTACATGATAGTTTGTCTGTTACCATACAGATTATTCTAGTTATAATGACATCGTGAAAGCGCTATACCTGAAAGAAATAAGAAGTTTTTTGAATTCACTTGTGGGTTACATCTCCATAGCTGTGTTCCTCACTACTACAGGTATGTTTCTCTGGTATTTTTCAGGACCAAATAACATTATGGATTACGGTGAAGCTTCGTTGTATTCCTTATTCGCCATAGCTCCATATGTTTTCATGTTTCTCATTCCAGCAATAACCATGCGTTCATTTGCGGATGAGAACAGAAATGGTACGATAGAGATCCTATTAACTAAACCAATCAGTGATCTTGGAATCATTCTGGCAAAATTCTTTGCTGGAAGCACGTTAGTTTTGTTTGCCCTGTTGCCCACATTAGTGTATTACTATTCTGTGATCCAATTGGGAGAAGTAAAAGGAAATATTGATCATGCAAGTACATGGGGAAGTTACATGGGCTTGTTCTTATTGGCGATGACCTTTGTAGCTATTGGGAACTTTGCATCCAGTATAACTAAGAATCAAATCGTGGCCTTTCTTTTGGCAGTATTACTAAGTTTTCTCTTGTATGTAGGCTTTCAATTCTTTGCGGAAAACTTCGTAGCTCCATGGGATTTGTTTTTTATTAAACTGAGTATTCAGGAACATTTTGAAAGCATGCAAAAAGGAGTAATTGACTCGCGAGATGTTGTTTATTATCTAGGTGCAATTGTATTGTTTTTATTCAGCACTAAATTGTCATTACAAAGTAGATTCTGGTAATGAAAAGAAAAAGCCCAAAATATCGACACATTATTGAACTAGCCATTGTGGTAGGGATCATTTTCGTGGTCAATGTTATTGCAGGCTTTAAATTTTACCGAATTGACCTAACTGAAGATAAGATACACTCTCTCCATCCGAAAACGATCGAATTCCTGGAAATGGAAGCCGAAAATGTAATGGATGTGATCATCTATCTTGATGGAGATGATCTTCCTCCTGTAATACAGAAATTCAGACAAGCTGTCAAGGACAAAATGGATGAATTTCAAGCGTATGCTGGCAACAAGATCAAATACAAGTTCATAGACATTAAGGACGACCCTGAATTGACAAAAAAATACATTGAAGCTTTCAAGACTCAGCGAGTTCAAGGAAATCGTATAGCTTCTTATGAACAAGGCTCCGCTTCTTATGTCGAATTTTATCCGATCATTGAACTGCGATACAACAGTAATACCGTGATGATCGATTTTATGTCAGATATTACTGATGTCAGCCCTTATTATGTCGAGAACAAGATCAAATACATAGAGTATGAACTCCTAAAAGGTCTTTACAGCGCAACTGGTCAACCAAAGAAAACAGTTTCATTTTTGAGAGGTCATGGTGAGTTGACCAATATGGAAAACAGTACCGCATACCTGGAACTCAAGGACTTTTATTTAGTAGACACGGTACATTTATTGGTTAAAAACGACTCCATCAACAAAGAATATGTTGATTTCAATGCTTTAAATAAAACTGACATTCTTATCGTTGCTCGGCCATATGAAGCATTTTCCGATATGGAATTATTGGCTTTAGATCAATATATCATGGACGGTGGTAAAGTGATCTGGTCGATCGACATGATCGATTCTCATGAGGATAGTTTAGCTATTCCCGGAAAGTTCTTCACGTCTTCTGAACCCAATTTACAGCACACCAATCTGGAGAAAATGCTCTATAAATACGGAGCTGGTATTAAGCAAAACTTTATTTCTAACGAGATCTGTGCTCCTCAACTAAGATGGGACTTCAGGATTCAGCCCTGGAATCGCTATTACTTTGACAACTTCAATAATCCTGTAGCTGAGATCAACCCGATCATTCAACAATGGTATCCACATGCTTGTGTATCTAAGGACGGAAGTGAATTGACTAAGAATATAGGCCGAGTTAAATTAACTTATCCTAGTGTCATCAATATCAACCAAGGGACGAACTGCAAGAAAACGGTGCTGTTGGAAACGGATTACAAGTATCGAATTTTTCAAGCGTATACTAGAATACGTTACGATGATGCCGTACTTGTTCAGGACAACATGAACATTGAAACTCCCGGATCATTCTTTAAACCAAATGAAATGAACTCCAAGAAGGAGCCCCTAGCCGTGTTACTGGAAGGAGAATTTACTTCTTTCTTTAAGGGAATTGATGAGACTTTAAAAAATCAGCTTGCTGAGAAAAATAAAGACTTTGTTGAAATAAGCAAACCAACAAGCATGATGATCATCGGAGATGGTGACTTCTTGAGAAACGACATTCATTTTACGGTTCAAAATGGACAGTATGTTCAAAAACCGATCAACGTTAACTTAGACCCATATGTTGCTGGAGAAATGATCTATGGAAATACTACTTTCCTTCATAATGTGATTGATCGAATGACGGGAAACGAGTATTTGATCCCTTTACGATCACGTGTTTCTCCCCCCCGTTTCCTCAACAAGGATGAGATTTTCTACAATAAGAGCAAATGGACTTTGATAAATCTATTGGTTCCCTTTATCTTTGTGATCTTGATAGGTGTATCGCAATGGTGGATCAGAAGAAAGCGTTACATCTCCTAATTAAAGAGAGAGACGATCATGAAGAAGAATTTACCACTTATTATACTAGGAGTATTATTAGTAGCGGGAAGCATTTATGCGCTCTTTCTATTCAATTCTGAAGAATCCGGATTAGCTGAAGAAGGATTGTCGAACTTTGAGATCAAAGACACTGCTCAGGTTGACAAGATCGTAATCACTGAAAAAGATATGGGATCGATCACGCTCTTACGTCAAAAAGGAGAATGGATCATTGAGTCTTCAGGAGAAAAAGCACAACCATACAATGTGAATCTTATACTTGAAACTGCCTATCAAATTCAGGTAAAACAGTCCTTATCTGAAGACGCAAAAGAAAATGTAATCCAACAACTTTCTGTGCGCCATAAAAAAGTAGAATACTACTTCAATGGAGAAGATGAACCTCAAAAGATCTGGTATGTAGGAGGACCGACCAATGACCATATGGGAACCTATATGCTTCTCGAAGTTCGTGATGCAACTACAGGAAAGATGACACGATCTCCGGAACCATACATCATGCACAAACCAGGCGTTTATGGCACACTGGATACACGATATTTCATTGAGGAAACGGAATGGAAGTTTCCAGGAGTATTCATTTACAAACCAGGTGAGATAGCTGAAGTGAAAGTAGAGAATCACCAACACCCGGAAGAATCCTACAAAGTAGAAGTTACACCTCAAGGAAAAGTAAAACTTCTCAATTGGGATAATTCACCCGTTGTTAAGTTTGATTCATCTGGTGTAAAGCATTTCGTTTCTCATTACACAGACATCTATTATGAAGGAGAGGCAAAACATCTTTCATCGGAACAACAAGATAGTATTTTAGCATCCATACCATTATACACTTTAACTATAACGGATATCGTTGGAACTAAGACTGAAGCTAAAGTTTGGGATAATTACAACAACACAGAAACAGGCGGACTTGCCGTAGATATAGGAAGAGGGCTATGCAGTGTAAATGGCAGCAAATCGCTTGTTAAAGTTCAATATTATAGCTGGGACGTATTGATGAAACCTAAATCGTACTTTTTACCGAAGCAACAGGTGGATTATCAGTTTCAATAGAATCAAGCCGCCAATTTCTCCTCGTACTTTTCTTGAAGTTGTTTCACTCTAGGGTTCATTACCTTAAACCACAATGGAGGAACTAAAGACAACACCATCATTCCAGGATAACCAGTTGGCATCTGCGGAGAATCTTCATGATATCGAAGGATCTGATATTTTCTGTTGGCCCTGAAATGGTGATCACTGTGACGACTAAGTTCGAACAGGATCATTCTCCCAAGTGGGTGATTACTGTTCCAACTATGAACAGGCAGTACTTTGTGATAACCGTGTTCACCTTTTTGCCTTCTAAGACCGTAATGCTCAATGTAATTTACCGTCTCCAACAATAAAAATCCAACGGTTGCCATCCCCAGAAAATACCACATTACCGTAAACCCAAAAAACCATGCAATTCCTACTACCCATGTAGCTTCAATAACGGTATACCAGATCATTTCGTTATACAAACTCAATGCCGATCTTCCCATTTTTTTCAGTCGAAATGCTTCTAGTTTCCACGCTGAAACATAGCCCAGAATAACACTCCTTCCCCAAAAAACATACAAGGGTTCATTCAATCTAGAAGAAGCTGGATCATCATCTGTACTCACACGATTATGGTGACCACGGTTGTGTTCAATAAAGAAATGCATATACAAAGAGGTCAATAATAATGCTTTTGATAAAAATTGCTCGTATTTCTTGGTTCTGTGCCCCAATTCGTGAGCTACATTGATTCCAAATACGCCACATGCAATACCTGCTGTAAAAATAAACCCAAGAATCTCCCACCAGGGGCGATCTGGCTTAACGCTCAACTGATAACAGGTGAGCAAAACAATATAAAATTGTAAAGGCACGATCAGATAAACCATCCAATCAAATACACGATCTTTCTCCAATGTCTTCTCTGTTGATTGATCCAGATTGTACTTGGACCCCTCCAATAGTAGCTCCACCGCAGGAATTGCAACAAATGCATAAACAGGTATCAACCAGGCTCCCCAGCCACCTATCCACACTCCAAAAAATCCTAATCCAACGGAAATATAAGCGAAAAGATACTTTATGTACTTCATTCCAATTCTAGTTTGTTACTTTGTAAATATAAGTCAAAATTACGTAAAAACAAACTATTTACAATAATTAGTTTACCCATGAAAGAAATACATATTCCTACCACAAAAACAGCTAGATACTTCCAATTGGGTGAATTCAACCCATCCACCAAAAGAGTTTTACTGGTATGTCATGGTTATGCTCAATTAGCTGAGTTTTTTCTGAAATGGTTTGAAGAAACAGATCTAAAACATACTGTGATAATTGCTCCAGAAGGACTACACCGTTTTTATTGGAAAGGGTTTGATGGAAGAGTAGTTGCCAGTTGGATGACTAAAGAAGATCGTGAAAACGATATAAAGGATTACTGTACATTTCTTGATAATGTTTTAAATTCCTTACCGCTAACTCATTCAACACAATTAGTAGCTTTGGGGTTTTCGCAAGGAGCAGCCACAATATCTCGATGGGCAGAATGGACGAAATACGACATCAGTCATCTGATATTATGGGCTGGAGTATTTCCGGACGATGTGGATGTTAAAAGGATTAATTTCAAAGTAAACACGCCTATAGACATTCTATTTGGTGATGAAGATGAATTCTATAACCCTGATCAACTTCTGGAACTTCAAAATTATCTGAGTGAGAAAAAACTCAATTTCAAATTCACCTCATTTAAGGGAAAACACAAAGTCTATGCACAACCGTTAAATAAACTACTCCAAAATTCACCTTCAACTTAGGCAACTTTCTTAACTTTAGCCAATTACTTGTTGAGACAACATTTAAAAAAAAAAAAACAACGTCAATAGAAAAAGTTCATTTATGAAATTCATATACCTAGCTACTGCCCTATTTCTTTCCCTATGTGGAATAAGCCAGACAACCAACATCTATATCGGATCTGGGACACAATTTAATAACAACACTGAGTACCCTGCTCCCTATGGTAACTGGTACTGGGGTGCAAAACACCAGATTATAGTACTTGCAAGTGAATTAAGCGCTGCCGGAATGAGCGCAGGAGATATTTACGGGCTTGGATTCAATGTTGCACAGGCAAATGGCACACAATTAGATGGATTTACAATCAAAATCGGAACGACCACTTCTACACAGTTTGGATTTGGATCAAACTTTCAAACTACGGGTTTAACTACGGTTTATGGTCCTTCTAATTATACTGAAAGTAGTGGTGTGAACATGCATACATTCAGCACACCTTTCAACTGGGATGGTTCTTCCAATTTAATCATTGATGTATGTTTCAATAACTCAAGCTTTACAAATAACGCGTCTACTTATTATACACAGACATCGAATAATACGGTGATGTATGAAAGACAAGATGCGCCAAACGTTTGTGGAAGTACGGGTAACGGTCAAAGATCTGACCTTAGACCTAACTTAATTTTTGAATGGCAGGTTCCAAACATTCCACCAGTTGCTGATTTTGTAGGAAGCCCTACGGTTTCCTGTTCAGGTGACATTCAGTTCATTGATCAGTCTACAAATGCTCCAACCTCATGGGCCTGGGACTTTGGAGATGGAGGGACTTCAACACAGCAGAATCCAACCCATACCTACACTTCAACCGGTACATATACAGTTTCATTGACAGCTACTAATGCTTTTGGTAGTGATGACGAAATCAAAACTTCTTATATCTCTGTTAACCTATCAGGTGCTACACCTGCAACACCTTCTTGTCTTCCTCAAACTGATGATGGCTCTCTTGGTTTTGGAATAACCAATGTTGAATTCAATACGATCAACAAGACTTCTGGAGATGCATCAGAAGGATATTCTGATTTTACCTGTGACCAAACGACAGTTTATGCAGGGCTGTCATATACCTTTAATGCTACGCACAGTAGTCCTACGACTCATAACTGTACGGCCTGGATAGATTGGAACAACGATGGCGTTTTCAATAACACCACTGAAAAGATTGCTTCCAGTTCAAGTGCTAACTCTACTTCTGCTACGGTTGTCATTCCTTCTAATGCTGTATTGAATACCATGCTGAGAATGCGGGTAATTGCTGATTATGATCTTAATGCTCAACCAACACCTTGCCTTGATCCCCAGTATGGCCAATGTGAGGATTATACTGTGATAGTAGAACAATTAGCCCTGCCTCCAACTACCGATTTCTCGAGTAATGTTATCTACACCTGTGATGGGGCAGTTGAATTTGAAGATCTATCAACCAATATACCCTATGCGTGGGCATGGAACTTTGGTGATGGAGGAACAAGCGTAGCAAAAAATCCTACACATACTTATACAAGTGATGGATTATATACGGTTCAATTGATTACCACTAACCAATATGGTTCGGATACATTAGTACAAACTAACTACATTGAAGTCGCGACTGAATTTGATCTCATTGATGCCTCTTGTGAACCCTCTACGCTATCGTATTGCTGCGGATATGGCATCTACACCGTATCAGTTAACACCATTAACTATAGTTCAGGTGATGCAGAAGATGGTTATCAGGATTATTCATGCCAGAACAATACGATCTTTCAAACCGGAACGTCCTATTTAATGGAAGTTAGAACTGGTACTCAGAATCCTCAGGACACAAAAGTATGGATCGACTTTGACAACAATGGTACTTTTGACAATTCAACAGAATTGGTCTTCTCAAAATTGAATGCTTACAACCCAACTGCAATGATCTCGATTCCTACAACTGGAATTACTACTGACACCTACTTGAGAATGCGAGTTTCATCTGATGAAGTTGGAGCAACGCTTAATCCCTGTACGAATAATTTCCGCGGTCAAACTGAAGATTATGGCGTACTTATTGAATCTCCAGATGGAATCATATCTCATGAACTAGCTGTTGTGAATTTATATCCAAATCCTAATAACGGATCATTCACAATTAATTCTTCAAGCAAAATCAATTCTTACGAAGTGTACAGCTATGTGGGTCAATTGCTGGATCAGCAAAGTGGAATTAATACAAATACATTCCTTTGGTCTGATAACAACCTACCATCTGGTCAATATTTGATCGTCCTTTCATTTGAGGATGAATCGAAAGTCGTTAAGAAATTTACTATTAAATAAATACCTATTTCATGTTCAAAAAACTGGCAGCACTTTTAATCATTAGTGCTATAACTATAACTACCTCATTTGCCACCCACCTCGTAGGAGGAAGTATTGGGTATGAATATATAGGAAAATTTGGGGCCAATTACAGATACAAAATAACCCTCATCACTTATACAGATTGTGGACCTACTTCTCAAATACCTGATCCTGAAGATCCCATCCAACCTGTAGGAATCTATGAGCATGACGTTCAGAATGATCCAACAGCTGGTGGCAACAAGAACTTTCTGATGGACCTTCAACTAAATTTGATCAGTACTCAAACTATAGAACCAGATCAACCAAGTAGCTGCAGCATTGGTGCGAGTACGTGCATCAACAAAGGAGTGTATGAGGCAACAGTAGATTTACCATTAAACTTTACAGGGTACCATGTGGTTTATGAAAGATGCTGTAGAAATGGATCGATCGTGAATTTGATTCCCGATGAATCCATGGCTTTCTATTGTTATGTTTCTCCTCCCCTTTTGGGAAACAGCAGTCCAGTTTTCACAGATGATCCAGTTCCGTTTCTTTGCGTGGGAGATACCACAACGATTCTAAATTCTGCCTATGATCCTGACGGAGATCTATTAACCTTCAGTTTTGTAACTCCATATGACGGTGAGGCAAACAACGGAAATCCAGCTCCAGCACCTCAAAATCCATTTTTAGTATGGCCGATTCAAAATGTGACTTATGCCGGAGGATATTCTATGGCTCAACCTTTTGGTGCAGGTGGCTACTCAAACATTAGCGCGTCAACCGGATTAACCACATATTACCCTCCTTCTGTGGGAGATTATGTTGTAGCAATTGAAATTAAAGAATTCAGGAATGGAAATCTGATCGGCATAACAAGAAGAGATCTTCAACTTTTGGTCTTAAACTGTCCAAATAACCCTGCTCCAGTTATTGATGCTAGTCTTGGTACGACTAATACTGTATTCAACGTGGAGGCAGGAGAAACAATTTGTTTTAGTTATGGATATAATGACCCTAATGGAGACAGCGTTACTATTACTTCTTCAGGAGCTATATTCGATCCCTTACTAACGAATCCTGCAGCAACGATTACTTCTCCTGTTTCAGGATTAGATACCGCCAGCACTGAATTCTGCTGGACTACCGATTGTAATCAATCCAGAACCGCTCCTTATCAATTCCAGATCTCAGCACGAGATAATGGATGCCCTCCTAACGCTGCCAACAATGTTTATGAGATCTATGTTGATCCTGTTGCTCCTCCAACCTCTATTACAGGGGCGGATGTGGTATGTCAATTTGGAACAGAAACCTATACCACTCAGGCAATTGCTGCTACAAGTTACAATTGGACGGTGACAGGTGGAAACATTGTAGCAGACAACGGGAACTCTATTGATGTAGAATGGACAGTAGTAGGTGCAGCGAGTATCTCCTTGACCGCAGAGAATCAATATGGATGTATTTCAGAACCTATTGATTATGATGTAACAATAACACCAGCTCCTGCAGTAGAAGCAGGAAATGATGTCACAATCTGTCTGGGTGATACGGTTCAATTGACGGGGACAACTACTGCAACACCAGGCTTTACCTCTTCTTGGACACCAAGTAACGAAATTAATGCACCAACGAGCCTATCTACGGAAGCATATCCAACTGACACTACCATGTTCTACCTTACGATAGACATTGGTGGAGGTTGTTTCGGTCTAGATTCTGTGACCGTGAACGTTAACAATCCTGCTGTAGATGCAGGTATAGATACAGTTCTTTGTTCTGGAGATTCTGTGATGTTACAAGGAACAGTAGATCCTGGAACGTTTGCCTGGACTCCAATCGCAACATTGTCAGATCCTGCTATCTTGAATCCATTTGCTGATCCTGTTACAACAACAGACTTTATTCTGGAACTCACGGATGCGGTAGGGTGTATTAACACGGACACAGTAAAAGTAACAGTTTCGACAGCTTTTACATTAACAGTAAGTAATGATACCACTATTTGTGATGGTGACTGTGCTAATTTATCCGCTTCAGGAGCAGCTAACTATGTGTGGAATACACAGGTTACACTGTCGGATTCATTGATCGCTAATCCAGTGGCATGTCCACCTGCAACAGAAACCTATGAGGTAATTGGCTTTAACGGTGTTTGTTCAGACACAGCGCAAGTAACTGTTACTGTTGGAGTATCACCAAACGTAGATGCCGGAGCTAATGTAGCGCTATGTGAAGGTGATACAATTCAGCTAACCGCAACTGGAGCTACAATCTACTCATGGACACCGACTACAGCCTTAAGTGATCCTAGTATTGCTGACCCTAATGCATTCCCAACAGTGACCACTCAATATTTTGTAACCGGATCAGATGCCTTGGGATGTACTGCGATCGATTCTGTGATCGTTACTGTAAATCCTAACCCTGTTGCAGATGCGGGTGCGGATAAAGGAGTTTGTATTAGCGTATCAAATGGAGGTTCGGTTCCCACTGAAGTTTTGGATGGTTCGGGTTCGGGTGGAACAGGGGTTTTAACTCCATTATGGGATCCAACTACAGCATTGGATGATCCAAACATCTTTACACCGATATTCAATCCAGCAACAGACACAGAGTATATTTTAACTGTAACTGACATAAACGGGTGTACGGACTCCGACACAGTGCAGGTAACTGTCTTTGGATCCGTACCTACTGATGCTGGTGCCGATACTACTATTTGTCCGGGTGATACCATTATGATCGGAGGCAATCCTTCGGCAGAAGGTATTTCAACTACCTATTTATGGTCACCAGCAGGACTATTGAACGATCCTACTTTAGCCAATCCAACGGCTTTCCCTACTACAACAACCATGTTCTATTTGAGTACTAACAACGATACTTGTAATGGTTTGGATTCAGTTTTAGTAACAGTAAGAAATCCTCCGGCAGTATTTGCAGGAAATGATGTCAACATCTGTATTAACGATACGGTACAATTAAGTGCTTCTGGAGCATTGAGCTATGTTTGGAATGAACAAATGACACTATCTGATTCATTGATTGCTGATCCATTGGCATTTCCTCTTACAACCACCGCTTATATTGTAGAAGGAACAGATGCTGATGGTTGTACAAACACAGATACTATTGACGTAAATGTAAATGCTCTTCCAGTGATTGATGCAGGACTTGATGTTTCCATATGTTTTGGCGATACTACACAACTTACTGCAACCGGAGCTGTGACTTACGTTTGGTCTCCGACAGATAGTTTATCTGACCCAAATATTGATTCCCCGATGGCCTGGCCATCGATTACAACAGAATACATTGTTGAAGGTACCGATGCAAATCTCTGTGTAAATACTGACACTATAGAAGTATCTGTTAATGTATTACCAAGCGTAGATGCTGGAGCAAACGATACGATCTGTATCGGAAATTCCTATCAACTTCAAGCTAATGGTGCAGATACTTACATTTGGTCTCCATCTGTGGACTTAGATGATCCAAATATTGCGAATCCTCTATCAAGCGCAACAGTTACAACAATGTTCTACGTAACTGGTACTGATGCCAATTTATGTGTTAATACTGATTCGGTTGAAATTTTTGTTAACCCATTACCTTTGGTAGATGCAGGCTTAACAGTGACAATATGCCTAGAAGATAGTACTCAATTGCAAGCAACTGGCGCTGATATTTATTCATGGACTCCTATGGCTGGATTGGGAGATCCCACTTCTGATATTACCATGGCATCACCTGCTGATACTACCATCTATTATGTAACAGGAACAGATGTAAATGGATGTCAGAATACTGATTCTGTGCAAATCAATGTCAATCCATTACCGACCATTGATGCTGGGTTGAATGATACCATCTGCTTTGGTGACACCACTCAATTATTCGTTACAGGTGCCATAACTTATGTTTGGTCTCCAGCAGATAGTTTATCGAGTACCTCTGTTGACAATCCTATGGCTTGGCCTATTGCAACGACTGATTATATTGTGGCCGGTATTGACGCTAATACTTGTACAAATACAGACACGGTTCAAGTAGTCGTAAATGCACTACCGCTTGTGGATGCTGGAACTAATGATACGATCTGTATCGGCCAAACTTATCAATTACAAGCAACGGGCGCTTCTACTTATGTATGGACACCTACGGTAGATCTAGATGATCCGAATATTGACAATCCGATTTCAAGCGCTGTAGTGACCACCACTTTCTATGTAACTGGTACAGACCTAAACCAATGTGTAAACAGTGATTCAGTAGAGATCTTCATCAATTCTCTTCCTGGAGTTGATGCTGGTGCAGATGTAGCGATTTGTATAGGTGATACTACTCAATTACTAGCGACCGGAGCAACGAATTATACTTGGACGCCATCAACTGATCTTTCAAGTACAACAATTGCAGATCCGATGGCCTTCCCTACTGACACGATCATGTATTATGTAACTGGCGTAGATGGTAATAATTGTTCAAATATCGATTCCGTTACGGTAACCGTAAATCCTTTACCAACGATCGATGCCGGTTCGGATCAAGACATTTGTATTGGAGGAAGTGCTAATTTACTAGCTACTGGAGCTGTAACTTATGTATGGTCTCCAGCTGCGAGTCTTGATAATACAAACATAGATAATCCAGTTGCTAGTCCAGATTCTACTGAAGAATATGTGGTGGTCGGAACGGACATCAATTCCTGCGTGAACAGTGATACGGTTGTTGTAAACGTATTTAGAATATCTACAATTCCTGACACATCTGTTTGTGTAGGTGACAGTGTTCAGTTAAATGTATTTGGATCAATAGGTAACACGTATGCTTGGACCCCAACTACAGGTTTAAATGATCCTAACATTGCCAATCCAATGGCAACTCCGCTAACTTCTACTACTTATTACGTATCAGTGAGTAATATTGCAGGATGTACGGATCAAGACAGCGTTTCACTAACGATCTTTAGCGCACCTACTGCTTCATTTGATATGAACGTAGAACCTGGATGTGAAGGCGTGTATGTTGACTTTACAAATACAAGTATTAATGGCATTGATTTTCTTTGGGACTTTAATGACGGTGAAACTTCGGAAGAAGAGAATCCTAGTCACGAGTTCAATTATAGTGGGACCTTTACCGTTGATCTAAGTGTGACGAATTCTAACGGTTGTGTAAGCACAATAACACAATCAGAAGCGACCTTGTCTTTTGATGATTACTATACGATCAATGTACCGAACGTTTTCACTCCTAACGGTGATGGTGATAATGACACCTACAAAGTTACTGTTCCAGGAAAGATCTATGAATGTGTGGATCTAACCATTTATAATAGATGGGGACAAGTTATGTTTAGAAGCAGTGGCAATAATATTCAATGGGATGGACACACGACAGTTGGAGAAGCTTGTCCAGAAGGAACTTATATGTATACACTTGAGGTAAATGGCAATAGCTACAGTGGAACGTTAATGTTGTTTAAATAATTATTTTTTTTCTTATTTCAAAAGGTGAGTCAACACTTACAAGTGGCTCACCTTTTGTATTTAGACCAAATAACATAAGTTTAAAATTCTAAAAGAACAAAAGAGATTATTCTAATTTTAAAATCATCTTTACTCTGAATAATTTCGATCATTACCTTTATTAATTTGGTTAGATTTAATGTAAAAATCATAAAACTACTTAGCATAGATCACTATCGTTTTTCAAATAAGTAATTCGACCCAGATGAATATTCCAATTATTTACATCCCAAAAACAAAATTCAAAAAATACATTTGTATAGACAAGAGATATGATTGTGCAAAAGAAATAATTCCTATCGGCTCTGACTGTCATCCTGCTTATACACTTCAAAGTTTACACCTAAGAAAGCACAGTTTACCGTTTGATTGGTTAAATACGAATCCGATTAAGGGATTAGATTTTGTTCATAAAAATATTCAAACCTCATTTAGTCTCTTTTTAGATGGATTACATAAAAATGAGAGAGATCATGTTGTTTCCAAAGAGTATCCTTTCGCTGAATTTATGCACGAAAAGAATCTAATTGAAAACAAATTAGATCAAGATAAATTCGTAAGAAGAATAAAGAGACTACAAGATATTATTCAATGTGAATGCTACTTTTTATATACAATTCCAAGTAAATCATTGAAGACAGAATTTGAAATCAATGAATTTTATAACTCAGTCATTTCATTTGAATCAGAACTAAACGATAAACAACAACTTTGTATATATATTCGGTATGATGAGCATTTTAATGAAAATGAGGCGAATTGTAATGCTCTTTTGGAAATGATTATAAAATACCTAAAGTCAATACGGCTAAATATATTCGAGAAAAAGAAAAAGAAGGTATTTGGGGCAATGAAAAAAAATACCCTGCATTATATAAGGCACTAGGAATAAAATTGAAACTTAAGTTTCCGAAGATAACTATTAAGTAGTTATCGCCTCCAGAACTTTATATCGAAACTTGGTGGTTCTTCATGTTTCATTCGATCAAAATAAACCCAGGTAGCTATTAGGGCAAAAAACACATTTGGAACCCAAACAGCAAGAGCTGGCGACAAGCCTATATTGGTGGCTGCAACTGCAGTCATTTTCATAAAGAAGATATACGTAAAACTAATTACCAATCCCAATGCTATACTTTTCCCTACCTTCTCTCTACTTTTTCTAGATGCCACTGAGAGTCCCAGTAAAGTAAGTACGTAAGCCGCAAATGGATATGCTGTTCGTTCGTGCAAAGTCAACTCTATACTAACTACGTTATTTGCTCCTTTTTTTCTTTGCTTATCAAGATAGTTTAGAAGCTCAGGAGTGGTCATCGCTACCATTTTATTATTCTCAATTCCCAATTCTTTGATATTAAAATGCAATGTGGTGTCTACTTTAGGAATGAGTTTAACGACTTCGCTTGAATCGTTAATATACCTCACGAATACCTTGTTAAGCGTCCAATTATTGCTCAATGAATCTCCTAAAGCCAGATGCACCTGCATATCTTTGTACATCGTATAGAGCCCATTTTCATCTCGCTTCCAGTTCTCAACCCAAAGTCGGGTAACCGAATGATCAAGTGGCGAGTAACGGTTATAATGTACTATAGTGGAATCATCTACCTGCAAATTTGTGTTTTCCATAGGGCCGGGTGGCCAGATGTACTTACTTTCAAAATCAATTCTTCTTTTATTAGCATCAGGCACCCAATAGTGATTAGACAACAATGAAAATACGAGTAATATCGTACTTACGACAAGGTAAGGCCTAGTGAACCTTCTGAAACTTACTCCATTACTCAATATGGCGATGATCTCACTTCTGGAAGCCATCATACTTGTAAAAAAAAGTACAGCTAAAAAGATGATCAGAGAACTGAACAAATTCATATAGTGAATAAAGAAATAAGGATAATACTCCGTGGCAATCTTCCAAACCGTTAAGTCTGTCTCCGGATTGGTAAAATCTCGCAAGCGCTCACTGATATCTATCACAATCGAAATGCTCATCACAACAATGATCATGAAGAGATAGGTTGAGAGAAATTTACGACCGATATATAGATCCAGTTTCTTTATCAAAATACTACAATCTGTTTCTCAATTTGGGAAGGATCTGGTCTTTCCAGCTGGAAAAATCTCCTTCGAGAATGTGTTTTCTTGCTTCCTTAACTAACCATAGATAAAACGCCAAATTGTGAATACTGGCAATCTGTCCGGCTAATCTTTCCTTCGCAATAAATAAGTGTCTAACATAAGCCTTCGAATAGAAACTATCTACATAGGAGGTTCCATTTGGATCAAGCGGTTCGAAAGCTTTTTCCCATTTCTTGTTCTTCAGGTTGATTATACCCTCTGAAGTAAAGATCATTCCATTTCTTGCATTTCGTGTAGGCATAACGCAATCAAACATATCAACTCCTAACGCAATGTTCTCAATAATATTCTCAGGTGTACCTACACCCATCAAATACCTCGGCTTGTCTTTGGGTAAAATATCGCAAACGATCTCACACATTTCATACATATCTTCTGCCGGTTCTCCAACTGAAAGTCCACCAATAGCATTGCCCTCCCTTTCGAATGAAGCGATCTTTTCAGCAGATTCCTTTCTCAGGTCTTTATACACACTACCTTGGACTATTGGGAACAACGTTTGATCATAACCGTATTTACCTTCTGTGGTATCAAAACGGTCACAACACCTCTTCAGCCAACGATGCGTCATATCCATCGAATTCTTTGCGTATGAGTATTCGCAAGGATAAGGCGTACATTCATCAAACGCCATGATGATATCAGCTCCAATGGTTCGTTGAATATCCATAACACCTTCAGGAGTAAACAAATGTTTCGCCCCGTCTATATGCGACTGGAACTTCACTCCTTCCTCTACAATCTTTCTAGTGCCGGACAAAGAATACACCTGATAACCTCCACTATCCGTGAGAATTGGTCTTTCCCAACCGTTGAATTTATGTAATCCACCAGCAGCTTCCAAGACATCTAAACCTGGTCTGAGGTATAAATGATATGTATTTCCTAAAATGATCTGAGCCTTGATGTCCTCTTCCAATTCTCTTTGATGCACTCCTTTGACGGAAGCCACTGTACCAACAGGCATAAAGATTGGAGTTTCTATCTTGCCATGAGCAGTTTCAATGACCCCTGCACGGGCTTTAGACTTTTCGTCCGTTTTGATTAAGTCGAATTTCATAAGATGACAAAGATAGCGAATCGATTTAGTTGTTGGTTGTTGGAAATTAGTAATAGAAAAGAACGATCATATTACTCACGAAATACGATCAATTCCAACATTAAAAAGCCCATTGAATAATTATTCAATGGGCTCAATTCTTTAATAGAATAATATTATCTATCCAAGACTACTAATTTTTGAATAAACTGATGGCTATCGTATCCGATCACCACTTGATATACTCCAGTAGAGAAATTGGATATATCAACGTAATAATAATTTGCATCAGATCCATTCATTATCTTTTGTTGGACTATTTTACCTGTTTCATCAAAAATAGTCATCTGAACACCTATATTATAATTGAAATCCGAACTAAGTATGAAGTGATCTATCGCTGGATTTGGAAATACATTCACCTCCATTGTTTCCATCTCCAAATCACGCGATAAATAAATCAGATTTATGCTTTGATAAGAAGTATCGCTTCCGCAAGAGTTGTATGCAACCAAATAACTGTTATAATTTTGGTTGGATCCATAAACATGAACAGGATCAATATCTACACCGGTAATTCCATCGCCAAAATCCCAGAAATAACCTGATGCATCCGTACTCAGATTGGTGAAACTTACCTCATATTCATTATTGAAAAAACTAAAATCTGCAGTAGGCAAATCAATGACAACGATCTCTACCGTGTCCGTTTGTGCAAAACATAGCGAAAAATCAGGATTATAAACTGTTACCCAATATGCTCCTGTCTGACCAGTTATAATTGAAGATGTACTAGCTCCAGTGGACCAGAGATAATCATAACCTGAGTTAAGAAATAATTCAACCTCATCATTCTCACAAATCGTATCGTTATTGTTTAACGAAATAGTCAAACTTGGAATAGCCATGGTCGTTATCTGAACAGTATCAGAATTCAAGCTACAAAGCGGAAAATCTGGATTAGACAATGTAACCCAATAACTATCAGTAGTTGAAGCATATAAATTCTGAGTGGTGCTACCGTCTGACCACAGATACAAAGCATTACTGGTCGCACTTATCTGTGAGGTCGTTCCTGCACAAATCGTATCGTTATCCATTATTGTTAAGGTACCATCAGGATAATCCATTACCTGAATCTGAACGGTATCCGAATTCAAACTACACAGAGGAAAATCAGGATTGGACAATGTCACCCAGTAGCTATCAGTCGTTGAGACGAGTATATCCTGAGTAGTGCTACCATTAGACCAAAGATATAACGCATTACTGGTCGCACTTATCTGTGAGGTCGTTCCAGCACAAATTGTATCATTATCTATTAGTGTCAAGGAACCATTAGGATAATCCATCACTTCCAAGGTGATGGTATCGGAATTCGTACTACACTGAGGATAAGTAGGGTTTGTTAATGAAGCCCAATAATCACCTGCTACAGCAACCGTTATTTGCTGATCTGTGGATCCGGTATTCCACTGATAATCAACATTCGAAACTGCTTCCAAAACAGAACTCGATCCTGCGCAAATCGTATCATTATCAATAACACTAATCACTGAAGATGGGGTTTCATAAATGACTACCAACTGATCCACGATAACTGTACTATCAACCGGTGTAGAGAGATCAAAGGCTGTTAAACTAACCGAATATACACCCGGCTGGGTATAAGTATGGGTAGCATGCTGATCTGTGCTATTTCCTCCATCTCCAAAATCCCATAGATACGTATCTCCATCAATACTAGTATTGGTGAAACTCACCAAGCCTCCATCACAAAACAGAGTTGTATCAGCTGAAAAATCTGGGATCGGCAGTGGCGTCTTAACAATCGTATCTGTTAACACCACACTCCAGAAGCCTGCACTATCCTTAAACTGGTAATTAATTGTGTAGGTATCTTTTGGAATTTGGGTGAAATCTAGCTGATCAACAAGCGTGAACTGCTTCTGCGGAGTGGTTAATTTAACATGACTGGCAGCCGAAAAATCATTATTCAACCAATAACGATAGTCTGTGATCCAATTGCTACCGCCATCAATCTCTGGAGTTTTATAAAAAGGTTCACTAATAATACTACTCCATAAACCAGCTTCATCTAGAAAGCGAATCTGAAACGAATGAATGCCTACATTGAGAACAGATGTATTCAGTAAATCGTTGACATTTAGTGTTTTTTGAACGGGTGTATTTACTCGCTCAACGTTGGCATAATCTCCATCAAACCAATATTCATAAGCCACAATATTATTGGTTGAAGACACCGATTCAGGTACTTTGTAAAAATACTGACTCAGAACCCCACTCCATAAACCCGACTGATCTTTAAACCTAATATTCAACGTATGAATGCCAAAGGAAAAACCCGTGGCCTGCATAATAGTCGTAAGATCAATTTGCTGTTGTGGTACTGAACTAATGACCTGAGCATTCGCATAATCCTCATCAAACCAGTACTCATAAGCTACTAGATTATTGGACGAACTACCAGATTCTGGAACTTTATAAAAGTACTGGCTTAGAACAACACTAAACAAACCATTTGCATCGTATGTCCTGAAATTAAATGAATGAATTCCTGTACTCAGACCAGTGGTTGAAATATTCGCATCAAAAGTAAACGATTGTGTGGGCGAAATCGAGTTTTCTACCTTGCTTGAAAAACCTTGATCAAACCAATATTCATACCCCACAACTGTGCTCTGACCGAAACACCATGAAACCGCTAGCATTAATGCGAATTGTAATAATAAATGCTTCATGTTTCCTGATTTATTGTGCTTCTATTTTGATCTCTACTTCCAATTCACCATTACTGTTGGTTTGATTGGCAATATTTTTCATTTGGAAATGCGGATTCTCTGGAACAAAACCTTCTTTAAGAGGGAATATACCTCCATATAAACCTACTTGGGTTCCATCATTCCCCAAATAGGTAGCAGGTGCTTGTAAATGATAGTCATGACTGAAGCTAAAACTATTCCCTGTTTGATTCACAAAAATGTCAGCCTGAGGGACACCAAAATAATTTCCCGAAGTAACTTGATTAGCTCCATCGTCAATATTATTGGAAACGAATAAGTTATTGTAGAGCATATTTCCATCAGAATCACTAGCATAAAAGATGTAATCTGGATCACGTGATGTCATTAAAAAGATATTGTTCTTTACTATGTTGAAATCACAAGATCTAAACAATTCATTAGATGTTGGCGAAGTTCCACTATAATCGTACATAAAAATTGAGTTGGAGAAGACATTACCATCTGAAAAACTAACATAACTAGTAAAAATTGAATTATGAAAGCTGGAATTAGTCATATTAGGAATATGAACATCAAGTGTGAAAACACATTGAATAAAAGAAAAATTCGTAACGTTATGAGCAGAACCATAAACACGAATCCCTTCATCAAAAAAGCATCGGCTAAAAGAAAAGTTAGATATAGCAGTATTCGATGTACTCTCAAAGCCTTCCTTAAATCTCACTCCCTCTATGTGTGTACCTGAAGAATTTTCTCTAATCTCTATATCTCCAATAATTGAAGTTAACAAGGTTACCTGAGTAGAGTCATAATGAAAACCCGCTCCATAAATCCGCAATGATTTATCAATTATACTAGGAGAAGCAAAAGCACCACCGGGTAAATAAATGGTGTCGCCATCTACAGCTGCTCCATAAGCATCAACAAAACCAGATGACCCCTGAAACATGGTTACTCCTGAAGCAGAATGCAACGCCACTACAGACTGTGCACTTGCGCCTAAAAACATCGCCCAAACTAGTGTAAAGGTTAGTATGATCTTTTTCATAATTAAATAGTGTTATTTGTTACAATTGTTAAACTCGAAACAAAAATACCTTTGTGAAACTTCTTAAAAAATGACTTGAAGTATTCGAAAAAGTGATTTATTTCAGTTTTGCAAGGATTATTTCCAAATGATAGAACTGTCTTCCATTAGCACTTTTTCACATTTGTGTTAACATACTTTAACATCGTAACTCTTTTAAAAAATTTAGAGAGTCACGATTTTTGTGTAAGAAGAAAAAACTGAAAAAGTTAAGTGATTATGGAAAATTCAAATCCAATACCAGAATCAAATCATCCACAAGTAGAACAACCAGGCGGAGGTTCACAAATTGGAACAGATATTAGAGCTATCAACGAGCTAATTCAAACAGAAAGTGCGTTCATTGACCTCATCAAAATGGAGATGAACAAAGTGATCATTGGCCAACCACAAATGGTAGAAAGATTATTAATTGCATTACTCTCAAATGGTCACATTCTATTGGAAGGTGTTCCGGGATTAGCAAAAACTCTTGCAATTAACACTTTGGCAAAAACGATCGAAGCTTCATTCAGTAGAATCCAATTCACTCCCGATCTGTTACCGGCCGATCTTTTGGGAACCATGATTTATAATCATAATAAAGAAGAATTTGTTTCTAAGAAAGGGCCGATCTTTGCGAATTTCGTTTTGGCAGATGAGATCAACCGAGCACCTGCGAAGGTACAGTCCGCACTGTTGGAAGCTATGCAAGAAAGACAAGTAACCATTGGAGATAGCACTTTCAATCTTCCTGAACCATTCCTTGTTCTTGCAACTCAAAACCCGGTGGAACAAGAAGGAACATATCCTCTTCCAGAGGCACAAGTTGACCGTTTTATGTTAAAGGTGGTATTGGATTATCCGAAGAAAGAAGAAGAAAAAATGATCATTCGTCACAATGTTTCTGCTGCAGGATTCCCAAAACCGAACAAAGTAGTAACGCCTGAAACCATCTTGAAAGCAAGAGGAATTGTGAAACAGGTTTATATGGATGAAAAGATCGAGCAGTACATAGTGGATCTTGTATACGCTACGAGAACTCCGAAAGATTACGGATTGGAAAATCTAGAGCCTTTGATTGAATTTGGAGGATCACCTCGTGCGAGTATTGCCTTAGCAACTTGCGCCAAAGCATATGCTTTCATTAAAAGAAGAGGATATGTGATTCCTGAGGATGTTCGAGCTATAGCTCATGATGTATTGAGACACAGGATTGGCTTAACTTATGAAGCAGAAGCTGAAAACGTCACAACTGAGACCATCATCAATACCATTATCAATCGTGTTGAAGTACCTTAAATAAGTTCGACTTTAGGTGCTTGATTGTAAACACTCGAGATAATTATTAAAGCTAATTATCTAGTGTCAAATATCAAGCATCAAAAAATCAAATGGATACGAAAGAACTCATAAAGAAAGTTAGAAAGATCGAGATCAAGACAAAAGGCTTGTCTTCTCAAGTTTTCTCTGGTGAATACCACTCGGCATTCAAAGGTCGGGGAATGGCGTTTGCTGAGGTACGTGAGTATATGCCTGGTGATGAGATTCGAACCATTGATTGGAATGTAACTGCTCGTTTCAACACACCTTATGTAAAAGTGTTTCAGGAAGAACGAGAATTGACAATGATGCTTCTTGTTGATATTTCAGGATCATCGGTCTTTGGTACCAAAAATCAATTGAAACGAGAATTGATCGCGGAACTCTGTGCAGTGTTGTCATTTTCCGCAGCTCAGAACAATGATAAAATCGGAGTGATCCTATTTTCTGATCAAGTTGAGTTGTTCATTCCTCCGAAGAAAGGAAAAAAACACATTTTAAGGATCATAAGAGAACTTTTGGAATTTGAATCTAAAAGTCAGAAGACAGATCTAGCTCTTGTGTTGAGACATTTTAATAACGCCATAAAGAAAAAGACAATTGCTTTTGTGATTTCTGACTTCATAGGCACGAGCAATCTGGAGGAATCACTGAAGATCGTCAATAAACGACATGATGTTATTGCGCTGCAAGTGAATGATCCATTTGAAGAAGAACTTCCAAAATTAGGTCTGATCAATGTGCGAGACGCTGAAACCGGGGAAACACAATGGATCAACACATCAAGTAAAAAAGCCAGAACCAAATGGAAAGCAGAAGCTATCGCTCGCAACAAGAAATTATCTAACGCTTTCCGAAAGTCAGGTGTTGATTTTGTAAAAATCGAAACGAATCGACCATACATTATTCCTTTAATGAATCTATTCAAAAGAAGATAATGAAAAATGTATTGATCCATATTGCACTGTTCTTTCTTGCGTTGACATCATACAGTCAATCAGCGAGTTTGGTCAGCGATGTCAACAAAATTGAAATTGGTGATCAAGTAGCAATGAGTTTAAGATTCACATTCGATGCCAATATCAACCCTCAGGAGATCGCTTATCCTACTTTTGAATCCAATCAGACATTGAATGACACACTGGAAATCATTGAAGCTGGCGTTCCAGAAATAAAAATGACTACGGACAATCAAGGCAAAGATCTGATGATCTGGCAGCAGAATTTTGTTTTAGGAGTCTACGCATCCGGCAAAGTACAAGTCGGTCCATTCTATGCAATTTATCAAACAGACACTATCCTATCCAACGTTACTACTCTTCAAGTCAACGCACCTGAATTACAAGAAGACCAAGGTTTTGTTGGAATTAAAGATATTTCAACAGATCCATACACTTTCTGGGAAAAAGTGATGCTCTGGATCAAAGAGCACTGGATTTTACTTGTCATTTTAATAATCATCCTTTTAGGATCGATTGGACTTGCGATCTATCTTCGAAGAAAACCTGAAGACAATGGCCCCAAAGTCCCAGAGATACCTTTACCTATTCAATGGATGAAACAGCTGGAAGAGATTGAAAAACAGCAACTTTGGCAAAATGGAAAACATAAAGAATATTATGTGCAAGTGACAGGAGTCATCCGTAAATTCATTGAATATAAATACAACATTCAAGCACTTGAACAGACTAGTCATGAGATTATTGATTCTCTTAGACTTTCATCCATCGATAGTGCTATGATGAACAGGATTCAAAATCTTTTTTCGATTGCAGATCTTATCAAATTTGCCAAGTCTTTACCTACTCCCAGAGAAAATGAAGAAGCAATGAGTATTGCGAAAAACATACTTAGTGCAGAGATTCATCAACTTGATTCGAAAGCGAAGAAAAATTAATGAAACTGTTTGGAGAAACATATCAATTTGCTGATGCGTGGGTACTATGGTTTCTACTGATCATACCGATTCTTGTATTTTGGTACATGCATTATGGTAAAGAAACGTTGACCTTCAAAACATCTTTGATTCCAAGCGGAGTTACCAAACATTCAAGAGGAGCTGAATACATCAAACCAATTAAATTTGCGCTGAGACTCATAGCCTTGAGTCTCATGATTATTGCTTTGGCTCGACCACAAATGTCAGCAGAAAGCCCTTCTTACATAGAACAATACAAAGAAGGAATTGATATTGTTATCGCTCTTGATGCCTCAGGAAGTATGTTGGCAAAGGATTTTGAACCCGATCGATTTGAAGCTTCAAAATCCGTTGCGCAGGAGTTTATATCTAGCCGTCCTAATGACCGCATTGGACTTGTGATCTTTGAAGGTGAAGCGTACACCCAATGTCCTCTTACAGGAGATAAAGATATTATTATAGAATTATTGGGAGATGCTGAGATGCAAGTAGTTACTCCAGGAACAGCAATCGGAATGGGATTAGCAACTGCTGTAAATAGATTGCGAGATAGCGAAGCAGTTAGTAAAGTCATCATTCTCCTTACTGATGGTGTGAACACTCATGGAAAAATCCACCCACTTGCCGCTGCGGAAATGGCCAAAGAATTTGGTATTAGAGTTTACACTATAGGTGTTGGCACCAATGGAAAGGCTAAAACTCCAGTATCCATCAATCCCTTCAATGGTGAATATGTTTACGATTATGTTGATGTGGAAATCGATGAAGAAACACTTAAGAACATAGCAGCTTCAACAGGTGGAAAATACTTCAGAGCTACTGACAATGAAAAGCTCAAGGAGATCTATCAAGAGATAGATCAAATGGAAAAAGCTAAGATCGAAACCATCGAATATGAGATCGACTTGCCAGAGAAAAGCATGATCGTAATTATGCTCTCGTTAGGTTTATTAGGAATTGAGTTACTCATTAATCTCTTTTTCAGATCTTTATCATGAGTCTGAACAAAACATATCGTTACAATTTCTCGAGCTTCATCCTTTCGCTCGTGATAATAGAGTTGATCTTCGGAAGTATTGTTCTGTTATTCTGGTTGTATTTGAGTGAAAATGAACCTAGTTTCCGTTTTGAACATCCAAAAGTGCTATACTTTGGTGCAGTCATCCTTCCATTATTAATGAGCTATCATATTTACATTAAATGGTGGAGAAATAAAACTATTAACCGATATGCTGATGATCGTCTCCTTCCCTTTCTTACAAAAGGATTTAGTACACCAAAAGCGATTATTAAGTACTTCTTGCTCCGATTCGGCCTTGCTTCTTTGATTGTGGCAGCAGCAAATCCGCAATATGGAGAAAAAGAAAGAGAGGTTATCACTAAAGGAGTTGATATTATGATTGCTCTAGACGTCAGCTACTCCATGAATGCTGAGGATCTCGTAGAAGGAAAATCAAGACTTGAGATCGCTAAGAAGAATATCTCCAAACTGATCGATCAACTTCATGGAGATCAAATCGGACTAGTGATTTTTGCAGGTGATGCATATAAGCAGCTACCCATTACTCCTGATTATAATGTTGCTAAAATGTTCCTGGATTTTGTGGAACCTGATCTTATTTCAAGTCAGGGTACGGACATCGGTGCAGCCTTGGAAAAATGTGCAGAATCATTTGATCCAGAAGACCCTACTCAAAAAGTAATCGTAGTCTTTTCAGATGGTGAAGATCACGAATCTGCAGGGATTCAGATGGCAAATGCTATCAGGGAAGAAAACATTGTTGTCCACACGATCGGCATGGGAACAACAAATGGTGTTCCTATTCCAATGTATAAAAACGGAAAGAAGATTGGTTTTAAGACAGATCAGTCTGGAACGACTGTACTTACCAAGCTAAACGAAGATATTTTGATAGACATTGCCAATGCAGGAGGAGGTAGTTATACCAGAGCACAGGGTTATAATGTAGGGCTTGATGCATTGATTGATCAATTGTCTGGAATGGAAAAATCTGAGCATAATAAGGACAAGTATATGACTTATGCAGATCATTTCCAGATCTTTCTTCTAATTGGTTTGGTTTTAGTATTATTGGACACATTTTTATCTGAGCGCAAAGGTTTTAATTTCTCATTTAAACAGATCGAAGGATGAAAAAAATGAAACATATAGTATTGTTCGCTTGCGGAATTCTCTCTGCATTCTCCTTCTTAGCGCAACGAGAAGACAAGATCACCTTTAATGATGGTGTAGCGGCTTATCGTGATGGAGAGTACAAAACGGCATTAGAACAATTTGAGGAAGCGTATGCTAAAAACAATAAAAATGCACGCGCACTTTACAATGCAGGAAATGCGGCCTACCTTAACGGAGACTTTGAACGTGCAGGTGAATACTATTCCAACTATGCCGAATTAGTAACTTCTCCCGGAGAAAAATCCAGAGCTTATTTCAATCAGGGGAATACATTTCTTCAGCAAGCAGATGTCATGAATGAGGATCCGAAGAAACTCGAGGATGCACAGGAGCTATACAAAAAGGCTGTATCTAGCTACAAGAATTCTTTAAAGAATAATCCCAAAGATCCTGATGCTAAATACAATCTTACTTACGCTTTGGATAAGATCAAAAAGAACGAACAACAACAGCAGCAACAACAAGAAGATCAGCAACAAGATCAAGATCAAAACCAGGACAATCAGGATCAAGAAAAGAATGAGGATCAAAATTCTGACAATCAGGATCAAAATGGTCAAAATCAAAATTCTGATAATGAAAATGATCAAAATCAGGATCAAAACGATACTAATGGAGATCAGGATAAAGACAAAGAAGATCAAGCAGACCAGGAAGAACAAAACAAGGATGGTGATCCGAAGGATGAAGAAAAGGATGGACAAGGAAATCCGGGAGATAAATCTGAAGAGGAAAAGCAAGCTCAAATTAGTCGTGCTCAAGCAGAGCAAGATCTGGATGCCATTAATGAAGATGAAGAAAATATATTAAAAAAAGTGTACGGTAGTAGAAGTGATAAAAATAGCAAAGTGAGTTCAGGAAAAGATTGGTAATGATGAGTACAATGAGGCACATATCGTATCTTATACTTTTTATTTTGGTCACTATTTTCGGTCAAAAAGTATCCGCTCAAGAAATTTTTGTGGATATCAGCTGCACGAATCAGTATCCAGGTGTTGGAGAAAAAATCAAGCTTTCATATGTTTTAAAAATGAAACTAAAAGGAGGAATGGCCTCAGTTTCTCACAGCGGCATTACGATTTCCAAACCTGACATGAAGTCAATGAACATCATAGATGAAGGAACTGAAGGAAGTTCTTTTTCTTTCGGAAATTTTGGAGGAGGTAGTGACATGCAGATCAGTAAGTACTCATTCATTCTTCAACCGACAAAAGAAGGAGACATTAAGGTAGAACCTTTCTCTTTTAAAATGAACGGTGAAACCTATCAATCCGAATCGTTCACGATACATGTGGGAAAGGGTGATCCGAATGCTCAAATCGTCAAGAAAAACTCCAATTACTTTATCACTATTGATGTTTCTAAGAAGGAATTGTTTCCTGGTGAACACGCTTTGGTAACTTATACGCTATACAGTAGATCAACAAATATCTCTGTTCAGAATTATGACTTTCCAATGCCGAATGGACTTTGGAAAGAAGAAATCGATGGAGGTTCAAATGGTTTTGGGCAATCTCAAGTAACTATTGATGGATATGCCTACTTAAAATTTCCGTTGAAAAAAGAGGTCATATTTGCCCAGAAATCGGGAGAGATTCAAATTCCTGCCTTTACTTTGGACCTTATGGTGGGAGGAGGATTCTTCTCTAAAGGATCCTTAGAAAAACTAACGAGTAACAGCCCTACAATCAATGTTAAACCGCTTCCATCAGGAGCTCCAATATCTTATAATGGTCAAGTAGGAAATGACTACCAATTGGATGTCAATTATTCTACTACTCAACTTACAGCTGGGGAACCCATCGATGTAAAGATCAAGATAAACGGAAAAGGAAATTTGAAACAACTAGATGCTCCTGAACTTACTTTTCCTTCGGATTTTGACACGTATGAACCTGAAGTGGAGGGCACCATAAAACTATCTGGAACAAATGGTTTCACGGGAGACAGAACCTTTAATTACCTAGTGATACCCCGACACCATGGCACATACGAGATTCCTTCTTTTGAATTTTCCTATTTTGACCTATCCACTAAAACATATAAGACTCTAAGTTATCCCGCTCAATCGATCAATGTTGAAAAGAGTGCAACGAGTACTGCTGCTACTACTAACGGTTCAAACAATGCATCAGTTGCGAAGGAAGAAGTTGAAGTTTTGAATGATGAGATCCGACATATTGCATACAATACCTCATTAAATTCTACAGAGACGACATTCTTCGGGACATCATTATTCTGGATAGGAATAGGTTTTCCATTTCTCTTGGCGATTGGGAATATATTCTTCGTTGCTTTTAAACCCGCTGAAAACAAAATTGATCATAAGAAAGCTGCTGGAAAGAACATTTTCAAAACACTCAAAAATGCAGATATCAAATTGACAGCTAATGACACTATTGGCTTTTATGAAGAACTATATAAAGGTTTCATGACCTACCTATCTCAAAAACTAGACACACCTTTCAGTCAACTTACCAAAGAAGAAATAGCTCTAAAATTAGCGGATATCGATCTATCCAATAATACAATAAAGATATTAGAAGTGTGTGAAATGGCTCGGTACACTCCACTAACGAGTGCAGATGCTCATGAAACCATGAATAAAACGAAGAACCTAATTCAACAAATTGAAAAACATGTTAGCTAGAATATCCTTAATCATAGCATTTGCAGGAATTCTATTGACAGGATTTGCTGAACAGTCTCCTGAGACATTATTTGCGGCTGCGAACAAAGCTTACGATGGACAACTCTATGATTCTTCTTTTAAACTTTATAAAGCTATCGAAGATCAAGGGTTCGTTTCAGCAGAGTTATTCCAAAATATGGGAACAGCAGCATATAAATTAGATATGGTACCAGATGCTGTTTATTATTTTGAAAAAGGACTCAAATTAAATCCGGGAAACGATGATCTAAGACACAACCTTGAACTAGCAAATCAACGAATTACTGACAAAAATGATGAATTCACCAGATCTGGAATTGGAAACTGGTTGAGCAATACAGTTGGAGGAAATGCGGATCAGTGGGCAATCCTTGCCGTGATCATGTCGATTTTCGGTGCAGTTTTTTTTACGTCCTATCTGTTCGTGAAGAAAAATTGGATTCAGAAAAGTGGACTGTACGGAAGTATAGTTAGTTGGATCTTAACTCTAATTTTTGTCATTCTTGCATATGTTCAATATCGGGTAGCAAGTGATTCAGAATTTGCAATTCTATTTGAGCCGAGTATTGATGTTAGAAATGATCCTTCTGAAGCTGCCAGCATAGCATTTGTACTACATGAAGGATCAAAATTAAAGATACTCGATGCTAATGAGAACTGGTTAAAAATATCGTTTGGAGACAAAAAAGTCGGCTGGGTTCCAAAAAAGGTGGTTAAAATTATTTAGGTTGCTGCGTTACATTCATCCTTCCCTGTTTCCATTAAAATATTTATATTCGCCACCCATTAAAAAACGCATGAGAAACTGACTCATGTGCTTTATTTTTGTTAAAAATCAATACACACGCATGAAAAAGATTACACTATTGTTGTTGGCGGTATTCACATTGAGCGCTCTTAACGTTAGAGCTGACGAGGGAATGTGGTTGCCATTATTAATTAAAAGGCTTAACTATGTAGACATGCAGAAGCATGGTCTTCAATTGACAGCTGAAGAAATTTACTCTGTAAATAACTCATCTCTTAAAGATGCTATTGTTGCTCTGGACGGAAGATTCTGTACTGGAGAGATCATTTCAGATCAAGGATTGATGTTGACTAATCACCACTGTGGTTATGCTTCTATTCAAGCTAACAGTACTCCAGAGAACAACATTTTAACGAATGGGTTCTGGGCGAAAACAAAAGCTGATGAGATCCCTGTGGATTTTACAGTTTGGTTTCTTGAAAGAATGGATGACGTGACAGAAAGAGTACTTTCTGGAGTTAATGATGATCTACCTGAAGGAGATAGACAAGCAAAGATCGAAGCAAACATCAAAAAGATCAAAGAAGAAGAAGGAACTGATTTTGAGATCCAGATCAAATCTTTCTATCATGGCAACGAGTACTACATGTTTAAGTATAACATCTTTAGAGATGTAAGATTAGTAGGAACTCCACCTGAAAGCATCGGTAAATTCGGAGGAGACACTGACAACTGGATGTGGCCTAGACACACAGGAGATTTCTCTATGTTCAGAGTTTATGCAGACAAGGATAACAAACCAGCTGCCTATTCTAAAGACAATGTCCCTTACAAACCTAAGCATCATTTACCTGTATCCTTATCAGGAGTGAAAGAGAATGATTTTGCGATGATCCTTGGATATCCAGGGAGTACAGACAGATATTTGACTTCATATGGAGTTGAGGAAGCTGTTAACATCGAACAACCCCTTCGAGTGAAGATCAGAAGAACTAAACTAGATATTATGGAAGTTGGGATGAATGCTAATCCTGACGTAAGATTGCAATATGCTTCTAAGCATGCAGGAGTTGCAAACTACTGGAAATATTTCCTAGGACAGTCAACTCAATTGGTAAATAACCATGTTTACGACAAAAAGAAAGCGATAGAAGATAAGTTTCTTGCATGGGCTAAAGAAGATAAGGAAAGACAAAAGAAATATGGAGAAGCATTGAATATGATCTCTGATTTCTACAAGGAAAGTGAAAAATATGTGGTTCCACAAACTTACTTTGGAGAGGCGATCTTTCAAGGACCTGAGATTTTCGGCATCATGTTAAAGCACTTCGGTTTCAGAAGTGAAATGCAGGCAGCCATAAAAGCTGGAGACGAAGCAAAAATGGCAGAAGCAGCAATAGTGATCAAAGATGCAATGTCAGATTACTATAAAGATTTCAATCTTGACATTGACAAAAATACACTCGCGGCTATGCTTGAGATGTATTATAATGAAGTAGATGCTGAATTCCATCCTGAGACATTAAAGTACATTGCTACTAAGTATAAGAAGAACTTCCAGAGTTTTGCTGATAAATATTATGCGAAGTCTCCTTTTGCATCCAAAGCGCAAGCTGAGAGTTTCCTAGACAAATTTTCTTCAAAAACATTGGAAAGCGATCTTTGCTATAAATTGGTGAACGAATTTATTGAGATCTATATTCAGAAAATCATTATGCCAACTCAGTCAATGAATTCTAAATATGAGCACGGAATGAGACTATTCGTTGATGGTTTGAGAAAAATGAATTCAGACAAAGCTTATGCTTCTGATGCGAACTCCACAATGAGATTAACTTACGGAAATGTACTTCCTTATGAAGGTGCAGATGCTGTAAGATATCACTATCTAACTACACTTGAAGGTGTAATGGAGAAAGAAGTTAAAACTACAGACAAAACGCATGAATTCTATGTAGAACCAAGATTAAAAGAGTTATACGAAAAGAAGGATTATGGAAGATATGCTCTTGAAAATGGTAAACTACCAGTTGCTTTCCTAACCAACAATGATATTACCGGAGGTAACTCTGGAAGTCCAGTGATCAACGGAAAAGGTGAACTGATCGGAACTGCATTTGATGGTAACTGGGAAGCGATGAGTGGAGATATTTACTTTGAGCCAAACCTTCAAAGAACGATCTCTGTTGACATCAGATATACGCTATTCATCATTGAGAAATTTGGTGGTGCGAAGCACATTGTGGACGAAATGACCTTAGTAGGAGGAAAATAATACTGCGCAAGCGGATATAAAACCAAAATAGAAAAACCGTTTACATTTGTAGACGGTTTTTTTATGCGAATTAGAAACTACATATCCAAAAACAGGTTATTGATCCTTGTGATCCTGATAGCTTCTGTTCTACGTTTTTGGAACTTTTTCGAAATCCCACTAACACATGATGAAGTTAGTGCGTTGAATCGAACGCATTTTGATAATTTCACTGATCTTATCGAATATGGTGTGAAGGCTGACACCCATCCTCCAGGAGTACAGGTTTTCACCTACTATTGGACAAAATGGTTTGGCTATGAGCAATGGGTAGTAAAACTGCCGTTTTTACTTATGGGGATTGGAAGTCTTCTTATAGCCTACTCTATCTTTAAAAAATGGTCGAATGAGACAGTTGCACTACTCATCATCTCCTTATTGGCTACGTTGCAATTTACAGTAATGTATAGTCAGATTGCACGTCCTTATATCAGTGGAATGTTTTTGGTACTGTGTATGGTCTATTATTGGGATGGACTGGTCTATCGTCCTGAAAAACACTTTTGGAAAAATCTGATCTTAACTGCCATATTCGGAGCAGCTTGTGGTTACAATCATCACTTTAGTCTACTTGCTGCATTTATCATTGGCATTACAGGTGTTTTCGTGATAAACAGAAAATACTTGATCAAGTATCTGACGCTCGGAATTCTGATCAGCATACTCTACCTTCCAAATCTTTCTATCTTTCTTCATCAACTGGATCGTGGTGGCGTGGGCGAATGGCTTGGAGAACCTACTCCGAGGTTCATTCTAAATTTTCTCAGCTACTCTTTCAACCATTCATTATCGTTGATGTTTGTTTTTGCAGGTATCATCGCGATAGGTATTTATCATTTTAAGAGAAATGCCTCCTTAAAAACTGTCCTGATTTCTGGAATCTGGTTCTTCTCGGTTTGGATCATCGGTTATTATTATTCAGTACATAGAAACCCGGTGTTGCAATTCTCTATGTTGCTCTTTTTCTTTCCTTTTCTTTTATACACCATGCTGGGATGGATTCCACAACTCGGTAAAAAGACGCAAACCTTGCTGGTTTTCCTTGTGCTCTTTTTTGGAACCACTTCACTCGTTTTTAATCGAAAACACTTTGAGGTATTCTATGCTAATCGTTACTTCCAGATGAAAGAAGATGCTTCCAAATGTGATCCTAATAAAACTTGTTTTGTTTTTGCTACCTACCCTCATTTTCTTGGAATTGACTTCCCTAGAAATATTGACTTTCCGACTGAGTACTTAGCGTGGGAAGAAAATGTGAATACCATCAAAGAATTCGAAGAATACATTATTAACTGTGGTAAACAGCAACTCTTTCTGGGTCATGTGGAACAATTTCCAAAAGAACTAATCGCAATAGCTCATCATTATTACGCAAACGTTGTGGAGGTAAACTATACCAATGGGGCTGCTAGTTATTTATTCTCTGGAGGGTGGGATTTCCAAGGTCTAATTTATAGTTACACAGCAAATGTACTTGACTATCCGACCTTGAATTACATTAAAGAACAAAGATTATCATCAGGAGTCTATAAGGACACTAATGAATACAGTCTTGGAACAGAAGTCAATTTATTGGAGGATCTAGAGCACAAATATGACTTGTTAGTAGTTCATGCAAAAGTTAAAGTATCCTCTCAAGATACTGACATTAAACTGGTGGCTGAATTCCCCAATCAGAATGGTAGTGAACCGATCTATTATTCCGCAAATTCCTCTCAGTTATTTCATTTTAATCCGGTTGATTCTACTGTTAACATAGTCGTTACTGTGAGCATGGATATTGTTCTAGACCAACAGAAGGACATCCCCAACTTGAAAACCTATCTCTGGAATCCGAAAAAAATAGCCTTTGAGATCCATGAATACACCGTAAAACTCTGGGAAGGAAATCGGATCAAGTATTGTTTAACGGATGATTTTTAAGCCATTCCTTTCTGAAAATCAGCCTTCACTTTTTCAAGTGCAATTTCAGACGGGAGTTTCTCCAATTTTGCTACAATCTCAAAAATAGCATTACTTAACTCTACTCCTGTTGAATGATCCTTCATCTGTTGAGCTGCCATATTAATAATCTTAATACTTTCCTCCTTAGCCTGCTTCAATTGACTCCAACTTCTGTGAGACATATAGATCTGTTGAACCATATTATGGTTATATTCTTCTCTAATAGCTTTAAGAAGTTCACCATGCAATCGATTAGCGCTCATCCCGGGAGTATGAATTCGCATGATCATATTATTGGGATCAATACGTTCTAAATATAAGGCAGCTCGCTCGTAGGCTTGAATTCTTAATGGAATATAGTCCTTTCTAGAAAGAGCCTTATTCTCTTCTTCTTTTAACTTCTTCTCACGATCAAAAAAAGTCTTCATCATGTAATACGTGATAGCAAACACGATCACAGATGGGACCGTAAATTTCAATAAATCAATAATCTCTTCCATGTTGCTTTTAGTCAGTATAATTACGAAGATATAAAATGGAACAAAATCAATTTGAAAATTTCAAATTATCTACGTCCCTTTCTTCTTGCAGATCTTTCTCCTCCCGACTTTCTTGTACCAGAAGACTTTCTATTTTCAGTTCCTGAAGATTTTCTTCTATCTCCGCCAAAAGACTTCTTATCTCCACCTGAGGACTTTCGGCTATCTCCAGATTTTGGTTTTCTATCTCTAGATCTACCGCCACCTTTGTTGCCGCCACCATTTCCTTTACCACCGCTTTTTCCGCCTCCAGCTACTTCAACCTTCATGCTCTTGCCATCATACTCCATTCTCGATGCTTGGCTAAGGATCAGTTCTGTATGTTCAACGTTCGCGTCAAAGAAGGAGAATTCGTTAAACAGATCGATCCTTCCAATGTCTGCAGATGATATTCCGGTCTGATTACAAACTAATCTTACAATAGCTCCTTTATTCAAGCCAGCCGATAGTCCAAGGTTCACAAAGAACCTCTCCTTATTAGTGTCTCCTCCTTTATCTCTTCTTCTACCTCTGTCTCTTCCACCTTCACTATCATTTCCTCCTCTATCGTCTCCTCCTCTTGGATCTGCATTCAAATCACCTGAACGTTCATAATATTCCAAGAACTTATTGAATTCTGCTCCAACGAAACGTTTGATAAGTTCTTCCTTTGAATAGTCTTCGAACAATTCCATAATAGTAGGTAAATACTCATCGATTTGCTCCTCTTTTATCTCTAATCTCTTTATATTATCTACCAAAGAAAACAATTGCTCTCTACAAATTTCTTCTCCGCTAGGAACCTCTTCCAATGAGAATTTCTTTTGAATGATCTTCTCCACCTGACGGATTCTGTAGATCTCCTTTGGCGTAACAAAAACCAATGAAATTCCATGCTTTCCAGCTCTCGCAGTACGACCACTTCTATGTGTATAATTCTCAACATCATCTGGAAGGTTATAGTTGATCACGTGTGTAATATCATCCACATCAATTCCTCTTGCTGCGACATCAGTCGCAACTAAGATCTGAAGTGTCTTATCACGGAATTTCTCCATTACTTTATCACGTTGCATCTGAGAAAGATCCCCGTGCAAAGGTTCTGCATTGTATCCATCTCTCATTAAATTATCTGCAACCTCCTGGGTTTCTCTTTTCGTTCTGCAAAAGATCAGACCATAAATATTGGGATTGTAATCCAATACTCTTTTCAATGCATAATATCGGTTTCTGTTTTGAACACAATAATATTCATGCTTTATATTCTCGTTACTTGAGTTCTTACTTCCTACAGTAATTTCGATCGGATCAACCATGTAAGTCTTTGCGATCTTTGCTACATCCTTAGGCATGGTAGCTGAGAACAACCAAACTGATTTCTCTTCTGGAGTACCATCAAGGATACTGTCTATGTCCTCCTTGAATCCCATGTTCAACATTTCATCTGCCTCATCCAGCACCACAATTTCCACTTCACTCAAATTTACCAATCTTCTGTTGATCATATCGATCAATCTTCCTGGAGTAGCCGATACGATCTGAGCACCTCGTTTAATATCTCGAGCTTGTTTATCAATACTTGCACCACCGTAGATGGTAGCAACTTTTGCATTTTTGTAATACTTCGCAAAATCCTGAAGATCTTTGGATATCTGTACACATAGTTCTCTTGTCGGTGCAATCACCAAGGCTTGAACATGACTTAAAGAAAAATCAACTTTTTCGATCATTGGAAGACCAAAAGAAGCTGTTTTACCTGTTCCTGTTTGTGCTAATCCTACCAGATCTCGATCTGATTCAATAAGTTGCGGAATTGCTTGCTCCTGAATAGGAGTTGGGTTTTCGAACCCTAAATCGCTAAGTGCAGAAAGAATTTCTTCACTTAGACCCATTTCACTGAATTTCATCTATATAATTGTATTTACAGAGGAACTATAGCACCTCCTGTCCTATACAATTTCCTCCTTTCAAGCGGCAAAGGTAAGCTAATATATTTAGCAACCCTATTTTTTAGACGAATGCTAATAATACACCCTCTTAATCAACTATTTATTAATCATGTAATGAAAATTTTAAACGAATGTTTTGTAGATGTTAAAACCAACATTGAATTCAACCCATTTAGTTAATTGAATATTAATTGTGTTCATTTTTCCTTCTCATAGATATAAAGTTTAATAAAGGTGGTTCCTGTTCTGACAAAATACCTTTGTAAAAAACTAACAATGAGAAATTTAGACATCGTAGTCATTTCTGACGTTCACCTTGGAACGTACGGTTGTCAGGCGGAAGAATTACTAAACTACCTTCGTTCTATTGACCCTAAAACTGTCATTCTTAATGGAGACATTGTAGATATTTGGCAATTTAATAAAAGATATTGGCCAAAGTCACACAATGCTGTGATCCAGCATCTAATGGGATGGCTAGATGAAGGTAAAGAAATTTACTACCTCACAGGGAATCATGACGAGATGTTGCGAAAATTCGTTGGCGTAAGATTCAACAACTTCCATCTTTTAAATAAAATCGTCCTTCCACTTGAAAATGGTGAAAAGGCATGGATCTTTCATGGTGATGTATTCGATGTTACCATGCAATATTCCAAGTGGCTTGCCAAATTGGGAGGAAAAGGATACGATGTGTTGATCATGTTGAATTCTGTCATCAACTTCTTTTCGGTAAAACTGGGACGAGGAAAAATCTCGTTGTCAAAAAAGATCAAAAATAGTGTAAAAGGCGCGGTGAAGTTCATCAACAATTTTGAACAGACCGCTGCAGACATCGCTATTCAGAAAGGGTACGATTATGTAATCTGTGGTCACATTCATCAACCTGAAAAGAGAAAGATCAAAAACAATCATGGTGAGGTGAAATACCTTAACAGCGGAGACTGGGTAGAGAATCTTACCTCACTTGAATATACAAAAGGAAAATGGACCATCTTCAGATACGAAGATCACAAGAAGAAGCTGAATGCCATGGCACAACCTATTGTCCATGAAAATGCTAAAATGCTTTTCGCGAATCTACTCGTAGAAATGGGGATCGAAAAAGAGACCATTTCAGCAAATTAACGCATACCCATTTTCGACTTTTATTAATCATCTAAACTTACTACTATGGAAGAATTAGTTTCTATAGAAGACATCAAACAGGCTACTGGAATAAAGCGAGAGAAGATCGCTAAACTAACTCAAAAAACGTTAAAGTTAGGAGCTATCAATGAAATGTATGCTCAATTGCCTAAATCTAATCCTTTAGAGTTTATTGACTCTTTGCTTGATCTACTAGGCATTCATGTGGAAATCAGTGAAGAGAGTCTCAATAATATCCCTGCAGAGGGAGGTTTTATTTCAATTGCTAACCATCCTTTTGGAGGGTTAGATGGCATTATCTTGCTAAAGATAATGCTAGCCAAAAGACCAGATTTCAAGGTAATGGCCAACAAAATGCTCCTGAAGATCGACCCATTGAAAGAAGTGATCATTCCTGTAAATCCATTTGAAAATCAGGAAGATCCAAATTTTTCAGGACTCAGAAAAACAATTGAACTCATCAATGAAAACATTCCAGTAGGTTTCTTCCCTGCAGGAGAAGTATCTTCCTGGCATTCGGACAAACGAAAAATTACCGACAAACCTTGGAATAAATCATTGATTCGTATTATCCACAAAGCTGAAAAGCCAGTTCTTCCGATCTATTTTGACGGTCAAAACAGTCCATTATTCTATAGTCTAGCTATGTTGCATCCACTATTGCAAACAGCCAAATTACCTTCAGAATTGACTAATAAAAAGAACAAAACAATTAAGGTGATCATCGGAAAACCGATCATAAAAAGGGAACAGCAAGCTTTTACCAATGTAGAGAAATTCTCAAAATATCTACGAACTCGAACGTATTGCCTAGGTGCAAGTATCAATCATCAAAAATTCTACAAGTTAAAATTCGAAAGAAAACCAACATCTATTAGTACTAATTTTGAAGCAATTGAACCATTTCTTCCTCAAGAAAAAGTAGCAGAATTGGTTAAGCAACTTCCTAAATCATCCCTACTTTTTACGAGCACAAAATATCATTTGTATTGTGCATGCGCTGAAGATATGGGCTTGTTGATTGATGAGATTGGTAAACTGCGAGAATATACATTTAGAGCTATCGGTGAGGGTACCGGAAAATCCAAAGACATTGATGAATTCGATCTATATTACCACCACCTTTTTATTTGGGATGCGGACGAGCAACAAATCGTAGGATCTTACAGAATTGGTGATGGAAGGGATATTTCCAAACAATATGGAAAACATGGCTTTTACGTGAGTACCCTTTTTAAATGGAAAGAAGAATTCAATGATGTCTTATCTCAATCAGTTGAATTGGGGAGATCATTTATCCAGCCAGCCTATCAAAAGACCCCCCAAAGTCTATTCATGCTTTGGAAAGGAATTCTGTACTTTCTGTTGAAAAATGATCATTGCAGATATTTAGTCGGGCCAGTTTCAATCAGCAACGATTATAGCAAGATCTCCAAATCTTTGATCATTAAATACATAAGAAGAAACTACTTCAATAATTTTTGGGCAAAGAACATCAAAGCCAGAAGAAAGTTTAGATATAGAATGAGAAACTCAGATATTGAGATCAATGATCTGGATGCAAATGATCTGGACAAATTAGATAAGATCATTGAAAATGTGGAGCCCAATCACTTCAAGATTCCAATTCTTTTGAAAAAATATTTGAAACAAAATGCGAAGTTCATCGGATTCAATCTAGATCCTGCCTTCAATAACTGCCTAGATGGATTAATCTTGCTGGACCTAAGAGAAGTGGATGTAGACACTGTCTATGCGCTGTCTAAAGAAATGAACGATGAGAATATCATCGCAAGGATTCAAAATATGCAGAAGAATTAACCTTTTCTAACCTTAGGCACGATATCTGAGCTAAATCTTTAAATTTGTAACACTACAACGGAAAGATTATGGCGAAGACAAAAATACTAGTGATAGATGATGAGCGTCCAATTAGAAGTACGCTAAAGGAAATTCTAGAATTCGAAGATTTTGATGTGGACACTGCTGAGGATGGGGAGATTGGTCTTCATATGATAAGCAAGGAGAAGTATGACCTTGTGCTTTGTGATATCAAAATGCCCAAAAAAGATGGTTTGGAAGTTTTGTCCGAAGTGGTTGAAAAGGGAATTGATGTTCCTGTTGTCATGATCTCAGGCCATGGAAACATTGAAACAGCAGTCGAAGCGATAAAAAAGGGTGCTTATGATTTTATTCAGAAGCCGCTAGACCTTAACCGAACTTTGGTAACCTTAAGAAATGCGCTGGAAAGAAAGGACATTGTAAAGGAGAATAAAGTTCTCAAACGTAAAGTTAGCAACGGCAAGATCACAGACATTATTGGTGAATCAGAACCAATTCATAAGATCAAAGAAATGATCAACAAAGTTGCTCCAACTGATGCCAGAGTTCTGATTACCGGACCAAATGGTGCCGGAAAAGAACTGGTTGCACGTCAATTGCACGAACAAAGTGAAAGAGCTAAAATGCCTTTTATCGAAGTAAACTGTGCAGCAATTCCTTCTGAACTAATTGAAAGTGAACTCTTTGGACACGAAAAAGGATCCTTTACTTCTGCTCACAAAATGCGCCAAGGAAAATTTGAATTGGCTGATGGCGGCTCCCTTTTTCTAGACGAGATCGGAGACATGTCTGCCTCTGCTCAAGCAAAAGTACTTCGTGCTCTTCAAGAAAGTAAGATTACGAGAGTGGGTGGTGATAAAGAGATCAAAGTGAATGTTCGTGTTTTTGCGGCTACAAATAAAGACCTACCCAAGGAAATTGCTGAAGGTAATTTCAGAGAGGATCTATATCATAGATTGAATGTAATTCCTATCCATGTACCTCCTCTGAACGACAGAAAAGATGACATTCCTTTGCTTTCCAATCATTTCCTGAACATTATCTGTGAAGATCAAGGTGTTCCAATTAAAGAAATCACGTCTGATGGAATTAAAGCTTTACAGGCAGTAGACTGGACAGGTAATATTCGAGAATTAAGAAACATCATCGAACGTTTAGTAATTCTTTGTGACAGTAAGATCACCGGAGCAGATGTAGAGCTCTATGCAAATAGAAAATAAATCATTTTTAAAAAAATACTTGGCTGAGATCACCTTTTTCTCCGTAATCTTTGCCTTGTTCTTCATTCTTGGATATTTCAACCACCTTTTTGATGGACCTGGAGGTATACACTACATAAGACAAACGGACAGTTTAGCCTTTATAGATCATTACGCGGGAAATGGGCATAATTTCTTTAAGCCAGGAACACTGAATCTAGACAGCGAAGACGGAAATGCGGCATGTGAATTTCCCCTAATTTACTATCTGATATCATTTTTATATTCAGGATTCGGAAAGCACTATTTCTTTCTCAGACTGGTTAATTTTCTCATCATAACAGTTGGTCTTTTCAATTTATTTAAGTTGGGAGAAAAGACCTTTGAGAATAAATTGACGGCATTCCTCCCCCCTTTCTTTTTATTTACATCAACGGTTTTTAATTATTACGCCTTTAACTATCTACCAGATGCTGCCGCTCTAGGGTTTACCTTCGTAGGTTGGAACATCTTCTATAACGTCTATTTCGAGAAGCAGGAAGGATGGTGGAAACCTTTTCTTTTTTTTACGCTTGCCGGATTGATTAAAGTCACCTATTTAATATCTCCGATCGCAATAGTCTGCTATTTTATCTTTAAACATTTCAAAGGAATTAAATATCAGGAGATCAAAAGTTTGATCATCATGTTTCTGATAAGTATCACTGTCGTTGGCGGATGGAATATCTATGTTGTTTTCTACAATCACTACTTTGAAACGGAATACTTTACTACAGGAGCAAGACCTATCTGGGGAATGCCAGATTCAGAGGTAACTAAAACATGGGATCATATATTCAATTTCTGGTGGAATGACTATTTTGCGCACTCTTCGCAACATATTATCGCAGTACTTTTAGTATTGAACTTTATTCTTCTTCGAAAAATAAAGAACATAATTTCATTAATTGTTTTGATGCTGATGGGAGCCGTCTGCTATTTCTTGCTTTTCTTTTCGCAATTCAAGGACCATGACTATTATTTTTTAACATTAATCCCGGTTATTACGGTCATCTTAGGAGGTGGAATTTACGCTATCATCAAGACCTCATCGAATAAATACGTCAATTGGTGCATGCAGGGTACTTTTATTATTATTATACTTATTGGCATTAATTATTCTAGAGAAAAGGTGAACCTTCGTTTCGATCAACGAATCGATCACATTTCATCGTTTAGTATTTCTTTAGAGCAAAATGATTTTGAAATATCATTAATTCCTCAAAAAAGTAAAGTTCTGGTGATAGAAGACCTTTCCAAAAATGGTAGTCTACTCATTCTAGACAGAAAAGGATGGACACTTCCGGATAGAATCTATTTTACGGATGATACGCTCAACCACTATCTAAACAAAGGCTTAACCCATATCGTAACACCTCCAGATCTTAATCTTGAGATTGAACACTTCTCACGTCAACACTATAATCGTTCCGATCTTGGTATATGCAATATCTATTCATTTCATTATGAATAGGAAACAATTTTATGGGAACTACGTTTCAACTCTTCTGTAGTTATAAGCAACCATCAGACATAGTACACGTTAGTATGTAAGTACTTACATACTAAAAGAATGTACTAAATTTGTAGTGAACTACCTAATGCAGAAATGTCTGAAAATCATATTTTTATGTTTACCGATTTTGATCGGTATTTCAATTTGTGCTCAGGAGTCATCTGCTAATTTTATACATAACGATGGGCAATGGGATAATCAAATTGATTTCAAACTACCGCTTAACACAGGAGACATCTACTTCGAAAAGACTCAGATCACATATTCAATTTACGATAAATCACTTTATGGCAAAGCAAAACATGGGGAATATGAATTAGATTACGTGCCGGCACATGCTTACCGTGTCATGTTTATCCACTCGAATCAACAAGCTCGCTACGTTCTAGGCAGAAAAAAGAATCACCACTACAATTTCTTAAACGGAAATGATGCAAACAAATGGAAATCAAAGGTAAAAGCTTACGATCGAGTTTATGTAAAAGATATCTACACTGGTGTAGATTACACTTTTTATGAATACTATGGACAAACCAAATACGATTTCATTGTGCACCCAGAAGGAAACCCTTCTGATATTCAATTATCTTATGAAGGATTAGATGGTCTGAAAATAAAAAAAGGTCATCTTGTACTTGAAACTTCAGTTGGTGAGATCATCGAACAAAGTCCGTATGCCTATCAGTTCATCGATGGAAAAGAAGTGCAAATACCATGCGATTACAACCTTAACAATAATGTATTATCATTTGTGTTTCCAGAAGGATACGATCCATCTCTTGAACTTACAATTGATCCCGTATTAACATTTGCTACATATACGGGTTCATCCGCAGACAACTTTGGATGTACAGCGACTGATGACCTCAACGGAAACATGTTAGTTGGGGGTACTGTTTTTGGTGCTGGTTATCCAACTTCAACGGGAGCCTATCAAGTCAGTTTCAGTGGTGGAAATATTGACATGGGAATCACTAAATACACAGCAGATGGAACAAGCCTAGTTTATTCTACGTATCTGGGAGGAACAGGCAATGAAATCCCTCACAGTTTAGTGGTTAACCAGAATGATGAATTGATCATTCTTGGAACAAGCAATAGCACAGACTATCCAATTTCAGCTACAGCATTTCAAAGCACTATGAATTCCGGAACAGGAACTACATGGGGAGGCTATGGATTTAATTATAATGCAGGCTGTGATATCGTTGTGACCAAATTAAACGTGAGTGGAACTGGAATCATTGGATCCACATACCTTGGAGGAACAGGAAATGATGGATTAAATGAAGGATCATTACTTCATTATAATTATGGGGACGCCTTTAGAGGCGAAATAATTAACGGTCTTAATGGAGAAATCATCATTGCATCAACAACTTCCTCTCCGGATTTTCCGGTTACTTCTAATGCTCCTCAAAGCTCATTGAACGGACCTTCAGATGCTATTTTGGTTCAATTGAGCAGTGATCTTTCAAGTTTGTTATTTGCAACATATATAGGAGGATCTGATAGAGAAACTGGTAATTCCGTACAATTAAATTCAACTGGGGAAATGTATCTTGCAGGAGGAACGTTAAGCGCTGACTTCCCGGGAACCACTGGTGGTTTTCATAGTAGCTATCAAGGAGGAACGGCAGATGGATATGTTGCACGATTCTCCGCAAATGGAAGTAATCTTTTGAACGCTTCATACATCGGGACATCTAACTATGATCAAAACTACTTCGTTCAGACCGATTTAGATGACGATGTGTATATGATCGGACAAACGGATGGTAATTACCCTATCTTTAATGCTGCTTATAGCAATCCAAATAGCGGCCAATACATTCAAAAACTGACTCCAGATCTATCAACCTCTTTACTCTCCACAACTATCGGAAGAGGTAATGGAACAGTTGATATTGCAGTTAATGCTTTCTTAGTTAGTGATTGTGATTTTATTTACTTGTCAGGATGGGGCGGTTCACTCAATGGCTATACCAGCTTAGGAGCTCATGCTACCTCAAGTACAACCCTTGGCATGCCTATTACTGCAGATGCATTTCAATGGACTACTGATGGAAGTGATTTTTATTTAGCCGTTCTTGCTCCAGATGCATCTTCTTTGCTTTATGCCACATTCTTTGGTGGAGGAACAAGCCACGAGCATGCTGACGGAGGAACGAGTCGATTTGACAAAAGTGGTACGGTCTATCAGGCAGTGTGTGCTGGGTGTGGGGGAAACAGTGATTTTCCGACAACGGCAGGAGCTTGGTCAAACACTAACAATGCTCTTAACTGTAATCTAGGAGCATTCAAATTTGATCTGGGTTCGATCACTCCATCCATAAGTGTTCCTCAACCCTATGTTTGTTTACCTAGCGCTTATCAATTTAACAACAACTCTTCGGGAGGAAATGAATATCATTGGTATTTTGGAGATGGCGATTCATCGAGTCTATTCGAACCAGCACATACATATCAGGATACTGGTCATTACGAAGTTACTTTGATTGTTGCGGATTCAACAGGTTGTTTGCAATCAGATACAACGGCATTATTCATTGATGTATTTGCTCTTGGCAATGCTTCCGTTAGTTTTATAGATACAATTTGCAGAGGTGATAGTGCGGTACTTACATCTACTGGAGGAGTGACCTATCAATGGTTTCCTCCATCAAGCCTTAGCAGCCCAAATAGCCAAACGACTTATGCCTTTCCAAGTACCACCACACAATACATGGTTATTGCCACGGACAGTTGTGGTCTTGACACCGCTTTAATAACCGTTCCTGTATTTAGTGACAACTATTCTGTAATGGACGACACATTGATCTGCTCTGGATTCCCTTTAACTCTGGAGGCTTATGGAGGTTCATCTTACAACTGGCAGAGTGATCCTTCAATGCAAAATCCAGGTTCTCAAACACCAACAGTAACTCCGAATAATTCTACAATGTACTACGTGGAGATTACGATGGCTTCTGGATGTATCTATAATGACTCTGTTTTTGTTGAAACGATCAATAGTTTGCCAGTTCCCAGTATGACCAATGATACCACCATATGTCTCGGTGATCAGATTACCCTATCCGCGCAGGGAGGAACAACATACATCTGGTCACCAACTAATCTTCTTACAAACATTAATGGTGCTTCTGCTCAAACAAATATTCAATCAACCTCTCAAATTTTTGTTGAAATCAGTAATCCTTGCGGTACGGTTCTCGATAGTGTAATCGTTGAAGTAATTGAAGTATTCCCAGAGATCGTTGACGATACCATCATTTGTCCTGGTGATCTCGCAACATTATGGGCATCTGGTGGAAGTTCTTACTCCTGGACTCCAGTTGAGACTTTGTCTAGTCCAAATAATGACACGACCCTAGCTCAGCCAGTCGATCCAACTACCTATCAGGTTCTGGTGGAGAACACCTTGGGCTGTAGCAAAACTTTAGATGTATTTGTCAACTTCCACTTGATCCCTATAGTTCAAGTCTCAGGACCTTCATTTGTTCTTGCCGGTCAAGAAATTGAATTGATCGGTACAACTAATGCTACTAACTATTATTGGGAAAGTGATGACAGTTTATTGTGTACTGGTTGCTACTCTACTTTAGTTATTCCGGATGAATCATCCTACTACTATTTTACTGCTATTGATACGAACGGATGCAAAAACACAGATTCTTTAGAAGTTCTTGTTGAAAGCTCTCTGTTTGTTCCAAACTCTTTTACGCCTGACGGAAATGGTACAAATGACTATTTCAGAATAGAAGCCAGAGAAGTGCATGATTTTCAATTGTACATTTTCAATCGATGGGGGCAATTGATTTATGAATCAACAGATCCCAATGACTTTTGGGATGGAACATACAAAGGGAAACCTGTTCAGGTAGATGCCTACGTCTGGAAAATTGATTATCTAGACAACCAAGAGTTCCGTCATGAGTTCATAGGTCATGTCAGTGTAATTCGCTGATTTAAATTATTATTACATGAAAAACATTCTATTCATCACTCTTTCTTTACTATCCCACACCCTTTTAGCACAATTGAATATGTCTCAACTCGGTCATCTCGATCTGGTTAACATTCATAGTTCAGAAGCTTCTGATATATGGGGATATGTGGATCAAAGTGGCAATGAATATGCAATTGTAGGTTTAAACGATGGGACATCAATTGTTGATGTAACAGATCCTGCCAATCCCGTGGAAATTTTTTATCAACCGGGGATGAACTCAATTTGGCGCGACATCAAAACATGGGGAGATTATGCATATGTTACCACAGAAGCTGCTAACGGACTTCTAATCATTGACATGAGTACACTCCCGGGAAACACGAATTTAACTACTACACTATATACTGGGCCAACTGGAAATGAATGGCAATCAGCGCATAACCTTTACATTGATGAAAATGGATACTGCTATATTTTTGGAGCCAATCGAGGTGAACAAGGAACGATCATTCTGGATGTACATACAGATCCTATGAACCCAATTGAAGTTGGTATTCAGGATTCCTATTACACACATGATGGTGTAGTAAGAGGCGACACACTTTATCAAGCGCACATTAGCGATGGATTCTTTACGATGTACAACATTTCGGATAAATCCAATCCAATTTATTTAGGTCAACAAACGACACCCGGAGTATTTGCTCATAACCTTTGGTTTAGTGACGATGGTGATTACGTTTATACCACCGATGAAATCACCAATGGATTCATAGGAGAATTTGACATTTCTGATCCTACGAATATCTATGAAACGGATAGAATTCAATCTTCTCCTGGTGACAATGTAATTCCACACAATGCCCACTTCATGGACAATTATATAATTACTTCCTATTACAGAGACGGAGTGGTGATTCATGACGTTGCTAACAAAGGAAATATGGTTGAAGTTGGAAACTATGACACCTCCCCTTCCTATAGTGGAGATGGCTTTAACGGATGCTGGGGTGTTTATCCCTGGTTGCCGTCTGGGAATATTATTGCCTCGGATATTGAAAATGGGCTACACATTCTTGGGGTAACCTACCAGCGTGGATGTTACCTTGAGGGAGTTGTGACAGATGCCTCATCTACTAATCCCATTAATGATGTGGAGGTTACTATTATTGGTCAATCTATAATAGATAATACCGATGCAATAGGAGAATACGAAACAGGTATTGCGATCGCAGGAACATATGACATCATCTATTCCCATCCATCATATTACGATGATACCATCTATGGCGTTGTTCTCAACAATGGTGTTGTTACCGTGCAGGATGTCCAGTTGAACCCAATTGTTCCAGTCGATGTAACAATTAATACATTAAGTGATTTAACAATCTCGTTGGATGACGCCATTGTAGAGTTGACGAATGACGATTTTAATTTTAGTGGCACATCGGCTGGCGGAGGCATTATTTTCAATGGTGTAATTCCAGGCACATATAATCTTACTGTAGGTAAATGGGGATTCATTACTTATTGTGGGACGATGGAAGTATCTGGAACAAATTCTTCAGAAAGCATCACCTTGTATTCGGGCTATTACGATGATTTTAGTCTAGATTTCGGTTGGACAGTTTCTGGAGCAGCTCCGGATGGAGTATGGGAAAGAGCTGACCCTAACGGAACTACGTCCGGAGGAAATCTGATAAACCCAGAAGATGATGTGACTGGCGATTGCGGGGAAATGGCTTATGTTACAGGAAACAATGCTTCTGGTGGTGTGGGTGCTGACGATGTCGATATTGCAGATGCAGTATTAACATCACCTGTAATGAATCTTAGCTCTTTTCAAAGTCCTGGTATTAAATTCAATTATTGGTGGATCAACACGGGAGGCAGTGGAAACCCGAACGATTCTTTGAAAGTCAGATTTACTGACGGTATTAATTCTGAAACCGTAGCCATTTTTACTCAAGGTAACTCATCAAGCAGTTGGCAACAATCAATTGTGTATCCTTCCAGCGATATCCTTGACATGTCTAACATTCAGATCGTTTTTGAGACAGCAGATTGGCAGGCAGATGGCGGCCACCTGGTTGAAGCAGGAATTGACCAAATGGAAGTTGGAGAGTACGCTAGTGTTGTTGACAACCAAGACATTATTCTTAAAATATATCCGAATCCTTCCACAAGAGACTTTTTAGTTAACACCAATTCCAAAACTGGCACCTATCGATTAATGGATGTTTCTGGAAAACTGCTAGAACAAGGCATATTAAATAACAACCAGATCATATCTGTAAAAAATGCAGGAGTATATATCTTAGCAACAGAAATTGACGGTCAAATGCAAATGACCAAGCTGATCAAACAATGACCGTGAGATACTGGGGAATACTTTTGGCGACTCTGTTTTTATGGAGCTGCGGGACAACTGAAGAAACACAAACCGAATCTGTTGAATACTATCAAATACTCGGTGAGGCACAAGGGACTACTTATTCCATCATTTATGAGGCTGGAAAAATTGATCCGATTGAAGTAAAAAGTTCAGTAGATTCGATACTTTCAGCATATGATCTCCAAAACTCGATCTACAAACCGGGGAGTCTTATCTCCCTATTAAATGATAGCTGGGAAAGCAGTTTTTCATTGGACAGTTTTCCTGAAAATAATTATTTCCAAACTTGCTTCAATGTCTCTAAAGAAGTTCATCAACTAACTGATGGTGCATTTAATCCAGCAGTTTATCCACTTGTAAGTTACTGGGGATTTCATAAAGCCGACTTTAACTACGAACCAGATAGTCTTGAGATCAAAAATCTATTAAAATTGATCGATTTCTCCAATTCTAATTTCAGATTGGAAAATGATGCTATTGTCCGATCAAATCCTGAAAGTAAAATAGATTTCAACGCACTAGCTCAAGGGCATAGTGTAGATGTTCTTGCTAACTATCTCGAAGATCTGGGGTCAGAAAATTACATGATTGAGTTGGGTGGTGAGATCAAATGCAAAGGAAACAATCCTGATAAAAATTTATGGCGTGTTGGAATAGACAAACCGATAGAGAATAGTGATCCAGGGGAAAATGGATTCCAGTTTATTGCTTCGTTGACCAATATTAGTCTGGCTACTTCGGGAAATTATAGAAAATACTACGAAATTGATGGTCAGAAATATTCACATACCATCGACCCAATTACTGGATATCCTGCTAAACAGAATTTACTAAGTGTAACGGTCCTTTCTCCTGATTGCGTATATGCAGATGCATTTGCAACGGCTTTCATGGTCATGGGATTGGAGAGTTCATTGAATTTCATTCACAATCATGAAGAATTAGGCCTTCACGCATATTTCATCTACGATGAAAATGGAGCTATCCAGACTAAAATGACCGAAGGCTTTGAAAAATTTATGCTGCAATAGTTGGTGTCTCTGACTGACACTTCTCATCAGGTCTTGCACCACAAACAGCACAATTCTCACCTTCCTTATTCAGGTACGGACTTTGCGAAGCACATGTTCCAGCAAATTTACCATCCTTCTTTGCCCAGATCTTTATTGCAATTCCAAGAACTGCCAGGCCAATAAACACGATCGATATTAATGCTACTTTTAAAAATACCATGACACAAAGTTATTCATAAATGGCTAAAAGTCCTTCCGGAATCTCGACTTTTAATTCCTTCTTTTCTTTATCGATTGACAAGTGTACATTATCATTATAAGGGATCAAAATCTCTTTTCCCTTGTAGGCAATTTCCAGCATAGGATTTGCGGGGTTATCCAGATATTCCAAAATCTTTCCTACTTCTGCCCCAGACTGATCCAAGAGCATATATCCAATAATCTCATGGTAATAGAATTGATCATCATCAAGTTCTGGAAGGGCCGATAATGGTAAGAATACTCTCTTCTTTGTAAGGCGTTTAGCATCCGTCTCATCGTTTACATTATCAAACTTCACACGAAGTTGATTTGATTTATGAACTCTGGACTCCTCAACAAAGAACGGCACCAATTTTTTGTTGATCTCCAGTAGAAGCATATTGATATTATAATATTGCTCTGGTTGATCACTATCGATATAAAGGATCACTTCACCTCTGAAACTAAAGGTTTTGGAGATGACTCCCAATTCAAAACATTCCTCCTTTGTCATGACTAATTAATGAGGTGCAAATGTAACGAAATCGTGATAACTATAGAACAAACACCACCAAAGCGACTATTAATGCAAATCCCGCTGCTATCAGTACACTTCCCGCTGCAATATCTTTGGCTTTTTTAATCATTGGCTTTCTCTCTTCTGTAACCTCATCACAAATGGCTTCAATTGCTGAATTCAACATTTCTGAGATAAAAACCAAGACTATTGCCAGAGAAATCCATAACCATTCAGAATTGGAGATCTGAAAAATAATCCCCAAAGCAATTGCCACTGTTGCTCCCAGCAAATGAATTCGTGCGTTATGTTCTTCAATAATTAAAGTTTTGATTCCAGAAAAGGCAAATCTAAAACTCCGAATTCGCTCTGATAAACTAAATTTCTTTTTCTTCATGGATTCGTTGTAAAACCTTACGAAAACCTGAGTAGGTTAACATCAAAAATAATGTAAATATCAGAACAAAGGCAAGCGACCATCCGTTTTGGATGGGATGAATAAACAGATCCAATCCATCTTTAAAGATCTGAAGAGGCTGATGAACGATATCCCAACTATTCCATCTAAGTATTCGACCCAAATAAACGCCAATACTCGTAATAAAGAACAGAAAAGGTATACTCCATCTTCTATTCAATAATTGAGCATCTTTATGGATCATCCTTAGTGAATAGAATCCTGCTATCAAACCTAAAACAGCATAAAAAGCTACGATCAATAGATCCAAAACGGAAAAGTGATGCTGTAAGTGAATAAAGTCTGTTAAAATATAGGGTGCATTTGGAAAAAACAGCAACCAACTCCCTAACATCAATGATTTGGAAATTCTGTTCTTTTCAAGTTTGTTATAAATCATCACGAATCCAATGGGCACATAAGCCAGAAATAAATTCCAAACCAAAAACAGATATCTAAAATTGCCTTCGATACGAATTCTAAACAGCAACAGCAAGAATGCAATTGCGGTCATTCCTCCTAGTAGAAGAAAGATCTCGCGTTGTGTCAATTTACTAGTATTCATAGCTTATATATTTGTTATTATTCGCTGCGTGAACCGCATGAAAAGTTCGGAAATTAAATGAACGCCAGTCTTGTTCATTCGCTTGACGATACAACTTACCGAGATAGTAATTTCTTTCTTGCCACTGCTCAGGAAATAAATCTTTATAAGGTTCTAACTTTTCAAAAATCAAAGGATAATTTGCAGCGGGAAGGGTCAACAAATAGTTTACATCTAAATGTTCTCGTTTGGTTTCCGCTTTCGAAAAATTGTAGTTGATGATCAGATGATCCCAGTCTATAATCGGAGTGATTAACAATACTGCATAAATGGTCCACCCCACTCTACGAACTAAATACCAATTCGATTTGGCATCAGACACTTTGAGATAAGTATAGATCAACCCAACAAGACAACAGATCAGATAAATAAAAACCCCTATCCTCTTGTAAGTTAAAAAATATTCCTCCACATAGATCCAGTTCTTGTATCCTGTAAGCATTACCAATAATACATTCTGAGCTACCCATATCAATGCCATTGCTCGCAGGAATGTATTTTCTTTTACAAAATTTAATCTACCTTGAAAGAAGAACAAAATCAGAGCCACCGCTAGAATAATCGAAAATATCAACGCATTCACACCTGTATGTACATTTTCACTATACCCGACTTTTTCATTGAGAGCACTCAGTCCTAGTTCGTAAGTTAACTCAGTACCCAGAACAACCAACAGAACAACATTAAGCATGGTCAGAAGCGTATTTGCCCAAGTTTGTTCGCTTTGGATGGAAAGCCACTTAGCTGTCAGTCCTTGTTTTTCATTATCCAAAACATCCTCTGCTTCCAGATCATAACTATGTATCATAGCAATATTGCGAGGACGATACATCAAGTAGACTAGATAGTATCCGAACATTGTAAAAATGATCCACTCCAATGAAATAAAGGAAAGGTCTATTCTGTTCGTTAGATCTTTGAATGCTACATTCGAGTTTCTGTAGAGCACCACAAATATCATGGCAATCCCAAAACTAACGACTACAATAACCATATTCTTAAAAAATCGGGATTGTCTTTTCCAACCTGAAGTTTCCATCACCTTTAGCACCAGATCGGTCATGATATGCACCACTCCAGAAGACACAGTATAAAGATTATGAAACAAGGTAATCACTAAAGAAGATTTTGGTTCAATGGAGATACTGGCTAACACAAATAGTGAGATAAAATTCGTCCAGACACCCAAAAGAGATCCGTACATTAAAATCCCCAAAGCTGATAAATTGGCTCCTGCAAACACCAACCACCAGTTTCTGGTCTTCCGTTCTTTAGGAGTGGTGAAAAATATCCCAACTACCTGCAGTAAGGAAAAAATAAAAAAATTAATCCCTGCCGCCTGCTGGTAAAATAAGATTCCGAACAATAGTCCGGAGATCAAAATGATCTTGTCTGTTGTTTTCATAGTTCTTGATTATTTTGTTGTGAATGATTATTGAATACGCTGTTAATAGTTTTTTTGAACTGTGTAATATTCTTTCGGACTTCTGGCACCAATTGTTCCTCCAGAGGGATCTTCACATTATCTTCTGGATCTGCCCTTCTGCTTATAACATATCGGTAGGCAAAAAATAAGGATGAAACCATCTGTAGTCCCGCCAACAAGTGAAATGGTATATAAAAGGTTCCGTGTAAATAGAATATCAAGCAGAACAGGACAAAATAAAAGCTGTGGCCGATTTGAAAAATCCTGTTCATGATCTTGTCCTTTGAAATCAACATGAACATTGTCGCAAACCAAAGGATACCGTATAAAAAGACAAATAAAAATATAGTTTCCATAAAAAAGTACTTTGCTTTTCAAAGTTTATAAGTAAAAAAATTTTAACTCCCTTTTAGCAATCTTTCCAACCCGTCAATATGCTTCTGAAATTCAAGTTTTCCAAGCTGTGTAGCAGCATAGCTGGTCTGAGGTTTTTTACCAACAAATTCCTTTCGAACCTGAATGTATTCTAACTTTTCCAATGACGAAACATGACTTGCCAAGTTACCGTCCGTTAAACCCAGGGTATCTTTCATATCCGTATAATTGACCCAGTCATTCACCAGAAGTATTGACATGATACCCAGCCTCACCCTACTTTCAAAAGCTTTATTTAACTGATTGAATCCTTGCATTAAATTTTACTTTGCAGGTTTTTCGTATTTAAAATACATTAATGATCCATAAATGATGTGCAATAATCCAAATCCAATGGTCCAGAATAACAGTCCTTTCCCGTAGAAATAAGCGGATGCCAATCCTAACAACACTTCAGAAATCCCCAAATATTTTAACTCTACAAAAGAGTATTTACTACTTCCATACAGTCCCAATCCATAAAAGATCAGCGTCAAGGGAGCTACCATACCTAATAGTCCGTGATGCATCATTACCAAACAAAGTACTCCTCCAGCAAACAATGGAAAGAACAAATTCAACATCATTCGTTTGGCGCTTTTGTCCCAAATTTTCAAACCTTGTTTCTTTGCTTTCCTTGAAGTAAAAAGGTACCCTGTTACCAAACTTGATAAGAGTACCATTAAAGCAATAGCTACTAGAAACATCAATTTTTTATCTTGATTTTCTGCTCCTGCTGTTGATCGGACGTATTCCGAATAGGTCAGGCTTCCGGCTTGAAAATCAAAATAAACGATTGCCGCACCAATAATCGCATAGATTCCGGCAAAGACTCCAGATAATCCACTTAAAGATAGGAAACGTGATGATCGCTCCATCATGCTTCTGATGTGCAAAAGATCATCTAAGTGTTTTTTATTTTCTTCCATACAAAAGGACTTTGTGTTTCAAAGTTAAAAATAAAAAACACTTTTCCACTCAGAATATTGTCCAAGAGGAAAGTTAAAAAATGCTAAATATAGTCTTAAGGCTGATATCCCAATAACTGGTCGATCGAATTAAACGATACATAATGATAATTAGATCTGGCCTTTGCATAGATTGCTAACGCTTTTTCCTTTCCTTCTGGAGTTGCTGCCAATGCTGTATACAATGGCATCAGGAATTTACGTCTTCCAACTTTGATCAAAAATGCTTCAAGTTCTTTATCAATGGAATCGTAACCAAAGTTGATACTCTTTTCAAACCAGATAGCAGCAATCTCACTATTACCAGACTGCGTCAGATGAAACTTTTCATCTAGCATTGCCATTTGCGAAGGTGTTGTATTGTCCTTTAGATGTCTGATAAAGTGTAACCACTCATGGGTGGTCCAATCTGAAGCCTGAATGCTTTCAACGGATCCTGACTGATAGAATTGTTCGATACTTGCTTCAACAGCATTGAATCTGGTACTAACTACTTTAGGACAATTTTCAGGAACACCTTCTCCATACACCCACTCATCCACATTCACGGTCAGGTTATGCGGCTGGATCAAATTTGTATTTAAATATTCTACAAACTCTTCTGTGGTAATGGTTTGAAACTTATGTTCATCAAAATAAGCTTTAAGGAAGGCATCAAAATTATCTCTACCTGCTACCTGCTCTAGCAACCTTAAAAAGAAATATCCTTTTTCATAAGCAACGTCAGACATCGCATCATCCGGATGTTTATTGATCAGATTTAATTTCAAACTCTGCATCGCAGGCTCTTCCTCAGACATTGTTCTCATCAGATCCTGATATCCGAGTAAAGCCAACATATCTGTGTAATCTTTGCCGTATAGCGATTCCATGATTCTTCTTTCAAAATAAACCGTAAAACCTTCATTCAACCAGAAGTCATTCCAAGTAGAATTTGTAACCAGGTTTCCACTCCAAGAGTGAGCGAGTTCGTGAGCTATCAATGCCACTAAACTTCTATCACCAGCAATGATCGTGGGTGTCGCAAAGGTTAATCTTGGATTCTCCATTCCTCCAAAAGGGAAACTAGGAGGTAAAACGATCACGTCATATCTGTCCCACAAGTATTTACCATACAATTTCTCAGCTGCGCTTACCATTTTACCCATATCAGCCAACTCATAAGCACAATCTTCCAGCATTGAAGGCTCGGTGTAAACACCAGTTCTATAATCAATTGGTGCAAATTCAAGATCACCAACAGCCAAAGCAAGAAGATAACATGGAATAGGTTGAGGCATATCAAATGAATAGATCCCTGTTTCATTCTTTTGAACCGGGTTCGAAGCTGACATTACTGCCATTAAACTAGTTGGGACTTGGACACGCGCACTATAAGTAATTCTGATTGCTGGTGTTCCCTGTACTGGAATCCAACTTCTAGTAAAGATCGACTGTCCCTGAGTATACATGAATGGTTGTTGCTTACCCGCTGTTTGAGCAGGCATTAACCAATCCAACGCTTCAGTACCTTCAGTTGTTTCATACTCGATTTCAACTGTTTTCGTCTCAGGAGTGATCTCTACTTTAAGCGGTGTACCCAATAATTCATCGTACTCCCCCATTTCGTAGTTTGCGGGATTACCACCGTCAGTCGTTACACCAAGTATGTTCAGTGCTTTTGTATCGAAGATGACTTCATTCACACCATTCACATTCTCAAGTGTGTGCGTAACAGAACCTTTGATCTTTTTTTCTTCAAAACTTACAGCGATATCCAGATGCAAGTGAGTAGTCTTTACATCAAAATAATTGCTCAACGTATGTTCATCTAGAACTGACATATCTTCAGCAACAGTTTCTTGATTACCATCTGCTGTTTCCTCATTATTCTCAGCATTTTCAGTATTTTCTCCACAAGAATTAAAACTAACTACAAATAGAGAAGCTAATAAAAGTTGAATCAACTTCATTGGATATAACATTTTCAATTTACTCCGCAAAAGTAACTATTAATCTCAGCTGTGATTTGATAAATAGACCTACGGTAAAATAATCTCGTCCAACTCATCATTAAAAATTACCGATGGTAAATAAATCAGATTGAGAATCCTCTAAGACAAATAAAAATACTATTTTCGGGGTTCTTAAAATTCAAGAATGAGTACGGTTTCAGAACAAAATATATTGGACAGCGGGGAATTTAAGACTCCTCACAAAGAACTTTTTGGACACCCAGTAGGTTTATATGTCTTGTTTCTAACAGAGATGTGGGAGAGATTTTCGTATTACGGAATGAGAGCCATCTTAGTAATTTATATGATGGCCGGTGCAACTCATGAATACGGACCAGGATTGGGTTGGACAGAGAAAGAGGCACTTATGCTATATGGCTGGTATGTGATGTTAGTTTATGTCATTTCAATACCAGGAGGAATCTTGGCTGACAAACTACTAGGACAGAAACAAGCCGTCCTCGTTGGTGCGCTAATACTCTGTGCTGGACATGGTATTCTTGCCGTTGAAGCTACTTGGGCTTTCTTTACTGGTCTTGGGCTAATCATTTTAGGAGTTGGTTGTTTGAAACCTAATATTTCGACCATGGTTGGTGGACTTTATAATCAAGGGGATATCAGAAGAGATAAAGGATTCAGTATATTTTATATTGGCATTAATTTAGGATCACTATTGGCAACTACATTTATTGGCTTAATTGTTGCTGAATGGGGATGGCATGCCGGTTTTGGAACAGCAGGGATTGCTATGTTGTTCGGCTTATTATTTTACTTAGGTGGACAAAAATATCTTACCGAGGTTGGAAATAGACCTACCCTAGAGGATAAAAAATCAGGTGAATCATTGATGAAGGTATTTTCTGATCTTCTTAAATCACCAGTTCAATTTGTTATAGTACTGATTATGTTGGCAGTTTCTTTCTTACCTGCAATCACCTTTACAAGTGTAGATAAGTGGGGATATGTTGCCCTTTTTATTTTCATTTCACTTGTTACAGGAATGCTCATGATGATATACAAATCATTGGAATCAAAAATTCAGAAAGATAGATTTCTTGTATTACTATTATCATTTTTCATCGTAATTGTGTTCTGGGGAGCATTTGAACAAGCAGGAGGGTTAATGTCTACATATACGGAAACAAAAACAGACAGAGTACTTTTTGGATGGGAAATACCAACTCCTATGTTTCAAGGTTTGAATGCAGGTTTTATTCTTCTGTTAGCTGTTTGGGTAGCTAATATCTGGGCTAAAAGAAAATTAAAAAACAAAGAAGCTTCTGCCTTGTTCAAGATGGCGATGGGTACAATTATAATGGGACTTGGATTCATATTCATGGTTTTCGCTGTGACTGATTATAATACATATGGTAAATCTTCCATGATATGGTTAGTTCTAGCTTATTTATTCCATACTATTGGTGAATTAAGTTCATCTCCTGTGTCATTATCATTCATCACCAAACTTGCCCCAGTAAGATATGCTTCATTAATGATGGGGGTATATTTTGCGGCAACAGGATTAGGAGGAAAAGTTGCAGGAATACTTGGTGAAAGTTCTTCCGAATTAGGAGAATATACGATTTTTGCTGGAATAACAGTTTTCACAGTATTATTTGGATTATTAGTAATACTGCTTCTAAAACCCCTTAAGCGATTAACTCACGGAGCGGAAGACAACGAACATTAATAAACAAAACAATTTAATGGCAAGTACACAAACAAAATCCCCTACGATTTTTGAAGCAAATATATTAGGCCACAAGGCTGGATTATTTGTCTTGTTTTTTACTGAGATGTGGGAAAGATTCTCATTCTACGGAATGAGAGTATTATTGGTAAATTTCTTAACAATGGCTCTCATTGGTTATAATCCTGGATGGGAATGGTCTGTGGAGAATGCAGGAGCTTTATTTGGGACGTATGCAGGAATGCTTTATCTCACTCCTATTCTTGGAGGGATGATTGCAGACAAATATATTGGATACAGATGGTCTGTTATAATTGGGGCTCTATTAATGACCTTAGGACACGCTTCTATGGCATTAGAAACAGAGTTATCGCTTTACCTAGGTCTAGGATTATTAATACTTGGAACTGGATTCTTCAAACCAACCATGACAGCGATAATCTCTGAAATGTATAAAGATGTACCCGAGAAGAAAGATGGCGCCTTCACGATCTATTACATGGGAGTTAATGCAGGAGCTTTTTTCGGGATGTTGCTATGTGGTTATCTCGCTGAGAAGATCGGATGGAGCTACGGTTTTGGATTGGCAGGAGTATTTATGCTTTTAGGTACCATTCAATTTTGGTTATCAAAACCGCTGTTCGGTAAGATTGGAGACCCTCCGAAAAAAGGGGCGCCAGAAGATGTTAATCCTGCGGTTTCAATTGAAAATGAACCTGTTTCTGAGGATATTCTTGACACTCCTCTATCTGTCGATAGTAACGAACCAAAACGCAACCCATTTACACTAGTAGACAAAGTATTAACGGCAGTAACATCAATAATAGGATTAGCCTATTTAATTAACGACCCAATGTCTGCTATTGCTGGAATTGATTTATTTCCTTTCACAGTTGGAACGGTTTCAGGACAAAATGTGATTGTGAGCATAGGTCTTCTATTATTCTTGTATCTTACAGTTTCACGAATACTGAGATACGATATTAAGGTTAGGGATAGAATGTTTGCCTTTATCATTTTTGCTTTCTTTACCATTTTCTTCTGGATGTCATTCGAACAGGGAGCGACTTCTTTGGTAATCTTCGCGAGAGATTCTGTAGATAGAGTCCTAGTGGGAGATAGTGCAACTATCTACAACATCATCAATGCTGCTTTGATCATCGTACCATTAGCTATTATTACATGGGTTCTATATTTATTATGGAAAAAGACCTTTAAACAAATCCCTTATTCTAACATGGTCTTAGTAGTATGTTTTGCTGGGCTATGGGGGTTGGCTATTTGGATGCTAAATAGAGATTTCAATACGTTTTCTTATAACGTAGAATACAGCTACTATTTGGGTGAACCGGTCATGGATGAAGAGACCGGTGAACAAGTAAAAAACGATGAAGGAGAACTACAATTCGTTCATGTTCCAATTTCGGAAACAATGAAAGTTCCTGCTGATAAAGAAATATTAATGGCTAAGATTGACATAGGCGATCCTGCTAAATTAAAGGCTGGTCAAGACATTTTCATCATCCACATGGATAATGCCAAGGAGAAATTCGGGTATATTCATGGAGAAAAGCTAGAGCAATGTAGGAATAATCCAAATGTCTCCGAGAATGATAACGGAGTAGTTCCAGCTAAAGTCGTTCAGATTAACGACAAGCAAGTAACTGTCACAACAAGTTGGTTCAGCATACTAAATTCCTTCTTTATCATTGCATTTGCTTCATTCTTCTCAAAATGGTGGGAATCCAAATACAATCCATCCGCTACTACTAAGTATGCACTAGGACTTATTATCATGGCTATTGGTTTTGGATTATTAGCGTGGGGGGCTAGTGGTGCGGTAGGAGATGCAAAAGTTAGTATGGTTTGGCTAGTATTGGCTTACCTATTTCACACCCTTGGAGAGCTGTGTATCTCGCCTGTTGGATTATCTTATGTAAGTAAATTAGTTCCAGCTAGAATGATCGCATTTATGTTTGGCATGTATTATTTAGCTATCGCAATCGGAAATAAATTAGCGGCTAAACTTGGTGGTCAAATCGAAAACATCACAGCGGAATATTCATTATCAACTTTCTTCTTGATTTTCACAATAGTTCCAGCCTCAATGGGAGTTATTATTTACTTCCTAGGGCCTGCTATTAAGAAATTGATGCACGGAATTAAGTAATTGATTTCAATGACAATATCAAGCCTCTCCCAGCACGGAGGGGCTTTTTTGTTGAAATATTTTTGCTAATCTATTTTTTGTTTCAAAATAATTTCTACTTTTGCAATCCACTTATCCAACAGGATATACCTGGAGAGTTGGCAGAGTGGTCGAATGCGGCAGTCTTGAAAACTGTTTTACTTAACGGTAACGGGGGTTCGAATCCCTCACTCTCCGCAAAAAAAGGTCTGATGATTCATCAGACCTTTTTGTTTTCTATAGCTTATAAAACCCATTTGATTTCGAGTTCCAGAATAAAAAAGCCGATCTCATAAATTGAGACCGGCCAGTTCTTTTCAATAGACACTAATTATTCAGCTAACTTCTCAAGATAAAATTGGTTCAATGTTGAATATTCCTCTGTAATTGGAAAAAAGCCTTGCTCCTTGATAATCGCTTGACCTTCTGGAGACAATTCGAAATTAACAAGTTCCTTAAAATCATCTTTATCCTCAATTAAAAAATATTGATACAACGGCCTTGCCAAATAGTAGTTATCAGTAACCACGTCATGCAAAGAATAGGGCGACTTAGCTTCATCACCTTCGATATAAATATTTACCGCCCAAACTTTGTCCGATGGTTTTCCCAATTTATCCTTTATCGTACCTACACCTAAATATCCAACACTTCCTGGTGTAGTTTCGATCATGGTCAACATGTCGTTATTGGTCTCAACAATTGTAGCGTTATCAGCGTAGGAACTTTGTAGCATTTTTCCCCAGAAAAAATCATTCGTTCCAGAATCATCATTTCTTCTATAGACCTTGATCGGAATATTCTCGCCTCCTAACTCCTGCCAATTTGAAATTTCTCCTTTAAAGACTTTCTTCAGTTCAAAGATACTGAGACTATCAACTCCTACCTCTGCATTCGTAATCACAGCAACAGCATCTAACGCGAAAACGATCTCTATTAATCCATATCTACCTTGATCTTTAAGAAGCTGTTTTTCTTCAGTTGTCATTCGCACAGAACTATTGGCAAATTTTGTTTTGTTCTCTAGGAATAATTCTATCCCCAATTTTGATCCTCCACCTACAATAGCATAGCTTTTAAGAATCTCATTACCTGAATCTTCGATCAATTTATGCACCAGATCCAATTCAGTATCTGAACCAGCAATAACTTTTGAAGATGTCTCCACCTTTGATTCTGTATCATTTTCATGAGTTGATTGCTCCTCTGTCTTTGAATCACAAGACCAAAGCAGCATCAAAACTGGTATAATTACAAATTTCCTCATTGAATATATTAATTATTAATTTTGAATCGTAACAAACGATAATTCGGCTACGAAAGTAATAGTTATCAGATATCTTTCTTAGCATTTTATAAAATATTAACCCATGTTCTCTAAAGAAGAAGCAAAAGAACTTACGAAATTATTCTGGACCAGTTTTGGAAAATTCATGGGCAAGCATCAGTCTTTTCATGGAAAACATATTAAATGGGTGAATTACAAAACCGGGGTGAGAGATATGTATTTTAGGTTGCGTGCTGATAGTAAGAAAGCTGAAGTTGCGATAGAAATACAACACAAAGATGATGGAATACGTGAATTGTTCTACGACCAGTTTCTTGAACTGAAAGCAGTTTTTAAGGATATGGTGGGGGAATGGACATGGGAAAAAGACATCTACAATGATCAAAGTATCCTGATTTCAAAGATCTATATCGAATGTGATCGAAAAGTTAACGTTTATGACAAAAACACATGGAAAGATGGTTTTGAATTCTTTGAAAAAAACATTGTTCCATTAGATGAATTCTGGAGTGAGTTTTGCGAAATCTTCAAGTATCTAGAGAAGTAAAAGCAGATCTCTACCTAATAATTTCATACGAAATCCAAATAGTTGTCGGTAATTTACATCCCGAAATTTACTTTCTGCGTTAAATTTGTCCATAACAAATAGATAACGAATGATATTTGAGCGTGATTCAAATTGCGATAGTCCATATTTTACAAATGTTTCCAAAGTAACCTACATTACGGATACTGATCTGCAAACATTTACATATCTCGGCTATTCCTATATCATTTTTGTTTTTGACCGTACAGAGTTCTTTGACCATAATGGAAAACAACAGCCTATTCCTGAAGTGATATTGCTGGGACCTGGTGACTTCTTCAACACAAGAGGATACAAAGGTGCTGGAAGTATAGCCATTGAATTACCTGCTCAAACTATCCATATAGCGACAGGCAAACCAGCTTCTGAACTAAGGAATGTAATTATCGACATAAAGGACTTAATCCCTGCTGATATCGTAGATAGGATGCACTCTAAATTGAGAGTTTCAACTAGCTTCGAAGAAATCAAGTCGATTTTGATCGATGAAATTGAATCAGAATTAAAACAGTGGAATACCCAAACCAAATCTTCAGATGTTGTGAAATACATCCACGAAAAAAAAGGACTCGTAAGTAAACAGGAAATAGCTGACCTCTTCTGTTTTTCAGAGAGGACATTAGAACGGATTTTCATGAAGGAAGTAGGAACATCTCCTTACTTATTTATTTCACAAATTAGATTTAACAATGCACTTCAGGATCTCCAATTAATGAATATGGATTTTAGCCAGTTGATGTTGAACTACAATTATTATGATCGTTCTCATTTCGAAAAAGATTTTGAAAAATTCATGGGAAAAAGAATCATTCAGTACAAAAATGGAATTCCATCTTTATTTGAAGCAGCATTAGATCGTTCATATCATAAAAATTAAAAATATCCCCTCCCCCCAGTCAATTTTAGGTTATAGTGTTTCCTAGCAATAGGAATAAATGACGAGGGAGGGTGATTTTTTTTCATAAAGATTTTGTGTTTTACACTGCTTTTTAACTAATCACCAATTAATATTACACTATAATTCAAACTCAAATAATTTGAACAATCTTATTAAAGATTATCCCACCAAAATAATGAAAACGATATTTATTTCGCTTCTGGTACTACTAACGGTTTCTGCTAAGTCGCAATCTGTACCAAGTAAATTCAATTACCAAGCTGTGGCAAGGGACATACAGGGCGATCTACTGGTAAATTCAACAATTAATGCCACGATATCCATATTATCTGGAAGTAGTTCTGGAAGTACTGTATTTGAGGAAGAGCATTTTCTAACAACCAATGATTACGGTCTATTCTATTTCCGAATTGGCGAAGGAAGTGTATTGTCTGGACAGTTAAACAACATCAACTGGGAAGCTCAGGATCACTTTTTGAAAGTACAGATCAATGGAGAAGAGCTCTCCAACGAGCAGTTGGTTTCTGTCCCCTATTCACTTTCATCGAATAACACTTTATCTATTGATGGAAATCGAGTTAGTGCAAGTACACCAGCTGATGGACAATATCTTATCTATAACGGTACTACATCACAATGGGAAGCTCAATCTGCTTCCGCAAACGGAGACAACTGGGGTTCACAGGTTGTCTTTACTGATGCAACGCTTTCAGGGAATGGAACATCGAGTAGCCCGTTAAGTGGTTTTGACGGAAATTACAATAACCTATCTAACTTACCGGTAGTTCCAACATTGACCAGTCAGTTAACTAACGACAATGGATTCTTAACTTCAGAAGTGGACGGTGACAACACTAACGAGCTCATTACTGGTGGTATATTAAATGGTACTGATCTTGAAATATCAGATGCAGGGGGTACAACAGTTGTTGATCTTTCCTCATTAGTTTCTGGTGATGACTGGGGAACTGAATTTGTCCATACTGATGCTTCTATGTCAGGAGACGGAACGACTTCTAATCCATTAATGGTGATTGGCGATTTGACGGATGATCAGACGTTGAGTTACAATTCTGCGACTCAGATCATCTCAATATCTGGAGGTAATAGTATTTCCTTGAACATCAATGATGCTGATAATGATCCTGTAAATGAAATTCAAGATCTTCAGATCACTGCTGACATTTTAACCATTACAAACAATGGTTCTCCTACATCCATTGATCTATCAGGTTATCGAGAATTACCTCCTAGTGGTATCACGGGTGATGTTCTTAAATGGAACGGGACTAACTGGGCTCCTGCTTTTGATAACGTGGATGATGCTGACAATAATGTCCTTAATGAAATACAGAATTTGAGTATTTCTGGAAATTCCATTATTATAGATGGCGGAGGTTCTGGTTTTAATCTATCTGCCACAGCTCCTGCCAATAATCAGGTTCTCGGATGGAACAATACATCTGGCCAATGGGAAGCAATGAATGCCCCTCCTAACAACATCTATAATAGTGACGGTACACTTGCAGCAGATAGAATAATCACTCAAGCAGGAAGTAGGATCAGTTTTCTTCCCACGACCACGGATGGTTTCAATGTAGCTAACAATACATTCTCAGTGGATGGGGTCAATCAACGAGTTGGAATTGGAATCAGCACACCTGCATACAAGTTTGAAGTGAGTGGAGATATTGCTCAAACCTCTCAAGCTGATCGTTTTGTGCGTGCTGGAGACAATTCAGATCTATTAGCAGCGGCCTACGGTCACGTACAATCTGACGGAACGAATTCCGGAGCAGGAACTAGCAATTATACCGTTACAAGACTTTCATTAGGCACTTTTCAAATTAACTACACAGGCCCTAGAACTTTTGTAAACAATACAGATATTGTATTTAGTGCGGTACCTGATGCAACAGGTAATTCTAATATTTTCATCCTTAATTATGAAGTAACGGGCACTAATCAAATCCAGGTTAATACATACAGATTGATAACTGCAGTAGTTCTTGCCGGATCCACATTTGCTACTGCTGATTCAGCCTTTTCATTTGAGTTAAGAATCAAATAGAATGAGAGTACTTTTTATCCATATCCTGTTTTTCCAACTCTCTTTTAGTGCATTCTGTCAAACGATTGATAGAAGTTCATTAAATACAGGAGGTAGCTCCAACAACCTTTCTTCGGGAACGATATCACATACGGTTGGAGGCCTTTCTATTTCAACCGGAATTGGCAGTTCATTTATCTTGACTCAAGATTTTGAACAACCAGATAACAAATCACTCTCTACTTTTAACTTTCCTAATGCATTTTCTCCAAACGAAGATGGAGTTAACGATACTTGGGTTGTACGATTTGAAGAAGTATATGATGATTTAAATATTCAAATCATTAATCGATGGGGAGATGTGATGTGCGAAGTGAATAATTATCAAAGTGGAGATGATATCTGGAATGGTCAATTAAACAATTCAGGTCCTAAATCAGTAGATGGAACCTACTTTTATCTAGTGGAGTCTAAATCAGCTGGATTGAAGATCAATGGATGGCTTCAAATTATCCGATGAAGAAAATCAACTACTTCATTCACACCAAAGGATCTTACGAATCGCTTTCTCTCATTTCCATCTACTTTAATGATGAGTACAGGAAGAGTAAAAACCAAATGCTGAGCCGTAAATTCAACATTGTCCTCTATTGACACAATTTTGAAATCCAAATTGCAAAAGTTTTTTTCGATTGCCTCAAGCAACTTTGGTTTCATCACCTGACAGACACCACAATTTGAACCAGAAAAGAAGATTACTTCAATCATAATTAGTGTTCGCATTGGGACTCGAACCCAAATCTACTGCTTAGGAGGCGGTTATTCTATCCTGTTGAACTATGCAAACAAAAAACTCCGTGTAAACGGAGTCTATTTTGTACCCGGGATGAGAGTCGAACTCACACGCACGTAATGCACTACGACCTCAACGTAGCCTGTCTACCAATTTCAGCACCCGGGTAAGTGGCTGCAAATATAATGGATTCTATTGAGTTTTCAATTTCGATTGTAAATACTTTGACGTTTGATTAGGACCATCATGACTCCATCCAGGTGGATAAAAGATATACTTCAGTTTATCACTAAACCTATTCGCCCTTTTAACATCATGCCAAATATTTCGGTACTCATGAGTAGCTATATACAAAGGATTATAGGAGTCTATATTACTCGTTATTCCATACACCGGATGATCATGTTCATCTTCTTCTTCAAATGTTCCAAACAATCTATCCCAAATGATTAGAATTCCAGCATGATTTCTGTCCAGATACTTCACCTGAGTGGCATGATGTACCCTGTGATGAGAAGGAGTATTGAAAATCCACTCTAAAGGGCCCAGTTTCTTTACCAATTCGGTATGCTGGAAGAACTGATAGATCAAACTAAATGCTTGCATGATCAACATCCAAACCGGATGAAAACCAACCAATGGCATCCACAAGTAGAAAATGTACTTATAAAAAGGCTCTCCCCAACTCTGTCTCAAAGCCACCGAGAAATTCATATGTGTAGAAGAATGGTGCTGAATGTGAGCCGCCCATAGAATTCTAACGCTATGACTTAAACGATGATGCCAATAAAAGGAAAGATCATCTGCGAACAATAGTAAAACCCACATCCACCATACATTTTGCAACGTAAAAATTCGGTACTCGTACACCTGCATGAACAGCCAAAAGGCAAAACTTTTAGTTAAGATTCCGATCACTACCACTCCAAGTCCCATGGAAATACAAGCAGCTGAATCTTTAAATTCATACAACTTCAGATTTCTTCTGATATCAATGATTGCTTCGATCGCTATGAAAGCAATGAATACCGGAATCGCAAATACGGTCGGATCGTCCTTTAGTGCAGGATTATTAAAAAACTCATTCATCTGTTTAAATTTTAATTTAAATCGAGGTCAGACAAATTACGTGTTGTTAGTAGTTGTTTTTGAATGGAATTAGTGATGATGTCCACCCGCACCATGAGCATGTCCGTGCTCTAACTCTTCTTTTGTAGCTTCTCTTACATCAACGATCTCCACTTCAAACATCAGATCCATTCCAGCTAAAGGATGATTAAGATCTAACGTTACGTCTTCACCTTCTATCTTTGTCACCAAACCTACGGTTAAACCATTGTTTGTTTCAACCTGCACTTGAATCCCTTCTACTAATTCTTCACCGCCTTCCGATTGAAAGCCACTTTTTGGAACGATCTGCACCAATTGCTCATGATATTCCCCATATGCATTCTCACTAGGTATCTCAACTCCAAACTTATCTCCCTTTACTTTGTCCTCCAGCGCATTTTCTAATCCTTGAATTAAAGACCCATGACCATGTAAATAAAGCAATGGTTCTCTTTGTAAAGAAGTATCCAATAGGTCTCCTTCTGTGTTCGTCAGTGTATAATGTATTTGTGCTACTTTGTCTTTTGAAATTTTCATCTGTCTTCTATTTATTTCCTGAAAAGAATTTTATCATCCTTTCCATTTATTCAACTGTAAGGTTATGTCGTAAAGTTACACATTTCAATTCTGATTATTCATTTATCCCAGGAATAAAATGATTTATCAAATAAACCTACCCGAAATCCGCTTTATTGTACATTTGCACGATATAACTTTAAACAATTACAAAAAAATGAAAAAGCTTTTTAAAATAACTATCGTAGCATTGTTTGCTGTGATTATGGTTTCATGTGGAGGGGCATCTGAGGACAATTTTGTAGGAAAATGGACTCCTGACTTTACATCTGTGGAATTTCACCTTCATGATGATCTAGTAGAAAGTATGGGAGATGAAATAAATGAGAAAGAAATAAAGGCTAGTTTGAAAGAGGCACAGCCAATGGCTTCGATGATCAACATTGAATTTAAAGAAGATGGTGTATTGACTGTTGGAGCTATGGGAGAAAATCAGGATTTAAATTGGTCTGTTGAAGGAAGTGACCTTGTTCTTTCTGGAACAGTTCCTGAAGGAGAATTCAAAGGAAAAGAGGTTAAATTGGCTTTTGAGATTCTTGATTCAAATGCTGATGAGTTTACAATTAAAATCTCTGCTCAATCTATCAAAGAGCAATTGAATGAACAATATAAGAGTGAAATGGATAAAGCTATAAGTGAAGCTGGAGACATGAAAAATCTACTAGATGAAAAGGTTTTGTCTGACACTTGGGCTTCGATTACTTTCAAGAAAAAAGAATCTTAACTATAAGCAAACTGATTACGAAAAAGCATCCAAATGGATGCTTTTTTTATTTCCATTGTAATCCCCATTCACGAAGCTGATCGCAGGAACTAATCAAAAACTCTTCCTCTCTATCTTTTGCTCCTCTCATTCCTTCTATTCTCCCCATCCCTCTAAGTGCGTAGGCTTGAACAATAAAATTATCTTGTTTCAAACCTAATTTCAGTGCTTTCTGAAATGACAATGAAGCTTGATCCAAATTGCTATCCAGTAAATGAACTGCTCCCTTAATAAGTTCCAACTTATGCTGATAATTGTCCGGAGCAGATTTAGTCCATTTTTCAAACTTAGACACCGATTGATTTACCTTTCTTCTCATTGATAGAGACCCTTTTCCAGTTGCAGACAAAGCCAAACATGTCAACACTTCATAAAAAGCAAATTCTGATTTAAAATATAGCCCAGTAAGATTATTTACAAGCTTTCTTCCTTCTTTTATAATCTTATAGGCAGCTTCATATTCCTGTTTTAAAAAAGCCTCAATCAGGTTCAGTACAGTTTCAACAGAATGAATCATTTTAAACTCGGAGGCTTTAATGATCTTATTCAATTCAAAAGCATCCTCCTTGCTAAGTGAACCTGACATCATACAATTCAATTTCAAAGACAACATTCTCTGAAAATCCGTAAAATCTAAAGCAGACACCCGGCTGCAAAACTCATAGTTTTCATTAACCCTATCTAATACTTTATTGAGACTTCCTCCTAACGAGAAGTAAGTCAATGATTCATTGACTGTTGCTTCTGCTGCTCCCAAATAATCTCCCTCTCGACATTGCTTGGCTTTCGAATTTTCATACATCGAAATCGTTTCCATTAACGAATTTCTAAAGGGATGATAAATTGCTCTACCAAATTCAACTTTTCCCGACCTGTTACCATATTTATCTGCCAATCGACCTCCCAAATGTGCATAATCATAGGCAGTCTTATAGTCATTCATTCCCACTCCTATTATGACTCCATAAGCCATCAAACCAGACCAAGATTCGGCATTGGTTCCGTGCTTTAGCGTAAGTTGAAGTTGCTTAAGAGCAAGGACTCCATTTAACTCCGGAGCAAGATATTGTGATGCTCTGAAAAGCCAGAATATCACCTGAAATATCCTTTCAAGTCGAATGTCCTTTACCTCTGGCATATCATATATCTTTTCAATGGTTGTTTTTCCAAGTAGCCTTTTTGCTTTAAGGAACTCCATGATAACTGTCAACTGGCTGGCCTTTGCCCCCACCTTCAAACCTAATTCATTCAACAACTTCACTCCAGTTTGCAATCCATCGTTGAGCAAGCCCAGTTGAATATCTAACACCATCTTTTGAAAGGAGATTTCATATTTCGAATCAGCATCCAAATTTTCACTGGCAACTCTCATGAATTCATCCGCTGAAAGCCGATTATTAGTCAGACGAGCCAACTGGTAGGCTTCTTTGTAATATTCTGATAAAATTGTTCTGTCCTTTGTCCACAACAATGATTCCGCAAAAGGTTTTGCTATTTCTATGAAGAGATACCCCTGCTCAAAAGAAGTCAATAACCTTGACTGATTTGCCGCCTTCGTATACAGCATCAAATATGCTTTTTTCTCTTCTGTTGTTGATTCAATATCTTTTGAATGCATTAAGTGATAAGCTCCATCCAATACATCTCTATCCGAAATGCCAATTGCATTTCTAGTAAGGAAATAATTTACAATGTTCCGGTGATATTGTTGAGATTTTCGATCTGGCATTGAACCTTTAATAGCTGCGGCTACCTCATCGCTTGAAAAATGATAATTACTCCTACTTTCATTCCCATATTGCGTATTGATCAGATCAACATCTAGAAATCCCTTCTCATTACAATAGGATAAGATTTGAGTTGCACTACTTAGGTCAAATGGTGTCAACTTTGCAACCAATACAGGATTGATATTTTTGAGCAAGCATGATGCAAAAAACAACACTTCTTTAGATCTTTCATCCAATTCTTCAAACTTCTGCATAAAAACAGACACAATGGATAGTTTTTGATCAAATCTCCCTGATTCAATAGACCATTGCCACGAATCTAATTCAGTATCAAATATTAACGCCCCTTCCTCTTTTAATCTAAGTACAGTTTCATAAAGGGTATTCACATTACCAGCAGTCGTCTCAAAGAAAAGTAAACTTAGATCATCCAATCGAAGTACTCTTTTCCCTCCAAGTAGATAAACAATAAATCCAGCTATTTGCCCTACATTAAAAGGACCAAGATGAACTGAAACAGACACCGTATTTTCGCTAAGAAAACCACTTAGCATTTCCCTACGATGTTCTTGCCACCTTCCTGGTCTTCCAGATAAGACGATCATCAAAGGTTGGCTGGCTCCTCGAAATATCTTGAATAGCAACTGCATGGATTTTTCTTCATAAAACTGAACATTATCCAACACCAGTGCTATTTTGAAATCAACCTCTAGGAATATTGATTTTGCAAGATCAATATAAAAATTTTCCAGTATGCTCTTCAAACTACCTGGATTAACCTTTTTTGACTGACTTCGATTATTACTCAATGTTAATTCAGAAATGAATGGGATACTATTCAATATCTCAGAAGGTAGTTCTTTTATCAACTCCTTTAATGAAGTATGCCAAATTGAAAGTTCTGCATCACTTTTCCTTTCTTTCAAAAAGGAAACCAACTGATCAAAAAAATCATTTACAACGCTATAAGGTCTGGCTTCTGCGTCTGGTCCAAAGGTTGCATAGAACACACGGATAGCAGGAATTTCGCCTAAGGAATTTTTGATCAAAAAAGTCTTCCCTGTTCCTGCATCTCCCGAAACCTCCAGGCAAACATATCTATTATTAAGAATCAGCTCATCAACAGCCTCTGCAATGGTAGCCAATTCATTTTCTCTACCATAAACTCCTAAAGCTATCTTATCCTTTCCTCTATTTTGCAAACCTCCTTCGTTAGTCATATCAGCCAAAACAACATCATACCTGGGAATTCAACTCCCATTAAAACGTACTGTTATAAGGGGTAGCCAATATTCAACTAGCATTAAGATAGTGTTAACCTGAACGGAATCAAACTTTAATCATTCATTATTATGAAAATCAATGACAAATCATCAATTTTCCTCAACAACACAAATTATCTTGATTGATCGATCTTTTTCACCATAGTTAGAATTGTTGCCATACCTACTGTCTCACCCTCATCGTCATACATATCTACAAGGAACTTCACAATCCCTTTTGCTACGTCATCCTCACTTCGTTTCTCTTGATCGATCTTTTCTTTCACAGTGAATCTCACTCCAATAGTGGTTCCAGGATAGACGGGTTTAACAAATCGACATTCATCAATTCCATAATTTAGTAGAACCGGACCTTTCTTAGGATCGACAAACAATCCTGCTGCTTTTGACAATAAGAAATAACCATGAGCCACTCTTCTCTCGAAAAGAGTTCCTTCCAATGATGTCTCATCCATGTGAGCATAAAAATTATCGCCACTTACATTTGCAAAATTGACAATATCAGTTACTGTGACTGTGTGTTTGTGCGTAAAAACAGTATCACCAACTTTAAGTTCTTCAAAATGCTGCCTGAATACATGAGGATTGGCTTCAGGTTGATCTGCTCCCACCTGAAATTGCTGAGTAATCTCTGTAATCGTTTGTGGATGGCCTTGAATCGCAGTACGATGTAAATAATGGAGCACTCCACGTTTTCCTCCCATTTCTTCACCACCTCCAGCTCGACCAGGACCACCGTGCGTCAGCAAAGGCATAGGCGAACCATGTCCTGTACTCTCCTTCGCACAACGTTCATTCAACACTAGTATCCTTCCATTGATATGAGCGGCTTCCGTAACAAACTCAGTAGCAATTTTATCATTTGAGGTAACAATTGAAGTCACTAGAGATCCTTTTCCCATTTCAACCAATTGAATGGCTTCTTCAAGCGTCTTATAAGGAATAATCGTAGTCACGGGACCAAATGCTTCTATATCATGAACTCTGGTCTTTTCAAAAGGATTATCATTTCGCATAACGATTGGAGAGAAAAACGCTCCTTTTTCCTTTGATCCCCCTGTAATTTCTACATTATTAATATCACCAAAAACTAATTCCTGTTCTTCCAAAAGCAATTCTACATTTTGCTTAACGCGTTCCATTTGATGTCTTGAAACTAACGACCCCATTCTTACACCTTCAACTCCTGGATCTCCAATAACTGTTTTGCTAAGTTTAGCAAAAAGTGCATTCTGAACCTCATCGACTAATTTTTCAGGAACCAGTATCCTACGGATAGCTGTACACTTTTGACCACACTTAATCGTTATCTCCTTTAGAAGTTCTTTGATGAATATTTCATAATCAGCAGAACCTGGTAACACATCTTCTCCCAAAACAATTGCATTCAATGAATCTGCTTCTAGATTAAATGGGATAGACCTCTCTGAAATATGAGGCATTCCTTTTAGTTTTTTACCAGTTGCAGCACTTCCAGTAAACGTGATAACATCACTATAATCTGCGTGATCTATGATCCCTCTTCCAAATCCCGAAACCAACTGCAATGCTCCCTCAGGGAGAATTTCTGAAGCAATGATCTCTCTTACCATTGCCTCGGTTAAAAATGAGGTTATCTCAGATGGTTTAACAACAGCTGGTACACCAGCCATTAAGTTCACTGCAATTTTCTCAAGCATACCCCATATCGGGAAGTTAAATGCATTGATATGTATCGCAACCCCTCTTTTGGGAACCATGATATGATGTCCAATAAAAGTTCCCCCTTTAGACAATGGAGCAGCTTGGCCATCAACATAATAAGGCAAATCCGGAAATTGTCTTCTCAAACTTGCATTGGCAAAAAGGTTTCCTATTCCTCCTTCTATATCAATCCAGGAATCCACTTTAGTAGCACCCGTCATAGCCGAGATCTCATAGAACTTATCTTTCCTTGCGACAAGATAGAGTGCGAGTGATTTTAGCATCCTACCTCGTTCCTGAAATGTCATTTTTCTCAAAGCAGGACTACCTACTTTTCGGGCATAGTCCAAAATCCCATTGTAATCCAATCCTTCGCTGGAAACGTCTCCAATCACATCTCCGGTAATTGCATTTACTGCCGTATACTCTACCCCATCACCATCTGTCCATTTTCCCTGTACGTAATTCTGAATTTTCATCTTACTTAATTTTATCCTGATTCTTAAATGTTATTCTATATTTCGTTCCGTTTTTAATGATCAATTCCTTTTCACCATCTAACTGCCCTACTAAGGTATCAATCAATTCTAACCCTAGAGAGCCCCTTGTTAAAAAATCTTCGGAGATTCCCACTCCATCATCGGCAATTTCAAGAAAATATTGTTCTTCACTCAAACGATCTACTATCACAGACAAATGCCCTTCACTCTTTCCTCTATACCCATGCTTAAGGGCATTCGATACGATTTCATTTGTCAATAATCCCAGAGGGATCAAGGTTTCCAAACCAAAACTAAGCTTACCGATCTCCAACGAACAGGTTATCTGCTGACCAACACTATAAACCTCAATAAGATCTTTAATCAATCTTGAATAATATTCTTCTACATCCACCATAGTAAGATCAACGCTTCCATGAAGTGACTCATGAACCAATGCAATGGACGAAACTCTATTCTCAAAATCAGTCAATAAATTTGTACTTTCATCACTTACCCCATCTCGTTGTAATCTGATCAAACTCTTAACTACCTGAAGATTGTTTTTAACACGATGATGAATCTCCTTGATCATCATCTCTTTCTCTTCAGCCCCAAGCTTAGTTTCCGTTAACTCTTTGTTAATTTGAGCGTACTTTTCTGCACCGATCTTCAATCTTTTGATACTTCTGAACATCATCACCAAGACTATGGTTAGAAGAACAAAAACAAAGATTAAAACAACAATGAGCATCCAAAGTTTATCCTCATTTTCTCTTAATTCATCCGCTTGTTTATTCTGCTTTGCTAACGAACTTTCAAGTTCAATGATCAATTCCTGCTTTTGTTTGTTGTTATATTGAGCCTGCAAAACCTTGGAGAGGACATCCTGTTCTTTTGTACTCAAAGTGTCCATCTGCTGGATCACGGATATCAAATAGTCATATGCTTCCTTATAATTTCCTTTACTTGCAGCATACTTACTGTATAGTATATTAAGTTCTTCAATGATTGAAAATTGATTATACTTCAGTGCAAATTCCTTGGTCTGTAAGTAGTATTTCACAAAATTTGTTGAATCATCCAGGACAGAATAGAGATCAGCAAAATTCATGTATGTACTTGAAATTGAAGCGTATTCCTGTAGTTTGATTTTATACTGCTCACTTAACTTAAGATAATAGAGAGCAGAATCGTATTGCAACTGCTCCTTAAAAACTAATGCAATATTATTGTAGCTATAGCTGAGTGTCTTTTCGCTCCCCCCTAGTTCCCTATTTTTAATTGCCTTTTTGTAGTAGTCTAAAGCCTTCTTGAATTCATCTTCAATTCTATAGATATTACCTATGTTATTATAAACATTTGCGAGACCAATGTATTCATCTAATTTCAAATAGATCTCTTCCGCCTGCACGTAGTATTTCATCGCCTCATCCAGCTGGTCCTGATTTTTGAATACGACCCCAAGATTAATACATGTACTGGCTAAATTGGCATCTAGATTATGTTGTTTGGCAATCTCAAAAGCTTTATAGTACTTTTTCAAAGCTTCCCCGTAGTTCTGGATATTCTTGAATAATATTCCCTGTTTATTGAGAACGCTAACTAAACTCTTGTTATCACCTATCCCCTCATATCCTGATTCTGCCAATTGGAAATAGTAGATCGCACTATCCAACTCAACCTCCCCCTGAAAGTATTTCCCTAACAATTCATAAGAATCATACAACGAAGAAAGTTCATTCTTCTTTTCAAATTGAATCGATTTCTTAAGATATTCCAGACCATCCTTTGACCCCTTATTTTTTGAATAATAGGCATAGGCTTTTTTCAGAGTTGTTGAATTTAATTCTCCTCCAGCCTTTTCTCCAACATCCAATAGTGATTTCAGATAAAGTTCAGCTTCTGGTTTTTCACCATAAAGATCAACCAATTGCATGATGATATCCACTTTATCTTCATCTGACTTATCTGTTGTAAGAAGATGTTCCAAACTGTCAATTTCTTGTTGTCCAATCACGTTCAAACTGAACAAAGCAATAAGGCAGACGGTTAGAATTTTCATAAGGATAAAAGTAACGAATAATTCCAAACGTAACCTTCAGAAGCATTGGTATTATGCCTTTATAAAATCCAATACTATGAAAACATACCTTCTTATTTTACTCACTACGTTCAGTATCATTCAGGCAAGCGGACAACAGGACATCCAAGTGTCCAACTTTGATTATTTGTCATCCTATTACAATCCAGCATCTATCACTAGTACTTCACACATCTGTGGTAATTTGATTGGACGAAATCAATGGAGTGGACTAAACGGTCGACCCAATACTGGAATCATGAATACTACCTATAACTTCTCAGGTATTTTCTGGGGAAACATACTTTTGGTTAATGATGTTATTGGTTTTCAAAAAAGCAACCTAGTAAAAATCGGACTAGCAAAGTCGTTCTTAATCAATCAAGAAACTAGAATTTCTTTCGGTATGAATTTCAATTATTCTCACATCAACTGGACCTCCAACTTCATTACACCTGATACTCCCGTTCAAGATGATTATTCTATTCCGAACAATGATCTTACTACCAACAATTTTGATATGGACGCAGGTATCTACATTAGCTCAAAAAACTTGAATATAGGAATCAGTAGTACACATCTAACTGAACCAACACTTCTACAACCTTCATTTAATTTTAAACACAAAAGACATTACTACGTGCTATGCGGTTATACTCTAAAAAGAAGAATCGGAGATTTTGAGAACTACCTGTTATCGAAGTCGGATGGAGTTTCTACACAGCTTGATTTTAAATCCAATTTCTGGTCTTCCACTGGATGGATGGTTGGATTAGCTTATAGACTTTCAGATGCTGTCATCCCAATGATAGGCTATCAAAGAACCTTTAATCGCATTACTTTAAGAGGAATCTACAGTTATGACATCACGACATCCAAATTGAATATTTATTCGTCTGGTTCGCATGAAATCTGTCTGAAGATCTGTGTAGCTCCGATGAAATTTTCCGAAAGACACTCCCACCCGCGTCACCTGGGAACATGGAAATAAACTTTGACAATGTTGATAATTACTTTAGGATTGCAACCTGTATCTTACGTGCTTCTTGTACATTCGTAGTGAACCTTTAACGTATTGGAATGGCTATTAGAGTAACGATTGACATTGAGGTTACCAATCCTGAAGAAGTAATTAAAGCACATAGAGGTCAAATTATTGGTCTTCTGAGTGATGTAGTGATGGGAAAAGCTTCAAAACAAAAGAAAGTAAATCTTGCAGTAGCAACAGAACTTATTAATGTTTTGAAAACGGATCTTCCAAGAGAATTGGAAAAGGAAATGGTCAACGCAAAAATCAGGTATAGTATTCAGGAAAATATATCTCTTTACCAGGAAGAAGAGGAATAATTATCTAGTTCCTAATTCTATCACTTCCATATTCCTAATGTCGTACTGATCAATTTCAAATCGTATCAGCGTTCTTACCTTATGGAATCCTTTAACTCCCGCAGCTCCTGGATTAATATACAGCATGTTTAACTTCTTATCCATTTGCACCTTACAAATGTGTGAATGTCCGCACACAAATATCCTTGGTGGATTTCTCTCAATTTCTTCTTTAATATTTTTAGAATATACGTAGGGTTTTCCTCCGATATGCGTGATCCAAACAGAAACCTTTTCACAATAAAATCTCTGATGTAAAGGAAATTCAGACCTAATGAGATGATTATCTATATTTCCATAAACAGCTCTCACAGGAGCAATTTTTGACAACTCATCTGTTACGGAAAGATCTCCGATATCTCCAGCATGCCATATTTCATCACAAGACCCGAAATACTTAGCGTATTTCGGGTCTGTGAATCCATGTGTGTCGGAAATAATTCCGATCTTTTTCAAGGTCTTAAAGAATAATTACATGTTCAGATACCCCACTGCCAACACCATAGCACTATACTGAATAACAGTAGTGGTTATCTGTTTACCCATATCATCCGTTTCCTTCTCCAATTCTCTATCTACAGCAGGAATAATATAGTTAATGTATACTTTCTTCAATCTCATTTTATCTATCAAAGCGGGATCAAGTGTAGTTGTTTCCTTCTTCTTAGCTTTGAACACCTCATTCATGTCATCCAGATTTACTTCAAACTCATCTCCTCCGATTGACTCTCTAGAATACAAAAGAATTCTATTCTTCGCATCCTGTGGTTTATCATAAATCTCCAGGCTAATTTTTTCATCTTTGATCATCGAACTATTGAAGCATAGCTTATAGTCAGTCTGTTCCAAAGTAATGATCTCCACCTCTTTGGCATAAGTATATGACTTGTAAGAGAAATATGTACTCTTTGTAGCATCATACTTATATGGTTTCAACTTTTTTCGAGCAATCTCTCTTGCTTCTTGAACTCCCTGATCAAACGCAGCTTTACCTTCAGTTGCAATCTCTCCTTGAGAATCCGACTTCTTACCGATCAATTGCGCAGAGGCACTTGTAGTCAAAACTACGGTAGCGAATACTAATGTTCCAATTTTTGAAAATTTCATAGGGATAAATTTTATTCTACAATACTTGTTCTTAAAGCGATGATTTTATCAGAAATCGTTCCAATCTCTTCAGGAGTTAAATAAATATCAAGATAAGCAGCGTCTTCGCCTAAAGCAACAACTGACTCAAAATTCTCAAATGTAGAGACAATTTCTGCAATACTTGCAGCAAGATCCTCCGCATCCAGATCTCCTGACTTCAATGTAACCAAACCTTTTTCAATTGATTTACCAATGGTCATTTGCTCACTGATCAAGGCGCCAAGATCTAAATTGTCTGGATTAGCTTTAGCTGCAATAGCTCCAAAATACATTCCTTCAATCCACGCACCAGCATAGTAAACAACGGATAGTTCAACTTTACCATTCTGAGCAATATAATCATCTGTATTTTCTTGAACATAGATCAAAATCTCAACAATAGAATCCTGATTACCCATATTGTTGTTAAATCTATCCAGAAGATCTTCATCAGAAAAAACTGTTTCCAATCCTATTTTACCACTGATATCCTTTAATGTTTTAAGGTATTGACCTGCTTCATCATATTTCTCACTTTTCACACAATAAGCAAGGTCTGATGAATACACTCCAAAATTCAATGTCTGTTGAAACTTCTCAGTATATGAATCGGCATTTGCTGCATCGTTCAAAACAGACGCATCATAAGCCAATCCAGCTTTCTTAAAAATAGATGCAATCTGCAATGGTGAAGGTGGAACGAATGTATACGAATCCTCTGGAGCTTCCTCTTCTATAATAACAGTTTCACCATTATTAGTCACTGCTCCTTTATTTTCTGCAGGAGTTTCTTCACCTCCTCCGCAACTTTGCAATAGCATTCCTGCCATTAAAGTTGCTCCAAATATCGATTTTAATTTCATTATTAGTTTTTTCTAGCTCGTAAATGTAATAAATATTGACTTAATCTTCAAAAACTTGAATTTCCCGTTCAGCAGTTACCAAATCCGTAAACTTACCTTTATATCTGGTTGCCTTAACTAAATGATTATCAATCCAGTGATAATTCCCTCCTCTAGGCTTCCCGAATAAAATTCCGTGATACTTGAACCCGTGTTTATCTAACCATTTCTCTGTCACCTCTCGATGCGCTTCGGTTCTACTCGTAAAAAAGGTAATAATGTGTCCTTCATCGTACCACTTATTCAATGTCTCTAAAGCATCTGGAAAAGGTGCACAAGTTGCCATTCTTTCCGGCTCTTCATTTGGAACATCCTCAGTGATGGTTCCATCAATATCTATTAGATAATTCTTTACTTCTTCCGGAAGTACGGGACTCGCAGCCAGACCTTCTTGATCAACAGCCTTTTTTAATTCAAACTTTTTATCCATCATTTTCTATTAGATCATTTGTTTCTCTTTGATCATACTGATCACAAAATCCGTTATCACCTTAAGTGCATTTTCTGACTTATTATTCATCGATGCTCTGAACTCCATGTGTTCAAACTCTCCTTCAAACACAACAGATTCAAAAAGTCCCATAAAAGATACCGCAATCTCACCTTCTTCATTTTCCGCCATCTTCATCAATCCAGCGGGCATTTTCATCGGATTTGTGTTAGCAAACCCAAATAATGGTTTCCCATTAACACCTCCAGGAATCGAATATTTAGGATATGATTGTCCAGAAGCGAAGTATGCGGCAGTCGCCTGATCAGTAGTAAGGATCAATTTATCTTTATGAAAAGTAATAAATGCATCCTTGTCCATTTGATAAACTCCATTCATAGTTTTTGCTTCTCCCGATAACCTTAATAACTCCCCAAATTTTGTTGAATCACCAATACCGGCTGTAAAAATTATTACTGGAACCTCCTCATTGTAAGAATAACTCTCTTCGAAGAAATCGTCTTTTGAAACCTGCATATCAGCAGTATTAGTTCCCATTTCCACCATCTGAATATCCACAAATGATAATGCAAATTCTCCGGTAAACATTTCTTGCATCATTTGCTTGCTCAAACCTGTTTGATCTTCGAACTTGTCAAAAGAAAAGTCTTTATTTTGAGCAAACTCCAGAGCATTAAATATCGCTTCCATATTGATTGAAGCAGTTCCAAAAGCTATCAGGTTTTCCGCTGTCAAATAGTTATAGAAAGACTCATTGATCGCATCAGCAGCAAGCGCATTGTATTCAGAATTCTTGATACCCTCCGCATGAATATTCCAATCAAAAACGATTTCTCCGTTATTGAAGTTCCCTGAACCAACATAGTAGGCATCCTCCAATGAATTTAACATTTCTTCCGGAAAATCAGCATTTTGAGCCTTTAGAAAATCTTTCGAATTCCCTACCTGAACATAAATATTCATATCATCATGCTGTTTTAGATAATCCTCCATTCCCTTATCGGCATCAGGGCCATCAACAAATCTAGCTAACAATAGATCTTTAGCAATTTCTTTCGGTTTTTCCTGATCACTGAAAACTAATACGATGTCCTTATCATCCCACGCTACTGCAACTTCATCATCAACGACAAACTGATATTCAGTTCCATCAATTTCCTCTTTAGTATAAGTTCCCTTTAAAAGGTCTTGCACCGTATGCTTAGCGTTATCAGCATTAGTAACTTTAGCACAATACACTACAAAATCTGGCTTTTCAGGATCAACGATCGAAACCGCAAAGTGGTTATTTCCTGACAAATCGATACCCGTCTTGTCAGCATCCAGCTTTTCTTTAACCATCATTTTATACATTGCACCTGCCTCTGATGGAAGATTAGGATTTGATTCAAATCCTGACTTTTCGATAATTTGTAATAGATCTATTGACCCAACAACTGCCAAATGATCTATAGAACTCAACATGTTATAATCCGTTGAGTGCTTTAAATTTTCAGTTTTATCTTCTTCACTACTACAAGATGAAAAAAGTGCAGCTCCTGCAAAAACAGGCACTATCAATTTGAAGATTTTTCGCATATTCAGTTTAGTTTTAGCCGACAAAGTTAGGGGTTTAACTTGAGTTGACAAGTGTTGAAAGCTATTTAATGTGTTCTTTATTTGACCTCCTATTTTTCAAGGATGATCTGTTTGATTTTAGCTACCACTTCCTGATGCTTATAATGCCTAAAATGACCACCGTGATCGCCTTGAAAAACAGCCGATTCAGGCAAATTTTCTGCAAGTTCCTCCACCCTCTTCACGTGTATGATCTTATCTTTGGAATCATGAATAAAGTGAACGCTGTAGTTTGCATAATTCTCCAAATAATTGTAACAACTGTATTCCAATAATTTGGCATCCGTCTTCGCCTCTGCCATGCGAACACAACGATCAAAGACTTTGTTATTTACTTTAGTAACTGTCTTATATTGAACAAAGTACTGCGAAGGTACAGGATGAAGCCCAAGAAAGATGAGTTTATTCACGTCATGTTGATTCTTACCTGCTGCCATCGCCAATGAAGCGGCTCCCAGAGAATGACCTATAACTGCCTCAAAAGAACCTAATGTATTCAATGCTGTCTGTATCACATCAATAAAAATTGGCAAATGAGCCCTACTCTTGGGAGACTTACCATGTCCTGGAAAATCAATAGTATAAATACTTAATTCATTTTCAATATTGGTAATCATTCTTGAAAAATCAGAAGCTCTACCTTCCCATCCATGAAGCAACAATACCTTTTTATCTCCTGAGCCGCGCTTATGCACCGTAAATGGAAGCCCAAACTTCTGAGACTCCATCTGGCTTGAGATAGATCCTGCATAAAACTCTTCATCTGCTTGAGTAAACTTTCTGGGTCTGGGTTTTGTAAATAGATGCCAGAATAATCTGGTAGCCATTCTTGGTGTAAAAGGGGATATTCGATGAAAATAAAATCTCACTAGCTTCATCGAAGGTGTGAGATCCTTTTCAGATATGTAAAATTCTTCTTCCAACTTTACAAAAATAAAACTTTAACCGCATCTCCTCGGTCTATTCAATTATGTTATTTTTGTTGCAAAGTTGAATACAAATCAAAAATAAAACAACATGAAAGAAGTTTATATCGTCTCTGCTGTGAGAACCCCAATAGGAAGTTTTGGAGGTTCATTGTCAAGTGTTCCTGCTCCAAAACTGGGTGCTGCTGCTATAAAAGGAGCGTTAGGAAAGATCAATCTTGACCCTAAGCATGTAGACGAAGTTTATATGGGAAATGTTTTACAAGCTAATCTTGGTCAGGCTCCTGCCAGACAAGCTGCTATTTTTGCTGGAATCAATGAAAATGTTCCTTGTACAACAGTGAACAAAGTTTGCGCATCTGGAATGAAAGCTTTGAGTCTTGGGGCTCAAGCTATCAAATGTGGTGATGCTGATGTTGTTATTGCTGGGGGAATGGAAAATATGTCCAGTGTTCCGCATTATATGTTTGCTAGACAAGGAGTAAAGCTTGGAAACATTACTATGGTAGACGGTATGGTAAACGATGGTTTAACAGATGTTTACAATCAGGTTCATATGGGAGTTTGTGCTGAGAAATGTGCTACTGAATACAATATAACCAGAGAAGAACAGGACCAGTTTGCCATCACGTCTTATGAAAGATCTGCTGCCGCTTGGGATGCTGGAAAATTCAACGATGAAATCGTTCCAGTAGAAGTACCCCAAAGAAGAGGAGACGCGATCATTGTTGATAAAGATGAAGAATATACTAACGTAAGAATGGACAAAATCCCTGCCTTGAATCCTGTTTTTAAGAAAGATGGGACTGTAACAGCAGCCAATGCCTCCACTCTGAATGACGGTGCTTCTGCTTTGATCTTAATGAGTAAAGAAAAAATGGATGAGCTTGGATTAACTCCTTTGGCTAAGATCGTGAGTTATGCTGATGCTGCTCAAGATCCAGAGTGGTTTACAACAGCTCCTTCACTTGCCATTCCAAAAGCATTGAAAAAAGCAGACTTATCTACTTCGGACATCGATTATTGGGAATTAAATCAGGCTTTCTCTGTTGTTGGAATCGCGAATACAAAAAAACTAGAGTTGGATCCTGCTAAAGTTGATGTTAATGGTGGAGCTGTTTCTTTAGGTCACCCACTAGGGAACAGTGGTTCGAGAATTATTGTAACACTGATCAACGTCCTTAAGCAAAACAATGGTAAGTTAGGTGGTGCAGGAATCTGCAATGGTGGTGGCGGTGCCTCTGCTATGATCATTGAGAACTGTTAATTAGAACTGATAATATAGGAGTCCTGATATTCAATAGAGTGTCAGGACTTTTTTATTTTTTAGGTACAGTTTTTGTAACTTTATGAGCTAATAAAATTATAAAAGCATGAAACAAACATTACTCCTACTTACCGGATTATTTATTTCCACTTTGATGTTCTCTCAAGCAAAAGCTAAGGCAGTGGTAGATTATGCCGTTGAAAATCTAGACAAAAAAATAGATCGCGGAGAATGCTGGGACCTCATCGCTTTTGCATTGGATCATGCAGAAGCAAAATGGGAAATGCCTTTTGACTTTGGAAACAAGATCGATTACAAGAAAGATGCGCTTCAACCAGGAGACATCATCAGTTTTGATGGAGTTAAGTTCGAAAACGAGAATGGTTACATGACGTTCCCTATGCACTATGCCATCGTATATAAAGTGGTAGATAAGGATCATATTACAATTCTACATCAGAATCATAACAATAAAAAAGTTGTGCAAACACTAGACTTAACCCTCAGCGATCTTAAGAAAGGAACAATGCAGTTCTTTCGAGTTAGAGAGGATTGATTATTGATGCATTACCCAGTATTCTACATCTCCAGGCACATTTGAAGTTGCCCAGGATTGTGCATCAGCTAAACTATCAGCTGCATAGACATAAACATAATTCAATGCTTTTGATGGATGCTTGAAATGATCTGCCGAAATACCTTTGTCGGCCATAATCCCTATCATATTTAGCGCATTATTCGGTTCCCCGAATGATCCCACTATCACTAAAAATTCTTTGGAGTGATCAAGATATTGCGAATCTTTTGCTATTGTTTTTGTAGTCTCCTCGGTGATTACCTCTGAAACAACCTGTTCTACCATTACCTTCTTGAAATCAAATGTCTTACCAAAATCGAGATACATTCTACGAATTGGAAGCATTTCTCTGGAAGAATTAGACTCTTGCATAACTGAGACCAGTTCATCTTCAACATCAATGGTATCAATCACTGCATTTTTTACTTCGCTCAACTGAGCAACCGAAGGTTTAGCGCTTCCATCCAGAGCAAGTTGATCGATTTGTATGGAACCGTCTATTTTGATCTCCTCCTCCATTGGCACGAGAGAATCCTTAAATACTTGAAGAAATCCTGAATAACAGGCTACCCAAACTTCCTTTTTCTGATCATCGTAGGTAATACCGATAGGATGGGTCTTAGTCTTTGTAATGGCAAGCACTTCAAATGTTGAGGCCGATATCTTTGAAAAAGTATTGTCATTATAATTAACCAGATAGAGGTACTTACCATCCTTAGAGAGAGTCATTGACCTTGGCTGATTTCCAACCTTTAGTTTCTCGACTCCCCATGTACTTAAATTAATCCGTGCTATCTTATTCTCACTATTCAGGGTCAAATACAACCATTTATCATCCGGACTGATGCACAAATGTCTAGGTCCTTTTCCAATATCATGAATAAAACTGGTGGAAAAGTCAGTCAGATCTATTCTAGCTAGTTTAGTACTTCCCATCACTGTCGCGTACGCATACCTACTCGAATGATCTACCACGATTCCTCTTGGAAATGTACCCAGTTTGATCCGCTTTACCTCCAAACACTTATTCGCATCAATAATACTTAGGTCTCCACTGCTCCAATTAGTCACGAGCACCCATTTATCATCCGGTGATGTTGCTACATATTTAGGCACTGCTCCAACTTGTATTACCGCTTCGATCTTTTGAGTGATCGCATTGATCTTATATATGAAACTACTATCATATTTACCAGTACCACTACAGTTATCACAACCCGGATGAATGAACTGCGTGGAGTCACCTCCCGAAATAGAATAATTGCTGACCCATGCATATTTACCATTGTGAGAAAATGCACATTCCACTGGCCCACCCTTCACCGAAAAATCATACTGTACAAGTCCAAAATCAGCAGGATTCAAGCCATCTTTTATTGTTCCAATCTTTTCATAGGATCTATCATAAACAGTGACCGTATGTCGGTACATCATATTTTGCGCAAAAAAGATTCCGCTGCCATTATGAACGACCGATTTGGGAGACAAACTACCTGAAATAGTTTTCTTCAGAAACAAGGACGAATCAACGTTCCCTGCAATACAGCTAGTGGTCCAGCAAATCGCTATGATCAGCCGAATCTGCAAGCTTAGCCTTTGTCTTATTTGATACTTTTCTAACAAAGCTCCAAGTTAGTATCGCGGTTAACGCAAGATAAATATAAACGGTTACGTTTATTCTTGGATATCCTATTCGCTCAAAAACCTTATTCAATTCCTGACGTGTCCCGTATTCGAAATAGTCCATAGAAAGAATAGGTTCGAACAAGCCCAGAAAAAGTGCAGCAGCTAGAAAGGATAGACCTATCAGTACAGGTAGGAAGTATTTAGCGTTCATCTCCCTTCTTTTTCGGAAAATATTAAATGCAACAAGAAATCCTCCGAAAAATAAGATTGACTGAAGAACTACCAAACCAAAATATGGCATCCAGAAAACCATCCACATCACTTCAGCTTTCCATACAATTTCACTATACGCGTCACCTAAAGCCATTTGCATAATCTCAACATAATGAATCAAAAGAATGATCAACAATACAAACAGACTAGAAAGGTATGCTAAAAAAAATCTTTTCATCGATAATAAATGATCTGTACTTCACTGAACAAACTCTCCTCCGTTGGAATAAACCACAAGGAATAAAGATGTGTTTCCTCTTCTTCTTCCAATTTATATTCACCTAAAACTTCAATATACTCCTTATCGCCCAATTCTTCAATAACATCACCACAAGCATATCTACTTTCTCCCCAGTAAGTGACCCATGAAATTTTTCCTCCCGCTTCATGCTGAAGTTCTTCTTTGATTAGTAGTTCCAGTTCTGCTTGGTTTTTAGAAACAATTTCATAGTATTCAGGTTGTTTAGCTTTAAGTTTTCTGAAGAACTCAGACACATTCAAATTAGTTAAACATCCTGAAAAAGGAACAACCAAGAGTAACAGGAGATATCTCGCAATTTTCATGATGCTAATTTGATAAAAATTCTAGAGCATCCAATGCAGTTCGTTCAGGTATTTCCTCCATAGGAACATGTCCTACCTGATCATAAATAATTATCGTACAATTGAGTAGATCTCTCTTGAATTTTTCAGCATGCTTTACACTTAACCAATTGTCATTCTCTCCCCACATGACCAATACAGGTATTTTCAAATTGACTAGATTATGCGTATTCTGGACAAAGTAACTATTCGCTATTCTAACAAATGCCTCTTTATTCCCCTCCCGATGAAAGAGGTCAAAATAACGATCAACTAGATCATCAGTAACTTTCGTTTGATCATAGAAGACCTGTCTTACAAATCTTCTTACTACTGCCTTGGGAACATAATTAAAGACATTTCTAAGGACTGGAGTCTGAGCAATTACAAATGGCAGCGGGTAATTGTTATCATTAATATATCCGGCAGAGTCTATTAAGATAAGTTTAGAAACTTTCTCCTGATATTTCAAGGCAAACTCCCAGGAAAGCCAACCTCCCAATGAATTGCCAGCAACAGCACATTCCTGCACACCTATCTTTTCCAGAAAATCACTAATGAAATCAGCAAGCAGTTCTATACTATACCGATTATCCGGCTTCGGCCCGGTTAATCCAAATCCGGGTAAATCCATACGAATTACTCTATAATGAGTTTTCATGATCTCGGTCCAGCCATCAAAACAATGTAATGATGCGAAAGTACCATGTACAAGCAACAGCGGATAACCTTCACCCTCATCACGATAGTGAATCTTAACGCCATGTACTTCTACAAAATCAGAATATTCGTTGGTGTATTTTTCCAGTAACTCTTCCACGCTCCGCCCTTTCGACAGAACCGAAGATACCAAATTTTACCCTTCCAGAGTATTAATGTTAATTTCTTTGGAAATTTGTTAAGAGTGTAAGGTCTCTTTTCATAAGGATCCCATTGAACTTCATATTGAAGTACTCTGCAAATGCTGTTTCAATATTAACTTCATTCGACTGCAGGAAATTTGCATCTACCATCATATTGAAAAATCTGAGATCAAAAGTTGCCATCAGTCCAGTATTGAATGGACGGAATAAACCTTTCTCTATTCCTAAATCATAATATTTTTTCAGGTTCTCAGCAGATCTTTCATAATACATCTCAACACTTGCCCAAGATTTAGGATAGTGATTTTTAAGATCCTCCAGGTAAAGTTCTGTGATTCCAATTAACTTACTCGTAACAAAGTTCACCCCCTCAAAATATCTCCCTACAAAATCCTGAGAATCATCAAACAAAAGATCACGAAATTTATCAAGTTCCTTCAATTTCAACCAAAGTGCATCATGAACTAACTCCTCCTTGGACTCATAGTAATTATAAATCGTAGCTTTACTCAACCCTAAATGATCAGCGATATCGTTCATCGTAGGTCCTTGAATACCATTTTTATAAAAAAATGGAAGTGTATTAGCTAACCATCTCTTCTGTTTAGAGTTTAACTGCTTTCTTTCCTTGATGATCGATTTACGTCCCATAGTTATTTTGTTTGTTAGTTGAGTTTATTTTGCTTATTTTAGACCACTTTTGTGATTTAACCAGCATGAGTTCATGTTAAGTTTAATTGACTACAAAGTTATTTTTTTTGAAATTCTAAAATGAAGAAAATAGTAAAATTAGTTGCGATTATTGCAGGCATTATTGGAATCCATACTGCTCAAGCACAGACAATAACAGCGAAAAACACTGTTTACGCAGAACTTTTAGGGAAGGGGTTCTATTATTCCATTAATTATGAGCGTAACATTTATGAACTTAATGATAAGATCAGTTTTCAGGGTAGTATCGGTTTCTGTCTAGTAGATGGACAATACACAGATCAATATAAAGAGCTTATCGAAGGAATGAAAATGGATTTTACGCTTCCGATAGAGTTAAATGTAAGATATAGCCTCGGCAATCATAATATAGTTGCAGGATACGGAACAACTTTTTGGAGATATTATCTCCCAGAAATTGAGATCAACAGTTCCAACTGGGAACAACAGCCTGTAGCTCCAACAATGAAAAAAGTGACGGAATGGTTTGCTCACATGGTGCTTGAATACAGATGGCAAAAACCAGAAGGTGGGCTGATGGCAAAAATGGGATGGAGTCCTTTGTTTTTTGATACAATGGAAAACTTTAGGTATCAAAAGAAAGTTAACTTTGCTAACTCATTCAATCTAGGAATAGGATACAGTTTTTAATTAATAGAAATGAAAGTATTTAAAATAACATTTATTGTAGCTGCAGCAGGATTAATCGCGTTTTCTTCATGTAAGAAAGATCCTCAGGAATTAAGAGATGAAAAAATAGGAGGATGTCTGGATGAGAACTCACCTATGTACAATAGTGCCGCTGACTTTGATGATGAAAGTTGTGTTTACGCATATGTTAACGCGTATGAGATCACTTATCACCCTCAAAAAGATGAATCTGGTTCTGACTGGGATTTACTTTTTAATACCGATGCTGATATTTATTTGAAGATTAAACCTGAAGGAGCAACAAACTGGATGTTTGAAAGTGCTGTTGTTGACGATCAACCTCATAATGAACCAGTTTCCTGGACAGCTCCAGAGAACATCAAACTTCTGAATCAGGATTATTACTGGGAAGTTTATGACAGTGATGCTACTGGAGGAGATGATTTTGTAGCTAGTGGAACTTTCAATCCAATAGAACTGGCTATGGACGGCACAATAACTGCCACTGGAACAAATGCCTCTGGAAATGAAACTCAACTCGTATTAACTTACGAATTAAGCGAATAATACAACAACTACTAACTATGAAAGACTACTCCTTAGAGTAGTCTTTTTTTTGCCATTAAGCCATGAGCAACTCTTATCAGGACTTATACGAACAACAAAAAGTACATTTTCAAAACGTTGTTAAAAATGCTTCGATCTGGGAACGAAAGCAAAAGTTGAAATCCATCAAAAAATGGATCAAGGACAATCAGGAATATGTGATTACCGAACTTCAGAAAGATTTCAAAAAAACTCGAGAGGAGATTATGATCTCTGAAATCAAACCCGTAATAGGAGAAATTCGAGATGTACTACATAATGTTAGATATTGGGCAAGAGATGAGTTTAAAAGTGCTCCTTTGGCCCTACTCGGTACCCGAGCAAAAGTTATTAAAGAACCAAAAGGAGTTACTTTGATCATTGCGCCATGGAACTTCCCGTTCAATCTTGCCATCGGACCATTGGTTTCTGCTATTGGCGCAGGCTGTACAGTTGTAGTTAAGCCGTCTGAACACACTCCACATGCAGAAGGTGTGATTAAGAAACTGATCGAAGATCTTTTTGAAACCAAAGAAGTTGCTTGTATTACTGGAGGTGTTCCAGAGACAACTTGTTTATTAGAGTTAAAATGGGACCATATCTTCTTCACAGGAAGTCCTATGGTAGGATCTATAGTAATGAAAGCTGCTTCAAAACACCTAACTTCTGTAACACTTGAATTAGGAGGATTGAATCCTGTTGTGATCGATGAGAAAGCCAATCTTAATGATGCTGCGAAGAAATTGATGTGGGGCAAATATCTGAACTGTGGACAATCGTGTGTATCACCTAATTATGTATTGGTTCATGAGTCCATGGTTGGAAAACTTAAGGAACAGTTGGTAAAAGCCTATGAAAAGAAATTTGGCACCTCAGAATATCCAACAGATGATTTTGCAAGAGTTGTCAATGCAAACCACTATCAACGAGTAAAATCTCTAATTGAAACGTCCATTTCAGAAGGAGCACGAATTATTAAAGGAGCTAAATATAAAGAAGAGGATAATTATGTTGCCCCAACTATAATTGAGGGGATTACAACACAATCGACTATTTTTAAAGAAGAGATTTTCGGTCCAGTTTTACCAATAATGACGTACAACTCTTTAGACGAGGTGATTAAAATTATTAATCAAAATGAAAAGCCTTTGGCTTTATACGTTTTTACGAAATCTAATAAATTTGCCCGTAACATTATAGAAAGGACCTCTGCAGGCACTTCAGTAATTAATGATACTACTCTTCAGTTTGTTCATCCAAATTTACCTTTTGGCGGAGTGAATCATAGCGGAATTGGAAAGGCTCATGGAGAATATGGATATCGGGAATTTACGAACGAACGAGCAATCCTCAAACAACGAAGAGGCGTTACCTCTGCAATGTTGATCTATCCACCTTTTAATGGATTCAAAAGATTTGTTGTGAAAGTTGTGACATGGTGGTTGTAATAAGTAAGAAATAACACATTGAGAATTGACAAGGCATTAGAAGAACTTCGATCTTACTCTCGAAAGGATTGGTTACTTATTGGAATAACACTTCTGACGCATTTGATCATTAACACATCTATCTTTTTTTATCTAAGAGAAGAAGCCTACTTTGAGGAGAAAGTAATTGGAATGTATTTATTATCATCCGCAGTACTATCAACTTTGCTAATTATTGCTGGTTCACTATTAAAGAGAAGTTTTTTGAATTTAATTCTACTTATTGTTCTTCTTTCCTCTCTTGAAATATACTTGATAATCAAGATCTATAAAAATTACTCTAGTCAACCTGAGAAGCATCCATATTCGGAAGAACAGTAGATTTAATAATATCTACCCACTCCTCTATTGATCTTGCGTCCTTAATATCAAATTCGCCACTTTTTGTTCTTCTGAGTTCAATTAAATGTCCTCCAGAGTTCAATGACTTCCCAATGTCATTAGCTAAGGACCTTATATAGGTACCCTTGCTGCAATTCACACGAAAATTGAGTTGATTATTGTCCTTTAATTGAAGATCAAGATCGTAAATACAGATATGAGCCACACGCATTTCCACTTCCTTACCTGCTCGAGCATATTCATAAGCTCTTTTCCCATCAATCTGCTTCGCACTAAATATAGGAGGGATTTGATCCTGTTCACCTAAAAACTTCAATCGAACTTCTTCGATCATTTGAGCTGTAATATGTTCTGTTGGAAATGTTTCATTGATCTCTGTCTCAAGATCGAAAGAAGGTGTTGTTGCTCCCAATTGGATCACACCAGTATACTCTTTGGCATCCTGAACAAATTCATTAATCGACTTGGTCATTTTGCCCGTACATATCACCAAAAGACCTGTGGCAAGGGGATCCAAAGTACCTGCATGTCCAACTTTAAAATTCTTTTTGTTATAAATCCGCTTTAAGGGATACCGTAACTTATTGACCACCTGAAAAGAGGTCCAATTGAGCGGTTTATCGACTAATAATACTTCTCCTGCTGCAAAATTGTATGTCTTAGAGATAGACACAATTTACATCACAAATTTGTAAAGGATCGCTAATATTCCTGCAGCAAAACAATAGTAAGCAAAGTAACTCAATTTACTTTTCTTCACTAATGAGATCATCCACGTACACGCAACCAATCCTGTAAGAAATGCCGCAATAAACCCTACGCTCAAAGCTCCTATATTTAATCCTTCGGTTGTAAACTCATCACTCACTATATCTTTCGCAATCTTCCCAAAAATTAAGGGCACAACCATTAAGAACGAAAATCTAGCAGCCTTCTCACGGTCAATCCCCAACAGTACTGAAGTAGAGATAGTAGCCCCTGAGCGGGAAATACCCGGCAGAATAGCTATAGCCTGCGAAACCCCAATTATTACTGCCGATGAAAAACTAACATTCTTCTCCGTATTCTTTGCCTTGTCAGCTAAGATTAAAAGACCTCCTGTAATGATCAGCATAAATCCTACTAGCAATATTCTTCCATCAAAAAATCCTTCTATCATATCATCCCACAACACTCCTACCACAGCAGCTGGAATCATGGACAAAATGATCTTGACGGAAAAATCAAACTGTTCGTTTCGTTTGAATTGAAACAATCCTTTAACAATATCTACAATGTCCTTTCTGAAAATCACTACTGTACTCAATGCAGTTGCAAAGTGGAGCACCACGGTCATCATCATACTCTCCTCTGCAGAGTAATCGTTACCTAGAATAGCTTTTCCAATTTCAAGATGTCCACTACTACTAACCGGCAAGAATTCGGTTAATCCTTGTACAATACCAAGAATGATGGATTTGATTATTTCTTCCAAAGTGATCTATTAATCAATAACTTCCTGGCTGTCCATTTTCTCAGCTTCAGGATTTTCTTTTGCGCTCTTCACTATACCTTCTTCCGGTTTTTTGAGTATTCCCCAAAGAACTAGAACATACCCTCCAATTACCATAAAAGGAGCCAATGTAATTCTTCTGAATGAGAACATTTCTTCCTCGTTAAAAACGAGAGGATCCTCAGAACCGCCACCTGCCATAAGGACAAATCCAATGAATACTACTACAACTCCTGCAATGATATAAATATAATTCTTCCTTGGTAGGGCTAATCCTAAATCTTGCTTACTCATAATGCGCTGATTAATAAAGTTTATCAGTTTTGACCCAAATATACTTATTCAACGCGAAGTAGGTAGCAAAGAAACTTATAAAAATTCCTAAAATGACCATTCCAGCAAATATCAGCCCATAAATCGTCATATTCTGCTGAAATGCTTCTTCGTTACTTACCAAATTCATCACCCATGAAGAGAGTTGTCCGGACTCTTTTAGGATATATCCAAAACCTATTATCAAAAGCACTCCGATCATTCCTGCTACGAATCCCTGAGCAATAGCATTCAACAGGAAAGGTTTACGAATGAAGCTGGACTTCGCTCCGACTAGTTGCATTGTTCTAATAGTAAACCGTTTTGAAAATACAGCTAGTCGAATCGTAAAAAAGATCAAAGAAACCGATATAAACAAGAGAATTCCAGCAATGATATACATGGGTGTTTTTAGATCCAAAAAAGTGGACGATACTTCCATGAACTGTCTCTCATTGTAATCTACCGATTCAATCAACACTTCATTACCTTTCATCACTCTTTCTTTGAAGTGCTTCACACTATCCACGTCAATGTATTCCATATCAAATTTCACGTTGATACTCGCCTTAAGTGGATTTGAACCGTCTAGAATATCAAATGATTCTTCTCCTAGATTTTGCATTAATAGAGCTTTGGCTGAATCCGGAGATACATATTTAGCCATACTTACTCCCGGTTCACTCAAAAGTTCCTTCTCCATTTTAAGAACATCCACTTCTCTGGCAATATCTCTAAAATAAATATCTACAGAAACGTCCTTTTTGGCTTCCTTTTCAAAATTGACCCAAGAAACACCTACAAAAGCCAACAATCCCAAAAGGAATAACAATAAGGACATACCCATTACTGTAGAAATCACTGTTCCTCTGAACTTATTACTTCCTTTCTTAGCCATAGTACGAAGATAGGACAAGGAAAATTTCCAATGAATTGCTCAAATAGAATAATGTTAACGCCTCATCGTTAATTCCCCTTGAATTGTGTTTCTATTTCCGCCCTTTTCTCTAGATCAATAACTATTTTCTCATTAAGAGGGGTATTCTTTAATATATTATAATCCTTCCAGAACTCTGGATTATATTTCATATCATCCAATTGTTCTCGATCAGGTTCCTTAAGGATGTTCTTCTCCACATCATATAACCTGATATCATTAACCATCATTTCCACATTTGCTTTGTGATCCTTAGTCTGAACTATAGACTGCTGAGTTGACCTCAGCTCTTCATAGGATTGGGATGTTTCTGACAGATATTTAAGGAAATAATGTCCTTCAAAGATTTGATACTGGACACGCCAATCAATGATCATTGCTTGCGTTTCATATTCTTTTTCAATTCTTCCCTCCTGATGCTCCTCAATCAGCAAAATACCGTTATCCTCTGCATTGATAAATATCTTCCCGCTACAATTCTCTCGCACTGTATCCATTTTTATCCTATTCACCTTATCGTAGTGATATTCTACCACCCAAAGCATTTTATTATCAATGAAAGTAGTATCCACTAACCTAAAATTATAATCATGAGGATAGAAAGACAAGATCGAAGGATAGCTCATCACATCATACTTTAGGGTTGAATAGATGCTTATAGGCTCATGTTCATCAAAATTCTCCGTAAAATCAAATGATCTTCTCAGTTCCTGTACTTTAACTCCGATCTTATCTGCAGGCTTTTCCACTTTCTTTTTGTGTCCCTTATTGTCAGTGAGAACGATCGCTGCTTCGATCAAACGACCATAAACATTCTTTTCAGAACAATAATGTCTGTAAAACATATTTAATTCATATGGTTTACGATAGCCCAATTCTGGCAACTTATTTAGCGAGATTCTGACCATTTCTATCGCAGGTGGTAGATTATTATAGACTTTTAGTTCTGCCAGTTCTACAACCTTTTCTTTCACCCAAATGGTATCATTATTTTTAAAAGTCTTGAGATTGATTTCTACAGTCTCTATTCCGACAGCACTTACCTTCAAATGGTCATTCATACATTTTTCAGGAATTCGCATTTGAAAAGCACCTAGCGAATTGGAAATACATCCGAGAGAGGAATTCTCAACGCTTATATTGGCGTAAGCGATTGGCTCCATAGTTTTTTCATGAATGATCACTCCAGTTACCTGACCTATATAAGGAATAGAATTCAGTAAAGCCAAAAGAAAAATGAGTGGTTTCATAGTCTTCATACGGTAGATTTTCTTTCAAGTTTCCACAAAAAAAAGCCCAGATCACATAAGTGTCTGGGCTTATTATACTTCAAAGACTTAAGTCTTATTTCATAGAACCTACGGTTTCTTCTTCACCTACTAATCTTGCATATTCTTCTTTAGAACCTACATTCAAAGTTTGGAAGTCTCTCATACCTGTTCCAGCAGGGATCTTGTGACCAACGATCACATTCTCCTTAAGACCTAATAAGTCATCAACCTTTCCAGCTACAGCTGCCTGATTTAATACTTTAGTCGTCTCCTGGAAGGAAGCAGCAGAGATGAAACTATCTGTATGAAGAGATGCTCTTGTAATCCCTTGAAGAACCGGCTGAGCAGTTGCTAAGACAGCATCTCTAGCTTCAACAGTCTTCTTGTCATTTCTCTTAAGAACAGCATTCTCGTCTCTCAATTTTCTCATTGTAATGATCTGACCTGGCTTCAAGTTTTCCGAATCTCCAGCATCAACCACAACTTTTTTACCCCAAAGTTCATCGTTCTCCTGAATGAATTCCCACTTGTTCTCTTGAGAGTTTTCTAGGAATTTAGTATCACCTGGATCAACAATGATTACTTTACGCATCATTTGTCTTACGATCACTTCAAAGTGTTTATCATTAATCTTCACCCCTTGAAGACGATATACTTCCTGAATCTCATTAACGATGTACTCCTGAACCGCTGTAGGTCCTTTGATATCCAAGATATCTTTTGGAGTGATCGCTCCTGTAGAAAGCATCTCACCAGCTTTGATGAAGTCATTCTCCTGAACAAGGATGTGTCTAGATAATGGGATCAAGTATTTAGTTACCTCACCTGTCTTAGTAGTCACCACAACCTCTCTGTTACCTCTCTTAATTTTACCGTAAGTTACGATACCATCAATTTCAGAAACTACTGCCGGGTTAGATGGATTTCTTGCTTCGAACATCTCAGTTACCCTTGGAAGACCTCCGGTAATATCTCCTGATTTACCAGCTTTTCTAGGAATCTTAACTACGATATCACCTGCAGAGATTTTATCACCTGATCTTACTGTTACGTGAGCGTCAACTGGCAAGTTGTAAGATTTTAACTCAACACCTTTTCCATCAACGATAGAGATAGAAGGAACAATTTTCTTATTTCTTGTTTCTCTGATCACGATCTCAGTAAATCCAGTCTGCTCATCCACTTCTTCACGGTAAGTTTCACCTTCTACAAGGTTTACAAACTCAACCTTTCCTTCAACTTCAGATAAGATTACTGCGTTATATGGATCCCATTTACAAATAGAATCTCCTTTCTTGATCTTCTTGTTATTCTCAGCAAAGAAGTGAGCTCCATAAGGGATGTTTGCAGTCATCAAAGTTGCTCCAGTGTCAGCATGAACAATTCTCATTTCAGCTCCACGTCCAACAACTACTTCTACAGAATTTCCTTCAGCATCTTTCTTAGTTACTGTTCTTAATTCTTCAACCTCAAGGATACCATTATGTTTCGCTTTGATCTCTGATTCATCAGCAATGTTAGATGCTGTACCACCCACGTGGAATGTACGTAATGTCAGCTGAGTACCAGGCTCACCGATTGACTGTGCAGCGATCACACCAACAGCTTCTCCTTTCTGAACCATCTTACCAGAAGCAAGGTTTCTTCCGTAACACTTAGCACAAACTCCTCTTGTTTGCTCACAAGTTAATACAGATCTGATCTCAACCTCCTCGATCTCTGCAGCCTCGACAGCTTTAGCATAATCTTCCGTGATTTCGATTCCTTCTGGTACTATAACTTCACCACTTTCTGGCTCTGTAATCTCAAATAGAGCAACTCTACCAAGAATTCTGTCATATAATGATTCAACGATCTCATCATCTTTTTTCAATGCAGAAACCTTAAGACCTCTCAGGGTACCACAATCTTCAATATTTACCACAACATCCTGAGCAACATCCACAAGTCTTCTTGTCAAGTAACCAGCATCTGCCGTCTTAAGTGCAGTATCGGCAAGACCTTTACGAGCACCGTGAGTAGAGATAAAGTAATCAAGGATTGTAAGACCTTCCTTAAAGTTAGAAAGGATTGGGTTCTCAATAATATCCTGACCTCCCGAAGTACCAGACTTCTGTGGTTTAGCCATCAGACCACGCATACCAGATAACTGACGAATCTGTTCTTTAGAACCTCTCGCTCCTGAGTCCATCATCATGTATACAGAGTTGAATCCTTGTTGATCATTTTTCAACTTATCCATCAATGTATATGTCAATCTTGAGTTGGTATGAGTCCAAATATCAATGATCTGGTTATAACGTTCATTGTTAGTGATTAGACCCATGTTATAGTTCATCTTCACTTCTTCAACTTCTTCAGTAGCTTTAGCAATCAACTCCTCTTTTTCTTTAGGGATAACAACATCTCCTAAGTTAAATGATAAACCTCCCTTGAATGCCATGTAGTAACCAAGTTCTTTTATATCATCCAAGAACTGAGCAGTTTTAGCAACGTTAGTTTCCTTAAGGATATCACTAATGATCGTTCTCAATGACTTCTTAGTCAATAGTTCATTAATAAATCCAACTTCATTTGGAACTACCTCGTTGAACAATACTCTACCAGTTGTCGTTTCGATGATTCTTCTAACAGGCTCTCCTTCTACCACATCATCTACTTTAACTTTGATTGGAGCGTGAAGTGAAAGTTTTTTCTCGTTATAAGCAATGATCACTTCTTCAGCACTGTAGAAAGTCATTCCCTCTCCGTAAATTGGGAATTCTTCCGTATGTGTTCTTGGTTTGGTCATGTAGTAAAGACCCAAGACCATATCCTGAGAAGGTACCGTAATCGGAGCTCCGTTCGCAGGGTTAAGAATATTGTGTGAAGCAAGCATCAATAACTGAGCTTCCAAAATCGCAGCGTTACCTAAAGGTAAGTGAACTGCCATCTGGTCACCATCAAAATCCGCGTTAAATGCGGTACATACCAATGGGTGTAATTGAATCGCCTTACCTTCGATTAGTTTAGGCTGGAATGCCTGAATACCTAATCTGTGAAGAGTTGGGGCACGGTTCAATAATACAGGATGTCCTTTCAATACGTTCTCCAAGATATCCCATACTACTGGCTCTTTTTTATCAACGATTTTCTTAGCAGACTTAACTGTTTTTACAATTCCTCTTTCAATCATCTTTCTAATGATGAACGGTTTGTATAGTTCAGCTGCCATATCTTTTGGTAAACCACATTCATGTAATTTCAAAGTTGGTCCAACGACAATTACAGAACGAGCAGAATAATCCACACGCTTACCAAGTAAGTTTTGACGGAAACGACCTTGTTTTCCTTTCAATGAATCTGAAAGCGACTTCAATGGTCTATTTTTATCAGTCTTAACTGCTGAAGATTTTCTTGAGTTGTCGAATAAAGAATCAACAGATTCCTGAAGCATACGCTTCTCATTTCTCAAAATCACCTCAGGAGCTTTAATTTCAATAAGTCTCTTCAGACGGTTATTTCTAATAATTACTCTTCTGTAAAGATCATTCAAATCTGAAGTAGCAAATCTACCACCGTCTAATGGAACTAATGGTCTTAAATCTGGCGGGATCACAGGAACAACTCTAACGATCATCCACTCAGGTCTGTTCTCGATAGTTTTCTGAGCATCTCTAAAAGACTCAATAACTTGAAGTCTCTTCAATGCCTCATTCTTTCTTTGTTGAGAAGTCTCAGTACTTGCTTTATGTCTAAGATCATAAGACTCAGCGTCCAAATCAATATTTCTCAATGCATCATAAAGTGCTTCAGCACCCATTTTTGCAACAAATTTATTTGGATCTGTATCTTCTAGATATTGATTTTCCTTTGGAAGTGTATCCAAGATATCAAGGTACTCTTCTTCCGTTAAGAAATCAAATTTCTCTAGAGGTTCTCCATCTGCTTTCTGAGCAATACCTGACTGTATAACCAAGTATCTTTCATAATAGATAATTTGATCTAACTTCTTAGAAGGAAGACCTAAAAGGTAACCGATTTTGTTTGGCAACGATCTGAAATACCAGATATGCGCAACTGGAACAACCAAGTTAATGTGTCCCATTCTCTCTCTACGAACCTTCTTCTCTGTAACTTCAACACCACATCTATCACAAACGATTCCTTTATATCGAATTCTTTTATATTTACCACAATGACACTCATAATCCTTAACAGGACCGAAAATTCTTTCACAGAATAGACCGTCTCTTTCTGGTTTATATGTTCTGTAGTTAATAGTTTCTGGTTTTAAAACCTCACCGTTCGACTTAGCAAGGATCTGCTCAGGAGATGCCAAACTAATTACGATTCTATCGAAACTACTATCAACTTTTGATTCTTTTCTGAAAGCCATAAGTTCTTTTTATTTAAGTTAAGGTTAGCCCCGAAAACGGGGCTAAATCCCTTATTAATCTAATGTAATGTTAAGTCCTAAACCAGCTAACTCGTTCAACAATACGTTGAATGATTCCGGAATACCAGGTGTTGGTATATTCTTTCCTTTAACGATCGCTTCGTATGTTTTCGCTCTTCCGATAACGTCATCCGATTTAACCGTAAGGATTTCCTGAAGAATGTTAGATGCTCCGAATGCTTCAAGAGCCCAAACCTCCATCTCACCAAAACGCTGACCTCCGAACTGAGCCTTACCACCAAGAGGTTGTTGAGTGATCAACGAGTAAGGTCCGATAGAACGTGCGTGCATTTTATCATCGACCATGTGACTTAGTTTGATCATGTAAATGATACCAACTGTTGCTGGCTGATCAAAACGCTCACCTGTTCCACCATCATAAAGATAAGTTCTTCCATATCTAGGAATTCCAGCCTCGTCAGAGTACTTATTAATCTCATCCAAAGATGCACCGTCAAAGATTGGTGTCGCGAACTTCTTACCTAACTTTTCACCAGCCCATCCTAGAACAGTTTCATAGATCTGTCCAAGGTTCATACGAGATGGTACCCCTAATGGGTTTAGTACGATATCTACTGGCGTTCCATCTTCTAAGAAAGGCATATCTTCCTTACGAACGATTCTCGCAACGATACCTTTGTTACCATGACGTCCAGCCATTTTATCACCTACTTTCAACTTACGCTTTTTAGCTAAGTAAACTTTCGCCAACTGCATAATTCCGTTTGGAAGTTCATCACCTACAGAAATTTGGAATTTCTTACGTTTGAAGCTTCCCATCACATCTGTAGCCTTCAAGTTGAAGTTATGAAGCGTTTGCTCGATCATCAAGTTTGCTTTCTCATCTGAAGTCCAGTTCTTAGGATTAATATGCAGGAACTCGATATCTTTAAGGGTTTTTTCGGTGAATTTCACACCTTTCTTAATAACCTCTTCTTTGAAGTTATTGAAAACCCCTTGACATTTATGTTCACCTACGATGTTAAGAATCTTTTCGATCAAAATACCTTTTAGTACATTGATCTCTTTATCCATTTCAGCATCGATTTGCTCCAACAATGGCTTGTCAGCTGCCTTTGATTTTCTGTCCTTAATTGCTTTAGAGAACAATCTCTTATCAATTACAACTCCACTTGTAGATGGAGACACTTTCAATGAAGCATCTTTAACATCTCCAGCTTTGTCACCGAAGATTGCTCTAAGAAGTTTTTCTTCTGGAGAAGGATCACTTTCTCCTTTTGGAGTAATCTTACCAATAAGAATATCTCCAGGTTTAACCTCAGCACCAATTCTGATGATTCCGTTCTCGTCAAGATCTTTAGTCGCATCTTCACTTACGTTAGGAATATCTGAAGTTAATTCTTCAAGACCTCTCTTAGTGTCTCTCACCTCCAATGAATATTCATCAATGTGGATGGAAGTAAATACATCTTCACTCACCACTCTTTCAGAGATCACGATAGCATCCTCAAAGTTGTACCCTTTCCATGGCATGAAGGCTACCTTCATATTTTGTCCAAGAGCTAGTTCACCTTGCTGAGTTGCATAACCTTCAACTAAGACCTGACCTTTAGTAACTTTTTGTCCTTTGTAAACAATTGGCTTCAAGTTAATAGAAGTTCCTTGGTTAGTTTTTCTATGTTTAATCAGTTTGTAAACTTTAACTTCATCCTCAAATCTTACGATTCTCTCTTCTTCAGTTAATTCGTACTTCACGTGGATCTCAGTAGAGTCAACAAATACAATCTCTCCATCCAATTCTGCATGAATCAATACTCTTGAATCTCTAGCTACCAATCTTTCGATACCAGTTCCTACGATAGGAGAATTTGGTCTAAGTAATGGAACTGCCTGACGTTGCATGTTAGATCCCATCAGGGCACGGTTAGCATCATCATTCTCAAGGAATGGGATACAAGATGCCGCAATAGATGCAATCTGGTTCGCACCAACATCCATCAAATCAACCTCAGTTGGTTCAACGATTGGGAAATCTCCCACCAAACGAGAGATTACTCTGTCGTTGACAAAGTTTCCTTTATCATCAATTGATGCAGTAGCCTGCGCAATTCTTTTATCATCTTCCTCCTCTGCAGAAAGGTAAATAGGTTCTCCTTTGATATCTACTTTACCTTTTTCTACATTTCTATATGGAGTCTCAATAAATCCAAGTCGGTTTACTTTTGCGTAAACACTCAATGAAGAAATAAGACCAATGTTTGGTCCTTCAGGAGTTTCGATTGTACAAAGTCTTCCGTAGTGAGTGTAGTGAACGTCACGCACCTCAAACCCTGCTCTTTCTCTTGAAAGACCTCCAGGTCCAAGTGCCGATAATCTTCTCTTGTGAGTCACCTCAGATAGTGGATTCGTTTGATCCATGAATTGAGATAACTGGTTAGTTCCGAAGAATGAGTTAATCACGGAAGAAAGTGTCTTCGCATTGATCAAATCGATCGGTGTAAATACCTCATTATCTCTAACATTCATTCTTTCTCTGATCGTTCTAGCCATTCTAGCAAGACCTACACCAAATTGAGAATGCAACTGTTCTCCTACTGTTCTAACACGTCTATTTGACAAGTGATCGATATCATCAACATCTGTTTTAGAGTTAACTAACTCGATCAAATACTTAACGATCGAAATGATATCGTTCTTTGTAAGAACTCTTTGATCGTAAGACTCTTCTAATTTTAGTTTCTTGTTGATACGGTATCTACCAACTTCACCAAGATCATATCTCTGTTCAGAGAAGAACAATTTATCAATAACTCCTCTAGCTGTATCTTCATCTGGCGGCTCCGCGTTTCTTAACAAACGGTAGATAAATTCCACAGCCTCTTTTTCAGAGTTTGATGTATCTTTTTGAAGTGTGTTGTAGATTATCGCAAAATCAGCAGAGTTGATATCTTCTTTGTGAAGAATGATCTCCTTAACTCCTGAATCAACAATCAAATCTAAATGCTCCTTCTCGATTACTGTTTCACGATCGATCAACACTTCGTTTCTTTCAATAGAAACAACCTCTCCAGTATCTTCGTCCACGAAATCTTCAACCCATGTCTTTAATACACGAGCAGCCAATTTACGTCCAACTGCTTTTTTGATACCAGTTTTTGAGACCTTCATTTGATCAGCAAGATCAAAAAGGTCTAGAATATCTTTATCGCTTTCATAACCAATTGCTCTAAACAATGTAGTTACAGGAAGCTTTTTCTTTCTGTCAATATAAGCATACATTACGCTATTGATGTCAGTAGCGAACTCGATCCAAGATCCTTTGAAAGGAATAACTCTTGCAGAGTAAAGCTTAGTACCATTTGCGTGACGGCTTTGTCCAAAGAACACACCTGGAGATCTGTGTAATTGAGAAACGATAACTCTTTCGGCACCGTTAATTACGAAAGATCCTCGAGGAGTCATATAAGGAATTGTTCCTAAGTATACTTCTTGAACAATTGTCTCGAAATCTTCGTGTTCTGGATCTGTACAATAAAGCTTCAAAACAGCTTTTAAAGGTACAGAGTAAGTCAATCCTCTCTCGACACACTCATCAATTGTGTATCTTGGTGGATCAACAAAATAGTCAAGAAATTCCAACACGAATTGGTTTCTTGTATCTGTAATTGGGAAGTTCTCAGAGAACACTTTAAACAATCCCTCGTCTTGTCTATTTTCTGAAGTTGTTTCTAACTGGAAAAATTCCTGGAAAGACTTTAACTGAATTTCCAAAAAATCTGGATAAGGGAATTGATGTTTGCTTGACGCAAAATTTACCCTCTCGTTTGAAATGTTAGTTGTTGCCAAGGCTAAAAATGTTTTTGTTTAACAAATTTGCTCTTTTTGTTTTTTAAAGAACACTGGAGCGTTGTGTCCTAACTAGGTAGCTTATTAAACTACAAATGGTTTAGACGAATCCCGCTTCCGTAATAGGAAGCGGGGATGTCTAAACCTATAAGAATAATTAAGCTTCTTACTTAATCTCTACTTCAGCACCAGCCTCTTCAAGTGCTTTTTTCAAGCCTTCTGCTTCATCTTTAGCAACACCTTCTTTCACAGTTGAAGGAGCACCATCAACAACATCTTTAGCCTCTTTAAGACCAAGACCAGTCAATTCTTTAACTGCTTTTACAACAGCCAATTTAGCAGCACCAGCTGACTTAAGAATAACGTCAAACTCAGTTTTTTCATCTGCAGCATCACCACCTCCAGCAGCTGGACCAGCAGCAACAGCTACTGCAGCAGCAGCAGGTTCGATTCCGTATTCATCTTTAAGAACTTGTGCAAGTTCGTTTACTTCTTTTACAGTTAAGTTTACCAACTCTTCTGCTAAAGCTTTAATATCCGCCATTTTGTTTTGTTTTTATTTTAAGTTTTTGAAACTTATTAAATTCTACAATAATTAATTAATTTTCTCTTTCCGATAGTGTTTTAACTAAGCCTGCAATTGTACCTCCACTTGACTTAAGCGCAGAGATAACGTTCTTCGCAGGAGATTGAAGCAATCCGATAACTTCTCCAAGAAGTTCTTCTTTAGATTTGATATCGCAAAGTGCATCCAATTGGTCGTCTCCAACATAAATCGATTCTTCAATGTAAGCTGCCTTTAAAATTGGTCTGTTATTTTTCTTACGAAAATCTTTGATCAATTTTGCAGGTGCATTACCTACTTCAGAAATCATAATTGCTGTAGGACCAGCTAAAACACTGTACATTTCGGAATAATCACGACCTTCGATTTTTTCCATCGCTTTTTGTAGTAATTTATTTTTTACTACAGTCATCTGAATGTTTTTGTTAAAGCAAAGTCCTCTCAGGTTGCTCGTATTTGAAGCATCCAATTGAGAAGCATCTGCTAAATAAAAAACATTAGCTGAAGACAACGTTTCCGCGATAGCATCGATGGCTTGTTGTTTTTCTACTCTGTTCATGTTCTAGTTTTTTTGAAGATTATGCCGTTACTGATTTCGTGTCCACTTTCACCCCAGCGCTCATAGTACTAGAAAGCGTAATGCTTTTCATATAAGTACCTTTTGCCGATGAAGGCTTAAGTTTGATTAGAGTAGAAATCAGTTCGCTAGCATTCTCTGCCAATTTTTCTGATTCGAAAGATGCTTTTCCAATTGCCGCATGAACAATTCCGTACTTATCCACTTTAAAGTCGATCTTTCCGGCTTTTACATCTTGAACAGCTTGTCCGATATTCATAGTTACCGTACCTGTTTTAGGGTTAGGCATTAAACCTCTTGGTCCTAAAATACGACCTAGAGCTCCAACTTTACCCATCACAGAAGGCATCGTGATAATTACATCAACATCGGTCCATCCACCTTTAATTTTGTCAATGTATTCATCTAGTCCTACGAACTCAGCACCAGCTTCTGTAGCTTCAGCTTCCTTATCAGGAGTACACAAAACTAAAACTTTAACATCTTTACCAGTTCCGTGAGGAAGAGAAACCGTACCTCTAACCATTTGGTTAGCTTTACGAGGATCTACACCTAATCTCACAGCAACATCAACGGTAGAGTCAAAGTTTGTGTTAGTGATTTCCTTAACAATTTTAGAAGCCTCGACTAAAGAGTATAACTGTTCAGCGTCAAATTTTCCGTCAGCCTCTTTCCTCTTTTTTGTTAGTGCCATAATTTTTCGTTAATTCAGATTATTACGCCCAAGGCGCAGTACCTTTAACTGTTAATCCCATACTTCTAGCTGTTCCAGCAATCATTTTCATTGCCGATTCAGGTGTGAAGCAGTTCAAATCTGCCATCTTATCTTCTGCGATCGTACGCACCTGATCCCAAGTCACAGTTCCTACCTTCTTCTTATTAGATTCAGGAGAACCTTTCTTGATCTTAGCTGCTTCCATCAACTGCACAGCAGCTGGAGGAGTTTTGATCACAAAGTCAAAAGACTTATCAGAGTAAACAGTGATAACAACAGGTAGTACTTTCCCCGGTCTATCTTGGGTTCTAGCATTAAATTGCTTACAGAACTCCATGATGTTCACACCTTTAGAACCTAATGCAGGTCCAACTGGTGGCGAAGGGTTAGCAGCACCGCCTCGTACTTGAAGCTTTAATAATCCACTTACTTCTTTTGCCATTGTTATTATTTATTTTTAGTTATGTAGTCTACTTGCGGGAAGCTTTAATCGCTTTTAACTACAATATTTTTATCCTTCTTTTTCTACTTGTAGATAACTTAGTTCCAATGGAGTCTTTCTTCCGAAGATCTTTACCATTACTTTAAGTTTCTTCTTCTCTTCATTTACTTCTTCAATGATTCCATTGAAATTGTTGAATGGTCCATCAGTCACTTTAACAGACTCACCAACCACAAATGGAATATCCATCTCTGCGTCTGAATCTGCTAACTCATCAACTTTACCTAAAATTCTATTTACTTCAGCCGTTCTCATTGGAAGCGGATCACCACCTTTCTCTCCTCCTAAGAATCCGATGACGTTATTCATCGATTTGATTGTATGCTCAACCTCCCCGATCAATGCACATTCAATTAAAACATATCCAGGCAAATAAGCTTTTTCCTTAGATACCTTTTTACCGTTTCTAATTTGGTAAACTTTCTCAGTAGGAATAAGTATTTGGCTTACGAACTCAGACAGGTTGTTTCTCTCCACCTCAAGTTCTAGCTGATCTTTCACCTTTTTCTCCTTACCACTAATGGCACGAATCACATACCATCTTTTCTTAACATCAGACATACTCCGTACTGTTATAGTTTAATTCCGTAAAAAATTCCCAATAGACCTTTCCAGAAGCCTAACAACCCATCCTTACTTGGAACAACACCAAAAATGGTATCCATCAACCAAATCGAGATAGAGATTAAAATACACGTTACCAACACTACAATAGAGCTGTTCTGTAACTCCTCCCAAGTAGGCCATGAAACTTTAGTAGTCAATTCATGTACTGCCTCTTCAATATATGTCTTAATTCCAGCCACGTTAAATCTATTTTCTAACTTTTTCTAGCACGGGCGGTAGGATTCGAACCCACGACCAATGGTTTTGGAGACCACTACTCTACCAGCTGAGCTACACCCGTATGCGACAAAAAGGCAACCCCTTGTGAGGGTATGCCTTTTGTCTAATTTATTTTAGTTTACCGAGTAAATTACTCAATAATTTCAGTTACCTGACCAGCTCCTACTGTTCTACCACCTTCTCTGATCGCAAAACGTAGACCTTGAGACATTGCAACTGGAGTGATCAATTCAACATTGATTGTTACGTTATCTCCAGGCATAACCATTTCTCTACCTGCATCCAAAGTAATTGTTCCAGTAACATCTAGTGTTCTCAAGTAGAACTGTGGTCTATAGTTATTGTGGAAAGGAGTGTGACGTCCACCTTCTTCTTTCTTCAATACGTAAACCTCTGCCTTGAACTTTTTGTGTGGAGTGATTGAACCTGGTTTAGCGATAACCATTCCTCTTTTGATATCAGATTTCTCGATACCTCTCAAAAGAAGACCAACGTTCTCACCAGCTCTACCTTCATCTAGAATCTTTCTAAACATCTCAACACCAGTTACAGTAGAAGTCATTTTCTCTTCTTGAAGACCGATGATTTCAACTGGATCTCCAGTGTTAACGATTCCAGTTTCGATTGCTCCTGTAGCAACTGTACCACGACCTGTGATCGAGAATACATCTTCAACAGACATCAAGAATGGCTTCTCAGTATCTCTTTCTGGAGTTTCGATCCAAGTATCAACAGTATTCATCAATTCCATTACTGTATCAACCCACTGAGGCTCGTTATTAAGAGCACCAAGTGCAGAACCTTTGATGATAGGAGTGTTATCGTATCCGTATGAATCCAACAGTTCAGACAATTCCATTTCAACAAGCTCTAAAAGCTCTGGATCGTCAACCATATCCACTTTGTTCATGAAAACAACGATTCTTGGTACGTTTACCTGTCTTGAAAGAAGGATATGCTCTCTAGTTTGAGGCATTGGTCCATCAGTAGCAGCACAAACAAGAATAGCTCCATCCATTTGAGCAGCACCAGTAACCATGTTCTTTACGTAATCCGCGTGACCAGGACAGTCAACGTGAGCGTAGTGACGAGCTTCTGTTTCATACTCAATGTGAGCCGTGTTAATAGTAATACCTCTCTCTTTCTCCTCAGGAGCGTTATCAATTTGAGAGAAGTCCTTCTTCTCAGCCAAACCAGCGTTTGCCAATACAGAAGAAATTGCAGCAGTCAAAGTAGTTTTACCGTGATCTACGTGCCCAATTGTACCGATGTTAACGTGCGGCTTGGTTCTTTCGAAATTTGATTTAGCCATTTTGCTTTTTGTTTAGTTTAATTATTACTTACTTTCTATCTTAATTTAAAATCAACTCAAACTGTCCTTAATCATCTATTTAGAGCCGATGAGGGGAATTGAACCCCTGACCTCTTCCTTACCAAGGAAGTGCTCTACCTCTGAGCTACATCGGCAGAATCTCAATCCTGTTAATGTAACGCAAAAAAAAGGAGCATTGGCAAAGCATTTACTTTGCCAACTCTCCTTTCGGCCCAGAGCGGGAGACGAGATTCGAACTCGCGACCCTCAGCTTGGAAGGCTGATGCTCTACCAACTGAGCTACTCCCGCGTTTCATGATAATCGCACCAAAGATACAACTATTTTTATATCCAAGGCTTAATTTATCCAAATTCTGCCAAAATTTTGTGGGGAGAGAAGGATTCGAACCTTCGAAGTCGAAAGACAACAGATTTACAGTCTGCCCCATTTGGCCGCTCTGGAATCTCCCCAACAATAGATTTAAAAGAACTTAATTTAATTATCTTAAATTAGAGCCGATGGAGGGACTCGAACCCACGACCTGCTGATTACAAATCAGCTGCTCTAGCCAGCTGAGCTACATCGGCCTCTTTCAACTTTCTACTCCTTTGGAGAAAAAAGAAGACCTTTTCTTTTCAAAAAGGTCTGCAAATGTATAAAGTTTTTTTTATACACCAATTCTTTTTTATCTTTTTTTGGAATTTTTAATCCTACTAAAAAAACTAGTGTATCTAATCATCAGAATATCAAGCTTCTTGAAGCTTTTCCTTGTGTTTTTTAATTTGTCTTCTTAATGCCTCCACAACCTCATCTGTAGCCTTCTCAAAGGAGTCATCCTGCTTTTTGGCAAACAATTCCTTTCCAGGAACATGTAATTTTATCTCTACGATCTTATTATCGTGACTTTCTTTTTTATCTACCTTGAGAATTACCTCACTACTTAATATGTGATCATAAAACTGATTAAGTTTTTCCAACTTGCTTTCAATTAACGATGCCAATTTACTATCAACTGTAAAGTGAACTGCTTCTATATGAACTTTTCCCATAACATTAAGATTTGCGCTCTCTTGGATGAGCAGATTTATAAACTTGTTTTAATTTCTCGATTGTATTTTGTGTGTATACCTGCGTTGATGATAGGCTTTCATGACCCAGAATATCTTTGATCGCCATCAGGTCTGCCCCATTCTCCAACATCTGCGTTGCAAATGTATGTCGAAGCACATGCGGACTTCTTTTCTTCAACGAAGGAATCACACTAAGATAATTATTTACCAATTGGTAAACAAACTTTTCTGTTAATTTTTCACCTCCGAAATTCACAAAAAAAGTTAAGCCGTTTAGGTTCTCTTTTTCTTTCGCAGTCACATATATCCTCAACTCTTCTCTAACAGATCCTTCTATCGGAATAATGCGTTCTTTGTTCCTTTTCCCTAATACCTTAACAACACTTGACTCAAGATCCACATCGACAGTTTTTAAACTAATCAATTCTGCTCTTCGCATACCTGTAGCATAAAGTAGCAGAAACACAACATACCCCATCAGCGATTCATAATCAACTATCTCTTCCTTCAAATGAGATAATATATACTGAATTTCTTTTTCTCTTACAAAATCCGGTAATCTAGATTCGATTTTTGGCAATGCCAACTTTGAGGCTGGACTTACCTCCAATTCTCCAATTCTTAGAAGAAACTTATAATAAGACTTTACACTACTCGCCTTACGATGTATAGACTTGTTTTTTAATCCATCATTTTTTAATTTGACAATCCAGGATCTAACCTTAAAAGAATCTGCCACAATAGCAGAAATCCCATAATCAGTAATTAGAAAATGTTCGAACTGTTCGAGATCATTCTGGTATGCTTTAATTGTTAAAGGTGAGTAGTGCTTCTCATATTTTAAATATTCCAGGAATTTTTCAAACATAAAAAAGGGAGATGAATAAATTTCATCTCCCTTAACGCGTTTCTGAAAAGAAGGTTTTAGAATTAAGCCTCTTTTTGTTTCAATTGCTGAACGTACTTAGCTTTAATGACCTCAGCTCTTCTCTCCACAGAAGGCTTAGTGAACTGCTGACGAGAACGCAATTCTCTCACAACTTTTGTTCTATCATACTTCTTTTTGTACTTCTTTAGAGCTCTTTCAATTGACTCTCCTTCTTTTACATTTATAATTAACATATCGTATAAATATTATCTAGTTCTTAATCAGGGCTGCAAATATACATCTTTTTATTAAAATAAAAATATTTCTATTTAAAATTTGTCCGAAAATTCATTTTCAAGAATTAACTGATCTAAAATAGTTTTTAAGAATAACATCTGATTCCTTTGATCGGGTATCTACCTCAACAATCGCTCCCTTGAATTCACTCGAATTATATCTTGAAATCAGAACATTCAGAACTTCATCCAGTTTGCACTCATTGTCTGCTTTAAAGTATTCAATGTAATGTGCCTGTGCAATACTTGAGATTTTAACGTCAGATCTAACTTCAAAGAAACCTTCCAACACTCCTGAACTAGAGGGCCCTTCAATAATCTTAAAAATGTTTCCACCTCCATTATTAATGACGATCACCAATAAGTTTGACTTATCAAATTTATTCCACCAGGCATTTGAGTCGTAAAGAAAACTAAGATCACCTACTACTAAAATATTTAAACCCTCATCCCTGGAGGCATAACCAACAGCCGTGGAGACACAGCCATCAATTCCACTGACTCCTCTATTTGACAAATAGGTAACACTTTTTATTGGGTCAAATAACTGAAAATAACGAACAACGCTGCTATTCCCCTGATGTAATACTCCATGATCAGGCAGCCAATCATGTATAATTGAATGCGCCTTCAGATCGCTCCATTCAAGCTCTTCTAGAAATTTAAAGTGTTTTTCTTGGTTTTGAAAAGACTTTTGAAGCCAGATTACCTGAAAGTTATTGACTGGATCGACAATCAAGTTTTGTTTTAATAACCTAATTACATCAGTAACCTTATTCGAGATCTTCCTAGTCAATTTTTCAAAAACGTCTGGAAAAACATCACCTTCAGAAATGTGCCAATGTTCAATACCAGGAATTGATCTTAAATATGTCTTTATTCTTTTACTTACAATTGCACCTCCAAGTGTAATGACCAATTCTGGCCAAAATTCCTTCTCATCTATGTGCGGAAGAGTTCTATCAATACAATTGACGAAATTGAAATTATTCTGATTGGAATTAGATTCGGTTAAAACAATAATTCTGGTATCACATATCAATTCGGAAAGGAGATACTCCAATTCATCGTTTCTCTGCATCTGTCCAATAAGAATCATGATGCGGCTCTTTGTCTTGAAAGCCTCTCCAATTTTTGGGTCAATTCCATTTATTGGTTTTTCAGGAGCGAAGAAAACTTGCTCCATACTCTCCATTTCTACTGTATTATACAATGGTTCTTCGAATGCCAGATTGAGATGGACAGGCCCTCTCCGAACTCCCAGCAAACACTCTCCTATTTCATTGAGTGTCTTGAGTATCAAATTCTCTGGGTCCTCTTCATTAAGATGAAATGACTTCAGACAATAATTCTGGTACACGTTCACCTGATCTATGGACTGCCCTTCTCCGTTATCAATCCACTTTCGAGGTCGATCTGCGGTTACAACTAACATTGGAATTTCCTGATAATACGCTTCAGCAATCGCAGGAGCATAATTAAGTGATGCGGATCCGGATGTACATGAAATAACCACAGGTCTATTTATTTTAAGAGCCTGTCCAAGCGCAATAAATGCTGCTGATCGTTCGTCAACTACTGGAATTGCATTGAACCTTTCATCATTACCGATTGTCAGGGTCAGAGGAGCATTTCTCGAACCAGGTGAAATCACCCAATCAAGGATATTAAGATCCAGACAAAATTTATGTATAAGCTGAACGCTTTTCTTATTAGAAATCACAAATGCGAATTTCTAGTTTTTTTTCAATACTGACAACAACGTGTTGGATTTATAATTTGTTTCCCTCCATTCCTTTTCAGGATCAGAATCTGTAGTGATTCCGCCTCCTACATAACACTTAATTGAGCCTTTTCTTATCTCTGCACATCGCAAATTCACATATAAAGACACCTCCGAAGCAGATAATCTCCCAATGATACCTGAATAGAAATTTCTATCGTGTAGCTCATTGTTTAATATAAAGTCCTTCGCTTTATCACGGGGCAGACCACAAATTGCAGGTGTAGGATGTAAAGAATCAGCCAAACCGAGAACGTCTTCAGTTTGCACCTTAAACTCTGTCAACAAATGCTCCAGATTCCCCGCTCTTACCGTAGTTGGTCCATTGAGTACATAACTCAATTCTAAATTATTCAGACAACTTGTGATCTCATCAGTCACCATTTGTTGCTCTTGCTTTTCCTTATCAGTCCATTCAAATGAATCCTCAATTGATCGCGTACCAGCAAGAGAGAATACGGTATAGTTACTTGCTTTTCCCTTCACCAAAACTTCAGGAGTTGCACCAATCCATGTTGTCCCATCCTCCAAATGAAAGCAATAATTAAAGGAGTGGTGATACATTGTGCATAATTCCACAAAATACTCCCTTAAGGAGAAATCAGAATTCAGAGGTATCGATCTAGTTCTTGACACAACCACTTTACCATCATTCTCTTTACAAAAACAAATTGCCCGTTCAATAACTTCCTTATACTCCAAAAAACCAATATCGATCTTATCATCTGTTTTAAATTCCAAATCATTTAAAACTTCCAATCCAACTTCTTTAACAGGCGACAAATGATAAATCAGATCTTTGAGAAAAGAGGATACAATAAATCCAGAAGACGCATTCGAAACTGATCGAACTTTACTCACCGTACACTGAAATCCGTTTATTTTATCTTCTTCAGGTTCTTGATAGAAAAAGTATCCTTTCATACTAATTTCTATCAAGGATCATTATCGTCATTCTAGAATACGAAGTTAATCGCCCCTCATCATCTTTAATCTCAACATTCCAAACATGAGTAGTCTTCCCTTTGTGCAGAAGCTTCGCAGTACCTTCAACACTTCCTTTCATAGTTGACCCGATATGATTTGCGTTAATCTCAATACAAACACCGTATTGAGTCTTCGTATCCAACATTAAATATGTTCCTACACTACCTAGAGACTCAGCTAAGGCAACATTTGCACCTCCGTGTAATAATCCCATAGGTTGAAAAGTACGCTCATCAACTGGCATTGTTGCTTTTAGGTAGTCATCCCCCACTTCAGTAAACTCAATTCCCAAAGATTGCATCAATGTGCCTTGATTGATAGCATTCAATTGCTTAAGTGATATGTTTTTTGGCATCACGTTGTATGTATCTGTTTTTTAGATTCAAATTTACTGGTCAAGACGTTAAAGTGAAGCAAGTAATTTCCTTCCTTTAAACTCATTTCTAAAATTATAGAGTTCTTCAGTTTGTAAACTTTTTTTATCTGAACCAATTTCTTGAAAAGTCTACTTTGTTTTTGCTGGAATTCATTTCCAGGAAACACCACTATCAATTCTTTATCGCCATCAAGTAAAAACAACTGGTTCTTTGTAATTATTGAATATTTGATTCCGGAATCAACAGAAAACTGATGCGCAATTACCTCTGTCATTTCCACATCTTCCTGAACAGACTTTACAACGACTTCACATTTGCCTACTATGTCTGGGGAAAGATCACTGACTTCAGTTCCTACCATTTTAAGGACGTTCAGATCATCATTCACTGGCAAAGCATCTAACCAACCATGAAGAAGATATACATCGTCTGTAGGTATAAGTTCTTTTGGTTTTATAGATCCTTCCTGCACAATCATTCTTGATGTAACAACTTTATTTTGCTGCAAATCTCTAATCTTCTTTAAAACTGGAGAATCCTCAATATACTCAACTCTTTGCAAAGACAAAACTCCTTCCGCTCCATCAGCATAATGTCCCATAATATTTAACAATCCTTGCTCTCCATATAACCTAAGAATGGTATTCTGAATATGATCAAGGTTTGCCATGAAAGCTTGAAAATCGTATTCATAGTCTGTACCATCTTCATCTAAAGTAACGGTATCCTTATGATAGCTTGAATAAATCAATAAGTGCTCCTGAAGTTCTATTTGTTCGATCTGTAATTTCATATCAATTGATGAATAACAAATTTAGCTTTAAAGTTGAAAATAAAAAACCCCTGCAAGGCAAAAGCCAAGCAGGGGTTATCAATTAGATTGTTTATATTACTTAGATACAGTAATTCTCTTAGTAATTGTTCCTGATTCAGTATTTACCTGAACGAAATAAACACCACCTGCATGATTAGCTAAATTAAACTCAACAACAGATGAAGAAACACTTCCAAGATTTCTGGCTTCTACCAACTGACCAATAGCACTATAAAGTTTAACATCTACCTCCTGCGCAACTCCAAAATTCAACTTCAAGTTGAATTGTCCATTGTTTGGGTTCGGATATAATGAAACTCCATCTTCTAATGACACCTGATCGATACCTGTAGATCCAACTACGATGGTAATTACATCCGTAGAAGTACAGTTTCCAATAGTTCCTGTTAACGTTACAGTATACGTACCTGCAACATTATAAGTATGAGCTACGAATCCTTGAGTTGATGATTGACCATCACCAAAGTTCCAAGAATATGAAGTAGCACTAGAACCAGCATTATCGAAGTTAACTGTTCCTCCTAATGGAATAGACGTCACATCTGAATTCGCTACTACGGTTGGTGAAGGATCTACAGCAACTGTAACTTGTACAGGAGTACCTGCACATGATCCATTCTGACCAATAACAGTGTAAGTAGTTTGCGTTGTTGGAGTTACATTAATCGTTGCTGTATTAGCACCCGTATTCCAAACATAAGACTGAGCTCCAGTTGCAGTTAGCGCCTGAGTATCACCATTACAAATTGTAGGGTTAGAAGGAATGACAGTAACTGTTGGAATCGTCTCTACAGTAATTGTAGTAGAAGCAGACTCTGTACATCCAGACAAATCAGTAGCCTGAACATTATATGTGGTGGTTACTGATGGAGAAACAGTGTGAGACGCTCCTGCAGGAAGTCCCTGATCCCAAGTATAGGTTGCTCCTGAACCAGCACCACTAGCACTAATGTTTGCCGCATTACCTGCGCAGATCGTTTGACCAGCCGAAGGATTGACAATCAACGTGAAGCCTCCTGTATTAGTAACTGTTGCGTTAGTCGATGAAGAACATCCAGATGCATCCATAACCATAATCGCATAAGTACCAGCAGAAAGTCCACTAAACACAGATGAAGACTGATAAGTCCCTCCTCCATCATTACTATAAGTCAATGGAGTTGTACCACCTGTTGCGTTCACAATGATCTGACCATTTGAATCCATACATGTTTCATCCGTAATTGTCGGACTTGTAATAGCAGGGGCAGTTCCTCCCCCAACGGTTTCAGAAGTCATCGAAGAAGTACATCCACTGGCATCAGTAACCTGAACTGTGTAAGATCCAGCTGCTAAACCTGTGAATGAACCTGAACTTTGTCCTGCTCCAGAATTCAAACTATACGTATATGGAGAAGATCCACCGGTTGCAGTAACTACGATCGAACCATTTGAACTTCCACAAGAAGCATTCGTGACAGAAGCAGAATGTACTACCGCTGTAGGTTCTGAAATTGTTACGGTTGTAGTTCCCTGACATGAACCTGCGTCATTAACATAAACAGTATACGTACCAGCAGTTAATCCAGTGAACGAAGATGATGCTCCAAAAGTAGTTCCATCTACACTATAAGTATATGAAGGAGTTCCTCCAGTTGCAGTAGCAGAGATTGACCCTGTAGCTGTTCCAAAACAAGTAGCATTGCTACCTGAGGCAGAAACTGATGGTCCTGAACTATTCGTCAAAGTAGCAGAAGTAGTTCCTTGACATGTATTCGCATCTTGAACAACTATGTTGTAAGTACCAACAGGTAAAGTTGTGAAAGTCGCAGAAGACTGGAAGTTTGATCCACCATCCACAGAGTACTGATAAGGACCAGTACCTCCAGTTGCAGTAATCGTAATCTGACCATCAGAAGCACCACATGAAGGATTCACTGTAGAAGAAGTCGCAGAAACAGATCCAGTGGTACCTGTAAGAGTAACCTGACTTGTTCCTTGACAACTATTGTTATCTGCCACCACAATACTATAAGTACCAACGGCTAAACCAGTGAAAGTCGCTGAAGACTGGAAGTTTGATCCACCATCAATACTGTAGGAATAAGGTGTAGCTCCACCAGTAGCTGCTATCACTATCTGACCGTCATTTCCTGCACATGATGGATTTGTCGGAGTACTAGACACTGTTAAAGCTCCTGCACCAGGACTCAATGTCGCAGAACTTGATCCTTGACATCCATTAGCATCCTCTACAATAATACTATACGATCCATCTGTCAATCCGCTGAAAGTTGCTCCTGCCTGGAAGTTAAATCCACCATCAATAGAATATTGATAAGGTGAAGTACCTCCAGTAGCAGTAATTACAATCTGTCCATCATTTCCTGCACATGTAGGATCAGTTGGCACATTAGTCACAGTTGGTGCATCAGTAATTGTTATCTCCACACTATCTAATAAGGTACCACTACAAGAAGACCCATTTAAATAGACATAAGCCGTATAACTTCCTGCAGTACCATATGTTACATCTTCGGTAGCATTTGTTGATGTGGCAGGTGCTCCTCCAGGGAAGTACCATTCATAATCATTCACATTAGTGCCTGAAGCAGAAAAACTAATTGTATTTCCTGTACATGTCGCAGTTACATTAGATGTGGCCGAACCTGTAACAGGCGATGTTGTAACAAATGGCTTGATATACATAGAGAATGGATACGTCCAGTACTCCTCAATTGTATGCCATGTCCCATCACTATATTGTTCATAAGCCGTAGAAGGAACTGTTACGGTATACAAATTAGTAACTATACCAATTGTATCACCGGCCCCATAGTTAGCCATATCAACTCCAATGTAAAAATCATTTCCTCCAACATTAACCGGGGAAGAGAAATCAAAAGGCACCAAGTAAATATTCCCTGCCAAAGCAGTGGCAATAGCATCTAAATCATACGATTCTCTATACAACTCTGTCCCTGGCACACCCGCATTATCATCCCAAACAACTACATCAAAAGTAGTTCCGTTTCCTCCGCTTTCAGCATAAAGACCAATTTCACATCCAGTTACGTGAGTAGCTGGTGCATAACCTGTATAAAACTCTGCTTTAGCCAAATCTCCAAAACCATTTGTTCCTGATATATAACCACCGTTACCTGTGTAATAAAGTGTTAATGAATTCGTGTCATTCATATTGTACAATGTATCACATCCTGTATACGCAGACACAACTATCGTTTCCGTACATGTAGTTGTTCCATTTGCATTAGACACAGTCAGTTCTACCTCATAAGTCCCTGAAGTAGAAAATGTAACTGAACCAGGGGATTGGGTCGAAGCAGATGTTGGTGAAACACCTCCTTGAGAAGTATTATCAAAATTCCACGCCCATGTAGTTGGATTACCTGTTGATCCATCCGAAAAAGTAACAGTTCCCCCTTCAGTAATAGAAGTTGAGCTGGCATTTATACTACATGATGGTGGATTTGAAGCATTACATGGCTCATAAGCTCCATCCAATACCGTCACCCCTGAATTTGTCGGGTCCAACCATGGCTTCAGTCTAGCTGAATTTGTTGTTCCGTTCAAATCCCAGTCTGTATACAATTTACCATATAGATCTGCCTGACCTGTAGCCGTACAATAAGAAGAACCTCCTGATAATTGTCCAACTACTCTACCATTATTGTCAAAAATCGGAGATCCTGAAGATCCTCCCTCTGTAACTCCATGACCATTAGTAGTTGCAGACCAAACTACTCTCCAGTGCGCATTTGAAGCACCTCCATTATATGTAGCAGATGTTAATGTTGATGTATAAGTTGATACTTTCTTTGCTGATCCAGCTGGGTGGTGAATACCTTTTCCTGAACCAGAACCAGTGTTGGCTCTGTTCCACCCAGCATAGAATGCGTTATACGAGGCAGGAGGAGTTGAATTCAACTCTACCAAATAGAAATCCGAACCTGCTACCTCATTAGTTCCAGGAGGTTGATTCAAAGATGTTCCACTTCCTGAAGAAGCAACAACAGTTCCTCCAGTCATTGTATTCGTACCTTTTGAAGGATCTGTTAAATTTCCTGACCCTGTTTGACAAGATGTCTTCTGATAATTCCAATACCACACCCAAGAACTGATATTTGAACCAGCATTTGGCTCACCACAGTGCCAAGCTGTTAAGATGTATGGAGTACAATCCTGAGCAGTATTATTTACCATTGATGCAGAACAAACATAAGTAGATCCTCCAGAAGAGAATGAGTAATGTACAACAGCATCTCGTTGCTCTTCCCATCCGGTAATCTCCGGTGTACAAGCCACATCCACCTGACAACTTGCTGCTTTTTCAATCAGTTGACCAGAGGTCGTATTCGGATCCTCAAATGGTTTAACAAACTCCTCTACCCCACGATAGAAATGTACCACTTCTTTGATTTCAATAATCGGATTCTGTGTGACTCCTGCAGGAGCATAATACTCAATAGTAATCGTCTCCCCCTGAATCATTTGAGTAGCTCTAATGATATCCTGATAATTATAATCACTTGTAAATGCCCCTATCACATGGTTTTGGTTCTCATTGTAGATAAAGACCTTTCCACCAGTTGGTAAGAAAAAATTGTGATAATAAAGTCCTATGGCCTTTGCATTATCACTATGAATTTTCAATCTCCATAGGGATCCTCCGTCAGAGGTCGTTTCCCACGAACCTGAATTCAACACATTATAATTTACGGGATAATTGATCCCTACCCTATAGTTTTCTTTCGAAATGTCATTGATTGCATCTGCAGCACTGATAGCGATCATATCTGGCGCAGGCAACTGTTTCATTTGAATTGTGCTTTTTGGCTGAGTGGTATTTGCAAACGAGTACGGAGACCCTCCCTTACTCAACTGAGCGAAAGAAGTTGTTCCGAGTAAAATACCTAATCCAAAAGACAAGACTTTTTTAGTCATCTTTTTCATGGTTCTATTGATTATTTCTGATTGGTTTCTTTTTCTTCAATAATTGCCTCTCCCTTCATAGCTGGAAGCACTTGCAATTCTGATCTTTTTACTGGTTCGATCTTTTTAACAGGCTTAGTCCCATCAACTTTTAATCTAGTCGAGACTACCTTCTCTTTCTTCATTTCCTTATTCTCAGCCACTGACTGAGCAAGTGAAACTGAAATAGCTCCTACAAAAAGAGCCAAGGTTAAGGTTACTTTTTTCATAAATTGTTTCATTTGGTTTCTTAATTTTTGTTTCAAAAGGTGGCTCAATTTACGAATATTTATTTATTATCCAATGGATGTTAAAAAGTCTAACTTCGTACCTTTACGACAAATTCAGAAGAGATGAACATTTTACTTGCGGAAGATGAACGATCCTTACACGAGGCGATTAAACTAAACCTGGAATTGGAAGGATTCAAAGTTATTTCAGCCTTTGATGGAATTGAGGCTGTTGACATACATAAGAACTCCAAAGTAGACCTGATCCTGTTAGATGTCATGATGCCAAAACTTAACGGGTTTGACGTTTGCGAAAAAATCAGACTCTCTGACCAAAAAACACCCATCCTCTTTCTTACTGCAAGAGATACTGCAGAGGACCGAATTAAAGGATTAACACTTGGAGCCGATGATTACATCTCTAAGCCATTCAACATGAAAGAATTGGACCTTAGAATCAGAAACATTTTAAAGAGAATCAGCCCCGCAAAAACCAGCACATGGTCTGAATACAATATCAACGGAAATATTATTGATCTAGAATCATTTACTGTTCAGAAAAAAGATGGTGGTACAGTACAGCTCAGCGACAAACAAGCTAAACTTCTAAAGCTTCTTGTAGATAATAAAGAAAACGTTGTCAGTCGAAAGGAAATTTTACAAAAAATATGGGAATATGAAAGAATCCCCAATACACGAACAATTGACAACGTTATTCTTTCGTTCCGGAAAATCTTTGATCAAGATCAATCATCTCACTTTCAATCTGTTAGAGGAGTTGGGTATAAATTCACAGAAAATATTTAATCAAATAGGCAACCCTAACAATGACCTAAACGTCATTAATTCAAGAACAATGAGATTGCTACCTCTTGTTTTTACTGGTTTTATATTTTCCTTGCAAAGAATTGTCCCGAGTTACCCGGCTCGGGATTTTTCATTTAACAAAGCTTACAATATTTACTTTGAGAATTGTGATTAAACTCTGAACCGATAACGGACTCAACAAACTCTAATAAATATTCCTCAAACTTTGGTCGGAATTCATTCTGTATCCATTTTGCATCAAACCTATCCTGACCAGAAAAACTCAATTTTTGAAATCCTTTACCTGTAGATTTAAAAGAAATCATCCCACAGGAAACATCTAATTGGGAATCATACAGATACAGATACATCATTAATTGCAATTGAAACTTTGAAACTTTACCCCAATCATTTCCAAAGTTTAGTTTTTCTACGACTCCTGTTTTGTAATCAACAATTCTTACACAATCTCCAATTTGATCGACTCTATCTATTAATCCTTTTACTCTTATCTTCATCTCTCCTAATGAAGTACTCAATGAAATTTGCTTTTCGTGAGCTTCCTCGAGTCCAAGTATTTTAATCACTCCGCATTCTTCTACCAGTTTCATCTCTGAATCCAAAAACTTCTTAACTGTATAGATCGCTGTCTCATACATCAATAAGTTCTTACCTGTCTTGTAGTTCCCACTCGGGAATCGCTTATTAAAACTCTGATCTAGTTCATTTCTAAACGTTTTGATCATTACATTCAATTGTTCCTTCCCCACATATGCCCCAACTTTAGTATACATATTTTCCAACACTTCATGCACAATCGTGCCATAAGTACTCGACTCTATATCTTCCTCAATATTTTCATTCTGAGTGAAACGCAATAATTGGGTATACAGAAAATCCCTTGGACAATTACTAAATGTATTTATTGCTGAAGCCGAAATACCATTGGAAAACCATTGCATAATTCTGCTTTGCAATAATTCGTTTGTTCCCAAATTAGAACTCATATCCGTTGAGTTTATTTCCGAAACAACATCCACTTCTTTTATCTGAATATTCTCACTTTCTAATTCCTCTTCAATTTGAAGTAAATATCTACTTTTCTCGCTGGCTCCCATCCCCTCTCCTTCTCCACCATTATAGATCAAATCAATTTTCTTAGCACGTTGAATTAACCGGTAGAAATAGTATGCGAATATTGCTTCCTTGTCATCTTTTGTCGGTAAACCCAAATAATTTCTAAGATCATACGGAATTAGAGAATTTGAAGAAGTTTGCTTTGGCAGGATATCTTCATTACAAGACAACAAGACTACATGATCAAAATCCAGAGCTCGAGTTTCCAATAATCCTAAAAACTGGAGACCATGAAGAGGCTCTCCAAGAAAAGATACATTCAATCCTCTAAGAACCTGTCGAGATAATTGATTAATTGAACTTATTCGTTCGATCTGGCCATACTTTTTCTGAATCTCAACTATTCTCTCCAAAGCAATCACCAGAGCTCCCAGCGACTCTCTTTCTAAAACATTGTCCTTAATTGCTTCATATAACACCTTGAAAAAAGAAATTTGGCTTGATAGGAACTTAAATAAATCATCACACTTCACAAATAGAAAGGCTATCTCACCTTGACTTTCTCCCAATTCAGAACAAACAAGATCCAATGGAAGATAAGAATAATTCTCCTTGGCAATTTTCCTATCAATCACCGATAGATCAACTCCTTTGAATTCCAGATAAATATGAAACAATTCATGCTGCGAAATGGCCTGAAAATCCTTATAATAAACATACCCCTTGTTCTTGTAGCGCTCAATATTGATTTGAACCTGTATCATTTCCTCAAAAAGAGAGAACACTGATGCTGCATTTAAAGGATACCCCATAGCCACATTCAACTTATCTATTTCTCGAGGCAAAATATTTAACATAGGTTTCAACAACCCCTCATCAGCAAATACTACTGCCATACTTTTCCTTTCGTTCAGGTTTGTAGCCCTCAAAATCTGGGATGCAATTGACGTTTGTTGAAGATTGGAATTCGACTTTAATACCCGAATATTCTTTGTGCCGTTTTTAAAGGCATCCATTGCAATCCGATCATTCTTTCCTGACCACGATAGATACTTTCGAACGAATTTACCTGCCTCCATTTTTGGATCAGACAAGTAATAAGAATCCACATCCCATACGGCTTCGCCAATTTGAGCATCTACAATAAACTTAAAGATCTTCTCCTCCGCCCTGGAAAGAGCATTGAATCCAACAAAAAAGATTCGTCCTTTAATGCCGGACAAATATTTCTCAGGTTCTTCGGCAATCACTCTGTAGATCCTGGAATTAGATATCTCTCCCTTTTTAGTTAACCTGAAATGGAACTTATGATAAAGTTCTCCCAACTTTTCCCAGAATTTAAGAAACTGTTTTTGTGTTTCAGACAATTCATCCTGGTTAAAACTCCATGACTCAATATCTTTGATCGACTGCAGATTTTTAAACACCTGATTGGGATCGAGTAAATACTTATCGACTTCATTGAAATCAGATATGATCATAGATGACCATGTAAGAAAATCATCAAATGAATCCGGTTGATCAAATGTTTCTTTATAAGCCTCATACAATTCAAAAACCAACTCCAGATCATCGATCATTGCAAATTCATGTCGCTCCTGCAAAAATTGATTGATTGGCAATATTCTAGGCATCCAAAATACCTGATCTGACATTTTCAGCAACTCCTCTCTAATATAAATCGCAACACGCTGAGAAGGAATAACTATTACTAAATTCCTCAGTCCGTCAAATCCATACTCTTCAACAAGCGAACTACAAAAATCACCAATAAACGACCGAGTCTTCATTCTACTTCTTAATTCGAAATCCGTTCTTTAAGAATTGAATATACTCTTTGAACATATTCTTATCAGTAAACGTCCCTCGTATGATTGACCAAGTATTTCCTTTGGATGACTCTTCATTCAAGACTTCTTTATTATTCTCTTCTTCCATCGGAAGATCAATCCCTCTTTCTTTTAAAACACCCTCCAACTCATCTGCCCTATCAAAATTCTTTTTGGCCATCTTCATTCTCCCCTGACTTTCCAATAATAATCCCAAATTATTATACGCGATAGCATCGAGGGGATCGATTTGGATACACTTCTCATAATCAACAATAGCTCCATCGATATCTTTCAAAGCTGCTTTTACATATGCTCTGCTCGAATAACGATAAGGATTTTGAGGTTCCAATAACACACAATAATCCAATTCTTTCAATGCTTTTTCCTTTTCTCCAAGGTGAAAATAAACTACTGCTCTCTCGGATATTAAATTGGCGTTTTTTGGCTCTATTTCCAGCGCCCCGTCCAGCAATACTTTCGCCTTTTCAAACTTAGATTCTTTTATGTAATTTTGAGCTTCTTCCCAGGTTTTAGCAATATCCATGATCTATTATTTATGAACGAATTCCCACTCTACCGCAAATATACAAACAACGAAACCTATTTTAAGATACTTTCGGAAAATGAGTTCGAGGAGATCCAGAAAGTTGGGGATAAAGTTCTGATCTATCATATTGAAGCAATTCAATTTCCAGAGAAACTACGCATAAAGGATATGATAGATTGTAGAGAAAAAATTTGGATCGAACTTAGTGAAGAGGAATATGAACAAACAAAAAAGCTCTTCCTTTCGGGAAGAGCTTGACAATATTTTCAAAAATGAGATTATTTTCTCTTAATAGGAGAATGAGAAACAGAAAGTCTTTTTCTTCCTTTTCTTCTTCTTGCGTTAATTACTTTTCTACCGTTTTTGGTAGCCATTCTAGATCTGAAACCGTGTTTGTTTCTTCTCCTTCTGTTCGATGGTTGAAATGTTCTTTTGCTCATTTTTCAGTATTTTTTATCTCGCTAGGCGGGATGTCTTTTCAATAACGGATTGCAAAAATACTTCTTTTTTCTAAACTACAAAGAAGTAACTATATTTTTTTTCTAAAGTTTACTACCGCAATATTTACAATACTCTGCATCTTCCTCATGCCCTTCTTTAGAGCAATTTGGACAAACCTGAGTTGAGGGCATATGTTTTTTGTCTTGTCTAGCTATTTCCGCAGAAATGATCCCTGTAGGTACAGCAATTATTGCATACCCTGTAAGCATAACGATAGAAGCAATAAATTGCCCAAGATCCGTTTGGGGTGCAATATCTCCATACCCTACGGTTGTTAGCGTAACAATGGCCCAGTAGATGCTTCTAGGAATACTAGTAAAACCAGAATTGGTCACATTCGATTCGATCACATACATTAAAGATCCCAGAATAAAAGTAAGACTGAGTACAAAAACGAGAAAGACAATGATCTTAGCCTTACTCGCTTTAAGACTTCTCATGAGCAAGTTCGCCTCTCCGAGGAACTGTCCCATTTTGAGTACTCTAAAAATTCTAAGTAATCGAAGTGATCTTACAACTGACAACGAATGTGTACCAGTAATAAACACCCCTATAAATGTTGGGATTATAGACAACAAATCTACTACTCCATAAAAACTAAAGATGTACTTCTTTGGGTCCCCTACACACAAAATTCTAGCTATGTATTCTATTGAAAATAAAATCGTAATTGCCCATTCAATAGTAAGCAATTCAAATCCATAAGATCTATTGATTGATGGAACACTCTCCAACATCACAACGACAATGGACGCTACGATTAAAATCAGCAAAACAATATCAAATGTTTTGCCTGCTACAGTTTCAGCTTCAAAGATGATCTCATGCATCTTATTCTGCCATGGTTTAAGACCATTATGCTGTTTACTGTTACTCATTGATCAAATATAATAAAAAAGCCCTGTCAGCTTTCACTAACAGGGCAATTCATATATCTAAAAAACATTAGTCTTTATTCTCTTGACTTACTGGCATTAAGCTCTTTGTGAACTCAACAACAGAAGGAGCAGCAATAAACAGTGATGAATATGTTCCAACTGCCACACCAATCAATAATGCCAACGAGAATCCAGAGATGCTATCACCTCCGAAGAAGAAGATAATTAACAATACAATAAATGTCGTTAACGATGTATTGATCGTTCTTGAAAGTGTAGTGTTCAATGCGTTATTAATCACTTTGTTTTGATCTTCTCTTTTATGAAGACCTACATACTCTCTGATTCTATCATAGATTACCACCGTATCGTTGATCGAATAACCAATCACCGTTAACAATGCGGCAATAATTGCCTGATCCAATTCAACATTGATCGGAACATTTAAAGCATATAGAATTGAAAAGATACCTAACACAACCATCACATCGTGGAACATTGCGATCAACGCACCTAATCCAAACTGCCATCTACTAAATCTGAATCCGATGTAGATAAATACCACTAACAATGATAACGCAACCGCTACTAATGAACTCCACATCATGTTATTAGAAATGATAGGAGATACTGTTCTTTGACTTTCAATGGTATAATAAGGAAGAGAAATATCGTTCATTGCCTCTTCACTATCCTTGTGATGGAATCCCATTTCTACGAAAGCCAAATTCATAACACTATCCACTTTTGCAGTAGCATTCTTGTCATCCAATTTACTTTCGATTAAGTAGTTAGTTGAAATACTCAACTGTCTATTTCCGTCCACAGTTTTAACGATAGGTTTTACACCATTCTTCCCTTCCTCTTCGATAGAGTACTTCTCAATTAGTTTACTCGCCTCATCTTGATCAACATCTTCAGAGAACGCGAATGTATATACTCGACCTCCTGTAAACTCAACACTTCTATCCAAACCGATAGTAAATAATGAGATCACACCAGCTGTAACGATAGCAGCAGAGAAATAATAGTACTTTCTTCTTCCTTCCATGAAAGAGAAATTAGCATTACTAAACCAGTTTGAGAACGAGTTCGAGAATGTAATATCCATCTTTCTGTCCAACATATGTGAGAACAACAATCTCGTCACGAAAATCGAACAGAATAATGAAGAGAAAATACCAATGATTAACGTTGTAGCGAATCCTTGAATCGGTCCTGTTCCGAAGTAAGCAAGAATGATCGCTGTCAACAACGAAGTAATGTTAGAATCCAAGATCGCTGAATAAGCAGCTTTGTATCCATCAGCAATAGCTTGCTTTAACACTTTTCCATTTCTCAATTCCTCTCTAATTCTTTCAAAGATCAGTACGTTAGCATCTACAGACATACCAATAGTCAGTACAAGACCAGCTATACCAGGTAACGTAAGTGCCGCACCTAAACTTGCTAAGGTTCCGAAGATAAAGAACAAGTTAGCAACTAACGCGATATCCGCAACGATACCTCCTTTGGAGTAATAGAACACCATGTAGATCAACACTACCATTAGAGCAATCACGAAAGACCAAATACCTTTCTGAATATTTGCTTCTCCCAAGGTTGGTCCGATCAATGCTTCATCGACAATTACAGGGGAAGTCGGTAACGAACCTGCTTCTAATACCGCAGCCAACTCTTCAGCTTCTTCCAAAGAGAAGTTTCCGCTGATTTGAGTGCTACCTCCAGAAATAGGACCGTTGATAACTGGAAATGAATAGATCACGTTATCTAAAGAGATACCTACGTAGTACCCAACTTTAGCAGATGTCCAATTTTCCCAAACCTCAGTTCCTTTAGTATCAAAGGTCATATTAACAACCATACCTTGTCCTTCTGGATTAGTTGAAGCCCCAGCACTGGTAACGTTAGATCCAGTGATATTGTATCTATCGTCCTGAGCGTATGCAGCATACAATTTGAAAACTTTCTGATCTGTATTCTCATCAATTTTCTCTGCTTTATTACTCCACATGAAAACAACTCTATCGTCTTCTGGCATGTAAGATTGCGCATCAGCACTTCTCAACACTGTTCCTACATAGACAGTATCAGAAGCTTTTGTAACATACCCAACAGATGGAGTTGCCACTACAGCTCCTAACTCATTTTGGAACGTTTGCTGAGTAAAAGTAAATCTACCATCAAACATATTCCCTCCCCCATTATCAAGATTTACTGCGTCAGTGTTAGTAGGCTCAACTTCATTTGTCAAATTCAACTTATCACCAGCAGCTAAAATTGAATCATTTTTAACAAGTTCAGCAGTTGCCAATGAAACCATAGCTGAATCATCCGATGTTACCGGAGAATAATCAACCGCTAAATAAGCCTTCAAAGAATCGGCCAATAAATCCATAGCTGTTTGAGCTGGCTCTGATAATTCAGTTCCTTCAGTTGAAGATGTCAAGTTCGTAACAGATTCAACTCCTTGAAACTTTTGAGAGACCGATTGGAAAGAAATCGAAAGATCTTTGTCGTATCCATTCCAGAACTGAAGAATTGCTCTAGACTGAAGCATGTTTCTCAATCCTTGCTTATCTTTTGCTCCTGGAACTTCAATGTGTAATCTACCAGAAAGAGGCTCTGACTGTATAACGATTTGACCTAATCCATATCTGTTTACACGTTCTTCAATAACCGTTTGAGTAGCAGCAATAGACTCTTCAGCCATCATCTGAAGCTTCTCTTTCATTTCCTCATGGGTCATATCTTTATTAAATTCTTCACTAGAACCTAAGTAGAAGAAATCCATCTTCTTATCCTTGAAAGGTCCATTCTCATATTCAGCAAAGAAAATTTCGATAAAATCATCTCCTCCAGCCCCAGACACGAATGTCTTCATTGCTGCTTCATAAGTCATCTTGAATTCAGGTTTATCAGCCTTAAAACCAGCTTTGGTCTTTACCAATTCAGGAATAGATATTTCTAAAGTAAAACTCATCCCTCCTTGAAGGTCTAGTCCTTTAGTAAGCTGCTGACTCTTACATTTTCTGTAAGACAACCCTAGAACAGGATAAACCGGATCATCAGCGTGTTGAGCGATATAACTAGACTCATAGTAAGAAACGATGTCCGATTCTTGCTTTGGAGAAAGTTGACCATTCTCAATCCAAAGCGTGTCCGATCCTAATGTTACGATCTCCGCTCCTCCTTGAGTAACGTCTGTTTTAATTTTCTCCAACGCAGTTGATGCCTCTACCTTCGCTTTGTCTTCTAATCCTCCTGTAAACCAAGACAATGACAATTGATAAAGACATGCCAATGTCAAAAGAATTGTAAAGACCCAAATTGCACTTCTATTACGCATTTATACAGTATTTATATAATTTCCAAAAAATTTTAGGGCTGCAAATATAGAATTTCAAATTCGATTAACCAACATAAATTCATTTTTATAAAAAGAAACATAACATAACCATCATTCTATACGTATATTTGTTAGCAGAACCTATTAAAACAACTCATGACAAAAGTCCTGAACCAATTTATCTTATTTGGCGCCTTACTCCTTATTTCTTCATTACAATGTGTGATGAGCCAGGTTAATGGACATTATTATTTTGTGGAGGATGACTCTACAGTTGTAATCAAAACAAACGACACACTGAACCACCCGTGGACAGGAGGATTCAACTCTAGTCAATTTTCCAGAATCGACCTCAATGGAGACGCGTTCGAGGATCTTTTCGTTTTCGATAGAACAGGTAATACAATCATCACTTTCATTTGGGACACCGATAACAACAGATGGAAATATGCTCCAGAATACATTGAGTTATTTCCTCAACTTTCCTATTGGGCTATACTAAGAGATTACAACTGTGATGGTAAAAAGGATATTTTTAGTTACGTTTCAGGTGGAGTTGGTGTTTGGAAAAACACTTCTACAAATGGTCAAATTAGTTTTGAATATGCCTCTCACCCCTACGTTCGAGCAACATTATTGGGAGGAACAGTAGCTAATCTCTACGTCAGCAAAGTAGATATCCCTGACATTAATGATATTGATGGCGATGGAGATCTTGACATCCTGACCTTCGGGATAATTGGAAATCGTTTAGAATACTATCAGAATCAATCGCAGGAATTGGGTTATGGATGTGACTCGCTTGAATATGTAATCGCAAACACTTGTTGGGGACATTTTCTGGAAGATGGAACCAACACCAATGCGTGTACATTAAAGGACACCTGTTCGACTAGCTCAAACGTATCTAATCCAAAAGGGCAGGCAAAACACAGTGGATCCACAGTTCTTTCATTAGATCTAAATGACGATGGAATAAAAGACATTCTGCTTGGAGATGTCAGCTTCAATAATGTTGTTGCTCTTTACAATGACGATAAAGGAGTGAACATGAACACGTCAATGGTATCTCAAGACACAACATTCCCCAATAACACTATTCCTGTTGACTTATATGTATTTCCGGGCACATTTTATGAAGATGTTGACATGGATGGTGTCAGAGACTTTATTGCCTCCCCTAATACAGATAATGGAACTGAAAATTACAATTCGATTTGGTATTACAAAAACTATGGTACCAACACTGCTCCACTATTTTCTCATATAGAGAATGATTTTCTTCAAAATGAGTCCATAGAACTAGGCACCAATGCCTATCCAGTATTGATGGATTACAACAATGACGGGCTACTTGATCTTTTTGTAGGAAACTTTGGTTATTTCAACAAAACGACTCATGTCTACAAAGGTAAAATTGCGCTATTCGAAAACATAGGCACTAGTACTAAACCAACGTTTCAATGGGTTACTGATGATTTTGCATCTATAAGCACACTTGGATTTTCAAGCGGAATTTACCCCGCTTTTGGAGACATTGACAATGACAACGATGTAGACATGATCATTGGAGATCATGATGGAAAAGTGCACTTATTCATTAATTCCTCTGGAAACTTAAACAGCATGTCTCTCACGCTAGCAAATGCTCAAATAGAAGACGACAACAACACTGTAATAGACATTGGGTACGGGGCGAAACCACAGTTATTTGATCTTGATGGTGATGATGACCTAGATTTAATAATTGGAGAAGAAAATGGCAACATCAATTATTATGAGAATATGGGAACCACGAATTCCTATTCATTTAGACTCCAAACAGAAAATCTTGGAGGAATTGATGTGAGCGAATGGTGGACAACGATCGGGAATAGTGCTCCCACTTTCTTCAAGGATGCTTCTGGCAACACTCAACTTTTTGTAGGTAGCGCCAATGGACAAACTCATCATTATAATGATATTGACGGTAACATCCTGGGAACATATGTCGAGATGGATACGAACCTAAATTATTTGAGAATTGCCACAAATACAGCAGTTGCAGTAGGTTACTTAAATAACGACACCTTACTTGACTTGATAGTAGGTAATGAGCGTGGTGGACTAAGTTACTTTTCAGGATCTAATGATATTTCGTTAAGTTCCATCTCAGAATCCCTCATCCATTCTAGCATCTATCCTAATCCGGTTTCAAACACTTTGTTTATAAAGGGTGAAGTTCCCACCACACTTACCATATATGATATTAATGGAAAGTTGATTTTGAAATCCGTGAATACGAGCTCAATTTCTGTAAATGAATTAATGGAAGGGATTTATATTATTGAATTAACCTATGAGCGAAGAGTCGTTAGACATAAATTCATTAGAAGATAAGTTCATTGTTATCTTTGATGGGGAATGTGCATTCTGTAACGCCAGTGTTCGCTTTATTAGAAAACATAATAAAAAAGACAACTTACTTTATTGTGCTGGTCTGTCCGAGACAGGACAAAAACTGACCCAAAGATTCAATGTAGATATTTCCCCTAATGAAAGCATCATTTACCTCAAGAAAGGCAAGTATTTTAAATTTTCAACTGCTGCTTTTGAGATCTGCAAAGAGCTTGACCACTTCTGGGCAATGCTCTCCTTTTTTCTAATAGTTCCTGCCAAACTGCGCGATAAGGTTTACAAGTTTATAGCTAAGAACCGAATTTCAATCATGGGTAAAACCGATGTCTGCTCGTTAGAAGATTCGAAGAACTTTGAAGGTAAAGTTCTAAAATAAGAAAGGCACGCATTTCTGCGTGCCTTTCTTATTTTAAGATGATTTACAACTAGGGCTTATATACTTTGTAAGTGATCACTTTAGTATCCTGATGACAAGATACAAGATAAACACCACTTGCCAATTTATCAGTTGCGATAAAGGCTTTGTCTGAATTGATCTTCTTTGAAATCTCGATCTCTCCCAAAACATTATATACTTTAACATTTGCTCCAGAAAGACCTGTTAACTGAAATTGATTTTCAAGAACTGAAATTCCACTTTCAAATGAAGGCTTGGATACTGATACAAAACCACCACCAAGATCACCCGCATCAATCACAGTAAGTGCAGTCGTTTCATATGCATAGCTATCCACAATACAAGTATCATGAGTTGCGCTAACCATCACTCGAATCCACCCGAAATGGGTTGAACCTGAAATATCAAATCTCACGCCAATGTATCTATATCCAGCACCAGCAAATTGTCCAGCCGTTGTAGACGTCACGGCTTCAATAGCAGTTAAGCCAACTCCTGGAAAAACAGAAGGTGTACTAGAGCTAACATAAGTAGAAGTAAGATCGATTGTATTTCCCAGCAAAAGAGTATCTGCTTCTAAAACTGTTTCAGACTGAAGTGTGGTCGTTCTTCCTAGAATTTCCGTATTTCCATAGGTCGAAATTGCAAAGCCTGTAAGGGTTGTAGAGAAAACTCCAGCTATTACCGTATCATGCTTTGTACCAAACAACGTCAACTCCGGACTCTGATCATTATCAAAATCTATATTGATCGATTCTCCAGAATAGGTCGCATGTAATTCTTCATTCGGATTGTAATCATAAAATGTCACCTGGGCAAAGGCTCCTCCCAAAACTGTAAGGGATAATAATGTAAGTAGAACTTTCTTCATTTGTTATTAATTAGTTCAGACAAAGAACTAGCTTTTTAGTGAATGGTTGCTCATGCTTCATAAATTTATTTTGCCACTCAACAATTTTTTTAGTCAAATCAGGTTAATACATTTGTCGTTGAAAATTTAAAATGAAGAGTTTCATTTACATATCTTTTTTGGTTCTTATAAGCCTAATGATTGGTTTCTCCAGTTGCCTTAAACCCATAGAGAATTTTGACAATTCCGGAGAAATTTCGTTTTCTTCCGACACCATTCTGTTTGACACCTTGTTTACCACTATTGGTTCAACAACAAAGAAATTCAAGATCTACAACGATCAGTCCAACCCAATTAAAATCAGTACTATTCGACTTGAACAACAAACCAACTCTATGTTCCGAATCAATGTTGATGGTGAAGCAGGAGTAACTTTTAATGACATTGTTATACCAGCTAAGGACAGTCTTTACATTTTTGTAGAGGTAACCATAGATCCAAACAATAGTACCACACCTCAAATAGTTGAAGACAAAATATACTTCCTAACCAACGGCAAAGAACAAAGAGTAATTTTAAATGCCTTTGGACAAGATGCGTATTTCCACGTAAAGGAAATAATTACATCCAATACGACTTGGCCCAATGACAAACCACATGTTATCTACGGATATTGTGCTGTAGATTCTGCTGTCAAACTGACCATTCCTGGGGGAACATCAGTTCATGGATATAATAATTCCTTGCTATACATATACAAAGGGGCTTTGGAAACTCAGGGCACACTTGGCAACGAAGTAATTTTCTCTCAAAGTAGAACAGAAGATTTTATTCTATCTCCTGTTGACAGTACCGCAGGACAATGGAGAGGCATTTACTTTTTCGCCCCGCTAAATTCGAATTTGAATTACACTCAGGTAAAAAATGCAACCATTGGCATCCAGATTGACACGTTAACAGGTGTGGATTCAGTTATTTTGCAAAATGTTAGGGTGGACAATTCATCCTTTGCCGCTGTGGTGACTCAAGGAGCTAATTTATATGCACACAGTTGTTTGTTTGGAAATTCTGGAGCATACTCAGCATTCCTGTCTATTGGCGGAAATGTATTTATGGATCATTGCACTTTTGCCAACTATTGGTCCTCTCAAAGAAATGATCCTGCAGTTGCGATCAAAAACTATTACCTGGATGCAACCAATACTTATCATTATCGACCATTTAACGATATGATTATAAAGAACAGTATTATCTATGGTGCTAACACCACAGAACTTGGTCTGGACACTTTAGACAGATCGCTTTCAGGCGGTGCTCCTGTAGTTAAGTTGATAAATACTTTGATCCGATCAGAAGATCCTGTTGTTAATTCTCAGTTCTTTGAAAGTTGCTGGAGAAACTCAGATCCAAATTTCACTGACTCGCAATTCTGGGATTTCCATGTTTCAGGAATTGCAGTAGAAGGAAAAGGAACCACTACAGATCCTCAACCAGATCTTGATGGAAATTCGAGGAACTCAACCGGCAACAATCTTGGCTGCTACAACACTCCTTAACTATCTGGTAAATGTAAACTCTAAAACAGTTTTATTCTTGCGCTCATCCTCAAGAACAACTTTCAATTGGTGTGATCCTGCAGAAATATCATTGTATTCATCAAAGTACATAGTAAGCGTTGCTTTTTTGACATCATAGAACGCGAGCTTCCATTTACCATCAATGTATACATCATAATCTTCTATTCCACTGAGATTATCTGCAATTTTAAACTGAATATAGTCTTGTGCTGAAACATTCTTTCCATCAGTAATATTTACAGGAGTGATCACTGGAGGAACGGTATCTAGCTTAATCGTATAATCTCCAAAAGAACGCACCTCTGTTTCAACCCATCCATCTTTAAACTCTCCCCCCTTGGCATAAGCAACTTTTTTATTTTTACTCATTTCTACAATCAGCGCCTTATCTTCTTTTCCTTCAGGAATTCCAACGGATTTGAGACGTAACACAAAATACTTTTGCACTGGAGTATAGTCATCATGAAACTGATGTAGCGGTGAATAAGAATTTGAAATGGTAGATTGAGAATATTGATACTTTAGATCTTCATAAACCGCATTTTTTGGCAATTCGGCTTCAAATCCATCTTCTGATACAAGATTTCGGTCCGATGCATCTATCAACTTTCCCACTCCAAGTGACTCTTCTACCATCTCATTCAAACCTTCTGACTTTAAGCGAAAACTAGCTACTGAAGTATTGCCGTAGACATCCTTTACGATATAGGTTATTTTATGCTCCAAAGTATCATCAAATTCAATCCTTCCTCTATTCTTGATCAGATCATAGATATCCAGTTTGTTATTCTCAGAAACAAATGACTTATGATAGCTCTGCTTGTTCAGGCGATATCCTAAATAATCACTATGTGTATTGATATATCGATTAGTTGAAAAATCCAGTTTATCCAATTTTTGCTTAAATACGGTATCCTCATCGACCACTAAATCAATCGTATAAATACCACATTGATTCCCCGCCCCGTCCAAATAATCGATGGTATTAATAGCACATCCTATTTTGCCCTTAACATTGATCGGAAGATCATACGCTCTTCCATAATTTCCGTCATTACCTTTTAGGTCAACATTGTATTCGTTCTTCTTTCCATTGATCAACCCTCCTTCCAGCGGATATAGCTTAACATCCAATAAAACGGGTTTCTTAGTATCCTTAATATCAAAATGAAACAACAATGGATTAACAGGTTTCTCGGTAGCTGATTCTCTGATTTCGAAATGTAAATGAGGGGCGCTAGAAGACCCTGAATTGCCTGAAAAAGCAACCACCTCTTCCTTCTCTACTGGCAATTCACTTTCGGTCGGATATACCTCAATTGTCTCCGACTCTCTCGAAAATTGTTTTTTTCTGATGTAATCGAGTACTTTAGGAGGAAACGTACTTAAGTGAGCATAAACACTGGTATAGCCATTCGGATGAGTTATATATAGCGCATTACCATATCCCCAGTGAGAAATATTGATCCTAGAAATGTATCCGGAATCGATCGCATAGATTTTATAACCCTCACGACCATTAGTCTTAATATCCAGACCTGTGTGAAAATGATTGGACCTCATCTCAGCAAAATTGCCAGCTAAAACAAGATCAATTCCCAAAGGAGATGAAAAATTAGTCTCTTCATAAGGAATAGCAGACTGACCATTCACTTTAAAAAAAGAAATTCCTAGGTATAATATTATCCAAAATCCTTTCATATTTCACTTACTTATCATCTCGCATTTGTATTCTAACAAAATTACTGCCAATCACTACTCTACTCACCTCCCTTATTGTTGTAATATCAACATGTTCTAGTGAAAAGTGGAGTTATGAAGATTTTGACCTTAAAAAATTTGATTTCGGACTACAGCGGACGGTAATTAAATAGTATTTTTGTTCCTGATTTGTGACATTGAAATAAAATGAACTTTAATAATCAGATTGTATCAGATATCTATCAAAAGATCCAAAAGATCGAATCAGACAGAGTTCGTCTGATAGAGAATGAGGTATTACTTCAGAAAAGGATCGCTGATTTGGAGAAGGAACTTCAATCTGAGAAGAGCTCATTTGAAACATTGGAACAGAAGTATAAAGTATTGAAGTTGGCTAAATCTTTAGAAGGAGAAAAAACAGAATCTGGAACAGATCTGAAACTAAAGATCAACGAGATGGTAAGAGAAATTGACAAGTGTATCGCATTATTGAATAAATAGTCATTATAAATGAGCAGCTTATCCATAAAAGTTAATATTGGTAGCAGAGTCTATCCGCTTACTATAGATCCTCAGGAAGAGGAGTTTATAAGAAAAGCCGCGGATAGGATCAACGCTAACATTAAAGAGCTTCAGGAGAACTATGCTGTTCGTGATATGCAGGATTTATTAGCAATGACGACCCTACAGTATGCAACTGAGGTTATAAAAGGAGCGAAATCAGTGGAGTACTCACAATTACTCGAAGATCTGAAATCGCTATCTGATGCGATCAAATAATCCCTATCTCAACCACCTTCTTCAATCCTTAATGAGAAATCCTTTCAAGAGAAAGGAAAGTGTTGAATTAATATAAAATAACAATGGAGTTAGCTATTGGAATTGTGATTGGAGTTGTTGTTGGATCTGCCATCGGCTTTTTTGTCTTCAATAACATCCTAAAATCAAAGCGTGAAGCAATTCTTAAGGAAGCAGAAGTAGAAGGAGAAACGATTAAAAAGGATAAAATCCTTCAAGCAAAAGAAAAGTTTCTGTCACTTAAAGAAGAGCACGAAAAATCCACAAATCAGCGAAATCAAAAATTAGCTGAACGTGAAAACAAGATCAAACAGAAAGAAACAAGTCTTTCTCAGAAGATCGAAGAGGCGGCCAGAAAAGACAAAGAACTTAGAAAAGGCCAAAGTGCATTAGACAAGCGAATGGAAATCGTAACCTCTAAACAGGATGAGCTTGAAAAACTGCACACGAAACAAGTGGCAGAACTTGAGAAACTTACGGGATATTCTGCTGAAGAAGCCAAAGTACAATTAATGGAAGCTCTTAAAGATGAAGCCAGAACAGATGCAATGGCCTACATCAAAGAAATACAGGACGAAGCGAAATTGAATGCAACCAGAGATGCTAAGAAAATAGTAATTCAGAGCATTCAACGAGTTGCTGCTGAAGAGGCTATCCAAAACTCTGTTTCGGTATTTAATATCGAGAGCGATGAAATGAAGGGACGAATCATTGGTAGAGAAGGGAGAAACATTCGAGCTATTGAAGCCGCTACTGGTGTTGAAGTTATTGTAGATGACACACCTGAGGCTATCATTCTTTCGTGTTTCGATCCAGTAAGAAGAGAAATTGCACGACTTTCGCTTCACCAATTAGTAAGTGATGGAAGAATTCACCCGGCTAGAATTGAAGAAGTTGTAGCTAAAACTAAAAAATCACTCACTGAGGAAATCATCGAAACTGGAAAAAGAACTTGTATTGACCTGGGTATTCATGGACTTCACCCAGAATTAATCAAAATGGTTGGTCGTATGAAGTATCGTTCTTCTTATGGTCAAAATTTACTTCAACACTCCAGAGAAGTAGCAAACTTATGTGCTACCATGGCCTCGGAATTAGGACTAAATCCTAAAGTTGCAAAAAGAGCTGGTCTATTACACGATATTGGTAAAGTTCCAGAAGATGAACCAGAATTGCCACACGCAATACTTGGGATGAAACTAGCCGAAAAATATGGAGAGAAGGCAGATGTATGTAACGCTATTGGAGCTCACCACGATGAAATAGAAATGACAACCTTGATTTCACCAATTGTTCAGGTTTGTGATGCCATTTCAGGTGCAAGACCAGGTGCAAGACGTGAGATCGTGGAATCGTACATCCAGAGAATTAAAGATCTTGAGAATTTAGCTTTATCATATGATGGCGTAAACACAGCCTATGCAATTCAAGCAGGTAGAGAGCTAAGAGTTCTTGTGGAAGCGGATAAAATCAGCGATAAACGATCAGAAGAACTTTCATTTGAGATTTCACATAAAATCCAGACAGAAATGACCTACCCAGGACAAGTTAAAGTAACTGTGATTAGAGAGAAAAGATCTGTAGCATACGCTAAGTAGTTATTAATTTTATTAATTCAAGGCCCAATGATTAAAAAAAATCATTGGGCCTTTTTCTTGCAGTCATTTAACATTGGAAATCCTTGACCAAAAGTCACCACTTTAACGCTTATTGTCAAACTTTAATGTATTTTTGATCTTCATTACTAAGATATGCTTGAAGGAAAGAAAATTTTAATCACAGGAGGAGCTGGTTTCATAGGATCCAATTTGGCAGAATATTTTCTTCGAAACAATCAAGTGACTGTTCTTGACAATTTCTCCACAGGACACATGCATAATCTTGCGGAGCACATGGACAATTTTGATTTCCAACTAATAGAAGGTGACATCAGAAATCTGGAAGATTGTAAAAAAGCATGTGAAGGGATGGATATCATCTTACATCAAGCGGCCCTTGGATCTGTTCCAAGATCAATCAATGACCCGATCACAACAAATCAAGTGAACATTGATGGATTCTTGAATATGCTTGTAGCAGCGAACGAATCTTCCGTTCTAAGATTTGTGTACGCAGCAAGTTCTTCTACATATGGCGACAGTAAGATTTTACCAAAAACAGAAGACAATATAGGAGCCCCACTTTCTCCATATGCAGTCACTAAATATGTAAATGAGTTATATGCTTCCGTATTTTCAAACCTTTATGATCTAGAAATTATTGGTTTGAGATATTTCAATGTTTTTGGAAGAAGACAAGATCCGAATGGTGCATACGCTGCAGCAATCCCCAAATTCATTAGTAGTTTTCTAGACTTAAAAAGTCCAATCGTTCATGGTGATGGAAGTCAAACACGCGACTTCACCTATATTCAAAATGTAATTCAAGCCAATGAACTTGCGGCAGAAACAACAAACCCTGAAGCATTTAATCAAGTCTACAACGTAGCTTTCGGAGAACGCACTGTGCTTTTAGATTTGATAAAAAAGATACAATCTCTTCTTTCTCAGATTAATCCAGCAATTGGAAAAGTTGATATTAGGTTCGGGCCTGAAAGAATCGGAGATGTAAAACATTCACTTGCCTCCATCGATAAAGCAAAAAGAATTCTAGGATATAATCCTTCGCATTCAGTTGCAAAAGGACTGGATGAAGCCATTGAATGGTACTACAAAGAACTAACAGCAAAGTAAAAGCATGGCTTTATTAAGTAATTCTTTACGTGAACTTCTCAGCACCCAAGGAGAAATAAAACCACAATTACACAGCCAACCTCTATTTGTAACTGGATGTATGAGAAGTGGCACCACTCTGCTTGTTAACAAATTATCGCAACATCCTCAGCTACTGAAAATTGGATTTGAGTTAAATCAAGTTTGGACCGAAATCGGACACGCACCATGCGGAAGTCTAGAATGTACTTTCATGGAAAATCATAACGCTAGTTTTGACGCAGCTTTTCAAATGACTAATTATTTTTCAGATAGCATAGAGGCATCGAAATCTCTGAAGAGAACTGTAATGAGAGCTTACAATTCTTACAAGCTTCAGGAAGGAAGAATATTCTACGATTGGAAACAAGTTATTCCAGTTAACAAATCTCCGCATCTAATCAACAAAATTGGATTCATCAACACGTTGTTTCCCGAAAGCAAGATCATCCTAATCATTAGAGATATATATGGCCAAAGCGCAAGTCAAAAATTTCATTTTGAAGATTACTACAAATCTACTGGCATATACAATACAATGATCTCTAAACATAACGAATGCTGGAATCTTACTAAAACGAGTTCTGAAGGAAGTTACCCAGGTAATTTTAGTTCGATTCCAAAAATGTGGCTTAGACTTAACCAATGTGCAATTGAGGCTATTAAGCGTATCCCTGAAAGCCAAAGAATCATTATCAGGTATGAAGATCTGATTGAAAATCAACCTGAAGTACTTTCAAAAGTATTTGAACATCTAAATCTAAATGCAAAACATCAATCACAAACAAACAAAATAATTTCTCGAATATCTTCGTTCAAGAACACAACCACCAAGGGAGATCCTTTAAAAAAATGGATGACTCAATTGAAAGAAGAGGAAATCGCTAGTATAGATACTGTAACTCAACAAGAAGAATATAATCTGATAGAAGCCTTCATCCAAGAAAACAACATTTTATCGAAATAACTCAATAAGGAAGTGAACGAAAAAAGAAATATAGCATTCGTATTCCCTTACAGGGCTTCGTTTATTAATTTGGATTTAGAAATATTATCTCGATCATTTCACTTAACCGAGAACACCTATAATTGGAAAAAGAAATCTCTTATCCCGGCTTATCTTATTAAACAGTTCTTCTTCTTTTTATTCCATTGGAGAAAATTTGATCATATCATAATAAGTTTTGGCGGATGGTGGTGCTTAGTTCCTGTTATACTCGGAAAGATATCAAAAACACCAACTTCTATTATTCTACATGGTACAGATTCCTGTTATATTCCTGAATTCAATTACGGCAATTTAGGGAAACCCCTATTAAAAAGAATTCTACGCTATTGTTACAAAAATGCTACGGTTCTTTTACCTGTTAGTGAATCACTCATTAAAACTGAATTAAAATTCCTATCCAGTTCAATTCCAAATCAAGGAATCAAATCGTTCTTTCCTGAAATTAAGACACCATATAAAGTGATCTTCAATGGAATTAACACTGAAAAATGGCCCTTACAGGAGGTAGAAAGAGATAGTCATCAATTCATAACTGTATTATCAGAAGGTCAATTCACACGTAAAGGAGGTGAATTAATCTTGGAAACTGCCATTAAATGCCCTAATCTAAAGTTCACTTTTGTCGGCATTACAAAAGAACAACAGTCCTTTGTTGCCACTGTACCCGAAAATGTTTCATTCATTGGTAGAAAAACGCCAGAAGAATTGAAAATACTATATGGCAAGAGTAAATATTACTTACAACTTTCACTTTTCGAAGGATTTGGCTATGCACTCTGTGAAGCTATGTCTAGCGGATGCATCCCCATTGTTTCTAGCACAAATATGTTACCAGAAATCGTAGGAGACTCAGGCATTATTATTGACGAAAATAATTCCGAACTACTTGCTCAAAGATTACAGGATCTAGTCAAAGATTCTAAAGATTACAACGGGGAGAATTCGTCAATTCGAATCAAATCTCTTTATTCAATAGACTCAAGAAAATCATCATTAATTAACACCATTTCTGAGTATTCATGACCAAAATACTTTATAATTTATCTTTCATTTTAGCACTAATTCTTGGGATTCACAAAAATCCCCAAGCTCAAGAATTATATGAATACACTTGTCTAACAGATCATTATGATATGTCCCTCACAGGTTGGTTAAAACGAAATAACAGAGTTGAAGATTCAACTGGCGTCATAACCCAAAATTCCAAATACAACCCACTAACAATATCTGTTTATGGCATTCTTAATTATTACAAATTCAAAGATGAGAATGACTCTACGTTCTATTACAATGCAATAGATCAATTTAAGTATTTCCTAGACACAACGAAACTAGTTTATTCTGATAACGGAAAATCTATTGGTCTTCCTTATCAATTCAAATATCATGATCTTCAAGCAGGATGGATTTCAGGTATGACTCAAGGATTCGCCATATCCTATCTCTTAAGATACTATGACTTAACTAAAGATAAACGAAGTTTCGATATCGCTGAGAAAATTGCACACTTAATGCTAAAAAAACAGGAAGAAGGTGGCTCAATTAGTTTCATTGATGAAAAATATCAATGGATCGAAGAATACCCTAATTCCAAAAGCAGCCCTCAAGTACTGAATGGATTTATTAACGGGTTAATTGGGCTACATGAATTCCTAATCTACTTTCCAGATCACGCAAGAGCAAAGGAAGTACACGATAGTTCTTATGCTGCCCTTCTAAGTAATTTGGAAAAATATGATACTCCAGACTGGACAAATTACAACCGAAAAGGAGCAAAAGTAAGCAACCATTACATGCGGTATGAAATTTCAGAGCTTGAACAATTATATTTCATGTACCAAGAACCAGAATTTCTAAGACAGATCATGATTTGGTCCTATATGTCAATTGGAAAGACGGACACAAAGTACCCCATGTATAAATACCCCAAATACGCAAATGCTGTTCCATTTCAACAAATAGAGAACACTTACATTTCTGACTCTGCAAGCACATCGAAACAACTAACCTCAATTTCTGAATTCAAATTGAAACAGAAAAAAAAGCAGATGTCTGACAATTCTTTCAAGTGTAAAAAATGGACCACAATCATTTTTGATGAAAGTCTTAGCTATGTTGATGTCCACTTTTCAAAACCATCAAGTATAAAAACAGTTTTAAATGAAAAACACTTAGAACTACAGTTTGAACAGATCAATGATTCAACCGTTCGAATTCTTTCAGATTCTTCTTTTTCTTCGTTCAGTTTTAAGTTATACGGTTCTGAAAAACACAATACAATCAATGAGATAAAGACCATTAGTTTAAAACCCGTAGAAGGTCCAAAGTTCTTTATCAATAAAATACCTCTTAATTTTTGGCTAACCGAAGGTACTACCTACGAAATAGACCTAGGTGAAACAAACAACCCTGAAAATCTCTATTTCTTTTTTAAGGGAACAAAAAGAGAAGAGGATCTTGACAAGATAAAATGGCATCGAAACCAATTTACAAAGGGAAACAACCCTAAAATCACGATAAAAGAATCGGGCTACTATCAGTTTATAGCCGTTGCGATAAATACGAAATATGCTACAAAATTTTCAAATTTTGATTTAGTAAAATTATAATGGGAATTATAGCAAAACAGAGCACCTACAACATGATCATTCTGATTATCGGAGTGGTTTTTGGCGCTGTAAACAATATTTTCCTGTTTCAGATCTTTTTGACACAATCTCAATTTGGAATAGTTCGATTTCTACCACTTCTCGGATTTTTGGCTGGTTCTATAGCCCTATTAGGTAGCTCGCAGATGCTGTTAAAGTTTGTTCCGGAATACAAGACGGATCAAAGACCAAGTGGCGGAATTCTAAGAATATCCGTGCAAAATTATTTAGTAGGTTTAATAATCGTTCTAGCACTTTTATTTGAGTTCAAGCATTTACTTATAGAATCCTATCGCTCAAGAGCTTCGATGATCGAAGAGTATTTTCATCTCGTTTATATCATTACAATTTCATATTCGGCATCTGAACTCCTCTCTGCCTATTTACAATCGGTACTAAAGTCTACATTTCAATTGGCCCTAAAAGAAGTATTGTATAGAATATTACAAAGCGTAATTGTTGTATTATTCTATCTTCAAATAATTTCTTTTGAGGTTTTTGTAACTTCATTTTCCTTCTTACTTGTCATCAATGTGATTATATTACTCATATATCTTGTAAAATCCAATTTATTTGATCTTAGAAAAAACATAGAGGCAACAAAGAAAAGGGTTGAGATCTTCTCATATAGCATAACTAATTTTCTGTCGACCATCTCAGGAACGATTATTTCAAACATAGATGGTATTATGATACCAGCACTTGTTCCGATACCCGTGCTTGTTACCAGCAATTATGGACTGGAACTAACTGCTATCTATACATTCGGAGTTTATATTGTATCCTTATGCACTCTGCCTGGAAGAGCAATTTCAAACATCGCAGTAAGTGTAATTTCAGCCGCATGGCTCAGAAATGACAAAAAAGTATTAACTGATATTTATTCTAAATCAAGCATCAATCAGCTCATGCTTGGGTCATTAATATTTGGTCTAATTTGGATAAATATTGACAGCTTTTTTGAAATTTTTCCAAAATACCAAGAATCCAAAAATATTATCATGATTTTGGGTATTGCCCGACTAATTCATGTAGGAGGAGGTTTGAATGGCGTAATAATCATTACCTCAAAACACTATAAATTTGGATTATACAATAGTATTGCATTAATGATACTAACCGTATTGACCAATTATTACATGATACCAAGATATGGCATCGAAGGTGCCGCATTGGCTACCTTATTCTCTTTGACGATATTCAACGTGATCAGCTTTTTCTTCCTATTAATTAAATTTGGACTTCAGCCATTCTCTATGAAAACCTTATTTGGCATCATTCTAACTATATCATTGATTGCTTCCTTTTACTATCTAGATCTAAATCTGAATCCTTTCGTTGAAATGCTTTTAAATAGTGTGTTATTTACAGCCATATTCAGTTTAATATCCTATAAATTAAATATAACACCAGATATACATGATTTGGCGGAGAAATTTTTAGGACGTAAGAAGTCTACTTAAAAATATAATTACCCCAATCAGTCAATTGCTCTACTCCAGAAACTGAAACCAAATGACCACGATGGATCCTAAATGGTTTATAGTTTAATTCAGACAAAAAATCAAACATTTCTGTTAAAGAATAACCTGCAGAGCGAAATGTTCTATCATTCATTTCTATTAAAATCTGAGGCTTAAATTTCTCTAATGCAACACGCATTCCTTTCAATGCATATAATTCTGCTCCCTCAATATCTATTTTAAGAAAATCAAACCTTTCTAAAGTCGGTGTAATAATCTCATCAAACACTTTTATATCAATGATCTGTTGTTCCTCATTAACATCACCCGATGGAAATAGTGACGAAAGACCTTCATGAATCCCCGCATGTAATTCACTGTCATTCGATGTATAAATGGGTAATTGAGCATTTTCATTGGACAAACCGAATTCGTGAATTTCGCAATTGCGAAATCCATTCAATTTTAAATTGTTCTTTAGTAGATTTAGTTGATACTTAACGGGTTCAAATGCAATTACTTTTCCTTCACTTACCCTAGATGCTGCAAACATGCTAAATTCACCTTGATTAGCACCAACGTCAATAAAGACGTCTTTACGATTCAGGATTTTATTAAGATAAATTATCTCATTTACGTGATGAAGACCCGTCCAAAAAAGACTCCCTCCCATATAAGCGGAAGCATCAACCTGTAGTCTCACATTTGAGAATACTTTGATCTCTTGAAAGTCTTCAGATTTGACATTATTGCGTTTGAAATTAAGAACTCGCAATTTCCTTCCCAACCTAATCAAAAGCATTCCAGGAAAGTAAAATACACCCGAAGTAACCAGACTGAAAGAAAACAAACGAATAACTCTTGCTAGCAGCTTCATTTTATGATAAAACAGACTTTATAAGCAAAATTACAACTATTGAACCCATTGCTGATTTGTCAGCGTAAGTGCCTCCTGAACTGTAATTCTTTCTCCTTGCTTATAAGCAGTCACAAATGGACCAGGAAAATTATATGAGTCAAGTGAATTTCTCTTATCTCTTGCATCCTTGTAAACACCGTAACTTCCTGTTGTATATTTTACCCAACCCTCATGGTTTTCAATATCGATTTTACCTGAATACCCGTAGTGTTTTTTGATGTAACTGTTAGACACCGTTCTATGCGCTGCCATCACTTGTACCTTGTACATAACTTCTCCATTACCTGAAGGAATATGAGTTGTGTCAGGATCTTTTGGATCTTGAGTATCCATTGGATCTTTTGGATCTTTCGGGTCTTTCGGGTCTTTTGGATCCTGAGTATCCGCAAAGTCTCCTTCAAGCTCAAATGATGCATATGGAATGTCAATACTTGTTGGTTTATCGTCTACGATTAAAAATTCTCCAGAAAACTCTCCCGTAAGATCATACATACCTGGACCAGCGCTTTGTGGTAACAATCTGTATTTTACTTGAATAGTTGCCTTATCTTTTGGCAATGATGTCCAAAGAAACTTAGCAGAATTATCTACAAACTTGAATACTGCACCTGAATTCTCCATTGACTCAGCAATAAAACCGGCAGGAATGTTGTCCTTAATTCTAGCAAAACCTCCATTATCTCCTTTATTGACATCAATAATCACAACGAAAGCATCTCCATCTTTTTCGACTCTTCTGGAACAACTAACATCTGGAGTTCCTTGAGAACTTGTATTAGCAGCACTTGAACTTGCTCCTGAATTTCCTTCACCAGCACCAGTTGCACCTGAATTCCCAGCACCTTCTCCGCTACCAGAGTTGTTTGCAACCGAACCGCCTTTTACCTCAACTATAATTGTTGGAATATCAATTTTCTTACGCTCCTCTTCATCCAAAAATGAGAAAGTCCCTGAAATTGTCTTTGTACCCGTTGCATCCGGATCTGCCTTCAGCTTATACTTTAGCGTCACTTGTTCATCTGACTGGATAGAATACCAGATAAAAAGTGCATTATCTCCATCAGCAAAGGAGAATGATGACCCCGCTGTTTCAATACCCTCGGCAACTAATCCCTGCGCATCTGAAAAATCAAGTTTAAGTCTTGCTGGACCTGTTACAGATCCTTTATTGAGCGTAATCGTTACTTCTACTTCACCTCCTGCTTCAATTTCAGAAGGAGCCTGATGCTCAACACTTACGTTGCCCACAAACAGGAATGGAAGCATTGCTAATCCAACCAGATTTACGGATATAAATAATGATTTCAACATAGTGGTTTGTTTTTGTACATTGTTCGTCAGTTAGCAAAACTAAGATTAAGTTTTTGCCTACTCAAACGGCTTCTTCAATGTTTTATACACAAAAATGTTAATATCATCCTCTGATTACTCACATTCATCGACAACTCACTCCCTCAAATCCATATAAAGAACACATCTTTATTACATCTAATTGATTTACAATTATTTAAATTACACTCGTTGAAATAGGGCAGACACAGCATTCAAGACATGAGTGTTGATAAATTGTATCTCTAAAGCCCCTCAAACCCTTGACTAATCCTTAATTTTAACATGAATTTTGATTTCCAACAAAGTATTATGGCAGAAGAGAATGTTTCGTATACGGAAGAAAACATCAGATCTTTAGACTGGAAGGAACACATCCGGATGCGTCCGGGAATGTACATTGGAAAGTTGGGAGATGGTTCTTCTCCAGATGATGGTATTTATATCCTTTTGAAAGAGGTCTTGGATAACTCCATTGATGAATTTGTAATGGGTAATGGTCGGAAGATTGTTATCAAAATCCAGGAAGGCTCGGTAAGCGTAAGAGATTATGGTCGAGGAATACCATTAGGAAAAGTGGTCGATGTAGTTTCTAAAATGAATACTGGTGGTAAATATGATAGTAAAGCATTTAAGAAATCAGTTGGTCTGAATGGGGTTGGTACTAAAGCGGTGAATGCGCTTTCGAATTTCTTTCGAGTAGAAAGTTACCGTGATGGAAAGTGTAAGAAAGTCGATTTTAACGCAGGTAATGTAATAAAAGAATACGACCTTGAAGATTCTGACAGAGAAAATGGAACTTATGTTCGTTTTACACCAGATCCTGAGATCTTCAAAAACTATCACTATCGATCCAATTATATCGAGAAGATGTTCTGGAATTACTGCTATTTAAATAGAGGATTAACGATCCACTATAACAGCAAAAGATTTCATTCAAAAAACGGTCTTAAAGATCTTCTTGAAAACAATATGGACGGTGATCCACTCTATCCGATCATTCATTTAGAGGGAGACGACATCGAGGTAGCATTTACACATGCCAGAAGTTATGGTGAAGATTATTCTTCTTTTGTGAACGGTCAACACACCACGCAGGGAGGTACTCACCAGAGTGCTTTCAGAGAAGCCGTTGCGAAAGTTATCAAAGACTTTTATGGCAAATACGACCCAGTGGATATTCGCCAATCCATTGTTGCTGCGATAAGCATTAAAGTAATTGAACCTGTATTCGAATCGCAGACAAAAACAAAACTTGGATCTCTTGAGATGGAGCCGGATGGAAAGTCTGTAAGGGCATTTGTAATGGATTTCCTCAAACAACGACTTGACAATTATCTACATAAAAACCCGGAGATCGCAGATATCCTCGAAAAGAAGATCAGGCAATCCGAAAAAGAAAGAAAAGAACTTTCCGGAATTAGAAAGATAGCAAGGGATCGTGCTAAAAAAGCCAATCTTCACAACAAAAAGCTACGAGACTGTAAGCTTCATTTTAATGACAGTAAAAATGAACGAAGAGGTGAAACCTCCATCTTTATTACTGAGGGGGATAGTGCAAGTGGTTCAATTACCAAATCAAGAGACGTTAGCACACAAGCTGTTTTCAGTTTGCGTGGAAAACCTCTTAATTCATATGGATTAACCAAGAAAGTAGTCTATGAGAATGAAGAGTTTAACTTGATACAGGCTGCATTGAACATTGAAGATGACATGGAAAATCTTCGCTATAATAAAGTGATCATTGCAACCGATGCCGATGTGGATGGAATGCACATTCGTTTATTATTACTTACGTTCTTCCTTCAGTTTTTCCCTGACCTGGTTAAAAAAGGACACGTTTTCATTCTTCAAACCCCTTTGTTCCGAGTTAGAAACAAAAAAGAGACACGATATTGCTATACAGATGAAGAACGAAGATCTGCTTTGGCTGAACTAGGCAAAAACCCGGAAATAACAAGATTTAAAGGATTGGGTGAGATTTCTCCAGATGAGTTCAAACACTTCATCGGTGAAGACATGAGACTTGAACCTGTCATATTAAGCAAAGATCAGTCTATTGAGGAGATCCTGACTTTTTACATGGGTAAAAACACTCCAGAAAGACAAGATTTTATCATCGATAACTTGAAAATTGAAGAAGCAATTACTGAAGAAGCATGAGTAAAGACGAAGAGTACAACGAAGACGATTTTGAGCTAGAAGGAGGGAACACCAATGAAGGAGATGATGACAATATCATTCCTCTCTCTGGCATGTACAAGGATTGGTTCCTGGATTATGCTTCTTACGTTATTCTGGAAAGAGCAGTCCCAGCTTTGGCAGATGGATTAAAACCTGTGCAAAGAAGGATTCTCCATTCCATGAAAGAATTAGATGACGGACGGTACAATAAGGTAGCCAACGTTATCGGAAATACCATGAAGTACCATCCGCATGGAGATGCATCCATTGGGGATGCGATGGTTCAAATTGGTCAAAAAGATTTATTGATTGACTGTCAGGGAAACTGGGGAAACACTCTTACAGGTGATGGTGCCGCAGCTCCCCGATATATTGAAGCTCGATTGACCAAATTCGGAAACCATGTACTTTTTAACCATAAAACAACAGAATGGGTAAAATCGTATGATGGTCGAAATAACGAACCTGTTCACCTTCCCGTTAAATTTCCTTTACTCCTAGCTCAGGGAGCCGAAGGTATTGCGGTTGGTTTAGCTACTAAAATCCTACCGCATAATTTTATCGAATTGATCGATGCCAGCATTGACTATCTAAGAGGTAGAAAAGTTGAAATATTTCCAGATTTTCCACATGGAGGAATGGCTGATTTCACGGGATACAATGATGGACTTAGAGGAGGGAAAGTAAGAGTAAGAGCTACCATATCCAAACTAGATAATAAAACGCTTAAAATTGATGAAATTCCTTTTGGAACGACCACAGATTCTTTGATAGACAGCATTGTCAAGGCTACTGAAAAAGGAAAGATCAAAATTAAAAAAGTGGAAGACAATACTGCCGCTGAAGCTGAAATACTTATCCATCTGGCTCCGGGGATATCACCTGACAAAACGATAGATGCACTCTATGCGTTTACGAATTGTGAAATGAGTATCTCGCCCAACTCCTGTGTGATTGAAAATGATAAACCTCAATTCTTAGGAGTGAGCGATTTATTGAAACGGTCAACTGACCGAACTGTAGATTTGCTGAAGCAAGAATTAGAGATCAAGCTTAACGAGCTGGAAAGTCAATGGCATTGGTCTTCTCTGGAAAGAATTTTCATTGAAAACAGGATTTACCGTGACATTGAAGAGGAAGAAACCTGGGAAGGAGTTATTTCTGCTATTGATAATGGTTTAAAACCTTATATCAAACATCTGAAAAGACCCGTTACAGAAGAGGATATTGTTCGTTTAACCGAGATTAAGATCAAACGGATCTCTAAGTTTGATAGTTTTAAAGCAGATGAGATCATTGCCAAAATCGAAGCCCAGATTGAAGAGGTAAAGAATTTCTTAGCCAATTTGATCCAATATGCAGTAGATTACTTCAAAGATCTGAAAGACAAATATGCTGCGGGAAAAGAGAGAAAAACAGAGATAAGGGTATTTGATAACATCAATGCGACTAAAGTTATCGTCTCTAACAAGAAACTCTATGTTGACCTTAATGAAGGTTTCATTGGATATTCTCTCAGAGGAGGAGATTACATTCAGGATTGTAGTGAAATAGATGATGTCATTGTATTTTTCGAAAGTGGTAAAATGATTGTCACCAAGATTGCTGACAAAAAATTCGTAGGCAAAGGAATTATACACGTTGGTGTTTGGAGAAAAGGAGACAAACGAACAATCTATCATATGATCTATGAAGACGGCAAAGAAAAAGCCTCCTACATGAAACGTTTTAATGTAAGTTCGATTACTCGAGATAAAGAATACGACCTGACTGCTGGAAATAAAGGATCAAAAGTTCTTTATTTCACTATGAACCCTAATGGAAGAAGAGAAGTCGTAACCGTAAAATTAAGACCTAGACCACATTTAAAACGGATTAAGTTTGACATCGATTTTGGAGAATTACTGATCAAAGGAAGGGCTTCAAAAGGAAATCGGGCAACAAAAGAACTCATTTCCAAAGTTGAACAAAAAGAAACTGGTGGATCAACACTTGCTGCCAGAAAAGTTTGGTGGGACGACATTGTCAGAAGACTGAACGATGAAGGTAGAGGTAAATTCCTAGGAGAATTCAGAGGAGAAGATAAAATACTGACACTGCATGCATCAGGAGTATACAAACTTTCAGGCTTTGAATTGGCAACGAAGTTTGATGACGATATGATCGAAATTGAAAAATGGCATCCAGATAGACCAGTAGCTGCCGTTTACTTTAATGTAACCAAAGATCTTTATTTTGTCAAAAGATTCATTCCTGAAGCATCCACAAAGAAAGTAAACTTTTTACCGGAAGATGATGAATGCCAGTTGATTGTTGCTACTACTCAGTACAATCCAATGATCAATATTGAGTACAATAAACGACTTCGTGAAACTAAAAACTTGCCGGACAAACAGGAATCTCTCAATGAATTTATTGATGTTAAAGGACTTAAAGCTCAAGGTAATCAGCTAACCAAACTAAAGATTAAAGAGATAACTCTCTTACCTCCTCGTGAAGGAGAAGATTGGCCAGAAGAAGTTGAGATTGAAGAAGAAGAAATTGACGATGAAGAAAACGACCACTCAACCGAGATTTCCTCTGAAGGGCAAAATCATGAGACATTAGAAAAAGAAGTATCAAATGACAAGGAAGAGGATGAGGAACAGGAAGAGGAAGTAAAAATCGTTGAACCTAAAGCCGAGTCCAAACCAATCACTCCTGTAAAGGATCAGGGACCGATTGAGGTGGAATGGGATATTTCACCATCTAAAGAATCTGATAGTACGAAACAAACTGATCCTAAGCCACCGGCAAAAGAGAAAAAAGGTCCGATAAAGGACAGTGACGATAAGGATGATCAAATGACTCTGTTCTAATGAAACGGTTTATTCTCATATTTTCAATATTACATCTGGTATTAGTTACTCTGGGGCAATCAGATTCTTCCAAACCGGACCTAAGCTTAAGCGGATACGTTGATGTATTCTATGGCTATGATTTTAATGAACCTGATATCGTTCGACAACCATTCCTTTACCATTATAATCGGCACAACACGGTTAATTTAAACATTGGTTTGATCAGACTAGATGTAGAGAATGAAAAATACCATGGGAGAATAGCTCTTCAAGCAGGAACCTATGCGAGAGATAATTATGCAGCTGAGCCGATCCTATATCGTCCTATTAACGAAGCTTATGTTGGATTCACTGCCAATAAAAATGGAAATTTATGGATTGATGCGGGAATTTTCAGTTCCCATCTTGGCTTTGAAAGTGCAATTGGCGTAGACAACCCTACCCTTTCCCGATCCTTAGCCGCAGAGAGCTCTCCATATTTTCTTTCAGGAGTTAAGATGACTCATGAACTAAATGATAAATGGACTTATAGTCTCATTTTCAGTAATGGCTGGCAAAGAATCATGAGAGTCCCAGGAAATAGTATGCCTTCTGGAGGCACACAACTAGTATTCACTCCTTCGAAAAAAGTTTTGGTAAACTGGAGTACTTTTGTGACTACCGAAGATCCAGACAGCTTAAGAAGAATGATGTACTTCAACGATTTCTACATGACATTGACTTGGAATGAGAAATGGCAGACGATCATCGGAATGGATTATGGGCTCAAGCAGGAAGCAAAAGGAAGCAATGCATTTGACAACTGGTACAATGCATCCTTCATTACGCAATACAAAATAAATACGTTTTGGGCATCTGCCATTAGAATAGAGTATTTCAATGATCATAAGAATATTATCATTAATACCGGTTCAGGTAACGATTTTGAAACCGTTGGTGTTTCCATGAACATTGACAGAAGAATTCATAATAATATTTTTTGGAGAACTGAAGTAAGAACATTTTTGAGCACCCTAGCCAATTTTTCGATTTCGAATGGCTTCAGTACAAACAATACTACCCTACTTACATCACTTGCATTAAAGTTGTAACTTACAACATTTTGATTGTTATAGGGTAATGAAAAAACTTTTTCTACTACTTCTTCTCGCTTCATCGTATCAATTGGTTGCTTGTCCATCTTGCAATATCCATAATTATCTTAGTTCCTCCGTTTACGGTTCTACCCAGATCTTTTTAGCCGAGGTGGTAGGATATAGTGATTATAGCAAAGCTCAAATTAAAGTCATAACTATTGTAAAAGACGACACAGCAAAATTTCCATTTTTAGACGACTATTACATCCGTGGAGAAGACACTATTCGAAGTACTTTGAATAAGTTCCCAAACATGAGAAACCCCAACGTAATAGTAGGCAACATCATCGACCACCATCTCTATAATGCAAAAGAAAAAATAGGCAATAAATACATATTTCTTAACCCAGTTAGCTCAGGAGTATCATTCGATCTTGTATATCCTTCGGCATGTAGAGAAATTGAACTCCTAATCTCAAATGATACCATTTCAAATGATGAAGATGCATTAACCATGTTGAATGGGATCAGTTTCACCTCTGTACTGAAAGCAATAGATTATTTTACACCTACCGATGGTCAAATTGTCTTTAACGATCTAAAACAACTTATTGCAAATGCAGAAAATGATCCTTCCATTGAATTTGGGGATTTCAAAGTCGAATCACATATAAGAGCCTTATACGATATTGATGCAGAAAGATATACGGACTCCATATCTACACTTCTGTCATCAATTGATTATAAAAAGCATCTATCTCATTTCAAAAAAAGCACTCCCAGTCAAGGAAAAACGATTGTAGGTGCTTTAACCAGATATAGTATTGAGCTGAATAAACGCAATCCCAAATTTCAAAAAAAACTAATTATTGACTTAGAGCGTTTACTCAGGTCCGAAATAGATGGGGCTCCTGTTTTCGCTGCGTACGGCTTATCATTTGTCCGTGATAAGAACTTAAAAAAAGCATTGTCAGACCTAACAGAAAACCAAGAAAAACAGATAGCGCTAGGCTTATATTGGGCCGGTTTGTACATGCGGACATGGTATGACAAAGAATCACTAGAGAAAATTCGTCCTATAATAAAAGAACTAGACCCTAAACTCAGTAATGAGATAGATGAACGACTAAAGTTACCAAAGTAGATTATTGCTTCAGTAATTTCTTGGTCTGAAAATGGCCATTCAATTCAACTTCAACCAAGTAGACCCCTGTTTCAAAATCTGATACATTGAGAACTAATTGATTTTGATTTGAATTACCCGAGGTCACTAATCTTCCAGAAACATCCATCACTCTATATGTCCAGTTAGTAGCATTCAATCGAATGGTTACCTGATCACTCATCGGATTTGGAAAGATCATCGCATCAGCAAGAATTTGTGTTTCGATACCTGATGCCAATTCAGCACCCGGTCCCATTACCGTTTGTTTATTTGATCTTGTCGATCCGTAATTTTGAGATCTAGAGGAAGTACATGTATTTGGAAGAACGACTTCAATTGCATATCTAAGAGAAACTGCATTCTGAGGCACGTTCTGATCTGTAAAAGTAAAACTTGTACTTAACGTATTTCCAATAGTTTCCCAATCGCCATGACCGGTTGTATCTCTCCATATTTCGTACTCACTAAATGAAAATCCTTCATAGTCATCCCAGATCAAATTAACATCACCTCCAACACCTAAATTAGCCGTCAGGTGAATCGTTTCGTGGAATGAACTTAATGCACTTTCATTACCACAGGAATCCAGTACTGAAATCTTATATCGATAAGAGGTAATTTGAGGATCAACTCCAAAATCATTATCGATAAATTGCGAAATAGAATCATAAGGTTGATATCCGATCTGAGTATACACTCCAGCTATATTTCTGTAAATATTGAATCCGGCAATATTGGACACTACCGGTTTTTCCCAAACAAGCAAGTTTTGATTATTCGAATCTACAGTAATCACACAAATTTCTACAGAAGGTGTATTTGAAGAAACCATAAATGATTGTTCTACTGAACACCCATTAGCATCTACTACTTCCAGACTGTAGTTACCAACTCCAAACCCTCCAATGGAATCATTACTTACCGCTCCAGAATTATTCCAATTGTAAGTATAAGGACCAGATCCTCCTGACACATATGCCTCAGCCGAACCATTGCTAGCCAAACATTCTGAAGGATAAGTCGCAATTTGAGAAACTAATGGTGAGGGTTCACTAATAGAGGCATTAGCATACGAAATACACCCATGGTCATCGGTTACTTTTAGCAAGTAGTTACCATTACACAATCCTATCGCTGTATCATTTGTTTGAGTCATTGCATCATTCCATAAATAGGAATATGGAGCCACACCTCCAGCTGCAAATCCTGCCAATTCTCCATTGCATGAATCAGCACAAGATGCGTTGATAGTTGACAAAATTACGGCTGTCAACTGTTGCGGTTCACTAACAGAAACACCAACCATTTTGGAGCAACCTTTCGTATCCTCTATAATACATTGATAGAATCCTCCACTTAGATTTGAAAGATCTTCATTCGTAGCTAATGTAGACCATTGGTAAGTATATCCGGGAGTTCCTCCAGAAACAGATAGATCAATCGATCCATTTCCGGCTCCAAAGCAATCTACATTCGTTGTAGAATAGGTCACAATGATCGCGGTAGGTTCAGTCAGTTCAAATGTGTCTTTTCTGATACATCCATCTGCATCAACAACTGTCACATCGTAGATCCCCCCAAAATCAACGAGATCTTCAGCTGACGTTCCATTTGACCACGAAAAAGTATAAGGAGCGGTACCATCCATACTAATATCGATTAACCCTTGATCCCCTTGGCAATCTCCTGGCTGAACAACTCCAGTTATATCGAAACCATAATCAAATTCTTGAATACTATAAAAACTAGTTGGCAAAGTACTTGAAAAATTAGAACCTCCCTGTATTTCATTCATAACTAAATCAGTAAAACTTATAGGATTATCTATTACTGTAGGAAACGTGACAGCCTCATAACACCCTGTTGTATTCCCCAAGGTATCAAACTGTTGAAAGTTAATTCGAGACTGAAATGAAAATGCATTGGTTGGAGTAGCGTTTACAATGCTTAAATCATTTAACTGAACGATCTTCCCTCCAGATTGAGAAGATTCCCCTCCATGGAGGATCGTCTTTTTCAATCCCAACGTATCATCCGTAAGATAAACTCCATTTTGATAGGATAAAGACCCAATCGTTAAGTTCTCTACAGAAATAGCCAGATCACTATTATGGAGTTCTACAATCCCAACAGCCCTACCTGAATTAGGAACAGTAATGATCTTGGACCATACAATATCACCATTTGGATCCATTTGAATTACCTTTCCTCCCAAACCAGATCCAAATCCAAAACCGCTGAGCAAAATATTTCCGTTTGCCATTAGATCCCCATCATCGAATGATTCAGTGTTAGAAGTTACATACTCCTTGAGCCACTGGGTATTTCCTGAACCATCTAACTTCCATATAATAATTGAGTAATCACTAGAATTCGAACGAATACCAAAGGCATAAATATTTCCAGAAGCGTCTACGTATACACCTTGAGGAGTTACACTCACGCCTATATTGATTCCATTAAAATATGCTCCTGATAAATGTTTAGTCCAAACAATATCTCCATTATCATCGAAACCATAGACACACAGAGCAGCTTCATATATAAAAGCTCCAGAAAAGTACTGATAAGACTCAGATGAAACCAGAACACCTCCTGTAGCAGTAGATGCAACTACAGAATTTGAATTCAATGCTCCACCATTTAATGGTCCTGAAAATTCTTTTGTCCAAATTTCATTTCCGAATTCATCTAGTTTGGAGAGCGTTGACCCACTCAATAGAATATTGTGGTCATCTGTTTCTGAAATTCCTTTAATTGAATTTGTAGCACCAACATATTTTGTCCAAAGTGTATCCCCGGTCTCATCAAATTTGATCAACGTAGCTTTTGATCCTTTTACAAGAGATAAAAATCCACCATCATAGGTCTCTATCATCTCTTCAATTCTCATGTTGCTGGAAGGTTCTCCAAAAAATCTACTGAATTGAGATTGCGAAATACCTTCCAATGTTATTAATGCAATTGTAAATACTAAAAACTGCTTCATATTATACTATTATTATTACTCAAACATATGCATTTTTGAGGTTTGCAACATTTGATTGTCTATGATTAATTTGTTAAACTAAGCTGATGGTTCCTTGACCTTCAAAAAACTCTCTTGTAGCTTCTTTGGTTTGTTCAGTAGTGTAGTTATAAATCCCTTTCTTACGCCATGTATAGATCAACAACTCCTCTTTTTTAGATATTACACCATCTAATGCCATTCCTAACAAGTTGATCTTGCTAAATCCTTCGATAGTTTTGGGACTAGCTTTTTCCATTCTATCTAAAAACTCATCATCGTATTCATGATCTGTATCTGGTTTAATCCCAAATTCTTGTAAAATAACCAACGCCAGCATATAGTGATTACCATGAAATTTTCGTTTCGTTATGGCTACAAAATCGAGCATATAATACAATTCTTTAACAAACTCAGGATTGTCCCACTGTTCTTGGTAAAGTTTCTTTGAAAAATCCTTAATGATTGGATTCGCCATGATCCTTACCCTTGTTTCTTTGATGACCGTTCTTGCCGCATATGCATTCCAGAAAGCGTAAATTGGAATTCCAGCAAGATCTACCAACAATCGAAAAGCATATCTACCCAAAGCCCTTTTGATCAATAACTTAAACAAGAAATTCGTCATTGCAGCTTTCATAAGGTTGATAATGGTGAACATCATTACCTGCCATTTACTTAGGCCTGCAAACGGATTAATACCTATCTGGCTTTGAGACTTGATATTTCTCTCTAATCCAACCGCTACAAGTGATTCAACATTTGTTTCAAAAAACGGGTCGTCAGGCAAAGGATAATTACATGCATGCGCAATGTCCTTTACCGTATGAATATTATTATACGTCAAGTATGCGATCTCTATCACCACCAATATAAAACTATACAATAAGAAGGTAACCTCTACCTCTATTGGATCACTCATGAAAGGAAGTGTCATTGAGGATATCGGAAAAAGAGCCGTTCCATAAGCATAGTGCGGGACATATAATGCTACAACCCCCAGAGCTCCAGCAAGTGCCGCTCTGAACATGGAACGTATTTGAATTTTCCTAAGCCTGTCGGATTCTTCTGCCGTAAGAACATGTGCTTCTCGATCACCTGCTCCTCCATTCGGATTATTGATGATCTTTTTGTAGAGATATCGTTCCAGCGGATTCTTTGAGTTCATACTACCCTACGAGGTCTACTCCAGTATAATTGTGTGGTGAAATCTTCTTCAATTCTTCCTTTATGTCAGTTGAAACATTCAACGTATCAATAAAATTCGAAATGCTCTTGGCATTGATCTCTTCATTTGTTCTGGTCAAAGCCTTTAGTGCTTCATAAGGTTTTGGATATCCTTCTCTTCTCAACACCGTTTGAATTGCTTCCGCAACAACAGCCCAGTTACTTTCAAGATCTGCTTTAAATTGGGATTCATTCAACAAAATTTTTCCCAAACCTTTTTCCAAAGAAGCTAAAGCGATCAGTATATGTCCAAACGGCACACCCACATTTCTTAGCACGGTACTATCCGTTAGATCTCTTTGTAAACGAGAGATTGGTAATTTTGAAGCTAGATGCTCCAGAACCGCATTAGCTATACCTAGATTCCCTTCACTGTTCTCAAAATCGATTGGATTTACTTTGTGTGGCATTGCAGATGATCCAACTTCACCTTCCTTAATCCGTTGTTTGAAATATTCCATAGAAATATACGTCCACATATCCCTATTAAAATCGATCAAAATGGTATTAATTCTTTTCATAGCATCAAAAAGAGCCGCCAAATTATCGTAATGTTCAATTTGCGTGGTAGTCTGTGAACGATCTACATAAAGTTTTTCTTTCAAAAATTTATTTGCAAAATCTACCCAATTAATTTCAGGATAAGCCACATGATGCGCATTGAAGTTACCAGTTGCTCCCCCAAACTTACTCGAATAGGGAATTTGCTTCAACTGAGCTACCTGTACTTCCAGTCTTTCCGCAAAAACTTTAAACTCTTTTCCCAGCTTGGTTGGAGATGCCGGTTGCCCATGTGTCTTTGCCAACATAGAAATATTCTTCCATTCGTTTGCAAACCCATTCATCATTGAAATGATCTTATCAATCTTAGGAAGATATACCTCATTAACTGCATCTTTCAATGACCTTGGAACTGCAGTATTATTGATATCCTGAGAGGTCAAACCAAAGTGAATAAACTCCTTACTATCTCCAATATTCAACTCATCCATCTTTTCTTTAATGAAGTACTCGACCGCCTTCACATCATGATTCGTTGTCTTCTCTATTTCTTTGATTCTGAGCGCATCATCGCTGGAGAAATTATGATAAATAAGTTTCAATTCACCAAACAATGAATGATCGAATTCCTTAAGTTGGGGTAATGGTAATTCGCACAAAGCAATAAAGTATTCAATTTCTACCAGAACTCTATATTTCATTAGAGCCTCTTCCGAGAAATAGTCACTCAATTCTGCACATTTACTTTGGTACCTTCCGTCTATAGGACTAACCGCTCTTAATGGGAAAATAGTTTGAGACATACGCTTATAAATTAAGCGGTCAAAAATAAGAATTAATTGAGGATTTGCTATTTTTGAATCCTATAAAAATTCTACCGGATGAAATTTATCAAAGACCTGAAGTTGGGTTACGTATCATACGTTGAGGCCTTTAAATTTATTAAAACTCATAGGCTATGGTATTATTTTATATTTCCTGTACTTCTTTTCTTAGGTATCTATTATTTAGGATTTGTATTTCAGGAACTAAAAACAGAAACGGTTACAACGGATGATATGGGATTGGTGCAAAAGATCTGGTTTCTCTTCTTAAGATCAGTCTATGCGCTACTTGCAGTAGCAATGCTCTCATTTATGAGATATATCCTCATTCTAATTCTTTCACCAGTTCTTTCAGTTGTCTCAGAAAGAGTCGAACGAATATTAACAGGAAACAAGTACAAGTTCAATCTGAAGCAACTTATTAAGGATATAAAACGTGCACTTAATCTAGCTATAAGAAATATGATCTGGGAGCTAGCCATCGTTTATGGTTTGATCATTATTTACTACGGAATTACCAGACTCATTGGGATTAGTCCGAGAGAACTTGATTCATTTCCTCCCTCAAATACTGTAATCAATTGGTTGCAAATGAACAAAGTCAATTTCATCGATGGATTTTTTACGGGTATGATCGCTATGTTAGTCGCCTTTTATTATTATGGCTTCGGTTTCATCGATTATCTGATGGAACGCATGAGAATGGACATTAAAGATAGTGTGAAGTTTGTCAGAAAACACAAGGGGTTTGCTGTGGCATTAGGAAGTATATTTACCTTAATTTTTGTTTATAGCAATAATTATCTTCTGGTTCTGAGAGAGCAGATTTCTGGAGGATATTTACTTGTTTTGGTAATTATTGCATCTATTATTCTAGCCATGATACCTATCGTAACGATGGTGGCTGCAACACTTGGGGTGCACCAGATCGTAGATCTTAAAAAGAATCCTTTTGCAATTAAGGATGAAGAAAAATTGGACCAAGAAACCGTCACAACTTCCAACGAAGTATCTCAAACAGAGGGAATTGAAGAATATAATGAAGATACTTTGGAACATCCTGAAAATCAAAATGAAGATTCAGATGATGAAATTGTGGAATAATACTTGCCTTTTACCCATCTAAACAGAAAACTTTCTTTTTGATTTGACAATTGGAATAACTATTTTTGAATAAAGTAAACACACTATGAAGAGAATTGGACTACTTCTCATTTTAATCAGTATCATTGGCTTGACCAATGCGCAGGTTGATACTACAAAAAACTTGATCGATAAAGCGAAGATTCAGTATAAACTTTCTGAAGGAAAAACTAAATTCTATGAGAATAACTTTAGAGGGGCACTTAATATTTATCGCGAGATCCTAGTCGTAGATGAGAAAAATGCTCCAGCTCATTATGGAGTTGCGGAATGCCAGTATCAACTGAAAAATTTTGATGCTGCATTGGAACATATTGAAGACGCAATAGAAATCAATCCCGAAGTAGATAAAGATATTTTATACACGTACGGTAACATTCTACACAGAATGGGAAAAATCGATGATGCCAAAGAGAAATACTTGGCATTCAGAGCCACTATTGAAGATAATAAGAAAAAAATTGCTGAGTATGATTTGGATCTATATATCGCACACTGTGATTATGCCAAAGCCCATGCTGAAGACAATCCAGATGTAACTATCGAGAATCTAGGATCTTCTGTGAATAGTGGATATCCCGAATTTGCTCCATGCATTTCTTTGGATGGAAAAACATTAGTATTTACTTCGAGACGTAATGACACAAAAGGTGGTGGATTAGATATCAATTATGACCACCTCTATTACTCTGATGTTTATCAATGTAAATGGAACGAAGAATTCGAAGAGTGGGACAAAGCAGAACCTATTCCTGGAAAGATCAATACGGAGTATCATGACGGTGCCTTAAGCTTTATGCCGGAAGGAGAGCTTTTGATCTATAGAAATATCTATGGAGTTACAAGAAGCGGTGACATCTATTTCTCAAAACTAAGTACGTCTTCAGAAAAATGGGGGGCTCCTAAAGAAATGTTGGCTAAGGAGAAAATGAACAAAAAGTTGAACTCAACTTATTTCGAAAGCAGTGCCAGTATGACTGCTGATGGAGAGTACCTTTACTTCGTTAGTGAACGTCCAGGTGGGCAGGGTCAGGCTGACATATATTATATGAAAAAGAATGGAAGAGAATGGACTGACCCAGTTAATGTGGGGGCTGAAATCAACACATCATCAGATGAAAAATGTGTTTTTATTCATCCTGATGGCAATGTCCTGTTCTTTTCAAGTAATGGTCATACAGACGGATATGGAAGTTACGACCTGTATTATTGTAAAAAAGACGGTTCTGGCAACTGGGGTAAACCAGTAAACATGGGAGCTCCGATCAACACAACTAGAGAAGAGAAAACGATAGCTGTTTCTAGAGATGGTAAATACGCTTATGTAGGAGCTTACTATCAGATTAAATCTAGAGGAGATGCAGATATCTTTCAGATAGACATCTCGAAAATGGGAATTTTCGACAACTAATCTTTTAGAAGGTCATCGACATTTACTTTGATCTTTTCACAGAGATCATCCGTAGGTAGGTCATTGTCATCTCTTCCAAAAGGATCCTCTATTTCTTCTGCTAAAACTTCTATACTTACTAGCACGTAGAAGATAAACATGGCGATCAAGGCGGTTCCGTAACCAAATGTAGGAACAAATGCTAGAGGAAGCGTAGTGACATAAATGAAGATAAACTTCTTCAGAAACAAACTATACGAATAAGGTATTGGCGTATTCTTGATTCTTTCGCAAGCTCCAGTAATATCCAAAAAAGCGTTAATATTCTCATTAAACGAAAGATACTCCCCTTCTCCAATTTTTCCTTCTACTTTAAGATCTTTGAGTTCTTCATACATTAGAGACGTAATCTTTGAAGGCGGATGTGAAGCAGCACAGATACTATCGATCTCTTTTTGAGTGCCAATCATTTCATTTCTTTGCACACCTTCTCTCAAATGCTCTTTCAAAACATAAGGATAGTTGATAATCCAATTCTTAAACTTCTCTCGTGTATCCGTATTTTTGAGATTACTATCTACTTTTGCAGCCAAATTACGGCAGTTATTGACCATCTCTCCCCACTTCTTTCTTCCTTCCCACCATCGATCATAGGCAGTGTTCGTTCTAAAAACCAACAGCAATGAGAGAACAAATCCGATTAACGAGTAAACTCCCATAATCTCTGATAGAAACTTTATATCTTCAAAATAGGTGATTTCTACATAAGTAATACCAGTTGTCAGAATTCCCAGCAAAACCATTTCCTTCCATAATATCTGAAGAGTATCACTTTTTGCCACATGAAATATATGTGTTACCCAAAGTTTCGGATTGTACTTTATCATCGTTCCTTTTTTTGGTAAAAATACAACAAGGAAAATAAATTAAGGAATCTTACAATTTGTACCTTTGTAACATGGTTAACACTCCAAGGCAATTTGCAATCTTCGTTAGTTTTATCGTTGCAGTAGTTGCTACATTAATTACTAGTCTGGGTACATGGTTCATTTTTGGGGCTTTTAGTTTCCTACTAGTTGCCCTTACTTTCATATTAACTGGAACGATCAGTTACTTTATCGTTTTCTTTTTATTGGAAAGATTGATCACAAACAAAATTAGAGTCCTATACAGAACGATACATTCATTCAAAATCAGTAAGGGCGACTTCCCAATCAATATGGATGATGACGTATTAGAAAAAACTGAAAAAGAGGTTTTTTCATGGGTAAAAACAAAGCGAGAAGAGATCGACAAATTAAAAGAACAAGAAGCCTTCAGACGAGAATTTATTGGTAACCTTGCACACGAGTTGCGAACTCCTATTTTCAGTATTCAAGGCTATATCCTAACCCTTCTTGAAGGAGGTCTAGAAGATGAAAGTATAAACGTTAAGTTTCTTGAGCGAGCGTCCAAGGGCGTGGATCGGATGACGAATATTCTGGAGGATCTTGACACCATTACAAAGATCGAATCCGAAAGAGTCAAAATCAACAAGAAAAATATTGACATGAAAGACTTAGCAGAAGAAATTCTGGAAAGTTTTGAGATCAAGGCAAAAGAAAAGAAAATAAAGCTAAAATTAGACTCAAATGATCTGGATACCGTAATGGTATTCTGTGATAGAGATAAAATTGGCCAGGTATTGACAAACTTGATTAATAATGCGCTTAACTATGGCAACGAAGGTGGCTATGTAAAAGTTCGATTCTTTGATTTTGAAGATCACTACCTAATTGAGGTTGCAGATAATGGTATAGGAATCGAGGAAAATCATCTCCCGCGTCTTTTTGAAAGATTTTACCGAGTAGACAAAAGCAGATCTCGACATGATGGTGGTACTGGGCTCGGATTGGCTATTGTGAAGCACATTATAGAAGCGCATGGACAGATGATCAGTGTAAGAAGTACACCAGGTGAAGGATCTACATTCTCATTCACTCTACAAAAAGCTATAAGAGAATAAAAAAAGGCACCCACTTCGTGGATGCCTTTTTCGTAAATTTCGATTCAATCTACGCATCAATATTGGCGTATTTTGCATTTCTTTCAATAAATTCTCTACGTGGTGGCACTTCATCTCCCATCAACATTGAGAATATTCTATCAGCCTCAGTAGCACTTTCAATAGTTACTTGTCGAAGCGTTCTGTTTTCTGGACTCATGGTTGTATCCCATAATTGTTCAGCATTCATCTCTCCAAGACCCTTATATCTCTGAACATGTACAGAAGTTTCTGAACCAGCTCCTTTAAGTTCCTGTATCCATCTATCTCTATCCTTTTCAGACCATGCATATTCCGCACTCTTTCCTTTTCTAACCAAATATAATGGAGGAGTGGCTATATAGAGATAACCATTTTCAATCAACTCTCGCATAAATCTAAAGAAGAAAGTCATGATCAAAGTTTGGATATGGCTACCATCAACATCGGCATCACACATAATAATGATCTTATGGTACCTCAATTTCTCCATATTCAGTGCATTTGCATCTTCCTCTGTACCAACCCTTACTCCAAGAGCAGTATAGATATTCTTGATCTCCTCATTATCAAAGATCTTGTGACGCATCGCCTTTTCAACATTTAAAATCTTACCTCTTAATGGCATGATGGCTTGAAAATGACGATCTCTTCCTTGTTTAGCAGTTCCACCTGCAGAATCACCCTCTACTAGATAAATCTCACTTTCAGAGGGATCTTTTGATGCACAATCTGCCAATTTACCAGGAAGTCCAACACCTCCCATTGGAGATTTTCGTTGAACCATCTCACGAGCTTTACGAGCTGCATGTCTTGCCTGAGCTGCGAGAATAACTTTCTCCACAATTCTCTTAGCATCTGCAGGATGTTCTTCCAGATAGTCAGCTAAAGCTTCACTAATTGCCTGCGATACAGGAGCTGAAACTTCTCTGTTTCCAAGTTTAGTTTTGGTCTGTCCTTCAAATTGAGGTTCTGCAACTTTTACCGAAATAATAGCCGTCAAACCTTCTCTAAAGTCATCTCCGTTTATCTCAAACTTCAATTTATCCAATAGCCCTGAACCATCCGCATATTTCTTTAATGTATTCGTTAATCCTCGTCTAAATCCAGACAAGTGCGTTCCTCCTTCATGCGTGTTGATATTATTAACATAGCTATGAATATTCTCAGAATAAGAAGTGTTATAAACCATAGCTACTTCCACAGGAATTCCTGTTTTATCTGTTTCAAGGCTAATAACATCCTCGATCAATCTTTCTCTGTTTCCATCTAAGAATTCAACGAATTCCGCCAAACCTCGTTCTGATTTGAAAGTCTCAGTAGGGAAATTACCCTCCTCATCCTTTTCTCTTTCATCTGTAAGTACGATGGTAATACCTTTGTTAAGGTAAGCTAATTCTCTCATACGAGAGGCTAGCGTATCATAGTTATACAATCTTTCTTCAAAGATTTGCTCATCCGGATAAAATTCAACAATGGTACCTCTGTAATCAGAATCTCCTTTTTCTTCAACAGGAGCCAAAGCCTTACCTCTAGAATATTCTTGTTCCCAGAATTTACCATCTCTATGCACAGTCGCTACCAGCTTATGAGATAACGCATTCACACAGGATACACCTACCCCATGCAAACCTCCAGATACCTTGTAGGAATCTTTATCAAATTTTCCTCCTGCACCAATCTTGGTCATTACAACCTCAAGAGCAGAAACTCCTTCCTTTTTGTGAATCGCAACTGGAATTCCACGACCATTATCTTTTACTTTGATACCGTCATTTGGAAGCATATTTACTTCGATGTGATCACAGTAACCTGCCAGTGCCTCATCGATCGAGTTATCTACTACTTCATATACTAAATGGTGTAATCCTCTCAGACCAACATCTCCAATATACATTGACGGACGCATCCTAACGTGCTCCATCCCCTCCAGCGCTTGGATACTATCCGCTGAATAATCCTTTTTTACCTCTTTTTCTTCACTCATTTTTATCCATTTTTCTAAGACAAACAAAGATAACATTTAGAAAGGGGGTATTCTAATGTTTATAGGCGTTTTGGACAGTATTTATTAACATTGAGCTAACATAATTAACACATCTTAAACGCCAATAATTTTGTAAGAAAAAAAATAGTGTTGAGCTACTGAATTTTACTCTGCAGCGACCTCTTTTTTGGATGCTTTTGTGAGGTAATAAATGTTGACGCAAACGATAGCTGCATTAGTTATTATAATCGGCAAACCTATTCGGAGTGAAGGCATTAACAATCCATAAACGATGAATAATGTACAACCTATAATATTCACGACTCTTAACTTGATAATGTCTTTCATCACAAATGAGAGAGCAACCATTAAACTCGCGGCATATCCTACCCATTCAGAAAGATAAATGCCAAGAAATGAAATTTCGTCCATCAACTAGAATTTAAATGTAAATCCTCCTAGCACGTTAAATCGTTGTACAGGAAAATTATTGAATTGCTGATACTTGGATGCCGTTAAGTTATTTAGATCTACGAAAATGGATAATTTCTTGTTATATCTGTATTCTACACCTAGGTTAGCATCTACGTAAGGTTTAAGATCTATCAGATATTGTCCCTGATCATTGGCATCCACATCCTGAATCTCACTATATGAGAAAGATTTACGATTTCCGATCACATACACATTTAAATGTCCTAAAATTTTATCCGCCAGATCAACATTTCCACTCAGTGTAACCTTAAAATCTGGTTGCAACCATGCAAACTCCTGATTCTGGGTATTATAAAGATAATACTCAGCCTTTCCAAAGATCTTCACTTTCTCACCGCTTTCAAAGGCTAATTGACCAGACAAGGTCGTCTTTCCTATAGTATCATAAATGATCCCAAATGCATTTTCATATGTAAAAACAGTATCATTGTAATAAAGCGCTGCATTAGATAATTTCTGATATCTTGCTACTACATTGAACGAAAGTCTAGAACTAATGGACCCTCTGATTCCCCCATATAAATTGATCTTTTCGTTGGTATTCAATACTTGTGAATTTGACAATAAGAAAGGATTATCTGAGCGCAAATAGTTCCATGAATTACGATAAACCCCACCCGTGGCACCAGCATAAGGAATAAAGACATCATTAAATAGATTATAACTTAATTCCAGTTCTGGATAGAAATAAAAGTAATTATTGGCAGAAGATATATCTATATTGATCCCAAATCCGCCTTTAAAATGTAGTTTATTGATGATCTTATTGTTTACCACATATGGAACCAATCTGATGATTGCGGTATTGTTTTGAGAACTCAATCCATTGTTAACCACTCCAATAGTATCCAATTGATGCAAAGCAGGTTGAGATAACGCATTGAAATCCACTTCAAAATCGCCATTGATCTCTATATTCTCACCTTCAAGATATTTGCTCAAGGATGTATTCAAGACCACATTATGCTCCTGAAGCTTTTTATTATTATTTAGATAATGATACTTCATTCCTACCTGATGTTGAATTTTCGAACTATCTCTCAACCCACTACTGGACAATAATCCTTCTATTCCGATCAGGTTATAGACCATTTTAGTTGAATCCGCAGTTTCTCTATAGGTCAACGGAATTAAAGTGTCATCTAGATTGAAACCGTAATAATGGATCACATCCCTATGATACATTGTATTGAACTTCAAGGTATGTTTGTTCAGAAACTGTTTGTAGAAAAAATCAAAATAGTTTTGAGAAAATTTAGATGATCCAACATCACTAATTTCTCCCAATGCGCTATGATGCTTTAAATTCAACCCCCAACTATTTGTCTTACTCCTCATTGAACCATAGTAAGCGTCAACATAGGGCATAGTATAATTCCCAACTCCAAACTTCACATAACCAGGATATAGTTTCTGTAGAGGCTCCTTGATCTTTAACTTGGCAGCTTCAATAGGTTCTACATCGAACGTAACTTCCTGATAAGCTGGCTCCACATAATACTTCACAGGAGGTATTTCAATGGCCGTATCTCTTGTAGCCGGAAGTTGTTCTGCCTTTTCTGATCTTGTTATCACTCGGTTATGTTTTCCCGTAGCCGTAATTCCATCCGGATCTGACTGAGCGAATAATACGCCAGTAAACAATAAGAAAGATATGATGATTAAAATTTTCATACGCTTATTCGTTGTCAAATAATGATTTTTCCTTTTCGTTCAAGTTGTTCTCAAACTCTATTTCTTCGTCCTCCACCTTCATGGATTTATTATCACCCTGAGCATTCTCAATCGCAATGATCTCATCGATTAATTGCTGAGCGGTATTTACGATCTCTGCCTTGTCTTTACCATCATAGTGATCAACAACACTTTGAAGAGAGTGCTTTGCATTAAAGTAATCTTCGACAGCCATATAATTTCTTCCTAACAGAATGATTCCTTTCGCCACCCAGTAATCATAGGAAGGCTTTTGTTTCACCAACTCCATAATGCTCTTTTCACAAGCAGTATGGTTTGATTCGAGGAATAGAATCTCTGAGTAATTATATTTCGCTTCAGCTCCCATGATCGTTTTGGTCATTTGTGAACATTCCAATAAGGTTACCTTCGCTTCATCATAAACCATTAGTTCTTTTTGAGCCAAACCTTTGTTCAATGTAGCTTCAACGATCAGATTTTCTTCCAATCCCGAAAGTTCCAATACTTTATTCGCATATTCAATCGTCTTCGCGTAGTTGCTATTATGCTTATAGGAATGCATCAATGCAATTCTTGAAGTCCTGATATTCTCCTCTTTAACGGCCGCGTTTTCCAATTTCGAGTAGTATTCAATAGCTCTAGTATAGTCCTTTTTATCAAAAACAATGTATCCCGCATATTGCAATGCTTCTTCATAATGAGATGTTATTCCTCTATCAATAACTGCTGCATAATGCGTCAATGCTAAATCCTTGTCGGTATTGTAATAACATGATGCCATATAGAAATGAGCATTCACGATCTCTTTACCATTCGGCAACTGTGCGATATAGATCTTACCATTTTTGATCAGTGAACCACAGTCTCCGTTATCATAAGCATATTGTACAGGTTCCCATAATGTTGAGTCTTTTTCCGAAGGTTTAACCTGATATCCTCTTGAAGCCAACCAATCATAATAACCAGGAAGATCACCTCGGCCTTCGTATACTCCGCGCATGGTCTCCAAAGATTTCTCCACCTCGACCTTATTATGAGGATATGTATCCAGTACTTTTAATGCATATTTCTCAGCATTGTTATAATCCTGTAGTCTCAAATAAAGAAAACCAATATCTGATAATGCTCTGGCTACATTCGCATTATTGGGATATTTGCTCACAAAATTCTTGTAAGATGTAATTGCCTTTTGATTCTCATTCAATATTTTATACGCATCAGCCAGATCCAGCATTCCACGAACAACATAAGGCGAATTTGGATATTTACTTAACATCGACTCCAAAGTAGCTGCCCTTCCACTATTGTTTTGAAGGTTTCCTTGAGCCTCTGCCTTTTGAAAATAGGCATAACTAAGATCTCCTGAACCGTTAGATATTGCCGTATTGTAATAATTAATAGCCTGTTGGTCATCTCTCAACAAATAGTAACAATCTGCCAACCTCATATATGCATCCTGTAGCTTAACAGGCTCAACTCTATCCTTCAGAATGATAAAATTCCTGAATGCTGTCACAGCTTGGTTTATTAATGTGTTATGCTGATTTTGTACGGATTCATTTTCCCAATTATCAATCACATCAAATGGAGATGCTTTCATGAAATATGCATAGGCTATTCCATAATCTGCATTTTGAAACTCACTTGAAAGCGCAGCTCCCGGCTCAAGTTTGAACTCCACATAATTAGATATCGCAACATCATAATTCTTAAGATTATAATTAGCCTCAGCAATCCAGTAGTAACTTTCAGAGGTGAGTTCCTTACTTACTGAATACTTCTGAGCCTTTTTGAAATTTGTAATCGCAGCCTGATACTGCTGATTATGGAATTCCTGCACCGCCAAATTATACGAGATCGACTGATAAGCCATCTTCATTCGATCATCCATCTTCTTGATCTTTTCAAGAGATCGTAATGCCTCATCGTAGTTCTTTGTTGTCATGTATACTTTCAACAGAAATTCGTATGCTTCATCTACTTGTGGATCTTGAGGATAATCCTCAATAAATTGCTGAAACGCATCGATGGCTTCATTGTAAGGGTTATTACTTAGCTCATACGCCAGTTTTGCATAATTATACAATGCATTCTTTCTGACGTCCTGATCAAAATCAAGTTCACTAGCAGCTTTGAAAGCATTTCTTGCCTTTTCTTTTTGCTCCAATTTTAAATAGGCATCTCCCATCTGATGATAGGCAACTTGAGACATGGCATCTTTCTTTGTCACCGCCTTACCCAGAAACTTAGTTGCATTATCAAATTGACCAGAAGCATAATAAGCATGTCCTAACTGGTAATAATCTTCTCTAGTTGGATTACTAGATTTTCTGTATTCTAACAGAAAAGGAATAGCATCCTCATATTGCTTCAAATAATAATGAGAATCACCAATCAATTTCAAAAACTCTCCTTTCCTTTTATCAGATATTTCATCGACATACTTAGGTGCGTACTCTAATAGTTCTTGATATTTTCCCTGTTTGTAATAAATCTGAGTCACATAATACGGCACAATACTAGCAAACATCGGATCATCAGATATCTTTAAAAAACCTTCAAGGGCGGTTTGATAATTTTCATCTAAATAAGCCAAATGACTATAGTAGTACTGGGCAGGAACATAATACTCATTCTCTGATTGTATTACCTGATAGAACAATGGTTTAGCTTTTTCATAATCCTCTTTATTAAAATAACTATAACCTAATTTGAATTGAAGTTCGATCTTCTCTTCTGGTGATAAATCATATTGATCCACTTTCTCAAAGTACTCTATCGCATCTTTCAATTTTTTTGTTCGATAATAATAACGACCTAATTGGAAATTGATCTTTTTACCTTTAGGATGATCTGGGTGGCTAAACAGGAATTGGTTTAAAAGGTGCTCTGCATCCTTATGAAACAACTCCAATGCACAAATCGCTGCATAATATTCACTATTGATTCTGATCTCATCTTGTGGATTATCTATCTCACCAATTACCTTAAAGAATTTCTCTTGAGCGGCACTATAGTGTTCTTTATCGTAGAGATCTTGAGCGGCTCTAAAATCTGCATATTCATCCGTATAAATTGTAGTTTGCTGAGCAAACCCAACACCTGACAAAACTGCCAAAAATGAAATTAAATAAACGATATAGAACTTCCTTTTAATATACAACATACCTAATTTAAATAACAGGTTAAAATTATCGGATAAATAAGGAAGCAGAAGTTTTGCGTAGTTTTATTATCAACGCAATTCTGTTAATTCGGTTACAGATAAATCTGAAGATTAACGACTATTTAACATCTTCATCTCTTAACGATTTATTGTTAGATTCTTTTTTCAAATTCTAATAGGAGGGATAATCTTTTGGATACCTTGCAAAGAATTTAGAACAGATGGCTATTGTATCATTTCATAATGTGACGATTTCCCAAGGGGGTAAAGAAGTTTTGTCAAGTATAGATTTTTCGGTTGATCCGGGAGAATTTGTCTATTTAATTGGAAAAACGGGAAGTGGAAAAAGTAGTCTTCTTAAAATTCTTTATGGTGAATTGAAACCAACAGGAGGTGATGCTAATTTCTTGAATTACAATCTTACCAAATTGCGTAAACGAAAAATCCTTCAACTCAGAAGAAAAATTGGGATTGTATTTCAGGACTTTCAGCTTCTTACGGATCGGAATGTATATTCCAATCTAGAATTTGTTCTTAAGGCTACAGGCTGGAAGAAGAAGTCTGAGATCAAACATCGGGTCAATGAGGTGCTTCTTCAAGTTGATCTGCCTGATGCGGCCAATAAAATGCCACACCAACTTTCAGGAGGAGAACAACAGAGAGTTGCAATAGCCCGAGCTTTGTTAAATGATCCTGAAGTAATTGTAGCGGATGAACCAACTGGAAACTTGGATCCTCAAACCACTGACTCGATAATGGCTCTTCTTTTTGAAATTGGCCAAAGAGGAAAGACGATTATAATGGCTACGCATGACTACGAGATGATTCGTAAATTTCCAAGTAGAACCTTGAAATGTACGATGGGCAAGTTAGAAGATGTTAACTTGATGGATCAGGAAGCCTTTAATGCTTGATCCTTTCACGAATTTCTCTAGCGATATTCTCAAAATCACCTTTTTCTAAAGTCTTCTTTTCATTCGCGAAATTCATATCGTTCATACCATTGATCGGTATCAGATGAACATGTGCGTGCGGAACTTCTAGACCAATGACAGAAACCCCTACACGTTCACAGAGAGTATAATCTTTGATAGCATTTGCTATTGGCTTTGAAAAAACTAATATCTCTGATAGTATATCTTCAGGAAGATCAAAGAAAACATCAATCTCTGCCTTAGGGATCACTAAAGTATGCCCAGCCTGAAGCGGATTTATATCTAAAAAAGCAAAGAACTTATCATTCTCTGCGATCTTATAACAAGGAATCTCACCTTTAATGATCCTTGTGAAGATACTAGCCATTATCTAGATATTTCAAGGATTTCAAATTCCATAATTCCCGCAGGAGTCTGAACAGGGGCAACATCACCAACTGATTTTCCAAGAAGTCCTTTACCAATAGGAGAATCAACTGATATCTTCTTCAGTTTCAAATCAGCTTCAGATTCAGCGACTAAAGTATACTCCATCACAGCACCATTCTTTACATTTTTTATCTTCACTGTACTAAGGATCAATGCTTTGGAAGTATCTATGTTTGAATCATCAATCAATCTCGCATTAGCTAATTGTTCTTTCAACTTAGATATCTTAGCCTCAAGCATACCTTGAGCCTCCTTTGCCGCATCATATTCAGCATTTTCGGAAAGATCTCCTTTATCTCTGGCTTCTGCGATTTGCTGAGAAATCTTTGGACGTTCCACCGTTTCCAATTGTTTTACTTCATCCTTTAGCTTTTTCAGCCCTTCCTCTGTAAAGTAATTAACCTTTGACATAATTTTTCTATTAAGCAGTAATAACTATAAAAGCACAAAGAGAATTCCGAAAACGGAACTCTCTTCATACATCTAATATCTAATAAACTATTATTCTCCTCCTCCAATGTTGATCTTAGCACCAACAGTATGGATAAAACCTAATGCACTTGTTCTGACAGCATAATCAAGACCAATTGCTGTTCCATTTTCTCCTACAGGGAAATCAACTGTAAATCCTCCAGTAGGACCCGTTAATGCAGTAGCTCTATTTTCTTTTGAGTAGATATCACTTTCATAAACATATCCTCCTCTCAAAGTGAAATGAACTTTTTCACTTTTCAGTTTGTATTCAACACCCAATCTCCATTGATCTCTAGTAAAAGAGTTTGAAGTATAAGTAAGTGCCGCCACTAACATAGATTTCTCACTAAAGATAAAATCATAAGAAGCACCAATGTTCAATTGAGAAGGCAACTCATAACTTGCAGATCTTTGTTCTGTTGTCAATAAAAGCTCTGTATCCAAATTTTGCATTTCAATCGCAAGACCATCTCCCTTGTAACTCATAGGAGGCCCAACATTCTTCAATGAAATACCAAACTTAATCTGCTCATGCTCACCAGTAACATATCTGATACCAGCATCAATAGCAACACCTTGAGTTCTAACGTTAGTCATCTGAGTTGAAATCACTTTAACTGCTAAGCCTCCTGAAATAGTCGGAGAGAATTTTTTAGCATATCCAAGTGTAATATTCATAGAAGAAGGACTGTAAGATCCCAATCCACCTTCAGGAAGTTCAGTGGTGGTGATCTGAATATCACCATAATTGAAGCTAGCCATTGATATTCCTAATGCTCCTGTTTCACCCAATTTTTGAGCAAATCCAAATGCATTCAAACCAATTCCGGAAGCCTGACCTAACCAGTTACTTCTACAGAAAGCAATCTCCGTTCCCTTCGTATAAGCTAAACCAGCCATATTAGAAAACATAGACTCCAAACCGTTAATAGAAGACATTCCTGCCATTCCCCAACCAGCACTTCTAGCCCAAGGATTAATATTCAACTCTGTTGATCCAGCAGAACCTGCTCTATCTTCGTTACCAGCGTGTCCATTGAAACTGAACAACATCGTACCGCTTAGTAATAATCCTGCTATTATATTTTTATTTAAAACCATAGTTTAAATTAGTTTCGTTTTCAAAATTTTGTCCCACCTAAAGATTTAGAAGTTCTCCAAATCCGGAGGTCTTACAATTCCAAGCCACTTGATTACTCTCTCACAACCACTAGGTAGCTCCACGTGAATCAAATACATACCACTTGCGATCGGAATACCTACGTGGTTCTTAAGATCCCATTCAATGTGAGTAATTGGACTATCCTTTGTAAATGTTCTTACCAACGTTCCACTAGTATTATAAATTCTAACCGTACATTGATCAGGAAGGTTAACTATTTTAACCAGATTTTCCAATCTGTCAAACTCGTAGTTCGAATATGCATAGTAAGGATTAGGAACAATGTTAATCAATTGACAAGCACTGTCTAAAGCAGTTTCATCATCAAGAACAGTTGCAATATCATCCATAGTGAATTTATAAAGTGGCCACCAGTTATTCTGACTTGAAGATACGGTAGCAGCTTCCGTCACTCTATTAGGCTCATCCGAATGTCTTTCGTAAGCATGTGCCATTCTGATGGACATTCTAACATCAGTTGTGATGAATGAATATGGATCAGAAGGATCTGAATAAGAAGCTGATTCACTTAATGCAGGATATCCTACCCAAGCACATGATCTCCACATCTCTCTAAGATTAGTAGTTGAAGGATCTTCAATCAACTTAGTGTATATATTATAACCTCCATCATAAGCACCTGGACGGTTACCAAAACTGGTTGATGATCCAGCATCTTTTCTAGTATTCTTGAATACATAGATGTAATGCTTACCTCCGAATAACACATCACCTGCTCCTGAATATAGATTAGATGTAGGGTTCCAAATCATATCTTTTCCATGCTCGTTTCCTAGCCATGAATCTTCACCAAAAGCCATATTCATTCTTTCTCCTGTAGTCATGTCAATCGCATAACCTGGGAACCAACTCATCCCGTAAGGCTGAGCACCATTAAAATCTCCTTCTGATGAATTATATCCAGCATCTCCTGCCTGAAGACCGTTTTTATCTCTGGAAGGAAGTAATTTAGGTTCACACTTATTAGTTCCTTGAGAAGCTGAAGCTGTTTGATCCCACGATAAGATAATATTGTCCTGAGTTTCTAATACTGGAACTCTCGTCCATTTAGATTTGTCTGCAGTAATAACAATATCAACACTTGGCGAGTGCTTAAGATCTTGCCAGTTCTGGTATCCAGAAAAACTCGAAGGGAAAGGCATGTGTTCACAATCTCCATTTCTAACTAATAGTGAAGGAGCCCACATTCCACCGATCACAGCTTCAAATACCTCTTCATCATCATAACCTACCAAATCATTCCAGAAGGTAGAAGACTCCGAACATACAGCTCCAGAAGGATCTGTAGAACCATCTTCATCTGCAGTTCCTGATCTGATCCAGTTCAATGGACCTTGCTCATCCTCATGACCAATAGTAGTCAACCATAATTTAGACGAATCCGCAAAAACCATCTCGTGATACAAGAGTTCAGTTAAACTATTTGCACCTCTTACTTCGTGTTCATATTGCTCAATATCAACTGAAATACCCCAATCAGGAATAATTTGCTCATTACCCACTGTTATTGTTTTCTCTGCCGTAATTGAGTCAGTAGTACCCTCGTAAGTTCTAAACAATGTCCAGTCACAATCACCTACTTCTAAGCTAGTTAAAGAAGAACCACTAGGCATATTGAATTTCAACGTATATGCACCAGGAGCAACATTCAATGGATCAACAACTTTAACATTAATTGGACCTGAAGCATAATCAAAAGTCACTTCGCTTGGAGTGTAAGAAGAAACGACTTCCGCTTCCGACTCCTCAGTTAAGAATACAACATTAGTAGAATGACCTCTACCTTCAACCATAGTGATCTGAGGACCATATCCGTATTCAACCAACTGTTGAGTTCCACCCAATTCCGGAATTGGAATGTGAGGAATAACTGTCAGATACTGAATAGATCCTGTAGCAGATTTACGACCAGCTAAGTAAGGATATTGCTGCCCATCTCCACCAAGCGTATAGTGCTTGTAGTAGTTATGAGAGTACGCAATAGCCATATAGTAATACTTTTTATGGTTAATCAGTTTTTTGTTAGTTCCTTGAGCAAATGCATCTTCAGTAAGTCTGAATGAATGCTTGATTCCCTCATCTGCACCATCAACCATTTCAGTTGCTACAGGGAATCCAAGATCTTCATCAACTGGGAAGTTGATCATTTGACCAATACCATCCTTAACATCACATTGAGCAACTAATCTCGCCTTTTCTGTATTATTCAATTCATCCGGACCTACATCAGTATTCTTGATCTGATAGATCTGATATCCTTGGAACTTATATTTTGCAGAATCCTCAGAGTAACCAAGAGAAAGAATAACTGGATCCAATTCCTCATAATCCTCAGGAATAGAATCGTAATTATTACTGATTCCTTCTCTGTTTGACAAGTAAAGAATTACCTCTTGATCTAACTCTTGAGCTGTCAAGTCTGGAGCATCCGGACCATTCAAAATTCTAAAACAGTTATCAAACAAAGCTTGTGCTTTATCATCAGCTTTCAACATTAACTCAACAGAGTTAAATGCATCACCTGAGTTTGTCTTACCATAAACAACCCCTACAGTAATGTTGTTAAGTGCACCTGGTTCCAATGTAAAAGGACCAGCTGCCTGAACCCATCTTCTATCACCAATTGGGTTTGCCGAACCATTGTTCGCATTTAATTCGGACCAATCAGCAGGAGTTGCAGCTACACCACCAGTAGACCAAAAGTATGGATCTGAACTTCCTGGGAAACAGTAGTTAGTCGGGATTGAAGTAGATCCTCCTGAGGCACCATTTCCAGTACCACCCCATACAAACTGAGTATTATCTCTCCAAAGACCTAACATATAGTTATAGTACTCGTTGTAAACCGAAGGGTCACCATAGATGTTCTGTGGAAGGGTTCTATCGAAATAGGTAAAACGCTTCATTCCCAATCGTTCATTATCAACTACTAAATCTCCATATCCGATTCCAAGACCTTCGTATGGAATACCATCTTGCGCAAGAGCAGTTGGGATATCCGTTGTTAATGGATTATCAATACCATCATTATCTTGATAAGGCCCTTCAAAGAAGTCAATTCCGATAGCAGGTGGATTTTGACCGATAGGATAAGTACAAGGGTCATTATTCTGATTATCCACGTTAGTAGCATTATATGCATAACCAACACCTCTAGAAACATCACAACCAATGTAGTCGTTATCTGAACATCCAATATCTGGATCCGCCCATACAGAGAAGTAGGTATCTTTCAATCTTTGAGTTGATCTATTAACCATCTCGTAATTAAAGAACGTCATGTTGTTCACTTCATCGTTTGTAGCGAATGCGAATGCTTGAGCTCTGATCTCCATACCAATTGGATCTCCTTGAGTTTCAGTATGTACGTTACCTTTATCATTGAATATCCACCACATAGTATAATCCCCATAAAGCGTAACCTGTCTTGAAGCTCTACAGTCTACTTCGTTGTTAAGATCATACCAAGGATAATCCCCTGCACTTGGTTCATACACCCCATTTCCATCAACATCCTTAAAAGGAGCAAGATAGAAATCCTGGAATCTACTTACATCTCCGTGAGCAGGCCAGTTTGAGATACTACTTGGAATAGAATAATTTGGAAAATCTTCAGATGTATTACAATCTGGATCTTGAGAACAAGTCCACCAAGACACAAACTCTTCAACTTCTGATCTTGTTATCACAAAGAATTTATCATACTCCGCACAAACATCTGGTTCGATCTCAGCAGGACCATAATCTTTGGTTCCTTGTGAAATATCTCCTGTTCCAGCAATAACTGTTAAAGGACCTGTCCAGAAATCATTTCCTTGCCTAAATGTTAAGGCTGCAACTTTCAATTGGTTGTTAACATCCTTACCCCCCATCCAAAGTGCACCGGCATACATGATATACTCATCGGAACCTTGCGGAACTTCATAAGCTGCTCTGTTATTCGATCTATCTTGCCACATTGACCCACCTGTTTCAATCAAAGCACTTACGTTGTTGTACTCAATGAAACGTGTAGCAATCGCAGGACTACAATTTGCAGCTTTCGTTTGCAGGGAGTTATTATTTCCACCTGGAGTTAATCCAGATTTTCCATAATCATACCATGCAAAAGCAGATTGTGCTAATAATACCGTTACCGTTAATGTTGATAATATTCTATTCATAATATACTCTGTGGTAATTTTTTAAAAATCTAATTTAACACCTAATCTAATCGTTCTAGGTAATCCAAAATTATATGGATCGTTCATCTTCATTAAGTAATAGTTAATGAAGGCTTCACTATCTCGTCTACTTTCAATTTGGTTTTGATACTGAGCGGCATTCAAATATCCATCATCTTCAGCGTTACCCGTTGCTCTATAAACATCAAGGACATTTCTGAAGTTAAAGACATTGTTAACCAATAAATAAACATTCAAATTAGCCGTCTTAGCATCTTCTCCCTCTCCGAACTTCAACATGAAGTTTCTATCAATTTGAAGATCTGATCTAAAAGTTCCAGGCTTTCTTGAACCGTTAACAGTTCCTTTGATACCTCCCGAGTTACCAGCAATAAAAGCAGTTGGAATTACACCTTCCTGCGCTGAATATGGAGTACCAGAAGCAAAATATGACACTAAGTTAGCTCCTGTATTTTTAAGAATCTGCTTTCCTCCAATTGTTGGTCCGTTGTAATCTTTACCTTCACCATATCTATAATCCATAGTCAAAGTCAACTGATGTCTTTGATCGTAGTTATAAGGGAAGATCGTTCTTAAGTTTGGCTGTCCAGAGTTGATCAGAGCCGACTGAGATTGAGGATCTGAACCTGTTCCTTCAGCAAACTGCAAAGTATAAGAAGCTCTCATCGTAATGTTTCCACTTCTTCTAAGATCGTAAGAAACAGTCAAACCTTTTACAGTACCGAAATCTCTGTTTCCATACGTTCTGTAGGAGTTAGGATATGCTCCGGCAACGTTTACCAAAGTTACTTGATTTCTCATCTCTCTGTAGAATCCTGAAATCTTCAACGATGATTTTTTAGTAAGTACCTGTTGGAATCCAAGCTCATAATCAATCGTTTTTTCTGGCTTAAGATCTGGATTATTCAACGTGTTGTTCAAACCTTGATCCAAGAAATAATAATCTGTAATGTTCAATCTGTTACCAGTGGTTGGTCTTTTAGATAACACATCGTAGTGAGCAAAGAACAATGCTTCATCAGAAATAGGGAATGAGAATGCCACACGAGGCATAACCGTAATCTGAGGCTTATAATCCTCAAATGCGCTACTCTGAATCTCATCAGCATGAGTTACATTATTCAAATATGGGTCTGGATCATTATTTCTAGATCCTTTAATATCCTGAGGATTTGAAATCTCAGTTCCTGCAGAGTTATACCAAACGCTCCCTACTCGATAACCAGCAATAGCCGTAGGGTCATTAATATCATTTACATAAACTACTGCACTTGTAGGAAGATTCTCTGGATGAGATACAGCACTACCTCCTATTTCAGAAACATCTGCAATTGTTTTAGCCTCTTTCGTTAAATACTTATCTTTTAATACCATCTGGTTCGCATCAAATCTATCAACTCGAAGACCTACGTTGAAGATCAAATCATCAAACGCAAATTTATCCATGATATAACCAGCGATGTAAATTGGCTCGTATGCACCAATAGATCTCAGAGGGTTTCCATAAGCATCTGTTGCATTAAAGAAATCATCAAACGAAGCTTTTGAACTTAATTTCTTTCCTGTGTGATCGTAACCATAGTAACTAACAAACTGATTACCATTGTTTAACAATTCATCAGCGCTAAACATATCCAACGTCATCAAGTTTGGATCTACCGCATCAAGATCGATGTAATCTACACCATCCGTATCATATCCTAAAGCATTTCTTAAATTGTAATCAAAGAATGATTGAGCATCTGAGGCACTATACTCACCAGGTGCCGCATTCAATCTCTCGTAATCATAGTTTTGATAAGATCCAAAGTTCGTTATATATGGATTTTCTACATCTAACTCCTGAATATGGCTATTAGCCAAAAGTCTCATATTACCCCATAATCCGACTGGTGAAACAGCAAATCTTCTATCTACACGTTGCTCATATTCAAAACCTAACGTTATTGCGTGATCTCCAATGTCAGCAGATCCCATAGCGGTAACTCTAAACTGTGAATTATCCTGTTTGCTTGAGCTATTATAAGTATATCCAATGTTTCTCCAAAGATCATAAACATCATCAGGTCTTTCACCGTTTACCAAAGCACCACCATTTCTAATTTGAGAGAAATCCTCATAGTGGTCAGTCACATCATCATAAAGGTTAAAGTACTGTTCTGTCAAACCTGCAAGATCAGAGTTCTGCTCAGAAGGAGTAAAGATAACTTGAACATCATTATACCCATTGTGAACTCTCGTATCAGGAATCAAATCTCCATCAGTATCCTGGAATTCATAAGTCTTTTCTTGAATAGTCTCAAACTTCCCTACATAACCATAGTTAAAATATCTATCCTCATGTGTATCGTCCTCAATAACTTGAGTAGATTTAGAGTAATCTACCATGATTGTATAGTACGCATTAGAAATTCCTGCAGATTTTCCAGACTCATCTAACTGAGATTGAAATCTTTGAGTAAATTTCCCATAAGCTCTCCAGTCAAAATCAGTAACCAATGGGTTATTCTCATAGTTCATCAACATGTTATTGTTAGATGACATTCCCGAGCTCGAACCATCATCAGAAACATGTCTTCTATTAAAGTTCCCAGACCCACCAAATGTTAAATTCACATTCGGTCCAGCATTTACATCTATTTTACCGGCTAATGAAACTGCAGTAGAAGCAACATTCTGTCTAAAATTAACTTTCTCAAAACAAGTGTCCTTTAAGAAATCCGTATTGTAATATGTCCCAATACCATTAGCAGCTGGTCTTAAATACCCCATCCCAGCTTCACTTGTATCAGACAACATTGCTCTAACATCTGGTCTCAATCTGTATTGATCAATTGCAAAAGGTCTTGGATCTAATTGATGCGTAAAGTTACCTGAAACGAAAAAACCTAAAATTGGCTCCGTCTTCTTACCTGTAGAATCTTTTTTCATCAATAATGGACCTGAAAGAATTCCCTCCACAAGATTATAACCATATTTATCAAGCCCTACAGATTTGTTATCTCCAACCTTGAAACCTGAGGTCACTGCCTCTACACCTCCAAAGAAGAAACTAGAAGCACCTCTTGTAGTAATCGAGATAATCCCCCCTGTTGCATCTCCATAGTTTGCAGGAAGACCTCCGGTCATTACCGCAACCTCTTCGATCGCTGCTTTTGGAAGAGATGAAGAACCTCGAACTTTAATACCATCGATATAGTAATACGTAGCGTCACCTCTAGACCCCCTTACAGAAGAAATCGCTCCTGTACCATCAGTAGAGACACCTCCAACGGTTGCTGCTATACTAGTAGCAGAACGCCCTGGCATTTTAGCAATATCTTCTCTGGTTACTGTTCCTCCAGACGCACCTCCATCCTTATCGATCAAAGGAACCTTATAGGTTACAACTTTCACCTCTGCAAGTGTATTATCTCCTAATAAGATATCATCCAATGGCAAGATTTGGTTACTCTTTACAACCAGACCATCGATTTGATATGGTTGAAATTCAACCGAACTTACTTTTAGCGTGTAAGTTCCTGCATCTACGTTATTGATCTTATACTCCCCGTCAAAATCAGTTGTAACTCCTGTCTTCAAATTACCATTTTGGTAAAGCGCAACATTCGCAAACGGAACAGGTTCTCCTTTCGGATCAAGGACTTTACCTTTGATAGAACCACCTTGAGCACTTGCAAAAGCTACGGCCAACATCATCAATAGTGAAACTGTAAATCTTCTTATCATAGTCGTCTTATTTATTCATTCATCACAACCAACTAAACTACAGCTAGTTACGTTTAAAATAAAGGGTTTTTCTCTTCTTCGAGAGCATACAAAGAAAATAATTCTCTTCGAACTTTTAACATTTTTTAAAAAAAATTAGCGTTAAAAACGTTGAATTCTGAACTTCCTTCTAGAATGTGAAATTAAAAATTTAAGATTTCTTAACAAAACCCCATTTAGGTAACGGTTAATATCAATGAAGTAATGCATTAAACCTTACTAATCAAAAGCATCTATTATCTTTTTCACTAAACTATGTCTAATCACATCCTGTTCATCGAGAAATACGAAATCGATTCCTTTAATGCCTCCCAATTTATCAATGGACTTTGACAAACCTGAACGCTGATGCTTGGGAAGGTCAATTTGCGAAATATCCCCCGTAATAATAAACTTTGCTGACTTGCCCATTCGGGTAAGAAACATCTTCATCTGATTTTCAGTTGTATTTTGAGCTTCATCCAGAATCACAAATGCTTTATCAAGTGTCCTCCCTCTCATAAAAGCTAATGGCGCAATCTGTATTATTCCTTCTTCAAGATACTCTTCTAACTTTTCTTTCGGAATCATATCTCTCAGTCCATCGTACAGAGGCTGTAGATAAGGATCCAACTTATCTTTCAAGTCACCAGGCAAAAAGCCTAGGTTTTCTCCTGCCTCTACAGCTGGTCGAGTTAGCACAATACGTCTAACCTCTTTATTCTTGAGAGCACGCACTGCCAACGCTACTGCTGTATAAGTTTTCCCTGTACCGGCAGGACCTATCGCAAAGAGCATATCGTTGTCCACAATACTCTCAACCATTCTTCGCTGATTAACAGTCCGCGCCTTTACTAGGAGACCTTTATTTCCGTAGACAATTACTTCATCCCCACTAGAATCAAAGAACATCTCATCCTCACTTTTACTCAGAATATTCATCACATTCCCTTCTGTCAGTGAATTATACTTATCCAGATACTTTACCAAGCTACCCATTTTGGACTCTACCATATCCAGTTCTTTCTCCTCTCCTATTATAGACAAAGTAGTTCCTCTATGAACAAACTTAACTTTAGAAAAATGAGCTTGTATGATCTTTAAGAATTTACTTCTGGGACCAAAAAGGGTCAAAATATCCACCCCTGATAAATCAATCGTCTTTTGTTGCAATGCTTTGTAATTAAATATGTGTTGTTCGCAAATTTATGATAATCTCTTTTTTGATGTAGAAATAATCCTTCATTTTGGAGAATAATTGGTAAAGGATGCATATAGTTACGCTCATAACAGACATGGGGCATAAAGATTTTTATGTTGCTTCGATCAAAGGAGCTATCTATTCCAAGATCAAGGACGTTACCATTATTGACATTAGCCATGACATCAAACCTTTCGATATTGCTCATGGTTCATATGTATTAAAGAATTGTTACAAAGAATTTCCAGTTGGGACCATACATATCATTGGAATTAACCCAGAGGAAACGGAAGACGGAAAACACTTGATCATCCAACATGACGGTCATTTTTTTATAGGTGCTGATAATGGCATGTTTTCATTGATCTTTAATGAAATGCCAGAACACATTTATGAAATTGACAAAGGAGAAGGATTACAACAAAGCCATACTTTCCCAACAAAAACTGTATTTGTAGAAGCTGCGCAGAAATTAGCGAACAATGCTCCCATTGCCTCTCTCGGAAGAAAAGTTGACCATATTAAACGTAGACAGTTATTCAGACCAACCGTTGAAGCAGATGTACTTAAAGGAACCGTAACGTACATTGATACTTATGGAAATATAATTACCAATATAGAAAAAAAGCTTTTTGAGGAAGTAAGATCTGGAAGACAATTCAAGATTTACTTAACCCGTGCAGGTTACACCATTTCAAAAATCCACCGAAAATACAACGAGGTTCCAGAAGGAGAGAAGGTAGCAATATTTGGAAGTTCCAATTTTCTAGAAATCGCCATCAATAAAGGAGTAGACGGATCTGGAGGTGGAGCATCGAGATTATTTGGCATCAAGTTAAACGACACCATTACAATTGAATTCTCCTAGATCAGTGATTTTATAAACGATACAATATCCTCATTCTCGACTTTCTCGAAAACTTCCTCAGCAAATGCTTCTACGAGCATTTCCTTTGCCGAATCTTTACTCACCCCCCTAGCCTGCAGGTAGAAAATTGCTTTTTCATCAAACTGTCCAGTTGTCGTACCATGAGAACACTTCACATCATCCGCATAGATCTCTAGTTCTGGTTTTGTATTCATCACAGCATTATCACTCAAAATGACGTTATTGTTTTGCTGATATGCTTCAATGACCTGAGCGTCCTGATGAACGATCACTTTCCCGTTAAATACACCGGTAGATGAATCCCTTAGAATACCCTTATACAACTCACTTGATGTACAATTGCTCTTCAAATGATCTACTCGAGTGTGATTATCGAGATACTGACTATTCTTTCCATTGAAAAAACCATTCATCTCTGTATAGCAGTTAGTACCGTCTACACGAATATTTAATCCATTTCTTAGGAATTCACCTCCTAATTGAAAGGTATTGATCTTAAATGTAGAGTCTTTTTCCTGATGTACTTCTTCGGTACAAACTTGTCTATCTTCAGATCCCAAATTTTGAACTTTATGAATAACCACGTTTGCATTTGCTTTAACAAACACTTCAGTCAAAGAGTTATTGAAATTCTCTTTCGAAGACTTAGCGTAAAAGCCTTGAACGATTTCTACTTCTGATGAGGACTCGGCAACGATCAAACATCTTGAATTCGAGATCAATTGCGTACCCGTACAAACATTCAAAATATAAATTGGTTTCGAGACCTTATAATTCTTCTCTATTCTGAGGTAAATTCCTTCTGAGGCATATGCTGTATTTATAGCTGAAAATATCTCATTACTATCTTTAGCTAATCGATCATACTCACTTACTGCACCTGCTTCTTTCGACAACAACTTGCAGACAACTCCAGTTTCATCTGGAAGCAATGACTCTTCTTCATTAAATACACCGTTGACAAAAACAACGGTATATACATCAAGTTCAGTTATTAAGAACTCGTTTACGTTAATCCTATTAGAAGTAGGCCGATCAAACTTTTTATTTAAGATTTTGCCAAGTTTAGCATAACGCCAGTCCTCCGTCCTTCTAGTGGGAAAATCAAGTGAATCGATCTTATCTACCGCCAACTTGACTGCTTCTGCAGAAATTATGGATTGAGGAAGATCGATATTTTTCTCTTTAAGTAACGTCATTTTATGCAAATTCCTTGATTAACCAATCATATCCTCTTTCCTCAAGTTCCAGAGCTAGATTTTTATCCCCTGTCCTGATAATCCGTCCATCATAGAGTACATGAACAAAATCAGGAACAATATAATCCAGCAACCTTTGGTAATGGGTAATTACGATCGTAGCATTATTTTCGGTTTTAAGCGTATTCACTCCATTTGCCACAATTCTCAAAGCATCAATATCTAAACCAGAATCCGTTTCATCCAATATTGATAGTCTTGGCTCAAGCATCGCCATTTGAAAGATCTCATTTCTTTTCTTCTCTCCTCCCGAGAAACCTTCATTCACTGAACGATTCTTCAATTTATCGCTAAGCTCTACCAAGGCTGATTTCTCTTTAACCAAAGCTAGAAATTCCTTTGCTGGCATTGCTTCTCTTCCTTGATACTTTGCTTTCTCAGCTAATGCAGTCTTCAAGAAATTGATATTAGATACACCAGGAATCTCCACGGGATACTGAAAAGCAAGAAACAAACCTTCCCATGATCTTTCTTCTGGATCAAGTTCCAGCAAATCCTTCCCTAGATAATCAACAGAACCTCCAGTTACCTCATACTCTTCTCTTCCTGCCAATACAGATGATAATGTACTCTTTCCAGAACCATTAGGCCCCATGATTGCGTGGATCTCTCCTGTGTTTACTGTTAAGTTAATCCCTTTTAGGATTTCCTTTCCGTCAATCTCAGCCTTTAAGCCTTCAATCTTAATAATCTGTTCTCCCATAACTTTAATTACTCACTAACCTACTGAGTTCTCTAAACTGATTTCTAATAATTTCTGTGCCTCTACAGCAAATTCCATGGGTAGTTTGTTCAATACTTCCTTTGCATAACCGTTTACGATCAAGCTGATCGCTTTCTCCTCACTAATTCCTCTTTGTAGACAATAGAAGATCTGATCTTCACCAATCTTGCTGGTTGTAGCTTCATGCTCCAATTGTGCAGTACTGTTCTCACATTCGATATAAGGAAAAGTATGTGCTCCACATCTATCTGTCATCAACAAAGAATCACATTGCGAAAAGTTTCTAGCATTCGTAGCTCCTTTTCCAATCTTCACTAAACCTCTATAGGAATTTTGACTAAAGCCAGCACTTATTCCTTTAGATATTACGGTACTCTTGGTGTTCTTACCAATGTGAATCATCTTTGTACCTGTATCTGCTTGCTGATAGTTATTTGTCACTGCGACTGAATAAAACTCTCCTATTGAATTATCTCCCTTCAGTACACAAGATGGATATTTCCATGTAACTGCTGACCCTGTCTCAACCTGTGTCCAGGAAATTTTTGCATTCGTTTCACAAAGACCTCTTTTAGTAACAAAGTTGAATACCCCACCTTTTCCATCCTTATCACCAGGATACCAATTTTGCACAGTGGAATACTTGATCTCCGCATTGTCCAATGCGATCAACTCAACTACTGCAGCATGCAACTGATTCTCATCTCTCTGAGGCGCAGTACATCCTTCCAGGTAACTTACGTAGCTCCCTTCATCTGCAACTACCAGAGTTCTTTCGAACTGACCAGTTCCTGATTCATTAATTCTAAAATAAGTACTTAGTTCCATCGGACATCTTACACCTTTAGGAATATAGCAGAATGAACCATCTGAGAAAACAGCTGAGTTCAAAGCCGCATAGAAATTATCCGAGGTAGGAACGACTGTTCCCAAATATTTTTTCACTAGATCCGGATGCTTTTGAACAGCTTCGGAAAATGACATAAAGATTATCCCCAGCTCACCTAGTTTCTCTTTAAACGAGGTAGCAACAGAAACTGAATCCATCACAAAATCAACTGCTACTCCAGTCAACTTCTTCTGTTCTTCTAGGGAAATACCTAATCGATCCATCGTTTTACGAATCTCAGGATCTACCTCATCCAGACTCTTTAATTCCTTTTTCTTCTTAGGAGCAGCATAATAGGATATACCCTGAAAGTCCGGTTTCTGATACTTCACATGTACCCACTCAGGCTCAACCATCTCCTGCCAAACTTTAAGAGCATTCAGACGATATTCAAGCAACCATTCAGGTTCGTTCTTTTTACCAGAAATAAAGCGAATGATCTCTTCATTGATACCGTTAGGAGCCTTCTCAGACTCAATTTCGGTAGTAAATCCAAATTCATATTCTTTATCCTTTAGCTCCTCTTTTAAATGCTCCTCAGTATATTTCATACTCTCTTTTTTCTGCGTCATAGTGAGAAACTTTCACCACAACCACATGTTCTGTTTGCGTTAGGGTTCACAAAAATGAATCCTTTACCATTTAATCCTCCGGAGTAGTCTAGCGTTGTTCCAACGAGATATAGATAGCTTTTTTTGTCCACTACTACTTTGATCCCATTGCTTTCTAATTCTTTGTCATCATCTTTGACCTCATTATCAAAGGTAAGATCATACATCAATCCGGAACACCCTCCTCCTTTAACTCCCACTCTGATAAAATAACCAGGTTTTCCGTCCTCTTCCATCAATTGAATGGCTTTCTTCTTTGCACTATCCGATACGTTGATCATAATTCTTATTTAAAATAAATCTAAATAGACCGCAAAAATACCACAAAAAGGGTATTGTGCAAATCATAGGATAATTAATTTTAAGGATTGGGTATATTTATAGAAACATCTTAATTATGAAGGTAACTGTAGTAATTTTATTTGCATTATTGACTTTTACAACGTATTCTCAAAAAGATACAGGCAATTCAACAATTGACACTAATTTCCTTTCCACACCAGAAAAACTAGGAGAAGAAGTATTTAACGGTATAAAGAATCTCGACATTAAGTATGTGATTAGTTTGGCTATTACACAAAAAGATATGGAAGAGGCCTGGAGAAGTCTTGGAATATCAGAAATGGGCATCCAGAAACGCATAGAAAAAGAAAATTATAATCACCCGAATGAGAGTGCGGTTCAAGCAGTGAATGTAATAGAAGATTTTGGAGAAATTAGATACAGACTCAGACAGCTTGTGGATAAACCGAGTCCTTCTTGGGATGAAATAACTTTCTTAAGATGCTATGTAAGGCAAAAGGAAATATATGGAACCTTAAGCACTGAAATTCTTGTTGAAGTATTAGCTGGCTCTGAAAAAAGGTATTTTGTTATAGAAGCTGCAAAAACGTTCGAAAACAAATGGAAAATAGCAGATGACATGTGGCCAGAATATCATGCAGAACAGTTCATAAAATCAATAGAGGGAAAAAATAACTGAAATGACTTTTGAAAAGAAAATAGCAGCAAAGTCGGATCTAGAGCTCATTGAGATCTTGGAAAACAGAGAAAATTATGTACCCAAATTTATAGAATATGCTGAATTTGAAATTCAAAATAGAGATATTTCACAGGAGCATCTGACAGACGAAGCTAAAAGATTAGTCATAGCTAAAGTTCAAGAAAAATTAAAATCATATACGCCATTGAAAGGAAGGTTTGAACCACCTTCAAGTTATTTCCTTAGTAAAGAAGATGTTCTTGAAATAACCAGAAACCAATTCATAGAATGGATAGAACGAAAAGAAGACTTAAAAATTGATGTTTGGAAATATGTAATTGCAGCAGCTCTGGTATAGTTAAAAATAACCAACAATCATATCCTTTCTTCTATATTTCGATTTGAATGTAAAGGTAACCTCCAAATCCTCTCCTAACTGATGCATTACGGTCGTAGTATGCTTTTTCTTTTTTAAGTGTTCTGCAAAAACTACTATTTCTTTCCCCTTGCAGTATGCCGGAATTTCAACAAAATATTTCCCTTGTTCAGCTTCATACAACTCTAGTTCTTTACCATTAGGCAGTTTGACCCAAACCTTTCCCCAAATGGAATCCTGATGTTGATTAATCAGATGAACTTGCAAAATCCCAAGTGATGAATCCTGAGGAGCAGCTACTTGAACATCCAAATTCTTTAGTTCCGATTCTACTTGAGCATCGGCAAAATTAAAAAATGAGGATCCCGCCACTATTAGAAGTGCCAATGCAAAAACAGAAAGAGGGTTACCTGCCCCACTTGAAGTGGGTTCATTTAAAATTATACATTTACTTCCATTTAGCGTTTTCCAATTGGCAAGTTCACTTTCAGACAAATGACTTAGATCATATACTTTGCTATCACAATAATTGCAATGAAAACCTCCTTCGACAGGGGACATTGAGGTGATCGATTTTGGACATGGAAACTGAATCATAATCTTAAAAACTTCCTCTTACTCTTCTAACATAATTCTTACTTGACTTAAAAACAAAGGTAACTTCCAATTCTTCGCTTAGCTGAAACATGGTTGTTGTCAAATGTTTTTTCTTTTTCAAATGTTCTGCGTAAACAACTAATTCTTTTCCCTTACAATATGCAGGTATCTCTACAAAATAGGTTCCTTTCTCACCCTCATAAAGCTCCAATTCCTTTCCATTAGGTAATTGCACCCAAACATTTCCCCAGGTAGGCTTATCTACTTGGTTCTTTAAATGTACAGTTAAAATTCCTAAAGATGGCTCAATTGGTGCTGAAATTTCCACCTTCACATTCTCAATACTATCTTTCAACTGTGCATTTGCAAATTTAAACATGGCACTTCCGCCTACCAAAAGTAACGCTAGCACAAAATGAGATAACGGAAATTTGTTAGGAGAAGATTTTGATTCATTTATCACCACACAACTCTTAGAATTTTCAGATCTCCATCTAAGTAGATCATTTTCTGTCAAATGAGTAAGGTCCAACACTTCTTTTTTACAAAAATCACAATAATAACCTCCATTAATTGGCTTCATTGACAATAAGGACTTTGGACACGGAAAATTGATCATAACATTCTATTTAAAAGGACGGACAACCCCAAGTCCTAAAGTAAATTTCACTTTTTTTTACTTTGAAAGAAATCTCCTCTGCAATTGCTTCACCAAGACCAGAAACAACAAGTGTTCTTGTTTTTCTTCTACCCATATACTCTGCTGTAATGACAATCGTTTTATTCTTAACATATGCAGGCATCTCTACCCAAAAGGTATGATCTTCTGTTCTTTCTGGATTTAATAATTTCCCATTGGGCAATTCTATTTGCACCTCGCCTCGTGTTTCAATAACATCTCCATGCTGATCAACCAAAATAACTTGAATTCTTCCAATGCTTACTTCTTGAGTTAATTCATTTTGAACAGAATCAATTTCTTTTTTGAGCTGAGCATCTGCGAACTTGAAAAGAGAACTTCCAAAAATGATCAACACACTCAGTGCAAATTTCCTGATTGAGTAGCTAAGATCTAATACTTGACTAGATGATGATGAAACACAAAGTCCAGAATTGTTTCTTGCGAGCTTTTTTACCTCTTCTGTACTCATTCCATCAGTATTAATTACTTCTCTCGAACAATGTGTGCAGAAACTACCATTTTCAATGGGACTCATTTCATCCAAAGCAACCGGACATGGAAATTCTATCTTCATAGTAATCATTTTGAAGATAGGTTCATTACCGATTAATATTCCATAAAATCAGAATGGATATCCTATTCCCAAATTAAATTGAGGACGATAGTATGGCTTTCTCTCATCAGACCAGCCCGCCTCCCAGATCCATCTTTTGCCTGTTGGTAAACCTGGATTCTTAATTGGAGCAGCTACATCCAAACGGATTACGAAGAAATCAAGATCAAAGCGCAATCCAAAACCACCTCCAAATGCTATCTCAGATAAAAATTCCTTTTTATCGAACAGTCCACCAGTTCTTAAGGAATCTTCGTTCAACAACCATATGTTGCCAGCATCAACGAATAACGCACCTTCGATCCAACTCATTAAAGGAAATCTAGCCTCCACATTTCCCTCCATATGAATATCCCCGATTTTATCATATCTCAACTCACTATCTGAATAACTACCTGGCCCAAGCGTTCTCGCTTTCCATGCTCGTATTCCGTTTGAACCTCCGGCAAAAAAACTCTTTTCAAAAGGCAATGCCTCTTTTAAGTTACTCAAAGGTTTACCTATTCCACCTGCAACGCGATACACAATCTTACTTTTCTTGGATAGCGGGAAATAATACCTTAGATCCAAGGATAACTTTACAAACTGCGCAAATCGAATATTCAATAGATTATAACTCTGTAAACTATCATTTGCATACGGAATCCCTGCCAAATCATAACTTGCCCTAAGTAAATTACCTGCTGACTCGAACGTGGACTGAATATAGAAAGTATTCTTAACTTTTTTATCAGTCTGACCATTGTATACGAATGAAATTTTTCCACCGGCAATAATGTGATCTTGATAACTGGCAGCAAGAAATCTGTCATTTAACTCATCTATAATATTTTGAAAAGCAGTAGACTTATCAATAGCTACAGCTGAAATAATCAATGGACTTACCCGCCAAGTAAAAGGAGCTGACTCGTGATAAACCCAACCAAAACTAAATTCCTCAATACTTCTTTTAAAATCGGGTCTACGTTGATAATTAAGCGAAGCAGAAAACTCAGTATTTGGATTTGATAACTTCTTACGTAAGATTTTCTCCAATGGATTTTGAACAAAAAGTAATCTATGGATCTGCAGCGAAACCTTAGGCCCAAACTCCAATGTATTAAAAGTATTTGCGATCTCTTCTACCCCAGACACTTCAGAAGTGGTACTTGTTGTGTCTTCACCTGTTAACAACCGCTGCATCTCAATCCCTCCAGCTAAAGATATCTGCAGTTTTTCGGCTCCTCCAAAAACATTACTATGTGTATAGGTCATACTTCCTTCTACTCCGAACAATCCATTGGTATGGGTGCCATCCGTTGCTGCTGTAAATGTCTGTGCTTTGCTTGGTTCCAATCTGATCAGTGCAATAAGGGTACCTTCCTCTTCATTCTCTATAAACTTGATGTTTACTGCTCGGTAATTGCCTAGTGCCATGAACTTCTTATAAGTCGCATCAACCAATGATTTTTTATATAATTCACCCTCTTTGAAAAGGACAGTACTTGCCAATAACTGAGGACGGATCTTCATTTTGTATTTGTGATAAAAGTCAATATCGTTAACCGTCAATGTTGCGTAATTTGTACTCTCATCATCCTTTGGATGAAAATCTGGATAAATCCGAATTTCCTTGATGATAAATTTCTGATGAGGCTTATCCTTCATCGTATCATTCACCATATCCTTATACTTGAAATTCTGGATCCCCATTTTAACATCCACCTTTCGATCACCCAGGGTTGTGTCTACCTTGAAAAAAATAAATTCCTTATTAAAAAAGTAGAACCCATTTTCAAGTAAATACTTTGTAATTCTGGTTCGCTCCTTTTCCAAGCGATCCGTGTTAAAATTTTGACCTGCGGTGATAACACTGTCTACTTTCAAAGGCTTAAGAACTTCTACAATTTTTTCATCCGCTATTACTCTTTTGTAGCTCTTGATCGTATATGGTTCATTCGGTATCACAGTATAAACCACTTTAGCCTTTTGTCTATTCTTTTTAGACACCTTGATCTGATCTCCATTTTTATCCAGAAGCTGATCCATCAGCACAACAGAATCTTTAACTACGGCATCGAAATACCCTTTCTTTACCAGGTAGAGATTCATCTGTTTAGCTGTCTTGTTAATCTTCATTGAATCAAGAATAACCGGGGCTTCACCAGCGTTTCTGAGATTTTCACCAAAAGCCAGTTTCCTTTCTACAAATGACTTAGGAACATAATCGGGATCCTTCTCTTGTTTCTTCTCATTCTTCCTTTTGATCTTTTCATTTTTTCTATCCGCCTTTGCCTGTTTTTTAACAATTTTCTTGTCGATTTTCTCCTGATTAGATCGGTTATAAAGCCAAAGGTGAAATTTCCCGATAATGATCTTTCTATTAGGCTGCTGCTTCACCACAGCATCTAATTCATCAACAGTAACTCCTGTTTTGTTCAGTAAGGAAAAGGACACTGTACTATCATTCTTAATTATAATCTCATTTTCTGAAAGCAGATAGCTACCTTCTGGGACATACTTAGTCTGTGAACACGACAACAACAGTCCAGATAAAGCGAATATGTGAAAAAAGTGAAGGGGACTATATTTTCTAAATAACCTCAAGTAAATCGTTCGGAATACTTAATTTTGAGCAAATCTAATGAAGATTTACGAAGCGATGCTTACGAACAATGAAATAAAACTGATTAATTCCTTGTCACGCAAAAAGGAACGTAAAGAGCATGGTTTGTTCATTGTAGAGGGAGATAAAAATATTGAAGAGCTCTTAAAATCTGATTTTTCTGTAGAAAAAATATTTGGTATCGATGATCAATTCATTCAATGTGATCAGTTCGAAAAGATTACAAGACAACAATTGGATCGCATATCCCAATTCAAATCGTCTTCAGAAGCACTTGCTCTAGTTAGATTACCAGAGGATATTGCTGCAAATCTTTCTGAGCCATCCATCTTATTAGAGGACATTAATGATCCAGGTAATCTGGGCACAATCATTCGTACCGCTGACTGGTTTGGAATTAAGCAAATTGTTTGTTCTACTCATTCGGTAGATTGTTTTAATCCTAAAGTTGTTTCGGCTACCAAAGGTTCTTTATTTAGGATTAACGTTGTATATGTCGATCTGAAGGAATTTGTAAAAGAATCGGTATTACCTTGTATCGCGACATCGCTAAAAGGGTCAGACTTAACAGCGTCAGAATCTTTAATGAACAAACACATCGTTTTTGGTTCTGAAAGTCATGGGATTTCTGAAGAGTTAGAGAGTCTTTGCGAAAAAAGTATTCGAATACCTTCTATTAATTCTAATGCTGAATCACTTAACCTCGCCATATCGGTTGGAATAATTTGTGGCTTTATTCATTTCAATCTCAAATAGTCCATTTTTTTTGTATATTTGAAACAAGCATACTACACACGCTTTATTGTTCTCGACATAATTTTAGCTACACCGTTCATTAACTAAATTGAAATTTTTATGAAAAAAGTAGCATCCCTTTATTTTTCACACCCATCTGTATGGACCTATATTGGTATTGGTGCCATTGTCGGCTATTTTGCCATTTCTCAAGGATTTTTTGAAAAACACTGGTACGTAATCTTTGCCCCTGTAATCATTGCTCCATTTTTTGAATGGTTTGCTCATAAATATATTTTACATGCGCAAATTGGAAACGTTATCGAGATAGATAGGATGGATAATACTAAAGTGGGAGATCATATCAAAACTGAACTTTTTGGCGAAGAACGAGAAATGGAAGTTCTATCAATCAAAGGAGATAAAATGGAAGTCGGCTATGGTTGGGCCAAAAGATTAAAACCATTCAGAAAGTTCATGCATAAACTTCATTATGGACATCATGAGGACCCGAACTATATTCCATTAGTATTTGCCCCAATACTTTCTGTGATTATTTTATTCGCAAGTATGTTTGGTCTTGCCCTTTTACTTACTTTCAATTTGAGTATTGCAACAGTCTTTCTATTCAGTGTGATCATCTACTATCTTCATTACGAGTGGATGCATCTTGCGCATCATGTACCAGGTTACAAGCACATATTTCCCTGGAGCAATCGACTCAAAACAGCGCATCAACTTCACCATTACAGAAACGAAAATTATTGGTGGGGAATCACCAATAATCTAGGTGATAAAATTCTAGGAACCTATAAAACCCACAAAGATGTCCCTATGAGTAAAACGATTAAAAACATCAACTTTAAATAAAAAAAAAGGCTTCCAAATTAGAAGCCTTTTTTATTGATTTTAATATCTATAATTCATCATCTAACAAGTCAGGATTTGATTGTTTCATTGATCCATCATCTCCAGACTCTCCTGGTAACTCTTCTGAGGTAAAAGGAGGATATCCATCTGTGTAATAACTCAAATAATTTCCAACTCTGGTTTGCCATCTCAGCGTACCCACAACAAAATCAAACATACCTTTTGGATATTTTCCTGTTATAAGAATCGCCCAAAAAGCTATAGCATTAATAAACATCACACCTATCATTCTGAACATCAACACAAATTGATGAGGAAACGTAAGTAACGGTCCGAATAACGCTCTAACTAACAATGTACCTCTGCTCACTTCTTCTGGATATTTGATGTCGAAATTGGTATTCTGATCAGTTCCGCTCAGTCCGAAAGCAGGATAGCCATCCGCAAGGTTCATCAATCGAGCATTCAATCGCAACCCATAACGCTGAAATTTCACTTGATAATCAAATAAACCTTTTGGCCATTTACCTGTAATCAAAATAGCCCAAAAAGTAACCATCCGAACGAACATAAGTCCAATAGCCAAAAACATAAGCAAAATACCATGAGGAATCATGATATAAAACATCCGAACATAGTTCGCAAAAGCAGCTCTCCTCGAGAGTAACTTTCCTGATAAGAAATTTTAAAATTCATAGTTAGTTGTTTAGTTTGACTAATTTAACAAAAAAAACTAACTAACTGAATAAAAATAACTTACTGACTAATCAAGTAAATGATCTTCTGTTGAATACCCAAGGTTTTTAGGGTCCTGACCATATTGATTAGTACCTTCATCCCCTTCTTGAACAAAGAAAACTAGAAGTACAATCCAGCCAATTATTGGAATGATCCACAACAATTGAAGCCAACCAGATTTATTTGTATCATGCAGTCTTCTTGCGCCAACTGCCAGACTAGGAATCATTAAGGCCAAATTCAACAAATTAGATAAAATTCCACCACTAAAATAAAAGGAATTTGAGGTCGCATAATAGTTACCCATACCCAACGCTCCTTCAATTATTGAAATGACAATGCTAAGGAGAAAACTAGCTAAAACAAAATACCAAAATTCTGAGCGTCTGGCTCTCCCATTAAAGTTTGCATAATTCTCAAAAACAACGAATTTAAAATAGTCTATCATACTCATAATCAAGTAATTTTCAAAACAACACTAAACCAAACTCCAAGCTTCCGGTTTTTCACAAAATGTTTTCTTGGCGTTCGGCCAAATCGAACCAAAAAGTTCACTTTTACGATAGTTATTGATCGCTTCCTCAGACTTCCAGATACTATATGTAAAATAAACATTAGGTTGGTTTATATCACGAAGTACCTTTACACTTACACATCCGGGAAATTTGGAAATCTTGTCTTGATTTGAAACAAAAATCCTTTCGAATTCCTGAATTTTATCCTCTGAGATCGTCAACTTCACCAACCTTGTAATCATCTTGTTGTAGAAATGTTAAAGTTATAGCTCAAATGTAAACAAATCCTACATTTAATTTGTTACTATTGCAAGCAAGTATTCATGAAAGTTCTAATAACAGGCGGCTCGGGACTCGTTGGTATGTCTCTTACCAGATCACTATTATCTAAGGATATAGAAGTGGTGCATTTAACTCGTCACAAAAATTCTAAAGCAGGTGTTAAGACATTTGAGTGGGATTATAAACGTAAATATCTTGAGCAAGGAGCTTTAAATGGGATCACCCACATTGTTCATCTGGCAGGAGCAGGCATTGCAGATAAGCCATGGACAATGAAACGAAAAAGAGAAATCGTAAAAAGTCGTGTCCAAACTGCAAGACTTCTCTTAGAAAAAGCTTCAGAACAAAATATTCTTCTTCAAAAATTCATCAGTGCTTCTGGGATAGGATTTTATGGAGCCATTACAAGTGAAAAGGTATTTAACGAAAGTGATCAAAGAGGGAGTGATTTCGTTGCGGAGTGCTGTGTTCAATGGGAGAATCAAGCTAAGAAGTTTGAGGATATTTGTGATGTAGCAATCATTAGAACTGGTTTAGTACTGGCTAAAAATGAAGGTGCACTAGGAAAGTTGGAGAGTTCTGTAAAAAGAGGATTAGGATCTCCTATTGGATCTGGAAATCAATATATGCCTTGGATACACATTGATGATCTAACAGGGATTTATGAAAAAGCTCTGATCGAATCACCATTCAAAGGAATCTTTAATGCTGTCGCTTCACAACATGTTCAGAATAAAGATTTCATGGTGAGTCTGGCAACTGCGTTGAATAAGAAAATTATACTCCCCAAGATCCCTGCTTTTATGATGAAATTCATATTTGGAGAAATGTCTGAAATCCTATTGGAAGGTTCTCGAATTGACAACAAAAAATTAATTGATTCAGGATACCAATTCAAGTATAATTACTTGGAAACAACTCTAAAAGAGCTTTATCAATAAGTTCTTTGCATTAGTTGATCTGCAAATCCTTTAAAGTACTCCTTCTTCTCTACAGGCACATTGATTCGATTCAATGCATTAATTGCTTTATCGTAATACTGATCCATTAATTGGCTTGCTGCCTCCTTCACATGAAGATCTTCAAAGATTGCTGTTACAGCTTGTACCTTTTCTGCTGAATTATGAGAATTGTTACTCATCCACCTTTTTAACTCTAATTGCTGAGATTCATTAGCATCTTCAAGAGCTTTCAATAACAAATAAGTCTTCTTATTCGTAATAATATCACCTCCTACTTGTTTACCAAATAAATTCGCATCACCGAAGACATCTAATAGATCATCCATGATCTGAAATGCCATTCCCAAATTCAATCCAAAATCATATAAATTTCGAGCATCTTCTTTAGGAGCATCTGCCAATACAGCGCCTAACTCTAGAGCACATCCTACTAAAACACTGGTCTTGAGTTTTATCATCTCCAAATATTCAGCAAGTGTTACATCATCTCTTGTTTCGAATTCCATATCGAGTTGCTGCCCCTCACAAACTTCAATTGCAGTAACATTGAAAATATCTATTACAGACCGTAAATACTCTGTTCTACATGAAGTAACAAGTGTAAACGCCTGTACAAACATTACATCACCGGATAATATTGCAGAATTAATGTTCCATTTCTCGTGGACTGTTTTTTGTCCTCTACGAAGTGGGGCATCGTCCATAATATCATCATGAAGTAACGTGAAATTATGAAATACCTCTATCCCTAGTGCGGAACTATAACTATGTTTTAGATCTCCTCCAAACATATCAGTTCCCATCAAAGTGAGAACTGGACGCATTCTTTTACCTCCTAATCCAAGCACATATTTTACCGGAGCATATAGTTCGGTCTGCTTAATACTGTCAGTGAATTTTTCCAATTCACTGACTATTATTTCTTGATATTCCTGTATAGAACGCATAGGTTTACTTACTTCTTCCTTTTAGTATACTCATTAGATAATTTCCGTATCCACTTTTTAATAAGGGTTGGGCCAACTCTTCAAGTTGCTTGGCATCAATAAATCCCCTAGCATAAGCCACAGCCTCCACACAACCGACTCCCATACCTTGACGCTGTTCTATCGTTTCTACATAGCTACCCGCTTGCATCAGGCTTTGAAATGTACCCGTGTCTAGCCACGCGGTACCCCTCTCAAGAATCTGCACCTTCAATTTCCCCCTTTCCAAATAGGTTTTGTTTACATCTGTGATCTCGTATTCTCCACGAGCACTAGGCTTTAAATTCTTTACTATTTCTACTACATCATTATCGTAGAAATATAAACCAGGAACAGCATAGTTAGATTTTGGCTCAAGAGGTTTTTCTTCAATACTTAACACATTCATTTCCTTGTCAAAATCAACTACTCCATATCTTTCCGGATCAGAAACATGATAAGCAAATACCAACCCCCCTTCAGGATCGAGACTCTCTCTTAACATCTTCCCCATTCCTGTACCAAAGAAAATATTATCTCCTAAAACCAAGGCTACCTTCTCTTTCCCAATAAAATCAGCACCTAAAACAAATGCCTGAGCAAGACCATTGGGTTCGTGTTGAACACAATATTCAAAACTCACTCCCCATTGAGATCCATCACCCAACAATTTCATAAAAGCCTCCTGATCATGCGGAGTAGTTATGATCAATATCTCTCTAATTCCTGCAATCATAAGTGTAGACAGAGGATAGTAGATCATCGGTTTATTATAAACAGGCATCAGTTGTTTACTCACAGCCAACGTAAGTGGATGTAATCTCGTTCCTGAACCGCCTGCTAAAATTATTCCCTTCATATTTCGTTGTCTTCAGACAAAATTAGTGGAATTTCTTCCAATTACTCTTCTACAATTTCCAATTTCTCTAATTCGATATCTTCTTCTTCATCCACTACAGCTAATAACGGATCTCTAAATGCTTTTGTTGTAGCCCATTTTTCCAACGTTAGTAGCAATGTTGGTAATAGGATCAAATTCGACAACATCGCAACAAATAAAGTAACTGAAACTAATATTCCTAAAGCCTGAGTTCCCCCAAAATTAGATGCAATAAATATGGAGAATCCAAAGAATAAAATAATGGAGGTATACACCATACTAACTCCCGTTTCTTTTATTGCGTTTAATACCGATCCCTTGATATTCCAGCTTTGAAGTTTTAATTCCTGTCTATACTTGGCCAGAAAATGTATCGTATCGTCAACAGAGATTCCAAATGCAATACTAAAAACCAAAATGGTAGAAGGTTTGATCGGAACCCCTAAATACCCCATTAAACCACTTGTAAAAACTAGTGGAAGAATGTTCGGAATCAAGGAGATCAACACCATTCGCCAGGATCTGAACAATAATGACATTAATATTCCAATTACAATTACTGCGGCAAACAAACTAGTGAATAAATTACCAACCAGATAAGTTGTTCCTTTCGTATAAATCACTCCTGAACCAGTTACCGTATAATCTAGTTGCTCGTGTTGGACAATCTCTGAAAGTGTTTTCTGAAAATTAGGATTACTGTAAAATGTTCTAATCAACTCCTCGTCCATCAAAAAATCAAACTCATCTACTTCCCCCCTGGCTATCAGCGTATCCTCTATTGCTGATAAAGCCCATGGGTGATTGCCAAAGAACTGGTCCAAACCTACTTCCAAGTCATTCCCTTCAAGTGCTAGCTTAAGTTCCATAGACTCCGCCTGAAGAACTGATTCGATTTTCATTTTCACTCTATTAACTAATGCATCCATCGAGTCAATACCTATATCCTTCACTTGTACCGTTATCCTTGTCTCTTTGTGAGTACTATCCATAAACCCTGACAAAAACTCAGATGACTTTCCTTTGTCTTCGAGATCAAAAGTATTTTTAAAATAGGTCGAACTCATCATATTCACCAATCCGTCACACGATTTCAGTTTGTAATCACTCTCATCACCTCCACTATAAGATTGAGAAATATATTTTATCGCATCTACCAGAGAAATAGACTTAGACAATTTATCTTCCATCAATAAAAGTGACTGAATACTGTCAATCTTCTCCAAATTCTTACAATTTGGGAGATTACCATTCTTATAAAGTGTATCCTGACTTCGGACAAGTACTTCAAAAGGCATTACCCCTTTGAAGTTCTCTTCAAAATATTTTAGATCCTGAACGACCGCATCTCCCTTGGGTAAATCATCAACAATATTACCGGAAGTCTTCATGAGAGTCATTCCAAAAACACCTAAGGCAATTACAGTAACACTAGCAAGGTAAACAGCTGGTCTATGAAATTGAGAAATATTCAAAAGTGCTTCGATGACCTTATCTAACCATCTTTTCTCCAGATGCTTTGTGTGTTTTTCCTTTGGAGCTTTCAAATAGCTATACACAATCGGAACAACTAAAATAGAGATAAAGAATAAAGCAATAATATTAATCGAGGCCACTGCGCCAAATTGCCTCATCATATCACTTTTGGTTAGTAAAAAAGTAGCAAACCCCATAGCCGTAGTAGCATTGGTCAAAAAAGTCGCATTCCCAACTTTTCGGATTACTCTGAGTAATGCCTTTGCCTTATTTCCATGACCTATAATCTCTTGCTGATATTTAGTAATCAGATAAACACAATTTGGTATTCCAATCACAATCATAAGTGGAGGCATCAACCCCATCAAAATACTAATTTTATATCCAAACAATGCAATGGTTCCCAAACTCCAAACAACTCCAATTATCACGACCAACAGAGAAGTAAAGACGACCTTGAATGAACGGTAAAAGAAGAAAAGAATCAATGCTGTTACTAAAACTGCCAGACCAACAAAAAGACCTAGTTCTGACTTCACCTTACTCATAGTTACTGAACGAACAAACGGCAAGCCGCTGTAACGCATAGCACCAAAATCTGAGGTATATGTCTCACAAAGTTCATGTAATTCAGTCACAAGATTTCCTCGACTCTTTGAATTAAAAATTTCCTCATTCACAAAGATCATCATCAGGTGAATATTCGAGGAATCTTTGTAAATCATATTCTTGTAAAAAGGCAAACTATGTATGACAATTTCTAAAGAATCTAATTCTAATTGAGATTTCGGAGCACCATGAAGAATTGGAGAAAGTTCAAATTTCTTAGCCTCCTTGTTCTTCACAATATTGTAGAGATGTGCTTCAGAAAACACCGAATCGATCGGATGCAATAGGGATCCATCATTCTTACTTATATCCTCTATCGTAAAATCCTTGATTGAATTTCCGAACTCATACCATTTTGCAAATTTTTCTACAGTGTAAAATTCGTCAATTTCAGCAGCCACTACTATGACTAAACCATCCTGCCCATAAGTTTCTCTAAAATGAACATACTCCAGGTTAGTAGAATCATTGTTAGGCAAAAGCTTTCCAAACTCATATTGAAGCTCAACTTTCCGGGCCTGAAAACCCATAAAAACAGTGATGAGTCCCAGACCGATCAATATGAACAATCTATATCTTAAAATCCCATTTGCTATGCTCTGCCACATTTATCCCTCAAACTTTTTGGTCATAGGACGCGAAATTACAAAAACTTATTGCGACACCCAATCTAATATAAGTTAAATAGTCTTGGGGGTGAAATATTCTTGTTTTTAGCTTCTATTTCAACCTCTAATCCTACTTTTGTGAAAAATTTTAAACCATGAAAGATCTACTCGAAATAGCTAAACACGCTGCAATTGCAGCAGGGAATGAAATACTTGAAGTATACAATGGAGACATCAAAGTAGACTTAAAAGACGATAAATCTCCTTTAACAGAAGCAGATAGAAGAGCACATGTCGCTATCGTAAACTACTTAGAAAAAACTGACATCCCAGTCCTAAGTGAAGAGGGAAAATCAATATCATTCGAAGATCGAGAATCATGGAATAAATTATGGATAGTTGACCCCTTAGATGGAACCAAAGAATTTATCAAACGAAATGGTGAGTTTACCGTGAATATTGCCCTAATAGAAAACGGAATACCCGTAATGGGCGTGATATATGTGCCTGTAAAGAATGTACTTTATTATGGAATGAAAGATCTTGGATCCTATAAAGAAACAGGAGGTCAGGTCATTCAACTACCAGTAAAAAGAACATCCTCTCAATTCGTGGCTGTAGGAAGTCGCTCGCACATGAGTGAAGAAACGGAAGCTTACTTCAATGAGTTGAAAAACGAACATGGGGATATCGAAATAGTTTCGATGGGAAGTTCACTTAAAATCTGCTTAGTTGCAGAAGGAATTGCAGATGTTTATCCAAGGTTTGCTCCTACAATGGAGTGGGATACCGCAGCTGGACACGCCATTGCTAAATACGCAGGTAAGAAATTTCTTGATTTTCAAACGAAAAAAGAAATGATTTACAATCGAAAAGAACTTCTGAATAATTGGTTCATTGTCGAATAAACATTCCAAAACAATAATTCTCGCAATTTACTGACATCGAATGCCACAAGAACTATTTAACCGCAAAATTATAACTATACATCACAATATTCTTTGCCAGAACTGACACGAATATTAACTTTACCAAAATACATTTTTTTCAATTTATTGAAAACCCGATCTAATGAAAGTTGCATTAATAACAGGAGTTACAGGACAGGACGGAGCTTATTTAGCAGAGTTCCTACTAAACAAAGGATATATCGTTCATGGTGTTAAAAGAAGGAGTTCCCTATTTAACACTGACAGAATTGATCACTTATATCAGGATCAACATGAAAATGACGTTCGATTTTTCCTTCACTACGGAGACTTAACTGACAGCACTAACCTGATTAGAATCATTCAAGAAGTTCAACCAGATGAGATATATAACCTTGCTGCTCAGTCGCACGTGATGGTCTCTTTTGAAACTCCTGAATACACTGCAAATTCTGATGCTTTGGGCACATTAAGAATTTTGGAAGCTATCAGAATTCTTGGTTTAACAGAAAAAACTAAATTCTATCAGGCTTCAACCAGTGAACTTTACGGAGGTTTAGAATCCAACAAGAACGAAAAAGGCCTTTATGACGAAAACTCTGAATTTTATCCTAGAAGCCCATATGGCGTAGCAAAAATCTATGGATTCTGGATTGTAAAGAACTACCGTGAAGCTTATGGCATGTTTGCGTGCAACGGAATTCTTTTTAATCACGAAAGTCCTATCAGAGGGGAAACGTTCGTTACTAGAAAGATCACAAGAGCCGTTGCTAAAATATCGTTAGGTCTTCAAAAAACATTATTTCTAGGAAACCTTGATGCTAAAAGAGACTGGGGACATGCAAAGGATTATATTAAAGGAATGTGGTTGATGTTACAACAGGATGAAGCCGAAGATTATGTACTTGCAACTGGTGAGACTTATACAGTAAGACATTTCGTAGATCTTGCTTTCGGTGAAGTAGGAATCAACGTAAAATGGGAAGGATCAGGAATTGATGAAGTCGGGATCAATGCCGAGACCGGTGAAACATTGGTAAAAGTAGATCCAAAATATTTCAGACCAACAGAAGTTGATCTCTTGATCGGTGATCCTACTAAGGCTAAAACTAAACTTGGATGGAAGCATGAATATGATCTAAAAGCCTTGGTTCATGACATGGTATCAAGTGATGTGAAATTATTCAAGAAAGACCAGTATTTGAAAGAAGGTGGACATGAAACATTGAATTATTTCGAATAATGAATAAATCAGACAAGATATATATTGCTGGACATCGAGGAATGGTTGGGTCAGCAATTGTGAGATTACTAGAAAAAGAAGGGTACACTAATCTAATTTATCGAACTTCAAGTGAATTGGATCTTAGGGACCAACATGCCGTTGATTCTTTCTTTGATAATGAAAACCCGAATTATGTTGTATTAGCTGCTGCCAAAGTAGGTGGTATTCATGCCAATAACACTTACAAGGCAGATTTCATCTACGACAACCTGATCATGGAAGCAAATATCATCAATGCAGCCCATAAGCATAATGTTACGAAACTCCTATTTTTGGGATCTTCCTGTATCTACCCAAAAATGGCTCCACAACCACTAAAAGAAGAATATCTGTTGACAGGTTTGTTGGAACCAACCAATGAACCCTATGCCATTGCAAAAATTGCAGGAATAAAAATGTGTGAGGCCTACAGGGATCAACATGGATGTAACTTCATTTCTGCAATGCCAACTAACCTATATGGTCCAAATGACAATTATGATCTAAACAATTCACATGTGCTTCCAGCTTTGATTAGAAAATTTCATACTGCAAAAATTGAAAATCTTCCTGCAGTTGAAATCTGGGGAACAGGATCACCAAAGAGAGAATTTTTACATGTGGATGATCTTGCTGAGGCATGTTTATTCCTGCTCACTTCATACGATGGAAAGGAATTAGTAAATATTGGATGTGGTGAAGACATCTCAATAAAAGAGTTAGCGCTTCTGATCAAAGAAATTGTTGGTTATGAAGGTGAGCTAACTTTTAACACAGATAAACCAGATGGTACTCCACGAAAACTCTTGGACATGACTAAGATGCATGGACTGGGATGGAAACATCGAATTAGTTTACGCAATGGAATATCCAGTGTATATGCTGACGTTATAAGGCAAGGTATTTTTTAAGTATTTGAAGTCGATTCTGAGTTTAATATCGTTGTGTTGTTGTGTGCTCTTTTCACAGGCACAGCAATATGACATTCCCCTAAATTACAACCTCTCTCAAGAAGTTTTAGTGGTTAAATCCAATTCGGACTCCCTTTTCCATACTGGACAAAGACCCTATAATCAGTGGTTTCTATCCAAGAAGACTTTTGACAACACTTTTAAAGACACTTCGGATTATTATTACGATGCAACAGTTTTGCTTTATCAAAAGCACTTATTGGAGATCCACAAGAAAGATATTCATATCGGTATGGACTTGCTACTGGATTTCTATCTAGGAAGAAAAGGAGGCTACGATTTCTCTGAAGTAGATGGAAAGGTCAGCGGTAATTCTAGAGGATTCCGAATAGTCGCAAATATTGGTAAAAACGTTTCTTTTGAAACTAGATTTTATGAAAATCAATTTTTCTTTGCCGACTTTCTAGACAGTATTATGGACGCCAGACATGTTGTAAGTGGCATTGGTAGGCACAAATCGTTTAAAGAGATCGGTTATGATGCTGGTTATTCTATGGGAAGTGTCAGCTACAAAATCAACGACCAAATCAATATAAAATTTGGACATGATAAATTATTTATTGGTCATGGCTACCGAAGCTTACTTTTATCCGACAATGCTAGTAATTACCCTCTTTTGACAGCAAACTTCAGATCAAAAAATCAAAAGTGGTTTTATTCTTCCACCTATGCGTGGATGCAATCATTAACCAGATCCTTGACAACTGTATCAACCGAAGCGCTTTTCAAAAGAAAAAATGGAAATTTCCATTACTTATCTTTTAAACCAAATTCCCACCTTGAATTAGGACTTTTTGAGGCAACTATCTACAATGTTTACTCAGACTCAAGCGGCATAGAGAAACCAAGCCCAACCTTTTACAACCCAATAATTGGAATTAACACAGCCGTTGAAGGCCTCCAGAACAAAAATAATTCTCTTATAGGTTTAAGTGCCTCCTATTCTTTTAGAGATTTTCAGTTTTACGGGCAGTTAGCTATGGATAATATTAATAAAATTGGTTTTCAATTAGGAACCAAATGGTTTGAATTGTTTAATCTAAAAAGGAATTGGGTCCAACTTGAGTTTAATACAGTCCCCTCTTACATGTATAGTACGACCACGATTAATATTCTTCAGAATTACACCCATATGAACCAAGAATTAGCCCATCCTTTGGGTGCTTCATTCAAGGAATTGCTATTCCTGTATCATTTTGAATGGAACCGATGGTTTACTGATTTTCATTTTATATACGCCAATAGAGTAAGAGGTGATCTTCGTCAATTTGGGGAGAACATACTCATAGCTTCAGATCATACTTTGATCTCGCAGACTACTTATCAAAATGTAAATACATACTATTGGACCATAGAAGGGGGGTACTCCTTCAATATAAAAACCAGACTACAAGTATTTGGTCAGGTAACCCAACGGATTTTGAACAATCTAGATAACTCAAACGCAAATCAAAAAGACTTCTTTTTTCAGATGGGTATTCGATGTTATTTGAATAACTATTACTTAGACCTCTAATTATGACACCAGGATTAACCATTATCATATTAGGATTTCTTACTTCGTTCTTCGTGGTATTGATGTCCATTCCATCACTAATCAAAGTAGCAAAACTAAAGCATCTTGTTGACGAACCATCTGAAGAGAGGAAGCTACATAGCAGAAGTATTCCGACAATCGGAGGAATTGTAATATTTGGTGCTATCGTTTTCTCATACGCATTGTGGTTTCCGGAAGAATATGATCACTTACCGCACATGCTTACCAATTTCAAACACCTGATAGCTGTATTGATTCTACTCTTTTTTGTTGGTGTAAAAGATGACATTATTGGGACAGCTCCCATGAAGAAACTGATCGCACATATGATCGTTGGATTCATTCTTGTAGTTTTAGCTGACATTAGAATAACTTCAATGCATGGTCTATTCGGCTCGACTCAAGAAATGGAAGTTTGGCAAAGTTATTTACTGTCGCTATTTGTTTACATCGTTATTGTGAATGCTATTAATCTTATAGATGGATTGGATGGTCTAGCGGGAGGAATCGGATTCATCATTGCCAGTAGTTTTGGAACCTTGTTCCTTATCAACGGAAATGTTCCTTTGGCACTACTTGGATTTGTATTAAGTGGAGCACTTTTAGGATTTCTTGTGTTTAACTTCTCTCCGGCCAGAATATTCATGGGTGATTCTGGCTCTCTTACCATTGGTGCAATAATTAGTGTTTTGGCCATTAATGCCATTGATCTTCCAACACCGCAAATGTCGGAGTGGTTTAATCCAAATGCACCTGTTTTAGTCATGGCCATATTAGTATATCCATTGATAGACACCTTACGTGTTTTTACTATCAGAGCTTTCAAAGGTGTTTCTCCTTTCACTGCTGACAAAAACCATATTCATCATAGATTCATCGCCCTAGGATTGAATCATCGTCAGACAGTTCTATGGCTATATCTCTATAACATTATTGTAATTGTATGTGCCGTGGCTATTCAAGTTTACATCGAAGTAGATCCGACTATTCAATTTATATTAACATTAGTTGTCGCAGGATTCTTGGCTACTATTCCGTTCATCATTAAACCAAAAAGTGCGTAAAGCTCTATTATATATAATATTTATCCTTGGAATATCCGGATGGGCCCAAAATGATGTCATACCCTTAAATAATGAGTATGCATATCCATTTGAATACAAGCTATACGAAAAACATCAAGGGAACTTTCATAGCGGAGTAAAACCCTATTTGAGAAAAGACATAAGTTCTTTCGTACGGGATAGTCTGTTACCAAAAAGATACTGCGTTACTTCTGCAAAAGTAGACTCTCCTCCATGTGACAGTAAAATCAGTTTATCTCCACTAATTGATGGCTCTGGTATTTACCAAAATGGGAAAAACCTCAGATACCAATATGCCGGGGGCCTATACATGTCGATTAGTGGAAATAAACTAGGTTTATCAGGATTCTATCGCTTCGGTCAGCAACCCCGCTATCCATTTCAAGACTCCAGTGTATTTATGCGTGAATCGGTAAATGGAATGGGGATCAATCAAGGAATTGATCACGTGCATCATTACGAATTTTATCTGAATTATTCTCCAAGCGAATACTTCGACTTCACCATAGGAAATGGCAAACACTTCTGGGGAGATGGATACCGTTCCTTTATGCTATCGGACAATGCCTCTCCCTATCCTTTTCTACGGATTTTGAGTACATTTTGGAATGTTAGGTACACTAATCTATACGCGATGCATGTGGATAATAACTTTAATGGTTTCCAGAGAAAATTTGTCACCAGTCATCAATTAAGCTGGAATATTATTAAGAATTTGAACTTTACCATTTACGAAACTGTAGTTTTCGCTCATAAAGACACCATAGGCAATCGAAACTTTGATGTCAATTACCTAAACCCAATTGTATTTTATCGACCTGTCGAGTATTCAATTGGGTCTAATGATAATGTCCTTTTCGGAGGATCCTTGAGATATACTGCGTTAGAGAAGTACACATTTTACTCTCAATTAGTTCTCGATGAATTTCTACTTAGTGCTTATCGAGAAAATAATGGATGGTGGGCCAACAAATTTGGCGTACAATTTGGATTTAAAACATTTGACATAGCTGGAATAAAAGGTCTCGGGTATCAATTGGAATACAACTTTGCAAGGCCATTCACTTTTGCACACAAGTATTCTGTTCTTAATTATGGACATCTTGGACAATCCCTAGCACACCCATTGGGCGCAAACTTTTACGAGATCACTCAAATTATTCAATACCAAAGAGAAAGATGGTATTTTAGATTACAAACTCAATATCAAGATCGAGGTGAAAATACTGGCTCCATTAATTATGGTGGTGACATTTTTGAGTCCTATGTTAACCGAGAGGATGATTACGGTCACTATATTGGTCAGGGAGAAGCTCATTTTGTCTGGTGGAATCAACTATCTGTCTCCTATAATATCATTCCAAAGATCAATTTTAGAGGATTTGCCGAATACACTTTCAGAACTGATCGATACAACGGCCACACACATTCCAATCATCTCTTGCAACTGGGAATAAGAACATCACTCTGGAATACCTACAATGACTATTAGTACAATTGAAAATAGTACCTGGTCAAAAATTGTTCTTGTCCTTTTCCTTCTTTGTGGAATTATCGTTTGCATACCCATCTTTAGTATGGATTACCTCATCACATTGGATGGTCCAAATCACCTCTATACGTCCGGAACATTTTACAAAGTACTTGGGGGTGATGATTTTTATAGTTCCTATTTTCAGATCAATCATCGATTCACTCCGAACTATTTCACCGTGTTTGTTCTAGGCGGATTGCAATCAATATTTGGTGGAGCCGTTGCCTTGAAGACATTTCATTTATTGCACATTATTCTCTTACTGTTTAGTTCCTATTTCTGGAGCAATAGTTCTAAAGACAAATGGAGAAAATTGCCTTTCCTTATATTGCCTTTTGTGTATTCCTATTTATTTTTCAGTGGATTCTACAATTTTATTTTTGCTACATCCTTAAGTATGTTAACAATCGGTTTTTTTGATCGATTTCAAGAAATACAGTGGAAATCCAGACACTATTTTTTGATTGGATTGCTCCTACTAGTTGTATATATCTCGCATATCGTTCCATTTTTCTTTGTTGGCCTCTATTTCACAGCAGATCTGATTGTAAGCTGGAAAGCTCAAAAATGGAGTAAAATCTATTTAAAACATCCCCTCAAACTTTTGGCGTATTCTTCTCCTGGTATCATTCTGACTTTTCTATTCATGAGTGGAAAAAATACTTCTTATGAGTATCTTGAATTTAATGAATTGATTGCGCGAATTACTTCCGGATTTTCAATCTCCATCAAGAACGAAACAGCCGAGGATATCGTTTGGATCAATTGGATTAAACTCATTTATCTTGGAATTGCCTTAATGCTATTTATTTATTCAATTCTGCAAAAGTCAAAAAAGATGTATTCTTTGGGTATTGCAACTGGACTAACGTTAATCCTTTACTTTATCCTTCCTGATTCAGCTGGATTTGCGTCTGTTTTTTCGGTAAGAATCGAATATATCTTCTGGATATTTGTGATCATCGGAGCAACCAGGATTCAGTTTGAGAAACAATTTATTCAGTTATTTCCGGCTGTACTCGGACTGTCAATGCTTATCTTTCAAATAAACTCCAATTTACCTCATTGGAGACTTTTGAATGGGCATGCCAAATCAATACTAACAGCAACTACATTCATTGACGATGGCTCGATCGTTTACCCAGTTTTTAATTCGTTATACTGGGATGATTATCACATTTCAAACCTAATGGGAACAACCAATAAAAAGATCCTCGTACTGGAAAACACCTCGGCTCGCCAAGATTACTTCCCGATCATTTATAATTCTTCCTACGAAGATTGTCTCAAAAGCACCAAACAAAGAGATTTTACGTGCGAAAATCAATCTATGCAATTGGATTATCTTTTGATCGTTGGGAAATTCGTTCTTGATCCTAGCGATACAATCGCAACGAATCTATATGCAGAAGCTTACAAAAATGGAGAAGTAGTCTTCGAGGATGATTTGGTTCAACTCCTCAAGTTCAATTAATCCATACTTGCTTTTTCGTCCTTTTCTCTCCAGCCCATCAAGAAATTGATACCAAATCTAGCATGCCAGTTCTTGTTCGCCTGAGGAATAACCATTCCTAGTAAATTATCTGAGATCACATAGAATTGGACAGGACCTCCACTAATAGAAAAACCTAACCCCAGATTAAAGTAATCTCTTGAATAATATGTATAGTTCAATCCTGCAGTAAACCAATTCTTCAATTTCACATTCCCAGATAATGTAACTGCTCCTCGGTAATGACGATGAACAAATTCACTATACCAGTTTGCTCCCACATAGAACTTATCATTGAGTTGATAGCTTCCTCCTATATATATCCTTGTAAACAAAGGAGTTGTGAAAGCTTCATTATTCGAAGAATAACCAAACACCCCAGACAGGCTATCCTGAATTGATTGTAAGACATCAGAGCTATCAGACAGGAATTCATTAATGTCTACTCCCTTAAAAGTAAAACTAACGCTATCTGATGAATAATTACTCACATTTGAGTTCCATTTGATCACACCCAAATCAAGAATACTTGCTGATAAGGATAGCTTCTCAGTCAATTCGTAAACCGCTCCAAGATCCACTCCGATACCATGATTTGGGAATGAAGTAAAATCACCAGCTTCCAATCCAGAGAAATTAGTATCCAACATTATGGCCGTATTTGAAGAATTGATAGTCAATTGACCATCCAACGTCAGATCAAACGTTGTTTCATCTGTATGAAGACCTAACTCACTATGCTTTGTATAAACTGTTCCCAATCCCTGGATATATTTCAATCTACCACCTAGTGTAAGTTTATCATTGAATTTTCTATTGAACCCTAGAGCAAACTCCAAATAAGACAACATATCTACCCCAAATCCATCCATATTCGCTCGTTCACCTAATAATGAACTACCATTTCCCTCAAAAGCTAATCTAAAGAGATCCTTCGGATACATAAATCTAAAACTTGCCTTATTCTGTACAGAAAAACTGATGTACGACTCACCTGCTTTAAACCCTAATCCAAAGATCTCATTATTGACCATTGCTTTCAAATAATTCAATTCAGCCATTTTATCTATAGCAATATCTGGTCTCAACTCTAACGAATCATCAGGTCTCACAACAACGAGATTGCTCAACTTAAATCCGGAATGACTTGCGCCAAGATAAGTATTGGTAACTGGCATCGTGATAAAAGCCTTTGAGGATATTCTATATGCAGGATTGACGTAATGAGCTTGAGGTAAACCATCAAAACTATACATTAAGAAATCTTCCTGTGCTATTGCACTTCCGCCAATTAAAATCAGAAATACTGTAATTATGTTCTTTAAATTCTTCATTCTCCCCTTCCTTTATAGATCAAACCTACCTTGCACCTGCATTCCTACTCTAAGATCAATCACATAGTCTTCAAACAACTTAACGATCTGTCCAGTAGTTCCATCCAACGATTGAGCTTCACCTCCGATTACCAAATAAGATGCCTGTCCAATCAAAGCAATCTGCGAGTCGTTCAAGAAAATATCCGTGATCTTCTGATAAGATTCAGTTACTCTACCGTTTCCATCTACTGGAGCTGGTTCTATTATGTTCTCAGGGCTAGCCCAAACATCAAACAAAACATTGTTATTCGAATCCAGAACTTGAGCAAATCCTAATAGTTCAACCGGAAAACCATTATCCACATTTATTCTGAACATTAGGCTTTCTATGTAGTCTATATTTTCACTAAACGAGAACGGAATAGTGTCAGTAACTGTAAAACCATAAGCTAATCCTTCCATTGGCATCTCCACTTCAGCATCTACTCTGAGTACACTTGTATCAGCTAAAAAATTCACACTTTGATTTCCATTTGGATTGGAAATACCGTTTCCTTCAAAATAGAACCACTGCGGAGTTGGCGTAATCACTGTAGTCAAATTTCCTGTATTACTTTGATTTAACTCCAAAATAGTCGTTGTACTTAATCCTATCGATGCTGGAGCAGGTACGTCTACCGTTGCAGGGTAACCTGTTAAAACAAATGTATTTCCGGTTGATTGCTCTATCGTCATTAAGTTAGACAAAGCAATTTCTACCGGGAACCCCATTTCATTTGTAACCGTAAATCGTACTCTTGGATCCATCAATTCAAAGTATCCCTCAGGTTCGTTATCAAAGATTCTCAAAAGGATGGAATCATTATCCACTGCTATGGATTGCTGTCCGAAATAGCCTGTACACTTTTCAAATTGTAAATTAGAAAAATCACATTGAACATCTACTGATTCTGTTCCTGAAATCCCTTGTCCCGATCCGGAAATAGTCACATCCGTTTGAATATCGAACTCATTGAAAGAAGTACCTCCATTTGTGAAATCAATAACATAACCCGTTAGGTCAACCACCTGATTCCCGCTCTGTGGAACAGCCCCAGAATAAGTCAAATTAATTGTTCTAGTAAATGGTGTTGTTCCATTTTCTAACAGATCCGGAATAGTAATCGTCACATCCACATCATGCATAAGATCAGTAGAAACTCCGATCGTAAGCGTTCCGCCCTTAAAATCTGTTGTATATAGCTCTACTCCACTATTTAGAGCTGGATTAACCACATTTGTTTGACTTGCACTCTGTGTTCCAGAATACGGTCCAAATGGTGGAATAATAAAATCGGAAGCCATTGTCAAAGTAGTAGTGCTGGAATAATCCATCATATCCACCAAATCAGAGGCCTGATAAGAAACTATTTCACCTCGATAAACCAAAGCTATAGCACCTGTAGATGGATCTATGATCACAACGTCATTGCTATCTGTTCTTGCGAGAATATCATATACAGTAAAGTGACCATGAGCTAATGGAACTGCCAGATTCGGACTCCAAGCTGTGGAAGTCAATTTGTTCGGATCATATTTCTTACAGCTGGCTATCAAAGCAAGTACAGCCACAACCAGAAATGAGATTTTCAGCATCTTATTATTTTTCATTCTTTTACTTATTACTCAACAAAAGTAAAAAGAACAATCCAGCTAAAAATGAAAACTTTATGAAAATAGGATAGTAACTGATAAAGATCAGAATTGGATCTATTTTTCCTCTTGAATTGAGATTAGATCCAGTTTCTCAATCAACTCTGAAGTTTCTCCAAATTTCTTCAACTCCGACTTTACCACAAACTTCGCTTTTAATATTTGTTCATGATTTTTAAAGTTCAAAGACATCGTATCACCGCTTTCAATAGTTAGTCCACTAAAGCTTTCAAAGTCAGTTTCATCCAGCATTAGAAGAACTAGGGTTGAGTCTTGATTACTGTAGATCTGCCCAAGTTCTTTTTTTACCTCAACTTCAAAAGCTGGATCCAAAGCAGGATCTTTGAGAAGCATGAGCAGGTCTTGCAGAGACTCTAGTTGTTGCTTCGCTTTCTCTTTCCATTTGTCAACTGATGGTCCTGCGTCCTTTTTGGAACTCTCAGTTTCATAAGCTGCTGATTCAAAATCTGCATCCTCAGGTTCAGCGCTGCCTTCTTCTGTATAAACAGCTTCAGGAGCACTTTTATCTTCACTCATATCAGCTCCGCATCCCGCGAGCATTAACCCGATGAAGAAAATAACGATAAAGCGATATGTCAAAAGTACTTTATTCACTCTTGTGTAAACCTTATTATGGACATTTGATCTCCTTCATACTCTGTATAAACGATCGCTACTTTTTTAAGCACTTTTGTTGGGAGTGTCATCTTATTGATAAATTCATCCTTCGACAATACATCTATTGTAAACCCGTCTTTACTGATCTCATATGCCTTCAAATTATCATGCAGCATCTCTGATAATTGATTTCGTCTTTCCTTCCAATCTTCTACCTGTGAATTTGCGAAAAGATGTAAAATCATAGAGTAATCATCTGGCTCCAAATAGATTGCCTCTTCATAAGAATTACCACTGATTTTTCTTTTTACATGCAATGGTTTATAGAACCTGCCCTTTACTATAAAATCAACAAGATTACCTGTTCCACTAACACAACTGGAAGTCACGGGAATGAACTTTGGTGTTTCGTCCCCGATATTTACCTGTATTTCTAAAAATGAATCTATTACCGGCAAATGGGTATGTTTATCAATGAAACAAATTGAATACCGTGGCTCTTCTACAGTCCTGAAACTAAAATAGAGGACAATTGAAACAATGCTAAAACCTACTAAAAAAAATAACAGATAAGATCTCTTACTTAAGCCTTGCTTTTTCCAACTTGGATCATATATTTCCGTTTCGACCACCTCATCTTGTTGCTCTTCACCTACATGTTCATATAAAAATGCATTCCAGCTATTCAACCCGATGTACTGAGCGAAAAGATTGAGCGTATCCACTCGTGGTAGTTTCTCCTGCTCATTCTTGATATGTGTATAATACCATTTTTCACTCACCGTACCATGAACCTTGTTTTGAAGATCTTCCCTGAACAATGCAATTTCATCTCCTTTCCAATCCTGCATACTATTGCTGACTTCAGGATATTCTTCCCGAAGTTTTTCTGCTACCTTTTCCTTAAGCAGATCAAATAATATGCGATCTGATTTTTTCAATCCGAACAAAGATACAACAATAGTGTTCACCATTAATTGGCAACCAAATTTCACATTGTAAAACAATTGTAAAACACTTTACAATGTTGTTTACCAGCAATTTACAACTCACCTCAATCTAGTCTCCTTAGGTTTGCTTCATATTCATCAAAAAAACAAACATTATGAGAAATTCAATTAAAACACTATCGTTCATTATTGCCTTTGGAGCTTCTTCTTGTGCGGGAGCTGATAATGAGAGCTATGCTGAAGACCGCATGGAAATGAAATACGAAACCGAAGAAGGAGCTGCAGCGGCACCTTATGAAGAATACACAGAAAACGAATCGTATGCTGAGGACGACTATGAGTACAGTAAAAAAGATGTGGTTAGATCTGAAGACCAACAACAGGGCATTACATCTGTTGCTGCGAGCTCTATTAATGATGGTAACTTGAGATTCATTAGAAAGGCTGATATTATTTACAAAACTGAAAATGTAAGAAACACAACTTACTTTTTGGAAAATGCCGTTGCCAAATTAGGTGGAATCGTCACTTACACAAATCTATATAGTGACATTCATAATGTTAAAAAAGTTGCTGTATCCAATGATTCATCGCTACAAATCACATCTTATCAAGTAAATAATGACATCACCATTAGAATTCCTAAGCATCAATTGGATTCATTATTAAAAGTTATTTCAACAACCGTAATATTCCTTGATCAAAGAGTGATCACCGCTGAAGAGATAAGTCTTAAAGAATTAAAAAATCAGCTTGAGCAAAATAGAATGTCGAACTATCAGGTACAACTAAAGGATGCTATTGAAAACAAAGATGGAAAGATCAACAATGTGGTAGATGCTTACGAAAACATGCTTCAAAAACAAAAATTAGAAGATGACGCATTGATCCGTAACAAGGAACTAGACTATGAAGTGGAATATAGCACCGTTCAGCTAAGCATCTATCAAGATCTTACGCTCGACAAAAAACTTGTAGAAAATGAATTGAATATTGAAGAATATGAACCTTCGTTCTTTTCTGAACTAGGTGAAAACCTAGAAAACGGATGGCGTGCAGTACTTTCTTTGATACTAATCCTAGCCAATGTATGGTTTATTATTCTGCCATTGGCTGCTGTTGGAATATACTTTCTTCGCAAAAAACGCATGCAGAATAAAAAATAAGACAAAAAAAGCCCTGATCATTTAGTCAGGGCTTTTTTATACTTTTAAACTAAATCAACAATCAATGCATCTTCGGTTTTAGTCACTTTGGCAATATTTTGTTGGGTCAATCCTTTAATTCCTTTGTCCCATTGCTTATTACTTAAGCCAACTTTTTCCTTTAATGCATTCAGTTCCATTGTTCCTTGAACTGATAGTATATCGTATATCAACTTTTCATTCTCTGAGAGATCAACAACTGGTCCTTCTTCTACAAAATTCCATTTTTCTGGTCTCATTTGAGGGAAGAACAGTACTTCTTGAATTGCAGGATTATCCGTTAGAAACATAATCAGTCGATCCATTCCAATTCCCAGACCTGAAGTTGGAGGCATACCATATTCCAATGCTCTTAAGAAATCCTGATCAATCAAACCAGTTGCCTCATCATCTCCTTTCTCGGCAAGTCTCACCTGATCTTCAAAACGTTCTCTCTGATCAATAGGGTCATTCAACTCAGAATAAGCATTCGCTATTTCCTTTCCACATACCATCAATTCAAATCTTTCAGTAAGATTTGCATCATCACGATGTGCTTTACACAGAGGAGACATTTCCTTTGGATAGTCTATTATAAAGGTTGGTTGAATATAATTCCCTTCACATTTCTCTCCAAAGATCTCATCGATCAACTTCCCTTTACCCATTGTGTCATCTACCTCTATCCCCAAGTTTTGACAAGCTGCTCTTAATTCATCTTCCGACTTATCTTTAATATCAAACCCCGTGAATTCAAGAATCGAATCACGCATTGTTACTCTTTTATAAGGTGCTTTGAAGTCAATCTCCTTACCATCAAAAGTAGCCTTTGTGGTTCCATTAACCGCAAAAGCACAATGCTCCAATAGACTTTCCGTAAACGCCATCATCCAGTTGTAATCCTTGTAAGAGACATAAATTTCCATTGCTGTAAATTCCGGATTATGCGTTCTATCCATTCCTTCATTTCTGAAATTCTTGGAAAATTCATAAACACCATCAAATCCACCTACAATTAATCTTTTCAGATAGAGTTCATTTGCAATTCGCATGTACAATGGAATATCCAATGCGTTGTGATGAGTCATGAAGGGTCTTGCGGCAGCACCTCCTGGAATACTCTGTAAAATAGGGGTCTCTACCTCCATATACCCAGCATCATTAAAGAATTGACGCATGGCATTAAACAGCTTAGTTCTTTTTAAGAAAACCTCCTTCACCTTAGGATTAACAACTAAATCCACATATCTCTGACGGTATCTCAATTCAGGATCCTTAAATGCATCATGCACTTTTCCCTCAGCATCCGTTTTAGGAAGTGGAAGAGGTTTCAGAGATTTACTCAATAGCGTTAACTCTGTAACATGAACAGATATTTCTCCCACTTGAGTCTTAAACATTTTACCCTTCACACCAATAAAATCCCCTAGATCAAGAAGTTTTTTGAAAACCTGATTATACATGGTTTTATCTTCACCTGGGCAAATTTCATCTCTATTTACATAGATCTGAATTCTACCCGAACTATCTTGTAATTCGGCAAATGATGCTTTCCCCATATCTCTAAAGCTCATCATTCTGCCTGCAATACAAACATCCTTTCCTTCCTCATATTTACTCTTAAGGTCGCTACTTAACCCATCTACAGGATATAATGCTGCTGGATAAGGATTAATACCAAGATCAATAATTCGTTGTAGTTTTTCTCTACGAAGGATTTCCTGTTCTGAAAGTTGTATGTTCATGTTTTAAATAATTGACGTCAAATTTACTGTTTTGAAAGGTATTGACAAGATTAATACCCCATCTTGTTTCTAACTCTTTCCAACGTTTGCTTAGCTACTTCTCTTGCTTTATTTGCCCCTATGGCAAGCACCTCATCCAATTCATGCTTATTTGCCATAAAATAGTTGTACTTTTCTCTGGCTTCACCAAACTTTTCGATCACAGCCTTGTGAAGATCCCCTTTAGCATGGCCCCATCCGTATCCTCCTGCCCTAAGTTTTCCTTCCAGCTCATTCACTTGTTCTGGAGATGCAACTAATCTATATAAAGACATGATGGTAGAACTATCTGGATCTTTAGGATCTTCTAGCGGAGTAGCATCCGTAATGATCTTTTTGTTTATTGCATTCTTAAGCTCTTTGTCCGACCAGAAAACATTTAAATAGTTATCTCTTGATTTGCTCATTTTCTCTCCATCTGTACCAGGAATCAGCATAGTGTCTTCCTGTACTTTTGCTTCAGGAACAACCAACAAATCCCCTTCATAATGATGGTTAATTCTAGATGCTACATCTCTGGTCATTTCAAGATGCTGCAATTGATCTTTTCCAACAGGTACGTAGTGCGCATCATACAACAAAATATCAGCAGCCATTAACATAGGGTAAACAAAAAGTCCGGCATTAACATCCGATAAACGATCTGCTTTATCCTTGAAAGAGTGAGCAAGTGTAAGTCGTTGATATGGAAAAAAACAACTCAAATACCAGGTCAATTCAGCACATTCTGGTACATCACTCTGCCGATAGAAAACTGTTTTTGAAGTATCCAATCCGAATGCCAGCCAGGTCGCTGCAACGCTATACGTGTTCTCTCTTAACTCAGCACCATCTTTGATCTGCGTAAGTGAATGCATATCCGCTATAAACAGAAAAGATTCATTATCTCCATGATTTCCCATTTCGATTGCAGGTATAATTGCCCCCAAAATATTTCCTAAATGAGGTGTTCCCGTACTTTGTATTCCCGTTAAAACTCTAGCCATTTTCGTTAAATTGAGGCACAAAGTTAAATTATCACTTCGATTTTGTAAGGTTCAGGTGCGTATTTATTTAGAACATCTAACTTTGCGTTTATTCATAACGTTTTGTTCAACAAAAATCAAATCCTTAGTCTACTCCTGCTAGTTGTTCTATTGATCATTAACAACTGGTCTATGCCGCTATGGGATCAAGATGAAGCTGCCTACGCGGGATTTGGAAAAACCATGATTGAAACGGGAGATTATCTAATCCCAGACTACTATTTCTCTCATGACCACAGAAAAACGCCATTACATTTTTGGGACATCGCCCTTTCGATGAGAGTTTTTGGGTATAATGAGTTTGCGGTTCGATTCCCTTCATTTCTGGCTACTTTAGGAACTCTTCTTTTGGTATTGTTCCAGACCCGAAAGTGGTTTGGAAACGAAACAGCCTTTAGCTCAACAGTAGTTTTAGGGACATCCATACTAGTTACTTCACTAGCCAAAATATCAGTGACAGATGCTACCTTATTGTTTTTTTCTACTTTATCTGGGTTTGCATTGGTCAATATGCTCTATGAACCAAAGTTTAAATGGGGAATTTACTTCTATCTAGGAATTGCTCTGGGACTGTTAACCAAAGGTCCTCCGATTATAATTTTTGTTGGGGGCTTTGCTGGTTTGTTATTTCTCTTTCATCCTAATCGATTTAACTTATTGAAGTTACATCCCTGGTTCTTTCTTCCCGTATCTTTTCTCCCTGTTATTGGTTGGGGATATTTAACTATCCAAGTAGATGGTGGCGAATTTTTGAACTGGATGTACGATTGGTATGTTAAACGAAGAGTTTCTGGATCAGTATATGGTCAGACAGGCCCTCCTGGAATGCATCTGGGATTGATCTTCGGATTCTTTGTACTGTCATCCATGTACTTTTTTCAATCGCTGTCAAATGGAATCATCGGTTTTTTCAAAGAAAAGAATTACGTTTTTGTGTTCGGTGCTTGGTTTGTTGCAGGGTGGCTGATATATGAATTTTCTCCCAGTAAACTACCAGCCTATGTTATTCCGGCACATGTGGGATTGGCAATTCTAATCGGTCATCGAATCTGTGAATATAAGCAGCAACAAAATAGACCTCACATTCTATTCACCATATTACACTATCTACTCAACATAGCCTTTGGAGTCGCCCTTATCATTGCCTCAAAATTTGTAGAGATAAATAAATCCTTCACTATAGCTCTTGACATAATCGGGATGCTATATTTAGCAGCAATTGTTCTTCAACTCATTAAATATAAATCTGAAATATTCTTCAATATCCAAGCCTATTCTAGTATTCTCCTGCTAATTGTACTTTGGGGTATTGCACCTCTCTTTGTGGAGCATATCAACAGTTCGGTGAAAGTGAGTGAATATGTTCTTGAAAATGTAGACGAGAAGACACCTGTTATTTTAGGCAACGCACCAGGATTACAACCGAGTTTACCGTTCTATCTTTCCCAAAATAAAAACCCAATAGTTATCAATTTTAACTTAGAAGAATTGTGTCAGATCCATGACACCATCACTAAGGCTGCATTTATTCTAAATAAAGAGCAAGATTCTGTTTTTAGACTGAAATACCCCGATTATAGTTCAGAAATGATATCTTCGAAAATTATCGACCGAAAGGAATCGGCCATATATTATGTATATTTCAAAAAATGAGTTGGGAAGATGACATGAGTGGTTTCAGCAAGAAACCAAAATTAGATCCCGAAGACTTTTATTATTCTGAGGAAGGATTTATTGTATTTACGGAGAAATACCACCTCAAACGGGGATATTGTTGCAAAAGTGGATGTAAACACTGTCCCTATGGTTATGACAAAAAAACAGGAATTCTCAAGAATTAGTCTTTCTATTCTTTAGACCTTAAAATTTGAATAGCTTCCCTTGGATTAAACACACCAGAGATTATCGCTAAGCCTCCTCCAACGGTAGTTATCGCAGCTAATCCAAAGAGCCAATCATCATAATCTATGAAAAAGGCAAAACCAACCAAAGGAAGAGCGAAACCAACCAGTCTAACAAGATCCACGGTTGTTATTTTAACCTTAAGTACAGAAATAGCTATGACCATTTGAGCAATAGCTGTGAGCAACTGAGTTATCATACTAGCTTTTGCTGCTCCGAGAGCTCCAACTTCGGGAATCCAAAAGTAATTTAAAATAAGATTAAGGACCACACCAACAGCAGCAACCCAATTCAGAATCCTCAAGCTACCATTTGCAGTCAACAAGGTTCCGAATATATAAGTTGAGATCATCCCAATAAAACAGATCATCAACATTTGTAGACTTGCCGCAGAACGGATCAATTCAGCACCTGTCATTTCATATCTTGCTTCAATAATTTCTTCCGCATAGAAGAAAACACCCATTGATAAAACAAACGCAATGGAGAAAATCAGTTTGAATGACAATGTAACCATATCCGAAACATCTTTCTTCTCAACGATCAACTTAGAAAATATAGGCAGCAGTAATCCAGCAAATAAAAATCCTATCATGGAGAACGCTTCAAGAAATCTGAATCCCTGAGCATACAACGCTGCTTCCCGCTTTCCATCTGGCAACATCTGCTCGAGCATAACGCTATCTGTTCTATAGTATATCGTCATTAAAAGCACCAATAACGCGTACGGAAGTGACTTCCTTAACAATGGCATTATCGCTTCACGAAACACTTTGATTCTAGGAATACTCCCACTCTTTAAAACCAAAAGGACCACCACTATTAAAGTAACAGCGTAACTAACCGTTTGCATCCAAACAAACAATTCTATTGACAATGGCTGCTCCAATACCCCACCCCATAAAACCAGTGAACACATGATCACTAACAGAACCCTGTCTAATACACTTACAATACTATCCTGTCTAAATTTTAACATGCCGGATAAATTAGAACGAAAGAAAAGTATGAAAGCCACCAATACTTGATTGACTCCAAGAAAGCTTAACAATCGGAATTGATGATCAGAATATCCCAACAACATCCCACTTCCGAACAACAAAGACATGTATATGAAGATCAGTAGAAACTTAACAGAAAGGATGGAAGAAAAATATTCTGATTGATGATTTTCACTACGCGCTACTTCACGGGTATTGAAATTAGACAAACCGAGATCCAGAAATATATTGAAGATAAAGGTTAATCCCACTATTGAAAAGTACTCTCCATATTCACCAGGATGTGCTGCTTCCAGGCGCTTAAGAAATTCTGCGTCTACCCCAAGAATGTAAAATGGTTTTACAAGTACATTCAGCAGCAGAACTAAAAACAGATTGGACAGAAACTTCCTTTGCATGCAAGCAAATGTAGTGGTTTTTAAATAGTGATTAAACGTCTGAATGCATTGTTCATTGCACTAGACTTTCGCATGTACAATAATTCCCTACCCTAAACATCATCGGATCAATCAATTTTATTGTATTGGGCATATAAATCTCTGGCACTTTCGCTCCAAAACCGATTGTAATATGAGGAGTATAATTATCCAATGATTTGTTTGAAAATCCATTAACATAATCGACTGTAGCTTGATCAAATCCATCGCATGATTCTGCGATCTCTCTAAAGGGTTCAAAAAAATGATGAACTCTATTTTGAAGTAAATACAATTCCCGGTTAAGAATTAATTCCAAACTAAGTACACTTCCAAACTTACTCTGAAATATCCCCATAGTTCCCAAATTAATAACAATCTCTACATTTTTAAAGATCTTTTCAAGTCCAAGCCTTAAGGATTCAATTTGCTTTGAAGGAATAAACCCCATCCAGAGCGTGACATGAGGCAAGCATTTTCGAAAATTGATCTGCATTAATTCCAAGTTTTGATTCAAATCAATAATTGCAGGCAATATTGATTTCGGCAATTTGAATCCGATCAGAATCGGGGTGAGATTATCTGGATGATTGTTCATTAAAAAGCAAAATTGAGAAAAATAGTTCAAGTTTACCTAACTTGTTTACATTTGCCTTCTATGAGATGGATTGGAGCCCCTTTCAGATTCCTATATAAACTTTACTTTGGAGCTGTTTATCTGACTTCCGGACTATTGCTATATCCTTATTTCTTGATTGTTCTCAGAGGTGAAGACAAATACAGAAAAGCTGTTAAAGTGAAGAAACTCTGGTCTAATATCATCTGTATATTTTGTGTAATCAGAGTCAAAGTGGAAGGAAAAGATAACTTCCCTCAGGAAGGTCCTTTTATTGTATGCGCCAATCATGCGTCCTATCTGGACATCATTCTCATGTATAAAATCATTCCTTCGGATTTTGCATTTTTAGGTAAATCTGAAGTACTTAAATGGCCTATTATTAATATCTTTTTTAAGAAAGGAATCGATATACCAGTTGATAGAAGCAATAGGAAAGTTGCCTCTGAAAGTCTGCTTAAAGCAAAAGAAGCACTGAGACAAGAGCGGAGTCTTGCCATCTTTCCAGAAGGAACAATGGGACCTGAACCTCCAAAAATGCTACGTTTCAAAAATGGCGCTTTCAGTTTGGCTCTGGAATTCAGTACTGAAATAGTTCCTATTACATTTGTGAATAACTACAAACTGTTTTATGACCACATAGATTTAATGGGAGCTGGAAGACCTGGAACTGCTTCCATTGTTGTTCACCAACCTATTAAAGTCACACCTCAATCGGATTTAGTATCTTTGCGCAACGAAACGTATGACATTATAAAGTCCAAATTATAACTGTATCACTTATGAAGTTAGATGAAAAAACTGTGAACAAGATCGCTTCTCTTGCGAAGCTGGAGTTCAATGGAGAAGAAAAGGAAGCTATTCTCCAAGACATGAACAAAATGCTAGCATTTGTAGGAAAATTAGAAGAAGTGGATACAGAAGGAGTAGAACCCTTGATCCACATAACGGACGAAACAAACATTCTGCGAGAGGATGTAGCTCATACTGACATTACACAAAAAGAGGCGTTAAAAAACGCCCCTAAGAAAGATAGTACCTACTTTAAGATACCTAAAGTCATCAAGTAATTAGCAGTATTCGTTGAATGCTGCAACGATATTCTCGGCAATCATATCGGCAGGTCTTCCTTCGATATGGTGTCTTTCAATAAAATGAACTAACGTTCCGTCTTTGAACAAAGCCATAGACGGTGAAGATGGAGGATAAGGTAGACAGTACTTTCTAACCTGATCTACCGCATCTTTGTCAACTCCTGCAAATACAGTTACCAGATTATCTGGCAACTTATCATTTGATGAAGCCATAATTGCTGCAGGTCTTGCATTCGCTGCTGCACAACCACAAACACTATTAATCACTACGAAAGTAGTTCCGTCTTCGTTCAACACCTGATCCACGTCATCTGCTGATATCAATTCTTTAAAGCCTCTGGAAGTAAGGTCCTCCTTCATTGGCGCTACTAATTCTGCTGGATACATATAAAATTTTGTTTTAATATAATTCTTCGACACGAAATTAGTTGGAAATCTGATAATACGCAATCCCCTTCCGTTTAAACTAACAAAATGTTAATTCATCTAAAAAAATAAATAATTCAACCCTAAAACAGTTTAAGTTATCTTCTTTTTTTTTTATGTTTGTGTCACAAATTAAAATTTAAAAATTAGAAAAATGAAAAAATTATTCGTTTACGGATTAAGCATTGCATTAGTTGCTGGAGCAGCTTCATGTAAAAAGTCATCAAAAGGAAAAATGAGCAACGAGTGGACAATGTCTGCAATGACTCAAACTTCTTCTGACAAAGACACTAATGGAGATGTTACTTCATCATCTATGACTGTTGCTGATGGTGTTTTGACAATGGTTGAAACTGACGCTAACGGTGACAAGACTACTTACACTGGTACAGCTGACGCAACTTGGACAATCGAAAAAGATGGTACTTGGTCAAGAACAATGAACATGAAAATTACTTCTTACACTTCAGGAGGAACTACTGTTGATGTAGATCTAGTTAACGTTGAGACTTCTTCAGGTACTTGGGATTTCTTAGGAGGTGTTACAGGTGACTTCAAGAAAAACGAAAGAGTTGTTTTCCACACACTTTCTTCTTCTTCTTCTCAAACTTTTACTTTTAGTGGTACTAGCTCAACTGACGTTGATGCAAACACTTACGCTGAAGGTGAAATGTCTGAAGTTATGGTAATCGTTGAGTCTAAAGGAAAAGAATTAGAGATGATGAAAGATGAGTCTAACTCTAACACTTACACTCCTGATGGTGGTTCAGCTTCTACTTCAAGCTCAACTTCTTCAATGACTGTTACTTTAACGCAAGGAGAATAATAATCCTGCATTAATAAATATTAAAAGCCTCCAAATTGGAGGCTTTTTTTTTGTCAGGTTTTTCGCTTTCTAACGACTGATCCAATAAAATGAGAACTCAAATATTTTATTTATTCATTTTACTCACTTTTGGTGTTAATCATATTAGAGGTCAGGTTGACAGACAGATCCTTATTGAACATTTTACCAATACCGTTTGTAGTGTTTGCGCATCAAAAAATCCTGGCCTAAATGCAAACCTTGAAAATCATCCCGAAATCATTCGGATAAGCTATCATCCTAGTTCACCTTACAGTAGTTGTCTATTGAGTCAACATAATGTAACGGAGAATGATGAAAGAACAAACTTTTATAATATTTACGGTGCCACGCCCAGAATTGTAATCAATGGAGAAGAGTACCCCACTTCGGTTGACTTCGGTGCACTGGATCTATTTGATTCATATGAAAATCTAACTTCGCCTTTTCTAATGAATACGTATATAGATTCAATCACTCAAGACAGTATATACGTTTCTGTGAAAATCACTCGATTTGAAGGTGTTTCGTTCACCCACACTCCTTTTCTCTACGCTGGACTTGCAGAGGACACGATAGTCTATAGCGCTCCAAATGGGGAAGTTGAGCACTACGGTGTTTTCAGGAAAAAATTAATCCCTAGTTATATGCTGGAATCCATTCCATCTCTGGCAATTGGAGACAGTACAACCATGTCTTTCACTGTTAAAGTAAGTCCCGATTGGAACCTCACCCGTATTTTTGCGTTCAGCACAATTCACTACGTTCCTGGCAATAGCATTGTTCAGTCATCCACGAGCACCTCGATTCAAACCGCTTATCTATCAATAACAGAAGAAGAAGGTAATGAAGGATTTGATTTACATTTTAATGGCGTTTCCAATCAACTATCGATTTTAAAAAATGATTGCAATTCTTCCAATTTATACGAAATCATTTCCTTGAATGGGTCAGTTATGTCAAGAGGAAGCCTTACAGGCAATTTAACCTACATTGATTTAAACAACATCTCAGCGGGAATGTACCTCGTTAGATTGATCAATCAAGATCTGAACAGCTACTCTAAAACAGTAAAATTTGTGAAATAAAAAGCCCTAACATCTTTCGATATCAGGGCTTCAATAATGTATTATTAAAATCATCCATTCAAAGCTTCAGCTCCACCAACGATCTCTAGAATCTCGTTAGTAATAGCAGCCTGACGAGCTTTGTTGTAATACAACTGCAATTCCTTCTTCAATGAAGTAGCATTATCAGTTGCTTTATGCATCGCTGTCATTCTTGCTCCATGCTCAGAAGCATTCGAATCAAGAAGAGCTTTATAAAATTGAATCTTCAAGGAATTTGGAATCAAATTAGTGACAATCTTCTCCTTAGATGGCTCAAATATGTAATCTGCCGTAGCAGCAGCATTCGAGTCAGACTCAGTAGGAACAATTGGCAACATTTGTTCTATTGTCAAATCTTGAGAAGCAGCATTTTTGAAAGCATTATAAACGATCAAGATCTTATCAAATGATCCTTCTTCGAATCGATCCATCAAGTTTTGCGCTATCGCAGATGAAGTCTCAAAATTAAGATCATCCCATACCTTCTCTGGGTGAGTTGGAAGAACAGACCCTCTAACTGCATATTCAGTTCCTTTTAGAGACTCTGCGATCTTCTTTCCTACCGGAAGGATAGTCACGTTACAATCCTTATATTCCTCTGTAGCCAATCTTTTTACTCGCTTGATCACAGCGTTATTAAACCCTCCACATAACCCTCTATTAGAGGTGATTCCAACGATTAAAACGTTTTTCACAGCTCTTTGCTGAGTGTAAGGGTTCTCGCTAGCGTCTAAAGAAGAAGAAAGGTTACCAAGAATCTCCTGCAGTTTCTCTGCATAGGGACGCATCTGTATAATCGCGTCCTGTGCTCGTCTCAACTTAGCCGCAGAAACCATCTTCATTGCGGAAGTAATCTGCATAGTTGAGTTCACTGAGGTGATCCTACTTCTTATTTCTTTTAAGTTTGCCATGAAAACTTAATTAGTCATTCTTAATACTTACCACTGATATCCTTAGCCACATTAGCCAATGTATCAGTTACTTCGTCTGTTAATTTTCCTGCTTGTAGCGCTTCAAGAACATTTTTGTGAGAAGTTCTTAAGAATCTCAAATATTCTTCCTCAAACTCTTTGATCTTATTCACTGGAACTTTGTTCAATAATCCTTTAGTACCACAGTAGATGATTGCAATCTGCTCCTCAACTGGAAGTGGAGAACCTTCATCTTGTTTAAGAATCTCTACGTTTCTTGCTCCTTTCTCAAGTACAGCTTTGGTAGCAGCATCAAGATCAGAACCGAACTTAGCGAAAGCCTCAAGCTCTCTATACTGAGCCTGATCAAGTTTCAAAGTACCTGCTACTTTCTTCATCGACTTGATCTGTGCAGAACCACCTACACGAGATACTGAAATACCTACGTTAATTGCCGGTCTAACACCTGCGTTGAAAAGGTTTGCTTCCAAGAATATCTGTCCATCAGTAATCGAAATTACGTTAGTTGGGATATAAGCAGAAACGTCACCTGCTTGAGTTTCAATAATCGGAAGGGCAGTCAAAGATCCTCCTCCTTTTACCTTTCCTTTCAAAGATTCAGGCAAATCATTCATTTGTGCAGCAATCTCATCAGAGGCATTCACTTTTGCCGCTCTTTCTAATAATCTTGAGTGCAAATAGAATACATCCCCTGGGTATGCCTCACGTCCTGGAGGTCTTCTAAGAAGAAGCGAAACCTCACGATAAGCAACCGCCTGCTTAGACAAATCATCAAAAACGATCAAAGCTGGTCTTCCTGTATCTCTGAAATACTCACCAACAGCAGCACCTGTAAATGGCGCATAGAACTGCATTGGAGCTGGATCAGATGCATTCGCTGCAACAACAACCGTATAAGCCATTGCTCCAGCATCTTCTAATTTCTTAACAATACCAGCTACAGTTGAACCTTTCTGACCTACAGCAACATAAATACAGAATACAGGTTCTCCTTTTTCGTAGAACTCCTTCTGGTTAATGATCGTATCAATACATACCGTAGTTTTTCCAGTACCTCTATCTCCAATCACCAACTCACGTTGACCTCTTCCGATCGGAATCATTGCATCTACAGATTTTACACCTGTCTGCATAGGTTCATTCACCGGTTGTCTGTAGATAACACCAGGAGCCTTTCTTTCGATTGGCATCTCAAAAAGTTCTCCTTCGATTGGTCCTTTACCATCGATTGGCTGACCCAGCGTATTGATAACTCTTCCTAACATTCCCTCTCCTACCTGAACAGAAGCAATTGTGTTAGTTCTCTTTACTGTATCTCCTTCCTTTACTTCTGTAGAGCTACCTAAAAGTACAGCACCTACGTTATCTTCTTCAAGGTTCAAAGCAATCGCTCTCAATCCGCTGTCGAATTGGATCAACTCACCGTATTGAACTCCTGATAATCCATAAATACGAGCAATACCGTCACCTACTTGTAATACGGTACCTACTTCTTCTAATTCGGCTGCAGACTTCACTCCTGAAAGTTGCTCTCTCAAGATATTTGATACTTCTGCTGGTTTAATTTCTGCCATGATTATTTATTATTTACGATATAAATATTAATTCTTAATAAGTTCTTGTTTCATTGTATTGAATCGACTGCTGATACTCGCATCGATTTGCTTATCTCCCATTCTCATCACAAAACCACCAATCAATGCTGGATCAACCTTCTCAACTAGTTCCGCATTCTCAACACCTTGCTTAGCTGCAATAGCCAATATTTTCTTCTTTTGATCATCAGAAAGTGCAATTGCCGAAGTAACTTCTACGGTTGAGATATTCTTGTGAATTCTATAAGCCTCCTCATACGCAACGGCAATAGCAGGAAGCAATGCTTCTCTACCTTTACTAGTAACCAAGCCAATGAATTTGTCTGAAAGATCAGAGATCTTCCCTTTAAATATTTCAGACAAGATAGCTGCCTTCTTTTCGGCCTTTACAATTGGACTCGTTAATAGATTCTTTAAGTCATGAGAATCCGAAACTCCTTGACGAACAAGTAGCATATCAGCATGAACTGCGTCTACAGTTCCTTGCTCCAATGCCAATGCCAATAAAGACTTAGCGTATCTTCTTGCTGCTAATGAACCTTTCATAATTAGTTAAGGTTTACGTCTTCGATTAAATTATCTACCAATGCCTTTTGTTTATCATCAGACTGCAATTGTTCTTTAACAATCTTTTCTGCAATCTCAATCGAAAGTGCTGCCACTTGATTTTTAATCTCAAGCATTGCCGCTACTTTCTCAGCTTTAATTTCTTCTCTTGCAGCAGTAATAATCTTATCAGCTTCCACTTTAGCTGCAGTTTTAGACTCTGCTACAATTTGATCTTTAGTTTCTTTAGCTTGCTTCAACAAAGCGTCTCTCTCAGCTAAAGCTTCTCTTCTCATATCTTCATTCTGAGACTTCAACTTAGCCATTTCAAGCTTCGCATTCTCAGCTGCTTCCAAAGCATCTTTGATTTTTGCCTCTCTTTCTTTAACCGCAGTAAGAATTGGTTTCCATGCATACTTTGCTAAAAGCACAACCAAAGCTACAAAGATCAATGTTTGCCAAAAGAACAAACCAACTGAAAAATCATTCCACAACTTTTCCATTCTGTATTATTTATAATGTTTTGTTTATCAATTAAATAAATCAGAGTTACAGCCAACCGCTGTAACTCTGATTTGAAAGAGAATTAAACTGCGAACAATGCCGCGAATCCAATACCTTCGATCAAAGCTGCTGCGATCAACATTGCAGTCTGAATTTTTCCAGCTGCCTCTGGTTGTCTTGCAATAGCTTCCATTGCAGATCCACCGATTCTACCGATACCTAAACCAGCACCGATTACGATAAGTCCTGCTCCGATTAGTTTTAAAGCTGCTAACTCTTCCATTTTGATTTGTATTTAATTATTAATAAATCCTGTTTAATTAATGGTGGTGCGGCTCTTCATTTGCCGAACCAAAGTACAATGCCGATAGCATTGTAAAAATATATGCTTGCAAAGCTGCAACTAGCAACTCCAATAAACTCAACACAAACGTCAACAATGCTGAAGGCCCTGCAGCAATAGCAAATCCTCCTTTATCAACAGTATACATTAATCCAATAATACTCATAATCACAATGTGACCGGCAGTCATATTTGCGAACAAACGTATCATTAATGAGAATGGCTTAATGAAAATCCCAAGTAATTCAATTGGCGCTAAAACCACCCTCATTGGCTTAGGTACTCCAGGCATCCAGAAAATGTGCCCCCAGTAATGCTTATTAGCTGTAAAACTGGTAATTAAAAAGGTAAGAATCGCCAAAGAAGCAGTTACTGCGATATTATTCGTAACACTTACTCCAAAAGGTGTCAAACCAGCCAAATTCAAGAACCAAACAAAAAAGAAAACAGTCAACAAGTACCCCATGTATTTCTCGTAGTTCTTTCCAATATTAGGAATAGCGATATCATCTCTAATAAAAACGATAATTGGCTCAAAGAAACTTGCAGATTTTTGAGGAACAGCACTTTGACCATATCTCTCAGCCATTTTCTTAAAGAAGAAAAACAAGAAAACAGACATCAATAATATGATCACCACATTTTTAGTGATCGAAAAATCCAATACTCTCCCTTCTAATTTACCCTCCTCATCTCTATGAATATGACCATGTTCGTCACACTTGTAGATCATCCCGTTATCATGACTGATCGTATAGTATTCACCACCAGATTCGGCAATAACATGACCGTGCTCATCTTCCACAAATCCAGTTGACATAAAGAATTTAACTCCTCCATCAAAGATGATCACAGGAAGCGGAATACTCACACCGTGCATAATCGTAAAATAGTGATCATCATGTAAGTGGTGTTTCTTTACTCCGTCAACGTACATTTGTTTTTCTGCTTTTGTAGCATCGGCAGCTGGCGCTTCATGACCAGATGCAAAACCAGTAAAAAACGCTAACAAAATCCCTACGAAAAGCCCTATTTTCTTCAATTCCATCACTCTTAATTTGAGTCTTATTTTTAAAATCCGCGGCAAAAGTAGGTATTTCATTCTTTTGCCAAAAAGAAAAACACAATTATCTTTTTCAACTGTTAATAAAATTAGATAAAGCTTTCAATTCCAAGCACAAACGCGAAACAAACCCTTACTAATGTTAATTACTCTTCTTCGTCTGAATAAGTAACCACCTTATCCAGATCTATAGGTGCTTTATTTAAGGCATAAATAAGAAAAGCAATCTCAATGATCAGCGCAACTAAATACGGCACGAAGAATATTGCATATTCCAAAGCCGAAACTTCTCCATCACGAAGAAAGTAAATTCTAAAACCCACCAAATAGACTAAAAATTTAAGCAGCGTCAAGCCTAAAAAGTAAAAACCCAATTGCTCTCCTTTTGTCTGTGAGAGTTTAGATAACAGAAAGAAGGAAGACACACTCAGTATTAATTGAACGATGTAGCTAACGTAAAAAACACCTCCTATTGAATCAAATAAAGTGGATATGATGATCTTGTGGACGATGTTCAGCATGATCATCGCTGCTATAATCGACCATAAAAATCTTGAGACTAATTTTCTGGAAAAATCAATTTTCATTTGACTTACGATTTTCTTCGTCACGCTTCAACTGACGCAATAAATTAAATAACGCAAGTCCAACTGACAGAATGGTGAGCAACATGGTGAACCATTTCTTCTCAGCTGGAAATTGACCATCCAGGTACTTACCCAAATAAGCACCCAGAAAGACAGTTACCCCCATTTGAATTGCAAATGTGCTGTATTTCACATAATCCTTAAAACCTCTTTCGTCACTCATAGCTTGACAATCTATCACAAAGAAAGAATAATCTAATGTTTCAACCAAATAATCAACATTTATCAACAGTTACTTAACAATTCCTTCCTCAGGGGTATTTTTTTTCTACTTTTGACCGGTTATAGCTAGAAGAATGAACACATCAGAGGAGACTGTTAATACAGAGCAAAATACAAATCAAAAGGCAGAAAAGAAGCCCAGAAAAAAACTGAGAAAATGGATTCAGTGGTCACTTATTGTCATCATGTGGCTTGCTTTTATGTCACCCTATATAGGTATTCGAGGGGCATTATTCTGGGCTGCTGCTGACGATGATCTTCCCGGATTCGAAGATCTTGAAAATCCAAAGAGCAATTTAGCATCCGTGGTTTATTCTGAGGACGGCATCGAACTTGGAAAGTATTTCCTTGAAAATAGAACAAATGCTTATTACAACGAACTTTCGCCCTATTTGGTTCAGGCTCTAATCGCTACTGAGGATGAGCGTTTTCATGAGCACTCAGGAGTCGATATTCGAGCTACCGGAAGGGTTATTAAAGGAGTTATCTCAGGAGATAACCAAGGTGGTGGAAGTACGATCACTCAGCAGCTAGCGAAAATGCTATTCCCTCGTGAAAAAATGACTAAGATAGAGCTGGTCAAACGAAAATTCAAAGAATGGATCATTGCTACTCGTCTAGAGAAAAGCTACACTAAAGAAGAGATCATTGCGATGTACTTCAATAAATTTGATTTCTTGAACAACGCTGTCGGAATCAATTCAGCATCCATGGTCTATTTTGGTAAGAAACCTATCGAACTTGACATCCATGAAGCTGCAATGCTGGTTGGTATGGCAAAAAACCCATCCTTGTTCAATCCTTTAAGGTTTCCTGATACCACTTTTCACAGGCGAGAGGTTGTACTTTCTCAAATGTTGAAGAATGACTTTATATCCAAAGCTCAGTACGATTCCATTAGAGTTTTACCTCTTGGGCTTAACTATACTAAAGTCGATCACCAAACTGGTCTTGCCCCATATTTCAGAGAATCACTCCGTGAGGAAATAAGTGACCTACTTTCTGAAAAGAACCCTGATGGCACTTATAAAATTGTAAAGAGTGATGGAACACCTTACAGTATTTATTCTGACGGCTTGAAGATCTATACGACTATTGACTCTAAAATGCAGGAATATGCTGAATGGGCCGTTCAGGAGCACTTAAAACATGAGCTTCAAGAGGATTTCTTTGAAAACAACAAAAAGTGGAAGAACCCTCCTTTTTCGAATGATCTTAATGAAGGACAGATAGATACAATTATGATGACTGCAATGCATCAGTCTCAAATGTATAAAAAGTACAAAGGAGTTGTATGTGCTTATTGCGAGAGACCATCAAAGTATATTGAGAATACTGGAACCCATTTTCATTGTGTGCATTGCGGACATGACGAACCTATCAGAACCGAAAAAGAGATAGCAGAGATCTTTAATACGCCTAAACCAATGAAAATCTTTGATTGGCAAGCAGAGAATTATGAAAAGGATACGGTCATGACTCCTATGGATTCGATCAGATATCACAAAGAAATCCTTCGAGCAGCTATGGTATCAATGGATCCGCACAACGGACATATTAAGGCATGGGTAGGCGGTCCAGATTTTAAACATTTCAAGTATGACATGGTTATGAAAGGGCGAAGACAGGTTGGTTCTACCTTCAAACCTTTTATCTATGCGACAGCACTTGAAGTAGGTGCGATCACACCATGTACGATGGTGCCTGACATTGCTCATTGCGTTGAAGTTCCTTATAACAAGTACAGAAATAAAATGTGGTGCCCTGGAAACGCGGGAGCAAAGTTTACTGGAGAAATGACACCGATTCCTTTTGCGCTTGCGGCATCTATGAATAACATCACCGCATATGTGATAGGATTGCAAGACGGTGCTATGCCTGTTAAAGTTTGGGATAGAATTGGTGCTTTAGGTATTGACACTTCTCAATTTGATCCAGTTCCTGCAATGGCGCTTGGAGTTTTTGATCTGAACGTATATGAAATGGTTGGCGGGATGTGTGCTTTCGTAAATGAAGGGATTTATATCGAGCCTACATTCATTTTGAGGATTGAGGACGCGAACGGAAACATCATTTACGAACCTACACCAGATGTGCGAGAGGTATGGAGCAAGGAAACTGCCTACACTATTTTAAGCATTATGAAGCGAACAACTTCTGGAATTCATCACCCCACTGCCAAAAACTCAAATGGTTCAGCTCTCGTTGGAGGAACTGCATTGAGAATCAGAGGTAAACAAACAGAAGCTCGACCTTATGCAGGATTGAAAATGCCTATAGCCGGTAAAACTGGAACTACACAGAATCAATCTGATGGATGGTTCATGGGACTCACTCCAGATCTTGTTACCGGGGTTTGGGTTGGGGCCGAGGATCGTTCAGTTCGTTTCCGATCTTTACAACTTGGAATGGGAACCAATATGGCTTTACCTATCTGGGCTTACTATATGCACAAGGTATACGATGACAGTACTTTGAATATAAGTCAAGAAGATTTCCCAAAACCAGCCAGCATTATTAATGACCCTATTGATTGCCACATTCAGAATTTCTCTTCTGGTGAGATCATCTTTGATGAAAATGGTGGTGACGGTTTGAACTGGCAAAATCAAGAGAACGAAGACGACATCTGGTAATACAGGATTCGGCAAGTTTTTCATTTCAAATTCGAGCAGGATTTGTATATTCGAACCATAGTAATTCTAAGGTAAAGAATATGAATAAAGTAGTTTCAAATGCTCAAGAGGCATGTAAGGGAATCGAAAATGGCATGACCATTATGCTTGGTGGATTTGGATTATGTGGAATTCCTGAGAATAGCATTTCTGAATTAGTTCGATTAGGAGTCAACGACCTGACTTGTATTTCCAATAATGCCGGAGTTGATGACTTTGGGTTGGGCTTGCTTCTTCAAGGAAAACAAATCAAAAAAATGATATCCTCCTATGTTGGAGAGAATGACGAATTTGAACGTCAAATGTTGAGTGGTGAACTTGAAGTAGAATTAACTCCACAAGGAACGCTTGCTGAAAAATGTAGAGCTGCTCAAGCAGGGATACCAGCATTCTTTACTCCTGCAGGCTATGGAACAGAAGTAGCTGAAGGAAAAGAAACTCGAGAATTCAACGGTAAGATGTATGTCATGGAGAAGGCTTTTGAGGCCGATTTCTCTATCGTTAAAGCGTGGAAAGGAGATGTAGCGGGAAATCTTATTTTTAAGGGGACCGCTAGAAACTTTAATCCAAATATGTGTGGAGCTGGGAAGATCACCATTGCTGAAGTGGAAGAATTGGTTCCTCTTGGCGAGTTAGATCCAAATCAAATTCACGTTCCTGGCATTTTCGTTCAACGGATTTTTAAAGGAGTCGCATACGAGAAGCGAATTGAGCAAAGAACAGTAAGATTGCGTTCCTAATTAATTTGGAGATTTGAAAATGGATTAATATGACAATGGCCTAATGAGGAGCGACAGGGAAAATATAATAGTTGATTTATCTTTTGAATTTGCTCTAGAGGTAATTCAATTTTCGGAATTGTTACGTTCTCAGAATAGATTTGAAATTTCAAGTCAAATATTTAGATCTGGGACTTCAATAGGTGCGAATATAAGAGAAGCTCAAAATGCTGAAAGCAGAGCGGATTTCATTCATAAATTCAAAATCGCTGCCAAAGAAGCGGACGAAATACAATACTGGCTTATGCTATGTGAAAAGTCCGAATTTTTACCCACACCAGATAAAGAACTACACACTAAAATAGAAACCATAATTAAGATAATTTCGAAAATTGTATCGACTTCCAAAAGACGATAATTTTCGAATTATCAAATTACCAAATATTGAACAAATGGCCTTAGATAAAACACAAATTGCGCAGCGAATTGCACAAGAGTTAAGAGACGGATGGTATGTAAACCTAGGAATTGGTATTCCGACTTTAGTGGCTAACTATATACCTGAAGGAATTGAAGTCGAATTTCAAAGTGAAAATGGAATATTAGGCATGGGACCTTTTCCCTATGATGGTGAAGAAGACGCAGATTTAATCAACGCTGGTAAGCAAACCATTACAGCAATGCCTGGCGCTGCTTATTTTGACTCAGCAATGAGTTTTGCGATGATTAGAGGACAACATGTACAATTAACAGTTCTTGGCGCCATGGAAGTTTCTGAAAATGGAGATATTGCCAATTGGAAAATTCCTGGAAAAATGGTAAAAGGAATGGGGGGAGCTATGGATTTAGTTGCTTCGGCTGACAATATTATTGTTGCAATGATGCATACGAACAAAGCAGGAGAAAGTAAAGTTCTCAAAGAATGCTCCCTTCCATTGACTGGAGTAAACTGCGTAAAAAAAATCGTTTCCAACCTTTGCGTTATGGAAGTACTTCCAGAAGGTGGGCTTAAATTACTTGAAAGAGCTCCTGGGGTTACAGTCGAGGAGATAATAGCAGCCACAGAAGCACGTTTAGTTATTGAAGGCGATGTACCAGAAATGAAATTCTAATCCGAAACGGGGCTTACAAAACCTTTTACCTTAACGACAATTATAGGGTTTTCTGGGTCGTTTGACTTTATCGTCATCGACCTATTGATTATTCCTATTCGTTTCGAATCATATTTATAATGAATATAAGCATACGACTTAGGTTCTATAGGTTCTTTTGGCCAATCAGCTACATCGCAACCACAAGAAGTATTTACTGACTGAATTAAAAGTGGTTCATTACCTGTGTTCCGAATGTAGAAATAGTGTTCGCATCTGTCTCCTACTCTAAGGGTGTCAAAATAATGAACAGTTTCTGGAATAAATAGTTTGGCCTGTGCTAAAAGCCCAAAAGGGGAGATGATAAAAACGAAAAATAAAATTGATTTCATAGGACTTGGATTAATTGAAACCCAAATTAGAAGTAATGTGTACTTCTATTATTCAATTTAACTCTCGAATAACATCAATTAGGAATTCATTAACAATTCATGCTGATTAAGAATAGTTGAGCTATCTTTGTGTTATGGCAGAAGTAAAACCTTATAAAGATTCGGAGAAAGGAAAAAAGGAACAAGTAGCAGACATGTTCGATAACATTTCTCACAAGTATGATTTCTTGAATCATCTTCTTTCAATGGGCATTGACAAGTTATGGCGAAAAAAGGCCATTAAGCTTATCTCCAAAATCGAACCTAAAGAGATCCTGGACATCGCTACAGGAACGGGTGACTTTGCTATTGAATCTTTGAAACTGAATCCAAAAGCTGTAACTGGAGTGGATATTTCCAACGGAATGCTAGAAAAGGGTAAGGACAAGATCATCAAAAAGGGTTACGACAAGGTGATCACCTTACAATATGGTGATTCGGAAGACCTGCCATTTGATGATAATTCGTTTGATGCCATAACAGTTGGTTTCGGAGTTAGAAATTTCGAGAATTTAGAAAAAGGATTGGGCGAAATGCTTCGTGTTTTACGTCCTGGCGGAATTGCAGCTATACTAGAGTTTTCAAAACCAAAGAAATTTCCGGTTAAACAGAGCTTCAATTTTTACTCTAAGCATGTCCTTCCGAAAGTTGGGAATGCCATTTCAAAAGATTCGTCTGCTTATACGTATTTACCTGAATCGGTAGATGCTTTCCCTGAAGGACAGAATTTTCTGGATATTCTTTCAAAAGTTGGTTACTCGGATCTTTCTAAAAAAGAGGTTTCTGGAGGAATTGCCACAATCTATACCGGTCAAAAATAAAGCCAGTAGAATTTGGAATATCCTCCTCCCAATTCCAAGGTGGGAGCTGGAATTTTGATCCATCCTATACTTCCGAACAAAGTCTTAAAGACTTTTCTTTTCCAGTTGACTTTCGTTAAATCCAGGTCTAAAGATAAGTAGTATTGCCTATAAGGATACAAAGCCCCGCATAGATCCGGATGCTGCGCACAAAAATCCGCATCTTCGGTTCCTGCAATCATTTCTTCAGCTCCATAGCCTACCGCCATATTCAACCATCCTGGAAATTTCTCCACCTTACTAAATAACATCGATTTCAAATTCATGCTGAGCCAATAAGTTTGACCATTGTAGTCTTTGAGCATTCTTTCCATCGTAGTGGAGCCTAATACATTGGGCCGATACAAGGCATAAGTGGATAAATGGGAACTGACTTTAACTTTTATACGTTGTTCTTGCCACAATAATTCTTGCCCTGCAACCAATGCAGTTCCAGAAGCATTTGCTAGCATGTCACCCCAACTAAACCCCCAATGTGCTGAAGTTCCATCTAAAACTTCTACTCCGGTCAAATAAACTAAACCCAAGGTGCTTCCAAACAAAACAGACTTTTTACTTTCCATCCCGCTCCACTTCATCATTTCCGTACCCACCAGACCAATATAATAACTCGTCATGGCATGTCCAACTTTATCCATTTGAAGCCATTCCCTGTTGTCATTAAAACTGTGTAGTGGAGATCTAGGATAATTCTTATACCAGACTGAGTTCAATAAAAATATAGAGCTGCTCGCTCCAACCCCTTCTATTCCCCAAATCCAGTTTCTTCTTGGTTTGTTTAAAGAATCAGCGTACTCAAAAATAGACTGAGCAAATCCCGAAATTGAGATAAACAAAAGAAGTATTATGGTTTTGAATCGCACAGTCAAAACTAATAAAATTAAACAGCTCCTTTTCTTAAGTTTTGATTACCAATAGTTTTATTTATCGGAATACTCACTAAAAATACCCCTAAGAAAATCATCATTCCATACACCACCACAAATGGTTCCAATTCCTCCTCCTTATTAATTACCGCGATCAAAGTCGCTAAAATAGGCTGAATGTAGATATACGCACTCACTAACGTTGGGCTAACTTTTCCCAAACTATAAACGGTAAGCAAATAGGTTAAAAATGTGGTAGCTAAAACGATAAAGGTAATTCTCCAATATTGAGGAAACCCCATTTCCCAATTAATTTGACTCCACTGACTCAATCCAAATGGTAACACCATGATCAATCCAAAAGTAAAAGCCCATCGAATAACAGTAATGGGATTGTATTTTTTCATTAGTGGCTTGACGATCACGAGGTAAACTCCGTATGAAGAAGCATTTAGAAGAATCATCAGATCACCATAACCAGAAAATCCACCAATCGCTCCCATTCTCGAAACTATCAACAAAACAGCCCCAGTCATACCAATCCCAACTCCAATTACTTTTTGCAGGACCATTTTTTCCCCAAGGAATAAACGGGAAAGTATTAAGACAATCAATGGTGTGGCTACCATGATCACCGATGCATTAATGGAGAAAGTATTGGCTAAGCCCTCAAAAAACATTAATTGATTCGCAGCAACCCCAAACAACCCACATAAAAAAAGTGTAACCCAATCCTTTCTGTCTATTTTCTCCAATTTGGAAACACTAATAAGCAACCAAAATAACATTGTCGCTCCAAGAACTCTAATCAAGATAAAAGCAAATGGCGGAATAAAATCTGCCAGCACATGTTTGGAATACGCATAACTCAATGCGTAAATGACATTAACTGTCAACAATGCCAAGTGAGCCTTCAGATTACCCATTTAATCCAAGAGCAGCTTTTACTTCAGCTATTGTATCTTTACTGTTCCCAACAAAAACCCTGTCATCAATAAAAATTACTGGTCTTTTAAGGAAAGTGTATTCTTCAAGGATCAATGGCTTATAGTCTTCGTCCTTCTTTACTTTATCTTTAATTCCCAGAGATTTATATTTCATCGCTCTTTTCGAAAAAACAGCTTCATAGGAGCCATAAGTGTCCCTCAACTGTTCCAGCGTACGCTCATCGATATTATTCTCTTTGATGTTTTGTACTTCCCAGTTGGCATCTACTCCAATCTCCTTACTAATTCTGACGCACGTACTGCAAGAATCTAGTAGTAATATCTTATTCTTTCCCATGTGGTAAAATTAGGGATAAAACAAAAAACCCAGACCGTAAATGGCCTGGGTTTTTGTGAAATTCAAATTTCTTTTAGTATTCATCCTCATTAAAGAAGAAATCTTCTTTAGATGGATAATCCGGCCATATCTCTTCAATCGCTTCGTAGATCTCATCCTCATCTTCAATTGCTTGAAGATTTTCAACAACCTCTAAAGGAGCTCCAGTACGCATAGCAAAGTCGATTAACTCTTCCTTAGTAGCTGGCCAGGGTGCATCCTCCAAATATGACGCTAATTCTAATGTCCAATACATAGTCTCGTGTTTAGTTGTTTGTAAATCGAACGCAAAAGTAATTTTTTAGTTACACGAAACCACTTTTGACTCAAAAATAGTTATCAACCAGTAATGTGCTGTATACCAAACAAATAAATCACTAATCAACATCTTTTGGCTCCCAATAGACTTCTGGAGCATCTGTTTCCTGTGCCAATTTCCTACCCAGAACAAACAAATAATCACTTAATCGATTTAAATATTGAATGATCAGATTATCCACTACTGCTGTTTCTGAAAGTTCAATAACTCTCCTTTCGCAGCGTCTGCACACGCATCTCGCTAAGTGACAATAAGAAACAACTGTATTACCTCCGGGTAATGTGAACTTTGTCATTACAGGTAATGACTCATCCATCTCATCCATTTTAGTTTCCAAGAAAGCAATATCCTCTGCCTTAATATGAGGCATCTTCAATTTTGGTTTATCAGGATCAGCCGCCAATTGCGCACCTAATGTAAAAATTCGATCCTGAATTTCTTCGAGCACAAACTGATGAGTTTGTTGAATCTCCTGAGCCCTTATCAAACCAATCCAAGAGTTGAGTTCATCACTCGTTCCATAAGCTTCAATTCGAAGCTCATATTTCTTAACTCTTTTACCACCAAATAATGAGGTTTCTCCTTGATCACCTGTTTTCGTGTAAACTTTCATAGATTTTTCCTAAATTCATTAAGAAGTATAAATCATACTTCCAAAACTTTCCACAATACTATCGAGTACCTCTTGTAGTTCATCGTAAGATTCCAATGTAACGAGTTGAGCTCTGACAGGTTTGAAGTTCTCAATCCCTTTAAAATAATTGGCATAGTGTCTTCTCATTTCAACGATACCCAATCGCTCACCTTTCCATTCAACTGAGAATCTCAAATGTTCCTTTGCGACCTCTACCCTTTCCTTCAAAGTGGCTTCTGGAAGCCGTTCACCTGTTCGAATATAGTGCTTCACTTCTCTGAAGAACCAGGGATTTCCAATAGAAGCTCTACCAATCATCACTCCATCTACACCATATCTATTCTTATAATCAACTGCCTTTTCCGGAGAATCTATGTCTCCATTACCAAAAACCGGAATATACAATCTCGGATTGTTCTTCGTTTCTGCGATCAAACTCCAATCTGCATCCCCTTTGTACATCTGAGAACGTGTACGTCCATGAATAGAAATTGCCTGAATACCCACATCCTGAAGGCGTTCAGCTACTTCAACAATATATTTACTGCTTTCGTCCCAGCCAAGCCTCGTTTTTACCGTTACTGGTAGCTTAGTGCTTTTTACTATTTCAGCCGTCATTTCTACCATTTTCGGAATATCCTGTAAAATACCAGCCCCAGCTCCTTTGCAAGCTACCTTCTTTACCGGACAGCCATAATTGATATCAATTATATCCGGCTTTGCACTCTCACAAATCTCTGCGGATTGTCTCATAGAATCGATTTCAGAACCAAAAATCTGAATCCCAATAGGTCTTTCATATTCAAAAATGTCCAATTTCTGAACGCTCTTTGCTGCATCACGAATCAGCCCTTCTGAAGAAATGAACTCCGTAAACATGAGATCTGCTCCGAACTTTTTACAAAGCGCTCTAAAAGGAGGATCACTTACATCCTCCATAGGAGCAAGTAAAAGCGGGAATTCCCCTAATTCAATATCCTTTATTTTGACCAAAAGTGTATTTTTGAGACTACAAAATTAACCAACCTTTTGAAAAACGGGCAATTACAGCATCTCAATCCATGGCAGAAAGTATCAATGTTCTTTCTGATCATGTTTTTGGGCCTAACCATAGCCAGTTTGATCAATCATATTCTAGGCTCTTTTCTATTAAATTCTGACGAACCATTCGAAATTATGAATGATCTCACGAGGATCGATGGAATTAGGATGATGAAAATTGGCAATTTAATTGTGCATCTGGTTGCGTTCATTGCTCCTGTAATTTTTCTTGCGAAGGCATTTAATTTTGACCCCAAAGAGGCAATTCGTTTTCAGAGGCCTGAGAAGAATTATTGGATCTGGTTGCCTTTTGCGTTTATTTTCCTGACACTTATAAACGATGGGTTGTATGCGATCAACCATCAAATTGACTTTTCTGTGATTTCCGGAGATCTTCAGAAAACTTTTGAATACAGACAAGCTATTCAAGAGAAAACAATATATGCATACATAGGATCTACATGGAAAAGTTACTATTCAAATCTATTCCTAATTGCCTTGATTCCTGCAATTAGTGAAGAATTACTTTTCAGAGGTTTAATTCAAAACCTGTTCTCAAAAGCAACACAAAACATATGGACTGGAATATTAATTAGTGCTTTCTTATTTGCCTTAATTCACATTCAACCTTTCAACTTTCTTCCCATGTTCGCCCTGGCTTTCTGTTATGGAATGATAACTGCTTTTACAGGAAGTATCTGGATAACTATGGCGTTACACTTTCTAAACAACGCACTCACTATTAGTCTAGAGCATTTTCAACGAATGTTTGGATGGTCAGAAGTTATCATTCCTGATTTGATCAGTATCAGTTTGATCTTGACTAGTTTTGTCGCCATAATAATTGTGATCAGATCTAAAAAACTTCCCTCAAAATGGAATGAAACAAAAGGAATCTATCTTAGATGATATTTGTTTTTTATATCCTCCAGAATCTGCTTAACCTGGGGAATTAGCATTTGCTCTCCTCCGTTATCAATAACGTATGAAGCAAACTCTAAACGCTGCGCATCAGTCATCTGATTGTTCAATCGATCAACGACCTGTTGTTCAGTAACACCATCTCTACCCATAACACGTTCCATACGGATTTTTGCCGGTGCTGTTACCACTACCACCTCATCCACAGTCTCTATCGCTCCAGATTCTATCAAAATAGCTGCTTCTTTTAACACGATATCACTTTGCTGATGATCGCACCATTGTTTGTAGTCCTCTGCTACGGCTGGATGAACAATCCCATTCAACGCATTCAAGGCTTCACGATTCTTAAAAACCACACTTGCCAGATATGCTCGATCCAATTCCTGATTTTTATATACCTCAGCACCAAAAATTTGGGTGATCTTTTTTCTAAGTTTTGATTGATTCATCAACCATTTTGCCCGATCATCTGCATAATAAACTGGAACATTAAACTCCTCAAAGATTCTCGCTACGGTACTTTTTCCACTACCAATACCTCCCGTTAAGCCAACACGTATCACTATTTAGACTCAGTTGAAGAAGTAGTATCCGGGATTGCCTCAATGAAGTTTTTATGAACTTTCATTTTTCCCTCTTCCAATTCGATGGTTACTTCATCACCATCAATTTTCAAGATCTTGCCATAAATTCCATTAGCCATTACCCGATCACCTTTAGACAAGCTTTCTCTCATTGCTTCCATTTCCTTTCTCTTCTTATTCTGTGGTCTAAGAATGAAAAAGTAAAAGACTCCCAACATCGCAACAATTAGGACCATATTCATCATCCCCGCATTTCCATTTCCAGCTAATAACGCAATCTCCATAATTATAAAATTTGAAAGACAAATGTACTAATACCTTTGGAATATAAACCAAATCATTCAGCTTTCGAAAATACTAAATCATGAATTCTCCTGCCGGTTTCATATCCTTCACATCCAACTGTAATTCCTGAGTACCTCTATACTCATTTAATGAAAGACTAAATACAATGTCTACATCCTTGTTTTGCAACATTTCCAGATAATTTGCCTTACCGAAACAGATACCGGTAAATATCTGATTTGTTCTTTCACACTTTAAGGTCAATTTCAAATGATCATCACCTACGATTTTAGAATAGCCCGTATCCTTTAAATTTCGCATCAGGAATACAGGCCTCATATTGTGCGGTCCGAAAGGCGCAAATTGCTCCACCAATCTAAATAATTTCGGGAATGGATTCCCTGATGTTTCTGGAATTAGATCTTCTGACTGAATCTCCGTATTTATAATCAGCTTTGGAGACTTCAATTCATCCGCAATAGTTGATGAGACAATCGACTCAAACTTTTCACGAAAAATCATAACATTTTCCTCTGGCATACTTAATCCGGCAGCATATTTATGACCTCCAAATTTGGTTAGGAGATCACTACATTGTTCAATTGCTTCCAACACATCATATCCTTTCACCGAACGCGCTGAACCAGTCGCTTCACCATCTTTTACTGCTAAGACAATTGTTGGTTTGTAATAATTTTCGATCAATCTGGATGCTACTATCCCCACAACCCCTTTATGCCATCCTTCCCTCCAGACCACTGTAGATGCCGAATTAGAATAGAAAGGATCTTCTAAAATTATGTTCAATGCTTCTTCTGTAATAGATTGATCCAGCAATTTTCTCTCTGTGTTATGACCATTGATCACCTCAACCCATTCCTTAGCTTTAACATCATCCTCCACCAACATCATCTCAACTGCCGCACTGGCATGACTAATCCTCCCTGCAGCATTAACTCTTGGTGCAACCGTGAAAACCAATTCTGAAATTCCAACATTTGAAGTTTTATTGCCAGCTTCCAGTAAGGTTTTAAATCCTAATCTGGGGGCAGAATTAATCTGTTTCAAACCAAAATACGCGAGGGTTCTGTTCTCCCCAGTTATCGGAACGATATCAGCTCCAATCGCTACTGCAACGAAATCCAAATAAGACATGATCTCTTCCGTTCCAAATCCTTGATGTAAACTAAATGCCTGTATCAATTTAAATCCAATACCGCATCCACATAACTCCTTATACGGATATGAACACGATGTTTTTTTCGGATTAAGGATGGCATAAGCGTCTGGTAATTCTGCGCCCGGTGTATGGTGATCACAAACAATTACATCTATTCCATATTCGTTTGCCAATTTAATCTGCTGAATGGCTCTAGTGCCACAATCCAAAGCGATAATCAAACCAATACCATTTTTTTTAGCCTCTTCGATTCCTTTTATTGATATCCCGTAACCTTCGTCATACCGATCCGGCTGGTAGAACGTTACTTGATCTGAATAAACTTTAAGAAATGAATACATCATGGCCACTGATGTACTACCATCCACATCGTAATCACCATAGACCAATATTTTCTCTTTGGATGACAGTGCAAGTGTTAATCGATCAACTGTCTTTTGCATATCCTCCATCAAAAAAGGATCATGAAGATCCGCTAAAGTTGGCCGAAAGAAATCACGTGCTGCTTCAAAATCCTCTATACCTCTTTGAACTAATAATTTTGCAATGATCTGAGGCACCTTCAACACTTCCTCCATCTCATTAACAACTTCCACGTCAGCACCTACATCCAGACACCACTGATAATTATTCATGGTATAAAATTTGAACTTAATTAATTAATCGGGGTATTATCTCGAAAGTTGTAAAGATATGTTTTAATTTTAGGCCTATGAAGTCATTATTGTCAGTATTTGTAACAATCCTTGCTTTATCAGGATTTGGTCAGCATGAAGGAACTTCGTTCTTTTTTTCTCTTGACAACTTAAAAGACGAAGAGACTTTTCAATCCTTCTCTGAGGACGAAAAAGGTTATTACAGTATAAGCGAAGCCTCTAGGAGAAATCTAGTTGTAGATTCAGATAGTATTAGCGTCAGATCTGGATTCGAGATTATTATATCAAAAAAAGAAGCAATTAAGAAAGGTTTCACTTTTGAAGATGATAAGATGTATGGAATGGCTCCGTATAATGGTATCCATTATAAAGAAATCAACGACACCATTGTTGCTCTCTATTTTCAGTACGACCATTATTTTGGCAAAAATGACCTCATGATTCCTGGTAAGAAAGGTTATTTTCTATTTACAGAAGAAAAAGAAGATTTGTATTCCTGTGAGTACATCTCGTTTGATACTGATAGTATTGTTATTGCTTCCATAGACCATGTAGAAATCATGGAAAGCATCAACAAACTCACTAAAACATCAAGTAAGAATATTGATACTTTCAAGACTTTTATAGCAAGTCCTTCCTTAAAAGAACTCGAACAACTTGTAAAAAAGGACTGTTTTAACGATATTCGCAGTTACCCAAAAGTCGAACACCTGTGAGTCAAGAAGTAGAGATCATTCGAGATGCCATTAATGTGAACCGCCAAAATCTGGTGGATGCGATGCTTTCTCACCTTGGCATCGAAGAGATTGATGAGCAAACTTATCAGGAATTACTGATCATGGTTGCCTATGCTGATCAGGAGAGATTGAAATATCTTAAAGCGTTGGAAACTCAGGAAGTAGTTGAACATTTTCTAAAGGACAAATTGGTTTAATGCGATTTAGAAGACTTAATTCTGAAGAACTTGAAACTCTTGAACAAGAGTTCATTGAATTTCTTGCCGTTTCTGGTATAGAAGCACATGACTGGGAAAACTTCAAAACCACCAACCCTGATTTTTGTGAGGAAAAGATCTGTGAATTCTCTGATGTGGTAATCGGCACTATCTTGAGTCAAGCCGATTATGCAGAGCATCGGTCGAAAAATAATTGGATTCTATTTAAATTCAACAAGGATGATATTTCAGCGATCATCATTCATTCTGACCAACTGGATCTGACCGAAAACACACTTAACGAGGCCAATCTGGAAGCGGTATCGATATCAAAAACTTCTAAGCCTTATTCTCCCAATAAGGAAGATGAACTTTTCAAAATGATGCAGCAAGGCTGTGTGATCACAGATGGACGAATCTTTGATTCGATCGATCAAATTCGCTAACGTCTCTTCTTTTTAAAGTTAGATTTTTTCTGCCCCTGACTCTTGCCTTTAGCATCATCATGCGCCTCTTTTAACCATTTGGGTTTATCTGATTTCCCCTGTGGCTTTGGTTTATCTAACAAACGTTTTGCTAGATCGTATCTATCCACTTTTTGCAATTCGTTTCTGATCCAGTCCTGATTTTCTCTTTTGTACCAGAAAAAGAATTTATTCTGTTTTTCTTTCTCTTTTGGAGTTTTTGGCGTTGCCACTGGTTTGAGTGTATAAGGATGATAACCAGAGTAATAGATCACTGTAGCCACCGTCATAGGAGTCGGTGTAAAGTCCTGTACTTGCTCCAGCTCAAATCCCATTTCTTTGGTTTCACATGCCAGATTCGCCATATCTTCCACATCGCATCCTGGATAACTGCTAATGAAATAAGGCACCAATTGTTGGTTCAGCCCAAACTTCTGGTCGATCTTATCAAATTTCTTTTTAAACTCCTTGAAATGATCAAAAGATGGCTTTCTCATGATCTTTAAAGTCTCAGGTGCTGTATGTTCTGGAGCCACTTTTAATCGCCCAGAAACATGTCGTTTCAACACTTGCTCCATATACTCGTCAATGGAGTTATCCGCATTTTTATTATAACTTTTGGTCAGCAGATCATAACGGATTCCACTCCCAACAAAGGCTTTTTTCACCTTCGGATTAGCATCTACTTTTCGGTAAAGGTTGGTCATTGCTTTATGACTCGTATCCAGGTTACTACAGATCACTGGATGAATACATGATGGACTCACACATTTATCACAGATCGCCTCATCAATGCCTTTCATTTTGTACATGTTTGCACTAGGACCTCCAAGATCTGAGATATATCCCTTAAAATCATCCATTTCAGTCACCTGATCAACTTCCTTCAAGATAGATTCTTCGCTCCTGCTAGCAATAAATTTACCCTGATGCGCACTAATCGTGCAAAAACTACATCCACCAAAACAGCCTCTGTGCATATTGACCGAAAACTTGATCATGTCATAAGCCGGAATTGGACCTCTCTTCTTATATTTTGGATGCGGATATCTAGTGTATGGCAAATCAAACGATTGATCCATTTCTTTCTCCGTCATCGTCTGAAAAGGAGGATTGATCACCAAATGCTTTCCACAAGATTCCTGAATAATTCGATTCGCATAAGTCTTGTTAGACTCCTGCTCTACATGCTTGAAATTCGCGGCATAGGCCTTCTTGTCTTCCAGACAATTCTCATGGCTATTTAACTTGATGTCCTTCCAATTCTTGTTCTTTTGAACTCCTTCACTGATCGGACGCAGATAAGCAGTCTGTGGCACCATGGTCAACTGATGAAACGGAACTCCTTTGTTCATCAAGTTCACTATTTCTCGTAATGGCTGTTCACCCATTCCATAGACCAATAGATCTGCATCACTTGTCTCCAGGATATTTGGCAAAAGCCGATCACTCCAATAATCGTAATGCGTAACTCTTCTTAATGAAGCCTCAATCCCTCCGATTAAAATAGGAACATCCGGATATAGCTCTCTCAGGATCTTGGAATACACGTTGACCGCATAATCCGGTCTGAATCCAGCCTGTCCACCAGGTGTATAGGCATCCGTACTTCTCTTTCTTTTTGCGGCTGTATAATGATTCACCATAGAATCCATGCATCCAGAAGTAATTCCAAAGAACATTCTTGGCTTTCCAAACTTCTTAAAATCTCGATGATCACCTCGCCAATCTGGCTGAGCTACGATAGCCACTTTAAGCCCTTCACTTTCTAAGATCCTTCCGATCACCGCAGTTCCAAATGCCGGATGATCTACATAAGCATCTCCCGAAACAATAACGACATCAAGCTCTTCCCAACCTCTTTTATTTACCTCCTCCATGGTGAGAGGAAGCCAATCTGTGATATCGTATTTCGACTGCATGAAGCAAAAGTAGTTAGAAAATCATCCAAAGATGCTCTTCTGTCGAATTTTGGTTGTGGTTGGTATAATTCTACGCCATGAATACGATCCTTTCGATTTCTAACGTTACCTTTATAAAAAAATATACCTTGAAACTTAAAACTCCCATATCAGTCAAAGAAGCGGCTGATATACTATCTTGTAATTTTGTCGGGAATCCTGATCAACTTATCACTGGATTGAATGAAATTCATGTAGTTGAGCCAGGTGATATCGTTTTCGTAGATCACCCTAAATACTATGATAAAGCACTAAAAAGTGCTGCGACTATCGTTTTGATCGATAAGGAAGTCGATTGTCCGGAAGGCAAATCATTACTGATCAGTAAAAGCCCTTTTGATGACTTTAATTTTCTCGCAAGACAAAATGCACCATTTGAAAGATGGATCGGAGAAAGAGGTCATCATTTTACAGCAGGAAAGGACACCATTATTCAACCGAACGTAACCATTGGCCACAACGTCAAGATCGGAGATAATTGCATCATCCATAGTGGCGTGGTGATAGATGATAATACGATCATAGGGAACAACGTGATCATTCAAAGTAATACCGTGATCGGTAGCAAAGCATTCTACTATAAAGCAAAACCTACAGGAAGGGAGAGAATGCACACCTGTGGAAGAGTGGTTATTCATGATTTTGTAGAGATCGGAGCCAATAGCACGATCGATGCTGGGGTAACAGGAGATACAACTATTGGAGAAGGAACAAAGATCGATAATATGGTTCATATCGGACATGATACTGTAGTAGGTAAAAATTGTCTTTTTGCAGCTCAGGTTGGAATTGCAGGATGTGTAGTTGTAGAAGATAATGTAACGCTTTGGGGGCAAGTAGGAGTAACCAGTGGAATAACGATTGGCGAAGGAGCTGTGGTATCGGGATGTGCAGGAGTGAGTAAGAGTCTGGCTCCGAAGAAACACTACTTCGGAATTCCAGCCGAAGACGCAAGAATGAAGTACAAAGAAATGGCTGCATTGAGAAGCTTGCCTAAAATCATTGAAAACTTATAGAATTTGACCAACGTAAATAAAATACTGGAAAAACTAGAGCTCAAAGAATTTAAGCTTACCTCTTTACTGGAGGTCACCAGAGCAATCAATGAGAATTTCTCAATAGACAAACTCTTGAACATCTATCAGTATATTTTAAGAGATCAACTGGGTATTTCCAGACTACTACTTTATAATCATGATGGATTTGAATGGGAATGCATCATTCGTTTCGGAGCAAAAGGTCAATCAAAGAAAATCAATGTTGAAAAAGATCTTTCTCACATTCATGATATTACTGTGATAGAAAGTTCATCTCAAGTCTCCTTGAATTCATTTGACATTGTAATACCAGTTCACCATAAGAACAAAGCTCTGGCATATCTTCTGCTTGGAGATCTTAACGAAGATCGTTTGCAGATCAGTCCTACGATAAAGCACATGCCTTTTATACAGACGCTGACCAATATTATTATTGTGGCGATCGAGAATAAAAGGTTTGCGAAACGCATTATCGACCAAGAGAGAACCAACAAAGAATTAGAACTGGCCAGTGAAATGCAGAAATTGCTTTTCCCTCGTAACTTTCCTAGCAATAATCGGCTGGATGTGGCCGCTACTTATGAATCAAAGCATTTAGTTGGTGGCGACTATTACGATTTCATACAGCTTAACAACGAGGAATACGTCATGTGTATAGCTGACGTGAGCGGTAAAGGGATGAGTGCCGCACTGGTAATGAGTAATTTCCAAGCCAATCTTAAAGCGATCATTCGTTACAACCACCAAAATATGACCATGCAGGAATTGGTCGAACAACTGAATGAAACGGTTAACGAAGTAACCCAAGGCGAAAAGTTCATCACCTTCTTTATTGCATACTATAACTGTACAAAAAGAGTGTTGAAATACATCAATGCGGGACACAACTACCCTATTCTAACCAATGGTAAAGAGGCAAAATTTCTGAACAAAGGATGTGTTGGGCTTGGAATGTTTGAAAGTATACCAATGATCGAAATGGAGCAAATAGAGATCAAACCAGGCGACACTTTGGTTTGTTTCACAGATGGATTGGTTGAGTTGGAGAATGAAGACGGAGAACAATTTGAAGATGAACGACTGATCAACATTGTTCATGAAAATTTTGAATTAAAAATGAAGGATCTTAATACCTTGATCTTTAATCGTCTTAGAGAGTATAAAGGTGATCAGGCTTTTTTAGATGACACAGCCTTAATGACTTGCAGATTCTTTGGGTAATGCCCCTTCATTTCTCGAATGATAGACATCAATGGCAACAATGATCGCCACAAATCCCCAAACCGGGACAGAAGCTTTGTCCGTATCCAGGTAATTATTCAATACACCGTGCGCAAAATATGTTACCAAGCCTAACATCAGCATCATCACTATTCTCTTCAACTCCTTATCCTGCAATCTAATATACACCATAGAAGAAGTATAGAATATTGCTACCACCAACCAGATCATCGAGAACAATCCAAACACACCTTGCTCAGCGAGCGGTCCTAAATACTCACTATGCGCATTTCCACCAGTTCCAAAATTTGTACTGATAATGGTTTCATCTTCCGGCCTTTGAAAAGGAGCATATTGCATCGCATAGGTTCCGGGGCCAAAACCAAAAACAGGTCGTTCTTTAAACATCGCCAAAGCACTATTCCATCGATTTAAACGCTCCAGATTAGATGCGTCTGAAGAAACGTTACTCATGGATTGGATCCTTTCACTTACATCCTGAGTGGTATGCTCCGCATCATTTTTCATTAGCATGTAATTGATCTCTGTCCAATTTGCAGCAACAATTATTCCGGCAAACATCCCTAAAGCCAACAAGTACTTGAATTTGATCTTGAACTTAAATAACAAATACACCAATCCTGCTCCAACCACACTAAGATAAGCTGCTCGGGTATAAGAATAGAATAACGCGATCGTGAATACGATCAAAAGAACAAATAATAAAGCCCTGGTTTCAAAAGTGTATTTTTTATAAAATGTCATTGACACTACAACCGGATAGAACAATGCGATAATAGCTCCGTAAGACGTGTGATCCTTAAAGAATGGACTCATGATCCAGTGACCTACCTCTTCATCAAAACCATGTGCGGCATGTTTAATTACCGTAATCACGAGTACAACTGAAAGCGGGATCAGGTAACACCAAATAAATGTCAATGCATTACTGATCTTTTCTCGAAACAACCAGATCGCGAAAAAATAACAAGGCACCACAAACCACAATTGACTCAATAGGAACTTGAATGAAACCAATGGATCGCTACTCGTAAGGGAAGTGATAAAGATCCAGGCAAAATGAAAATAGATCGCAATGCTGATTGGATGATTCACAATTCTCCTATCTCTGTGTGAATTGTCCTTGACCTGCTTGAAAAAGAAGATCAGCATGATGATAAACAAAATCGGTTCGGTGGGCAAATAGATCCCAATACCCCCGGCCATTTCTTCTAAGTTGAGCGAAAGCGGTGTACAGATCACCACAAACCAAAAAAGTTTATCCAATGCGAACAATGCACCAAAAAGCACTAAAAGCGCTGCCGGAAGAAGATTCAGAAAATAGAAATCCTTCGTATAGATGAGCATCATATTGACCAAGACGAAAAGCACCCCAGCCAAAACGATCCAGTTTTTACGAAGAATCGACAACATGATTTATTTTTTAGATCTAGCTTGTAATTCCTTCGCCTTTTCCCAGAACAACAACAGCACGATTGACAAGAAAACAGTTGCAAACGTAGAAACCACCACGATCAGCCATCTTACCGGATAAGCTTTTCTTACAGGAAGAGAGGCTGGTTCAATGGTAAACTTATGAGATATCGAAGAAAAAGCATTTGTTTCAGCTTGCTCGTACACCGAAGACATAGTAGCAATACGATCTTCTAAGAAGTCCAAGGTGATTTCGTACGATTTTAATTCACTACCGTATAATTCTGTCATATCTAATTTCTTTTGAGTAGTTGCCTTCTCTTCAGCTGTTTTTGCATTGATCAATTGGGTTACCAGACCTTCATAACCATCCATAGTGACAACGCCCAACTGCGTCAATTTTGCCATTGTATCTTTAACCGCCTGACGTTCATCGAATAACTTATTCAACTTTGCTTTCTTGATCTCATAATCGATCAATGCTTTCTCATGAATGATTGCATTTCTCGCAGAATCATATAATTCAGAGATATAAGAAGCAATATACATAGCCGTATCTGGGCTTCTGTCAAACACATTGATCATTACGGCCCCTTTACTGTTACGCTCAAAACCAATCAATTCGTTATAAGTCTCCGTCAAATAATACAACTTCAATTTATCAGAAGTATCTATTTCGTAATGATGCATCAAATTAAATTTCGCAACCACCTTTTCTCGGATATAAGACGATTCTAAAATCTGAAGCATTTGCTCCGTTGCATCTTTCTCTCCAAAAGCCGTTGGATCCTGCTCATTGGTCAATTGATCACTATAAATGATTGAACTTGACATGGTCGGATACAATACCACTGTCGATTTAAACTTCTCCTCCATCATCAATGAAACGATAGCAGAAACAATGGCAGCTGCTAATCCAAGAGAAATAAAGATCATTTTATACTTCCATAAGAAGTCAAGAATATCGTTTGCGGTAAACGCATCTTTCTGATTTTCCATAGGTTGGTTTTAAGGTGGGCAAAAGTAAGAATTAATTGGTTATTCCACTTTTGATGAGCATGTAAACTCTTCTAGTGACAAAATATTGCATTATTATTTCGATAAGTTAATGATTCACCAACTCAAAACGCCAACTCACTAAGTGTAGCTTTTAAAACGTCCATACCTCAGCTATGTTTGCTTTGAATTTAAAACTTAACCCATGAAAAAGCAGTTTATCCTCATAGCATTCGGATTATTGATCACGTCTTCATCCTTTGCGAAAACGATCGATTCCAGAATATCATCTGTAACCGTATATCTAAACGGTGCTCAGGTTTATCGAAAAGCAACAACATCCCTTAAGAAAGGAACGAATGAAATTATCATTGATGATGTTTCACCATTCCTTAATACAAAAAGCATACAAGCAGGCACAGCTGGTTCTCCATTGATTTTAAATGTTAAACATCAGATTGAGTACAATGACCCAGTATTTGTTTCAGAACCTCTACCAGAAAAAATTCAGTCACAGATCAACATTCTTGAAGATTCGTTATTCTTCCAAAATTTACAATTGCAAAAGATCAGAAATCAGATCTACAATCTCGATCAGGAAAAGAAGATCATCACCAACAATAAAACCATTCGTGGTGAAGGAAAATCTGACTCGCTCGCTATCTTCATGCAGGCTGTGGAGTTCTATCATCAGAAGTTGAATATTTTAGAGAATGAACTTCTTCAACTAAGAACCACAGAACATGGACTCGCTAAAAAATTGAATCGTACGGAGTATGATCTTGAAGAACTGAGAAATTACAGCGCTCATAAAACGGTACAGCCTTCTGTTAAACCACAAGTTCATCAAATCGTATTGACGGTACATAGTGACTATGATACGGAAGCCGAATTCAATGTTAGTTATTTAGTAAACAGAGCTGGATGGATCCCTTCGTATGACCTAAGAGCAACAGGAGCCAGTGATCCCGTGAACCTGACATACAAAGCCAGCATTTACCAAAAAACAGGAGAAGACTGGGATAATGTAAAATTGACACTCTCTACCTTTAATCAGTCATGTAGTTTTACCGTTCCAACATTAGCCATGTGGGAAATTCAAGACAAAGCAGAATCGGAAAGAAAAAATGCCAATCGAAACTTACTTGGCTATGCTGCCAGCGATACGACTATGATGATTCAACAAGGCAATTTTTATTCTAACACGATCATTCCAACCAGTACCAGTACTGATAATTTATCTGCTGTTACTTTCAACTCGGCATTCACTGGAACGACATTTAATGCCACCACCTCCAACGGTTTCACAATAGGAACCCAGCAGGATCAATTCATTTTACCCAAGAGTTTAGCCGGAAGCATGGATAAAACTTTGAGTAATGTAGAATTCACAATAAAGAATAGATACTCTATTAAAGCGGATGGAAAAGAGACAATGATGGTTGTAAACAACTTAGATATGAATTCTAAATTCAACTATATCTCTGTTCCCAAACTAGACACAGACGCCTTCCTGCTCACAAATATTACCGATTGGAGAAAACACAACCTTCTTCCTGCTAAAGCGAATATCTATTTCAACAATTCATTTGTAGGAGAAACCGATATCCAACCTTCTCAAATGTCTGACACGCTTTCATTAGCAATCGGAAGAGAAAGAGGTTTTGAGATCACGCGAAAAAAGATCGATGATGATGCCAAAGAAAAAGTGGTTGGTTCTAATATCAAAAGAGAGATCACAATTGAGATCGCAGTAAAAAATACGACTGGTGAAACCGCACAGATCGAATTAAAAGATCAGATCCCGGTATCAAAAACAGACAATATCAAGGTGAAGGAAATCGATCTTGCCGGAGCAAGATTAGACGAGAATACCGGAATATTATCCTGGAAATTGAAGCTGGCTCCGAACGAAGGAAAGATCATCAAATTCACCTACGAAGTAGTTCACGACAAAGAAATTGAAGTCATTTAAAGTATGAAGTTGAGTTTCTTCATTTGGTTAGTTCTCATTTCAGCAGTTTCTTTCAGCCAATCCAGTATTGTGCTGAAAGATTCTTCTGAAACAACAGAATTTGAAAGGTATGTAAAGAGGATTTTAAATCTCCCAAAAGACACTTCCTTTAATGATTCAACTATTCATTCGTATCGACTGGTTTATCTCTCATCTTGTCCATTTTCCGAAATGTTATTTTCGCAAAGTAACCTCACACAGACGAGCGGTAAGTCATTCGTTCAACGAGATCTTGAATCCAATGAGAATAATTTTGATCTAAGCCAAACTTCCCTTTACCTGTGTGCGGATCATCCTCAGAAAGTAGTCGATTCTACAGTCTATCATCTAAAAGCTAATCATCAGCAGGCAGACTCCAATGACATATTCTGGAGTATAAATATGAGTGAGTTTTCCAATTATTGGGTAATCTATACAGGTTCCAGTGGAATTTATCTATCACTGAGTTTCAACAATCATCAATACATCATCATGGAAACTTCCTACATCCTTCAGTACGGTAATCAAACTTCCTGGGGAACTACAGAAACCATGTTTTTCGAAAGGGTCAGAGAATGATCTATACTATCGATCAATTCTAACGGCATCTGAACTGTACTCAAAAAGTTCCAGATCAAACTGTGAGACAGCTGCCATCACATGGTCAAATATGTCCGCCATGATGTATTCATAATTCTCCCATTTTTTATCCTTGCTGAAACAGTAGATCTCCAATGGCAAACCTTGAGGAGTAGGTTCTAGATGACGGACCATTGTTTGCATTTCATGATTCAATGCCGGATGACTTCCCAAATATTCAAAAACATACTTTCTAAATACGCCCAAATTGGTCAGATTCCTACCATTCACCGCCAATGACTTGTCAACGCCTTTTTTCTGGTTATCGTTTTTTATCTCCTCTCCCTTCTTTTCCAAATAACCTTTGATCAACTGAATTTTTTTGAGCTTTTCAATATCCTCTTCCGTCAAGAATCGGATGCTGCTCTGTCTTAACCATATCACTCTTTTTATTCGCCTTCCTCCTGACTCAACCATCCCTCTCCAATTCTGAAATGAATCTGAGATCAGTGCATAGGTAGGAATGGTGGTGATGGTGTTGTCAAAGTTTCTAACCTTTACTGAAGCCAAACTGATCTCCATCACATCCCCATCAGCTCCGTAAGATTTAAAGGTGATCCAGTCGCCAATACGAACCATATCGTTCGCAGACACCTGAATACTCGCTACGAATCCAAGAATTGTATCTTTAAAGATCAAAAGAATAATCGCAGAAGCTGCACCTAGAGTCGTAAAGAAATGCCAAAATTGAATCTCGGTAATAATTGCCAACATGGATAAAATCCCTAGTGTCCAGGCAAAGATCATAAACACCTGAGTAAAACTATCTATCGGTTTATCCTTAAACTTAGGTTTAGTCTTAAGGTAGTCTTCAATAGTATTGAAGGTCCTTCGGATTATAGTAAGAGTAAGATACACACTAATAAGCATCAAGATCTTCAAGGCTATTCTTTTACCTATTGGAAAATCCTCATAAATAAATGGGATAGCATCAAAACAAATAATCAGCGGAGGGATAAATGCTAGTCTTAATGGCACTCTATGATTGACTAAAAAATCATCAAATTTTGTTTTAGTTCTTCCCGCCAATTGATGCGATATGACAATTAAAATTTTCCTTACTGTCCAGTGTACACCCCAGGAAACAGCTAGCAAAAGGATAGTAAAAACAACTACATCTAAGTAGGAGGACCATTCACCCCCCAAACCCATTTCTAAAAACAGTTTTTCAAAATAGTGTTTCATTCTATCTATAACTTTTGTGCAAAGGTAAATCATCTCCAGGTGTTGTGAAAAGTGTTCTGGGATTAAATCGATGTCAGCGGAAGGATTTTTAATACCTTTGATTCCGAAACAAAAAACAAAGAAAATGTCTGTAAGAAGTTTATCACCAGTAGAAATTTGGAATCATTTTGAGGATCTTAACGCTGTACCTCGTCCATCCAAACATGAGGAGCGAGTAATTGCTTTTATGAAGGATTTTGGAAACAAATTAGGGTTAGAAACCTATGAGGACCCTGCAGGAAATGTGATCATCAAAAAACCTGCTACTCCTGGAATGGAAGACAGACAAACCGTAATTCTTCAGGCGCACTTGGATATGGTGCATCAAAAAAATTCAGATACGGATTTTGATTTCAACACACAAGGTATCCAAAGCTTTATTGACGGTGAATGGGTAAAAGCGAAAGGCACTACACTTGGAGCTGACAATGGAATGGGAGTAGCTGCTGCTATGTCAGTCTTAGCATCTAAAGAGATTATTCATCCGGCTATTGAAGCATTATTCACGATTGATGAAGAAACTGGAATGACCGGTGCTTTTGAATTACAACAAGGAATTTTGGATGGAAGCATTTTATTGAATCTTGATACGGAAGATGATGATGAATTCTCCATCGGCTGTGCAGGAGGAATTGACACCAATACATCCTACGATTATATTGAAGAAACACCTGCAGGTGAATATACCTATAAGATCAGTGTTACTGGATTGAAAGGAGGTCACTCTGGAATGGACATCCATTTGGAAAGAGGAAATGCCAATAAGATCATGAATCGATTAATGGCTGAGGGACAAGCTTTTGGAATTCAGGTCGCTGAAGTGAATGGGGGAAGTTTGAGAAATGCCATTCCAAGAGAATCATTTGCAACAGTAGTGGTGAACAACGAAGATTTTTTAGAAACATTCGAACTGGCAAAAGAGGAGATCATGGAGGAATTTGCGATCTCTGATGGTGGATTAAAAATTTCTATCGAAGCTACCGAGCTTCCTGCTAAAGTGATGAATGAAGTAGATAGTGCAAAACTGATCCAAACGATCTATGCGGTACATAATGGTGTATACAGAATGAGTATGGCTATCAAAGGATTGGTGGAGACCTCCTCATCTTTGGCGCGTGTGATCGTTAAGGACGGCAACTTCAAAACGCAGTCTTTGCAAAGAAGTAGCGTAGAAAGCAGCAAAATGGACGTAGCACATACAGTAGGTTCTGTTTTTGTATTAATGGGATGTGAAGTAGAACATACGGGATCTTATCCGGGATGGGCTCCTAATCCTGGTTCTGCTATTCTTAACGTAATGGAGCCTTTGTACAAGAATATGTTCAATGAAGAACCAAAAGTAAAAGCATGTCATGCTGGTTTAGAATGTGGGATCTTAAACGAAAGATACCCTGGTCTGGATATGATCTCTTTTGGTCCTACTATTAGAAACCCACATTCTCCTGACGAGATGGTGAACATTAAATCCGTAGAGAAATTCTGGAACTTCTTCTTAGAAGTCCTGAAAGAAACGCCAAAGCGTTAATGGAACAAGTTTTCAATTTATCAATGAAATAATTGTTCTCCATGAAGCTTCTTTCGATCGTATTCATATTGATCACTACGATAGTGCTATGCTCTTGTTCTTCAAATGATTGTTCTGAAGATTTATCAAAAAACCATCCTCAGATCAAAACATATATAGAAGAGCTTGAACTTGCTGATTACATGGAAGTGTCCTGTAATTCTGAAACTCATGATAATTATTCGTTTCATGGATACCAGGAACCAGGAGGTAAATGTTCTCATTTTGAAGTAAAGCTAGACGTGGGTAAAACCACCATCACTACGTATACCTTTAAAAACAAAGAAGACAAAAGACTTTATGATTTTATCGTCTACTCATTTGTGTCAGATGAGGACTTAAAGAAGATGCAGAATTTTGTGCCAGATGCTTCCTTATACTTAGAGAAGAATAAAGAGATCCATGAATACTTTATTGAGAAAGATCAGGTGATTCTTTATTACTACGGGTTTCCTTAGTCAATGGAATACTTAACGTATTTAGTTTTTATGTCTTGGGCCAACCATTTACTTTCATAGAAGGTCCGAATCCCCATGATGTAATGGATGTCATCTTCTTCTGAAGCATTTGGTAGAAGATCACCGTAGACATCCCAGGAGTGAAGAAGGTTGTTGTAGTTATTTTCTTCTATTTGCTCGAGCGTATATTCAAACAGCAGATCACTATCTGTTTTCACATTAATGATACCTCCTGATCTTAGAAATTGCTTATAACGTGCCATAAACAAAGGAGAGGTCAATCGTTTGCGCGGACGTTTAGGTTGAGGATCTGAAAAGGTCAACCAGATCTCCGCTACTTCATTCGCTCCAAAATACTGATCAATGAAATCTACCTTGGTACGAATAAAACCAGCATTATCTATTCCTTCTTCCAGACAAGTCTTTGCTCCTCGCCAAATTCGAGCACCCTTAATATCGATGCCGATAAAATTGTATTCTTTATACTTGCGCGCTAGTCCAACCGTATACTCTCCTTTACCGCAACCCAATTCCAGAATGATCGGTTTGTCGTTACCAAAAAACTCCTGACTCCATTTTCCTTTGAGCGGATGACCATTTTTTATATCATCCATGGTTGGCTGCATGACATTGGAGAAATCCTCCATCTCTCCAAATCGTCTCAACTTGTCTTTTCCCATGGCGCAAATTTAATGAAAGATGTTGGTAGAAATAAACTATTCACTTAACGCGTCCAATTTATTCCTAAGGTCGATGAGTTCATTATTCATTCGATCCATTTTCTCAAGTAAATTAAGAATGACTTCAATTCCTTCAAAGTTGATTTCCAGTTCAGAATGAAAACGAATAATCTTTTCTATACGAGGCAAAGAAGCACTATCTACATAACCCTCCTTTACGAACTCGATCAAGCCAAATTCCTTCATTGCAAGAATCATAGTATGCTCAATTTCATGTCCTGAGCAGATCTCCTCTATTGCTATTAATGATGTTGATTCCATATTTACTGTGATTAACGCATTTCTGCCAATTGCTTAAATAATTCCTTTTCTCTTTCCGTCAGATTCTTGGGTAATACAAGATTATAAGTGATGAACAAATCACCAAACTCACCATCTTTTTTATAAACTGGCAATCCTTTTTCCTTGAGCTTAACTTTAGTTTGATTCTGGGTTTCCGGTTTTACTTTCAATTTTACCTTTCCGGTTAAGGTATTAATGGTGATTTCACCTCCCAGCAAAGCGGTATAAAGATCAAGGTCTACGGTTTGATAAAGATTGCTCCCATCTCTTTTGAATGATGTATTATTCTCAATTACAAATGTGATGTATAAATCTCCTTTTGGACCTCCATTCACTCCTTCACCACCATGACCTTTGATCTTGATCGTTTGTTGATTTTCAACTCCTGCAGGAATAGTGATTCGAATGTTCTTACCATTGACTGTTAACGTTCTTTTTTCTGCTGTCAGGATATCTGTAAGATCTAAATGTAATTCGGCATTATAATCCTGACCTCTGTAACGTACCTTTCTGCCACCTGCTCCTCCCCCAAACATGGAACTAAAGAATTCAGAATAATCCTCTTCATTAAAACTCCCTTGACCATAGGGATTACCATGTTGACCTCCAGAATATGCTGATCCACCTCTGGCTCCCCTCTCTCTTTCAGCTTTTTCAAATTCTTCTGCGTGCTGCCAATGTTCCCCGTATTTATCGTATTTCTTTCTGTTTTCTGGATCACTCAATACCTCATTGGCCTCATTGACTTGTTTAAATAATTCTCCTGCTTCCTTGTCATTCGGATTTAAATCTGGATGATATTTTCGAGCAAGTTTTCTGTAGGCAGCTTTAATTTCTTTCTCAGTGGCTGCCTTTGAAACTCCCAATACTTTGTAATAATCTACAAAACTCATAGTATGAATCTTTAATATCTCTCAAAGTTATAGAATCCAATCTATCCAAAAAATGACCTTTTTCATTATTTTTATGCAATAGAATCACATATACATGGCAATAAAGACCATTATCATAGAAGATGAAGAGGCGAGTAGAGAAACGCTTCGAAATTACCTGACTAAATACTGCCCGCAAGTAGAGATCATCACAGAATGTAAAAATATCATCGAGGGAAAAGAAGCGATCGATCAACACCATCCTCAATTGGTCTTCCTGGATGTGGAAATGCCTTTTGGTAATGCGTTTGACTTGATCGAGCAATTAGATAAAATCAATTTCAAGATCATCTTTGTGACCGCCTATAGTAATTACGCCATGAAAGCGATCAATTACAGTGCGAGTTATTATATCCTCAAACCGATCGACATCGAAGAACTTGAGAATGCTGTTCAGAAAGTAGAAGAGGAACTGGCAAAGGAAAATGAAAGTGACTTTCAGATTCAGACGAAGACACTCCTTGAAAACCTACAGAATAATGGCAATAAGAAAGTAGTTCTTCCTACCCTAGAAGGTTTTGAAGTTGTAGATATGGAGGACATCCTCCACATGGAAGCCAATGATAATTTTACTAACTTTTACTTGAAGAACGGAAGCAAGAAAGTGATCTGTAGAACCTTGAAGTTCTATGAAGATGTACTAAAGGATTCTGGCTTTATGCGCATACACCGTTCACACATGGTCAATTTGAATTACATCACTTCTTACAAAAAAGGTAAAGGTGGACAAGTAGAATTGATCAATGGCGCTGTGGTGGACGTATCTGCTAGCAAGAAAGATGAATTATTAAATTGGTTTAGTTGATGGAATTCACTTACATAACAACAGACCGACTAAAACTTCGATTGGTGAATCAGGAGGTTTTGGATGGTATTTTCAAAAACTACGCGGAAAAAGAGATCATTGAATTCTTTGGAGAAAGTGCTGCTGAGAAAGAAATACAACGCTACAAGGAGGGTGCAAGCATGTTTAACCGTACTTTTCTCTATTTCCATCTTCTTGATAAAAATACAGATGAGTTGATCGGTTGGTGCGGGTATCACACCTGGTACCTGGAACATAAAAGAGCAGAGATCGGCTACACCATCTATGATGATAACCATAGGGAAAAAGGCTACATGAGTGAAGCATTAACAGCTGTGATCGAATATGGTTTTCACGAGATGTACCTGCATCGAATTGAAGCACTCGTTGGTCCATACAACAGAGCTTCACTCAGACTCATGAAGAAATTTGGGTTCAATGAAGAAGGTCGACTCAAAGAGCATTACTACACAGGCGGGATCTATGAGGATTCGATCGTATTTGGTTTAATAAAGCCACAACACTAATAATTCGTTGAGTAAATTACAACTTTCCATACTTTATTTTGTTTGCACATTCGTACTCATTTCATATGCGATCGCTGGCTTCTTTGCACATCCATCCGCAGATGATTTTACTTACGCTCTACTCGGAAGAACAGACGATTTCTTGCAGACCGTTCTAAATGAGCGAGAACGTTGGAATGGACGGTTCATCAGCAACTTTATCATCATCTTCAGTCCTTTGAATTGGGGAGGACTAATGGGTTATCAACTGATGCCAACCTTGCTCATCAGTTTGATCTTACTAGGAACTTATAGCATTTACAGAATTTTAATCAATTCATACGCTTTGTTACTCGCCCTATCTTCAACGGTCATCATGTTCAGCATCATGCCAGATATTACTGAAGGGATCTATTGGTATACAGGTGCTTGGACTTATATTCCCGGTGGAGTGCTTTTCATACTTGGAATAGCTTTAATCATCAAGTACCAAGATCAATTGAATTTTAAAAATCTTGTCCTACCCGTTTCGCTCTTTGTTCTTTCCGCAGGATTCAATGAAGTTATCCCTGTATATGGATTTGTTGCATTTATGACACTTATGGTATTTCATAGGAAGTTCAAACTAATAGGCTTATTATTCACGTCACTGTTTATCTTATTACTTTCCTATGTTCTTTTAGCCCCTGGAAATGAAGTCAGAGATTCCAATTTCACTCAGAATCATGATCTTTTCTACTCCGTTTATATGGGAATGGCTTATACATTAAGATTTATTGGTGAATGGGCTCTAAATCCAGCATTTTACCTGTGGAGCGTCTTTTTACTCGCTATAAATATCAATGAAGATTTCTTGAGAAAATTGGCAATCCTTAAAAATCCGCTAGTGGCATTATTTATTATAGTTACACCTGTATTTCTGGCTTGCTTTGCCCCAATTTGGAGCACGGGAATCCTAGGACAATATAGAACGTCCAATTTGAGTAGTTACTTTTATGTGATCTCCTGGTCATTAATCCTAATTTCCAATAAAGATGTCATCCTGAAAAAGATCAGAATCAACACTAGATCTTCGATTCTGTTTGGAACCTTGATTATAAGTTTACTCCTCTGGAAAAATCAATATTTTTTGTTTACTGAACTTGCTTCTGGTCAGATCAGTCAATTTGACTATGAAATGAATAATAGGGCTATCCTACTAAAAGAATGTAATGGTGATTGTTTTGTTCCGCGTATTGAAAACCAACCAAGAACCTTATTTGTATATCCATTGCAAGATAATCCAAAGCATTGGTTGAATGATGCTTATGCTAAATATTACGGACTGGAAAGGGTCATTGTAAAAAGTCATCATCATTAAATGAAAATCCCCGGTCAACATAAGTCAACCGAGGATTTCATTAAACATAAACAAAAATGACGTGATACAATACCTATAATTTAATGGTTACTCCTAAGTTCATTGGAGCCCAAGCATAACCTATCGCTAGATAGATCGAACCATTTGAAGAAAAATTATATCTTCCTCCAGCTTGTAAATTAAGATCAAGTACGGAATAACTGTACGGATGGCTTCCTCCGACATATCTCCAACCCAATTTTGCCTTTGCGAATACGTCAAATTTTTCCGACATATCCGGAATTAACCAGTCAAAATAATAATGAGCTACAACTGCTGGATTGATTACTAAATAGTTTTCTCGTATCCAGACGTTGTTTTCATCATAATATTTGTATGCTGCTCTTCCAACACCAATTGATGGTCCAATTGTGAGATTGTCATCAAACATGGGAATTTCAAGATCGAAATTGACCATACCCCCCAAGTTCGATCCAAAGCTTGGACCAACGTAGACATTTAACTGAGTGTCTTGAGCATTCATTGAAAAACCTCCCATCAACACACATAGGATCACTAGCAATCTTCTCATAACGCTGCTAGTTTTTCCTTTACAACTTTAGAGATCAAACCTCCATCAGCTTTACCATTTAACTGGCCCATTGCAGCTCCCATAACCTTTCCCATATCAGAAGGCCCCTGTGCTCCAATTTTTGCAATAACTCCTTCAATCACAGCTCCTATAGCCTCTTCGCTCATTTGTTCAGGGAGATAAGCCTCAATTACATCAGCTTGAAAAACTTCTGTTTCAGCCAGATCAGGTCGGTTTTGCTCTATATAGATCGCTGCGGCATCCCTACGCTGCTTGTATAACTTCTTCAGGATACTCATTTCAGCTTCTACTGTAATCTCACCTCCACCTTCTTTGGTTGCTTCCAATAAAAGTGCTGCTTTAATAGCTCTTAAAGCTTCCAGCTTACCTTTTTCTTTGGCAAGCATGGCAGCTTTAATATCTTGATTTATCTTTTCAGTTAAACTCATGATTAATCTACGTTATCGTGTAAGAAAGAGTTGTTTCCACTCAATCCTGTTGTTCCTTCATCCTCTTTATTCTCTCCCAAAGTAAATCTCGATCTTGTAGACTCTGAAGAATGTGGGATATCCTCCAATTTTATGCTTCTACGCATATATGCAGGCTCTTTCTCCAACTCATTCATACCATCTACTGTCTTCATTTTCGCTCCAGTCATTCGGATTCTTTCCTGCCTCATTTTAACCAAGTCAGCATTATCTTGAACTGAAGGCTGTGAAGTACTTTCTGTTTTGTTCGAAACAGTCCAATTGTTTTCCTTAGCAACTTCCTTCTCCTCTTCGTCTAGCATGTATCTGATCTTTCCATCCTGAGATGCTGAAGGCATTTCATTAGTAGATTCTAAATTGAATGAACGAATTTCCTCTTTCTCTTCTTCTGATTCATCAACCAACCATGATTTATTCACCGTTGAATTGGTAGACTCGCTAACTGGCGGTTTAAAACTCCACTCAGTAGTATTACTTTCTGCAATTGGTTCTTCAAAAGTAGTTTCTTCTTCGTCCAATTCTAAAGTAAACATTGTCTTTTGAACAGGTGTTTCTTCAACTTTCTCTTCAATCGTTTCTTCTACTGAGTTTTCAGTTGTTTCCTCGATCTTGTTCTCAAATGTCTCTACAGATGAAGTTACATTCACCTCTGGAGTCCATGTTGATTCTACTTCGTTTGTAGTCTCGGATGTTGGAACTTCCACTGTTTCTTCAATCGTCTTTTTTACAACAAATAGATCCTCAGCACTTGCTTTTTCCTCAACATTCTTGATACCATCCTGAATTGGGCTAGATATCGGATTCTGAATTGGAGCAGTGATCATAGTAGGTCTATCTTCTTCTAAATTCACTTTTACTCTTTCAGGTTGTTTCTGAGGAAGTCCAGTATCAACGTTTGTATTAAATCCAGTAGCAATTAAAGTTACACTCAATTTATCTCCTAGCATCTCATCATAACCATGCCCCCAGATCACATCAGCAGTACTACCCGCTTCATCTTGGATATAATCAGTTATATCTGCAATCTCATCCATCAATACTTCCTGATCTCCGTAAGTAATGTTCAATAACACATACTTAGCACCAACGATCTGGTTGTCGTTCAACAATGGCGAAGAAAGCGCTTTCTCAACTGCATGTTGTGCTCTATTCTCCCCTTCAGCAGTGGCACTACCCATGATCGCTACTCCACTGTCTCTCATTACTGTGTTCACATCGTTGAAGTCAACGTTAATTGCACCCGTAACTGAGATCACTTCAGCAATACCTTTTGCTGCTGTAGTCAATACGTCATCCGCTTGAGAGAAAGCATTTCCTAGAGTAAGGTTACCAAACATCTCTCTAAGCTTGTCGTTATTAATGATCAATAATGTATCTACTGCCTCTCTCATTCTCTCAATTCCTTCTTCTGCTTGTTGTCTTCTCTTACGACCTTCAAACACGAAAGGAACAGTAACGATACCTACTGTAAGTACTCCTAATTCTTTTGCCAGTTTAGCGATTACTGGTGCAGCTCCTGTACCAGTTCCACCCCCCATACCAGCAGTAACGAATACCATTTTTGTATTCTTCTCTAAAATTTCTCTGATCTCATCCAAGTTCTCAATAGCAGCATTCATTCCCACTTCTGGTAATGACCCTGCACCTCTTCCTTCTGTAAGGCTCGAACCCAACTGAACTTTTAATGGAACCGGACTAATATCAAGGGCTTGCTGGTCTGTGTTACAAACCACAAAATCCACCCCTTTTATTCCTTGACGGAACATGTGATTAACGGCATTGCTACCGCCACCACCAACTCCTATCACTTTTATGATAGACGAGCTGTCTTTAGGTAAATCAAATTTCATCATCTTATTTTTGTTTTTGTTTGTTTCTTATTATTCAATATTGTCGTCAAACCAAGTTTTGATCTTATCCAAGAACCCTGTCTTATTCTTCTCACCTTTAGAGTGACCACGCGTATCGATCTTTCTATTGTTTCGATTTGTACTTTTCTGTCTTTCCTTTTCGAATTTTTCAAATCCCTTCGCCACTAATCCTACTCCTGTTGCAAACATTGGACTTGTAACGTTGATGTTAGTATTGCTACTCAAATGCTCATTTGGATATCCAATTCTTGCATCCATCCCAGTGATGTATTCGAACAACTGTGTAATGTGTTTCATTTGAGAACCACCACCAGTGATCACAATACCACCAATCAACTTCTTCTCATATCCTGAATTCTTGATTTCGTAATAAACATGCTCAATGATCTCAGACATTCTTGCGTTGATGATATTAGACAAATTCTTAACAGATATTTCTTTTGGATCTCTTCCTCTAAGTCCTGGAATGCACACCACCTCATTCTCCTGACTAGATAATGGAAGAGCAGTACCAAACTTCGTTTTCAATTGCTCTGCATGCTTCTGCATAATTGTGCAACCTTCCTTGATATCTTCTGTAATAATATTGCCTCCAAAAGGAATAACAGCTGTGTGACGAATGATCCCATCATGGAAGATCGCCAAGTCTGTTGTTCCACCACCTATATCTACTAAAACTACACCTGCCTCTTTCTCTTCCTGACTCAACACAGATGCTGAAGAAGCTAACGGCTCCAAAATCAATTCGGCCACTTCCAAACCTGCTTTATTCACACATCTGTAGATGTTTCGAGCCGCTGCTACCTGTCCGGTAATGATGTGGAAATTCGCTTCTAACTGAACTCCAGCCATTCCGATTGGATCCTTGATCCCATTCTGTCTGTCTACAATGTATTCCTGCGGCAAGACGTGGATGATCTCTTCACCGGGATTAATCAAAATATTGTGCATATCATCGATCAACGCATCAACATCTTCCTGACCAATTTCATCTTCATACGAAGTACGCGTGATCATCCCTCTATGCTGCAAACTCTTGATATGCTGTCCTGCAATACCAACGTTAACCACATTCACTTCAACACCAGATTTAGCCTCTGCTTCCTCAACTGCCGCTCGAATCGATTGTACCGTTTTTTCAATATTCGCTACTACTCCTCTAGTCACTCCAAGACTAGGAGATTTCCCCATTCCTAGGATCTCGATTTTCCCGTGTTCAGTTTTTCTTCCTATAAGGCATGCTATCTTGGTGGTACCGATATCTAAGCCTACTACAATTTCTGGTGCGTCCATATTTATCTGTTTTTGTTTGTCTTTTAATAATATAATCTCTTGGATCCAACTATCTGATCCTTAAATTTCAAATTCAGTGTATCGTAAACATTAAGTTCCTTAACATCTACATCAGCTTCAGTATAGAAATACTTCAGCCGAAATAATTTATCCTCATAATCCTCAATTCCTCCAAAAAGAACTCGATGATTTCCAACTCGTGGGATAAATTCAAACTCTTCTTGATCATTGACATAGATTTGTAGGATCTGTGCTGTTAGAAATTCATCCTGAGCTAATGCCAATGCCAGTGTATATACTTCATCTAGAAAATGAAGCTGACTAACGCTATCATTTACGGTGATATCCTTGACACTGGGTATTTCATTATAAGGTTCATAAATGTTTCCTGTAAACACAGGCACTTTAGCGATATAATCACTACTCAACGGAATAATTTCTCCCTCAGCATCCAAATAACATCCCATTTTACCTCCTTTTAAGATTACTCTCGCCACAGGCAATTGTTGTTCAATATCCAACTTTACAACTCCATTGCTGTATTTATAAGCTTGTACATCCTTCACTCCAGGAATAGCTTTAACCTCCTTTTCAATTCTATCCAGCTCTATCTCTCCCAAAGATTGATCTTGGAATGAATATCCCAGATCATTCATTACTGCCTTTACTTTCTCCTCTGTAACGAAATTGTGATTACCCGGTTTGATAATCGTGATCTGTGGCTCTTGTGTTTTAATATCATCATATCCTGCATTAACAAAGAACAGTAGAACCAGAACTCCTAGTACAAAAATTGACCAACCTCCTATTTGCAAGACTTTTTTCATGCCAATGCGTTTTTTAAGGGTTCAACCAATTTATCAATATCACCAGCACCTAATGTCAATAACACCTCTAACTCTCTCTTCTTCAAATCTTCAACCATAACATCAGCATTAACAATCGACTTATTTGGGATGGTCATCAGTTCCAACAACATTTCTGATGTCACTCCTTCCATCGGAAGTTCTCTTGCGGGATAAATATCCATTAAAATCGCTTCATCCAACAAGTCCAAACTCCCTGCAAAATCGGATGCAAAATCTCTTGTTCTACTATATAAATGCGGTTGAAAAATTCCTGTTATCTTCTTCGTTGGATACAGCTCCTTGACTGAATTAATACACATTTCCAATTCCTTTGGATGATGTGCATAATCATCAATATAAGTCAAATGATCATTATCAATCACCTTTTCAAACCTCCTCTTAACGCCATTAAAACTTAACAATCCTGTTCTGATGTCATCTTCACTCAACTCCATTAATTCACCTACAATCAATGCCGCTAACGCATTTTCAATATTATGTCTTCCTGGTAGGCCAACTATCAACCCATCATATTTTCTGAGCATAGACACAACATCAAAAATGTAGTTTCCATTCTCAACTCTCACATTTGTTGCAACAACTTTCGCATCATCTTCGATACCATAGGTAATCGTATTTCTATGTTTTAATTGCAACCCATTTCTCAACACTAAAACTCCATTCTCAGGCACCTTGTTCACAAACAATTGAAATGAATCCAATAGGGCATTATGTTCTCCATATATATCTAGATGGTCTGCATCTGTTGATGTAACAACAGCAATATTCGGATCTAACGTTAGAAATGAGCGATCAAACTCATCCGCTTCAACTACAGTGGTATTACTGTTATCATCCAATAATACGTTAGAATTATAATTAGAAGTAATTCCTCCTAAAAATGCGTTACAACCTTTACCACTGCTCTTCAACAAATGAGCGATCATGGAAGAAGTCGTTGTTTTTCCATGAGTTCCAGCCACTGCAATTGAGAAAGTTCCCTGTGTAATCAATCCAAGAATCTCTGATCGCTTAGCCACGATATTTCCCTGATCTTTATAGAAATTCAAAATCTCAAGATCTTTTGGGACAGCAGGAGTGTAAACCACTGTGGTAGTTTTCTCTTTGAACAAATCGTCAATAGCACTTACATTATCCTGATAGACCACCTTTATACCTTCAGCTTCTAACTTCTTTGTCAATGCAGTTTCAGTTTTATCATAGCCAGATACAGGAACACCCATTGCATGGAAATACCTTGCAATAGCACTCATTCCTATACCACCGATCCCGATGAAATAAACGCTATGTAAACCTCTAATTTTCATTTTACAAGCCAATAATGGCCATCACTTCATTACAAATATCTTCAGCCGCATTCGGTCTCCCCAATGCAGCTATATTGTTACTCAATTCACTCATCTTTGCCTCATTTCGAAGCAAACCCAATATCTCAGGCACTAATTTCGACTGAGAATCAACGTCTTTCACAAGCAGTGCTGCAGATTTATCAACAAGCGATTTTGCATTTTTCGTTTGATGATCTTCTGCTACATTCGGTGAAGGCACTAAAACACAAGGCTTCCGAACCAAACATAACTCACTCACAGAAAGTGCACCTGCTCTACTAATTACTACATCTGCTGCAGCATAAGCCAAATCCATTCTACCAATAAAAGCCATAGGCTTTATATTGCTATCTCCGTGTGCTTCAGCTTTTTTAGCCATTTCATCTTCATAGATCTTCCCTGTTTGCCAGATCATCTGAATTCCCGCATCAGTTAATTGCTGAAATCCAGCCACAATACTATCATTCAAAGTTCTAGCACCAAGGGATCCTCCGATCAGAAGTATCGTCTTCTTATTAGGATCCAATCCAAAATGAGAAATAGCTTCTTCTCTTTTTCCATTTAGGTCAAGTATATCCTTTCTAACAGGATTACCTGTCATTACTATCTTTTCCTTAGGGAAGAATTGCTCCATATGATCATACGCCACACAGATCCTATTTGCTTTTTTAGCCAAAATCTTATTGGTCAATCCCGCGTATGAATTCTGTTCCTGAAGTAAAGTTGGAACTCCTAATTTACCCGCCTGAATTAAGGTAGGTCCGCTTGCATAGCCCCCCACTCCAATCGCTATCATTGGGTCAAAATCTTTAACAATCTTCTTTGCAGCGGTTTTACTTTTTAAATACTTGATAGGAAAGTTCCAGTTCTTCCAGATCTTCTTTCTCTGAATTCCCACTATATCCAGCCCCTTAATCTCATATCCTGCAGCAGGAACTTTCTCCATTTCCATTTTTCCATTAGCCCCCACAAACAAGATAGATGCCTCTGGGTACCTCTCCTTAATAGCATTTGCAATAGCCAATGCAGGAAAGATATGTCCACCTGTTCCTCCTCCTGAAATAATTACCCTCGGTTGCTTACTCATGCTAATTGCTTTTCGTTTGATTCTACACTCTTACTTACGTTCAACAATATCCCAATAGAAATACAAGTGAACAAAATCGATGTTCCTCCCATACTAATCAATGGTAATGGTTGTCCCGTTACAGGCAGAAGATTTACTCCCACCCCCATATTTATCATCGCCTGTAGCACTAACAGAAAACTTAAACCAAAGGCTACATAAGCTCCAAAACTACTCTCAGCCTTCAATGCTACCCGAATACTCCTAAAGAAAAATGTAAGATAAAGCAGTAGCAGAATAAGCCCTCCGAAAATAGACCCAAATTCCTCTATGATCGTACTAAACACGAAATCAGACTGAGAAGAATACATGTCATTCTTTATATTTCCCCTTCCAGGCTTGGTTCCAAACAAACCACCATTCACGACAGCTGCCTTAGCTTGATTTGCCTGATAGTTATCAATTTTTGCTTCTTCATTTTCTCCCTCAGCCTCTCCGCCTCCAAAGAAACTTACCATTCTAGTCTCCCAAGTCGTAGCTCTCGGAAGAATCCCAGTTGCCTTATTAACCATGATCAACAACATAAACAGCACTACAGCTCCACCTACCACAGCTAATAGGTGTTTAAGTTTTACTCCACCAACAAAGAGTAAAATAAAGCTTGCTGCCCCCAACATAAATGCTGTTGAGAAATCTGCTGGTAAGATCAAAATACAAATTCCAGCAATTGGGATAATTAAGGGTAAGACTCCTTCTTTGAAATCATGCAACTTATCATGCTTAATTGTAAGCAGTCTGGCTACATACAATATCAGTACTATTTTTGCCAAATCCGAAGGCTGGAAGCCCATGATCCATCTTTGAGCGGAGTTAATATTCTTACCAAATAACAAAGTCATTAATAGAAGAACTCCTGCTACCCAGATACCCATTTGAGAGATTCGGGAAAAGTACTTGAATTTGAAATGTTGTAAGTAGATCATCATGACAAATCCCAATACAAGAGTAGCAACATGCTTAAACCAGAAAGGAGTCGCATTACCCTCTGTAAGACGATAAGCCATATTGGAACTGGCACTTAACGCAATCACCGTTGAAGCCAATGTGAGCAATATCACAACCGTCCAGATGGTCTTATCCCCCTTGAGATATTTGTCAATTAATTCTTGCACTTCTATTTATTCAAATCGTTTACTAAAGCTCTATAGTGCTCACCTCTTTCTCTATAATTTTCGTACAAAGAGAAACTTGAAGTTCCAGGAGAAAACAATACCACATCGTCCTTTTCCGCCCATTGCGCAGCAGTAGCTACTGCTTCATCAAGCGTAGACTTATGTGCATACCCATCAACCATATTAGCAAATGAATACTTCAAATTTGTTTCATAAGCTCCAAAACAAATTATTTGCTTCACTTTATACTTCACCAATTTCTCAAGCATGCTGTATGGAAGTTCCGTTTCTGAACTAGCAGCGATCCAGATCACTGGTTTATCCATCAGTTCCAATGAGTAATAGGTTGAATCCAGATCAGTCGCTTTGGAATCATTGATCCACTCCACTCCATTGATCTCAGCAACAGTTTCCAATCTGTGTGCGATGTCTGCAAAAAGGCTCATACTCTTCTTACGAGCCTCGAGCATCTGTTCTTTTAATGACTTAATTTTATTCATAACGTTTTTTTAATGGGACGCTAGATGTTTGATGCCGGACGCTAGACGAACAACCTTAGAAGGTGTCTAGCGTCAAAAGACTACAATCAAGCGTCTAGTTTTATAGTGATCTAACCGCTCTTTTGAACTGATTACCTCTTTCTTCGTAATTCTCGAAAAGATCGAAACTTGCGCAAGCCGGAGACAACAATACATTGTATCCTTTCTTCGCCAATCTGTAGCTTAATCCTACTGCTTCTTCAGCTGTAGTAGCATCCCAGATGTTCTCCACCAATCCACCAAATGCTTTGTGCAACTTCGAATTGTCTTTTCCTAGACACACGATCCCTTCTACTTTATCCTTAACTAATGCCTCAAGCATGGTATAGTCGTTTCCTTTATCTACACCTCCTGCTATCCAAATCGTTGGTTTCTGCATACTCTCTAAAGCGTACCAAGTAGAGTTTACATTCGTAGCTTTGGAATCATTTATAAAATCGATCCCATGAACTGAAGCTACGAACTCCAATCTGTGTTCTACATTTTGGAAATCAGACAATGATTCTCTGATGATTTCCTTTCTAATTTCTAATACTCTACTGGCAATACTCGAGGCCATAGAGTTGTAAGCATTATGCTTACCCTGCTGTGCTAATTCGTGAATAGACATGTTTGTTTGTTGGTTGTTAATGTTAGTTTGTATTTGTTTGTTTGTTGTTACCCAAGCTCCTTCTGAAAGTTCTATCTCGTGAGAGAAAGCGTACGTCTGTTGCTTGAATTGTCGTTTGTTGTTTTCCGTCAGTATTGTGGGGTCATCGTAGTTGTAGATGAAAACATCTCCTTCACCTTGATTCTGAATGATGCGATACTTACTATCCACATATTTCTGGAAGTCATATTCGTATCGATCCAAATGATCAGGTGTGATGTTCAACAGAATTGCTATGTCTGCCTTAAAATCAAACATGCCGTCCAATTGAAAACTACTCAGTTCTAGAACATAGTAGTCGTAATCACCTTCTGCTACGAGGGCTGCAAAGCTTTTTCCAACATTGCCACCTACGGCAACATTAAGTCCTGCTTTGGAAAGGATGTGATACATCATCATCGTTGTAGTCGTTTTTCCGTTACTTCCCGTAATGCAGATCTTCTTTGCGTTAGGCTTCACATATCTTCCAGCAAATTCGATCTCCGAAATCACTGGAATTCCTTTCTTGTGAAGTTCAACGATCAAAGGCGCCTTATCGGGAATACCCGGACTTTTTATCACTTCTACAGCTTTGAAGATCTCGTCATGCGTATGCACTCCTTCTTCCCACTTTATTTCATTATTTAAAAGAACTTCTTTGTGTTTGTCTTTGAGTTTCCCCATATCAGACACCCACACATCGTACCCCTCTTTCTTCGCCAGAATAGCAGCACCAACTCCACTCTCACCTGCTCCCAGTATTGCTATTCGCTTCATATTTATCTCAACTTCAATGTCACGATCGATAGCACCGCCAATATGATTCCGACAATCCAGAATCTTGCTACAATCTTCGCTTCATGTATTCCTTTCTTTTGGTAATGATGGTGCAATGGCGCCATCAAAAAGATCCTTTTTCCTTCTCCCGTTTTCTTCTTGGTGTACTTGAAATAGGCCACCTGAATCATCACGGACACATTCTCTATCAAGAACACACCACAGATCACTGGGATCAATAGTTCTTTCCTAATCGCGATCGCGAACGTTGCGATGATTCCTCCTAATGCAAGAGATCCAGTATCTCCCATGAACACTTTTGCCGGGTACGAGTTATACCACAAGAATCCGATCGTGGCTCCAATGAATGAAGAGATGTAGATCACCAGTTCACCTGCATCCGGGATATACATGATGTTCAAATAATCTGCGAAAATGGCGTTACCTGATAGGTAGGCAAAAATGGCCAACGTTGTACCTATGATCGCACTGGTTCCTGTTGCTAAACCATCTAACCCATCCGTAAGGTTTGCTCCATTAGACACGGCAGTAACAATTATGATCACCAATGGAATGAAGATGATCCAAGTGTAATCTCCAAGACCAAACCAACTGTAATCAAACTCATTGTTTTTAATGAAAGGAATGGTGGTGGTGTGGGATTTTTTCTCCACATACTTATACAACTTACCTTCATCATCCAAGTAAATCCACCCTTCAGGAGTTTCGACTTTTCTATTCAATAACAACTGCATCATTTCATCCTCTTGATTTCCTCCAAGCGCTGAGAGCGGTGGATAAATCGTCCAACCCCCACTAAATGAATCAAAATGTTCTACCGGCCAATCTCCATACATCAATTTAAATTCCTCTATCGAAGAAGCTCCTCCCAAATTTTCTTGACTCAATTTCGAATCATATCCACTACCTAAAAGATGCTCCATTATCCCAGGTGAATCCATATCAATATACTCCTTCTCCTTTACCACCACATCATCATGGAAGTACAACAGCGATCCAACAATGATCCCTACTCCAATCTGACCTACTACTTTAAACTTACCAGCCAGACCTTTTTTGTTCTTTTTAAATACTTTGATGTAATCATCCAAAAATCCAATCATTCCCAACCATACTGTAGCAATCAACATGGTGATGGTATAGATGTTATCCAGTTTAGCAAACAACAAGGTTGGCACCAAGATGGATCCCAAAATGATCAAACCACCCATAGTTGGAGTACCAGCTTTCTCATTTTGCCCTTCCAGACCAAGATCACGGATCGTTTCACCCACCTGAAGTCTGTGCAACAAGCGAATCAAACGACCTCCAAAAACCATGGAAATCAATAAAGAAACGATAATAGCCATACCCGCACGGAACGAGATGTACTGAAACAATCCCGCACCAGGGACGTTCTGCTCTTGTAGGTATTCAAATAAATGGTACAACATTATTTATTCAAGTTTTTTAAGGTTTCTGTAACAGTCTGATAGTCATCAAAAGGCAACACTTCAGTTCCAATGATCTGGTAATTCTCATGTCCCTTCCCTGCCACCAAAAGGATATCTCCTTTGTGCGCCAATGCACAAGCTGTGTTGATCGCTTCTTTTCTATTGGTAATGGACAATACTTTTCTTGTATGATCAGCAGGGATCCCCGCTTTCATTTCATTAATAATCGTTTCCGGATCTTCTGTTCTAGGGTTATCAGAAGTGAGGATCACCTGATCAGAGAAATTGCTTGCGATCTCCGCCATCTGAGGACGCTTCCCTTTATCTCTATCACCTCCACATCCTACAACAGTGATCACCATTTCATTTCCTTTACGGATATTCTTGATCGTCTTCAACACATTTTCCAAGGCATCAGGTGTGTGCGCGTAATCTACAATTGCAGTAATTCCTTTCTCAGAAGCATATTGCTGAAATCTTCCAGCCGGTGGCTCAAGGTTAGAAAGTGCTGCAAGTACTTCCAACTTATCTTTTCCTAACAACACTGCCACTGCATAAGCAACAGTTGCGTTGTACGCATTGAAATCACCTATCAATTTTAAGAAAGCATCCTTATTATCAATGATCAAATGCAATCCCTGAAAGCTATTTTCGATCACTTTTGTTCTGAAATCAGATGGTTGATTCACACTGTAGGTATAAACCTTTGCCTGCGTATCATGTACCATCGTTTCTCCATGGGTTTGATCAGCATTTACCAACGCAAAAGCATTAGACGGAAGCATATCGAAGAACCCCTTCTTAGCTGCGATGTACGCATCAAAGGTTCCGTGATAATCCAGGTGATCTCTCGTAATATTGGTGAACACACCTCCTGCGAACTTCACTCCATGAACCCGATGCTGATGAACAGCATGCGAGCTCACTTCCATGAAACAGTACTTACACCCTCTCTCAACCATTCTTGACAAGAGTTCGTTTAAGTCCAACACATTTGGTGTAGTATGCGTAGATTTTATTTCCTCGTTATGAATCTTATTGACTACTGTAGAAAGCAATCCTACTTTCTCTCCGAATAGTCTAAATAGATCATATAATAATGTAACTGAAGTTGTTTTCCCATTCGTTCCGGTAACTCCAATTAATTTTAGTTTCTCTGAAGGATGCTCATAGAAATTAGCTGAGATAATACCTAAAGCTGTAGAAGAATTTACAGCTTGGATATAAGTAACTCCCTCTACCAATATCTTAGGCAAATCCATACAAACGATCGCTACAGCTCCATCTTTGATCGCTTTATCTATGAATTGATGACCATCTACCTGAGTCCCCTTTAACGCCACGAACATAGTGAACTTAGCCACCTTTCTGGAATCATAAGCCACATGCTCAATTGCAATGTTCGTAGACCCAAAAATCTCCTCAATTCTTACTCCGTAAATTATATCTTTTAGTAACTTCATTTTAAATTAAATCCAATTCAATTAACTGTCCTTTGATAAGCTTTGTACCCGGATTAATAGACTGATCTTTAACCACTCCACTTCCATTCACTTTCACACTTAACCCCCTTGACTCTAACACAAAAAGCGCATCGACCAACCCCATACCTATTACAGAAGGCACAAGGTTATCCTCAAACATCTTTGCATTCATTTGCACATTCTTATCTCCGGTTATAGTTGCAACATAATTCGCATTACCGCTATTATCCTTTACAGGAACCCCCATCTCAAGAAGTACTCTTTTCAATTCATTCCTATCTCCATTCTTTGAATACGGGTAGGTATTTGCTGCCAACTGCTCTTCAGTATCAACACGTTCATTCTCTACTCCACTAGCATAAACCTTATCGGCAATTTCTTTAAATACAGTTCCAGAAACAGAAGAACCATAGATCTGTTTTGTCGGCCCTTGAATTACTACTATACATGAATACTTTGGATTATCAGCAGGAAAATACCCCACAAAAGACGCCTGATACTTGTCTGAATAACCTCCTTTTTCTGCAATCTTGGCTGTCCCCGTTTTACCAGCAATATCAAACCCTCTAGCCTTAATGTTTTTCGCTGTTCCTCGATCAACGACTCCTTTCAACAATTGCTTCAGATCCATCAATGTCGACACCTTACAAACCTGAGGATTCAAAACAACAGGAGGATACTCCTTTACCACCTCATTTCCATGACGGATCTCCTTCACGAACTGAGGCTTCACCATAACACCATTATTAGCTACAGCATTATACAACGCAAGTGTTTGCAAGGGAGTCTGCTGCAACTCATAACCAATTGCCATCCAAGGAAGAGTTATCCCAGAAAAAGACTCATCCGAAGCATCTTTGATCACAGGACTCCCCTCACCCGCAATATCCAAACCTAACTTCTTGTGAATACCAATAGCTTTCAAGCCATCAATAAAAAGTTGAGGCTGAGTTGAGTAATTATCATTTATGATTTTAGAAATAACATTTGACGAAACCTCAAAAGCATATTGAATCGTATTCTTACCATAACCCTCGTGCTTGGAATCATGCAAACAAACTCCATAAAAACAATATTTTCCAGGCATATCAACGCTATCCGTAATTTTGATTACACCATCGTCCAAAGCAACCATAAGAGACGCAAGCTTAGAAGTAGAACCAGGCTCCGAAGACATTCCAACCGCATGATTGAACGACTCTTTAAAACCTCCTTTGGCCGTATCCTTCGTCAGGTTCGCAATCGCCTTAATATATCCGGTTTCTACCTCCATTAAAACCGCACAACCATTCTGAGCATTTTGCTCTACCATCTGCTTCATAAGAGCACTGTGAGCAACGTCCTGAATATTCACATCTATTGTAGTATAAACATCCTTTCCCGGAATCGGCTCATGGTTTAACTCACTGTTAATCGGCTTCCATGCATCGTCATCAAAACCAGCAATTCGTTCCATTAACAACTCCCCATCTTCTCCCTCAAGAAAATCATTATAAGCACCTTCCAACCCCACAGCGTAAGCTTTCGAATTTTCAGTTGCCGGCTTATAATAACCTATAGTCCTGCTTGCCAATTGATTAAAAGGCGTAACCCTTATCGTCTTTGGAATCTTAATATACCCCCCACGAAATTGACCTAGTTCAAGAATAGGGAACTGTTCTAACTGTTGTAATTGAATATGCGTACAATTCTTTTTAATAGAATAGTACATATTCTTCTTCTGACGAGCTGTTCTCAACCCTTGCTCCCACTCCATCGGAACACCTCCAAATAAACTTGCCAGACTATCAGAAAGCGCTACCACATTTTGCTCAAACAACACACTATCTACCGTAACCAGATCCATGTGAATGTCATACCTAGGAACAGACAGTGCTAGAGCCGTCTTTTGATCATTATCAGCAAATATATTCCCTCTTGGGGCATCAATTTGCTTGAGACGAATAGTTGATTGCTCCACTTCCTGTCTCAATTCCACATCACTCCACAACTGCAAATAAAGAATGCGCGAAAAAACAGCCACTGCAAATAGCAGCACTCCAATGTACACGATATACACTCTTATGACCTGACTTTTATCTTTCATTCTTCCTTGTTCTCCAACCAGATCACTCTAGGCGGATCCTTTGCCTCATATATCTTTTTATTCTCTAATTTCGCTGCAACCGCACTCTGAAGACTCTTTTGATTATACACCTCCATTAGCGACTGCAATTCAGAATACAACTTATCCGACCTCTTCTCTTGCGCACTTAACTCCCTGATTGTATTGTCCGCATAATACCCATAAGCGATGTACACTATCATCAAAAGCGACACATAAGCCAGAAAAGGAAGGTTTTTCAGAACGTTTCCATTCTGAAGAAACTCGCCCGAAACCAACCCTTTTGGATTAAGTTTCTGAGCCACACTTTTGATATTTTTTTTCTCTTCACTCATATTCGTTCCGCCACTCGCATTTTAGCACTACGCGAACGTGGGTTTCTTTCAATCTCATCATTATCCGGAAGAATCGGCTTTCGATTCACCTCCTTAAATGGCCTTAACACATTTCCATAAAAATCCTTTTCCAACTTCCCTTCCACATTACCTGACTTAATAAAATTCTTCACCATCCTATCTTCCAATGAATGATAAGTAATGAACACCACTCTTCCCCCTGCCTTGATCACATCCGCAAGCTGCTCCAGCAACAACCTCAACACCTCCATCTCATCATTTACCTCAATTCTCAGCGCCTGGAACACTTGAGCCAAAAACTTCTTTTGCTTTACTTCCGGAACCAAACCTTTGATCACCTCCCTAAACTGACCTACAGTTTTTATCTTTGATTGAGACCTTGCTTGAACGATAACTCTAGCCAGCTTCCTTGAGTTACTGAGCTCACCATACAACCAGAATACCCTAGCGAGATCCGCCTCCTCATACTCATTCAACACCCGCTTTGCACTCAAAGCCGCCTGGCGATCCATCCTCATATCCAAATCAGCATCAAAACGAAATGAAAAACCACGTTCAGCAGTATCAAACTGATGAGACGAAACCCCAAGATCCGCCAACAAACCATCAACAGGATAAAGCCCCAGCATTCTGAGATTGTTTTTAACGAATGAGAAATTCTGCGGCACAAACTCGAAACGAGTATCATTGATCAAATTATTCTTCGCATCCTGATCTTGATCAAACGCCACCAACTTTCCATCCTGACCCAATCTACCCAAGATTTCACGAGAATGTCCCCCACCACCAAATGTCACATCCACATACACCCCTGCACTATTCTGCACAAGTATTTCTACAGCATCATGTAAAAGAACTGGTATGTGATAATTATCATTCGTCATCGTCACCGCCCATAACTTCAGCAGCTAAATCCTCGAACTCATCCCAATCCGAAGCAAGAAGCTCTTCATAACGCTTCTTATCCCAGACTTCCCATAAGTCGACATTAGCCACCAAGACGATGTCTTTCTGAATACCAGCCCATTCCATTAAGGACTTCGGAAACAACAACCTCCCACTTGAGTCAAGCGAAAGTTTGGTTGCCCCTTTTTGAAACATGCGGGCAAACTTTCTATCCTTAGCCTTAAATCGATTGAGCCCTCTCAGTTTTTCCATTACACGATCCCATTCGGTCATCGTATACAACGAAAGACAGTCATCAACTCCGCGAGAGATCACAAAAGACTCAGCATCATTTGGAGACAATTGCTTGCGCATTTCTGCAGGAAGCGAAAGCCTTCCTTTCACATCCAGTTTGCATTGATATTCTCCGATAAACCCAGTCATACGTGTACTCGCGCGATTTAGAGCGTAAAGCTAAAAATTAATTTCCCACTTTTTCCCACAAAACTACCCACTGTGGATAACTTTGATCATTACAAAAATATCACAAAAAAACTACTTAACCAAAAAAGCCCATAAACATTAGATTAAGCAAGTCTTTTTTGTGCAATTATTTAGGTGGGAAATTGTGGGAAGGTTATACACATTAAGATGTTAAATAACTGGTATTCAGTTTTTACTAAATCCAATATCTTTGCACTCTAAATTGAGACATGGCGAAGAAGAAAGACATTGGACATGTGCCGGATGAACATCGATTAATAGATGTCGAGAAGGCAATCAAAGACAAAAACCCTAAACTCCTGAAATGGATGCCAGGCTTACTGATGAGATACATTAAAAACACTCTTCATCAGGACGAACTCAATTATATCATATACAAAAACAGCCACAAGGAAGGCAAAGACTTTCTGGATGCAGGTCCTGAGGAGTTCGAGATCGACATCACTTACAATGGACTAGAGAACATTCCAAAAGAAGGAGGAGTTTACCTAGCAGCTAACCACCCCCTCGGAGGTCTTGATGGAGTAGCAATGTTGAGTGTAGTTAGTAAAGTACGAACTGATTTGAAATTTTTCGTTAACGACCTTCTTATGCAGATCAAAAATTTCGGTCCTTTTTTCGTTCCGGTAAATAAACACGGAATGAATGGCAGAGACTACCGAGAAAGATTTGAAGCAGTATATAGTTCAGAAGAATGTCTATTGATATTTCCAGCCGGACTTGTTTCAAGAAAACAATCGAGAGGCAGAATCGAAGATCTTCAATGGAAAAAGAGCATAATTCAAAAAGCTCAAGAATATAACAAGCCTATCATCCCAGTTCACATCACCGCTAAAAACAGCAACAAATTCTACAACCTAGCCAAGTGGAGAAAAAGACTTGGGATCAAAGCAAATGTAGAAATGTTCTTTCTAGCAGATGAAATGTTCAAACAAAGAGGAAAAAACATACACTTTGAGTTCGGAAATCCAATACCCGCGTCACACTGGGATGAATCTAAGAAACCTGAAGAATGGGTTCAATGGTTAAAAGAACATGTTTACTCATTGCCCGGTAATAACACATAATCCTTAAAAAAGAAGCAACGCTGACATAACATTCAATTGAGTTAAGCTTAAGTACTTTGCTATCAAATTAGATCGTCCAAATTTTGAGCAAATTATTAGAACCCAAAATCATCGATGTTCCTATTGAAAATCGAATGGTTAACGTTGAAAAAGCGCTGGCGGATAAAAACCCCAAATTATTAAAGTTAATGCCTAAACCAGCAATTAGCTTTATAAAAAAGACTGTTCGGCAAGACCAGATCAATTCAGTAATTTACAGAAACCGAAACAAAAAAGGCTGGGACTTTTTGGACGGTGTCATCAAAGAACTTGGAGTAAATATTTCAGTTAACGGCATCGAAAACATCCCGCAAAATGGAGGAGTGTTTCTCGCAGCCAACCACCCAATGGGTGGACTAGACGGAATGGCCTTCATGCACGTTGTTGGCAGCATCAGAAAAGACTTCAAGTTTTTTGTCAATGACATTTTGATGCAAGTAGATAATCTGGTGGACAACTTCATACCGGTAAATGTATTTGGTGACAATAGCAAAGAATACAGACAAGCCTTTAATGCCGCATACACTTCTGAAGAAGCGGTACTGATCTTCCCGGCTGGAATGGTATCAAGAAGACACAAAAAACCTTCCTCTCCTCAAATTCAAAAGACTGGAAAGAAACACATAGAAGACCTGTTATGGAAAAGAAGCATCGTAGAAAAAGCAGCAGAATTCCAGAAAGACATCATCCCAGTTCACATTCAAGGATTCAACTCAAATAGATTCTATAACGTTGGTTACTATCGCAAAAGAGCATTTATCGATGCTAATATTGAGATGTTCTACCTTCCAGACGAGCTTTTTACCCAACGAGGCAATACCATTCATTTTGAAATTGGCAAACCTATTCCAGGATCTCATTTTGACCAATCGAAAACCTCATCAGAATGGGTCCAATGGCTCAAAGAACTTGTCTACTCTCTTCCAAACACAAACCCTCAACAAATAAGGCGAATTTAACTACATTTATACCGTGCGAATCGGTATATTAATTAAAGGAAATTCAAAACATTCTTCTTCTGCTGAAGAATTAACTTCTCTATTGAGAGCTCAAAACTTTGACATCAAAGTTAGCATCACGCACTCTTCAGATACTCAGATTCAACTCAAAGAATTAATTGAATCAAATTGCAACCTAATAGTCGCTGCTGGAGGAGACGGCACGATCCATGAATGCATTAATATGATCATGCGTTTAAATCTCAACTCAACATTAAAGCTTGCCCATTTCCCTATCGGTACTGCTAATGATTTCGCAAAAACTATTAACCAGAGTTCAGAAGTCATCAGTTTTATAGAACAGATTAAAAACGGCAAATTCACCAATATTGATATAGGATTAGTCACGACTGAATTTAGTAACACCCCAAACTACTTCATTAATATTGCTGATGCTGGTATCGGAGGAGAAATCATTCATCGAGTTAACTCTGGAAATAAAAAACTAGGCACACTGACATACCCCATTCACCTAATTAAAGGACTATTAACTTTAAAAAAAAGGATGTTCTCATAAGGTACGATGATCAAGAAAGCTATTCAGGAAAACTATTAAGTCTTGTGATCGCTAATGGACATTATTTTGCCAATGGCCTGCACATTGCACCCCACGCATCAATTACAAGCGGAAAGTTTGCGATCACACAATTCGGTAATGTTAGTATATGGGACTATTTCAGAAACATTAGAAAGATTAAAAAAGGCCTCTTCTTAGATCATCCAGAGGTAAAATACGCTGAAGCAAGTCAAATCGAATTATTTTCACAAGAAAAGATCTACCACATGGAAGCAGATGGAGAATACATAGGACACTCGGCAGCAAAAATAACGATTCTACCAAAAGCGATAGAATTCCTTCTTCCACCTCAGTAGCACTTTCCAAACATTTGCACGTTAATCAAATCTTAACACTCATTTTCAATATTTATGCTGAATCGTTATTTTTGTTTGTGAAGAAATGTGATTAGTGCATGGAAAAAATTGTTGAACCTATAGCTTTATCTCTAATAAAAAGTGAACTAAACAGTGACACTTTTGTTCGTAAAACAAACAAAGGAGAGAATGAAATATACATATTCGACCATAGAAATGCACCCTATTTACTTCAAGAAGTAGGCAGATTAAGAGAAGTTACCTTTAGAGCTGCTGGAGGAGGAACTGGAAAACCCGTAGATATTGATCATTTTGACATCGAACCAGACACTCCCTATGAGCAGCTAATCGTGTGGGATCCAGAAGAAGAAGAGATCGTTGGAGGTTATCGTTTCATTAAATGCAACCATATTAAATTCGATAATGGCGAGCCTCTACTCGCAACTTCACATCTCTTCAATTTTTCAGACAGGTTTATTTCAAACTACCTACCTCACACGATAGAATTAGGACGATCATTTGTCCAGCCAAAGTACCAACCTTCACCTGAAAACAGAAAAGGACTTTTCTCTTTGGACAACCTGTGGGACGGATTGGGAGCCATTGTAGTTGACAACCCCACCTTTAGACACTTCTTTGGTAAGGTCACTATGTACCTGGATTTCAACCAAGAAGCCAGAGACTGCATCCTTTCATTTATGAACACGATCTTTCCTGATAATGAGCACTTAGTAACTGTAAAAAATCAACTACCGTACCATGGTGATGTTAGCGAATTTACATCATCTATACAAGATTTGAATTACAAAGAAGCTCATAAAATCCTTAATGGTAAAGTGAGATCATTAGGAGAAAATATCCCTCCATTGATCAATGCTTACATGAACCTTTCTTCTACAATGAAGACCTTTGGAACTGCATTAAACGATCATTTTGGAGACGTAGAAGAAACAGGAATTTTAGTAACCATAGACGACATCTACGATAGCAAAAAAGAAAGGCATATCGACACGTATCAACCGAAAGGTAAGTGAGCTGACTGACTATGTTGCTTACGATTGTGACTTCACTTATTATGAGTCATACTTTTCTATCAATTTGAAGAAAACTGGAACCGGTAGAGAAATCCAATATGCTTCTATAAAAGACATCCATCTCTACGACAAACTTGATGAGACTATCTTAGAACGAAAGCGCTACTTCTTTTTCTTTAGATTTGGACTGGTGATGTTCGGAATTGCTCTTTTAATCGCTGTTGTCATTCTAAACGGAGAATCAAAACTCACTTTAGAAAACTTATTGATCATCGGAGTTTTTTCCGGAATTATAATTGCATCAATCAATTCAAGCATGCTTTCTAAATGGGATAAAACAATTGCGATTGTAGACGGATATTTGAAAGGACTAAAATATTATTATGGTGTAGAGCTAAAAAGAGGAACACAAGAGTCCATAAACATTCAATTTGATACCATCGCAGAGCAACAAGAATTCTCAAAAGATCTCCAATCAAAGATCAACAAAAGCTAATCTTGCAACAAATACCTTTCTTTAATCACCCCAACATGATGAAGCTCATGACCAAGTAACACCCATCCCAATATTCTTGGTGTAAAATTAACACCGTTCGCTGCACCTATGTTATCTAAAACATCAGAAGAAAATGAATCAAAAAGAAGAATAGTTGATTTTCTAACCACCTCAAATTCCTTTAAGATGTCACTAAAATTTCTGTTTGATGAACAATCGTTCTCCGCAAATCCATCTTCATCAAAGCCACATAAATTTTGACGATCTCCTCGAGCAATTGATAACGCTCTATAAGTAAAAACACGCTCAGTATCCGTCAAGTGCTGCACAACTTGTTTAATTGTCCATTTACCTTCTGAATAACTGTAGCCCGCTTCCGAATCGGATAATCCATTTAGCAAACATAAGGTACAGTCTAAAGATTTCTCCAGCCCCTTTAGTAAATCTTCCTCTTGCGTCCTATTCACATAACCTGCAAAATAATCGCTGGTAATTAGATTGTCTGGTCTCCGAATCATTTTTTAGCAGAAACAACATCCACCTTTAGACTCAATTCCTCAAGTTGAGTCTCATCAATTGTAGCCGGGGCATCAATCATCACATCTCTTCCACTATTATTTTTTGGGAATGCAATAAAGTCTCTAATACTATCCTGTCCACCAAACATAGAACAAAGCCTATCAAAACCAAAAGCAATTCCACCATGAGGAGGAGCACCATATTCGAATGCATTCATTAAGAAACCAAATTGAGCTTTCGCCTCTTCTTTTGTAAATCCTAAAAGATCAAACATTCTTGATTGAATACCTGAATCGTGAATCCTAATTGAACCACCACCTACTTCTACTCCATTAATAGCAAGATCATAAGCATTAGCTCTAACTTCCCCTGGAGCAGTTTCTAACTTTTCAAAATCCTCTTTTTTCGGAGATGTAAATGGGTGATGCATAGCATGATATCTACCTGATTCTTCATCAAACTCTAACAATGGAAAATCAACCACCCACAAAGGCTTAAAAACTTTTGGATCTCTTAGACCCAATTCGTTACCCATGTGAAGACGAAGTTCATTCATCATCTTTCTAGTCTTATCCAAACCTCCGCTCAAAACCAATAACAAATCTCCTGCACCTGCGCCTGCAAAATCCGCCCATTCCTTAAGATCGGCTTCAGAGTAGAATTTATCTACTGAAGATTTGTAAGTTCCATCCTCATTACATTTCACATAAACCATTCCCTTAGCTCCGATCTGTGGACGTTTCACCCAATCCGTCAAAGCATCCAATTGCTTTCTTGTATATTCAGAAGCTCCGGGAACTGCTATTGCAATTACTGCTTCACAAGAATCAAACACCTGAAAACCTTTATTCTGAGCTAAATGAGATATATTCTTCAACTCCATTCCAAACCGAATATCAGGCTTATCAGAACCATATCTTTCCATCGCCTCTGCATAATCCATTCTTGGGAAATTCCCTTCGAATTCAACACCTTTTAAAGACTTGAACAAATGCTTGATCAACCCTTCAAAAGTCATCAAAATATCTTCTTGCTCCACAAACGCCATCTCACAGTCTATCTGCGTAAATTCCGGCTGCCGATCAGCTCTAAGATCTTCATCCCTGAAACATTTCACGATTTGAAAATATCTATCATACCCACTCACCATCAAAAGTTGTTTGAAAGTTTGAGGTGATTGTGGTAGTGCATAAAACTCTCCTGGATTCATCCTACTTGGAACCACAAAATCTCTTGCTCCTTCTGGAGTAGATTTAATCAAATAAGGTGTTTCTACTTCGATGAACAACTGCTCGCTCAAATACTTTCTTGTTTCCAGACCCATTTGATGACGCAGCAACAAATTATTCTTCAAAGGATTTCTTCTCAAATCCAAGAATCTGTATTGCATTCTAAGTTCATCACCTCCATCCGTTTCATCTTCAATCGTAAACGGAGGTAATTTCGCTTCTTTCAGAATCGTTAATTCTGAAACGACAATCTCAATCTCACCCGTTGGGATATTTTTGTTCTTTGAACTTCTTTCGGCTACCTTTCCTTTTGCCTGAACCACAAATTCTCGGCCTAATGTTCTTGCCTTCTTACACAAATCCTCATTCGAATCCATATTGAAAGCTAGCTGCGTAATTCCATAGCGATCTCTCACATCCACAAATGTCAACCCTCCCAAATCTCTCGATTTCTGGATCCATCCAACCAAAGAAACTTCCTCGCCAACATGAGTCATTCTCAACTCACCATTATTATGTGTTCTGTAACCTGTTTTCACTCATTCAAAATTTAGGCTACAAAGGTAATATTTTGGAAGAATTAGTGTAAAGTTCTTTATCAACAGTTATTACGATCAACCGCCCTTTGAAGGATCAACTTTACATCCAAATGATCAACGATTACAAAATCTCTCTCTGCCAAAATTTTAGAAAAAGATTCTAAGCATAAACTTTCTGACACATAAGCTGCTCCTGAACGTCCATTAGTTATTTTCCACTTCATCCAACCTCTCCTAATTAAACTATATCGTTTAATATTAAGAAATGATATTTTTTCATACGGGATAAAATCAGCTCCCTTTTCCTTACTCCAAATTCGATATGGATAAATTACATAGATTCCTTCTGGACCAGTGACTACCTTCTTTAGAAAAAATGCTAAAGGAGAACCAATTACAATAAGAGCAAAAAGAAGAATTTTGACAACAATCACTATTCCTAGTTTACCACCAATTTCTTTGTCACCTCCGCATGATCCGCAACTAGCTTCACGAAGTACACTCCAGATGATACTGATGTCGAAATCTCAACTTGTTGATTTTCAACTTTAGGCTGTCTCACAGTATATATCTGCTTACCAGAAAGATCATAAAAAATAACCTCATTGATCGGTGTTGTCACCCCTGAAAAAGTCACACTGCCAGTGGTATTTATCGGATTTGGATACATTGAAACATCCTCTAGAGAAATTTCGTCCACTTCATTAGGCCAACCCCAAGTATCCTCAGCTATAGGACCTCCGTACAAATAAGTGGCTAAATAAGGCTGATCAATAAACGGATTTCTATTACCCTGAGCTCCTTGGATCGTATTATTTCTCTGTCTCTCAAAATCCGAAACAGGATCATCAACATTCCATTGCAGAAATAAACTCATCGTACCAACATCTGTCCACGGCTCATCATACCTTAAGTGCACATACATAATCATTCGAGCAACATCGCCTTTCCACTCATCACCCGGATACCATCCGCCTGAAACTGTTCCATACGAACCAGACCCCGAAACAAATGGAAGATTTCCACGATTATTATTGATATCTCCATCACAGGCTCGCAAATGATGCAAATCACCAGTAGCCGTAGTCGAAATTAGCGATTGAGGATAAATATGCTCCCTGTTCCAAACCTCTGGATTAGTTGTATTACCTCCACCAATTGTATTAACTTTCGGCTCACTTTGACCGTTATAAACCAAAATAACATTGTTGGTGTTGTTCTCATCCTGATCAATCAATTTGACCCAAGGATAGGTATTTGAATAAGTCAACGGATTGTGCGTATTCGTTATCAAAGTTTTCAATTCGGACTCAACTGAGGCAGCAGGTTGACTAAAATCAATCCCTTGATAATAGGCAGGCATTTGCCCAAAAAATAAAATCGAACCAAATAATATCCCAAATACAACCAATAAACTCTTCATCTCTCTCGTTTAAACATTAAACCTTCTAAGTTAACAACTTTCATACTAGAACTACTACCTTTGCACAAATTTTAGACCAACACATGAAATACTGGCTTGAATCAATCCTGTTTTTAATATTACTGACAATTGCATCATGTCAGAATGAAGCCGTTGAGCAAGACAACCATAGCGGTTTGATGGGTCGATTTGACAGTATTATAGTTGCTCAAGAGAAAGGACCTTCTCTCGAATATCTCTATGAAAATACTGTAAAACATATTTCATTTCTCTCAAAAGACAGTTTAACGATATACGGAGATATTTACGACAATGGTGAAAGCGCTGTTAAAATTTTACTTTGCCACCAGGCAGGGTATTCAAGAGGAGCTTACAAGCAAACAGGAATCATCCTCAGCAAACTAGGATTTAACGCTTTAGCGATAGATCAACGATCGGGTGAAACCGCTCTGAACATACCCAACTTGACATATAAAGAAGCTAATGAAAAAGGGCTCTCCACAGAATACATGGATGCGAAGCAGGACATAGAATCTGCAATCGATTATCTTTATGATTATAATGGTGAACAACCAATAATAATACTTGGCAGTAGTTATTCCGCTTCACTATCATTGCTTATTGCCAAAAACAACCCAAAAATAAAAGCAGTTGTGGCTTTTAGCCCAGGAGAGTACTTAGAAGGAATTACTTTAAAGGACAGTATCGACAGCATTCAGAAACCAGTTTTTGTGACTTCCAGTAAGTTAGAAGTACCGCAAACCACTCAATTGACCTCCGGTATAGACAGTGTCTATCTCACTCATTTTAAGCCAGATGTAGAAGGAATACATGGAGCAAGAGCACTATGGAAAGAAACTGAAGGCCATAAAGAGTACTGGAATGCTTTATTGAAATTCCTTAAGGCGAATTATTGAAACTAAAAAAGCTGCTATATCGGCCTGAAGTAATTCTATTCGTTTTACTCTTCCTGATCAACATTCAATTTAAGTGGAGACGTGAAGAGTGGCGAAACTGGGTTCTATCTACTGATGGAAGAGGCTACTACGCATATTTGACAGCAGGTTTTATTTACCAAGATTTTACCTATTCCAGCAATGCAAACGCTATTGAAGAACAACTGGGCTATGAAATGTCTCATCACTACATCTTAACTACAGAGGATGGTAAACAATTCAACAAAACTTTTCCTGGAGTAGCCATCTGTATGGCTCCCTTATTTTTTATCGCATATTTTCTTTCTTTTCTTTTAGGCTATCCATTGAATGGGTATAGCGACCTATTCCTTCTCTCCATTCAGTTTTCCGCGATTCTGGCTGCCATCGGAGGCTTTTGGTTCATCAAGAAATTACTTATCCTCAAAAACATAGAGATCAGAACCTCCATTATTACGGCATTCCTTGGTCTTTTTGGAACAAACATTTATTTCTATGCAACCGATCTTCCTAGCATGGGGCATATTTATTCCTTTCTGACTATTTCCGCATTTCTGTATTACAGCTATAAGAGCATTCATGTTCTTAACAATCGCTCCACTTATTTAGCCACATTTTTTTTATGCCTGATATTTCTGATCAGACCTACCAATATTATCGTCTTACTTCTGCTTCCATTTCTTGCAGGAAATAAAGCTACATTGATTCACTGGATGAAGGAATTCCTCACAAAACCTTTAATGATTGGAGTCGTTTTCAGCATTGGCCTTTTAATGATAGGATTACTTCCATTCCTTTGGTACATTCAAACGGGATCTCCTTTGATATGGTCGTATACCGGTGAGGGATTTTACTGGACTCATCCGGTACCCCATAAAGTTCTGTTCAGTTTCAGAAACGGTGCTTTCATATACTCTCCACTTGCATTAATCAGTCTATTGGGATTAATTTTTACCTGGAAGAAAAACAAATTTGCTGCGTTAAGTGGAGGGATATATTTCATACTTAATCTATATATCATCTCAGCTTGGTGGACCTATTATTATGGAGGAGGATTTGGACACCGAGCGATGAGCGAGCACTTCGTTTTTAACATTATTCTTCTAGGAATCTTACTGAATGAATTTCCCAAAATCTTAAATATCGCAAGCGGATATTTGCTATTGCCTTTCGCATTTCTCAGTGTTTTTCAAGGCTATCAGATGAACAAAGGAATTCTCCCATATGACTACATCAATTGGGAAATATACAGTCATCTATTCCTGAAATCATCTAATGAATATGTTGGGGAATGCGGAGGTGTGCATGACATCCATCAATTTGGAGAAGTTATACATACCGATTACAAGAGACCTCAAAGCTTCGAATATGAAAAAGAGATATTCTTTGATGAAAATAGAGAATTTGGAGCTGATCTTGAATACATCCTTCCAGACAACGATCCGCAGACTAACTTTTTCCTTGAATTCCTTTACACTAAAAAACGTGAGGATGACACTCCTTTTAACGAGGTCTATCTCGTTACAGAAGGACTCAACGAACTCAACGAACAAGTAGAGTATCGAACGTACTTCCTTTACGACATTCGAAGTGAAGCGGACCATGAATACAAATCTCTTAAGCTCGAAATCCAGTTAAAAAAAGAACATATTCATCACTACAAATTCTATATCTGGAATAAAGCAGGAAGAAAATTTAAGATCAAAGATTTGGAGTACAGAATTCACTGGATCAAACCATAATTATACCTCCAGAGAAAATCCAACACCGTGGATATTATTGATCGAGATGGATGGATCTTCTTTTAAATACTTTCTTAATTTGGTAATGAATACGTCCAGACTACGGCCATTAAAATAACTATCATCGCCCCACACCATATTCAAGATCAATTCACGTTCCACTACTTTTCCTTTCTGCTCGGCTAAAATTTTTAGAATATCTGCTTCTTTTTTAGTGAGCTTCTTCAATTCACCTTTATGATCTAAAGTGTAATTATTCACATTGAATTGATACTCTCCTAACTGATGAACATCCCTACTTTTCAGCAGACTTCCTGATCTTTTAAGCAAAGCTTCTATTCTAAGCAAAAGCTCATCCATGGAAAAAGGTTTGGTTATATAGTCATCCGCACCTGCTTTAAATCCTTTGATCTTATCTTCTGTCTGAGACTTTGCGGTCAAAAAAATAATCGGCATTTCGGAATTCACTTTTCTCACGTCTTCAGCCAGACTAAAACCATCTTTTTTTGGCAACATCACATCGAACAGACAAAGTTGAAAGTCACCTTCGTTGAAAGCATTCAACCCCTCTTTTCCATCTTGACTCAAATGAACCTTATATCCCGCTTGTTTCAAATTATCCTGAATGACAAATCCTAGATTTAGATCATCCTCCACTAAAAGTATTTTAATCTCATTTTCCATGTGCATTAATTTGTTTGTGGTATAAAGATTTTAAATATGGAACCAATACCCAGCTCACTTTCAACCTCAATTCTACCATTGTGAGCCCTTACGATCTCTCTTACATAGAACAAGCCTAATCCGAATCCTTTCACATCATGAACACTGCCAGTTGGCACTCGATAGAATTTCTCAAAAATTTGTTTGGTCTGTTCCGAAGTCATTCCCTTTCCTTTATCCTCTACTTCAATAACCAGCGACTTATTCTCATTACTCGTTCTAACTATAATCTCAGGAACATCTTGCGAATATTTTGTTGCATTATCCAAAAGATTCTGAATCACATTGGTAATATGAACTTTATCTCCATATATCTGATCACTTTGAGCATCCAGATGAACAGTTAGCGATCCGCTTTTTTGTTTTACAACCAATTCGAACGATTCCACACATTTTTTTATCAATCCATGCAGGGCGATCGATTCCTTTTTCAATTGAATTTTGTTTTTTTCCAATTTGGCTAATTGCAAGACTCTTTCTACTTGAGCTTCCAGTCTTGAGTTTTCTGCATAGATGATCGATGCATATTGTCTGATCCGATCCAAATCCGTATCTGAATTTACTTTTCTCAACACATCACTACTTAGAGCAATCGTGCTAATTGGCGTTTTCAATTCATGGGTCATATTATTGATAAAATCCGTCTTAACTTCAGAAAGTTTCTTTTGCTTAAGAATGGTAAAAATGGTCACTGCAAATACGATTAATATCACTCCGATCAACATCGTAGACCAGATCAACCCACTTGAAAGCTTATCTTTTTCATCTATAACTACATCCAATCGATCGGGAAAATAGACACCAAAATAATGCCCGTCATGGTTCCATTTCTGTTGTGGTGCAGAGGATTCTTTTGACACAATCTCACCTTTACTGAGATCAACATATTTATCGAAGATGATACTGTCTGTAAAACAGTCATAGATTCCATACTCAAATGGCTCAGTAACGTTGTACTCGCCAAACTTCTCTACCAACAAGTTTTGCAAAACAGTAGGATTCAGCGTGTCATAAAAACTAACTACAAAGTAATTTTCAGTTATTTGTTGAACTGGCTCCAGATATAGCCCAGAGGCATCGATATTCAATGAAATTAACTCATCTCTTACCTCGACCAGCGCAAGAGTAACCTGATTTTCAAATTGAGAGCTTTCCATTTCTGCATTCTTCTTCTGGATAGAAATGGTCTTATCCTGAATATCCACTGAAGACTGAACCCAGAAATACTGATTCACCACCATCGCCAAAACCGCAAGAACAGATAGGAAGATGATCAATCGTATATTTTTCGCTTTCATAAAATGATAATGGTATTATCGAAATTACAGAAATAAACCCAATCAAGATTACAAATAACATCTGATTAACAATTCACCCTTCAGTAGCTGCAAATCAATTTGAAAATAAATATCTTTGAATCAATAAATACTTAGACACCATGAAAAAATTAGGATTATTATCAGGATTGATGCTAGCTGCAACCATGACGCTTTCTGCTCAGACGACTTCTACAACTTCTGAGAGCAACGAAACTAAAACAGAGCAAAAATCTTGCTGCAAGAAAGGAGGAACAGCTTCTTCCGAGAAATCTTGTTGTGCTAAAAAATCTTCTTGCAACAAGCCTGGAGCTAAGAAAGAAGAAGAAACAGAACAAGCTACTGAAGAGAAAAAACAATAGCTTCTAGCTAAACAAAACGTAAAAGCTCATTCTTAGAAGAATGGGCTTTTTTGTTTATAAAAAGATCAAAGCAGCAATTGCAAATATGAGGATGATAATTAAGTACTGTCAGAAATCAAGGAAATAACCTATGTACTTCTTGTATGTATCTCTAACCCTCGAAAACATAATTAGTTATCAAACTTGCCTGTTTTAGGAATCACGCCCATCTTCTCTCCAAAAAAATCAGCAAAATCTCTCAACGCATCAGCCATACCATCCTCATCCATACTCCTTTGAAGTGTATCTGCCATAGTAACAAAGGTCTGAAAGAAAAACTTCTTCATCTCATCAATAGACATGTCCTTTGTCCATAAATCTATCTTCATCGTATTTCCTTCATTCTTATCCCAGATAGATAATAAAAAAGCCTTCGCTTCATTAAACTTATCATCACCTCCAGAAGCCTTCCATTTAATACCTTCTGGAACCTTGTTCTCATCCAGTTCAATTCCTAATTTGATTTCTTCCATATCTAATCTCTTTCTCCCTGACTGTAGGATTTTAAAATAACTTTTGGCCCAACAGGCTCCAATAGTTCCAAAACGCTCACTTCATTTTGTTCCACATAGTCCCTCACGATCTGCCATCCTAGCCACACACCCACTCTACCTGGAGAATCATGAGGCATTCCTTTTGTAAAAGGACCTTCTGAAACGTATTGCAATATTACCGCTTTATCTTTGGAATAGAGAATCTTCTCATCCACAATTGTTTTCCAAACGTTCTGTTCATTATATACACACCACTCCATCTGCTCTTTGGAGCACCCAAACTTTATATAATCCTCTTCAAATGGCAACATCGCATCCATTAGGTACATTATTTTACCCAAAGTAATAATCGAGGACAAAAAATCATCTGCTCCATCCGAATGCAATTCTTCAAAAAAACGATTCATCAGCCATGCCTTCATTACATCTGCAACCAAATATCTCGGATCCATCTTATCCTTTAAATATTGCGGAAATATGTCATTTGGCAATGAATTAACTAATTCATGATCCGGCCCGAGATACATATCAAGACCAATGGCAATACGGTTTCCGTAGGGAAAAACATTCGCATTAAAATTACTGTAGAAAGTAATCAGATCAGGCACCAAACTATCAGGAAAATAGTATTTATAGTACTTGAATGCATCTTCTATCCCTGATTCATATTTTGAAAAATCCCCAAATTTCTTTTCCATATCGGAGTAAATCTGCTTCATATCCGGATGATTAACAAACCCCTCTAGAACTATCGGAGCTTGAGGATTATTCGGAGGAACCTCACCCAACATATCTACCATGAATGCTTCGTAAAGCATTCCATATTTTTTATGAAGCTCATCGTTGAGTAGCATCGTATTTTTTTCTGAAGCAAATAATTCCTGCTCCATTCTATCCACCTTAATTTCAACTTTTATATCACTGACATCTACGTCAAGAGGATTAGAATCACAACTAAAGAGAAGCACTCCAGCTGCCATAAAGATCATGGAATAAACCACTCTGTTGAAATACGAAAAACTCGGTTTTATCATAGTGCTAAATAATTGAACAAAATTATCATAAATTTGCAACCCGAAGAACTTCGTTTGAAGTGATTAATTTAAATTGACTATAATGAAAAAACTAATTTTACTTGCCGGAATTATCCTTGGGTTATCTCATATAACTTCAGCTCAGGTTTCCGTTTCAGAAGAAAATGACATTAAAAACTTCCGTTTTGGATTAAAAGGGGGACTTTCATTTGATTGGATGAATGTAGATAACGACAAAAAATTCACTTCAGGTGGAGTAGGCGTAGGTTATCACTGGGGATTGCAACTAGAATTCAGACTTAATAAAACATTAAGCTTTGTGAGTGGCTTGTCGCTTACTACTAACAATCTAAAAATCAACTACACTGGAGCAAGCTCTGCTGATACGGTACTTTATATCCTTGATAAAGATGAAAACTTTGTAGACTTTGGAGGAGACACAACAAGCATTTTTGCGAGCATGTTAACTTCAACTAACAATGTATACTGGCTTAAAGAACGATCGATTAAAGCCAATTACGTGAATATTCCAATTACTTTGAAAATGAAAACTAAAGAAATTGGTTACTTCACCTATTTTGGTCAGTTTGGGTTGAACATTGGAATCAGAACAGGAGCAAAAACCAATGATGTAGTTCAAAAAATCACTTTTGAAGAAGATTCGCTTGTGAATACTGCGTCTTTTTACGGATCAAACACTAAGATTAATCCAGAGGATATTACACTTGAAAAACTTGACCTTACAAGCGCTATTCAACCTGTGAGACTAGGTCTTAAAATAGGTGGTGGTGCTGAGTATAACTTTAGTGGTTCGACTTCAATGTATTTTGAAGTAAATTACAATCATTATTTCACGAACGGACTTAGAAAAGACACTAAAGAAACATACTTGAATGCACTTGATTTCGTAGACAAGGCATTTGAAAATATTGGAGCTAAAGCTATCCCGGGAAGTGTAAGCCTTACGGTGGGTGTATTATTCTAGACTAATTTAAAAATCATTAATATCTTTCAATCCTGCTTCGTAACTTCGGAGCAGGATTTTTTTTAACTCTTTTAAATTAAGGCAAAATGCAAACGAGAAAGGTGATCGACCACATTGTACATTGGCTGAATGATTATGCAGACAAGGCTAACATCAACGGATTTGTAGTTGGCGTATCTGGAGGAATTGATAGTGCAGTAACGTCTACACTATGTGCTAGAACGGGCAAATCTGTTATTGTACTGAATATGCCCATTCTGCAACCACCTACGCAATACGACAGAAGTAACGAACATATCAAGTGGCTACAAGCGAATTACCCAAATGTTTCCGGGCATATACAGGATCTCACGGCCACCTTTAAAAAAGTGATGGAAGATTTTCCGAAAGAAATTCAAGATGATCTGACCATGGCCAATGTTAGAGCACGGCTACGAATGACGACTTTGTATGCTTTTGCCGGTCATCATGGTTACCTAGTAGCAGGGACCGGAAATAAAATCGAAGATTTTGGAGTGGGGTTCTTTACAAAATATGGAGATGGAGGGGTTGATCTATCCCCTATTGCTGACCTCATGAAATCAGAAGTTTTTGAGATCGCAAAAGAACTCGATGTCGTTCAATCCATTCAAAAAGCCAAACCAACGGATGGGCTATGGGATGACGATCGAAGTGACGAAGACCAACTTGGAGCGACCTATGCTGATCTAGAATGGGCAATGACTTATCTGGAAAATAACAACAACGAAGCGCTATCAGCACATCAGGAGAAAGTTATGAAAATCTACCTAAAAAGACATCGGGCCAATAAACATAAAATGGATCCGATTCCAATCTGTGAGATTCCAAAAGAATTAAAATAATTACTTGTGATTTTTAATTTCAAAAAATTGATGTATATTTGTGACATCAAAATATAAAAAACTGATTTTGAGAGGGGACGCAAGTCCCCTCTTTTTGTACCAATAAATATGATCTCGAAGGACACCGTAATAGCTTTAGCACAGGAAAGAATTGACGAATTAAACAGCGGCATTTTCCTCGTTGAAGTAAATATCTCCCCAACCAATGTAATTACGATTGAGTTGGATAAGGCCATAGGAGGTGTAACAATTGAGGAATGTGTGAGCGTAAGTAGAAATGTTGAACACAATCTGGACCGCGAAGTAGAAGACTTTGAATTATCTGTTTCTTCTGCTGGCATGGATCGACCTTTGAGAGTGCCTCAACAATTTGAAAAAAACATCGGTAATCAGGTGAAAGTTGTTCTTGGACATGGAAGTCTTGAAGGAAAACTAATGGCTTTTGACGAAAACAAAATTATTATCCAAACTATCACCAAAGAGAAGATTGAAGGAAGAAAGAAGAAAGAGGAAGTGGTAAGGGATCACGAGGTGAACAGGGATGATGTAAAAGAAGTAAAACGTATAATTATTTTCGGTAACCCGAAGAAAAAATAAATAGCTAACTCAAACAAATTAAAATGAATGCAATAGAGTTAATAGATTCATTCTCGGAATTTAAGGAGATGAAAAGCATCGACCGAGTGACGATGATGAGAATTCTAGAAGATGTTTTTAGAGCAACTTTAAAGAAAAGATTTGGGACGGATGAACATGTAGATTTCATCATTAACCCAGACAAAGGAGATTTAGAGATCTGGTTGAACAGAACAATTGTTCCCGATGATGAATTAGAAGATGAGGCGTTGGAGATCGCATATAGCGAAGCAATCAAGATCGAGCCTGACTTTGAGATCGGTGAGGAAGTTTCTGAAGAGATCAAAATGGAAAATTTCGGAAGAAGAAACATCCTTTCTCTTCGCCAGAATCTTGCAGCCAAATTAATGGAGCTAGAAAAAGAGAACATCGTTGCTGTTTATAAAGAAAGAATTGGTGAGATCATTACTGGAGAAGTTTACCAGATCTGGAAAAGAGAAATCCTAGTATTGGATGATGAAGGAAATGAATTAGTGCTACCAAAGCATGAGCAAATTCCTTCTGATTATTTCAAAAAAGGAGATAGCATCAGAGCAGTCGTATCAGACGTGGTGGTTAAAAACAATTCGCCTGTAATTATCCTTTCGAGAACTAACCCTGCTTTCCTAGAGAGATTATTTGAACTAGAAGTTCCTGAAGTATTTGATGGCTTGATCACTATCAAGAAAATTGTTCGTGAGCCAGGGGAAAGAGCTAAAGTTGCTGTTGAGTCTTACGATGACAGAATTGATCCCGTAGGAGCTTGTGTTGGTATGAAAGGCTCAAGAATCCATGGGATTGTAAGAGAGTTAAGAAACGAAAACATTGATGTAATTAACTGGACATCTAATACGCAGCTATTGGTTCAACGAGCACTTAGCCCAGCGAAGATCGTTTCAATGGAGATCTTTGATGATGAAAAACGTGTGAATGTATATTTAAAACCTGATCAAGTTTCATTGGCAATTGGTAAAGGCGGTCACAATATCAAATTGGCGTCTAAACTTGTTGGGTATGAGATTGATGTTTATCGTGAAGGTGCAGAAGATATTGATGATGTGGATTTGGATGAATTTGCAGATGAAATCGATAGCTGGATCATTGATGAGTTGAAAGCCGTGGGATGTGATACTGCGAAATCAGTTCTTGATATGGACAGAGATGATCTTGCGAAGAGAACTGACCTTGAGGAAGAAACAATCGCTGAGATCTATAAGATCTTGAAAGCTGAATTTGAATAATCGTATTCAAAATGTAAAAATGAGGTCAGAAATCTGACCTCATTTTTCATTCAAAATAGTTGATATCTAACGGTTTCGGTAGATATCTTTTAGTTATAAGATTTCCCCATAACAAGGGGATTTCGTATTATTGCAAATTATTAAGAAAAAACAACTGTGGTAACAAGATTAAGTAAAGTAGCTAGAGAGTTTAACGTTGGTACTTCTACCATCGTAGAATTCCTGCATTCTAAAGGTAAAGAGATTGAATCAAGTCCTAATACGAAGATCGATCCTGAACTTTATGAATTGCTGCAAGAGGAATTCTCTAGTGAGAAATCAGTGAAGGAGAAAGTAGAAGAAGTTCGTTCTGAAATCAAAGTGAAAGCTGAGAAAGTAGAGGAAGAAGAAATTGTTCCTGAAGAAGTGGAGGTACCAAAGAAAGAAGAGGAAACTACGATCAAAGCTAAAGCGAACAAACTATCTGGACCATCAGTTGTAGGAAAGATCGATCTTGACAAAGACAAAAAGGTTAAGAAAGAAGAACCTGTTGTTGAAGAGAAAAAAGAAGAGGTGGTAGAATCAGTTGAGAAAGTTGAAGAACCACAGAAAGAAGAGAAGAAAGAGAAAGTTGAGGAGAAGAAAGAACCAGAAGAGATCGAAACGATCAAAGCGAAAGCAGAGAAACTTTCTGGAGTTACGGTTCTAAGAAAGATCGAATTACCGGTTGAAAAACCGAAAGAAAAGAAAAAGCCAGTTGAAAGCGCTGAAGACGCTGCCAAAAAGAAGCGTAAGCGAATCAAAAAGGTAAACATTGATGAAGCCGGAAAAAAAGCTTCTCAAGAATACAAAAAGACGAAGAAGAAACAATCTCAAAAAACAGAGATCTCTGATGAAGAGATCAAGAAAGAGATTCAAGAAACACTTGCTCGTCTTAGTAATAAGACAAAAAACAAAGGTGTTAAGCTAAGAAAGGAGAAAAGACAAGCTCAAGCAGAAAGACGTGAGGAGGAAGCTTTACAAGCCGAATTAGAAAAAGGAAAATTAAAATTGACTGAATTCGTAACCGTTTCTGAATTGGCTACGATGATGGACAAGACACCAACTGCTATTATCGGGACACTGATGTCAATTGGTATTTTTGCTTCGATTAACCAAAGACTTGATGCTGAGACATTAGCAATGGTTGCTGAAGAATACGGTTTTGAAGTAGAATGGGTAAGTGCTGATCTGACAGAAGCTATCGTAGAAGAAGAAGATAAAGCGGAAGATCTTGAACCTAGACCACCAATCGTTACTGTAATGGGACACGTGGATCATGGTAAGACTTCGTTGTTGGATTACATCAGAACGAGTGAGGTAACCAAAGGTGAAGCAGGGGGAATTACTCAGCACATTGGAGCATATAGTGTAACTGGAGAAAGTGGTAGAAAAATTACTTTCCTAGACACTCCTGGTCACGAAGCTTTTACCGCAATGCGTGCTAGAGGTGCTCAAGTTACAGATATCGCAATTATTATCATCGCAGCTGATGACGAAGTGATGCCGCAAACAAAAGAGGCAATCAATCACGCTCAAGCAGCAGGAGTTCCTATGGTTTTTGCAATCAACAAGGTGGACAAGCCAGGAGCAAATCCAGACCGAATCAGAGAACAACTTTCTCAGATGAACATCCTTGTGGAAGATTGGGGTGGTAAATACCAATCACAAGAAGTATCTGCAAAAACAGGTTTAGGAGTTGAAGAACTATTAGAAAAGGTATTGTTAGAAGCTGAATTACTGGAGCTAACGGCAAATCCAAATAAAAATGCAATTGGTACTGTAATAGAATCTACACTTGATAAAGGAAGAGGTTACGTAACAACACTTTTAGTTGAAGCGGGAACATTGCGAGTAGGTGATATTCTTATTGCTGGAACTCAATTTGGACGTGTGAAGATCATGCACGATGAGCACGATCAGATCGTTAAAGAAGCTGGCCCAGCTAAACCAGTGTCTATTCTTGGTATGCAAGGAGCAAGTAATGCTGGTGACAGATTCCATGTGATGAGCGATGAAAGAGAAGCTAAATCGATCGTTAACAAACGTCAACAACTACAAAGAGAACAAGGTCTTAGAACTACTAAGCACATTACTCTTGATGAGATCGGTAGACGTCTTGCTCTTGGTGACTTTAAAGAACTGAACTTGATCGTAAAAGGAGATGTGGATGGATCTGTTGAAGCTCTCTCTGATTCGATGCTGAAATTGTCTACGGATGAAATTCAGGTAAATGTAATTCACAAAGCAGTTGGACAGATTACTGAATCTGACGTTTTGTTAGCAACGGCTTCTGATGCGATCATCATAGGATTCCAGGTTAGACCATCTGCTGGAGCTAGAAAATTAGCTGAAAAAGAAGAGATTGATGTAAGACTTTATTCGATTATCTACAAGGCAATTGAAGAGATCAAAGAAGCAATGGAAGGAATGCTTTCTCCTGATGTTAAAGAAGAGATCATCGGTACTGCTGAAGTTAGAGAAACGTTCAAGATCACGAAGGTCGGAACGATTGCAGGATGTTTTGTTACGGAAGGTAAACTTACAAGAAACAGCAACATACGTTTGATCAGAGACGGTATTGTGATCTATACTGGAGCGCTTGGTTCTCTAAAACGTTTCAAAGACGATGTGAAAGAAGTTACGCATAACTACGAGTGTGGTTTGAACATCGATAAGTTCAACGACATTAAAGTTGGCGATGTTGTAGAAGCTTTCGAAGAAGTAGAAGTAGCGAGAAAACTATAAAACCTATGGTAGATGCGTCAGACTATTCATGGCATCTACTTAGGTCATCTCAACTATTCTGAGACTAGTGTCATTGCGCGTTTCTATACAGAAGAGTATGGTAAACGTAGTTTTCTGTTGAAAGGAGTAAAAGGAAAGAAAAGCAGATCCTCAGGATTGCTGCAAGCTCTCAATTTACTAGAAATCACATGTAACTTTAAGTCAGAGCAAGATCTAAACACTGCTTTTAGCATAGACAGTCAGCAAACACTTCATGGAGTTCACAATGATTTTAAAAAGAGCTCTATTGCCGTGTTTCTTGCTGAGGTTATTCACCGTTCTATTGTGGAAGAAGAACCAAATAGACCTCTGTACCTCTTTCTGACACACCGATTAAAGGAATTGAATGAAACTGAGTTTGAACCTAATTTTCATCTTAAACTGTTACTCGAACTATCCCTTTTTTTAGGTTTCTATCCCCGACTGTCATCTCACCCTTCCGATCATGTTTTCAACATGGAAGAAGGATTATTTGAACATGAAAGCTATCAATCTCCTATGATTCTTGATAAAGAAACATCTACCCTATTGAAAATACTGATAGAAAGTGGAGAGCTTCCAAAGATCTCAAGTGAACAACGATCAAAGCTCTTAGATGGACTGGTTAGTTATTATGAGATCCAACTTCATCTCAAACCAAATAGCTTTCAGTCTCATCAGGTACTTAAAACAGTATTTTCTTAACTTTGAACTGTGTTACTCAACAACCATACAAAGGGAAAGATCGAAGCCGGTTGTGATGAAGCAGGGAGAGGTTGTCTCGCTGGACCTGTAGTCGCTGCTGCTGTTGTTCTTCCTGAAAATTTCAAAAATGAATTACTCAACGATTCCAAAAAACTCTCTGATAAGCAACGATACTTCTTACGACCAATCATTGAAAAAGAGGCGCTGGCCTATGCTATCGGAATCGTAAGCAATGAGGAGATCGATGAGATCAATATCCTGAATGCTTCCTTCCTAGCCATGCATCGTGCGCTAGATGAACTAGAAATAGACTTTGAAGAAATTCTCGTAGATGGTAATCGTTTCAACCCCTATCCGGATAAAAAACATCATTGTATTATTAAGGGAGATGGAAAATACCTGAGTATAGCAGCCGCCTCAATTCTCGCTAAAACATATAGGGACGACATCATGAAAATGCTACATAACGACTATCCATTGTTTGATTGGAATAAAAATATGGGGTATCCCACTAAAAAGCATCGTGAAGCCATTCTTGAACATGGGATTAACGAACATCATCGCAGAAGCTTTCAACTGCTGCCAAAACAATTAGAATTGTTCTAATCTTTCTTCTCGTACTTTTTTACAACGATATTATCCACGTAGAAACTTCCTTTTGCCCTATTCCAGAAAAAGAATCTGAAATTGTCACTTTCATCACGGATTTCGGGAGTAAGATAATCAAAAGAATAATGAATCACTGAATCATTACTTATCATCAATTCTGGACCTTTATATCCATAATCCCCCTCCTTTCTGGACATCGTATAAATGAAACATGGTGATATGTCTTGATCATAGTTATTACCAATTATATCAAATGACAGATTAAACCAAACATGGTCCTTTTCGGAAATTTCCTCATAAGGAAAAGCAAAGGTTAGAGCAAATTCCTTTTGAGCGGGAATCAAAGCTTTACCATCAATTAGTTGAATTCCTTCTTCCTGAAATTCTCCTTGGTCAAAATCTAGAACAAAGAATGGTGATTCATTATATTGTTGTCGTGTTTCAAACTTCATATCTCCGGTAAAGTCACGCTGGATTGACTTTAACTTTTCCCACTCCGGATTCATTTTGGTTTGAAGAAAAGTAGCCCAGTAATACTCTTTTGTTGTACGATATGTATCTAATATTCCTACATTCATTTGCCACCATTGAAATAAATTTAACCCTGTGGTCAAAATGACATAAATAGCAACTCCTCCATTCAAGAAAACCGATCTTTTCTCTCCCAAATATTGAAAAAGATACCCTAATCCCAGAAATAAGATCGGATAAGTAACGATCAATGGTCTATTAGAATAACCAGCTCCATACCACCATTCCGTCCAACTGGTGATGATATAAAAAGAAACAATGAAATAAGAAAAACCAGCCATGAACAGCCCCTTGTTGCGTTTAAACATAACGCCAAGTCCAATCAAATTTAGCAATATAACAGGCGTATAAATGAACCAACCTTTTTTATAGCTGATCAATGCATCTATGATATGCGGACTAAAAATATCCAACCCCACACCAGGGTTCTTGTAGGTGTCATAATATACTTGTCCTGTTTTATATAACCAGTATGACAACTGCGGGATAAAAAGCAGAAAGGCCAGTCCAATTGTCCATAAGAATTGGGATCGATACTGAAGGATCAATTGCCACTTCTCCTTTAACTTGTCTTTTGAGGTTACTCCAAATAAAAATGGAATAAAAATCACGAAAACCTCACTAGGCTTGATAAGACACATCATCATCACTCCTGCCCCAATCAAAAGCAGGTTCTTTAATTTATGCGAATCGTGCCATTGTATCGTATTCCAAAGGATCACGGATACCCACATAAATAATACGTTAACCGTTTCAAGATTCTTAATATTCAGATGTTGTACCGTATTGGTCGAAAAAGCAAATATTAAAAGTAAAAGAGCTACATTTTTATCTTTAAAGAAATGCAATAAGACCTTCCTGAAATAGATCAATCCAATGGTGGTAAAAATGACTCCCCCAACCACCATCCAGAAGATATAAGGATAGCTAAAACCATCCATTGGAATATCAAAGATCCAAGCCGAAAGATGCCCTAAGAAAAAGAAAAGGGAGTACATCATACTCATTCCAAAAAAGAAGAAATACATGGATTCACCCTCATCATTGGAAGATATTTGATAGAGCGTACCAGTCAGATCTTTTTCATTATTGATCTCTTCAATCCAAGTTCTATCATCCATACAGGGATCATCATAAATTACAGAAGCAGGAAGAGGTAAATAATATCCCAAAACATCCCAAGATAGTTCCTTCTCTATAATATGAGTAAATCGATAATAGAATAAGCTCAGTAAGATCACGAGCAGCGCACCAAAGGAGTATATTGATTTTATCCTGAACATTGTCACGAATTTACGTCTATAATTCTATCTCTCCGTTTAAAAAGCGTTTATGTTCCCTTTCTGCAAGGGCTAGCATGGCTTCTTCAAAACTAACTCCCTTTTTTCGGATCATTCTTTTTGCCTCTTCTCTCATTTGAACCGAGAAATACGCTCGGGATTCAAAATATCCGATACTGCCAATTTCGGCACAATCATTCTTAAAACCCGGTAGATAGATTGTCCATCCATCACCCTTGTAATATTCAAAAACTCTCAGTCCTTTGTCTTGATACAATTCATTCAGTTCTATCTGACCTTGACCATCTAAGAGCTGCAGGGTCTTTCCTTGATATTGAACAAACTCATGATAATTAGAAGCGCAATGTAAAACCAGTATTCCTTCCGGATGATCATGAATGTACGATAAGTACTTTTCTACAGGAAACTGATCATTCTTGGCTCCCGGAAAAATAAACGGATCCGATTCCGGATATTGCATCCCCAAATAATAGGTCTCACTCCATCCAATAAAATCTATGATTAAACCATTTCCTTCTTTCCAATTTTCATCGATTACCTGTAGCGCATGAATAATCAATGGGTTATCAATTTGAGGCAATGGAAGCGTCTCTGGTCCAGTAGAAAGTTGAATATCCCGAATGATCGATTTGATCTGTCTGCTCAAAGGTGTCCATTCATCAAGATTAACACGATACCAAAAGTAAGACTGAGGAAGGATCAGCAAACATAATGAAGCATATAAATACCGTAAGATCTTACCTGTACTCATTTGGATAACCAGCGCAAAAAGTGGTGAACTCAACAAAACCAGACTTCCAGTAAAACGATGCTGCAACAATAGAGTTCCATCCTGTGCTTTTACCAGAAAAGCAACTCCTATAACTAATAATGGAATCATCCAGTAGTACTGGTTACGACTATATACCTTCTTTAAAATATTCCTAAAGAATGAAACGATCAATACCCATGCTAGCACTGGCGAAACTGCCAGAAACCAAGACATCGGATAGAAGAAAAGCCGCTTCAATCGTTCAGTATCGTTCAAATTAGCATTGATATCCATTTGCTGAATATTCCATCCATAAGCTCCATTGATTCCAAATAAAAAATCGTCATGATAAATCTTTCCAACCAGCATCCAACTTATGGGAATGATCATCCCTACTCCCCAGAAGATCAACGTCCCCAAATATTGCTTATTCAGAATTCCAATCAAAGTAAAAACTGCGATCATGATCCAGGCTTCATACCTGAAACCTGCAGCTATAGTCAGAAAAAAACCTGCCAGAGCAAATATTTTAAACTGATCTCTTCTAAGTGCCAGTGAAAAAGCATAGAGTGATAATGCTAGAAAAAAAAGATATGGTGTTCCGGATAATGCCTGAAAGCTATTTCTGAAAATTATTGGACTTAGTGCGAACACCGCCACACTATATATTGCCCCTGTTCTACTGAACTCATTCTTTACAAAAAAATAGAACGGTAATAGGGTTAATCCTGACAGGAGCACATTAACATATCTTGGTCCATTCTCAATTGATCCAGTCAGCCAAATTATCAATCCATTCCAATAAAAGTAAAGAGGTGCCCAGACACTATCTGTAATAAAATATGGATCTTGGGACCACTTATAAGAGATCAGTGTTCTACTTACAGCATCTGCGTCAACTGTTTGTGTATAAGGAAAGAGAAAAAGTTTGGTGATCACCAAGAGCAGTGCTCCGTATAAAACAATTGAATCCGGTCTATCTCCTTTGAAGGTGAGAATGTCTTTCCACTTATTTCCTACTGATGACATTGTATTTGAAAATACAATAAATAGCTCTGAAACCATCTTTCCAGCCTATTTTCTTTCCTTCTTCATAGGTTCTACCATAATAGGAAATCCCTACCTCATAGATCCTTACTTTAGGAACTCTAGACAGCTTTGCAGTTAATTCCGGTTCAAATCCAAAACGTTGTTCTTTCAGATTAAGCCCTTGCGCCAAATCTGTTCTGATCAACTTATAGCATGTTTCCATATCCGTAAGATTCAGATTGGTAAACATATTAGACAAAAAAGTCAGCAATTTATTCCCGATGGAATGCCAAAAGAATAATATTCGATGCGGATTTCCACCGATAAATCGTGAACCATAAACCACATCGGCAAAACCATCAATAACAGGCTTCAACAGATCGTTATACTCATTTGGATCATATTCCAGATCCGCATCCTGAATGATCAAATACTCCCCTGTTGCCAACTCCATTGCCTTATGAATAGCAGCACCCTTACCCATATTAACAGGCTGATTGAATAACTGAATATTAAGGTTTGGATTTTCGGAACGATACCTTTCAACTGCGCCAACTGTATCATCCTTGGAACAGTCATTTACAATGATGATCTCTTTTGTAATTCCATGGATCAATTCTACATCACGAACTTTATCAAGAATCAAGTGAATGGTTCTTTCCTCGTTATAGGCAGGGATCAGTATAGATAATTTTGAAACGATCATAAATTGATTTAGCCCACAAATATAGCTTATTCCAATTTATTCGCTAGGAAAAGAAAAAGAATACAAGATCGCTTCCAATTCTCTGATGTACGGCATCTTTCTAAAGTGAGGAGCATGTACATAACCTTCCAGGCACACAATTCGTTGGTTTTTATCATCATAAATGGTCAGAGACATGAATGGCCCTCCCATAATCGCCTTGTGCATTTTCCATACACCTCTGGTTTCTGAAACGAAGTAACCATTAGCATGAGTCTCTTTATTTTCTAACCCATATTGCTGTTCTGTGACCATATAACTCCCCTCTATCATACCTGGGATATATTTTTTGGTCATTGAATCTCTACGAGCAACAATATGCTCCATATCAAACGCCAAAGAATCCGTGTAAGGATAGGTATAGGCTAGTATCCCAAGTTGAATCTCATGATCCTGTCCATCTACATATTTCATTCTTTGCTGTTTGATCCAGATTAGATCATTGTAATTGGAAACCAAGGTAAATGAATTGGGAACATCAATATTTACTCCCATCGTTAGGCCCAATTCTTCATTGATACTTGTACTTTTATTGGCAGCTATCTCATTCTTGATCTTGTTTTGATAATGATCCTGAAAATAATCAAACAGTTGATCACCGTGTACTTCCAACAACTCAGTAGCACTTTGTAGATCCGGTGCTTTTAACTTATATACCAATTGTCCTTTTGACCAAACATTAGCCTGCGGCTTACCGAAAAATGCCTGAGACCCTTCCTTCAGCCCACCAATTTCAACTATTAATACAGAATGGTGGTTCATCATATTCCCAGAGAATCCTTTGTTCGTAACCAATTTTAAAGTCATCAAAGGTTCTGGTTGCGGAAGGGACTGTACCTCCTTGGCAAACTTGTCATTGAGCACATTCATTAGAGAAGAGGTCCAGTAGGCCTTTTCCATCACTACGACCACCTCTCCAATTTCACCTGAGGACTCCGGCAATGATTCTACAGGGTCGTAAGGTTTATTCTCACAACTAATTAATGCTAATGTTACCGTTAAAAAAGCAATTAATCGTTTTATCATTCTATTCTATTTTAATGCAAATGAAGTCTTCCCGATCTGATGACCTTCACAATAGATCTCAACGATATAGGTTCCCTCAATTGCTTCTTCTTCCAATTCATAATAAATACACACATCTGTATTCTGATTCTGGTAATTGATCTGACGTGAAATACATGCTACACCATCTTTTCCACCCATATTGAAATGAACTGGATTACTTCCAGACAATTCTTTAGCATCCGGTGTAACTATGCGCATGTATAATGTTTTCGTGCCGGCTTTGGCAATTTTATTTTCAATCACCGTGAAGCAAGCTTTGAACTGATCTGACTTACTTGCAGAATTAGTCTCTTTTTGAGCTCCACTACCTTTCACCTTGATTGCAAGTGCAGAGATAGCAGTAGTTTGTAAAATACTTCCTTTTGCTACTGTTTCTTCCAGTTGATCATTTTGATCTTTAACATTGGTAAGATCCTGATTGATCTGTTCGATATGCTGATCCTTCTGAACGATCGTATTTTGCAAGTTGATATTCAAGGTATTCAAAGAATCGATTGTATGAATATAACCTTTCATGATCTCTCTTAATGTCTCTGCTTCTTTGGTTAGTTTATAGATCTTACCCCAGTCCTTCTTCTTCTGGTTCTGAGCTTCTTCTAATTGTACCAAAAGATCATTTATCTTATTTTTCTGAGCTGCAATACTATCATTCAAATCTACATTGGTAGATTCCAAATTATCGTACTCCTGAAGCATCGCCAGTAAATTCTCCTTCAATTCCTGATTTGCACCATCCTCAATGATTCCAGTGTTTTTAAGAATATCATTCAATTCGTCCTTATCCTTTTGTAATCCATCCTTCTCTTTTCCACAGGCTGCAATATCCTTCTTCAATTGCCCCATCGTATAACCCAGATAACCTCCCGCTCCAAGCAATAGAAGGATGATCACTATGTAGATCGCATCTTTAGCTGAAGATTTTTTCTTCGCTGGAGATGGAACTATGTTCGGAGTTTGTGCAGGTTTGTTTTCCATTTCACTTAATCTTTATTACATTTATTCGAATCTAAATCAAAGGTAATTTTTTCTACCTCTAACGATAACGGATGTAATAAGTTTCTTTTAACCAGAGCTATGTTAAACGACCTTGTTTCCTTGTTTTACCCTCGCAATTGTGTTTGCTGTCAACAACCTCTAATCAAGAGAGAAACAGATTGCTGCATTATGTGTTTAACAGAACTGCCCAGAACTAATTTCGCGACAAATAATGAGAACCCTGTGGCAAAGTTATTCTGGGGTAGAATTGAATTAACCTTCGGTTATTCTGTCTTTCATTTCTCCAAAGGCGGGAAACTTCAATCCATGCTCCATTCGTTGAAATATCAAAACAAAACACAAGTAGGAATATTTCTAGGCAAAGAGATGGGACAGGAATTGATCAAATCTGGAAAAAATGAAAAAATCGACCTCATAATACCAATTCCTCTTCATCCTGAAAAAGAAAGACTAAGGGGATACAATCAATCTGACTTTCTAGTCAAAGGAATGAGTAATATCACCTCAATACCCAGTGACAACAATGCTGTTATCAGAACTGTTCACACCACTTCTCAAACCAGAAAAGCAAAGTTTGACAGATGGAAGAATGTGGATTCCATTTTTCAAGTGAAAAGACCTAAACAGATCACAGGTAAAAATATACTGCTGGTAGACGATGTAATAACAACCGGATCTACCTTAGAAAGTTGTGCTAAAGTTTTACTTGAAAACGGGGCATCTTCAGTCAGCATAGTCGTAGTTGCGAGCGGTACGTAATCCAAAATCAGACAAAGTTTAGGTGATAATATGAGAAAGGTCATGAATTGACCACCTTCGAGTATGTTATTTTGTACCAACTAAAAAATAGAACAAATGAAAACGACCCTCGTCATTGGTGGAAATTTTGCAGGAATGACTGCCGCATTGGAGATTAAAAGAAAAGCTAAAGATAAACAGCGTGTTATTCTTATCGACCGATCGAAAAACTTTCTTTTCATTCCATCACTCATCTGGGTGCCTTTCGGAAGACGGGAGATTAATGACATTTCTTTCTCAAAAAAGGAAATTCTAGAAAAAAGAGGTGTAGAATTCATTCAAAGTGAGGCGACAAGCGTAGATCCAGATACGAACACGGTTTATACGAAAGATGGCGCATATACTTATGATGATCTGGTAGTTTGTACGGGACCAAAAGTAGATTATGACTGTGTTCCCGGATTAAGAGAACATTGCTGTTACATCGGTCATCCTGATGGAGCCATGCATACTAGAGCTACTTTGGAAGAATTCAAAAAGAATCCCGGTCCCATTGTTATTGGTTCTACCCAGAATGCTGGATGTATGGGAGCTGCTTACGAGTTCTTATTTAACTTAGAGAAATGGTTACGTGATCAAAAGATTAGAAAAAAAGTAGATCTGTATTGGGTAACTCCTGAAGATTACCTGGGTCACTTTGGTATTGATGGTATGCCTCTAGGTGAAAGTATGCTAAAAGCGTTCATGAAAATGTTCCATATTCATTATCGTACGCAGGTTGGTATCAAGGAAGTAACTTCAGATAAAGTTGTTCTCAGCACAGGTGAAGAGATCGAAAGTAAATTCACCATGTTAATGCCTCAGTTTGTGGGAGTGGATTTCGTTACTAATTCACCAAAACTGGAAGCCACCGCAACAGGATACATGGTAGTAGGTGATGATTACCGCCATCACAAATATCCAAATATCTGGGCAGCGGGAACAGCTGTGGATGTAAAGCCGCCATTCACTCCAAAATCAATTCCATTTAACATTCCTAAAACAGGATATCCGGCAGATGTTACTGGAAAAGTAGTTGCCAAAAACATCATCAAACTGATGAATGGAGATACTAAATTGAAGAAAAAACCATGGGGTAAAATTGCTGGAATCTGCATCATGGATGCTGGTAAAAAAGAAGTGATCATACTATCCAACAACCTTTTCAGACCGCGCGTTTTTGCAGTAATGATCCCAAATGTGATCTATGATTTCGGTAAAGTGATGTTTGAGAAATATTTCCTTTGGAAAACCAAAAGAGGTTACTCCTGGTTACCTTAGATTAGATAAAGAAGTCAGCAACTTGAGATCCAAGACCGTCTTGTTCATTCAATTCACTTGCAGGAATATGAAGTATTGCTCCTTTCCGTAGCAGCACAAATCCCTCTTCATTGTTCCATAAGTATTCAGTCAGGTTAAAGAAGATATTGTCGTCTACCTGCACCATTCCCATATTGTCATCCGTATGATATTCATGAAACACATAATTCAATGCTTCTTCTCCTCCTACGATTTCTTTTTTAAGTTTCTGGATTAATTCTGATGAACTCTCTTTCTTCGAATAGAAGAAAACCACACGAACATCTGTATCAAAATTCTCCCAAAACTCAGGAGTAACCACATTCGTTTGATGTATTTCCATTTCAACATTCTGAACAGTTTCTACTTCCTGAACCTCATTATGAGCTGTTGTCTCTTCTGTTGATTCTGATTCTTTGCAGCTAGCAAAAAATAGCGTGCTTAAGAAAAGTAATGTTGTATATCTCATAATCCAGTAGTTAGCTTCTTCAAAAATAAAAAACTATTTTGCTTTTAGGAATTTTACCTGAAGCAATTTTTACTTACTTCGTGCCATGATCAGCAAGTACCAAAATCTGCTATTACTTCATCTGACCGTCATCATTTTTGGAGTGACAGGTATTCTAGGGAAATTAATCCAGGCTGATGAGATCATTATTGTGTTCTATCGATTGATCATAGCGGTTATCGGGATCTATGCCTATTTCAAAATATCCGGATACAAGATCAATTTTAGCAAAGAAGCGATCAAGGAGACTTGGTATGTAGGCGCAATTGTTGGCTTACACTGGATCACCTTTTTTGGTTCAATCAAACTGAGCAACGTAAGTGTAGCGCTGATCTGCTTTTCAAGTGGAGCATTTTTCACGTCCTTGTTAGAACCTGTTTATTTTCGAAGAAAACTGGACTATCGTGAAGTACTATTAGGACTGATCACTGTGGTCGGCATCTTCTATGTATGTAAAGAACCAGGCAAACCTTTCTTTGAAAGCAAATATCTTCCTGGAATGCTGATGAGTCTATTCTCTGCTTCCTTATCTTCTTGGTTTACTGTGATCAATGGAGTCCTGATCAAAAAAGGAAGGAGAGCGAAGAATATCTCGTTTCTGGAATTGACGGCTGCATTAATATTCCTTTTCATAGTAGTTGGAGTGGAATACCATGATCAATTAAATGCCTTAGCGATGCGACCTATTGATTTTCTTTATGTAAGCATTCTTGGTTTATTATGCACCTCTTTCGCCTATATCGTGAGTGTGGATGTCATGAAAGAATTGTCTCCTTACACGGTAGTAATGGCCGTTAATTTGGAACCGATTTATTCAATTGTTCTGGCTGTTCTTATTTGGCCTGAGTCCGAAAAAATGTCGCCTACATTTTACACAGGAGCGTTGATCATTATTGGGATTATTTTTGCCAACGGTTATTTTAAAATGAAAGATAGGAAGAAGGTGGTTACTTAAAGTTCCTTATCTGACTTTTTCAGTTCTTCAATCGCCACTTGAATTTCCTTGTCAAACGGAATATTCACCAAATATCTCGCTGAGAATTCATAAAGGTAGGTTCCCAACTCAGCTTTGAGATTTGATTTCAATCGTGCTTTTGAATAAGCGATATCCTTTTCTATTGGAAAGATCTTCTCGTATTTATTGCAATAATCTACAAACTCATTTAGCAATGCATCAGACACACTGAACTGATCATTGAACTGGATATCTGTTTTATACTTCTCAAATTCTTTTCTGTGCACATCCAGATAATCAAAACAGAAGTTTCTGTAGGCATCAGAATAATTCACACTGGTCAAATAAAAAGAACCTCCAGTAGTATCAATAGGAACAAAAATATCCGGCATGATCCCTCCACCGCCATAAACGATCTTTCCTTTTGGAGTTGTGAATTTAGGTGCATTCTCAAATATAGAACTGTCCATCTCCTGTAATTCACCATTCTCATATCGATCATAGAAATCTGCCTCGTAGTCAATATCTCCTCCATAAGGTTTCTGGATACTTCTACCAGTAGGCGTGTAATATCTACTGATGGTCAATCGTAATTCTGAACTATCCAATAATTTCATCGGTCGCTGAACCAATCCTTTACCAAAAGATCTTCTTCCAATGATGATAGCACGGTCATTGTCCTGCAACGCACCTGATACGATCTCACTGGCCGAAGCAGTGCTACTATTGATCAAAACCGCCACAGGCATTTGCTCACATTGACCAAAGCTAGTAGCAAAAGTCTCTTGTTTATCCACATGAATTCCTTGCGTATAGACAATCAGTTCACCATTTTTCAGAAACTCATCCGCTACATTGATAGCGGTATGCATATACCCACCCCCATTGTATCGAAGATCTACGATGATCTTCTTCATACCTTGTTTCTTTAACTCAGTAACCGCCTGATCAAATTCAGTATCGGTGAAATTCGAGAAACTGGAGATTTTCACCACTCCAATCTCATCTGTTACCATGTAAGCTGCATCTACTGAGTAAAGTGGAATATCTCCTCGTTGGAAACTAACGTTTTTCTCAACACCATTTCTCAATACTGTCAGAATTATTGGCGATCCATATTCTCCTTTGAGACGATCATGAACCCCTTGAATATTCAAACCTGTACTTGCAATATTCTCCTTATCTACTGCAATGATCCGGTCACCTCCTTTAATGCCTGCTTTTTCGGCAGGTCCTCCTGCTACAACATTAGTAACCATTAAAGTATCGCGCAGAATAATGAAACGGATCCCTACCCCACCAAAATGACCTTGCAACTGCTCATTACTAGCTTCCACATCTTCTTTGGGTATGTAAACCGAGTGTGGATCCAATTTCTGCAACATACCATTTATAGAAGATATATACAACGACTCAGCATCAACAGAATCTACATAATTATCTTGTACCAATTGAATGATCTCACTAATCCTTGAAAATTGCTTTTCGCGCTCTTTGGTTTCCTCAGACTTATACTCGCTAGCGCCAATGTTATAGAATAATACCGCCACACCAGCCAGCAGAAGTGGCATGATGTATATGATCCAATTGTTAGAACCATTTCCATTCGAACCACCAGAGCTCTCCTTTGAGTCCTTTTTGATGTAATGCTCAATTTTTATTTCGGTATACTCTTCACTCATTATTGAATATCTTCGATCTGAACGATCTCAACTCCTGCTTTTTCTAAGAAAGCTAGACCATCATCATCCTTATAACCCTTCATATAAACCAATCTTTTAATCCCTGCTTGGTGAACCAGTTTAGAACATTCCTTGCAAGGCGAAAGCGTAAGATATAACGTTGCACCATCGCATCCATGTGAACTTCTAGCTACTTTTAAAATAGCATTGGCCTCGGCATGCAATACGTACCATTTCGTTTCACCTGCATCATCTTCGCAGCAGTTCTCAAATCCAGTAGGAGTACCGTTGAACCCATCCGAAATGATCATTCTATCTTTTACGATAATTGCTCCTACTTGCTTACGTGTACAATGACTCAACTTTGCCCACTCCTGAGCCATTCTCAGGTATGCTTTGTCATATCTTAATTGTTTCTTCGGTCCCACTGATCGATCTTTATGCTTACAAATTAATATAAAATATGGCTATACTACCACGTTTACAATTTTCTTAGGTACTACGATCACCTTCTTAGGCGTCTTTCCTTCCAAATATTGCGCTGTTTTCTCTGCTGCCAAAACTTCCTTCTCCACTTCCTCTTTGCTCAAGTCTGTAGGCAATTCTATCTTGAAACGCATCTTTCCGTTAAAGGATACAGGATACTCAAAACTATTTTCAACTAACATTGCCGGATCAAAAGTTGGCCAAGCTGCTTTAGTAACAGATTCGTTATGTCCTAACTTCGACCATAGTTCCTCCGCAATGTGAGGCGCATAAGGAGCTAGTAAGATGACTAAATTTTCCAGAATATGTTTGTTGTTACAATTCTGTTCATTCAGCTCATTTACTGCGATCATCATGGTACTCACCACCGTGTTGAATGAATAGCGATTTAAATCTTCTGATACTTTCTTGATCGTTTTATGAAGTGTTTTCAAATTCTCCTTAGAAGGATCTCCCTCACTCACAGCAAACACGTCATCGGTGAAGAACAATCTCCACAGCTTCTTCAGGAAGTTGTTCACCCCGTTGATCCCTTTTACATCCCACGGTTTGAACTGCTCCAACGGACCTAAGAACATCTCGTAGCATCTTAAGGTATCTGCTCCAAATTTCTCTACCAATTCATCAGGTGTCTGAACGTTGTATTTAGACTTGGACATTTTTTCAACTTCATTGCCACAGATGTATTTTCCGTCCTCATCGATAAATCGACAATTCTCATACTCGGGTCTCCATTTTTTAAATAATTCTTGATTCAACACATCATTATCGACTAAAGAAATATCAACATGATTTGGACTAGTAAAATTCGAGAATCGAAATTTGAAATTTGAATAAATCTCAGGATTAACTCTACCCTTTATTTCATTTTGGACGTCATCTTCAATTTTAAACATTTTCGCATCCAATTCACCTTTCTTCAATTGATCTGGGTCACTAAGCTTACCTGTATTCGATACTAAAAGTCTCTTGTAATTATATGAAACAAAAATTGGAGAGATTATACTTCTAATATATCTATCCATGTCAGGATTCGTTTCTTCTAGGTTAGTATTGAACAACATTCTATAAACAAAACTACTTCTCCCTAAGATCATTCCCTGATTGATCAGTTTCTTGAACGGTTCTTCGAAGGAGATATATCCTCTATCACATAAGAATTTGGTCCAGAAACGAGAATACAACAAGTGACCCGTAGCATGTTCCGCACCACCGATATAAAGATCCACCTGATTCCAGTAATCTAGTTTTTTCTTATCCGCAAATACCTCTTCGTTGTGTGGATCCATGTATCTCAAGAAATACCAGGAACTACCCGCCCAACCCGGCATGGTGTTGTATTCCATTCTATCTCCTGCAAACACTTCCCAATCTTCTTCATTCGCCCTTGCCAATGGTGGCTCTCCATCTTCAGTGGGTAAATACTTATCTACTTCAGGAAGGGTAACTGGCAACAAGGCATCCTCGATCAAATAAGGAACATCATCTTTATAAAAAACAGGAAAAGGTTCTCCCCAGTACCTTTGTCTGGAGAAGATCGCATCTCTCAATCTGAAATTGATCTTTCCTTTTCCAAATCCTCTTTTTTCAATTTCTTCAATCGCTTTTTCAATACCGGTTTTAGCATCCAATCCGTTCAAGAAATCACTATTGCTCAATACGGCATCTTTCTCCGCATAAGCTGCTTCTGAAATATCCACTCCTTCAAAAATATTTGGAATGTCAATTCCAAAATGCTTCGCAAAATCATAATCTCTCTGATCTCCGGCAGGCACTGCCATCACAGCTCCAGTTCCATATCCAGCCAAAACGTACTCTCCGATCCAGATCTGCACTTTATCTCCTGTAAATGGATGAATCGCATAAGCTCCGGTAAATTGTCCGGTAATGTCTTTCACATTCGCCTGACGATCTCTTTCTGTTTTCAGCGCAGCTTTTTGCTTGTATGCAGCAATAGCATCTTTATATTCGGCAGTAGTGATCTCGTCTACCAATTCGTTCTCAGGTGCCAGAACCATGAAGGTCACCCCAAAGATCGTATCAGGACGAGTAGTAAACACTTCCACCTTTTTATCTGAATCAGCTACATCAAAGAAAACAGATGCTCCTTTAGACTTTCCGATCCAATTTCTTTGTTGCTCCTTTAGAGAGTCGGTAAAATCAATTTCATCCAATCCATTCAGCAATCGATCAGCATAAGCAGTAATTCTCATACTCCATTGGCGCATCAACTTTTGCTCCACAGGGTGTCCTCCTCTTTCCGAAACACCATCTTTCACCTCATCATTAGCTAGCACCGTTCCCAATGCAGGACACCAGTTTACCCAGCTATCCGCCAAATAAGCCAGACGATAATTCATCAACATTTCTCTTTGCTGAGCTACATCCCAACTGTTCCATTCCTCTGCAGAAAAAACAGCTACCTGCTCACCAACTGCATTCACGTTCGCATTTCCTTCGGTCTCAAATCGATCTACTAGTGTATCAATACTTTCTGCTTTATTCGTATCGTTATTGTACCAAGAGTTGAAGATCTCCTTAAAGATCCATTGTGTCCATTTGTAGTATTTCGGATCGGAAGTTCTCACTTCTCTGCTCCAATCAAAAGAGAAGCCCATTTGATCTAATTGGCTTCTATATCCTGAAATTTGATTCCCTGCTTTATCAACCCCTCCTTCAATATTTGTTTTTGTGGTTACAGCCGGATGCTGACCCGTCTGGATAGCATATTGTTCAGCAGGCAAACCAAATGAGTCATAACCCATAGGATGAAGCACATTAAATCCCAGTGCTTTTTTATAACGAGCATATACGTCACTTGCAATATATCCCAGCGGGTGACCTACGTGCAAACCGGCACCACTTGGGTAAGGAAACATGTCTAATACATAGAATTTTTCCTTGTTGTAATCTTCCTCAACTTTATAGGTCTGGTTTTCAGCCCAGTATTCTCTCCACTTCTTTTCTATTTCTTTGTGATCGTAATAACTCATTTTGCCTGAATTTTAGGCTGACAAAGTTAAGTAATCACACAAAATATTGGGAGTTTTTAAAGACTAAGTACGATCCATAACCAAAAAAGATCGATCGCGAAAAATATGAAGCCAAGAATGGTGTTAAATTTCCAATATTCCAAATTAACTAACCACTTGGTAAAAAGAGCAATTAGAATCAGAATTGTTTGCACAACCAATAAAAATATACAAACCACTTCAACTAACTCTATCCATCCAGCGGAGGGAGATTGGCAATCACCGAACTGATTTTCTGTAATGATTAAATTTAAAAATCCGATTAGCCAAGCTGACAGGCTAATCAGTAGAGCTAGGTACTTCTTTGAAGGTGTGAAATTCATTTATCTACGAGAATGAACTTAGTTTCTCCAGCGTACAGGGTGTCATTTATAAAACTCCAATCATTTTTAAAATCGTAGCCGGGAAAATCAAAATCAGATACTACGATCACTGAGTCGATAACCTCATAAGATCCATAAGCATACGTAGGACCTAATTTCGAAGGTTCCACAAATCTAAACACACCACCTTCTTTGAATTCTATTCGCAAATTCACCTCTTCTTCTACTCCGATGGATTTTACAATAAACTCAACCTTAGCGTTATCAATACTATTGATCGTGAATAATCTAAGTAATATTATTATTATGAGTCCCGTTCCAATTAATGTAGGCACAAAATGAACAACTTTTCTTCTTTTTGAGTAACTAACTCCATCAATCACAAAGGAAATCACAAGAATCACGAAAAAGAATAAGTATTTCAGGTATTTGAAGAGCCCAAGCTCTCCCATCCAAATCGGCTGGTAATTAATTCGAATGATCGTCACACCTATCCAGATCATTAGCAGGAAAAGAATCAAACGAATGATCAATACAGTTTTAGAAGTATTATTAGTATTTCCTGAATTCAATGGATTCCCGTTGCCAATTAATTATTTTTTCTAACTACCACTACAAATTCACCCTTAGGCTCTTTTTCAGCAAAACGACTTAAAAGTTCATCCGGAGTTCCCCGAAGTGTCTCTTCAAATTTCTTAGACAGTTCTCTGGAAACGGAAACCTGGGTTGATTCCCCAACGAATTCTTTGATCTCACCCAGCATCTTCACAATACGATAGGGAGACTCATAAAAAACCAACGTTTCTTCATATTGTACCAATTCTCCCCACCTCTTTTGGCGTCCTTTTTTCTGTGGTAAAAACCCTTCAAAATGGAATTTATCACATGGAAAACCACTATTCACTAGCGCAGGAATGAAAGCCGTGGGACCTGGCAAAGTCTCCACCTCAATATCATTGGCAATACATTCTCTGACTAATAAAAACCCAGGGTCTGATATAGCAGGTGTACCTGCATCAGAAACCAAAGCAATACCATTCACAGAACTTTCAATTTGCTGTACCAGTCCAGCTACGATCTTATGCTCATTGTGCATATGATAAGACTTCAGTGGAGTTGAGATTTCAAAATGATTCAATAGGAATTTTGAAGTCCTCGTGTCCTCCGCCAAAATAAGGTCAACCGATTTCAACACTTTGATAGCGCGGAAAGTCATATCTTCCAGATTTCCGATAGGGGTTGGAACAATATAAAGTCTGGACATTTTACGAACGGGTTAAAACAATATAATCCTGCAAAGCAGTTTTCAAAAATGTAATCTTTTGATCTGGAACCTGAGAAAGGCCCAGTTTATCTGAAGTCAATTGAGCAAGTTGACGAACAAGATCTTTATGAGCATCATTAGGGTTCTTCTTCAGTCTATCCATTGCATTTTTTATCAAAAGCATATCATCATCTGTCATTTGAACGATGCTAGGATAAGTTGCTTCATAATCTTTGCTACTTTTTATGTTCAGAATATCCGTGATGCTAAACTCATTTGTAGGACGTAGTTTAATGATCACCGTATTTCCAACCAGATCTCCTAATCTCTGCGACTTTTCGTTGGACAATGCAACAATAATAGCTAATGCTCCAAACGACCACATCAGATCAATAAAACGAAATATCCATCTCAAAAAAAGATCTCCTATCGAAGCGTTCTCTCCATTGGATTTGATCACTCTCAAACCCATAGCCATTTTCCCTACAGTTTGCCCCGCAAAAACAGCTTCCATCCAAAAAGAATAAAAAAAACCTGGCAGACACAAAATATAAAACAGGAGCATTTCCACACCAAAATCTGAATCCCAGCGAAAATTCGAGATCATAAATGCCGACATCAAGATCGAGATCAGAAAGACATAAAACCCCACAATAATGACATCCAGAATACTAGCTATCACTCTACTCATGATCGGAGCCATTTCATATTGAATAACAACATTGTGTGCGGTAACTATCTCTGCTGTTTTAGCCATATTTACTCAAGTAATGCTTTTCAAAAATAATAGGATATTTTTAAAATAATGGAGTTATACCTTCAAATAGCGAAAATCATTTCTAAATTTATGGTCTCTACAAATTTTTGTTGTGAAGGAAACTACATTCATTAACCAGAATAAGAAGAAGTGGGCAAAATTTGAGAAGATGTCCAAAACTCAGCAGAACGATCCTGATGAGATGTCCCGCCTCTTTGTAGAGTTGACAGATGACCTTGCATTTGCCAGAACTTATTATCCCAAGAGATCCGTTAGGGTTTATTTAAACTCTCTTGCTCAGCGGGTTTTCCATGATCTTTACAAAAAAAAGAGAACACCTCTGAAGAAGTTCTTTACCTTCTGGACGGAAGATCTTCCCTTGGAGATGTATCGTGCTCGATGGACATTGCTCGTTTCCTTTGCCATATTCACGATCGGGATGTTAATTGGCATCGTCTCTACGATAGACAATGAAGATTTTCTAGGCTCTGTGATTGGCTATGATTATGTGGTTATGGCAGAACAGAATATAGAAAATGGTCAACCCATGAGTGTTTATGGTCATGGCTCAGAAGAACTTTCCTTTGTACAAATTGCTGCCAACAACCTCATGGTCATGATGATCACATTCGTTCTGGGAATTTTCTTTGCCGTTGGAAGTGGAATATATCTATTCTTTAACTCTATTATGGTTGGTGCTTTCCAGTGGTTTTATGTCGTTCGAAACTTAACTTTAGCATCCTTTCTTACCATATGGATACATGGAGCTTTTGAGATTCCTGCCATTATATTATCGGCTGCTGCGGGTATTACAATGGGGCAAGGCATCCTATTCCCAGGCACATTGACTCGTGCTCAATCATTGGTGATCAGCGCAAAAAGAGGCATTAAAATGATGATCGGGATTATTCCATTCATTATCATGGCAGCATTTATTGAGGGCTATGCCACTCGACACACAGTGGTAACAATAGAAGGCGATCCAATCCCCACTGAATGGCCTCCGGCCTTGAAATGGACCTTTATTTTGACTTGCTTCGCGATCGTGATATTCTATTTTGTAATCTATCCGATGATGGTGGCAAAGAAACACAAGTTTACTGGAAAGATTGTTGAAGCACCTCAGTTCAAAGAAAAGCACGAAGTGGCTTTGAATAGAGTGAAAAATGTAGGAGAATTATTTTCAGACACTTTTTCAACTTATGCAAGAGTTTTTGGCTTATTTGGAAAGTTATTCTTGTTGACACTTCCATTGATAGGCGTGATGATCTGGAGTATTTTTGAAATATTTCCTGTTTATCAATACGAGATCTATGATCAATTCAGTGATTGGGGAAGGGCCAGCAAAATCTGGGAAAACGTGGAGGTCGTCTTCCAATGGAACGGATATTTTCACCTTGAGCCATTCATTATGAATGTATTAATATTCTCACTAAACGCATTCAACATCCTCTATGCATTCAGAGTGATCATCACCAAAGATGTGGAGCGAAATCTAAAAGGATATTTCAAGTTATTCATTAAAGGATTTTTTCCAATTCTTATTGCGTTTGTGATCATGGGACTGATTTCCACGCACCTAAATATAGGCCTCATGTTGTTGGTTAGTGCCATTAGTCCATTCATTCTTATGTGGTCTCTACCTACAGCAATTGCAAATGAACCTTTTGGTAAGGGATTGAAATATGGTATCACTAAGAGTTGGAAGTCCTTTGGAAATGGCATCGGATTGTTCTTCGCAGTCTCCGGGACATTGATCTTCATTTACACATTTGTAGGTGTCCCCTTGGATATTGTCATGGATATGCCTGTAGATTGGTTTGTTAAGCCGCTTGCAGAAAATCCACAATATGTATTGGCTGTAATTGATGCAAGTACTAATCTAATACTATGTCATCTCCTATTCCCCATTTTCATTCTGGCTTTTAGCTTTCTGTTTTTCTCCATACTAGAGAAAGAAGAAGCAAGGGGAATGTTCGAAAAATTAAAATCATTTGGTAAAAAAAGTAAAGTCTACGAAGCGTATGATGAAGGAACTTTTTAAATATCGATTGATTAGTTTAGTCATAACACTAAACGTAATTCTTTCTGCAGTCTACGGGCAGATCAACCATGAAGACTATATCAAAAGTAAAACTGATAAGAAAGAATTCAGTGATCAGCAATGGAAGAAACTGAAAGGAAAAATGAAATCCGAATCTTCGGGTCAACCCTCTCAATCTGGGGAATCATCCGGTGATGAATATTTTGACGGTTCTGATTTTAGTACTGGCGAAAGTTCCGAAGGAGAATTCTACGACTATTACGAAGAAGATTACAAAGGTGAGTTCAGCGAGTATCAGAATTTTGAGAACAATGAAAATTCCAGTTATGAGTATGATGAATATGATGAATATGATGAATACGAGTCCTACTCAAATGACAACTATTATTACGAAGATCCGGATCAATCAGAGAAGTATCAATACTACGAGAAAGAAAAAGAACCTAAAACCAGTTCTCAGAAGAAATATGATCGAAATTCTGGATCCATATCTGTTGGATCAGGAGCACTTTCATTCATGCAAATCCTTTTGATCATCATTGGAATAGCTATTCTTGCTGTTGTTGTCTATTTCCTTTTCATGCGCTACCAAGAGGATAAGGATGGAGCAGCCGTTCAGACCAATTTTGATGATGTAGCACCTTCAGAAATTCCAAAAACAGAATTAGAACGAAGATTGGAAGAAGCATTAGGCAGAGGAGATTATCGAGAAGCTGTGAGAATTTATTTCATATTCATCATTAAAGATCTTTCAGAGAAAAAATGGATCAGCTGGGAAAAGAAAAAGACAAATATTTCCTATTTGATAGAAATGAGAAGTCGTCCTCAGTATGACCTATTCAATAAAAGTGTTTCTGTTTTTGAAGTAGTCTGGTACGGTAACTATACCATCGATCAGCAATCATTCAAGGAAGTAGAACCTACCTTCAAACAATTACTAGACGCAATACACAAGTAAGAGTGAGCAAGCGGAATAAATATCTCATCCTGATTGGTGTTGGACTCTTATTGATCGTCTCACTTTACTTCTTTTCGTCTGGAAGTGGATCGGGAAAAGACAAACCAGTGATTGGGAATGAAGCCGACTCCAGCGTGGTAAGAAAACCTGTAAATCCAGCAGGAACTTATTTACTCTACAACCTTATCAAAAAGTATAGCAAAACAAAATCAATCCAAACTATTCAGACAACTTCCGAAAAATACTTGGATGATGTTCTTCCAATGACGGATCTGAATGGATTTCCTAATTTATATGTATGTCTCGTTGAGGATTTCAATATCAAGAAAGTGGATTATGAGTACCTACTGGATTTTGTTTCTGCTGGGAACTACGCTATGATTTCCGCAGAGGAATTCAGTGATGGTTTTATGAGAAAGTTGATCGGTGAAAAATTCGTAACGACCAACTATTTCTACGACACAACTCTGTCGATTCATTTCAACCACCCAGATTTCAAATCAAAAAATGATCTAATTCTTTATTCAGAAGGACTGAATTTGCACAGCAAATTAAAATACAGGGATTTTGGATTTTTCAAAGATGAGATCATTACCGATGACATGATCAAAATCTCTGGGTCTGAAGATCATGTCAACTGTCTTATGGTGCCGATTGGTGATGGTTTTTTTATTGTTCATTCCCAACCTTATGACTTTTCGAATGTAAATGTGATTCGACAAGATGGTAAGATCCATGCCGAGAATATTTTCTCTCACTTCCCTTACAACAATGTTTACTGGCATCAAAATTTTGGAAAATACTCGGAATACAGAGGAATACCTCAACCAAAAGCTAAAAAGGTTCCGCATGAGATTTCCAGATCTAGCCCTCTGGAGTTTATCCTAAGTAATCCAATGCTCTTCATGGCTTTCATTCTTATTCTTATTGGTTTAGGTCTTTATGTGATCGTTTTTAGCAAACGTCAGCAACGTATCATTCCACCAGTAGAATCAAACAATAACTCTAGCCTTGAATTTTTGGATGTGGTGAGTAAATTGTATTATCAGCAAAAGCAACACAATAAACTAGTTAATCATATGTTGCAAATATTTGTGACGTTTGTGAGAGAACATTATTACATCAACCTAACGACCAAACAACCCGACCTCCCACTTCGTTTAAGTGAAAAATCGGGCATTGAGGAAACCAGAATTAAAAATATCATCGAACGTTTCCGTTCTGCTAAATCTAAACAATTCAGCGAACAGGAACTGATCGATCTTTACGTTGAACTTGAATATTTCTATCAGCATTGTAATTAACCCTGTAAATAAGGACTATGGAAGAAAATAATAACAACCCGGAAAACCTAAACCAACCGGAAGAGAACAGAACAGAAGGATTGAACAATCCATTGGAAAACAATCCAGAAACACCTGTTAATCCTACACCAGAAACTCCAGTAACACCTTCTGTTTCCACTAGTTCTTTTGGTGCTCCAAGGATTGACCTTTCGTTGATCAATGAAAAAGTGAACAGTGCAAGAGCTGAGATCGGAAAATACCTGATCGGTCAACACGAAATGGTAGACCTCCTTTTGATCGGATTATTCAGCGGAGGGCATGTATTGCTTGAAGGTGTACCAGGAATTGCAAAAACACTTACTGCCAAACTACTTTCACATACTTTGAACGTTGATTTCTCGCGAATTCAGTTTACTCCGGATATGATGCCTTCAGACATCATTGGAACATCTGTGTTCAACATGAAAGACAGTGATTTTAACTTTAAGAAAGGGCCTATCTTTACGAACATCGCGCTAATCGATGAGATCAATCGTGCTCCTGCGAAAACTCAGGCTGCATTGTTTGAGGTAATGGAAGAGCGTCAAATCACTTATGATGGGGTGACCTATAAATTGGATTTCCCATTCTTGGTTATAGCAACACAGAACCCAATAGAACAGGAAGGAACTTATCGTTTACCAGAAGCCCAATTAGATCGTTTCCTTTTCAAAGTAAATCTTCTTCATCCAAGCTTGGACGAAGAAAAAGAGATTCTTAAAAGATTCCGAAACAATACTTCAATTGATTTTGATAAGATTCCTAGTGTATTCAATGCGCAGGATCTCAAGAAAATTCAGGAAACCATAGAAAGCGTGCGAGTTGATGATTCTATCATCAAATACATTGCAGAAATTACGCATGAAACAAGAATACATGGTAAGATCTATTTAGGAGCATCTCCAAGAGCCTCTCTTTCAATGATGAAATCTGCCAAAGCTATGGCTACAATGAGAGGACGAGATTTCGTAGTTCCTGATGATGTTCAATATGTTGCATATCATGTGATGAATCACCGAATTATTCTTACTCCAGAAGCTGAAATGGAAGGGCTTGACCCTCAGTTGGTAATCCAGGAGATCATTAAGAAGGTAGAGGTTCCGAGATAGTTGGAATAAATGACCATGAGATTTATCAGAGCACTATATATTCGAAAGATCTTCTTCCTCTACTGGACGATAGTAGTGGCCATGTATTGTCTGGCCTTCGTATGGCCAGTAATCTTTCCTATTGCACATGTTGCTCTTATGGTATTACTATCTTTGGTAGTAGTAGATATCATGGTCTTATTTCTTTCTAAATCCAAAATAAAGGGAAGAAGAATCATCAACAAACAACTTTCATTGGGTGATGAAAATATTGTTCGTTTGCAGATCACAAGTAAATACAAACAGCCGATCAGTTTACGAATAATAGATGAATTACCTTATCAGTTGCAAATCCGAGATTTTGAACATTTCATGTTTTTAAAACCTAGTGAGACAAAAGAACTTCGTTACCCTATACAACCAACTAAAAGAGGAGAATACGAATTTGGAGATCTTAATGTCTATGTCTCTACCATACTTCGACTAATCGAAAGAAGGATTAACCTTCCTTTACACCAAGAAGTAAAAGTTTATCCATCCATTCTTCAGATGAAGAAGTATGAGTTACAGGTATTCTCCAAAACCGCTATTTTTCAAGGCATCAAACGGGTTCGAAGATTAGGAAACAATAACGAATTCGAACAGATCAAGAATTATGTACAAGGTGATGACATACGAACGATCAACTGGAAAGCAACGAGTAGAAAGGGAGAGTTAATGGTGAATCAATATCAAGAAGAACGTTCTCAGCAAGTCTATTGTGTGATCGATAAAAGTCGATCCATGAGAATGCCTTTTGAAGGATTGACACTTCTGGATCACGCGATCAATTCATCTCTTGTTTTGTCCAATATTATTCTTCGAAAAGGAGACAAAGCTGGGGTGATTACATTTTCAGACAAACTTGGTGCCCAGCTGCCAGCGGAAAGTAATGCTGGTCAATTACGAAAAATTCTAGATACTTTATATAACCAGAAAACCAAGTTCATGGATGCCAACTATGAACGACTTTACTTTGGTTCTCGCAACATTATCAAAGGACGAAGTATGCTTCTGCTCTTCACCAACTTTGAAAGCATGTATGCCCTCAAAAGAAATATTCACTTGCTCAGAAAACTAAATCAAAACCACTTGCTTGTGGTTGTCTTTTTTGAAAACACAGAATTGGAGAGTGTGGCAAACATGGAATCAAATAAAACGAAAGACATCTACTACAAAACCATGGCTCGTAAATTTGCTCTGGAAAAAGAACTGATCGCCTACGAGTTGAGAAAATATGGAATCCAAAGTATTTTGACCAAGCCCCAAGATCTATCTGTAAATACGATTAATAAATATCTGGAGATCAAGTCCCGAGGAATGCTGTAACACCATGGAAAGACAACATCAACTCAAATTTTGTCAGATCTGTAAAAACCGAAAATTTGATTTACAGAGAGGAGTGGTCTGTGGTCTTACTGATGATTATGCAACATTTGATGCTGATTGCGAGGATTACAATGTGGATCATGATGCTTATGAAAAACAGAAGGAGAAAGACGATGCAAGAAGGTTAGCAAAAGAAAAAGAACTCACAGGAGGACTAAATGCCATTGGTATTAGAAACGGAATTGCAGCTGGAATTATTATAACTTCAGTAGGTGTACTTTGGCTTATAATTGAAATTGTGGTCAGCGGATTTCCAAGCTGGATCTCAGCTATCATCTCCCTTTTTGGAATTGTAACTCTAGTGAAAGGAGTTAAACATTATCGCAGTAGAGAGAGTCTTGCCACAAGAGGAAAAAATAATGACGAGTTGCTTGATTTCTAGTTTATTTCGCAATTCACATTGAACTATAATTCCCTTTGCGCAGTTCATTGTTTATGCCTACATTTGCAACCCTAAAATTTTTTTAATTAAAAGTAACACATGAAGTTATCTGAATTTGATTTTGACCTACCTGCTGATCTAGTCTCAGAATATCCATCGGATGAAAGAGATGAATCTAGACTGATGGTAGTGAACCGAGAGAAAGGAACCATTGAACATAAAATGTTCAAAGATGTAATCGATTATTTTGATGACGGAGATGTATTCGTTTTGAACAACACAAAAGTTTTCCCTGCCAGACTATACGGAAACAAAGAGAAAACAGGAGCAAGAATCGAAGTATTTCTTCTTAGAGAATTAAATAGAGAGTCTCTTCTATGGGACGTTTTGGTGGATCCTGCAAGAAAGATCAGAATCGGAAATAAATTATATTTTGGTGACAACGATGACCTAGTTGCTGAGGTTATAGATAACACTACTTCTAGAGGGAGAACTTTGAGATTCCTTTTTGACGGTCCGTACGAGGAGTTCAAAAGAAGGATTACTTATTTGGGAGAAACTCCCCTTCCAAAATACATCAAAAGAGAAGCAGAAATCTCTGATGAAGAAAGATACCAAACGATTTTTGCTAAGCATGAAGGTGCTGTTGCAGCTCCAACTGCTGGTCTTCACTTTAGCAAACATCTGATGAAGCGTCTGGAGATTAAAGGCGTAAATTTTGCAGAAATGACACTTCATGTTGGCCTAGGTACATTCAGATCTGTTGAAGTTGAAGATCTGACCAAACACAAAATGGACTCTGAGCAACTAGAGATCGATCAGAAATGTTGTGATGTTATCAACGAAGCAAAGAAAAACAAACACAGAGTTGTTGCAGTAGGAACTACTGTAATGAGAGGTTTGGAAACTTCTTTGTCTGTAGATAATGTTGTTAAACCATACATGGGATGGACGAATAAATTTATTTTCCCTCCTTATGATTTTGGAATTGCGGATGCCATGATCACGAACTTCCATACACCAAAATCAACATTGATCATGATGGTAAGTGCTTTTGGCGGATATGATCTGATCATGGAGGCATATAAAGAAGCTATCAAAGAGAAATACAGATTCTATTCTTACGGAGATGCGATGTTAATCATCTAATTCTCTAATAATAATAATACTTATAACTTTGTCCGGACACTCCAAATGGAGGTCTGGACTTTTTTTTATGGCACCAGCAACTACAAATAAGATTGACATTCGTCAACTAGACCTTCAGGAGTTGAAAGACTACTTTACTGAGATTGGAGATAAACCTTTCAGAGCTAAACAAGTATATGAATGGCTCTGGAAGAAGGGAGCTACATCATTTGAAAGTATGACGAACCTCTCTAAAGACCTTCGTGATAAATTGGATGAAAAATTTGAGATTCGATTTCTGGAAATTGCGGAAGCCCAAAAGAGCAATGACAGAACGATTAAGGATGCGTTCAAATTGGCGGATGGTGCTGTTGTAGAAGGTGTTTTGATCCCTACTTCTAAAAGAATGACAGCGTGTGTTTCAACTCAGGTAGGCTGCAGTTTAACCTGTGATTTTTGTGCTACAGGAAAACTGAAAAGAGTAAGAAACCTAAATGCTGATGAGATCTATGATCAAGTAGTTTTAATTAACAATCAGGCTAAAGAGAATTACGACATTCCTTTGTCCAATATTGTCTACATGGGCATGGGAGAACCCTTATTGAATTACAAGAACGTTCTTCAATCGATCCACCATATTACCTCAGAAGATGGATTGGCGATGTCTCCAAGGAGAATTACTGTCTCTACAGCTGGAATTGCCAAGATGATCAAGCAACTCGGAGATGATGAAGTTCGATTTAATCTGGCATTAAGTCTTCACGCTGCCAACGATGAAAAGCGAAGTAAGATCATGCCGATCAATGAATCCAACACATTGGAAAATCTTGCAGAAGCACTGAAATATTTCTATGAAAAGACAGGTACGCGTGTAACTTATGAGTACATTATCTTCAAGAATTTCAATGATGAGATCGATGATGCAAAAGAATTGGCGGAGTTCTGCAAACATGTCCCATGCAAAGTGAACATTATTGAATACAATTCAATTGATGGTGGTATTTATCAGCAAGCTGACGAGAAAAAAGTGGATGCTTTTGCTAAATATTTGGAAAGCAAGAATGTGATTGTGAACATCAGAAGAAGTAGAGGAAAGGATATCGATGCAGCTTGTGGTCAGCTGGCGAATAAGAATGGAGTGAATTAATCACTTCATCCTAAAGTAAACCACTCTTTTGGTATCAAAGAATTCCTGTGGATAGAACTTTGAGATATCATGAATACTTGGCAAATGTTTCGTATCCACTTCATTTAGTTCTTCATGTATATCTCCCCCTTTCAAATAAAGGATTCCATTATGAAGGGGATTCAATTTTCTTGAAAGAAATTTACCTCTTACCCAAGGCATAAAGTTATTCATTCGAGTCACTGCCCTACTCACCACAAAATCATACTGTTCTTTGATGTTTTCTGCACGCTCATGAGTAGTTCGAACATTTTTTAAATCAAGTGCAGTTGCAACTTCATTTACTACTTTGATCTTTTTTCCGATCGAATCTACCAAATGAAAATCTACTTCGGGAAACAAGATGGCCAATGGTATTCCTGGAAAGCCTCCTCCGGTGCCAATATCCAGCACCTTACTACCAGGTGAGAACTCCATTACTTTCGCAATAGCTAATGAATGTAAAACATGCCTTTCGTCAAAGTTATCCATGTCTTTCCGACTGATCACATTGATCTGCGCATTCCAGTGAAGGTACAGATCATAAAGTTCCTCAAGTTGCTCAATTTGCTTCTTGGAGGCCTTTGGAAAATAAGATGAATAATCAACTTTAACTCGCATAACGGTTAAATGTTCTCCTTCGTATTTTTAAGGATGTTTGCTAAAAAATCTCTTGCTCGGAAGAGTTGTGCTTTCACTGTTCCAAGAGGAAGATCCAATTCTTGTGAGATTTCTTCGTAGCTCATTTCCTTGAAATAACGCATCTCCACCAGTTCTTTGTATCGAGGTTTAAGACGCATAACTACTTCTCGCATGATCAGGATCTTTTGATCTCGAATTGCTTCCTGCTCCGGATTTCTCGTTTCGCTTTTCAGTTCGATCATCAATGAGTCACCATCGTCATTGTTATATCTATTATCGAGAGAAAGAACATTCTTTTTCTTTTTTCGAATAAAGTCTATGCAGTTATTCGTGGCAATTTTAAATAACCACGTACTAAAAGCAAAATTCGGAGTATATTGATGTAATCTGTTGAATGCCTTCCCAAATGCCTCGATCGTAAGATCATCTGCATCATCTGAATCGTTCACCATTTTCAACAACATAAAATAAATAGAGTCCTTGTACCTATCCATCAACTCTGCATAGGCTTGCTGATCACTTTTGTGAACTGCTTTTTGCACAAGATCAAAGTCATACTGTGCCTTCTCAGACAAATGACTTAAATCGAATTGTTCTTCTTGACTCATTATAATCGTAGTTTGTTGTATTTATTGCCGGTTAAACTCAAATACGGATTCAAAATTAGCATTATTAATTCATAGGCTGGAATCATCCAAAAAACATCTTTCGACTGCATAGTCTTGAAAACTCTCCAATTAGCCGCATATTGCAGTATAAGACGTACTCCTATCATTGTTAATGGAATATACCAAAAGGGATTCGTAACACCTGCTATGATAGCAAACACCAGAAAAAGAACATAAGACAACGGAAACAGACCTAAGAGCAACTTGTGCTTCATTTTATAAAATTTTCCAGTGGTCATGTGTCTTCTCTTCTGGATTCTCCAATCTCTAAATGTTTCTTCAGGTTCACTAAATGTTATCGCATCAGGTTCGAAGCAGATGGTTGTATTTTGACTATCCGCCACTTCATTAACAAACAGATCATCGTCACCACTTGGAATATGATAATGACTTTTAAAACCTCTCACACTGTCGTATAACTCATTCTTATAGGCCAAATTTCTTCCCACTCCCATGTAAGGAATCCCTGCCTTTGCAAATGACAAGTATTGAGCAGCAATGGTACACGTATCAAACCTGATCAATTTATTGGTTAATCCTTTATGCTTTAGATAAGCTCCAGCACCCAATACAACTCTTTTTTGGGTAGAGAACTTTGAAGCCATCTTCTTCAACCATTGATCTGTTTCTGGATAACAATCGGCATCAATAAAAATTAGTTGATCGTGTTTTGCTGCCTTTATACCAACTGTCAAAGCAAACTTTTTAGCAAAACCATCTTTACCACTATCAGGAATGTTTACCAAAGTTATCCTTTCATCCTTTCTGGCCATTGCCTCCATCACGTCCCAGGTTTCATCCCAACTACGATCATTAATTAGAATAACCTGAAATTTTGGATAATCCTGAGCAAGTATCTTCGGAAGATAATTCAGAATATTCTGTTCTTCATTTCTTGCACAAATCACTACTGACAGCGGCTTTAGATCATTTGTTTCAGCTTCTCTTTTCCCCTTAACTGATATGCGCAGATAAATAAACACGTAAAACATCAGCTGGATCAGAAAAAAGAGACCAGCCAGCCAAAGCATAATATTTGAAAAGGTTAAAGTGAACATCTAATCCACAAATTTACCTGAATGAATTGCTGCTTTACAGAAAGAAAAATGAGTTATTCAACAAGAGAGTTTTAATTGCTTTCATTGAGCACTACCTCGGCTGCCATTTGTTCAGCCTTTCTCTTAGAAGGAGCATCCGCCCTACTCTTCTCAACGCCATCAATAATTACCGCCATCGTGAAGATCGGTTTACCACTGGCACTCATCGATTCTTCAATTTGTTCGAACTTGATTTCCTGCTTATTTCGTTGGCATTGAATGATCAATTGACTCTTGTAATCCACATTAGAGGTAACTACTTCTTCAAAATTGAATTGTTCATTAAAGATATTCTTCTTCAATGCTTCAGAAGTTTTATTGTACCCAAACTCAATGAAGATCGCGCCTACGATCGATTCGACCGTATTTCCCATCAAAGATTTGAATTTGTTTCTTGTTTTCTGATAATTAATGAAAGGTTCCAATCCAATTTTATCTCCAATTAGATTTAGGTTATCTCGACTGACGATTCGAGCTCTCATCTGCGTCAGTTCGCCTTCTGATTTTGATGGATAGCGGTAGAACAAAACCTCAGCAACTACAGTACTGATTACTGCATCTCCTAAGAATTCCAAACGTTCATTATGAACTTGATCTGTATTTTTGTTGAGGTAGGACTTATGCGTTAAAGCCTGTTCGTATAAGGCAAACTTCTTGGGCTTCAGTCCAAAATTAGATTGAATTAGGTAGTTGATTTGTTTTTCTCGATCAGACTTCTTGAGGTTCCAAAAGAAGAAACTACCCATTGTATTTCTTAACGATTACTGAAGTATTGTGACCACCAAAACCAAACGTATTGGATAGAGCCGCTCTTACTTCTCTCTTCTGAGCCTTATGGAAAGTAAAGTTCAGTTTGTAATCGATATTTTCATCTTCTACTTCAAAATTGATTGTAGGAGGAACAATATCTTCCTGAACTGCCTTCACACAGGCAATAGCTTCAATCGCACCGGCAGCACCAAGAAGGTGACCAGTCATGGATTTAGTAGAACTGATATTCAGATTATAAGCATGTGCTCCGAATACTTCTTTTATGGCTTTTGTTTCTGCAACATCCCCTAGCGGAGTAGAAGTACCATGAACATTAACATAGTCAATTTCCTCAGGTTTCATGCCAGCGTCTTCTAATGCTAATTTCATTACATTAATTGCGCCTAACCCTTCCGGATGAGGGGCTGTCATGTGATAGGCATCAGCAGATAATCCACCACCAACAACCTCAGCATAGATCTTAGCACCTCTTGCTTTCGCATGCTCCAATTCTTCAAGGATCAAACAACCCGAACCTTCTCCAAGCACGAAACCATCTCTTGTAGCATCGAATGGTCTCGAAGCCGTAGACGGAGATTCATTTCTAGTAGAAAGCGCTTTCAAGGCATTAAACCCTCCTACACCAGCAATATTAACAGCTGCTTCAGATCCTCCTGTTACAATTACATCTGCCTTACCTAATTGGATCAACATCAAAGCATCGATCATAGCATTAGTAGATGAGGCACATGCAGAGACTGTAACATAATTAGGTCCTCGCAAACCGTATTTCATAGATATATGCCCAGCAGCAATATCTACGATCATCTTAGGAATAAAGAAAGGATTAAATCTAGGAGTACCATCTCCTTCAGCGAACGTAAAACATTCTTCCTGAAAAGTTTGAAGTCCACCAATTCCTGATCCCCAGATCACCCCGCATCTATCAAGATTCAGTTTTTCCAGGTTGAAACTAGCGTCTTCCATTGCTTCTGTTGCTGTAAACATAGCATATTGGGAAAAGAGGTCGAGTTTCCTCGCCTCTTTTCGCTCAATAATTTTCTCAGCATCGAAGTCTTTAACTTCGCAAGCGAATTGAGTTTTGAAAAGACCAGCATCAAACTTAGTGATCGGAGCGGCTCCACTCACACCTGCTACCAGATTATTCCAATAGTCATTTAGGTTATTCCCTATCGGAGTCAAGGCTCCCATTCCTGTTACAACTACTCTTTTCATACCTCTTAAAACTCGCTTAAATGTTATTACATATTTTCCTCGATGTAGCTAATCGCCATCCCTACAGTTTGGATGTTTTCAGCTTGCTCATCTGGGATAGCAATGTTGAATTCTTTTTCGAATTCCATGATCAATTCCACTGTATCCAGAGAATCTGCTCCCAGGTCGTTAGTGAAACTAGCTTCTGGAGTAACTTCTCCTTCATCAACGCCCAATTTATCCACGATAATTGCGACTACTCTTGATTTAACATCTGACATTTTTTCTTGTTTTAATGATTAATTCAGGTGCAAATAAAATAGATTTTAAGTACTCGGCAAAGCACTTTTACTGAAAGTTATCCTCATTTTGGTTCAAATCGTTAATATCCAAGAGATTGCAAACCAATTAGTACGCATGCAGAACACCTATTTTACTGCAATTCACCCGTTTGAAGCTGCTTATATTTAGCAGCAAGATAGGCCAGAACATTTCTGAAAGCCTGAAAAGCCTCTTCTGTAGAAGAAGAGATATCCTTTCCTTGTATTTTAAGTATCAATTTAGCATATAACGCACTAAAGAGCACTTCAATATTAGACGCTGTTGGATTATTAGAAACTTTCTTGAATTCATCGATAAACCGCTCAACCAAAGAATATACCTCTATATAGCGTTCATCTTTGTAGTAAGTTAGCAAGTTATTATGAAGCATACTTAGCTCCTCAACAACATCTTCAACTTCATTCAAATGACCAACTTGTTCGATTTTCTGGATCTTCATTCGATTGCACAGATCCTTATACCAGTTCTTGAGTTCTTCTCTCTGCAAGTCAGACAATTCTTGTTGAGCTATGATTGTCTTTTCAATTTTTGAAAGTTCAAGCCCGCATGCCCTGATCACATCTTCAATCTGCCACATGTACAGTACGTACTCGGCAATATTATCCTCCTTCTTCTGTCTTGAAATATACATCGATTACTCTCCAGCGTGTTCGTATGCATCATTCAGCATATCGATAACTTCGTAAGTTACATCATGATCTTTGTTTGCATAGATCAATTGCCCCTCCAGTCTGTAACTGAAAATATAATCATACCCCAGTTCCTTTCCAATCTCTCTCATGTATTTGTGCGTCAGTTCAAAGAAACCGTAATACTTATCCTGTTCGATCTGAGCTAGTTTCATCTGAAGTACTTGCTGTGTCTGAACATACTCATTCTGTAATGTTTCCAACTCCTGAAGCTTCATCTGATATTCTGTTGGACCAAGAATCTTTGCCACATCTGCAAAAGCCTTTTCCTTCTTCATGTATTTATCTTCCAAAGCCTTCAACTGAGCCTCTGCAGCCGCCTGTTCTTCCATCAATCCATTTTGCAACGCTGTTGTAGCAAGATAGTATTTGGAAACAGTATCACTATTAACCCAAGCAATCCTTGCACCAGCACCATCATGCTTTACCATTTCTACTTTAGATGAATCACTATCTCCTCCTTCAGAAGAAGCAGCGTCTGGATTAGCACAATTGCCCCCACACGCAAAATGCATAACGAATAAAATAACAACAGCTATTATTAGCACAATGTTTATAATGGTCAGTTTTTTAATATCCATGATTAATTAGTATTGATTGCTTTAAAGGCTGCATTCAGATCTTGACTCATCTCCACAAAACGCATCCAAACTTTCTTTAAGAATTCTTCAGAAACCATTTTTTCCATATCCTCCATTCCTGTTACATCATTAGCACTCATACGGTAGATCTGTTCATACTGATCCAGCACGATCTTAACGATGTACTTATTCTCTCGAAGGAATATACTGATATCCAGTTTAGGGTGTGGTATTTTAGTTACGGTTCTCAAAACAGACCGCAAATGTAAGTAGTTGGCATAAAGTAACCAACAATAAAAAGATAAATTAAGCTAAAACCTTCTCGTAAAGAGAATACTCACAGAATTCAAAAGGAACTTTAACCATGAAAGCAAAATCCTGTCCAACTTCGTACATATCATCCTCATCCTCATGATAGTACCATTTGACGTTAACCTTGTAACCTGCATCTATCAACTCGTTCAATTTATAGAATACAAAAAGGATTCTCTTGCTCGATGAAATATTGAAATAATCCAACTTAACGATAACGTTTGTTACATCATTAGGAGCGCCTACATAACCATCCAACCATAAAAGTACTGGCTTAAAAAACTCTTCAGCATCGTTATTGATCGCTTTCCCCTCAATACTGAACACTCCTGAATCGATGTTAAAATCAACTTTAGGCGTTGTATCAGTTGCTTCTATTATTAGTGACTCCATCAAGTAAAGTTTACATTGGTTAGGCTAATATCCAAAAAATAATCATAAGTCACCCCTTATTTCTACAAAAAAGACCATTATTCAGATTAATTATAAAAAACCAGCGATTAATTCCTATCAGGTTTACGTACATGATTTGCACAATTATATAATCCCTATATTTGCAGTCTAACCTATTAGAAAGTTATGAAAAAGAAAATACTAATTATCGTTGCCGTAGTGGTTGTTCTAGTTGGTGGAACTGTTGCTGTTCTTGCGCTTACAGGTGGTGGAGCTACAGAGGAAGATCATGCACAAGGAGAGGAAACTGCTGATGAAGTTGACAAAACCTTAGAAAATGCCAATACCGACTTGCCAGAATCTAAAATGAATGACGCAGCTGCAGATTCTCTAGAAGAAGCACTTGGCATTGACGAAGAATTCGATCCAAACGACATTTAATTTCTGGCACTATTTTTTCATTCTTCACGTTGTCTAACTAAAATAATTAAGAATGAAATTAGCCAAAAGAATTTTGATCGTATTGGGCGTGCTCGTTGCAATTATCGGCACTGCATTTATAATTTTTCATGACGATGCTGATGTGGAACAGATCGAAAAAGAACAGCAGGCAGATATCGATGAAACGGTTCCTGAGAAGTTTGATGAGCTAAATTCTTCTTTCGAAGAATAAATCCAATTTTTTGATCAAATGTTTGCGGTAATCCTACCTTTGCGGAATGGATTATTTTAAATACATCTTTTATCTGGGGATCGTGTATGTTGTCTTTTCCCTGATTTGGTTTTTTATCGCTCAAGGATTAAAGATGATCCTGAGAACAGGAAGGGAAGAGCAACCGTGGGAAGGCTATGCTCTTAAAACCATTCAGTATTATTTTATTGCTTCTTTGACTTTGTTGAAAGCAAGTGAATACCTATCTCAAAAACCTCATCTTTATCAAAATCCTGCTCTACTTTATATTTTAGGAGGCATGGTTTTATACCTTTATTTATACGGCAAGTATGAACGAACAAAACAATTTGCAGGGTTCAAAGCTACCTTCTCAATGATTCGCAATGGCAAAATGAGCAGCATTAGTACTGCAGATAAAACCAAATATGAACCACATATAATTGGAGTGATCATACTCTTTTATCTGATTTCTCTCCAATTTCCAATGCTTGTGAATCATAAGGTTAATCTATGGTTTCTGACGAACATCAATGACTTTTACGACACTTTTTTAATTAAATGGATCTTAGGCATCATTGGATTTTTCTTTATGATCAGTATGGTGATCAAAGGCCTTTCTGCTACTGGAGAGTTGATTCAAATAGTTATTGGCTTACTAACTGGCAAACCTTATCAAAAGAAGCCACCGAAAAACCCTTTTGAGAATATGGGGAATTTTGGTCCGTTTGGAGATATGGGCAAGAATAACCCTTTTGGAACCAACCCATTTGGTAACCAGCAAGCACAGAGTCAGGAAGAAGAAGTAGATTTGGAAGATGAATATGTTGATTTTGAGATCGTTGATGATGAAGACGAGCCTGAAAATAAAGATGATAAATAATATTGGGTAGAAAATGAAATTGATCGCTAGAACTTTTGCAGGTCTTGAGGATCTTCTGGAAAAGGAGATTCAAAACTTTGGTGGGAAAAATGTTAAAGCTCACAAAAGAGCTGTTGCTTTTGAGGGAGATCAACGATTGATGTACAAGGTGAATATGTTCTCAAGAGTTGCGTTGGATGTCTTGACACCAATTGCTCGATTTGAAGCAAAAAATCCAGAACAACTTTACCGAGAGATCCAAAAGATCAACTGGGGTAAATACATGTCTGCTGAAGCCACATTCTTTATTAGTACCATTGTGTACTCTTCTGTGTTTACCCACTCACAATTTGTGGCACTCAAAGCAAAAGATGCCATTGTGGATCAATTTAGAGATGCGGTAGGCACACGACCTGATATTGATAAATCAAGACCCGATCTGCGGATTGTACTTCGGATCAATGAAACCAAATGTGAAGTTTTACTGAACTCTAGTGGAGCTCCACTTTTTAAAAGAGGCTATCGAACTAAAACAGGTGCCGCTCCTCTCAATGAGATCCTAGCTGCTGGTATCATTCTTCAAACCGGGTGGGATAAAAAGAAACCTTTTATTGATCCTATGTGTGGATCGGCTACTATTCCGATCGAAGCCGGAATGATCGCCAAAAATATCGCTCCATGTATTGTGAGAAATGAATATGGTTTTCAAAAGTGGAAGGACTACGATGAAAACAGCTACAAAGAGCTAATGAAAGAGGCGGAAGCTTCGATACAGGAAAATCGTGTAGTCATCAAAGGATTCGATCAGGATCTGAGCACATTGGCAATCGCTAAGCGAAACCTGAAGAATGTTCCGCAATTAATAGGCAATGTCACATTGGAGAAAGCCGATTTCTTCCAAAGCGAAAAGATCTTCGATCATGGTATTATGGTTTTCAACCCACCTTACGACAGAAGAATAGCCATCTATGATGCAGATGAATTCTACGCAAAGATCGGAACACATTTAAAGCATACATTCGAAGGTTATGACGCCTGGATTCTATCTGGAAATCTAATGGCCATCAAGCGAGTTGGGTTAAAACCATCTGCAAAAATCACGCTCTTCAATGGTGCGGAGGAATGTAAATTATTACACTTTTCGCTCTATCAAGGAACCAAAAAAGGCAAATTCGAACGTCATTAGTATTATTAGTATATTAGTCGCTCAATGGCTGTTTCGAATATAGTTCAAAATATTGTCGGCAACCTTAAAACAAGGATCTTACTGATCGTCTTTTTGACGATTCTGGGCATCACCTCTTTTTTTACGATCTTCGGATATTTCAATCAGCTTGCTAATTATGAAGAAGCTGTACTCAATCAACTTATGGGAATTGTCAGTGGTTTGGGTGCTGACTTCAATGGAGACCAACATCAAAAACTCACTGAAAAATATCAATGGCGTGATGATATCTCAGCTTGGGGTGAAGACCCTGATTACGATGCGTTAGCCAAAACATTGGCAACTGCGCAGCATGCGAATGAATTATCATCCAGAATTTTCACCATGTTCTACGATGAGGAAGAACGGATCTTCCTTTATGCAGTTAGTTCTGATACTACAGAGTTTACATTCAGACATAAGTACGAAATGTATCCGAACATTCTTCTCGATCAAATGAATGAAGGCGGGAAGATTGAGACCTATGATTCTGAAACTGGTGAATGGATATCGGCTTTCTATCCAATTCGTAATAGCAATGGAGATGTAGTTGGGCTTATTCAGGCTGATGTTGAATTTGGCGCTTTCAAAAAAATGGCTTTTGATCAATTCAAACAGCAAGCGTTGATCTCGTTCATAGTTATCCTGGTTATTGCAGGAATTCTTTATCCCTATGTAAGAAGCGTTCTAAAAGAAGATGAGGATCTTAAACTCGAACTTTATGAGCAAAAAGAACTAATTGAAGAACGTAATCAACTGATCGAGGAAAGAAATAAAGATCTTCAGGAGAGTTTAAATTATGCCGGACAGATCCAGGAAACCATGCTTCCTTCAAAAGCTATTTTCAACAAGATCCTCCCAAATTCTTTTGTTTTCTACCAGCCTAAGGAAAAGGTAAGTGGTGACTTCTATTGGATAAGAAAAACGGAAAAACACATTCTCGTTGCTTTATCAGATTGTTCCGGACATGGTATACCAGGTGCATTAATGAGTATGATCGGATTGTCAAAATTGACTAGTATCTTTAACCATCACCCGGAATTTGAACCTCATCAGATCATGAATCAAATGGACATTGAGGTCACGGAAAGTTTAACAGTAAAAAGCTACCGAACAGAAACTACTGACAGCATGGAAGTAGGTATCTGTAAGATAGATCCGATCAATAAAAAAGTAGTCTTTGCTGGAGGGATGGTAGATCTATTCGTTGTTCGAAATGGAGAAATCATAGAACATAAAGGCGATAGATTTCCAGTTGCTGGTGGAGATGCTTATGAAAAAGGCAAATTTGACCAAACTATTATCAAAGCAGAGGAGGGAGATGCCTTTTATATGTTCTCGGATGGTTATGCGGATCAATTTGGCGGCCCAAAACAGAAAAAATTCCTGAATAAAAATTTCAAAAAACTCCTTTTAGATATTCATGGTAAAACTGGGAATGAAAAGCACGAACTCTTACATCAGGAATTCAATAACTGGAAAGGAGATCTTGAGCAGCTGGATGATGTTCTTGTAATTGGATTTACCTTTTAAAAGCAAAAATGGAACCCATTCAACTAGATCCTCAAACAATCAATAGCATCAATGGAATATTCATTGACCTTCCCATTAGTGAAAGCACAGTTCTATTTGGGGCTTTAGCTGTCATTCTTGGAGCGATATTCTATACCAGCTCGTTAGAGGGCTGGAAAAAATTCTACAAGTTTGTCCCTGCTTTACTATTATGCTACCTTTTACCGGCCCTGTTATCTGAATTTCATATTGTAGATCCCGCTATCAGAGAAACACCTTATCAAAATCTGGCTAAGCCCTATTTGTTACCTGCAGCCCTGGTCCTAATGACACTTGGAATAGATTTTGAAGGCTTGAAAAAATTAGGATGGAAAGCTATCGTCATGTTTCTAGCCGGTACGGTTGGTGTCATCATTGGTGGCCCAATCGCAATGTACATTACTGATCTTATTTCTCCGGATACTGTCATTGCTGATACGATCACTAATGGAGTTAATCAATACGATGCAACCTGGAGGGGTCTAAGCACTCTTGCTGGGAGCTGGATCGGTGGTGGCGCCAATCAAGCCGCAATGCTTGAAACCTACAAGTATAAGCAAGAATTATATGGTCAAATGGTCACCGTTGATATTGTGGTGGCAAATCTCTGGATGGCAGTTCTTCTTTTCAGTGCTGGATATTATAAGCAGATTGATAAATGGTTAAAAGCTGACAACTCAGCAATGGAGAATTTGAAAAACCGGATCAAAGACTACCAATCTTCCACTGCAAAAGTGGCAACCACAACCGATCTTATGGTAATCATGGCAATTGCATTTGGAGCGGTAGGCATTTCACATTATTTAAGCGCCTTTATAGCCGAAGGAATGGGTCAGTGGCTGGGAGTAGATCATCCCTTCGCGTCAGGTTTTCTGTGGTTAGTTGTGCTGACCACCACGATTGGATTGAGCCTTTCATTCACGAAAATCAGAAGATATGAAGGAGCAGGGGCTTCTAAGATCGGAAGTGTATTTATCTATATACTTGTGGCCACAATTGGTTTAAAAATGGACATTGCTCAAGCCTTCGATAAGCCCATGTTGATCGTATTAGGCGTCATCTGGATGATCATACATGTTCTTGTTATGCTTGGTATTGCTAAATTGATCAAAGCTCCCTTGTTCTATGTTGCCGTAGGATCAAAAGCAAACATAGGTGGAGCTGCATCTGCTCCGGTCGTAGCATCTGCATTTGATCCTTCCCTAGCTTCAGTTGGTGCGTTAATGGCAATTCTAGGTTACGCAGTTGGAACTTATGGTGCCATTGCCTGTGCTCAGCTCATGAAGATGATCACCAATTAAAAAGAAAAAAAACGCCAAACCTATAAGCCGGATTCTGTCTGGTTCTATCATTTATCTGGGTGCATTGTTGCCAATACACTCTAGCTGCTTACCCCTCGACAACGGGCGGACCACCCTTAATAGCCGATATACATAGCATTTCACCACATAGAGTTTACCTGATTTCACTACAGCATTACCTGTACATCCTTTCTGTTGCACTTGTCCTCCCAAAACCTTTCGGTCTCAGTGATGGGCGTTACCCACTATGCTGTCCTATGGTGTCCGGACTTTCCTCCACTGATAAATCAGTAGCGATAGAACGGTTTGGCTTTGCAAAAGTAATACCTTTGCGCAAAACAAGCATTATGGAGTTTCAACTAAACGGTCAAGAATTCATTCAACTGAACGATCTACTTAAGGTAATGTCGATTGTTGGTACGGGAGGAGAAGCAAAGATCCGCATTCTCGAAGGGGAAGTTTTTCTGAATGGTGAGGAATGTAATGTGATCAGAAAGAAACTCTATGAAGGAGATGTGGTGAAGATCGGAGAATTGGAGATATTGATAATTAACTAATTCTCAAACATCAAGTACAATACTTCAAGAAAGTATCCTGCGTAAAGAACATAATGCGTCAATCTAAGTCCTGATTGACCGTCCGATTTTACTAGAAAATAAAGCACACTTCCTATTCCAGTTGCAATCACTATTAAAAAAGACATAAAAACATCCTGAAGATCTGGACCATAGGAAATCAATTGAAAATAGATCAAGATCAGCACGCAAAAGTTGATCCCCACAAAGGTTAAATATATGCCCCGATTGATCTCCCTAAATTTCACCATCCCATTCCTTATAGAATTGATGGAGATATCCTTCCATAAATTCATGACGTTGCGCAGCCATACTTCTTCCTGTCTCCGTTTGCATCATTTGCTGCAATCTCAGTAGTTTCTCGTAAAAGTGATTGATCGTATGCCCGTTGTCATTCTTGTAGGCTTCAAATGTTTCAAAGTCCTTGGGTTTTTGGTCCGGATCGTAGATCATCCTTCCCTTACTTCCTCCGTAAGCAAACGCTCTCGCAATACCAATTGCTCCCAATGCATCTAGTCTATCGGCATCCTGAACGATCTTCGCTTCAATAGAATCTACCACTAAATTCTCTTTTCCGCCCTTAAAAGAAACTTGTTTAACAACCTTTAATACTTGAGAAATTAATTCCTGACTTGCACCCAATTCACCCAATAAACCTGTGATCAATTTACGCTGAGCATCTGGATCGTCATGAAATTTGTGATCACCAACATCATGTACTAAAGCAGACAATTCTATCAACTCTTTATCTCCACCTTCCTTCTTCTGAATGGCTAAAGCATTATTCACCACCCGAAGTATATGCCACCAGTCATGACCAGTTCCTTCTCCTGAAAAATCGTTTTTTATTCTTCCTCGTACCTTCTGAACTAATTCATCCATTTCTTGATTCACTAAATTTCCATTGTCAAAGCTACACTATTACTATCTTTGTAAAAAAGACTTTTTATGGATTTTACCCAGTTTTTTGAACCATCTAGCGAACAGGAGTGGAAAGACAAGATCTTAAAAGATTTGAAAGGAGGAAGTTTGGAAGACCTCGTCTGGCAAAGTGAAATAGGACCAGTTGACCCTGTTCTTTTCAATTACGAAAAGAAATTCGGACGTATTGTTCCCAAACCAGATCAGGAAGACAACAGCTGGGAAATTGCTGCATCATTTGATTGTACCCATCCAACTCAAGCCAACAAGGCTATTCTCGAAGCATTGATGGGAGGAGTAAATCACATTAGACTATATAATTGCACTGCTGATTCTTTAGGCACTGTTCTAAAGGATGTAATGCTGGATATCATTTCCACTACAGTTTTTGGAGCAATTGAAACTTCGCAAGAAGAAGTGTTGGTAACCAATAGTCCGTTGTCAGCAACGTTAAAAACCGGAAATCAAGTAACCCTTACTGGAGATCATTTTACGGTGAATGGATCTTACTTGGCAGATCTTGGTGTAAATCTGGATCACCAATTAGGAATGATGATCGGTATGGGACATGACTATCTGATTCACCTAATGGAGCAAGGAGTATCTGCGGAAGAAGCTGCTGGAAATATTCATTTTGAAGTAGGTATTGGGAATTCCTACTTTGCCGAGATCGCAAAAATTGGAGCGCTAAGATTACTTTGGAATACATTACTGACGGAATATGGTGTGGAAGACGGTTATGCTGTGATTCATGCAAGAACATCCAATTTTAACTATTCGAATCTGGACATTCATAATAATCAGCTTAGAGCTACTACTGCTGCCATGGCTGCAAGTATCTCAGGAGTTGAAAGCATCGAGGTATTACCATATGATCTCAACCTTTCTGAGAAATTCAGCGATGGAAGTAGATTAGCTAAGAATGTTCAACTATTACTTCAGGAAGAATCTTACTTTAATCAAGTGAAAGATGCTGCTGCCGGCTCCTATTACATTGAACAATTGACAGATATCCTGATTGAAAAAGGATGGGCCTTTTTTCAAGAGATTGACAAAGCAGGATCATTTCAGGAAACTATGAAGAACGGCATGATTTCACAAACCATCCAGTCAGATATTGAAGCAAAAAAGAAAAATTTTGCGGAATCTCAAATTAAACTGGTAGGTGTGAATTTTCAACCTAATGCGGCTGATACTAGAACAGAAGAAGCTCCGGATAGCAATGTAATGAACGCAAATCGTTTGGCACAATTTAACGTTTAAGACAATGAGAAAATCATTTCAACATATTACTCCTTCTAAGAATAGCACGAGCAACGAAGCAGCAACTGTTTTTGAAGCTCCTGAAAAGATCGAGATCAAATCCTACTATTCAGCAGGTGACGCAGAGGAACTGACCCATATGGACTATGTAAGTGGAATTGCTCCTAATTTAAGAGGTCCCTACTCTACGATGTATATCCGACAACCATGGACGATCCGTCAGTATGCTGGATTCAGTACTGCGGAAGAATCGAATGCATTCTATAGACGGAATTTGGCCGCAGGTCAGAAAGGTTTATCGGTAGCATTTGATTTGGCAACACACAGAGGATACGACAGTGACCACCCAAGAGTAACTGGTGATGTGGGAAAAGCGGGAGTTGCGATCGATTCTGTCTTGGATATGAAGATCCTTTTTGATCAAATTCCATTAGATAAAATGTCGGTTTCTATGACTATGAATGGTGCAGTGATTCCAATCATGGCTTTCTATATTGTGGCAGCAGAAGAGCAAGGTGTTAGTCAGGAACAATTGGCAGGTACGATCCAGAATGATATCCTAAAGGAATTTATGGTGAGAAACACCTACATCTATCCTCCAAAACAATCAATGAAGATCATAGCGGATATCTTTGAATACACTTCGAAGAACATGCCGAAATTCAACTCCATCTCCATCTCTGGATATCACATGCAGGAAGCAGGAGCCACCGCAGATATTGAGTTAGCATATACTTTAGCTGATGGATTAGAATATTTGAGAACCGGAGTTCAATCTGGATTGGACATTGATGCATTCGCACCAAGGCTATCTTTCTTCTGGGCGATCGGAATGAATCACTTTATGGAAATTGCGAAAATGCGTGCAGCAAGAATGTTGTGGGCAAAGATCGTGAAGCAGTTCAATCCTAAAAATGAAAAATCATTGGCGTTGAGAACACACTGCCAAACCAGTGGTTGGAGTTTAACTGAACAAGATGCGTTCAATAATGTCTCCAGAACATGTATCGAAGCAATGGCTGCTACTTTAGGTGGAACGCAGTCGTTACATACCAACGCGTTGGATGAGGCGATCGCTTTACCAACGGATTTCTCTGCGAGAATTGCGAGAAACACGCAGTTATTCATTCAGAATGAAACAGATATCTGTAGAGCGATCGACCCGTGGGCGGGAAGTCACTACGTAGAGAAATTGACGGACGAGATAGCCACTAAAGCCTGGGCGTTGATCGAAGAGATCGAAGAACTGGGAGGAATGGCAAAAGCGATTGAAAGTGGTGTTCCTAAAATGAGAATTGAAGAAGCTGCTGCTCGTAAGCAGGCCAGAATTGACTCCATGAAAGATATTATCGTTGGAGTGAATGCTTATCAAACAGATGACGAACAATCCTTTGACATTCTGGAAGTAGACAATACCAAAGTGAGAGAATCTCAAATTGCTCGTTTAAACAAAATGAGAGCTGAACGTCACGAAGGACAAGTTCAGGTTGCGTTAGCTGAATTGAGTGAATGTGCCAGAACCGGAGAAGGCAATTTATTGGAATTGGCGATCGTTTGTGCGAGAGAGAGAGCATCGTTGGGTGAGATCTCTGATCACATGGAGCAACATTTTGGAAGATATAAAGCGACTATCAAATCAATATCAGGAGTGTACTCATCAGAAGCAATGCAGGATGAAGATTTTAAAAGAGCTCAGGAATTGGTTCTGGAGTTCGAAAAGCAGGAAGGCCGTAGACCAAGGATCATGATCGCTAAAATGGGACAAGATGGTCACGATCGAGGTGCTAAAGTAGTTTCTACTGGATATGCTGATATAGGTTTTGATGTGGATATCGGACCGCTTTTCCAGACTCCGCACGAAAGCGCGAAACAAGCCGTAGAGAATGATGTTCACTTCCTAGGCGTATCTTCGCTGGCTGCGGGACACAAAACATTGGTACCTGAAGTAATAGCTGAATTGAAGAAAATGGGAAGAGAAGATATCGTTGTGATCGCAGGGGGTGTAATTCCGCAACAGGATTATCAATTCTTGTTTGATGCTGGTGTTGCAGCAGTTTTTGGACCAGGAACTAAGATCAGTAAGGCAGCTATTGAGTTATTGGAGATGTGGCTGGAGAGCTAATTTGACAATGATTGAATTCGGAAATTTGAAAATGAAAGTAATTTTTATATGCTTCCTATTTTTGATGAGTGGGCTGACAATTGGATTATCTCAAAGTTCAGATACACCATTCAATGATACAATACGTAGAAAATATAAACTTTCAAATTCGTCAACCGCATATGTCACCGATATTTCTTACAAAAAGGGTCAAGGTCAATTCACCGCTATATATGTCGGGGCCTTTGGACCGGAAGGTTTTAATAATATTGGAGGTTGTCATTTAAGTGTTGGTGGAAGATTTCTTTTGAATGGACTAATTGGTCCAACAGGAGGTTCAATTGACGCTAATATTTTCTTTAAAAACAAGTTCAAAGAAAAATCATTTACTGGGACAATTGGTGTTCATCGAAGTCATGTTGGTGACTATACAATAAATGATCAAATTACACGACCAGTTTCACGCATTGGAACATCTGGATTTCATTTTGGTTATCTAAAGACTAATTATAATGAAAGTAAGTTTAGCCCGATACCATTGACTTCTCATGGAGCTTTTCTTGGTTATTCCGTAATATTCATTCGACATACGAAATGGAAAGTTGAAAGAGAGGACCTCAAGAAAACATACTTCATTAGAGGCAGTATGTTCAATAGATTTAATCTTGATATTATCCAATATTTCAATCAAAGTTATGCGCCAAATTATCAGGGAAGAGAATCTGCTAGAAAAAATGGATTCAGGCTGTATTTTGATGGTTGCACGAATACATGGAGTGGAGCAACTGTATCCTATACAATTCATTACATGTTGGGAATTGGCATTAACGCCAATGACAAAAACAGTCTTCCGATCCTAGCAGGACTAGGATTAGGCTTGTCCTTTTAAAATCATTCCAATAAGACCGCATTGAGCTGCTGGTGATGTGGCTGGAGATCCAATTTGATTACCACAAATTGCGCCTTTATTAACTAAGGTGCATTTGACCTCCTTTTATTTCTTAAAGATTTCGTGTTTCGGATATTTTTTTTTTTTTTTTGCAAAAAAAGAATGAGGAACACTATCTTAATAATACTCACCGTTTTTGTTCACTCGGGAATCCTATTTGCTCAGGATACAATATATAACGATACAACCACACATTACTTCGGTAACGCATTCAAGAAAACAACTGAGGTTAAAGATATCTCCCCTGATCCGAGACAAGCTCAAATTACAAATATCTATGTAGGAGTATTTGGTCCAGAAGGTTTTAACAATGTTAATGTTGCTCACATCAACATAAAGAGAAAATTTTGTATTAATGGCATAATCGGTATCACTGGTGGCGCAGTTGATGCGAATATTTTTTTCAGAAAACGAACTAAATCCAATTTAGTAAAAAACACTATTAGATCAGACACTCGATATAATGTTGCAGAAGTAGTAAAACTACCTGGAACTACTGTGATTTGTTCTGGAGTTCACTTCGGTGGATTAAAAACTGACTATTCGAAGAGTAAATTCAATGAAATGGATCTAACGGTTTATGGATTGAACCTAGGATACTCAATAATATTTTTTAAAACAGCACTTTGGAAAGTGAAATATTTGGAAAACGGATTTGAGACTAAAGTTGGACACACGTCATATGACCGTTTCAATCTTGATTTCATTTCATACCCAATTAGAACATACCATTCTAGTTATACAGGTAAGCATAATGCATTGCCATATGGATTCCGACTATACTATGAAGGGTGTAGATCCTACAGAGGAAATGGTAATACTGGGATCTCCTTTAATTACATGCTTGGTGTTGGTATAAATTCAACAGAAAATGTTAATCTACCTATAATTGGGGGGCTCGGGGTCGGGCTATTATTCTAATACCTACTCCAAATAAGGCTTCATCTCATCTTCAATATTCTTACGAAGTCCCATCAGTTTGATTGCGTATTCTTCTAACTGACTTTCGCGCTGATTGTGAGGCGTCCATTTTGGCACTTCAATCTTATTCCCTTCTTCATCGATCGCTACAAAAACGATGATGCAATGAGTTGTTTTCTGAAAATCCTTGTCCTTGATATTTTTTGAAAATACATCAATCGCAATGTGCATACTAGAACTTCCCGTGTAAATGATTTGTGCATCTACTTTAACGAGTTCTCCTATTTTTACGGGCTTGTAAAATCGGATACCACCAACATAAACGGTTACACAATAAGCTTCTGCCCAACTACTCGCACAAGCAAACGCTGCCTGATCGATCCACTTCATCACAATGCCCCCATGCACTTTACCTCCAAAATTGACATCGGTTGGCTCACTTAAAAATTGGAAAGTCAGATTTCCTTTGAAGTTATTGTTTTCCATTGGCTTTTGTTTTTATCTAAGGTAATGATTTTTTAGACGCTGGTATCTGGATGCATGACACTGGACAAAAACACATTTCCTTATTAGAATTGTCGAGCATCCAAAATCTAGCGTCAAGTATCTAGCAAAAAACTATTTTTGCATCATCGAAGCTTTAACCCGACATACAGACCATTTAATGCTCCTCTACATTCCGATTTTGGTGAGTGTAGTGTTACTGCTCATTGTCAAAGTTCAGTCTGGTAGAAAACTAAATGCAATTTTTCAAGGATTCTTTGATCTACGTGCTTTCAGAAGAGTCATTCGAGAGGAAAGCACCGTTCATAGTACTGCTACAATGCTGCTTTTGATCAATACTGCTTTAATACTTACAACCAGCATTTCCTACGTTATTTTCCAGCGAACCAATTTCTATACACTTAGCGACCTCTTTATCGTTTTTGGAATAATAGCTGGGGGATTGATCGGCTATTATTGGTTAAGACGTGTGCTTTTCTCGCTGATTGGTTATTTCACCGAGCAAAATGAGATTGCTAATGAGATCCAGATTTACAATCAATTTTTTTATCAGGTATTGGGGCTCTTCATTCTCCCGGTCATTCTCTTTCTCAATTACAGACTGGACAACAGCACAACTTCCTGGATATCTATCTTTTACAACGGAGTTTTACTACTGATGCAACTAACATTTGTACTCGTTTATGTTTATAAATTAATTCAGGAATTCAGACAAACAAGTGCCCTAAAGATTTCGGGGTATTATTTATTTTTGTACTTTTGCACCCTCGAAATTCTACCGTTGGTCGCAATTATCATGTGGTTCATTGGCTAAATTTCGAGATTAAACCGTAACAACTATAACAAACACGCATCTAAATTTGACACTGTGGCAGTAAAAACAATTTTAGTATCGCAACCAGAACCTGCAAAAGAGAAGAATCCTTTTAACTCTCTTGCAGAAAAGACAAAAGTTAAGATTGACTTTAGATCTTTTATTCATGTAGAAGGTGTTGATGCACAAGAATTCAGAAAAGACAGAATTAATCTAGGCGACTTTTCAGCTGTTATTCTTACATCCAGAAATGCGATTGATCATTTCTTCAGATTAGCAAAAGAAATGCGTTATACCGTGCCGGATGAAATGAAGTATTTCTGTGTTTCTGAAGCTGTAGCTTATTACCTTCAGAATTATGTAGTTTATCGTAAGAGAAAGATCTTTCATGGCAATCTTGGAATCGGTAGTCTTGTTGATGTGTTGAAAAAACACAAAAAAGAAAAGTTTCTTGTTCCTTGTTCGAACATTCAAAATGAATCGATTCCTGAAACATTGGACAAAGAAGGCTTGGATTATACCAATGCTGTCATGTACAAAACCGTTTGCAGTGATCTATCAGATTTATCAGATGTAAAGTATGACATGCTTGTTTTCTATTCTCCTTCAGGAATAGAATCTTTGATCAAGAATTTCCCTGATTTCAAACAAAATGGAACAAAAATCGCTGCTTTTGGATCAACTACTTCGAAAGCTGTAGTAGATGCTGGATTAAGATTGGATGTACATGCTCCTCAACCAGGAGTTCCTTCGATGACGATGGCCATTGAAAATTTCATCAAAGCAAACAAGTAGACGTGAACAAATTCATAGAGAAAGGTCGGTTTATGCCGACCTTTTTTATTTTTTTGTATCATGAACTTCAATTTTCCCAAATCTGAAAAGCTCACTTCTGAAAAGGAGATCTCAGCTCTGTTTGGGAAAGGAAAGAGAATGACCCTGTTTCCAATTAAGGTTCTGTGGCAGCCAAATGAAAGATCAAATCATCAGGTACTCATTGGTTGCCCTAAAAGAAATATGAAAAAAGCAGTTGACCGCAATTTGATCAAGCGCAGAATGCGAGAGGCTTATCGATTGAATAAACACATGCTTAATGAACTTAAAGAAAACGACATAACATATTTTAACATTGCTTTTATCTTTATCGGTAACGAAATCGTGGATTCGTCCGTTATACATGCAAAGCTTCAGAAAGCAATGGAAAAACTGATCGAGAATTGCCAAAATCATGAATAAAAAACTAACATACCTCCTACTTCTACTAACGATCATCTCCGGTGGAGTAATATTTACTTCCACTCGTGTGCTCAATGAGAATGACGAGAACCTTTTTGAGATCTCTAAGAACATCCGCGTAATGACCGGTGTTTACGAAAAATTAAACACTTATTATGTAGACGAACCGGTTCCAGGTAAATTAATGAAGACAGGAATTGATGCTATGTTAGCATCACTAGATCCATACACCGTATACATTCCGCAAAGTAAAATAGAAGATTACAGATACATGACTACTGGTCAATATGGAGGCATTGGTTCTTTGATCCAGAAACACGGTGATTATATTGTTATTTCTGAACCGTATGAAAATTCTCCAGCGGCAAAAGCTGGGCTCAAAGCAGGTGATATACTTCTTGAAGTGGATGGTGAAGACGTTACAGACAAAGAAGTTCCAGACATGAGTTTATATCTTAAAGGAGGTCCAGGAACGGATGTAACAATAAAATACAAAAGAGGAACCATCATCAATGAAGTGACCTTGAAAAGAGAAGAGATCAAGGTGCCAGATGTACCCTATTTTGGCATGCTGGATGATAAGACTGGATATGTGAAATTAAACTCATTCACGCAGACCGCCAGTCAGGAAGTAGGTAGTGCTATTCATCATTTGATCGATTCCAGCGGCATGACTCAATTAGTTTTTGACCTTAGAGGTAATGGTGGAGGTTTGCTTCATGAAGCAGTAAACATTGTTAATTTCTTTGTTCCAAAAGGCGAATTAGTTGTAGAAACAAAAGGCAGATTGAGTGAGATGAATCGTGAATATAAGACGCTCAACAATCCGATTGATGTGAACATGCCTATAGTTGTATTGATCGATGATCATTCTGCTTCGGCAAGTGAGATCGTAAGTGGAAGCTTGCAAGATCTGGATCGAGCGGTAATTGTAGGTGAAACAAGCTATGGAAAAGGACTCGTTCAACAGACAAAGGATCTGGAGTTTGGAAGCATGGTCAAATTAACCGTGGCGAAGTATTACACTCCAAGCGGAAGATGTATCCAGAAACTGGATTATTCCAACAAAAATGAATTGGGAGAAGTGGCAGAAGTACATGACAGTTTGATCGCAACATTCAAAACCAAAAATGGTCGTGAAGTTAAGGACGGTAGAGGCGTGGATCCAGATGTTCAGATTCCTGCCGAATTCCTGAGCGTTCTATCAACTGAACTCGTGATTGGCCATCATATCTTTGATTTTGCTACCGAATATGAAACCAAGCATACTTCCATTGATAAAGCAAAATCCTTCCGATTATCAGATCAAGAGTACATCGATTTTGTGAACTTTGTAAAACTTAAGGATGTTCACCATACCTCTCAGTCAATGGAACTCATGAATGAATTAAAAGAGATCGCAAAAGACGAGAAATATTACGAAGATTCGAAAGAAGAATTTGAAGCACTTTTCATCAAACTGACTCCAAGTTTAGAATCTGATCTGATGAGATATAAGGACGAGATCAAAGAAATATTAGAGAGTGAAATTGTTTCAAGATACTACTATTCTTCAGGCCGACTTGAAAATGCTTTGGATCAGGATGAATACATTTCAATTGCTCTAGAAGTACTGAATGATTCAGGACGCTACAGCAAAATATTATCAGGTGAATAGCGTTAATTAGGCGTGATCCATCCGAAGTTTCCTCATCGACTACTATATGTCCTTTTCATAGGTTTGATCGCCTTTGGACTTTCCATGGGCAAATCGCTTATGAGTATAGGAGTGATTGCTATTTCTGCCAATTGGATTTTGGAAGGAAAATTCAAAGAAAAATGGCATATCCTAAAGGATAGAAAGTTCATTCCTTTAGTCTTCCTCTGTTTCTTTTTAATACACATTCTATGGGGACTATTTTCTGACAACCTTGAAATAACGTTGGATGATCTTAGAAGAAAACTTCCTCTCCTAGCATTACCAATTACAATTGGAACATCAAAAAAATTAGTTTGGAAAGAAATTCAGATCATTTTACAATTATTTCTTCTCGGGTTAATCACAAGTGCAGGAGTTGGATTTTACAAATTTTACCATCATGATTATGAGAATTACAGAGATCTATCACGATTTATCTCTCACATACGTTTGGGGCTTTTCCTTGGTTTTGGCATAGGCATTTCGGCCTATTTATTGAACAACACCAAAAATAACCTGAAGTGGGGATACCTTTTTGTGATTTTTTATTTTCTCTTTTTCATCAAGATCCTTGGTTCAGGAACTGGATATTTAGCGGGAGCAATCGCAATTATTTTATCACTTATCTCAATTTCCAGAAAAAGTAAAACTCAATGGATCTATTATTCTTCACTGATTGCAATTGCATTAAGTACTCTACTGGTTATTGGAAAATTATATATTGAATTCAATACGTTTACAACGCCAAGAGAAGGAGTTCTAGAAAACCCTCCTAAGTACACCGCAAAAATGAATCTCTATGAACATTACCCCGAGATAGAGATCTATGAAAATGGATATCCCCTCTACATGAATTATTGCCCAATTGAGGTGGAAGATGGATGGAATTCCCGAAGTATTATCCCGATCGACTCGTTAGATAAAAAAGGGCAGCGAATTCAAGGAACCATTTTGAGATATATGACATCCAAAGGTCTTATGAAGGATGCCGAGGGTATTCAGCAGTTAACTGACGAAGACATAGAGAACATTGAGAATGGCATCTCATCGATACTACCCCCTGAGACCGGACTCGAAGCAAGAATACAGGAAACACTACTAGAATATCAGATGTATAAGTATCAGATGAACCCAAATGGACATTCCTTAGTTCAGCGTCTCTATTATTTGGATGCAGGTTGGAATATCTTTAAAAACAATCCGCTATTTGGGGTAACAATTGGGTCTGAAGAATCTGAGTACCTATCCTATTATGAAAAAAATAATAGTCTTCTGGATCAGGAAAATCGCTTAAGAGCTCACAATCAGTTCTTATCCTTTCTGGTTTGCTTTGGGGCAGTTGGTTTCATTTTGATCATGTTTTTACTTTCCTATCCAGTCATTAAAAGTCCAACATCTTTACTTAGCACCTTATTTCTGGTGATCATAGTGATCGGTTTCGTATCTGACGACATGCTTAATAGACAAGCAGGGGTTACTTTTATGGCGCTCTTCTACAGTTTGATCTATCTCAGCGATCTCCCTTTAAAGCGTGATGATATCATATCCGACTCCGTCAATTAATACTTTGATCCTATCTCTACTCAAGGCTTCAGGTGGTTTTTTATATTTGAATTTGAGTACCTCATGTCCTCTGGTATCAATCAAACCCCACTTCTTATCGATTTTCACAGCTGCATATCCATGTTTAAATGGTCGTACATCATCGAACTTAGCTGGGATCTCCTCTTTACCCTGAAAATTAATAAAGCACCACGCTGTATCCTTATAGCAAGGAGCCAGACCATTTCCAAAATTTCCCACAAGATCATATTTTGGCTTCATTGAAATGCTGCCCTTATAGTTGATCACTCCAAATTTCCCATCTTTCCTAAACACAGCCTTACCATTCGTCATACTCGAAGTATACTCCAATTTACAAGGAAGTCTCAAATCTCCATTCCAATCCATGAAACCATACCTTACATTTGGAATCTTAAAGGTAATCCCATTCACCTCCCTAACGATCGTATCCGTTGTCAGATAGTTAGAAACCATGGCCATTCCATCGTAGAAGTCCCCGCCATTGAAGCGAAGTACTTTTCCATCAATCTCGAGGTCATAAAGAAATGTGGATTGAAAAAATGATTCCTCAATATAGAACCCACTTTTTGGCTGATGTAGGAATTGATAGACACTATCCATTAACGCAAACTCTTCAACTTCAAAGCGGATCTCATGGGTAGGACGCCAATGTGTAAGCACCTCTCCTGTACTATCCACGATATAATTGTAGTAAGTTTTATACTCTGGACCTTTTCCTGTATTCACATAATCACCATCCAAGACTCTATAAAAGAAATCACTTTTTGGATAGATCTTCAGATACCATCCTGACTTCTGATTACCGTCATAATCGAAAAGTGCCATTTTATATTGTCGATCGCCAGCAATATCCTCCAAAGAGTAACCAATTAAATAATCTTCATCAAAGATGTCATAGCCATGAAACTCCTTTCCTATCCTTTCTCCTTTATAATTAAGTAACACAAAACTTTCCTCAGATACTTGCGCCACACAGTACTCATCGTTCAATCTTCTGACTTCACTAAAATCCAACGGAGTAACTTCCTCAAATTGAAGATTCATAAAACAGTATCGATGATTTCTCCTTACTACAGCGTAGCCTAGATGATACTCTCTGATCTCACGATACCAATTAGAAGCAACCTGTCCATTTTCATCGAGATAAGCATACAAGTACAACGATGATTGACTGGTAAGGATCTCATCCGGTTCAAAACTCTCATCGTCTACAGAAGTTACTTTGATTTTTTGAAGTTTCTTACCGTATTCATAATCATCCAGAGACCATGGTGACATCAATTCTCCATCTTTATCTACATAACAATAAACATATTGCTTATTCTCTTTTTGAGAAGTAATGTGATAATAGTCTTTCACCTTCTCCCGTTTTACGTGAGGAGGAGCTATCTGCTTACCTTCGGAATTTATTATGATGACCTGATGAGGCAGCATCCCTGGCAACTTTACCTCACACTCATTATTTGAAAAGAGTTTTACGCCTGAAAATGAAGGAGCAATGATCATTTCACCCTGTCGATTGATGAATCCCCAAAGACCATTTGATTTCTTGGACCAAACTACCCCAGCTTTACCATCAGAGAAACTCGTAATACTCGAGAATTGTGGTTTGATCGCATATTTTCCTGACTCAAAAATAAACCCCCACTTATCTCCTTTTCGGACGGCAGCATAATCCTCCTTAAAAGGTTTTACTTCATCAAACTTTGGTTTAACCACCCACTCACCACCTTTATCTACAAACCCCCATTTACCCTCCATTTGCTTCGGGCTTAGCTGAGCCCCAACATTCAACAGCAACAAACAAGCCACTGCGAACCACAAATATTTCATTGAGTAAATCATGTTCTCAAAGTTAACGAAATCCAAAAGATGGTAAACAAAAAAGCCGATCTGTTTAGATCGGCTTTCCATAATATTGTAGTATTAGTTATAGCTCGTAAGTCTCTTCAACCGTTTCTTCCTGTTCTACACGGATAATTCCAACCGCTGTTCCGTTCACATATACATCCAAAACAAAAACACCTGCTTGTCCTGATTTGTAAAGTTCATTGAAATTAAAAGTTACTTTTCCTGATCCGTCAGTTGATCCTGTTTGAGTTAATCCCTCTCTATGAGCATCATCGTTAGGATCTCCATAATCCACCGTAATCTCAAGACCATTAACAGGGTCTCCATTTGAGTCTACAAAAGTCAATGTAGCAATCGTGTCCTTCTTTTTGTAACAAGAAGACAAAGAGGTAGAAATTCCTATAAAAAGGAACATCACAAGACTATATTTCATTAGTTTTTTCATGCTTAAAGCAAATTTAGGTCATTCAAAGTTAGTACAATTCTCTCAGAATTTTCAAGGATAAGACGAAATTTTCTTTAATGGTTGCTTATCTTTGCTTGCTAATAAACCAATTTTTTAGAATGAAAGTTACATTTTTCTCGCTATTACTTAGCTCAACCCTTATTTTTCTAAACGCTTCTTGTCAGGCTTCTGAAGAAAAAACAAACAGTGAATCGGATACTACTGCAACTGAAACTTCTTCAACCAATGATACTGAAGTCGAAAGTAATCTGATTGAAACCAATGGTATTACGGATACGAGTATTCCTCCATCAGGAATGACTGACGTAAAAATCAAAATGAAAACAAATAAAGGAGATGTAACCTTGAAGCTTTATGACGAAACTCCTTTACACAGAGACAACTTCATCAAGTTAGTGAATGATGGTTTTTATGAAGGGTTATTGTTTCATCGTGTTATTAAAGATTTTATGATCCAGGGTGGAGATCCTGAATCTAAGGGAGCTGCTCCAAATGTACAATTAGGAGGCGGAGGCCCAGGATACACGATCCCAAATGAAATTCAAAACGGACTGTATCACAAAAAAGGTGCGCTTTGTGCCGCACGTCAGGGAGACAATGTCAATCCAGAGAAAAGATCAAGTGGTTCACAATTTTATATCGTAACCGGAAAAGTGACTTCTGAAGTACAATTGAATTCGATTGTTCAAAATGCCAACAAACAAAAAGAAGACATGATGTTGGGAACCTTCCTTCAAAATCCTGAAAACAAAGAGTACATCAATCGATATACTGAATGTCAGAAACTGTACCAAACAGGAGATCAGGCAAACCAACAAAAAGCAGAAAAAGATTTCGCTGAGTTGATCGAAGAGATCAAACCGTTAGCGATGGAAAATTACACTCCTTTTGAATATACTGAAGAACAGATCAAGACCTATACAACTGTAGGTGGAACACCTTTCTTGGATAACAACTATACTGTTTTCGGAGAAGTAATTGAAGGACTTGACATCGTTGATGCAATGGGAACCGTAAAGACTGCGCCTGGTGACAGACCAGTTGAAGACGTAGTTATACTATCTATGGAAATTGTAAAGTAAACATGCTGGAGAAAGTTGATATTCTACTGGATGAGGTAGCTAAATTTACAGCTACTGATCTGAATCAGGTTGAGGAGTTTAGAATTAGACTTCTTGGAAAAAAAGGTGAGATCACTGCACTTATGAGTGATTTTAGAAATGTACCGAATGAACAGAAGAAAGAATTCGGACAAAAACTAAATACCTTAAAAACTGCTGCTCTTGAAAAAGTAAATGAGATCAAGGACAGTTTGGAATCTTCATCCACTAGCAACAAAGAAAAACAGGATCTTACACGCCCTGCTGAATATACTCCTTTAGGAGCCAGACACCCATTATCGGTGGTTAGAAAAGAGATACTGGATATCTTCACGAGAATAGGTTTTTCTATATCCGAAGGACCAGAGATCGAGGATGATTTTCACAATTTTACCGCTTTGAACTTTCCTCCGGAACACCCTGCAAGAGACATGCAGGACACTTTCTTTATAGACGATGAGATTGCATTGAGGACTCATACTTCAAGCGTGCAGGTTAGAGTAATGGAAAACTCCACTCCACCTATTAGAACTGTTTCTCCGGGAAGAGTATTCAGAAATGAAGCGATATCCGCGAGGGCACATTGCATCTTCCATCAGGTTGAAGGGCTATACATTGATAAAGGAGTATCTTTTGCGGACCTTAAGCAAACCCTACTTTACTTCGCCAAGGAGATGTTTGGAGAAAATACGGAAATTCGTTTAAGACCTTCCTATTTCCCATTCACAGAACCAAGCGCTGAGGTGGATGTATCCTGTCAGATCTGTAATGGCAAGGGGTGTAACGTTTGTAAGCATACGGGATTTTTGGAGATCATGGGATGTGGAATGGTTGATCCCAACGTTTTGGAAAATTGTGGAATCGATTCAACGGTATATTCTGGTTTTGCATTCGGAATGGGAATCGAAAGGATCACCATGCTTAAATATCAGATCAACGATCTGAGACATTTCTTTGAGAACGATTTAAGATTCTTGAATCAATTTAAATCAGCCTATTAATGCGTATTATTCTATTCACTGGAAAAGGAGGAGTAGGCAAAACAACTACCGCTGCTGCAACCGCAATCCAGTGTGCAAAGCAAGGTAAAAAGACATTAGTTATCTCTACAGACCCTGCTCATAGTCTATCTGACGCTATGGACATGGACCTCACTCCAGAGCCTACCGAAATACATGAGAACCTTTGGTGCATGGAGTTTGACGTGTACTATTCCATGAAGAAGTATTGGGGCAACATGAAGGAAATGATGCGTGCTATCTTCAAATTTCAGGGAGTGGACAATGTGATCGCAGATGAATTGTCTGTTTTACCTGGAATGGAAGAAGGAGCTGCTTTTCTTTGGATCGAAAAATTCTATCGTGACAAGATGTTTGACGTGATCGTTATCGATAGCGCTCCGACTGGAGAAACTTTGACTTTACTGAGCTTACCTCAGGTGACCAAATCCTGGTTGACCAAAGCTTTTCCAGGGCAGAAATTTGCAATCAGAACGCTGGGTAAAGTGGTAAGAACTACAACTGGAATCCCGTTGGATAAAGGATATGATGAAATGCAGACACTTTTCGATAAACTGGAATTCATTCAGCAAGTATTCCTTGACCCTGAGATCACTTCGATCAGAATAGTGGCCAACCCAGAGAGAATGGTCGTTCAGGAAGCCAAAAGAGCCTATTCCTATTTACAACTTTATGGATACAATGTGGATGCAGTGGTCGTGAACAGAGTCATTCCAGCCGTAAATGATGAATGGTTGAAGACATACATCTTCAAGCAGATCAGCTATCTGGAGGAAATAGAGGAGAGTTTCGAACCACTGCCTATCTTCAAAGTTCCTCATCAAGGTGATGAAGTTTTCGGGATCAAGTTATTAGAAAAAATAGGCGAAACCATTTACAAAGACAGTGATCCATCTCAGGTTTATCACCAAGAAAAACCAATAGAGGTAACTAATCTGGAGGATGGATATGAGGTTAAATTGCGCATTCCATTTATTAAGAATGAAGACTTTGAACTGCGTAAATTCGGAGATGAGTTGATCATTGACATCAACAACAGAAGAAAATCCATGTTCCTGCCCAAGTTTGCTAACTACATGACCTTGGTTGGTCATCATTATGAGGAGCCTTATTTAACGATATCGTTGAGAAAGGTTTAGAATAACATGTCATCCGGTAGGATCAGATCCATTTGCTTCTTCACCAGATCCACATTCTTCACCACTACCTCAACAGACATGCCTAGATGGTAGTTTTCATAACCACTTTTCGAAACCATTTGTTTGGTTTTTGAATCCACTTCATATCTTCCAGGAAGGTTATTGATGTGCACCAAACCTTCGCACTTAGTTTCATCCAGTTCTACAAAAATACCCCAGTCGGTCACTCCGGTGATCTTGCCAGTATAGGTCAATCCTACTTTATCTTCCATGTATTTTACCTGCATATACTTGGTGGATTCTCTTTCTGCTTCAGTTGCACTCTTCTCTGTACCAGAGATATGTTTACACCATTCATCCAGCATTTTACCGTCCTTGAACTCTCTTCCATTCAACTGCTCAAATAAAATTCTATGGACTAGAAGATCTGCGTAACGCCTGATCGGAGAGGTGAAATGCGTATAATATTGAAACGCCAGACCATAGTGACCAATATTATCTGTCTCATAAATTGCCTTAGACATCGAACGAATGACAAGCGGACCGATGATGTGCAATTCATCTTTCATTTTTGCTTTTTCCATGACCTGATTTAAGCCGTACGAAAGCGGTTTGTTCTTCACTTCTGGAATTGTATATCCAAACTCAGCCAAGAAGATTCTCAGATCTGCTACTTTAGCTTCATTGGGCTCATCGTGTGTTCTGTAGACAAAAGGAATTGTCTTTTTACCTTTTTTAGGTTCTCCAATATACTGCGCTACTTTTCTATTGGCGAGAAGCATGAATTCTTCGATCAACTTATTCGCATCCTTAGATACTTTAATCTTCAATCCAATAGGATTACCTTTTTCATCTAGATCAAATCGAACTTCTTGGCTTTCTACATTCAAGGCTCCCTCTTTCAATCTCTTTCCTCTCAGTACCTTGGCGATACCATCCATCGTCTTGATCACATCTCCGAATTGAGCATCTGCTGCCTGTCCTTCAATGATCTCCTGTGCTTGCTCATAAGTAAAACGGTGGTCCGAGTAAATTACCGTTTTACCAAACCACTCCTTTACCACTTGTGCTTCAGGAGTTAACTCAAAAACTGCAGAAAAGGTCAATTTTTCTTCATGAGGTCTTAAACTGCATAACTTATTACTTAGAACCTCAGGTAACATAGGGATCACACGATCCACCAGATAAACAGAATTACCTCGGCTGTACGCTTCCATATCCAATTTTGAACCTGGCTGTACATAATGGGAAACGTCAGCAATATGAATCCCTATTTCATAATTCCCATTTCCTAGTTCCTTGAATGATAGTGCATCATCAAAATCCTTCGCATCAACAGGGTCTATCGTAAAGGTCAATGTTTTTCTAAAATCTTTCCTCTTCCGAGCCTCCGCATCATAATCTGGTTCCTGAATTGCATCCGCATCTAATTCTACGCCTCTTGGAAAATGTGTAGGGAAGCCATTCTCTGCGAGAATCACATTCATATCCACATCCATACTTCCGGGTTTACCCAACCGCTCTATCACGCCACCCAATGGGCTTTTATTTCCTCCAGGCCAACTCAAAAACTTTACGATCACTTTGTCACCATGATTGGCATTTTTCAAATGACCTTTCTCAATGAAGAAGTCCACCGGCATTCTGGTGTCATCAGGTCGTACAAAAACAGTTGATTTTCCTACATCTACAGTTCCTACAAATTCTGTACGCTTACGCTCGATCACATCGATCACCTTCCCCTCTACTTTACCCTGTCTATTGAATAACTCAACACTAACCTTATCCTGATTAAATGCTTTTCCCGTATTATTGGCATGAATGAAGATATCGTCATCCATCCCATCTACAATGAGATAAGCAGCGCCTCGCTGATTGAAATCAATTATTCCTTCCACTACATTCTCGCTTCTTGGACCATTCTCTGCCTTCCCTATTTTGTACACTCCTCTCTGAACTGATTTGATGATTTCGAAAGTACTCAGCTCAATAAGGACATCGTGAATAAGCATTCGTTCAGAGGAATCCCTGATACCTAATATTTGGATTATTTCTTTTTCGCTAAATTCCTTGTGAGGGTGAGATTCAAATAGATGAACCAATCGTTTGGTAAATTTATATTTCAGCTTGGACTGAGGTTTTTTTGGTTTTTTAGCCATTCAGAAGTTTATTTGCTGCAAGTTAATTTTTTCTGGACGAATGATTCAGAAAATAGGACGAATAGTTATTAATATTATTTACTTGACAATTTTTCTTATTTTTGAAGGCAACCAATGAAGGCGCATGCCGTCTTACTCAAAACCTATGAAGATGAAATTAACCCTAATAACCCTTGTGGGATTGGTGTTTTCGTGCATTTCAGGAATTTCTTATGGACAGAATTCCGACAAAGAAATCACATCCATAAAATCTGTAAATACGGACAGAAATGGCCATCAACAAACCTTTAAAGTAGATTCTGCGAAGCTTGCAACTAAAAAAGTTTCGAATGAAATTATTGTAAATGCAAAAGATGTAAATTACTACAATAATTTTATCAATGCATTGGAAACAAAACGTGAATATGTTTTAAACGATCCAGAAGAAAAAGCTATGGCTGATGAATCAGGTTGGTTTGATCAAATAGATGCTGAAATCAAGAATGCAAAAGCTGAGAGAGATGAACTACTAAAGAAATAACCTACCGAACCAATGAAACACTTATTATATATTTTTCTTACGTTATTGAGCCTTGTTTTTTCCAGCAGGGCTTTGTCTCAAGGTGCTGATTGTTCAAGTGCAGATCCATTTTGTGCTACTGTTGGATCAAGTCCAGTTACCTTTCCAAATGCTACTGGTACTACTGCTCAGTCAGGTATCGACTATGGATGTCTTGGGTCACAGCCTAACCCATCTTGGTATTATATGCAGATCAACAATTCCGGAACCTTAACCATTGATATTGATCAGGTAAGTACTGCCGGCTCTGCTACAGATGTGGATTTCGCTGTTTGGGGACCTTTCACATCTCCTACTGGTGGATGCAGTAACATGGGAGCTCCAATTGATTGTAGTTTCTCTTCAGCTTCTTCGGAGACGGCAACAATTACAGGTGCTGTATCAGGACAATACTATATGTTCCTTTTGACCAACTATAACGGTTCTGCCGGAACCATCACCTTCGGGTTAAACGGATCTTCTTCGGGAGATACTGACTGTAACGTACTTTCTCCTACTTGTACGATGAATACCATGACCGCATCGGTTATAAGTTGTGCAAGTACACCATTCCTGACGTTTGATGTTGGAGGAACTATCACTTATGTAGACCCACCAACTTCAGGTAGTTTGGTTGTTCAAGATTGTTACGGAGCTACGTACACCGTTGCAACTGCTCCTTTTGGAACTTCTACAAACTATACGATTACTGGCCTACCTCAGGATGGTCTGAATTGTAACTTAACCGCTTACTTTACGTCAGATGCTGCATGTACTATAACTCAAGGAGTTACTGCACCTTCACCAATTACTGGATTCAGTTCAAACTGTACAATTGGAGGTGGAGCAATGGACGGAACAATTACCTTCAGTAGTGGACATGCCGGTGCCAACTTGGTCATTGAGGTGTCAGATGGTACAACAACCGTCACTGATGTAATTCCAATGCCGGCATCTTCGCCACAAAACTGGTCAGTAACAGGTCTTAATCCTGCTGCAAACCCTTACACCATTAATTATTATTTTTCTGACAACCCTTCTTGTTCTCAGTCACAAACTGTAAACTGTGGATGTTCTGCAGAAGGTGGAACAGGTACAACTACCATGACTGGAGATGGAATCAATAATTTCATTCTTTGTGAGAATGATGTATTAGATATCCAGACGAATAACGATTATGCTTTCCCTGATGACGTTGGTCCAATTGGAGGTTATGCATACCAGCCAGGTTTAGCTTATTTAGTTTACTCATGTGCTCCAACACCGGGTGTCTTCCCAGGGTCAGACCCTTGTTTTGTGGGACTTATTCCTGTTCTTGACGACCTAATGGATATTAATGATCCAGCATCGTATTTTGCATCGCTTGGTGGAGCAGGAACTTTTACGAACAATCAACTTTATTACACTCCTATAACGCTTTATCATTATGATCCAGTTTTAGGAAACTATATCGTAAACTCAAACTGTTGGGATATTGGTGACATCAGTCAGGTTACTTACCTTAATCCTATTCAAAGCGCTGTAACACCAGATTGCCAAACAGGGACAGTATCAGTTCAGTTGGGAGGAGGATATCCTGAAATATTTGGAGGAAACTTCACTGCTTCCAACTTATCACCCGCTACAGCCAGTTTTAATAACACAACATGTACACATGGTGGAACCATTGTCATTAGTGGACTTCAAAATGGAGATATGTACTCATTCGATGTGACTGATGATAACGGATGTCCTCATACGATCAGTGGCGGTCCTTTTGTGGGCACACCTACAGCTAATGCAGGATCGGATGATCAAGTTTGTTCATTGACCTATACGCTAGCAGCAACACCATCGTTTGGAACAGGAACATGGACTGGAACAGGAACATTTAGCAATGCGAATAGCCCAACTAGTTCGGTGACTGTATCTGCGGCTGGAAGTTATACATTTACTTGGACTGAGAACAATGGTGGTGCCTGTGTTGACAGTGACGATGTGACCGTACAATTCTCGAACGTACAGTATACCGATGTAACCAACGATCCTACTTGTGGGAACGCTGATGGAGATATTACGTTGAGTGGATCCAATGGAATTCCAACTTATACCTACAGTATTGACAACGGAGCAACCTCGCAGGCATCTGGTGCATTTACATCCCTCTCTTCTAACACGTACAATATTGTGGTTGAGGATGCTATTGGATGTCAAGCTACAGGGACAATCACTTTAACTGATCTAGGTGGTCCAACTATCAACTCCATCAACGCTAATGATGTGAGTTGTAATGGTGTTTGTGACGGTGACATTGCAATATCTGCAACTGGAGCAACACAATTCAGTATTAATAATGGTACTTCTTTCTCTGGTACGAATACTTTTAATTCTCAGTGTGCTGGAACTTACAACATTGTAGTACAAGATGCATTGGGTTGCCAGACAACTGGTAACGTTACTATTAACGAACCACCAGCACTAACGCACACTACTGCCCAAGTTGACTTACTTTGTGCAAGCGATTGTAACGGACAAATAACTATTACTGAGAATGGAGGAACTGCTCCTTATCAATACAGTATAGACAATGGAGCAACGAATCAAGCAACTGGATCATTCTCAAATCTTTGTGTTGGGACTTATAATATTTTGGTTACAGATGCTGGGGGATGTACTACCTCATCAACCGTTACTTTAACTGAGCCAGCTCCTTTGAGCGTTACGATAGGTATTACAGATGCATCATGTTTTGGTATGTGTGATGGAATGATGAACTCTATTCCTGCTGGTGGTACCGGTGCAGGTACATATAGTTACACATGGTCTCCAGCTGTTGGTGGAAATGTTCCACTGGTTACAAACCTTTGTGCAGGATCTTACAGTTTGTCAATTACTGATGGAAATGGTTGTACGTTGGATACAGCGGGAATTGTAGTTGGTGCACCTCAAGCCGTATCAATTGATAACGTAATATCAGTAGACGAAACTTGTGGAGGTGATTGTGATGGTAGTTTAACCGTTACATCTACAGGTGGTACTGAATTCAGCTTAGATGGAATTACGTTTGGAGCGAGTAATACCTTCACCAACCTTTGTGCAGGAACTTATACGGTCTACGCGCAAGACGTGAATGGATGTTCTGCAAATGAACAAGCGACTGTTGTAGGACCATCCCCTGTTCAAGTGGTAGCTAATGGAAGTACAACGATCTGTATTGGTCAAAGCACTGCATTGACCTCTCTTGCATCAGGAGGTGTAGGGAACTATACTTATTCCTGGGACAATGGTGGTACAACGCAGAACATCAATGTAACTCCTACTGGTTCTCAAACATACTGTGTTATTGCTACAGATGGTAATGGATGTAGCTCTCCTTCGGCTTGCGTAAACGTTAACCTTCATCCTGCATTAAGTGTCGTAGCTTTATCGGATCAGGCGATCTGTGCCGGTGACGGGGCTTTGATCAATGCTGTAGGAAGTGGTGGTAATGGAGGTCCTTACACGTACACATGGGATCAAGGTGTTGGTGCGGGACAAACACAAGCAGTTTCACCAGCATTCACTACTGTTTATACCGTAAGTGTTTCTGATGGATGTACAACTCCAAATGCAACAGCAAGTGTTACGATTACCGTAAATTCTATTCCAAACATTTCTTTTAGTGCTGATAATTTTGACGGATGTGCACCAGTTCAGGTTAACTTCACAGAAAACAACGTACCTGCTGGGTCTACTTGTTTATGGTCTTTCGGAGATGGAGGTGCTACTACTGATTGCAGTAACGTTAGTTACTCATTTGCTAATCCGGGATGTTGGGATGTAACTCTTCAGATCATTACTCCAGAAGGATGTGAATCATCGAGTACAGTTCAGGACTATATCTGTGTTTATGATTATCCTGTTCCAGATTTCACATTCGGTCCTCAACCAACAACTATCCTTGAGTCAACAATATACTTTACCAATTTAACAACGGGTGCAACAGATTATACTTGGACATTCGATACGAATGGATCTACCGATCAAAGTAATCAGACCGATCCAAGCTACACCTATGGTGACGTAGGAGCTTTTGAAGTATGTTTGGATGCTGTGAGCTTTGAAGGATGTCCTGCACAAGCATGTGATACCGTTTACATTCTGGAAGAATTCATCGTTTATGTTCCAAACGCATTTACTCCTGACGGAGATGCTGTAAACAACGAGTTCATGCCTATCATTAGTGGAGTGATACCTGATTCATACGAATTCCTCGTATTTAATCGTTGGGGAGAACTTATCTTCCAATCTCAACTTGTAGGACAAGGCTGGGATGGAACATACAAAAATGTGATGTCACAAGAAGATGTATACGTTTGGAAACTTAAAGTGGATGATCAACTAGGTGAAACCCATGAATACATAGGTCACGTGACTTTACTTAAGTAGTTTTGATATAGACAATTTTGCCTGCCTTGGCAATGAAAGGAATAAGAGCACCAAACTGGTGTGTAAGAGGCACTCTTCGGAGTGCCTTTTTATGTTTCAAGAAATAACTATCCTTGTGATGTTTAATTCGCGGAGACCATCTTTCAAAATCCTTTCCGGTATAGACTCCCCAAGGATTATCAAACTTTCTGGCGCCTGTTCTTTTCACATCTGGATGAGGTCTCTGCAATGCAAACTTCGAATAAACCTCCATGACAAAATGAGCAGAATCAATTCGATCAGCCACTCTCAAAATAATATCTTTCACCTGTTCTCTGGAGAAATACATAAAAAGCCCCTCCGCTATAAAAAGTACGTTTTCAGATTTCAAATTATGAAGTCTATCCAGCCAATTATTCTCAAATATATTATCCGTCCAATATTGATGTTGAGAAGTTTCAATATTAAAATTCTCCCAAGCTAATTTTACTGGTGGCAGATCCAGTTCTATCCATACAAGATCCGGATTAAGTTCTTTCATCCGTTCGTACCTCGTACAAAGACCAGCGCCAAGATTAACAACGACAGGATAGTTTGTAGAATTGATATACTCTTCAACAAATGAATCGATCTCTAAAGATCTCCAGATCATTAATCCCTGGGATTCTTTAGACAATGCTCTCCACCATTTCCCCAGCTCCGGTTTAAGGGCTACTGCCTTGTTTGCAATCTCAACAGCTTTGGCATCTTTAATAAGACCATTATCTCGTGTAGATTCAATCGCCTTACCAAACAGAGGTATCCAGAGTGTTTCAGAAACACTCTTCAAATCAAGACTCATATCTGACTATTTTTGCAGCAGGATCTTTTTAGTGGAGTAAGTTCCATCCAAGTCATTCACCACTTTTACAAAGTAAGCGCCATTTGGTAAATCCGATAAATCCAAAGTTTGGATCAAGGAGCGAACTTTAGAAACATACACCTCTTGCCCTAAAACATCTACAACTCGGATCGAAGCGTTATTAACCTCGTCTATCTCAATCTGTAACTTACCATTTGAAGGATTAGGGTATAGATTAAATTGAATCGGATCCAGCTCAGTTACTGAAACACTTTCGAAAGAATGTTTCATAAAGAACTTCCATATCTCATTGGTGTAGAAGATGTCATTAGCAGGAGTTAACCAAATATGATCTGCGCTATCTACTCTGAATAATTCTACCTCAGCTCCATCGTCACATGAAGAATATAATGAATGTGTTATTGTCAAATCATCCATCATGATATCTGGCAATGCAGTGACTGTTGGTGTTCCACCACAATTGTTATTCGTTGCCCAGAATGTCACTAATGCTTCCGCATCGTTACCATATAAATTCCCTTCGTAATAAACAGTAGAATCAGCTGTCCCGTGAAAATGACAGGCAGGTACCGCTCTCCCAGGAGAACAAGTAATCCCACTTCCAATTGTACCTGCAACAGATGCTATAGCAGCTATACGATCATTCATTTCACAACCTAATCTGTTGGTCATAAAACCTCCCATTGAAAAACCGCATGAAAAAACTTTGGTTTGATCAATGTTATAATTTGCAATTAGGGTATCCAAAATAGCTCCAAAAAAACCGATATCATCTACCGAACTATTCAACGTATATCCAAGATAACTAGCTCCGGAGTTCCATGCAGATGAGCTCACCAATGGATCCACTATAGCTTGAGGAGTAATCACGATGAAGTTCGCAGTATCAGCCACATAATTCATTCCGATACCCTTAAAATTGGTCATGTTGTCACCTAATCCATGTAGACAGAAAACAACCGGTACTGCAGTTGTGCCATTATAGGATGCAGGTACGTATTTGATATATTCTCTGGTTAAACCATCCCAAGTAAAAGAATGAGTGGTATGCTGTGCAAAGTTACCTAGTGAAATTGCAGCAAAAAGGAGTGTAAAAAGTTGTTTCATAGTTCGTTGATTTTCTCAAATATACAATAATTAACGAAGAAAGCCCTCCTGACGGGGAGAGCTTTCAACAACAAACAAACAAAAACAAACCACACTAATCAACCACCACTTCTTTAATACGTATTTTATAACTAAAAGGTTGTCTTACTATTTCAGATTGATCTGTTGACCTTCTTCAAGATCTTTGCCAAAAACACCTTCGTTATGTTTATATAATTTTTTCACTTTCACTCCGTACATTTGAGAAATATCTTTCATTGTTTCCCCTTTTTGTACCACGTGAACTTTTTCTTTCGCTTTATTCTTTTTGGGTTGAAGATAAATTATATCACCAGGCATCAAAACATCTTCTTTCGTCAATTCATTATATTTATACAATTGCCAAAGACCCAGGTCAAATTCCTTCGCGATCTTATAATAAGTGTCTCCTTTCTTTACCGTTACAAATTTAATTTTGTTGTTAGAAAGCTCAGTCATATGCACATTAACCATAGATGATGCTTCTATTTCTAGTGGTTGTGTAATAGCAGGTTCCGATGCAAGAATTGGATCCTTAGAGTCAAATTCTGCTTGCATTTTGTCATACTTATACAGTTCATGCTGCTCTATTAGATTGATCAACAACTCAGGATACTTCGGATTAGTAGCGTAACCCGCCTTTTTCAAACCTTTTGCCCAAGCTTCATAATCAGTGATGTCATACTCATATAGAAACTGATATCTACTCTTCTGTAAGAAAACGGAGTGATCTTCGAAAGATTCATCTGCTGTTAAGTACTTTCTAAAACAGTCATCTTTCTGGTCATCATCCTTATTAATGGTTTCTCCAGTCCATCCTCCATAACATTTGATCCCAAAGTGATTGTTCGCATACTTTGCTAATTCAGAGTTACCGTTTGCACTTTCAAGTATCCCCTGAGCAAGTGTAATGGAAGCTGGAATATTATATTTCACCATTTGACTGATCGCTTCATCCTTCCACATTTCAATATATTCATTCCTAGAAATTGTACGTTCAGAAGGCTGAGCTAAAGCCTGAACAGAGGCGCATATTGACACCGTAAATAATAGAAAGTATGATCTAAATCCTTTCGTTGACATTGTTTTGTTTTTGTTGTTTGCGAGGTCTGTTACGCAAGGTTATTAACAATGGTTACGAAAATTGTTAAAAACTTTCTATTTTTCAAAAAGATGAATGACCACCCTCCGGTTTTTAGCCCTGTTTTCATTAGAATCATTGGCTACCATGGGCTTTTCTTCACCATACCCTACGGTGTTTATTTTATTGGATACCTTATTATATTCAAAAAAGGACTTTACAAAAAGTGCTCGTTCTTCTGACAACTCCTGATTATCATCTGTCTCACCCACATCATCACTATGTCCCTCTATCAAAACTTCTGTTGTAGGATTATCCTTTAGATAATTAATCAACTCTTCAAATTGATCAAATTCCTTTTCACTACTACTAAAGTCTCCTGTATTGAAGTTGATATTATTAAATACAAATGTTTTAGTCGGCTTTTGTTCTTCAGAAAGTGTTTTTTGCATTTTCTGAAGTGAGACATCATCAAAAATGTAATAAGCATCTTTATAGCCCGTTTCCTTGCTGAACGCAATTCTATCCTGATACTTTCTATAAACCAATTGCTCATCACTTAGAAAACATCCAAGATGCAAATACTGCTCTCCACCTTTCGCTTTATATTCTAAGTTTATTCTATCCCATACATCATTCAGCTTTAGCCAATCTCCATCCTTAATAACCAAATGTGGCTTCATGATCAATTCCATAGGTAGCTTTTCAGGTTTCGCACTGTCCGTGGTAAAAACAGCTCCTAATTCATTGATATAGTATAAAGCCATCTTGGGTTGAGAAACAGAAATTGAGAAGGTATACACCTCATCTTTTACCAACGGTTTCTGAAGCTTAGTGGAAACATATTCCCGATAGTGATTATGCGGATTATACCCCACGATCCCAACAAAATTCTCCCCGTTATAAGCTCTTACATTGATGATATAACTTTTTGGATTTGAATATGCATCCTCCTTAGCACAGGTACTAAACAGATCTGGCGATGTTCTAGAACCATGCGTACCAAACCAGCCATAAGGATGAAACTGTCCCAAAGTATTCGGACAAGTGTCTAAAACCTCAAAACTTCCATTTCGTATCAACTCCTGAGACCAGGAATTAAAGACGGAAACAACTAAAATAAAAAACAGTATTCTTTTCATGGTGAGTTGGACACCATAACGCAAATTCCATGCAAAAGGATACGATTAACGCTTTAGATTTTTTTCATAAAGTTCAATCCAGTCCTTAGGTGTCATCTTGCGGACAAGTTCTCCGAGAAGATCAAAAGGAATATCATCCATTTTTTTGAATCGAATACAACTCTTGCCCATGTCCAATTTATACTTTGAGTGTTTGTAGTACTCGCCAACAAACCAGTCGTATAGATCCTTATTCGCATAAATCCCCATATGATAGAACGCTATAAAGTTCTTTTGAGAGGCGATGCTTAAAAAAGGTAAAGGTAATTGAGGTGTACAATGATAACCAGCTGGATAGAGCGAATGTGGAACAACGTATCCCAACATTCCATAAGATAATTCCTCATTAAATCCTTCAGGAATATTCTTTCTGATCACCTCTCTCAACTTGTTCATAAAGGGCTTTCGATCCTCCGGTAGATTGTCTAAATACTCTTCCACTGATTTTGCTTCCACTCTCATAATTTCAGAATTGATTTCGTATAAAGATACAAAAAAGGGTGGGACATAAAAATGAACCACCCTTCACAATAGTATAGTTTCAATTACTTGAAAGCTGAGATTCCTGTAACATCTAATCCAGTGATCAACAAATGGATATCATGCGTTCCTTCGTAAGTCACAACTGACTCCAGGTTAGCCATGTGTCTCATAATAGAATATTCATTTGAGATCCCCATTGCACCATGGATCTGTCTTGCTTCTCTAGCGATCTTCAATGCCATATCTACATTGTTTCTCTTAGCCATAGAGATCTGCGCTGAAGTTGCTCTACCCTCATTTCTTAGTTGTCCTAATCTAAAGGTCAACAATTGTGCTTTTGTGATCTCCGTGATCATTTCTGCCAATTTCTTCTGTACCAATTGGAAACTTGCAATAGGTCTGTCAAACTGGATTCTCTCCTTTGAATATCTTAATGCAGAATCATAGCAATCCAAAGCAGCACCAATAGCGCCCCATGCAATTCCATAACGTGCACTATCCAGACATTGTAAAGGAGCTCCTAATCCATCTTTATTTGGAAGAAGATTTTCTTTTGGCACCTTTACGTTGTTAAAGATCAACTCACCAGTAGCAGATGCTCTCAAAGAATGCTTACCATGCATAGTTGGCGTTTCGAAACCTTCCATTCCTCTTTCTACAATTAGCCCTTTGATTCTTCCTGTCTCGTCTTTTGCCCAAACTACTGCAACTTGAGCAAATGGCGCATTAGAGATCCACATTTTTGCTCCGTTTAGCAAATAATGATCTCCCATGTCTTTGATATTCGTGATCATTCCTCCTGGATTACTCCCATGATCAGGCTCTGTCAAACCAAAACAACCAATATACTCTCCTGTAGCTAACTTTGGCAAGTACTTCATTCTCTGTTCTTCGTTACCAAATTTCCAGATCGGATACATTACCAATGAACTTTGTACAGAACTGGTAGAACGTAATCCTGAATCACATCTTTCCAATTCTTGCATGATCAATCCATAACTGATCTGATCTAATCCAGCTCCTCCATATTGCTCAGGGATATATGGTCCAAATCCTCCAATCTCTCCTAATCCAGGAACAATTTGACTTGGGAATTCAGCTCTTTCATAATAATCTTCGATGATTGGACTCACTTCTTTTTTAACCCAAGCTCTTGCCGTATCTCTGATTAGCTTGTGCTCGTCCGTTAATAGTTCATCCATTAGGTAATAGTCGTGTGCTTCGTATCTATCCGTACTCATAGTTTTGCTATAAAAGTTTGCGCAAAAGTAAACATTTTATCCCACCTGCTAGGGTATATTTTTTTCAAGTCCAGACTTAAATATTTGCCAATTATTGTTAACCCAAAAGGAGCAATGTGATTTTTTCATAAATTGTTGCTATGAAACTGGATAAACTTTGGATTGCCGCACTGCTCAACGTTATATTTCTCGGGGCAAGTTTTATACTTGCTAGGGACGTTATCTCAAAGGGACAGGAGTATGACACGCTGATGCATGAACACGTGCAGGTATTGGGTTTCAAAGATCGACTTCTGAATGAAGATGAGTGGGTATTATTGATCTCAGGTAAGATCATTACAAGTATTGAAGATACTGTATGGCTGGAAAAAGAGAAGACATCAGAAGTTAAGTTAAAAGCTGCGAACGAAAGCTACGAACTTGCATTAGAGCGATCCCGCTGGATCTGGTATAGTGCATTATCACTTCTGCTACTAACCATCCTTCTATATGCAGGTGCAAAAAAATTGTTTCATGCCATTGGAGCAAGTTTCACGAGCATGAGCCTGGTTTTTCTTTACATCGGGATTTTTGCTCCATTGCTTCAGATTCATGCGTATGATGAAGATCTGGAGATTCCCATTGTGATCAAATTTGATGAAGCAGCTGCCTGGGCAGATGAGCAACTCAACGAAGGAGTAGGATGGCTGGAAGAACTGTCAAATACCTATTTAGATTACGATCTTGATTTACCAGAATATAATCCATTGAGTTTTTTAGTTAATGGGTATCAGTATGACTATTCCGTAAAATTTGAAGGTAGAACCTATTACTACTTCCAAAGTAAATCGGTGGATTCGATCATCAAACTTCTCTACAAGGATAATAACAATGCCATTGCTAATGTGATCCTTGCTTTCTCAGTGATCATTCCGTTGTTCAAATTATTCTTCACCATGCTCTTGCTCTATTGGGAGAAAGCCAGAAAGAATCGGACAATTACAGTCATTCTAACCCTAATAGGAAAATGGAGTATGGCTGATGTCTTTGTGACAGGTGTCTTTGTTGCTTATTTTTCTTTCCACTCCATGCACATGGGTCAGATCGAAACGGAAAGTGGTGTACTTCTCGGTTTCTATTTCTTTTTAAGCTATGCTATTGTTAGCATTCTCGCCTCTATCATGCTGTGGGTAGCTGCTGGAAAGGAGATGCAGATGAAGTTGTATGAAGCGGTATAGTTTTTTGCTGGGTAATTTTATGTGATCAGGATCACGTTATTGTCAGTTCTTTTTAAATAACTTTACTCGCATTGGATGAATTGAAATAATGAAAGATAAAACCTTAATAATTGGTGCTAGCAACAACCCTGACAGGTATAGCTATAAAGCTGCATTTTCGTTGCAATATAATGGGTATGACTTTATCCCTTTTGGTGTAAAAAGAGGTGATGTTATTGGAAGAACGATCCATAATGACTGGAATGAAAACTGGAAAGAAGAGGTGGATACCGTAACCATGTATATTAATCCCACGCTACAGGAACAATACTACGACCCGATCATCCAACTTAAACCAAGGAGAGTGATCTTCAATCCAGGTACGGAGAACTATAAATTTAGTCAGCTACTGCAAGAAAACGGCATTGAATATGAGAACGCTTGTACACTGGTTTTGTTGAACATCAATCAGTATTAAACTCCTTCAATTCTGGTGCGACCGTTCGTAGCTCAAACATTTTGAGCACAAGTTCATCAAATAGCACTGAGCCGCCATTACAATATGCTTCATTGACAAAATTGAAGTACGTAATACTGAAGACGAGTATCCCTTTCTCAAAAAGTTCAATCTTATCCGTAAAGCTGGCTAGTACAGGTATATAACGATATTTGTATTTATGGAAGAATTTATTTTCCTCGATCAGCTGTTCCACAATTTCATCGTTGACATTTATAACCGTATCCAGTTTCTTCAATACCATACCATAAGAACTGTGCGTATAAACCAATGTCAAACTATCGGTTGTTATCTCCTTACTTTGAAAATCTAAAGCCGTATCTCCAACCACCTCAATGCTGACTGGACGTTGAGTCGGATGACTTTTGGAGGGTATATGCTCTTGAATATATATCCCATCTAAGACACCAGGCTTAACTGGCAACTGCCCTACAGCGCAATAGCAGGTTAGAAAGAAAAGAAATAACAGAGAAGTTCTCACAATGCTAATAACCCCAATTCTTCAACAAGGTTACACCCACAATTCCTGCGGTCTCTGTCCGCAATCGGTTCACCCCCAGATTTACTCTGACGAAATCATTCGCTTCACAGAGTCGAACTTCGTCTCCAGTAAAATCTCCTTCCGGTCCGATCAGCAATAATTTGGATTGATTTGCAGAAGAATAGGCTGTAATGCTCTTCTCAGGCAGATCCTCACAATAGGCGATCAATTTGACATATCCATTCCAGTCGTGACGAACCAACTCTTCCATTTTCATAGGATCATAGATCTGAGGCATCCATGATCTCTTAGATTGCTTTACAGCTGAGATGATCACCTTCTTCCAGCGATCGAGGTTGACCTTATCTCGTTCATTATTTTTGGCCAATAAGGGTATAACCCCATCTAATCCAATTTCAGTGGCCTTCTCCAGAAAAAACTCAATTCGGTCATTGGATTTGGTAGGCGAAATGGCGATCACGATCTTATTTAGATGAGCTTCCTGCGTTTCTTTATTCAAGATCAAAACCTTACACTTTTTAGGATGTGGATCAGAAATCTCTCCAATTGCCTTTACTCCCTGACCATTGATCACCACTACCCGATCTCCTGACTTGGATCGCATTACTTTAACCGCATGATTGCTCTCCTCCGGTGATAGGGTCACCTCATTCTCAATATTTCCCTCAAAAAAATAAGTATGCATAAAAAACCCAGACACTCCTGAAGGAGGTCTGGGTCAAAAGTAAAAGATTTTATCTTATTTCAGTTCAGCCAAAAGCTTTTCACAACTCTTGTAACAAAGTTCAGCGTCCTTATAATCTTTGTTCATTTTCATTGCTTTCTCCACATACTTCTTAGCATACTCATCATTACCCATTTCATGGTATGTAACAGCTAATTCGTATACATGAAGCATATACCATGGCTCTAACTCAATGGCCTTTTGAAACATTTTCAAAGCATCCGCATAAGTTCCTCCCTTAGGCATTCCACCAAACACCGTATTCACCATTGCCTTCTCCATGTTATTGAATCCTGCAAATGTTCTGTGCCATCTTCCTAAAATATGGTAAGCTCCAGCTTCTTTTGGATTCAATTCAATTGCTTTATCACATTCAGCTTTGATCTCCTTAGCATTTGCGATCTTCACCTTGGTCTTCGCATTTTCGTTTTCTCTAGCCAAAGCAAGCGCATAAGAATAGTGAGAAAAAGCATGTCCAGCTTTAATTCCTTTCGACTTTGCAGCTACTTCCTTCGCCTTTGCATAATACTTCAATTTCAATTCCTCATCATCCAGATTAGCTCCTACTTTACTGTAAGCAAAACTTAGGTTTGAAAGATAATCCTGATTCTCACCATCAATATCTACTAATTTTTTCATGACCTGAAGAAGCTTCACATTATCCACTTCTTTCTTATACTTTTCGGCTAATTGCCACAATTCGCTTTCTGTTTGTCCGAAAGCCATTGACCCCATTATGAATGCAAGTCCTAGAAATAATAACTTCATTGTTTTCATTTTGTAATTTTTGTTCCTTCTTTCAAAGTTCTTGCCAAAGATATTATATAATTGCCACATTTGTCCAATATGAATTTCTGAATATTGCAACTCAACGATTTATTGTGTCGTTTTATCTACGAAAAAACTCTTTTAAACTACAGAATAGCCCCTAAATTGAAATCGACTTCTCCTCCTCGAGTTTTACACGCTGAAAATCCTTTAAGGTATGCAGCTCGAAACCTATCAAGAGCACATAACTCACCGCATTCAACCAGATCATGATCATCATCAACGAACCAATTGAACCATACAATTCATTATACTGACTGAAATTGGTAAAGAAGTAACTGATCACTATGGATACCAGAACAATTAAAATGCTCGCCAGGCTACTTCCCGGAGAAAACCATTTATAAGAGGTGATCTGCGGATTCCCCAGATTATACAATGTGCCCACTGCAATAACCATAGAAAGCAACATTGTTCCCCATTTTCCCAACTGAAATAAGATCTGCATAAACGATCCCAACTTTTTGTACTCCACACTCTGAACGAAGACTTCACCATATGTGATCGCTGCGAGCATGATCACGATAAAGACGCTGAATGCACCAAATATCCCTAAAGAGATCAACCTTTGTTTAAGGGGGTTTCTTCTCTTGTCAATTTGATGAGAGGTATTAAAAGCAGATAACATGGCATCTATGCCATTGCTGGCATAAAACAGTGTAAGCACACCTCCCAATCCCAGCACCCAGTGATGTTTGTTGTGGATAAGATCATTGATGGTTTGTTCAATCACCATGTAGATACTAGCAGGTGTAAGGACTTTGATCTCTTCCATCAGATTGGTCTGAAAATTCTCGATCGGAATAAATGGAATTAAAGAAACGAAGAACATCAACCCCGGAAACAAAGCCAGAAAGAACTTAAAAGCAATCGCGGAACTTCGCATACCGTAATTGGATTTTGTAAAGGTTGTAATAACGAAATTCAACACCGCATAAAGAGACATTCCGTGAAAACCAGGCAGCGGAATACGTTGACTCCACTTCACAGGGATTCTTACAAGCTTACTATTCAGCAAGGCATTGACCCATGCTTTAATCTTCTTGATCACTTTACAGCTTTGAGGCTAAGGTCCATATTATAAACCGAATGCGTGAGCGCTCCCACAGAGACATAATCTACCCCGCATGCTGCAAAATTTCTTACCGTATCCAGATTGATCCCTCCAGATGCTTCCGTTTCATATCTCCCATCGATCAGTTTCACCGCTTCGCGAATTTCTTCATAACTGTAGTTATCCAACATAATTCTATGGATTCCTCCTTCCTCTAAAACGATCTTTACCTCATCCAGATTACGGGTCTCTACTTCGATCTTCAAATCGAGATCGTTCTCAGCCAGATATTGTTTTGTTTTTTGAATGGCCTCCTTCACACCACCCGCAAAATCAATATGGTTATCCTTGAGCATGATCATGTCATACAATCCGAATCTATGATTTACTCCACCGCCTATTTTTACCGCTTCTTTTTCGAGGAATCGAATGAGCGGAGTCGTTTTTCTGGTGTCCAGTACTCTGGTTTTTAGATCCCCCACGGCATCCACAAATTCTCTGGTTTTGGTAGCAATCGCACTCATTCTTTGCATCACGTTGAGCACCAGTCTTTCTGCACTTAGCAGTGCTCTTGAATTAGATACCACGTAAAAAGCTATATCTCCATATTTCACACGATCTCCATCTTTAAGGATCTGTTCGATCTCCACATTCTCATCAAACTCTCTAAAAATAGCTTTGGCTACCTCTATTCCTGCGATCACGCCATCCGCTTTTACCAATAACTTTGCCTTATCAACAGCGTCAGCTGGTATGCAAGCTAATGCTGAGTGATCGCCATCTTTTATATCCTCTTCTTTACAGAGCTTTACGAATTGTTCTATTGTCATGTCAGTAACTTTGTGTCAAAGTTACATTTTTTATTTCAGTGAAATTGGCTCCTTTATACCCAGAAACTTAGGTGATGTAAACAGGACAGAACAATCCAACACTGCCTTGAACTTTGCCATTGGCTCTCTAAGATTTATGCCTGCATAGGAAACATCCTTGGCTTTATATCCAATCGCTGTAATGTCATGGGCATTAGCAATATACAAGGCGCGTTGTAAATGATACTCCTGCGAAACCACAATAAAATCATCTATACCGAAGATCTCTTTGGCACGGATCATCGAATCAAACGTTCTGAAGCCTGCAAAATCCATTGTGATCTTACTTTGAGGCACACCCAATTGAACCAGCTTGCGCATCATGTCTTCCGGCTCATTATATCCTTCTACATGATTATCACCAGATACGAGCAGGTGTTCCACTTTTCCATTCAGATAGAGCTCTGCTGCGGCTTGCATCCTGTAGTTGAAATACTGATTTTCCCTTTCCCCAATGTTCTTGCTTGTGCCCAGGACCAGTGCTACTTTTTTACTTGGCACGGCATGGATATCGAAATAGATCTGATCTTTCGTGGAAGTAATGACATACCAATTAGACCAAATAGTGCCTAAACAAAGTAATGTGATTGCAATTAGAGACTTCATCCAAAAACGTCTGAAGAAAATTTGATAGATGAAGGTTCTGATTTTTTTCATGAGACAAATCAACCACACATCTAAGAATCTGGAGCAGCGAATTGAAAGTCCGTCAAAAAGAGGTGATTAATCGTTAGGGAATTAATTGTATTGGGACTTCCAGATTGAATCAATTGATTAGTGGCGCCCTATCAAATTACCTTTACCCACTCCACATGTTCCACCTCGTAGCTAGGATGAACAATAGCCACTACAATTTGGTTAGGTTGTACACCTAAATTTAGGCGCATGGTTGCATGATGATCTTCTGGCTGGAGAGTCAATTCAACCACTTCAACCTCCATCATATTGATATCTGCCTTATACTCCCCCTTTACCTTCTTCACTTCAGGTAGGGTACCTATTAAGACTTTTAATGAAACAGGTCCTTGCAGCTCCTTATCGCAATTAATGATCACGTCTCCATCCAACAAGACCGTATCTACCAAAGACTCAGTATCCTTAAAATTCAGCATGATGCCTCTGAGCGCTCTACGAATCTTCAGGTAATCCAACTCGGTGGGATCTTCCTTGTTGATTGATTGATAGATCAAACCATTCATTTTACTTTGTGTTTTGTAGTTCACTTTGTATGCAAACTCTTTTGCCATTCTATATACTGCGGTTCCAAATGAGTTCGCTATCTGGCAATATTTAGTTCTTTGGCGCTGTCCTTCATAAGAAGGTTTTGTCTTGATCTGTTCTGACAAGCCTTTTACTTTAGACCTCATGACCTGCTTACCATTGAGTGAATAGATGACCACCTTATCGACACTTCCGTTTATTTCTAATATGCTTTTGACCTTTGCCATGAAGTGGATGAGACAAAGAGCATTCCAGACTGAGGGATATTTGGTGTGATTAACATAAATTGGCTTTTGGAAGGTGGGCGCTAAAGGTGATCGAAGCCCGAATGACATATCCACTGAATGTAGGAGGAAAACAGGAATCTAGATAGTTCTTTTATTCAACTTTCTTTTGCCAGAGCAATGTAGCCTTTTGCGCTCAATACAATTCCAAAAGTCTTCTCATCTTTCATTTTTGTCTTGATACAAAAACGAAACAAAAAAATCAAGGCTGATCAAACTCCGGAATCGATCTATACGCAAAGTCTAAGTGCGGCCGAGTGATCGCTTTGCGCTTCTCGGTCTTACTAAGCCTTTTACTTTAGTTCTCATCCATCGTTAGATAGGCCATGAATCAATGCTGTGCATTGAATTGGTTTGATCTGGTGGATGGTGGACTTTGGATTTTGGATGGTGGATGATGGATGGTGGATTTTGGATGGTGGATGATGGATGGTGGATATGAATTGTGAAATCAGAAATATGAAATATGAGTGATGAGAGATGAAAGGGTGCAGGCTAGACTTTGGACGCTGGATGGTGGATCGTGGAAATGAAAGATGAGAGGTGAAATGGGAAAGTTGAAAGGATGTTGGCAAATGGATTTCAATACAGGCGAGAGGATGCGGCAGCAATGTACGGTTATTTGCGGGGGATGGTATGGGGCGATCCTAGGAGGTTTGTCGATTGTTTCTAGTATCCGGAGTAGATGAAAGGTGGGTGAGCAAATCGTACGCCAGTAGTTCAAAGGCAGGTTGGACACCTAGGAGACCCCTAGGCGACACCTAAGCGACACCTAAGCGACTGGGGGGTTAGACGTTCGATCTTAGACTTTGGATGGTGTGCGTTGGACTTTGGATGCTAAAAGCAAAATATAAATGCGATTCAAGCCTGAATGACAAACCAACTGAATGTAGATTATTTTTTCTCAACTTTCTTTTGCCGGAGCAGAAAAGAAAGTTGCAACCGCGTGCCGCCTAAAGCTTTAGCGGTGGCGCAAGAAAACTGCTCTTTGCGGCTGCACGACCTGCGGTTTCGATCCAGGCACATCTCATAAGTGCGGCCGGGTGATCGCTTAGCGCTTCCCGGTCTTACTAATGATCTTGCTTTGTCTCTCTATCCTCGCTCGAAAAGGCCGCACCTTCTAACTATAGTTGATCATAGCAAGAAGCAAAGACCTAATTGGAACGCAAACGGCAGGAAGGGCTTCCCGCTTTCTTAACGCTTTCACCTTCCTATGCTGTGTCGCGATTTGATCAATGCTGTGTATTGAAATGGTTGGAGTTGGACGCTGGATGGTGGATTTTGGACTTTGGACTTTGGACGGTGCCTTCGATACTTCAAGGCCTTATAAATAAGTCTTGAAACTCAGTCAGCTGGGGGGGATGGTGGGTACCCCTCCGCCTGACGGCACCTCCCCTAAGAGGGGAGGACTTGTGTGTGGGGAGGTTTTGAATTATTGACGGATTATTGGAGATCAGGGAGTTTTCCCATGTATTGGGGTTGGTAATCGATCAGAACGTATTTGATCTTGCCGTTTTCGGGGAGTTCTAAAAAACCAACATCATAGCAGAAATGGTAGGTTTGATTGCGTTGATTAGACCAAGTGTGGGTATAGAATTTGGGATCAAAACCGGCTTCGAGAAGTTTCTCTTTGCGGATGGTTGATTTACCTGCTTGATTGAAATGATGTAAGAGACGTCTGTTGAGTTTTAGTTGTTTGTCTATTTTGACAAAATTGGATGGGTCTTTTTGTTTATTTTTTTGATAATGGTAGTTTGACTTACAGTAATCACTACAATATATCTTGTCTATTCTCCCATTAATAGGCTCTTTACAAGCTAAACACAGCCTCATACTCATCTAATTAAACGGTTATTTAGTCGTATAAATCTACTAATTTGTTTGTTTCTATAAAAATGTTCGATTCATTTTGCAAAAAAAAGTGGCTACTACCCTCACCCTAAGACATATCAAAGTTAATAATGAGCCTTGCATAGGCTTGAGTTTTCCGCATCGACCGGATGTAGTGAAGTGTGTTACCTCCATCCCTTATGTGCAGTATGATGAAGACTTACAGCAGTACTATATGCTCAACACGAAGAAGAATTTAAAATTGATCTATGCTTATTGCAAAGGACGTGTATGGGTATCAGGAGATGACTTCTTCAAACGTGATCAGCCTAATTTGGGAAGCAACCCGATGGATGAAGACTTTAAATTATCTGGAGCCTCCAGTTTTCAACGGAAGGTTCCTGAAAGTTATTTAAACAAGTTGAAATTAAAGCGATACTCTGCGAATACTGCGCGGGTGTATTGTGGGTTATTTGAGCGCTTTATTAATTATTACATTGAATTACCGATTGATCGGATAGATGAGCGGGACATTGAGGCTTATTTATTGCAGATGGTGGAGGAAGGGCGATCTACTTCTTATCAAAATCAGATGATCAATGCGATCAAGTTCTACTATGAGATCGTATTGGATATGCCCAATCGGTTTTACAAGGTGGACAGGCCGATGGCTGAGCGAAAGCTGCCTGAGGTGTTGAGCACGGACGAAGTGAAAAGCATGATCGAATCCTGCGTGAATTTAAAGCACCGTTGTATTATTTTATTGTTGTATTCGGCAGGTTTGCGCAGGAATGAGTTATTGAACCTGAAAATAAAAGATATTTTGAGTGACCGGATGATGATCAGTATTAAAAGTGCGAAGGGGAATAAAGACAGGATGACGATATTGAGTAAGCATGTGCTAAGGGAGTTGCGCATGTATTATAAGGAATACCGACCGAAGGAATATTTATTTGAGAGTCCGGAGGGTGGAAAATACAGCGCTACGAGTGTGGGAAACATTGTGAAGCGCGCGGCTGAAGATGCGAAGATCATTAAACGAGTAACTGCACACACCTTGCGACATAGTTTTGCGACCCATCTATTAGAATCTGGTACTGACCTGAGGTATATACAAGTATTATTGGGACACGAAAGCACTAAAACTACGGAGATCTACACGCACATTGCAACTAATTTTGTAGGAGGTATCAAAAGTCCAATAGATTCCTTAAATTTGGTTACGATGTAATGTATATAACAACCATAATGGCTGTTATACATTCGTTATGCACAAATTAAAAAAACGACAATGAGACACATACTTTACATTGGATTGATATTACTATTAACATTATTCTCTTGTAATAAAGAAGATGATAATCCCGGACATAATCCATGTGCCGGTGATGAAACAACATCTCATATAAATTCAACTGATTTACAAAATTGTAAGTACAAAACAAATAGTTATTGGGTTTATGTTGATTCTGTAAATAATTCATTTGATAGCGTTTCAATTGAGAGTTTCGAACAGGGATTTATTGAAGATATTTGCGGTAATTCATACGAAATACATTCTTTTAAAACTATTTCATCTTATTCAACAGAATCAACAGATTATGTTGTAGTTGCTGGTGGATTATTTAAAGACTTTGATGGAACACCAAATTCAGGAACTCAGATTTATGATGATTTTGATGTGACTACTTCAATGACAAATTATCAAATTGAGAAATTAGATTCGTTACTAGTCTATGACCAGTATTATAAAAGAGTACTTCGAGTTGAAATTGAAAATGACCATACAGAGAATAATGATAAAAGCATTTATTTCATTAATTCGGAATTTGGATTTCTAAGACACGATATATATTCAGATAATATCTTGACTTCAAACAAAATATTGATGAGAAAGAATATTGAAAGATAATCTGTGCATAACACCACCTATAGTGCATACCCTGCGGGATACGCACCATAGCCAAACCGTTGCCAGCAATTAAAACCAACAAAACCGTATAAGGAAAAACGACAGAATGAAGTATAAAAAAATAAGAGAAGAAGAACTAAAAAATAAGGTTGGTGCTGACTGGTTTAAGCAATTTGACACAACCGAGATTTTAGGAAATATTGACTTCACTGTTTTACCAAAGCAAGACAGTTTGTTTGGAAGGACACCTCTTTTGTGGGCAGAAGCAAAAACAGGAAACTTTGATATTCCGACAATGTTTGTGCAACTCATTCTGACCATTGGAAAAGCACGAACATTTGACAAAACGTTGCCACCTGCATTTTTAGGAGCGTTTGACTTTAAGAAAATTGCTTTTGTAGATTACATCAATGTTCAAGACATTTTCTTTCTCAACGATTTTAACTGGAATGTAACACCAAGCAACCACGACACCAAAGAATTTAAACTGATTAAGGAACGTATTGAAAGCGTTTTAAAAGTTAAGACCTATGTTTTTGATTACCAAAAATACGAAAAGGAACTCAAAACC
>JACJZN010000007.1 GCA_020635565.1 Flavobacteriales bacterium | reverse complement strand
TCAAGAAAAGCACTCGCGAAACGGACATCCTGCTACCCAGTAAACAGTTCCTTATTGTCAAAATTTGGTTTTGTCATCTCGACTGTAATGGAGAGATCTCTTTTGAAACATAGATAGATTCCTCCACCATGGTCGGAATGACAAGAAAGTAGAATTTATCTAACTAAATTTTGTGAGTATAACCCAACCACTATCGAAAGCACTGTTTGAAAGTCATACAGTGTAAATAAAAACAAATTGAATCACCTGTCATCCTGAGATTTGTCGAAGGATCTCCTGAACAGAAGCAGTGCCTTACTCAAAAAGATCCCTCCACTTCAGTCGGGATGACACCCATAAAGTGATTCAATTATAAAACATAGAAAAATGGCAAAATACAACAGTCCATTTCATCTTAACGGGAAGTTAGGTGATATGAAATTTAAAAACGGAAAAGTAGTCATGATAGGTGACGAGTTTGGAAAACGTAAACCATCGCAACGAGCGAAAGAAAACGGACAGGAGTTTGGTGGTGTAACCATCAGTGCTGTGGCGCTCTTGAAAGCACTTTCGAAGGTTAAGGAAAGCTACATGGATAAAACAACCCAGACTCGTGCTGGTGAGATCATGAGATCTATCCTCAACGAAGGTATCGGAGTAAGAGGTCAACGTTTGATTGATGTAGTACTCCACAAACACAAGCTCTTGGGATTTGAGCTGAATAGCGTGGACAAACTGGAGAATATCTTTACTGCCCCCATCTCCGCAACTGTTAATGCAGATCGAAACGAGTTGGTGGTAGATATCCCTGATTTCTCTACTATTCTAGATGTGCACATCGATCAACCGGTCACTCACTTAAAATTTCACTTAGCCATAGGTGTGGTGGGGAACCATGGTTTCGATATCAACATCAGTAAGTACCATAGCCTAAACGACACCAACGCTGCTATACGTTGTCTGGTAAGTTCAACAGAGATCGCCATAGGCGGCATGGTAGGACAAACCACTTCGCTAACTGCTCAACTACCTGGCTTGCCGGTGTTAGCTGCAGATGAAGTACTGGTAGGTGCGTTAGGCATAGAATTCTTAGAATTCGTAAATGGTAACTACTACGGTTTTGATACCGACAAAGCCATGCAGATCATCGCAGTGGAGTAATGAATATAATTTGAAACAATAAAAGATGTCTAACGTCTAGTGTCAAGTGTCTAACATCTAATATCTAGCGTCAAGAGTCTAACGTCAAATTAAAAATCACAGCTTATGATAACGCAAAGCAATGTAGACTGTGTCTACTGAATCCCTTGTATGAACAACGTTCGTATGAGGGATTTCTTATTGACCATACAAGCACATCTAATACCTCACCAACAATTCCTCTTTCTTCAACTTCGGATCCAGAAACAAGATCCCCATCTCAAAAAGGTTGATCGCCAGCGAAACTTCAGGGCGAGATACTAATTCCTTCCATGCTTGATTCATTTCTTGAGACCAGTGAATGTCATCTACCAATACGATCGCTCCTTCGTGTAACTTAGGTAATAGGGTATTAAAATATCTTATGGTCGGTTCTTTCCGATGGTTTCCATCCAGAAAAACAAGATCAATGCGGTCTTGTCGGCTAACCAATTCCTCCAACGTATCATCAAAATTTCCTTGAATGAGCTGAGCATTGTGCAACTTCATCAGTTTAAAATTCTCTTCAGCTATTTTGGCGATCTCTTCCGCTCCTTCCAGCGTATATACCTTAGCTTTTTTATTTGCTTTTGCCAGATATCCAGTAGTAATTCCCAGCGAGGTTCCCAATTCAATAATCGTATGAGAATGAAAGGCCTCTACCAACCTGAACATTAACTCCGCATACTTTTTTGCTTTAACCGCACTATCGGCTATGGATTTAACGGATCTTTCATTTCCTTTTGAAGTCTTGCTCCCTGCTCCAAGATCATTAACGTTCAGCACTCGTTCATCCAGCTGATTCTTTTTACGCACCACATCTAATGCAATAAAAGCATAGAAGGATCTCTCTTTGTCAAATATTTTATGCAATTGACTCGAAAAAACAGCATCACCTACCCCACTAAATGGTTTTGAATTAAGTAGATACTTGCTGTATGTTGCAACCTGATGAAACAATTTGCTAAATTTAAGCCGTAAAAATAAAGAATATTAATGAAGATCAGATTTACGCTTCTATTCATTACCTTGTTGGTTTATGTCTTTTCCATTGGTCAAAACACGCTTGCAACTAATGGTGTTCATTCCAAAAACAAACCAGTTACTGCATTTCACAATGCAGTGATCCATCAGGACGGTGATCGAATTCTAAAAAATGGAAGTCTTTTTATTCAGGACGGAAAGATCATCTATGTGGGAGGAAAGAAAAAGTCTCCTGAGAATTCAATTGAGATCGATCTCAAAGGTAGACACATCTATCCTTCATTCATTGAGTTGAACAGCACCTTCGGTATCAAAAAAGCTGAAAGTAAAAAAGAGGGTATGGGTCCGCAATACCAAAGCAGCAAAAAAGGGCCTTATTATTGGAATGAAGCTATACATCCTGAAGAGGATGCACTAAACATCTTCAAATTTGATGAGAAAGAAGCGGAAAAACTGAGAAACATGGGATTCGGTGTGGTCTTGTCTCAAAGCGGAAACGGAATTGTGAGAGGAACCGGATGTCTTGTAGCTCTGAACGACAATGATCAAACGCAGATCCTGGAAGAAAAGGCGAGCTCGCATTATGCTTTTAAGAAAGGATCCAGCAATCAAGAATACCCAAGCTCTTTAATGGGATGCATTGCGCTGTTAAGACAATACCATTACGACCTCAAATACTATGAAACCTATGGGGGAGATAAAAATCTATCTCTTGAAGCTGGAATGAGGAACAAAGATCTCCCAGCCTTTTTTCATGCTAAAGATGAATTGGAAATTCTTAGAGCACAAAAGATCGCTGTCGAGCATGATCTCCATTTTATTCATATCGGGAATGGAGATGAATACCAACAAATGAATGAAATTCAATATTCTCCCAATACTGACTTTCCTAACATTAAACCGTTGGCCACTGAAAAAGGGAAAGGACTGGTTTTACCACTAAATTTCCCAAAACCTTTTGACATTGAAGATCCGTTCGAAGCAATGTACATTTCTTTAGAAGACTTGAAGCACTGGGAGATCGCTCCTTCTAATCCAATGATTATGAATCAGAATGGATTCGACTTTTCATTTACTGCAGAAGGGATAGAAAAATCAAGTGATCTTTTAGCTAATCTTCGCCTTTCAATTTCTAGAGGTTTACCTGAAAATATTGCGCTCAATGCGCTGACCAAAACTGCTGCCGGCTTGATCGGACGAGAAGACATTGGATCCTTAGATCAGGGAATGCTGGCTAATTTCATTATTACTTCCGCTGATCTTATTGATGAGCAGGGTGAAATTCTGGAGAACTGGATTCAGGGAGATCGTTATGAGATCATGCCATGGGATCTGGTTGACATCCGTGGAACCTATAATCTAAATTCTCATCAGATTATCAGAACGCTAGAAGTGACCGGAGATATTCAAGCGCCAAAGGGAAAACTGGTTTATGACATGGTTGTAGATAGTGTTTCTGCCAGTGGAGATCTGGTCATTGATGCCGTGACTGGCAAACCGATCAAAGTAACCCGCAAAAAAGAAGTAGTGGTAAATATTAGTGTGAGTAATAACTATATCAACCTATCTTACCAGCTTACCGAAGGAAGTTATCGCCTAAGCGGAAACATTAATTATGACTCCGGAAGTTGGGATGGAAAAGGACAAATGCCAGATGGAAAATGGATCAATTGGACAGCGATCAGAAAAGAAAAACCAAAAGGAAAAACGGATGACAACTCGATAATAAAAGACTCTGTTGCCCTCGATAAATTTATGTACCCCATGATCGCCTATGGTTGGGATTCATTGCCAAAACAAAAACCGATCTTGATCAAAAATGCTACCGTCTGGACGTTGGAGAATGAGGGAACGATCAAAACAAATGTTCTGATCAGAGATGGTAAGATCAAGACCATAGGAGACATTCAGGATGTAGCAGATAAGGAAACCATCATCATCGATGGCACCGATATGCACTTAACCCCCGGAATCATAGATGAGCATTCACATATTGCGATTAGCAGAGGAGTTAACGAGGGCTCACACGCAGTTACCGCTGAAGTACGGATAGGAGATGTGATCAACAATCAGGACATTAACATTTATCGACAGTTAGCAGGTGGAGTTACAGCTTGTCAATTATTGCACGGCTCTGCCAACCCTGTCGGAGGGCAAAGTGCATTGATCAAGCTCAGATGGGGAGCATCTCCTGAAAACATGAAGATCGCGGAAGCAGATGGCTTCATTAAATTCGCTTTGGGGGAAAATGTTAAGCAATCCAACTGGGGTGATTTTAACACGATCAGATTCCCTCAGACCAGAATGGGTGTAGAACAGATCTACTACGATGCATTCATACGTGCCAGAGAATATGGAGAAGCATGGGAAAACTACAACAAAGAAAGTTCAAAGAAGAAATCGAATGCGACCCCTCCCAAACGGGATTTGCAAATGGATGCACTCCTCGAGATCCTGAACAAAGAAAGATTCATTACTTGCCATTCTTACGTACAATCGGAGATCAATATGCTCATGCATGTAGCCGATTCAATGGGGTTCACTCTAAATACATTTACACACATCTTAGAAGGGTATAAGGTCGCTGACAAAATGAAAAAGCATGGTGCAGGAGGTTCTACCTTTAGCGATTGGTGGGCGTATAAATATGAAGTAAAAGATGCTATTCCGTATAACGCCTCTTTACTCAATCAGATGGGAGTAGTTACTGCCATCAACTCTGATGATGCTGAAATGGGAAGACGATTAAACCAGGAAGCAGCCAAAGGAATCAAATATGGTGGAATGACTGAAGAAGAAGCATTAAAGATGGTTACTCTGAACCCTGCCAAACTGCTCCATTTAGATGATCGAATGGGAAGTATAAAAGCAGGCAAGGATGCTGACATGGTTCTATGGACAGCTAATCCACTAAGCATGTATGCCAGAGTTCAATATACGATCATCGATGGGATCATCTACTTTGATGCCAATAAGGACATAGAACTTCAATCTAAGGTAGAAAAAGAAAGAATGCGCATCATTAACTTAATGATCGATGCCAAAGCTGGAGGAAGCAGTACTCAGCCGATTAAAGCTCAAACAAAAGGAGTTCACGTCTGTACAAGTTTAAGTGATGATGGAAATTAAGAAACACCTTCAATTCTATTTAACTTTTGAAATCTGTTCAATCATGAATTCGATCTATTCTCAAGGTGTTTTACTTAGTTAACTTGCGTAATATTTCGTATATCTCGCACGAGCATTAGACTTAACTTTGCCGAAAATTACTCCTGTAACTCACAAATAAAACTGAGACTATTAATACTAAAACACTTTTAACTCTGTGAATATTATAATTCTAGATGATCACAAGTTGGTAGCTACCGGGATTGCCAAATTACTAGAAACAATTGAAAAAGTATCCAATACGTATGTTTCCACGAATAGTGCTGAGCTTCTCAAACATTGTCAAGAAAACAAACCCGATATGATCTTTTTAGATTTGGCATTGGGCAATGAAGATGGTCGGGATGTGTTGACTAAAATTAAGTTCAGCTACCCAGACATTCCTTGTTTTATTCTATCGATGGTCAATGAAAAACATATCATAGAGGACTGTATAGAGAAAGGAGCAACTGGATTCATCTGCAAGGATTGTGATTTTGAGGACTTGCAGACGGTAGTTAATTATCCTCACGACTATTTTTTATCCAAAGAGGCTCTTCGAACTCTACTTGGTAAATCAACAAAAAGCACTTTCAAATTACAACAGTCCCTAACAGATAAAGAAAAACAATTCTTGTTTCTTCTTACAGAAGGATATTCTCCCAAAGAAATAGCCGAACAACTTCATTTAAGTCCACGAACGATTGAATCACATAAAACAAACATTATGACAAAATTTGACGTAAACTCAGTAAGTAAATTGATAAGTTTGGCGATAAAACACAAAGTATTTTAGACAGGTGCTTCAAAAATTCAAATTTCTCTTATTACTATATACAGCTTGCTTACTGCACAACACTTTTTTCGCAGGTAATAGCGATTATTCAAATGAGTTAAAATCAATTGATTCCATTTCAGATAATAGAGAAAGTGTAAATGCACTCATTCAACTTTATGACCAAATAGATAAAAAGGATAAATCAGTTCTACTGGAATTTGACACAAGAATTGGGCTCAAATATATCTACCTATTAAAAATTGACTCCGCTTTTATCTATTTGAACGAAGGGCTTTTGATCTCAAACGATTTAGGCAAAGACAGTATCAAAGCTCATTTATTAAAATTAAAAGGAAATGCTTACTATTATTTAGGACAAAAACAGGAAGCACTTTTAGAATATTCCAAGTCAAAGGAAATCTCTGAAACGAATGGCTATAAAGAACAACTGGCATCTGTTTTATTAAATATGGGGGTTATCAAGACTGACCTCAAAGAAAATGACCTAGCGGAAGAATATTTAATGGCATCCAGTGCCATTCACGAATCCCTCGGTACAACCAAATCTTCTGACTACTTGTTAACCAACAGAATATTGGGCACACTTTATTACAATAATGAGGATTACGAGATGGCTCTCCCTATCTTCACCAAATTGGTTGCTCAAACAAAACTATTGAACAAACCAGATATCCAGACATCGGCCCAAACTTTTCAAGCGCTTACCTTAGATAAATTAAATCGCTTCGAAGAAGCCTATGCCATTTTCCAGGAAGTCATCGACCTTCAAAAAGTAGTCAATAACTTAGATACTGAAGCTGCTGTTTATTCCTTTTACGCTAACTTTCTTGAAGGCAGAAATCGATACGAAGAAGCTTTGGCCGCAAGCAGAAAAATGTGGGAAATCAAGAAGCAATTATTTGATTCTGAACTTATAAAGGCTACCACTGATGCCGATGCAAAATACAATACCACTCTGGCCCTTCAGGAGAAGGCCATTGCGGAACTACAAGTGGCTCAACAAAAAAATCAATTAATGCTTTCGGAAAGAAAACAGGAACAAAAAAACTGGATTATTTTCTTCCTGATTGTTTTCATATTCCTTGCAATAGTCATCGCTGGACTCCTTCTTTACTTCAGAAGAGTGAAATTGAATCAGCAAATGGAAAAAGAACGAATCAATTTTCTTCTTATGGGAGAAGAAAAAGAAAGAGAAAGAATCGCTAAGGATCTACATGATGGAATTGTTCAAGACCTCACAGCTACTAAGCACAGGATACAATTGGAATTAACAGATACAACAAATAGTGATGATCAATTCTTAAATTCACTTTATAAAGACATAGGTACGGCAGCAAATGAGCTTCGAAACATTTCATATCAAATGATGCCTTTAACTTTAAAAGAATTTGGCTTACAGGCCTCCATCGAATCCCTTTTTGAGAGATCTATCATTGGACAAAACATTTCGTATGAATGCGATTTTATTGGGTTCGAAGATAGACTATCAGAGACACTCGAAGTAACTATTTATAGGATTTGTCAGGAGCTCATCCAGAATGCCGTCAAACACAGCAATACTAATTCAATTACCGCTCTCTTCAGAAACAACAATGAACTGAGCTAAAATCCAAGTATTTTCTTCTTTTTATTCTCTTATTAATACACTTCTATAGTTGGGATCATACATCAATCCAGATTTTGCAATTCCATAAGATTGTTTGATCAATTTGTTTGCTACTGCTATCAATGCCAATTTTTTTGATTTTCCCTTGTTCACTAATCGCTCGTAGAGTGCTTTGCATTGTGGATTGCAATAACTAGCTGTAAAGCTGCAGAGAAATAGATGATTGCGAACTTGTTTGTTACCTACCTTACTTATTCGAGAACGTCCACGTATACTGCTCCCTGAGGTCCGTTCTGTTGGTGCCAAACCAAAGTATGAACTAACCTGTCTATCACTCTCAAAATCCTTAAATCCATTTGTGCTAACTATCAGCAACATTGCTGTCTTATCTCCTATCCCTGGTACACTTTTCAGTCGAGTATACAGGCTATTCTGGTGCTCTTTCATTAACTCCTTTAGAGCTTCTTCAAGACACGAAATCTCCGTCTTCAGATGTTTTAATTGACGCTTCAGAGAACGAACTAAAATTCCCGTAATTACCCCTTTTGTTGACAGACTATGAAGTTTGTTCTTTAACGCGGTTTGTTGCTTTAAATAAGTATCTAATGTAGTGTAGATATCTTTACTCTGCTCTACATATTCGGGGTTTGGCTCCCATAAATCTAAAACCTGTTCCTCTCCGTAATGACAGATCATTTTTGCATCACTCTTATCTGTCTTGTTGCGGTTTAACTTCATCTGGATAAAACGCTTTACAACCAATGGATTTACTACGGAGACCCTTATTGTTCGTTCATGTAAATACATCGCTAACTGATGATGATAACTGCCTGTTGACTCCATCACATAATGACTACCAACTCCATAAGTCTTCAATAATAATTGATACCCTTTATGATTGTTGGGGTAACTACTACTTCCTTTTAACACTGAATAAACATCCAACGTATCCTTGGACACATCTATTCCTACAATTTCTGTACTTTTACTCATACTTATATTTTGAAGGACAAAGACTACTGTAATACTACATCCTAAAAACAGGCTTTATGCCCAATGAACTGATCGTATTTTGGTAGTAAAAGAGAGGGGATCTTCATTGTTGACGAGCTCGTAACTCTAAAGCTATAATGACCTTATTCCTCTCTTTTGTCCTTTGATTTATACTAATAAAGATAAATACTTGGTAAACTTAGGACAGCTATATTCAAATTAACTTTGAAGATCATGGTATTGGATTCGATGAAAACAATACTAAAGTAGGCATTGGTCTGAATAGCTTGAAGAGTCGAATTGAAATGGTTGGGGGATCATTCAACAAAGAATACGCTTACGAAACAACCGGCACAGTATTCTACATTCGAATACCTATATGACCCTCGTATATTTCCCTAGTTAAAGTAGGTATTATTACTGTTTTTACATCCATTGTAAACTAGCAACTTTGCTGTGTACAATTAGCATTTTACTATTCAATTAAAAAACACTAATAATTACTATACACTATTAAATTACAGTCAAGAATTAGAAAAATAGCGTTCTAATAAAGACTAAGATCAAATCACTAATTACATAAAATTTAGTTTATGAAAAAAAGAATACTTTTTAGTTTCATTGGATTGTTCCTTTTAAACGTAAGTTCTCTAGCTCAAAAAGACTCTCCAGGATCAACTTCATACGATAGTCACACCATCCTTAACCTTTTACAAATCGGAATTGGTTCAGCAGAGGGATTGGTTTCGGATGGAAACAACAATTATTCGGACTACTCAACCAAGGGAAATGGAAGCGGGATCATGGCTAAAATGGTATTTACCATACAAACAGATGCGTACATGCAATTTGAGGCGATGGGTTTCTTAGGTCAGTTTTTACTGGGGAATACAAAAGGTGTTTATTCCAATTCTATGATTGAATTTGGAGGTGGCTGGACCTTTAATAGACAAAAACCATTAAAACTAGGTAACGTAGACATGCGATTTGGATTAGGAATGAATGGCGGTGCACGTGCTTTTAAAGCGGGAGACCTCACTTACAATAAGGTTGGTTCTTTTGGTTTTTTTGGTCCGGTGATCCATTCATTCACCAATATTGGAGACAGATTTCAGATTTTTAACACCAATGAATTTGATGGAGCTCTGGTAAGTACTGGAGGCGTGATGAACAGTGGTGGTAGAATGAAATTTGACTTCGTGTGTACCTACCGTATTACTAAGAAAATAGGTATCGCTCTAACACCAAGTTTTGAAACATTTCATCACTCGGTAAGCAATGGAGACACAGAGATCGGGCAATCTAGATACAGCTACAAATATCTTCAGGTAGGTATTACATTCATCGATTAGTCTAATTTTGACACCCAAAATCGAGTAACTTAATCCCAGCAATTTATACTATTCTTTATGAATTCCTTTTTGAATAAATTAACCGTTATCTTAACCCTTGTCACCCTCCTTCTTTCCTGCAAGAAAGAAAGCTTGGAAACATTAGCTATTTACCAGGACTACCCCACCTATGGAACCATTAGTTTTAATATGGATGGTGTGGCAGACAACACATTATCGGGCTACAGAGATACCTCTTCAGTAACACTTGACATTGTAGCAATTGGTATTGTGCCAACTAATACTTCAAGTAATAATTACCATTTAAAAATATTGGCATGGAATAAACTGTTCGGTGAAGATTTAAAAATGGTTTTTGTGACAATGCTGGGAGATTTATCCAATCCAGCCTCGGGAAAATCAATTCAAACAAGTTTTATTTATAATGAAGGGACTACTCAGTTTAACACAAAATTCGACCCCTTTGTTAAGTTATATAACTCAACGAACTCTGGTAATTACAAACACTATAGACTCGTACTTTTCCCGATGAGTTCTAACGCATATGTAAATGTTAACATTGATCCCTTACAACGATCTTTTTCAACAAACATAGACTCCTTAGAAGTCAACGACTACTTTGCTGGTAAACAAAAGATCATTACCAATATCTCCATTGACGCTAATTCCTTCTCAAATTTTCCATTAGATAATTATGGAATTACTTTTGATTGTAATGGTAAACCAGCGGGGGTATACGGAGATCTTGGCGGTGGCACCAACTCTATTCCCTACGAATCCCTAAAAAATCCATTTGCTACTGGTGCATATTGTGTCGCTGATTACTCCCATTTTAAAGGAACTTTTTATGACAACGGCATCAACCAACTAGCGGAATTAAAAGTAGAGTTCTTTCATTATAGACCTGACCCTGACAATTGGAATACATGGATATATGCTTACAAGAATAGAGGTGGAAGAGTTGGTATTCAATCAAACCTCGATGGAAGTGGTTTTACTGAAATTCAAGTAACGGCAACCGATTTTAACGGCAAAATATACAGAGAACAGCAAGACCAAGGCTATGTCATTGTTAAAGATTACCAATATAGTCAATATGTCAATGGTGCGAAAATAAACGGAAAAGCGTTTTTCGAATTTTCGTTCGAATTAAAAAGTGATGACGGAAGCATTATGAAAATAGAAAATGGAAATGCATATACACAAACTACATACTAGTACCATGTCAGCTATTAAAAACAGTTTAGCACTCCTTTTCGTCTTCTCCTTTCTTATTTCTTGTAAGAAAAGTGACGAAAAACTGTCAAGGAAATATTCGGAAGACATAGCCGGAAGCTGGAAATTAACAGATTATGTCTACAACAGTACTCCAGCGGATTTGAGTAATCAACTTCAGATCACTTCTTTTTATCCTTTAAATAATGAGGTCGTTCTTGAGAGAACCTATGATGGGTATTCCAATAGATTATTAGGTGTTTACTCAATAGGAACTAATGATAATGGAGATCAAGTCGTTTCAATTTACTATCCAGGTACAGGAGTTAGTATGACTGCCGGAATAGTGAAAATAAAACAGAAAAAAATGGTCTGGAAAACCACTGCTGGATCGGATGTTTTAGAACTAACTTTTGAAAAGGTTGAATAAATATGAAAAAGACTTATTTAATATCATTGATACTAACGTCTGTTCTCATTACACTGTTTTCCTGCAGAAAGGAAGGTGTAAGAACAAATTATGACACTCCTTTTGGCCGAGAAAAATATCTCAGTACCAATCATACCATTGACGATCAAAAAATTGAGGGTGAAAGCATTGTAATCAAGTTTGACATTTCTGAAAAAGGAGGTTCTGGGACTTGGGTAAGTACCGATTCCTATACAAGCTTATCAATAGGACGCAATTTTGACTACAAAATCGTTATTGAAAATCGAAAAAAATATATTCTGTTTATCTATGAATCCAACAGACAGGAAAAATTTCAATACAATGTAAGAGGGGGATTCTTTGTCAACTACATAAAATTGACAAAAGACAATGAGGTGATAGAATTTGAGCGTGTAGATTCATAGTCTACCTGTCAAACCAATTTCATAATAAATGTTCCTTGGATAAAAATAATAGGATCAAACCTTTTTAAGGTACTTTCTATGATCATATTTAATATATTTGAAGCAATCCATTGTTTTCAAATATTAAAATGAAACATTTCTTAACTTTTACCTTTATTCTTCAAGTAATTCTTTCATCCGGTCAATCAGCACCTGCTCCAGAGAACCAGAAAAAAATCCTTCTTCTAAATGGCATCTGCCATGTAGGAAATGGAAAAGTGATCAATAAATCGGCTATTGGAATAGAAGGTGAGCAAATTGTAATGGTAAAAGATGCGCTTGCCCTAACGATTGACACAGTGGGTTATGACGAGATCATTAGAATTGATGGCCAACATGTCTACCCCGGATTTATCGCTGTTAACAGCACACTTGGTTTAGCCGACATTGATGCAGTTCGCGCAAATAGAGATTATGATGAAGTGGGAACTTTCAATCCTAATGTAAGATCAATTATTGCCTACAATACAGATAGTGATATTACTCCAACGGTAAGAACGAACGGTGTACTAATGGGACAAATTACTCCAAGAGGCGGAAGAATAAGTGGAACCTCTTCAATTGTTCAATTCGATGCATGGAACTGGGAAGATGCAGTCATAAAGATGGATGATGGAATTCATCTTAACTGGCCTCACGCTATTCAACAATCGGGATGGTGGGCAGAGCCGGGACCAGCTAAAAGATCAGATAAGTACGAAGAACAACTGGCTGAAGTGAAACAATTTTTTAAAGAAGCCAAGGCATATCACGATATGAAAGCACATGAGACTGTAGATCTTCGATTGGAAGCAATGAGCGGTCTTTTTGAAGGAAGTAAAACGCTCTACATTCACGCCTCTCTTTATCGTGAGATCAATGACCTCCTAAACTTAAAAAAAGAACTTGCTATCAAGAAAGTTGTGATCATTGGAGGTTATGATGCACATATGCATGCTAAGAAGCTTAATTCTGAAGGAGTAAGTGTAGTTCTTCAGAGAGTTCACAGCTTACCTGAAAGATCGCAGGAAGATGTTTATTTACCTTACAAGATGGCTGGAATACTTCATGAAGCTAAAGTAAAATTCTGCCTTGAAGGATCAGGTGATATGGAGAGAATGAACACACGAAACCTACCATTCTATGCTGGAACTACTGTTGCCTATGGTCTACCTTATGAAGAAGGAGTACGTTCAGTAACTCTATCTGCAGCAGAGATCCTTGGGATCGATGGTGAATACGGCAGTATCGAAAAAGGAAAGAAAGCGACTTTATTCGTTTCGAAAGGTGATGCCCTTGATGTTATTACAAACGACATAACGCTTGCGATTATTGATGGGAGAAAGATCGATCTAAACAATCATCAAAAGGAGAATTACGAGAAGTACAAATCAAAATATGAGTTAAAATAGGATATTAGCATTCCTATAATCCCATTGGATAATACCTCCTACCCCAAGGCAACCTTTCTAATTTTTCGTTATTATTGTAAGGATTAACCGAAAACCTAACCATTAATGAAACGAATACTATTATCCATTGCTATTTTAACAGCAATGAGTATCTCTGCGCAGCAAACAGAGGAAAAGATCAAACCAACTGTGGTAGCAGAATGCCACACTTTTACCGAAACAGCAAAACTGAGTGACCTTATTCCTTTGGTTGAAGAAGCAGACCCTGACAGAATTTATGAAGTACCGAACAAGTTAAGACGTTATAAGCACGTTAGACCTGCAAATCTTCCAGGAGGAAAAGATCCAGTACTTCAGAAACAAAAAGCTTCACATTGGACTAAAGCCCCTCTTCAAAACTGGGATGGAACTAATTTTAGCGCATACCCCCCAGACCCTAGTGGTGCAGCAGGACCGAATCATTACGTGCAAATGGTCAATTCACAATTTACTATCTATGATAAATCGGGTACCGTACTTTATGGACCATCGAATTTGGGAACCCTACTAGGGGGAGGAAATGATGGTGATCCTATCGTGATGTATGATAAGGATGCGGACAGATGGTTTTTGAGTCAATTTAAGCAAAGTAATAACTCATTACAAATTGCCATCTCGCAAACTCCGGATCCAACGGGAGCTTATTATTCTTATGAGTTCTCATTAAATGTTTTTCCGGACTATCCGAAATACTCTGTTTGGAGTAATGCTTATTTCGTTTCTGCCAATAAATCTGCACCTCAGCTTTATGCAATGGACAGAGATAAGATGTTAGCTGGGGATCCAACAGCAACAATTCAGGGATTTACGGTTCCTTCTCTTTCAACAAATGGATTTTTCTCAATCTTACCTGCGCATTCAACGGGTACCGTTGCAAGTACTTCTACTCCGGGATATGTATTTTATTTCCAGGATGACGGCTGGGCTGGAGTATCTTCAGACCACATCAAAATTTGGGAAGTGGATTTAGATTGGAACAACAGTTCGAACAGTTCAATTTCAACACCTCAGCAATTAGCAGTTTCAGCTTTCGATAGTGAATTCACAACTTCATGGGATGACATTGAACAACCGGGTACAACAGATAAACTAGATGGTGTTCCAGAAGCTTTTATGTACATGGCACATTATCGTGAGTTCTCAGGATACTCATCTGTGGTACTTAACCATACTGTTGATGTAGATGGTACGAATCATGCCGGTATCAGATGGTATGAACTAAGAAAAGTAGGTTCCAATCCTTGGACGGTTTATCAGGAAGGGACTTTCGCTCCAGATGCGGAAAGCAGATGGTTAGGAAGTATTTGTATGGATTATCAAGGAAATATTGGATTAGCTTATTCGGTTTCTGGACCTACAGTATATCCATCCATAAGATATACAGGGCGATATGCGGCTGATCCGTTAGGAACTATGACACTTGCTGAAGAAGATATTGTTGTTGGATCAAGTGCGCAAACAGGTCCAAACAGATGGGGTGATTATGCACAGATGACGCTTGACCCGGTAGATGATGCTACATTTTGGTATACAGGAGAATATGTTGCTACTGGTGGAAATAGAAGAACTAGAATAGCTTCATTCAAAATAGCGAGTGATGCCGATGATGATTTAGGAGTAGTTGCCATCGTTGACCCTACAGACGGAACACTATCTACCACAGAAGCTGTTACCGTTACTATATACAATTATGGTGTGAATGATCAGTCCGGATTTCCAGTTTCATACTCCTTAGATGGAGGAACCCCTGTAACAGAGACCTATTCAGGAACAATTACAAGCGGATCATCTGCTCAGCATACCTTTACAACAACTGTTAACCTTGGTACACCAGGAAATTACGAAATCAAAGCATATACAGGTCTTTCTGCTGATCAGTATAATCCAAATGATACAACAGTAAAAACTGTACAGCACCTTTTTGCTGATAACGTGGGAGCAACTGCAATCACTTCACCAAGCGGAACTGGTTCGTTTACATCAACTGAAACAGTAACGATAACCATTGAAAATTTCGGTACTTCAACGCAAACTTCTATACCGGTAGCCTATCAGATCAATGGTGGTACAGTAGTTGCCGAAACATACAACGGTTCTATTACGGCAGGAGGAAGTGATACTTATTCATTCACAACTACCGCAGATCTTTCTAACCTTGGTTCTTATACTATTGTTGCCTACACGGATCTATCTGGAGATAGTGATTTAACGAATGATACTACGGAGTATACCATTACCAATGAAATCTGTCAGCCTACTGCTGATTGTAGCTCAGGCGATGGGCTTACTAAATTCAAACTGAATACAATTAACAATAATTCAGGATGTTCTGCTGGTGGATATGGCGATTATACGTCCCAAATGACTTCTTTGGAGCAAGGTGCGACATACAACCTTCAAGTACAATCAGGATATGATAATCAGGTGGTAACTGTTTGGATTGATTTCAATGATAATTTCACTTTTGAATCGAGTGAGATGGTGATTACAGACCAACCATTCGGATCTACATTAACCACTATTAACTTCCCGATCTCGGGAACAGCAAATCTTGGGCAACATTTAATGAGAGCTAGAACTAACTGGACTTGGTTTGGAACGGCAAGTATTACTGATCCTTGTGTTGATGTAAGCTATGGTGAAACGGAGGATTACAAAGTAGAGATCAATACATTCTCAGGTATTTCAGACATCAATTCAAATGGAGTAGAATTATCGATCGTTGAAATTGAAAAGAATCAGTTTAAAGTTTCTTTGAATGGTACAGTTGAAAACACGATGATCGAAGTTCACAATTCAATTGGTCAGTTAATCAGCAATGAGAACTTTACTGGAACTTCTGACATAATAAACTTATCAGATTATGCTCGAGGGTATTATTTGATCAAAGTCTATGGAACAGATTTTTCTAAGGTTCAAAAAGTATTTGTAAAGTAGCAGACATCAACTTAAAGAAATAAAAAAGAGGCTCTCGTTTGAGCCTCTTTTTTATTAACCTACCTTAACCTTTTCAGGAAACCATAAAAACCTTGAAAAGAAAAGTGCAGACGTGCATTTCGCTTACCTCTGCAACTAACTTATAAACGTAAATTTAAACCTAAGGATTGCCTGAATCAATCGCTAATGAAGAAACGGCAACTTGCAATCAGGCAACGGTCTATTTAGTTCAATCAAAAAAAAACTACTTTTACAAAATCAACTAAAATCAGTGATCAGAGCAATTGTTATAGACGATGAATTATTGGCACGAGAAAACCTCAAACTACTCATAGAAGAGTTTTGCGAAGGTGTTCAAGTGGTTGGTCTGGCTGGTAATATCAAGCATGGTGCTGAATTGATCGAATCAACTCAACCTGATGTCGTATTTCTAGATATAAGAATGCCATCAGGTGCAGAAGGATTTGACCTCCTCGACTCGTTAAGTGAGATCAATTTTGAAGTCGTTTTTGTTACCGCATTCAAAGACTACGCTATTCAGGCTTTTAAAGCGAATGCTATCGACTATATTCTGAAGCCTGTTGAGATTGAAGAACTTCAAGAAACGGTAGGCAAGATAAAGGATCGTATTGGAGTTGATCAAGAAAAGCATCATGATGTTAAACCTCAGATCAATTCAGCGTTCGATAGTATACGCAGCAAAAAAATTGATCGCATTACCGTTCCTCAGCGTAATGGTATAAAAGTTTTAGAAACAAAGAACATATCCCACCTGGAGAGTAAAGGAAATTATACCATCATACATTTCAAGACAGGTGAACCCTTTCTGGATTCGAGAACACTAAAAGTTTATCAGGAGATTCTTCCGGATGATTTTATCAGGGTACATAATTCTCATGTTGTGAATGGAGAAGAAATCATGGAGTATACCATGGAAGATGGCCATTCCTTAATCCTGAGAAATGGAGACTTAATACCAGTGAGCAGAACTTTCCAAAAAACCGTTAAAGATTACCTTGCCAGAATCTAGTCTTAGATAGAATCTTTCTAAATAAGATTTAAAACAAGTCAATTGGCTAAATTGTTATTCATCCCGAGAAAGAAATGAATAGCAACTGTTATATTTGCGCCAAACAAAATTTAAGTTAAATGAGTAATCACGGAATGACTAAGTCGTCAGTAGGAAGAAAGATCCTGATGGCTCTATCTGGTTTTTTTCTATTATTTTTCTTACTCCAGCATTTCAGCATTAACATGCTATCCGTAATCAGTGAAGATGCTTTCAACAGTGTTTCCTATTTTATGGGTTATAATCCTGTAGTACAGTTTGTTCTTCAACCAATACTTATTTTCGGAGTTGTATTCCACTTAGCAATGGGTATTAAGTTGGATATGGAGAATAGAAAGGCAAGACCAGTAAAATACGAACAGTATAACGGTGCGGCCAATGCATCATGGATGTCTAGAAACATGATCATTACGGGACTTACGGTTCTCGCATTCCTAGGACTTCATTTTTATGATTTCTGGGCGCATGAGATGAATGAAAAGTTCATTGAAGGTGGAGCAAACTCCTTCGCAAATGGTGGTAATCCGACTAGATTTTTTCATGAATTACAAGAGAAATTTGTAGATGTTTGGAGAGTAATTATTTATGTAGTGGCTTTTGTTTTACTTGCTCTGCATTTATTACACGGTTTCCAATCTGCTTTCCAGTCAGTTGGATTCAGACATTCGAAATACACTCCAATCATTAAGAAATTAGGCAATGTGTATGCGATCCTTATTCCATTAGGATTTATCTTCATCGCATTGTATCACTATATTGACCAATTGAATTAATAGCACAGATATGGCTACATTAGATTCTAAAATACCTGAAGGTCCATTAAAGGATAAATGGACAAATCACAAGAATAAAATTAATCTGGTAAACCCTGCGAACAAAAGACTTATCGATGTAATCGTTGTCGGAACCGGTTTAGCTGGAGGAGCTGCGGCTGCTTCATTGGCTGAAATGGGTTATAACGTTAAAGCGTTCTGTTATCAGGATTCACCAAGAAGAGCACACTCTATTGCTGCGCAAGGAGGTATCAATGCTGCTAAGAACTATCAAAATGATGGTGACAGTACTTACAGATTATTTTATGATACTGTAAAAGGTGGAGATTACCGAGCTAGAGAAGCTAACGTATACCGTTTGGCAGAAGTATCAGCAAACATAATTGATCAGTGTGTAGCGCAAGGAGTTCCATTCGCTAGAGAATATGGAGGTCTTTTGGACAACCGTTCATTTGGAGGGGTATTGGTGTCAAGAACATTCTACGCCAAAGGACAAACAGGACAACAGTTACTGTTAGGAGCTTATTCAGCCTTAAGTAGACAGATTGGTAAGGGAAAAGTTCAGATGTTCGGAAGACATGAAATGCTTGACCTTGTAGTAATCGATGGAAAAGCGAGAGGAATTATTGCAAGAAACATGATCACTGGTGAATTGGAAAGACATTCAGCGCATGCTGTGATTGTTGCTTCTGGAGGATATGGAAACGTATTCTTCCTTTCAACTAATGCAATGGGGTCAAATGTAACTGCTGCTTGGAAGATTCACAAGAAGGGGGCTTATTTTGCAAACCCTTGTTATACTCAGATTCACCCAACCTGTATTCCAAGATCTGGAGATCATCAGTCGAAACTGACTTTGATGTCTGAATCTTTGAGAAATGACGGAAGAATCTGGGTTCCAAAGAAAATGGAAGATGTTCTTGCAATTAGAGAAGGTAAATTGAAGCCTACTCAGATCAAGGATGAAGATAGAGATTACTACTTGGAAAGAAGGTACCCGGCATTCGGTAACCTCGTTCCAAGAGATGTTGCCTCAAGAGCGGCAAAAGAAAGATGTGATGCTGGATATGGTGTTAACCAAACGGGAGAAGCTGTATACTTGGATTTCAAGAGTGCGATTCACAGATACGGTAAAGAAAAAGCTTTGGTTGAAGGAATTGAAAATCCATCTGAGGCGGAGATCATTAAATTAGGAGAGCAGGTAGTTGAAGCTAAATACGGTAACCTGTTCCAGATGTACTACAAGATCACAGACGAGAATCCATATAAGACTCCAATGAAGATTTATCCTGCGGTACACTATACCATGGGAGGAATCTGGGTTGATTACAACCTGATGACGACTATTCCAGGGTGTTATGCGGCAGGAGAAGCAAACTTCTCAGATCATGGAGCGAACAGACTTGGAGCGTCTGCTTTGATGCAGGGATTAGCTGATGGATATTTTGTATTACCATACACTGTAGGAGATTATCTTGCTAACGAGATCCGAACAGGAAGAATTTCTACTGATCTACCTGAGTTCGTTGCCGCAGAAAAGTCGGTACAAGATCAAATCGACAAGCTGATGAACATCAAAGGGACCAAATCTGTTGACCATTTCCACAAACAACTTGGAAAAGTAATGTGGGATAAAGTTGGTATGGCAAGAAACGAGCAAGGGTTGAAAGAGGCAATGGAAGAAATTCGAAAGATCAGGGAAGAGTTCTGGAAGGATGTCCGAATTCCTGGTGTTGCCAATGGCTTGAATCCAGAATTGGAAAAAGCAGGAAGGGTTGCTGATTTCCTTGAACTAGGAGAACTTTTCGCGAAAGATGCTCTTCATAGAACAGAATCGTGTGGAGGACACTTTAGAGAAGAATCTGTTGAACTAGATGGACCACAGCAAGGAGAAGCTAAACGTGACGATGCTAATTTCACGTATGTCGCTGCCTGGGAATGGACAGGAGATCCGAAGGATTCCAACTTACACAAAGAAGAATTGAAATTTGAGAACATTGAATTAAAGCAACGTTCTTATAAGTAATTAGCTCCTAGCTGGAAGCGGTTAGCACCTAGTATCAAATACTATGAAAGAAGGAAAATCATATCAGGATTTGTTAGTTTGGCAGAAATCTGTTGAATTAACTACTGATGTTTATAAAACAACAAAGGAATTTCCTGATGAAGAAAGATTTTCGCTTATTCAACAAGTTAAACGAAGTGCGGTTTCTGTCCCATCAAACATAGCGGAGGGCTGGGGCAGAAATACAGATAAGAGCTTTGGACACTTCCTTTCTATTGCAAAGGGATCATTGTATGAACTACAAACTCAATTGATCATTGCAAATAAACTGGAGTATATTAATGACCAAACTTTAAATGAATTGGATTCTAAAATTGTTGAAATCAGCAAAATGACGAGTTCCCTTTTGAAAAAACTAAATTAGAATTTGCTCTACTAAGTGCTAATAACTAGGAGCTAAAAACTAAATATTATGGCTGAAAAGTTTATCAATATTAAATTAAAAATCTGGCGTCAGAAGGATAGTAAGTCTGCTGGAAAATTTGAAGAGTATCCTCTTCCTAACGTTTCTACAGATTCGTCTTTCCTTGAAATGCTTGATCTATTGAATGAAAATTTAGTAGAAAAAGGAGATGAGCCAGTTGCGTTTGACCATGATTGCCGTGAAGGAATTTGCGGAATGTGTTCTTTATTCATTAATGGAGAAGCTCATGGTCCGGACAGAGGTGTAACGACATGTCAGTTGCACATGAGAATGTTCAAGGATGGGGAAACGATTACGATCGAGCCTTTTAGAGCAAATCCATTTCCGGTGATTAAAGATCTTGTGGTAGACAGAACACCATTTGATAGAATAATGGCCAAAGGAGGTTTCGTATCTGTTAACACTTCTGGAAATACGCAAGACGCTAATGCTATTCCAGTTCCTAAGGCTGATGCTGACAAAGCATTTGATGCTGCAACTTGCATTGGATGTGGAGCTTGTGTAGCAACGTGTAAAAATGCAAGTGCAATGCTTTTCGTTTCTGCTAAAGTTTCACAGTTAGCTCTTTTACCACAAGGTAGAGTTGAAGCGAAAGAACGTGTTATGAACATGGTACACCAGATGGATATTGAAGGTTTCGGAAACTGCACTAACACTGGTGCCTGTGAGGTTGAATGTCCTAAAGGTATCTCATTGGAGAACATTGCAAGAATGAATAGAGAATACTTGAAAGCTACGATCGTTAGCGAATAAGGTAAAATAACTTAAAGTAAAAAGGAGCCAAATGGCTCCTTTTTTTTGCTTAATAATTAAGAATACTAAATTTTATTTATCTACAAAAATCATCTTATTGTTATCATTCTTCCATACCGTGTTCTCAAAGCTCTTTCTTTCCTTACTTTCTCTGTTCTTCTCAGAGATCGGAACAAGGATTCTTTCGATGTTATCCCCTAATTTAACCGTATGTCCTTCAGGCACACGAACAATTATTTCCACATCATGTCCTCGAAATTTATTTTCATGATCAATGAATAGATAAGCCGGAAGTATAAGTTCATTATTGACTATTTCTATCTCATATTGAATCTCCTCTGCATTCAGTATTGCTTCCTTGTAATTAAGTCCTCTTGCATATTTCTGAATTTCTATTTTAAATGTGGAATCCTTGGAAGATTCAATGATCTTCAATTTAGGGTAACCCATATATATGCCTTTTTCCTGCACATCAATCAAATCAGAATTCTCCCAATGTTCACTGTACGAAATTCCATTTGAGAAGATCTCATCATCAGCAACTTCTATGTTTAATTCAGTCGTGTTTACTGTGTAATTTTCATTCACGTTCGCCTCCTCTCTAAATTCCAGCCCCATTTGGATACTTGTAATCACCAAAATAGAAAATGCAAGTGTCCAAAGAACAGATGATCCTATTGCCATATATTTTAGAGAACCTCTAATATCAAGCAACAATTTAACTCCACTTGAAATCATCCCAATAATCGGAATAAACAAAACCAATAGAATAGAAAAATACGCCAGATTACTTTGAATATCAGTGATGTAGAGCATATCCATTGCTTCTGACATCGTCAAAGAATGTCTTTCCCCCCAGAAAGGAAACAGACCGCCCTCTCCTATGAACACACTGATTAAGATCACCATTAAAAACAAACCTCCTACCAACAAACCAAACCCTACGAATTTAGAGACCATTCGCCCTACTTTTGAAGTAGTCCTGATGCTTCGATCGATCGTTTTCGAAATTTTCTTTCCCAAATTGTTTCTATCTGCTGCATCCTTTACACTATCCTTTAGATCCTTAGCCGTTTGTTTTAGGGATTCAACAGTAATTGGAGCACCTCTCATTTTCAACTTATCCGCGGTCGTTTTAGCTCCAGGAATTACAAAAAGAAGAATTATATAAATGAAGATTCCTGAGAATCCAAATAGAACCAACAGGACAAATATGATTCTAACAAATACTGGGTCTGTACCAAAGTATGCTGCTAAACCGCTGCACACCCCTCCAATAACGGCATTCTCTTCATCTCTGTACAATTTTTTTTCAGCTGTGTAAGCTTCCTCACCAAATGAACTTTCTGTAGAATTATTCCCTCCGAGATTTTCTTCAAATTCATCTGATTGATAATCCTCTGGTTTACCCATGATGGAAATGACCTCTTGAACATCATCCAAATTGACAACTTCCTTTCGATCACCATTTCTCTGTTGAAATAACTCAGCAATTCTGGCTTCAACATCTCGCATGATCTCCATCCGTTCTTCCGCGTTATTAAAGTTCGCTTCAATATTCTTTAAATAATTTTGGAGAAGATCATATGCTGATTCTTCAATGTAGAAAACCAATCCTGCAATATTCGCGTTAACTGTTTTGTTCATGGTATATGTTATTTGCTGCTAATTTTTGTTACTGCTGTACTCAAGTCCTTCCAGGTACTTCTTAACTCCTCTAAAAACTCCTTCCCCTTATTGGTTAGTGAATAATACTTTCTTGGAGGCCCAGATAATGACTCTTCCCATCGATAAGTTAATACATCCGCATTCTTCAATCGTGTAAGTAAAGGATAAAGCGTTCCTTCCACCACAATCATTTTAGAATCCTTCAATTCCTCGATGATATCAGATGGATACGCTTCCTGCTTATCCAAAATAGATAATATACAGAGTTCCAATATCCCCTTTCTCATCTGAGCTTTTGTATTTTCAATATTCATACAGAACTATTTTATGCAAATATATATGCTTTATTTAGTACTATGCTATACAAACTACTGATTTTTTACGAAAAATAATTACACTCCCTAAAGGGAGTGAATTCACTGGGTGATCATCAGATGATTATTTTTTTAATATTTGTATTTGTCAGAATCGAAAAAAGAACTATTTTTGCCGTCCCAACAGACAACACTGGTTAAACGGTAAGTTGTCGATTCCCTAAAAGGAATTAGATTGGCCCATGGTGTAACTGGCAACACGTCTGATTTTGGTTCAGAAGAGTCTAGGTTCGAGCCCTAGTGGGCCAACAAAAAAGCTTCATCGAAAGGTGAGGCTTTTTTTTGTGCATCTAAATTGTTCATTTCGTTAAAACTTGCACATGAATATAGCGAAATAGCGACCTAAAACTGTTACTGCAGTCGCAATCCCATGATTTCAATTTTCATTTCGATTGCCGAATCTATAGAATACCCCAAATCTAATATAAACTCTATTTCTCAGAATTTCCTCTCCGGGATCGGATCCATAACGGTGTGTAGAATTGCCTGTGGACAGATGGTTCTCCTCTACCACATAAAGATCCGAAGGAACAAATTTCGGCCTAAAATACTGTACTTCTCCTCTCAAGGAAAGACCATTTTTAAATAAATATTCATATCCCATTCCCACTTCCAACGCCTTAAATTGTTCATTATTACTCCAAAATCTATTCACTTCTAGTGAATCAGCATAAAAACTACATCCAAAATAACAGGATGTAGCGCCATACATGTCAATACTATAATTCACTCTCGAATGTGCTCCCATACCTTTCCCCAAAAAGAGATAGGCCCTATTATTCTGTCTCAACAAGAAGCTATAAGCCAATTTCCCTGATAAATACCACTTCAAAAAAGAAACTTCGTTTTCAAAATCTCTAAAATCATTCGAATATTTAATGTCAATCGCCCTTGTAGAAGAAATATCCTTGCCTACAATCCACATTTCATATTCAACAATGTCCAATTGAGCAGATTGAAACAGATTCAATCCGCAATTATACTCTCCAATAAATTGAAATCTTCTGGACAGTTTTAGACCTACATTAAAGGCAAGACTCTCGTTTATATATCTGAGTTCCCTATCATTCTTAGTTAACTGATTCCATGGAATTAGAGTCGAAGGAAAGACACCTATTCCAATTTGAGGTGGCTTCACATACTTTGATGAATCTGAATAATTCTGAGACACAAAATGACCACCTGACATGACAAGTAGTAAAATTATAAGTGTATTGGAATATCCTCTCATTAAAAAACAAAGCTATGAAATACGCGTTGCTATTTAAATGACATTCGTCATAACCATGACTGAGATCCTTTAACTCAGGGCTCCTTTTATTAAAGATTTTAATCTATAAAAGTATAGGCATGACCAATCTTTCCTGCCCTTCCTGTTCTTCCAATTCTGTGAATGTAACTATCCATTGACGTTGGTGGTTGGTAATTTATTACGTGCGTAATATCTGAAATATCAATTCCTCTTGCTACCACATCTGTAGCTATTAGTACTTGAATTTTTCCTGTTTTGAATTTATTCAATGCAGACACTCTGTAATTCTGAGATTTATCTCCGTGGATCATATCTGAGCGAAATCCTCCTTTGATCAACTGTTGATTCAACTTTGTAACCGTTCGCTTAGTTTCTGCGAATATCAAAACCTTTCTAAAGTCCTCATTTTCTAACATCGAAGCCAATACCTGAAACTTATCTTTACCTCCTATTTTCACCACTTCCTGCTCTACAGAATCAGTTGAGGTAGTTCCTGAACTAACACTGATATGAAATGGATTAGTTACAAATTCCTCAATCAGATCGTATTGAGTCTGATCGATTGTTGCAGAAAACAACATTGTTTGTCGTCTCTTTTGCATGGCTCCCGCTATTCGTTGGACATCCTTTACAAATCCCATGTCAAGCATTCTATCAAACTCATCTAGTACTAATACATCAAAACCACCCAGCCTTAGCGCTCTTTGATTCATCATATCAATAATCCTCCCTGGTGTTCCGATAATAAAGTCGTTAGGACGTCTTAACTTAGCTATGTCTTTGTTTACATTCGTTCCTCCAATCAGCGTTGAAGAAAATAATTTCATTCCTCTGGTTATACTCTTAAGCTCCTGTTCTACCTGTAAGGCAAGTTCTCTGGTCGGCAGTACGATCAAAGTCTGAAATTTACTTCCTCCTGTTAGGATCTGGTGAATAATTGGAATTAAGAATGCACCTGTTTTACCAGTTCCAGTATTTGCAATTCCTACGATGTCTCTCCCTTCTATTAAATCCTCATACGTTTTATACTGAATTTCAGTTGGGTCAACATATCCTTTCTTCGCAATTGCCTGCTTAAGATCTTCATGAATAGGCATATCGTTGAAAGAAACAGGAGAAATAAATTCCAGTTCTTCTACAGGTTGAGCCTTCTTAACAAAATTGGATGGGTCGATAACTTTTGAACTTCTGGTATTTCTTCTTGGCGGTCGTCCTCCTGATGGACGTCTGTGATGTCTTTTTTTCTGCATTCTTAATTTGTGTCTTCTTGGATCAGGAAAATACTCACTCTTCACAGCTATTGTACCATTGAAAAAGCCCTTTATTTAAAGAAACAGTATGGGAATGATAAGAGAATATACGTACTGATGCCCTTTATGTACTACAAATGTACTTATTAAATCATATTCGATGGATTACTTTCGAAAAGTACTGAATAGAAGGATGTTAATTCATCTTTTCATCAAATTGTTCATTTAAATTTTTCAATTGAAATCTGTATTGTGTACCCTGAAAACCTTTAGTCAATTCACAAGATCCATCGAGTTGTTCCGTCATCGTAGCGATTAATTCCTCCCCAAAGGTATTATCCTCATTTTCCCTCCATCTTCCGTTATCAGCATAGTTCATTTCGAAAAAACCATTAGATGTTTCAAATAACATTATAGTTATAGAAGGCTCTTCAATTTGATGGAAAGCATGCTTCAATGAATTGGTTATCAATTCATTGAACAAAAGCGCTAACGGCACTATCGTTTTGGACCCCACTCGTTCAATACTTGCTTCAACCTTGAACGAAACCTTTTTATCTACTGCATAGGTGTCCACCAGATCAGAAGCAAGAGACCGGATATAGTTATCCAGATCAAAATTCTCAAGCATCTCTTTCTGATACATTTTTTCGTGGATCAATGCCATGGCTTTTATCCTAGAAATCGCCTCGTTGAATTTCATTAAATTATCTTCACCCTCGATCTCATATGATTGTAACCGAAGTAAACTGGTGATCACCTGCAAATTATTCTTCACACGATGATGGATCTCTTTAAGCATTACTTCCTTTTCCTCATTTTGCTTTGAGATCATCGTATTTTTATTGTTTAATCTCGTATTCGAAACTTTGAATTTCCTTTCTGCATAGTAAGTTGTAGTCACAAACATGTGTAAAATATATCCCATAAAAACAGAAGCAAATCCAAATTCCAGCACAAAATAATGTACATCCAAATCATCATAAACGGGTAAACCTGCAAGGTTACTCTGAAACTTAGTATAAAAGAATAAGCAAAGCACAACAAAATGAAGTATGAGAATACCCCATCCCCACTTTCTACCAAGAGTAAAAAAAGTAAATATCACATCAATCACTACCCACATCGGTGGTGTATACTGGATCACATTCTCATGAGCTAAAAATGTATACGAGGTGATTAAAAATCCTCCAATTGAAATCACATAACTCATTACTTCATACCTTCTAAGGTATTTCAAAACGATGATAGAAATAAGTGACAGGAAAAATGCCGCTAAATAAGGCTCTGGTTTGTAATTATCATTTGTATAATTAATTGCAGTCAGGATAAAAATAAACCCAGTGAAAAGCAAAAGCATGTTCCAAACGAGTTTAAACCTTGCCTGATCATAGTAGTCACTATATTTTGTATTTGGAGGAGATAGTAAACTCATATCCAATAAGAATGAAAACAATATACAAAAATCGATGGTTTAATCGAATATTCAAAATAAGGTTGATTCTGAGTCGTTTGATAGATAGGATTCCAAAATCACACATTTGTTAGAAGTCTATCCGTTAATAATTTTGGTACTTTTGAGGAGTGTATAAAAAGTTATTATCCTTCCTACTATTCATTCTGTCCTTAACATCATGGGGGCAGTTTTCTGACACGCTGTTCATATACAAAGACAGTGCTGACATTAGGGGATACCAAACAACTTTTGCCATCTTTAGCTCAGTTGATTCTTTTAGAATTGAAAGTTATTCAACTAATGTCTCTGTTGGAGAAACAATTAATCTTACAATAATCAATAGAGACACTTTACCACACACATTTACTGTAGATAATATTATTACAACTGGTAACATCATAAATGCTAATGACACTGTGACTTTCTCTTTTAGTTTCAACCTACCTGGAACTCACATTTTTTATTCTGATGTTAGTTATGGTAAAAACTTAGGAGCATCTGGCCAAATTTTAGTCGGCTATGAGAATTACCCTCATTTCTACTGGAATCTTTTCGATCAAGAAGTGGCTTTATCTCATGATCTTGCACTTCTAAACACAAGTGCGATTCCCTCTTCCTATTTACCAGAAGTTTATACAATTAACTTCAATAGCTATCCTCAAACGATAGCTGACACCAACGCTTTAGTTGTTGGAAATGTTAGCGACACACTTATTATCTCTATAATAAATACAGGAAAAATGGCTCATGCCCTCCATTTTCATGGATATCATGTAGAAATTCTCTTTCACTCAAAAAACAATTTGATGGAGGGTCTTTTAAAAGATACGTTTCCTTTGGAAGTTGATGCCGCGTGTATTGTAAGACTAATACCTAACCAATCCGGAATGTATCCTGTACATGATCATAATTTGTTTGCGGTTAATACAGGAGGATACCCAGGAGGTATGATTACTATGATCAATATAAGTCCATGAAAAAGATATTATTGATATTTCTAATGGTCCTTTCTTTACATTCCTTAGCCCAAAATGTAAAGCATGTTTTTCTGTATACGAAAATGGATGCAAAACATACCTTCTATGATGGCACCAAAGCAGAAGTATGGGTTTATGGATATTATGACCCAGCTACACACCAAAAATTATCAGCATCGCTCCCTGGACCATTTCTAGAATTTAATGTTGGCGATAGTGTTATTATTCACTTCTGGAACGATACAGGTGAACCCCACACCATTCATCTTCATGGTTTAGATGTTGACCAGCCAAATGATGGCGTTCCAAACACTTCCTATGCAGTAGCGGCCTTTGACTCTACTACCTATCATTTTAATACAGATCACCCAGGAAATTTCTTGTATCATTGTCATGTTCACACTTCTATCCATCTTCAAAAAGGAATGTATGGAGGCATACGTGTGTGGGGTAATCCAAATCAGTTATTCTCTGGAGGCCCCTATTTTTATCAAAGTTCTGATTTCATAGCCTCTGATGTCTACACCAACTGGAACACGGATATTTTTCAAGATTATTTTTTAATCAATGGAATGCAAAATCAGCAGACGGGCATGTATCAGCAGGACATCATTTATGTTGAAGAAGACACTTCTTACCTTTTGAATCTTTTTAACATTGGCTACTCAATAACCGATTTCATTTTTCCGAACGAATTGAATGCTGTCGTTCATTCATCAGATGGGCGCCCTCTTCCATCAATCCACCAAACCGATTCTCTCAGAATTTATCCGGGTGAAAGATATAGTGTAATTATTAAGCCTAGCATGTACTATAACGGCACAATTGATGTCAAATACAAATCCATGTTTGAGGATCAGTACCATCATACGAATCAAATTTGGGTCAATATTTTTCCAAGCGAAATTAAAGAGGAGAAATCGATATCGACTATTATTTATCCCAATCCTGCTAGTGAGTATTTAACAGTTGAGTCTTTGATCAAAGATCAGGAGATCACAGTTTTTGATACTCAAGGAAAGATCCTCACTCAACTGATATTTGGAGGAAAAAATACTTATGACATTTCAAACTGGAAACCAGGAACCTATTACTTCAAGATAGGTAATGAAATTAAACCAATTGTTATTTCTCGTTAAGAAATATGGTTATCGCTCCAGGATGGTCTTAATATCTGGTTTAAAGTAAAGATCAGATTTCAACACCTTTCCATCCTCTCTGAAAATAGGTTTTCCGTCTTTATCCAACTTTGACATATTGCTTCTTTGGATTTCTTCGAAAACCTCTTCTATTTTATGTTGCAAACCATGTTTTAAGAGCGTTCCACATAATATGTAGAGCATATCTCCACAAGCATCCGCGATCTCTGTTAGATCTCCTCTTTCAGCCGCTTCCAGATATTCCTCATTTTCCTCTCGCATCAACTTGTATCTCAACATGTAAGTATCAGTTCCGACATCTGCCTTTGGAGATTCTTCATTTCCTATTTGAAAGGCCTCATGAAAAGTTGCTACCGATTCAATACAATCTTGTAAGTATAATTTCTTTTTGCTCATATCAGTAAATAAAAAAGGTCAACCTTTCGATTGACCTTTGTAATTAATTCGTCTTATTTATTTATCGTTTACAGAATATTTAACTGTTAACGCATCTACCAATGGATCTCTCAATTCCTCCTGTACACTTCTAACCAATCCCATTGGCGCATTCTTGTCAACTTGAAAGAAGTTTACAACTTTATCGTACCAAACACTTCCAAAATCATCAGTTCCTCTCAAATCTAACAAATAGGGCTTAATTTGAGAAACATCATCCAACAATTGGTCATCCATCTGAACTCGATAAGTAGATCCCAGAGCTGGATTTTTTGGTTTACCGATCCAATAAAGAATTGACTTATCTTTCTTATCAAGCACCTCAGTTGTAAAAGCTGCTGGCACTTTGATGTCTACTAAAGCTTCAGTTGATTTAAACTTTGCCGTCACCATAAAAAAGAACAACAACATGAATACAATATCTGGCAAGGATGCCGTAGATATAGCAGGTTCAGCTCTTTTTTTACCTTTCGAAAACTTAGACATACTCAATCAAGTTTTTAATCGTTAGAGGCAATTCCTTTTGCCTTAAATATTCTTTTAGGATAAACCATCTGTATTGCCTCGATCATTTCTTTCTCTTCAGCAATATCTTTATCCAATTCTGCATACGGCTTATTGAATTTCGCAATACTCAACTCATCCCTCAATTCAGTAAGTCCAGTAAGGATACCGTCCAGCACGTTGATATAAGTTTCATACTTAGTCGAGTTATCCAAAGTAATTGCAATTACCGCTTTTGGTGAGATCTCATTATATGAACCCCCCATCAATTCACACGTCTTCAACTTTCCTTCATAGATCTTGATACTATCCTCATAAGCCTCTCCCAAAGTAGGATCTGCAGTATAAGGTTGATAGTAAGCAATCTTCGTCTGACACATTTGAGATGTAACCTTAGTAACTTCAGGCCATTTTACATTATCTTCAGAAGATGGATGCACAAAAAAGTCTTTAACATATCCAGCAATTTCCATAGGATCATCTAAGTAATGCTCCCCTTCAACAAGAATATTGTCATTCTTATTCGCAAGAATCTGAAGGATATTATACTCCCTGATCTTGATCTCCAGATCTTCATTTTTTCGAGGCAACTTCTCTTCCACTTCTGTCTCCTTACTGAACGTTGTCGTTACAAGGAAGAACACCAGAAGAAGGAAGGCGATATCCGCCATCGAACTTGCATTTATTTCTTCTAACTCTCTCTTAGCCATTCCGCAAAGATTATGATTTCACGATCTTATAAACTGCACTACCAATCCAGGCAGCAATAGCAACCACAATTAAAATAATTGAACTGACAATTGTTCCACCAGCCAATTTCATTCCTGATGCATCGTAAATTGGATCTTTTCCTTCTTTAGCAAGATCTGCATTTTTCTCAAGCATGTAATCAGGCAGTGCATCTGTAGACATTGTATATACAATGTAAACCAACAATGCCAATCCTACAGCACCTGCTATTCCTTTAATCGCCTTCTTAGGATCACCGATCAAACCAATAACCATTGCTACCGCAATTAAAATCAATGCTAATCCAATCACCCATCCAGTAAAGTTGATCACAGTGAATACGTGACCATCCTGTTCAGCCATCATATCATTCTTGATCTTGGTTCCAGTCTCTTCAATGAAAGCATCTAATTCCTGCTGACTAGCAGACTTATTAACACCCTCTTTTAAAGCGACCTCTTTTCCAAGACGATAGATATCCTTGTCTTTATAGCCTTTTGGGTTTCCGTATCCCATAATTATTCCCGAAAGTATTACTCCGACAATAATGATAACGATCATCAACGCCTTGGCAGATATATTTATTATTTTATCATTCATATGCTGAATGTTTAAATTCGATTATACAAAATATTACTTCTTGCTGTGCTTAACAACTAGGTCGATCAAAGAGATCGAAGCATCTTCCATTTCGTTCACCAAAGAATCAATCTTAGATACGATGTAGTTATAGAAGATTTGAAGAATGATCGCAACGATCAAACCAGATACAGTAGTGATCAAGGCAAGTTTAATACCCACCGCCATATCTTTTGGATCTGCATCTCCAGTTTCACCAATCAAATCAAACGTTTGGATCATCCCGATTACAGTTCCCATGAATCCAAGCATCGGAGCCAAGGCGATCATCAAACCAATCCAAGGAAGACCTTTTTCTAAAAGTCCCATTTGTACACCTCCATAAGAAACTACAGCTTTCTCAGCCATATCAACACCTTCCGCTGATCGATCTAAACCTTGGTAAAAGATAGAAGCAACAGGACCTCTTGTATTTCTACAAACTTCCTTAGCAGCCTCAACTCCACCTGAGTTCAAAGCATCTTCGATCTGAGCCAACAACTTCTTGTTGTTTGTAGTTGCCATAGTCAAGTAAATGATTCTTTCAATACTCAACGCAAGACCAAAGATCAACGTTAACAATACGAAAGTCATGAAGACTGGCGAACCATCAATGAAGTATCTCTTCAACTCCTGAACAATGTCAAAATCTTCTTTTTCCTCTCCTTTGTCCCCTTCTCCTTCTGCAACTGCTGTTTGAGAATTATCTGGCTCCGGCTGAGCAACAGGTGCTTCCTGTGCAGTCCATGAGTTCAACGTATCTCCTGTCGCAGCATCAATTGCATAAGCTGTTTTTGAACCATCTGCGTTATCCACAGTAATTGTATCCTGCGCAAAACTTCCAATAGACAATAGTCCAGTAACTGCTAATAATGTGAATACCTTTTTCATAGTGTTTAATTAAGTTCTTCTTTAATCTCGATAATAAATTTGTGCGAATATAACGTTTCCGTTTCTTTTATAAGGTGCCAAGTTAAAAAAAATTACATTTCCTTAAACTAATCAATCGTTTAATGGTCGTTTTGAATGAGGTAAAGATTGAAATCCCAAAATTAACAACAAAAAAAAGGCTCTGATTTACACCAGAGCCTTTTCTATAATTGATTTTATCTTCTTACTGAACTAAAGATTTGAATGCATCAACTTCTCTTAATTTGATAAACTCTGCATCCTTAGCTGCTTTAGCTTTGAATGAAGCGTCTTTAGAGATAGCTGTCTTCAAGTTCGAAATAACCATATCATTGTTATTCGTTCTAGCTCCAATGATTGCCTTCAAGTAGTATGAATAAGCAGCATCAGCTTCAGCACTTGCATCAATAACATCTGCAGCAACACCTTCCTCATCGTTCAATACTTTAGCAAGAGCGACATTGAATGTTTGGTTGTCTCCCATTTTCTCAAGAGCTTCTCCGTACATTCCATCTTGAATAGCAACAAGACCTAAGTTGTAAGATGTTTCACTTGAGCTTCCAGCAGATTCGAACAATTCCTTTGCTCTATTTCTATCTCCTTCCATGTGGATCACAGCTCCAAGGTTGTTAGTTACGATCTCATTCTGAGCTAATTCGTAAGCTTTTTCAAATTTAGATTTCGCTCCCGCTACATCATTTTGAAGGTAAAGGATATATCCAACGTTGTTAGAAGTTCTCCAATCCTTAGCATACATTCTTTCAGCTTCTTTGTAAATTCTCAATTTCTCGTTCAAATCTTCAACTAACTCTGCAGTGTAAAGTAATTCTTCAACTGTCAAAGTATCAGGATTCGATTTAGAAAGTTGTTTCAACTCGTCATCGCTCCAACCTACTTTATCATAAGTACATACAATTTGAGATCTTCTTAATTGAGGAAGAACTTCTTTCTCTAAGAAAACATAAGTCTTAGCCATGTTTCTGATATCTTCTTCTCTTTTATTAAGGTCAGAAGTCATCTCAAGAACTCTAAGAATTAGGTCTTTATCCTCATGAGTTGTTTTCTCTACTTCAGCTTTGAAACCTACCCAGTCTTCACCTTTAGGATTCTTGCTAATTGAAGGAACTGTCTCAATTTTAGATTTTTTGTAGAAATTGTTCAAATACTCTTCAGCTGAAGTAGCACGATCTGTTGCCAAGTTCTCATTCTTATCAATCTCACCTTCAGGAGAAGCAAATGAAACAATATTGAAACTCTTAACATCTCTTCTATCATTAGTTTGAGCCATTTTGATGAAACCTTCCAAACCAACGATATCAGCCTGCTTCAATTCAGCAGCCTTTACATTGAATTTGCCTTTATCATAATTGATAACAGCAGTAGTGTCATGAGTTGTTACTCTTACAAATTTATCATCAGCAACCATTACCTGATCATCCAATTGAATCAAGTAAGGAGTAATGATCGTACCATCTGCAATCTTATCAGTAGTGATCGCATCTTTTTCTTTCTCACCTTTCTTAGGTTCGATTCTTATGATAACTGTTCCTTCCTCCATACAAGCAACGTAAGGACGAGTACTTGAATAAGTTATAGTTTTTCCTGCTTTAGTAATCACTTCACCGTTTCCTGCAGCTTTCTCTCCTTGAAACTCTCTCGAATCGAAAGGAATCTCAGTTCCATCATTACAAACAAATATAGGGGTAAGTTTTACACTCGCTTTTTTGTTAAGTCCTTTCTCAACAAATGTAGCAGTCATTTTCAATTCCACTTTATCACCGTGCATTTCCAACGGATCCTCTAAAACCTTGTATTCAAGGTCTTTAACAAGCGTACAACTGCTCATGATCAATCCTCCTGTTACAGCGGTCATCATCGCGATTGTTCTAAATCTTTTGTTCATTATCAGTTAATTTTTACATTATAAAATCCGTGCGAAGATACATATTGTTTTTAATATCCAAAAAAAGTACAGAAAATTTCGAATGACTCAAACAGGTCTAATGATTATTGCTAATTTTACCGTCCATAAGTTAACTAAAAAGAATAGCATGAGCAAATACGATGTTACTATTATCGGTTCAGGACCAGGAGGTTACGTTGCGGCAATTCGTTGCGCACAATTAGGAATGAAAACCGCAATTATTGAAAAATACAACTCTCTGGGAGGAACATGTTTAAATGTTGGTTGCATACCTTCAAAGGCACTTTTGGATTCTAGTGAACACTTTTTTAATGCTACCCACAACTTTAAGGAGCATGGAATTGATGCAGGAGATATCAAAGTGAACATGAAGCAACTTATTGAGAGAAAAAATGGAGTGGTTTCTCAGACCTGTGATGGAATTAAATTCCTAATGGATAAGAACAAGATCGATGTTCATCATGGCGTAGGATCATTTGTAGACAAGAATACAATAAAAGTAACAGGTGAATCAGGTGAAACTACCATTCAAACGGACAAAGTAATTATTGCTACGGGATCTAAACCTAACTATTTCCCAGGAATGGTTCCTGACAAAGACAGAATCATCACTTCGACTGAAGCTCTGAACCTTACGGAAGTTCCAAAGCATATGATCGTGATAGGCGGTGGTGTAATTGGACTTGAACTTGGAAGTGTTTATGCTAGACTTGGTGCTGAGGTAACGGTGGTAGAATATGCCGATACGATCATCTCCATGATGGACAGCACAATGAGCAAAGAATTATTAAGAATTCTTAAGAAAGAAGGATTTAAATTCAACTTTAATCATGCTGTAACAAATGTGGAGAACACTGGAAAAGGAGTTGTTGTTACTGCTAAGAACAAAAAAGGTGAAGAAGTTAAGATCGAAGGCGACTATTGCTTAGTTGCTGTAGGCAGAAAACCATACACTGAAGGCCTTGGTCTTGAGAATATCGGAATTGAGGTAGACAAACGAGGGATGATCCCAACGAATGATCATTGCGAAACATCTGTTTCTGGTATTTACGCGATAGGCGATGTGATCAAAGGAACTATGCTTGCTCACAAGGCGGAAGAAGAAGGAGTATATGTAGCGGAACAAATGGCAGGTCAAAAACCACACATCAACTATGATCTAATTCCAGGAGTAGTTTATACTTGGCCGGAAGTTGCATCTGTTGGTAAAACTGAAGAAGAAATCAAAGCAGCAGGAATTGAATACAAAGTAGGTTCATTCCCAATAAGGGCTCTAGGTAGAGCAAGAGCGAGTATGGACATTCAAGGTGTAGTGAAAATCATCGCTGATAAAACAACAGATGAAGTACTAGGTGTTCACATGGTTGCCCCAAGAGCAGCAGACTTGATCATGGAAGCTGTGGTCGCAATGGAATATCGCGCATCAGCTGAAGATATCGCAAGAATTTGTCATCCACACCCTACCTATTCTGAAGCGGTTAAAGAAGCTGCCTTGGCAGCATGGGACAACATTCCATTGCATATCTAATTAAAGATTTAAAATTTTTGGCTCGGGAATTTGCAAAATCAAAAAAAGAAGTATCTTTGCAATCCGTTTTTGGCAGACGAGCTAAAAATTAGGCGGATGTGGTGAAATTGGTAGACACGCTAGACTTAGGATCTAGTGCCGCAAGGTGTGTGGGTTCGACTCCCTCCATCCGCACCAAAATTGAAGTACTGTTGAATCATTTTTATTCAACGGTGACACACCAAAAGTTTAATGGTGTCACGCCACCGCGTGATGCCATTTTTTATTTAAATCAGGGTTATCCCAAAACAAGTAAATTCGTTAATGATGAACGTTTTAGAAAACAAAATTGATGCATTGAATGCGGTCCTAACAATCAAGATTGCAAAGGAAGATTACATTGAGAACTACGAAGGTTCTATCAAAAAGTATCGTAAGCAAATTCAAATGCCTGGTTTTAGACCGGGTCAGGTTCCTTCTGCTGTTGTTAAGAAAAAATACGGACCGTCAATCTTAGCTGAAGAAATTGATAAATTACTAAATCAAGCTCTTCAAGATCATATCAAAGCGAATGAATTGAATATTTTAGGAAACCCACTTCCGAAAGCTGATGACAGTCAGGATATCGATTGGAAAAACCCTTCTGACATGGAGTTCTCTTTCGAAATAGGACTTGCTCCTGAGTTTGACCTTAAATTGGATGGTAAGACTAAATACCCGTTCAACAAAGTAAAAGTTGATGACGAATTGGTTGACAAACAGATCGAAGACTTCGCGAGAAGATACGGAAAGCTTGTTCCAGCTGACAAGAGCGAAGCCAAAGACATGATCTGGGCTACATTCACAGAACTTGATGAAAACGACAAAGCAGTAGAAGGAGGTTTCGAACACAATTCAACTGTTGCTATAGAGTTTTTAGAAGATGCTAAAATGAAAAAGAAATTGACAGGTGTTAAAACAGGAGACGTTATCATTCTTGACCCTAAATCAATTTCGAGAGGTGCTGCTGATATGGGAGCAATGTTAGGAATATCTAAAGAGCAAGCAACTGCCTATAAGAACAATGTTGAATTAAAAGTTACTGAGATCAAAAGAATGGAACCAGCTGAGCTGAACCAAGAATTGATCGACAAAGTATACGGAGAAGGGAACGTTGAAGGCGTTGATGCAATGAGAGAAAAGATCGCAAATGAATTGAGTCAAATGTTTGCTCAAGATAGCGATCGATTATTTAAAAGAGATTTTGCTGATATCACTCTAGAAAATCTGAAATTAGATCTTCCAAATGAATTCTTAAAGAAATGGATTCTTTCAAGCAGCAAGGATGAAATCACTATGGACGATGTCGAGAAAGAATACGATCAATATGCGAATTCATTAAAGTGGCAGTTAGTCGAAAACAGAATCATAAAGGATAACGATATCAAAGTTGATTTTGAAGAGGTTCTTAATCACACCAAAAATTTATTGGGAAATCAGTACGCCCAATATGGAATGATGGTACCAGTAGATGAAGAACTTACTGCTAATGCTAGAAAAGTACTTGAAAACAGAGAGGAAGCTCAAAAGTTGTTTGAGCAGTTATATGATCTAAAGGTGATTAACTTCCTTAAAAATACAGTTAAGCTTCAGGAAAAAGAATTATCATATGATGATTTCGTGAAAGAAGCTCAAAAGAACTAAGAATTGATTTCAACATCTTTAAAAGGTACGCCAATGCGTACCTTTTTTGTTAACTCACAATCATGGCAGAAAAGTACAACCAACTAAAGGATCTGGGAGAGTTTAAACTGATAGAGTATCTTACTCAGAATGTAAAAATCCACCACTCAAGCACGCTAAAGGGCATTGGAGATGACGCTGCTGTCATCGATCATGAAAATCGAAAAACAGTTGTCTCTACAGACATGTTAGTGGAAGGTGTTCACTTTGATATGGTCTTCACCCCTTTGAAGCATTTGGGATATAAAGCAGTTGCAGTAAATTTAAGCGACATCTACGCAATGAATGCTCAGCCACGTCAGATTACTGTTTCTCTCGCAATCTCTAGTAAGTATAGCGTGGAAGCTATAGCCGACATCTACGAAGGCATGATCCATGCTGCTAATTTTTACGGAGTAGATATTATAGGAGGAGACACCACTTCATCTCTTAAAGGATTAATCATTAGTATCACCGCATTAGGAGAAGCTAAAGAAGAAGATATCGTTTACAGAAATGGTGCTAAAGAACACGATCTATTGGTAGTATCTGGAGATTTGGGTGGTGCATATGCAGGACTGAATCTATTACAAAGGGAGAAAGAGGTTTGGAAAGTAAATCCTAATATGCAACCTGAATTGGAAGGATATGATTATGTTCTGGAAAGACAACTTAAACCCGAGGCTAGAAAGGATGTAATCCAATTCTTATCAGAACTAGGGGTAAAACCTTCAAGCATGATTGATGTTTCAGATGGACTTGCCTCAGAGATACATCACATTTGCAAACAAAGCAATTTGGGCTGCAGCCTTTATGAAGAAAAAATCCCAATCGACCCAATGACATATAAAGTTGTACGAGAGTTTGACATGGATCCAACTGTTTGCGCTTTAAGTGGAGGAGAAGATTACGAGTTGTTATTTACAATCTCTCAAAGTGATTTCGATAAGATTAAAGGCAATCCGCATTGGACTGTGATTGGACATATGACCGATGCCAGCCATGGCGTAAATCTTATAACTTCAGGAGGTAGCGTAACTCCTCTCAAAGCTCAAGGATGGAATAGTTTTGATGATCAAGACAAAGATTAGTCCTCTCCTTCTATCTTTCCAGTATTCTTAACTTTTTTCACATCTGTGATGTAGTAGATCGTTTCAGCCTCTGGATCAGTATCTATGTGTAAAACACCTGAAATCTTCAATTTTCTCCCGAAATAGATTTCAGGATCTTTGTCCATTTTTAACCGAATTACTTCATCTCTCTGCATAGGATGCATGATGATCTCTTCACGTGAGAGAAGATATGTTTTACTTCCAAAATTATCCAGAACGTGGTAGTTCCCAGCCATAATTATTTTCGTTCCATCTAAAGCTTTCTGCTCTTTTGTCAACACAGCCTTTTTGAACGTACCTCCAGTTTCGCTTGTTGCCTCTTCAAAATCTTTTATCACCAAATCATCCCAACTAATTTCGGGAATTTCCTCTTGTCCAAAAAAAGAAAATGAGAGCATTATAAACAGCAATGCATAGATATTTTTCATAGTCAAATCTATTTAAGTAGTTGTTGAACGGATTGAAATAATTTTAGTTACGAAGTTTATCACAACAAACATGCCGTTTATCATTTACTAACGTTCTTTAACGATCTCAGCATCTAAAAGAATGTAGTCAAGTCTTAAAACATCTTCTTCATTAAGTTTCAATACACCAGTTATGGTACTTTTCTTTTTACAACTGAATTTGGTTGGTGAATCTTTCAACTCCAATTCAACAAACACTGGATCAATTGAATAATACCAATTGTAATCTTTCAAGCAAATAGATCCCCCAATATAGACCGCACTATCCAATTCACTTACCAATAGATCAATTTCTATCAGTTTGCCATCTAAAGATTTTTGATAATCATTGAAAACAGGTTTTTTAAGGATCGCTTGAAATTCCTCACTCCATTCTTCCTGATGTTCAGTTAACAGATCCTTCGTCTTTACCGGAGTTTGAGTATAAATATTAGCAACAAAAAACAACCCTAGCATTATGAAGATACTGCGCATGTAAATACTATTCAATCACTTCAGCATCTTCCAGAATATAATTCAACTGGAGGATATCATCTGCATTTAATCGTAGCTTTCCTTTTACAGTTATAATCTTATCCATTCTAAGTCCGTCATATTGTTTAGACAATTGGATCTCCATAACAGATTCAGGACCAGCCTGACCACAGAAAAAACAACTTGAATACGGATTCGCAGATAGCACATAATAGTCCGCCAGCACATCAACAGGTATCACATATCCTCTGATCTGCACTTGCTTTCCATCCAGACTTTTTACTTTACTTCCAAACTTCGGAACCATATATACCGCCTGAAATTCCTCAGACCACACTTCAACAAACTCCACATCTTTCAACACTTCCCAAGTAATAACTGTTTGAGATTTTACCTGACTCATTCCACTCATCATGATAAATCCGAAGATCAATAGAAATACTCTCATAATATTCATTTTAATTCTGTACTCATCAAATCGTATTCCAAAGTTAGTGAACTTTGTCTTTACTCCGATATGGTAGCAACTTATTCTACTTTTTTTCGTTATATGATTGAACCTTTTCAAGGTTAACATGAACTTTATTAAAAGGCATGGATATTGTCAGGAGCTATTAGATTTTAGTAACTTTAGTCCCTAATGAAAGGAATGGATCAACTCATAGAGAAATTAGAGCAGTTTATTCGTAAATATTATACGAACAAACTGATTAGAGGTATAATCTATTCTCTCGCTTTATTAGCTTCATTCTTCTTATTTATCTTATTGATAGACTATTTTGGAAAATTCAAAAGCTCTGGTAGAACAATACTATTTTACGCTTTCGTTTGTACGACTCTAGGTGTTTTCGTCCTTAACATTCTTTGGCCACTGCTCCAACTGAGTAAAATTGGCAGATCACTGACCCATGAAGAAGCTGCGAGAATGGTAGGAGATCACTTTGGTGACGTAAAAGACAAGATCCTGAACACTTTACAACTCTACAATTCTAATCAAGCCGTTCAGTCTTCTCATCTTGAACTTGTTACTGCATCAGTCAACCAAAGAATTGAACAACTCAAACCACTTCCTTTTACTGCTGCAATTGACCTAGGAGAGAATCGGAAATATGTAAAATTCTTACTTATTCCCGTCCTGGTTTTTCTGGGAATATACCTTGTTAAAAAAGAGATTATCACAGACGGTACCGAGCGTTTTATGAATTACAGTAGTACCATCATTGATGAAGAAGAGATCCCTTTTGATTTCATAGTGATGAATGATGACCTTAGTGTGATCGAACAAGAGGATTTTGAATTGAAAATTTTGATCGATGACAAAAAGTATGTACCTGAAACTGTATACATTTCTATTGACGGAGTTGATCATAAAATGAAAAAAGTCAGTGCCAAGGAATTTACTTATGAATTCAGAAATGTTCAGGAAAATCAGGATTTTGTGATCAGTGCACAATCAGTCACATCCGATATCTATTCTTTGAAGACTATTCCCAAACCATCCTTACTCGGTTTTGATGTTGAACTGGTATACCCTGCCTATACACAACTAAAAAATGAAAAACTAAAGAATATTGGTGACCTTGTCCTTCCCGAAGGAACGCAGGTTCTGTGGAAATTCAACACAAAAAATACAAACCTAGTCTCATTTCATTTAGGAGATAGCTTACTTCTGTTGGAACCAAAAGGATTGAATAGTTTTGAAACTGTTAACCAATTCTTTGACAATGCCAATTACTCGATTTCTACAAGTAATGAATTCACCTCTGGCAAGGACTCTATCAATTACTTTATAACAGTAACAAAGGATAAATATCCTTCGATCCAAGTAAATGAAAAAATGGACTCAGCAAATAGTTTTATTCATTACTTCAATGGAGATATTTCAGATGATTACGGGTTCAGCAAACTGCATTTCCAATATCAGATCATTAGTCCTGATGGAAAAGTTAGAGAATCGAAATCTGATCCACTGAATGTTAGTAAAGCATTTAATTCTGACCAATTCTTCCATTTTATTGATCTTTCACAACTAGGATTACAACCAGGTGAAACGGTATCCTACTTTTTTCAAGTTTGGGACAATGATGGGATTAATGGAAATAAATCAACGAAAAGCCTTTCGAAGGAATACAAAGCTCCTACCCTGCAAGAATTAATGGATCAATCTGACAAAGCTGGTGATGAGATCAAGGACGATCTAGAGAAAAGCATGGAAGAGGCTGAGAAATTGAAACAAGAATTGGATGAGATAAAAAAATCGCTTCTTGAAAAGGAAAAACCTGATTGGCAAGACAAAAATAAGATCGAGCAATTTTTGCAGAATCAACAAAACTTACAGCAAAATCTAGAAAAACTGCAACAAAACAACCTGGAAAACCAAAAACAAAACAACCAGTTTAATCAACAGAGCCAAGAAATTCTGGAAAAACAGGAAATGATCAACAAACTCTTTGAAGAACTCATGAATGATGAGATGAAAGAACTTTATAAAGAGTTGCAAAAGTTAATGGAGCAAATGAACAAAGATCAGTTGCTCAATAAAATGGATCAAATCCAAATGTCTCAGGAAGAGATCAACAAGGAATTAGACAGAGCATTGGAACAATTCAAGCAGTTTGAATTTGAGCAGAAGCATGAAGAGATCACCAGACAACTAGACGAATTAGCAGAAAAACAAGAAAAACTATCCGAAGAAACCAAGGATAAGGAAAAATCGAATTTTGAGCTAAACAAAGAACAAGAGGAGATTGACAAGGAATTCGAAAAACTGCAACAGGAGATCGATGAGTTAGAGAAATTGAATGAAGAACTTGAAGACCCAAATGAGATGGCAGACACAGAACAGGAGGAGCAGGATATCAATCAAGAAATGCAGAATAGCCAGAATGAACTAGGAGAAAAAAAGAACAAGAAAGCGAGTGAATCCCAACAGAATGCGGCAGACAAGATGAAAGAAATGTCTCAGAAAATGAAGGATTCTCAAGCGGCAAGTGAGGCTCAGTCTGCTCAGGAAGACATGGATGCATTGCGTCAATTACTGGAAAACCTCATTGATTTTTCATTCGAACAAGAAGATGTGATGAATCAGTTTCTTGGCTTAAATAATCGTGATCCAAAATATGTCAAGCTTGGTCAGGATCAACGTAAATTGAATGATGATGCCAGATTATTAGAAGATTCATTATTTGCGTTAAGTAAACGAATTCTTCAACTAAGTCCTTACATCAATAAAGAGGTTGCTGCGATGAATTCAAATCTCGAAGAGACAATGAAATATATTACTGAACGTCAAACTCCAATGACGATGGCAAAGCAACAATATGTGATGACATCTGTAAATAATTTGGCATTGCTATTCGATGAAGCTATTCAGCAAATGCAGCAGCAAATGGCAAATTCAAAACCAGGAAGTGGGCAATGTAACAAACCTGGAGGTAGCGGTTCCCCGGGTGGAAAACCTAGTCCGATGAGTATGAAGCAAATGCAAAAACAGTTGGAGGAACAGATGCAGAAAATGAAAGAGGCGATGGAAAAAGGTAAAAATCCAGGTGGTAAAAAAGATGGAGAACAAGGAAGTGAAGGTATGGGCAATCAACCCGGAGACAAACCTGGCGGACAGCAGATGAGTAAAGAATTAGCTCAAATGGCTGCTCAACAGGCTGCACTAAGAAAGCAAATACAGGAACTATCTCAGGAACTAAATCAAGATGGTTCTGGTGCTGGCAACGGATTAAAAGAAATTGTGAAGGACATGGAAAAAGTTGAAGAAGATATCATTAATGGTAAGATCACCGACCAGACCCTGTACCGCCAAAAAGATATCATGACCAGATTGCTGGAGCATGAGAAAGCCGCTCGCGAACAGGACATGGATGAAAAAAGAAAATCAAACGAAGCAATAAATCAAGATTATAGTAACCCTACCGAATATTTAAAGTATAAGGAGGAGAAAGAGAAGGAATTAGAATTGTTAAAAACTATTCCACCTTCTTTGAAACCTTATTATAAAAACAAAGTAAACGAGTACTTTGAACAGATAAATCGATAACTCTTTGTTTTAACGTATTAACCTATGGCAACAGATTTACTACCAATTATGCACTCGATCGACTTCCCATCAAAAGCAGAGAACATTCATTTAGTAGAAAAGTTAATAGACTCTGTCTGTGAAGAGCATAAAGTAGGTGAAGATCATTATGGCAATATTCTGATCGCAATGACCGAAGCTGTGAACAATGCTATTCACCATGGAAATGGATTAAATCCGGACAAATTAACCAAAGTAGAGTTTGACAGAACTGAAACACAAATCCGTTTCATTGTCGTTGATGAAGGACCAGGCTTCGATTTCAACAACCTTCCAGATCCCACTTCTCCAGAAAATCTCGAAAAACCGAATGGCAGAGGTATTTTCTTAATGAAAAATCTGGCGGACGAAATTAACTTCGAAGATGAAGGTAGAAAGGTGGAGTTGATCTTCAATCTAAATTAACATTTCGAAAACATTATAAAAAGACCCTGATTTAGGGTCTTTTTTTTGCATCAACCTTTTTAGACTATTATACGTCATAATGTATAAACCTTTATATTTGTACAAAATCACTAACTAATAAAATGAATAAGTTATTTGCCCTACTTTTCTTAACTATCTCTCATTCATTTATTTTCGGTCAGATATTTTCTACCAAAGGAACTGACTTTTGGTTCGGTTTCATGGAGAATTATCAAACTCCATCACCAACGGTGTACATATCATCTGATGTCGCTACATCTGGTACGATAAGTATTCCCGGACAAGGATTCTCACAAACCTTTACGGTAGCTGCCAATAGCACTACTGCTATTGCTATTCCAGCAGGGCAAGGAGTCACAACCACTAATCAAACCGTTCAAGGGAAAGGAATACATGTGGTGGCAAATGATCCAGTAACCGTATATGGATTAAACTACGAAGCCTATAGTTCTGATGCTTCAATTATTCTTCCAACCCAAACATTAGGAATTGAGTATTATACGATCAATGTAACTCCTGCTTTATTGAATAGTAGTAATATTCCAACTGAGTTTATGGTGGTGGGAGTTCAGAATGGTACACAAATAGAAATTACACCGAGTGTTGCTACTGATGGTGGAAATGCTGCTGGAGTTCCATTTACAATCACATTAAATCAAGGTGAGGTTTACCAGGTACAGGCAACAGCAGGAGACCTTACAGGAACATATATCAGATCTTTAGGGGGCTGTGAGAAATTTGCAGTATTCACAGGTGCTGTTTGTACAAATGTTGGGGGATGTCCTTATTGCGATCACTTATTCGAACAGGTTTATCCAATTTCGACATGGGGGATGAATTACGCCACATCAGTCTACCAGACTAGAAATAGTGACCTATTTAGAATCTTAGCTTCTCAAAATGGAACCAATGTCAGTATCAATGGTGGTGCTCCAACAGTTCTGAATGCAGGTCAATACCTTCAGCAATCTTTATCATCTGCTAGTTTCATCACTGCTGATCAACCAATTATGGTTATGCAATATTCAAAAGGAGGAGACTGCGATGGTGCTAATGCTGACCCTTTTATTATTACTTTGAGTCCAATTGAACAGACATTGGATACCATTACATTTAATGCTTTCACTTCGTCTGTGATTTCTTCCTATTTCGTGAATATTATTAGTAAAACTTCTACTACGAATTCTGTATTCTTAGATGGAGCTGGAATTGGAGGATTCTTTAATACTATTCCTTCTAACCCTACCTATTCTTACGCAAGAAGACCTATTTCATCTGGCAACCATAACATTGCATCTGATAGTGGTGTAGTGGCTTACGTTTATGGATATGGCTCTTATGAATCATATGGATATGTGGCAGGAGCTAGTTTGAATAATCTGGGAGTGAGTTTCAATATTGATGCACAAGCTCAGAATTACACTTTTAATCAAATTCCATATGCAGAGATCTGTACAAATTCATCAATAGATTTCAACGGAGAAACAGGTCCTTATTCTGTTCTTTCTTGGAGTTGGGATTTTGGTGACGGTAATACTGCTACTGGACAGAATGTTTCACACAGCTACACGCTGGATGGGACTTACACTATTACCTTAACTGCAGATATTTCGAATCTTTGTGGAACAGAAACTGTGGTTATCACGCAAGATGTGACCATTGAAAATGTTCCACCTCCTACAACTATAACACCTAGTCCTACCTACATGTGTCCAGGAGATGCAGTAACTCTAACTGTGTCCTCTTCGCTTGTAGGAGCTACTCATCTTTGGAGTGATGGAACAAGTGGAACATCCACCATCGCAACACCTCCAGCTGATTCAACGTACAATGTAGCTACAAGTTGGTTTGGTTGTACTACTCTGGATACAGTTCAAGTAATTGTAAGAGACCCTGGTACTGTTCCTGCTTGTAATGTGATTTATGTTTCCACCACAGGAACAGGTATAGGTACACAGGCGGATCCTACTGATCTTTTAACTGCCCTTTCAATGTCAAACTGTAACGGTGCAATTATCAGAATGGCGATTGGTACTTACAACTTCAACAATCCTATTTCCACTATTTCTTCATTTACGACCATTGAAGGAGGATTTGACGCTGGTAACGGGTGGCAGAAAACATCTTTGCCGGGTGCTACTACAATTAACCGAACAACTTCAAATATTGAGGGATCAGGTGCTAGCGAAAGAATTGTTGCCATTTATGGTAATGGTATCCATGATTTTAGATTACAAGATCTTACGATAACTACAGATGATGCTCCATCAGGAACAGCAGGCTATGGTGTATCCACTTATGGCATGCACTTGACAGGAGCTTATAATTATGAAATTGTAAGATGTCAGATCTTACCAGGTGATGCATCTGCTGGTGATGGTGATGATAATCCATTAACTTACAATTCTACATGGGATGGAGCTGATGGAGCAATTGGAGGTACAGGTGGTACAGGACAAGCTGGAGAAAGTAGTTGTGCAGTCTTTAGTACAGATCAAGGAGGAAATGGAGCTACCGGAGGTGCGGGTGGATCTGGTGGTGCGAGTGCTACTGGGTTAGGAACTACTGGTGGAAACGGAAATTCAGGTGGAACTGGTGGAAATGGACGGGATGAAGACACATCGGCTTCAGGAAACTCAGGAAATACAGGTTCTGGACCTAGTCCAGGAACTGGTGGTGCTGGTGGACCAAGTGATGGAAATAACTCTGACACTCCTTACGGAGGAACTGGAGGCGTTGGAGGAAACGGTACCGATGGAGTAAATGGAACAACAGGTTCTGGAAGCATAGTTGGAGGTTTCTGGGTAGCTGGCATAGGAACTAATGGAACTGTAGGAACTGGAGGTTCTGGTGGTGGTGGTGGCGGTGGCTGCGGAAGAGACACTGGTGGTGGATGTGATGCTGCTGGCGGAGGAGGTTCCGGTGGTGGTGGTGGTGGCGGTGCCGGTGGTGCCGGAAAAGGTGCGTACGGAGGTGGATCCTCAATCGCTGTGATGCTTGTATCAAATGGAACAAACGGAAACTTTATTGATTCAGATGTAATCGGAGGCACTATTGGTACAGGAGGTACTGGAGGATCTGGTGGTGCTGGAGGAACAGGGGGAACTTCTCCATTAGGAAACACATCTAGTGACGGCCAAGCAAACAGAGGTGGACCAGGAGGTCAAGGTGGTACTGGTGGTACTGGCGGAGACGGTGGTGATGGCGGTGATGGAGAGTCGCATGGCGTTTATCTAGAAAGTGGTACGGCATTATCAACTTCTTCAACAAGTTTCGGACTTCCTTCTCAACCAACTATTACAGTTGAGAATGTTACTTGTACTAATACTTCTACTGATTTTGGAGCAGGATCTAGTAATGCATGGGATGTTGGAACAGGAGGTTCACCTGCAACAGGAGCAGGAAGTACATTTACAAGTTCTTATACAACCACAGGATTCAAAGACATAGACTATGGAGGTGATGTCTACACAGGATTTGTCAACATTGTTGTGAGCGGAACAGGACTTCAACCTGTTATTGGTACAACTGCCACACAGTATGGCACAGATTACCATGTTTGTGTGGGTGAATCTGCAGATTTCACAGCAGTAAGTAACGGTATTAATTATATCTACTACTGGGATTTTGACAATGCTATTTCACCTAGTGCAGTTACAACTTCTAATGTAGATGTTACAGGTCAAGTATTTAACACTCCAGGCACTTATAACATTACATTACAAATTGAGACTCCTTGTTGTGGATTGTCTTCATCTACAGCAAATATTACTTTAATTGTTGATCCGATTCCTACACCTACAATTTCTTCCAATCCAGGAATTGATGTATGTTACGGTAATTCAACAGATCTTACTGTAACTGGAGGAAGTACTTATCTTTGGGATAGTGGTGAAACCACTGCTACCATAACTGTTACACCATTTGACACTACAACTTACTCCGTAACAGTATCTGAATTTGAATGCTCAGCCTCAACAAACATTACAGTAAATGCAGTCTTGTCTGAAGTGTTTATTTCTGGAGCGGATCAAATATGTGCTGGAGACGCTACGACCTTAGTAGCTAACGGAGCTATAGGATCTACGTATCAGTGGACTGTAGGTTCAACAGCAACTTCTCAATCTATTAGTGCAAATCCATTGGTTGATACATGGTACTCTGTAGTTGCAGACCTAAACGGCTGTACAGCTGAAGATTCTATCCTAGTTCAGGTAACTGGTGTAAGTGCCTCGATTTCAGCATCAGACACTACTATTTGTGCTGGAGACAGTACAATGCTCGTGGTTGAGGGTGGTGCATACTTCCTTTGGGATAATGGAATGACTAACGATTCTATTTGGGTCTCTCCTACAACTACTACCACATTCAAGGTTATTGTAACCTGGGATAGCATTGGAACTATACCCTGTAATACTGTAGATTCTACAACATTCACAGTTGATGTATTTCCGGTCCCATCTATAAGCAATGTTTCCAATGACACGATTTCGTGTACTTCCAATACGATTAATCTTACGGCAAGTGGAGGAACCTCTTACTTATGGAGTACAGGGGAAACTACATCTTCTATTTCTCCTTTGATTTTGGGTGACACAATCTTTACCGTTAACTCTATAAATTCAGATGGTTGTTTAAGTATTCAGGATACCATATTTGTTACTACAATTCAGGGAATAGACTCTATTACCCTCGTTGGGACTGATGCAAGTTGTTTCAATTCTACAGATGGATTAATCACTTCTACTGTCAACGGAGGAGTAGGACCTTTTACCTATCTATGGAGTAATGGAGATACTACCGTTGATCTCAATGGAATAGGCGAAGGAACCTACAATCTCATAGTAACTGCTAGCAATAACTGTACGCAGATAGCTTCTCTATCTATTGTTGATGGTGATAGTCTTAACGCAGAGTTCACAGCAACGCCAGACTCGGGATTATATCCTCTTGAAGTGTTATTCTTTGATACATCTTTCAATGCAGTAAGTTATCACTGGGATTTTGGTAATGGAGATACATCCAATTTAGTGAACCCTCCTGTAATGGTTTACGATACAGGCGGTGTTTATACCGTTACATTGGTTATTACGGATGCGGCAGGATGTACAGACACCGCTACGTACACAATTAACGTTATAGGAGAAGGAACTGTTATCATACCAAACATTTTCTCTCCTAATGGAGATGGGGTAAATGATCTCTTTAAGGTTAGGGCAGAATTTATTGAAAGTTTTGACATAACCATCTTTAACAGGTGGGGTAATCTAATAGCCACTTATGAATTCCTTCAAGCTGGTTGGGATGGAAGAACTGAAGCTGGACTTGAAGTACCAGAAGGAGTATATTATTATATCATAACTGCTAGAGGTTTTGATGGACAGGAGTATGAATTTAATGGTCATTTAAGACTAATCAGATAATTAATGTATTATGAAGTATAGTGTAGTAGTTTTAGCACTTGCAATTGTAGGCGTTTCATTCGGACAAACTGTCCCAGAAAAGGCCTTGGCTGATTTCAGTGAAAGAATTGAAAGTGAACGAGGTTCAACCATAAATTCAAATTGGGAAGTTTCTGAGAATGGATGTAAAGTTGTTTTTTCCACCAATAACGCTGCTGGAGAGATCGCTTATGACGACCATGGAAATTATCGTTCGTCATTACTTCAAATCGCTTTCGAAGATTTGCAGGCAGATGTTCAATCATATGTCACTACTAATTATAAAATGAAGAACGTAGTAAATTCTTATCATCTCAATTCCGGTACTGCACCAGAAAGATGTGTAGTAAAAATCAAAGACAAAAAGAAGATTGTTACCATCTACTTTAGACCAGATGGATCCTATCATTATCAAGAATAAAAAAAAGGGCTTCGATTTGAAGCCCTTTTTTTTTACCAAACTCTATAATCTATACTAAGGTTCTCTGCCCTTGCTGTAGGTCTTTGCTTTCCATTGGATAATTTAATCACTTCTTCGTAAACAAAATTTCTCAATTCAGAAACATGGATCTCACCATCTTTATTGATATCAGCCATTTTAGATTGTAAACCATTCAACAAGCAATATGTAAACAAGCCATTTTTCCATTCTGCGCTTTCCATAGCAAATTCAGCCCCACCAGCACTTGAAATCACCGTTGCTCCTGTCCCCTTTCTCACGTCCACGAACATCGTTTCCATAAGTTCACCCGCATTCTCAAATCCAAACCCTTCTTTCTGTCTTAGGCCAGCACCAACGGCTCTAAATTCAACATCTCCTAATCTTACATCTTCAGACTTACTTGCCTCGACTTCCTCTTTGTCTAATTCTCCGCTGTGACAGGTATCCATAATCAACAATTTCTGATAAGCCTTAACTGCAGCTATCAAACTTTCCAGCATATCATAAGACACTCCACCATCTGAAGGTCGGTCAAAATTCACATTATGAGTAGCATAATAGTAATCTAGATTTTCATCTAAGAGACCGTGACCAGCCACAAAAATAATTACGGCATCATTCTCCTTTGCCGATGAGAGAAAATCTGCTAAAGCCATAATATTTTCCTTTGTAACATCTTCGTCTAGTAATGTTTTTGATTTCACACTTTTATACAAATGCTCTGATTTCGATATTTCATTCAGTACATCCTGAGCGTCTTTGGCGGCATACTTCAAATTGAACTTTTCATTCTCATATTTACTTACACCAATTGTAATAAGATAAAGATCACTCTTTTCTATCTCTCCATTATAAACCAGTTCATAGGTCTCGCGTAGTGATTCTACCCCACTCTCATTATGGACAGATACCTGAATTTTATTCTTGCCTTCCGCCAACTCTATCTCCACGTCCTTACGAACAGAGTGCGCCTTTAAGTCACTAAGATCAAAGCCCTTTAAACCGTAGATAGGAACGTCATTTACATATACATTCAATCGATCCAATATATATTTTTCATCCTCTGCATAAGCCGTCAGTTTGAATTTTCGATTGGTTGTAGTAAATACCTTTGAATCTGTTTCAATCTTCACTTGAGGCATATGAAAGTCCTCACCTAGTTGATCTTTGTCAAACCCCATTTTCCTTAAACGCTTCTCATAAACGTATTGATAGGCATTGATTAATCCCTGCGGAGTTTTTCCTAGCCTCGAAGAAACAATATCGGGGCGATTCAACCTAAGATCAAACTGTTCGAAAGGATATAGTTTCTTGCCAATTCTGAAAGAAACAGCTTCCAGCGCATCCTTGGAAGACATGTAATAATTATCTGGGGTTGCAATTACATAATCCTCATCTCCCACGGAAGCCATTAATGCAACCTCCTCACAGTTCTTATAATCCCATACTCTTATGGTTCCGTCATCACCTGAGCTGTAAATATGACTGGATAATTTATCAAAGACAACTTTCCAGATCATTCCTCTATGTCCCTTGTAACGGCAGTGCTCAGTTCCTTTTTCAACATTCCAAACTATAACAGAATTATCAGCTTCTGCGACTGAATTATTTCCTGCTCCACTTGCAAGAAACCTTCCATCAGCACTAAAGTCAATTGTTGTTATCATATTGGTATGTCCTTCAAGCGTATGCTTCAGAGACCAATCAGAAGTATTATAAATCCTAACTTTGTGATCCCAGGAAGCTACAGCTATTAAAGATCCATCTGGACTAAACTTAACATCACTCAAAATAATAGCATACTCATCGGCCAGATCGATTTTATGAATCTCTTTCTCCGTTTTTAAGTCCCATATTCGCACGGTATTATCCATGCCACATGATACCAAGAGTTTTCCATCAGGACTGAAACTAGAGCCATAGATTCCACCCACGTGTCCGACAAATTTTTTACTCAACTTGTAGTCCTTCATGTCCCAGACTCTCAGAATTCCTAAATATCCCGCTCCTGCCAATAGGCTCCCATCTTTATTGAATGCTACATTTTGGATCAACTCACCCTCCGTATTAAGTTTGTTTTTTATTTCACCGGTTGATGGGTTCCAAACTGCCATCTCAGATCCTCCATACATCGTCACCAAATCACGTCCATTTGGCGAAAATGCAACTGGCCAAAAACCATGAATTGAACGTTTGATCTTGTTTTGTTCCAAATCCCAAATTTTAACCATTCCATTACTTCCCGGTAATCCAGACATATTTACTCCTGTAGTTACCAAGTAGTTTCCAATCTGATCGTAAGTCATATTCATCACTCTATTTCCAAGTGCTCTGAAAGTTTTTGTAACCTTCATATCCCTTTCGCTGATGTAATAAACAGTAGACATCTCGGCCTGAAGAAAATAGGGTTCAAATGGGTGTGTATCAAGTGCTGTTGAACCGAAGATCCCAAATGAAGCAGATTGTTTTTCCATCATTTTGTTGACATCCCAGATAATTGTTTTATTCTCATGTGAAGTAGTGATCAGATCGCCAGTTTGTTTACTGAAGATCATATCAAAGATGTAAGAATCATGCCCCTTAAGTTCTCCTTTACGCTCCAGCGTTTCGAAATCAAAAACAACCAAAGTTGGTTTTAAGGTTTTCTGATCGCCAAACGCAACCGCCAGTGTTTTATCATCCGGGGATAATGCAATTCGACAGGTAGGAAACTTAAATTCCTTAAAAACAGTTACATTCCTAACAATTTTTCCTTCCTTTAAATCTACCTCATTAATTCCTCCCTTATAGTCTAGGAACACTAATTTACTATCATCAGAACGTCCAACGATTAGTCTAACAATTCCATAAATATCTTCAAACTCGGTTACTTCACCAGTAGCAATATCTCCGATACACAAATATGAACTCGTATTAACAAACGCAACTTTACGGTCATTCAGGCAAAAGTCAAACTCATCTAGATTTGATTGAAAGTTCTGTGTAACATTACCGGTTTCAAGATCTATGATTTTCAATTCCTCGCCTTCTGACTGAGCAGCCACCACGGTAGTAGTTTTGTCGAATTTTACTACGCTCACACGCTGATTGAAACCAGAAATAGTTCTTAATTCCTTACCCGTAGAAGTCTCGATTATCTTAACAGTTTTATCACCACTTCCCGTTGCTATCAATGTCCCATCTAACGAAATACTGATACTATTCACCTTGTCCGTATGACCAGTAGAAACAACAACTTCAGGCTTCTGCGCAAATAACCAAGAATAGAAAACAATTAGTAGGGTGGTTAGTATCAATCTCATCTTCATCAATTTTCTCTAAAGATAAAATACTCAAATATCAAACCAAAACAAAAGGGTCAGGAACGCTTAAACATCTGACTAAAATGTCTTTTAACCAAGTAATTGACTGGAATATATGAAGAAAGCAATCCAATGACTACAACAGTAGTGAAGATCATAACGATATCTTGCCATTTTACGATTACTGGCCAGTAATCCGTTACACTATTCTCCATTTCAACAAAGTGATAATTGATCTGCCCCCAGCACACTACAAAACCAACCAAACCACCTAAGATCGCTCCTATAAAATTGATCATTAACCCTTCCAGAATAAATATTCTCTTGATCATGATCTCAGATGCTCCCAAGCTGATCAGTGTCTTAATATCCTTTTGTTTATCAAGGATCAGCATAGAAAGTGATGCAATAATATTGAAGGTGGAAATGATCATGATAAACCCTAGAATTAAAAATACCATCCACTTTTCAGTTTCATTGGTTTTGAAAATGATCTCGTTTAATTCGTAGCGTGTTTTACCAATGAAGGCATTTCCTGTGAGTTGTAAGATCTTTTCCTTTGCTTCAAACTCATCAACACCGTCCTTAAGCTTAACTTCGAATTTAGAATAATCATCTTCATACTCTAGAAGCTCTTTAGCAAAATCCAAAGACACTAGTACGTATTGATTATCAAACTCTGGATTTACACTAAACACACCCCTGACATAACCAACCTGAGTTTTAAATGCGTCCTGATTATTCTTGGAAGCCTTTTCGGTACGCAATAATCCATATACTTTAACTTTATTATCATACATGTCATTCGCGGCAACCTGTAATTTCCCTTGAACCCCATATCCAAGGATCATCGTATTATAGTCATCAATTATTCCCTGACCATCGTAAATTGAGTGTGACAGAAGTCCGGATTTGAAAAACTCCTCACCTACCCCTTTCATTGTTGCAAAGATGTATTGCTCATCATGCTTGAGCATAGTTATCTCTTCTATGACAGGATAGACATACTCAACTTCTTTCATAGACTTTATAGCATCAAAATCTACCTCATCCTTATGGTATGACTTCCCCATTTTGGGAGAAAAAGTAATGTCTGGATCAAAGTGACTGTACAGTTCTTTGACTAGGGACTCTATACCATTGAAACCACTTAGAACAATTATCATTGCTGCAGTAGAGACAAAAATTCCCAGCACAGAAATTGCCGAGGTTATATTAATAATACTCTTCGACTTTCGCGAAAAGAAGTACCTCCGAGCTATATAAAATGTAGTTTTCACAACCAGCGTAAAGTTAAAGCAAAGTTTTCATTCCTAAGCTATCTGATACTTCTTGCCTGGTAGTTGCTTAATTACACCATTCAATTCCATCATCAGTAACATTGTAGACAACTCGCTGATCTGAATCTTCATCTCAACGGAGATTTCATCCATGGTCTTCGTTTCCTTCCCCAAGAAAACAGCGATCTTTCTCTCATTGTCATTCAGATCAAATATTAATTCCTGCTGAACCGACACCAGCTCTTTATCTGGTTTCTTCCATCCTAAACTTAAGGCAATATCAGCAACAGATTCAAATAATTGTGCTTGATTGGATTTTATCAAATAGTTACATCCCTTAGAATGTTCGCTCATTAGAGTTCCTGGAACAGCAAACACATCTCGATTATAATCATTCCCCAAACGAGCAGTGATCAAAGAACCGCCCTTTGCAGCTGACTCTATCACTACAATTGCATCAACCATACCAGCAACAATTCTATTGCGCTGGGGAAAATTCTCTCGATCCGGATTGGTTTTGATCGGAAATTCTGTGAGAATTGCACCTTTCTGAACAATACTATTTGCCAGATCTTTGTGATCTGATGGATAGATTCGATCTAAACCATGAGCAACAACACCAATGTTATACATATTGTTTTTGATTGCGTTTCTGTGGGCACAAGCATCTATTCCATAAGCCAAACCACTTACTATGGTCACATCATATTTTTCTAGTTGCTCAACTAACTCAGCGCAAACATCCCTACCGTATTTTGTACAATTCCTCGTTCCAACAATAGCCACCATTCGTTTCGAATTGAGATTACAATGCCCCATTTGATATAGAACCTGAGGAGCATCGATGCACTGTTTTAATCGACTGGGATATGCTTTTGAAAAATAACTTAGAACAGATGCTCCTTTGTTATTGCAAAATTCAAGTTGTGCTTTGGCAAAACTAAAATACTCTTCATTACCTCTTTGATGAATCAATTTTAGACCAATGTCACCTATTTCCTTTAATTCTGAATCCGATGCTTTAATAACTGCTTCAGCTGAACCAAAACATTTGATAATCTTTCTGGCCACTCGTGGGCCAACATGCATCATTTCCAACAGAGCAATTTGATATATAAGATCTTCAGGGGCTTCTTTCACGTTACAAAAATAAAACTCTGCTCCTCAATAATTTTACGTTCTAGCCATTTTGATTGTTAAAATTTGAACCAAAAGAATTCTTGAATGTATTAATCGCAAAACCAAAACTTGATTTACTATGAAAACGCTTTTCACTTTGATGTTAACCGGTATTACAATTTCCTCTTTGTCACAAACCAATCAGATCAATCATTATAGCCATAGTGGTTCTACTTCTACCTTAAAAATATTAAAAGCGCGAGATAATATGGGTCTTGGTTGTGGGAGTGCCATGCGGAATGAGTTTACTCCTTCAATCGACACAAATACCGTGATTTGGGACTCTATTAAGGTAGATTCTAACAAAGTTTGCACACCAAATTCACCTTCGTCAACCATCAAATCTATCAATCCAAAACAGGATACTTCCAAAGTTTACAATCGAGGTCCGAAATAATTTTACATTATTTTTAGCAGGAGTAGTTGCATAATTAAAAATAAATATTCACGTTTGTCATGTAATTTATTGACCATGACAACACCATCAAAACCAAGAGTCGTTAAAGACTACGAAAAATTAGATGCTTCGATCATCGAGCAGATCAAACTTGAGTACCCTTCAGGATTCTATCAACACCTAGTTTCGTACACGGATAAAGATGGTAATAAGCGAATGGCATTACCTTTCGAAGCTGAGGACAAATATTACTTAGTTAGAATGAGCGTGCAGGAAGCTAAGGATATCATTGAAGACGATGATGATTACGATGAGGATGGAATTCTTAAAGATGACATCATGCAAGATTATTCAGATAAATATGATGACGAAACTGAGGAGGAGGAAGAAGAAGATGTAGCTGACAACTCAGATGACATGGATGATGAGGATGAGGATTAAATTCTGAGTCCGATCAAACATACATCGTCTATTTGCTCATAGCCTTCGCACCACGCAGAGAACTCTCTCTTGAGAATCTCTGAACGGTCTATTGATTTTGTTTTTAATAAAAACATCTTGAGTTGGTTGTACTTATATTTTTTACCATTGGTACCACCAAACTGATCTGCAAATCCATCTGTCTGTAGAATGATCTCATCTCCTTGCTCAAGTTGGATTTCATGCAGCTCGAATTTCATTTTAATATCGCTATTTCCTACTGGTCTTTTTGTTCCCTTGACCTCATGTAAATATCGTCCTTCTACTTCTATTGTTTTATAATCAGAATTAGTTTTCAGTTCTGAGCTATTTGAAATCAACCAGAGTGGATTATTTGCTCCTGAGAACTGCAACATTCCAGTTTCAGCATTCCATCTGCACAAGCCAATATCCATTCCATCTTTGATCTCTCTTATAGATTTCTCGAATGTTTTTGAAACAAGTTGACTCGTACTTTCCAATAAATCGCTTGTATTTGTATGTCTATATTCGTGAAGTGATTGTTGTAGCGCATTAGAACAAACGACACTTACCATCGCACCGGGAACACCATGTCCTGTACAATCTGCTGCTGCAAAATAGAGATCATCTTCCACCTTTTCTATCCAGTAAAAATCACCAGCAACAATGTCCTTAGGAAGATAACAGATAAATCCATGTTTAAACTCCCTCTCCAAAAAATGGGCACTTGGTAAAATTGCTTCCTGAATTCCTTTAGCGTAATTGATACTTTCAGTAATCTCCTTATTCTTTATTTCCAACGTTTGTTTTTGATCCGTAATTGTCTGTTGAAACCCGTCTATTTCTATTTTAAAAACCTTAAGCATGATCAATATCAAACTGCAGATCGCAATTCCATTTATTCCCGCATAAAAGAATAGTTCCTGATCACTGATACTTGCCATTGGCTCAATATACTGCTGTAAAAATGTTGAGGCAATGAATGCAACAATATTCAATAATACTAGCGGCAACCACCACTTCTTCTCCTTATAAAATATCATTGGTAGAATAAGAGAACAGGCAAAATAGAAGCGATCTCCTCCTCCTTCTCCAATAATACTAATCGAGACAATCGATATCAATACTATAGGAATTAAGGAAGCATATAATTTAATCACATTGAATGGAAGTTTTTTTGACACCCAGAAATGAATTATGGTAATGGCCATCATCCCTAATACAACTGGTCTCGCTTCCGAAAGAGAAATAACGAAAGAAAGCAAATAGAAGAGAAGCATCAATATACCTAATGAAAAAATAAGCGTGTTAATAATTCTAAAACCACGCTTATCCCAATCATTTTCAACCCTTTCTAAATTCAGGTTAAATATATTTTGAAACAGATTACTCAATTACTGCAATACATTTTAATTCTATAGCTATTGGCGATGGCAAAGCATTCACTTCCACAGTAGTACGACATGGCTGAGCATCTTTGAAATATTCAGCATATACCCTATTGTACGTTTTAAAGTCTCTTTTCATATCTGTCAAGAAAGTTGTCACATCAACCAGATCTTCCCACTTCCCTCCGGCATCTTCCAAGATCATTTTTACGTTATCAAAAACACTTCTACATTGCGCTTCAAAATCAAAAGTCTCATAATTGCCATTCTTATCATATTTCAAACCAGGAATATTGGCCTCTTCAGCTCCAGAACCTGCAGCCCGAGGTCCTACACCGGATAAAAAAAGAAGATTCCCAACTTTTCTTGCATGGGGATATAAACCCATTGGTTTTGGTGCATTACCGGTATTGATCTTTTGATTTGACATACTATTTATTAATGATTAATAATTCAATTCTACGATTTTTATCCCTTCCCCATCGATAAGCATTAGGGGCTATTGGATTTATAGGACCACAACCAGAAAAAGAGACCCTATTCTCTTCGATTCCTGAAAGAATGAGATAATCGTAAACCGCCTGAGCTCTTTGATTGGAGAGCAGAATATTTTTTTCTTCAATCCCACTTATATCGGTATATCCTATTACTTCCACAATTAATCCTGGATGATCTGTCAGGGTAGAAACAACTTCATTCATAGCTAATTTTGCTGAATCTGATAGAACGATCTCTCCAGGTCCAAAAACAACTCCATTGAGAACTATGGATTGTCCAATTTTTAGATTTGGAATGGACTCAGTAAAAGGAAGAATAACCTCATCCTCCAATGTTGATTCATCCACCAGTTTATCCATCGATTCTGCTTTCTTGCTCAAGATCTTGATCTCAATTCTACGATTAGCCGCTCTTCCGTCTTTCGTACTATTGCTGTAAGCAGGTTTTGCCGAACCTAAACCTTTGTATGACAATCTCTCAGGTGCAATATTGTTACTCAAGAGAAAATCGTAAATGAACTTAGCTCTCTGTTGTGAAAGCGTTTTGTTGGTGGCTTCATTTCCAGATTTATCAGTATGTCCACTGATCTCTATTGTCATAAGTGGATTTTTAATTAATGCTTCCAGTAGATTCTGAAGATCAGTGTTATCTCCAGGGTTTGAGAAAGTTGTCTTTCCAGGTCCAAAAGCAACATTTTCAAGAATCATAATTGTACCTACTGGAATAGCCTCAGGTACGATAGCTAAATGTTCAATGGAGATGTGTAGTTGAGAACTATCAATAAACTCAGGCATGGGTGGACATATTGCCTGTCCTAAAGAATCGCTGATAATGAATTCTGAGATGGGTTGAAAATCCATAATTCTTTGTCTGATCGAATTATATCTTGGACTATTGTTCGCTCCATCCGTCCCGAGATCCCAATATGCGGTAGCTTCTAGATCAGAAAAACCACAGAATTGTTTTAAGATAACAGCACTTATAAATCCACTGGCATGCCAGCCATTCCAACAATGTAAATAAACAGGTCCTCTTGTGGTGTCTATCGCACTTTCATACACCAATTTGATCATATCATAGACATGGTTATCATCAAAATAATCCAATTGATAATAGTCCATTTTATTCTTTGCTCCATTCACACAATCACATGTCTTTATCGGTGGAGCTGTCTCCCAGTTTTTTCTGTACAAATAAATCGAGCCACTGAATCCTTCTTTACACAGATTCTCCACCCCATCATTCGGAAGTGGATTATGGTTATTCCTTTTATCCTCTTTGTGAAAGTAATTGTTCGCACCACCACGATAAGCTACACCGTGAAGAATCGGTCTCATGTTTCTCGCTCCATACAGACTATCATAACCATTTCCCCAGTTGTCCACGATCTTATACATCAGATCTTTTTCTGTATATCGATCTTTATAATAATCAGGGGTTAAATGAAAATTCGGATTATAGATCCAATGCTCATAATCCTCCTCCGGACAAATTTCAGGGAAGTCCATTTTCAATAACTCCTCTTCACTCAGCAAGGTATCTACAACATTCGTATCTCCCACAGGCGGATCATGCTCTTGCCAGGCAGAAATTGTCGAAACACTAAAAAATATTGCAGTAAAAAGTAGTAACCTCATGATTCAAAATTACTTACATAACTTGTTGAATGCATGAGGTTACTCAAGAGTTTTTAACAGTTACTATTTAAACAGTCTATCCATTATTCTACTTTAACTGGTAGAAGAGGATTATAAATCTCTCTTTCTGGAGCAGCCTCTTCCCATCGACCATCATACTTTGCAATTCTTACCTGACCATCTCGAGAATGATGTATTTCATCTCCACGGGTAGCAACTATTGAATAGCTGAAACTCACATTAGACGTACCATTTTGAAGTTCCTTAACATCAAAACCATCTGCGTTTTTGCTGCTAACAAAAACTCCGTTACAATCTCCCTCTAACTGAATAAAAACTTTCATCGGATGTGCCTCATCAACAATTATATTCTTGGCTAATATTGGGTCAATCTTGATATGAGCAAAGCCATTAACCAACTGTCCCATCCCATAATCCATAAATAAATTTTCTGGAGCTTCTGGGCAATTCATAATCACTTTGTTTCCAACCGTATCCTCTACAACGGTACTTACAGAACCTGTACCCAAAATTTTTCTATACCCCCCTCCTGTCCAATGACCAACTCTCCAAACACCTCCGAAAGATTCTGAGATATAACACCCCTCACCAGCACCAGCAGTATTCCAAAAATGGGTTGATGCGGTTGCATTTCCAGTAAAAGCTGCTCCTGACCCAGCTGCCAATCCACTCATCGTTTGTCCTTGACCTGCACCATTAACTCCAATACCCGAAGTATTAGCATTAACTCCTGTAAGAACTCCATCATTACCTACCGCAGGAGCAAAACTCCCTTCAACAGATAATATCCCATCCGGAGTAGTATTTGATATCCCAATTCGATCGGCACTTGCATCCAAAAAGAAAAGATCAGCATCTGTATCACCCTCCATTAATAAATCTATAGCCAATCCCTGATCATTAAAAATAGTTGTTCCGTTACCATGAATCCTATGATTCATTGCATTATTTTCATACACATCAATAACACCATCATCTGAACTATCGTAAATTCTAACTAAAAAATCTCCTGCGTTAACAGCTCCATCTCTTAACCAAATATCATCTGAAAAATAACTTTCACCTGTGACATTAAATTCCACTGCATTATTAGCACTAGCAACACTTACCCGATCATTTGCAGCATCTACAAAAAACATATTTGCATTCCCATTTGATTCAACTCTAAAATCATAATCAATACTTTGTTCATTGACCACCGCTTCTGTAGGTCCCAATCGGAACTTTTCCTGCAGGGTATTATTATTGTTCGTAAAAAACCTCAAATCACCTGATCCATTTGTTCCTGATGCAGCTGTCAGATAACTCTCAATTGTAGCTATTCTCTTTTCATTTAACGTTCCAGTAGCAGCAAAATTCATTATACCTACCGTCCTTCCACTAGCTGTATTAGCCGTGCTTAACTGTACAATTGGATAATCATTCGCAGTTGTTCCCCAATCATGTAAATGAATCAAACTTGGTGTTGATCCTGAATTCAGGTTTGAAGTAAACGCTGTTCCAATACCCAAACGTGCGGTAGTTGTGTTATCTGTCTTCAACCTCATCCTTTCCAGACCATTTGTAGCAAACACATAATCTGTGGCATCAGTGGTTCCAATAAAATTGTTATTGGCCGCTACACCAATTGCAGATGCTGATGCTGTTGTTCCCGTATTTCCATCTAACTTCCAATTATCACCATCTTCAGAAAATCTAACCCAAGCACTACCATCCCAATAATAGAATCCTGGAGTAACGTTATTCGGAGCTGCTCCAGCAGTGGCCGTATTATAAACCAATAATGAAGTTGCCGGACCAGTCACAGGCCCTGCCGCATTTGTTGCAGTCAATGCCACTCTTGGCACAAGAACTCCTTGACTTGAAGAAGAAATGTCTAACATTGCCGAAGCATCTGGATTTGCTCCTGTGCTATTTATTCCAACGCTTTGAGAAAACGCTAAAGATGTAGATACTAATATTGACGGAATAACTAAAAACTTTTTCATAAGGGTGTTTAATTATTTATTACTTAATTACCATTTTCTTAACGAAGAATCTTTCTCCATTTGATATCTGGAGCAGATAGCTCCCAAAAGCCAATTGATCATATTTTAACTCAAATTGATTGAATCCATTTACAATATTAACCAATGAAGCCCCACTCACTTGCTTACCTAAAGCATCCAACAATACGATCTCATAATCTCCTGCTTCTGACGCATTCCAAGTGACCACAACATCACCATTCATATCACCATACACACTAATACCTGCATCTCCTATACAAGCACCTTCTGTAGTAATTGCCATCTCAACTGAGGTTCCATCATTATCATACTGAACCAATTTGTAAATAACATCTGCGACATTCACTGACTCATCCACAAAAGAATAATCAATATTGTTGGTTGAATTACCTGCCGATGGTATAGAACCCACCAAAGTAAATTCAACCCCATCGAAACTTTTATAAATCTCAAAATGACTGGAATTTTGTTCTGATGCCGTTTGCCATGATACTACGACACCCTTTTCTCTACAATCAGCTTCAAAAAAGTTCAATTCCACAGGAAGTGGACTCATATAATCAGCCAGTGTCCAAGTACGATACCAAGATGGGGGAGTGACTCCAGAAACCAATCCTGTACCATTATCAATTCCCCATATCCCTGAAGCTGAACCTCCTGCACCTGCACCGTGCCAAAGCTCACCCACGGGATTAAAATACTGCCCACCCAAATTACCGAGTGACAAAGCATTTCCATCAGCTACCTCTGCTAAAGCAGTATTGTACGAAAAGTCGATACTTTTTACCGGAAGAGCGGAATACGTTTCTCCAGTTCCCAGTGGATCATCTACATCGATCACCCAAAATCTATCCACAGCATATTCTGAATTATCGGCACTTCCATTTGCTCCAGCCATATGCGTAACTTCAGAGGCCCATGGTGTATTATCATACTGTCCTGCCCCTGTCGAAACATCCCATGTTGACATAGCCATATACCCGGTTCCTGTTCCTGCGGAAGTTAAATTTACAGTTAGTGGAATTTTAACCGCAGCAACATCTGTGGTGAATGGTACCGTGTAAGCACCTGTTCCTGTTTGAACATTCCATTTGACATAATCAAACTCCCCAAAGGTAACAATATTACCTCCTGTTCCCTGAGTAACGATACCATTGGCATTGCTCTGATTTACTACCAACACAGCCTCATCACCAGAAGTCCCTCCATTTATTACAAGAAAAGCATTATCATTAATTACCAGTGCATTATTTTGCGCAAAGGCACTAATGGTTCCCAGCAGAACTATACCAATTGTATATGATAATCTCATTCTCATCGAATCACAATTTTCTTCACAAAAGAATTCTCTCCATCTTCAATTTGAAGCAGGTAGGAACCAAATGCTAGATTGGTATAATTCAATTCAAATTTATTGAATCCTACCTCCACATTAATTGGTTTAGGGGCTGCAACTTGTTTTCCTAAAGCATCAAAAAGAATCACATTATAATCATTTGTTTCTGTTGCATTTATCGTAATAAAAATATCACCTTCTAAATTTCCATAAGCATCAAATGCAGCATCACTCATACAAGACGGGATTGATGATATAGACAATTCTCTCTGAACCCCATTCTGATCCACTTCAATCAATTTGTAAAAGGCTGTACCTGAATTGAATGTCTCGTCAATGTATGTATATGAAGTGTTAATATTAGAACTTCCAACAGCCTGTACTGATGCGATGAAATCAAAAGTTATCCCATCAGCACTTTTAGCGATTTCAAAATGATCAGCATTAAGCTCAGAAGCAGTTTCCCATGAAACAACCACCCCCTCCTCTTTACAATCCAAACTAAAATCATTTAACTCAATCGGTAAGGGACTATTAAAATCTGATAGTGTCCAGGTTCTGAACCAGTCACCCGCAAAAGGCTGAACCCCAGAAACTAAACCAGAGCCATTATCTGCTCCCCAAATACCTGTAGCAATCCCAACGCCAGAACCTGCTCCAAACCATTTATTTGTTGCAGGATCAAAATGCTGACCACCCAATAGACCAGCTGTTAACAAATTTCCATCCGCCATTTCTGGTGCATAACCAAAATTATAACTAAAATTAATTGATGGTGTTGGAATAGCTGAGTAAGTCTCTCCGGTTCCTAAAGGATCATTGATATCAATCACCCAAAATCGATCTACAGCATAATCAGAAACGTCCGGGTTTCCGTTTGCTCCCGCCATATGGGTAACATCTGATGGCCATGGAGTATTATCAAAAGCTCCAGCGCCAGTAGAAACATCCCAAGAAGAAAAGGCAACATATCCAGATCCGGTTCCAGCCGAAGTAACATTTAATGTTAACGGAATTTTAGCATTATTTGCATCAGCTGTAAAAGGGACAGTATAAGTTCCTGTTGAGGTTCCAATATTCCATTTGACATAATCAAATTCTCCTTGAGTAATAATATTCCCTCCTGTTCCAGAAGTGATGATGCCATTCTGATGCGGTTGATCAACGACCACCACAGCTTCTGTACCATTTACACCTCCATCTATAACAATAAAAGCGTTATCGCGAATAACCACTGAATTATTTTGTGCTAATCCAGATAAGATTGAACCTAAAACCGAAACTAAAACTGTAATCTTTTTCATTAGTGTACAATTTATCGCGGTAAAGTTAAGTTATTTTTTCGATAAGCACATGATTTTTAACGAGTAAGCCCTATTTAATGACCAGTAAACCAAGATGGCTTATTAATTTACTTTAATCCTAATTTAACTTTAACCAAACTGATGACATTATCTCCTTCATTACCTGCGTAAACTATATTACCGTAAGCCGCATCCAAAATATAGTCATAACCATTTTCCTTTGCTACTTCATCGATCGCCTTTTGCATTTTTTCTCTGATTGGAGCGTACAATGCCTCTTGCTTTTTAGCTAATTCTTCATTTGCTGCTTGCGGAAGAGATTGAATATTATCTTGTTGTTGCTGCAATTTCTGAATCGTCTGTTTTTTCACTAGTTCTGTCATGGCGGAACTATCTCTTACATAAGCATTGATACCAGCCTCGAAGGTTTTCTGCTCCTGTTGATAGTAGGCTATCATTTGTTCCTCCATCTTTTTTAATTCTAGATCCGCAGCTTGTTTTTCAGGCATGACAGACCACAATTCATTGGTATTAATATATCCAACCTTAGATTTGGTTCCTGTGGTTTTGGCGGCAATTAACACTACCAGTACTACAATGACCAAAACTCCTTTTCCTAACTTCAGATTCTGCAATTTCATAATTCAACACTAAAATTCAACACGCAAACGTATATTAAAGAGCAAAGTTACGCAAATAAAAACTGATGTTAAAATCTGAGCATCAGTTTTTTAAATACATTCATCATAATGAAAACCATATCTCAGAAAATCTCCCATTATTTAATTCAGGTCTTTACTTAGATCAATCCCGAGAGAACACCGTCACGTTTATAACTATATTTCCAAGCCTATCACAAACAAACACCTATTATTATTTTTACCATAAATAAACAATCTCATGAAGGTACATTTTATTGCAATTGGAGGAAGTGCAATGCACAATTTAGCTATTGCCTTACACTTAAAAGGATATCAAGTAACAGGTTCAGATGATGAGATCTTTGAACCTTCAAAAGGACGATTAAATAAGTACGGTCTTTTACCAAGCTCCATTGGTTGGGATGTTTCAAAAATATCTCCTGAATTAGACGCTGTAATCCTTGGCATGCATGCAAGAAAAGACAATCCGGAACTTATTAAAGCTCAAGAGCTTCAAATTCCTATCTTCTCTTACCCTGAATACCTTTATGAACAAACAAAAAATAAAACTCGAGTAGTAATAGGAGGCAGTCATGGTAAAACCTCAATCACATCGATGATCCTGCATGTTCTCTGTCACAATCACATCAAACACGACTATATGGTAGGAGCCCAATTAGAAGGTTTTGAATGTATGGTTAGCTTAAATGAAGACACAACTATTGCCGTGCTTGAAGGTGATGAATACTTGTCATCGCCTATTGACAGAAGACCTAAATTTCATCTTTATCACCCTACTATTGCCTTGTTAAGCGGCATAGCCTGGGATCACATTAACGTCTTCCCAACTTTTGAAAATTATGTGGAACAGTTTCAGATTTTCGTTGATAAAATTGAGCCAAATGGATCTATCATATATTACAGTGGTGACGATAATGTGAAGAAAGTCTCTGTGAATAGTAGAGTTGATGTTTCAAAAATGCCGTATGATACGCATGCCCACAGAATTGAAGAAGGAATTACTTACTTAATTGATGAGGAGCGCGAATATCCCCTATACGTATTTGGCAAACACAATCTTCAGAACATTTCCGGAGCACTGAATGTATGTCTCCAACTTGGATTATCAAAGGGACAATTCTATTCCGCTATTAGCAATTTTAAAGGCGCATCGAAAAGACTTGAACTTGTCAAACAAACTCATTCATCGGTGATGTACAAAGATTTTGCGCATTCACCTTCCAAATTAAAGGCAACCACGCAAGCGCTTAAAAGCCAATTCCCAGGCAGGAAATTAATCGCATGCATGGAGCTTCACACATTCAGTAGTTTAAACAAAGATTTTCTTTCTCAATATGATGGAGCAATGCAAGATGCTGATGAAGCGTATGTTTATTTCAACCCACAGACAATAGCACACAAAAAGCTGGATCCAATCACAAAAGAAGAAGTAAAGGCAGCTTTTAATTCCGACAACGTTAGAGTTTATACATCCTCAGAAGAGCTTCTTGAAATGCTAAAAACCAAAAACTGGGAAGGAGCTAACCTGCTGATGATGACCAGTGGGAATTTTGACGGTGTTGACTTTAAAGAATTGGGTGATCAACTCCTTATTTAAGTTTAGCTAAGATCAAACGATTAAAAGCAGTTACCAAGAAAGAATAGACCATTCCTAAAAGTAAGAGGGAAAATAACGCAATCGGAAAAACTGTTCCCGGACTTAACATGTGCTCCACGTTATCCACGTTTCTTTCGATCATATCATCAACAGATTTTCCTTTAAAAGCATCAGGATCCGCTTCCATTTGTTTCTGCAATTCCGCAACTGCCTCGGGCTCCTGCATTTGTTCAATGATCTGATCTCTTCTTCTTTCCGCAAATTCTGAATCGATTGAGGTGAAATAAAGTACGAGAAATGGTGAAATCAGGATAGCGAAAATCGCTGATGAAGCCAGGCCTGTTTTAATATCTACCAACATACTGATTCCGCCAGTTTTGTTTCTATTGAAATTGATAATTATACTCAGTGCCACACCCACAAAAAGGCACAAGGTTCCAGCTCCAACCATTATCTGCATGAAATCTTCACGCAAGTTAATCCCAGAAACAAACAAACCTAAAATAATTAGTATGAAAGTAAGACTTGTGTAAATCCCGAACTTGATCCCTAAATTCATGCTTTTTGTCTTTTGAAAACAGTAAAATCACCCTTACCAGCTCCAAAAAATTTCCGATTGAAAACAAGCATGGTTATTACACCTGTTGAAACAGCTACATCGGCCACGTTAAATATTGGTGGAAACACTTCAGAACCACCCAATCCAAAAGGGGCCCAATCCGGCCAATAAAACTCAATATGGATCATATCCACCACATTACCCATCAAAAAACCAGCATAACCCCCGTCTCTAGGCATAAATTCAGCTACATGATGGTAACTATCCGAAAACATCAGTCCATAAAAAGCACTATCCAAAAGATTACCAAGTGCACCCGCAAATACAAGCGAAACCGAGAATATCAATCCTTTATGGGCCTTATTCTCAATTAGATTTCTAATCACAAAACCGATAGCAATAATTGCTACGACACGAAAAGAACTCAATAGTATCTTTCCCCAGACCCCACCAAGTGTCCAACCAAATGCCATGCCCTCATTTTCAATAAAATGTAAATTAAAAATGCCTGCATTATAGACCAATTCACCAATTAAAGCATGAGATTTGATCCACAATTTTAACCACTGATCGATTAACAGGGCACCGAAGATTGTTATTAATGCTGTTCTCATAAAATGAAATGAAGAAGCATAAAGCTCTTGCTCTACGACTTCTTCATCAAACTCTTTCTTTATTATTGCATATTTTTCGCCTCAATACTTAAAGTAGCATGAGGTACCAGCTTTAATCTTTCTTTGGAGATCAATTTTCCTGTAGCTCTACAAACTCCGTACGTTCCATTTTCGATACGAACTAAAGCCATTTCCAGGTTTTTAATGAACTTCTCCTTCCTATTCGCAAGGTTAGCCATCTCTTCTCTCATCAAAGTTTCAGAACCATCCTCCATCATATTGAATGTTCTTCCTGTATCATCTGTACCGTGATCATCTTTGTGTGTAAGAGATCCTTTCAGCATTTCGTAATCCATTTTCGCTTCTTCGATCTTCTTAAGAATGATCTCTTTGAATTCAGCAAGTTCTGATTCGCTGTACTTGTTCTTTTCTTTTGCCATAGTTAAATGTTTAGTTAGCTTTCATCAATTCAATCTCAGATTTGATATCTGCATCAATTTCCACCAGGGTTTTATTTCCACTTAATTCATCAGCAAGAATGAGGTTGTCCGCCAATGTTTCCGAGCAAATATAAGCCAAATTGTTATTGATAGCCTTGTTTATTTTTTCATCTGATTTAATTGTTAATAAAATACGATCCGTCACCTCTAAACCACTGTCCTTACGCAAATTTTGAATACGGTTCACAAATTCTCTGGCTATCCCCTCTTCTTTTAATTCATCAGATAAAGTTACATCTAGCGCCACAGTCAACTCGCTATCATTCGCTACTAACCAACCAGGAATATCCTGAGTGGCAATTTCAAAATCCTCCAGATCCAGAACAATCTCTTCACCATCCACCAAACCTTTCCATCCTTGACTTCTCTCGACTTCAGCAATATCAGCTTGTGAAAACTCATTGGTTAGACTAATGATCGCCTTCATCTGCTTTCCATATTTTTTTCCAATCGTTTTGAAATTTGGTTTGATCTTTTTGGTCAGCATCTCGTTGGATTCGTCAATGATCTCCAATTCTTTCACATTCACTTCTGATAAAACTAACTCTTTCACTTCATGAATAGCGTCAACTAATTTCTCATCCAGAGCTGGAATCATCATTTTTTGCAACGGTTGACGAACCTTTATTTTTTCTCTTTTTCTGAGACTTAACACCAAAGAACTTGATCTCTGAGCAATGTCCATTTTGTATTCCAATTCTTCATTGATCTGAGTCTCATCTGCTATTGGAAAATCAACCAAATGGACTGAATCCCATTTATACCTTCCTGTTACACTATTCAGATCAACAAAAAGTCTATCCATAAAGAAGGGTGCAATTGGCGATGCCAGAATAGCTACTTTTTCTAAGCAAGTATATAATGTTTGATATGCAGAAATCTTATCCTGAGTATAATCTCCTCTCCAGAATCTTCTTCTACACAATCTCACATACCAGTTACTCAATTCATCATTAACAAAGTTTTGAATAATCCTTCCTGCTCGTGTAGGCTCGAAACTCTCGTAGGCATTTTGCACCTCTTTTATCACAGAGTTTAATCGCGACAATACCCATCTATCGATTTCAGGTCTGTCACTAAACGGAACTTCAGGCTCCGAATAGTTAAACCCATCGATATTAGCATATACCGCCAAAAAGCCATTATAAGTATTATATAACGTTCCAAAAAACTTACGTTGAACCTCTAGAATACCTTCCTCATCAAATTTCAAATTATCCCATGGCTGAGCATTTGTGATCATATACCATCTAGTGGCATCTGGACCATATTTAGAAAGTGTTTCAAAAGGATCCACTGCATTACCTAAACGCTTCGACATCTTATGTCCATTCTTGTCTAGAACGAGACCATTTGAAATCACATTTTTATATGCTGTTCTGCTAAAAACCATGGTTGCAATGGCATGTAACGTATAGAACCATCCTCTGGTTTGATCCACACCCTCTGCAATAAAATCAGCCTGTCCGAAACCTCTATCATCGATCAGTTCCTTATTTTCGAATGGATAATGGTGTTGAGCAATTGGCATTGATCCCGAGTCAAACCATACATCTATTAGATCAGACTCACGTCTCATTGGCTGTCCCGAATTACTCACTAAGACAATCGCATCCACGTAGTTTTTATGCAGATCAAAAACATTATAGTTTTCTTCCGTCATGTTTCCGACCTCAAATTTCTCCAACGGATTTGAAGACATCAAACCAGCCTCAACTGCTTTCTGGCATTCATTCTTTAGCTGCTCTACAGAAGAGATACATTTTGCCTCTTTTCCATCCTCCGTTCTCCAGATTGGAATTGGAATCCCCCAGAATCTACTTCTCGATAAATTCCAGTCGTTGGCATTTTCTAACCAGTTCCCAAAACGACCTGTTCCTGTACTTTCAGGTTTCCAGTTAATCGTTTTGTTCAACTCAAACATCTTTTGTTTAACGTCAGTCACCTTGATAAACCAAGAATCGAGTGGATAATACAATACTGGTTTATCTGTTCTCCAACAATGCGGATAGCTGTGTTCGTACTTTTCTACTTTGAAAGCTCGGTTTTCTTCTTTCAATTTGATTGATATCTCAACATCAGCAGATCTTTCTGGCTCTTCACCTCCATCATAGTATTCATTCTTTACGTATTTACCGGCAAACTCTCCCATCTCTGGTCTGAATTTCCCCTGAAGATCAACCAATGGCACCAAATTCTCATGCTCATCCTTTACCAGCATTGGAGGAACACCAGCCTCTTTGGCAACCTGAGCATCATCTGCACCAAATGTAGGTGCAATGTGCACGATACCTGTTCCGTCTTCAGTTGTAACAAATTCACCCTGAATAACTCTGAAAGCCTTCTCAGGATTTTCAGCAGGTAATGCATATGGCAACAATTGTTCATACTCAATTCCAACCAGATCAGATCCAACAATATCATTAATGATTCTGTATGGTATCTTTTTGCTATCAGCAGAATAAGACTCAAGTGTATTCTCCTCATCCTCAAGCACATATTTTCCAGAAAGTTGTTTGCCGACTAAATTCTTAGCCAAAACAACATGCATTTTCTCGAAAGTATATTGATTGAATGTCTCCACCAATACATACTCAATCTTTGGACCTACACACAAGGCTGTATTTGAAGGCAAAGTCCAGGGAGTTGTTGTCCAGGCAAGGAAGAAAGTTCCATCGGGTAAAATATTGTTCGGTTTAGACTTGAATTGTGCCACAACTGTGGTATCCTTCACATCCCTGTAACAACCGGGTTGATTCAATTCATGCGAAGACAATCCAGTTCCTGCTTTTGGAGAATAAGGCTGAATTGTATACCCCTTATACATCAATCCTTTGTCATAGATCTGACCCAAAAGCCACCAAACCGACTCGATATATTTGTTTTCATAGGTAACATATGGATGTTCCATGTCTACCCAATACCCCATCTTTTCCGTTAGATCATTCCAGACATCTGTATACTTCATCACTGCCGTTCTGCAGGCTGAGTTATACTCTTCAATTGAAATCTTAGAACCAATATCTTCTTTCGTTATCCCCAGCTCCTTTTCAACACCTAACTCCACAGGAAGACCATGGGTATCCCACCCAGCCTTTCTATTAACTCGATAACCATTTAGCGTCTTGTACCGACAGAATATATCTTTGATGGCTCTTGCCATCACGTGATGAATACCCGGTAAACCATTTGCACTTGGCGGACCTTCAAAGAAGACATAATTTTTGTCCTCTGGTCTGGAAGAAATACTTTTTTCAAAAGTCCCTTCTTGCTTCCATTTCGCTAACACTTCCTGCGCTACATTGGGAAGATCCAATTTACCGTATTCTCTATATTTCTCTGCCATTACTTCATTTTTTAGAGGTTCGCGAAATTAGTCTAAAAATATGGAAAGACCAAGTCGATATACTTTAGAATAAGCATAAAAAAACCCTGACACTCCGAAGAGGCCAGGGTCATTATCTGTTAAAATAAACTCTTAGTTAATGGTAAAGTTGATTGGAATTGTATATCTAACTCTCACTGCCTTACCTCTTTGCTTTCCAGCTTTCCACTTCGGCATCCCAGACACAACTCTAACTGCTTCCTTATCTAACGTATTATGAACTCCTTTGATCACGTTCACATCAGTAATGGAACCATCTTTCTCCACAACGAACTGCACATATACCTTCCCTTGGATATTATTATCCTGTGCCATTTGTGGATACTTGATCTCATCTCCAAGATATTTATACATCTCAGCCATTCCTCCAGGGAACTCTGGTTGTTCCTCAACCACGTCAAAGATCTCCTCTACTACTGGAGCCTCCTCAACTGGTGGTGGTGGTGGCGGTGGTGGTGGTGGTGGTGCATCAGACTCCTGATCCATCACTGTCATATCTGTTTCCTCCTCATCATCATCCGCTACGTCTACCTCATCAGCCACAGGTGGTGGCGGTGGCGGTGGCGGTGGCGGTGGTGGCGGTGGTGGTGGTGGTGCCATCATGTTCATAACGAAACTTTCAGGAACCTCTTCCATACCTTCAGCGGATAACTCAGTCTGGATCAACTCGAAACTAGTATACTCCATGTAGCAAAGTGTCATCGCCAAAGCGAACACCCCACCAACAGAATAAAACCCAAGCTTACTTGCAAGGTTATCCATGTTAGCCGATTTGCTTTTCTTTAATTCCATACTAAAGATTTTTTGTAAAATTAATATTATTTTTTCATTCTCAAACTATAATACACGACCAATTGAGATTCGTTCAGACCGTTTCTTCATTAGATGAGACCGTTCCCTCATTAGTGATTTTCCAAGGCCAATTTTTGTAGAAAATCCGCACAAAAACAAATCCAATTATTACTCCTAAAGCATTTGCGATCATATCTGCGATATCGCCAGATCGATCCACAAGACAATACGCCTGAATTAATTCTGTGAAAACACCAATAAACAGACAATAAGATATCAAAATGATTGTCTTTGCCGGCATTGCTCCAAGTTGCCTGCTAGTTATTGGAATGAAACCAAAAACAAATAACGCGAAGTACAAAAATGCATGTACCCACTTATCCAATTTGAACCAGTCCATCCAATCCGAACTTGGAAAGGACTTACCCGATGTAAAACTGAGGATTAAGATAATAACCGTCCAAAGCACAAATGGCCAAAACGACCTGAACCTCATTAATCCAAATTAACCTATTAGATCTTTATATTCGTCTGCAGATAGCAAACTATTTACCTGAGAAGAATCTGATAATTTCACTTTAATCATCCATCCAGCTCCGTAAGGATCACTATTCACAACCTCAGGATTTGATTCCAATTCTCCGTTAAACTCAATCACTTCTCCAGCTACTGGCATAAATAAATCTGAAACAGTTTTAACCGCTTCTACTGTACCAAAAACTTCTTCTTGATCCAAAGTTTCTCCTTCAGTTTCCACTTCAACATAAACGATATCACCTAACTCACCTTGAGCGAAATCTGTAATACCAATAGTTGCGACATCACCTTCTACTCTGATCCATTCGTGGTCTTTTGTATACTTTAATTCTGCAGGAACATTCATCTTAATTTGATTTATTGATTAGCAACGCGAACTTAGGAATTTTTTCGAACTATTCTTAAAATTCAACTTAATAAATACGACTACAATTGGAACCTAAGCGCAATACCCGAGTTTGTGTTTGCAGTAGGATATGAAGTTGAGATAAATGGCTTATTCACCACTCTATCAAAATATGCTCTCAATTGGAACTTATCCGTTAACTGATAAGAAGCCGAAAACTTAATTGATATGATCTTCTGTCCAGCTGTTGGTTGATTGATCTCTTCAGCAATCTTACGAATAATTGTCTTGTTATCGCGCATAGAAATATCTAATCTCATGATCAGGTCATTCGCAATGGTTTTCTTATTCACCTTTATAGGGAACTTAATATTTCTCCAAGTATAACCAGAACCAATCGTCAATTCTGTCCCTTTGATCTCAGTAACTTGTGCATTTGCCAGTCCCAAACCAATATTTCTGTCCTTTTTGAATTCAAACTTTGCTGTCAAATCATTTTTCAAAGTGACATCAACACCAAGTAACGGGGCAAACTGCTCAGATATAGAAACCTGCATGATCTGTCTTTGGGCAATGACATTTCCGTTCAAATCTACCACAGCTTCATCATTATTGTAACTTAAATTTGTCGTGTATCCAGCAATATTGAAGTTACTTTTATATGCATGATTGAATGATACGCGCTTGAATAATTTCTTGACAAATCCCAAATTAGTAAGTCCATCAAAAGTAATACGCCAGTTTGGAAGTGGCATTCTGTTAAATGTTCCTTTAGCAAGATCCACAACAGATTTACTTGAGACGTCATTTCCTGTATAAGCCGCATAAAATGCCCCAATCAAGACGTTTTGCTGAAGACCACTGAAACCATCAGCATAACCTCCACCCGAACTGATACTATCCTCTGAAATGTGATCGAAATTAAATTCATCAGAAATAACTTCATTGCTTACCACATGAGACATTTCAGGACGAAGTGCCAACATATTCGCAAAAGTGGTATTAAACAAAGAGTTCTCATCTCCTTGTTCTTTAACAAATGCTGTTCTCCAAGTAACAACTGACTTACTGAACATTCCGGTGAACTGAGGATTCAACAAATCAAATTCACCTTCATCATTAAATCCAAGTGTTGAATTTGTATTCTCTGAAAGATTAAAATTCGCATCTAAGTCAATTTTCAATCCATTAAATGGTTTTAAGGTTGCCTTGAAATTTGCTTTTTCAGCATGATTCACCTGATACATAGTAGGCAAAATTGCAATAAAAGATGTATCCGTCAGCCAACCATTATTGTATGCTGTTATTCCGAAAGAATTCACACCTTGATTTGTTGGTCTACCGAACATATCATATTCCTGATTCCCACCTGCAATAAATTCATACGGAGTGTTTGCTATCGAATTTCCAGTAGGAGACAACCCCAAAATTGTAGTTCTCTGAGCATATCCAGGCAACAGAATACCATCTGTAGTTGAATAAGTGGCTGTTACATTATCCAGAGACATCAACACACGAGCAAACTGTTCTATGATATTGAATCCATCTTTATCGTCATCTTTCTTGCTCTTCTTATCCTTCTTGTCTTTTTTATCATCATCGTCATTATCTTCTTTCCCATTATCAGCCTCTCCATCTGTCTTTGGTCCAACTTGTTTTGATTTACCGAAAGGAGACTTTCCTTTACTATACTTATCATTAACTTTCTTCAGATAAGGAACCTTATTGTACAACTTGGACATGGTTAATTTTCCATTCCAACTAATTTGTCGAGAGTTTTGAACAATATGACCTATACTGTCCATAGCCAGAGGTTCTCTTGTCCAGTCAAATGAACCTGTATATCTTGTGGTCAATGCAATCCATTCAGTTAAAGGAAACTTACTGAACGGCCACTTATAACTCACATTAAAGTTATGGTTGTAGTTCATATTCTCACCAAAACTCTTTATGCTCTTCCATGCAGTATCCTGCTTCAATTCATCCTGATAACCAAACATACCATAATCCACCTTTCCAAATGGCTCATTAACAAAGGATCTATTCTTCGCTGTGAAATCAAAATTTAATGATTTCGTAAGATCATACTTAACTGTATAGTCTCGATCCCAGTTAAATGTTTTATTGAATTGTGGGAATTCCAAGTTCTCACCTCCAATAAAATTGTAGCGAGTAGCATATTCATTATACGTTCTGTTTAAGGTTGTTTTAAAACCTATTTGCTTTGGCGCCAGATAGAAATTAAAGTCTTTAACTAGTTTTAGCCATTTTGACTTGCGTATAAAATTGATCCCCTTAAACGGTTCCCACGGTCTAGGTGACTTCGAGAAGCTATAATTGAATCCAGCGAGATAATTCTTCGTATTGTTATACCTCGTATTGATGTCCTTCTTGTTTACTTCATTGTAAGATAAGTTCAATGACAAGTTCGACAAATTATAGAAATGTGGTTTTGGAGATGACCCATCCTTTTTCTTAGGAGATACAGATACATTCGTAAAGTTAATTGCCCTTCTTTCTGTAAGATCGATTGAATTATTTAAATACTCATCCCATTCCGAATTCTCCATAGAGGTATCTCTCACCAAAATCAAATCAGGATTAAGTGGATCATACAAAGGACGGATTACATTTCTAGAGTATCCTAAGTATACTGGAAGTCTTAATCCAACTCGATCTCCAAAGAAATTACCCAATTGAACTGTTGTACTTGCATCAAAACCGTAGATATGCTCCTGTTGTCTTTCCGAAACACTCTTTTCGATACTACCCCAACCTGGTGATGAATAGTTACCCGCCACGGAAACATCTGCAAAATCGGCCAATTGAGCCGTCATTCGACCGATGGTTGCCCATCCAGGTGATTCATTGAAGTCACTCAGTCTTAATTCATTGACCCACACTTCTGCACATTTCTCCAAACCATCATCTGGCTGCCATTGGTTGTAAGGATCATCCTTTTTAGGATTTCGAACACCAATCATGATCGTCTTCATGGCTTGTAGGTTTGGATTTCCTACTACAGTAACGTTTCTGTCAGATGCAGTTGAATCTGATTTAGTATACCTTTCGAAAATACTGAAATTAACCCTATTTCTTTCTTTCTTAAGATCCTTTAGTACATTAAGATCAATAACCATGTTATTTTCTACAGGCCAGATACTTTCTTGCGTATTATTATACCATTCACTAACCTTAACAGGCATTTCATACTCGTAATAGTTCTGATTGAAATCTGTACCCAATCTAACAAATACTGTAATATCATCATCCTCGAGATCGTCCTCATTCATAGTACCTGATTCGGCATGGACATACATTTCGATCTTATTATAATTCCTGATATCAAACTGAACATTTCTGTAAGCGGCTCTAGCATCTCCATCCCTAAGTCCACAAACATCCAAAACTAACGATTGCTCATTTTGTTGGGCTAAATTTGCAGTTTGATAATTTATCTGTCGATTTACATTTGGAGGAAGATTATAGTTAATGGGTAACTTTTTACCATTATCCTCAAGGTTTACTGCTGTTACATTAAAAGTAGTACTACTTTCTTCACCTTGGATATATTCTCCGGGTGTCAGCATTTCTCCAAGATAAGGTCTCCATTCACCTCTTACCAACTCAAGTCTTGCAAACCTAAGCACCGCCTCCTGTGACCAACCGGTCATAAACATACGAATGAATCGAATTGCTCTGAAATCCTGAATTCCATTAATTTTTGATGAGAATTCACTAATTGGTATCCTAAATTGATACCACATTACCTTCTTACCGGATTTATCATCCTCCCCTTCAATTCTATCGACAATAAAATTAGTCCCTACCTCCATGTTCTGAGGCCTCAAACTGACCTTGTACTGAAAGTAAGCCTCTGTTTCGTTCAGGTTGTTATCTCCATTGATATCCTCAATATTAGGAAGGGTAGTAGCACTTGTGGAATATCCGTCAGCGTTTATTGTTGCCGAGATCTCTGAAGTTGGAGAGTTACCATCTGGGTTATTATAAAGTTTATAACGGGTTAAAATATCAGCCTCTTCAGCATCCCATCGATCATCTCGAAAATACCTATAATTATCATTACTTGGATCTTCCTCAATTAACGCTCTAATTGCTGGATCCACACTTAGTGAATTCAAATAATCTGAAAAGAAATCAGCTTCTAAGTCATTTCTTAGACCGTCCAGACCAACATCCTGATTTAACCTTGAATCAAGATTATTATCAAACGCAGTTACAACTACTTGCGTTGTAGGCATCCACCCCCAAGCAGTTTCAACTACATCCCCATTTGTATATTGACCACTTCCATCTGGCCCATCGGCAGGTATTCCATTTTCAAACGATTTTCTTCCATCTTTGAGAATATCCTCACTTATATTTCCAAGATTAAAATAGAGATCTCCACCCGTTGTATTAGGAGAATCCTCATTGGAACCATTTGGATGATTCTCACTAAATGGATCCATCATCCAGAACTGAATATATGCAATGTTAGCCGCTTCAAAATCATTAATGGTAATTGTTCGCATTATTCCAGCCCAACGATCCTCAGGATTAGTAAACTCACCGCTTGTTGGATCTACATTCTGTGTATCAAAATTGTAAGGACCTCTTTCTGACGGATAGTAAGCAAGATCCAACACCGGAATATTGTTCAATGAACCCGTTGCCAACTGCTTATTTGGGAATACTTCGTTAACCAAAACCTGGCGCATTCTGTGGTCCACTTGCATTTCACTATTGCGAATATGGTCCGGAGTCAGATTGTTGTTATTGAAGAATAAAGGATCTATAACATACCACGCAATTTTTGCTCTGTTGTACCCATATTCTAAATTATTACTCAATGAAGCCTCAGGAAAAAGATCTGGCTGTCCTTGCGGAACAGATGCGTGAACCCAAGTATTAAAAGATCGAATATCAATACTTGACTGAGATCCTTCAAAATTATCAATGAATGAGTTACCTGTTTTTCCAATCGCCTTATTATGTCCCGGTAGCAAAGCGGCTACTTCACCTGAGAAATTTATAGTAGACATCTGCTTGGTATCGATGAAAGGAATCATGTCCACCAGTTTAGTCAGGAACGGAACATCCTTTTTAAAACTTCCATCAAGACCCAACATAGTATTGGCGATAGGTTCATCTCCTACATTTACCTTTTGAGTGAGTGGCTTTTCTGTGAGTCTCATCAACGTAGCACCAACCTGAGCATCTTTGCTAATTTTATAGTCTAAATGCGTTCCTATCAACGATTTTTGTTGGATAGTAAACAAGGAATTACTTTCCATTTGAATTTTCACAGGTGTTCCAGAGCTAAGTATTCCGTCATTTAATATTCTAACTCTACCTAAGTTGTAGTCAACTGTATAATCGGAACCTTCCGTTAATAATCTTCCTCCGGCAGTCACTTGAACAGACCCCTGTGGTATATTCAGTGCATTTAACGAAATCTCGCTACTTACAGATGATTGATAGGACCCTTTTATTGTAAATCTATTTAGCTCTGGAATTTGTTGAGCGGCAGTTTTTGTACTATCATAAAGTTGAGGAAACACAACTTTATCAGCAACACTTTGACTAACACCAGCATTTAGCAACGACTGCTCTAAAGTTGTCCCAAATGGTTCCTTTGTAGTAAAATAAAGTCTTCCGTTTTGTGGATTAATGGTTCCTACGGTTGTTACTTTTCCATTCGAAGCTCTTACAGGTAAAAAATCAAACATTCCATCACTATACCTCGCCTGCTGTTGATTTAACTGATCCAGTTTCAACATCTGAATCAACAATCTGATATTATCTGTTCCTGCTTGTGGAATATAATTTACATCTACACCCGTGCTCGGGTTATTGTACCACACGTCAAGTCTAAAATTTGATGGATCAATCTGATAAGCTCCTAATGAATAAACGTTCTTCATCATAAGATCCCAAAGTTTATTCTTTGGATTTCTAACTGTTGCTTTCAACAATTTAAGGTAAAGCGCACTTTGACCTCCAACTCCATCAGTACTGAATTCTCCTACTTGATAAGTCTTCCCTTTGTAGGTATATTGATAGGCAACAGCAAGCACCTCATCATTATTCAAGGATTGGTTAAGGGAAATAAACCCTAAAAGGCTATTAAAAGAGTATTCATTTTCAGAAAGTAGTCGGGCATTTTCGACCTTTTCAAAATCGACACTTTGCTGCATCCCAAATGACCCTGTAAGCACAGTTGAAGCATTAACATAGTTCCTGATCGAAGAATTACCGTTTAGCTGATTGTACAGTGAGTTATGGTTATTATCGGGGATCGATTGACTGCTGTTAGCATATGCTGGATTCTGAAGATTCGCAGTCTTCGCTTCACCTAAATCTGTGAAGGCTAATATGTTTCTTGTATCCGTATAAGTGTTTGTACGATTCGTTACCCAAACCTCCATTCTCTGAATCTGAATTTGACTAGAAGGAACGGGCAAAGTCGACATGCTTTCATCGTACTCATCATAGAAATGATAACCCACGAAGAAGTGTCTGTTCTCTTCATAATTATCAACTTCAATTTCAAACTCCTGAACCTGCGCACCTCCAGAAACCTCAATTTCCTTTTTTTGACCTCTATCCTGAGATAGGATGGTTGTAACGCTAAGCCTACCGAATCGGAGTTTTGACTTTATTCCAAATAAGCTTTGAGAACCCTGAATTAATGAAGAATTCAAGGGCATACTAACATTACCCGCTTCCAGCACCTCAATGATCTCATCTTCATCCCCTGCGTAATTCAATTTTAATTGATTCTCAAAATCAAATGTGGCCTCCGTGTTGTAATTAAAGCCAATCTTCATAAAGTCACCGATCTTACCTGTCAAGTTCATTTGAATCTGCTGATCAAAATCAAATGTTGTAATTCTTCTTTGCTTAACCGGAAGTACAGGATTATCTGTTCTACTTATGTTTATTCCGAATTTAAGTTCGGCCGATCCTTGAGGTTTAATCGTTATGAAATCTGATCCTGGAATTTTAATCAGAGACTCTTCTGTAATATTATTATCAAACTCTGGAATATCAGCCTCCTTGCCTCTTGCATCATCTACCTGTTCATTGACCTTTTCCTGCCAGTATTGACGATTACTCTGTTGATTCTGATACTGAATGTACTGCTCAAACGTCATTGAACTTGGTGGCACCACATTTGTTCCGTCTGGTAAAGTTTGGGTAAATATATAGGTATTGGTTACAGGATCATAAACAACATTCGTTTGAATATTCTCAGGATTCAGATCAACCGATCCACCACCTGGAACAGAAGGATCATTTGTCGATGATATAGGATAGATCAAATCGACTTCCGGAGAATCGATCGCAAGGTCGCGGAACAACCATCGATCTTCTCCGGCAGCAAACGCTTCTCCGGCACCGAATAAAATCAGCACACCAAAGAGACGTTGTATATATGTAAAGACTTGGTTTTTCAGACCTGCAAAAGTAAAAATATTCTACAACGATTTAAGGGTAAGTTTTACCAAATCCTCCACTGAAAGATCATCTCCATTATCCGCAATAGCTTTGGAAATAATATTTTCGGCTTTCTTCTTATCCACCCCTAAAACAACTAATGCAGATAACGCCTCAATTTTAATAGTATTGTTCGAAGAGAATAATTTTTCCCCAACTATTAGGTCCGCATCCACTTTGTTTTTTAAATCAACAATGATTCTTTCCGCAGTTTTGGCGCCAATTCCCTTCACTCCTTTGAATGCACCTACATCTTCGTTAACAATTGCACTGGCACATTCTTGAGCATTCATTCCTGACAAAACAATCCTTGCTGTTGAAGGGCCAACTCCTGAAACAGAGATCAAATGACGAAACATTTCTCTCTCCTCCTTGTTATGAAATCCGAACAACACGTGTGCATCCTCACGAATTGAAAGATGAGTAAATAATCTTACTCTTCCCTTTTCCGGCAAAGCAGAAAATGTATTCAGGGATATGTTGAGCATATAACCAATACCATTCACATCCACGACTACAAAGGCCGGATTCTTCTCTTCTAAAATTCCATCAATATGGGTAATCATGTACTAAATTTTCAATGAGTCACAAATATGCGAAAAATCATCGAACCTAAAGCATCAAAAGAACCTAACACTAGAAAAGACTACTTCCTTGTTTGAACGTCAGCAACAGCAACTACAATCATATTTAGGATTTCGCGAACAGAGGACCCAATTTGAAGGACATGAACGGGCTTTTTCATACCAAGAAGAATTGGCCCTATAGCCTCTGCATCACTCATTTCCTGAACTAATTTATAGGCAATATTACCTGAAGATAAAGTCGGGAATATCAATGTATTTGCACTCTTCTTACTCAACTCGCTGAATGAAAAGAAATCTTGCATCAACTCCTTATTCAAGGCAAAATTAGCTTGAATTTCACCATCCACAACTAGACTAGGATGATCTCTATGAAGAATCTTCACCGCCTCTCTCATCTTCACAGCATGAGGTCCTTCTGTAGATCCAAAGTTCGAGTAACTCAACATCGCAATTCTTGGTTTAACTCGGAATCTTTGAACAATTTTCGACACAAGTAAGGTAATATCTACCAGTTCATCCACTGTAGGATCTAAATTAACAGTGGTATCCGCAAAGAAAATAGGACCATCTTTCGTCATCAAGATATACATACCTGCAATTTTGTTCACCCCTTCATCCACTCCAATAATCTGAAGAGCAGGTTTAATCGTATCCGCATAGTTTCTTGTTAAACCAGAGATCATTGCATCCGCTTCACCCGTTTCAACCATTGCTGCTGCGAAAAAGTTCCTCTCTCTAAGCTCTTTTCTAGCTTCATATTGAGTTAGACCTCGTCTTTTCCTTTTTTCAAAAAGAATCTCTGCAAATTGATATCTTTTCTCTCGATGTTGTTCTTCCCGTGGATCAATAATCTCACATCCAGGGAAATCCAAACCATATTCTTCGATCATGTCCTTAATTCGATCCACATTACCAAGTAGAATAGGTTCGCATATTCCTTCTTCAAGTGCCATATGGGCAGCTTTGAGTATTTTATAGTGATCAGCTTCCGCAAAAACTACTCGTTTAGGACTTTTCTTAGCTCTTTCAATAATGTTTTTCATGAGCTTATTATCAAGACCTAATCTTTTCTTCAGTTCATTTTCATATTCTTCCCAATCTACAATTGGTTCTGTAGCAACTCCCGATTCAATAGCTGCTCTAGCAACAGCAGGCGCCACCCAATAGATTAATCTTGGATCCAAAGGCTTCGGAATGATCTGCTCGGGACCAAAAGCAAGATTTAGTTCATCGTACGCCTGATTTACCTCGTCAGGAACAGTTTCTTTAGCCAGTTCAGCAATAGCCCTAACCGCTGCGAGTTTCATTTCTTCATTGATCTTGGTTGCACGAACGTCTAGAGCACCTCTGAAGATATACGGAAACCCTAATACGTTATTAACCTGATTAGGATTGTCACTTCTACCAGTTGCCATGATAATATCCTTTCTAACTGAAGTAGCATCTTTATACGAAATCTCCGGCTCTGGGTTGGCCAAAGCAAAAACAATTGGGTTTTTCGCCATCGATTTGATCATTGCTTTACTTACAACACCTCCCTTTGAAAGACCAAGAAAAACATCGGCTCCCTTCATTAATTTTTCCAATGGGATGTCATCACAATCCTGGACAAATAACTGCTTATATTTATCAAGTCCATCTCTTCTGGTAGTAAGCAAACCTTTAGAATCGAGCATAAAGATGTTCTCTTTCTTCACACCCAAGGCGATATATAATTTGGCACAACTAATTGCAGCAGCTCCCGCCCCATTCACAACAACTTTTACATCCTCAATTTTCTTCTTTGCTAATTCTAATGCGTTTAAAAGAGCCGCACTGGAAATAATTGCTGTTCCATGCTGATCATCATGCATAATAGGAATGTTCAACTCCTCCTTTAACCTTTCCTCTATTTCAAAAGCTTCAGGGGCTTTGATATCTTCAAGATTAATTCCTCCAAAAGTAGGAGAGATTGCTTTTACTGTATGAATAAAACCTTCAACATCCGATGCATCGACTTCGATATCAAACACATCAATATCTGCAAAGATTTTAAATAGCAACCCTTTACCCTCCATAACTGGTTTGGAAGCCTCAGGACCGATATCGCCCAAACCAAGAACTGCCGTACCATTCGAAATTACAGCGACCAGATTTCCCTTAGCAGTATATTTATATACATCCTGTTTATTTTTTGCAATTTCCTTACAAGGCTCAGCCACTCCTGGAGAATATGCTAATGATAAATCCCTCTGAGTGCTATATGGTTTACTCGGTACTACCTCTATCTTCCCTTTTCTACCATGACTATGATAGTCCAGTGCTTCCTTCTTCTTACTCATGTTCTAAAGTTCATTTAGATCGTTTTCATACGATCTGTTCGTGTGTGTCGTTTGATACAAAAGTAATAGAATTGTCCTTCATGTAATCAAACTCTTCATTAAGGAAAGTTATCACATGATGATATGTAGAACAATTATTTGATGATTATCTAGGCATATACTGCAGTATGTTTGCGTCTTTTTCCTTTGATTTATAAACCTCCATCTTACCACAGATCTCTGTTTTTCTAGACAAACAGAATTGCTTCAACTTTTCTAGTTCCATTTTCTTGTCATCTGACAAATTTCCTTCCTTCTCCAGACTTGCCAACTCATTATCGATTTGGTTCGCTCTCTTCTCAAAATGACCCTGCAATCCGTTTAATAGTTGATAACCAGCCAATCTTTCATACCACAATCCATCACTTTCAATAACCTCACAAAAAACGGGTATTCCTTCTGCTGTCAACTCGTCTGGTTGATTTGTCAAGTATTTAAAATAATGAGACAGAAACGTGAATTTATTAAATCCAGACATTTCATTGTAATTTGATTTAAAGAAATCCTTTTCCGCGGGAGTTCCATAATTCGCATATATGTCAGCAACTGCCAATTGAACCTTAGCTGACTCCGAGTTCTCATAAGACTTGGCCTTGGCAAGACCACCCTCTCCATTGTGCTTAGCATATCCCTTCAAGGAAGCAGCAATTACTTGCAATGACTCATCCGCTAAGCCCTTTTCGAATATAGGACTTAGCATCGAAAGGTCTGTATAGTTTTTAGCAAGAAAATCAATGATCTTAGCTTTCACAGCCGGATGAGCCTCCTTTCCCAAGAGAGACACCATTGCTTTCTTTACTTCTTCTGGTCTATTTTTGAGACAAGCATCCATAGAACTTATCGCAAGTAATCTGATATCATAAAAATCATGATTTAATGACTTCATTATTGCATCCATTGCATCTGGATCATTACTTTTTTCCAACTTATCAAAAGCCTCCTTCTTATCTAACCATAGCGGTGCGTTATTCAGCTGATACACCCATTGACCAATTTCCTTATTATCCGTCTTTTTCCAAAGTGTTGTTTTAGTTGCATCTACATTCACCAAATCCGGAGCTTGATCAATTTTAAATGTGAACTCATTCATTTCATTCACTATCCAAACTCTTTCCCTTCTGACTTTTCCGTTTATGTATATGTCCACATCTACTGGCAATTGGTACAATGGCCATTCTTCTAATTTCTGTTTCTGGTCAATTGATAAGGTTAATTCTTTTGCAGTTGCATCATAAGATTGCTTTATTGTAACAACAGGGTGCCCACTTGCTAAGAACCATTGATTAAAGAACCAGTTCAAATCCTCTCCACTAGCTTTCTCGAACTGCATTCTTAACTCGTGGATCTCAGTTGAAGTGAATGCATTTTCAGTCAAGTAATTTTTTAAAGCATCAAAGAAGATGTCATCTCCTAAATACGTTCGAAGCATATGAAGAATTCTCCCTCCTTTGTTATAGCTATGTCCATCAAACATTTCTTCTCTACTCGCATAATCAAATCGGATCATATCAACGTGCCCACCTTGTTGTGCGGAGAGGAAATACCCATCCATCTCTGAGTAAGCGTTCATATCCGCTTCCATTCTTCCATGCTCAAATTCATCCCATAAAAACTGACTGTAATTTGCAAAAGATTCATTCAAAGGAAGATTAGACCAACTTTCGCAAGTCACCAAGTCGCCAAACCAATGATGAAACAATTCATGAGCAATGATCGACTCATTATTTTCATCTATCAGTTCTCTACTTGTTTTATATAAAAAGTCGCCATGAATAGTAGCAGTAGTATTCTCCATTGCTCCTGAAACGTAATCACGAACCACGATCTGACTGTACTTTTGCCATGGATATTCTACTCCTAGTAATTCAGAAAAATAACCGATCATCTTAGGTGTCTTGCCAAAAATTTCTTTCGCGTACGGAGCATATTTCTTTTCAACGTAATAATTCACTTCCATTTTCGAACCATCCTTTCTGACCCACTCATCTTTGATCACTTCAAATTCTCCTACGGCCATCATAAAAAGATAAGGAGCATGAGGTTTATCCATTACCCAATGATCAGTTCTGATTCCATTCTTAGGAACTGTTGATTCTACCAAAAGACCATTCGACAATGTAGTATACTTATCCTGCACCGTCATGTATATCTCTTGAGTTGTTTTCTCATTAGGACTATCAATCGTTGGAAACCATGTGCTACTGGATTCAGTTTCTCCTTGCGTCCAGATCTCCATGTGTTTTTTAGGATTACTTCCATCATGGTTGATAAAATAAAGACCTTTTGCTTCTGAAATCGCTGCACTTCCCTGTTGCTCTACATTTTCTGGATTAGCCGTATACTTGATATAAACTTTATATTCCTGTCCTCTTTTATATTGCTGATCTAATCCGATTCTCAACGCCCAACCATCATACTTGTATTTTAAATCCTTCATATTATTCTCTCCGGACACAATTTTAACTTCGTGAATATCCATTGCTTTTGCATCCAATATCAGGCTATCGATTGGTCGAGCATATGGCATTAAACTGAGAGTTGCCTCTCCATTCAATTGTCTGTTTGTCCAATCAAAACTCACTTCCAAACGAGTATGCAAAAGATCGTTTGTTCTGGTTTCTGATGCATTATAAACGGGTTGCATAGCCGGATCTTTTACTTCGGTAGTCGATACCCCAACATTAACTTCTCCGGAATTTACCGTTCCTTTTCTTGGGTTACAAGAAATTAAAAGAGCACTTACAAACACTAAAGAGAGCAACTTACTATTCATGATTTTATACTATTTTTGTTCACGATCACAAAGATAATATTCTGAAACGCATATGATATTTATTTGTGATTGATGGTAAAAATTTGAAATACATGGACATTAAAAGCACTATTGACGGCAATAAAGAAATGACATTCACCACCTTAAATATTGAGGGACTATCCTTTGATTTTAAAGGTAATAAAGAGCTGTTGAAAATCGTTGAAAGATCAACAGACGACAAAAGTTTCGTTGTGAATTTGAAGGGAAAGAAATATGAAGCTAGAGTACTTCGAATGGACAATACAACTAAAGAAGTTCTTCTGAAATTAAACGGAGAAACGATAACGCTTAAGATAGAAGATCAATATGATATGTTGTTAAAATCTATGGGGATGGGAGCTGGCGCAGTGAAGAAGATCAACGATATGAAAGCCCCGATGCCAGGTGTAGTTCTTGAAATTAAAGTGAAAGCCGGTCAGGAAGTTGCCAAAGATGAAGCGATTGTAGTTCTTGAAGCAATGAAAATGGAGAACCTTCTTAAATCTCCAGTAGATGGGGTGATCAAAAGTATAGAAGTAGAAAAAGGAGAAACGGTCGAAAAGAACAGAGTACTCGTTAACTTTGAGTAATATCCTTTGCTGTTGTAAATAACTTTTCTAAACAACATTATTTCCTATTCCAATCTTCTGTAACTTTGGAGTTATATGGAGTATTTGAATGAATTGAATGACCCACAACGGGCTGCCGCTGCGCATCTGGAAGGACCTATGATGGTAATTGCGGGTGCCGGATCTGGAAAAACTAGAGTTTTAACTTATCGAATAGCGCATTTGATCGACAATGGAGTTGATCCATTCAACATTCTGGCCTTAACTTTTACCAATAAGGCTGCTAAAGAAATGAAAGAGCGTATTGGTAAAATGATGGGTGGTAATGAAGCCAGAAACATCTGGATGGGAACTTTCCACAGTGTATTTGCGAGAATTCTTCGATCGGAATACGACAAAATTGGATACCCAAGCAATTTCACGATCTATGATACCCAAGATTCCAAAAACCTATTGAAAGCTATCATAAAAGAAATGGGGCTGGACGACAAACTCTACAAGCCGAATATTGTATATGGTAGAATTTCGTCTGCAAAAAACAACCTTATTTCACCTCAAGCTTATCTGAAGAATGCCGAAATAGTTTCCGAAGATCAATCTAATGCCCGTCCTAAAATGGGTGAAATCTATCTGGAATATGCCAAACGCTGTTATCGCGCAGGAGCTATGGATTTTGATGATCTTTTATTCATCACAAATGTTCTACTGAAAAAACATCCGGATGTACTTCTAAAATATCAGGAAAAATTCAAGTACATTCTGGTAGATGAGTATCAGGATACAAATTATTCTCAGTATCTGATTGTAAAAAGATTGGCTGCGAGATATGAAAACTTATGTGTTGTAGGAGATGATGCTCAAAGTATCTACGCATTTCGTGGCGCGAACATTCAAAACATTCTGAATTTCAAGAGAGATTATCCAGATTACAAACTGTATAAACTAGAACAGAATTATAGAAGCACCCAGACCATTGTTGATGCAGCTAACAGTATCATAGAAAACAATAGGGATCAGATCAAAAAAGATGTTTGGACCTCTAATCCACAAGGAGACCTTATCAGAGTTGTAAGAACTTTTTCTGACAATGAAGAAGGCAAATATGTGGCCAACGACATTTTTGAAGGAAAGAACAACCTTCAGGCAAAAAACAATGAATTTGCTATTCTCTATAGAACTAATGCTCAGTCCAGATCCATGGAAGAAGCCTTGAGAAAGATCAATATTCCATATAAAATTTATGGAGGATTATCTTTTTACCAACGAAAAGAAATCAAAGATCTCCTTGCTTATTTTAGATTGGCAGCCAATCATAAGGATGAAGAGGCTTTCAAACGAATTGTCAATTATCCGAAGCGCGGAATTGGGGATTCTACGGTGGACAAACTGATCATTGGAGCTAATAATGGAGGAGCTTCTTTATGGGATGCCGCTTGTAATCCTGCTGAGTTTGGAGTGCAACTAAGTTCCGGTGTCTTTAGTAAGCTTCAGCAATTTACGTTGATGATCAGAAGTTTCGCTTCAAGACTTGACAGTGTTAAAGCATTTGAATTAGCAGACGAAATTGCCAAAGTATCAGGTATTTATAAGGAACTTTACGCTGATAAAACTCCTGAGGGCGTGTCGAGATATGAGAACATCCAGGAGCTATTGAACGGTATTCAGGAATTCACTAACAACGAGTCATCTGAAGAAAAGATCGCCACCTTATCCGATTTTTTAATTGATGTTGCTTTGTTAACAGATGCTGATAATGAAGATGAAGAAGATAAAGACAAGGTAACTTTAATGACTATTCATAGTGCGAAAGGACTTGAATTTCCATACGTCTATATAGTTGGAATGGAGGAGAGTCTTTTCCCATCCCAATTGTCTATCAGCACCAGAAGTGAACTAGAGGAAGAACGTAGGCTATTTTATGTAGCGGTTACCAGAGCAGAAAAGAGGTGTACGTTAAGCTATGCCACCAGCCGGTATAAATGGGGACAATTACAACAATGCGAACCAAGTAGATTTATCGAAGAGATCGATTCGAAGTTTCTGGATATGAGCATGGCCAATCAAGAAAAATCTCCGATGCATTTGGGTGATGACGATTTTGGATTCAGCGGTTTTAACCAAACTCCAAAACAACAACCTGCTTACTTGGAAAAGTACAAGAACCAGTCTCAAAAATTCACATCAGGAAACAGTTCAAAATCAGAGAATACTTCAAAACCAAATCCCGGCTTTGGAATCCCCAAAAACCTCAAAAAAGTAAGCGGAACTACTAAAGCTTCAAAAGTTGACGTAAGTAAAGTAATTCCTGGAGCAGAGGTGTTGCATGATCGATTTGGCAAAGGAAAGGTTTTAAACGTGGAAGACGGGAAAGCCACTGTGTTTTTCCCTTCTCATGGACAAAAACAACTTTTACTTCAATTTGCAAAATTAGAGGTGCTCTAAGCTACAATTCCCTTAGGGATAGCCTCAATCAAAGACTTAGTATAAAGTGACTTCGGATTTGCATAAATCTCTTCAGAAGTTCCGATCTCCTCTATTTTTCCTTTATTCATAACAATGATACGATCACTCATAAACTTAACGACTGATAGATCATGAGAAATAAACAAGTAAGTTAATCCATATTCATTACGCAATTCATTCAGTAGATTTAATACATCTGCTTGGACAGAAACATCCAATGCAGACACAGACTCATCACAAATCACAAATTTAGGTTTCAGTGCAATACTTCTGGCAATACAAATTCGCTGACGCTGACCACCAGAAAACTCATGTGGATACCTATTGAAGTGTTCCTCTTTCAATCCTACTCTAACTAAAAGCTCAATCACTTCCTGTTTGCGCTGAAAATCATTTTCACAAATACCATGAACCTTCATCGGCTCCATTATCGCCTCTCCTATCTTCATTCTAGGATTTAGTGATGAATAGGGATCCTGAAATATTATTTGAACATCCTTCCGAAGTTTCCTGAGCTCTTCCTTTTTCATGGTAAGAACATCTTTACCATCAAATTTAACATGTCCACTGGTCGACTCTACCAATCTTAATAAGGTTCTTCCCAGGGTGGTTTTGCCACAACCGGACTCACCAACTAAACCAAGCGTTTCCCCGGGATAGATATTGAATGAAACATTATCAACAGCTTTCACAAAATCAACAGGCTTCCCAAAAACATTCTTTTCAAGAGAAAAATGTGTTTTCAATTCTTCCACTTTTATTAGAGGTTCAGCCGAATAAAGAATCTCATGCTTCAATTTTATTTCTGATTCCGATACTTGAAGTTCTCTATATAATTCTTCTATAGATTTATTTGTTTGAACCAGGACTCCATTTTCATTTTCTTGAACAAAGTACTTTCTAGTAGGCAACTCACTCAACTTCACATCTAAAGGAGGTCTACATGCTAATAAACCCTTAGTATAAGGATGTTTTGGTCTAAGAAAAACATCAGAAACAGATCCATGCTCTACTATCTTACCTTTATACATTACAGCAATCTCATCTGCTAATTCAGCGATTACAGCAAGATCATGCGTAATAAAAATCACGCCCATCTCAAATTCTTGTTGTAGATCCTTAATGATATCCAGAATTGTCTTTTGAACTGTTACATCCAGAGCAGTCGTAGGCTCATCAGCAATCAATACTTGTGGATTACACGAAAGTGCCATCGCGATCATGACCCGCTGCTTCTGCCCTCCAGAAATTTGATGCGGATAACTAGAAAATATCTTTGTTGGACGTGGCAACATCACTTTTTTAAATAACTCAATAGTCATTTCTTCAGCCCGCTTTTCTGCTTTGGTTTTATAACCCTGAAAAGCAGGTATGGTTAACCTTTTTGAGACCTCTGTAAACCGTTCTCCTTGTTTTCTGAAAAAAATTGGAAATATCAAAAGGATCTTTAGGGTAAAAATAATCGCATTAAGAATCGCAATAACTATGTTAAGCACTGGCTTAATCGTAAGATTCACAATCGTCTTGAGTAATTTCTCCGCCCAGAAAACAACAATAGATTGTGAAGCCAATTTCTTATCATGCCTTAAAATCGCCTCTACCACTTGCTCACCACAAGTATAAACCGGATTTAAGGAAGTCATCGGCTCTTGAAAGATCATTGCTATTTCATTGCCTCTTATGGCTTGAAACTGACGCTGAGTAAACCCGACTACATTTCTCATCTCACCTTTAACCCTTAACCAGATATTTCCTGATTCAATCTTACCTGGAGGAGATGGAATCAACCCCATAGCTGAAAGGGATGTAACAGATTTTCCAGACCCGGATTCCCCTACAATCCCCAATATCTGACCCTTTTTTAACTTTAGGCTAACATTATCCACCGCCTTCGTTGTCCCATTCTCATTGCTAAATGAGGTGGTCAAATTCTCTATATGTAACAACAAATCCGACAAGCCAGAAAAATTTCAAAATGCAGCGTGAAAGTAGGATTATTGGATTTAACTCCCAAATAATAAATGCAGTATTAGATTTATTTAGAGAAATATTAGATAAATATCCTAATCAACTCTTATTTTTGCTGATAATTCACTTACTAATGACTTAATAAAATTCCAGAACATGTTAAAACCTAAAATAGAAAAAGCTCTCAATAAACAGATTGAGCTAGAAGCATCGTCATCACAATTTTATCTTGCCATGGCATCATGGGCAGAAACTCAAGGACTTAACGGAACGGCAGCATTTTTGTACAAGCACAGTGACGAAGAACGACTTCATATGCTGAAACTTATCAAATTCATAAATGAGCGTGGAGGAATGGCTGTAATACCATCTTTAACAAAACCACCAACCAAGTACGCTTCTATTAAAGAGATCTTTGAATCTTTATTGGAACACGAGCTAAATGTGACCGACAGCATTAACAATGTTGTAGATGTTTGCCTCAGTGAAAAAGACTACACAACCCATAACTTTATGCAATGGTATGTTTCAGAACAACTTGAAGAAGAAGCTTTGGCTAGAAACATTATTGACAAATTAAACATGATTGGAAATGACAAAGGTGGTCTATATTTATTTGATAGAGACCTTGAAAATCTTGCTTCACAGCCAATTAATATGGCTTAACTCAACTTATATACTTGAAGATAAATGTCATCATAATTAGCATTCTTGCTTTTTTTGCTGTAAGTAATTTCACAAATGTTACTTACGGACAATATCGTGACCCATCTGCAAGTAAAAAGAAAAGTAATAGTCAGGAAAAAGTAAAAAAACAAAAAGTTAAAGTCCTTTCTGAAGATCAGGATGCATTTAAGGAGAAAACTAAAAAGAAAAAGGTTAAGAAAAACCCTTATTCCGGTAAAGATCCTCATAAATATAAAAAGCCAAAGAAGAAAAAGCAGGCTAAAGCACCCAAACTGAAAGAAAAGGACAGTTTCAAAGAAGGCAAAAGCAAATCTCAGTTTAACAAAAAATACAAGAAAAAGAAATCAAAAGGGAAAAATAAAAGTCCAGGCAAGAAGCAAAAGAAAAAACTTTTTCAAAAATAGTTCTGTGCAATTTCTTTTTGGCACAGTTTTAGTTAGTTAAAAAACAATGTTGAAAACTCAGAAAAAATATTAAATTTGTAACCTAACATCTGAAAGTCAGTTTAAGTGAAACGCATACTTCAAATAGCACTCTTTATTTTATTCTCAAGCGCGATGGCATGGGGACAAGGTGCGGCTGGTGATGCAAACCTTAAGGTGAAAGGAATGTTTGTTTACAACTTTATCAAAAACATAGAATGGCCTTCAGCTCAGAAAACAGGCGACTTTAAAGTAACCGTACTGGGAGATAAAGATCTTTATCAAATGATGAACAGCAATTATGCTGGGAAAGAGATAAATGGACAGAAACTTGTATTCAACTATACAGATTCTTTTAGTGAAATAGGTACTGCCCATGTTCTTTATGTTGCACCAGAATACAGCTCTGATCTAGCAAAAAACTCTTCGAAATTAAGAAAAAACAAAACGCTTGTAGTTTCCGATAAGGGAGGCTTATTATATGATGGAAGTGTAATAAATTTCGTAGTCAATAATAACAAATTAGCTTTTGAAATAAGTAAGTCTAACGCAGAACTAGTGCCACTGACTATAGGCCCAGCTCTATTAAAAATGGCTACATCCGTAATCTAATGTTACGTCTGAATAACATATTGTCCTTTATTCTAATCTTGATCACAAGTGTTACAGCTGTGGGTCAGGACAAGAACAAGTATTGTATCTATGATCAGGTAGCTGTAGAAAAATACAGTAACAAAGAACTGGATGAGGCTTTAGCTTACATAGACACTGCCATTAACATGTGCGAAGATCTAAGCAAAGATCCGTATGTTTATCATATTAAAGGATTCATTTGCTACGAATTGTTCAAGACAAAAGACCAAGGTGATCCTTATTCTCCAATGAGAAAAGAAGCTTTCGAAGCATTCCTAAAATCAAATGAGCTTGATGTCAATAAGGAATTCACAGATAAAAACACCCTAAGTCTCAAGAATATCTGCATCAGAATTCAGAAAAACATTGCTCAAAATCTGGACACCATTCATTTTGAAGAAGCAATCAAACTAGATAGAATCTATCATGATGCTGTTGAAAGATCTGGCGTTAATCTTGATCTTAAAGAACACGATATCACTTTCAACAATATGATTGGAAGCATTTTCGTAGAGCTTTACGAAAACAGTAAAACAGGAAGAGAGAGCTACGTAGATTCAGCCGTTCATTACTACGAGAGTGCATTAAAGATTGACACACTTGGATTTGATGCCAACAAGAATTTAGGTTATTTATACCACAATTTATCGATCGATATAATTCTTGCCATGGATCCCGAAGATGATATTCTTACCATGTATGAAAATCAGGAAAGATCAAGTGCACTAGGATTAAAATCGTTGCCTTATCTTAAGAGAGCGCACGAACAACAACCTAAAAATAAGGATGTGCTTTATGGTTTAGCTGGAATATATTTCATGCTTCAAGAAAAAGAAAAGAGTGATTTTTATCAGAAATTATATGATGATTTAACTAAGGAGCAAAAAGGGAATGGAATGGCTCCACCAAACAATGATAACTAGGTTTAATAAAATAATTTTACAATAAAGGAATCTCGATTGATTCCTTTTTGTATTTTAGGGCATGCGATTTACGGTTGGTAGGAAAATAGGTTTAGGATTTAGTGTAGTGGGGATACTTATATTAGTTGTGTTCCTATACACGATTACAACAGTATCCAGTGCTAACAACACCTTAACGAATGCTGTAAAAGCAAACAAAAGGTATTTAGAACTATTGGAACCAAGTGTTAAAAACCTTGATCGTGTCAGCCAGGATCTTACCCTCATCAACCTTAACATCAACAAATGGGTCTATGATACTTCTACTGAAATGAAGCACATGATTGAGCTTCAGAAGGCAATTGACTCAACTCTTCCGGCAGATCGAGACTTGCTACAGAATTCGGTTAATGATTGGAACAAAGATTCATTAAGTGATCATGAACTTTATAATCAAATTAACGAAGAGATCAATCAGGTTCTTTCCGTTGTTGATGATGTACTAATAAATTTATCGGACTTTGAAGCTAAAACAGATGACTTCTCTGTTTTGATGGCTCAAAACATGGTTCAGGATGAAATCAATCCAATGATCGATGACATCAAAATGAATCTGCAGAAGCTTTATGATAAAAAGAATAAGGAAGCAAATACGGAAACAACATTCTTAACGAATGAATTTAAAAACACTTCTGATAGCTTCGATTTTCTTTTTAAACTGATCATTATTGCTTTGATTGTTTTGGCTCTAGGGACAATCATCATTGCATTGTTTACAACAAGAAGTATTACTGGACCTGTTACACAACTAAAAGGAATTCTAATTAATCTTGGTAAAGGAATCTTCCCAAGACAAAAGGTTGATCCAAGTAATGATGAAATTGGTGAAATGTCGATTGCTATGAACCAACTTGTCGATGGTTTGAAAAGAACAACTGACTTTGCAAATGAAGTTGGGAAGAGCAACTTTGATTTTCCATATACGCCATTAAGCAACGAAGACGTGTTAGGACATGCTTTGGTAAAAATGCGTGACGAACTTGCTGAAAATGAGAGAATCCTAGAACAAAAAGTTAAGGAAAGAACCGCAGAAGTTGTTCGTCAGAAGGAAGAGATTGAAAGACAAAGCGAGAAGCTAGAGGAGTTATACAAAGATGTTACTGATAGTATTCGCTATGCAAAGAGACTTCAGGACTCAATTCTGCCTCAAAATTCATTGATAGAAAGATTACTTCCGCACTCTTTTGTACTTTTCAAGCCAAAGGATATTGTATCTGGAGATTTTTACTGGGTAAGCGAAACGGAAAACAAAATTCTCTTTTCAGCTGTTGACTGCACAGGACATGGAGTACCCGGGGCATTTATGAGTTTGATTGGAGCAAATGCTCTTAATCAGATCATCAATGAAAAAGAAGATCAACCGGCTAAAATTCTTGATAAGCTCAATAAGTATTCCTCAGAGGCTTTAAACAAATCTGAAGAAGGTATCAAAGTAAGAGATGGTATGGATTTAGCTTTATGTGCCGTATCAAAGGATATGAAAATTCTTGAGTTTGCCGGAGCCAATAATCCACTTTACATAGTAAGAGATGGAGACATTGATGTAATAAAGGCCGATAAATTTGCTATCGCTAGTTTTGAAGATGGTGAAGAGCATTATACAAATCACAACATAGAATTGAAGAAAGGTGACTTGGTATACGTCTTCTCAGATGGATATGCTGATCAATTCGGAGGTGTGAAAGGAAAGAAATTCATGTATAAACAATTCCGTGAACTATTGATATCAATCAAGGATCTTTCTATGGATGAGCAAAAAGAACATTTGGATCAAAAGATCGAAGAGTGGAAAGGTTCATTTGAACAAGTGGATGACATCCTTGTTATAGGAGTTCGTATTTAATTGACCTTCCCCAGGGTTTTAATTATGATAAGATTTACGAAGCTAGTATACACATTACTTATCTCCCTGAGTATAACATCAGGGCTTTTTTCTCAGACCATACGCTTCAATTCGTTAACCATTAAAGATGGTTTATCACAAAGTGTGATCAATTGTGTTGATCAGGATCCTTTAGGCTACATGTGGATTGGAACGCAAGACGGACTCAACAGATATGATGGGATCAATTTTAAGATTCACAAACATATCGTAAACAACCCAAATAGTCTAAGTTCTTCATTTATCCTAACATTTGTTTCAGACACAATCACTGGAAAAATGTATATCGGAACTCAAAATGGAGGAATAAATGTCTATGATCCTATACGTAAAACCTTTGAAAATCCAGATAAACTTAACAACCTATCTAATGTAACCATCAACGACCTACTTCTTATTGGAGACAAGCTTTACATCGGAACATCTAAGGATGGTCTTTACATCTGGAATATAAAGACCGATGAGTTACAAGCATTCAATAATGCTAATGGCTTTCCTGGCATCAAAATCTCGAAATTATCCAAGGTAAATCAAACAATCTGGATCGGGACCGATGGACAAGGTGCCATATTATTTGATCTGAAAACTAATGATTATTCACACTTTCAGACCTCTAACCAAAAAGTTTCGTTGTTAAATAATAATGTATCAGCAGCTGTTGAATATTCACCAAATAAAGTTCTTCTTGGAACTCAGTCTGGATTAAATCTAATTGATCTGTCATTACCCATTCCTCAATTTTCAGAATTAAAACCAAAGAGCAACGAGCAAAAACTCAACTCTGTTGAGGATATTTTAAAAGAAAATGACAGCACCTTCTGGATCGCAACAAATGGAAATGGCGTCTATAAATTGACTCTCAGCAAAGGGACACCTAAATTCACCAATTTTGTGTCAAGTGATCTTAACACCTACTCTATACCTCATAATATTGTTAATGATATATTTAGAGATCGATCTGGATCCATTTGGATCGGAACTCAGGATGGATTAGCTTATTTTGACCCAGTAAAGCAAGGATTTAATTCCTATGCCTATGAATTTGGAAGTAAGAAGAGTTTGCTAGATAAGACCGTATGGTCTATTCATCCAACAGACAGTGTTGTATACGTGGGGACAAGACAAGGGATCACTGCAATAAATCGAATAACAAATCAATATTATCAGTATCCATTCAAGAGCACGAATTTAAATCAACCGAATAATAATAGTGTATATTTCGTCAACATCGACAAATTCGGGAAAATTTGGACAGCAACGTCAAGTGGTGTGTTTTTATTAAATGTTGATGCAAATAATCCATCCAAATTTAACTATCAAAAAATCAATTTTAGGTCGACACCTGATCAATGGGATGATGACCATTGTTATTATATAAAATTTGATGAGAAAGAGTTTGCTTGGATCGCATGTAAAGAAGGATTAGCCAGAATACATATTCTAGATCACACAGCAGAACACTTCATCAATGATCCACAAAATCCAAATTCAATACCACCAAATGACATACGAATGATCTACTTTGATAGTGAAGGTAATCATTGGTTGGGTTCAGCAGGAGGTGGATTATCCAAATTCAATCCTCTTGCAATAGACGGGAAAACGACCATTAAAGTTAAACACTATCTAAATAATCCAAACGATATAAACAGTCTCAGTAACAACACGGTATTATCCATCTATGAAGAGCCAGAGGGAACTTTATGGATTGCAACTTATGGTGGTGGAATTAACAAATTTGATATCGACTCGGAACAGTTTGAGATTTTCACTGAAGAAGATGGTCTAGCTAATAATGCAACTTATGGAATTACTGGAAGTCGAATTCCGAACACAATTTGGATTAGCACTAACTTTGGACTCTCAAGCTACAATTACAAGACTAAAACCTTCGAAAATTATACCGAAAACGATGGGTTGTTGAGCAATGAGTTCAATACTGGCGCTTATTATCAATCGGAAAATGGAGAATTATTCTTTGGAGGAATTACCGGATTTAACTCCTTCTTCCCTGAAGATATTAAACCAAATACTATTGCGCCAGAAGTTGTCATAACTGATATTCTCATCTATAATAGGCCTATTGAACAAGAGATAAACAATATAGGTGCGATCTCTTTTCTAGATGAACTTGATCTTGGATACCGACAAAATAATCTGACCTTTAAATTCGCAGCACTTCATTACACTTTTCCCAAAGGGAATAGATATAAGGTCCAAATGGAGGGAGTTGATTCAGAAGAGATCTTAATCAATGATTTACAGCAGATCAATTATTCGAATCTTTCTCCTGGTGTTTATACTTTTAAAGTATGGGCAAGCAACAGTGACGGTGTTTGGTGTAAGCAACCAAAAACATTAGTTATTCGAATCGCTGCGCCTTATTGGAGTACTTGGTGGTTTATTGCAACAAGTGCTGGATTTCTAGCTTTAATCATCTACTTATTCTATTTGTGGCGAATTCGAAGTATGAAATCTCAAAAGGAGAGATTAGCTTTTCTTGTAGAGAAAAGAACAAAAACTATCACCCAGCAAAAAGAACAGCTTGAGGCCAATCAAAAAGAACTAGAGATACAAAAAGAAAAATCCGATACACTTCTGCTTAATATTCTTCCAGCTGAAACTGTAGAAGAACTTAAGAATAAAGGAAAAACTAAACCGAGGTATTATCGTATGGTGACTGTATTGTTTACAGACATTAAAGGATTTACACAAATTGCCGAGGCGTTCAAACCAACTGAACTGGTTAAGAGATTAGATAACTTGTTCCGAGAAATTGATAAAATCATCGAAAAGCATCAGATTGAAAAAATCAAAACTATTGGAGATGCATATATGGCTGCTGGAGGAGTTCCATTACGTGATAAAGAAAATCCAATCCATTGTGTTCTTGCTGCATTGGAGATACAAAATTTGATGGAAAGAGAGGCCAAGCGATATAAGGATGAAGAACCTTGGGAATTAAGGATTGGACTTCATACAGGAGATGTTATTGCCGGAGTAATTGGAACCAAACGAATTGCCTATGATATCTGGGGAAACACCGTGAATGTGGCGAACCGAATGGAGATGGCAGGTGAACCCGGAAAAGTCAATATTTCCGGAACAACCTATGAATACATTAAGCCTTACTTCGATTGTACTTATAGAGGTAAGGTCCCTGCTAAAAACAAAGGGGAGATCGACATGTATTATGTTGAAGGAATTAAACCTCATCTCTCAAGAGGAGGTAGAAGTACAATACCGAACAAGAAGTTTCAAGACTATGTACATCTTCATATCTACAGTAGCATTAATTATAGAAAGGCAGAAAGGCATATCATGAAGATCCTAAAAGCTGAACTGTCTCCTAACCTGCATTATCATGGGATTCATCATACTTATGATGTAGTGGATGCTGTGGAACGATTAGCCATTATGGAGGGAGTCTTGGATGAAGATATCTTTGTATTGAAATCAGCTGCTACTTACCATGATGCAGGATTCGTAGAAAGTTATGAGAAGAATGAACCTATAGGAGCAAGAATGGCCTCAGAAATACTTCCATTGTATGGCTATAATCAAACTCAGGTTGAAATGGTACATGATCTTATTTACGCGACAATCATACCTCATAATCCTACAACCAAATTACAGGAGATTATATGTGATGCCGATCTGGATTACTTAGGTCGTGACGACTTTCATCAGATAGCCGATACACTGAGAAGAGAATTAAGGGATCATGGCAAGATAAACAGTGACAGATTATGGGATGAGATCCAGGTAAAATTCCTCGAACAACATAAGTATTTTACCAAGTCAGCCATTAAACTGCGACAAGAGAAAAAACTCAAACACATAGAAGAAATTAAACAAAGGTTAATCGAGAATAACTATAAGGATTAATTCATATTTCCACGTGAGAATTATACAACCATGAGGAATTAAAATTGAAAAGCATGGCTTATTCATTCAAACAATACAAAGAAATGGCACTGCGTCATCTCGATTATCTTCAAGGACAAGTAGATGACTATACAGATCTGGAAATCGATGCAAGAAAAAAAATAGCCGATCTAAAAAAACAACATCGCGCAGTTCTAGTTAAAATCAGCAAATTGATTGTTCCAGAATTCACACAGGACTCCACTCGACAGTTAGCTGATCTAATGAATGATCCAGAAATTGCAAATTTCCCTTTGATCTTTCAGCAAGAAAAAGAAAGACTCAAAAATGAGATTGAAGCCATTGAAACCAACGAAAAATACGTTAACCGAGCCCTATATATCGACCCGCAAACAGGTGAGTACATTCTAGCATACAAGGAAATGGAATCCGCTCATGAGGAAATACTCGAAACCTTTGCAAAATATCTTAAACGTCAATCCGATTTTGAAGAACTGATCCATGACAAATATGGCACTCCAGACTACCCTCATACAGGCTTTGCTAAATATTTTAACAGCGAACATCTGTTCGACTGGCGTGTTGCCGATGAACTTTGTGAAGAGCATGGTTTTGAAGATATCGTTGATTTATTGAACGATTACAAAGAGAAAAAAGAAAATATCGAGGCCATAAGAAATTCAATGAATGATTACAGAATAAAGATCGATGAGATCGATAATTTTGTAAAAAAGCTTGAAAAAAACAAACTTCGCCTTGCCAACTTAAAAGATATTTATCTAGAAAACTTAGGTCAAGCTATAGGTGCATTCTTGAATAATACTAGCCCAGAATCCATTCATGAATTTGAGCAAAAATACAATGACATCCTTGGATCATTAATCAAGAAAGAGAGGGGCCTGTTTAATCAATCGATCTATTTAGAGGAATTCAGAACTAAACTCTCCGAAGAAATGAATTCTTTGGTAAACAAGATTGTTCGTTTAAATAATGAGGTCAACAAAATAAGCCGATATGCTTATAAACATCCAAATCGAAAATGGGAAAAGGAAAAATTAGACAAGAGATTCAAGCAAAATTGGACTTTCATTAATAAACGTAAAATCAAATATCAAAAGAATATAGATACTTTTTATGGATTCAATAATTATGACAGAATTAGTCTAAGTGCGGCAAGTATTTTTTGGTGGGAGGTCATTACAAATAACAAAATCGACAATAGTTTTAGTTCAAGCGCAAGAGATTTCTATGAAAGTCATTCCAAGGAAGATGAATTGTTTGAGCCAATCCTTACATCACAAAATAACCAGGACAATTCATAATAATGAGATCGGTAAAAATTTTACTTTACGCAGTAAATGGTCTTGGATTAGGACATATAACACGCCAACTTGCCATTGCCAAATATATTCGTAGATATACTTTATTAGCTGGTTACGAAAGTGAAATTTTGTTTCTAACAACATCAGAAGTTGATAGCTTACCATATTTATATGACTTCCCAGCAATTAAAATCCCATCTAAAACACTGGTCAAAAAAGGAAGTTTAGGTGTTAAATCCTATCGAAAAATGGCCAAGATGCTGATATGGAATAGTATCTCGAGCTTCTCTCCAGATATTTTTGTAGTAGATACATTTCCTGCTGGATCCCTTGAGGAACTTCATGATGTTATGGACTTTGGAATGAATAAGGTGTTTATTTACCGTTCTAGAAAGGACCATAAGAAAATTTGGCAACAACCCATTCTTAAAGCTTATGACAAGATTCTCTACATAAATGAAGCAGAAGGAAACATCGATCAGATCGAACAAAATGATAAAACTGTAAAAATTGGAACGATCGTTCAACGAGATCGATCCGAAATGTTGACCAAACAACAAGCTAAAAAATATTTTGGTGCAGAATCTGATCAACACATCGCTTGTATTTTGGCAGGTGGAGGAGGAGATAAATCCAATCAGGATTTTTTTGGGCGTTTGATAAAAATCATCCAAGACGAAAAACTAAAAGATTGGCAATTCATCATTGCTGCGGGTCCGCTTTACAAAGGAGAAGAAATACATGGAGCAAATGCCAAATGGTTTTACCGTGCAGACATTTCATTGTATTGGAATGCCTTCGATTTTGTGATTTCAGCAGGAGGCTTTAATAGTGTAAATGAATTAATTCACGCACAAATTCCAACGCTATTCTTTGCACAGGATAGATTATATGACAATCAATTGAAAAGAATCAAATTGATGAAAAAGCGCAAGCTTTGTGAACTTTTTTCAATGGAAAATTCAGATGAACAGATTCTAAATTCAATTTTAAAGATCTCTAAATCTAGGAGACAACAAATTCTTAAAGAAAATCTAATTTCATTTGACTTAAAAAATGACGCAAATGAAGCAGCTCTTCAAATTCTATCAACCTATATCAACCCCGAAAAACTAGAGGCTGCCGAAGAACTTTTGGACATGCATTTATTGCAATTGTTGTCGAAAAAAGGACTTGATGAAAGGACTGTATTTAAGACCATATTAGCATTTGTACAATTTCATGACCGCTTAAACTTAATTGAAGATGATGCCTTTATCGATTTTGATGAAGTAAATGAAAATACTAACCATTATTTATCAAAAGCATTAGAATTAAATTACCCAAAAAACTATATACTTCCTTTGATCTATCAAGCCATTAAATCTGTGGATTTCACTACAAATGAGGATCTTCTAAACTTTTTGGATGACCAATTGGAAAATAATTATCAACCAGATTAGCATTCACCTACTAGCCTAAAACAATATGAAATACAAACAGTTTGTAATATTACGTAACTCGATCATAGCCTTACTTATCTTAACCCCAATAGTTATTCTTGTGATAGCATATAGTGGAGGAAATGATGAAGATGATCAAGTCAAAAAATTAGAAGAGCCGGAAGAAATCTCCTCGATTGAAACTACCTCTAGCACAGTGGATGAAAATGCTGATCCTTACCAAATTTTCACTTACCATCATCAAATTGTTTTCGAAAATCAAAAAACGAACATTTCTGAAGGAAAAACTGACGAAAATAATGGTGGAGTAAAAAAATGGATCGAGTTTAATAAGAATGGCACCAACAGTTTCTTCATCGATCTAAGATGTGACCAACAAAAAGGCTATAATTATTTCAACCGTGTAAAGGTCGACTGGGACAAAGACAAAAATTGGGATGAAAAATGGACGTTCCGCGAAGATGGGACTGTTGAAAGAACAATCTCGACCATAGACGACAATACTACTTATGATCTAACCTATGAACTAATAACAGACTCTAAACTTGAGATTGGTGAAATTGTTTGGATCAATACGGAAATATCAGGCTCAGCAGACTTCAATAATCTATCATCTTCAGATCAGAAAAATGGAAAAGCATTATATGAAACGGATCTTACCGGTGATCTTACATTAGCACATCAGGAAATTATTGAACTTCAGAAAAACACTCCTATCTCGGCCGGTAAACCAGACGACAACAATGGAGGCGTAAAAAAATGGATCGAAAAATCTACCTATTTTATTGATCTAAGGTGTGATAAGCAAAAAGGATTTGAATATTTCAATCGTGTAAAACTAGATTGGGACAAAGATAAAAAGTGGGACGAAAAATGGACTTTTCACGAAGATGGCTCCATCAAAAGAGTGATATCTACCAGCGATGATAACGAAACCTACAACATCGAATATGAGCTATTTTCAGACGGAACATCCTGGATCGAAAAATAACCTGTCGAATATGTATTAGGACAAAACCAATACTCCCAAGCAATTGAGAAATACCGTTATCTTGGGAATACTTTCCGTTTAGTAGTTATTTGTTCCATTAAGATTTTACATTTGCAAAAAATATTACATTTGTACATTGCAACAAGAAAGTATTAATTTATAGACTTTAGAGATGTTAGAACAGTTAGGCCTTTTTACTAAGAAATACTTATTTGCAACGCTTTTGATCGTAGCTGGATTAGTGTTGGTTAAAATTGCGATTACGCCAGATGAGGCCCTTAATCGTACTCAATCAACGCCATTCCTGTTGGGAGGTGTTGCTGTTTTACTTGCCGGAATTGTTTCCTTATTATATACATTGGAACTAATCAACAAGATTGTTCATTTTGTGGTAATGATCGGATTACTTGTATTTTGTGTTGTACTTACCGTTTTATCTGTTAACTCATTGGAAGAGACCATTGCAATGAAGGAGCAAAAAGAAAAATACGATGCTGATGTAAAACAATCGTTGGATGATATCAGAACAGTACAATTAGCATACAAAAAGGTTTATGGACACTTTGCTCCAGATTTTAAAGAATTGAAAAGATTCCTTCTAGAAGATAAGGTGTACAACACTATACCTGTTGTACTTCATGAGTCAGGTCAAATTCCAGACAGACAACCTAAAGGTTGGGAACTTGACACTTTAGGTTATGATCCTATTGAAGACGAAGCATTGATTCTTGATGGAATTGATGAGCAAGAAGCAATAAAATTAGGTTATTTTAGAGTGGATACTGCCTGGGTTCCCGTGTTGCAGGACCTGTTCTTCAGTGAAGAGGCATTAAAGAATGCCGATCAAAGAAAATTCACTTTTGATGCGGATAAACTAAGCACCATAAGAAATACAGGTGATGACAAATTTGAGTTTAAACTGATCACTAAAGAATTGGATTCACTTACAAATGCTATGTTGGTGATCGATACTTATGCTTTTAACCCCTTCAAAGAAGAAGGTCAGCCTAGAGACACGATGAAGTTGGGTAGTCTTGATCTTTCTGACGAAAGCACAAATGGTAGCTGGGAACAGTAATCCAACACCTGAGCTCGTATGAATTTGTTTAAATCGCTTACTGCACCAAACCAAAATGGTGAGGGGAGGTTGTATTTGATTCCCTCAAATGATCATTTCTTATGTATAGAAAGTAATAATGGGAATATTGATCATGCGGAGCTAAAAAAATCGAATGAGCTATCTAGTAAATCGTCTGAAAATCACTATTTCGATCTAAGTAACACATTTAATCTCTTACCAAAACTTTCGGATGAGCTAATCAATGAAAAAGCATTGATTGAATTTCTAAATTGGGATCTAAATAAGAAAGTCTATCATTTTCTTGACGAGAAGAACTCGATAACTATTCATTTCCAGACGAATACGCTTCAGGACATAGCTGTTTCACATGCCATTCCATCGGTTAATAAACACCATTTGTCTGAATTAATGCTAAACGTTTCCAAAAACAATGGAGTTCATGCATTAGTCTTCAATACACAGATCTACATCACGGTTCGACTTTCGAATCAAATTTTACTTTGCAATTCTTTTGATGCAAAGACGGATGAAGAAATACTATACTATCTGTTATTGATTTATCAGGAAAAGGATCTTTCTCAAGAAGAGACCCAATTGATCTTTTATGGTAACTTCCCACAAAAGCCAGAGATGACATCGACCTATTTAAACACCTATATCAGAAATATAGAACTTAGACGATTTGCAGATATTCAAATAGAATACCAGGGAATAGTTCAATTAATCAAAGAAGGGCATGCGCATCATCAGCGGTAAATTCAAGGGAAAAAAAATTGTTGCTCCGAAGAGCATTAAGGCTAGACCTACTACTGATTTTGGTAAGGAAAGCCTATTCAATATACTCGAACACAAATTTGATTATCAAGGATTAGACTTACTTGATCTTTTTGCTGGAACAGGAAACATTAGTTATGAATTTATATCACGAGGTGCGAAAAGCGTCACTGCTGTAGATATGGCTCTTAGTAGTTATAAGTTCATTAATACGTTTGCTCATGATAATTCAATGAACATCAAGTGTGTAAAGGCTGACGTTTTCAAATATCTTGGAAAATCGGGAAAAAGCTATCCATTGATTTTTGCAGATCCACCATATGCCCATAAGGACATCAACAAGATACCCGATTTGATCTTTACGAATAGCTGGCTAGAAGTAGGTGGACTATTGATCATAGAGCATGGCGAAGAAACCAGCTTTGAAAATCACCCTAGGTTGGTGGATCATCGAGAATATAGCAGAGTGAACTTCTCCTTTTTTGAGTAAAATCTCAGAAATAGTGGACTAAATAATCTTGTAACTTTATCTCAATTTGTAAGTTAAATAACCACAAAACTTTTCGCATGTCAAGAATTGCCGTTTTTGCAGGATCATTTGATCCAATCACTCTGGGACATTTTTCAATCGTTGAGAAAGCTCTGCCTCTTTTTGATAAAATCTATGTAGCTGTTGGAACAAACACGAGTAAAAGTTATTTGTATGATGCTGACAAAAGATTTGAATTGACCAAACAAAGTTTTGTTGCTTATGATAAAGTGGAAATTGCTGCTTTTGAAGGACTTACGGTAGATTTTTGTAAATCGGTAAATGCTAACTTTCTATTGCGAGGACTGAGAAATAACATCGATTTTGAATATGAAAAACCGATAGCGGAAATGAACCGAAAACTCTATCCGGAACTGGAGACCGTGTTTCTGATCACAGATGCAGAAATGAGTTGTATCTCCTCCTCCATTGTGCGTGAGTTAATTAGAAACGAAGGAAATGTGGATCGGTTTTTGCCACCTGGACTAAAATTGTAGTTGAATTGTTGAAATCTGTTGTACATATTGTTGTTTTATTACTTGTTGGTTTTAGTGCTCTCGCACAACAGACTATCGAATGTTATGCGCCATCATTTAAAGGGCAAATTGCTTCTCTTGTTACCTTTGAGGATTATATCTCCTATGAATATAAAATCCTAGACAAAGGAATTATTGACCATGATGGTAAAATAAAGTTTGAGGTTGATCCTAAAAATGGAATGAAGGCCTTCATTCAGATCCAGGACAAAACGGGCGTGATCTATTTAGACCCAAGTACTGAAGTTTATAAAGTCAGCTTTCCAATGGAAGTTGAAAATGTCCAGAAATTAAATGGAAATGCAGTTAGGCTTGTGTTTGACGAACTAGGCAAGGATGATTTAAATGCTTTAATATTAGAATTCAATTTAAGATTTGATTACTTTCTTTATGGCGATTCTACAAGAATAGGATTGACCGCATCGCAGAGTAAAACTTTTCAGGATTCGCTTGCGGATTTCACCTCCCGAACATTTCAAATCTACAAGGATGTCAAAAGTCCATACTTCAGAGATTATTTCAAATACAGCATTGCTTCGGTTGCTCTTTTTAGTGACAAAACCTATCCAGCACAGAATAAATATGTCATTTTTGAGACCTTTATCAAAAGTAAGCCAATCCTTTACCACAATGATGCATATATGAATTTCATCAAGGATTTCTATTCAGATGCATTATCGGATGTAGTCATGTTTGATCGAGACAAAATTGTCTTTGCCATAAATAAACTTTCATCGCGATCTGCATTAGATGAAGCGATGGCAAATCAGTATTACGTAAAGAATGATGAGTTCAGAGAATTGATCATGATTAATGCCTTGGCAGAAGGATATCATACGAACTTTTTTGATCGAGAAAACATGCAGTTGATCCTACGGAAAATTGTTTCTGAACCTGTAGTGGAAAAACATGGGGAAATTGCTCAAAAAGTTCTGGACTTTCAAAACAAGCTAATCGTTGGATCCGAAGCGCCATTATTCTCATGGGAGGAACAGAATGGAGAGAACGTTACGCTGAAATCTTTAAGAGGTCGACACGTATATATACAATTCTGGGCAAGCTGGAATAAACAAAGTCTGCAGGAGATGCTGATCATGAAACAACTGCAAGAAAAATATGGAAAGTACGTTACTTTTGTAAGCATTTCGCTGGATTCAAGCCCTAAAGCTTATTCAGATTTCGTAAGGAGTAATACTAAAGGTATGAATTGGCATTTTGGTCACTACAATGGTGACTCAAAGCTACTTGATGATTACAATCTAAGAAATGTTCCTATCTATTTTTATCTGGATGATAAAGGTCGAATTGTTCAGGCTCCAGCCTTGTCTCCAACTCCTAATGGGAATTACAAATCAATTGACGAGACTTTCTTCTATTTAAAGAAAAAACTAGAGCCAAAAGCTGATATGTCGGTTGGTGGAAGAAACTAATTTACTTCACCTTTCTTGCGATCATTAACCCGTCACGAACAGGCAGGAGTATATTTTCAAAACGCTTATCGTCTGTAAGCTTTCGATTAAAACCCTGAAGAACTTGCGTGTCAATGTCCTTTTCCTTAGCTGGGAAAGCTACTTTACCACTCCATAGTACATTATCCGCTATTAAATATCCTCCCATTTTCAGTTTTGGATATACTAATTCCAAATATTGAGGATAGTTAGATTTATCCGCATCAATGAAGACTAAATCGAATCCACTTTCCAATTGTTCGATATATTCCATCGCATCACCAACGTGCACATGAATTTTTTGGGAATATTCAGATTGTCCGATAAAATCGATTGCAAACTCAGCTATCTCAGGATCTATTTCGATCGAAATAAGTTTACCATCATCCTTTAATCCTTCAGCCATACAAAGCGCACTGTAACCAGTATATGTACCAATTTCGAGTATATATTCCGGTTGGATCATATTTGAAAGCATACTTAGAATTCTTCCTTGTAAATGACCTGAAAGCATTCTTGGTTGCAAAACTTTAATATTGGTTTGACGGTTCAACTGGTATAAAAGTTCTGACTCTTTGGAACTATGTTCAGTTGCATAATTGTCTATCTCCTCCGGTAAAAAATTCATCTCTATTTTTTTTCAAATTTACACCTATAAAGGGTTCCCTCATCTTCGATTACTAATAAATAAATGCCATTCCTCAACCAGCTCACGTCTATAGAATTCTGAAATGATCCTCTTTGCATCAGTTGACCAGATAAATCTGTTATTTGAAACATTCCTTTCTTAATTGATGAACTGAAAATTTCTTCTTGAGCCGGATTTGGAAAGATATTGAGAGATTTCCATTCCGAATCATTCACAGAACCAATTACTGGATCATAGGATATCTGATAAGTTTTGTTGCTAACGTTTTGACCACTTTCCATTCCTCCACAGATTATCCATTCAGTATCCGATATTTTAGCAATGCCACGCAAATCCATTACCTGAAAGGGGGTACCTACTCCTTCATCCCATAATTGTGAAGATCCATTATATTGAAGAATACGATCCAATGGCTCTACACCAACTCCTCCGGAATAAGCAATCCCATTGTAATTATAAGCTACACCACCACCACCTAGCCAAAAAACTTTATCCATATAATTTGAACAAGCCATTCGATATCCTGGTGATCCAGGGTTATCCGAAATTTGAGTCCAATCAATTTGAGTTGGGTCATTTGTGTCTATTATTCCCTTCCGCGTATATCCTACAGCTGCAAAATTAAATCCACCTTTAACGCCCCCGTTATAAAATATGGTATCTCCAACAATTACTCCTGAAGCTCCAAAAGCCTTAAAAAAATTATCGTTTGGTGTTGAAGTTCCGATTGTCCACGCATTAGTCTGCGGATCATAAATCTGAACATTGGCAACGTTCCCAGAATTACTCCAACCACTAATAACATAGATCAAGCTATCCTTATATACGCACTGTACATGATCATCAATCGGAATGGGAATATTGGCTCCATCCGATTCAAACGTATTCGTCAACAAATTAAAAATATGCACTCGATCTGAAGAAACCTCATTTCCATTAGCAAGCACGTGATAACCTCCTATGATGTACAATTTGTTTCCAACCCTACTCACGCCTGATGCGATCTTACCCAATGTATCTGGCAAATCTGGCAATACAGTCCATAAATCAGCTACAACATCATACCTAAAAGAACTAAGATTTATGCCTGAATACAGCTTTGTTGAATCAATACCTCCAAATGAATAAACGAACGGCTGACCTCCAATAAATCCTTCAACTACCGTATTATTACTAATCTTTTCAGGCATGTTTGATAATTCTGTCCACGTCCAACCTGTTTGTGAAGAATAATTCCAAAAAGCTGTGCTTGCCATAAAAAATGCAATAATTCTATTTTTCATAAGAGGCAATTTAGTATTTTTGTAAAAAAGTAATTCGCCATGGCAGACAAAAATTTTCACGGAAGTACAGCAGGTATTGGATACATCTATGTAGGTATCGTATTGCTTATCATTTTCGGATTGGTAATTTTCGGGTAATCCGCACGACCTTCTTCTGACCAATGGGTGCACCTTTTAACTCGATATTCTCGTGGTTAATCAAGAAACGTGTACACCAGATTGAATTATTCAAAAAACATCCTTTCGAAGTACAACAGGAACTCTTGAGTTCTTTACTATCGAGTGCTGCTGACACAGAATTTGGAAAAAGTAACTCCTTCAGCGCGATCAGATCTCACGAAGATTTCAAACAAAACATTCCGCTTCAGCAATACGATCAGGTATTACCCTATGTTGAGCGACTAAAGGATGGCGAGCAAAATTTGCTATGGCCGGGAGAAATTCTATGGTTTGCAAAATCTTCAGGAACGACCAATCAACGAAGTAAACTAATTCCTGTAAGTAGAGAATCATTGCAGGAATGTCATTATAAAGGCGGAAAAGACCTCCTAGGAATCTATTACAACAACCACCCAAATACTAGACTTTTTACGGGCAAACACCTCATCGTTGGAGGAAGTTCAGAGATCAATTATCTCAATCAAAAATCCTATTTCGGTGATCTGTCAGCCATTATTGTCAAAAATCTTCCTTGGTGGTGTGAATGGCGTAGAACGCCAAGCAGGGAGACCGCTCTACTTAGTCAATGGGAAGAAAAAATAGATCGAATGGCGAAGGAAACAATAGAAGATGATGTACGCATACTTGCCGGTGTTCCCTCATGGACGTTAGTATTGCTAAAGCGTATTCTGGAAGAAAATGAAACAGACAACATCTTTGATATTTGGCCAAATCTAGAATTGTACATGCACGGAGGGGTAAGTTTCACTCCTTATCAGCAACAATTTGAGGAAATCATGCCCGGTTCTGCTATGAATTTTGTGCAGACTTATAATGCATCGGAAGGCTTCTTTGGAATACAAGATCTAGTCAGAAGTGATGACATGTTATTAATGCTCGATTACGGAGTTTTTTATGAATTCATTCCTAAAGAAGAATGGTTGAGCGAATCTCCTGAAACCATCTTACTCGATCAAGTTGAGATAGGAACGCCCTACGAAATGGTTATTTCTACCAATGCAGGTTTGTGGAGATATCGAATTGGAGACGTCATTGAGTTTACCAATAAAACACCTTTTCGATTCAAAATTATTGGAAGAACTGCTCAGTACATTAACGTCTTTGGCGAAGAGTTGATGATCGACAATGTTGAGAAAGCATTGACCATAACGTGCGATACACTTAAATGTAGCATTAAAGATTATACAGTCTGTCCGATATTTATGACTAAAGAAAAATCCGGAGGACACGAATGGCTTATTGAATTTGATCGATCACCTATATCCATTCAGCAATTTTCAGAACATCTAGACGTTAATCTTCAAAAATTGAATAGTGATTATGCGGCTAAACGATCCAATGACCTATCTTTACAAAAGCCATTGGTCAGGTCAATGAAAAGTGGCACATTCTATGATTGGTTAAAATCTAAAAACAAACTTGGCGGACAGAATAAAATACCACGATTACAAAATGACAGAAAATTTGCTGAAGAGATTCTTTTCAGCAATAATATTACTGATCATTCTGCCAACTAGCTTGATTTCTCAGGATTTAAAACAGTTTCAAACTGACATCCAGAAAAACACCTATGAAATCTTTGATCAAGAGATCGTCAAATTTAATGTAGCAACTCAGGAAGAATTCAGATATAGCAATAAGTTAATGGGAAATATTTCTCAATTAGATGTTACAAATCCTTTGAGACCCTTGATCTTTTACAAGGATGTACAGAAACTAGTTATTACAGATAATACCCTGAGTAAGCAGAACCAACAGGTGATTTCATTTGAAGAATTAGATATGTACCAAATCCAATGCGTGGCCAGTAGTAAAATTGATAATGGAATCTGGGTATATGATCAGGAATTATTGCAGATCGTGAAACTGGACAGGACACTTAATCGAGTGATTGAGACTGGAAATCTGCAGCAATTATTGAATATTAGCGAAATCGCGCCATCAAGAATGATTGAAAAAGGGGGCTATCTATATGTATATTGTCCCAATAATGGATTTCTCATATTTGACATTTACGGAACTTTCTATAAGCAGATCACCATTGAGAATATTTCTGTTTGGAATGTAGTGGAAAAAGAGATTATGTATGTGAAAGAAAGAGAAACCTTTGTATATCACTTGAAAGATTTCGTGTCTGAAAAGTTGAATACAACCTGTCCAAAATCCAATGAGATCATGTGGATAGATGATACATTTTTATACTCGAATAACAAATCGTCCGGGATTCTCAAAACTAATTTGATCAATCTCAATAAATAAGTTCAATTTAGACATTTTACACCCCATTTTTTTTCACATTCGAATCTTGATTACAGAATTATTTTTACCTTAGAAGTTCTAAAATCAGGAAGAAAAATGCACATAGCAGTAGGTGGAAATATAGGAGCAGGTAAAACAACCTTAACAGAGTTATTATCAAAGCATTACGGATGGCAAACGCACTATGAAGATGTGGATACTAACCCTTATCTTCTGGATTTCTACGATGATATGCAGCGATGGGCATTCAACCTTCAGGTTTATTATCTAAATTCTCGTTTTACACAGATCCAAGAGATCAAAGAAAGTGAAAAGACGATTATACAAGATAGAACCATTTATGAAGATGCTTTTATTTTTGCTCCGAACTTACACTCAATGGGGTTGATGACTACCAGAGATTTTGAGAATTATTTCTCTTTATTCAACCTTTTGGAATCATTTATTTCTGCACCTGATCTATTGATTTATCTGAGAGCGAGCGTGCCAAAATTGGTTCAGAACATCCAAAAAAGAGGAAGAGAGTACGAAGAGTCGATCAGAATTGATTACTTGAAAAGACTTAACGAAAGATACGAAGCATGGATTTCTACTTATGATAAGGGCAAAGTGTTGATCGTTGATATTGATGAAAACTCATTCCACGATAATCCAGAAGATTTCGGTAAGATCATTAACATGATCGATGCTGAATTGCACGGATTGTTCTAATAATGAAAAAAATCTCCATCGTGAGACTGAGTCATTTATTGATCCATTAACTTTTTCTTATCTACTTTAATAGTGAAGGTATTGTAATCACTGTCCAGTTTAAAATCTATTTGAATATCCTTAAACTTGATCTGATTACTGTCCAGATTTTCGATAATCGAATCAATTTTTTCTTCTATGTACTTGAGGTTATATTTAGGTCGGCACATGATGATCGTATCTTGCCCATAGGGATTCTCCTTCATCACGGTATCGGAAGGTAAAATGTTCAAATTACCTTCACTAAAAACGTTCAATTTCAAGAATGCATAGGCATTGGTCGGTAGCTTGATCTCTTCATCCAACTTAACATTGATTGCAACCATATCCTCAACAAAACCAAAACTCTCAACACGTCCGATCCTTACCCCCATCATTTCAACGAAGTCTCCCTCTTTAACTCCATTCGCATCATCTGCTACAATGACCAAATGAGGTTCCTCTGCACAAGCCGTCAGCAGAATTGAAATCAATATGATCCACCCATAAATTTTTCTCATTGCCCTAAATTTACAAAACTTGATTCAATTCCAGAAGTGAATTAAATTCATCGAAATTCCTGTTTTGAGAAATGGCGAAAACTTTATTTGAGAAGATCCAGTCTTATCAAATGACAATCCCGATTGTAAATAAACTTCATTCATAAACCCATTTTCCTTGCAATTCAACCACCTAACTCCAGTAAACCAATTATTACATAAACCAACATCATTTGTCAAATCCAACCCGAGTATTTCTGTACCCAGGTAAATATTAAAATGATGATTGATCAAAGGATCGTTCTTTGGACTTTTCCACTTACTAACAGGACTTATGTCTTCTAACAGAAAATCCACCAACGCGTATTTAACTCGAAGATTTGTGAGAAATTCGCCTTTGAAAGAACTTCCGAACATTAAGCTAAAATCAAATCTTCGAATATGCTTTAGCACTCCGGCCTGTGCGTAAAACAATTGATTTGCTTTACTATTTAGATAACCGGTTTCCAAAGAAAATTTCCAATTTGGTGTAGGTTCAGAAAGATAACCGCATCGAAAAATATCGTTATCACAAGTTCGTGAACTAGTATCCTTAAGGCAACATTCTACTTTTTTTGTGATATTACCATAAACTCCTTGTGCTAACAGAGGAAGTCCTGTATACAAGTATTTTTGGTTCTTCTTCCCACTTTTTGTCTTCCAGTCAACTATTTGGTCATTCGCGCAACCAATAAAATAGGTCGCAGATGAATCAACAAATTCCTTGGGTACCCGAACCAATACTTCACCATTCTGAAACCATTTAGATTTATATTGAAAATTATCCATCAGTACCCTATCGGTTTGAATACAACTATCCACCTTAATTGTGTTTACTTCCAATTGACTGCCGCAATCAACACATGGGTTTTCGGAATAATTAAATATCCTCCATTTTTTAAAACTGTCATACGGCACATAACTCACGTATCGCATCCGGCTCCACCACAACATTCCGGTTTGTTTCTTTTTCCACTTCAGCTTCTTAGGCGTCAGAACATCCTCGCTGTTCAAGGTTCCATAATACATGAGCTTTCCTTCTATCAGATCACCATCGTGGCAAGTTAATTCTACTACTTTTTTCTTCTTTACGGTCGTAACCACCTGAAAGGAACTCTGCAAAATCTGATATTCCAAATAAACACAGTTGATATTCGGTTTGTTCTTCAAGTCTGGACTGGCTATTTCTTCTTTGAAGTCGGTTGTAAAAATGAGCACATCTACTCTTCGATTTAATGAATCTGACCCAGAACTCAACTCTCCAACCACTTGTGAATTGATGTTTAGAATAGAAATCTGTAGCTCATTCTCCAATAATTGTCGGACACTCCCCATTCTTTTCTCGGCAAGCTTATAATTGTTTTTGGAACTTCCTACACTGTCCGTAAAACCAATCAGTCGCACAGAATCAACATGAATCCCCGCATATTCCGAAAAATCGTAAGCTAACTTATCCAATTGTTCAGAAGGGATCTTTGATCTTCCAAAATTGAAATATACGCTGATCGTATCCTGTCCTTTGGCAGCTATTAAACTGATAAATAACGTTATGGTCCAGATCCATTTCATACAGAACTAATACCTATCCTGAAATAAGTTACTCAAATTCATGCTGATAATTTACAAAAAAAAGCCCACGTCAAACTTACGTGGGCTTAATCAATTTATATAGAATTCTATTAGAATGGAAGATCATCTTCTTCCTCACCAAAAGCTTCAATAGCCGTGTTCGGTGCTTCAGGCATTGGAGGAGTAGCTGGTGCTCCCGCAGTAGCTTTCTGAATTCTCCATGCTTGAAGATTTACATAATATTTTCCATTGTATTCGTTACCTCTTACATTGAAAGAAACATCTACATCCTCTCCTACAGAAAAAGTATCCAAAGCAGCTGCTTTATCTTTAACCGCTTCAAATTTCACATCCTGTGGATATTGTTCCTGGGTAGTAACCACAAATTCTCTCTTTGAAAATCCTGAATCCCATGTTTGTAGATCGTAGATCACCTTGATCTTTCCTGTTAATTTTAAATCACTCATTTTCTATCTTGTTTTCGCTTATTACTAATTATTAAATGATAGGATGGCTTTCCAGGCATCCTCAATATTCTCTTCGAGCAAGAACTTCTTTGCCAATTTATACAACTCCTTCTCCAACGTCACTGCATCTTCTTCATATTCCAGAAAAAGTTCACTCAGTTCGATCAGTTTAAAATCATTAACAGAAGTCTCATCTGGCAATACTTCAATACCCCCTAACTGCCCCAATTCATTCGGACTGAAATCTCCACTTTTCTTCACCTCTTCTGGAATAGCATCCACACCAATTCCACAAGTAGTGATCGGTTTGGTAATTTCGAACATTGAACTTTGGTCTGCTCTGCAATACCAGTTACCCCCCATTCTTGCCACCAAATCTATTTTCAATTGATCGATCATCTGATCAGCATCCAACACTTCTTCAGCAATATGGATCTTTAACACTTCACAGATCACTAGATTACCTGCTCCACCTCCTTCGCCCAATGCTTTCACTTCAGTTACCTTACATTCCATTTGCACCGGACATTCCTGTACCCTAAATGGTCTGATCATTTCTGATGGAACTGGAGTCAATCCACTTTTCACAAATTCATCCACTCCTTTTTCATAAGGTGAGCTCGCCAAAGACATTTGATGAACAACATCATAGTTAACAATATTGATCACTACTTCAGGAACTTCCTTTACATTCTCCAAGGTATCCTTCGGCAATCCTGTCCTACCGCTATTGGCTGGCGAAAAAACTGCTATTGGAGGATTGGAACTAAAAACATTGAAAAAGCTGAATGGAGCTAAGTTTCGATTACCATCCTTATCGATCGTACTTGCAAAGCAGATAGGCCTCGGACCAACTGCCCCCAGCAGGTAATGATGAAGTTTTGGATTTTTAGTAACCGATGTGTCTATCGTTAGCATAGTTCTCAACTTTGAAAGAGAACAAAAATAGGGGGATGAACTCGTTAATTAAAATGAAGTTTTTAACTTTTGATGCTGTTTATTCAACAATAGAATTCATGATCACTTTCAAGTCTACCTTTCTAACAGCGGTTGCGTATTCTGTTTGAAAGATCCTCTGGAAAGCACTTGCCAAAACATCCTGTCTTTTTAGATCGATCTCTTTAGCTTGGATCTTCAAAATCGGGACATTGACCATGTCAAAAAGATAATTCTCATAACCATCCTGAATCCCTTGCAAATAGTCATTTGAAACCGTTTGTTCATATTCCCGACCTCTCTTTTTGATGTTCTCCTGTAGTTCATCCAGATCACGATCTAAAAACAGGATCAGATCAGGCTGCGGATAGTCCTTGAGCATGCGCATCGCGATAGGTTCATATAACCCAAATTCCTTTTTAGGTAAATTATTCCTGGCGAAGATCAAACTCTTGAGCGGTATGTAGTCTGCGATGATAAACTGATTTGCCTTCTGATGGAAACGAAACAACTGTCTGCTTCTGTCCAGCACAAACTGGAGCTCTGCATTCAAAGCAAATTCAGGATTCTCATAAAAATCTTTCAATGACTCATTCTCTTCAAATTCCTCTAAAAGCAATCCTCCACCAAAATAACGATGCAGAAATTTAGCCAAGGTAGATTTACCAGCTCCAATATTTCCTTCAATCGCTATGTAGTTATATTTGATCAAGCAAGTCGACTGATTTCGGAGTTATCTTCACAATGATCAATGAGGTAGACTAGATCCTGCTTATAAACAGGATGGATCCAATCCGGGTTAACCTCAAATAGAGGCAAAAGACAAAATTTGCGAAGGTGCATCCTAGGATGTGGAACGATCAAGTCCTTTTCATTCAAAATCAGATCATCGTAAAACAGAATATCGATATCAATGGTACGATCAGCATAACTTCCTTCCTCCTTCCGTTCTCGACCTAGTAATTGTTCAATTCGCAAACAATACTCCAGCACTCTATCTGGAGCTAATTTAGTTTCAAAGATCAAGACTTGATTGTAATACTCGTTCGAACTTTCATATCCCCATGGAGGAGATACATAAATCGATGATTTACCCGATAACACTCCAATTCTGCTCTGGAGCGCCTCGATCGCCTTATTCATGTATTCCAAACGATTATTGAGATTACTTCCCGTGATCAATCCTACCCTTGCCATCGCACAAAAATAAGGGATTGAAAAACGTAGGTTCTGATAAGTTATGAAAGGATATTAACGAATCAAAAATCAAAGAAATGTTCGTTCTGTTTTTTGAAGAGGTTGAGATTACATCCCAGGAATAATTCATGTGCAAAATGATGATCTCCGGATAAATTATAGCCAACCAAATTATAGCCAACTAAGTTATAACCAGCCTTAATATGTTCTCCCAGATACCCTAATCCTCCACAGAAACCTGAATTAAAATGGTATCCCCCTTCAACGAACCATTTTTTAAACATCGTTTTTAATCCTGCTTGAACGGATGTAAAAGAATCTTGAGCTCACAACCGAATTAATGGGACGAATCTGAAGTCATTTAATTGATATTTCCCGCCAACTTCGGTAAAATATAGAATCGGAAGCCTATTATTTCCGTCATAAAAACTTTCAATTGGTCTTAATAGATGCTTACTTGAAAGACTCACATAAAAAACTTCATTATAATAAACCAATCCAATATGCGCATCAAAATTACCGATATCCATGTAGGGGATTTCTCCTGTTGAATAAACAAACCCTCTTCTCGGGTCAATCATATCTCCAAAAGTTAGATTATTAAAATTGAAGTGCTTTTGGTAATAAGCAAACTGAACCCCTATCGATAAAAAATGCTTATCCATCAATTTAATAGTCTTGGCATATCCCAAGTCTATTTCTGTTTTATATATAACCTGAGCAGCATTATCCGTAAAAACCTGAATAGAAATGCCATTACCTTTTCCAAGAAATTGATTGACGCTTGTAACAGACGACACATAATTACCAGAAAGTTCAGGCCATTGATTGCGACATCCAAAATCCATTGAAAAACTCTTGTTCAAACCAGCAAATGCTGGGTTATTGTATAACTGAATGGTATTAGAAGAATAAAAAATAGGATCCTGTCCAAAAACATTTGAACAGAAAAAAACAGATAATAGAATTAATAGCTTTTTCATAATTATTATAATTCGAACTCTGCAGAAGTTACATTCAACAGTAAAACAATTTGACCCCATCAAAAGTTACAACGGCAAGAAATTTGTTGAAATAAACTAAATTTGAAAAAAGTCTATCCATGAAACTACTGACTACTCTTCTGTTATTAATCGTACTTGCACAAAACTCATTTGCAGGTGGATTTCATTTCCCTGATGAAGAATATGCATATGCGAAACTCTACTATTATAATCTGGAAGAGATCAGGACTAAACCAGATTTCTACATTTACTCAGCGGAAAGTGGATGGGCAAAATCTTTGTTAGATCCTAACATCACCTCATCCAATGGATTAGCAGAGAACATGGAGAAATTGTTTCTCTATGGTGCTGACGGTTTGATCCACGGACTTAGCGGTTGTTTTATTCCGAGACATGGCTTGGTGTATTTCAACGATAAAGACGAGCCTGTTGCTTCCTTGTCCATTTGCTTTGAATGTGAGGGAGTGCGTATGTGGACTAAATCCAAAGGAAACATCAAAGCCAAATCAACTGGTTCTGTTAAACGATCTGAAAGTCAGATCAACACGCTTAGAAATTTTGTGGAAAAAGAAGGAATGATCATATCAGATAAGTTAGAAGATTATAATACCTTACTTACTAATGTTGGAGCAACAATCACGATGGAGTATTACCAACTGGATCAGGAAATAGTGAATGTAACTTATGATAGTGTTCTTCTTTGGAATAGAGCTCATTCCTTTGAAAAGGATATCAATGTTGAATATGCTGCCGGAGGCGACAAATACGAATTTGCAGAATTAAAACTTCCAAACGGCACTTTAATTCAATTTGATGGAAATGGTCCAAGCGCTAAAATGGTAGAGGCCAGGATTCTGGATGAAGAAGTTGTACTCCCCAACGGAGTGCACTTAGGAAGTTCCTTAGATGATGTCATGAACACGCTTACCATATATGATGGTCCTGCCTATCCAGAACTCATTACTATCAAAGATCAGGAAAGTTCGATTAGCTATCACTTCACATTAGGTAAAGTAGATCGAATCGAGATCGAATGCTATTTCCATTAATTCCGAATTCTGCTAACTTTGCTACCAAAGGCAATTGAGATGAAATTAGATATACTGGCTTTTGCGGCTCATCCGGATGATGTGGAACTTGCCGCAAGCGGAACTGTCATCAAACATATTAAACGAGGGAAGAAAGTTGGAATTATTGATCTTACCCGTGGAGAATTGGGCACTAGAGGCACAGCCGACATTCGTAACCAGGAGGCTGCAGATTCTGCTAAAATTCTTGGTATAAGTGTGAGACATAACCTTGATTTGGGAGATGGTTTTTTTGAGATCAATGAAGACTCCCTGAAGGCAGTTATTACAATGATTCGACTATATCAACCTAAGGTCATTCTATGTAATTCCGTTTCTGATAGACATCCCGACCATGGAAGAGGAGGAGATCTCGTTAGCAGAGCAGTATTCTTGTCTGGCTTGTGTAAGATCGAAACGTACTTTCAGGGTAATATTCAAGAAGCACATCGTCCAGTAGCGATATATCGATTCATTCAGGATCATTGGATCCAACCGGACATAATTATCGATATTACCTCAGAAATGGATCAAAAACTGGAAAGTATTAAAGCCTTTAGTTCTCAATTTTACGATCCAAAAAGTAATGAACCCATTACTCCGATCTCATCACCAGAATTTATGCAATTCATTGATGCACGGGCAAGACAGTTCGGAAGACTAATCAATACAACCTATGGTGAAGGCTTCAACATTGAGCGTCCTATAGGAGTAGAAGATTTAACAGAACTTCTCTAGGACTCAAAAGAATTAATTTAACTTTGTACAAATACAAAATCAATCATGAAGAAATATCTTTTAATTGTAATGACCCTTGGGCTTTTTGCCTGTCAAACTGAAACAGAAAACCCTTCAGAGTCTGGAGGTGGAAATAATTCGATCAACAATAAAGAGCTTGATGATCTAAAAGCGGAAAATTTAGACCTTAAACATCAGATCGCAGTAAAAGATTCGATGTATAATTATTACGCAGCATACATGAATGATATTCGCTCTAACCTTGACTTGATTCAAGGAAAGCAAAAGAATTTGTTTGATAAAACTGCAAATCCAGAAATGCTTTCTGCAACTGACCCAAATATCGTTGAAGACATTCAAGCTTTAGGAAAACTTTTGAATGATAACCAGGCAAAGATCGCCAAACTTAAAGCGGAGATCAAAAATAACAACACTCAAATGAGTGCATTTGAAGAGATGATTATCTCTCTTTCTGAAGAAGTGGAGATGAAGAACATGGAGATTTTCCAATTGCAACAGGAAATGGAGAATATGGACGCAGCTTTCGGAGAACTGTTTGAAGCTTTTAAAGAAACATCAGAATCCCTTGAGACTACAACCAACGCTCTTAACACTGCGTATTTTGCTTATGGAACTAAAAAAGAACTTCTCGATAATAATGTGATCACCACAGAAGGAGGTTTCATCGGTATTGGAAAAATCAAAGAACTTGCAGATAATTTCAACCATGATTATTTTACTGAGGTTAACATCATGGATCTTAAGGAGATTCCTTTGGGATTTGAAAAAGTTGAAATGGTAACTACGCACCCATCTTCTTCCTATGAATTTAAAGGAGATGGACAAATTACTAAATTGGTGATCAATGATCCAAAAGCCTTCTGGAGTATTTCGAAATACCTGGTTATGGTTGTAAAATAATTGGAAACACTAGATAAAATAACTGATTACATCCGGAGATGTATAAAAAAAACAAGATGGATCTTTTCCATCTTGTTTTTTTTGTTGTTGATTCTTATCATCTTCAGAACTCCAATTATGAGGGGAGTTGGATATTACCTGATGGCTGAAACTCAACTTGAAAAAGCCGATGCCATCTTTGTATTAGGAGGAAACATTAATGATAGACCAGTACTTGCTGCCAAATTGTATGAAGAAGGCTGGAGTGAAAAGATCATTCCACTGGGAGCAAATTTTGATTTTGCTCAGGAGGTATTACTTGGATGCAATCCAGATTGTATGTCAGACGACTGTAATCCTTGTAAGCCAGATGCTTTGCTAATGCAAGAAGTATTGGAAGAAAAGCTCAACATTCCTTTTGAAGCAATTGTTCCTCTACCTGAAGGCACCAGCACCAAAGAGGAAAGTGATGCAATTTTGAAATTCTGTAAGGAGAATGGATACCAAACCATCATTATAGTCTCTGACCTCTTTCATTTGAAACGAATTTCTTATGTGTTTATCGAAAAATTTGAGAAAGAAGGGATTAAAGTAATTCTTCGAGGCGCTAAAAACAGTCAGTACAATGAAGAATTCTGGTGGCAGTATGAAGCTGGTTTGATCATGGTCAACAACGAATACATTAAACTAATGTACTACTGGCTAAAAGGATATTAAAAATTGATCTTAGCTGCTTTCTGATGAAGTTCATTTACATCCATTAAAGCAGCCGAACCATACCATTGGATCAATTCCATTTCCAGACTTCCATAAATTATCGCAGGATCGGTGGCGGTCCAAGAGGCGGCCTCTTCGATCGAATCCGTGTCGAAAATATATATTCCCCGCAGGTCTCCATCCCCATAAAATGGACCCGCTAAAACTAACTTTCCTTCGTTTGCTAACTTACCAATGTTTGCCATATGAGCACTCTGGAGTGAGTCGATCAATTGTTTATCCTCTGGTCGATTTGGTCCTCTTTTCAGAAATGCTATGACATAACTCTTCATTCCGTAATCATCTGCACCAACTTTTTCAGCATAAACAGAATCATAAGACAAAGGACTGATTGATTGAACAGAATCCTTTGAAATATTTGAAACTTCCATTGCTGCTTGATCCGATTTCTCAGAAACTTCACAAGCTACAAGTCCAAGACAGAGAACGAATAAAACTGTGGTAAATTTCATTAAGCCATGTTTGTAAAAACATTAACCACGTCATCATCATCCTCAAATCGTTCGATCATTTTCTCGATGATCTCCGCTTGTTCTTCATTCAACTCAACTGTTGTTAATGGATTTCTAACCTTCTCTGCTGAAACGATCTCATAGCCAAGTTCTTCCAAACCTTTCTGCATTGATCCAAAATCAGCGAAATCAGTAACAATCAATACTTCCTCATCATCTCCCTCCAATTCTTCAAGACCAAAATCAATTAGATTCAACTCCAGATCCTCCAAATCAACACCTTCTGATTTTATGGTAAAGTTGGCTTTACGTTCAAATAAGAACTCCAGAGAACCATTTGTTCCTAAACTTCCTTCAGCCTTTTTAAAAATTGATCTGACATTTGCCACAGTTCTGGTTGGGTTATCTGTTACCGTTTCCAAAAATACTGCTATTCCAAAAGGTCCATACCCTTCATAGGTCACTTCATCCATACTAGCAGTATCCTTGGACGAAGCCTTTTTAATAGCATTCTCGACATTCGCCTTTGGCATGTTCGCCCCTTTAGCATTCTGAATAGCAGCTCTCAATCGAGCATTGCTTTCAGGATTAGGTCCTCCTTCCTTAACTGCTAAGGAAATTTCTTTCCCAATTCTCGTAAAAGTTTTGGCCATTTGCCCCCATCTCTTGAACTTTCTTGCTTTTCTAAATTCAAATGCTCTTCCCATTGCTATATTATTTTGAAATCTAAGTGACAAAAATAATAAAAAACGTATCTAGATTTCTGATTAGACAATTATGTTTCAAAATCTAAGTAAAATGCACATGTTTTGGTCAAGATTTAGTGTTACAGGAGTAAAATATTTCTATATTTACCCTCTTAATTGAAACCTCCAAATATTAATTACGTTTTAGGGGGTACTTTTATAAACATTGAAATTTTAAAATCTAACTACTAGATTGTTATTTGTAAATACTTTAGCGTACTGAAAAAACTACCATTTCAACCTAAAACAAAAAACTATAAAGTGAAAACATCAATCAAATTTTTACTAGTCATTCTTTTCGCCTTTGTAGCAATTCCTCAAATTCATGGAGGAGATAGCGTGAAGAAACACTTGAAAAAAGCGAAAAAATTCAGAAACACAAACAAATTTGAAGCTTCTGAAAATCAATACTTGATGGCTATCCAAGCAGACCCAACAAGTTTTGATGCTCACTTCGAATTGGGACTTCTTTACGAAGCAGCATTTTATGATCCAGCAAAAGCATTGGAATCTTTTGTGAAAGCTGAAGACGTGATGAAAGATACCGTTTATGAACTTTATTATCACCTTGGTCGTGCATATCACTATTACGAAGATTATGACAAAGCCATCAAATACTACGATCTTTACAAGAAAGGTGTGGATAAGGGAAGTGAAGGAGCTATTGTTACTGACTTCTCTCTAAGAAAGATCCATCAAGCTCAATTCGCGAAAACCTATAACCAACATGAACTTGACGGAATGATGGTTAATCTTGGCGAAGGAGTTAACAGTGGTTTCTCTGAATACGTCCCAGTGTTTCTTGAAAGAGATTCGACTTTACTGTTTACCAGAAGAGGAACCGAAAATCTTGGAGACTATTATTGGGATAATCTTCATTATGAAGACATGTATGTTTCCAACTATAAGAACGGTGAACTTTCAAAGGCAAGATCCCTCAAAGGTATTTCTGGGTCTTTAACAAAGATAAATAACACTAAAAAGCACGAAGCTGTTGTAGATGTCTCACCAAGTGGAGATACTTTGATTCTTTATATCAAAAACAAGCTCTGGTATTCTACCTACGGGAATGATAAATGGTCCGAGCCAGAGAAATTTGGGAAAGAAATAAATATTGCAAAGTACCAACGACATGCATGTTTCTCTCCTGATGGTAAAACAATGTACTTTAGTAGTAACTCAGATGAGGGACAAGGCGGATTGGACATTTTCATGTCTAAATTGGAAAATGGAACTTGGAGTGAGGCTAAAAACCTAGGATCAGTAATCAACACAACAGGAAACGAAGATTCTCCATTTATGTCTGAAGATGGTAAAACACTTTACTTCGCTAGTACAGGACATGACGGAATGGGTGGTTTTGACATGTACAGTTCAGAGCTGAAAGATGGTGTATTCCAAACTCCTGTAAACATGGGAACACCTGTAAACTCACCTGCAGATGATATTTACTTGAAGATCGAAAATGAAGATCAGATCTATCTTTCTTCTAACAGAAAAGGTGGATTAGGGAAAATGGACATCTATGAATTCAAACCTTACGGTATTCCTGAATTTAAAGACTGTGAACAGAAAATCAACGAGCCTTATATTGTAGCAGCTGATAATATTCACATCGAGGCTTTTGGTAAAGATACTGCTTATGTTAATGCTATGGAGATCTATGAAGCCAATGGATGTAAAGCAGGAAACGACTCTATCACACATTATTATTGGAAATACAACAATGAAGAGTTTGAACAATTTGCCTATGAAATGGTATTTGACAAACCAGGAAAAGAGGAGTTGATCCTTGAAGTGATCTCTAGAAGTGAAGATGGTGTTGAAACACATTACTGTTTAACTAAAGAAATAACAGTTCTAGACAAACCAGAAATTGTTGACCCTTTGGCTGATTTCAAACTGAAGCCAATCTATTTTGACTTTGATAAATACAACATCAGAATGGATGCTAAAGATGTTATGAATTTCAACATCGATGAGCTCACTAAGAATCCTGATGTGATGATCGAAGTTATTGGACATACCGATTCTAAGGGTACTGATACTTACAACATTAAGCTTGCGGAAAAAAGAGCAAAAGCTGCTGTGGACTTCTTAACCAAAAAGGGAATTCCTAAAGATCGAATTATTACTGTTATCAGTAGAGGTGAAGCTGAACCAGCTGCTCCAAATACTAATCCTGATGGATCTGATAACCCAGACAACCGTCAGAAGAACAGAAGAGTTGAGTTTAAGCCTGTAACCAACTCAACAGCTATTGAGTTTATTCCTTCTAACAGTCTGTATTATCAGAACTGGAATATTGAAGGATTTAATGAGGATATTTATTAAAACAGTTTAATCTTAAAATAAAAAAGGCGTGAGAAAACTCACGCCTTTTTTATTTCTACTTCATTCAAATTAGTTTCCCTTAAATGGAACGATTTCTTCACTTGCAGGAGACCCGTTTGGAACTAGAGTATTATTGGTAGGCTCAATATCCGCTAAGCGATTCGTAGGATCTATAACTACTTCAGCAATTTGACTCACTGGAATATCAATTGTAAAAGTATATTGAGGATAAACCCATGGCCAATCAACCAACGTTTCTCTCTTTACCTTAATAATATCCTCTCCTTTCTCCCCTCTCATAATTCTCATTGGAATATTATACCAAATTAAATCACCATCTTTCTTATAAACGATTACATCAATAGGCATTGGCATATCTCCAATTCTCTCCAGTGTGATCTCTGATTTATTACCAACTGCTTCAACACTCTTTACCGCATAATCGATTGTATTGGTAGTCTCCACGAATTGCTCAAAATACCAGTCCAATTCCAATCCTGATTCCTTTTCAGCAATACGTTTGAAGTCAAGGGGTGTTGGATGCTTGAATTTCCACTCATTAAAATATCTTTTCATGGTACGCATTAATGCCTCCTCACCAATCACATAACCCAACTGCATTAAAAGCACAGCTCCTTTTGAATAGGCATTACTTCCATAAACTCCATTTAGTTTGTAAAAATCCGCATGGGTAGTCAAAGGCTCCTCCTTATCCGTCTGAGCCAATCGAATATACCCCATGTAATTTCTGCTCAGTGGATTTAGCGTATTCTTTTCGTAGAGGTAGTCCAGTGTTTTATATTGTGCAAATGTACAATAGCCTTCATCCATCCATGCATACTTTGCCTCATTAGTAGCTAAAATACCCTGAAACCAACTGTGAATTCCTTCATGAATTGTCACACTAACTAACCCAGCGAACGAGCCTTCAGAGGTAATCAACGTACACATCGGATACTCCATTCCTCCATCACCTCCCTGGATCACTGAATACTGCTTATATGGATACTCACCGAAATTCGCATTTACATATTCGAAGCCCTTCTTTGCAAAAGACTTTAAGTTTCTCCAGTTTTCACCAAGCGTATCATTTTGAAACAAAAAATGAATTATCGTTCCGTTATTTAGCATGGTAGTATCATGCACAAAATCCGGATCCGCGGCCCAAGCAAAATCGTGTACGTTTGGTGCTTTAAAATGCCAGGTTTTTTTATTTCCCGTTACAGAAACCATTTTCTTTGAAGGATCCTCATATCCACATCCCACTTCTTGAGGATTTTGAATATAACCCGTACCTCCAAGTACATAATTCTTGTCAATAGAAATCTTAACATCAAAATCACCCCATACACCATGAAACTCTCTTCCTATATAAGGATTAGCATGCCACCCCTCCTTATCATACTCACACATTTTAGGATACCATTGTGTCATTGAATACTCAATTCCTTCGACATTATCTCTTCCAGTCCTTCTGATCTGAAGCGGCACTTGACTTTCAAATTCCATTTCAAAAGTCACTTTCTTACCTGGTAAAATAGGTTGATCCAGCTCCACTTCCAAAATAGTTCCTACCATTTCATATTTTTGGGCTACACCATTTTTCTTCAAGTATTTGATTTCATGGAATCCGATCTCATCCTTCGATAATTTGGCAATTCTATCCTCAACTCTCGGATCTGGATCTTCAATGGTTCTGGATCTCACGTCCATCATTGAACCAGGTTGAAAAGCATTGTAATACAAATGATAAAAAACCCTATCCAATGTATCTGGAGAGTTATTTTCATAAACTAACTTTTGTTTTCCTGAAAACCGATTAGTTTCTACATCCATATCAATTTCCATGGTATATTCCACACGTTGCTGCCAATATCCTTTTTGTGCGGTACATGATAGCATGGTAGTCATGGCTACCAATGATAATACAATTCTCTTCATTTGATTATAATAATTCGTCTTTACTCATCTTCAACCACTCCAAGGTTGAATTGCAAAATATATCTTCTACAACATCCTCAGAAAAATCTCCATCTTCTATAAACTTACCGATCTCCAAATCTCCCAGAGGAAAAGGGTAATCGCTACCCAATGTTACTTTTTTAGAACCTTGAAGTTTTAAAACATATTCTAACATCAATGGATCATGCGTTATGCAATCCACCCAGAATTTTCCTAAATATTCTCTTGGATTAATAGGATTATCGATAGCTACCAAATCAGGTCTGCAGTTGAATCCATGCTCGATCCTTCCTATCGTTGCCAAAAAAGATCCACTCGCGTGGCAAAAATTTACCCGCAGCTCCTTGAACTTTTCAAAGACCCCTCCAAAGATCATCGAAGCAATGGCTCTAGAAGTTTCTGCTGGCATTCCCACTAACCAAGGCAACCAGTACTTTTCCATCTGTTTTTTACCCATCATGTTCCAAGGATGGACCATGACCGCCAAATCTAATTCCTGACATGCTTCCCAAATTGGATGAAATTCCTCTTCACTCAAATTCTTGTCATTGATGTTTGAACCGATCTGAATCCCTTTTAAACCAATCTTTTTAATTCTCTCCAACTCTTTCACAGCCAGATCAGGTGCCTGCATCGGAACAGTTCCCAGTCCAATGTAATTCTTTGGATATTTAGCGACTATATCTGCGATGTCATCATTAAGAAATCTAGAAACCTCTGCTCCATGTTCAGGCTTAGCAAAATAAGCGAATAGGACTGGAATAGTGCATATAACTTGTACCTGCGTATTGAACTTTTCGTATTCCGGAATTCTTACCGTTGGATCCCAGCAATTTTGTTCGATCTCTCGGAAGAATGTATCTCCTTGCATCATTCTGGCATATCCTTGCCTGTGATGATCCAGATGAATAAATCCTTCATACCCGAATTTTTGAGCCCATTTAGGCAACTCTCGAGGCATGATGTGCGTGTGCATATCTATTTTCAGCATTCTGAAAAGTAGTTTAAATGATTGAATCGTTAAAGATAACTAAGAAATATGAACAAGCAAATGACTACAAAGACTTCGTTCTTCCTCCATCAATTGGAAGATTGATCCCATTGATATAACTCGCTGCAGGAGACACTAAAAAAGCGATGCCATTCGCAATTTCCTCAGGAGCCGCAAAACGTTTCATTGGTACTTGACTCGTCATAGTATCAGCCACCTGACCTTCGCTTTGTCCACTTTTATTTGCTTTGTTTTCTATGATCTGTTGCAACCTGATTGTATTTGTTGCTCCAGGCAAAACGTTATTCACTGTGATTCCGTATTCTCCCAGTTCATTCGAAAGCGTCTTCGCCCAATTTGCAACCGCACCTCTAATTGTGTTGGACACACCTAATCCACTCAAAGGCTGTTTTACCGAAGTACTGATCACGTTGACAATTCTACCCCATCCCTTTTTCTTCATATTTGGCACTACCGCCTGAGCAAGAATCTGATTACTTATCAAATGCATGTTAAACGCATGAACATATTCTTCTACTTTGGCATCAATTGCCATACCTCCAGCTGGACCACCTGTATTATTAACCAGGATGTCTATTGGCATCATTTCCTCAATAAATGACTCCACTTTAAGTCTAACTTCTGGAGGGAAATTAAAATCTGCTTTTAAGTGGAAATGCTCCTGACCTTTTGATCTATCCAGTTGATTTTTTACTTCAATTAATTTTTCCTCATTTCTAGCTAATAGGACCACATTAGCACCCATTCTTGCCAACTCTTCAGCGGTAGCTTTACCAATTCCTTGCGTACTTCCACAAACCAATGCCGTTTTTCCTGTTAAATCCGTATTCATTTTATATTCTATTTTTACACAAATTTAGTCATTTGACAAATGAATAAAAAACTAATTTTCATACATATTCCGAAAACTGGAGGAACATCGATTAACTGCGAGATCAATCAGTCAGAATGGCAAACTACTCCTGATTTTAACTATCGCCATATTGACTACAAGTCAAAAAAGAGCAACTCTGCAGACATATTTGATCCTAAGAACATCGAAAAATATCAAGAGCACAAGATCTTTTTCTTTTTAAGAGATCCAATTGATAGATTGTTTTCTGAGTATTACTTTCTTAAACCGAGAATGGAATTTATGCAATTACTGCCCAGAAATCCCAGATCATTTTATGAGTATTGTAAATTTAAAAACACAAACAACTCTGTAATCAAATTCCTTCTCGGATACAAGATGTTCTCAAATCCCATCCTAACTGAAGAATTATACGATTCTTTGATCAAACAAATTGAAACACTCGATATAAAAATTGGCATTTTCGAAAATTATCTGGAGTCGCTCGCCTATTTGGAAAATGAATTGGGCGTGAAATGGAGTAATGTCATTGAAAAGAAAAGAATTACGATAGACAAACCAAGTGCATTAGAATTAACCGAAGAACAATTTGAAGAGATCAAGATTCTGAATGAACTAGATTATCGTTTGTACAACTATGCCGTCAATAAAATTCAAACAAATTTGGATGCCATAACTAAAATTGACATCGCTCTTTCAGGAAGTAGATATGATTATATTCAAATGTACACCCAACGATTCGTGTTAATTGAAACTCAATTTACTGGCAGCGGATCAAATTTCATTAAGCAAAATAAAAATTTCTTCGCTCAACTCAATCTGTCCCTTCACAATAAAAAGACCTATGGCAAAGATTACGTTAAGGAGTGGAATTCAAAATTTAGAACTGCTCTTCAAAGGGCCATTTCCGATCTAAAGTTATCAGAAGAAGTTGCAAATATTCCTGAAAATTCCAGCGATCCTTTGGTAACAAGCTTTGAGTTGGCTAAGACGGTTAATCAAGCGTTAAACCGTCCGATTCCAAGTAAAATTGAGCGACTCAAGTAATCGTATTAAAATACTGTTTATCTATCAGATTTTACGGTTAAGACAAGTTATTCATGCATTGACCCAAATGCAATTAAATTTATCCTACATGTAAAACATTTTCGTGTTAATTTTCTGTAACTTTGTATCAAATTTTTAAAACCTAGAATTATGAGAAAACTTTACAAAAGTCTTTTCTCCATATCTGCTCTAACATTGGGTGCCTTTGGCGTTGCGGATGCGCAATGTACGTACACTATTGATATGACGGATACATGGGGGGATGGATGGAACGGAAACCAACTAGAAGTTTCCATCAATGGTGTAGCGACCAATTACACGCTTTCAAGTGGAGCTTCAGGCACACAAACATTCAATGTAAACGACAACGATATTGTCGTAATCACCTATTTAGGGGGAGGATCATTTAACAGTGAAGTTGGTTGGACTGTGACGGATAACAACTCGAATGTTTTAACTTCAGTTTTTTCTAGCCCTACGGTCGGTCTGCTTTATTGGCAGGGAGGTATTTCTTGTGCTGGTACTTGTGTAATGGTTACCAACCTTACTGATGCTCCTGATTGTAGCCTGAATGATCAAATTGACCTTTCTTGGACTACTAATGGTTCTGAGACTTCATGGATACTAGAGTACGGTGCAAACCCAACAGCTCTTGGTTCAGGTACTTCTATGACCTTAACTTCTGGAGATGTAACTATTGCTGGTTCTACAGTTTCATATTCTTTGACCGGATTAACTAGTTCAACTTCTTATGACATCTACGTAGCAGCCGATTGTGGTAGTGGTGTTCCAAGTAATTATACTTTTGGATCATATAGCACAGCAGCAGATTGCCCTGATATAACAGGCTTAGCTCTTACTGCTCTTTACGATAATGATTCTGTTGGAATGACATGGACAGCTGGATGTGTTGAAACTTCTTGGAACATTGAAATAGGTGCACTCGGATTTACTCCTGGTACAGGAACTTCTATTGTTGCGACTACATCTTCTGTAGAATCTGATACAGTTGGTGGATTAACACAGCTTACTGACTATGATGTTTATGTTCAAGCTGATTGTGGTGGAACAACTGCAAACTGGGTTGGACCATTAGCTTATACTACAGCAGCCAACTGTCCAGATGTTTCTGGCATTACGGTTGATACTCAAGTTGGAGATTCACTGTTCATTTCATGGACTTCAAATGGTTCTGAGTCAATGTGGGATGTTGAATACGGACCTGCTGGATTTATTACTGGAAGTGGAACCATGATGTCTTCGACTGCTACAAACGACACTATTGTTGGAGTTATGAGCGGTATGACTTACGATATTTACGTAAGATCTGATTGTGGTGGTGTTGATCAAGGAACATGGATTGGACCGATTTCTTACACTTCTGCTTGTACTGCATTGATGCCTGTAACTCTTCCATTTGTTGAAGATTTTGAATCTTGGACATTGACTCAAGTGGGGGATTCATTGATCTACTGTGGCGCTGATAAGTCATGGAACTTTACTACTGACTATCAAGCGTACGGTAGAGTTAGAATTGGTTCAGACGCAGTAACTGCTTTAAATGGAAACGGATCTATGACTTTAGATGTAACCACTGATGGATTTGATGCGATTAGCTATGCTGATCTTACACTTGATCTTTCAGCTTATGCATCTTCTACTACGCTACACTTTAGCTGTAACTGGATGGAGCACGGTGATGAGTTAGACACAGATGACAAAGTTTGGGTAAGAGGTAGTGACCAAGATCCATGGCTTCAAGTTTTGGATTGGAACACTAACAATGGAGATGGAATCTTGACTCAATTGATTGAATTTGACATTTCTACTCTTTTAGCTGCAAACAGCCAAGCACCGAGCTCTACCTTTGGTGTGAGATTTGGATGGAGCGATAACTATGCAGCAACTTCTGCTACTGGTACTGATGGTGTATCTTTTGATGATATCAGAATTGAAGAAGTAACTTGTAAGATGCCAACAAACCTATCAAATGTATATGGCAATGCTGATACAGTTGTAATTGACTGGACTGCAAATGGAGCTGAAACAGAATGGGCGTTTGAATACGGACTTCAAGGATTTACTCCTGGATCAGGAACTCTGGTTTCTACAATGAACCATCCTGATACGATCACAGGTCTTACTGCTGGTACACTTTACGATTTCTATTTAGCAGCGGTTTGTGGAGCTGGTGATACTTCTCACTGGTACGGTCCAGTGGTTATTGTTCCGAATGTAACAAATGACTCTGCATGCAATGCAATCATGGTTCCAGTTGATGGTTCTACTACGGACTATTCTAACCAAGGCGCTTCGAACACTGGAGAACCAGGAAATACAATGTACAACTCAGTTTGGTTTGAATTCGTAGCACCAACTTCTGGTCACGTAGCAATCGCTACTTGCGGTGAGCTGTTCGATACAGAATTAAGTGTTTTCGACACGATCGCTGATTGTTTGGATTACTCTTCATATGTAGAAATTGCTTATGCTGATGGTAACCCTTGGGGATGTTCAGGTGATGACCCGGCAGGTGTTGAGGTTTGTGGATTGATTCCAGGTGAAACTTACAGATTCAAAGTAGGTGCTTATTCATCGGGAACTCCTTACACTACTTTCCCATTGACGCTTTGGGACCTTGACTACGATGCTGGTACAGGCGCTACAGTAGATGCATGTGCAGGAATTGACACGGTTAACTTAGTGCCATTAGTTACAGGTACTTACAGTTTATTCCCAGGATACTTTGATTACCCATCAAACTCAGCAACTTTAGTTGATGATACGATGGCAGTTGCAGCTAACTTTACACTTGGAAATAATCAAGTATACTACATTGTTGGAAACGACTGTATGATGGATACTGCTTACGTTACAGTTAACGTATCTACCGAATCATACTCTGGTGAAGCTGTTTCTCCATTCATGTCTTGTAATACAGATGTATTCTTACCAGATGGTTTAACTGGAACTATAGACAACGGAGGAACATGGTCTGATGATTCAGGTACAGGTCTATTAGCAGGACCTAACGGAAACGTATTCGTTGCTGTTGACGCACCAAACGGAACATATCCATTTACATATACTGTAAGTAATGGAGTTTGTCCTGCTTCATCAACTACTGTTATAGTAACAATTTCTGATTGTTCAGGAATCGGAGAAACTGATGTATTTGTTTCAATGTATCCTAACCCTAACAGTGGTAACTTCAACATAATCTCGAATGTGTCTGGTGAAAACAATGTTGTGATTACTGATATCAGTGGTAAAGTAATCTACAACAATGTTGTTGGATTAACTGCTGGTACTCCATTCGAAATTACTTTAGATAACGTAGAAACTGGGATGTACATGATTAACATTTCAAACGCAACAGGATCTAACGTAATGACTATGATCATTAAGTAATTATTGTTTTACTTATATCAAAAGCCATCTCGCACTGCGGGATGGCTTTTTTTATGTGACGTCAAAACCTCTCACTTCAACAGGATAATCCTGAATCCTCTTCTTGAAGGTATCATCACAATCATGAAAAAATAACTGAATCCCAACCTTAGGTGGTTTCTGTAACTTGCCCATCATACCCAATTTATCATCACTTCTCAATTGATCAAAACGTGAATCTTTCGTATCCGCATAAACCATCAATTTAGATAGTTGATATTGAGCAAGTACATGCTCGAAAAGCTCAATCAACAGATCATTATCATTCCAAGCAAGTGCATCAACGGCAACAAAATTCAATTCTGAACCTTCAACTAGCTTATTTATAAACGGAATTCTTGGTAGTAAATTCATCATTAACCAATTGTTATTAGGATAATGCATGATCTCCCAACTCACTGGATAGCACTTTAACGTTGCATATCTGTCATTACGCTCCAAAGTAAAATACCCGGCATGCCTATCAGACCTCCCTTGATACTCAAAGTTCACCTGCTCTTTTGTTGGATAATATTTATCAAATAAATCTCTTTCCGTGTTGACTCCTAACTTTTTCTTTGGAGAGAAACGACTGAAATAAATTGGAGAAAAATAGCCGAGTGACAAAGGCTCAAAAAAATCTCCCACTGCTACGGAACGCGTATTTTTTGCCTCAATAAACGCGTAAACCACCGTAGGTTCTTTTAACGTTTCTCGATAGTTTTTCACCGCTATCTCGGTAAGATACTTAGCCACTCCTTTGTTCTGATATTCAGGTGAAATACTAAAGTACCGTATATATAAAGTTTTGAATTCTATCCCCCCAAACTTAGCTCTGCGATTAGAATAAACAACTACACCTACTAACTTACCCGTATCATATAACACATGGTAATCCGGAGATATTAACTCATCCAGTTTCCATGAGGTGTCTCTATGCCTTAATTGCAATCCCCCAACAGTACCATATACCGTTCGCGATAATAGTTCACGAATCTCATCTGTAGGAGCATTCAACAATTTATACTCGAGCTTTTCTAGTTCCATAGTCCACAAATATGCTCAAAACAATTCATACCTTTGCCGATATTTATACTGATTCAATGATTGAGATTGACAAAAAACTTATCTCGCTGGACGTTTTTGAAAGAAAATTCGTATGTGATCTAACAGCCTGCAAAGGAGCCTGTTGCATAGAAGGAGATGCTGGTGCGCCTCTAACTATAGAAGAGGTTGACATTCTGGAGGAGAACCTTGATATGATCAAGCCATATATGCGAGAAGAAGGCGTAGCAGCTATAGATAGCCAAGGTGTTTTCTATATGGACGAAGACAATGAACCGGTTACTACACTTATTAATAATGCAGAATGCGCATTTGTTCGATTTGATGATAAAGGAACGGCTTTATGCAGTATTGAAGACGCCTATAACCAAGGAGTCATCAATTTTAAGAAACCCATCTCATGCCATCTTTACCCTATAAGAGTGGCCAAATTTAGAGAATATGAAGCAATCAATTATAGCGAGTGGCACATCTGTAAACCCGCTTGTTCATGTGGGGCAAAACTAGATGTTCCAGTATACAAATTTCTGAAAGAACCGATCATCAGAAAATGGGGAGAAGATTTCTTTAAAGAAATGGAGATTGCTGCTCAACAACTCATCAAAGGCGAATAAGACTACTGCCCCATTCCTCCTTCTAAACCTTGGGGAGCAACAACTGAATCATTCTCTACTTTAGGTAGTTCAGGCGCAGGAATTCTTGGAAGGTCCATTTTCTTTGGTCCAACTACGATAGCATTAGGGAAATACTTTGAGATCTCATTTTTGAACTGATAGGCACTGACTCTATCATAAAATCTACCTGCGTATAGATAAATATTTGGCGCCTCATAAGGATCATCCAATTCAATCTCGGGTTTAATCTTAAGAATCTTATACCTTGCATCCTTGATCACACTTTTTTGCTGACTTACCTCTAACTGAAGCGTATATCCATAGAAATAAGGATCTGATTTCAACTGTTTACCAATTCCATCAATTCTCGCATCTTGTTTGACAGTTACATTACCGTCAGGACCGCTATAGTCCAGCGTTCTTGGTTTCAAATGTTTAGAAGTATCCACCTTTCCCTCTTGCTTAGAAGGAAATAATCTCCAATCATTTCCCTTTATAGTATCCTGTGCATATCCTACCGATATTCCAACCAGAAACGTAAAGATCATTATAGTTAGCCTTGACTTCATTTAATTCTTATTATGCTACAAATGTAAAAGATTTTAATCTCCCAATGCGCTCAAAATATTATTCGTGGTGAGTTGTTCAAAGTTTGTTCCAAAAAACAAACAATTGTCATTTTTCAAGAATAAATAGATGAACAGAGACGTCCGATCGTCAAACACCATAATATCAACGAGTTATTAAAAAGTGTTAAAACTAAGTTTATTTAGAATGACTATAAATTAGGTTCGACCATTACAATTTCATGACAAAAATATTTTTGAAGTTACTATGAATCTTACTTTTGTCGTTGGTAAAGAAGCCTGAAAAGCTTAAGTAAAGTAGAAGAAACATGAAATTTCATTCGGTGAAAAAACTAGGTATAATTTGTTTGTTTTCAACGGTTTTCGCGCTATTTGCGAATCCATTTGTTGCCCAAGAAGATGCGGCAGCAGGAAAGGAATTATTTAAGGCCAACTGTGCTTCCTGTCACAAGATTGACAAGAAATCTACTGGTCCTCAACTTAAAGGCGCCAAGCAAATTTGGGCTGATGCCGGAGAAGGAGAGCTAATCTACGAATGGGTTAGAGATAACGGTGCTCTAAGAAGTTCAGGAAAATCAAAAAGAGCTGCTGCTGTGTTTGCAGAGTTCAATCAGCAAGCGATGACAACTTTTCCAAAGTTATCCAATGAGGATATCGACAACATTCTTTACTACGCTGACACATACGCTCCTCCAGTTGAAGAAGGACCCGTTGCTACTGAAACAGAAGCAGGAGATACTGATAAAGGCGGAGTAAAAATGTGGTTGTTGATTCTTGGGATCGTTCTTCTATTCGTGACTTTCGCTGCTTTAGGTGTAAGAAAGAAATTGGCATACATTGCTGCTGCTGAAAGAGGAGAAGAAATTGGTGAAGAGAAGTCTGCCATGGATAAGTTAGGTGCATGGATTTATAAAAATTGGTTGTTTGCACTTTTAATCTTCGTAGTAGTTCTATTCGCTGGTCTTGCGGATTTAATGACTAGATTGGCAACTATCGGTGTGTATGAAGATTATCAACCTTCTCAGGTTGTTGCTTACGACCATAGCCTTCATGCTGGAACGATGGAGATCGATTGTAGATACTGTCATAACTCAGTAGAAAAATCTAAGCACGCTGGTCTTCCAACAACGAACGTTTGTATGAACTGTCATAAGGTGGTTCACGAGTCTAAAAAAGGAACAGGTGCTGAGGAAATTGCAAAACTTCATGCTGCTGCTGGTTTTGATAAAGATTTAGGAGATTATGTTAAAGATGCTGATGGAAATGTTGTGGAAGGGAAACCAATCGTTTGGAACAAAGCACACAACCTTCCTGATCACGTATTCTTCTCGCACAAACAACACGTTAAAGTTGGAGGTATTGATTGTATGCAATGTCATGGTGATGTTAAAACCTATACATTAGGTAGAGTTTCTACAACTGCTGAGATCAATGCATTGGTAGCTGATAACAGTGATAAAGGATTAATCGAATTGACTAAGCCTATCCTAACAATGGGATGGTGTATTGAGTGTCACGATAAGAAACAAATCGAAGTAGGACCTGATGCAAGCAATCCTTATTATCAGGAAATCCACGAAAGACTTACACTAAGACCTGATGTTTATAAGAATATCAAGGAAGATGGTATGGTTACCGTGCAAGAACTAGGTGGATGGGAATGTGCTAAGTGTCACTACTAATAGAAACGAATTATTGATTGAAACAATATAATGAGTATGAATAAAACATACTGGAAAGGGTTGGACGAGAAAGTTCAATCACCGGAATTTCAAGAGAAAGCTTCAAAAGAGTTTCAAGAAGACCTTCCTATTGAAGAGTTTGTTGGAAGTAAAGAAGTAAGTCAGTTTAAAACAGGTCGTAGAGATTTCCTTAAATTCTTAGGATTCGGTGTTGCAGCAGCTACTTTAGCTTCATGTGAAACACCTGTTATTAAATCTGTTCCTTATGTGAATAAGCCTGAGGACATCACTCCAGGTGTTGCTAACTGGTATGCAACAACTTTCTTTGACGGAAATGATTATGCAAACATTTTAGTAAAGGCTAGAGAAGGAAGACCGATATGGATCAAAGGAAATAGTTCTTTTGGAATTACTAAAGGTGGTCTTACTCCAAGAGTTAATGCTTCGGTATTGAATGTCTACAACAGTGAGAGACTTCAGAATCCAACTATATCTTCACAAGAAGCAAGCTGGACTGATATTGATAATGCCATCATTTCAGATCTTGGAAGTGCCGGTTCAATCAAAATAATGACATCTACTCTAGCTTCTCCATCAACCATGATGGCTATTGAAGCTTTCAAAAATAAATTTGGAAACGTAGAAGTAGTTGAATACGATGCCATTTCTTATTCTGCTATGAGAAAAGCAAACGAGAAAAACTTCGGAAAAGCTATCATTCCAGATTATCACTTTAATAAAGCTAAATCTGTCGTTTCAATTGATGCTGACTTTATGTCTAACTGGATCTTCCCAACTAAATTCAGTGCTGAATTTGCGGAAACAAGAAATCCAGAGTTAGAATCAGATATGTCAAGACATTTCCAGTTTGAAACGGTAATGACTTTAACTGGAGCAAATGCTGACTACAGAACGATGATCAAACCTTCTCAACAGGGATTGATTGCTGCTGGATTATTAAAAGCAGTTGGAGGTAAGGATCTTGGAGTTAGTGTTCCTGAAGAATTAGTTGCTTCTATTGAAAAGGCAGCTGAATCTTTAAAGGCAAATAAAGGAAAATCCATTGTTGTTGCTGGAGCAAATGACGAATCTGTGCAATTGATCGTAAATGCTATTAACGACACGCTAGGAAATTACGGTTCTACTATCGACACATCGATGCCTCTTAACGTTAAGCAAGGTGACGATGCAAAAGTTGAGAAGCTTGTTAATGATGTAATCAGTGGAAATGTTAAAGGATTGATCCTATACAATGTTAACCCTGTTTATACATTGCCTAACGGAGTTGCATTTGGTGAAGCTTTAGCAAATGTACCTGTTTCTATCTCTTTCTCTCAGTTTGCAGATGAAACAGCATCAAAATGTAAATATGTATGTCCAGACCACAACTATTTGGAGTCTTGGAACGATTACAATATCAAACATGGAAACTACTCTATTCAGCAGCCACTGATCAGACCACTATTCAACACAAGACAAGCACAAGAGTCTTTGTTGGTTTGGGCAGGAGAAGCAGAAAGAGGAGATAAAGAAAGTAAAGAGTATTATAACTTCATGAGAGATATGTGGGAAAAGTATGGTTTCCCAGCACAAAATACTTATGCAAGTTTTGAAGACTATTGGAACTGGTCTGTTCATAACGGGACTTCGGTATCAACTAATATGCCTTCTGAATCTTTGGTATATTCAGACGCAACAAGTGGTGCTGCAGCAGGAGTTACTGCAATGGCTTCCAAAGTTGAAGAAGGAGCTTACGAGTTTATCGCTTATGCAACCGGTGAACTTGGTGATGGTCAATATGCAGCAAACCCATGGTTACAAGAACTTCCGAACGCAATAACAAAAGTTACTTGGGATAACTACGTAACTATGAACGTTAAGGATGCATGTAAAGAGCTTGGAATTGAGTGGAGTGCAGACAATCAAATTGCTGCTTATAACGCTCTTCATATTGGTCAGGAAGATAAGGCTTACATGGTTGAAGTTACTGTAGGTGAAAACAAATTAAAACTTCCTGTTTATCCGCTTCCAGGACAAGCACCTGGTACTATCGGTATCGCGTTGGGATATGGAAGAGGAGAAGGAAATGAAATGATAGGTAAAGCAGCTTACCAGGTAGAAGTTGGTGATGGGTCTCAATCTGGAGACTATATCATGACTGATGGTAAGAGAACACCAATTGGTGGAAATGCTTTCCGCTTTACAAGTATGAGTAACGGTCAACTAAACTATTTTGCTGGAGCTTCTGTTAAAGATGCTGGTGAAAGATATTACTTAGCTTGTACTCAGACTCATCACACGATCATGGGTAGATCATCAGTTGTTAAGGAAACTGATCTTTCTACATTCATGAATGCTGAAATGAAAGAATTCAACCACACTCACGAACTTCATGTTTATGAGAAAGGTGGTCACGTTCATAAAGATCCGGTTGAGCTGTCCCTATGGGATGAACATCCAGTTGAGCACGTTGGACACAGATGGGCAATGTCTATCGATTTGTCTTCTTGTAATGGATGTGGTGTATGTATTGTTGCTTGTCACTCTGAAAACAACGTACCAGTTGTTGGTAAAGATGAAGTAAGAAGAGTTAGAGACATGCACTGGTTAAGAATGGATAGATACTTCTCTTCTATTGCTGATGAGGAAAGAGCTCATTATGACCATGCTATGCACACAGGAGACTTTGAAAATGCTGGAGATGCTCCAAGTTATGACAATCTTGAAGTTCCAGAGGAAAGTCCTGCAGTGGTATTTATGCCAATGATGTGTCACCACTGTAATCACGCTCCATGTGAGACCGTATGTCCTGTAGCTGCTACTACTCACTCAAATGAGGGATTAAACATGATGGCTTACAACAGATGTATTGGAACTAGATACTGTGGTAACAACTGTCCTTACAAGGTGAGAAGATTTAACTGGTTCAATTACAGAGACTATAAGAAATTCGATAAAGTTAACCCAACTCATGATGAGTATGCTAGATTAGTATTAAACCCAGATGTGGTTGTAAGATCTAGAGGGGTTATGGAGAAATGTACATTCTGTGTTCAGAGAATTCAGGAAGGAAAATTAAATGCGAAGGCAGAGGGTAGAGCTGTTGTTGATGGAGATGTAGTTGCTGCTTGTGGTGATGCTTGTCCTTCAGGAGCAATCAAATTTGGTGACTGGAATGACACTCACTCTTCAATCAGAATTTTAACTGATAACAAGGAAAGAAGTAATCAAGGATTAAACGAGAACAAGCGTGTTTACCAAGCGCTTCACGAAATAGGTGTTAAACCAAACGTGTATTACCAATTAAAAGTAAGAAACGTTGACCCTGTAGCTCACGGTCATGGAGAAGCGCACAGTGAAGAAGAACATCACGCATAATTTGAATTTAGAACTTTAGTAAAAATTAGATAGATGCATAAAGAGTCAGACATCAGGATTCCGTTAATACTTGGAGACAAGTCGTATAGAGATATCACGGATGACATTATCAGACCAATTGAGAGTAAAGCTCCAAAAGGGTGGTATATTTTAATTTCCTTATCCGGACTATTTGCACTTTGGGGTGTTGGATGTATTGTTTACCTTCTAGGAACCGGTATCGGTACTTGGGGATTGAACAAAACCGTAGAATGGGCATGGGATATCACCAACTTCGTTTGGTGGGTAGGTATTGGACACGCAGGAACTTTAATCTCCGCTGTACTTTTACTTTTCCGTCAGAAATGGAGAATGGCAATTAACCGTGCGGCTGAAGCGATGACAATCTTTGCCGTAATGATGGCAGGATTGTTCCCTTTAATTCACATGGGGCGTCTTTGGGTAGGTTATTGGGTTTTCCCGCTTCCAAATCAATTTGGATCAATGTGGGTAAACTTTAACTCTCCTCTTCTTTGGGATGTATTTGCGATTTCTACTTATTTCTCGGTAGGTTTAGTATTCTGGTACATTGGTCTTATTCCTGATTTTGCTACAATTAGAGATAGAGTTACTAAACCAGTAGCTAAAAAAGCATACAGTATCCTATCATTTGGATGGACTGGAGGTGCTAAAGCATGGAACAGATTCGAGATCGTTTCTTTGGTTCTTGCAGGATTGGCTACTCCGCTTGTATTCTCTGTACACTCAATCGTATCTTTCGACTTTGCTACATCAGTTATTCCAGGATGGCATACAACTATCTTTCCTCCATACTTCGTAGCAGGAGCTGTATTCTCAGGATTTGCAATGGTTCAAACTTTAATGCTGATCCTTAGAAAAGCGTTCAAATTAGAAGCATATCTTCACACGAAGCACGTTGAATATATGAACATCGTAATCATTACAACTGGATCAATTGTAGGTGTTGCTTATATCACAGAGCTTTTCATCTCATGGTATTCAGGTGTTGAATATGAAGCTTATGCCTTCTTAAACAGAGCGACTGGGCCTTATTGGTGGGCTTACTGGAGTATGATGACTTGTAACGTAATCTCTCCACAGTTATTCTGGTTCAAAAAACTTAGAACTAGTCTAACCTTTACATTCATTATGTCGATCATTGTGAACATAGGTATGTGGTTTGAGCGTTTCGTAATTATCGTAACTTCTATCCACAGAGATTATGTTCCTTCTTCATGGTCTTACTTCCACCCAACTTGGGTTGATATAGGAGTATATGTTGGTACCATGGGTGTATTTGGGGTATTGTACCTTTTGTTTGCAAGATATTTCCCTGTAATGCCAATTGCAGAATTAAAAACGATCTTGAAATCTTCAGGAGCAAACTTCAAGCAAGGTTACGGACACGGAGCTGGATATTGGGACAAACATGCTCACCACGATCATGATGATCACGGTTCTCATCATGAGTCTCATATAGAAGCTTCTGTTGAAACAGAAACTGTTCCTCCAGTGGTTGCTGATCCTCCAGTAGTAGAGAATACTGAGGAGGCTTCAACTGAAGAGGAAACAAAGAACGAAGAAGAATAATTAATAATAGAAATTAATTGCTACGACAATGGCAGATAAAGTAATATACGCAATGTACGATGATGACGACACCACTAAAGATGCAGCTAAGCACTTGGTGTCAAAAGGTGTGCATGTATCGGAGGTTTATTCTCCATTCCCGATTCACGGTATCGATCCAATTATTGGTGTAAAACACACTCGATTGGGAATCAACGCTTTTCTTTATGGAATCACAGGTACGATGTTGGCAATGATTGCTATCAGATTCATGATGATACAGGATTGGCCAATGAATATTGGAGGAAAACCAAATTTCAGTTTCTTTTATAATATCCCATCATTTGTTCCGATCTTGTTTGAGTTCACTGTACTATGTGCAGCACACGGTATGGCATTTACATACTTATTAAGAAATAAGACTTTACCAGGAATGCCTGCCCGCAACCCAGATCCAAGAACTACTGATGATAGATTCGTAATTGAATTGAAATTAGAAGATAACCATGGTTTCACTGCTGAACAACTAACAGCTTGGGTTAAAGAAACTGAAATTGTAGAATTAGAAGAAAAAGTAATTAAGTAATAGCATGAAACTTAATTTTAAGAACATATCACTTTTTGCAGGGGCATCTATCTTAATGATGTCTTGTAGCAGAAATCCAGACTCTCCAGGTTACGAATATATGCCTGACATGTATAGATCTCAAGCTGTGGAAGCATACGTTGATTATGGTTTAATCAAAGATGTTGAACATGAAGATCTTAAAAATACTATGTCTGCTAGAAAACCTGCAATGGGAAGTATACCATTTAATGCAGACCCTGAGATGGCTGAAGTAATGATGCCTTATTCTTTTACTAATACAGAAGACGGATACAATGCTTCTAAAGGAAATGCAATTCCAATGAAATATGTATCAAATGAGGAAACAGCTATAGCTTACGCAGAAGAAGGTAAAGTTCTATTTGGTTATTTCTGTTCTCACTGTCATGGAAAAACAGGTAAAGGAGACGGTGCAGTAATCACTTATGGGGAATACAACGCACCTATGCCATATGACGGTGGATATAAAGATCGAACTTTGGGTCAAATCTTTCACGTAATTACCTATGGAAAAGGAGCAATGGGACCTCATGGTTCTCAATTAAATAAAGATGAAAGATGGAAAGTTGCTTTACATGTTAGAACGCTACAGTACGGTAATTTAATGTATAGTGAATTAATGACTGAAGTTGATAGTTTAAATGCTATGAAGGACTCATTAAAAGTAATGTCACCTCTAATGATCGACACTAATGTAATTGAGTTACCTCTGGATGGTTCATTGAATCATGAATCTACAGAAGAGGCACATCATTAATAAAAAGAATTTTAAGACTTGTAAAAAGATAGAAAATGGGATTTCAAGTTTCAGGTAAAGTGAAAAAAATATTATTCGGCCTTGTTGGTTTAGGAGTAATTCTAATGGTTGCCGGTATATTTACTCAAAAGAGATATTTATTTCCAGAAGTACATGATGATCATCATCTAACGGTGATTTCAAACTACGAAGGATATTCAGAGGAGCACTATCAAGCTGCTTTGAATGACTTAAAAAAGGAAGTTGAAGGAGCTCTTGGAGAAGACTATGTGATTCATATTGATGATAAATCAGGTGTATGTACCGATCCTACTCATGGACACGATCATGAAGCTGAAGGGCATGACCACGAAGGTGGAGAAGCAACTGCAGATCACGGAGATGAACACGCTGATCATGCACATCACGGACCAGCGGTTCTTTGGCATATCTCGATTGAAGCAAAAAAACAAGAAGAAGCTCATGCTGAAGGAGAAAATCACGAAGGAGGTCATGCAGAAGAGCATGATGATCATAATGATCATGCTTCACATGGAGGTGGTCACGGTCACGGCATTATCCCAGCTGAAGAATTGGCTTCTATGTTTGAAAACGGAAAACTTTCAGTTAAAGATGCTGAAAACAGAAGACTTTGGTCAAACCTATTGGTTAACGGATTCTTCTTCTTTGGAATTGCATTGGGAGCACTTTTCTATTTAGGTCTTCACTACGCTACAGAATCTGGATGGGGAGTTGTTCTTCTAAGAGTTTTCGAAGGAATTTCGAGTGCAATCTGGTTAGGAATGGCTGCATTGTTTGTGGTTCTATTAGCATCAACTTTTGGAATGACTCACATTTATCCATGGATGGATAATGATATTGCGAGTACCGATGCAATTATCTATGGTAAAGGAGCTTATCTAAACAAAACTTTCTTCTGGATTAGAATTGCAGCTTACTTTGGTATATTCGGTTCTTTTATGATGTGGTTTAGAAAAACTTCTAGAAGAGAAGATGAAGAAGGGGGAGTTGAATTACATTTCAAACTATACAGAAGATCAGCACTATTCTTAGTTTTCTTTGCTGTATTCTCTTCTACAATGGCATGGGATATCATTATGTCTATTGATACGCACTGGTTCTCTACATTATTTGGATGGTATTCTTTCTCAGGTATTTGGTTATCTGGTATGATCATGGTGATGATGATCACATTGTACTTAAAGAGTAAAGGATCCTTGGAATATGTAAATGAAAACCATATTCACGATGTTGGTAAATGGATGTTTGCAATTTCATTCCTTTGGAGTTACCTATGGTTCTCTCAGTTTATGTTGATATGGTACTCTAATATTCCAGAGGAAGTAACATATTTCATTGCCAGATTTAATGATTACAAATACATTTTCATGGGAATGTTTGCCGTAAACTTTGTTTTACCTATGGTATTCTTCATGTCAAGAGATACAAAACGGTCTGCACCTTACTTAATCGTTATTGGTTTAATCATCTTCATTGGACATTGGTTTGATGTATTCTGTATGGTTATGCCAGGAACTGTATTTGCAGAATGGGATTACGGTATGTTAGAAATTGGAATGTTCATGGCATTCTTAGGAGGATTCCTTCTGTTAGTATTCAAAGGATTAGCATCAGCTCCTTTAGTTCAGAAGAATCACCCATATTTACAAGAAAGTATCCACCACGAATTTTAATAAAGACCTGATATTTTATACAAGATGAACAGTTTATTAATACTAATAGCAGTAGTAGCGGGAGTAGCAGCAATCATTCAGCTGGTTAGATTGAATGAAACAGCTTCAGCTCTTCGTAAAGAGAAGACAGAGGAGATCGTTACAGATGAGGAGAATAACTTTATGGCTTGGGGATTCTTGATCTTCATGTTTGCATTCTTCGGTTTCACCATCTGGTTAATGGCTAAATATGGAATGGGAGGTCTAGGACCTGCAGCCTCTGTTCATGGAGAAGACACAGACTGGCTTCTTAAGTTGAACTATTGGATCATTCTTCCAGTGTTCTTTTTTACGAATGCACTTCTTTTTGTATTCGCATTTAAATACAAGTACAACAAAAACAGAAGAGCTACTTATTTCTCTCACTCAAACAAATTAGAGTTAATCTGGACGGTTGTTCCATCTACTGCGTTGGCGGTAATTATCTTCATGGGTCTTAAAACTTGGGTAAATATTATGTTTACTGCACCAGAAGAAGGTAATCCAATGGTTGTTGAAGCATATGCTGAACAATTCCAATGGACTTTCAGAATTGCAGGAGAAAATAACAACCTTGGTGATGCTGATTACAAATTAATTTGTCCAGCTTTCGAGTACGTTGATGATCATGGTGACACTGTCAAATTTGGTGGTAACCCAATGGGTATTGTAACTAAAGAAACTGTACTTGCTAAATTGGCTCACATTGATCAACTAGTTGCTACTCTAAACAGCGATCTAGTAAAAGCAACAGGAGCTAACGGAGATTTCTTCGAACCGGATGAAATTATCAATGCTAAAATGGAGCAGATAGAAATTCTAAACACATTAAAGTATAGAATTGAGTCTGGAATTTGGCCTACTGTTATGAATGATACCTCTTCTACCAATCTAGCTGGTATGGATGATATCTATGTTCCTAACGACATATATTTGATCAAGAATAGACCTGTTACTTTCAAATTTAGAAGTAAAGATGTAATTCACTCTGCTTGGTTCCCGCATTTTAGAGCTCAGATGAACTGCGTACCAGGATTACAGACAAGTTTCACTTTTACTCCAAATTACACAACTAAAGAATTTGCTGAACTTCCTGAGACTCAAGCTCATTACAAAGAGATCAACGAGATCCATTCAGAGATGCAGAAATCTCTTGGTGAAGAAGTAGAGAATGTTGACTTTAATTTCATGTTGATCTGTAATAAGATCTGTGGAGCTGGTCACCACAACATGAAGAGAAATATCATCGTAGTGGAAGAAGGAGAATATGAGAAGTGGTATGAGTGTGAAGATTTCAAAGAAGTAACACCTGTTACTCCTAGATTAGACATCATGGGAAGACCAGTTGTCTATGAAGGATGGAATTCTACATCAGATGAGAAGTTAATCAATCATACAAACATGGCGGTTGAAAATGCAAGTAAGACAGTAGAACCAGAAATGGAAATTGTTGATCCAGTAGTTTCAATCGATTCTACTATGAATGCAATTGATTCATCAATGATTACTGATGCTCACGCACCAGAACAACCATAAGATTAATAAATAGAAATTTAGAATAGAAAAGAATAGTTAAAATGGCAGGAGGACACGATCACGCACACGATCACGCACATGATCATCATCATGAAGAGAGCTTCATAACGAAGTATATCTTTTCGCAGGATCACAAAATGATTGCAAAACAGTACTTAGTTACTGCAATTGTAATGGGGATTATAGGTATTGGATTGTCTGCGTTATTCAGATTAAAACTGGGATGGCCAGATGCTCAATTCCCAATTCTTGAAGCTCTATTAGGTTCAGACGCTGCACCAAACGGAGAACTTCAAGCTAACTGGTATTTAGGATTAGTAACTATGCATGGTACTATCATGGTATTCTTCGTACTTACAGGAGGATTATCCGGTACTTTCTCTAACTTGTTAATTCCTCTTCAATTAGGAGCAAGAGATATGGCTTCTGGTTTACTAAACATGATTTCATACTGGCTATTCTTCTTGTCCAGTGTGATCATGGTTATCTCTCTATTTGTTGAGACAGGACCAGCTTCTGCAGGATGGACTATTTATCCTCCATTAAGTGCTTTAGAAGAAACTCAACCAGGTTCAGGATTAGGAATGACACTTTGGTTGTTGTCTATGACTATTTTCGTTGCCTCTTCATTGTTAGGAGGGATCAACTATATCGTTACAATTCTTAACCTTAGAACCAAAGGAATGAAAATGACAAGAATGCCTCTAACAATTTGGGCTTTCTTTGTAACGGCTGTGTTAGGACTTTTATCATTCCCTGTACTTGTATCTGCTGTTGTTTTACTTTTAATGGATAGAGGTATGGATACTTCATTCTATTTATCTGAAATTACAACTTCTTCAGGTGCGTTAGCTCAATCAGGAGGTTCTCCTATTTTATACGAACACCTTTTCTGGTTCCTTGGACACCCTGAGGTATATATCGTATTATTACCTGCGTTGGGTATTTCATCAGAAGTAATTGCTACGAATTCAAGAAAACCAATTTTTGGATACCGGGCAATGATCGGATCTATTCTTGCAATTGGATTCCTATCATTCATCGTTTGGGCGCACCACATGTTCGTTACAGGTATGAGTCCATTCCTTGGAGGTGTATTTACTTTCACCACTTTATTGATCGCTATTCCATCAGCAGTTAAAGTATTTAACTACATCACAACTCTATGGAAAGGGAACATTAAATTCACCCCTGCAATGGTATTCAGTATCGGAATGGTGTCAACATTCATTACTGGTGGTGTTACAGGTATTATTCTTGCCGATAGTGCATTAGACATTTCTAAGCACGATACCTACTTTGTCGTTGGTCACTTCCACGTGGTAATGGGTATGTCAGCTATTCTTGCGATGTTTGCAGGAGTCTATCATTGGTTCCCTAAGATGTACGGTAAGATGATGAATAAAAAATTAGGTTATGTACATTTCTGGTTAACTATCATATCGGGGTATGGTGTATTTATTCCAATGCACTTTACTGGTGAGGGCGGTCTACCAAGAAGATATTATGACAACACAGAAATTCCAATGTTCGATCATTTCATGGATCTAAACGTTTTGATTAGTGTATTTGCTTTGATTGGAGTTATTGGACAAGTAGTATTCTTCTTCAACTTCTTCTACAGTGCATTTAGAGGTCCAAGATCTTCTCAGAATCCATGGCAAGCTACAACGCTTGAATGGACAACACCAGTAGATCACGTTCATGGTAACTGGCCTGGGGCTCTTCCTGAGGTACACAGATGGCCTTACGATTACAGTAAGCCAGGATGGGATGAAGATTTCGTTCCACAGACAGTTCCTTTGAAACCAGATGAAGAAGAACATTAATCTGAAAAACATTATATTTATAAAGTCCGTACTTTTGACAAGTGCGGACTTTTTTTTTAGCCATATTAACCTCTTTTCTAATAGCTGGTCTTTTGACACCAGCCTACGGTCAGTTAATTGACAGCATTCAAAACGCATTTGAATACAAACCCAAACCTGTTCTTAAATTAGAGGCAAGAAATGCCTTTGTCACATCCTCGTATGTTAAAATGAAGAGCATTAAAGCTGGTGTTAACTTTCACAACAAAGTGAAATTGGGTGCTGGTTACTCATGGATGAAGAGTGACTACGAAGTTGTTCACAGTCAAGATACCAATACACTACATTTCGGTTATGGGTTAGTCTTCTTTGATTACGCCTTCCATCAATCCAAACACTGGAATCTTGAAATTCCAGTTCAGATAGGAATAGGTCGAATATCATATAAATACAAAAAAACACTCCATGCTCAACAATGGGTTCCAATATATGAACCCGCAATGACCATGGAGTATTTATTTTTAAAATATTTTGGTGTTGGATTTGGAGCTGGTTATCGTATTATCATTAAATCCAGTTCACCTATTAAAGAGCAATTTACTTCTCCAATATACATTTTCAAGTTCAAAGTGAACTTTGGTAACATCTATAAGGATGTGAAAAGAACAATTTATTAACCTGCCATTTCCACACCAATGATCCACAACAGACCATTACGATTCTCCAAATAGATCATCACCATTGACTCAAAAGTCATATCACCATCAATCGTTTCAGAATAAACTTCTACTACACGAGCTCCTTCAGCAAAATAATCAGCAGCCGGTAATTCATCAAACGAACTAAATGATGAGAACGCTTCATTATACTCAGGATACGATAAATCGATATAATTCCATTCTTCTTCAGAGAATGTAGGTGCGTTATAATCAACGTAAATATCTAAATTAGAAAGTTGACCTGTACTAACCTGAAGAACGATATCATCCCATTGATCTTGTAAGGAATATCCATCATACTCTTCAACTTCGGTCTCATCGTCCTTCTCTACCGTATTTTCAGTATTTGATTCATTGGTCGATTTTTCTTCAGTCTTGCCTTCTTCTGAGCCACATGATGCAATCAGCATTGTAAAAGCAAATAATGTAATTAGATGTTTTTTCATAATTGTTTAATTTATTTCGTTTGTACTTGAAGCTGCATAGCGCTCCCATTTATCTAAAACCTGAACCATATCATCAGGGAGTTCCGATTCGAATTGAAGCCACTCTCCATTTACAGGATGCGTGAAACCTAAAGATTTTGCATGCAAAGCCTGTCTAGGTAAAATTGCAAAACAATTCTCTATGAATGTCTTATATTTTGAGAAGATTGTTCCTTTCAGAATCTTATCCCCTCCATATTCATTGTCATTAAATAAAGGATGTCCAATGTGCTTGAAATGAACACGTATTTGATGTGTTCTCCCTGTTTCTAGTCTACACTCTACTAGCGTCACATATCCATACCGTTTAAGCACTTTATAGTGCGTTACTGCATGTTTTCCATGTTCTCCATCAGGGAATACATCCATCACCTTACGATTCTTCAAACTCCTTCCAACATTTCCTGTTATCGTTCCCTCATCATTTGCAAGATCACCCCAAACAATAGCATTATATCTTCTGTAGGTCGTTCTCTCAAAAAATTGATTTGCAAGATGATTCAAAGCATTCTCAGTCTTTGCCACAACCATAATTCCAGTTGTATTTTTATCCAACCTATGAACCAAACCGGGTCTACCAAAATAGTCTGAAGGAAGGGCTGGGAGATTCTCAAAATGGTAAATCAAAGCATTAACAAGCGTTCCAGAATAATTACCGTATCCCGGATGAACAACAATTCCAGCTTGTTTGTTTAAAACTACTAAGCTCTCATCCTCATAAATAATCTCCAACGGAATGTCCTGTGGGATCAATTCTAAATTTTTAACTGGATAAGGAAGTACCAATGAGATCTCATCAGCAGGCTTAACTTTATAATTAGGTTTGACCGGTTTCTTATTTACCAGAATATTACCATTTCTGGCAGCTACTTGAATTTTATTTCGAGAAGTATTTGGTAACCGATCAATCAAGAACTTGTCAATTCGCACCACCTCTTGTCCTCTATCCGCAACAAAATGGTGATGTTCAAACAATTCCTCCTCTCCTTCGGATTCCAATATTAATTCATCTTCTGACATCTTGAGGTAAAAATAAAAAAAAGCCGTGTCTTTCAGGACACGGCTCTACAATATAAATTACTTTGCTATTATTCTCCAGCTCCACAAGTAGGTGCATCTGTTGCTTCTGCTCCAGAAGTTTCAGTAGAGTCAGCTCCTCCACACTTACCTTCCCCTCCGCATTTCATATCTGCGCATTTTCCTTCTCCACACTTATCTGCACATTTACCCTCACCACACTTATGGTCAGCACATTTTCCTTCTCCACATTTAGCATCTGAACATTTTCCATCACATTTTCCTCCATTGCATTTTCCATCACACTTACCATCTTTTTTACAGTCCTTACTGCATTTATGGTCTCCACCTTCACCATGCTCATCTGCTGATTCTTCAGTAGTAGCTTCTTCCTTCGCACCACCACATGAAACTGTAACTAGAGAGAATCCAAAAAAGATTCCCATCGCAATCAATAAATTTTTCATTCTATTATCTTTTAATTTGATACAAAAGTAACTCTATTTTTGAAAATGAGCATACACCCATCTAATTTAGGATACTTAGATGTAATTTAAAAAGATGTAAATAGCTTAATACGAATGGAGCACTAAATAAAACACCATCGAACCGATCTAGAATTCCACCATGTCCAGGTAGAAGATTTCCAGAGTCTTTAACACCTACAGATCTTTTAATTTGGCTTTCTGTAAGATCTCCTAAAGTACCAAAAACAACTATTACAGCGGCAATAGCTAACCAATGTCCAATATGTCCTGTACTAAAATATGCGAATAGAAAACCTGCGATCAATGCAAAGACAGCTCCCCCGATTGCACCTTCCCAGGTTTTATTAGGACTAATTCTTTCATACAACTTATGCTTTCCAATCAATCTACCAGTTACATAAGCTCCTGTATCATTCGCCCATTGAATTACAAAGAATGCCAAAAGAAGAATGTATTGATACTCTTCTACTTCAAGCGTATCATAATATTGAGGTGAGTTGTACGCAAAGAAATTGAGCATTGCGAAAGGAATAACAATGTAAATAATCCCTGCGATAGAGAAAGCAAAGTTAGTGACAGGATAATCGCTGTTTCTAAATAACTCAATAAGCACGAGGATAACAAGCAACGGAAAAATGAAGAGAAGATAAGCATAAGTGATTTCTCCACCGAAACTGTACAACGCAATAATCGAGTAAATCATTGCTCCAATAATTCCAGCAACCCTCTTCTTTGGAGTAAATCCAGCCTTTTCCATTAATTTGAAGAACTCAATCAGACCAAGAATAGAAACTACTCCAAAAAGCACTGCCACGGAGTACTTATTCCAAATAATGGCTCCGATAAGGACTAATACAAAGATCAATCCGGTAAGCGATCTAGTTAACAGCTCCTTCAAGTTACAATCCTAATTTTCGTCCGTTGGATTTTCTTCTGACATTTCAGGATCCTCAGCTACTGGCTCATCTGTTGATTCAACATCTTCAGGATTAGGAAGCACATGATCAAAAGGTCTCTTTCCGAATACTTTTTCCAGATCATCTTTAAAGATCACTTCCTTCATTAATAGCATTTCAGCCAACTCTACCAGTTTATCTTTATTGTCGGTCAAAATCTTTATTGCTCTAGCATACTGAGATTCCACAATACTCTTTACCTCTTCATCAATTAGCCTTGCTGTAGCTTCTGAATACGGTTTTGTAAATCCATAGCTATTCTGAGGATCATAAAATGAAATATTTCCAATCTTCTCATTTAAACCATAAATTGTAACCATTGCTGTTGCCTGTTTAGTAACTTTTTCCAGATCACTCAATGCTCCTGTACTTATCTTACCAAACATCAACTTCTCAGCAGCTCTTCCTCCCATTGCAGCACACATCTCATCAAGGATCTGTTCTGTAGTAGTGATCTGTCTTTCCTCAGGTAAATACCAGGCAGCACCTAAACTTCTTCCTCTAGGAACAATAGTCACTTTGATCAGTGGATTGGCGTGTTCACACATCCAAGACACGGTAGCATGTCCAGCTTCATGAAAAGCAATTGTTCGCTTCTCCTCCTTCGTGATAATCTTATTTTTCTTCTCAAGTCCCCCTACTATTCGGTCAACTGCATCCAAGAAATCCTGCATCTCTACAGATTTCTTTTTCTTTCTAGCTGCAATTAAAGCCGCTTCATTACATATATTAGCAATGTCAGCACCACTGAATCCTGGAGTTTGTTTTGCAAGGAATTCCCTATCTAAATCAGCAGCCACCTTAATAGGCTTTAAATGAACATTGAATATTGCCTTTCTTTCATTGAAATCGGGCATATCCACGTAGATCTGTCTGTCAAATCTACCTGCTCTCAACAACGCTTTATCCAAAACATCTGCTCGGTTAGTAGCCGCAAGTATGATTACTCCGCTATTAGTACCAAAACCGTCCATTTCAGTGAGCAATTGGTTTAAGGTATTCTCATGTTCATCATTTGAACTCATCTGAGCATTTCTACCTCTCGCCTTTCCAATCGCATCTATCTCATCGATAAAAATGATACTAGGAGCCTTTTCCTTGGCTTGCTTAAACAAATCTCTCACTCTTGATGCTCCTACACCAACAAACATTTCTACAAAGTCAGAACCAGACAGAGAAAAGAAAGGAACTTTTGCTTCACCTGCTACTGCTTTAGCCAATAAGGTCTTACCTGTTCCTGGAGGCCCTACGAGCAAAGCTCCTTTTGGAATTTTCGCTCCAAGTTCTGTATATTTTTTCGGGTTTTTAAGAAAATCAACTATCTCCTGTATCTCCTCCTTTGCACCTTCTAAACCTGCAACATCTTTAAAAGACACATTGGTACTTTTTCCATTTCCAAAAACTTGTGCTCGAGATTTGCCAATACTGAATATCTGGCTACCACCGCCTCCTGAACCGCCTGTGATTCTACGCATAATAACAACCCAGATTACGATCATGATTCCGATTGGTAGGATCCACCCCAGAATATCTCTCCCGAGGGTATTGGTATCCTCCACTGAATAATCAAATCCTTCCTCCTCGTAAGCTTCATACCATGCATTCAACTTATCATCAAAATTATCGGCACTCAGTATTTTGAAATAAAATTGAGGACCAGCATCAGGACCTCCAAGCAAAGATCCACCACCCTTAGTTTTATTTTCTTCATAAAAACTACTCTTCAATCCTTCTTCAGAAAGATATACTTCCGCTACAGATTTATCCTTGATAACAATGTGGTCTACATAGCCGGAATCCAATAAACGATCTTCGAACTCATTAATCGTAATTTTTCTGCTTGTTCCTTCCCAATCAATCAACGTGAAAGCAATCAAAATCACTGCTATTACTGCATAAATCCAGTAATAATTAAATGATGGTTTCTTGCCACCACTATTACTCCCCATCGGATTTGGCTTTTTTGAATTATTATCTGCCATTCTTAAATTCTAAATTAATTAACTTCTTCTATTCTTTCTACTGGTGCATCAGCCCACAATCCTTCTAAATCATAGAATTCTCTCGCCTCCTTATGAAAGACATGCGCTACTACATCTACATAATCCAGTAAGATCCAGTCTGCACTCTGTTTTCCTTCATGATGCCAAGGCTTTTGCCCAAGTTCTTTGGATACCACTTTACGCACAGAGTTGGCAATACCTTCTATATGAGTAGAAGAATCTCCATGACAAATCACAAAGAAATCTGTCACAGCTCCATCTGTTTCTCTAAGATCAATACACACCACATCTTTCGCTTTCAGATCTGTCATCCCCTCAATAATTGTCTCTTTTAACAGAACGGAGGCCGCGTTTTTTTCTTGATTCATTATTATTTACAATATTTGTGAAGCAAATGTAACCAAATAATCGTTTACAAGGCTACAGGTCTATTATTCATGCTACTTGTCTCATGGAATTCAACACGATATTTACGGGTAAAAACTTCATCGAACTTGAACATGTCGATTCCACTAACAATTACGCTGCCATTTTGATGAATAAGACAAATGTTCCTGATGGCACTGTTATTTTGGCACATTTTCAAGAAAAAGGTAGAGGACAGATGGGAAATGAATGGAAATCACCTTCCGGACAAAATATTATGACCAGTATTGTTTATCATTTCAATCATCTGAATTCAAATGAAACTTTTTTACTCAGTAAAGCCGCTTCTTTGGCTGTTTTTGATACAGTTTCTCAACATGTAAAAGAGCATGTTTCCATTAAGTGGCCCAACGATATATATGTAGAAGACGAAAAAATTGCCGGACTCCTAATTGAAAATAAGTGGCTGGGTAAACAATGTACTTCTATTATAGGAATTGGATTAAATGTTAACCAACGTTTTTTTGGAGAGATCAGAGGAACTAGTCTCTCCAACTGTACAGGGATAACTTTCGAAATTCAAGACGTACTTAACTTTATGGTTAGCAAGCTTGAAAAATACATGATCCAATTGAAACAAGGTGGAACCGAAACATTTACTCATAAATATCTATCTAATCTCAGATATAGAGGCATTTGGCATCAATTCATCACTAATGAAGATGAGAATTTTACCGGAAAGATCTTAAACGTAAAAAATAACGGAGAGTTAATCATTCTAACCAAAGAAGGTGAAGAACGAGCCTTTTTCTTTAAAGAAGTTTTTCCCGTTCATTAGATGAAGTTTAAGTTAATATTTGATACGGTCATCTTAAGTTCGATATAATTTCCCTTTAATCATTACATTTGCATTCCAAAATGAAAGAAGAAGACAACAATATCTTTTCAGTTTTTGATGAATTGCTACCTAGAGAAGAGAAAGAAAAACTCTTGAATCAACGAGGTAAGGTAATTTGGATGACAGGGCTTTCTGGGTCAGGAAAGACAACCTTGGCAAAATATCTGGAGAAAAAACTTCATGAATTGAATTATTTAACCCAGGTATTGGACGGTGATAATATTCGAACTGGTATTAACAACAATCTTTCATTTAGTGAAGATGACAGGAAAGAGAACATTAGAAGAATTGCAGAAGTTTCGAAGTTATTTGTGAATTGTGGTGTTATTACTATCAATTCATTTGTTAGTCCCACGGAGGAGATCCGAGATCAAGCCAGAAATATAATTGGTGAAAATGACTTCTTGGAAATATTTGTCAATACACCTCTTGAAGAGTGCGAGAAACGAGATGTTAAGGGTCTTTATGCTAAGGCCCGTAAAGGCGAAATTAAAAACTTTACAGGTATAGATGCTCCATTTGAACATCCTTCTAAACCCTCGCTGGAACTTTTAACAGAACACAAATCAATAGAAGAAAGTGGAAATGAACTGCTTGCTTTTGTTTTAGATAGAATTAAATTTTAGTTTAATGAGTAATTATAATTTAACCCATTTACGAGAGCTTGAAGCTGAAGCCATCTACGTTATTAGAGAGGTTGCAGCTCAATTTGAAAACCCTGTATTACTTTTTTCAGGAGGGAAAGACTCGATTGTTTGTTATCATTTGGCAAGAAAGGCCTTTTTCCCAGCAAAAGTTCCCTTTCCATTGATGCATGTTGATACGGGTCATAATTTCCCAGAGACAATTGAATTTCGGGATAACTTGATAAAAAAAACGGGAGATCGTCTCATCGTGGCGCATGTTCAGGATTCAATCGATCAAGGAAGAGTTGTTGAAGAAAAAGGATTCAACGCGAGTCGAAATAAACTTCAGACCACCACATTGTTGGATGCAATCGAGGCAAACAAATTTGATTGTGCAATGGGAGGAGCAAGAAGAGATGAAGAAAAAGCAAGAGCTAAAGAGCGCTTCTTCTCTCATCGAGATGACTTTGGTCAGTGGGACCCAAAAAACCAACGTCCAGAACTTTGGAATATTTTTAACGGTAAGAAGAACATGGGCGAACATTTCCGTGTATTCCCTATTTCAAACTGGACCGAGATGGACATATGGCAGTATATCCTTCATGAGGGTATAGATCTACCCATGTTGTATTTCTCTCACACTAGGAAATGTTTTGTCAGAGACGGGATCATCATGGGTAAAACAGACTTTGTTATCACGAAAGATGAAGAAGAGATCAAGGATATGGTAGTTCGCTTCAGAACTATCGGTGATGCCACATGTACTGGTGCTGTAGCAAGTACAGCCGGAACATTAGAAGACATTATTGAAGAGGTTGCTTCGACTAGAGTAACAGAAAGAGGCGGCAGATCAGACGACAAACGAAGTGAAGCTGCTATGGAGGACCGTAAAAAAGAAGGCTACTTCTAAAACTTAAAATCTGAAAGTAGAAATTAGAAAGTGGATAGAGATTTACAGAATAGAACTAAACAATTTTCGATTGAAATAGTCGAGTTTTATTCTGATTTACCCAACGGAGAAGTTTACTATACTTTAGGTAAACAGCTTTTACGAAGTGGAACATCTGTTGGAGCAAATACAAGATCTGCCTTCAGAGGAAGAAGTAATAAAGAATTTGTGGCCAAACTTGGTGTTGTGATTGAGGAAGCTGACGAAAGTATATTTTGGCTAGAGTTATTAGAAAAACAAAAAGATATTAATATTGACAAATTGAAAGTACTGAAAGAAGAGGCTAACGAATTAGTTTCTATTTTTGTTTCTATTGTAAAGAAATCCAAAAATTGATATTTCACCCCTCTGATTTCATCTTTCTTATTTACAGAAAAAATGGCAGATAGCAAATCATATTTAGACATGGATCTGTTGAGATTCACAACAGCAGGAAGTGTTGACGATGGTAAAAGTACATTGATTGGAAGACTACTATATGATAGCAAATCGATCTTTGAGGATCAGATGGAAGCTATTGAAAGGGCTAGTAACCAGAAAGGGGAAGAAAGAGTTAATCTTGCATTATTGACGGACGGTCTACGTGCTGAAAGAGAGCAAGGTATTACGATAGATGTAGCATACAGATATTTTGCAACCCCAAAAAGAAAATTTATCATTGCAGATACTCCTGGCCATATTCAGTATACAAGAAACATGATCACAGGTGCTTCTACGGCTAATTTGGCAATTATCCTTGTGGATGCCAGACATGGAATAGTAGAACAAACTGCTCGTCACTCGTTTATTGCCTCTATGTTAGGTATTCCGCACATCGTCTACTGTATCAACAAAATGGATTTAGTGGACTATTCCCAAGAGAGATATGATCAGATCAAAGATGATTTAGAAGAGTTCAGTTCTAAATTAGAAACCAAAGACATAAGGTTTATACCAATTAGTGCTTTGTTCGGAGATAACGTAGTGAACCGATCTGAAAAAATGACTTGGTACCAAGGATCAACTTTGCTTCATGAATTAGAGACGGTTCATATTGCTTCAGATCTTAATCACATCGATTGTAGATTCCCAGTGCAGTATGTCATTCGTCCTCAATCTGCTGAACACCCTGACTATAGAGGATTTGCAGGCAGAGTGGCAGGCGGTGTCTTCAAAAAAGGAGATGAAGTAATGGTAATGCCTTCCGGATTTACGTCTAAAATTGCGGGTATTGATACTATGGATGGTGAAATTGAAGAAGCTTTCGCACCAATGTCTGTTACAATCAGATTAGAAGATGAGATCGATATAAGTAGAGGGGATATGATTGTTAGACCAAATAACTCACCTACGAGTGAACAAGATGTAGAGGCTATGATGTGTTGGCTTTCGGACAAACCGATGCTACCTAATGGCAAATATCACCTAAAGCATACTTCAAGGGATGCTAGATGCATGATTAAGAATATCAATTATAAATTAGATATCAATACTCTTCATAGAAACGAGGAGGATAAAGAAATTAAAATGAATGATATTGCCAGAATTCAAATTAGAACTACGATTCCATTATTCGTTGACAGATATCAAAGAAATAGAACTACCGGAAGCTTTATCTTAATAGACGAAGCTACTAACAATACGGTAGCTGCCTGCATGGTTATTTGATCTTTTCCTTACATAAAATCTCAAAGGCCTCCATTAGGGTGCCTTTTTTGTTATGTAATCTTTGTAACAGTATCGTAAAGGTGTATCTAATAACTTTGTCGGAAATAAAAAACAACTAATTATGCCAACGGTTAAATTAACAGCTGATATCTTCAAATCAGAAATATTCGATTATACAACGGAAAAAGATTGGAAATTCAAAGGTGAGATTCCTGCTATCATAGATTTTTACGCGGACTGGTGTGGACCTTGTAAAATGGTCGCTCCTATACTTGAGGAACTTTCTGACGAATACAAGGATAAAGTAACAATCTACAAAGTGGACACGGAAGTAGAACAAGAACTTTCAGCCATATTCAGAATTAGAAGTATTCCTTCACTTCTATTCATACCTAAAGAAGGTCAACCCATGATGCAGGCAGGTGCTCTACCAAAAAATGCGCTAAAAGATGTGATTGAAAAGGAACTTATCGCGAATTAAAGTCTTATCAGAAAACGTTCTGATAATTTCGAATATACATATGACATAGAATAGGAAACCCTGACAAACGTTAGGGTTTTTTATTTTTTTAGGATCCAACCACTATACTCCCCAGAGGCAGTTATTTGACTTAAAGCAGTCTTAGCATCCTCCTTAGAAACAAACTGCCCGAAAGCGACTCTATGAAGTCCTTTATTGACATCGACTAATACTGCGTTATACCCTTTAGCATTCAATTGTTCCACAAAAACCTTTGCATTACTCTCTTCTGAGAAACACCCACCAATCACAAAGTATTCTCCTTCATTCTCAGAAATTTCTACGTGATCAACTTCAGGAACTTCTAAATCAACAAAAGTAGAATCAGCAGATAAAACACTATTCGTTTCATCAAAGAGACTCATCGATTTCTGTGAATAAACATCCAATGCTTCGAATGAAATAACTGGAAGCGTATCAATATCCAAAGAAATATTATCCACCATTTTATAATTTCCTTTCTCCTTGTCAAAAGTGAATGGATTTAGATCAGAATAATGAAAGTTTCCTGAAGCTTGAAATAAATCCGTTTTCATAGGAATCCATGCTGAATAGAAACCAATCGGAATCAATGCGGCAGCTATCCACCATCTTGAGCCTTTAATGATCACTTTCTCAATAGTCTCAGGAGATGCAATTGGAATAATGCTTATATCTTCTTCAACCTCTTTAGGTGTTAGTTGAATGACCTTGGTCTCCTTTATTTCTTCCTCAACTGTTTCGAGCACAGGCAGCTTTTCCATTCTGACCACAGGTAGTCCAAAACTGTTCATAAGGAAATTCTTTCCGCTGAACTCAAACTGCAACAAATCGTTATCACCTAAATATAAGAACCCGATCTGATCGAATTCAAATCTTTTCTGAAGTTTGAGCTGACTTTTAATTCCAGCAACGAATTCCGATATCTGTTCCATTGCCTGTTCATAACCGATTTGATCTTTTTTGGCGATCTCGTTAGCCAGCAGTCCATCATTATGAGTAAGAAACTTATTCCAAATAAAACCTTTATATGGAGGACATAACTTTTCACCTTTTTCATCCAAAAATGCGGGGGTATAATTTGCCACCAAGCCTCCTAGGTCCGGAATAATCACACAATCGTGATAATGAAGTAGATCAATAATATGTTTCTCAACTGCACTAAGCATAGCCTACAAATATAAGCCATAAACCCTGATAATTCAAGGATTTCAAAGATGAGTAGTTAATAAAAAATTAACCGGCTGAAATTCAGATGAATCGAATCCTCTTATCCATCATTTTGCCTTTAAAAAAGCAATGGGAACGATCATTTCCTCCATCGACAACCCTCCGTGCTGAAAGGTATTCTTGTAGAAATTCATGAAATGATTATAGTTATTGGGATATACAAAATACTTAGTTTGCTTTGCAAATACATAGGCCGAGCTCAAATTTACTTTTGGTAAGAAGACATCATCCGGATTCTTGATCTCAAACACATCCTTTGCTTGATAATTCAAATTTTTTCCTTGCTTATAACGCAAATTAGTTGTCGTATTCTTGTCCCCTACAATCTTACTTGGTTCATCTACTTTGATCGTCCCATGATCCGTAGTGATCACAACATCACATCCATTTTTTGCCATCAAGTTGAAAAGATCAAAAAGTGGGGAATGCTCAAACCAGCTCAAGGTCAATGAACGATATGCCGCATCATCATCTGCCAGCTCTCGTATTACTTCCATGTCAGTACGTGCGTGCGAAAGCATATCAACAAAGTTGTAGACTACCACATTGAATTCATTGTTTAGAAGGTTGCTAAAATTATCTACCAGTTTTTTTCCCGCATTTAGATTTGTGATCTTGTTGTACGAAAACTTTCCTTTGAACCCAGCTCTTCTAAGATTATCAGAAAGAAAATCCTCTTCAAATAAGTTTTTTCCTCCCTCGTCATCATCATTTTTCCATTTCGAAGGAAATTTCTTAGCAATCCCAGAAGGCATCAATCCAGCAAACAAAGCATTTCTAGCATATTGAGTAGCTGTGGGAAGAATGGCATAAAAACTATCTTCCTTTTCTATTTTGAATTTTTCCTGCAAGGGAGTTGACAGTATCTTCCACTGATCTAATCTCAAATTATCAATTACCACTAAAAATGTAGACTTTCCAATCTTTGGAAATACGGACTTTTGTAATACTGTATGAGACATGAGCGGAGCTTCATCTCCATTCAACCATCCTCGATAATTCTTTTCGACATACTTACAAAATAATTGATTCGCTTCATTCTTCTGCATAGATAAGATTTCCTGCATTCCAGGATCCTTACTTTGATCCAATGCCAATTCCCAATACACTAATCGATTATAAATATCGGCCCATTCGTTAAAATCAAGTCGATCTTGCATATCCATAGCCAATTGTCTGAATTCCTGTTGGTAGCTTGAATTGGTCTTCTCATTAACCAATCGTTTTCCCTCAAGGTTCTTTTTAATTGCTAATAAAATCTGATTAGGATTTACCGGCTTTATCAAATAATCAGCAATTCTTCCCCCGATTGCCTCTTCCATGATTGATTCTTCCTCACTCTTTGTTATCATCACGATTGGCGTCTTGGCCCTATTGGACTTCATTCTTTCCAATGTTTCCAATCCTGTCAATCCAGGCATATTCTCGTCAAGGAATATAATATCGAAATCTTCTTCACCTGCTTTGTCCAATGCTTCATTTCCACTCTTTACAGTTTGAACACTGTGTCCTTTATTTTCAAGAAATAGAATATGAGGTTTCAATAATTCTATTTCATCATCTGCCCAAAGTATCTTTGCCATATTGTTAGTTGTCTTTTCCGGTTATTTAGAATACGAGGAAATTAGTGTTTTGTTTTATAACTAAGCTATAAAATATGTTAATTCAAAATAACTATCTGAAGATCATCTACGTACACCTTCTCTGAAGAATTTTGATTCCAGAAATAAACGTGAAGGTTATCATTGCTGATCTCGTAATGATTATCATATAAAAATTCCATGTAGATCCATTCATTTTTAACTACATAAGCTTTAAGTGGGAAAGATCTATAAGTCGTTGAGAGTCCACGATGTTCAACTACTAAATTTGTCTGATTGATTTCTCCCTCCGCTTTTACGTATGCTGAAATAACTACAGGATGGCTAACAAAAAGAGCATCTAAAATTTCTATGTTTCCACTAAACTGATGCTCACTATCTACAAATATTAAGTACTCACCTCCCCTTGCTTCACTATGTTCCACTTCTCCAGAGCAATTGCTGTTCTTACTTTCAAAATCAAAAGAGTAGCTGGAAATGATTTGATTATCATCGTAATAAACTCTGGCCTTCCTTTGGAAGCTTAAGAAATTGTCCCAATACATTTCACTGGTGGCCATACCACATTCGATGTATCCGTTAAAATTTTGATATGACTGATGAATGTTTAGAAATCCAGTAAAAACAACGGCAGCTATTACCAGAATCTTAGTAAATAGACTTTTTATTCCTTCTAAAATCAACGCAATTAAATACGCGATCAATAGATAAAAGTCTACCATTGGCCTTTGACCAAATGAGCATCCATAGTACCAACACCACCAGCTACTGAAGACATAAATCGTGATTCCATAAAAAAATACAGCTAACAATGCTCCTGCTATATCCTTGGAGAACAGTTTCCATATACCTAGAGGAATAATAATCAATAAGAGCGGAGAATAAATAAACCAGCCATTATTAAAAGAAAATAGAAAATTCATCAGCTCAGGATTTGAAAAATAAAATCCCTCCTCACCATAGGAATAGGCGTATAAAACTCCAGCTTGTCAATACCACAAAGAAACAGGAATTGATACAATCAGAATAACTGATATCAATATTGCGATCAGCACTTTTGGAACAACAACAACTTTCAAAATTTCTGGCAAGATTCTATTTCGATGTTCTACAAAAAAGAGAATCAACACTATGGCAAATAAATTCGTTGGTCTCGTAATTACCGCCAAACCCAATAAAACAACACTAATAATAAGTAGTTTGGCGTTCTGGTAATTGTACTTTTCCCATTTTAGAATAAAATACAATGCTCCATTAATTAAAGCCATGGAATGGGTGTGCACCAAACTTTGATCGAATGCGATGTAGTAAAAATAATTTGAGCAAAGAACCAGTATTGATACGGAAAGAAGTGATCTGACCATACTGACCTTTTTCATTTCCAGAATTTTTAGGATAAAAGCTATTCCTAAAAACACATAGAAAAAGTGACCGAAATCAAATAGTAATTGATAAATAATTGAAAACCCATCGGGGTCTCCAAACATCATTGCTAAAATGTGCGCAATTAGAAAAAAGGGAAGATATAAAATAGCCGCGCCTGGATAGGTCTTATTGACAAACCTACCGTTTTGAAGTTCTACTAGAAATTGCTTCTTAGCTCCATCAAAATAATGTTTCTTTTCAATTTCATCCAAAAAGGAATACTCAGGAGAATTGTATATAAATATCGCAGGCAAATACGAATAGTACGCCATGCTATCTCCTATTATGGGTCTTTGATAATTGTTGAACGGTGATCTTAATGAAAAATGAACTACATAAAGAATCAGCGCGAGCAAAACTGCCCAATGCCAACGGTTCATGTGAATGAAAAGTTTACGCAATAGTGTAAGATTCACGTCATTATTAAAAGAAAGTAAAGAACTTCCAGTCAGTCATTAATTTAGACTTTTTCTATGAATTTTCCTTTTCTCTTTTTTTCTCGTCCAATTTAGCCTGCTGTTGAGCTGCAAACTTTTTGAAGAATTTTCCTGCGAAGATTCCTAAAATTCCAATTGCAATAAATCCAAGTGCTTGTAACATAATACCAAGTTTAGTTTAAGTGAAGATATAAAAAATCCTGACGCTCTCTCGAGGTCAGGATCATATATATTGCCGTTTCACTTTATCTGTGTGTTACCTCAGGAAAAGTGAATCGAGAAACCTCCTCCAGACAATCAAAATTGATCTGTCTGGATTCGGTATTGATTCAAAGATAACGAATCCTTTGGGATTAGATTACATCATACCTGGCATTCCTCCTGGCATTCCTCCACCCATTGGCATTCCTTCTTCTTCCGGCTCATCAGCGATTACACATTCAGTGGTCAAAAGCATTGCTGCGACTGATGCTGCATTTTGAAGTGCAATTCTTGATACCTTTGTTGGATCAATGACACCAGCGGAATAAAGATTTTCATAGACTTCGGTTCTAGCATTGTATCCGTAGTCACCTTTACCTTCTTTGATCTTTTGAACTATAACAGCTCCTTCACCACCAGCATTTGCAATGATTTGTCTTAGAGGTTCTTCCACAGCTCTTTTAATGATCGCTATACCCGTAGTCTCATCTTCATTAGCTCCTTTTAAATTTTCTAATGCTTCTGAAGCTCTAATATAAGCTACTCCTCCTCCAGGAATTATCCCTTCTTCAACAGCGGCTCTTGTTGCAGCTAAAGCATCATCAACCCTGTCTTTCTTTTCTTTCATTTCTACTTCACTTGCAGCTCCCACATATAACACTGCTACTCCACCTGCCAATTTAGCTAATCTTTCCTGAAGTTTTTCTCTGTCATAATCTGATGTAGTCGACTCGATCTGTGCTTTGATCTGATTCGTTCTTGCCAGTATATCTTCTTTGCTTCCAGCTCCGTTGATCACAGTAGTATTGTCTTTATCAATCTCCACCTTCTCACATGTTCCTAACATGTCTATAGTCGCATTCTCTAGTTTATAACCTCTTTCTTCTGAGATCACAGTACCACCGGTGAGAATCGCGATATCTTCCAACATGGCCTTTCTTCTATCTCCAAAGCCTGGAGCTTTAACAGCAGCTACTTTCAAGCCCGCCTTTAGTCTGTTTACGACCAACGCTGCCAAAGCATTACTATCCACATCCTCAGCAATAATTAAAAAAGGTCTTCCTGATTGAGCGACTGGCTCAAGAACTGGAAGAATATCCTGAAGATTAGAGATTTTCTTGTCATGGATTAAAATGAAAGGATTATCCAACTCTGCAATCATCTTTTCAGCATCCGTTACAAAGTATGGAGACAAGTAACCTCTATCAAACTGCATACCTTCAACAGTTCTCACTTCTGTTTCTGTTCCTTTTGCCTCCTCAACTGTGATAACTCCATCATTTCCAACAACTTTCATTGCTTCTGCGATCAAAGAACCGATTGTTTCATCGTTGTTTGCTGATATGGATGCAACCTGCTTAATCTTCTCATTATCATTACCTACTTCCTGAGACAACTTCTTCAATTCTGCAACTATCGTTTCAACAGCTTTATCAATTCCTCTTTTGAGATCCATTGGATTCGCACCAGCCGCCACGTTTTTTAAACCTGCAGTGATAATTGCCTGAGCAAGAACAGTTGCTGTAGTCGTTCCATCACCAGCAATATCCGCTGTTTTAGCTGCTACTTCTTTCACCATTTGAGCACCCATGTTCTCAACAGCGTCTTTCAATTCGATTTCCTTTGCAACTGTTACCCCATCTTTAGTAACGTGAGGCGCTCCAAATTTCTTATCGATCACAACATTTCTTCCTTTAGGTCCTAACGTTGCCTTTACTGCATTGGCAAGAGCATCAACTCCTCTTTTCATTCTGTCTCTTGCATCAATATCAAATACTATTTCCTTAGCCATTTTTCTTAATTTTTAAAGTTCAACTTTTTATCCTACGATTGCGAATATGTCACTTTCACGCATGATTAAGTAATCGCTACCTTCAATTTTAATCTCAGTACCACTATACTGTCCGTAAAGCACCTCATCACCAACTTTTACAGTCATTGGCTCGTCAGCTTTACCACTTCCTACTGCAATTACTTTACCTTTTCTAGGTTTTTCTTTCGCAGTATCCGGGATAATAATCCCCCCAACTGTTTTCTCTTCTGCAGCAGCTGGTTCTACAAGAACTCTATCTGCCAAAGGCTTCACATTTACACTCATTATTTATCTTGTTTAAGTTTTAATTAAGGTTAATCGACACTCTCATGTCAAATTTTTTGCCAAGACTAAATCACTTAATTTTAATGCGACAAAATGACGATACACGAAATATTATGGCATAAAAAATGTCATATTGACAAACAATATGACATTCATAATTTTTTGTGTGAATTTCTTACTGAGGCATTGTTGTGCCGGTAGTAGGTGCACCACCATTAAGTGACTCAGCTTCTGCTGCCGTTCCACCAGTAGCTGGGTTACCCAATAATGCAGCAATCAAACAGATTGCTCCAATAGCTCCAGCTAAATACCATGTGATCTTTTCCACTGTATCCGTTGATTGAGCAACGTTTCCAATCTGGCTAACCATACTATTACTTTGATCTAATCCTCCACCTTTTGAGTTTTGCACAAGTACTACTAAAATCAGTAATACTCCAGCTATAATTGCTAATATTCCTAAAAATGACATAGTTATTTATTTATTTGTCGTACTCTAGTTTTTCCCGTAAAAATCGAATACGGCTTGCAAAGAAAACCTTTTTTTCTGGATTTTTCAAACTCAGTTGCTCATAAATTTTAATTGCCTTGTGATACTTCCCTTGCTTTGCGTAGATCTCCGCTAATGTTTCCGTTACAAATCCCTCATCTTCCACCAAACTCAATTTCCCCATTTCCTGAGGAGTAACGGGCTCTTTGGTCACATCAATTTTTCTTGGTTTCGTCTTGATGAATCTTTCAATAAGATCTGCGGAAGAAAGTAACGCAGGCTTTTCTTGAGACTTGGACATGCTAGCTTCAGTATCTTTCATAGCAAATAACCAGTCGCTAAATTTCGTTGGTTTCGAAATTTCCTTTGTTTCTTCTTTATCAAGATGTATACTCGAAGCTGTCCAATCTTTTAATGAGTCAGAAACCTCTTCTTCCAACAACTGATCCACATCCAATTGAATAGATGTATTTATTGCCTCAATCAGAACATCCTGATCTAATTCTTTTAATTCCGAACTTATTTCAGGTTCATCTGTATTCGCTGGTTCTTGAACTACTTCCACAGGAATTTCAATGGAATTAGAATCAATAGCAACAGACTGTTCTTCTTTAATTTCTTCCTCTACAGGAAAAATCAACTCCTCTAGCAGATCATCTTTTACAACAATATTTTCTTTAATTGTAGGTTCTCGATAGATCAGTTGATATAGCGTTCCTCTATCTGGGAGTATAATCGCTGCCTGCCTTAGAGCCTCATCATAAGAGAGATCCTTCAGGTTATGAAGTACTTTTACATATAGAGCTGCAAACACAGGCGAAAAGGGATATTTCAAATAAACCTCCCTAATTAATTCTAGATCCTGTAGGTTCATAGCGCCCGGATCATCCATATATTTATTCAGCTGCTGAGTTGTCACGATGACAAAGATACTGATTTTACTTCTTTCCTTAAATGGTCTACTTTGATGGAGTATTTTCCGCGAAAAAAATACCTTTGCACTTAGAGAATCATTTTCGATGGCATCAAAATATAAAAATAAGATCTTTAATGATCCTGTATATGGATTTATTTCAACTCCATATGACAGCATTCTCAAGATAATTGATCATCCTTATTTTCAGCGATTAAGACGCATCAAACAATTAGGACTGACTCATATGGTATACCCTGGAGCTTTGCATACGCGTTTCCATCATGCTATGGGATGTACACATTTGATGCGCCAGGCCATTGAGACATTGAGATCAAACGGTCATGAGATCACGGAAAATGAAGCTGAAGGTGTAATACTGGCTATTTTACTACACGATATTGGTCACGGACCATTTTCCCATGCGCTAGAACACTCCATCGTTAAAGGTATGCATCATGAGGAATTATCCTTAGTATTCATGAATGAACTCAACATTGAATTCAATGGAATTCTTGATACGGCAATTGCTATTTTCAAAAATGAATACCACAAGAAATTTCTGCATCAATTGGTTTCCAGCCAACTCGATATGGATCGACTAGATTACTTGAAACGTGACAGTTTCTACACTGGTGTATCAGAAGGTGTGGTGAGTAATCAGCGTATAATCAAAATGCTTGACATAGTTAATGATGAATTAGTTATTGTAGAGAAAGGGATTTATTCTATTGAGAAGTTTATAGTTGCCAGAAGATTAATGTATTGGCAAGTGTATCTACATAAAACAGTAATCAGCGCAGAATTTATGTTGGTGAAGGTATTGGAGCGAGCTAAAGAACTAGCGAAGCAAGGAGTTGATCTTTTCTGCAGTCCAGCTCTGAAGTTTTTCCTCTACGAAGAGATAAATAAGTCAGATTTCGAAAAAAAGGAGGTTATTAATGCATTTGCTTCTCTGGATGACTTTGACATTCTTGGAGCTATCAAGGTATGGGTTCATCACCCCGATAAGATTCTGTCAATGCTTTCTGATATGATCATCAATAGAAAATTATTGAAGATAAAAGTGGCAAAAGTCCCTTTCACAGAAATGGATCTACTGACTGAAAAAAAGGCTTTTACGGACAAAACAGGAATGTCAATAGAGGAATCCAATTACTTCGTTTTCTCTGATTACATGGAGAATCATGCTTATAACCCAACCTCAGACAGTATAAATATACTCTATAAGGATGGGCAAGTTTTGGACATCACAGAAGCTTCAGATAATTTAAATATTCAGGCACTGACACAGACCGTTAGAAAATACTATTTGTGTTACCCTTCAATTTAACCGATTACTATGAATAAGATTGGAATCATTGGTGTAGGAAATCTTGGAAGATCTCTTGCCGAAGGACTTGTTAATTATGGAAAACTATTAGCTGGAGATATAGCCTTGTTCAGAAGATCGACTTCTAAACTGGAACAAATGAAAACTAAAGGGTTTCGAATTTCCAGCTCACTAGAGGAGCTTGTTCACGAAAGTGAAATGATCTTTATTGCTGTGCTTCCACAACAAGTTAATGAAGTTTTGGATTTGATCAAACCGTTTCTTTCTTCTGATAAATTGATTATTTCTTTGGTCACTGGATTGAAAATAAGCGATATTAGAAGTCGTCTCGATGGACATGACCTGATCGCTAGGGCTATGCCCAATACTGCAATTGCTATTGGTGAATCAATGACATGTCTTAGTTTTAATGATACTAGCGCTACTCGATCAGAGGAGATCAAATCCCTGTTTAATCATCTTGGGAAATCAATTGTAATCAAAGAAGATCAAATGACTTCTGCAACGGCACTTTGTGCATGTGGAACGGCATTCTTCTTGCGCGCCATAAGAGCAGCGATGCAAGGGGGAACTGAAATAGATTTTCATTCAGAAGAAGCCTTACTAATGGCTGCTCAAACAGCAAAAGGTGCCGCAATGTTATTATTAGAAAACGGAACGCACCCAGAAGAAGAAATTGATAAAGTAACCTCTCCAAAAGGATGTACAATAGCGGGTCTTAACAATATGGAGCATAGTGGATTCAGCTCTGCATTTATTAAAGGGATTACAACTTCTGCCGAGATGGCAAAGGAATTATACTAATTATCTGATCAGAACTCCTTTTTTATCCAATAATTTTATTTCGATGAAATTGCCAGGTTGTATCACTTCGGGCAGAAAAACGAATTTCTTGTCATGAATGACACCATCCACATAATACGTCACAAAGAACTCATTATTTAAACCAAGGACTTCATCAGAAATTGGTTCAAGCGCTTCAGCAGTACCAGACTTTATTTCCTCCCTGTAATGAGAAAAAGAACTTGTTTTGATTTGACGATCTTCATGCCTTCCATATCCCTTCGATGAAACAAGTACATTTTTCAAATCATATTTATTGAAATTAATGATGTAAGCCATCAGATCTACCTCATCATATTCATTTTCTTTAACGATGGCAATACCTACACCCTCTACTTTTGGTATCTCAATATCCTTCTTCACCCAACTTTGCTTTAAATTAAATCTTTATCTTCTTCATTAAGAATATCATCCAATAATTGAGATCTTTCATCTGCCTTGGAAACTGGTTGATTCCTTCTGCTTTTAAAGCCCATATAAATGAAAACGCTATTCATTATTACGATTGCTACATTGATTACCGGAAATATCATAATCGAACCATCCAAATTGGCAGCTGGTGATTGCCCAAATACGGACATCATGATTAAAAAGAAGATCAAGTAAAGTGCAGTAAATACAATTGCCAAAATAGGCACCGATTTCTGAGGTGATGAAATACTTATTGCTGATAAGACAATTCCTGGAATTCCAACAATAATAGTACCCACTAGAAATACAACAAAACCAATAAAAAAACTAGCAAATTCCTTGCCCTCTTCAGTATTGCAAGAACTAAACAATAAGAGCAAAAAAGGAAGAAATAAAACTGTTAGTTTTAATATGCTTTTTGAATTAATCTTCATTATATTCGAAATCAAAGACATTCGCTAAGTTAATCTTTAATTTCTCTTTTACCTCATCCATAGAGACTTTTCTTCCGAGCTCTTTAGATAGGGAAGTAACTGATTTATCCTCTATTCCGCAGGGTACAATATTATTAAAGTAACTCATATCAGTATCGATATTCAACGCCAATCCATGCATAGTTACCCATCGACTACTTTTGACACCCATTGCACATATTTTTCTCGCATTTGCTTTACCTCCATCCAACCAAACTCCAGTCAATCCTTCAGCGCGTTCTCCTTTCAAACCATATTCACCTATGGTTAAAATCACAGCCTCTTCCAGTGCTCTCATGTATTTATGAATGTCTGTGAAAAAATAACTCTCCAAGTCAAAAATTGGATAGGCTACTAATTGCCCGGGACCATGATAGGTGATATCTCCTCCACGATTGATCTTATAATACTGCGCATTTTGTTGCTTCAAAATAGCCTCATTAACGAGAAGGTTTGCTTCACTTCCACTTTTTCCAAGTGTATATACATGTGGATGCTCACAAAAGATAAGATAGTTTTTTGTGATTTGGTGTAGAGCAATATCACTCTCTTTACGATTAGCAATTTTTATTGCAATATTCTCGTCAAATAGCTCCGTTTGATAATCCCAGGTTTTCTTGTAGTCGCTCAAACCAAGGTCGAAAAACTTTACATGAGGTCTACTCATAATTTTGAAAGTTCTCCTTTAAGATGAGCTATAACATGAACTTCCTTAGCATCAACCTTCCTTAACTCTGACAAGTAAACTGAAACCCAGTCTCCTAATAGGATCAGATATAACGATCTTTGAATTCTTGATTCACCTTTAGAAAACACCTCTATATAATCTTTTGTATATTTCTCCACTACCTCTTTAGTGATTTCCATTCGTCTCTGGGTTCTATAAAAGTCATCCTCATTACGGAACATTATCACGGCATACTCATTCTTTCCTCCAGCCCAGCCTACTAACTCATTGTGATTCATTTCTGGTAATACATGATGCCAACATAGAACTTTAGAGTTTTCATTGAGTTGTTGTCTAAAACGAATTGTTACGCCTTCATATTTAGCTTCAGAATATAGCACTGCTGTCTTTCCCAATAATTTTTCTGCGATAGACTTTGCTTCCACTTTTATTCCCACTAGATGATCTGACAGCAATTTCACAGAGGCTTTTAACTCATTTACGAATGTCTTATCTATAATCCCGTAATGGTTAAGCAAGTAAAATTGTTGCACTAAGGAATACATCAACATAGCACGAGGAGAATCTCCTTCCGGCAGAATGATATGATTGTAATGATTCGCATTAGCTATTTCTAACATCTTACCTCCAGAAGTTATAACTGCAATTTCAGCACCCTTTGCCTGGGCTTGCTCCAAAGCGATCAATGTTTCCTCTGTATTTCCAGAAAAACTACTTGCAATCACCAATGATTCAGAACTAACAAAAGATGGAATATCATATGTATTATTCACAATGATTGGAACATCGCATTGTTCCTCCACCAGTTGAGAAACGATTTTCCCTCCAATTCCAGAGCCGCCCAATCCAGTAATAACAATGTTAGAAAACTCTCTATTACACACTGTCAACTCTGCCCTTTCACCGATCAATATTCCTTCTTCTATCTGATCAATAAATTTCTCTACCAATTCTTTCATGTTCATGACAACCAAATTTTGTAGGGCTAAAGTAATGATTTTATAAGAGTCTTTACTTTGATCAAACCAAATTCACATAATGTTTACCTTTACCTAAAGATTATTTTAACAGATATGATCGATATCACACACAAGATTACAACGCTACGAGAAGCTATTGCGGAAGCTAAAGTAGTTGTATCCAAATCCTCGACAATTGACGTTATCCTTAATGATGCTGTACCAAAAGGGAATGTTTTTGAAATGTCAAAGGCTGCAGGATTGCTTGCAGTAAAAAAAACGCCTGAAATTCTTCCAGATTGTCATCCCATGCCAATCGAATCCACAAAGATTAGCTATGACATTAGTGGGCTGAGCATCATTATTCGTGTGGAGGTCAAAACTATATATAAGACAGGTGTTGAAGTAGAAGCTATGCATGGCGCAAGTGTAGTCGCTTTGAACATATACGATATGTTAAAACCTATCGATAAGGGTATTGAAATAAGTTCTATAAGATTAATTACTAAGAGAGGTGGGAAATCCGATTATCAGAACGCGAAATACAAGGACATATCCACCCGGGTTGTTGTTTGCTCTGACACCATATCTAAAGGCTTAAAAGAAGACAACGCTGGCGAAATCATAATAGAAAAACTTAAGCAGCACGGTGTTTCTAATACATCCAAAACAATTATTCCCGATGAAGCAATAGACATAGTTGCTGCCGTATCGTCTGCCAAGAATGATAAGATCCAACTATTGATATTTACAGGTGGGACTGGCTTATCAACCCGAGATATTACACCTGAAACACTCAAACCTCTGCTGGAACGAGAAATTCCAGGAATATCAGAAGCGATAAGAAACTATGGTCAGGATAGAATGCCCTACGCTTTTCTATCTCGATCAATCGCTGGGACTATTGGGGGAATGCTAGTTATTGCGCTTCCTGGTTCAAGCAATGGTGCTCGAGAATCAATGGACGCTCTTCTACCTCAAATTCTTCACACTTTCAAGGTGCTAAGAGGAGATCGACACGATTAAATATCGACAGAAAATTTATTTTCTACCTCCTTGATCTCAAAAAGACTCTTGTTGAAGATGAATATTTTCAATAATACAACTATTCCTAACATTACATAATAGGACCAATCTGGCAACTTGAGCAGTGCCATTGGTATTGTCAATCCAACTACAAGCAGTAGAAAAGGAAAATATCTTTTTAAGTCTGTTCTATAGGAAAAGGTATAAGTTCTTAGTAATTCATCGTTCAAGATGAGTTCGGTTGTGAACGAAGTCATGGCTTTATTCGCTGGTGAAGTACGAACAACATATTTATCATTTTCAAATTCAAACAATTGTTCGGTCTTCAACTTTAGCGACCGTACTTTGTTCGCTAAAGTACCATTAACATAGACTAACTGCATACCATTGTTTTTTAGTTGTATATGCACATTTAGCTTCTGCCGATTGTATACAAACCATGTTCCTTTCAATATATGCCATGTGGATTTGGCCGGTAATCTCATTCTACTATATCTAAAAATTCTTTTCTCCCTATTCGATATGGATTTGTTCGAATTACGAAATGCTTTCGCAAATATCAAAAAAAGGGGAGCTAGTGCTTCCAACTAACTCCCCCATTTGCGGATTACATTTTATGTAAGTAAACTACTCTGAACACATTTGCTTCGCAATGTTTTGCGGCTAAGCCATGGCTCAAGTAAACTTGGCGCTGGTCTCCCGTTTGGCAAACATTTTTCGCAAAAGTGCTCAAATGCTACCCACTACACATTTCACAAGAATCTGGATCATCTAATGAGCATGCGATCTCAGCTTGTCTTTCTTCAACTGTTTTAGCCGTTGGTTGCTCCATAGCAGCCTTGTCTAATGTAAACTTAATCGCGTCAGTAGCTGCCTTTGTTCTCAGATAATACATTCCCGTTTTCAATCCTTGTTTCCATCCATAGAAATGCATCGAAGTTAATTTCGCAAAGTTTGCATTCTCCATAAAGATGTTCAATGATTGAGACTGATCAATGTAAGCTCCTCTATCAGCAGCCATCTCAATGATCGTTTTTTGAGAAATTTCCCAAGCTGTCTTATATAATTCTTTAATGTTATCAGGAATCTCATCAATATTCTGAACAGATCCGTTAGATGCCATTAGTTTGTTTTTCAGGGTATCGTTCCACAATCCAAGTTTCACAAGGTCTCTCAACAAGTGTTTATTTACGATAATAAACTCACCAGAAAGAACTCTTCTTGTGTAAACATTTGATGTATATGGTTCGAAACATTCATTATTTCCAAGAATTTGAGCCGTTGAAGCGGTTGGCATAGGAGCCAATAACAACGAGTTTCTTACTCCATGTTGTTTCACTTCTTCTCTCAACACATCCCATTCCCATCTTGAAGTTGGTTCAACACCCCACATATCGAATTGGAATTGTCCTTCGGAAATTGGAGAGCCTTTCCATGTTTCGTATGGTCCATTCTCTATAGCCAGATCTTTAGAAGCTGTAATAGCTGCGTAATAGATCGTTTCGAATACTTCTTTATTCAAAGCTTTTGCCTCAGCCGAATCAAATGGATATCTCATAAGAATAAATGCGTCAGCTAAACCTTGAACACCTATTCCGATAGGACGATGTCTCATATTAGAGTTTCTTGCCTCAGGAACTGGGTAGAAGTTTCTGTCAATTACTTTATCAAGATTCTTAGTAACGCGGTAGGCTACTTGAAATAATTTTTCGTGATCGAATTGTCCATCTTTAACAAACTTTGGAAGAGCAATTGAAGCCAGGTTACAAACTGCTACCTCATCTGGAGCCGTGTACTCCATAATTTCAGTACAAAGGTTTGAAGACTTGATCGTCCCAAGATTCTTTTGATTTGATTTCTTATTAGCCGCATCTTTGTAAAGCATATAAGGCGTTCCTGTCTCGATCTGAGACTCCAATACTTTAAACCAAAGATCCTGAGCTTTAACGGTTCTTCTTCCTTTTCCTTCTGACTCATACTTCAAGTAAAGTTTCTCGAACTCTTCACCGTAAACATCAGCAAGTCCAGGACACTCATTCGGACACATCAATGTCCAATCTCCATTATCCTCTACACGTTGCATGAACAAATCTGGTGTCCAAAGTGCGTAGAAAAGATCTCTTGCTCTTTGTTCTTCTTTACCAGTATTCTTCTTAAGATCCAAGAAATCAAAAATATCAGCATGCCATGGCTCAATGTAAATAGCAAAAGAACCTTTTCTCTTACCACCTCCTTGATCTACATATCTAGCAGTATCATTAAACACTCTCAACATTGGCACAATACCATTTGAAGTACCGTTAGTTCCTTTAATGTAAGACCCTGTAGCTCTAATATCATGAATTGAAAGTCCAATTCCTCCAGCAGATTGAGAAATCTGAGCACATTGCTTTAGAGTATCATAGATTCCAGAAATACTATCTCCTTTTGTTGTTAACAAGAAACAAGATGACATTTGTGGCTTTGGAGTTCCAGAATTGAATAAGGTTGGTGTTGCATGCGTAAACCACCCTTCACTCATATAATTATAAGACTCAACTACAGAAGCAATATCATCCATATGAATCCCAACAGCAACTCTCATGATCATGTGCTGCGGTCTTTCAGTTATCTTACCATCAGTTTTTAGCAAATACGATCTCTCCAATGTCTTGAACCCAAAATAATCGTATCTGAAATCTCTATCAAAAATGATAGTTGAATCTAGCACCTCTGAATGCTTCTGGATAACTTCCCATACATCATCAGCAATTAAAGGAGCAGGCTCACCAGTTTTTGGATCTGTATATTCATACAGCTTTTTCATCGTTTCGGTAAACGACTTAGTAGTATTCTTGTGCAGGTTTGAAACGGCTATTCTTGAAGCTAACAAAGCATAATCAGGGTGAGTGATTGTCAATGTAGCTGCAACCTCTGCTGCAAGATTATCTAATTCAATTGTACTTACTCCGTCATATAATCCTTCGATTACTCTCATCGCAACTTTTTCAGGAGTTACCAATGGATTGAGTCCGTAACATAATTTTTGGATGCGAGCTGTGATCTTATCAAACTTCACTGCTTCCTTTCTGCCGTCTCTTTTTATTACATACATGCCTTTTGAAGATTTTGGGTATTAAACATTGATGGTTTATATTTTGCCAACCAATCCCCAAACTCTTCCGACTTTGAGGATGATTGTGTGGTTGGTTTTTGTTTGTTATATTAAAAGTCTGCGTCCAAGCTAAAGGAATTCCCTTCTGTAGTTCCATTCTTCACACCAGCTTTCTGGTATTCACCCACTCTCTTTTCAAAGAAGTTGGTTTTTCCTTCAAGGTTGATCATATCCATGAAGTCAAATGGATTCTGAACATTATACACTTTAGGATTTCCAAGTTCAACAAGTAACCTGTCCGCAACAAATTCAATGTACTGACACATTAATTCAGCGTTCATTCCGATCAATCTCACTGGAAGTGATTCAACAACAAATTCCTTCTCAATCTCCACTGCATCCATAATGATTTCAGCAACCTCTTCCTTATCCAGTTTATTCACCAGGTGATCATTGTAAAGTAAGCAAGCAAAATCACAGTGCAATCCTTCATCTCTAGAGATTAATTCATTCGAGAAAGTTAGTCCTGGCATCAATCCTCTCTTCTTCAACCAGAAGATCGAACAGAAAGATCCTGAGAAGAATATCCCTTCAACCGCAGCAAAAGCAATTAACCTTTGCGCAAATGACCCATTTTCGATCCATCTCAATGCCCAATCTGCCTTTTTGCTTACAGGAGGAAATGTCTCAATAGCATTGAACAAATAGTCTTTTTCCTTTGAATCCTTGATGTATGTATCAATTAAAAGTGAATATGTTTCAGAATGCACATTCTCCATCATGATCTGGAATCCATAGAAGAATTTTGCCTCAGCATATTGAACTTCGCTTAGGAAATTCTCAGCAAGATTCTCATTTACAATTCCATCTGATGCCGCAAAGAATGCCAAAACGTGTTTGATGAAAAAACGCTCATCGTCACTCAATTTATTTTCCCAATCATTGATGTCAGCTGCCAAATCCAATTCCTCAGCTGTCCAAATCATCGCCTGTTGAGTCTTGTACATTTGCCAAATATCGTGATGCTTAATTGGGAAGATCACGAATCTATTCGGATCATCTTTCAAAATAGGTTCTTCTACCTGTGTATTCTTTGGTAGAACACTATCCAATTTCACGTCTGTAATGTTCAATTCTTCTGCTGCGGTTGACTTTGGACTCAAATCTTCTGACATCTCTTGTGTGCTTTTAAAAATTAGTATAATAGTTTGTGTGCTCGAAAATTTTGAGGAAAAAAAGCCTTTAGCGCAAAAAGTACTCTTTTGCACGGCACTATCAAAACTCTTAAAATTATCGTCTTTTTGGAAAGGTACTTTTCCAACTTTCGAGGACAACAAAAGTCAAAAAAAATCTCTCTCACCCCAAGCTATTTTCATCCACAATTTTCCAAGTTTTCAACACGGCAATTTAATAAGTAGCGTAACCCTTTGAATTTCAAGCGAAAGAACTTTTTGTCGCAAAAATTGAGCATTTTATCTTCTAAAAACACTCCCTTAACCCTTGCACATTGCTAATTTACAGCATGATATAATAAGATTCACACAATCACCAAAATGCTTATCAAAGTAAGACTGTTAAAAACAACAAACACTACTTATTTTTAATATTGTCAAAACAATAATATTAACGCGTGTCGGAAACTGAAATTATATTCTAAAACATCTTTTCAAAAGGAATTATAACTCCTCCAACACCTGACCAATTGATTTCTTTTCCACAATTCAAATTTTTCAAAATCAATTTTTCACACTCCTTTTAAAAAAATACCTAAAGAGGTTTTATTAGGGAGAATTCGTATTAAATTTGTCCTTAGAATAATTCTAAACAAAGAATGCAGCATGGCTGAAGAAGTTGATATACATGGAGTTGATAAAGAAGAAGCGAAAAAGATCTTACAAAAAAAGATCATCAACATGCTTAAAACAATTTACGATCCAGAGATTCCCGTAGACATTTTCGAATTGGGTTTAATCTATGAAATTCGCGTGGACGATGACTTCAACGTAAAGATCGAAATGACATTGACATCTCCAAATTGTCCAGTTGCTGAATCTATGCCAGCTGAAGTTAAAGAAAAAACTGGACTGGTAAATGGGGTGAAATCGGCTGATGTTCAAATTGTATTTGATCCGCCATGGAATCAAGACTTCATGAGTGAAGAAGCAAAATTAGAATTAGGGTTCTTGTAATGGATGCAATTGAAAATAAAATAGCAAACAGTGGACTCGAAACATTGGATTTGGGCGACTTCTATGACAATACTCCACGAACAATTTTAGACATCAGGCCCTGGTTATTTCAGGAAATGATCATTAAGGAGAATGAATTCAAAGAACATCTAAAACTTCATAATTGGGAACAGTATGAAAAGCAATATGTTTGCTTCTATTCATCTGTTGACGCCATTATTCCAAATTGGGCATGGTTGATGATCGCAAATCATCTTCAAGGTAACTGTAAAAGATATTTTAATGGAACTCCTGAGCAATTAAATGAGATTCTATTTAGTGAAGCAATTTCGAAATTCGACTCTACCTCTTTAATCGGAAAAAGAGTCCTAATAAAAGGATGCGGAGACAAGGAAATACCATCAAGCGCATTCAGCATGATGGCGAGTAAACTGCTACCAATTGTAAAGTCCCTAATGTTTGGCGAAGCATGCTCAAATGTTCCTATTTACAAACAAAAACTAAACTGAATTGTTCTAAATAAAAAAATCTGATGAGAACAAAAATACTTTTACTCTCCACATTTCTAATAATCATCTTAAGTGCATTTTTGAAAAACAACCAAGAAATGGATCAAACAATTTATCAATTCAAAGTAGAAGACCTCTATGGTGAGTCTTTTGATTTTTCCACTTTAAAAGGTCAAAAGATCATGATTGTAAATACTGCCTCTAAATGTGGTCTTACTCCACAATATGAAGAACTCGAAAAACTGTATCAGAAATATAAAGATCAAAACTTTATCATCATAGGATTTCCTGCTAACGATTTCATGAAACAAGAACCAGGTACTAATGAGGAAATTGCTGAGTTTTGCACAAAAAATTATGGTGTGAGCTTTCCAATGATGGGCAAAATCTCTGTTAAAGGAGATGAAATTCATCCCATCTATGTTTTCCTTACCACCAAAGCGAAGAACGGTTTTGAGGATTCAAAAGTAAAATGGAATTTTCAAAAATACCTTATTGGTGAGGAAGGTAAACTCGAGAAGGTTATCGATCCTACAACCAAACCAATGGATGATGAGATCATTAAATGGATCGAATCCTAATCATCTTTGCAGGATGATCTTTTGAAGATGTCGATAATTAACGGATTGGAGCTCTAATAAATAGACTCCATTCTCTAGATCATTTGCCAGAAAAATTTCGCTTTGTTCGGAATTAATACTTCTAGTTAATATCAACTTTCCAGTCAAATCATATAGATTAGCCATTGGCTTATCAAGTAAACTATTAATCTGTACTATTAACTTCCCTCCAGTTGGATTTGGAAAAACCGAAATCTTGTGATCTTCTTCTGAAGAGACAATCGCTGACCAATCATCTTGATAAAACAGCAATTTACTTCCAGAGAACGATTGGCTATTGAAATTCATCTCTATACCAAACTGATCATAAAAAGACACTTCATTTAGTCCTGTTGTATCGATCACAAAAGATTGCTGTGGATGGATTTCACCATCCATATAAACAACTAAACCAGTTCCACCTGAGATTAATTCTGAATGATAATTCAATGAATCTCGTTTTCTCCAAAAATCTCCATATTCCTCAAAACTCACCACACCTTGTGTAGGCATCAAACTATCTAAAAATGCCTCTTGAGCAATCAACTTCCACCCTCGATTTGGGTGGATCAGAAGAACCAATGATGAATTGTTCTTATCGTATCTTTTATTCACATCACTCCAGATACCAACTTTATCCATGAAGTTTAACTCAGAAATAGGATCACTCGCAAATACATCAGAGATCGTCATTGGAATTTCCAGCACATTACTAGGATATCCTTGAAATGATCCATCATGAATTGCATAGAAAGGGAAATTCGTTAATATGTCATTTGAAGAATATGTACTACTAAAATCATAACCCAATTCATCGAGAGCCATCGCCAACGAATCTGGATAAGCTAAATGACCTGATCGCCAACTTCTTACTCGAACTGAAAAATCATCCTCCAGAAGACCCTTCGAGACTTCCGTCTCTCCAAGAACTGAACCTCCAATAGTCATTCCTGAAAAATAGACAGGCTGATAGTTAGCCGCATTATTACCAATCGACCCGTAAGGAAATACGGTGGCATTTGCAAAATCCGGAAAATGCCCAACCGAATGAGAGGCCAATGTATGACCCTGATCCCTAATATATGCAATCTGCTGATGTGATCCCACATAAAAATTGGTCATCCAGCCATCCGACAAATAACGAACCGTAACGTTATAATGTGCCTTAAAACCTCTAGCAACTTCAGCATCCACAAAAGACGCCATCGTATCTATACCTGTCCTACTATCAATATCATGTGTAATACAAATAACAGAAGAATAGTTTCCAGGTACGGTGTACTTATAAACAGCATTTGATAAATGTTCTTCAATAATATTTCTCACAATAATGACTATCGCATCAGAACTTGGTTCAAATCCATTACTATACACACGATGCGCGTTAATGTCCTGATTTATTCTAGGTCTAAATATAAGATCACGAAAATCTGAACCGAATGTATAAACATGTCCTAAGCCGATCTGATTGTGAACACATGCAGATTTACCATTTTCAAAATATCCTAACGTTTCACTTGTAGTTGTTGTAAAACTTCGGGAATAAAATGTTGGGCCACTACTTTCACGACCCAAGGAAATGGTTACTTCCATTGAATCATCGATCATTCCAAAATAAGCAGGATAATTTGCTGTATCCCACGTAATTGAATACAATTCGTTGTCAGAAATAATAGAATCTACACCCGCCAAAAACTTGAAATTAGTATCACGAAGATTAGACATGATCAAAACTCCACCATTGCTTACATAATCTTCAATCAGCTGAATTTCATTAGTGCTAAATGCATCTTGAACAATTCTAGTTCCTAATACTACAATCGGATAACTAAGTGCCTCCGAGAGCAAGGAAGTGGAGTCATAAGACAAGCCTGTAACCTTCATTAATTGATCGGCAGCATAGTATCTTGAATAATTAGTTTCCGAATTAGCATCAGTCATATCCAAAATCACCACTTTACGATCATTTTGACCGTAATTAACCACACTGATCACAAATAATAATGCCGTGATAATTTTCTCCATACACATTCTATATCTTGTAAAAGTATCTCATTCTACTTAAAAATTGATCTATCTTTAAGTCAAATCTTCGTTTTTGAAACATCTTCTTGCTATAACTTGCGCTTGCTTTTTCATCCTTAGTTCAAACGCTCAGGAATTATCTTTTGAACAACAAAAGGAACTAGCTGAGCATTGGGCTCCCATACATTATCAATCTATACGTAAAACTGACAGCCCTTTTAACTCGAATTCTTTGAAGGGTAAAAGTGACTCTTTAAGTACTATGGATTTTGACAATGACTGGATCGCAACAAACAATTGGGAAAATTTACGAAAGTATGATTCAGATCCAGCGGTCTACTATTATGTTGCCGCCACTTCAACTCATTATTTCATAACCTACGGATATTTTCATCCCAGGGATTGGACAAGGTTTAACCTATTTCACCTTGGTCAACACGAAAATGATCTGGAAGGAGCTTTATTCGTAGTGGAACGAGATAGTTCAAAATGGGGTAAACTCCTAATTGGTTACAGCGTTTTTCATTTGTCCCTCAAAAGGAATTTTTACTGCGAAGACGATTCCATTTTTCATTCTTCTTCAGAACGATATTTACCCGGCCTCATAGAACAAGGCCACCCAGTATCATATCAACAACCACGAGGGCATGGCGTGAAACTAGAGCCATCCTTTCATAAGCCCAATCGTTCATATTGCCGCTATATTCCAGCCATTTTGAATGAATCGGACGACCATGATAAAAAATACAGATTGATTAATCTTCTCGATTCCAATCAATTGATCCATCAAAGAAATAATGAAAATTTCTTCAACGATGACCAAACTATTAAAGGTTCAAAAGGCGAAGGAGCAAACCCTCCCTGGCTTTGGAGGGACTGGTCTGACAGTAAGAAAAAACTAGACATTCAATTATTTACTGATCCTGCAAATTACATTCTAATTGACAACGTATTTTCACTACACTATAGTACGGAATATACGCATCATCCATATTTAAACACAATAAAATTTGACAACCAAACCCCATAATATAAAGTACGTATTTCTGATTAACAGACTACCAACTACTTCAAAACTCACCTTAGCTTTGTAACCACGTTAACAAGAATTATTAATTTGGCACAAACAAATCAACTATGAAGAATCTACTAACCCTTCTCACACTTTTGATCTTAGGATCATCCTTTGGTCAGCAGACTGTTAAAGGTAAAGTTGTTGACTCAGAATCCAAATTCCCGTTACCAGGAGTAAATGTGCTGGTAATCAGTGATACAACCCAAGTACTAGGAGCTGCAACTGATGTAAATGGAAACTTCAAAATTTCTGCTGTTCCTTTTGGAAGACAACAATTAAAATTCTCATTCATCGGGTACAATGTTCAGGTAATCACTATCGAGGTGAATTCCGGAAAAGAAACTGTTGTGAATGTTGAAATAGAGGAATCTTCCATGCAAATGGATGAATTTAAAGTAGTGGCCTCTGATAATAAAGAAGTTGCCAATGAAATGGCCGTGGTCAGCGCACAACAATTCTCTGTGGAGGAAACAAACAGATATGCAGGAAGTAGAGGAGATCCAGCAAGAATGGCATCCAACTTTGCAGGTGTTCAGGGAGCAGATGATAGTAGAAATGATATCGTAGTGAGAGGTAACTCTCCATTGGGAGTGATCTACAGGGTAGAAGGAATAACCATTCCAAATCCCAATCACTTCTCCATTGCAGGTTCAAGCGGAGGACCAGTTAGTATTATCAACAATAAATCCATGGCTAATAGTGATTTCTTCACTGGAGCCTTCCCTGCCGAATATGGAAACAGCACAGCCGGTGTTTTTGATTTAAAACTTCGGGCTGGAAACAATGAAAAATTTGAATTTTCAGGACAATTTGGATTTTTAGGAACTGAGTTGTTAGCCGAAGGACCTTTGAGTAAGAACCATAAATCATCCTTTCTAGCAATGTATCGCTATTCCACACTAAGTTTATTCAGTTCCTTGGGAATCAATATTGGTACATCAGCTGTTCCAGGATATCAGGATTTTGCTGCTAAATTAAATTTCCCATTAAATAATGGCGGAAATCTTGCGATCTGGGGATTAGGAGGAAAGAGTAACATTGAAATCCTGATCAGCAATCAAAAAGACACTTCAGAGGTGGATCTTTATGGAGAAAATACCAAGGATCAATATTTTGGAACTCAAATGTATGTGGGCGGGGTTACCTATACACATCCATTAAATGAAAACACCTATTTGAAATCAACCTTAACAGCAAGCCTGGATCAGCAGAATTCTCATCATGACACGATTTCCAGGACGATTGCTTCAGATGGTACTTTCGAGCTTCTTCCCAATGGTATTGCACCATACATGGCATATGAGTTCAAAACGTTGAAATTCTCCAGTGCAACCTCTATCAACAGAAAATTTGGAAAGAAAGACGTATTAAAATTCGGTTACGTAGCGGATTATGCTTCCTATAATTTTTTAGATAGTGTAACCACTAATTCAGAACTACAAACCTACAGAAACAGATGGAATTCATCCGGAACTTATTACTCGCTTCAACCTTATGTGAGCTGGAAACATAAGTTCAGTGATAATCTTGTCCTCACTGCTGGATTAAGTAGTTTTTATTTTTCAATAGGAAATGGATTTTCGCCAGTAGAGCCAAGACTTGGTTTAAAATGGGACGCTTCTAAAAAAGGTTCATTCAGCTTTGGGTTGGGAAGACATTCACAAGCTCAACCAGCGTATACTTATTATTATTTGAATCCGGGCAATACTCAACCACATAATACAGGAATGGGACTTTCCTACTCAAATCACGCTGTATTGGGTTATACGCATAAATTCAACAAAAATCTTGGAGGTAAGATCGAGACTTACTATCAAACATTAAGTGCTATTCCGGTAGAAACAGACTCTTCTTCATTTGCACTCACGAATGCCGGAGGGGGATTCTCCAGGTTGTTCCCAGACACGCTACAGAATACTGGAACAGGATACAACTACGGGGTTGAAATTACTTTACAACGTTATTTCAGTGGAAATTGGCACGCCATGTTAACTGGATCTCTTTATAATTCAAGATATACTGGTTCTGATGGAATAGAGCGAAACACTTCTTACAATGGCAATTTTGCTATCAACTTTCTGGCTGGTAAAGAGTTCGTAATCAAAGAAAGAAAGACAATCGGAATTGGAATGAAAGTAACTACCGCTGGTGGTAAACGATACGGTGAAGTGGATACTGTTGCTTCTAATCTACAAGGAGAAGTAATATTTCTGGATAACAACTTCAATGAATATCAATTTAAGAACTATTTCAGAGCGGACGTAAAACTGACGTATAAAGCCAATGCCAAAAAGGTAACGCATGAAATCGGTCTTGACCTTGTAAATGTTTTGAACACGAAGAACATTCTTAGTTTGTCCTACGCACCAGTTCCTGGAGATCCTTCTGCTAACCCGATCAGACAGAACTACCAATTAGGATTCCTTCCTATCTTCTATTATCGTATTGATTTCTAAAATGAAAGAGGAATACAAGCAACTAATTGAAGAAGCCAAAACAAATCGAGCAGTCAACAAAAAACTGACGCAAAAATTGAAAACAATGAAGGATGGTCCTTTGGATCGTCTTTTTCATGAAACGGATGAAAGTGCTTTTAGTTGCATTGACTGTCTACAATGTGCCAATTGTTGCAAGACTACAGGCCCATTATTCACCCAGAAAGATATTGAGCGCATTTCCAAGAACCTAAGAATGAAACCTGGAGAGTTTATTGAACAATATCTAAGAATTGACGAGGAAAATGATTATGTACTACAATCTACACCTTGCACATTTCTGGGGAACGACAATTATTGCAGCATTTATGAGGTAAGACCCAAAGCTTGTGCAGAATACCCCCATACAGACATGCGAAATCAAAAGAAAATTCTAAATCTTACCTTGAAGAACGCAGAGATCTGTCCTGCTGTTGCTACCGTTCTTAATGAAATTAAAGCAAAGATCTCCTAGGTGTCAATTCCTTTCTTAGCTTTATCATAATCCGGTTCCTTAATGCTCTCCCAATATCCCGGCACAGGGTCACGATCCCAAAAGTTGATCCAGTAAGATTCCTTCGTCATACCGTGATAGTGAATCGAACCGTATCGATATCGAGCCGTCTGGAATAAATTCAATCCTGTAAGTAATATCGCAACTAATGAAAAACTAACGATACCAGCCCAATGCTTGGAAATATATGAAATGAATACTGCTAGTGGAAATGCTAAAAAAGCATACGTCTCTATCATTGGTCTTGAGCCAAAACTACCACCATACCACCAACACCACCAACTAAAAATCACATAGAAATGTATTGGTAAAAAGATAAACAAAGGCCAAAAGAATTTTCTGCTTTTAAAATAAGAAATTAAAACTCCGATTAATGCGAAGATCATTATCGGAGTGTACACTAACCACCCTTTACGGTAACTAAATAACCCGTCTAAAATATGTGGATTATTGAAGAAAAAATGTTCATCCGAATAGGAATAGTATACCCAATGCCCCGAGTTAATCTTCCAAAATAGCAATTGCGGAAATAAAATAATAAACCCACTCAAGGCGATGATAAGCAGATGAATATAATTCGAAAATGCAAATTTGAAGCGTTCTTTTAAATCTTCTAGACTTTTCACATCAAACAACAGCGGAAAAACAAAAACAAGAATATTTACTGGTCTGATCAGAACAATCAATCCACCGATCAAACCAATACCCAATGAAAATTTCCACGATCCTTTTTCGATCCACAAAATGCTGAAGTACGCAAATAGAACATACAATGTAAATGAGTATGCGTGAGACATTGCCGGTTCAGTAGAACCGTAATAATACAGGTTTGTTCCAAAGAGAGTAATCAGCAAAACAGCAGCAACCACTCCATCCTTAAAATACTTCAACAACATTGTTCGAAGAAAATAAAATCCGAGGATAAGATAAAAAACAGAAGACAGCACCAAGAAGAACTCATACGGTCGAGAAAATCCATCAGCAGGATAATCTGACAGGTAATATGCATAACCGTGGGCCATCAAAAAGAATGGGAGGTACATATACGACAAGCCCATGGACATTTTGATTACATAAGCATCCTCCTTATCCTCAACAGGTACGGGCCATATCATACAGTCAGCTCCAAATTTCTGCGCATCTTTTACCGCAAATTGGAAAGACAGATCTTTATAGATAAATGCCGCTGGTAAATAGGCATAATAATTACTGACATCCTGATTGATCACAGCTCTAGTACATTTCTCACCAACTTTCCAAAGCTTGATATTAAACATGGACCAAATCAAAGCAACAGCAATGATCAGGAGACTTAGTCCAGACCAGGAAAATTTCTTTTTAATATATTCCCAATTGAAACGCATTGTTCAAAGGTGCAAAATCTCTTTCTTAAAAAAAATTTAAGTTCGCTTTTGCCTCCTTTTTTAATCTCAGTGATTAACTTTACAAGTATATTTTTAATAACTAAAATCAAAATAATTATGGCTTTTGAATTACCAAATTTACCTTATGCATTTGATGCATTAGAACCTCATATTGATGCAAAGACAATGGAAATCCATCACGGAAAACATCATGCGGGATATACGAACAACTTAAATGCTGCTATAGAAGGAACCGACCTTGCCGGCAAATCAATCGAAGACATTTTGAAAGGTCTAGATATGAATAACGGTGCCGTTAGAAATAATGGTGGAGGATATTACAATCACCGTCTTTTCTGGGAAGTAATGTCTCCTAATGGAGGCGGAGAACCTACAGGGGCTCTTGCAGACGCAATCAATGCTGCTTTCGGATCATTCGAAGCATTCAAAGAAGCTTTCTCTAAAGCTGCTGCTACAAGATTTGGATCTGGATGGGCATGGCTTTGTGTTCACCCAGGTGGAAAAGTAGATGTTTGTTCATCTGCAAATCAAGACAATCCACTAATGCCCGGAATTGGATGTGGAGGTTTCCCTGTACTTGGATTGGATGTCTGGGAACATGCATACTATTTGAACTACCAAAACAGAAGACCAGATTATATCAGTCACTTCTTTAATGTGATCAATTGGGCTAAAGTTTCAGAACTTTACGAAGCTCACAAGTAATCTGAAAGATAATACACTAAATTTGCCCAGACCTCCATTAGGAGTGTCTGGGTTTTTTTATGTTCAAAAAACACATCATCATCTTCTTTACAATCCTATTGACCACTAGTCTATTTGGTCAGAAGTCGGCTATACAGCCGTTTCCCAAAATTCAATTATTGGAAGGCAAAAGAACAATGAAGATCAAACACAGAAAATCGGATGATCACTCTAAACTGGTTGCTGCTACTTTAGATATTACTTTAGGACTTTTTGGAGTGCATCGGTTATATCTTGGTACATCACCTCAAGTTCCGGTGATCTACACGCTTACATTGGGAGGTGGAGGATTTTTAGTACTATCAGATCTAGGCGTTATTCTGTTCACTAAAGACCTGGAACAATTTGCTGATGATCCGCATGTCATCATGTGGGCAGAATCAAATGGGGAGAAATAAAAAAGCCCACAGTAATAAAACTGCAGGCTTCTTTTATAACAAAGAAATTTCTAAATTAATTCGTCTTAACCATTTTCTTGGTTGCAATGATTTTGCCATCTGCAACTAATGTATAAGAGTAAACCCCAGAACTTAGATCACTTCCAAACACTTTTAATTGTCCGTTTCCAAACTCATTCACGTCCACCGTGTTGATCAATTGACCTTCTAAATTGTAGAAATGAATTTGAGCTTTTTGAACCGTACTTGGGATATAATAGTTGATTACTGTTTGTTCTGCAAAAGGATTTGGTACGTTTTGTTCTAAAACAATGCTCTTTTCATCCTTTAAAATAACTTCCAATTGATTCACAATAGCCTCTTGTGTTTGCTCATCATTTTGCACAATTGCTGTGCTGTTTACCTGGCATAACTCTGGGAGGATATTGCTTAGGCAGCTTTCCAAGCTAGATAATCGTTCATTCAAATCATTGATGAGTGAATCCTGAATTGATACTGTAGCATCTAAAATCTCTATGATTGAATTTTGTTCTTCAATTACATCCTGATGTTCTTGAACTCCTTTAGTCAGGATTGCTATTAAAGCATTATAGTTCATACTCTTAAAATTCATTTCAGATGCTACAACACTACCTGTACTATCTCTTTTCTCAGCAAGATGTCCTTCTTTAATCAACTCAGGCAGTATTGTTTCTACTTCTTGTGCTATGAATCCATATTGTAAATTTTGATCAAAATGAACACGATCGTCAAAAGTATTTGAAGTAAAAGAAAATGAAACAGGATTTAATTGTTCAATTATGTTCATTACCCCACTCCCCAATGAAACAACATTCGTTTTAAACGTTGAATCAGAAACAGGTTGCGCGCCATTAAATAGAAAGGGAGTTCCCGTTATTACCACATCTCCGTTTGCGTATAATGCTGCAGTATTTGGAGGGGAAGGAAGAGAAGGGATGCTAGTTGGTGCGGAAACATATACCCCATACTTTTCGCCTTCAAACCATCCTCCAATTCCTCCTGATTGAAGGGATTCACTTCTAATTCCTGTCTGGAAAGAATTATTATTTCTGACATAAACCCTTGAATCGGCATTCAGACCACAGAAAACCTGTCCTATGTTTATTCTTCCAGCACTTTGAGAAACAAAATTGTATGAATAATCATCCAATTCTATTAAATAATCATCCGCAATTGGAGCAACAGGTGAATTAGAACAATAGTCTCCGACATTACTGCTTCCCCCTTCAACATAAATTACATTTCCAGAAGCATCAACAGACAAAACCCCTGATCCAGGATTTGATAACGCTGGAGTTGTTGACCTTAGGTTTGTAAACTGCAGACCACTACTACCTCCCACTGAGTTTACATTTCCTGCACCTGGGTCAATAACATCTGATGTAATGACAAATCGATTTGTCAGAGGAGTAACTAGACTTAATCCACTTTCAAGCTTAAGTCTTCCATTAGCATTCATCAACATTTTTACATTACTTGCATTTTGCCAAGAAAATGCATTCCTATTTTGCACTTCATTAAGGTTATCAGTTGAACTTTGATTATAATGCCAATCTTTCCCAACAATAAATCGCTGCACTGGATTTATTGCTGTATTTACATCTTGTGGAGAACTTATAACAGCTAAAGTTCGAAGAGCTGTCCCTGATTGTCCTGCATCTAGATTACCAAAAAGAGTAGGAGCAAATGTAAAGGGAGTTGAAGACGCATTTGCCATTCCCATTCTACTGTTACTAACATCTGCTGGACGACATGAAATAAACATTTCCCCCTCTTGAAGAAGGCCTCTTGTTTTCACATCAATGTGAAACATAGGATTTGGTTCATTGAGTCCAAGATATCCATCTGTTGATGAACTTGACATGAAACCTGCCTGGTTATTTTGTAACCTCATTACTTCATGCATATTCCCTCCATATCGATCGACAGGCTGTTCCCAAATTACAGGTCTTTCTTCATATTGTCTTTGGTAAACATTCATTGAACTATTATTCACCCCAATCTGGAAACCATCCACTCCTGTAACTCCTGTGTTTGTATTTTGAAATCTAATGGCATTGATACTATCTGTGGTTTGTTCAAATAGCGTTAACCGATCTTCAGCGACAAAATTGAGCGGTAAGTCATTACCTAATCCAAGACGACCTGTATTCTGTCCCACTCCACCATCAAACAAGCGCATACGGCCCAATAAAGTACCAGGCGCACCTCCTCCTTGATTGTACCACGAAAAATTTTGGTCTGGTTCGTTGTTGATAAAAAATGCATCTCCGATAGGAGAAATTCCAATTGCCAATCCATCATTTGCAGTAAAACCTGTATTATCATTGGTAAACCTTGTTGCTACAACTCCTCCGGTCTGATGGAGATGTAAACGAGCTTGAGGTGTAAAATTATTGGGCAAATCATTTCCGAATACAACTCTTCCTGTGTTTACTCCTACTCCACCATTATCAATTAATACGCGTTGTGTACCGTTGGTTTCAAATCTCAAAGGACGGTTAACATTAGTACCTATTGTCTGATTCGCTGGGTTGTTCAATGCTGGTAAATTATTATTACCTCCCAATTGCCAATCTTGTGAATAGGCTGAGAGCGATAATAAAGAGCATGAAACTATGCCGAGAAGTTTTGTTGTTTTCATATTCATAATTTTAAGAGTTTTTGGGTAAATGATTTGTTGTTTGATGTAACTACAATATAGATTAGGTTTGTGCAGTAATCAGATATATCAATAGTTGTTGTAGGGTTGTGTTCTTCGTCAATGGTTAATAGCAGTTGTCCCAGAGAATTGTATAACTTAATACTAATGGGGTTAGTTGAATTATGATTTTCTATTTTAATAAAATCATTAGCTGGGTTAGGATAAATACTTATTACTTCCTCTAATGGATTGGAATCAACACCCGTATAAACGTAGTTTGTTGCGTAAGATGAATCGGTTGAAACACAAACATCATCAACGTAGTAGTAACTTGAAAAATTAGAGGGAATAATATCATTAATAGTGACATTAGTATTACTAAAATAATTACCAATAGAGATGTGAGTATAAGCTGAGTCTGCCGTAAAAGAGCCAAAAACTTCAACCCAATTCGTAGTATCTGATATTACTTGAGTAGAATAAATGTGTGGTGAATTATCGGATTGGGGTGGATTCATTACCGTATATGGTTGATTGGAAAATTTTGCTCCAATCATATCTTGTCCACAACAAATACCAAACGAATTATTATATTTTAGAATAACTTTTAATGATACATAATACTTTGTTCCAATAACAAGTGGCAGACTAAGTTGTGCACCTATCATCTCGTTAAGACTTTCTCCGCCTTTCTCATAAAATATTAAACCAGCATATGCATTGCCCGAATGTGGTTGTTGGTAACCCATTAAATTGCTTGGGGTACTATGCATATTTGTATTATCACAACTATTGTAATAGTCTGGAGTTTGTTTGTAGGTTGACCAATTATTAACTCTGTCAAACTGGTCCCAGTTATCTGGACATAGAGAATAATCCTCAAAACTTGGATTTGGAACCAGATTTTGCCCCCACCCATCTACTACAAATAGCATTAACAGAGTAAATAATATTTTAGTTAGTTGTTTCATAGTTGCTTGATTCTATGCTACTAAAGGTACAAAATCATAAAAGTTTTTTTATAGAATTCCAATTGCCAATCCATCATTTGCCGTAAAACCTGTATTATCATTGGTAAACCTTGTTGCTACAACTCCTCCGGTCTGATGGAGATGTAAACGGGCTTGAGGTGTAAAATTATTGGGCAAGTCATTTCCGAATACAACTCTTCCTGTGTTTACTCCTACTCCACCATTATCAATTAATACGCGTTGCGTACCGTTGGTGCCGAATACAATTGGAGTGTTCTGCAACGAACCTAAATAGTTGCTATTAGAGACTAATCCAGAAATTGCTGGAGGTCCGAAATTCGTGTTTCCTCCAAGCTTCCAATCTTGGGCGTAAGTCGCGGATGTTAAGGTTGTTAAAGCAACCAAACCGAGAAGTTTTCTTGTTTTCATAAGCTAATGTTTTAAGAGTTTGTGATGGATTATTTGATTATTTGATTTTATGCTAACCAACAACAAGCCTTTGGAATAGGTAGAAAGGTCTATTTGTTTATGATTAGCATTTATATCAAATTCTTGATAAAGAAGTTGTCCAATAGCATCATGAATAGTTATATCATAAGGAGCATTGGAGTTATTTTTAATATTAAGTTGATTTATTAATGGGTTTGGATATAGATTAAAAACATCTATTTCCTGTGATTCTTCAATACCTGTGTATAAAAAGTTTGCCGTGTACATTGAATCGGTTGAAACACAAACATCATCCACATAATAGTATCCAAACTTAAAAGTTGATGTGTCTGTTGTAGCTTTTAGCGTATCAGTATTGGCATCATCAAAGAAGTTACCAATTGCAAGATATTTGTATGCTGAATCCGCAACAAAAGAACCAAAAATGGTAGTCCAACCAGTCGTGTCTGTAATCACATTATCTGTCCAAACGTGAGCCACATTGTTTACAGGATGCGGGTTTGATGTCGAATAGGAAATAGAAGAAAAATGAACCCCTAAGTTATTTGTTGCATAATTTGATGCTGCAACTTCATCAATACTAAGATTGGTTTTAAAAGAAACATAGTACTTAGTACCAATTACTAAGTTGTTGACTAATTGGCACCCGATTACCTCTCTTTCATTAGGTGTTACGGAATAGAAAGTACTTAATGCACAATAAGCATTTCCACTTGATGGCATTTGATAACCTCCCCAGTTATTAGGAACAGAAAGAAGATTGTCAGTTGCACAGGTATGGAAATAATCGGGAGACTGGTTACTATAATTTGTCCAACCAGTCGCATAAAAAACTTGACCACCACCGCTAGGGCAATTACTGTAAACTTCAAACGAAGGATTTGGGACTAAATTTTGCCCCCACCCATTATTAATGAGTAATATACAATTTACAATGAGTAATAGTATTTTAGTTAGTCGTTTCATAGTTGCCTGATTCTATGCTACTAAAGGTACAAAATCATATAAGTTTTTTTATAGAATTCCAATTGCCAATCCATCATTTGCCGTAAAACCTGTATTATCATTGGTAAACCTTGTTGCTACAACTCCTCCGGTCTGATGGAGATGTAAACGAGCTTGAGGTGTAAAATTATTGGGCAAGTCATTTCCGAATACAACTCTTCCTGTGTTTACTCCTACTCCACCATTATCAATTAGTACGCGTTGAGTACCGTTGGTTTGGATACGCAGAGGGAAGTTTGCGGTGTTATCTGTCCCAAGTATATTGTTCGTTGCATTTACGGCATTTGGCGGTGGAAAAGTTCCATTACCACCAAGTCTCCAATTTTGAGAAAAGGATGTAGCAGCTAAAAGACAACCCGCCACGGTTGTTAAAACTTTAAAGTTGGGTGTTTTCATAGTTTATTTTTTTAAGAGTTTGTAAAAGAAGTTCCGATTTTCAGACTTTATATTAATTAGCAAAAGCCCATTGCTAAAAGTGTTTATATCAATTTCTTTGTTTATTGTATGCACCTCACTATCGCTGTATAATAACTGCCCTAATGAATTATAGATTTGGATTTCATAGGCATCTCCTAATTGGAGATTTTCAATGGTAATTTGATTTGTTGCTGGATTAGGATAAACATTAAAGCCACTTTGATTAAAAGGAGTATCATTAATTCCAACAGAATTTACACAAGTGAGCGAATCCGTTGATACACATACATCATCAATAAAATAATATGAGTTACAATAGGTGTTCCCATCCATAATTTGGGTAGTTGTATTTGAATCGTCAAAAAAGTTTCCAAGAATAATATAGTTATAAGTAGAATCTGCAATAAAGGTTCCATGTACCATTGACCAACCACTGCTATCTGTAAGTAATGTTGAAGAGTATATATGAGCTGAATTACTTATTAATGTAGGAGAAGGAACCCCAAACGAAGGTTGACCATTCGTAAATTTCACGCCTAGCTTGTCAGCAGCACAATTCACAGATAATGAATTGCTAATGCTCAAACTTGTCCTAAAAGAAACGTAATACTTAACTCCAATTGCTAATGGGGTTGATAGGAATCTCCCCACGAATTCGTGAGAATTACAACTACTTGAATCACAGCTATAAAAAAAAGAGGTGTCTCCAAAAACGCCTATTGCCACGTAAGAATCACCCGTTGCTGGTTGTTGGAATCCTCCCCAATTGTTTGGAACTGCTACATCTGGAGAACTTGAACAGGTACTAAAATAATCTGGAGAACTGTATGCATCCCAACCCACACAATTGTATAACTGATTATCACTTGTTGGGCAACTTACCGTATCCTCAAAACTCGGATTAGGCACAAGGTTTTGCCCCATCCCATTATTAATGAGTAATGTACAATTTACAATGAGGAATAGTATTTTAGTTAGTTGTTTCATAGTTGCTTGATTTTGTGCTACTGAAGTTACAAAATCATATAAGTATTTTCTCAAGAAATTAAAGGCAATCATTTGAGTACTGATTCTCATGATTAAATAAGGAACTTTCCAAATGTCATCAGTACCTATTGATTACTAATAACATGTGAAAATTGGGTGCTTTTCAATTTATCAGGTTAGTTAAATAATTTGTTTCTTGCTCTTTTTATGAACTCAAAATTAGCCAAAAAGTTGCTCGCACGATAAACCCTGCAATCGCATAAACAGGTTGTAAATTCACTCGTCCACAACGGGACTAGGTGGGTGCAATGAGAAAAATAAAAGAGAAAATCCTACTCGTAGGTGCGTAGGTGCGTAGGTGCGTAGGTGCGTAGGTGCGTAGGTGCGAAAATAGTCTGCATGGTAGTTACATTGGGTTGTCCTAAATTAAAATTTAATTTGGAAAAAACAGCATTAACTTAATATAAAAATTTATTGCTAGAATATTATTGCTGTTATCCAAACATAAAGTACGGGACAAAAAAAGCCCACAGTAATAAAACTGCAGGCTTTTTTTATAAAATTCAACTCTATTTAAGGTTCTTTCAGCTCAAACGTTTCCATGAATTTTGTTGTAAAGTTTCCTTTACAGAAATCTTCATTTTGCATTAATTGCTGATGAAATGGAATCGTTGTTTTTACTCCTTCAATAATGTACTCATCCAAAGCTCTTCTCATTTTCTTGATCGCTTCTTCTCTTGTTTGAGCAACCACAATCAACTTTGAGATCATTGAATCATAATGAGGAGGAATTACATACCCAGCATATGCATGTGTATCAATTCTTACACCATGCCCACCCGGCTTATGGTAATCCGTGATCTTGCCTGGAGAAGGTCTAAACCCATTAAATGGATCTTCTGCATTGATTCTACACTGAATCGAGTGCATTTTAGGATAATAATCCGCTCCAGAGATCTTATGACCTGCAGCGATCTTTATTTGCTCTTTAATCAAGTCATAGTTGATCACCTCTTCTGTAATGGTGTGTTCCACCTGAATTCTGGTGTTCATCTCCATGAAATAGAAATTTCTATTCTTATCTACCAAGAACTCAACTGTTCCAACTCCCTCGTAATTTACAGCCAAAGCCGCTTTTTTAGCCGCTTCACCCATATCTTGTCTCAGTTTATCCGTCATGAATGGAGAAGGAACTTCTTCCACCAATTTCTGGTGTCTTCTCTGGATCGAACAATCTCTCTCAGAAAGGTGACAAACGTTTCCGTATTGATCTGCTGCGATCTGGATTTCAATATGTCGAGGCTCTTCTACGAATTTCTCTAAGTACATACCATCATTTCCAAATGCTGCTCCAGCTTCCTGTCTTGCGCTATGCCATCCCTCTTCGAATTGTTTGTCATCAAAACAAACTCTCATTCCTCTTCCTCCACCACCAGCGGTAGCTTTCAGCATCACAGGATATCCAATTTTATTAGCAATTTTCAATCCTTGTTCCAAATCCTTCAACAAGCCATCTGAACCAGGTACGGTTGGCACCTTTGCTTTGATCATAGTTGACTTCGCAGTTGCTTTATCTCCCATTCCTTCGATCTGTTCCGGCAAAGCACCAATAAACTTGATACCGTTCTCCTGACAAATTCTAGAGAAATTAGCGTTTTCAGAAAGAAATCCATAACCTGGATGAATCGCATCAGCATTCGTGATTTCTGCAGCAGCCATAATATTCGCAATCTTCAAATAAGAATCCTTACTTGCAGGAGGTCCAATACAAACTGCTTCATCAGCAAATCTAACGTGCAAACTATCTTTATCTGCCGTACTGTATACAGCAACGGTCTTTATGCCCATTTCTTTACAAGTTCTAATTACACGCAAGGCAATTTCACCTCGGTTCGCAATGAGAACTTTTTTGAACATAAAATCTTCTTTTCTTGCTCTTTTAGCCATAATTGTGCTATTTAAAATTCAGATTAAGAAGGATCTACCAAGAACAATGGCTGATCAAACTCTACAGGTGAAGCATCATCTACCAATACTTTTACGATCTTACCTGAGATCTCAGATTCGATCTTATTGTAAAGCTTCATGGCTTCTATTATACAGATTTCCTGTCCTTCCTTGATCGTATCTCCAACCTCAACAAATGCAGGAGCATCTGGGGTTGGCTTTCTATAGAAAGTTCCGATCATCTGAGCTTTTATAGTCACATATTTTGAATCATCATCTGCAGCAGTTTCTGCCTTCGGTGCAGCAGGTGCAGCAGCTACTGGAGCTGGCGCAGCCACAGGTGCAGCAGCAGGAACTACGGCCTGATACTGTTGAGGTGCAGCTTGCTGAATCACAACTTGCTCGCCTGCCTTAGGTTTAGGATTTGCAATAATAGAAATTTTGAAATCTTTCTGCTCTAACTCCACTTCGCTTACTCCTGATTTAGCAACGAATTTTATGAGTTCTTGAATTTCTGTAAGCTTCATAGCGTATGTGTGTTTTTATTTATCAAATTATTAAAACGAAATTAGGCATTATTCGCCTAACACGGTTACAAATTATAGTTTTTTGACAATTGAATGAGACTTAATTCGAGTCGTATGCCCACTTCAAATAGATGGCACCCCAGGTAAATCCACCACCAAATGCAGAAAGAACAACATTGTCTCCTTTTTTCAATTTGTTTTCCCACTCCCAAAGGCACAACGGAATTGTTCCTGCAGTAGTATTTCCAAATTTTTCGATATTAACCATTACCTTTTCAGATCCAATTCCCATTCGATCTGCTGTAGCATCAATGATCCTTAAATTGGCTTGATGTGGGACTAACCAATCAATATCATCTCCCACAAGATTATTTCTTTCCATGATCTCTGCAGAAACACCTGCCATATTCGTTACAGCATGCTTAAATACAGTTCTTCCTTCCTGAAATACGTATCTGTCTGGTGAATTCAAATTATCTGCATTGATTGGTGCAACTGATCCTCCAACTTTCTGTATCAAGAATTCTCTTCCACTACCATCAGCTCTCATTATCGCATCCTGAATTCCATCCCCATCCGTAGAAGGCTCCAATAATACACCTCCAAAACCATCTCCAAAAATGATACAGGTTGCTCTATCTTGATAATTGATAATACTTGACATAACATCACCACCAATAACAATTACCTTTTTGGCAAAACCAGTTTCTATGAACTGCTGTCCCGTAGTGAGTGAAAATATGAATCCAGAACAAGCAGCACTGATGTCATAACCCCAGGCATTTTTTGCCCCTGCTTTATCACAGATCACATTTGAAGTACTTGGAAACACGTAATCACCAGTAATCGTTCCCACAATCACCATATCTATCTCCAAAGGGTTAATCCCTCTCTTCTCGCAGATCGTCTTAACGATCTCTGCTCCAAAATCAGAAAACGCTTGCCCTTCAGCAACCATTCTTCTTTCCTTTATTCCCGTTCTGGAAGTGATCCACTCATCGTTGGTTTCTACCAGTTTCTCTAGATCAAAATTGGTCAACTTTTTTTCCGGAACTGTACCATGTACAGCCGTAATAGCCGCTCTTACTTTTGTCATTTAAATGCGTTTTTTATTCTTTCCGGCAATTTCGCTTTCGCGACATCACGGCTCAAAAGTAACATATTTTTAATAGCGGTTGCAGAAGATATACCATGACCTATCAACACATTTCCATTTACTCCTAAAATCGGAGTCCCTCCATAAAGTTCATAATTGAACCTTCTGAAATAATCATCTAACAAACCTCTCTTTGCCATCATTTTGTAAAATGCCTCGGCCTCCTTTAAAACCACATTCCCCGTAAATCCGTCACAAACAATAACATCAGCGGTAGAGTCCATAATGTCTCGACCCTCTACATTTCCAACGAAATTAAAGTCAGTAGTATCCTTCATCATCTTGTAGGTAGCCTGTGTTAATAAGTTTCCTTTTTCTTCCTCTTCTCCTATATTCAATAACCCAACTTTAGGATTCTTAATTCCATATACATATTCAGCGTACAAACTACCTAAAATTCCAAATTGATATAAGACATCTGGCTTGCAATCTGCAATCACTCCAACATCCAAAATAATCCCAACTCCTCCATCTTCTCTTGGCATAACAGAAGTGATACATGGACGATAAACACCATTTATTGCCTTTACAGAATACATTGCACCTACCATCATTGCTCCTGAGTTACCAGCACTTGAAAAGGCATCAATTCCTCCATTAGCCAGATAGTGAAATCCAACTGAAATACTACTGTAAGGTTTTTGTTTCAATGCTTTTACCGGATGTGCATCCATCTCTATCATATCTGGCGCATGGATAAAGTCAAAATCAGTGATATTTCCACCGAATGACTCTATTCTGGTCTTTGCCTTGTTTTCATCACCAATTAATACGATTCGATCACCTTCCTCTAGGCCTTCAAGAGCTTTAATTGCACCTTCAATTGTAACATCGGGAGCAAAATCACCACCATAAATATCTAAACCTATTTTCATTTTGTTGAATTTTCTATTGCGAAATTAGTAAGTTTTTTTTGGTCATTTGTTGAAAGTAAATAAACTCAGGTTAACTGTTCTTTAAGTGACTGTAGACCAATTATTAATTTATCTAAAGAATGACTCGTTTCTGAAGCAAGAATAACGTTATTTTGTCTCGGTGTCTTTCCATATTTTCAGTGATACTTCCTGCAAAGGTCGATCCTTTTCTGCTTCACGCAGTGGCTCACACTCCTTTAATGTTTGTTTACAATCCCCAGGTAATTGCTGATAAAGTGCAGTCCCCGCAGTCTTCCAATTGATCATATCATCACTAACATCTTTCACAATCTTAGCAGGATTACCGACTACAATTTTACGATCAGGAATAATCATCTTGCTAGGCACAAAACAAAGCGCCCCGATGATACATTCTTTTCCGATAACTACATCATCCATAATGACCGCATTCATGCCAACCAAGCAGTTCTCACCAATTGTTCCACCATGAACTATTGCCCCATGACCAATATGCGCTCCCTTTTTCAGAGTTACTGTAGTACCCGGAAACATATGAACAGTGCAACTTTCCTGCACATTACAACCGTCTTCAATGACTATCTTTCCCCAGTCACCTCTCAAAGTGCAGAAGGGACCTATATAAACATCCTTACCTATGAAGACATTACCTGTAACATTTGCCTGTGGATGAATGAAAGCTGATTCATGGATGACAGGCTTTAAACCATTGAATTCGAATATCATGATACAAAACTAGATAAAATAGACATTCCGCAAGAAACTGATCATCAAATAATAAATATCAAAATCAACAAGAGCAGAGCTAAACTCCCCATGATAATTCCCGCATATGCAAAACCCTTACCTTTATACCTACCTGGTTCTTTCTTGAACATCCTTAATCCAATTAGTCCGAAAACGATCGAAAGTCCAGGAATAAAATAAATGGTTGAAAAAATAAGACTAAGAACAGAAAATATCTCAATATCCCTAGGATCACTTGCCCAGGTGGTATACCCATTTATGTAATCATCCGACTCTTCACTATTTTTCGTCTTCTCAGGCTTTACATAATTACCATAAAATTCTTTAGTACCATTTCGATAAAGTATAGCAGATACACTGTTTGATTCTACGGTATAAAGGGGGCCATCCTCAAATCCACATTTCTTGTATTTGATCTCGTTATTAGAAACTTCCTTTACTATACATTCCACTTCATCAGCGTCTCTGAAAAGGATCTTGTCACATTTATTTGTATCTCCAAAATCAGGAGTTAAGCTATAATCCTCATTCGAGACTACATCAATTTCATCTGGATGCTTTTCACTGCTCGAAGAAAATATTTCTAGACTTTTATCGCTATCTGCGATGGCCTTGCTTCCATGCGAATTGGACGAATGAGAAAAATAAAAGCCTTTGTTATAATGTCTCTTCTGGATTCCACAAGACACCAATAACACGCTGATAAATATGATTAAATAACTTCTATTCACCTCTTCAATAATACGAAATGATACTGAAATTATTGCTGAGGAATAACAACAATTTCTTCCAAAAGCGAAAGAGCTTGGCTTACACTCTTTACCTCATCAAAACGCATTCTCAATTTTTCATTCTTCTCAGCCATATCGGCCTTATGATGATTGTATTTGATATATTCCAAAACTCTCGTGAATTTTGAAGATTCGTAGTAGGGAGATTTCTGATCCGAAATGAATGTTCCAATGAGAGTATTCCTCTTAAGAACCAACTTTTCAAACCCAATCTCCTTTGCGAGCCATCTCAATTGAACTGCTTTAATAAGCTCTTCCGTACGTTTCGGGATATCTCCGAATCGGTCTTTCAGTTTCTTTTTATATTTTTCGATGTCCTCTCGATTCTCGCAACTATCCAATTCGGTGTAAAGACTTAATCTTTCCGCCACTTCATTCACATAATCATCCGGAATGACCAAGTTAAGATCTGTTTCCAAATTGCAATCTGCTACAAAAGGTCTGTTGGCGAGTTCTTCCTTGAAGAGATCTTTGAATTCAGTTTCCTTCAACTCTTGAATGGCTTCATCCAGAATTTTCTGATAAGTATCAAACCCAATCTCTGAGATAAATCCACTCTGGTTTCCTCCCAACAAATCTCCTGCTCCTCTAATATCCAGATCACGCATGGCTATATTAAATCCGCTTCCTAAATCCGAGAATTGAGCGATCGCGTTCAATCGTTTTCGTGCTTCTTCGGTTAAATGATGCTTTGGTGGGGTAAATAAATAAGCGAATGCTTTTTTGTTGCTTCTTCCTACTCTTCCTCTTAATTGGTGCAGATCACTCAGTCCAAATTGATGTGCATTGTTGATGATCATGGTATTTGCATTCCCCACATCAATACCCGCTTCAATTATCGTAGTGGCTACCAAAACATCATACATACCTTCCATAAAGTCCATGATGATCGCTTCGAGTTTATTTCCTTCCAATTGTCCATGACCAACTGCCACCCGCACATCTGGACAAATTCGTTGGATCATTCCCGCTACTTCCTGAATATTCTGCACTCGATTATTGACAAAATAAACTTGTCCACCGCGCTGCACTTCATAATTGATCGCATCTCGAATGGTTTCCTCACTATAGGATTGGATAATGGTATCAATCGGGTATCTATTCGGAGGAGGGGTTTGGATCACCGTCAGATCACGCGCATTCATCAAACTGAATTGCAGTGTTCTTGGAATTGGCGTAGCCGTTAAGGTCAACGTGTCTACATTTTCCTTTAGTGTCTTCAGCTTATCTTTTACTCCTACCCCAAATTTTTGCTCCTCATCAATGATCAACAACCCAAGATCTTTAAAATCAACTCCTTTGCTTGTCAATCGATGAGTGCCAATTATAACATCCAATTTTCCTTCCTTCAATCTTTTTAGCGTCTCGTTATTCTTCTTGGTCGATTTGAATCGATTGACATAATCTACAGAAACAGGAAAGTCTCTAAAACGCTCTGAAAAAGTTTGGAAGTGCTGAAAAGCTAATACCGTAGTAGGTACCAGAACAGCCACTTGTTTTCCGTCTAGAACAGCTTTAAATGCAGCCCTGATCGCTACTTCTGTTTTACCAAATCCTACATCGCCACAGATCAAAAGATCCATAGGAGAATCTTTTTCCATTTCTTCTTTTACTTTGGCGGTAGCCACCATCTGATCTGGTGTATCTTCATAAATGAAGGAAGCCTCTAATTCGTTTTGCAAATAATTATCCGGAGAAAATGCGAATCCTTTACTGGCTTTTCGCTTAGCGTATAACTGGATCAAATCAAAAGCCACTTCTTTGATCTGTTTCTTTGCTTTTGTTTTAGCCGCACTCCAAGAAGGTGATCCTAGTTTGTTCAGCGTGGGTTTAGTCCCTTCCTTGCCTGTAAACTTGCTGATACGATGCAAGGAGTGAATACTTACATATAGAATATCACCGCCTTTGTACTCTAATCTAACCGCCTCTTGCATTTTTCCATTCGCATCGATCTTCTCCAGTCCTGAAAATTGTCCTACACCATGATCAATGTGAACTACAAAATCTCCTTTTTGAAGATTGTAGATCTCTTTAAGAGTAAAGGCTTGTTCGGATTTCTTATACCCTTCTTTCAGTTTGAACTTATGATATCTTTCAAAGATCTGATGATCTGTATAGCAAGCTAATTGGAGGTCCTTATCAACAAATCCTTCATGGAGATTGATCAGCATCGGTGTATACTTTACTTCCTTACCGATGTCATCAAAAATGGTTTGCAATCGCTTCAGCTGACTTTCACTGTTACTACAAATGATATTCTCATAATCCGCCTTCGATTTTTTGTTCAGATCATCAATCAGCAGGTCAAAATTCTTATTGAAAGGCGGTTGAGGACTCTGATCAAAAGTAACTTCCAATGCATTTGGAACATGAAAACGTTGTCCAAACTCCACCATTCTATGTCTCAAGAGTTGATTTTCAAAATCGACAGGTGCTAAGTATAACTGCGCAGGGGTAAGTCTTTTGATCTCTGAATCCAGTTTATCAAAAGCGTACTGCGCTTTTTCATATCCTTTGTCAATCTTGGACTTGGCCCATTCAAAATCTTTGATCCAGATCTTGGTGTCTTCTGGTATATAGTTGAGAAATGATTCTCTGGATTCCTGAATCAGACTTTGGGTCACATTAGGAACCACATTGAACTTCTTAACGGTTTTTATCGATAACTGATCCTGCGGATTGAATTCACGAATACTCTCTACCTCATCACCAAAGAACTCCACACGGTATGGCATATCATTAGCGAACGAGTAAATATCCACGATTCCTCCACGCACTGCAAATTGCCCAGGATGATAGACATAATCCACTTTTTCGAATTCATATTCTATCAATAATTCATTGATGAAATCAATGGAATAGGATTTTCCCAATTCGATCTCCAACGTGTTCTTTTCTAAGTTCTTTCGAGTTACTACATTCTCAACGATCGCCTCAGGAAAAGTAACAATGATGGTGTTCTTTCTTCTCTTACGAATCGTACTTAAGACTTCTGTCCGCTGAATCACATTTGCATTATCCACTTCCTCGATCTGGTATGGTCTGCGGTAACTTGCTGGATAAAACAGTAAGGTCGTTCCCTTCTCACCCTCAATTAAACTTTCAAGATTATTGAAGAAGTAAGCTGCTTCTTCCTTATCATTTAGCACAAAAAGATAATTCCCAGGATGATTGAAAGTCACTGCATAAGCTACTAAAGTCTCCGCAGAACCAATCAAACCTTTAGCAGCTAATTTTGCATCAGCCTCATTTAATTTGTCACCCAATTCTTTTACGATAGGTGATTTGGCAAAAATCTCTTTGAGTTGTTGAATTTCCATGTGAATTGCAAAGATGGCGAAAGATTAAAAATAAAAAAACCCAGACTCTTCTTTCGAAGGTCCGGGTTTATCAATTAATCAAAATTTATTATACTTCTTCGAAGTCTACATCTGTCACTTCCTCATCTGAAGTACCTGCTCCAGTTCCTCCAGCTCCAGCATTCGGATTAGCACCCTCTGCTCCGCCAGCTTGTTGATACATCGCTGCACTCACTGCTTGTAGTTTTTCAATTGCAGCATCAATCCCTGTTATATCCTTCGCTTCATGTGCCTTTTTCAACTCTGCCAATGCATCCTCAATCGGTTGTTTCTGATCAGCTGGTAAATTTTCTCCAACCTCTTTCAATTGTTTCTCCACCTGGAAGATCATTGCATCCGCTTGATTTAACTTCTCGATTTCCTCTTTTTTCTTAGCATCTGCTTCCGCATTCGCCTCAGCTTCCTGTTTCATTCTTTGAATCTCAGCATCGCTCAGTCCTGAGGAAGCCTCAATCTTGATCTTTTGCTCTTTACCAGTTGCTTTATCTGTAGCTTTTACATTGATGATACCATTCGCATCGATATCAAAACTTACTTCAATTTGAGGAACTCCTCTTTGCGCTGGTGGAATACCATCCAACACGAAGTTTCCGATCGTTCTGTTGTCTGAAGCCATTGGTCTTTCTCCTTGTAATACATGGATATTTACCGATGGTTGGTTATCTGCAGCTGTTGAGAATACCTGAGATTTCTGAGTTGGAATAGTTGTATTCGCATCGATCAATTTGGTGAATACTCCACCCATTGTCTCAATTCCTAAAGAAAGCGGTGTTACATCTAAAAGAAGTACATCTTTCACTTCTCCTGTTAATACACCACCTTGAATAGCAGCTCCCAAAGAAACTACCTCATCTGGATTCACCCCTTTAGAAGGAGCTTTTCCGAAGTATTTCTCCACCGCCTCTTGGATAGCCGGGATCCTAGTAGATCCACCCACCAAGATGATCTCATCGATATCACTGTTTGAAAGACCTGCATTCTTCATTGCCGACTTACAAGGTTCAATCGTTCTTTTGATCAAATCATCGATCAACTGCTCAAACTTAGCTCTTGTCAAAGTTCTAACTAGGTGTTTTGGAACTCCATCAACTGGCATGATATAAGGCAAGTTGATCTCTGTAGAAGTAGTACTTGACAACTCGATCTTCGCTTTTTCAGCAGCTTCCTTCAATCTTTGAAGTGCCATCGGATCTTTTCTCAAGTCAAGACCTTCATCATTTTTGAATTCATCAGCTAACCAATCGATGATCTTTTCATCCACGTTATCACCTCCTAAGTGAGTATCTCCGTCAGTTGAAAGCACCTCGAATACTCCATCTCCTAATTCAAGGATAGAAACGTCATGCGTACCACCTCCGAAGTCGAACACTACGATCTTCATGTCTTTTCCAGCCTTATCCAGACCGTAAGCTAAAGCTGCCGCTGTAGGCTCGTTAATGATTCTTTTTACAGTTAAACCTGCAATCTCACCAGCTTCTTTTGTAGCTTGTCTTTGCGAGTCATTAAAGTAAGCAGGCACCGTAATAACTGCCTCTGTAACATCATGACCTAAATAATCCTCAGCTGTTTTCTTCATTTTCTGAAGCACCATAGCAGAGATCTCTTGAGGAGAATATTTTCTATCTCCGATTTCTACTCTTGGCGTGTTGTTATCTCCTTTAACAACTTTGTAAGGTACTCTTGTGATCTCGTTCGAGCACTCATCATAAGAGTTACCCATGAATCTCTTGATCGAGTAAACCGTATTCGTTGGATTGGTAATCGCCTGACGTTTTGCAGGATCACCGATCGTTCTTTCACCATCTTTAGTAAAACCTACTACTGAAGGTGTTGTTCTTTTTCCTTCGTTGTTAGGAATAACCACAGGCTCATTTCCTTCCATTACAGAAACACATGAGTTAGTGGTTCCTAAGTCGATTCCAATAATTTTTCCCATTGTAATTGTGTGTTATAAAGTTCTTAATTGTTTCAATTTATGTTCAAGCGAACGACCAGCATTAGTCAATAGTTATGCCAACGGATAAATGCTGCCATGAACTTCAATTTTGTCAGTATAGACGCTGTTTTAGAGTATATTTGACTGACAAAATTGCCTAATGATTCCATTTTATTCAAAATTCATGATCGGTTTGACAGTATTCTTTACCTGTTCATCGATCTACGCTCAGCAGAACTTGGAGATCTATATTATTAATGGAACTGATACCACTTTCTATTCCAATTTTATGAGCAATAGTAATTTTTCCATCTCGGTAAACAGAAAAAAAGAGTCAATTGTATTTTCTGATTCCACTGTGTACGAGATTTATGACACCTATGGAAACCAAATAAGAAAAGATGAAGCCCGAGCACTAAAAGTGAACGGGCTTAAAAAGGGCCTTTATTATTTCAATTTTGTTTCTGACGAAAAAAGAAGCTACAGCTATATTCTTAACCTCGTGAAGTAAATTATTCTTCTTCGCCTCTTTTCTCTATTTCAGCTTCTAATGTTGCAATAGCTGCTTCAACAGCTGCAATTCTCGCTTCAGTTTCTGCCAATTCATTTGGACTCATGAATTTCTTACGCGTCTTCATTTTAACGTTCAGTTTCCCCAATTCGGTTTTTAGCGCCACTTTTTTAGACTTCAATTTAGTGGTGCTCATATCATTCAGATCTTCTTGAGTAAAGTTAATATCCTCTTCTGCATCTTCTCCATCTGTTGATCCTTCACCGTCTGCGCTAGTTGAGGAAGATCCACCCTTTCTTTCACTTTTGATCGCATCCAATTCTTCCTCGAGTGCTTTATCCTTCTCCTTGAAAGTATTCTTCTCCTCTTTGTTCAACATTCCTTTTTCGATCTGAAGATTTACCTTATCCAATTTATTCTGAGCGATCTTCTTCTCCACTTCCATCTCTTTGATATCATAAACTGCTTCATCTTTTTTGTCAGCATCCAACTTACCTTCATCGATCTTCTCTTGTTTCTTCGCAATTTTATTGTCTAATCCAGAGATCTTATTTTCCAGCATAACTTTCTGATTCGCCAAAGCTTCTTCTTGCGTCATCAAGGTTGGAGCTGTAGAACCTGTAGTTGTAGAAGAAGATCCTGAATCATCTGAACTACTGTTCGAATTATTTGAACTTGAAGAATTATTCGAACTGCTTCCTCCTGAGCCACTGCACAATAAACCGTAAGAACCCACTAACATTTTTTCACTCATAAATCCTCCTGAGGCTTCCACCATTTCCTTGATCGGTTCCTCCATTTTTAAATGAGCATAGTTGCTTGCATCTAGGGTAACGTAACCCTTTACTTCCCAACTTTTCTGAGCACCATCACATGATTTCTCTCCTTTTAGATCAATACTTTTGGTAGGTAAGGAAGCTACATTAATTGACACTTCACCATTACTATCCGTCACTCCCGATCCTAAAACTCCTCCTCCGAGCATTACTGAAACAGTATGTCCGGAAATTCCGTTTCCATTATAAGTGATCTTTAATTTAACATTTTCTGCTAATGCTGTGAAAGCCAATAAGATTAGCGCAGACAGGGTAAATATTCTTTTCATATTATTCTATTTGATTCAAAATTAGGAATTTCCCTGAATCAAGAAGTATGCCTTAAATTTTTCATAAAGAACTAACACCAATAAAAAGAAGAATAAAAAATAGAAAGTATCTTCAACTGGAATAGTGAAAATCCTGATTCCCAAATTTTCCTCATCGTTATACCAAACGATCGGTTCATCCAACATACTTCCAGTAAGCACCCCATTAACCAGCAAAAAGGGAATTAACCCTACGAGATAGGCAAAAAGCGAGTATCCCAATTTATCCTTCAATGTAAAAAAGGAAATCAAAATCATTACTCCCGCTCCCAGAAAATTTACAGCCGTATAGGCATTGTTTATTTTATACATTCCCACAATTACAAGGGCAATGGACAGCATCAATAATATTGGTTTAGCAACATGCCTTAAGAAGTCTTTTGAATAGACTCGAAGACATTCATAGATAAAAACACAGGCATACGGAACAACTATAAAAAACAACCACTCTTCTATAGGTAGATGTAAAATTTCCAAACCACACAGGTATTTTTCGTTGAAACCCCATATGCCATTTACGGTGAAATAAACATCCCATGGAATGAAAAGCAACATCATGATAACGATGGACGGAAGTAATGCTTTCCATTTTTTATAGAAGGCTACTTTCTTATCAAAAGATAGAAGAAACGGCCCCAAAAAGGAAAAGAGATCGATCCAGAGATAGAGGTAATTCATTTAGAAGTTTTATGTTTCAATTGCATTGATCTTCTTGCCTCTATAAAGTATTTTCTGGGTACTATGAGCATTCCAAAACACTCTCCGTCCTCTTTTCCAAGGTGTTTGTGATGAACTTTATGCGCTTTTCTTAAAGCTCTGAAATAGATGTTATCCGTTCTGGTAAACCATTTAAATCTTTGATGAATGAACACATCATGAACTAAGAAATAGCAAAAACCATATAAGGCTATTCCAGCTCCTATACTAACGATGAAATAGTTGAAATTCATCATCCCGAGCATGATACAAAGCCAACTCGGAATAGCGAAAATCAGAAAGAAAACATCATTCTTTTCGAAGAAACCTGGCTCATGCTGATGATGATCCAAATGAAAGTACCACATCAATCCATGCATGACATACTTATGTGTAAACCAAGCCACAAACTCCATTGTCAGGAAAGTGGCTAACACGGTAATGATATAGAAGAAGGTAATCATAACGTAATTCTAAGTGTCAGAAAAAAAAGTGTTTGGATTAAGAACAAATAAGGAGCTAATTTGTTTGAAGACTCCTCTTTCGTTAGCGTGATCAGCTTATTAAAAACGGCTGCAATTAGGAACCAGGCTATGAAATTTTGAATGGGAATATCTTCAGATCGCCACGTCCAGAAATCTAGCTTAATCGCAACTGGTTCAATAATTAGATCCAGTCCCACCAGTGACATTGCTGCGACTGAAGAAATCAACCACCAAGGCTTGATCCACCTAGAAAAAGTAAAAACACTGAAATAGCATAGCATGACCCAGTTCAAACCGATGATCAGAGGCATCCCTCCTAATTTATATCCTAGCGCTTCTCCATATTGGTACTCACCAAATATCATCCCTGTTTGAACACCAGCCACTTCCACTAAATATCCGAGAATTCCGATTGAAACCAAAGCGAGAAGCAACTTAGCACTCCATTTTTCATGATTTAAGAAAAGGACAGCACCTGATATTAGAAGATTTAACCATGATAACTGTGCAAATTCATCTGGCTGATCACTGAACAACATACCTAATAGACCTACGATGTAAAAGATCATTAACAATCCAATTGATATTGGAAGCTTATATGTGTTGATTTTACTTAACATGCTCAGTTGCAATTTTGGCACTTAAAAGGCATAGAGGAATCCCACCTCCAGGATGAGCACTTCCGCCAACAAAATAAAGTCCTTTCAACTTCTTATGAAAATTGGGCTGGCGTAAAAATGCAGCATACTTCGAATTACTGGAAGTTCCGTACAAAGACCCTTGATATGAATAAGTTCTGGATTCAATAGTTGCAGGAAATAGTTTATCCTCAACTACAATATGTTTAGCGATATCAACTCCCAGATTCTTGCTTAACTTCTTTAATATGTTATTGCGAGCTTGCTTGATATAATCCTCCCAATCGATCTCTCCTTTTGGTGGTGTATTGATCATTACAAACCAATTTTCCATACCTTTTGGTGCATCATCGAGCTTAATTTTGGAAGATATATGCACATAAACAGTTGGATCACGATAGACTTGTTTTGAGTCAAAAATCGCATCAAATTCAGCCTTATAATCGTCCGCAAAAAAGATATTATGCACTCCCAATTCATCAAATTCACGATTAATTCCCCAGTAAAAAATAAGTGCACTGCTTGACCTCTCCTGGGACAATCTTTTTTGAGGAACTTTTATTCCTTGTAGCAACTTATTATAAGTGAAATAAACATCCATATTGGATACAACCACATCCGCAGGTACCTTCTCACTGGTCAATAGTTGCACACCATCTATCTTTCCTCCTGTATGAAGGATTGACGAAATTTCTTGATCGTAATAGAATTTAACCCCCAATTCCTCCGCTAGCTTAACCAGAGAATTCGTAATATCCACCATCCCTTTTGCTGGAAAGAAAGCACCAATATTGTACTCATAGTGAGGAATTACTTCCATGATCCCCGGAGTTTTGTAAGGATTCGAACCATTATAGGTAGCGTATCGATTAAAAAGTTGCACTAATTTGGGATCTTTAAAAGATGCCTCATTCACTTCATTAAGCGTTTTGTTTAGTCCTAATTTAGGAATCCTTGACAGCGCTATCAAGGTCTCTTTATTTACAAATCCCTTCCAATCATGAAGTGATTGTTCCAGAAAAAGCTTTCCCGTTGTCGCTTCTATATATGCAGCCTTTTCCAGTTTTGCTGTAATTTCAGACGAATCACAATTGAAATTTTTTCCTGCTTCTTGAGCAAATGATTGCGGATCAGCTGAAGCCACAAATTGTTTACCATCGTCCCAGAAATAATGACATACGTTATCCAATTTAACGTAATCAAAATAGTCTTCAGGATTTCTGCCCGCCATCCTAAATAGTTCTTCCACATATTGAGGCATGGTGAACAGTGAGGGGCCGGCATCAAACCTAAAATCCCCTAAATTTAATTCTGTCAGTTTTCCACCTGGGTAACTATTTTTCTCATAAACTTCTACATCAAAACCCTTTATTCGAAGTCGAATCGAAGAAGCAATTCCGGCAATTCCAGCACCTATGACTATTGCTTTTCTAGCCATTACTAAAAAGATCTGCAATCACTTTTCTTCTAAAATCGAAAATCTCATTTAGCTTTTTCCTAATCATGAACTTATTTGCAATATCGCCTAAAAACCCAAACGGAGCTTGATAATGGACAATATCTTCCATTAAAACTCCATTACTTACTTCCTTAAATTTATGTTGATGGTGCCAAAGGTTGTAAGGACCTTGTCTTTGTTCATCAATAAAAAAAAACGGAGGTTGTACTTGGGTAATTTCAGTGGTCCAATTCATTGAAATACCAGCAATAGGTTTTACTATATATCTGATGATCTGACCTGGATACATTTCTTCCGAGTTGGAATCAGAAATTATGTCAAAACCCATATACGCTGGAGTGATCCGCTTTAAATTTCTAGGACTCGAAAAAAAATGCCAAGCTGCTTCCAGAGACACCCCCTCTAGTAATTGTTCTCTATTAAAAACGTGAACAGCCATTACAACAAATTGAAACTATGCTTTAGATAAGAGCTAAAAAACAAGGCGTATTTCTTTCGATTGGGTATACGTATTCTTGTATTCATAATGGATTCTGCAGGAGTTTGCTGAATTTTGTTTAACAACCGAGCATAATAGATATAAGCAACGTAGACTCCAAATCTAGAGGCTTTAGGCAATTTTTTTATACCAATATAACCTTGTTTGAAATCCTCCGCTATATCCGCTTCTAACTGAGCTTTTATTCCTTCGTTGAAAGTTTCAAAATCAACTCCCGGAAAATAGGTTCTGCCTAATTCCTTATAGTCGGCTTTCATATCCCTTAAAAAATTGATCTTTTGAAAAGCAGAGCCTAATTTCATTGCATAAGGCTTTAACTCTTCGTACATCTTCTCATCCCCATCGACAAAGACTTTCAGACACATCAAGCCTACTACTTCTGCTGAACCTAGAATATACTTTTCATATGTAGCTTGATCATATTCAATGTCTCCCAAATCCATTTCCATACTATCCAAGAAAGTGTCGGTTAATTCCATAGGGATATTATATTCCCTGACCACCCACTGGTAAGCATTCAAAACTGGATTGGTACTGATCCCAGACTCAATCGCTTCATAGGTGTTTTTTCTGAATTTCTCCAGCAGATCTCTTTTGTTGAATCCATGAAAAGTATCCACAATTTCGTCAGCTACCCTTACATATCCATAAATCGCATAGATAGGGTCATGGAAACGCTTATGAAGAAATCTGATTCCTAAGGAAAAAGAAGTACTGTACTTTTTAGTAATTAGCGTACTTGTCTTAACTGAAATTTGGTCGTATAACGCTTTCATATTAGGTAGTTTTTAAAAATTTAATTGCTTCTTGTGCTGCTATTTTTCCACTTATCAAAGATGGTGGAACACCAGGACCAGGCACAGTTAGTTGTCCGGTATAGAAAAGGTTCTTTACTTTATCATTATGCATTGAAGGTTTAAGAATTGCCGTCTGCTTTAAAGTATTAGCCAAACCGTATGCATTACCTTTATATGCATTGTAATCGCTTTTAAAATCTTTGATCGAGTAAGATCGATTATAAATAATATTCTCCTTTACACTTTGACCGGTAAGCTTCTCCAATCGCTCCAAGATCAAATCAAAGTACTGCTCACGCATCGCCTCAGTATCTGGAAGATCTGGTGCAACCGGTATTAACAAGAATAAATTCTCATGACCCTCCGGTGCCACTGAATCATCCGTAATACTCGGGGCGCATACATAAAACAGTGGATTACTTGGCCACTTTGGCGTGTCATAAATCTCTCTGGCGTGCTGGTTAAAATCCTTGTCGAAGAAAAGATTATGATGTAACAAATTCTTCAATCTTTTATTTACACCAACGTAGTAGAGCAGACAGCTAGGTGCAAGAATCCGCGAGTCCCAGTAATCTTCATCATATTTTCTGTGCGCCTGTTCCAAAAGATTTTGTTCTACGAAATGATAGTCAGCACTGGCAACTATCGCTTCTGAATTCAATAATTTGCCATTAGCCCTTAGTCCTTGCGCTTTTTTGTCTAGTACGTTGATCTTTTCGATCGGTGTATTGGTATGTATTTCAACACCTAGTTCTCTTGCCAAACTCTCCATTCCTTCAATGACTTTATGCATTCCGCCCATAGGATACCATGTGCCGCCAACAATGTCCGCATAGTTCATTAAACTGTAGAGCGCAGGAATGTTTTCAGGTTTAGCACCCAAGAACAAGACAGGAAACTCAATGATCTGGATCAATTTTGGGTTCGAAAAATATTGTCTAACATATTTCGAGAAGGACTTGAAAAGTTGTAATCTAAAAACACCTTTAACAACATCAAAAGTTGCGAATTCAAAAAGGGATTTACTAGGTTTTTGAACTAGATCGTTAATCCCTACATTGTATTTGTATGCCGCATCGTTCAAGAACTTTCTCAATTTATCAGCGCTCCCTTTTTCAATCGTTTCAAAAGTGTCGTACAACTCTTCTAAGTTAGCAGGCAGATCAATGAAATCATCCTGACCAAAGAAAACCCTGTAGGATGGACTTAATCGAACCAATTCATAATAGTCACTCGTTGTCTTTCCAAAGTCATTGAAGAAAGTTTCGAAGACATCGGGCATCCAATACCAAGATGGCCCCATATCAAACATGAATCCGTTGGATTCAAACTTTCTACTTCTACCTCCAACTGACTCATTTTTTTCAAATATTCTTACTTGAGCACCAGATTGCGCCAAGTAACTAGCAGCAGCTAACCCACTGTAGCCTCCTCCTATAATGTCAACTTTTTTCATGATCTGTAAACTTTCAATTGTTCCATTAAAAGCTGGCGAGCCACATATATCCTACTCTTCACCGTACCAATAGGTAAATTAAGTTCTTCACTAATTTCTTTGTATTTAAACCCATCTACATGCATCATAAATGGAATCCGATATTCATCTTCTAGTTGATCTATTTTATTCTGAATTTCTTCCGTTTCCAGAATTGACACTTGAGATTGAAGAACTGATGGTTTACTATTTAAAATATATTCACCTGGAGTATCATCATGGACCATTGTCACTAACTTTCTTCTTCTATACTCATTGATGAATGTATTTTTCATAATCGTATACAACCAAGCTTTTAAATTTGTGGGGGACACAAACTTGTCACGATACTTCATTGCCTTCAAAACTGTCTCTTGAAAGAGATCTTGTGCATCTTCCTCATCCTTAGTTAATGTTCTCGCAAAAGCACTTAGCTTATCTTGAAAAGTAGTTACCTGGTAGTTGAATTCTAAAACCGTCATAATATTTTGTTTAACGTTTTCAATACAAAGTTAAACAGAAAAAGAATTGACACAGTGATTTTTGTTTAACTTTTTTTATTTTTTGTTAAACATTAGTGGCGAAAGTCACTAAATCATTGACATGAGAGAAGAGGTGTAATCTCTTGTTAGTGAAAGAAATTGTAGACGACTGGATTCCTGAAGATAAAAAATGAAGATGATCATTATGATCTAGAATCTCCTTAACATATTCATCAATCCAACCTTCCTCCGTTTGATTAACAAAAGAAGTTAAGACGAAATCTGGTGAATGCGTATCAATTGCTTTCAATAAATCCGACTGTGGGACCATTTGTCCTAAATAGATCACTTTCCAACCCAGCTTTTTGAGTTGATAAGTGTAATATAAAAGTCCTAATTCATGCATTTCTTTCGCATTCAGAAAGGCCAAACACACTTTTGCATTTGGATTCTTACATGGACCGATCTCATCAATTGCTGCGATGATCTTTTGGCGGATCAAATTGGAGATAAAATGTTCCTGAGCAGGGTCAATGACATTTGTCACCCAAAGCACACCAATTCGATCCAAGAATGGGTAGGCTACTTTGATCATCAACTGATCAAAACCATGAGCCGAGATATACTCATTAAGTACTTTTTCGAATTTATCCTCATCCATGTCTATCATTGAAATGGTCAATGACTCAATCACATTAGACTCTGGTGCATCCTTATGCAAAAGGGTTTCTATTTGCTCAGTGACTTGTCTCTCTGACAAATCAGCTATTTTACTGATCTTAATGCCGTTTTGATAAAGAATATTTAAACGTAGTAACTTCTTGAGTTGTGAATCATCATATGATCGGATGTTGGTATCACTTCGCAATGGTTTAAGCAGGTTATATCTTTGCTCCCAAATACGTATGGTGTGCGCCTTAACACCACTCAATTTTTCCAGATCCTTGATAGAATACGTTCTCATGCAATTTTATCTTCAAAAACAGATAACAAAGAAATTTCTGAATTGTTCAGACAGAGAACAAAAATAAGATTATTTCAGATTTGGTACATTATCATTGGACCATCTAAACTGACCATAGAAGACTTCTCCGCTAGAATTCGTTTCATAACAGTAAAGATAACCGTCCAAGGAGGCGATTAACAATTCCAATTTCCCATCACCATCCACATCTTTGATAAGCGGTGTTGCCTCTGCTCCAGATGGGAACTTTAATTCCTTAAGTGCATTGCCTTCTTTATCCGAAATATAGAGATCCCCGGATTCACTTACAGCAATGAATTGTTGAGTTCCTTTTCCAAGAATATCTGCGACCAACGTAGTTGCACTTTTCGCTCCGTTCATACTACCGCTGTATGATGGAGATTTTTCTTTTATTAATTTATTGAATCCGTCTTCCTGCATTTCAAAAGCGTCATCACCAAGGTAGTCTGAATAATCAGACAATAATAACCATCCGTTATACCAAACTGGAGACATATATTTATTGTATCCGAAACCAACATTTTTAATTTCCTCTCCATCAAGGTTCAACACCTGAAATTCTCCATAAGAATCTAAAGATGCTATTCTCAATTCTCCCGACTCTTCAAAAAGAAAAGGCGAAGCATGAATACCTGCACCGGTTGGCTTGGACCAAATAGGCATTCCATCCTTACCGTTTAACGCCATGAGATAATCACCATAATGTGCCATTTTAAATCCTGCTAGTTTATCACTGTTCGGACGACCTCGAAAACCGCACACCACATCTAAAACTCCATCATGATTGCAATCCACTACTAATGGAGCTACGTTTCCTTGATGCGAAGAAATAGAATCCAGCATCCATTTCACACTTCCATCTTCCGTATTCAAACAGTAAACCCCATTGTGCTGAACGCAAAAAATCACCTCCATTTTAGAATCTCCATCCAGATCTGCTACAACAGGCACGCTTTCAACATCATATGGTGTATTGAATTTCCATTTTTCCTCACCGCTCTTTTCATCGAAACAGTAGAAATAGTAATTATCTGTTCCAAAATAGATCGATCCATCTTTTAGAGCAATTCCAGTAACGTCATTATCTCCCAATATTTGAGCTTGATAATGGTGATTCAATTTTCCTGTTTTTGCATCGATCTTGTAGACCCCATCTAATGCATCATCATCCGATGATGTATTTTCTCCATTTGAACCGACATAAATAAAACCATTCTCCTCGATAATATTTGTTCGATAGGTGGTTACACCAATCTTAGATTTCCATTTCAAAGGAAAAGTCTTCGTTATATTTTGGGCGTAGCCGCCAAGGGCAATACTAAAGATCCCAATTATCCATAATCTTACCATTCGTCTTCAGAATAACGTTCATTATTAAATACGTAAATAAAATACTTTGTACCATTTTCAAATCCGATCATCACCTCGTTTCTGCTACCCATGAAATTTCCATTCTCATAGATCGGTTCAACGATAATATTGCCTTCTTTATCCTTAGCACCATACTTACCATCTTTAATATAAATGTCATAAGATCCTCCTTCAATTGTCAATTCACTAACTCCTGTGGTTTCTTTTGAAGTCAGAAAATCATAAGCATAAATGCCACCGCTTTCCATCCGAAATGCAACTGTTCCGATAATTCTGTCAAAATAATTTTCTTCATTAAAAGCAATTGCCTTGGTACTATCAACGCCTGAAGAGTAATTTACATAACACTTACCTTCAAAATTACCATATACTAGGATATCAGAACCAAAATCATAGCCACATCTGATAGCCTTAATCTCATCAAAGATGGGAGGTAAAAGTTCTTTTCCATGATAGTCATAGAATCCATATTTCTTTTTCAATTGAGTTGTAAACCCATTGAGAAAAATTTCTTCATCTACTTCTTCATCATAATACGTCATATCCGACAAGATCTCATCAAAAATAGCTGGCACAAGCACTTTATTCTTTCTTGCATAGTAAACCCCCTCCTTCTTTCCAATTTCCAATGAAATCAGTGGATATTCCAAATATTCATAGCAAGATTCGTAGCTAAAGTAATTTAGATTTGAATATTCAAAAGGAAGGACAGTATCCCCCATAATCCCTAAAAACCCATACTTTCCACTTTTATTCCTTGCAATTAACGTGTCTGATTCCCAACCGAGATCGTAGGCATGGTTCAAACTTTTGTATAAAGGCGGTATGGTTTCACCGACTCCCAAAATATAATAACCATTCATTCTTTTTTTACTTACTCGAATCGCCTTTATACTCCAATCGAACATATCATAATCCGGTTCAGTATAATCATAACCCTCTGGCAATATAACGCCATGCACTGTACTGTAAATTGCCCCGCCATTTTTGGTGTAAGCTGAAACAACATCTTCATGTGGTAATAATTCTTCCCATGAAATATCGAGATCTGCATATCCAATATCTTCGAACGCTAATGGCACCAATGTATCACAGAAGTTATTAATAACTCCCCATTTACCGTTTTTTCCTAAAACTCGAAAATTCGGATAGATCTCCGATTCTCTCACTTCCGCATATCGGCTTTCTGAAATAAAAATATGATTGGGCATGTCGTTTTCTGAGTCTGACTCCCAATTTTCCCAACCAATTCCCCAGCCGTTTTCATCTTCAACAGGCACCATCATAGTCTTAAATTGATACGTATTTCCATCCAAACCAATCCATTCCTCATTCTTCTTAATAAATCCATATGGATAGTAACTTTCTTCTTCAATTTGAGGCAATTCTGAAAATATCGCTCCTGTTTCCAATTCGGACCGCAGTTCTAATACTCCATACTTTGACTCAATACGATAACCAAAAATATTCGCATTGTCGATATCTATCAATTCATCGAATTTGGTAACTGTATTTGATCGATCATAGATACCAACTTTTCCATCTCGCAGTACTTCCACAAAATAGTCTCCACCACCAAATTGTTTTGCTTTAAAGTCATCTCCTTGACAAAGTTCATTGCTCAGTCTTTCGACAGAAGCTAGAATCATCTTATCATCAGGCCTTTTCCGATACTTAACTAACTGCCATATTCCCAATCCTTCGATCTCACCGTAAGTCATAGATGTCGCATCATAATCACTTACGCAAACACCACTAAGACCATTATTTTGATAGTGAATATAAAAATCCCCATACTCCAATTCAGAAAAACCACTATTAAAACTAGTGGAAAGAGGCAAATTCTCTATTAGAAAACTTTGACCTCTCAAAGAATACAATCCACATCCAGCATCAGACTTAACAAGTAGCACTGCTAAATTCATATCCTTAGCCACTTCAATTTCTTGACCGTTTTCGTCTATAATTCTGTCTGTATACTTAAAGAATTCGATTGAATTAGCAGATAGTATGAGCTCATTATTTAATTTCAACTCAGCAGATTGAGACGTTCTGGAGATAACATATCCCATATACTTTGTATCTACAGGTTTCTCGATAATACCCAATTCAGTATTGAGCATAATCTCCTTGTTATTCTCAAGCGTTAACCTGTAATCAAATTCCTTATTATATCCATAACCCGTAGTTTCCTGCTGATAACCAAGCACTTCTGTATATATTTTAGCAAAACTTGATGCCTTTAATACAACAATTGAATTTTTTCCTGATGATTGTTCGTCCAAATATTTGATCGATTCAGGTTCGTTTTTGAATACAGCGTAAACAAAAGAATATTTTTGTTGATTCCCGTTTGCATCGTATTCAAAATATTCCTCTGTTCTTAACTTCTGGACATACCCGAATTCGGGTTGAAGTATCCAATCGTTATTTGACACACTGAAAAGACCATATTTCCCATTTTGTTTAGCAACAGTACAGCTATCTTGATTAATTCTCCATGAAGAAAATGAATGTTCCTGATCTGTTAAAAGCAATCCATTGATGGTGTAAATATCAAAAAGACCATTTTCTTTTTGACCATAGAGATATTCTCCATTCTTTCCAACACTTGCATATTTGCAGGGTATTATTGGATAGTTCTCCTGATAAAGCCCTCTTTTTCCGGATTGAAACAATACTATTCCATTCCAATCTATCAAGATCTGATCATATTCAGGTGCCAACACTCTTTTTCCAGAGATCTCTATCAATCCGATCTTTCCATCCTTTTTGATTTTTGCAAATTGCCCAATGAATGGTCCTGCTTTATCAAATTCAGGACTAAATAGCCAATTCTTATCAGCATCAACATAACCCCACTTCCCATTTTCCCTAACACATCCAAATCCTTCTGTGAAATCAGCAGCATATTCAAATTGAGCCGGTATTATCACCTCATCACCAATTCTATATCCATATAGTGTTCCATCCTTAAATGCTTTCTGACTCCAGGATGTGAAAGCAAACAACAGAATAAATCCAGTTATAAATCTCATTGTTAATTGTTTATAAAGACAAATAAATGAAAAATGATGGACTTTGTACTACGTAATGATACGTATCTTCAGAATAACCCTCCCTGGGTGAAGCCCAAGTTTTTGTTAAGATGCTTATAGGCCAATTCAGTCGCTTTTCTACCTCTTGGTGTTCGAAGTAAATACCCTTCTTGAATAAGAAACGGCTCGTACACCTCTTCAATCGTTCCTGCCTGTTCGCCTACAGCTGTTGCTATCGTATTTAATCCTACCGGACCTCCTCCAAACTTGTCTATTAGAACTGAAAGGATCTTGTTATCCATTTCATCCAACCCATGCTGATCTACATTCAACGCCTCCAATCCGATATCTGTAATATCTGGTTTAATCGTTCCATCTCCTTTAATCTGGGCAAAATCTCTAACCCTTCTTAGTAATGCATTTGCTATTCGAGGAGTACCTCTACTTCTTGATGCAATTTTATATGCTGCCTCATATTCAATCGGAATGTTTAAGATTCCTGCCGAACGTTCTACAATATCCGTTAGTGTTTTGGCATCGTAGTATTCGAGTCGGCTTGAGATCCCAAAACGGGCTCTAAGTGGCGAAGTCAGCATTCCTGAACGAGTAGTAGCACCAATCAAGGTAAATGGATTCAGAGATATCTGAACGGTTCGAGCATTAGGTCCAGTATCAATGAGGATATCAATTTTGTAATCCTCCATTGCTGAATAAAGATATTCTTCAATCACCGGAGATAAACGATGAATTTCATCAATAAAAAGTACATCTCCTTCCTCAAGATTAGTTAAAAGCCCTGCTAAATCACCTGGTTTATCTAAGACTGGTCCAGAGGTAACTTTAAAACCAACTCCCAACTCATTTGCTATGATGTTCGCGAGCGTAGTTTTCCCCAATCCTGGAGGTCCATGCAACAATACGTGATCTAAAGTTTCTTCTCTTTGTAACGCTGCCTGAATAAATACTTCAAGGTTATTGGTTACTTTATTCTGACCTGCAAAATCGTCCAGCATTTTCGGACGCAACACTTTATCAATCTCTTTGTCAGATTGACTTCCATCATCTCCTCTAAGGTCAAATTCCTCGATCATATTTACAAAGTTAGCCGAATTGTTCGTCAAGGATACGTGATATGAACTGAAAGTTCAACAATAGAGTGTCAAAATTTGAAACAATCCGTTTGGATCACATCAATACTAGAATTCCCAGAATGATTATTGCAACCTGAATGAAGTAGATGATAAACCCAAACATCAACACTTTCTTACCGGATTGATAGAGTGTTTTGAAGCTCGTTTTAAATCCAATAGCTGCCATTGCAACTGCTAACAACCATTTAGCTCCTTCTTCTATTCCTCCGAGAATATCTTTCGGAATATCGACAAATGCCACTAATATGGTCATTCCGATAAAGGCCCATAAATAAGTTGGAAGCTTAAAAAAATCAAGAATTGACTTTGGCTTGGTCTCACTGGTTAATGTATTAAACAACAACACAGCTGGAGCCAAAAGAGCTACTCTTAACATTTTAATAGTGACCGCCATATCGCCAACATCCTTACTGATGGAGTACCCCGCTCCTGCCACATTACCTACACTATGTAAAGTTCCTCCAGTCAATAATGCCATCTTCTGAGGATCAATGTCAACAAGCGAATTAATCAGAGGCCAGACAAACATAAAAATAGCACCTATCAAACTCACTACAGCTAGAGAAATTCCAATGTCATGCTTATCCTTTGCAACGGAAGGAGCAACAGCAGCGATAGCTGAAGATCCACAAATAGTAGTACCAAACCCAGTGAGTAGTCCTCCTGATCTGGGACAATTAATTCTCTTTGAAAGAGCGACCGTAGCAAACAACATACCCACAACCATCAATAATATAATCACTATTGTCTGCCAGCCCAGATCACCAATTTCATCAACACTCATTCCAGCAGCAAGCAATACAATGGACAATTCAAGAATTTTTGAACTACTAAAGTCCATGCCTTTCTTGAATTTCTTACTCCAATCAGTCATGTTACCCAATATCATCCCCAATACTAATGCAATAAGAACCGCATTAAATCCGGGAATATATGGCGCAAGAAGAACACCAATTACTGCTAGCACCACTGTGATTGCAACACCTGGAATAACGTCCTGTATATTCTTATTAGTTTCCACCAAAACTCGAAATTAGCCTAGCATTCTGTCAAAATTTGTAACAATTGTTACTTCGTAGGATTTTTACGGTGTAACCTCGTATCTTCGCATCAAAGATTCTCTTCAATGGATATTTTATTTTTGATAATAGGCCTAATTCTAGGTGCGATAATAGGTTTTTTAATTGGAAAATCAAAAGGAAATTTACCTGGACAACGGGATGAACTTAGTGTTGAATTGAATAAAATTTCTAGCCTTGAAAATCAACTTTCGCAGTTACAAAATGAGAAATTAACACTGAGCATTTCAAACGGAGAATTATCTAAGGAAAAAGAATTGCTTAACGATCGAAACACCAAAATAGAATTAGAAATCAAAGAGTTACGATCTGTACTTGCTTCCGAGAAAGAAATCAATGCGTCTCTCAGAACCAAACAACAAAATTTAGAGGAGCTCCTTATCAAACAAAAAGAAGAATTGACCAACGTTCAAGAAAAATTTACGAAAGAATTTGAACTGATCGCTAACAAAATATTGGATCAAAAGAGCAAAGCTTTTAAGGAAGAGAACAAAGAGTCTATTGGTGAATTATTAAATCCTTTAAAAGAGAGAATCAAAGAATTTCAGGAGAAAGTAGAACGAACAAACGAAGAAGGAGTAAAAAGAAATTCTGTCCTTACTGAACAGATCAAACAACTTCGGGAATTGAATCAAGAAATAACCGAAGAAACCAAAAGTTTGACCAAAGCACTAAGAGGCGATTCCAAAACTCAAGGAAACTGGGGAGAATTACAGTTAGAATCTATCCTAGAAAAAGCAGGATTGGAAAAGGACATTCATTATCATAAGGAAACTAATTTAAAAACGGAAGATGGTAATAACCAGCGATTGGACTACATCATCAATCTTCCTGATGGTAAAAATCTGATCCTTGATTCTAAAGTTTCGCTTACGGCTTACAGTAATTACTTTGACACTGAAGACGAAGACAAGCGGGGAAAATTCTTAAAACAACATATCGATAGTCTGAATATGCATATTAAAACACTTGGAGAAAAAGACTATCACAAACTTTATGGCATCAACCCTCCTGATTATGTTCTGATGTTTATTGCTAATGAACCTGCATTAACAATCGCTCTGAAAGAGGACCCTAATCTTTACGAAAAGGCGCTATCCAAGAATTTAGTTCTAGTCAGTACAACTACATTATTAGCTACATTAAGAACTATATCCTATATCTGGAAACAGGATCTTCAAAATAAAAATGCAGTAGAGATTGCAAGACAAGCAGCAAATATGTATGATAAATTTGTTGGCTTCACTAATGACATATTGAAATTAGGAACGCAACTAAAAACGGTTACTGGCACTTACGAAGAGGTAGCTAAAAAACTCTCGGAAGGTAAAGGTAATTTAGTTAAACGAGCAGAAGACCTAAAAAAATTGGGGGTAAACCCATCAAATGATATTGATTCCCGATTGATAGAAAGATCGGTTGATTGATAGGTCTATGACAATTCTGTCACAAACTTCAACGAAACCGAGTTCACACAATGCCTTGTATTCTTGAGTGTAAATCCTTCTCCTTCAAACACGTGTCCTAAATGTCCTTTGCATCTAGAACATATAATCTCTGTTCTCCTTCCATCTGAATCAGGCACTCTTTCCACATGATCTTTAATTTCATCATCAAAACTTGGCCAACCACAGTGAGATTCGAACTTATCAGTTGAAGTATACAAGGGATAATCACATTGCTTGCACAAATAAAACCCCTCTGTTTTGTTGTCTGTATATTCGCCTGTAAAAGGTCTTTCAGTACCTTTCTGAAGAATAACGAACTTCTCAAAATCATTCAACTCATTAATCTTAAAGTCACTCATGCTAAAATAGTTTTCCGATTACTGGTATTCTGCCTTTGGCCAATCTATTCATTTCCTCCTGCATCAATCTTACGACTTTCTCATTCAGCATTTTTACGACATGTGGATTATCCGCATCAGTCGGTAAATAATTTTCAACTGAAATAGGAGGTAATATACTAATTGTAATCTGTGAAGGCAAAGGAACCTGAAAAACATTGAAATGACCAAACTTAAATCCAAAAGGAAAGGACCAATATAAAGGCCAGGTATGAATCTTGAACATTCTCGCCAACTGACTTCTTTTGGCCAACTGTTCGCCACTTGACAAAACAAATAATGTCTCACCTCCGCCAATACCAACAATAGGTAAAATAGGACAACCTGATCGCAAGGCTAGTTTAATGTAACCGGTGTGATCATAAAAATCAATTCTGTTCCTTAAGCTAAATGGCTTAGTATTCTCTCTGTCGCCCCCTGGATATACGGTAATTGCATTACCCGCTTCCAAAGATTCCAATGCAAATGTTGGATTTGCTTTAATGATGCCAAAATCCTTCTCAGTGAAATTGAAAACCGAAGTTAACTGATGAAAAGCCTTATGAACAAGCACAGTCATTGGTGGCTTTCCCTTCAATGTGTGGTATTTCCCTAACCATAAATAAGATTCTGGAATGAAATAAACTCCGAGATGATTTCCTACTCCTATAAATGGAGTGTCAGGAATATTATCCAATCCTTTATACTTAGCCCTAAAATATTTTTGAATTACAGGGAGTAGTACATGGCTGAGTTTTCTTGCTAGCGGTTGGTGTAGTTTTTTTTGGGGCATCTACGTTAAGAAATTTTATATTCAGTCAACGTATATAAATACGGTTTATCTTTGTCAAAGGTAATATTATGCAAGCATAACATGGTCAATCAATTAGAAAAAATAGTTCTTCCTAAATTAACCGAAGGAGAACAATACGTTGCCCCTAAAACGGTTCACTTGAATAATCAAGCAGAATTTTCTGCTGCTGTAGGTATTGATTTCATCGAAACAGCCAATGAAGTAACAGGAAGAGGGCATAAATTTCTAGTTGGTTTATCTCATGGTATTTCTCCTTCTGGAGCTTATCAGTATATTCTAGATCATTATGATGAGATCAAGCATCCCGAGTTGATTCATTATACGTTTGTGAACAGTAAACTTCAAAGACAAAGGGGGTTAATAGATGTTAGAGATGCTGTTGCCTTTGTTAAGGAATTACTTAGAACCGAAAAAATTCACAAGGATCAGATCATTGGTCGATCGGTGGATAGGGAAAATCTAGATGTTTACCGAAAAGGGATTAATAAACTCCTAAAGGAATATTTCAAATCCTCAGATAAAAGAGGCTTGGACTATGTTTTCCTTGCTTCAGACCCGAACGGATTGGTAGCTGGAATCACACGAGAATCAAAGGCATTCGGAAGTCAGGAGTTTGTAGTGAAAGTTACAGACACCGCTGAACCAGAACTTACCTTTACCCCTCATTTTCTGATGCAGTCCAGTAGAATAGCATTCTTAGCTACTAAATCTGACAAAAGAAAAGCTTTAGCATGGCTTTATTACAAATGGGCCACTCCAGATAAAAGTCCTGAATTTTTACGTTTCATTGATGATGTTTCATCAAAGATGACTGTTTTTGTGGATGATAGAGCTTTGACTTGGCCTCAAGTAATCTTATCCAGAAGAACTGATTTTGGAAGTACAACGATCAAGATCGATATGGCAGAACCTTTCTCCATAGAGATGAGTAAGAAACCAATAGTATTAATGGTTCACGGCTTCCTCGGTCTAAATACTTTTGATGCACTATTATCATTTTCACCATCAGATGTTTACATTCCTGCAGCTTTACATTTTGGTTCAATCCCGCATAACCTTCCCATTTCACAGTATTCTCAGTTTGTGGTGGAAAATATTGACTACGTTGTAGAATACTTTGGTAAACATGGTCATCCAGTATATATTTTCGATCACTCCATGGCAAATACCTACATGCTGATGATGGAGGAACAATTACCAAAATTAAATGGAATTAAAAGGTATTTAAAAGGACGAATTGCTTCTAATCCCTTCTTTGGAAGTGAAGTAAAACACACCACGCTGAATTTTTTAGATCAAGTTCTGCTTCCTTCTAAACTAGGATTTTCAGACAGACTTGCATTTAAGATCAGTCGTAAAGCTATTTCTCCTCAATCCAAATCTTTCAACAGAGAGATGAGTATCCAATTGAATAAATGGTTGGTAAAAAAAGACAACATCATAACAGAAAAAGTCTGGACAGAGATAAAAAAGAGAGTGATGTCCATCGTAATGGATTTGGACAGTTTACCTGAATTGAACAAGATTCCCTTGACGCATACTGTGATGAAAGTTCCGATCAAGTTGTTTGCAATTCAAATTCAATCTGCATTAAAAGAATCAAAAGCCATAGACTCTCTAGAACGTCTTCACAATTATGAAAAGTACAAGATACCTACTTTGGTTTTAAAAAGTAGTATTGACCCTATCGCAAAGTTTGTTTATAAACCCTACGAATACACTGAAAATTGTACAATTCTAGACATTACGAATTACGAAGAAAGAGATTTATTTAAGGAACATTTATACTACTTGATCAGACCACAGACCACTATCAAGGTAATTGAACAGTTTGTTGAAGCGAATGAGGCAAATGAAGTAGAAAAATGATTAACTTCTTAACTTAAGCAACTTAGTTACGTATTTACCCACAATATCAAATTCTAGATTCACTTTTGTACCCACTTTGAAATCTTTGAAATTGGTATGCTCATGAGTATAAGGAATGATACTCACGGAGAAAGTGTTTACGTCAGAATCGACTACTGTAAGGCTAACACCGTTTATTGTAACCGACCCTTTTTCAACTGTAATATTCTCTGAAGGTTCATATTCAAAGTAATAGTTCCAGCTGCCATTATTCTCTTCAACCTTAGTACATGTTGCAGTTTGATCCACATGTCCCTGAACGATATGTCCATCCAAGCGATGACCAATCTGCGTACAACGTTCCAGGTTAACCTCATCTCCCACTTTTAACTCTCCAAGATTTGTTCTGTCCAATGTTTCCTGAATAGCTGTTACAACATAATTTTCGTTATCTATTCCAACCACTGTTAGACATACTCCGTTGTGAGCTACACTCTGATCAATTTTCAATTCTCGCGTTATTGCTGAGTTAAAAGTGAAATGAATGTTCGTTCCTTCCTGTTCGATTTTCTGAACTTTTGCCAGTGTTTCGATTATTCCTGTAAACATGATAACATTTTTATTGGGTGCAAAAATACCAATTCTTAACGCATAAGATTATCATCTTCCATCTCTTTCTAACAATGTGAGCGCAATCCGAATCTGTTCATAAGGAATTTCACCATTAAAAAGCTCAAAATAAGGCTTCAGTAATTTCAATTCCTTGAGTTCTTTGGAAGCAGTTTTCACTTTTTCGAATACTCCCTGACGCAAATACTTTTTCAGATCAATAGGTTTCCCTTCAAGATATAATTTACTTAGGTGAGAAATCACAGTTGTTTCACCTAATTCTCTGGCTACCGCAATATCTTCTACAGAAAACCCTCGTTGGTATAAATTCCATGTCTCTATATAGGTGCTCGCTTTCTTCTTTTTAGACACATTCTCAAAAGCAAGTATTTTATTCATAAACAAATGACCATACTTCTCTAGTTTTGCCTTACCAACACCATCAATACTTAAAAAAGCTTCATCATAAGTAGGCTTTTCCGCTGCCATTTCCTTTAGTGTGGCATCATTAAATACAATGTATGGCGGCACCCCTTCATCCTTTGAAATCTCTAATCTTAACTTTCTTAGCACCTCAAATAAATCAGTATCGGAATGAGATTTCTTTTTCTTTTCTGTTTTTACCTTTTTAGCAGAAGTTTTTTCTTGATTCTGAGCAAGAGTGACCTCTTTTCCTTCAAACAGAACCTCTTTGGATAAATGTGTTAGTTTAATCTTGTTTCCCTCATGAAATGCTATTTCGCAATATCCTTGATTTAACAACTGAACCATGTACTGCGTCCAATCCTTCCAAGAAAGATCCCTTCCTACTCCATAAGTTTTGAGATGATGATACCCTTTCCCGAAAATATAAGTGTTGCTTGACCCTCTTAAAAAATCTACAATATTATTTGTTGTTTCATCTTCCTTCAGTCGAGCAATTGCAGAAAGAGCTTTTTGGGCAATCAAGGTACCATCAAAAAGTAATGGAGGATTTTTACAGTTATCACAGTTACCACAATCTTCCCCAAGAGACTCACCGAAATAACTAAGTAAGGCCTTTCTACGACAATTCAATGACTCCGCAAATTGTTGCATACGATCTAATTTTGCCAATTGAAATTCTTCGTTACTACTATCTTCTGCAAACTTTCTCAGTTGAACTACATCAGCAAAACTATAAAACAATAAAGTATCTGATTCTACTCCATCCCTTCCTGCTCGACCAATTTCCTGATAGTACCCTTCGATGTTCTTGGGTAAATTATAATGAATCACCCACCTAACGTTAGACTTGTCAATACCCATCCCGAAAGCAATAGTTGCACAAATAACCTGAACATCATCATTAATAAATTCCTCCTGAACCCGGTTCCTTGTTTCAGCATTTAGTCCAGCATGATAAGCCCCGGCATTGATTCCAGCATTATTCAGTTTTGCCGCCAAATCTTCCGTTGATTTCCGACTTAAACAATATACAATTCCTGATTCGTTCTGGCGTTGGTTGATAAATGAAATTATTTGCTTGATTCTATCTTGTCCCGGACGAACTTCCAAATAAAGATTAGGTCGATTAAAGGATGAAATAAACCTATTCGGATCTTGCAAATTCAATTGAGTAACAATATCCTCTCTGGTTGCCTTATCCGCAGTTGCTGTTAATGCCAAAATGGGGATATTCGGAAGTCTTTCCTTCAAATATCCCAGTTGTGTGTAAGCAGGTCTAAAATCATGACCCCAAGAAGAAATGCAATGAGCTTCATCAATTGCTATCATTGCTATGCTATCCTCATTGATTAGATGATCTATATATGACAAACTTTCCGGAGCTATGTAAAGTAGTTTTAGAACCTTAGTTTCAATTTTATTAAGAATGATCTGATGTTCGATACCTTCAATAGTACTATTAATATAATCTGCTTCAATGCCATTTGCACGAAGACTGTCCACCTGATCTTTCATTAAAGCAATTAATGGAGAAATCACAATGGTTAGCTTATCAAAGACTAATGCGGGCAATTGATAACAAATCGATTTTCCACCTCCAGTCGGCATGATAGCCAATGTATCCAGCCCAGAGATCACGCTTTCTATGATCTCCTTTTGATTTGTTCTGAACTGCTCAAAACCAAAGTATTCTTTTAGAGTTCCGTTTAAATTTATATTTTCAGTGGGAGTGATCAATCTTATGAAATTGGGATTTGTGCAAAGATAGAATGGGCTTTGCAAAGTTTATTGCTATTTCTGTTACTATTTGAAACAAGGAAACTTTCTTTATTACCTTTACACCTTATAAGATTTTTAGCCTATGAAGAAACCCTACAGACAAGCTATAATGGGAATCCTTTTAAAATCAGATGGATCTTTTCTAATTGGATCATCCCCTCGAGATGGCGGGTACAAATTTCCTCAGGGAGGATTGGAACTGTATGAAAAGCCAGAAGATGGCTTAATCAGAGAAGTATTAGAGGAATTGGCTATAGAGATCGCTCGTGACAAGATATTCTTTAGAATGGAGAAAACTGTGAAATACCCCTACCCTAATCTTGAAAAATACGCTAGTGAATTTATTGGACAAGAAATGTTTGTATTTGGCGTTCGGCTTGAAGATGATGCCTTACCAGTTGCGCAAGATGATGAATTCGATCAGTTCCATTGGATCCAATTTCATGAAATGACCAACTATGATTTTCAGCATAGAACCAATGCTTATAATACTGCGATTCAGGAGTTGCTAAAGTTTCTTGCATAAAAAAGTCCCACTTATAGAGTAGGACTTTCTTATACCTAAATATCACGATTATGAATTCATCAAATCTCCGAGTACGTTGTCGTACTGTTGCTTATAGTCACTAGAGAAACCGTAGTGCACATCATCTACAACCATCTTACCCTGAGTTACGTGACCCAACAATGTGAATGGCACCTTCGATTCCATCATAAAATCAAGAAACTCATCTTCAGTAGCATTATCAACTGCCACAACTACTCTTCCTTGTGCTTCTCCAAATAAGAATGCATCTTCTCTGATCTCACTATCCGAAACAATATCAAAACCAAGTCCTCTCGGGAAGCTCATTTCGGCCAAAGCTACAAACAACCCTCCATCTGCAACATCATGCGCAGCCGACACAAATCCCTTTTCAATTACGCCTCTAACCGCATTCTGCATATCATATTCTTCCTCCAAATTGAAGTAAGGAGCTTGAGACCCCTTTATCTTGTGATAGCTATATAAGTATTCAGAAGAACTGATATCATTAACCGACTTTCCAATCAAATAAATCAATTGTCCTTTTTCTTTAAAGTCCAACGACATCGCTTTTGACTTATCCGCAACAATTCCCAACATACCAATTGTTGGAGTTGGAAAAACTGGAACTTCTTTACCATCAATCACTGATTGATTGTAGAAACTTACGTTTCCTCCTGTTACAGGGGTTTCAAATTTTTGGCAAGCCTTTGTCATTCCTTTCACAGAGCCAACAAACTGCCAATAAGATTCTGGATTATATGGATTCCCGAAATTCAAACAGTTAGTTATTGCCGAAGGAGTACCACCGCTACATGTAATGTTTCGAGCTGCTTCAGCTACAGCAATTGCACAACCTTCCTCAGGATCAGCCTGTACATATCTACTGTTGCAATCAACCGTCATTGCCAAAGCCTTATTCGATCCTTTAATGTTCACCAATCCAGCATCTGAAGGAGCATTGGTAGACATATTTACTGTTCCAACCATACTATCGTATTGCTCAGAAACCCATCTTTTTGAGGCAATATTTGGATGAGACAACAAGAATCCTGCTACTTCCGTAAGATCTTGTGGTTGCCTAACATTGTCTATGTTGAACTTTTGATACTCAGCATAATAAGCAGGTTCTCTAAATTCTCTTTTGTATACTGGAGCACCGCCACCTAACACTAATGAATCTGCATGAACTTCAGCAACTTTTTCTCCATAGTAATAGAATTCGATGTTTGGACCTGAAGTCACTTCACCAATTTCAGCACAGTTAAGATCCCACTTATCGAATATTGCCTGAACCTCAGCCTCTTTACCTTTATGAACGACCACAAGCATTCTTTCTTGCGATTCAGAAAGCAAGATCTCCCAATCTTTCATATCGGCCTGACGAGTCGGAACTTTTGTTAAGTCTATTCTCATACCCACTCCACCTGCTGCGGACATCTCTGAAGTACTACAAGTAATTCCCGCAGCTCCCATATCCTGCATTCCAACAATACAATCCGTTTTAGCCAACTCCAATGTTGCCTCTAAAAGTAATTTTTCCTGAAAAGGATCGCCAACTTGAACTGCTGGGAGATCCCCTGCAGAATCTTCTGTAATATCTTTAGAAGCAAAGGCTGCTCCATGAATTCCATCCTTACCGGTTGCTGATCCTACAATGAATACAGGGTTTCCAACACCTGATGCCGTGGCAGAGATCATATCTCCCACTTTCATAATACCCGCTGAAAATGCATTCACTAACGGGTTCTGATCATAACTCTCATCAAAAAACACTTCTCCTCCAACGATTGGAATACCAAAAGCATTTCCATAATCACCAATACCTTTCGTCACACCTTTTACCAACCACTTCGTTCTTGCCTTTTCTGGATTCCCGAATCTCAACGAGTTCAATTGAGCAATTGGTCTTGCTCCCATGGTGAAGATATCTCTATTAATACCCCCTACTCCTGTTGCAGCTCCTTGATATGGTTCAAGAGCACTCGGGTGGTTGTGAGATTCAATCTTGAAACAACAAGCCAAACCATCACCGATATCCACCAAACCAGCATTTTCTTCACCTGCTTTTACCAACATGTGCGGTCCATCCTTTGGCAAGGTCTTCAACCAAATAATTGAATTTTTATAACTACAGTGCTCACTCCACATTACCGAGTAAATACTCATCTCCGTGAAGTTGGGAGTTCTACCTAAGATCTCTTTGATTTTCTCAAATTCTTCTGGTAAAAGTCCTAATTCTTTTGCTTGTTCTAAAGTTGCTTCTGGTGTTACGATTGTGCTCATTAGTGATCTGTTTCTGAAAAATGATTTTTGGTTACACAAAGGTACGTTTACCTTCGAGATAGCTCTTATATTAAAATCAACTTTTTTAACAGAATGAGCATTTTATTGAACAAAAAAGAGGCAACACATGAATGCGCTGCCTCTTTTGACTTGCATAACAATTTTTGCTAAAACAAACTATTTTTAATCCTTCTTGACTTTAGCTACATAAAGAATCGCTTGGGGATCATTTAACAGCGATACCTGATTAAACAATAATATAATCTCATTCCCATTCACCTCATGAACCTGAAAGTAATCCTCGTTAGTTACACCTAAAGAATTTGGTGAATGTCGAATAATGAATGCATCTGCCTTATCTCTATACATATAAAACATTCCTTGATAGGTAAATGATACATCTAATTCTGATGTGTATCCACCGCTATCAGTCCATTCATATTTCATTGAGAAAAACACCTCAGATTCATCCGTATTTTCAAAGTTCATGTACCCTGTACTTGAAATGACATTTTCTCCCCCCTCCATAATATCTCCATCGGGATTTTGTATCTTCCATGTTTCATAGTCCATTTCATAGTACACTGCAACATCTTCTACAGTATATGAATGACCTTCTAATTTACTTTTCTTGACATAGTTTTTTTTGCAAGCTGTTGTAGCTATAAGCAAGACCAACACAAGAGTATATCTAATATATTTTACACTATTCATTGTTCCTTTTAGTACTTAATTAATTTTATCATACCACTACTATTACCAACCTTCAACAAATAGACCCCAACTGGACAAGCTGATAAGTCTATTACCTCATTTTCATCCTCAACATTTTGATACACCATCTTCCCAAAGAGATCATACACCCTAATCATTTGTGGCTCTTCTGTTTCAATTCTAAAAACACCTGAAGACGGATTAGGATAAACCTTGATGATAGCTTCAAAGAAATCATCGATACCAGCTCCAGGAATGGACTCTGACGTATAAGTACCGTTTAAAAACCAATTGGCATAGTAGCTACCAACATGATAACTTAATTCTGTCACACCGTCCCAATCTTCAAATAGACAATCGGTATTGGCAACCAAACTCCAAGTTCCTGCTGATTCATTTAACTCATAAATCCCTCTTGGTGCGTGAAAGACATTGTAGGTACAAACTTTTCCATTTAACAAAGCCGCTCCATAGAAACCGTTATAATTTGCCCCACCAGAATTAGGCAATCCAGTCATTGAAACATTTTGCCAAGTTGCTCCTCCATCAGTTGATTTTTTGAACGTTTTTGTTCCATTTTGAACGTTGGTATTTTGATTGTAAATAGTGCTCCCACTTACAGTCATCCAGCTTTGATCCCACGTTCCTCCTGAAAAAGTCCAGTTTAACCCTCCATCTGAACTAATGGCATACCCTGCGTTAAAGTCTGCCACTAAAACATTGTTTCCCGCATCTAGTATGTTTTCTACAAAATTGGCTCCTGCACCATACAATCCATAGGAAATGTTATTAGAAAAAGTGGTATTGGTGTAAGTTACTCCTCCATCTGTAGAATAATTAATTCTCGGTTTTTGACTGGCGGAGGAATTAACAGAAGCTAAAAACTTCTTCCCTGCTAATTCATCTAGAAAGGTCATTTTAGTCTGATTAACCAAACTGAGTAAATCGTAATATTGAAACGTAACACCTCCATCTGTACTGGCAAAAACATCGTTGTCGGTAACGGCATAATACGTTCCATTATCTATGAATAATGATTTTGCTCCCAAAGGGTTTCCAAAACTATTGGTATCCTGAAAAACAGACCATTGAGCTGTCGTAGGATTATATGCCATAATATTTCCGTGAACCGCTGAAAGCAATTGACCATTGTGAGGAACAAGGTTGGAGGCCGTACCTGGCACACCATGCACTTTTAATAAGGCTCCTGATCCGTAGTTATCAAACTCATAGTTGCCACAAAGCAATTTATCTCCTTTCCAAATAGCCATTGGGCCTGATACTGCATTAACAAGCGTCCATGTTTCGCCTTGATCCGTACTTTGTTGGATTCCTCCTCCAAAAAGTGCCAAGATAAGATTGTCATTTACAACTAAAATTTGCGAGCAACCATACCCTGATGCAGTTGCTGCTGTCCAAGTGGTTCCGTAGTCATCAGAATAAAGAATTGGGAAGCCGTTTAGGTTGGTACCGACAATAATTCTACCTCCAACTTTTGCGATAGATTTTGCTAGGGCATTCATCATAATCCCCCCTCCAATATCGGTGTTAGGCTCATTAACGACATCTGTCCAAGTTTGGCCATTGTCATGCGAATATCTGGTTGTTCCTGAAGACACACTTCCTGAGCAAACCCAAATGGTATCTTCTGCTAAATATTCTATATCGTGCGTTAAACCTCCAGAGACAACTGCGTCCCAAGAAGAAGTTGATGAATTGTAAATACTTGGTGCAACTAGTGTTCCTCCAATCATTGCTATTCCTGGTCCAGATGTTCCTGCCGTTGGAGATAGTAAAGCCAAGTTACCACCTTCTGCGATAAACGAATTTCCAAAGTCTGTCGATGTGTACATTCGAGAATTGTTGTTAGTAGCTACGAACAATTTACCATCTGTGTATTCTATTACACGAGGATCACAGTTATAAGGAATACCGTTGGTCAGATTATTCCATGTTTGCCCTCCGTCTAAGGTTCTATAAAGGCCATCATTGTAACCCATTAGAGCTGAATCTCCAGAAGCCCATATTGCGCTGCATTCTGAAGTTAAATTGTTGGGACCTCCGGTGTAGGTCATTTGTGCGGCTGCTATCATTGGCAGCATCAATGCGGGGAGTAGAATTTTTTTCATCTTATTGAGATTGAAATATTTATAGAACAAATTTCCTCAATCTACTTAATCAAATCAATAGTGCATTTGCACCATTCTCTATCAAATCAATTTATTTACGTATGCTTTTTGAATAGCTTCTACCTTATTAGACACCTCTAACTTCCTATAGATATTATCAATATGTCTACGAACCGTGTTAGGACTAATAATCAGATTTGATGCAATCTGCCGATAACTCAATCCCTTTTCCATTTGACATAAAACTTGCAACTCACGGTCAGAAAGCCCGAAATCACGTTGCTCTCCTTCGAAGTTTTCAGGATTTTGAATGATCTTAATTGCCTTTAGAGCCACAGATGGAGATAGTGCGGCTTCACCTCCAACAGCATTTAAAATACCATCATACAAATACTGCGGAGAGCTTTCTTTAAGGAGATAACCAACTGCACCATTTCTTAACGACTGATACACAATGTGGTTATCATCAACCACAGTAAGCATCACCACCTTTATGTGCGGATAATTATCACTCACTTCTTTGGTAGCAACTACACCATCCATCTCAGGCATTTGAACATCCATCAAAATTATATCTACATTAGAATCTGCAGCGAGTTTTGCCATCAAATCAACTCCATTGACCGCATGAAACTTGACTTTAAAATCATCAAAAAGCCCAAGCTTATTAATGATTGACCTCGCCAAAAAACTATTATCCTCCGCTATCGCAATTTTAATCATATACAAATTTGGCTATCCTGAACCTTTTGAGCAATAGGGCAAATGACCTATTCAAGGTTGACAAACAGTTGGATGAAAGTTCCCTGATCTGGGTTTGTTTTGATTTCAATATTTCCTCCTACTTCCAAAGCTCGTGTTCTCATATTTACTATACCATTGCCTAGATTTTTTGTCATCTCTTGATCAAATCCTTTACCAAAATCCTGAACATTAAATACAACTACACCATTTGATTCATCCTTTACCGAGATATTAACACGCTGCGAACCACTATACTTTACTGCATTGTTTATAGCCTCTTGAACAATTCTAAAAACATTAATCGTTTGCAATACACTCAATTCAACCTCCAATTTAGAACTATCGTCATATACCATCTCACACTTCGATAGATTTGCAACTTGATGTATGTAATTTTCAATCCGACTTTTCAATTCTGATAAATGAATTGCTTTTTCACTTACCGCCCAAATTGTTTCGCGCAACTCAACAATTGTTTCGCGAGCAAAAGCATTAACATTAGCAATTTCTTCTGAGGCATTGTTTTTGTACATCTCAATATCCAAAGAAGATATAATATGAGACAGCCTTGCTCCAATATTATCGTGCAGCTCCTTAGAAATTCTTAGTTTCTCCTCTTTTTCTTTTAAATCTCTTTCTTGAATTAATTTTTCTCTTCTGGTTTTTGCTTGTTTTCTGATCAGGAAAATCAAAATGACAAAGCCAACAATTCCTATTCCTAATGCGAACAACCAAAAATTCTTACGGTTATTTTCTAACTCAGAACGAGCCAAATCTGCATCTTGCTGGGCAATTAACACGGATTTTTCTGCCAATTCTTTGTTTTTCTTCTCGGTTTCGTATTTTTCTTGCACATCAAAAACTGCATCTGCTATATCCTTTGAAAAGAGCGAATCTTTATATGCTAAAAATTGCTGACTAGCCAGAAATGCATCAGGCCAGTTTTGTTGAATTTCATAAAGTTGCATCAATTGATAATAAATGTGCTTCAGCGTAAAATTGTTCTGACCTTGTAAAGCCATTTCTTCCGCTTGTCTCAGGTACAATTCTGCACTATCCAATTGATTCAGGCACATCCAATTTTTCCCCAAATCATAGGTGACCTGAGAAACATGATAGGCATTATTAAGTTCATTAAATAATTTGAGTGCTTTCTTATCATAACGAATCGCGGAATCGCATTGATCTGTCTTCGCATATAACTTAGCATAATCGGAGTAAACAATACCCAAACCATATTTATCTTCTATTTCGATCTTGAGATCTATTGATTTTTTAAAGTAATAAAAGGAAGAGTCAAATTCGTTAATCAAATCCTTTACTGTACCAATATTCATATACGCAGCGCTCAAGCCTCTTTTATTATCAATTTGCTGATAATTTTCGCTCGCCTGCCGAAAGCTCTTTAAACCCAAATTATACTGGTTCATCTTTTGATAAATCAAGCCCATATTATTCAGCGAATTGGCTATACCCAATGTATCATTCAACTTGCTATAATTGGCTAGTCCAAAATCATATTGCTCAATCGCCAATTCATACTTTCCTTTTTTCCAATAAATTAGACCTATATTATTATGGATTCCCGCTTGCATTTTAACGAGGCCGTGCTGCTCAGCGATAAGTAGTGCAGAATCATAATAAATCAATGCACTGTCATTATTTCCCATCACATCATAAGCAATGCCCACATGATTCAAGGATTTTGAGATAAAATAATTGCTTAGCAGGTAAGCATTTAGATTCTCAAGAACAATATTTCTAGTTTGCTCCGGATCATTATAAACATTTTTCAATGCACTACTCAACAGCTTTTCTGTAGCAATTGAGTCCTGCTTTTCTTGTGCTGTTATAGCCTGACAAAAAAACAGAAATAATAACCCTATCAAGATTAAATATTTTGACATATAGTCGTTGTAAATTGAACTGGAAGTTAATCCAAAAGAATTACACCTCGTGAATAAAAAGTGAATCATCAAATCTGATCCTTGGTCCATAAATTCCATTCTCAGCTCTTTTTCCTACTGAGATCACCATACATGGTTCGCCTCCTTTAGGCATTTTGATTGCTTTCTTGATCAGCGTTTCATCATAACCTTCCATCGGACAGGTATCGTATCCATGAGCCCTGAATGACAACATCAATTGTTGACAAGCTAATGCAGTGGATTTATGCGCCCAAACTTTCATATCATTTTTCGAAACTGGTCCTCTTGGCGTTGGTTTTTTTAAGCCCCTAAAAAATAGTACGACTCTTTTACCCAAACCTAATAAACCTAAGAATCCCTGATTATAAGCCAATGGCACCAGTTTCTTGTAGTACATTATTGCCGACCTAGGCACCTCAACATCTTTTTGTTCTTCAAAAGTCTTTAGCATCAACGGCCCTGTAGTTCTCCACATTTGCGGATGCGCTACCGCCACCACCAATTCTTGTGCTGTTCTTGCGGCTGGTTGGCTCAAACAAGCTTTTACTATTTTATTTTTTACATCAGGAGTACGCACCCAGTAAAATTGCCAGCATTGAAGATTAGAAGAATTCGGTGCAAGTAATGCTAATGAAAGACATTTTCTCATCACCTCCTCAGGCACATGTTCATCAGTATAGACTCTGCATGATCTTCTTGCTTCACAAAGTTTTTCAAACTCTTGCGGATTATTATAGGTTGATTGTTCAGCATATCCTACTTCTGGGATTTTGCTGAAAATATCCATTTCTTCTGCCATAATTTCCAGGAATTAAAAAGGGACTCGAAAGTCCCTTTTATATTTTCACATATTATCAATAATGTCATTGAATACTTTACTTGGCCTCATGGCCGCATAAACAAGATTCTCATCCATAAGATAATACCCTTTAAGATCAAGAGAATGTCCATTTGAAGTTAGATCCGCTTCAATTTGAGATTGGTTTTGAGACAACATTTTATAAACATGCTCAAAATCCGCTTTCAATACCTGATCTTCATTTTGCTTTGACATTTCTTCCGCCCAATACATTGCCAGATAAAAATGGCTTACTCTGTTTCCTGGTTGTCCAGCTTTTCTTTGTGGACCTCTGTCATTTTCCAGTAACCTACTGCTTGCCTCATCCAAAGCAACAGATAACAACTGAGCTTTAGAATTATCTGCAAAATCAGCCAAATGTTCTAATGAAGCTGCCAATGCCAAGAACTCTCCCAATGAATCCCATCTCAAATGTCCTTCAGACAAGAATTGATCTACGTGCTTAGGCGCAGAACCTCCAGCTCCTGTTTCAAACAATCCCCCGCCATTCATTAAAGGAACAATAGAAAGCATTTTTGCAGATGTTCCTACCTCAAGAATCGGAAAAAGATCCGTTAAGTAATCTCTTAAAACGTTTCCTGTAACCGAGATCGTATTCTCTCCTTTAGCAATTCTTTCTACTGAGAATTTACACGCTTCTACCGGAGATAAAATTCTAATATCTAAACCTTCAATATCATGTTCTGGAAGATACTGATTTACCTTTTTAATAATTTCCGCATCATGTGCTCTGTTCTCATCTAACCAAAATACCGCTGGCCACCCAGTAGCTTTTGCCCTTCTCACAGCCAAACCTACCCAATCCTTGATTGGAGCATCTTTGGCCTGACACATTCTCCAAATATCACCTTCTTCCACATCATGCGAGAAGATCTCATTTCCTTCAGCATCAACAACTCTTACATGACCTTTAGATGAGATTTCAAAAGTTTTATCATGTGAACCATATTCCTCAGCCTTCTGCGCCATTAACCCCACATTTGGAACTGTCCCCATTTTAGTTGGATCTAGTGCTCCATTCTCTTTGCAGTAATCAATAACGACCTGATAAAGTTCAGCATAGCTACTATCTGGAAGAACTGCTTTAGTATCTCTTGTCTTTCCATTTTTATCCCACATTTGACCAGAGTTTCTAATCATTGCTGGCATGGATGCATCGACAATCACATCACTAGGAACATGCAAGTTGGTTATTCCATTATCTGAATCAACCATCGCGATGTCCGGTCCATTTTCCATTGCTGCATTTAAATCTGCTTGAACTGCAGCCTTCTTGTCAGAAGATAGTTTATCCAATTTTGATAGCAAATCTCCAAAACCATTGTTAACATTTACTCCAATCGCCATGAAGTCTTCTGAGTATTTAGCAAATACATCCTTAAAATAAGTCCTTACAGCATGACCGAAAATGATCGGATCAGAAACTTTCATCATCGTTGCTTTCATATGTAGAGAAAACAGCACACCACTCTTTCTTGCATCAGTAATCTGTGTGTCAAGAAAATCAATCAATGCCTTTTTACTCATTACAGTGGCATCCGCAATTTCTCCTGAAAGAATGTTTAAGTTTTCTTTTAAAACTGTTACGGTACCGTTAACCGCAATATGCTCAATTCTTAATGAAGTAGCTGAGCTAAAAGTTTTGGATTTTTCATTATTTCTAAAATCTCCTTCACTCATGGTTGCAACATGACTTTTTGAGTCTTTCGACCATGCTCCCATACTATGTGGATGCAACTTCGCATAATTTTTAACTGCTTTTGGAGCTCGTCTATCAGAGTTTCCTTCTCTGATAACAGGATTCACTGCACTTCCTTTGATTTTATCGTATCTAGATCTAATTTCCTTTTCCTCATCAGAAGATGGACTTTCAGGAAAATCAGGAATCTTAAATCCTTTATTTTGTAATTCTGCAATAGCCTCTTTTAACTGAGGGACAGAAGCACTGATATTTGGTAGTTTTATGATGTTCGCTTCTGGACGAAGAACCATTTCACCCAACTCTGCCAAAGCATTTGACACCTTTTGACCCTCCGACAGATACTCAGGAAATACCGCCAATACTCTCGCAGCAAGTGAAATATCTTTCACTTCCATTTCGATACCCGCTTGTTTGGTGAATGCTTTAACGATCGGCAAAAATGAATGTGTAGCCAACATTGGCGCTTCATCTGTTTTTGTCCATGTAATTTTTGATTGATTGGAACTCATCTTAACTTATCTTTTGTGCTGATTAAATATTCGATTAACTATTCACAAAGATAATTTTCTGAAACGAATTCGTAAGCAAAAAGAATATAAATTACGGTTCAATAGTTGAACCATACTCACACAAAATGGACATCTAATCAGTAATCCACTCTTAGATTGATCAATCCACCTTCCTCGTGAGACGAAATCTTATGCAATGGATTTCTAGCAATATTATCCCAGAAGTACTTTGCTAGTTCGTTCTTCGTATGAAATTTACATGAAAGAGGCTTTCCTTGACCTAGTAACGTCTCTACTACTACTGACCCAACTCCTTTTCCTCTCCACATGTTCAGCACAAACAAATCTTTAACATTTGTAACATCTGCACCTGGCTCCACCAAAACAAAACCAATAATATGGTACTCTGCATGTATGATGTAAGCACTACGCTCAAAACTTGAAACAAATTTACTTGAAATATTCTGCTGGTATTTACCATTCGGACCAACCTCAATATGCATGAATTCACTCAAATCGTGAAGATAAAGCTGAAGAAGATTATCCAGTAAGGCTTTATCATTGATTCCTGCCTTGTAAAGTGATATATTCATAGTTTCAACTTCCATAGAACAAATATACATTATTTATAGTAGAATACTTAAAAGTATCTGTTAAATTCGCAATTAATTAACATCCATTTTACATTGATTTTCACTACGCTACGATCTCCACAACGAAAGTCACTTTTCTATTCATAAGTGTTTGTTAATTAAAAAATAAGTTTTATCTTCGCAGCCCCATTTAGGGAAAGTACACAATTTTAAAAGACGGAAAATCGTGAATACACTAAGTTACAAGACTGTTTCAGCTACTAAAGAGACCGCTGATAAAAAGTGGCATTTAGTTGATGCTGAAGGACAGACATTAGGAAGAATGGCTAGTAAAGTTGCCAAAATTATTCGTGGTAAGCACAAAACTAATTTCACTCCTCACGCTGACTGTGGAGACTATGTTGTAGTTATCAACGCTGACAAGATTAATCTTACTGGTAAAAAGTGGGATGAGAAAGTTTACACTCGTCACACAGGATATCCTGGAGGTCAGAGAACTGCTACTGCATCTGAATTGTTGGCAAAACGTCCAGAAAGACTAGTTGAAATGGCAGTTAAAGGAATGTTACCTAAGAACAGATTAGGAAACCAATTATATAAGAATCTTTACGTTTACGCTGGAGCAGAGCACAAGCAAGAAGCTCAGAAGCCTGAACTATTGAATCTAGATACAATCAAGTAATAAAGAATCATGAGTGTAATTAATACAATCGGAAGAAGAAAAACATCTGTTGCAAGAATTTACTTGACAGAAGGTAAAGGAAATATCGTAGTTAACAAAAAAGACTACAAAGAGTATTTTCCTATCGGAACTCTTCAGTACAAAATCAATCAACCTTTTATGTTGACTGAAACTGAAGGTAAGTTTGATGTTACTGTAAATGTTAAAGGTGGAGGTGTTAATGGTCAAGTTGAGGCAGTAAGATTGGCTATCTCTAGAGCTCTAGTAGAAGTTGATGCTGAAAACAAGCCAGCACTTAAGGCAGAAGGTTTGATGACGCGTGACCCAAGAATGGTTGAACGTAAGAAACCAGGACAGCCAAAAGCAAGAAAGAAATTCCAGTTTAGTAAGCGTTAATATATTGTATTTAAGCGGCACTTCCCACCCAACGTGGTGGGAGCCAGTGCTTATTTAGAATCTAAGCTTCATGTTAACCAGATTCGTTTGCTTGCATGTCGCTGCTGAGAAAGGCTAAAAAGGAACATTTAATAACTCAGTCAAAAGAAAGTAAATTAAAAATGGCAAAAACAAATTTCGATGAGTTGCTTAAAGCGGGAGTACACTTTGGGCACTTAAAAAGTAAATGGAATCCAGCAATGGCTCCTTATGTTTTCGGAGAGAGAAAAGGGATTCACATTATTGATCTTAACAAAACTGTTAAGAAGATCGATGAAGCTGCAAATGCTGTTCATTCTATTGCGAAATCAGGAAGAAAAATTCTTTTCGTTGCAACTAAGAAACAAGCGCAGGAAATTCTTGAAGAAAGATTGAAAGGTACGACTATGCCTTACATCACTGAAAGATGGCCTGGTGGTTTGATGACCAATTTCAAAACTACTCGTAGAACGATCAAGAAAATGAGTATTATCGAGAAATTGATCACTGATACTGATAACGTTGCAATCTCTAAAAGAGAAAGACTTCAAAAATCAAGACAAAAATCAAAACTAGATAAGGTTTTCGGAAACATTGTTGATATGAGCAGACTTCCTGCAGCTATCTTCATTGTTGATGTTAAAAAAGAGGATATCGCATTAGCTGAAGCAAAAAAATTGGGAATTCCAGTTTTCGCTATGGTTGATACTAACTCTGATCCTAAAGATGTTGATTTCATCATCCCAGCAAACGATGATGCTACTAAATCAATCGACTTGATCATCTCTATTATGGCTGACTCTATTAAGGCTGGATTAGAAGAAAGAAAAGCTGGTAAAGCTAAAGGTGAGAAAATGGACGATGGTGATGATAACGAAGAGGAAGTATTGGTAGAAGAGAAGACTGAGGAAAACACAGCTTCTGCAGAATAATTACGTAATCTTAAATTTTAACTTATAACATTTAAAATCATGGCTGCAATTACTGCAAAAGACGTAAACGAATTAAGACAAAAGACCGGTGCTGGTATGATGGACTGTAAAAAAGCCCTTACTGAAGCAAACGGTAATATGGAAGATGCAATGGACATCCTTAGAAAACAAGGACAGAAAATTGCTGCTAAAAGAGGAGATAGAGAAGCTTCTGAAGGACTTGTTCTTGCTGAAGCAACAGCTGATGGAAGCAAAGGATTCATCCTTAGCTTAAACTGCGAAACTGATTTCGTAGCTAAGAATGAAGACTTCGGAAAATTAGCAAAAAGCTTCCTTGATATGGCAATGGAAAATAACATTGAAGATAGAGATGCATTATTAGCTCTTCCTTTTGAAGGAATGACTGTTGCTGATAAAATCACTGAACAGTCAGGTGTTATTGGAGAAAAAATTGAAATCGGAGACTTTGGTGTAGTAGCTGCTACTAAAGTTGTTGCTTACAATCACCCAGGTAACCAAATTGCTTCTATCGTTGGATTAACTGCTGACGAAGTAGATGCAGGAAGACAAGTTGCTATGCAAGTTGCTGCTATGGCTCCAGTTGCTGTAGATGAAGATTCTGTTCCAGCAGACATCATTGCTAAAGAACTAGAGATTGGTAAAGAATTAGCTATTCAGGAAGGAAAACCTGCTGATATGGCTGAGAAAATTGCTCAAGGAAGATTGAAGAAATTCTTCAAGGAGACAACTCTTCTTAACCAAGATTTTATCAAAGACAACAAACAAACTGTGAAGGATTTCTTGAAATCACAAAATGCTAACCTAACGGTTACGAACTTCAAGAGAATTTCGCTTTCAATTTAAATTTGTTCAAATTGAAAAAACCCTGACTGTTTTAGTCAGGGTTTTTTTTTGCATATTTGTTTCATCCATTCTCAAATGTTAATCATGAAATATAAAAGAATACTCCTGAAATTAAGCGGTGAAGCGCTAATGGGAGATAAACAATTCGGAATAGATAACAACCGTTTAATGCAATATGCTCAGGAAATAAAAGCTGTTGCACACGCTGGTGTACAGATTGCTATCGTAATCGGAGGAGGTAATATTTTTAGAGGAGTGCAAGCTGAGCAAGGAGGTATGGACAGAACCCAAGGAGATTACATGGGAATGTTAGCGACAATGATCAATAGCATGGCTCTCCAATCTGCACTTGAAACTATCGGACTTCAAACCAGACTTCAATCTGCAATCTCCATGAAAGAGGTTGCTGAACCATTTATTAAAAGAAGAGCAGTAAGACATTTAGAAAAAGGTAGAATTGTAATCTTCGGAGCCGGTACAGGAAATCCATTTTTCACCACAGATTCAGCTGGTGCTCTTAGAGCGATTGAGATCGAGGCGGACGTAATATTGAAAGGAACCAGAGTAGATGGTATATATGATATGGATCCCGAAAAGAATCCGGATGCAGTAAAGTTTCAGCAAATTACTTTTGATGAGGCCTATGCAAAAGGTCTAAACGTTATGGATATGACGGCCTTTACACTATGTAAGGAAAACAAAATGGATCTTGTTGTATTTGACATGAACCAACCAGGTAATTTATTGAAAGTGGTTGCTGGAGAAAGCATAGGAACAACAGTAGAAGTTTAAACAAAGTACAGATATGAGTGAAGAAGTATCAATGGCTATGAGTGAAGCCGAAGATGGAATGAAAAAAACACTAGAGCATTTATCTACCGAACTTACGAAAATACGGGCAGGAAGAGCAACTCCTTCTATGCTTGACGTTGTCAAAGTTGAATACTACGGTAGTCCAACTCCATTGAGCCAAATAGGAAATGTAAATACTTTAGATGGTCGTACCCTTACAGTTCAACCATGGGAAAAGTCTATGTTGGAAGAAATTGCGAAAGGAATAATGAACGCCAATTTAGGACTTAACCCTCAAAATAATGGCGAAATGATTATTATTTCTATTCCTCCTCTTACAGAGGATAGAAGAAAAGAGCTCGTTAAGCAAGCAAAAGCGGAGGGAGAACATGCAAAAGTGGGAATCCGATCAAAGAGAAAAGATGCAAACGATTTCATCAAGGAATTGAAAAATGAAGGATTAAGCGAAGATCAGATGAAGGACGCTGAAGATTCTGTACAAAAATTAACCGATAAATACATTACTAAAGTTGACGAATTGGTTGCAGCCAAAGAAGTTGACATAATGAAAGTCTAAAACCTCAATTACTATGAAAAAGAACTTATTATTACTATTTGCAGGCTTAAGTTTAGCATTTACCTCATGTGGAGATTCTGCTCCGGAATCCAATTTAGAAGAAACCCAGCACGATGCTGACCAGATTGCTGATGGTCAAGCAGACGGTGTTGTAGAATTCAATGATGGGATTGTCGCGCACGTTGACATGGGAGAACTTCAAATGGCTAAATTGATGGATCTTGACGATCAAGATGTTCCTGCTGCAGAAATGCTTGCAGCTGCAAACGAAGCTATGGCTGATGTTGAACAAAGAATTAAAACTTTGGAAGCATTAAGTCCAACTGGAATTGGTGGAGATGACTTCCTGTCTTCTGCGATTGATCACTTAAAGAACGTGAAAGCCGTAGCAGAAGTATATGCTGAATTCTCAAATGACCTTGAAACTCCGGATAGTTTATGGACTGAAGACATGGGAGCTATGTGGATGAATCTTGCTGAACCAATTTTCGCTGATTACGAAGATTCTTACACACAACTAGAAATTTCACAGGGAACATACGGTTCACTGAACAATATGGACATTATTCCTTCTGATGTTACTATCGAGGATTTGTATGAAGAATCAAAATAATCAAGTACATTAATTGAACTTTAACCCAGACCTTCAAAAGAGTGTCTGGGTTTTTTGTTTCTACGATAAAATATTCTCTTTCAATGGGTCTTCTAGTTCATTTGCGTTAAATTCGCGCAGATATATTTTAGCATGGCAAAATCCAGTCTTTTAGATACTTTTATCTCTACCCGTATGATGGCAACATTGCTGCTGATCTTTGCTATAAGCATTGGTGCGGCAACTTTTGTTGAAGACAGATGGGACACTGAAGGTGCCCAAAGACTAATCTATCATTCATGGTGGTTTAAAACCGTTATGATCTTACTGATCGTAAACTTCATCGGAAACATTAAGCGTTACCAGTTACTTCAGCTAAAAAAATGGTCAATCCTGCTCGTTCACCTTGGTTTAATAATTACCCTCATTGGTGCTGGCATAACTCATTATATTGGATTTGAAGGTATCATCAGAGTTAAAGAAGGTGAAATTGTTGGTCAAATGTGGACATCCGATCCCTACTTTGAAGTAAACATTATTAACGAAGAGTCTGGTCAGATGTATAAGCATCCTATACCATTGAAGCTCACTGAACTACACATACCTTTTGTGCTTTCCAATGATTTTGAATTCGAAATCAATCCTTTTAACAAAGGGGTAACAAGTTTTGAATATGTAGATTTTCTTAAGAGCAGAACACTTGGGGAGCCTGTAGATAATGCTGCAGATGGTATAAATACCATCGAACTAGTTTTTGCCGGTGAATCTGAATATCTTACGGAAGGAGGCTTTCTTGATTTAGGTGATCAAATTATCACATTCAACAATCCGCAACCAGATGCAATCAACATAACGGGGAAAGATGAATTTCTTGAAATCGAATTCCCAATGGACATTACTCGTCTAAGCATGTTGAAAATCCCTCAAAACGCGGATAAATCAGCTATTAAACCAGAAGATATCCTTGCTGCTACAGATACACTCACTTTAGGAAAGCATCCTTTTCTTCAAAAGCACTTACATAACATACCCGGAGGTATAAGCATGGTGTATAAGGATTTTCACTATAAGTTAAGTCGTCCGATCATCCCAGCAGAAAATGGTCAGGATATTTTAAAAATTAAAGTTACCCACAACGGTGAAAGCAGAATCTTTAATCTATGGGGAGGCAAAGGTTCAATTGTGCAACCGGAACCATATGTAGTTGGTGGACAAACCATCTATATGAGATTTGGACCTGTAGAGATGGATCTTCCATTTTCTTTACGACTGGATGATTTTATACTAGGAACTTATGAAGGTTCAGACAGACACAGTAGCTATCGAAGCGAGGTGAGTATTTATCCTAAAGGAGCTGATCCAATGACCTCAGGAGAACAACATTCCATCTACATGAACCATGTTCTGGATTACGAAGGCTACCGTGTTTTTCAATCCTCGTATGATAAGATAGGGAATGTTGAACTCTCGCAATTCTCCGTCAATCATGACTTTTGGGGAACTACAGTCACTTACATCGGTTATCTTTTATTAAGTATTGGGTTTATTTTTAGTTTGTTTAACCGTAGTTCTAGATTTGTTGAACTTGGAAAGAAACTTGCCAAAAGTAACGTAAAAACAGCTGTGGTCACTGGAATTATTCTTTCCGCCTCAACAGGATACTCTCAAAATTATCAATCACTTTCTCAGGATCATTGTGATAAGTTCAATGAACTTCTTGTGGTAAGTTATACAGGAAGAATTGAACCATGCAATAGTTTAGCATTTGACCTGATCAGGAAATTAAGTCGAAAAGACTATTGGACAATTGAGGAAACCAATGAGAAGCTTTCTCCTGAGCAATTTATGCTTGATCTTTTCGTGGACCCTGGTTATTGGGCCAATCAAAGAGTGATAAAATTCAAAGGACAGACAGGAGTTGGAAAAGACCTCGGTGTTGATGGAAACTTTCTTGCCTTTACTGACATTGTTGAGATAATTTCAGAAGGCGACAAACAATTTCTCCAACCTAAAAGATTCGAGATCGAACATAACGGCAAAAAGACAAATGCAACATTTGACTCGTTGGTTAACTGGGCTGAATCAAAACCTATGTCAGAACGAAACGTTTATGATAAAGAAGTTCTCAAGATCAATGAGAAAATCGGAATAATATGGCAAGCAATGCAGGGACATTTACTAAAGATCATTCCTGTTAAGATCGAAACTGAGGTGGAATGGGTTAGCTGGTTTGATGATGCCGCAAATTTTGATTTCTCTCAAGGCAATTTTGAAGAAGGAAAAGAACTAACAGGAGTAATGTTCATCAGAACCTATTTAAATGCTTTGATCGAAGGTAAATCGTCTGGAAATTACGAAAATGCCGATAAAATGCTTGAAATTATTAAGGTCATTCAGCGTAAAGTCTACGAATCCAATCCAGATGCTATACCATCTGAGTCAATGATATCATTAGAAATTCAGTATAATAAGCTCAATCTTTTCAATCGTTTGAAGTACTATTATCTTTTATTCGGTTTTGTCCTTTTAATTCTCACCATAATTGCTGAGCTACGAGAAAATTCCTCTAAACTTCTGAATTTCATGATAAATGTTCTAGTAGGCTTGGTTATCGTTAGTTTCATAGCTCATACTGCGAATCTTGCATTAAGATGGTACATTATCGGTCATGCACCTTGGAGTGATGGATATGAAGCATTAACCACAATTGCCTGGGGAACCATATTATCCGGTTTAATATTCACAAGATATTCTAAAATAGTTACTGGAGCTGCTGCAATGATGGCATTCTTCGTATTAATGACTGCTGGACATTCTCAATACGATCCACAAATGAGTGATCTCGAGCCTGTACTGAAATCTTATTGGTTAAATATTCATGTACTATTTATAACGGTTAGCTATAGTTTCTTTGGAAAAGGGTTTATTCTTAGTCTGATCAACTTGGGAATAATGGCTTTTAGAAAAGATAGCAATCTTAAAAGAACAGACTCAACCATCAATAAATTGAGTAATATTATTGAGATGACCTTAACAATAGGTTTGGTTTTAGCTACCATTGGAACTTTTCTGGGAGGTATCTGGGCGAATGAAAGTTGGGGAAGATACTGGGGCTGGGACGCCAAAGAAACCTGGGCACTTGTAATTGTTCTGGTATATGCATTTGTTTTACATATGAGATTTGTTCCAGGCTTAAGAGGTAAATTTATGTTGAATATCATCACAGCAATATCTTTTAGCACGGTGATCATGACATTTGTAGGGGTAAATTATTACCTAACGAAAGGTCTTCATAGTTATGCAAGAGGAGATGCTCCGGCATTTGCCTGGTGGGTTTGGGCTATAATCGCAGGACTTTTGCTATTGTTTACCTTAGCGGGAATCAGAGAGAATAAATTAAAAAATCAATCGAAATAATATGAGCATTGAAGCAATTAATCAAGGAGATGTTACCTTCTCAACGGATGAAAAAGGTATAACTACCATAGAGTTTTTTCATCCTTTAAGCAACTCTTTACCAGGTCGAGTATTAGCGAAACTTGCCGATACTATAACTGAGATTGGAAAAGATGATAAGACGAAAGTGATCATTCTTCGGTCTGCAGGTGAGAAAGCTTTTTGTGCTGGGGCAAGTTTTGATGAATTAATTTCTATTAAAGATCTCGAAACAGGAAAAGTATTCTTTTCAGGGTTTGCTAATGTGATCAATGCTGCTAGAAAATGTCCTAAGTTTATTATTGGTAGAGTTCAAGGAAAAGCTGTCGGTGGTGGCGTTGGAATGGCGAGTGCCGTTGATTTTTGCTATGCAACTAAATTTGCAGCTGTAAAACTTAGTGAATTAGCAGTTGGAATAGGACCATTTGTTGTTGGCCCTGCAGTTGAAAGAAAAGTTGGCACATCGGCCATGAGTATGATGGCAATTAACGCCACAGAATGGTATGAAGCCGAATGGGCTAGAGAAAAAGGACTTTACGCTGAAGTTTATGAAAATGCCGAGGAAATGGATAATGCCATTGCTGAACTAGCAGGAAGATTAGCTTCTTCAAACCCAGAAGCAATGATGTTACTCAAGAGAGTATTCTGGGAAGGAACAGAGAATTGGGATCAGCTTCTCAGTGAACGAGCTGCGATGAGCGGTAAATTAGTATTATCTGATTTTACCAAGAATGCAATTAATAAATTCAAGAAGAAATAATTATCTTAGAACAAATAAAATTAAAACCATGAAAAATACTACGATTTTTGCAGTGATCCTTTCTGCTTTTATGCTTGCCTCTTGTGGAACTTCTCACGATGTTGTTGATGGAGGACTTTTCCAAAAAAGAAAATACAACAAAGGATACCACATTTCAAAAAAGGCAAAAACCACAAAGTCTAAAACTGAACTGGACGAGGAAGTTGCATCGAACTTTGATCTACTGAATTCAGATTCTAAATCAACTGAAACGGAGGTGGTAACAATTCCTTCAAATCAGGTGATGACAGCAGAATCGACTACTGATTACAACAATGAAGAAGTTACTATTCAAGAAGAAATTGTAATTGCTGAGACTAACGAAAAATCTACTGTCAAAACAAATAATGGAGTTATTACAAAGAACAATAGAAATATGAAAAGAGGAACGATGAGTACTTTTTTCCATTCTTCTCCAATTTCTGTGGATAGAAATGATAATACTTCTGATGATCAAAACACTACAGACAATACATTATTGCTTGTGATCATTGCCTTTTTCATTCCATTCTTGGCTGTAGGTCTTTATGACGGAATCACTGGAAGATTTTGGTTGTCTTTAATTCTGACTTTTCTTTTTTGGTTGCCAGGATTTATTTATGCTTTAATTGTAATCTTGGAGTAATTATTTGAGTTTTATATATTGAAAGGGAGGCCAATTGCTTCCCTTTTTTGTTTAATGTAATGCAGGTCTCCATGGAAGGCTTGCAGTTACTTCCGCTTCCTTCTCTAAGATTTGCTTAACACGATCATTAACCGACTTCTCAGGAAAATAAATTTTTGCCATTTTAATGAAGGAATCTATGTGTTCCATCTCCTGAATATGAAGATTTTTATAAAATTTCGCTATTTGGGGATCAGTCGCCACTTGCCCTAACAATCCAAATCGTTCACTTCCCCTCATTTCTGCTATTGATGCTAGAATAAGACGATCCATAAAACGACCATCCGAATCCTCTCTGACAATCTCTGACAACTGCTTGATATATTGATCTTGTTTGAAATTGGACCTAAGCGTAAGGTTTCTCTTCTGCATAATATCAAACACCTGTTTGAAATGCAATAATTCTTCTACTGCAATTTGTGTCAATTCATCGATGATCTCATGTCTGTTTGGATACTTTGTAATGATAGACAAACAGAGATTACTAACTTTTCGCTCAGAATCGGCATGATCCTGTAGGAAATCGTCAATACCCTCGTATGCTTGTTCTGCCCATTCGATGGGAGTTTGGTAATGCAATTCTAATTTCATCTTCTTCGAATCTTATAATGATTCATCATCATTGCTTCAAACCACCTTGAAGGGGTAAGTCTTTTAATTGCCAAAGCCACTTTTGACATAAAATCACCCGTATTATATCTAACTCTTGGAGAGGGATGATTGATGATCCTCCATACTAATCTTCCGATCTTTTCAGGATCATTTCCTTCATTCACTTCTTGATTGATAATTTCATGAATGCTGTCAAACTCATCTTTGTAAATACTCGATTTAGCTTTCTCAGATACTTTTCTATTCTCATTGATGGAAGTTTTAAAATCTCCAGGCTCGACTAAAACTACTTTTATTCCGAATTTCATTACTTCCATACTCATAGCCTCACTAATCAATTCCACACTAGATTTTGAGCCGCTATAAATTCCTCTATAAGGTAATCCCATCAATCCTCCAACCGAAGAAATATTAATAATATATCCTGATCCCTGTTCACGCATGATCGGTAGAACTGACTTACACGTTCTGATCACTCCAGCCACATTGGTATTAAAAACATTCAGTATTTCTCCTATCTCAGAATCCTCAATTGAACCCGCTATACCAATCCCTGCATTATTAACCAATACATCTATTCTTCCTTCTTGTTGCAAAACATATTCTATTGCCTCTCTAACAGATACATCTTTTGTTACATCACATCTAACTAAATGAAAACCATCGAGAATATCTCCGTGATTAGCTTTACGACCCGTACCATACACAACAACCCCTTTGCTATGCAAAACATTACAAATTGCTCTTCCAATTCCTGACGTACCTCCTGTTATAAATGCCACCTTAGACATAGCACAAAGGTAGTCTTATTTCCTTTTCTTCTTGCCCAAACCATAAGGAGATCCAAACCGATCCATTGCACATCTGAAACCAACCAAAGCAGACGCTGAATCTTTATCCATTTTTCTTCTATACGATGAAGGAATCAGATGATCGTCTGACCAGTTCATTCCTTTGAATATATAGCTATCTGATAATCCAAGTCCTTGTATTGAGTCGAAATACCATTTATTATACCTTGCATCGGAATAATAATATTGTACTGAAGATGGAATTTCGTAACGCGTAATATTATCAGTAAAATCCTGCATGAAGGGATCAATTTTCTGTTGCCAACTGGTGTCATAATAATCCCATGAACGTGCAATAACATCCTCGTAAGTAAATTCAATGAAATATTTTATATTCTCCTGAGCTTCCTCAAATTTTTTATCTCGATTAAGAACAACAATAGCTTCCAATTCTTCCATCATCATGTGGATCATGTCTGCTGCAATCGTATCTGCATACGAAAGATTCATCTTTCCTTTAAATCCAAAAAAGTCCGTATAAATCAGAGAAATGTTATAATCTACCTCTTTTCGATTTGTAAAAATGAAACTCAGATTATTTCTATTTCTTTCAATATCTTGTTGATCCACCCATTCACTTACATTACCTGCCATGTTATAAATCCCATAGTCGTTAGGACAACCTGAGTAAATAGGAGCCAAAGGAAAAGTTGCTGGATCGAGAAAATATTCGTTACTAATTTCTTGTTCGAGTAGAAAAGGCACTTTTTCTACCTTTTGATTGTATTTTCTAAATCGTAAATCCTTGCAGATCTTTTGTGAACTAGTTTTTGAATTGGCTGCATACTCCCATTCCAACTCTGTTGGCAATCGGTACCTTGGCAATAGAATCCCATCCTCCATTCTAACTATCCGAGTTGCCATATCCTTTGATTTAAATCGACCTGTCATAGGGTCATAACCACCCTTACTTGGATCAAAGGAGGGCATTTCTCCATTGCTTTTATTATACTGTCCAACAAAAAATTCTTCGGTAGAAAATGGTTTCTGTTTTTTTATATCCTTTGCATCTAGTAGGTCTTCTCTGTACAGTATGTATTCATTCACTCGGTCCGTTCTCCAAAGACAATAATCACTAGCTTGTACCCAACTAACACCAACAACAGGGTAATTTGTATAAGAAGGATGTCTAAGATAATTTGCCGAATAAAATCCTGCCTCATCAATCTGACCGTGCCAAACATTAGTATCCGGTAAAAGTTTAATTTTCAAGTCCATATATTCATCATCGAATACTTTGTTGGTCCATTCCATATATTGTAGCCAATCTCCATTAGAAACTTCCGATTCGTCAAGGTAAAATGACCGAACTTCAGTTTTCACCACTTCACTTATCAACTCTGAATCTTGATCTAGGTAGAAATCGAACGTTCCTCCTTCAATTAAGATAAGACCGGGACCTGTTTCTTGCTCTGCAAATGGCACTTTTTGAAATCCACCATTTTTTGGATCATTATAATCCCAACCTGTTGTTTCAGACTCGCATATAGTTCTTTGACAGGATGCAAAGAGCATTACAAGCGGTACAGTCACTAGATAAAGGTTTCTCATCCGAAAGTACGTTTATTGTAGTCGTAATAGGAATAACTTGATAGTGATCTAAAGTTCCAATAACTTCTTATTGATCAACTTCTCAGATTGAAGCACTTTATGAAGCGCAGGTTTTCTTCTTGCTCGTTGCAACAAACCAATGTGATTAAGATTATGACAATCAGAGCCTACCAAGTCAACCATATCATTCTCAACTAATTTCTCTCCAATTGCCTTTACTTCTGGCCCATAATGACCTGTAAGAGAATTAATATTCAACTGAATATACACCCCTCTATCTTTTAATGCCTCAATTTTTTCCCACTGATTATGCCAGAAGGCATATCTTTCAACATGGGCTAATACAGGCTTGTAGCCTTTCATTTGAAGTTTCCAAACTACATCATTAAACATAGGAGGCTCTGAGAGAAAGGGCAACTCAAACAGCACATAATTGTCTCCAAATGTCAACAAATCACCTGCTTCAATTTTTGGCATGAAATCAGCGTCTAGATTATACTCAGCTGCAGCATCGATCTCAATAGTCAATCCTTTTGCTGCTTTCGCCTTTCGAACTTCTGCTAAACCATTCAGAATAATTTCAGAAGTATTTCTATAGTAATCACTCATTACATGAGGAGTAGTGATCACTTTCTTATATCCAAGTGCTTCAAATTCGGCAAGAAGATTTAAAGAATCCTCAATGGTTACGGCACCATCATCAATTCCGGGAATCAGGTGTGAGTGAACATCCACACCTAAAATCGAGAGATCTGCCGGATCGAGATCCTTTTCTTTCTTTTTACCAAATAATCCACCGAATAAACCCATAGCTTAAAGTTAGAGAGAATTATCGATTGTTGTACTGATCCTGATAGTAATTTCTGTACGCTCCAGATGTTACATTATTTAACCACTCTTCATTAGAAAGATACCAATCTACCGTTGCGGACAAACCTTCTTCAAAAGTAACAGATGGAATCCATCCTAACTCATCCTTGATCTTGGTGGCATCAATCGCATAACGCAAATCATGTCCCGCTCGATCCTTAACAAAAGTTATCAATTTTCTTGATGTACCAACTTCCCTTCCTAATTTAGAATCCATAGAATCACAAAGCAAATGAACAAGATCAATATTCTTCCATTCATTATGTCCTCCAATATTGTATGTTTCTCCAATTTTACCCTCATGGAAAATTACATCTATAGCACGCGCATGATCAACAACCCAAAGCCAATCTCTCACATTCAAACCTTCTCCATAAACCGGTAGTGGCTTACTATTTTGTATATTATTAATCATCAAAGGAATCAATTTCTCAGGAAACTGATGCGAACCATAATTGTTACTACAATTCGAGATCTTTATAGGTAGACCGAACGTGTGATAATAAGCTCTAACAATATGATCGGAACTTGCTTTAGATGCACTGTAAGGACTTCGGGGATCATACGCTGTAGTTTCATAAAAGAATCCCTCATCGCCAAGTGAACCATAGACCTCATCCGTGGAAACATGGTAAAATACTTTTCCTTCAAAATTATCTTTCCAAGAAGTCCTAGCGGCATTAAGGAGATTTAATGTCCCAACAACATTGGTCATAATAAATTCATTTGGATTGCTGATAGAACGATCCACATGAGATTCAGCAGCTAAGTGAATAACACCATCGATAGTATATTTATCAAAAATCTGAAAAACCTGATTAGCATCTACAATATCTACCTTTTCAAAAACGTAATTAGATTTTGAATCTATATCCTTTAAATTCTCAGGATTACCGGCATACGTAAGTTTATCCAGATTAATAATATTATATTTTGGATAGTTATTCACCAGCAATCTGACTAAATGGGATCCAATAAATCCACTTCCACCTGTAACCAGTATATTTTTCATAATCCGAATTTTATAAGCTCCAGTAGTCTAAAGATTTGATCTTTCCTCGGAATATTCCCTTTATATCTACCAAAATGCCCTTATCCGTCATCAATCCTTTAAAATCAGCCTCACTCATTTCTACATATTCTCTGTGATTCACAGCTACGATAATCGCATCGTATTTACCGGTTGGCTTATCTGCTAACTCAATTCCGTATTCTTCTCTATATTCCTCATGATCCGCATGTGGATCAACCACTTCCACTTTACACGAAAAAGACTCAATTTCCTTGATTACATCAATCACTTTAGAATTTCTTATATCACTAACATCTTCTTTAAAGGTTGCTCCCATAACAAGAATTCTGGATTCGATGATACTTTTCCCTTTAGCCAGGATCTTTTTGACAGTCTGCTTTCCTACATAGAACCCCATACTGTCATTCACATATCTTCCAGAATTGATAATCTTCGCATGGTATCCTAATTCCTTTGCCTTGTGGGTTAAATAGTATGGATCTACTCCGATACAGTGACCACCTACTAAACCTGGGAAAAATTTTAAAAAGTTCCACTTCGTTCCAGCAGCTTCTAACACATCATAAGTATTGATACCCATTCTGCTAAAAATAATCGACAATTCATTGATCAATGCAATGTTTACATCACGCTGTGTATTTTCAATAATCTTTGCAGCTTCAGCAACTTTGATAGACGGTGCTCTGTGAACACCCGCTTCTACTACCAATTCATAAGTCTTAGCTATCTCCTCAGCCGATTCAGGAGTATCACCAGATGATACTTTAACAATGCTTGCCAAGGTATGAACTTTATCTCCTGGATTAATTCTTTCTGGAGAGTATCCTACGTGAAAATCCTCCTTCCATTTAAGACCACTCAGTTCTTCTAAAACAGGAATACAATCTTCCTCAGTACATCCCGGATAAACAGTAGATTCGTAAACAACGTAATCTCCTTTTTTAAGAACCTTTCCAACCGTTGTGCTAGCTCCTACAAGCGGTCTAATGTCTGGTTCTTTGCTCGCATCAATTGGTGTTGGCACAGCTACAATAAAGAAATTCACATCACTCAGATCTTCCAGATCTGCCGTAAACTGAATATCACAACCTTCAAAATCGGAAGACTCCAACTCGTTACTAGGGTCAATATGATTTTTCATCATATCTACTCTCTTTTGATTGATATCAAATCCAACAACTTTTATTTTTCTTGCAAATTCCAATGCTATCGGTAAACCAACATATCCCAGACCGATCACAGCTAACTTCGCTTCTTTATTAACTAGTTTATTGTACATAAAATTCAATTTTTTGGATGCAATTTAGTATCCCTGTTTATCTCTTACTTCGTATATTCTTTCTATAATATCGACTACCTTCAATCCTTCCAATGCGTTTGTAGTCGCTGTTGTTCTACCATTCAAAGTTGCAACGACATTCTCTATAATATAATGGTGGTTTGCCGCAGAACCTTTATAAGGACCATAATCATTTGGTGGATTGGAAGCCTCTAATTCCGGCATTTCATAATCCTCAACATCACAATACTCTACTTCATTCATGTATTGACCTCCAATTTTCACACTCCCTTTTGAACCAACAATTGTCATACTGCTCTCAAGATTCTTATTCCATACAGCAGTACTATAATTCAATGATCCCATTCCACCGTCCACAAAATCGAAACTGACAAATCCACTATCCTCAAACTCAGTTGATTCTTTATGAGTAAAATCTTTGAATTTCCCTTGGATGTTCGTGATATCACCAAACAACCAATACATGATATCAATAAAATGAGAAAATTGTGTGAATAAAGTTCCTCCATCTAGATCAGCTGTTCCTTTCCATCCTCCTTTTTTGTAATAGCGCGAATCCCTGTTCCAATAACAGTTTAATTGAACCATTAAGATATCTCCAAGGCGTTTGTTTCTGATCATATCTTTGATCCAGACTGAAGGTGGCGAATATCGATTCTGCATCACGCAGAACACATGTTTATTACTCTTTAAAGCTTTGTAGATAACCCTTTCACAATTAGCTTTAGATAATCCCATAGGTTTTTCAACCACCACATGATATAGATTTTCCAGAGCTTTAATTGATTGTTCAGAATGCAATCCATTCGGTGTACAAATATTCACTACGTCAATATCCAAATTGGCTGCAATCAAATCATCTATAGATGAATAAAAAGGGACATTAAATTCTTCAACACCCACCTCATCCTTCGATCTAACATCACAAAGTGCAACTAACTCAGACTCATCATTTCTGCGAATCATTTCTGCATGACGTTTTCCAATATGTCCACAACCAACAACCGCAAATTTTACTTTTCTCACACTCATCACTTAACTCTTAATACGTTATCACCTTCCAATTTATATTCCTGTTTGCTCTCGGGGCATATTGCCATTCCATTTTCATCAAAATTCAATCGATGCCCGTATTCGCTTACCCAACCGATTTGCTTACTTGGATTTCCAACTACCAAAGCAAATGGCTTAATATCCTTGGTTACAACAGCACCAGCTCCAATCAGTGCATATTTACCAATATTATTTCCACAAACAATCGTTGCATTGGCTCCTATGGAAGCTCCTTGCTCTACTCTTGTTTCGGCATATTGATCTCTTCTATTCACAGCGCTTCTAGGATTAATCACATTCGTAAATACCATAGATGGACCAAGGAATACGTCATCCTCACATATCACTCCAGTGTAAATTGAAACATTATTCTGTACCTTAACATTAGTTCCAAGGATCACTCCTGGAGATACTACTACATTCTGACCAAGATTACATTTATCACCGATGGTACAATTAATCATAATATGTGAAAAATGCCAGATCTTTGTTTCATCTCCAATCTTACATCCTTCATCAATTACGGCCGTTTCATGTGCATAAAAGTTCGCCATTACTTCACTATGAATTTATCAAAATTGTTATGTTCTTTTTTATATAATTCTTCTTGCGAAAGGGACTTGAAATACTCATAAGTAATTTTCAAACCTTCCTGTCTGGACACTTTTGGCTCCCAACCCAAAATACTCCTCGCCTTATCAATATTGGGTTGTCTTTGCATGGGATCATCTTGGGGGAGTGGCTTATAAATCACCTTTTGATCAGTGCCTGTTAGTCTAATGATTTCCTCTGCAAAATCAGCAATGGTTATCTCATCCGGATTACCAATGTTCACGGGCTCTACATAATCGGATAAAAGCAATCGATAAATTCCTTCTATCAAGTCGTCAACATAACAGAATGATCGTGTTTGAGATCCATCTCCAAATACAGTTAAATCTTCCCCTCTTAAAGCTTGACCAATAAAGGCTGGCAACACTCGACCATCATTCAGTCGCATTCTAGGGCCATATGTGTTAAAAATCCTTACAATTCTTGTTTCAACACCATGGAAGCGGTGATAAGCCATTGTAATTGCCTCTTGAAAACGTTTTGCTTCATCATATACTCCTCTGGGCCCAATCGGGTTCACATTACCCCAATAATCTTCTGTTTGGGGGTGAACCAAAGGGTCTCCATAAACCTCTGAAGTACTGGCAATCAACATGCGTGCATTCTTAGCTTTAGCTAATCCCAATAAATTATGGGTCCCCAAAGAACCAACTTTCAAAGTTTGAATTGGAATTTTCAAATAGTCAATAGGACTTGCCGGGGATGCAAAATGAAGGATATAATCTAATTCACCAGGTACATGAACATAATTTGAAACATCGTGGTTCACAAAATGAAAATTTTCATTTGCAAATAAATGCTCTATGTTCTCAATTCTGCCTGTAATAAGATTATCCATCCCAATTACATAACAGCCTTCTTTAAGAAATCTATCACATAAATGAGACCCTAAAAATCCCGCTGCACCTGTAACTAAAACTTTTTTCATTTACTACTCTTTTGTTACAGTTTGTCTTCCAATACTATTGTAATAAAAACCTTTATTTCTCATATCGGAAAGATCATAAAGATTTCTTCCATCGAAGATTACTTTATCATTCAAACCGTTAGTAATTTTATCGAAATCTGGTGTCCTGAAAACCTGCCATTCAGTTGCTATCAATAATGCATCAGCACCTTGAAGCGCATCATATTGGTTCTTCGCATATTTGATTCTACTTCCTAATAAAGATTCTACATTTTCCATTGCCTCTGGATCAAATGCAGTAATTTCAGCCCCAGCCTGAGTCAATGCTTCAATCATATATAACGCTGGTGCTTCTCTGATGTCATCAGTGTCAGGCTTAAACGCTAGACCCCAAAGCGCAAATTTCCTACCAGCTACATTACCTCCGTAATAAGCCTTCACCTTATCAGCCAACACATACTTTTGTTTGTGGTTGACATCCATTACAGAATTGATAATTGAAAAGCTATACTCTGATTCCTTTCCGCTTTTAGCCAAAGCTTGAACATCTTTAGGAAAACAAGACCCTCCATAACCTATTCCTGGGAATAAGAATCTATTCCCAATCCTTGTGTCAGTTCCCATTCCTCTTCTAACGTCATCCACATTTGCCCCAATGAGTTCACAATAATTGGCAATTTCATTCATAAAAGTAATCTTAGTGGCCAAAAATGAATTTGCCGCATACTTCGTCAATTCCGCAGATTTTTCATCCATAAAAATGATCGGATTTCCCTGACGAACAAAAGGCTTATATAACTCTTCCATTACTTTTCTTGCCTTTGCTGATTGCGTTCCTACTACAACTCTATCCGGCTTTAAGAAATCATCCACAGCAAATCCTTCTCTAAGGAATTCAGGATTCGAAACCACATCAAAATCAACATTAGCGTGTTTCGCGATTGCATCTCTAACCTTCTCAGCGGTTCCAACAGGAACTGTACTTTTATCTACGATCACTTTATAATCTTTGATCATTTTACCCAACTGATCTGCAACTCCAAGTATGTACGATAGATCTGCAGACCCATCTTCTCCTGGAGGGGTAGGCAAAGCCAAAAAGATTATCTGAGCATGTTCAACAGCTTCTTCCAAATTCGTAGTAAATTGTAAACGATCTTGTTTGATGTTTCTATCGAAGATCACATCCAAATGAGGCTCGTAAATTGGAACTTCTCCGGCCCTCATTTTTTCAACCTTTGCTTTATCGATGTCTACACAGATCACATCGTTTCCAGTTTCCGCAAAACATGTTCCTGTAACCAATCCAACATAACCTGTTCCTACTACTGCAATTTTCATTATTATTTCTTTAAAAAATTCTTGATTCCATTTATTACTATATCTTGCCCTTCACGAGTCATTTCTGTATGAATCGGTAAAGAAATCACCGTTTGACATAAATTCAATGTTACGGGATAATTCTCATCAGTAAATCGTTCTTGCTGATAAGCCTTTTGATGATGCAAGGGAATAGGATAATAAATCATACACGGTATGTCCTGTTCATTCAAAAATGTCCTTAATGCATCTCTGTCAATCCCGTTACATCTTAACGTATACTGATGAAATACGTGAGTTGAGTTTTTTGCCGTTGCAGGAACGATCAATTCCTCACAAGCCAGTTGATCGTTATAGTACTGAGCAGCACTTCTTCTTGCTTCATTATATTCATCCAAATACCTCAATTTAATTCTCAAAACCGCTGCTTGAATACTGTCCAATCTTGAATTAACACCTACTTCATCGTGCACATATTGCTGGCTCTGACCATGATTCGCCACTTTTCTGATCTTAGAAGATAGCTCGTCATCATTACAGAAAATAGCACCTCCGTCACCAAAACAACCCAAGTTCTTAGAAGGGAAAAAAGAAGTACACCCAATGGTTCCAATGGTTCCTGCTTTCTTTTTTGTACCATCTGAAAAAGTATATTCAGCTCCAATAGCTTGAGCCGTATCTTCAATCACATATAATCCATGTTTATCTGCAATTTTCATTATTCGTTCCATATCTGCACATTGCCCAAACAAGTGAACCGGAACAATCGCCCTCGTTTTCGGAGTGATCGCAGATTCAAGCGCTTCTACATCAATATTGAAGGTAATTGGATCAACATCGACTAATACAGGAGTCAATTTTAGCAAAGCAATAACCTCCGCTGTAGCAACATATGTAAATGATGCTGTAATCACCTCATCACCTGGCTGTAAACCAAGAGCCATCATTGCAATTTGTAAAGCATCTGTTCCATTTGCACATGGAATAACATGCTTAACATCTAAATATTGCTCAAGTTCCTTTTGAAATGATTTAACTTCAGGTCCGTTAATGTAAGCAGATGAGCGAATTACATTAATTACAGCCTCGTCTACTTCCTTTTGAATTTTATTATATTGACCTATCAGGTCAACCATGTGCAATTTACTCATTCTTTTACCGATAAGATTGCGAATATACTACTTAAATATATAAGTCTAAATGATTTCCATGACTGGTAATGATTTATTGATGTTTGTCTTATAAATCTGTTTGAAAGCCACATAGAACCTTATTCCAAAAATAGCGTAGAGAGGTTATGCGAGTTGTTGTTTTGTTATTCGTCCTTCTATCTGTAACATTAGTAAGCAAAGGACAAATTGAGTTTGGGGATAATCCATTTGACCTAGGAGTAATAACTTCTGCAGGCACTGATTTTGTGGACATTCCTGTGACTAACAATGGCAATGAAAAGATCTTTATCTTTCGAATTGACGCAGACAAACGATTTCAGATCCACTACAGCTCAAAAACAATATTTCCAGATAGCACTGTCTATATACGCATTCTTTATACTCCCGATAAAAAAGGATTCTTCAGCGAAAAACTACCTATTCATTTTAGTCATTTGACGGAACCCTTCATTTTAAAAGTAGAAGGTTTTTGTGAAGAAATTCCCAAATCTGATCTTATAACTTGTCCAAGTTTTGATCAGCAAAATATCAATACCTCATTAGAAAACGATTTTACAGTTATGGTGGTGGACGAATCTACTAACGAGCCAATTGAGGATGCGGAGGTAATATTTGTTCAAAATGGAGTTAAAACACAAACAATAACAACAAACAAAAAAGGGCTGTATACTAAAAAACAGGAGTTGGGCTATTACTACTTCATAGCCAGTCACAACGATTATAATCCTAATGAAGTGGGAACTTACATCAACAGAAAAAACAATTTAGTGATCATCCCTCTGTCCCGAAAGGAAATATCGGAAGTCGCTCCAGATGAAGTACCTGAAATCATTGAAGATGATTCAGCAATTATCAATAATAACGCAACTGAAGAAACCAATGATGTAATTGTGGAAGAAATAGAAGTAGAAAACTACATTGAACAATACCCAGCATTTCCTCTAGCAGATTATAAACCAAACAATATTGTTTTTCTTTTGGATGTCTCATCATCAATGAATATGGCAGGAAAAATAGACCTCCTGAAAGCGAGCATGATTGAGTTAACTAGAATTCTCCGACCTATTGACAAAATAACTCTTGTTGCCTATGCAAGCAGTGCCAATGTAATCATGGAAACCACATCTGTTGAAGATGTTGACACACTAATCACAATCATCCAAGATCTGAAACCAAAAGGCATGACAGCAGGAGGAAAAGGGATGAATCTTGCTTACTCAAAGGCTTGTAATGCTTTCATTCCGGATGGTAATAATCAGATAATAATGGCTACAGATGGAGCTTTTAATATGGGAGAGGAAAACGTCAACAAACTCGCAAAAAAATTCAACAAAAAAGGAGTTACAGTTTCTGTCATTGGAATTAAAAATCGGGATATACATCAAGAAAGTATGCGAAAGCTCTCTGAAGATGGTGGCGGCAACTACATCAATATCAACAATTTCGAAGAGGCCCAAAAAACTTTAGTGGAAGAGATCAAGTCTCAATCCAGAAGAAAGTAATATCTCGCCTATTTTTCTTAGTATTGTAAGAAAGAACTCTGCAACGATGGAAACATATGACGAGATAACCCAGAAACACATGCTCAGCGTCAAGGAAATGGGCATACTGGAAGGAGAGATAGATATCACTAAAGAAGAATTGAAAGAGATCAGCCAGGAACTGGGAATGACTGATGAAGGGTGGGATTATGTCATGCGTGAAGCACAAAAGAAAATCACACTTGCCCAGTCTCATCTTAAACATAAAAGTTATCGTGAATGTCTGAAGTCCGCTCAAGAAGCTTTGTTATTGAATCCTTATATTCTAGGTGCAAGAGGTCTTCAAGCGAAAGCCTATCTTCTGATCGCCATCAATGAGGAAGATGATAATTTTCTTAAAAAAGCAAGAAAGCAGGCTGAAGTCACCTTAGAAAAAGAATCTACAGACAGAAACGCGATTGAGGTGATGGGCACTGCGAGCGTAAAAGGACAGCTCGTCAATTTAGAAAAAAAGAAGAATCCGAATAAAAAACTCGCCATTATTCTAGGTATGATCGTTGTCGGATTAATTGGACTTGTAGGAGTTTATTTTATTGCTGACGGTATAAAAAATGAGGAGGGTAATAGTAAGATAGAAAACGTAGAAAAACAACTGATAAGTGCTTTTGAAAAACAAGATGCTTTGGTATCAAAAGTCAAAGCACTTTTGGGAGATAATAGCAAAGACCAAACTGATTTAAAGAAACTTGAAAACATCTTGTCTAACCTAAAAGGAGATCTCAGCATTAAGGATCGCTATGACTTGGAAGTCGAATTAGGAGAAACATTGTCTGAAATTGTATACAGAAAAAGTGCGGAGAACGATTCAAAAACATTAGATGACCTCAGAGTTTTACTTGAAGGTGCAGAGAACAGAATCAAAACAGAACGTAAAAATTACAATGATGCCATTTTAAATAGTGGCTTGAAGATTGAAAAACTATAAACCCCATTAACATGAGAAAGTACTTTTTATTCTTTATTCTAGCAATGCTTCTTGGATCTGCCAAGGCAACTATCTATTATTCCCCCTCCGATGTTCCTGATCCTAAGTCTTATGGTGATGGATTTGTATCCGATCCGGATGGATATTTATCCAGCTATGAAATTGACCAGCTGAATGAGATCATCACCAGAATGAGAGATGAAAAAGGGTTTGAAGTAGCTGTAGTAGTAGTAAGTTCGATCGATCAGAAAGAAGTGCTTCCTTTTGCTACAAAGTTGATCAACCTGTGGGGAGTGGGAAAAGGAGATCGTGGCATTCTCATTCTTGCTGCAATTTCAGATAGAAACCTTGCCATAGGAACTGGATATGAAACTGAAAAATTCATCCCTGATCTCGTTACTCAGGAAATTCAACAGGAAGAAATAATACCCTATTTCAAATTAGAAGAATATGGTAAAGGTCTTATCGCTGGTGTAGAAGTACTATCGGCAATCGTGATGGAAGAGGACGTTCCAGATTACGTAGCAGAAGCACAACAAAGAAGTAAAAACCTTCTTATCTGGGAATACATCGCCATGGGTCTTGGTGTATTAATTTTGATCATCACAATTGTGATCAGTCCCAATCTTAAAACAATCTTCACGAGTCTGATAATTATAGTAGCATCGGTAGTTGTCTCTTTTCTGGCTTATTTATTTTTCCTTAAAGAAAGTCATTTAATGGACGTAATTCGAGACGGAGCCGTAATTCTAAGTTTTATTGGATTAGCAGTAAACGCATTTATCACTGCCAAAGATGAGACCGAGAAGATTTGGCCGTATGCCGTCTTAATTACTTGCGCAGTAGGTGCTCCGTTGTCTGGGTTGTATCTTTATGGATATCACGCAATCGTCTATTTCTATTTAGCGGGAGCAGGAATTCTATTCGCATTTTTCCTGATCACTTACCTATCCACGTTAGCCATCAATGATCCTTATCAAAAATATCAGACTTTGAGAACTTTCAAATTAGATGTCTTTGCCTACATTTTTCCTTTTCCAATGTATGTAGTAGATATGGTAGTGGAGAATTTATTGGAGAATTGGAGAAACCAAGTACGATTTAGTAAAAAAACTGGATTAGAGATGCATAAACTCGATGAGGAAAAAGACAATAAGTATCTTGAAAAAGGACAGATTACTGAAGAAAAAGTTAAGTCAGTAGATTATGATGTATGGGTTTCTGGTGAACCCGATGACATTTTAATCCTCAAGTATACTGCCTGGTTTACAAAATACAGTTCTTGTGATAAGTGTCATTATAAAACCTGGTATTTAGAATATGACCGTACGATATCTGCTGCAACCTACTCATCTTCTGGAACTGGAGAAAGAAAGAAGTCCTGTGCTCATTGTAGTCATCAGACCGTAACTCGCTACACTATTCCAAAACTAACCCCACCAAGCAGCAGCTCATCCAGTAGCGGAGGAGGATACAGCAGTTCATCTGGTGGAGGTTCATGGGGTGGTGGTAGCTCTGGAGGCGGGGGATCATCTAGTAGTTGGTAGAGAATTTTCAATGCCTAAACTTTTATTAATATTGCTATTATTTTTCTGCTTTGATATTGAGTTTTCTCAAAGCGAAGCGGCTATTATTCACCAAGGACGTTACAGACAAAAAAACCTCTATGTCCAAAATCCATTTGCTGGTAGTGGTGTTGGTTTTTGCGTTACTCAAGTTTTTGTGAACGATTCCATTTATAATGGAGATATCAATTCTTCTGCTTTTGAAGTAGATTTTAAGCGATATGGATTTAAAGAAGGGGATAGTATTAGTGTTAAGATCATTCACAAAACGGACTGCTTGCCGAAGGTTCTGAATCCACCTTTGATCACCCCAAAATGCACCTTTACAACGGATAGTATTTGGATTGAGCATGACACCCTTTTCTGGATAACCAGAAATGAACACTTTCAAATGACCTTCCAAATACAACAGTACAGATGGAATAAATGGATATTTGTAGGCACTGAATTTGGACAAGGATTTGTAACCATTGAAAACAAGTATTTTCAAAAAGTCGAGCTTCATTCTGGTACAAATAAGTTCAGGGTAATTCAATATAATTATAGTGGCAAACCTTGCAAAAGCCCAAATATTCTTGTGGAATCTAATTCTGATCCAATAAGCTACAAAATGGATCACGTCAATATGAATTTGACCTTTAGCAAAACAACAAAATTTGAGATTTTTGATGCTGATGGGAATCTAGTAAAGTTGGGAGAAACCTTAGAAATAGACTGTAATAATTTGAAACGAAATACGACCTATTGGTTGAATTATGACAATATCATCGGTGAAGAGATCAAGTTCAAAAAGAAAAACAAACAATGACCAAAATTGCCATTATAGGAGGAGGAGCCGGAGGTTTTTTTACCGCGATCAATACTGCAGAAAAGCATCCTGAATATCAAATAACCATTTTTGAAAAAGGGAAAAACGTGTTGGGCAAAGTGAAAGTAAGTGGAGGAGGAAGATGCAATGTAACCCACGCCTGCTTTGAACCACGAGAACTGGTTAAATTCTACCCGAGAGCAAACAAAGAACTATTGGGACCTTTTCATTCTTTTATGACAGGAGATACAATGGAGTGGTTTGAAAAAAGAGGGGTTCCATTGAAAATAGAAGACGACAATCGGGTATTTCCAGTTTCTGATAATTCGCAATCAATCATTGATTGTTTCATGATTCTTGTACAAAAATTAAACATCCAAGTAAAAACGAATAGCACCATTACTGACATCACGCCATTGGATAATGGATGGAAATTATCAGTAAACGGTATAGTGGAGAAGTTTGATAAAATCGTTCTTGCTACGGGTGGTAATAGTCATTCTATCTGGAAAGAACTTGAAGGACTGGGTTATAAAATCACAGATCCCATTCCTTCACTATTTACATTTAACACAAAAGATACTAGATTCAGAAATTTAAGTGGATTGGTGGTTAAAGATGCTTCCGTAAAGATCTCTGGAACAAAATTTCAGGAAAAAGGTCCAGTCCTTATCACACACTGGGGACTTAGTGGTCCAGGAATCTTAAAACTCTCTTCTGTTAGCGCTAGACATCTTCACGAAAAGAACTATCAATTTCAGATTCAGGTAGACTGGGCATTCTCTTACGACAAAGAGGTTGTAGAAGAAGTGTTTGAAGAACAGCGGGAAAAGAATCCAAAAAAATCTCTACACAACACTCCTCTTTTTGAAATCCCCAAACGATTCTGGCATTCGTTACTTGAATTTTGTCAGATACCAGAGACAAAAATATGGGCAGAATTCGGCAAAAAAGAAAAGAACAGACTTTCTGAATCCATTAAGAATTCAACGATCAGTATTCATGGAAAAAGTACGAACAAAGAGGAATTCGTTACCTGCGGAGGTATTGATCTCAAACAAGTAGATTTCACTAAATTTGAGAGCAAATTACATCCCAATCTTTTTTTTGTGGGTGAAGTCTTAGATATCGATGCGTTAACTGGAGGATTTAACTTTCAAGCTGCATGGACAGGCAGTTGGATCGTTTCTCAAAATATTTAGCACAACATTTGTGGATTCAATGAGTTAAATATACCTTTAAGTCAGATGAAGAATTATCTTTTTTTCTTAGTGCTATTTTGCTTCGGGATCAGCTTCGGTCAATCGGATGTTGACTTGGACACTTGTAAGGTCTTTACTTCATTAGAGGAAGCCATGAAAAACCCTGAAGAAGTTTATATTCTTGACTTAAGTAAAACCAAACTAAAGGTTGCTCCTGAGACCATATCAAAACTGATTAACCTGCGGGAATTAGATCTTTCCAAAAACAAACTCTCAGAGTTGCCCTTGTCTTTCTCCAGTTTAAAATTTCTGGAGAAGATCCATCTGGATAAAAATGAATTCAAAACCTTTCCAGTAGTTTTGGTTGAACTGACCAAGCTAAAAGAGATATCGATCAGTCAGAATGAAGTCTATGGAATTCCTTTTGACATTAAAAACTTGCAAGATCTTGAAGTCTTGGATATGTGGAGCAACAACCTCTATGAAATACCGGATAGTATGTCCGAGTTGAAAAAATTACGAATTTTTGATCTAAGGGTTATTCAATTTACTGATCCAGAAATGGAAAGAATTTCTAAATTGCTTCCTAATACTAAGATTCACTTTTCTAACAGCTGTAATTGCAGCAATTAAAAGTATTCTATTCGGTCATTTTCTTAACAATGCTCTTAAGGTACGTATCAAATTTGATATGACCTTCTTTAAACAAATAGATGTCATATGTTTTCAAATTGATCAACATAAAATATTCCTTTGAATCTGATTCGTACCCAGTTCCAGAAACTCCCGGACCTACGTTATATTCAACTTCTTTGTATTGATAATGAACTAAAACATAAACATCTTCACCAAGAGGCAATTCTGCTCTTGATTCAACTATTTTGACATTCAATCCTGAGCTACCAAGGATTTCCTTAGCATATTGATTGTTTTTTATGTGCTTTTCTGCCAAAAGACTGTTACTTTTAGCCATCATTTTACACCCTAATCCTTTTGGTTTTGATGTAGGTAACTTCAACGTTGGATATTTAACAAAATAAATCTCCTTATCCTTAAAATCAGCTGGCTCCATTTCAAGTCTATTGAATGTTGCATCCTCAGAAATTCTATATTCTACTTCAGCATCCTTATAATTAGAAGAGTTAGCATGTTCGCTTTGAGACAACTGTTCTAGCTTGGTTCCATAAAAAACTTCACTACCTAGTTCATACGCAATAACTGGGAACCAACTTGCATTTTCTTTCGAGTATGTATTTTTTGGATAGGCTTTCCCTATTGAAACAACTAAAAAATAATCAATTCCTGCTGTTTTGAACTGACTTAAATCATTCTCTTCTTTTTCTACACTGTACTTATACTTACCACTTAGATCAGCACTATATTCATCAACTATATATCTTTCAACTTGTAATCCGGCATCCTTAAAATAGGACTTCACGTGATCAACCATTTTTAAACAGTTGTAACTTTTATCGCCTTTGCTATTTATTAAAACTCTTGCGTTGTTCGTATTTTCGAATGTCATTATTACAGCAACTTTTTTCTCAAAAAGATCTGCCGGCAATTCTGACTCTAGACTTATTGCGCTATAATAACTGGTTTCATCCATTCCCTTAGGAATAGCACCACATTCAGGCAGTTCAACAGTGACTTGAGCAGACACACTCAGCCCAATAAATAAATAAATAAATAAATAAATAAGATACTTTCATTTTTTTTCTTTTAGTATAGCTAATTTAGTAAAATATGCATTCGTTTCAAAATAAATCTAAACGTAACGCACATACATTACAAACAATGAAAAAACTCATCTCATCTATCTCTTTTGCGATAATACTATTCTCATCGTTCGCTCAACTTCCACAAACCAATAAAGTAGAGGTGACATGGGGAGACGCTTTCAAAGGGAAAAATACGATCTACTCTGAAGTACTCAAAACAGAAGGAGATCAGATCTATGTTTTGAAATTTGTGAAGCAACAAACCATCATTGAAGTGTTCGACAAAAATCTCAATTCTATAAGAGAAATTGAAGTCAGCGAAGAAATGAAAGGTGAAGAATTAACTTACGAAGGATTGGTTGCTTTTCAGGATAATTTCATCATTTTGGGAAGTTTTAAAGACAAAAAGGCTAAAACCAACTCACTCTACTATTCTACTATTAATAAAATTGGTTCCCAATCCAACTGGGTGGAATTGGTTTCTATGGATTATACGCAAAAAAGAAAAGCTGGAGGATTCAGTTATGATATTTCTCAAGACAGTACCAAATTCATGCTTTATTATAATATTCCATTTGAAAACAAAGAAGCTCCTGAAAAATTTGGATTTCTGGTTTTGGATGAAGAACTAAAGACCATTTGGCAAAAAGACATTGAACTTTCTTACAATGAATCTTTGTTCAATGTTCAGAATTTCGAGGTAGATGACAATGGAAATGCTTACATCCTTGGAAGAGAATATGCCGCCAAGGAAGATCGGGTTAAAAGAGCACCGAATTATTAATATCATATTCTTTCTTATAAAAACGAAGGACTTGACTATAAAGACTACGAGATCTCGCTTGAAAACAAATTCATCACAGATATTACGTTTGGATTCGCTAACAATAATATATCATGTGCTGGATTTTACTCTGAAAAAGGTCAGTTCAGTATCAGAGGTACATTTTATATTTTGATCGATAGTGAATCTCAAAAAGTATTGAAGTCCACTTTCAAAGATTTTGACGATGATTTTTTAGTCCAGGACCTAACGGAAAAACAGCAGGAAAAAGCTAAGAAAAAAGCCGAAAAGAAAGACAAAGCACTTGAAGCCTATGAATTTGATTTGAAAGATTTCATAATTCACTCAGATGGGGGAGTTACTATGCTAGCGGAACAGTTTTATATTAGAGTTGTTACCACAACTACAACTGACGCCAATGGCAACACCAGAACTACCACTACATATCACTACTATTATAATGACATCATTATTGTAGACATCAGTAATGATGGAAAGATCAACTGGACATCGAAGATCGATAAGTATCAGCATTCCACCAATGACGGAGGCTATTTGTCGAGCTATGCATTAATGGTAACAAATGATAAACTTCATATGATTTACAATATGAAGGCTCGTGATGTATATGAAAAAGAAGAGAAAAAAGACCTAACCAAAGAGGAGAAAAAAGCCTATTTGACCTTATTCGTGACCGTGGATAATGACGGCAAGATAGAAGAGGAAATTTTGATCGATAATCGTCAGGAAGAAACTTATATCATCCCCAAACTTTGTGAGGAATTTGGAAATAATCAGATGTTCCTGTTCACTCAAAGAGGCCCAAAAACGAAAAAATTAGGAACATTAACTTTGAAGTAATGCATTTTTCACGTTCTCGCTTTATCTTTGCTGAAAACAAGAAGAATCATGAAAAAATTAATTTATATCCTACCCCTTTTTACTGCTTCAATTTTAGTAAACTGTGGTGCAAACGAATCCGAAGCTGATCAAACTTCAAAGGAGACAGCTCAAGAGAAAAGTGCACCTGGTGAAACCGAAGTGCAAAATCTTTACAATCTTGACCCAACTACTGCTGTTGTGAAATGGACAGCATTCAAGCTTGCTGAAAAAGTAGGTGTAGAAGGAGAGTTCAAGTCATATTCTATGACAGGTTATCATGAGAACGCCACTTCTGTCTCTGAAATGATGACTGGAACTGAGATTTCATTGGATGTTACATCCACAAAAACCGGTGATGAAGCTAGAGATGGGAAAATTATAAATTCCTTTTTTGGAAGTATGATTAACACTCCTTCCATCACTGCTAGATTGGTAAGTATGGATGGAGAAACACAGGGTAAAGCTCAGGTAGAAATTACAATGAATGAAACTTCATTTACTCAGGAGATGGAGTGGATTTTCAGAGAAGATCTGAGCACTTTCATCCTACAAGGTGTAGTTAATATTCCTGACTGGAATGCTCAATCAGCACTTGATGCACTTACAATTGTATGCGAAGAGAAACATAAAGGAACAGGAGACAAAGCCGTTACCTGGCCAGATGTTGAAGTAAAGGCGAACGTTAAAGTAATCGTAGCACCTGCAGAAGGCGTTTAATTGATGAAGAACAGATTTATCATTAATTTCTTACTTGTATTCTTCGGTCTACTTTTATTGTGGAGTATCTATCGAATAATTATCTGGATGATGTATTTCGCAGCCATTGCCTTGGTTGTCGCTCTTATCATTACTATTCTTAACACCCGTAAACAAAGGGATTAATATTGTGTTTCATTTTTGGCACGCCATTTGTTTTGTACTAATCAAACAAAAACAAAATAAAATGGAAGCTCTAGAAACACAATATAACTCGCTTAAAGATTTAGCTAAATCATTAATGCAATCTGGAAATCTTGCTGAGTATTTCCGAATCATTTCGAGAGCAAACCAATTGCAATTGAGAATTCTCGAGCACGGTTTACGAACCAATAGATAAGAACATTCATCTTTCATAGTTAGTAGGTTAAATAAAGGTTACAGAGCGGTCATGAATTAGATTCATGGCCGTTTTGTTTTTTACATTAAAACCATTCTAAAAAAGAAATATTCATCCGTCTTTTTCTTTGAATAATGTTGATAGTTTTTTGCATTCATTAACTTTGTAGCAAAGCATTATTTGTGGGGCATCTTTTATTGAATGGAATAATCTCTGGAATCATATTGAGCTTTCTAATAGGCCCTGTGTTCTTCGTGCTTTTAGAAGCCAGTATTAAAAAAGGCCCAATCAATGCTGTATTTATTGACATTGGTGTCCTCCTTGGCGATATCCTCTATCTGCTCCTAGCTTATTTCTTTGCACAGGAAGTTTTGGAGAAATTACAAGACAACGAATTCGTAAAGTACATTGCAGGTGCAGTATTTATAGGAATGGGAATAGTCGCAATTCTTAAAAGAGATAAGCCTAAAAAGAAAAAAGAGATCAACGTAGACGAAGTACTGGATGAAGTAGATGGGGTTAAAGATGGGGTTGCAAATCTTCCAAAAAAAATGAATGCTAAGATTGCAATCGGATTGATACTGAAAGGCTTTGGATTAAACGCGATCAACCCAGGTGTTCTGCTTTACTGGATTGCTGCTTGCGCTGCTGCTACTGAACAATTGAATATCTCTCAAGGACAAATGTTCACCTATTTTACCATCACACTTTCTACAATGTTTGGAGTAGATATGGTAAAAATCTATTTTGCGGGTAAACTGAAGTCAAAGCTTACCGACAAAACCATCAGTTATATTTCCATTGTGATTGGTGGAATATTCATCGTATTTGGAATATTGTTCTTCTTCAGAGATATCTAATGTCTGTATCTGACAAATACTTGGTTGTAGGACAAGGACTGGCCGGTTCAGTTCTAATTCATCAATTCCAAGTTCAAGGAATAGCGTTTGATATTATTGATAATCATCATGAAAAAAGCGGTTCAATGGCTGCTGGAGGCATTATGCATCCCATGTCTTTTAGAAGATTGAGTTTGGCTTGGAGGGCGATCGAACTGATTGAAGAAGCTATTTCCTTCTATGAGTCAATCCAAACTAAATTGGAAGATCCTGTTTTTCAGACCTCAACCTTTTATCGACCGTTGATATCCATTGAAGAACAAAATAATTGGATGGCTCGAATGAATGAATCTCCATTTGATGAAATTCTTGGTGTTGAGGATCTGAATATTGAGGGCGTTAATGCACCTTTTGGAATGGGAACCATCAATTATTCAGGAAGGTTGGAGGTCCAGGATTTTCTGCATTTCACTAAAAAACATTTCAAAGATCAGTTGATATCTGATCAATTTAAACACGATGATCTTTTGAAAGAAGGTGATTGCTGGAGATACAAGGAAAAATTATACAAAGGAGTTATCTTTTGCGAAGGATATCAGTTCATCTACAATCCTTACTTTAATTATCTCCCAAGCAATCTAACCAAAGGTGAAATCATTGAGATCAATACTCCCGCATTGGAACAAAAAATGATCTCGAGAGGATGCTTTATTGTTCCTCAAAAAGGAAAGGACAACTATCTGGTAGGCAGCACCTACAGATGGAATGCTGTTTCTGAAGAGACCACCATAGATGCTCGAGAAGAGCTTAAGGAAAAGGTAGAGAAAGTAGTTAATACGCCCTTCAAAATATATAATCAACTCTCGGGAATTCGACCTACTATTTCGGACAGAAAACCATTGATAGGTGAACACCCAAAGCATTCAGGATTATATATTTTTAATGGAATGGGGAGTAAAACGGTGATGATGGCTCCTAAACTTTCCGATCAATTTATTGGTTTTCTTCAAGGCAATGAAGAGATATTTCCAGAGGCAAATATTTCCAGACATACGAAAAAACATTTCCATAAATTTGAAGCATATGAAGCAGATAAAATGTCCAAATTGTAAGCAATGGAACGAGAATGTAGCTCGATGTACAAATTGCAATACTGCTTTAGTAGCCGAAGAACTGAACAAAGAATACAGACAGAAGATTGAAGCTGAAGATGCTGCCAAAGAGGAAGGTAAAGCTTTTAAATACTTTCAATCTTTAAAAGATTCAAAATTCTTATTGGTGCGTTTGACCTATCAGTTTCTATTTGGGATATGGACTGTATATATGTTCTTTGTAGCTGTATTTACATGGATCATCGCAACAACTGTAGGATGAGATCAATTCCTGTCATAACAGCAATTCTTGGTTGGATTTCCTACTTCAGCATTTTTCTGGCAAAAAAATTAGACATTGGATTGCCATATTTTTTTCAATGTTATTTTACAGATATTCTTGCTATTCCGTTAGTTCTGGGTATCATTACCTATCTCCTTAAACGATATATTTCTGATCCATCATTCAACTTAACCATCCCTATGATCCTTGCTGCAATTGCTTATTTCAGCATCCTTTTTGAATGGATCCTTCCTTCCTATTCTAGTAACTACACGAGCGATCCATTGGATGTACTTTGCTATTTGGCAGGCGGGATTCTATATTTGTTGATGAGAAAGTATTCACGATCAAAACCTGTTATTCATGTTACAGCCCTTTGATGATAATTATTTCATGCGTCAAGCTTATCTGGAAGCTGAAAAGGCATTCGAAAAAGATGAAGTTCCGGTTGGGGCTGTTCTTGTTTGTAAAAACAAAGTAATAGCGAGATCTCACAACCTAACTGAACAATTAACGGATTTTACTGCTCATGCAGAAATGCAGGTATTTACTGCTGGTGCTGATTATTTAGACAACAAGTATTTGAATGAATGTACCTTGTATGTCACTCTTGAACCTTGTGTAATGTGTGCAGGAGCCGCTTTCTGGACTAGATTAGGCCGGCTTGTTTATGGTGCCTCTGATGAAAGAAGAGGATATTCCAGATTAACGGAAAAAGTTCTTCATCCTGTGACTAAAGTCACTGGTGGAATCATGGCGGAGGAATGTTCGGATATTATGAAACGTTACTTTCATTTGAAACGCTAGACTTTTCTTTCTTCGGAACTGGATCAAATCCATGAGTACCCCATGGATGACATTTACTCAGTCTTTTCATCCCTAACCAAAGTCCTTTGACAGGACCCCATTCGTCAATTGCCTGAACCGCATAGGCACTACAAGTAGGGGTATGCCTACAACTACCAGGGGTCAGGGGTGATATCACATACTGATACACCCTGATAGGAAGTTTAAAAATCCACTTGATCAACTGACTAATTGCCTTCATCGGCAACAAAGATTACCAAATTCTGGCAATTTTATCCTCAGGTTGACGCATTGGGTCACCTTCCTGAACATCAAATGCTTCAAAAAACTCAGGCATATTGGAAACTACTCCATTCACACGATATTTACCCGGTGAATGAGGATCATTATTAACACGCTGTACCAATGCATTATCTCTGATATTATTTTGCCATACCTGTCCAAACGCAATGAAGAATCTCTGATCACCTGTAAAACCATTTACCACAACATCTTCTTTACCTTCCAATGATTTTTTATAAGCATGGTACGCAATTGTTAGTCCTCCAAGATCTGCAATGTTCTCTCCCAGGGTTAATTGTCCATTAATGAACACTCCTTCCAATACTTCATAATCACTATACTGATCAATCAATAGTTGTGTTTTTGCATCAAATTTCTCTTTGTCTTCTGCCGTCCACCAATTGACCATAGCACCAGTAGCATCAAACTGAGATCCCATATCATCAAAACCATGCGTCAACTCATGTCCGATCACAGCTCCCATTCTTGCATAATTCACAGCATCCTCAAAATTCTCACTAAAGAACGGCTTCTGCATAATTCCTGCTGGAAATACAATCTCATTCAAAAGAGGATTGTAATACGCATTCACAATCTGTGGAGCCATGTGCCACTCATCTTTATTGATCTCTTTTCCAAGTCTTCCTAAGTTATCCTCAATATTGAATCTCGCTAAAGAAAACTGATTCTGAACGTAATTATCAGGCACAATCGATAATCCTTCATAAGACTTCCAAACATCTGGGAACCCTAACTTTCTTGCAAATGAAGACAGCTTCTCTTTTGCTTTAACTTTGGTCTCCTCACTCATCCAATCCAATTGTTCTATTCGCTCATCAAACACCAATGTGATATTATCTACCATCTCATCCACTTTTGTCTTTGCCTCAGGTGTAAAATTATCCTGAACAAAAACTTCCCCTAAGGCTTCTCCAACAGGAGACATCGTCACCATCATCACTCCTCTCTTCCAAAGCGGCTTCATTTTTTCAGTTCCTCTGAGAACTGTGCTGTAGAATGCAAAATTTGCTCTCTCCAATTCAGTGGTTAAATATCCTGCTGTATGATTGATCACTGTCCATTTCAAGTAATTCTTCCAGTCTGCTAACGATTTGCTAGTAGCCAATTTACCAAATTGAGTCATGAAGTTCTTTTGTCCAACGATAATAGAATCAATAGAAACACCCCTCTTATCAAAATATGCAGTCCAATCGAAACCAGGAGCCATTTCACCTAATTCACTTATGGTCATTTTATTATATTGAGCTTCAATATCTCTCAATTCTGTGGGAGGCCAACTTTCCTTAGCAAGATCAATTTCAATGTTGTATGCTGCTTCCTTTTCTGGATTTGAAACCACAAGATCAAACATAGTTTTCATGTGTTTGTCATACTCTTGTCTGATCATAACACTCCTATCGTCTTTGTTGAAATAATAATCACGATTTGGAAGGCCCAATCCTCCTTGCCCGAGGTACGCTGCATATCTGTCGTTCAGTTTTGCATCTTGCTCCACGTAAAGACCAAATCCAGCATCCACACCAATAGCATGTAAACTTGCCAAAACGTCAACCAAATCTGCATTACTAGTCATTGCATCAATCTGATTCAACACAGGTTGAATAGGTGCTAATCCCATTTCATTTCGATGAACCGTATCTGAAAATGACTTGTACAGATCTCCGATAAGTTGCTTTGCTCCTCCAGTAGGTCCAGGATTAGCTTGTGCATCCTCCAGAAGATTCTTTAGTATGTCATTATTGTTATCATCCAACACATTAAAATTACTCCATCTACTTTCCTCTTCAGGAATTGGATTACTTGCCAACCATGCTCCACATGCAAATTGATAGAAATCTACTTTAGGATCTGCTGTTGTATCCATTGCAGTAAAATCTAATGATTCAACCTCTCCACCAGAAGTAGCAACGTGCTCTTCATCAGTAGTTTTAACTTCATTTTCAGGAGTTTCTCCACAACTAACTACTAAAGTACTAAATGCCATTATTGACACTGAAATTCTAAAGAATGCCTTCATGTTTTTCTAATTTAGGATCACAAAGATAGCTTAAATGCGCTGACAATCAAGATGCTATTGTCATTGTTATGTGAGGAATACCATCTTCCAAATATTCTTCTCCTATTTTCTTGAATCCAAACGATTCATAGAACCGGATTAAATAGCACTGCGCTGAGATCTTTATAGTTGCTTGAGGCCAAGATTTTTTACAAAAAATCAAGCATTGTTCAACCAACTTCTTACCTACACCACTACCTCTATATTTATTATCATTACAAATTCTACCTATAACCACCTTCCCTGTTGAGTCTGGAGGAAAAATTCTGGCTGTTGCCATTATTTTATCATGAATTCCAATTACATGATATGCAGCTGGATCCTGACCATCAACATCCAAATAAGGACAATCCTGTTCAACCACAAATACTTTTTCTCTCAATTGAATGATGTCATGAAGTTCTTTAATTGAAAGTTCCCCAAAATCTTTTATTTGCCAATCTACAGTAATCATCGTATTCGAAAGTAATGAAATAAGATAAAGGACGTATCTTTGAGAGAGTAAAACGATGAGCAATTCTTTAAATAGTAACTTCAAACGCCAAAGACGTTCCAACAAAAGTGCTGCGGAACTCATCCAAGGTATTAGGTCTGGAAATAATGCAGATCTTGCCATTGGAATAACTATTCTGGAAAGTACCAAACAAGAACATCATGAACTGGCCGATGAGATCATCAATGGTTGTTTACCTTTTGCTGGAAATTCGATCAGATTGGGAATTACCGGTGTCCCCGGTGTCGGTAAAAGCACCTTCATTGAGACCTTTGGAAATCATCTTATTGAAAAAGGGTACAAATTGGCAGTACTTGCGATTGATCCTTCTTCGCAAAAAAGTGGCGGCTCCATTCTTGGTGACAAGACCAGAATGGAAACGCTTGTTCGTAACGATAATGCTTTTGTTCGTCCAAGTCCATCAAAAGGTTCATTAGGAGGTGTAGCCAAAGCAACCCGTGAATCGATTATTCTATGCGAAGCAGCTGGTTATGACTTTATCATTGTGGAAACGGTTGGAGTTGGACAGAGTGAGATTGCGGTAAGAGGAATGGTCGATTTCTTCCTTTTACTGATGCTAGCTGGAGCTGGTGATGAATTGCAAGGAATAAAACGCGGGATCATGGAAATGGCCGATGCTCTGATCATCACCAAAGCGGATATGGAAGAATCCAGAAAAGTGAAAGCCGCCATGGCTGAATATAAAAATGCGATGCATTTATTTCCTCCGCACGATAGCGAATGGATACCTCAAGTTGGATCTTGTAGCGCGATCAGTGGTGAAGGAATCAATACGATTTTGGAAACTATTGAAAGTTATGTGAACACCACCAAATTAAACGGGTTTTTTGATAAAAACAGAACTGCTCAGGATTTGAAGTGGATGGACGAACGAATCAATGAGCTGTTATTGGAAAGCATTAAAAATAAAGCGGAATTTCAACGACTTAGTCACACACTTTCCGATCAGATCACACAGGGAAAAATTAGTCCTTTCAGAGCTGCTGAGGAATTGATTAGAATCCTTAAGGTTGGCTAAGACTTTGAAAAAACATTTGCCACACAATTTTTTCAAACAGAATCTGCTTTCCTTCCACCTCGGTTGAATTATGCTGCATCGCAATTTCAAGCCACTTACCTTCCCATTTGAAATATGCCGCATTAATACTTGAAGACCCATAATTATTTGAAAGTTTCATTTCTACTAAGAACAATGGTTTTCCATTAACCTGATACTCGAGAAAATCAAAACTCCCGTCAGCATCAGAAGAATTCTCCTTTAATGACTCCTCTTGCTGCTTAATCTTCTCTCTAATTTTATCTTCATCTCCTGGAAGCTTGGTGTAAATGAGATCCTTAGATTGACTGTTACTTGAATCCCTAACAAAACTGTATTCATATGTGTTTACGGCATATGTTCTATACCATCCTTCTGGCCAAATCATTGTGAAATTTCGAGAAGAATCATAATAAATTGCACCATAAGAATCAAAGGAATTAGAAATAAAGTGATGATCTTTACTTTTACTCTTTTCATTACTAAATTCAAAAAATATAGCCAAATCATTCACTCTAAAAAAATGGCCAATCATGGCAATTGGCAGGCCATCTTTTAGCTCAGCTTCATAAGAATACCTCGTTTCCGAATAACCGTTATAATTACTCTTTAAGGGATATGAATACTTCAAGACCACATTATCAAAATAGCCACTATTTTTTAATCCCTCCGTTTTTCTTTCTTGTAATTCATTATCTGAAACATCCTTTTCCACAGACACGAATTGAACTTCCATTGTTCCTCCGTCCTTTTTATTTCTGTAAAATAAAGCCCCCCCCCTCTTTAGAAACTGATTCCTGTTCCCAAACTTCATCATTTCCATAGGTGAAATAAATTGGAAAATCTGATTCAAAAAAAGGAATTCTGTCATCCTCATAAACCTTCTTTCTTCTCAATTCTAACGCTAGCTTTTCATGAAAGTTTTGATAGGACTTCCATTCAAATCCATTCATTACTTCTTTCAAATGTTTATCAAAATCAGGAATTGGATTATCGTAAAATGAAAAGAAAATACACGCAAAATTTCTCTCACCCTCCACGACAACCATCGTGTATTTCGATCTATCCGATGGGCAAGCATCGTCTATTCGATAATATTCTACCCCTTTTATATTTTTGTGATAAGTGATCAATTGTTTCTCGCAATCTGCTTCACTCCTGTCTCTAAAATATCCTTCAAAATACTCCTGCTCCCACTCTGAATTTCCATTCAAACTACCTTTACTGAAATAAGCACAATTAATCGTATTCACATAAAAATCATACCCTAAACCATCCTCCAACAACAATGAAAATTCATTATCATCAAGTTCTGCACTAAAAAAATAATCCTTTGGAACATCTAAAGAAAATGGCATTCGATACATTTCCTTTGCATTATTTACTTGTCCCAAAAATTCAAGTCCTGATACTAGGATCAAAAACAAAATTTGAAATTTTACATTACTTCTCATGATCATTTAGTCATTTTAAGGAATCCAATCTCCTTTCTGTTAAGCAAGCGCCATTTCCCTCTGGTAAGCGCTCCTTTTTTCAATGTTCCAAACTGAATGCGATCCAGTTTTTTAACATCATATCCCAGATGTTCAAATGAACGTCTTACGATCCTGTTTTTTCCGGAATGAATCTTAACCAGTATAATGTTTTTTGATCTGGTTTTAGGATCGTATTCAGCACTGTCAAATTTGGTAAATCCATCCTCCAATTCAAAACCTTTCATCAATTGATCTAGATGATCCTGAGAAACCGGTTTGTCCAATTCAGCCACATAGATCTTTGTCACATGATGACTCGGATGAGTAAGCCTTTTAGTCAATTCCCCGTCATTGGTCATCAACAAAAGTCCAGTGGTATTTCTATCTAATCTACCTACGGGGTAAACTCTTTCTTTACATGCACCTTCTATCAGATCCAATACCGTTTTTCTATCCTTATCATCACTCATGGTCGTGATATAATCCTTCGGTTTATTGATCAAGATATAAACGTATTTCTCTCTTTTCAGAACCGCTCCTTTATACTTGATCACATCTTCACGCGTCACGCGAGTTCCCATATTGGTTTCTACCTTTCCATTTACCGTGATTTCTCCGTCCGCGATCAGTTTATCTGCCTCCCTTCTGGAACACACACCCGCATCCGCAATGTATTTATTCAAACGAATATCCTCTCTTTCTGTAGTGGTCTTTTTAGCAGTAGGTTTAGAATTGTGGAACTTATTACCTTTTCTGAGCGGTTTCTGTTCATTTCTACCAATCGTTCTTTTTTTTGGTGGTCTCATGGATTTGATCTATTGGTAGCAAAGGTAGAGAAATAAAGTCTGGCTATTTCAAATACTTATCCAACAACGATTTCACAGTCTGAGATTCCGAAGCCACTTTGATCTGCCCGTACTCTTTTTCATCCAATACTTCCTTTACTTTTTCCTCCACGGCTATCAATGGCTTTTCATCAGGCGGCTCTGGGAAGATATTCTGTTCTTTAAAAAGTCGTCTGGTAACAATGGCTACTTCATGAGCTCCTTTAAAGTCTTGTTTTTGTTCCAGTAAGTAAGCTAAAGCTATCAATCCGTATGCATCTTCATAAACCGAATCTCTTTCATAAAGTAGCTCATAGTATTTTGAAATTAGCATTTCCGCTTCATCAAAATTCCCTTTTGCCGTTGAAACAAAAGATTTATTGAAGTGATCGATAGTATACATTCCCATGGAGCCTATAGCAAAACTAATCTCCATACTCTCATCATAAAATGCTTCTGCCTTATCCATATCTCCTATCAAACGCCACATTTCAGCGTTCATATGAGCCCGTTTCATCATCCATTGTTGATCACCGGAACTGAAAGATAATTCAGCCAATTGAATACTCAATTCAGCCAATTTAGATGTATCTAAAGTCCTTTGCGCATTTCTGCATAGACTTGCCAAAGCCCCTCCAATCAGCGTATCGTTATTGGTTTCCTTGCCTATTGCTAAAACCTCATTCGCTAATTGGATCGACTCTTCATCTTTTCCTTCTTTGAACAATTGATAGGCATCCTTCAGCATTGCTTTAGGATCTTTAACTTCATGTCCTGAAATTACCTCCTCACTTCCATCATTTTGATTATCTACCAAATCTACTTCTTCATTGCCACTGCAAGAAGAAAAGCCTAAAGCCAAGAATAAATAACCAATTCTCCAGTTTCGATTTAAATGCATAAATTTAAGATAATGGGGGTATTATTTCGTTTGAAGGGAACATTCCGTTATTTAAACAAAAAATGCTCCGTTCGTTTATTTCGATTTTTTAAACTTAATTCTTTGATAGTTATTAATCACCAATAGATACATTCCTTCGTCTAAAGTAGAGACATCCACTCTTGAGTTCAACCCTTCGGCCAAAACTAACCGACCATTGACATCAAATATTTTGATTGATTCAATATTGCCTCCAGATATATTCAAAAAATCTGTCGTAGGATTGGGATAGGCAGAGAATGTTACATCAGATAAATCATTAACAACAGAAGCTGTATGATCTACAATCACGTGTAGCATAACTCCAGCTGAGGTGGATGCTGAACTAATCTCAACATCAAAGTCCGTATCAAATAAATTCACGGTTAATGTATAAATTGATGAGCCTGTTGTTATGGTACTACCAGCTGGAGTGTATCCAGGCACTCCATTTCCATAATCTAGAACGTAAAATGGAGCGCTAATATCCATATTGATAAAATCAAGGATATCACCAACTTGCACAGTAATAGTATCCGAATATGAAGGATCAGTTACTTCAATAGTGTAAGTTGTCTGTGAGTATGAGCTTAACGAGCTCAAAAACAAAATAATAAACAGTAGTCTCCTTTTCATAGGTTTCGATATATCATTAGTCAATTTCTGCTATATACTACAGAATCCAAACTATTAGGAACAGGGTGAAGGTAAGCAATAATTAGGTCGTGCAAAATAAAAGCCTCAACATAATCAATACATTGAGGCTTTAAATTGTGGAAACCGGTGAACAATTGTCGAACTCTTTAGAAGACGATTTTCGTAAACTTCATAATGTTTGGATCGAATGTAAAAAAGAAATGTAAGACCAGCGTTTTTATCTAATATTTTTTTCTCCTGATTTAGTTTTTAATTGCGTAATTGACCAGATTTTGGTATAAAGCGCAACCAAAAACTAAATCGTGAAGAGATAAAATTTGCACAAATTTCTAGTTTTAGCACAACACAGATTTCTAGATATTCCACGATCAATGAATCGTACATTGTCCGTTTGAGAATATATTTCTACCTGAAATGATTCAAGTATTTTACGATCTCTTCGTAATCCAATGGAAAGTAGTTGCAATATTCTTTTATTGTTACTCTTCTGAACTTCTTCCCCAAAGCATCACAAATGGTTCGCAATTCTTTTCCAGCGGCATGTTCTTTATAACCTGTTAGATTTCTAATATCCTGAACTTGAATAAAAATCCCATTTTTTAGTATTGTCATAATATTAACTGTTTAATGAATTATTCAGGAAGATACACTCGGATGCCTAAAGGACTTTTCTAATCAATGCATACTTTCAAAAACATAAATAGTTTATGTTCTGACAATTTATCATTGCATGATAAATATTACTGTTGATAACTACCAAAAATATTAGGGTATAAATACACAGGAAATTACTAGATTCATAGCTTAAATATTTGATGAAATTATGAATCGGATAAAAGAAGTGTTGAATGAGCGAGGAAGCAAACAAACTTGGTTGGCTGAAAAATTGGGCAAAAGCTTCAATATTGTGAATGACTATTGTAATAATAAGCGACAACCAAGATTAGAGGTACTATTTGAAATTGCACGAATTTTAGAGGTGAATGTAAAAGAATTAATTGTTGACGAAGAAGAAAAATAAATATGGCGAAAACGAAAGAAGAAAGTTTAGAGCAGAAACTCTGGAAAACGGCTGATAAACTCCGTAAAAACATAGATGCTGCTGAATACAAGCATGTAGTACTGGGGTTGATTTTCCTAAAGTATATTTCCGATTCATTTGAAGAACTGTACACTAAACTAAAGGAAGGGAAAGGCGAATATGCTGGTGCTGATCCAGAAGATCCGGATGAATACGGTGCGGAAAATGTGTTTTTTGTTCCGGAAACTGCTCGCTGGTCATATATTCAAAGTAGAGCGAAGTTACCTTCTATCGGGAAAGATATTGATGACGCCATGGATGCTATTGAAGCAAAAAATGCTGTCCTCAAAGGGATTCTTCCGAAAGTGTATGGACGACAAAATTTAGATACGCAAAGTCTAGGTGGATTGATCGATACCATTGCAACCATTACCATTGGAAATGCAGAAGCAAAAAGCAAAGATGTTTTGGGACGTGTTTACGAGTACTTTCTTGGTCAATTTGCTTTGGCTGAAGGACAAAAAGGCGGACAATTCTACACGCCTGACAGTATTGTAAAACTATTGGTTGAAATGCTTGAACCATATCATGGTCGTGTATATGATCCGTGTTGTGGTTCGGGAGGAATGTTTGTGATGTCCGAAAAATTTATTGAAAGCCACCAAGGTAGACTGGACGATATTTCGGTTTACGGTCAGGAGAGTAATCAGACTACTTACCGTTTATGCAGAATGAACTTAGCGATACGTGGAATTGACGGATCAAACATCAAATGGAATACGGAAGGTTCATTTTTGAATGATGCACACAAGGATTTAAAAGCAGATTATATCATTGCCAATCCTCCATTTAATGTGAGCGACTGGAGTGGTGAGTTATTGCAAGATGATGCACGTTGGCAATACGGAACGCCTCCGAAAGGAAATGCTAACTTTGGTTGGGTACAGCACTTCTTGTATCATTTAGCCCCTCAAGGAAGAGCTGGTTTTGTTTTAGCGAATGGTTCATTGAGTTCTAATACCGGAGGTGAAGGCGAAATTCGTCAACGATTGGTGGAAGCTGATTTGGTCGAGTGTATCGTGATGCTCCCAAAAGCATTATTCTTTAATACGGGAATCCCTGCTTGCTTGTGGTTCTTACGCAGAGGAAAGAAACAACGAAACGGTGAAGTACTGTTTCTTGATGCTTCCGAATTGGGTTACATGATCGACCGAAAGAATCGTGTATTTGCAGTTGAGGATGTTACTCAGGTAGCGGACACTTACCATAATTGGTTGAAAGAAACAGGCTATGAAGATGTAAAAGGTTTCTGTAAATCTGCTTCAATTGAAGATATTCAAAAACATAAGTTTGTTTTAACTCCGGGACGTTATGTTGGAATACCAGATGAAGAAGATGACGGAATTCCGTTTGAAGATAAAATTGAGAAGTTGACAACCGAATTGAAATCTCAAATGGAAACGGCTCAGGAACTCGATCAGGAAATAAAAACCCAACTGGCTAAAATTGGAATTGAGTTATGAGTAAGGAATTAGCGACAAATAAAGATTATATAGAGTGGTTAGGAGAAATTAAAAGCCAGATTCAACACTCTCAGCAGCGAGCTGCTCTTAAAGTTAATCAGGAATTACTTGGTCTTTATTGGTTTATTGGTGGTGCTTTAAACCAAAAGCAGGCTGAGTGGGGAGATAAATTTATTGAAAACTTAGCTAGGGATTTGAAAGTGGAATTCCCTGATATGAAGGGGTTTTCAAAACGAAATCTTGAACAAATGAGGCGTTGGTTTGACTTTCATAGTGCACATTTTGAAATTGCGCAACAAGCTGTTGCGCAATTGAAATTTGACACCAACCTTCTTATTGCGCAACAAGCTGTTGCGCAATTACCCGAAAAAAGTCAACAAGCTGTTGACCAAAATTTTGGAGCTTTGATATTTAGCATTCCTTGGGGACATCACTTGTATATTCTTACAAAGGTAAAAGCCCCCGAAGAGGTTTATTTTTATATCATAAAAACCATCCAGAATGGTTGGAGCAGAAGCATTTTAGAACAACAAATAGAGAGTGATTTATACAACCGACAAGGAAAAGCTCTAAGTAATTTTGAACTTACATTACCTGACGCACAAGCCGACTTAGCGCAGGAAACAATCAAAAACCCATACAACTTTGATTTTTTAACCTTGGCAGAAGATGTGAAAGAAAGAGACTTTGAAAGAGCGCTCATTCAACACATTAAAAAATTCCTGCTTGAACTAGGAAAAGGATTTGCATACGTTGGAAACCAGTTCAACCTGAATGTGGAAGGTGATGATTTTTTTCTAGATCTACTTTTCTTCAACACAAACCTAAACTGTTATGTAATTTTTGAATTAAAAGTAGGTGACTTTAAACCTGAATTTGCAGGCAAACTCAACATGTACGTGAATACCGTAAATGCACAAGTAAAGGCTGATCACCATGCGGAAACCATTGGTGTATTACTCTGCAAAACCCCTAATAAAACAGTCATTGAATACTCTATTAAAGGCATAGCCTCTCCTCTAGGTGTTTCAGATTATTCCTTTAAAACAGCGTTACCAGAAGAATTAAAAGCAGATATGCCAACGGTAGAGGAATTAGAAGAAGAATTAGCTGCTGAAATTGAGGTAAAGAAAAGTCCTCTGGAAGAAAAGCGAGATAAATTATTAGCACTTATAAAATCAAGTGGAAAAGAAGAAGTAAAAATTCCGGTTAACCCTGATCGAATATCACAGGTAATAGAGAATGTTTTTATTCCATTAATAGAAAAATTAGAAGAAAAGATAGGTGAACATGATATTCATGAATGTTACGTAAATCATCGAACATCATTTAGAGTTGATAACCAAGGACACGAACGATTAGATGAATTCTATAAGTTATTGAAAGAAAACAATTCACCTCGTGAAATAGAATTTGACCTTTATTTTAGGGGATTCAAAAAAGCTGGCACAAAGGCATTTGATAATGGCTTAAGATTTAATATTCAGTTTTCAGATTTCAAATACACTATTCTCCTCAACCGAAACAATCAAAAAAATAAAGAATTCCTTTACTCCCATGAAATAAAGAAGGAAGAATTGGATGAATTAGCTGAGCAAATGGTTAATGAATTAATGGATGAAATACTGATTTGCGCTGAAAGAAATTTAAAAATGGATGGGAATGAGTGAGTGGACTACATATCAATTGGGAGAAATTACTGAGTGGTATTCCGGGGGAACACCATCCAAGCAAAAAGAAGAATATTGGAACGGTGAAATTCCATGGATTAGTGCAAGATCATTAAAAGGCACAAGGGTTTCGGATTCCGACTTAAAGATTACACAAGAAGGATTGGATAACGGTTCAAGATTAGCTTTAAGATACGATCTTTTGCTTCTCGTTCGTGGAAGTGGATTGTTTAATTCAATTCCTATTTCAATTGTTGAGAAACCTGTCGCTTTTAATCAAGACATTAAAGCAATTAGAATAAAAAAAGAGTTTGATTACATTTCACCATGGTTCTTATTGTACTGGTTTTACGGTAACACAAGAATTTTAAACGGAATCATGGAGGAGACCGGAATTGGTGCGGGCAAATTCGACCTTCCACTTTTAAAGGATTTAACAATTGAAATTCCTCCTCAAAAAGAGCTTGAAGAACTTACAAAAACCTTCAAATCTATTGATGATAAGTTAATTCTGCTCCAAGAGCAAAACCAAACCTTAGAAGAACTAGCACAAACACTGTTTAAAAGATGGTTTGTGGAGAATGAGGATCCAGAATGGGAATTAAAGTCATTATCAGAAATAGCTGACATAAAAATTGGGAGAACCCCTCCAAGGAAAGAAGAGCAATGGTTTTCTAAGGATGATGAAGATGTCAAATGGGTTTCTATAAAGGACTTAGGAGAAAGTGGGATTTATATATTAAATACTTCTGAATATTTAACCCAAGAAGCAGTTGACAAATTTAAAATTCCTTTAATTCGGGAAAATACTGTTCTTCTGAGCTTTAAAATGACCTTGGGGCGAGTAGGAATTACTACTGAAACTATGGTTTCCAATGAGGCAATTGCCCAGTTCATTCCGAAGAAAAAAGAAATTACTCCTGAATTTCTTTATTTCTATTTAAAAACGTTTAAATATCAAAAATTGGGAAGTACTTCTTCCATTGTCACATCTATTAATTCAGGTATGATTAAAGATATGCCTATTTCAGTTCCAGACACAGATAGTTTAAGCCGGTTTTCTAATGCGGTAAAATCAATTTTTGAAAAGATAAAGTCTAACTCAAAAGAAATCCAATCACTTACTCAATTGCGAGATACCTTATTACCAAAGTTGATGAGTGGTGAGTTGAAAGTAAAAGAACTAGTATGATAGAATTAATTGATGATAGAGAATTCGAAAGAGATTTTCGATTAGATAATGGAAGGATCATTACAATTGAGTTTGATGAATGGAGTAATTCAATGAAATTCAAAGAGAATGGAGAGTATATTGGTGATGAATTTATATTCATTGACGAATGGGATACTGGAAACCGTTTTTTGCTGGGAAGAATGTATTCCCCAGTAAAAAAATCCGGATTAGGTAGAGAGGTTATTAAGTTCTTCATTGATATTACTGGTGCATCAATTTATACAAGACCACATGATGGCATTGTAAGAGATGATGGTAGTCACCTAACAGAGGATGCTCCAGGATTTGTTCGTAAAATGCAAGAAGAAGGTCTGATTGAAAAAGATACAATTGATGAATAATAAACTACTACAAAAGCTTGGAGAAGAAACCATTTATTCTGCAAAAGGTCATTTTAAAGCTTGTGATCTTCGTAGGAATTTGGTCACAATTACCATTTGGTCTTGTGCTGTGCTTAATGTAGTTGGTATTGTTGGGCTTGGAGGGTATTGGGATAAATCATTTTCTATTGTCGGATTATTTGGGACAATTGCCTTGTTAATCTGGAACGAAGGCGAAGGAAAAGATTACCGTAACAATCACAAACAAGCTGGAGAAGCTTATTTAGCTACGCACAAAGAAGTTAGAGAGTTGTTTTTTCGAGATAAAGTTACTCCTGAAGAGTTAGAATCTATCAACAAAAAAGTAAGAAAACTCGATAAAAGTGAAAAGCCTGAAATTCCTCATTTAGCTAGAAAATGGGCACAAAAGGCAATTCAAAAATATAATGAAACAGATAATTGGTTTTTAGATGAACATAAATAGTAAACTGGTCAAATTTGCATCTCAGGAATTAGTGCTTGCTCGATCTGCAACAGAACGAAGCAAAATAGACAATTCATTGTCTCACTTAGAGCGCGTTTTAAAGAATGCGCTAGGCAATGAAATTCAATCTTTTGTGCGTTTTGGTTCATATACTAGAAACACCATTCTTCCGAGAAAATATGATTCTAAATCAGATGTAGATTTAATGATTGTTTTCAATACTTCAAGAGGTTTACTTGCAACCAACACATATCGGAATAATTTGTCCAGAGTAATTGGAAGTACTTACCCCAATTCGATATCCAAAAAAGATTTTCCCGTTGTAAAACTTGAACTCAATCACATTATGTTTGATCTTGTTCCTGCTTATGTGCAGAATAGTTTTTGGAATAACGGCTATAGATATTACATCCCTGATAAATACAATGGTTGGAGAGAAACCTTCCCAAACGACATTAACGGTGAATTATCGCGTAAGAATCAATCTTATGGAAATAATACCATTCGTGAAGTAATTCGTCTATGTAAACATTGGAACGCAAGTGCTGGATATCCACTTGAATCTTATGTTATGGAAAAAGATATTATCAATCTTGTTTTTTGGGGAAATGAAGATACCTATTCCAGATTTCTTAAAACCTTGAACTCAATTGCGGGCAACAAAGCAGGTGTCAGACAAGCACTTGAACATATCCAAAAGTACAAAGGTGATTATTGGACAGCTCCCAATTACGAAAAGCAATTGTTTTGGTTGAAAAAATTGTTGCCGGGAATGAATTGATTAATTAAATTGAATGGGAAACATAGAAAGCGAAATAGAAAAAATAGAATCAATTTTAAAGAAATATGATTCCATTTCGATAGTTAAATATTTGGCTTTTTGGCTAACTAGAATCGGAGAACGAAATTCGCATCCATTTTTTAGCGGATTAAAATCTCCCTATAAACAGTTGCATTACGTAGCCTCCTTAGCGTTAAAACAACGACCCTCCGGAAAGAAGAAATTGGCGGATGATGACTGGAGAACCATATCCTTGTTGTTACAAAAGATAGAAGATTTATATAATACAGCTTTACCAAAAGATTTTCAAGATATTGATCAGGAGGCACTCAAAAAAACGGGTATATCACAAGCTGCATACTTGAATTATTTTTTCAATGGTACTTTTGCCTTTAAAGAGCAATTGATTGACCGAATTGAAAGTACGTTTAATAAGTATGATACCATAATAACAAACGAAACAGGTCTTTCGGTTAAAGATTTTATTGAATTACTGGAACTTATAATTGATGAATGTAATATTAAATTGAATTTTCCTCTGGATATTCAAAATTCTGGTGATTGGATACAATTTACCAATGAAATGGATCGCTTGAATATTCCACCTGAAGAATGGAAAATGTATTTCACAGATGAACTTAATGCCGCATTTGAAACTTTAACTCAACCTGAATCGATTTTATTGATTGATACTGAAAACCTTCATGTGAAATGTGATAAAGCAAAATTATTAACGTTTTTAGATTTTTTATCAGTTCCAGATCTCAATCCAAATAACATTATTTATTACGGAGAGAAGTTACCATTAGAACTAAACCCATTCGTGAAAATATCGGATACTGAGTATTTGTTTTTTTATCAAAATGAAGTTCTTTCAGCAATATATGATAAACTTGTTTCTATTTGTTCTCAGCAAGTTGGTGCTAAATTCTACAAGCATAGGGATAGTCAAACAGAATTAAAAGTACTTGAGATTTTCGGCTTATTGTTCAATGAGAAAAAAGCGAAAATATTTTTTAATTATTCAATTGATGGCCATGCTGAACAAGATATTTTAATAGTTCACGGATCTACGGCATTGATTATTGAAGTTAAGGCAGCTTCGTTTCGAGAACCAATGCGGGAGCCTATTAAGGCTTTTGAAAAGATTAAATCTGACTTCAAAAAGAATATTCAAGAAGCCTACAAACAATGTCTTAGAGTTGAAGATGCCTTTGAATTAAATGACCCGATCAATATTTTCGACAAGAAAGGGAAGATTATTGACACAATTAAGGCTGATACCATTGAATATACTTACTCAATAATCGTAACCTTAGATCGTTTTGGTTTAATACAGTCTGATCTATCGCATCTGCTAGAAATTGAAGATGATCTTCCTTACCCGTGGAGTGTTAATATTGATGACTTGGAGACTTTTCTACTTATGTTGAAAAAGCAAAAGAATGCTCAACAGAAGTTTGTGAAATTTCTTTCCAATCGTGAACTACTGCACGGAAGATTACATGCAATGGATGAAATAGATGTTTGTTGTTGGTATCTCCGTAACGAGCCAGATTTCATAAATGGTTGTAATGAGTCTCAAGCGTACATTCTTGCTAACCCTCAAGAATCTCAAATGGTAGATAAGGCTTATTTTTCCAAAGGCGGTTTGGGTTTTAAGAATGAAAGGAACATTGATCTTAAGAATAGTGGTAAGGCATTGTTCTTAGGGAAACCGGAATAAACTCTCCTTTTTGACAGTATCTGTTCAAGATCAGATATTTCAATTTATCGGCTTTTAGTCAGATATTCTTGTTTATCTGCTTTTAAACAGATATATTTGTTCCAAATACAAATGTATGATAGCCGTTATTACTGGAGATATTATCAATTCCCGATCAGTTGATCCATCACAATGGATGGTACAACTCAAAGAGGTGTTAAACAGTGTTGGTACTGAGCCAAAAGACTGGGAAATATACAGAGGAGATAGTTTTCAGCTTAAAGTTCAACCTGATCAAGCGCTTTATGTTGCCCTATTGTTGAAAGCTACCATCAAACATTTCAAAGATTTGGATGTTCGTATGGCAATCGGTATTGGCGAAGTGGATTATGAAGGAGCGAAAATCACAGAATCCAACGGTTCAGCCTTTATACGTTCTGGTGAATGTTTTGAAACCTTGAAAAAAGAAACATTAGCTATCAGTACCGGAAAAGAAGTGTTTGATCGCAATACGAATTTGATGCTTTCCTTGGCAACACTCACCATCAACACATGGACACCTGTCTCTTCGGAAATAATCAAAGCTGCTTTACTTCATCCCGAAAAAAATCAAAAAGAACTCGCACAACTGCTCAACAAAAAAAGTCAGGGAACGATTAGTGAAGGTTTAAAAAGAGGTGGATTTGATGAAATTCAACGCCTTATGAATTATTACAAAGACGAAATTTCCAAGATATGATAGTACTCACATTAAAACTTATTTTAGCTCATATTCTGGGAGATTTTGTATTTCAACCTGATAGTTGGGTAAAGGATAAAAAAAAGCGTAAACACAAATCTCCAAAATTGTATTGGCACTTAGGTGTCCATGCGTTGGCTTTATTGCTTGCGCTTCAATTCGATTTCCACTATTGGCTTGGTATATTGCTTATTACCGTTTCACACTTTGTCATTGATCTAGGCAAATTACACGCCCATGAAAAGTTAAATGGACGTTGGTTGTTTTTTATCGATCAGGCGTTGCACCTAATTGTCATTGCCAGTGTTGTCTATTATTACCATCCTTTCAATATCTCTTTATCCGACATCTACAGTCCACAAAACCTACTATTAATTGTCTTTTTATTATTGGTGACTTTCGTAACATCCATTTGTATGAAGGTACTCATCTCGAAATGGAAACCTGAAGAAGAAAATAAAGATGCATTAAAAAATGCCGGTTCATATATCGGAATGCTCGAACGCCTATTCATTTTCGGTTTTATTGTAATCAATTACTGGGAAGGAATCGGTTTTTTATTGGCTGCAAAATCAGTTTTTCGATTCGGAGACTTGTCCAAAGCCAAAGACAGAAACCTAACCGAATATATTCTAATCGGAACTTTACTGAGTTTCGGGTTGGCAATTTTAATTGCTATGGGCTACAATTATTTACTTGAAATTGTCAACGCATTATGACCAAAATCACTGAAAACGATATAGAAATCTGGGCAATTGAGGAATTGGAAAATCTTGGTTGGAAATATATCCATGGCGCAACAATTGCACCAGATGGAGAATCACCCGAACGCAATTCCTTCTCGGATATAGTATTGGAAAATCGACTACGGGAAGCGGTACAGCGAATAAATACCTCTATCCCATTTGATGCGCAAGAAGAAGCCATCAAAAAAGTATTGCGCATTCATTCACCCGAAATAATGGCGAACAATCAAGAATTTCACCATTATTTAACCAATGGTGTTCCTGTAGAATATCGAAAAGACGGACAACAACGTGGTGATTTAGTGCAACTGATTGATTTTGGCAATCCGTCTAATAATGATTTATTAGTGGTGAATCAGTTTACCATCATTGAAAACAATCAAAATAAACGTCCGGATCTGATCTTGTTTGTCAATGGTTTACCTCTTGTATTATTGGAGTTGAAAAATGCCGTAGATGAAAACGCGACCATTCAATCTGCTTACAAACAAATACAAACGTACAAGTCAACCATTCCGAGTCTATTTACCTTCAATGAAATCTGCATTATTTCAGATGGTGTAGATGCTAGAGCAGGATCTTTATCAGCAGGATTGTCTCGTTACCTCACATGGAAAGTGAAGGATGAAAAAGGAGTATTAGACATTCTGACCAACCAGTTAGAGGTCATGTTGAAAGAAATGCTTCAACCTGCAACACTATTGGATTACATCAAACATTTCATTGTATTCGAACAAACAAAACATACGGACAAAAATGGCGTGGCTAGTATTTCTACAGTAAAGAAAATCGCAGCTTATCATCAGTATTATGCTGTCAATAAGGCAATCCTTTCTGTAAAGGAGGCTACTTCTGAAGATGGTGACCGAAAAGGAGGTGTTGTTTGGCATACACAAGGAAGTGGAAAATCACTATCCATGGTGTTTTTTACGGGAAAATTAGTACTATCACTCAATAATCCTACGGTTCTAATTATCACTGATCGAAATGATTTGGATGATCAGTTATTTGACACCTTCGCTTCTTCTAAAGAATTGCTCCGTCAGGTTCCTGTACAAGCAAATGATCGAGAGCATCTAAAAGAATTGCTTAAAGTGGCAAGTGGTGGAATTGTCTTTACAACGATTCAGAAATTCCAACCCGAAGAAGGAAATGTCTATGAAGAATTATCGGATCGAAAGAATATTGTAGTTATTGCAGATGAAGCACATAGGACACAATATGGGTTCAAGCCGAAATCCATTGATGTAAAAGACGATCAAGGAAACGTAATCGGTCAAAAATTGGTCTATGGTTTCGCGAAATACATGCGTGATGCCTTACCCAATGCGACATATCTTGGCTTTACAGGAACACCAGTAGAGAAAACAGATGCCAATACACCTGCTGTATTCGGGAATTATGTGGATATCTATGATATTGGTCAAGCCGTTACAGATGGTGCAACAGTTCCGATTTATTACGAAAGTCGCTTAGCGAAAATCAATCTTTCGGATGAAGGGAAAGCATTGATTGACGAACTGGACGAAGAGTTAGAAACATCCGAATTGGATGAAAGCCAACGTGCAAAAGCTAAATGGGCAAAGGTTGAAGCTATTATCGGAAGTGAACAACGTGTAAAAACGGTTGCAGCAGATATTGTTCAACATTTTGAAGCTCGAAATGGTGCAGGAGGATTACAAGGAAAAGGAATGATTGTAGCCATGAGTCGAAGAATTGCAGTTGACCTTTACAATGAGATTATAAAAATAAGACCACATTGGCACAATGATGACCTGACCAAAGGAGCTATAAAAGTTGTGATGACAGCATCATCTTCGGATGGTCCGGAATTAATGAAACACCATACTTCAAAACAACAACGCAGAGATTTAGCCGATCGAATGAAAGATGTGTCTGATCCGTTACAATTGGTGATCGTAAGGGATATGTGGTTGACAGGATTTGATGCGCCAAGTATGCACACCTTGTATATTGACAAACCAATGAAGGGACATAACTTGATGCAAGCAATTGCACGTGTAAACAGAGTTTACAAAGATAAGCCCGGAGGTTTGGTTGTTGATTATTTTGGTATTGCGCATGATTTAAAGAAAGCATTAAGTTTTTATTCCGAAAGTGGCGGAAAAGGAGATCCGGCAGAGGCGCAAGAAAAAGCCGTTCAACTCATGTTGGAAAAATTGGAAGTAGTATCCCAATTCTTCACTGAAAAAGCAGCAACTGATAATTACCAAATGAGTTTAGCGGCAGAGGATCAAGCAATATACGGTCAATCATTCGCTTATGAAAAATACTTTTCAGCTTCAACGAAAGAGAAGTTAGACCTTATTTTATCGGCTGTTGAACATGTACTTGGGTTAGAAAATGGCAAACAACGATTTGTCAGAGAGGTAACTGCACTTTCCAAAGCATTCGCGATTGCCTTACCACATGATCAAGCCATGGATGCAAAAGATGAAATTGCATTTTTTCAAGCCGTAAAAGCCCGAATTGTTAAGTTTGATACGCAAGGTGGTAATGGTAAATCGGATGCAGAATTGGAAACTGCCATTAAGCAAGTGATTGATCAAGCCTTAGTATCAGAACAAGTAGTTGATATTTTTGATGCAGCGGGAATCAAGAAGCCTGAAATTTCCGTACTGGACGATAATTTCCTTGAAGAAATGAAAGGAATGAAGCATAAAAATCTTGCTTTAGAAGTCTTGAAAAAGCTATTGAATGACGAGATCAAGATTCGTTCGAAGCACAACGTAGTTCAAAGTCGTTCTTTAATGGAAATGTTGGAGAATTCGATTAAACGCTATCAAAATAACTTGATTACGTCTGCCGAAATTATTCAGGAATTTATTGAACTAGCAAAAGAGATCAAGAAAGCCGATGCGAGAGGTGATAAATTGGGTTTATCCAGAGATGAATTAGCATTCTACGATGCTGTTGCAGCCAATGATAGTGCAAAACAACTCTTAGGTGATGAAGTATTGATCAAGTTAGCGAGAGAATTAGTGATCAAAGTAAAAGAAAACGCTACAATCGACTGGACAGTTAAGGAAAGTGTGAAGAAAGGGATGAAAGTAGCAGTCAAACGGCTTTTACGTGTGTATGGTTATCCTCCTGACATGCAAAAATTGGCAGCAGATATGGTATTAACGCAAGCAGAGATGTTGGCGGAATTTTGGAATGAATAATACAATATGGAGCTTATATACTATAGAAATTTTGATGTCAATAGTTTTTATAATGAAGTTGACTTTAAGTTGTCTTCTGAGTATTCAATTAGATCAATTGTCAACTATGTAAATGATTCTTTTGGAGATTCATACAGTCATGTAGAAGTTTCATTTGAAATTGTACAATCAAAAATTGGGAGTCTCTTTTCTGAAGAAGATGCAATTTCTGATGTTAGTGTTGTTGTTGGGGAAAATGGAGTTGGAAAATCGACTTTGATTAATGAAATACTTTTTTTTGGAGGAGCATCCCGTTTTAATCATTCATGGCAATTACTCTTAAGTAAGCACTTTCTTTTGTTAGGAGAAAAAATAAAAATTTCAGTTGAAGAAATAAATAAGCTAAAGGATATATTTCCTGACATGAAATTTATTAATACGAACAAAAACTTCTACTCCGAAAATTTGGATTTTTTTGTTGAATTAGAAAAGAACCAAAGTTTATTCCAGTTCTTATCTGGTAAAAAGAATGTGCTCTTCAATTATTCAAACTCAATTGAACCTACGAAGATCCCAAATTACTCTGGAAAAATTTACAGCACATCCGAACAGATGGAAGAAGGAATCAGTGTAATTGACATTAGCACCTCAAATTATCTAGTTCAAAGCAACAAGTGGGGACTTGAGTCAATCCTGAAAGAAACGATATTTGAAAACAATCTTCTTTCAATGGATAACTATCAGGTTTCTGAATTTTTGCAACTATATTTCAAATACCCGTGGTTTAAAAAGCTAATACCTGATACTATTAGTAGTAAAATTGAATTACGATTTCATCTTGGAGCATTACCAGAATTATTTAATCGATTTATTATTGAAAATAATTTGTTCTTAAATTTTGATGCATCATACCCTAGGTATCATGCTCTTATTAACACTTTTAAAGCAGATTATGTTACTCAAGTTTATAGAGAGTTCTTACTAGCTACTATACTTAAGCTAGTTGATTATTATGCGGATCCCGTTGAAGGTATCAGTACTTCAATTGATAGGATATTATCGGATTTTGAAAACTCGATTAAAGAAATTTATCCAGCTACAAAAAATGAGTTTCAGATTGAAGAGTTTATTAAACTAATAGAGGTTTATCAAACTGAATCAAAGGAATTAGAAAGAATTGAATTTAGTTCCATTTGGACATCATTCCGAAAGATGATGATATTCATGTTACAAAATAAAAAATTTTCTTCTCAAGCGGTAACTAATGGTTTCGATGAGTTTTCTGGTTTAAGATTTAAATTGATCGATTCAGAACCTGAAATAAAAGAATTTTTAAACCTATACGGAAACTTAACATCACATTCAAAGTTTAGACTTCCATTTTTTAAATTTTCCTTAACTAATTTAAGTTCAGGTGAACGAAATTTCCTTTTTTTAATTTCAAGATTAATGAATCACATCTCCATGCTAGAGGAAGTGGGAGATGCTCCAGACACTATAACCATTCTGTTAGACGAACCTGGAAATGACTATCACCCCGAATGGCAAAGAACATTTTTTTTCAATTTAAGAAATGCCATAAACCAGTATAGTAATAACCAAAGAAAAATAAATGTTCAATTGTTAATTACGACCCACTCTCCATTTATTTTATCTGATTTTACTAATCAAAACATTATTAAACTAGAACGAAAGCAAGCAGGAGATAATCATTTCAAAACAGTTAGATCATCAAATTTTCAAACTAACACTTTTGGCGCTAACATCTACGACTTAATTGCTGACAGCTTTTTTATGAAGAATGGCTTCATTGGAGAGTTTGCGAAGGAGAAAATTGAGGAATTGTTAAGAGAGTTGTATGATTTAAAGTCATTTTATAGTGAAAGTAATGAAGGTTTCTTATCTCACGAAAAATTCATTGAATATAGAGATCGAATAAATTTAATAGGAGAAAGAATAATTAAAATCAGACTATTTGATCTTTTGAATGATCTGCCTAGACAAAAATCTCCTGATGAAATAAAAGCAGAAGAACTTGAAAAAGAAGCTAGGGAGATACGAAGAAAATTAAACCTAAATGGAGAAGATTGAATTTCATAATAGGAATGAAGTAGAAAAAATATATACGGATTTCATCTATGCAAAAGGACTGCATGGAAATACAAAAAAGTCAATTGATGATCTGAAAGAATTACGTAAAGAATATCATTGTGGTCAGTTTCAATATCATTTTGTTACTCTGTTAATTCGCAACTTTAAAAGAGTATTGGTGATGAGTCCTAAAGAAATGGAAATTTGGATAAAAAGAATAGATCCATGTTTCGGCAAGTGTTTTTACGAGGTTAACAATAAAGGGGAATACGTCAAGCAAACACCATTTGGGGAAAAGTTAGTTCAAAGCTTAGGTTACGAAAGACTTCAAAACAAAATATTGAAGAAATTCTTTCACGAAACGAATAATTTTAAAACCTGTTACTACTGTAATTCTCAGTACACGCTAACTTTTGTCAAAGAAGAATTAGAGTCTGTAAAATTTCAGATAGATCACATTTTTCCAAAGAAAAAGTATCCTTATTTCTCAATTTCACTTTACAACTTAATTCCATCGTGCGCTAATTGCAATCTTAATAAAGGTGATGGTGATTTTTGGACAAAGGACTACTTTCATCCATATTTAGATTCAGTTGGAGATTATTTCAAATTTACCCTTGGAAAGAAATCAGATGGTACAATTCTATTAAAAGGTGCAAGCATTGACCATTCAGATTTGCAAATCGATATTACCGGAACAGGGAATATTAAAGTTAAGAATCATAATGAACTATTTGATATAACAGGTATATACGGGAATTTCACTGAAATAGCCAGTGAAATTATAGAACTTGGTAGAGAATACCCAGAATCAAAAAGAAAAGAGTTGTTGAAACATTACAAAGATTCCAAGGATCGTCCCTTATTTCAAGATCAAGAATCAATTGATAGAGTTTTCTTACGTGTGTACCCAAATAAAAAAGACATTAACAAAAGACCTTTAAGTAAATTCATTCAAGACATCTCAAGATTCTCTGATTTTTATAATTAAAAATCATTGTTTATCATTGATTACAGTTGTGTATCGTTGTTTATCATTGTGTATCGTTGAGTAACAAACAGAATATTTTGGCGTTATTTCTATGTGGAAGTAAGCAAATCAGATAACTTTTTTGAAGACTTAGTATCAAAGTATATTCTTGAGCTAGAGAACTTGTACTTGCAGAAAATTGAGCAATCTGATAATAAGAAATATGCTTCTGCCTTTTATCGATCTTCCATTTTCGAAAGAAATCCGAAAATCCCTAAAGAATCCATCTTCTTCAATTTCTTATCTCGAATTTTCCTGCACCATTATAGGCTAAATAACTTGTCAGCATTGGATGAAACGTTCTCTAAACTTCCAGACATTAAATTCAGGACAGAAGTTGAAATAGCACTTTTGGAAGAAATGTATGAGGAAGAGGCTAGTGATAGCTTTCATTTTCTATCTGACCGAATTGGAAACGAGCAATACTTAATGTCGCTGGAATATCATGAACTAACTGACCTACTTGCATTTTTTCTGGCGATAAAATCTTTGTTAGAGAAATACCCAAAATCTGAAGAAATAGAACCTTTTAGTCTGGATGCTCCCATTTCGGAAATGGAGAAGGGCGCATTAAATCGGAAGCACGAGTATTCGGTTACCTTTTCAGACAAACAACAAGCCCTAGCGCTGTATTTTTTAATGGAACATATCGGAATAACACCCAGAGCAGATGTAAATATGACGGATGTAGCACGCTTTCTTCATTTGCTCTCCAATCAACCTATTACCGTATTGGATAATTCCGCTAAATATGGAGTTCTTAAGAAACTGTTCAATGGAAAGTCGGACAAAGCCTATCTGAAAGATTTGGAAACCATACTCCCTTACTTTCAGAAACTCCAGTTGGATAAAGCTGAGCGAATGATTCAGGAAGAAATAAAGGAAATCAAAGAAAATTTGAAATAAACACCAAATTCGGGGCAATCCAAACCTCCCCCGACAGGGAAATCCATGCGTAATCTTGTAGAAAAAAGTACCATGGAATTTGAACAAAACAAAAAGAAAAAATGGAATGGGAAACGGAATGTCCCTTCCAGATCCAGTCAGCGAATTTTTACGAAAAGCTATTCTGACGAAGCAGTCGATCGACTTAAACGATTGCTTGAAAACCAAAAACAACGTGGAGAAGAACGTTTTTATGGAATTAAGGTAGATGGTGAGTTTTGTGTATATAAGACCACTAATCTTCGAATGTTTGACGATTACAAAGAATTTGTGGATTCGTCAACAGAAGCGATTGAAGTAATCCTTTATTTCGGTAATTCTAACAATTGTAACCGCCACCTATTTTACCTCAAAGACAAACCCTTATCCGGCATAAACGCACCTGTAGATGTCGACAAGAAAATTGAGGAAGCATTAGCAAAGAAAGATCAGGAATATCTGATCAAATCTTTGAAAGAAAAGGTTGCCGAGCAAGAAGAACTAATCGAAGAGTTAGAAGGAGAATTAGAAGAACTGAGAGGCAAGACTGATCTTAGAGGATTGTTAAAAGATGGCATTGCCCTAATGGGAGCTTTCAAAGGACAAGCTCCACCAACATTATCTGGAACTGAAACATCTCAAAATCAATCCGAGGTTGAGGTTGAAGTTAATGAAGAAGACACTGACTCTGAAGATCTTTCTGAGCAAGAAGAAGTATTCAATGATATTTATGAAAGATACGGAGCTGGAGGAGTTAAACAGGTAGTAAACCTAATGTTGGCGATTTCCAAATCTGAAACTATTCGAAACGGTGTCAATAAACTCATTGAAGACGAAAACAAGAAAAGAAGTGCTCCAGAAGCATCATAGGAAACAAATTATTAACAGAAAAACACAAGAAAATGGACAATCACGATAAAATAGAAGCATTTAAGCCTGTTTTGGCTCAAGTTCTACTGCATGGAATATTAAAATTAAGCGGAGTAAATGATGACAAAATCAAAAGAGCTATTGAGTTGGCGAAAGTCGCTCCCAAAGAAGCTTTCCTGATTATTTACAAAAAGATAAAACCAAAATATTTGTACGATTTATCGATTTTATTGCGTGAAATACACCAAATGCAACAAACCTTGATCTGAAAAAACGGCATTTTTTGCTGTTGGTAACTCAAACTTGTTACCTCTTTTTTTTGACCTAGTTTTAAAATTACATAACGGTAATGTAGATAATGATGGAAGCAATAAAATATAAAGATCAGATACAACTCTATAAGTTCCTGACCAATAAACGGTATAGCCTTAAAGAGATTGGGATTAGCAACAAAAATGTATTGGATTGGTCACGAGCAGGCTTGTTCATTGATGACAAACCTACATCGGGTAGAAGAAAGTACAACATACTCGAATACGTATGGATCAAAATTATTGAGCAATTACGGTCATTTGGCGTCTCAATTGATGCTATCAGAATGGTTAAGGAGCATTTAATGATGGAAACAGGTGTTAAAGAGCTCCTACTTTCAATAATTGAAAACCAAAAAGGTTATAATGAAAATCCTGAGCTGAAAGAATTAGTTGATTTACTCGACCTTGATGGAGATCTCATTGAACCAAATGAACTTGTGAAGTTCTTGGATTCGGAAGACATGAACATGGCTCAAACAGTACTTGGTGGATTAATCTATGGAGCTTTCACAGATCGTGTGGATTATCACTTGGTAATTAATCAAAATGGAAGTTCTGTAATATCTTTTGGTGTGCCGAATCGAGAGAACATTGCTTTCGACTATATACTTAACGCTCCTTATTTGGCGATTCCGATTAAATCAATCATAGCAGACTTCTTAACCAAAGAAGAGTTGGGACTTTTTGAAGAGAAAGATATGCTTCAGCTGACTTTTGCCGAAAGACAAGTAATTGAACAACTTAGAAAAGGAAATTTGATTTCACTTCTTGTAAAATTTAATCAGGATAAGGAAATATCCCTGATTGAGACCGAAGAAAATATCGACATCAAACAAGCTCAAGGCAAGTTGGTTGATTTTATCATGCGTAATAATTATCAAGAGATAAATTACAAAACTCAAGATGGGAAAATTACTTGCTTGAGAAGAAAAACAAAACATAAAGTGAGTGCTATGGGATAAGCCCAAGCGAATAGATACGAGTGGACGGCTACCGAAATGAGGAGCTTCCGACAACTCGAAACTAAAATGATTTCATTAGAAAAATGCAGAGAGCTCTTAGATCCGAAAAAAGAAAAGTACACAGACGAAGAATTATTACAAATCAAAGACTGGTTAGTAAAATTGGCTCGTTTGAATGTGCAAATGTTTCTGGAGCAACAACGCATAATAAAAACACAAAGCAATGAAGAGAGCAGCAATAATGTGTCGGGTTAGTTCTGACGAACAAGCGAAAGGTTACAGTTTAGATGATCAATTAGAAAGACTGGAAAGATATTGTGAGAAAGAACAAATTGAGATTGTTTACCAATTCAATGAAGATCATTCAGCCAAATCATTTGATCGTCCTTCTTGGAAAGAGTGGATGGCTTACGCAAAGAAGAACCACAAAGACATAGATTATTTGCTCTTTACAACTTGGGATCGATTCGCAAGAGATATTGCAGGTGCATATTCTGTTATTGCTGAATTGACCAATAAATACAAAATCCAACCACAGGCAATCGAACAGCAAATTGACTTTAGCATTCCCGAAACAAAAGCAATGCTTGCCCTTTATCTTGCTATGCCCGAAATTGACAACGATCGAAGATCAATAAAGATCAGAGGTGGTATTCGTCAAGCATTAAAGCAAGGGAGATGGATTCGAAAAGCGCCTGTTGGATATCGTAATATGAGAGATGATCAAAATAAGCCCATAATCGTTCCTCATGAGTCTAATGCCGATTTAATTCGATACGCCTTTGAGGCATTTGCTGATGGCGTTACTCAAGCTGAAATAAGATCTGAACTTGCTGCAAAGGGATTAAGATTATCCAAAAGTAATTTCTCTCGATTACTAAGAAGGGAATTATACATCGGTAAAATAATTGTTCCAGCCGAGGGTGACGAACCAGAAATGGTAGTTGAAGCAGTTCATCAAGGGTTGATTTCAGAAGACTTGTTTTACAGAGTGCAGAATGCGTTAGATGGAACAAAAAAGCGATTGAACAGTGTTGCCAAAGTAACTAAGAAACGAGATGACCTGTACCTGAGAGGAAAACTACAATGCTCCAATTGCGGTAAAAACTTGACTGGATCAGCATCCAGAGGAAAACTAGGAGTAAGATATTACTACTACCATTGCAATTACTGTCGCAAAGAACGCTATAGAGCAGATGCTATTCATGAATTATTGACCAACTTCATGGAATCAGTCAAATTCAACAAAGGGATAAAAGCAATCTATGATTCCATTGTAAAAGAGATTTTGGTAAAATCAGGTAGTGACGAAAAGGTCATAACGAATGGATTAAAAGTTCAGCAGGAAAAAATCAAAGAGCGATTAACCAATCTACAGGATCTACTTGTGGACGGAACGGTTGATGCCGAAGATTACAAATCTATGAAGGCACGATTCAATCAAGAATTGTTTGAAATCAATCAAAAAATGAGGAACATTAGGGTCAGTAGTACCAATTTTGAGAACTTCATTCTTTCAGGGATTCATTTACTGAAAAACCTAGGAAAAATGCATGATCTAGCATCAGTAAGCCTAAAGCAAAAGATACTGGGTTCGATATTCGTTGATCAAATAATTTTTGACGGAAAAATTTGTCGAACCCCGGAGATAAATTCTGCCTTCAAACTAATTCTCAAGCATGGCGGGGCTTTCGGGACAAATAAAAAAGGACAACCTCTTAATTTTTCGAGGCTGTCCTCTCAGGTGGAGCCGGAGGGGTTCGAACCCTCGTCCAAACAAGGAACGACCAAGCTTTCTACATACTTATTTTGTGTTTGGTTTTCGACCATAGCCTGACCACAAACAGCCTAACTATGACTTAGCTTCTAAAATTTCGTATCTGTCTCGAAGCAAAACTTCAACTAGTTCAGGCCAACGATACCCCGTTGCTCACAACCGCTGAACAGGTAGTCATGAGCGGGGCAACTTGTCCGCATACCTTGTATGGGATTAAGCCGAATCACATCTTGTGATTAAGCAGCAAGTGCGTAGTTGTTTTCTCCGTTTATAGAGATGAGAATAGAGATTTACGAGTCACATTCACAACACTCGATATGCTTACAGGATCATTTCTCTTGCCGTCAAATCCAAAGTCGGCCCCTTAAATGATATGGACAAAGATAATTAATAAATCATCTTAATACACATATGACATCTTCTTCATTAGACACTAGAGAAATCGGCCAAGTATTGATGGCCTCTCAAAGTTGCTTTTTGATGTATTATGTCGTTCCTTTGTCAAGTAACTCTATTTGAACAAATCCCAAATAAAGCAATGAGGTTCATATTAGCTTTTCTATTCGCAAATCTCTTAACCTGTGCATCCTGGGCTAGTCCTGACCAGGTGGATAGTTTAAAATTCGTTTTAAAAGAACAGAAAAATCTAGAAGATAAACTTCTAACCATTGAGCAAATCATTAACGAATACAAGGGCTTTGATATTGATAGCGCTCTCTTTTATTGTGATGAATATGAGCGATACTCAAAAAATGCTGAAGACTCTGAACTATTAGCGAAAAGCGATTATTTCTACGCATCGGTTTATAGCGTTGACGGAGATTTTGAACAAATGACCTCCTATGCTTATCCGGCTTTGGATCAATTCAAATCTTTTAATGATCATAAGGGTCAGATAAAAGTGTTACTGCTTCTAGGAAGAATGCACGCTGCAAAAAAAGAGTTCCATAAGGCCTATGAAGTGTACAGTGAAGCCTTAATAATTGCTAAATCAGATAATGATTACGCGTCTGAATTAATGGTAACCTTAGGAATTTCTAATGCAAAATTCCTGGAGGAGAACTTAGAAGAATCTGAGAAATATCTTTTTGACTGCTTGCAAATCATACAGAACAACGCTCTTGAAGACAGTGCTGAATTTCTGGCTAAGATCTATACTAATCTTGGAAATGTGAACAGTGCTAAAACGAATGACCTTGAAGCGATCGACTATTATAAAAAAAGTCACAGTTATTACTGGAAAACGAATGATAAATTCGGGATATCATTAACGGCATTCAATATTGGCGATGTATACAACTACAATGACATGTATGATTCTTCTCTTAAATATTTCAATATCACTCTTCAAATGGGAAATGAACTTCATAACTATGAAGAAATGTATTATGCATATTTAGGATTCACGGAAGCGTACGAACGAATGGGACAATACGATAAGGCCTTCGAATATGAGAAGTTGAAGCACGCCTACTCCGATTCCCTGCAAATGCAGAAATATAACAAATCTGTATTAGAACTGGAAAGCCAGTATAATGCTGAAAAGAAGATTGCAGAGATCAAATCAAAAGAGAAAGAGATCGAAGTCAATAAAATAGAAAAGGAACAAAAGCAAAAGATCATCACTGTTCTTGCTATTGGAGGAGGAATGCTATCTATTCTTTCGATTGCTTTACTTCTACTCTACCGAAAAGGAAATAAGGCGAACCAACTGATCAAAGACCAACGCAACTCACTTGATAAAACGTTAAAACAAAAAGAGATCCTTCTGCAAGAAGTTCATCATAGAGTAAAAAATAACCTTCAACTAATTGCCAGCTTGTTGAATCTTCAACTTTCCAATTTAGAAAATGAGACTGCCATTAAGGCGATAGAGGAAAGCAGATCTCGTGTTCAAGCCATAGCTTTGATGCACAAAGGTCTTTATCAGGATGACAACTATAACTCCGTAGATCTGGTTTCCTATGTGAATGAATTGGTAGATAATTTAAAAACAATCTCTAGAAGTGCAGAAAGAGAGGTGCTTTTTAAAGTCGATGTTGAATCCATCAAGTTAAGTATTGACCATTCTGTACCGATCGGTTTGATTTTGAGTGAATTGATCAGCAATAGTTTAAAACATGCTTTTGTGCAGATGACTCAAGGAGAAATAGACATAAAGATCAAAAGTGATGCAGGGAAGACAATTTTGATCTATTCTGATAATGGATGTGGTCTTCCAGAAAAATTTAACATTGAAGAACAAGAGTCCCTGGGGTTCACTGTAATTAGTGCTTTAACTGATCAAATTGGAGGAACATTAAACTTCGTTTCTCACAAGCCATTTAGTTTGGAGTTGAGATTTTAGTATATTCGTCCGGAACATACTGAAATAATCATGAAAATAGGAATCATCAGAGAAGGAAAAAATCCCCCAGACAAACGTGTACCATTATCTCCAGAACAGTGCGAGAGAATTTTAAATGATTATCCGGAAGTCGAAATATATGTTGAGAAAAGTGAGATCCGGAAGTTTAAGGATGGTGAATATGAGAGACTAGGTGTAGCAGTTGTTGACAATGTTGAGCATTGCGATGTACTGATAGGCGTTAAGGAGGTTCCGATAGAACAATTGATCCCAAATAAGAAGTATTTGTTCTTTTCACATACATTCAAGAAACAACCATACAACAGAAAACTTCTCAATGCCATTCTAGATAAAAATATCCAATTGATCGATTGGGAGGTTATTACAAACAGTAGAGGACAGCGATTGATCGCTTTCGGACGATATGCAGGAATTGTTGGAGCCTATAATGGGTTTTTAGCTTATGGCAAGAAATCAGGAAAGTACGACCTAAAGCCAGCCAATGAATGTGAAGACAGAGCAGAAATGGAAGGTCAACTGGATCATGTAGTTCTTCCTAAGAACTTTAAAATTGTTCTTACAGGAAAGGGTCGTGTTGGTGGAGGAGCTCTTGAGACCATCTCATGTATGCCGCAAATTAAGGAAGTGAGTTCAAATGATTTTCTAACCAAAGATTTTGATCACCCAGTTTATACTATGTTAGGGGTAGAGGATTATAACAAGATGATTGATGGGTCAGAATTTGATAAATCTCTGTTCTATTCAGACCCTGCAGATAAATTTGAATCTGATTTTCTGAAATACGCACAGGTAGCGGATATGTATATTGCCTGTCATTATTGGGATAACCGTTCGCCATTTATTTTCTCAAGAAAAGACGCAAAAGACCCTAACTGGAAAATTCAGGTTGTGGCTGATGTTAGTTGTGATATAGATTGTGCGGTAGCGTGTACCATTCGTCCTTCAACCATTGCTGATCCAATCTACGGGTATGATCCAATCAATGAAAGTGAGGCTGATTATATGAATGATAATATCATTGCAGTGATGGCTGTAGACAATTTGCCATGTGAACTTCCAAAAGATGCTTCAGTTGATTTCGGTGAGATGTTCATTGATCATGTTCTTGAACCACTTTTGGGTAATGATCCTGAAAACATCATAGAACGAGCTTCAGAAACAAAGGATGGAAAATTAACTTCGCATTTTGCCTATCTTCAGGCTTATGCAGAAGGTAAAGAGTGATCAATAGCCATATTTTCCTTTCCAAACAGCGTGTAGAAAAGATCTAAGTTCAAGTTCTCTTTTATTGTTCAACGGACGGTAGAAACAGTTTTCTTTGATTTCTACTGGCAAGAATTCCTGCTCATGAAGCTTATCTTGATTGGTATGTGAGTAGGCATATTCTTCTCCATATCCCAATTCCTTCATAAGTTTTGTAGGAGCATTCCTTAAGTGTAGTGGAACACTTAGATTACCTGTTTGATGAACAAGTGCCTGCGCTTCATTGATCGCTACATAACTGGCATTACTTTTTGGAGACGTAGCTAAATAAATTGCCGTTTGAGAGAGAATCAGTCTCCCTTCCGGCCAACCGATCTTTGCCACGGCATCAAAACAGGTATTCGCCATAATAAGTGCCGTAGGATTAGCATTTCCTATATCCTCTGAAGCTAGAATCAACAATCTTCTTGCAATAAACTTTGGGTCCTCTCCCCCTTCAATCATTCTAGCCATCCAGTAAACAGCTGCATTTGGATCACTTCCGCGGATCGACTTAATGAATGCACTTATGATGTCATAATGCTGTTCACCGTCCTTATCATAATTCACTGGGCTTCGGGCAATTACTTCATCAACAAAATCATTCGTTATGGAATGTTGTTGCATTGGAAGAGCTTGGACTACAATCTCCAGATTATTCAGCATTTTTCGAGCGTCACCTCCTGATAATTTGATCAGTGATTCGTATTCTTTGATTGAAATCTCTTTTTTTCTCAGGATCGAATCCTCTTTGACGGCTCTATTCAACAAATCTACCAAGTCATCCTTACTGTGACCTTCCAGCACATAAACCTGACTCCTGGACAAAAGCGCTGAAATCACTTCAAATGAAGGATTTTCTGTTGTCGCCCCAATCAACGTGATCAGACCTTTCTCCACAGCACCTAAAAGTGAATCCTGCTGCGATTTGCTGAATCGATGGATCTCATCAATAAACAAAACTGCATTTCCCGGGCCAAACATCCCTCCTGATTTCACTTTATCAATAACCTCCCGTATATCCTTCACTCCAGAATTAATGGCTGATAACGTATAAAATGGTCGATCTAAAGTATTGGCGATGATTTGTGCTAAGGTTGTCTTCCCAACTCCAGGCGGCCCCCATAAAATCATGGAAGGAATACTTCCCGACATGATCGCATTGCGAAGAGGCTTTCCCTCACCAATCAAATGTTTCTGACCAATGTATTCATCCAAAGACTTTGGACGTAATCTTTCTGCTAAAGGTGTGTGCGAAGCGATCATTCTGTTGGTTTTTCATTTTTCTCGACCTGACTAACGATCTCTCCATTCTTGTAGATTACTTCCTTCGTGAGGGTGCCTTCCTGATCGAAATACAACCACTGGCCATCACTTTTTCCGTTTGCGTAGTAACCAATATACATAATTTGTCCACTTGGATAGTATACCACTGTCTTTCCATCGAGAGAACCATTCATGTAATTATTCTCACTCTGAATATTCCCTGCCGGGTGATAAGACTTCCAAAGACCTGATCTCTTTCCGTTTACCACAATCCCTTCAACCTGGAGCACTCCATTTGGGTAACTCTTTGAAAAATAACCATCCTCCATACCTTCTGTTGGAAGAGTATTAGTGATATGCAGATCTGCCTCCATGTTATTTTCATTTGTTTCTTCAACCAGTGGACCTTTATCGTCCTCTTGTTCCGTTGCAACTTCACTACTGCATCCAGCAATAATGATCAAACCTCCAAATAAAAAAACTACCGTCAGACTTTTCTTCAAACTCATCATAACCACAAAGTTAGTCGTTTCTAGCGGAAACTAATTTCCTTCGCTTCAAAATGATCGACCGATAAATAAGTTGTTATTGGAATAATTTTTGTCTTACAACCATAAATTTTTAATTTTAACGCACAATAGTGTTGTAACTACCTTATGCTTAATCGATTTATAACAACTTGCTTACTCGCTTTTTTTCACCTGATCTTTTTTGGACAGGAAGTAGTTTGGACGGAAGCTACATCTCTTAGTGGTTTTGGAGTCAGCAAAGCATTCAGCACGAAGGATTCTACTATTTATATTATTAAACAGAGTAAGGAAAGGCCAATGGAGCTTTTGATAGATCTATTTTCCTATGACTTGAATAAAAAACTATCCAGTCAGATCTCTGTGGAAGGAAACGAGATTAATCAAATCTCATTTTTCAATAACTCACTTCAGGTATTTGCGGTAGAACATTTGGGTAAAGAAGACGAGTTGTTTGTTTACCATTATGATAGCCTTTGTAAACTTATAGAAAAGAAAAGCTTGTTGAAATGCAAGGCTTATGGAGGATACCACTCTTACTTTGATGTCAGCGTTTCTCCAGATCAAAAATACTGTGCAGTGATTGGTTCAGATGGATATTCACCTGAACAAAAAGAAATTATACATGCGGCACTTTACGACACCTTATGGAAAGAAGCCTATCAAAAGGAAATCCCGACAAGTATACTTTCACAAAAAAAGAGCTACAATGCTATTACTGTAAATGACAATGGAGTTACTTATATCCTAAAACGTGAGAGAAAAAAAAGTGCTGATCAGTATTACGTTTACTGCGTGTCCAAAAATGGAAGTGAAACGCATCATAACCTTCATTTGAAAGCTAGAGATATCATTGACATGAGATACGAACTGGATTCAATTGGAGATCTTTATTTAGGTGGGTTCTATGCTCCTCCTTACAAGAGCTTATATGAAGGATTCTATATTAAAAAACTGAACTCAGAAGGAACTGAATTTTTCTCCAAAGAATACATGTTCAATGAAAATGTTATTAATGCCTTCAATAGCAAGAAAGACATCAAAGATTTTGGATATGGATTACGCAAATTTCACGCCAGTCACTTTGAATTTATCAATGATAAAAATCTAGTTTTAGAAGCAGAACACATCACTAAAAACAAGAATAAATCAGGCGAAATGACACATGTTCAGGATGGATTTGTGCTGATCAGTCTTTCGGCTAAAGGTGGATTCCAATTCGCAACTCCTGTTCATACTTCTCAAACCGATGAATCGCATGACGGTTATTGGAGTTCACATAGTCATGTGAGTTACAAGGGACAAGATCTTTTATTCTTGAATATCTTGGGCGAAGGCTCAAAGAATGTTAAAGAAAGCTTACCCAAAAATGCGATCTACCATACTTATAAGATCACATTTGATGTAAATGGTGTAGAAAAAAGAGAATTACAAGAATTTAACGTCAATCTTGAAAATTATGCGCTTTATTCGGATTTTATCAACCGTTCGAATCTACCTTTGCTCATCGTTAAATCGAAAGACAAAGATCAATACGCTATTGGTCTGTTAAAAGAGTAGTATGAGCAATTACGTTAAACCTAAGAAACATCTTGGTCAACATTTCCTGACGGATCTATCCATTGCTAAAGATATTGCAGATGCAATGCTCGTTAATGGAAAATATAAAAAAGTTCTTGAGATTGGTCCTGGAACAGGAGCGCTAACTCAATTCCTCCTCGAAAGAAAAGAATTTATTACGGAAGTGGTCGAAATCGATCAGGAATCGGTTAAATATCTTCATCAAAATTATCCGTCTCTTGTTGTGCATGAAGAGAATTTCCTGAAAATGGATTTTTCCAAATTTAAAAATGAACCGATTGGTATTGCTGGTAACTTTCCCTATAATATTTCTTCTCAAATCCTATTCAAAGTACTGGATGAAAAGGATAAAATTCCTGAAGTTGTAGGAATGTTTCAAAAAGAGGTAGCGGAAAGAGTAGCAGAAGGACCTGGAAGTAAAACATACGGTATTCTATCGGTTTTACTGCAGGCCTATTATGATATTGAATACTTATTTACGGTTCATGAGGACGTATTTAACCCACCTCCAAAAGTCAAAAGCGGGGTTATTCGATTAGTCAGAAACGATGTAAAACAACTTGATTGTGATGAAAAACTTTTCAAGACCATTGTTAAGGCAACATTCAACCAACGAAGAAAGACCATTCGAAATGGAGTGAAAGCATTGTTAAAAGGTGAAAACATTGAGCACGAACTCATGCAACAGCGCCCAGAACAACTATCAGTGGAACAATTTGTTCAATTGACCAATCTTGTAGCTGAAGTGATCAATTGATTCCTTCATCAAATTTCAAATTATCCAATTTGAAATCCCTACCTTTGCTCTCCGAAAGAAGAATGGAGTAGTAACCTAAGTCAGAAACGCGATGAAATTTGAGTTGACCAAAGAGCTTTTGAAGAGGATCGAAGATGCTATTGACGCTCAGGACACTCAATTCTTTCAGGATCAAATCTGTCCACTTCACTCTGTCGACATTGCTGAAATACTAGATGAAGTCAATCTTGAACAGGCACAATACATTTACCGTCAGTTAGAAAAAGAACGAGCTGCAGAGGTACTTGTAGAACTCGAAGAAGATGTACGTGATGAATTCCTTAAATCCTTGACTGACGATGAAATCGCCTTTCAAGTGGAAAGAATGGATTCTGATGATGCGGCCGATTTCATTCAGGATCTACCTGAGGAAAGAAAGGATGAGATCTTATCCAATCTTGAAGATGTAGAGCACTCCTCAGACATTGCTTCACTGCTCTCCTATGACGAAGACACTGCTGGAGGATTGATGGCAAAGGAATTTATCTGCGCCAATATCAATTGGACAGTAGGTGAAGCATTAGCCAACTTGAGAGAACAGGCCCAGGAAATAGATTATGTTTATACCATTTATACCGTAGATGATCATGATCGATTGTTAGGAACGCTTTCTCTTAAGACATTTTTATATGCTGAAAACAGTACGAGAATAGCCGATCTATATTCTGATAATCCAATTTCTGTTAAAGAAGCTACCAAGGACAGTGAAGTTGCGAGAATGATGGAAAAATATGACCTTGTAGCTATTCCTGTTGTTAATCACAGTAATGTTTTGATCGGTCGAATTACCATTGATGACATAGTGGATGTGATCAAGGAAGATGCTGAAAGAGAGCGACAATTAGCAACAGGGGTATCAGAAAAGATCGAATCCAGAGATAGCGTTTGGATCATTACGAGAGCAAGACTTCCTTGGTTGTTGATCGGGTTGTTGGGTGGAATTTTTGGCGCCTTAGTTATTGGAAGATTCGAAGGTCAGCTAGATAGATTTCCGGAATTGGCTTTCTTCATTCCACTAATAGCTGCAATGGGCGGAAATATTGGCGTACAGTCTTCTTCACTTATCGTACAGGGCCTTGCCAACAACACTTTAAAATTTGATTCTACTATTCAAAAGATCTTAAAAGAAGTCTCTGTTGCGCTAGTAAATGGTGCAGTTCTGTCATCCATTATATTTATCTATAATTTTGCATTTGGAGAGAATTATTCCTTGTGTTTTACGGTGAGTGTTGCTTTGTTTGCTGTAATTATACTGGCCGGTATATTAGGCTCCTTAGTTCCATTAGTTTTGCATCGATATAAAATTGATCCTGCATTAGCTACAGGACCTTTTATTACTACATTGAATGACATCCTTGGTCTATTACTTTATTTCCTGATCGGATACGCTTTCTATTAATTTTCCGTTCTTTACCGAGTGAACATTGGTATAAATACGCGTTTATTACTTCCGAACAAATTGGAAGGAATTGGCTGGTTCACTTATGAAGTAGTAAAAAGGATCATACAAACTCATCCTGAGCATCAGTTCTTTCTTTTTTTTGATCGAAAGTTTGACACCAAATTTGTATTTGGCAAGAACTGTCATCCCATTGTTCTGCATCCGCAGGCGAGACATCCGATCCTTTACAAGATCTGGTTCAATTATAGCATTCCAAAAGCGATTAAAAAACACAATATTGATCTCTTCTTCTCACCAGATGGATTTCTCAGTTTGAAAACGGATATTGCACAAATCCCTGTCATACACGACCTTAATTTTGAGCATATTCCAGAAGACCTACCGTCCAAACATACGAAGTACTACAAGCAGTTCATGCCTCAATATGCTCAAATCGCAAAAGCTATTTTAACAGTTTCGAACTTTAGTAAAGAAGACATTTCTAATACTTATCATATTCCTGCGGATAAAATTCACGTTGCTTACAATGGGGCAAGCAATGCATTTAAACCAATATCGGAAAACGATATAGAAAAAATAAAAACTCAGATCTCTAATGGAGAAGACTACTTTGTTTATGTAGGTGCCTTGCACAAAAGGAAAAATATAGCCAGATTGCTGGAAGCATTTGATCTCTTCAAAGAAGAAAGTAAAAGCAGTTTGAAGTTGGTCATAGTAGGTGAAAAGCTGTTCAAATCTCCAGATATCGACCTTGCCTTTAAGAAAATGAACCATCAGCAGGATGTGATCTTCGCAGGCAGATTGGAACAAGAACTATTAACCAAGACGGTAGCTGCTTCTAAAGGCATGGTATATGTTTCTTATTTTGAAGGATTTGGAATACCGGTTTTAGAAGCCCTACAAAGTGGTGTTCCAGTGCTCACCGCTAATAAAACCAGTTTACCGGAAGTTGGAGGTGATGCAGCTATCTACTGCGACCCTTTTGATCTGGATTCCATCAAAAATGGCATGCTTGAACTTTCTGAATTTGAATTTGAACAAGAAAAGCTACTGAAACAAGCTTCTAAATTCTCTTGGGATAAAACAGCAGAAGAAGTGTGGAAGGTTATTGATGAAAATTTGCCCAGATGATTTGCGCCTTAGCCAAGCCAACAGATTCCTCCAATTGTTCTTTCGTTGCCTCTTTAATTTTTGAGACCGATTTGAAATCTTTGATCAACTGCATTTGGGTTTTATCACCGATCCCTTTGATCCCAAGCAATTCCGACTGAATAAAATCCTTACTTCGTTTGTTTCGGTGATGTGCAATTCCAAATCTATGTGCCTCATTTCGTGCATGCTGAATCACCTTGAGTGTTTCACTGCGCTTATCCAGATAAATGGGAACAGAGTCTCCCGGGAAGTAGATTTCTTCTAACTTTTTAGCTATACCAATGATTGCAATTTTTCCGAACAAGTTCAATTTCTTCAGACTCTTCACCGCACTGCTCAACTGTCCCTTTCCACCATCTATGATGATCAACTGTGGTAAAGGTTCCTTTTCGTCCACAAGACGTTTGTACCGTCTGTAAACGACTTCTTCCATGCTTGCAAAATCATCCGGTCCTTCTACTGTTTTTATCGTAAAATTTCGATAATCCTTTTTGTAAGGTTTTGCATCTCTAAACACCACACATGCTGCAACAGCATTGGTCCCGTGAAAATTGGAGTTATCAAAACACTCAATATGTCGAGGGAGATCCATTAAATGAAGGTCCTTCTTCATCGTTTCCAGAATACGCTCGGCATGTTTCTCAGGATCAGTATTTTTGATCTGCTTGTACTTTTCGATCTTGTAGTACATGGCATTTCGCTGCGATAATTCGATCAAACTTCTCTTCTCTCCTTTTTGCGGAACAATGAACCTCACTCCTTCCAATTCTATATTCACCTCCACTGGTGTGATGATCTCTTTCGCTTTGCTTGGAAAACGATCCCTGATCTCAAGAATGGCAAATTCTAATATTTCCTGATCAGATTCTTCTAGTTTTTTCTTCAGTTCCAGCGTATGACTTTGAATGATCGCTCCATTCATGACCTTAAAGAAATTGACATAAGCACTATTCAAATCAGATTCTATGCTATATACATCTAGATTGTGAAGTGACGCACTCACAACAGTCGACTTAGATTGGTATTTCTCCACCAGATCTAGCTTGTCTTTGATCTCTTGTGCCTTTTCGAACTCCATATCTGAAGCATATCTTCTCATTCGATTACGCAACTGCTCTACAACAGACTTTGTATTTCCTTTGAGGATCTTTCGTACATCACGTAAACGTTTCTCGTATTCGTCCTTTCTAATCTCACCCTGGCAGCATCCTTTACAGTTACCGATATAATATTCTACCGAAGTACTGAATTCATCAGACCCAACATTGTTCTCATTCAATTTATGTTTGCAATGACGAATCCCTAATGAATTATTAAATAGGTCGATCAACGTTCTAATGACTTTAACATTACTAAAAGGACCGTAGTATTCCGAACCATCTTTTATCACTTTTCTCGTATAAAAAACGCGAGGGAAAGGTTCGTTTTTTATAATGATCCATGGATAAGTTTTATCATCTTTCAGTTGAATGTTGTACTTCGGCTGGTGCTTTTTGATCAGACTGTTCTCCAGCAAAAGTGCATCCATCTCCGTTTTCACTTTGATGGTTTTAATGTCTGCGATTTGCTTAACTAATATTTGTGTTTTACCACTATGGCCAGCACCAGCATTAAAATAAGAGGAAACCCTGTTCTTTAGATTGATCGCCTTACCTACATAGATGATCTTGCCCTGACTATCAAAATACTGATAGACACCTGGTGTTCCAGGCAGCGCTTTGATCTTCTCTCTGAGGTAATCTGAAGTATTCATTACTACAAAATTATTGGAAATTATAAGTAATTGAGTATTCAATAAAACAATGTCAATTATTTCTCAGAGTTCCTTCCTCACTATTCCTAGAAAATAATACCTTTAGCATTCAAACATTTTAAAACAAAAACATTTAGATATGAGTTATTTTGATCCAAATGAATTCCAGAAGTATGCTACAAAGCATGCCGGGATTTCATCTGCTACTATGCATAAATACATGTCAGCTATCAGCAAAGTACCTGTAGGTATGACACCAAACATCATTGAAGAAAGACAAATGAACGTGGCGATCATGGACGTTTTCTCAAGATTGATGATGGATAGAATCATCTTCCTTGGAACAGGAATCGATGACTATGTAGCTAACATTATTACAGCTCAGCTGTTATTCTTAGAATCAATGGATGCTCAGAAAGATGTGCAGATCTACGTGAATTCTCCAGGAGGAAGTGTTTATGCAGGTTTGGGAATTTATGATACGATGCAATTCATCGGACCAGATGTAGCAACGATCTGTACAGGTATGGCAGCTTCTATGGGAGCAGTATTATTATGTGCTGGAGCGGAAGGAAAAAGAACAGGACTTCCTCACTCTCGAGTAATGATCCACCAGCCTTTAGGAGGAGCTTCTGGTCAAGCATCAGATATTGAGATCACGCATAGAGAGATCCAGAAATTGAAGAAAGAGCTATATGAGATCATCGCTCATCACTCTGGAAAATCTTACGAGCAGGTTTGGGAAGATTCAGATAGAGATTACTGGATGAAGGCGGATGAAGCGAAAGAATACGGAATGATTGATGAAGTATTAGCTAGACCAGCTAAAAAATAATCCATCTCTGATATAAACTATGAGCCCTTTTGAGATAATTGAAAGGGCTTTTTTGTGCGATAAAATAAAAAAATGTGCCGTTCGTACAATGAGCTGGTTTTTTCTGTTTAAAAGATAGGATTGAAAGGATCTTTTTAGTACATTTGAAATAACAACAACACTACAACAACTACCATTACCGCTCCGTTCCATTTAACCGAATAGGGCGGTTTTTTTTATTTTCAATAGTTTTATTTCATTCTTTGTAGTCATTTCATTTAGATAATCAATCTACTTATCTGAATCATTATTTCCTATATTAGCTTCACTTTTATATAAGCTAACTATGAGCATCATTAAACCGAGTGAAGACCCAAGAATAAAAGGATATGAAAACTTCCACATCGTACTATGGTTGATTAAAGATGTTTGTTGGGTTACGCAAGCAAAAATACTTGGAACCATCATGATCTTTCCTACAGTATCTCTTGCTATTTACATCGCTTGGCTAACCCGAAAATCATTGGTAGATTTTTACCATAATTTAGCTGTGGTGTGTTGGATCTCTGCCAACTCTATCTGGATGGTCGGAGAATTGAACTTTGATGAAACTCCCCAACAGATCTATTATGAATACTCAAGAATGATCGCATTAACACTTTTCTGCATCGGACTTGGATTTATTTTCTGGTATCACATTCAAAAATATCTGAAGAAAAATGACTAACTATCTCTACTCCCTATTTCTACTCGTTCTTATTTCTTTTTCATCATTAGGACAATCCAATGAGGAACTTCATGAAATGTCATTGAACACTATCAATAGTGATCCAAATTTGGCAATGGATTATGCCAATCAACAGATCGAAAACTCAGAAGAGAATTCCATTGATCGGGTGAATGGACTGAATGACTTGGGCAATGCCCAATATTATCTTGATAATTATGAAGAGGGAATTGATGTACTGATCAAAGCAATTAAAATTTCCGAAAAGATCAATTATCCTCAAGGAAAAGCGGAAGCCTCTGTAATCATCGCAAACATCTGTATTCTTCAAGGGAAATTCAGTAAAGGCTTAACTTACTTTACTGATGCACTTGGTATCTATGAACAAACCGGTGACTCAGACGGTACAGCCGACTGCTATAATGGTATTGGAGTTATCAACCTCAATCAAGAGAATTACGAAAAAGCGTTGGAATACTTCAATAAAGCACTGGAAATTGGAGATGGAATTACCAAGGGCGATAGCTACAGCTATATGTCATTGATCTATCTTCAATTAGAGGCATATGATGAAGCAGCGCATTATGCACAAGAAGCGATTGACATCGGAAAGATTAACGAAGACACCTATGTCCAAGCTATGGGTTGGGATGTAATGGGAGTGGTTGCTTCTACCTCGGGTGAATTTGACAAAGCAGATGAATACCTTAAGCTAGCGCTAGCAATGAAAGTAGATCTGGAAGATCTTCAGGGAACAGCGCATACGCTCAATTTTATAGGAGAGAACTTTAAAAGTGTAGATCAGATCGATTCTGCCATGTTCTATTCTCTTAAAGCGAAAGAGATTGCAGAGGAAATTGGTGCTACTGAGGAGTTGAGAACGGCTCTTGGGGATCTGGCCAAATTATTCGCCATTAAAAAGGAATATGAAAACGCATTCGTTCATCAAACGGAATACATTGCTGTAAATGAAGCCATTTTTAATGATCAGGCGAGTAAGAAAGTAGCGGAAATGGAAGCAGAAATGCAAGCTGCCATTGATGCTAAAATTCATGAGGAAGAAATCGCCCTACTGGAGAAGGATAAAGAAGTACAGGCGAAGATGCTGAAGATCTATATTGGATTTGGGATCTTTATTTTCCTTGCTCTTCTCGCAGGAGCATTTGCCATTTATAAAAGGTATCAGGCTAAAAAGAAAGCGCATGCGGATCTAGAACAGAAGAATGCTATTATCGAAGATCAGAAACTCATTCTAGAAAATCAAAAACACATTCTGGAAGAAAAGAACACGGAGATCATGGATTCGATCACCTATGCTAAAAGAATTCAAACTGCGATCCTACCTTCAGATAAGTTTTTCGCTGAGACGCTTCCAGAGGCCTTTGTACTTTACAAGCCAAAAGACATCATAGCCGGTGACTTTTACTGGCTGGAAAATGTTTCTGAAGATAATCGACTGCTGTTCGCAGCGGCAGATTGCACAGGTCACGGAGTTCCAGGAGCTATGGTAAGCGTGGTATGTAACAATGCTTTGAACAGAAGCGTCAGAGAGTTTAATCTATTGAATCCTTCTGAAATCTTGGACAAAACACGTGAGCTTGTTATAGAACAATTCGAAAAAAGTGAAAGCGAAGTAAAAGATGGTATGGATATCTCCATGATCTCTATTCATAAAAAGCCTAACAACGAGTTGCAATTGGACTGGTCCGGTGCAAACAATCCGATCTGGATTGTTCGTAAGAATGATGAAATCAATCAACTTCAAACCATCAATCAGAATTCCTGTGAAGAAGTTTTAAGAGAACCAAATGTAGAAGAAAATGGTTTCGTTTTATTCGAAATGAAACCTGATAAACAACCTATCGGAAAATATGCTGATCCTAAACCATTTACCAACTGGACTATCTCAGTTCAAAAAGGGGATGCACTCTACATTTTTACAGATGGATACCAAGATCAGTTTGGTGGAGATAGAGGTAAAAAATTCATGGCTTCTAAAATGAAAAAAATGATCCTCGAATTTCAGAGCGAGTCTATTCATCTTCACAAAGAGCTATTAAATGAGCGATTCGAAACCTACCGTGGAGATCATGAACAGATCGATGACGTTTGTATCATAGGTATAAAAATCTAATATATTCTGTCTATTTCTGAGACCTGAAGTTTATACTTTTTACTAAGTTCTTTCAACCTTTTTAACCTATCTTTGTCATCCTATGAGTAATAAGCAAGACATTAGATGTTCCTTTTGTGGAAGACAGAAAAAAGAGGTTGATGTATTGATCGCAGGGATTACCGGACACATTTGTGATAGTTGCATTGGTCAGGCCAGTTTGATCGTTCAAGAAGAGTTCGGACATTTGGTTAAGGAAGATGCAGAGAAGAATATCCAGCTGATCAAACCCATTGAGATCTTAAATCATTTGAACGAATATGTAATCGGACAAGATGAGGCCAAAAAAGTTTTGTCTGTTGCGGTTTACAATCATTACAAAAGACTGTTGCAAGGAAATGACGATGACGATGTCGACATTGAAAAATCTAACGTTATTCTGGTGGGTGAAACAGGGACTGGTAAAACATTACTTGCGAAGACCATTGCAAAATTATTGAATGTTCCTTTTTGTATTGCGGATGCTACAGTATTGACTGAAGCTGGATATGTAGGAGAAGATGTAGAGAGTATCCTTTCACGTCTTCTTCAGGCTGCTGATTACGATGTAACAGCTGCTGAAAGAGGAATTGTTTTCATTGATGAGATCGATAAAGTAGCTAGAAAAAGTGATAATCCTTCCATTACTAGAGATGTTTCAGGTGAAGGGGTTCAGCAAGCCATGCTTAAACTATTAGAAGGATCCGTTGTTTCAGTTCCACCACAGGGAGGAAGAAAGCATCCAGATCAGAAAATGGTTCAAGTAAACACGAAGAATATCCTATTCGTTTGCGGTGGTGCATTTGATGGAATCAAGAAGATTATTGAAAGAAGAGTTAAAACGCAATCCATTGGTTTTAGTTCTAGTGAAGACCGAGCAATTGATCCAGAGAATATATTATCTTATGTAAATCAATTGGACATCAAACAATACGGATTGATCCCAGAGTTAATTGGACGTTTCCCTGTATTGACCTATCTAAACCCATTGGATAAAGAAACGTTATTAAGAATCCTACAGGAACCTAAAAACGCCTTAGTAAAGCAGTATAAGAAACTATTCAAAATAGATGGAATCGAATTGGAACTTACCAATGATGTCCTTGAATTCATAGTTGAAAAAGCGATTGAATTGAAACTTGGGGCTAGAGGACTTCGATCGATCTGTGAGGCTATTCTTACTGATGCAATGTTTGAAGGACCATCACTTGAAACAAAGAAATTTACGGTAGATCTTCCTTATGCTAAAGAAAAATTTGGAAAATCGAAGATCAGCAAGCTCAAGGTTGCATAATCATGCTCAAGGCTTCCTTCATTAAATACCCGCTCACATTCAAAAGACCAAGCGGAACCTCTCGTGGGGTACTGATGGATAAAGAGAGTTGGCTCATAAAGATTTTTGATTCTTCCAACGACAAAATATTCGGTGTTGGAGAAGTTTCAATTATTCCCAAATTAAGTATTGACCAACCTGATCTCATCGAAAGTAAACTAGATTGGGTAGTTTCAAACATCCAAGAGCCTTACGAATTTATTCTTGGTGAACTAGTTGATTTTCCAGCCATACAAATGGGATTGGAAATGGCATTTCTGGATCTCAAGAATGGTGGTGAAAGAATCTGGTTTAGAAGTCCAATTATTAAACAAAATACTCCCATAAGGATCAATGGTTTAATCTGGATGGGGGAACCAGCGTTCATGCTTCAACAGATCGAAGAAAAATTGAAAGCAGGCTTTACTTGTTTGAAAATGAAGATCGGTGCAATCAATTTTGAATCGGAAATGCAGATACTTGAATCTATTCGAAACAAATACGATGAGCATGAACTAGAAATTCGGGTGGATGCCAATGGAGCCTTTACTCCCTCCGAAGCATTAAAAAATTTGGAAAGACTATCGAAACTTGACATTCACTCGATTGAACAACCCATAAAACAAGGTCAAATTTCTGCAATGACTGAATTGTGTGCCAAAACACCGATTCCAATTGCATTGGATGAAGAATTAATTGGAATAAACATACAGGATGACAAAAGAAAATTATTGGAGACGATCAATCCTCAGTACATTATCTTAAAACCGAGTTTACTAGGAGGTTTCAATGCCACCTTCGAATGGATCCAAATGGCTGGAGAAATGAGTATTCCATGGTGGATCACTTCCGCTTTAGAGAGTAACTTGGGCTTAGCTGCCATCGCGCAATTCACTTCTCAGTTTTACAACCCACTTCCGCAGGGACTGGGAACTGGACAACTCTACACGAACAACATAACCTCTCCCCTCACACTTAAAGGAGAATGGCTATTTAGTGAAGTTTCCAATACTTGGGAGATCCCTCAATTTTAACGATTTGACTCAAATTTCATATATCGACCATGAAATTACTCAGTCCATTGATGAAGCAATTTCTACCGAAAAACTTATGGAGTATGACGAATTCTCCATCCCTTTCCTAAAGGATTATCTGAGTAGTTCTGGATCTATCCTGGTTTCTACATCTGGCTCTACCGGAAACCCTAAATGGATTGAAATTGAAAAAACAAAAATGGAGGTGAGTGCAAAGGCGACCATTGAATTCTTCAATCTTAAACAGGCAGATTGTCTTCTTTTATGCTTACCCTCCAAATTCATCGCTGGCAAAATGATGTGGGTACGAGCAATTACTGGAAAAATGAATTTAGTTGTTGTAAAACCAACTTCCAATCCAATCAAGGATCTTAAAACAAAAGTGAAATTCGCGGCTATGACACCTCATCAGGTAAGTGTGGCACTGTCTGAAAATCCAGCGAAATTTGATTTGATCGACACTCTGATCATCGGTGGAGGAGCTGTTTCAGAAAAACTTCGGGCAGCCCTTCAGCAAATTTCCACCCAATGCTACGCTACGTATGGAATGACCGAGACCATTACGCACGTGGCTGTTCAAAAATTGAATGGAAAAGAAAGATCGAACTACTTCATTGGAATTGGCGAAACAACCTTTTCTGTAGGAAATGAAAGTCAACTTATCATTCAAGCACCTCATCTATCCGATGAAAAATTAGTTACCAACGACATTGTAGAATTGGTAACAGAAAAAAAATTCAAATGGTGCGGACGACTAGATTTTGTGATTAATTCAGGTGGAGTTAAGCTATTTCCAGAGCAGATCGAGAGGAAATTGGAAATCCTAATTACACGCCCATTCTTCATTTGGAAAGAACAAGATGAAAAACTTGGCGAAAGAGTAGTCCTGATTATTGAAAGCGAAAGTAATTTCCCAATTGATTTTTCAGAAAAACTAACAAGATTGGAATCTCCGAAAAAAATTTATTTCATTCCTCAATTTATCCTAACGGAAAACGGAAAACTCGATCGTCAAGGAACGTTCCAACTTTTACCTTAGATCAGAATTTGACACCCAAAACACAGACATCATCTACCTGTTCCAAATCTCCTTGCCAATTGCGTAAATAATCCTCTATTGCCTTTTGTTGACCTATCATTCCTTTACCCTGAATTGATAAAAGTAATCTCTTGAACATACTGGACTTCAGTTTCTTCCCATTTTCACCACCGAACTGATCGGCAAATCCATCAGAAAACAGATAAATTGTATCTCCTTCACTCAATATCAACGTTTGCTCCGAAAAGGGAGTTGATCGTTCCATTTTACCTATAGGTTGCTTATTTCCCTTGTATTCCTCCACAGAATCTGCATCTTTCCTGATTACCCAAAGTGGATTATTAGCACCAGCAAATGTTAGCTTCCATGATCCATTCTTAAGATCTTGTAATGAACACAAGGCTATGTCCATGCCGTCCATCATTGCTCGCTCTCGAGATTTTGAAAATTCATTGACCACTAATTCTCGAGTCTTACCCAAAATCTCACATGGTTTGGTTAATCCATATTCATGAACACTTCGATTCAAACTATTATTACACACCACACTCACCATTGCTCCAGGAACCCCATGTCCTGTGCAATCAGCCACAGCAAAGTAGACCATATCTTCTTTATGTTCCAACCAATAGAAATCACCTGCTACTATATCCTTGGGAAGATAAAGTACAAATACATCCCTAAAACTAGATTGTATGAGTTCATCACTTGGAAGAATGGCCGACTGAATTCTTTTAGCATAATTAATCGAATCCAGTATCTCCTTATTTTTAACCCCCAATTCACTATAGGCCTTATCAATCTGATGCTTGCGAAAAGCGATGATCTCCCTTTGTTTTCTTGCAATTTTCAATCGATTGAATACAAATATTAAAAACCCAATAACCAATAAGAGTAAACCAGAAACTGACCATACAATCATCTTCTGTTGTTCTTTTTCCTTCTCAAATTCAAGTTCCTTTATCTTTTTCTCCTTTTCATTCTTGTATTCTAGAATATTCTTTACGATGTCACGATATTTTGACTCGCCAGATGCCTTCTTTGCCAGATCTACATGTTCTCTCAAGTATTCGTAGGCTAATTCATAGTTTCCCTCTAAATAATTGATTCCTGAAAGTTGATCAGTTATCAGTACAATATTGTCTAATGAACCTGTTTCTTCCGCCAATTGATTAGCCTGTAGCAGAAAATTCTCGGCATCTTTTAAGTTTTTCTGGACCAGATATACTTCGGCAAAATTTCGATAAGTTTCCGCCAATCGTTTTTTGTCCTTAAGTTCAGCATATTTTAAAAGAGCCTGTTGGAAATAATCTAAAGCAGAATCAAATTTCTTCTGTTTTAAATAAGTTGATCCTATAAGCAAATATGAATCTGCAATACTTCTAGTATCCGAAGTTTTTAGGCGATATTCCAATGCTTGTTGATGGTAATACAATGCGGAATCATATCTGTTAGTTGATAGATAGAAATTTCCTAAATAAGAATAACTAAATCCTGTGCTGTAATCATCACCATTCTCCAATCTCAAATTAAGAGATCTCTTGTAGTATGGCAACACCTGACTTGTATCGCCAAGATTGAAGTAAATAAATCCAATTAACATATTAGCAAATCCCTGATTTGCTATATCATGACATTTCTCCGCAATACGTAATCCCTCCACTGAATTCTGCATCGCAGCTTCGAAATCACTTTCATATAGATTTATATATCCTAAGTTTGTGTAAGACTCCGACAAACCCCTGCCCCAATTCAAATTCTCTGAAAATTCCTTCGCCTTTAAAACCAAGCCTTTTGCCTCTAATAGACTCCCATTAATTCTGTACTTATTCGCTGAATCTATCAATGAATAAACATATGTACTATCCTCTTGGCTAACTGAATCTGTATAATCTAATACTTCAGGCGATTCTGAACATCCGAATAAGGTGAAGGCTAAAACAAAATATAGAAACAGTCTCGAACTCATGTTCTGCAAAGATGACCATTTCCTGAATCAAAGAAAAAACTTTATTAATAAATGGATCAATTGATCCCATAAACCCAGAATGGAGGCATGTTCCATGGTTCCATATTCTTCTTCTCTATAGGCATCGATTTATACACTCGCTTCATGATTGGTGGCATATATGTAAAAAACCTGTAGATCGTTCCTTCTTCAGTAAAATCCATAATCGTTCGGTCAACTTTCTCCTTGATCTCACCTTTCAAAAATGGCAATCCTGAAACGATCAGATCCACTTTTTCCAATCCATGTTTATCCAGCACATCCCTTAACAAATGAGCACTGGTATTCTCAAGTAGAATTCTATCTCCAAATTTTCTTTCAAGGACACTCAAATATGATTCTTCGAGTTCGATGACTACAATCTTTGTAGACGGATTTGCCTGCGCAATGATCTCTTTTGTAAACACTCCGCTGCCCGGACCTAGCTCCACGATCACATCTACTTTATCAAAATCAATTCCTTTCAAAATAGCTTTAGTAGCGGCTTTCGAACTCGGGATGACAGATGCATTCCTTGTTGGATTCTTAATAAAGTTCTTAAAGAATAATACCTTTTCTGATTGTACCTTTTCCTGATTGCTCATTTCTTTCATACTATTTGGCAAAGATCAGCTACTAAACCGAAATATTAGTTAAACGAAATACATGAGAAGATGAAGAAATTGTTACTAGTAGAAAGTAAGTTTCCATTATTTCTTTAAAGCAAACAATCCAATATCTGATGATGAACGATACAAATTTGTTCCACTATTCTTTGAACTTAAATAGTAGATTGATTTACATTTTTCTTTAATCATATTCACGTTATTAAATACTGAATAAGAATAAAACAAACCATCTCCTTCTGATATTTGATAACCTTTCCCTTTTGTTTTCACATAATTAAACAATTTCCATAAACCGAAAAAGTTTATTACTTGCTTAGTTGATCGACCAATAAACCCACCCTGTCCAAAATTATTTGAATCCGAAATAAAAATTGCTTTTGAAGAAACTCGAATCATTTCTGAAACAACTCTTTCTGGATTTGAAACATGATGCAGCATGCCAAATTCACAAACTAAATCAAATGCACCATCTTCAAATTCAATTTTGTTGCCATCACCAGCGATTATTACATCCATGGGAATTCCCTTTTCATAAGCTTGTTGTCTAAGTCCTTGAACCGGTTCAATTCCTACAACTTTTACCTCTGGATGCTTATTTCTTATGAACTCAATAGTTCTTCCCGTTCCTGAACCAACATCTAGGATAGACTTAATCTGAAATAAATCAATCATTGAGGATAAAAAATACAAATTAAAATTGTGACCCCTGTCCATCAATGAATTAACGTGGTTCCTATCATAAGTATTTGCAGTGCTGGTGTAATAATTATTTTGAATTTCTACTGCGTTATTTTTCATTTTATAAATATAGATATTTAACATCGAAACAGCAATTATGGGCTATCTGGCAGTTCTTCAGGCATGACTAGTTTTGGTTTCTTTTTAAAGGAAATCTTCCAACCCCTATGAACCTTGTTACTGTATCGTTTTTTATCCTTTGAATAGATCGGATCATAATGAAACTGATAGATCAGTGATAATTCATGACTTCCTGAGTTTGCCGAACGATACCCACCTACTCCAAAATCATATGCATAATAGAATCTTAACTCATCCCAGATCTTAGCCCCTACCATTCCAATAATAGCATCTCCCCAACGAAATTGCAAACCACCAAAAAACCGTTCGTTATAGTCATACAAAACACCGAACTGATGCCAGGCGGGGAGTCCTTTCGTCAACACATGTCGACCAGAGAGTGTAATCAATCCATCAGTACCGCTATAAAATTTTAAGCCATAATGCATATGATGATGAAACTGTTGATCTAGTTGACTTCCGGAATAAATGGAATAATCCGTGTTAAATGTGTTCAACAACGAGTAACCTACATAATACATTTCTCCGTGTAACAACATTCCAGCATTGGAATTGAAGAAAGACTTACGTTGGTTGGTTTGAGTATTTAGTAAGTTATCGTCCATATTGTGCAGGATCATCCTGCCAGCAATCGTTCTCAATTGATGAATACCAACAGATACTCCAAATGATAAACTCGTTTCATCTGCCAATGGAATATGATATGCATAGGTTGCCATTCCCTGCATTTTACCAAGCACACCATTTGTTTCATTAATAAAATATCCCCCAATTCCAAAATTACGACCACTAATACTGGATTCAACAGATATCATCTGAGTATTCGGAGCATAATCAACTCCCAAATACTGTAATCTTTGCTTAGCATGTGCCGTCAAATAGGGATTTGCTCCAGCGTATGCAGGATTATAGATAAATTCGTCTGTATTCATCATTGAAAATACTGGAATCTGTTGAGAAAACATCCATTTATTTCCTACAAATAAAATTGCTATGATCAATAAAAATACTCTCATTCTCTGATAATGGTAATCGTTCCTTTCAAGGCATCAAATTCGGGATCTAATACAACTGAGTAATAATATACTGTTGCTGGTAATCCTGAACCGTCCCAATCATTTTCATATCCCGATTTGGAATAGACTAGTCTTCCACTTCTATCATAAATCTCAACACTATTTTGAGGAAATGCATAAATCTGACTGATAATCCAAGTGTCATTCACCCCGTCCGAATTTGGAGTGATTGTATTTGGAATACCCAAATCTGTGCACGGAATAATCTCCACTTCATCCTCAAAATGGCAACCATTTTTGGAAGTGATCTGTACATCAATGATTATGGGTTCATTAATATTAATTATTTGCGTTTGCTCACCATTAGACCATAAGTAATTGCCGCCTGTATATCCTGCATTCAACTCTACTCCTTCAGGAGAGCATATCTCCAACACATCTTCTTTTATGGGATTGGTAAAAGATTCGTTGTAAATATTTATCGTATCACTAACCGAACAGTATGTTCCACCAATTTCCAGCCAAATCTCGCCTTCATTACTCACTGTAATCTCTTCTGAAGTTTCTCCGGTAGACCATAGGTAATTTGGGTATCCTCCCGGTGCAGAGATTGTGACAGGTATCAACTCGCACAAATAAATGTCCGTCCCTAGGTCGAAAGTTGGAGGCGCATCATTGGTAACAATTACGCTGTCGCAATAGATATAAGTTCCATCATCTACTGTAAGTAGATAGGTGCCCGCTTCTGAAACAGAGATAGAGGCACTTGACTCTCCCGTGTTCCAAGTATAGCTACCGCTAAGGTTGGATGAATACGTAGTCGTCTGTCCTTCACACAAAGTGGTATCATTTCCAATATCCAGAATGGGATTATACTGACAATAGGAATTGATTTTCCGCCCCATTAACAACTGATTATTGAAGGCAATTAGCCCATCTTGACCAGGTTCAGCGCCTTGAGCCAATCCAAGACATGGAGTATGAGTCGTTCCAGATACTACTCCATTCATCCCGCCTGTAAGATCAAAAGTCAGGTTTCCTGGCAAACTTCCCTGATTAACCCAAACAAATCCACCACTTCCTCCACCGGCAGGACCAAAACAACGGTCAGTGTTTGTGTTGGTCACGCTCATCGCTCCATCACCATTACCTCCATCACCACCATATGCCTCAATATTCAAAGCTCCCGAAAAGGAATTATTTAGTAGTAATACCGAACCTCCTGCCCCACCTCCTGCTCCACCATCACCAATGCCGTCACCTCCGTTACCACCATTCGCCTTGATCGCCCCTCCATTTCCAATGATATTATCCGCCATTATGATAACAATACCACCTCCATTTCCTGCATTATATGGAGAGGGAGAACTGTTACTATGTCCTCCTCCTCCACCTCCGCCAAGAAAAACACGTCCGGAAGAATAATCCAATGCTTTTCCTCCTTTACCAGGAAAATATCCCTTACACCTCCATGTACCCGGATCATCATTATCTCCTCCATTTCCTCCTGCGGTGACATTTCCGCCTCCGGCACCTCCTGAGTTGTGATCATTTCCTCCTCCACCGCCATTGGCAAGTGCCCCTCTTCCACAATTCATATTCGTGTATTCGGCAACCCCTTCCCCTTTAATTGCTCCTAAATTAGAAGCCAGATCATATTCGTAATCTGAATTACTTGAAAAAACAGTACAACTATTTGAAGCATAGAAATGTGTTCCTCCCCTAAACCCCTTTTCTGAAACATCAATATCTGAACTCAATGTTACCGATCCATTTGCCCTTACAAAAACCACTCCTCCAGAATTACCATCCCAGGAATTACAGGTTACACTTCCTGTTACATCAACATCCTGATAAGTAGTATAGGTTATGAGCTGCAAACCAGTCGCTGAATATGTCTTTTCTAGTTGTGTTTTAAAAACGATATCATTTCCTTGCACATCGCATACTTCTATTAATTCAAAGTTCCCTGCACCTCCAAGATCTATTAGATCTCCATAATCATCATTATTGCTCACATCAATTTGTGCGCCTTTCATTTGAATGATCAGCACAGTATCTCCAATTGAAATGCCTGAAGAATTGGAAACAGACACCGTAGATTGAGCAGCATTAAAGGATGAAACAGGATAGTATCCATTTACTACTCCAGAAACATTCTGAGCGATTACAGGGATCGTAAGTAGTAAAAGTAATATACTAGAGAATTTCCTCATGTTCTATTGTAAAGACGCGAAGTAAGTATTCTAGTTGTTTCGGTTATTCGTATGCTAAGGAATATTATTTGAACCTTTCTATTTTCTGGATGTACCGGAAATCATGAAATCAATAATCATACTACTTTTTATTTTAATCAGCTTTGCTTTGAACGCCCAGGTAATGTTCACTGTATCTGGAAAAATCCAGCAACTATCCTATTCAGAGGGTGGTATGGAAATAGACCCGTCTGAACTAAATCCACTTCCTCTGGGCAATACAGATCTTTATGTGGTTCAATATTTGGGAATTAAAGAGAAATCAATAATCGTAACACAGATTTCAAGTGACGAGAACGGCAACTATAAAGTAAAACTTCCACCAGGAAATTATGGTTTTGTTCAGGACAAATCAGAAATTCATAGAGGGACCTTTCTTCCACAGGGTGATAATTATGGAAAGAACTTAGACTTGAATGATGACTTCGGATATCAAGACTATTGGGAACTAAACACACTTCAACCTTTTCAAGTGGATAGTACCGACATCAGTAATATAAATATCACCCATTATTCTGTAAGCATCTGTTATACATGTCCATGAAAATTCTAGTAATTATAATCGCTTTTCTTTCTCTTGTAAATCTAAAAGCTCAAGAACTTTTCACTGTAACTGGGAAGACTCAAATCGTGTCCTATCATCAGGGTGGAGTAGAACTTCCTCCTTTTATGATGGAACCTAAAGCGCTACCAAATACGATGTTATATGTCGTTCAATATTATGGACCGAATGAAAAGTCAGTTGTAGTGGCTAGTTTTAAAAGTGACATTAATGGAAATTATGAAGTGAAATTACCCGCTGGGACTTATGGTTTTGTTCAAAACAAATATGAAGCAGGTATTGGCATATATCTACCGGGAATGAAGGAGACAACCGAAGTTAAGAACGACAGCCTTTTTGTGGACGAAATACGATTTGAAGAAATAGGTTATGAAGATTACCGGTCACTAGACCATTATGAGCCATTTGAAGTCTTGAATAAAGACGTTGAGCAGATCAATATCACTCATTATCAAATATCGATCTGCTATACTTGTCCTTGAAATTTACTTTCCAATACAAAAAGTAATGAGTATTGATAATCAGTTGATTATGTTTTAGGGGTACAAATAGGGTACATTACTGCATTAAAAAACCCCTTTCGGGGCTAAAATAGTGTTTTGGTTTCGAGGACTTCCAAAACGGGAAGTAAGAAACTTTCCGCCTAACATTTCTACTTTTCATTTCATCATTAATTCGGTTTCAGAAATACCGCCCCCAGCTTCAATGTCTTTTAGTAGTTTCAAAAACCGTTTTGTTGGTTTGCCTTTGTAGTATCTTTTAAAGTATTTACTATTCAGTTGGCTTTTGGCTTTATTAGACTTTTGCAGTTTATCAAATTGCCTTATTAAATACTTGTCCTTTGTTCCTAAAGTTTGAGTTTGGTAATATCCTTTGTCGTATGCTGTACGGTGCTGAAAATATCCGTTAATCAAATACAGTTTCCTGCACCTTGTATTTAAACGGGGGCAACTGAAATACCAAATATTGCCCTTACCTAAATTTGAGGGTACAAACTCAAAGTAAATACGGTAATTAAATTCTGTACCACTTATTGAATATTTCAATTCGATAAATGGATTTTCAATATTGGTACTTACTTTTATTGAAACTTCAAGTATTTCGTAATTGTGTGAAGTAAAACGTATTACGCCCTGTGTTATTCGGTTCGGGTTTAAATAGTTCCATTTTTTTAAGTCTGAAACGCTTAACTGTTTACAGAAATCGTAAAGGGTTGGTATGTCTGAATGTCGCCCCATAGGAGAATAACCTAAATAATTAGGGAATAGTTAGTATTTGTTTCAATTCCTGTAATCGGTTCAGGTATGGTAAAAAGGTTCTGTTTCCGTTATTTCCTTTCACGGTGGCAAAGTGGCTTTCAATGAATAGGGAACAATCCTTTATTGTGCTGCATTTGTTTAGCTTTACGGGTTGGGTTGGTAGTTCAATACTTGAAAAGTAGTTTTCCAGTTCTGCAATATCATTGCTCCAGTTTTGGGGCTGTACCTTTATAGGTTGTTCAATTCGTACAGTTTTGAATACCTCAACTTTTGGCAATGGTTCAACGTGTGAAAAAATAATGTTTTGTTGGGGGGTAACTTTAGTAACTTTAGTAACTTTTTCAGGTTCGGGCTGTGGTGGTTGTTCCTGAATATTCCGTTTCCTGAATAGTCGCCAATCCTGTTTTATTAAATAGTCTGCAAGGTCGTTACCTTCGCTTTTGTCCCGTTCAGGTGCTAACTGCTCCAGTAAGTCCGAAAATATAAAACGTGTTCCGGGTAAACGGCTTTCGTATTCTTTGGCTTTGGTTTCCCATTCTTTGAAGGTGTTACCGTCTTTTGAAAGATCGGGAAATACATACACAAAACGCTCCTGCAATACTTTCAGTTTATCAAATGAAAAACTGCTTTTGTTATAAACTGCCAACCAAATAAGGCTTTCAGGTGTTTCGGGCAAACCAAAATACAACGTACCGTAAACGGCTGTTTTTGGTGCTTCAACTAATGCAACGGGGTTGCTGTGGTACTTGCTTAAAAGGTGTTCGCCAAATAAACAGGAAATTCGTTTATCCTGTTTCGTGTATGCTTCCAACCATTCGGGCAACGGCTTATTGTTTCGGGTGTGGTGCTTTTCAATTATTGAGTGTAAAAAGTCCGTGCCTGTGGTGTGGTTCTGTTCGTCAAACTGTTTTACCTGAACGGCTCTTACATTGCCCTTTATATCAATAAAAGGAAAAGTATTTGCCCCTGCTCTGTAACCATTTGCAACCGTCCCCAATCGGTACAACTGAATAACCTTTGTAACCTCATCAACTTCAAAGGGAAATTGTACCCTGTAAAATAGGTTCTGTATAAACGTGTTCTTTTCATAGCGTTCAGGCTCTAATGTTTGTTTGAATGTATCAAAGTCAAAAAATACGGGTTCAGGTGTGGGCTGTGGCATTGCCTTTTTTCGCTGTGGTTTCCAGTTGTTCGGTAATTCCGAACGGTTGCCCTGTTCCTGTTCCCAAATTGCTTTTGCGTACCCGTTCAAATACGGGTTGAGGTGGTACGAACAATTACTTTCACGGTCGCAACGTCCGTACTGTTCGGGTAAATAGTCGCCTGTTTCTGTATCAATGTACAGTACAAACGTCTTTTTATTACAGTCGGGGCAATGGTGCTTTTTACTGCCTTTTTCTAAACTGTATCGGTGGGGTTGGTTACTAAAGTTATTAAAGTTACTCATTGAAAAAACCTTTTTTATTTGCGTTAAAAACTTAGTCCCGGTGCTTCAATAAATACCGCCAATTGGTTTTGTGAAACCCTATCTACAACCAAACTCAAAGCCCGTAACTGTTTTATGAAATTGGTCTTTTTAAAAGGTGTCATTCCGTCATCAATACAAAAGGCTCTATATTCCGGGTACAGGTCTTTTATTAACTTGTAATTGGTTAAACTGCCTTTGTATTCGTTTTCATTCAAAAACATCTGTACGCTGTTACTTTCAATTTTGTATTGTTCAACGGCTTGTTGGGCTGCTTCACAATCTGAAAACTTCTTTTGCTCCAGTAACCTGTTAAGCCCTTGCAATACCCAATTGAATACGCCTGAAAGTTCCTTTTCAATAATCTTTGTATGTAGGTTTTTATCCTGTTCCTGTGGTGGTATAGTAACATCAAAGGGAATAATTAAAAACCGTCTGAAATAGGCGTTTGTATGTTCAACGTCTTTGGGTAATTCATTGCAATTGAAAATTAGTTTTGCGTACTGCTTCAAAATGAATGGTTGCCCATAAGGTAAACGGGCTTCAACGGGTTCGCCTGAAACCAATTGTTTGAATATTGAGGCTTCCAAATTGCCGTTTATTTCACTTGCATAGTTTACCAACTTATTAGCCAACTTCGCCCGAAAATAACCGTTATCATTTGTAAGGCTCTGTAATGAATAACTGCTAACATTATCAGTACCCAATAAGGCGTTTACAACTTCAAAAAATACGCTTTTCCCATTTGCTCCAGTACCGTAAAGTATTAAGGCTTTTTCCTCTTTTAGTGCATTGCTCCCGTGCTTAATGAATACAAAGCCAAAATATTCAGCTAATACCCTTTGGCGTTCAGGGTCGGGCAATACCTTGTTTAAATACGCTTCAAATAATGGTGCTTTTGCCTGTGGGTTGTATTCAAATGGTAATTGGTAGGTAATGAAGTCCGAACGGTCAAACGGTCTTAATTTCGTACCCTGTGGGCTTATTTCAAAAGTTCCGTTTTGTAGGTTAATCAGTACCGTATCTTTATTGCCCGGTGGGTTGCTCAAATATTCCGTTGCAAGGAACTGTTTAAATAGTTGTTCCCTAAATTGGTAATCCTGTGCATTATCCCAACGAACGCCCATTTTTTCGGCTGCTTCACCTAAAAACTTTTGAAATTCGTCTTTGTCTATTTCAGCCCAAAACGTGCCGTTGTACAGGTAAATAAAATCGTGGTTTTTGCATAAGCCCCAACGGTTTTTTGTCGCTGTTTTTGAAACATTCTTAATTGATAAAATACGGTAATGCTTCGTATTGACTTTGATTTTATCTAACTGCTTTCGTATATCCTTAGCCTGTTCGCTTTCGGTTGGTAGTTGCTCCAGTTTTTCCCTTAGTTTTTCAACTTGTGGAAAAGCCAATGCTTCAAAGTCCAACGGCTCAAACTGTTCAATAAGTTGGTTTAATATTTCAGCGTGTGGGGTCGCTTCGCTTTTGCTTTTTAGATCCTCAATGTGGTTTAAGATAGTAGCCGGGTTGTTGAGGTCATCAAATACGGGGTTTAGTTTCATAGCTTAACAGTATTTGAATGTTCAACAATAGCTGGGAATAATTCGGGGTTGGTGGTATAAAACCCTGCACGGTGTTTTGAAATTGGGCAAATGCCTTTCCGTACTATACAAATACGGTTTTCTTTTTCCCATTCAGCAACGTAACGGCAAATATTAGCCCTTAAAATGCCTGTTTCAATAGAAACCATTAACATAGTTTTGGGCTGCCTGTAAAGGGCTGCAAATACCCTTTTCATTTGTGCCTGAAAATGCGTACTTTTGCCTTGTCCTTTATGCGAAAAGACTATAGGGCTGTTCAGTTGGTTACTTTCCATTGTTCAGCCCTTTTTTATTGTTCAACAAATACGCTTTGGCTTCCTGCTCAATTTCAGCGTTCGACTTTTTACGCCCCTCTTTAATGTACTCCATAAGTTCGGTACTTGAAAAGTACAGGCGTTTACTCCGTTTCATTACTGGCAATTCGCCTTTACTAACCTTGCTGTAAATGGTAGGTACTGTAAGGTTTAGAAATTGTGCAGCTTCCTGAACGGTTAAGAGTTGTTCAGGCTGTTCGGTGGGTGTTTTGCTTTCCTGTGTATTGTTCTTTAAACAGGAATTAACGCAATCAATAATTACCGTTTGTAAGTCCTCAATCGGTAAAGAAATAAATACTGTTTTGTCCATATCAAATAAATTTTGATACAAACAAACTGGTATTAATAGGCTCAATTTTCCCTGTTTTCCTTATTGGGAATTTTGGGAAAGTTTAATTTTGGAAACCTTTGTTTTAATATCTGTTCTGTAATTGTTTTCGGCTTTGCTTTGGTATTTGCCAAACATACTTTCATCAATAGAAAACCGCTTTATTTTTTGTGGTATCAATGAAGCAAATATTTTTCTGTCTGAATAATGTTTTACAATACCCTGCCTTTGTAGTTCATCAATCCATACGCAAATAATACCTTTCAACCTCCCTATGTAATTGTAATCGGTATCAATTAAAGGTGGTTCAATTTCCTTTAAAATATCAATAGACGGTTGCACCAACTCAATATTGTGAAAGAGTTCGTCAAATGTTTTTGGGGTTTCCTGTTCAGGCTTTGGCTTTTCGGTTTGTTGAGGTGGTAAGGTTTTTTCAGTCCTATTAGTTCGTTCTATGTATTCAAGCTGTTCGGCAATATGCTGTTTTAACTTTCCAAATTCGGGGTGCTGTTGTTCGTTAATTATTCTACGCCCTATGCTTCGGGAAACTTCAACTAAATTTTGATAGTCATTACTATTGTAGATAATACTTTCAAGGTGTTCGAGGGTTGTATTTAGGTTGCTTTCATATTCCTGTTTTATAAGCTGCAAAACCTTTTCTAAATAGAGTAAGCCCAAATACAAATTGAAAAAAGGGTTTTCGGGTACAAAGTCCATTTTGTCTGAAAGTGAATTTTGAACGTTTACCAAAGCATTTGAAACAATCGTTTCAGCTTCGGGGTCTGTTTTCGAGAAACCTACAAACTCACAATCATTAAACAGTTGAATAAGTGTATTTGTCTGCTCCATTAAAAGCAAGTCCAACGGGTGTTTATGGTCGCTTTTGGCTCGGCTTTCAAGTTCATTATTTATTTGCAGTACGGTATTGTACCAACCTTTTGAAGTATTCATTCGTCTTTTATGCTTTAAGTGGTTACATATCCAGTTTTATTTTATTGGCTGCTGTTCGTTTGGCTTCATCAACTATTTTGGCGTAAACCTGCGTTGTTTTCAGGTCTTTATGTCCTAACATTTTTGAAACGGTGTAAATGTCTGTACCGTTAAACAGTTGTAAGGTGGCAAACGTATGTCTGAAACAATGAAAGGTAATATCCTTTGTTATTCCTGCTGCTCCAATCCATTGAAATAGGTGTTTGTTATGGTATGCTGAATATTTAAGCCCCTCAAATACGGGTTTATCCTGTGGCATATCCTTTGGGTTTTCTGTACCCTCTGTAAAGCTGTACGCTTGTTCTGAAATGGGCAATACCTCAACGCCTTTGGTTTTCTTTTGGTTGAAGTTCAGGAAATACCCTTGCCCGTTTATGTATTCCAGTTCGCTCCAAGTCATTTTTTGAATATCTGAAAACCTCAACCCTGTAAGTGCTGAAAATAGGGCTGCACGTTTCAACAAATCATTGTTGCACGGGGTTTTTACAAGTTTGTTCAGTTCTTCAATAGTCAAGTATTCCCGTCTTGTTTCGGCTGCCTTAATTGGGCTTATTTTGGCGTTCAGGTCGGTTTGTAGTATGCCGTCTTTATAGGCTTGTTTCAATGCAGCTTTTACCTTATTGAAGTACGAAACGGCTGAATTTTGTGAAAGGGTTGTTTTGTCGCTCTTTTTACTTTTGGTACTTAGTAGGTATTCTTTGAAGTCCTCTAAAAACTTTTCGTTGAGGTCTGCAAACTTCAATTTGCCGTTGGTAAACGCTTCAATGTAATTGAGTGCTGAAACCCAATTATCGTGGTTACTTGCTTTACGTTTGTTCGCCAACTTTCTGAAATATTCAATAAAACATTGTTCGCCCTTTTCCTTTTTGCGTAACTGCTCTTTTTCGTATTCGCTGTAAATTTCAGGTTTATTCAAAAAGTTTTCCCGTTTTTGGCGTATGCTTTCGCCTATTTGCAAGGTTTCAGTATTGTGCTGTTTGTCAATGGGTGTTTTCGGTTTCTCAAAAATGTAAAGCCCTAAAAATTCCCTTCGTGTGGGTTCGCCTGTTTCGGGGTGTGGTATAGCCGGGTAAAAATCTAAATACAGGCTTTGCCGTCCCTTGCTTATTTTCTTTTGTCTTAATGTTACTTTTGTTGTCATTGTCCTTTATGCTTAGTTACTAAAGTTACTTTTGGTACTCTCTGAACAAACTTTATTTTTTGCTCAACTCAAATATTTATCAATTATCGGTTTTGGTACATAAGCATACCAACCCTTTTTTATTTTGGGTATGCTTTCCCGTTTAATGAGGTTTTGCAAGGCTGTTTCCGATATGCTATACTTTTCCAATACTTCGTTAATGGTGTAACAGTCGGTAATATCAAATTGCTTTGTTTCGGGTTTGGGTTGTTCCGGTTGTGGTTGCTCAAATAGTTTATCTATTTCGGAACGCTTAACCCGTGTAATCCTTTGCCCTAAATTCACGGCTGAAATTGTACCGTTTTCTATGTAGTAATATGCTGAACGTACTGAACAGTTCAATAATTGGGCTACTTCACGAACAGTTAAAAACTCTTTTGCTTTCAGTTCCTCAATAGGTTTGGTTTTTATCTGTTTGGTTTCGGTGTTTGACTTTTGCACCTTTTCGGCTCGTTTCAATGCCTTATTTGCTGCACTTCCGCACCTGTGGGAACAGTACTTTGTTACTGTGGTACGGGCTATAAATTCCGCTCCGCAATGCTGACAAACTCTTTGTACCTTAATATTTGAACTCATTTAATAGCTTTTAATGTCTTTACGTTTATTTAAGTGCAAATAAGTGCAAAACAAAAAGGGTAAAACCCTCTATTTTTGTACCTCATCTGCAAACGGTACAACAAAGGTACAAATTTGTACCGAATAAACGTATAACATCACAAAATAAATAATAACTTTGCAACAATAAAAAAGCCCTTATTTCAGGGCTTTAAATGGGTTTTATATTTGTTTTGTGTTTGGTTGTTTTGTAGTGGTTACTTTCCAATACAGAAATTCAGAAAAATATGTCCAAGGAGATTATCTGATGTGATCTCTCCAGTAATGCTACCCAAATGATGAATACCTTGGCGGATATCCATCGCTACAAAGTCTCCTGACACTTGATTCTCGAGACCATCCTTTGCCTTTTGCAAAGCTTCAGAGGCTTCTCTCAACGCTTCATAATGTCTAGCATTGGTAACAATAAGATCACCTGATTGATATTGATTTAATGAACCAAATTGATCAACTAACTTATTAATTAACCATTTTACATCTTCGTCATTTTTTGAGGAAACCGGATATAGATCAGCGATATGACCATACTCATGACCAAATGCAGACCAACCTAATGTCCATGTATCTGCCTTATTAGCTAAGGTGATCATCGGAGCAGTATCATTCAATGAACGAATGAATCTCAACTCTTCATCGAATGTCTCCTCTCTAATTTCATGAATATCCATCACCAACAAAACGATATTTGCTTTTGCTATAACATCCTTTGCCCTCTCAACCCCTATTCCTTCGATAACATCATCCGTTTCTCTTAGGCCAGCTGTATCTGTCAATCTGAATTTGATTCCACTCAAGAATATTGGCACTTCTATTTTATCTCTGGTTGTCCCTGCTATATCGCTTACAATCGCCACATCATCTTTAGTCAAAGCATTGATCCATGAAGACTTACCTGCATTGGGCTTACCAACAATAGCTACACTCACCCCATCTTTAATGACAGATCCAGTCTTGAAAGATTGTTTTAAGTCATTCACTCTAGTCAATACCCTTGTGACTAATTCTATCAATTCACTTCGATCAGCAAATTCAACATCTTCCTCTGCAAAATCCAATTCTAGTTCAACAAGTGCAGCGAACTTGATTAATTCTTCACGCAAGATCGTCAGTTCCTTTCCAAATGCTCCCTTCATCTGGGTCATCGCCAATCGATGAGCTCCTTCACTCTCTGCATGGATCAGATCCGCAATTGCCTCTGTCTGGCTAAGATCCATCTTACCATTGTAAAAAGCACGCTTTGAAAATTCACCTGGTTCAGCAATTCTTGCTCCGGATTCAACCAATAAATTCAGCAGCTCTTTCTGAATAAAAGCAGACCCATGACAAGCGATCTCGACAATGTCTTCACCGGTAAATGAATGTGGATTTCTAAAAATGGTTAGAATAACCTCATCTAACGGACTATTATCTTTTTGAATGGTCCCATAAACAGCCTGATAAGGAGTTGCATTTAAAATATCTTTAGAAAAAACATGGTTCGCTAGTTCAATACTACCTTTTCCACTCAGCCTGATTAATGCAATTGCTCCAACTCCTGGAGGAGAAGAGATCGCACATATAATATCGTCACTCTTAAAGTTCACCTCACAAAGGTAGCCATGTTTTAATTCTGAAAATAAAATTTGGATTTGTAATTCCTTTTTATCTAATTTTGACACTGAAATGAAGAACACATTAAATAGGACGTATTGCTTTAAGGCGCATTGGATGCACTGGTCAATTATTGGCTGAGACTACCTTTCCCTACGTTTTTCCTATTTAATTTCATTTTGTCATGAACAACATAAAAGCAATACTTAATCAAATCAATAACATCATTTTATTACTAGACACTACTGGAAAAGTTCAGTATGTAAGTCCATCTGTAAAAAACATTCTAGGTTATAGCCCTGATGAATTACTCGGGGATCAATGGTGGTATAAAACGAACTCAGGTGCTGATATTAAGGAATTAAAGGACCTTGTATTAGATCAATTGGAGCGTTCCGTTCGTTTGGGCGGTGTGCAATCTGAAAGACCCGTTGAAACCTCTTTTGGAAGTTCAAAATGGTTCTTATGGAATACATCAATTACGAATGATGGTATGATCGTATCTATAGGAACTGACATTACAGAAAAGAAAAAGAAAGAAGTAGAACTTGCCCTAAAGAACAACTTACTATCTGAAAAGAACGATGAAATCCAAGATAGTCTGGATTATGCGAAGCGACTGCAGGAGGTCATTCTACCAGATGCTAGTGTTTTCCAAAATGCCTTCTCGGATGCCTTTTTATTCTTCTCACCGAAAGATAAAGTAAGTGGTGATTTCTATTGGTTCTATGAAAATGATGAATCGATCTTTGTAGCTGCAGTAGACTGTACCGGACACGGTGTACCTGGTGCATTATTAAGTGTTGTAGGTAATTCCTTGTTAAGAGAGATCATCATCAAAAGAGAGATCAAATCTCCAGGTAAAATTTTAGCTGAACTAGACCTTGGTTTAACTGAAGCAATGTCAAAAAACAACGAACTAAAAGCTCGCGATGGGATGGATATTGCTTTGACAAAATTTATTAAGGAGACGAACGAGTTGTGCTTTGCAGGTGCTTATCGACCTTGTATTTTGATCAAAAATGAAATTCAGGAACTAGTCGGATCTAAGTATCCAATAGGATTCTATATTACAGATGAAAAAGTCTTTGATGAAGTGAAAATCCAACTACAAAAAGGGGATCGATTCTATCTTTTTTCAGATGGGATCACGGATCAATTTGGCGGACCTGACGACAAAAAGTTCAAGAAAGCACAGCTTAAAGACCTGTTATTGAAATCTGAAAACATGACGATGAACGAACAAAAGGATTACATTCAATACGTATTTAAAAACTGGCAGCAGGGGAATGAACAAACCGATGACGTTTTACTAATTGGACTTGAGGTTTAAGTGACTCATTTTCAAAACTTGTTAACATGGTGTTCCATTTATTTTTCCAATAATTTTTGTTATGTTTACACCTACACATTGGTGTACTAAAAACTAATTACTAACTAAAGTTGATAAAATGGAAATTAAAGTGGAAGGCAGACCTGCCTTTGGCTATCTTCATGTAGATCTGGCTCCAGGAGAGTCCTTTGTTGCAGAATCAGATGCAATGGCGAGCATGAGTGCCGAAATGGAAATGAAAGCAAAATTCAACGGTGGATTCTTTAGGGGAATCGGAAAGAAAATGTTTGCTGGTGAAAGTTTATTCGTTAATCATTTCTCCAATCCTACAGATAAAACACTTAGACTGACAATTACCCAGGGATTCCCAGGAGATGTTATGTTGATGGACCTTAAGGATGGTGAGGATTTTTATATGCAACCAGGGGCATATATCTGTTCTGAGCCTTCAGTTAAACTAAAGATGAAATGGGCAGGATTGCATTCTTGGTTTGGAGGAGAAGGGCTGTTCAGGCTAAAGGTTGAAGGACCAGGGAAATTCGTTTTTGGAGCTTATGGTGGTTTAGTTGAAAAAGAAATTGACGGAGAACTGATTGTTGATACTGATCACTTGGTTGCTTACCCTCCAGGATTCGAAATCAAAACTCAGCTTTCAGGCGGGCTTATCTCTTCGCTTACAAGTGGAGAAGGCTTCGTGATGAGAGTTAAAGGAAAAGGAAAAGTGATTCTTCAGACGAGAAGTTTTGCTGGATTGGCGAGCTGGGTTAATAGAAACTTGTAATTGTTGGACTTCTTAAATCGAATTTAAAATGAATATAGATATTGAAATGAGACCAGGAAGTTCTGTTGCAAAGGTAACAATGAACGCTGGTGAAACACTTACTGCTGAAGGAGGATCGATGATCGCGATGAGTAATGACATGCAAATCGAGACGACTACGCATAAGAAAGGCAAAGGAGGAATCATGAAAGGTCTGAAGCGTATGATCGCAGGTGAAGGATTTTTCATTAACCATTTTACTCCAGGAACTAGTGGAGGTGAGGTATACTTGGCACCTACTCTTCCGGGAGATATGTTTGTAAAAGAAATAAATGGAGAGAGCTTGATCATCACCGGAGGTGGTTATCTCGCATCTGAACATGGGGTAGAGATCGACCTGAAATGGGGTGGATTTGGGAAAGCCTTTTTAGGAGGTGAAAATTTATTCTGGGTGAACGTGAGCGGAACAGGGAAAGTACTGATCAATGCCTATGGTGAAATCTATCCTGTAGAAGTTGATGGAGCACACATCGTTGATACAGGGCATATTGTTTGTTACGAACCATCACTTGAGATGAAGATTACAAAGGCCGGAAGTAGCTGGATGTCTTCAATGCTTGGTGGAGAAGGTTTTGTTGCTAAATTTAGTGGAAAAGGAACTGTGTGGTGTCAATCACATAATCCAAATAGTTTTGGTGCAGCCATTGGACCAAGCCTTAGACCACTTTAATGTTTTACCCAATTTAAATACTTGATTATTATGGAAAATTTTGAATTTCACTTCGATCATAAGCCAGACTACAGCTTCTTGACCGTTCAAGTACCTTCGGGTAAAACGGTAAAGGTGGAAGCGTCTGCCATGGCAACTATGGATACGAATATTAAAATGAAAACTAAATTCAAGGGAGGTTTTAAGCGTTTTCTAACCGGTGAATCTCTTTTTATCAATGAATTTACGGCTGAAAATGGTGCCGGAGAACTTTGTATTGCACCAGCAGCACCCGGAGATATGGATCATATCTATTTGGATAATGAAACCGTCTTCTTGCAAAATTCTGCATATGTAGCTTCTCATCCAGATATTGATCTTGCTACAAAATGGCAAGGACTAGTTAAAGGATTCTTTTCTGGTGAGAAATTATTCCTGATCAAAGCATCTGGTAAAGGAGACCTTTGGTTTAATAGCTACGGAGGTATCATGCAAATTGACATTAAGGACAATTATGTTGTTGATACTGGTCATATTGTTGCCTTTACTGATGGATTGGACTATAAAGTATCTAAAGTAGGTGGATATAAATCATTGTTCCTCTCTGGTGAAGGTTTTGTTTGTAGATTCTCAGGAGAAGGTAAAGTATGGATTCAAACCAGAAAGATCCAACCTCTAACTTCCTTCCTTGCTCCATTCAGACCAAAGAAAAGTAAGGGCTAGATGATTTGTTATTCCTAACTAATAGCAAAGGGAGGCATGAGCCTCCCTTTTTTTGTCTTTTGCCTTTTATATTTGTTCATGAATCAGGTTAACAAGGATGATACAGGGCAAAAAAAAGCAGAACATATGTTCTGCTTTTAGTATACTCGAGTTAACTATTTCTTATTCAACAACACCATTACCCACATACTTTCCATTCTTGTAAACTTCAATTTTCTCAAGCAAACCATACTCGTCATAGATATAATGTTTACCATTAAAAAGTTTACCTCCTTTGAACTCACCATCCATCAAAATATCTTTATTGTCATTGTAAGTCTTATGATATCCGTCCACGATTCCATTTCCAGACTTCTGAGCCTCATTCTCTTTCCCTTGAGCCGCAATACCATCACCAGCTTTCTTATCTTCTTTCTCTGAGTCCAAAATCACAGGTGGATTTACTCTAGGTTTCTCACCTGAACTAGCCCCATTACCTTCAGCATCAAATGTGATGATCTCCTTAACATCTCCATTCGGCCAATATCTTGTTGCGGTACCTTTGTTTACTCCATTAGAAGCAGTGAACTCAAGCTCTACCTGTCCGTTTTCGTAAAAATACTTTTGAGTACCTTCAGCCTTCCCTTCAGCATTAAAATTCTTCTCTTGCGCTATAACTCCGTTTTCGTGATATCTCACAAATTTATCTGTGTAGGCCTTGCCTTGCCAATTACCTTGCTCCTCAACCGTATTCTCCTTATTATCATAATAGGTTACAAAATCACCAACAGCCTTACCATTCTTATAAACAATCTCACTCTGAAGGTTTCCTGTAGGAAAATACTTCTTCCATGCACCTTCCTTTCGATTCATCTTATACCTTCCCTCTTCGATCACATCATCAGGAGCATAATCCGGCATGTTTCTCATGTGAGCAAAAATGACCCAGTAACCATGTTTCTTTCCATCTACACTTTGGTTCAGCGTATCTGAATTTTGATCTGTAGGATCTGTTTCACCACCAATTCCGAAAATCGGTAAGGCTAAAACTATTGTGAGTAAGAGTAGAAAAGTTTTCATGTAGCTAATTTAGTCATATTCAACAATTTTCTTAAAGTTTTTCGACAAACGAAAGCTGAGTTTCGACTAACAAATACTACGGAAACCGTGCCAAAAAGTTGCTTTAAATAGACGAATTTTTACCGAAAATAGATAAATAGTCTATTTTTCACTATTAAACTTGGGAGAAAGATTGGCTAACATTATTTCCGTTAACTTACTCAGGTCCACTTCATTTTTCCAGCCCCAGTCATTTCTTGCAACAGAATCATCTATAGAATCAGGCCAAGAATTAGCAATATCATTACGATAATCAAGGTCATAATTGATTTTAAATTCTGGAATCAAATGCTTAATCTCCTTGGCAAGTTCAGCAGGAGTAAAAGAAAACCCAGCAAGATTATAGCTTGTTCGTACTTTGATGTTCTCTTTAGGTTGCTCCATAATATCAACGGTAGCATTTACTGCATCACCCATATACATCATAGGCAATTTCATTTTCTCATCCAGAAAACAGGTATATTCCTGATGCTCCAGTGCTTGATAAAATATATCAACGGCATAATCCGTTGTGCCTCCACCAGGCAAGGATTTATATCCAATCAATCCCGGATATCGAATACTTCTTACATCTACACCAAATTTCTCAAAGTAATACTGACACCAGTTCTCCCCTGCTTGTTTACTAATTCCATAAACCGTAGTAGGCTGCATTATTGTATCTTGAGGTGTATTCTCTTTTGGTGTGTTTGGTCCGAATACTGCAATACTACTTGGCCAAAACACACGATCGATGAGCCCCTCCTTTGCAAGATTCAGCACATTGAAAAGCCCATCCATATTCAACCTCCACGCAAATTCAGGATTTCTTTCTGCTGTAGCAGAAAGCAAGGCTGCCAAGAGATAGACCTGCTTCACCCCATGTTCTGTAACAATCATTCTTAATCTATCTTGATCTAAAATATCCAGAGGTTCAAAAACACATGATACTTCCCCCTCTATTTCTCTAATATCTGAAGCAATTACCTTATCTGAACCATACCTTCTGATAAGTTCTAAGCAAAGTTCGGTACCAATTTGACCATTGGAGCCAACTACTAAAATTTTTCCTGTCATGATATATGCGTGTGTGTAGTTCTACAAATCTATTCATAATCCTGATACAAGAAATCGTTATATGGAAATCTTGTAATATGAATTTGCTTCACTTCTTCGTATAGCATCTCCCGAAATTCGTCTACATTAATGTTCTCAACCGCGCTCAAAAAGATCACTCTATTGTTTAGCTTGTTCATCCACGTCTTTTTGAGGTCTTCAATTCCTGGTTTTGAATTAATTCCTTCCTCAAATCCTCCCGTTGCTGTGTAGGCGTCTATTTTATTGAAGACAACAATTGTAGGTTTGTCAGAAGCCCCTATTTCTGCAATTGTTTCGTTCACGGTGTTGAAATGATCTTCAAAAGAATAATGAGAGATATCTACCACATGAAGTAATAGGTCCGCCTCTCTGACCTCATCCAAGGTAGATTTAAACGACTCTACCAGCTGATGTGGAAGTTTTCTGATAAAACCTACGGTATCAGACAATAGAAACGGAATATTCTTGATTACAACTTTCCTTACGGTTGTATCTAGTGTGGCAAAGAGCTTATTTTCTGCAAAAACATCTGATTTGCTCATTAGATTCATAATCGTTGATTTCCCAACGTTAGTGTATCCGACCAAAGCAACTCTTACCATCTTACCTCGATTTCCCCTCTGAACTTGTTTCTGTTTGTCAATCTTATCCAGCTTTTCTTTGAGACGAGTTATTTTATCCTTTATGATCCTTCTATCCGTTTCGATCTGAGTTTCTCCAGGCCCTCTCATTCCAATCCCACCTTTCTGACGCTCCAAGTGCGTCCACATTCTGGTAAGACGTGGAAGCAAATATTGGTATTGAGCCAGCTCAACTTGAGTTTTTGCATCGGCTGAACGTGCTCTACTCGCGAAAATATCTAAGATAAGGTTACTTCTATCTAATATCTTGATATTCAATTCACGTTCGATGTTTCGGATCTGAGTAGGCGAAAGGTCATCATCAAAAATCGCCATGTCTATCTCATTCTCATCAATAAAATCTTTTATCTCCTGTAATTTACCTTTCCCTACAAATGTTGCGGTATTGGGCAGAGACATTTTTTGCGTGAATCGCTTTACGGTTATAGCTCCAGAAGTTTCGGCCAAAAAAGCTAATTCATCCAGATATTCATGCGTCATTTCTTCGGTAACACCTTCCGTGGTCAAACCGATAATAACAGCAGTTTCCTGCTTTTCTAAAGTATGGTATGGATCTCCCATTAAGATAATTAAGTAGACAAAAATAATGAAAGCACGTCAAAGACTTCACAAATACAACAAAAAGGGATTTTTTTTCATTCCAAATGAATGACAATTGACAATTTTTATATATTTGCGCTCCCTAAGTGATTTTTTACAAAATCTTCAACAACGCCAATTAGAATAGTTGCCAGAAGAACTCACTTAGTTGTACGAAATTGCTGAGATTTACTTAGGCGCGGTAGCTCAGTTGGTTAGAGCGCAGGATTCATAACCCTGAGGTCGGGAGTTCAAATCTCCCCCGCGCCACCAAGAACCCAGACAGAAATGTTTGGGTTTTTTTGTGCTATGACATTTTCAAAACCATTGCCTAAAAATTCAAGAAAGGAGATCCCATCAATACTTAAACGTCTTCAAGTTCCAAGGAGCTGCATTACTTCCATTGTTAGCTATTTTACTATACTTCATTTCGTATCGACCCTGACCATATCTCTGATCATAAAAATCTCTGAATCTCTCCCCTGGTAAATGACTTTGAGGATCAGACATCTTCCTTGGGTGATGAAAATTATTTTCGAAAGTCATTATCAAATCACTAGATGGATGACTTAATGGAATACATTTCTCGTACACAGGACCAACCAAGAATTCTAAAAACTCTTGAGAATATCCTATGTAATTATTGTTTACTTTCCATATAAATGTTTCGTGAGTAAAGATGTCTCTAAAAGACATCCCAAAATATTCTTGCAGGTTTTTCTCTTTGACCTTAAGAAAACCAGGAAAACAGTCCTTATAGTACTCCGCTACTTCCTTTTGTTCTTTCCAATCGGGGATAAAACTCCAAGGCGCATAAGCAGGGTATACACTAGAACCGGCAATAACCCAGTACTCAAGTGTGTCTAAAATGCTTTCCCATCTTCTTATCATTTGATCCCACCTATTATGGATAGGCTCATATTTATGTTCGATCTTTCTCCTTAAATATCCATATTTCTTACTATTTGGGACACCATAGGGTGCCTCAGCTGACATATGCTTATACAATGCCAGTTCCTCCTCCTTTTGCTGAATAATATATGGTGATATTGCCTGAACTTTAGCATATTCCAATTCCAGTTCGATGGCGGTCAATTGTGCCTGAGAACCCTCCATTGCCTTATCCATTCCCTTTTCGATCTGGATCTTCAAGAATCTCGGAAGTGTCATTCCCGGCTCTTCGCCCAAATTGATCAGATCTTGAATAGACTTGGTATACACCTCAGTCTGAAAGTCTATATTAATTTCATGAGCATTGCTGTATTTGTCCAGATTTGCTTCTTGTTCTGCTTGTGTTTTATCTACTGCTCCTTCTATATTGCCCAAAAGTTTAGACATTTTAGGATCATTTCTGAAATGTGACTTCATCATTGCATACCCCTCTTTGGACTTAACTTTATCAGATTCTGCCATCGCGTCTTTCTTCCCATCCTCAATAGCTTTGATCGCTTGTTTCAGAGCATCCACAGACTGCTTTAATAAAGTAGCATCATCATAACCTTTCGCCTCCTGAGCTGCTTTTGCCTCAGCTATTAAAGCTCTTCCATAATTATCACTGAAGTTTCCGTAAAGATTTTCATTCATGACCCTTCCGTTGTAGTCCATGAAATCATCCAGCTCTCTTCCCAGTTGTTCCATCCTGGCCAAAGCAGCATTCATATTATCTACCGCTTCTCCAGTAAGTCCCTTACTTTCTATTTCTTTTGCCATACCTCTAAATGTATTCAGGGTGGCATCAAGCATCATTGGATCTATTGGCATAATTCTTTTGTTATCGGTTAGTTACTGCTCTCATTTCATTGAATCTACGATCAATGCTTTCCTTTGGATAAGGAAGCAACCTGAAATGTCTTTCCTCATAGATCAAGTCAAGTTCTAGTTTCCAACCAGGGAACCATTCCTTCAAACTATTCTCAAGATCAATGATATTTTCCATCATTTTATTCTTGATCGCTTGAGAACTCTCTCTATTTTCTCCTTTTCTTCTCTCTGGCACAATAGCAGTTTCCAATTCTTCAATATCTTCCAATCTTTTCCAATCTGAAAACACATCAATTGCCATCTCATCCTTAGAAATCTCGATACTATTATGGTTCGTAATTTCAGTTACTAATGTCACCACATCCATAACATCTACACAACCATCTACCTGCGCTAAAATTCTCTGTGCTGCCAGTTTTCGAATATCTTCCTTCATTTCATCGAAGGTGCTATACTCGACCCTCATATCATCTTTGACCAAAGCAACAGCACATAGATCATTCAGATTACCTAACTTATCTTTGAATTCTTCCAACAATGAACACGACTCCATTGCCTTCGCCAGATTATTTTCGGCTTCATAACTAAAACTATATTCAGGATCGTTTTTAAATCGGTCTGCCCTTGTGCGGTAATACTCTTTATATTCTTGAAGTAGGTCTGCCATATCCATTTGTTTATATGCCCTTAAATATAAGAAAAAATACCATTCGATATAATGGTGAAATGGGGCTCTCAGTTTAAATTCAATGAATACAACGAATGATTTTCAATTAGGGACAATTAATCAATTCTCGCACCACATATCGATTCATTATTTACATTTGCTAAAAAATTGTAGTTTATGAAATTAGCCGTTGTAGGAGCTACTGGAATGGTAGGCAATGTAATGCTTGAAGTTCTGAAAGAAAGAAACTTTCCTTACGATGAATTGATACTAGTTGCCTCTGAAAGAAGTAAAGGAAAACAGATCGATTACAATGGTAAAACATACACCCTACATGGACTTCAAGAGGCTGTAGATGCTCGACCAGATATTGCTATTTTCTCTGCCGGAGGGGGTGTGTCTAAAGAATGGGCTCCAAAATTCGCTGCTAATGGAACAACAGTGATCGATAATTCTTCTGCCTGGAGAATGGATAAAACTAAAAAACTAGTTGTCCCAGAGATCAACGCTAATTTATTAACTAAAGAGGATAAAATCATTGCCAATCCAAATTGTAGCACAATACAAATGGTATTGGCTTTGTTGCCTATACATAGAAATTATGGAATCAAACGTTTGGTAATTTCTACTTACCAGAGTGTAACAGGAACAGGAGTTGCAGCGGTGAAACAAATGGAAGATGAGCGCGTTGGAGTTGCTGCAGAAATGGTTTACCCTCACCCAATTGATAAAAATTGCTTACCTCATGGCGGAGATTTTGAGGATAATGGTTATACCAGCGAGGAGATGAAATTGGTGAATGAAACCCGAAAGATATTGGGAGATGATTCTATTCAAATCACAGCTACCGTTGTTCGTGTTCCTGTAGTGGGGGGTCATTCTGAAGCCGTGAACATTCAAACCCAAAACGACTTCAATATATCTGATGTTAAACATAAATTATCTGAGACCCCTGGAATTATTGTTCAGGATGATCCATTGAATAATGTTTATCCCATGCCGCTTACTTCGCACAACAGAGATGAAGTGTTTGTGGGAAGGATCAGACGTGATGTTTCAGTTGAACATGGAATTGATATGTGGATCGTGGCTGATAATCTTAGAAAAGGTGCAGCGACCAATGCTATTCAAATAGCTGAATACCTAATATCGAACGGGTTAGTTGGTTGATCATATCTATTTCAACAATTTTTCTAAAAACATTCTCGTTCGTATTAGTTTCCAAGTAAACTATTTTTTCGGTAGCTTTGCCCGAAACTAAAAAACATGCCTACAATAAGCGAAGCTATTCAAAGCTCATTTGAAACGGACCAACATATGGCCGTGGTTAACATTCTCTACACTGCTAACTGGTTAAAGAACTTGCACGGTGATGATCTTAAGAGCTACGATATCACCCTTCAACAATTTAATATTTTAAGAATTCTTAGGGGTGGAAAGGACTGGATGACCATGAACGATGTGAAATCCAGAATGATAGAAAAATCTCCTAATGCGACCCGATTAGCAGACAAACTGATTGATGCCGGTCTAATTGAGAGAAAAAGGTGCGATGAGGATCGTAGAGTTGTTTACGTTAGAATTACTCAAAAGGGCAAGAAAATGCTAAAAACAATTGATGATCAAAAAACAATGCTCCTGGTCGATGGTTTTCATAAAAATCTTACTACAAAAGAGGCAAAAACGTTGTCTGATCTATTAGATAAATTAAGAGGTTGATGGAATATATTGAAGCATTGAAGTGGCGCTATGCTACAAAAAAGTTTGACCCAAATAAGTCGGTTCCAAATGATACCCTCAAAAGAATTCTTGAAGCAGGTAGTCTTACAGCAACTTCTCTGGGGCTTCAGGCAATAAAAATAATACGTGTAGAATCTCCTGAAATTAGAAAGGCCCTACTCCCTCATTGCTATAACCAACATCAAATCGTTGACGCCAGTGATCTATTGATCATCTGTGCACACATCTCAGTTGGTGAAGAACATATAAATGAGTACATCGAAAGAATTGCGAAAACTCGAAACCAAAACATTTCAGATCTAAATGGGTTTAAAAATATGATCTCCAATTTTGTTGATGGGTTTGATTCGTTGGAACCTATGCAGGAGTGGCTAGCCAGACAAACCTATATTACACTAGGAACTCTACTTACTGCTTGTGCTTTGGAACAAATAGACAGCTGCCCAATGGAGGGATTCAAACCAAAAGAAATTTCAGAAGTATTAGACCTAGAATCTTTGGGATTATACCCTACTCTTCTTCTTCCTATCGGCTACAGATCCGAAGAAGACAAAAACCAACATTTAATCAAAGTAAGAAAACCAATAACGGACTTTGTATCTAACATTTGAATGCTCGAATAGCCATATTCAGTGTAATAGTTTTCATCTATTTACTAGTTGAACTCTATATTTACTTCAATTTAAAATTGGTCATTAGAGAATCGAGGTTTAATAATCTTTATTGGACCATTTACGTAATGTCAATCTTAATAGTCATTACTGGTATTACCTTCATTCTAACCTCTAGTTTTAACCTGCGAAACAGTGCTCACGTGCCTAGATCAAGTGCTCAAAATCTATTCATAGGTTTGACTTTTACGCTTGTAGTTTCCAAAATTATGCTTGGAAGTCTTTTCCTTTTGATCGATCTATCCAGATTAACAACTTGGAGTATCGACAAATTAGTCAACTTGATAAATAAAGAAAGCAAACTGATTAGTCTTGAAGGAAGAAGAAACTTTCTGATCAAATCAGGATTAGCTATTGCATCGATTCCATTTGCATCATTCTTATACGGAATAACAGTAGGGAAATACAATTACAAGGTTAAGCGTGTTAATTTAAGTTTCTCCAATCTAGATCCAGTATTTAATGGTTATAAGATCATTCAAATTAGTGATATTCATGCCGGATCATTTGACAGTAAAGAAAGCGTTCTTGCAGGAATTAAACTGATCAACGATCAAGAGCCAGATTTGGTGGTGTTCACGGGTGATCTTGTAAATGATAGAGCCGAAGAAATTGATCATTACATTGATGTTTTTAGTCAGATTAAAAGTAAAGACGGTATATACAGCATAACCGGTAACCATGATTATGGTGATTATTATCCTTGGAATTCCTCAGAAGAAAAAGAGGCTAATTTTAATAATCTAATTTCAAAACATGAAGAACTTGGGTTTGAACTATTAATGAATGAAAGCAGGAAAATCCAAAAAGAAGGAAAGTACTTCAACTTAGTTGGAATTGAAAATTGGGGGCTACCACCATTTCCACAAAAAGGAGACCTTGAAAAAGCTCTGAAAGAAGTTGATTCACAATTCACGCTTCTTTTGTCTCATGATCCAAGCCATTGGGATGTACAAACTTTGAAACACAACAATAAAGTAGACTTAACCCTGGCCGGACACACGCATGGCATGCAATTCGGTATAGAAATCCCCGGTATTAAATGGAGCCCAGTGAAATATCGATACCCGAGATGGGCCGGACTATATGAGCAGCAAGGTCAATATCTTTATGTAAATAGAGGTTTTGGATTCTTAGGTCTACCAGGAAGGGTAGGTATTTGGCCGGAAATTACTTTGATAGAACTGAATTCGGAAGCATGAGTAAGAACAAATCTACCCAATTAGGAACTGAAAAAATATCAAAACTTCTGGTCAAACAAGCTGTTCCAGCGGCAATCGGTTTTTTTCTGATGTCCATAAACATGGTAGTCGATACTATATTCGTGGGAAAATATATTGGAAATCTTGCGATTGGAGCCGTAAGTATTGTAACGCCAATTGCATTTCTTATGTCTTCCTTTGGGATGGCCATCGGTATTGGAGGTGCGAGTGTGGTTTCCAGAGCTCTAGGTTCACAGGATCAAAATAAAGCACAACTTGCATTTAATAATCAGATCTCGTTAGCATTTATCATCGTATCACTTTTCGCATTGGTAAGTTTTGTATTTCAAACCCCTATTCTAAATGCATTCGGAGCGAAGGGAGAGCTTGTAGAACCAGCCTCTACCTATTATTTCATTACTATGATCGGTGTTCCCTTTTTGTCTTTAGCAATGACTGGGAATAACAATCTTAGAGCAGAAGGAAAAGCGACCCAAGCAATGATGGCGCTATTAATTCCATCCGTAATGAACATGATATTGGATTACGTTTTCATTGTAGAACTGAATTATGGAATGGAGGGAGCAGCATGGGCTACAGCAATTTCGTTCATTTCATCAGGAATGTTCATTATTCTCTATTTTTTATCTGGTAAAACTGAACTAAAAATAGATCCATCTTTATTCAGAATAAAAAAAAGTATTGTGAAAGAGATTTCTTCAATTGGAATGATCAGTATTCTAAGGCAAGGAGGTATTAGTTTACTCATGATCGCATTGAATCAAATGCTTTTAAAATACGGAGAATTAAACGGATTGGGAGGTGAAAATGCAGTTTCAGTATACGGTATCGTGAATCGAATAGCTATGATCGCCTTTTTCCCATTAATTGGAATTGCTCAAGGATTGGTCCCCATAGCTGGATATAATTATGGTGCTAGAAAATATGACCGAGTTAAAGATGTAATCAACTTATCAAATAAAGCTGGTTTTATTATCGGATTATTATTGTGTGCAGGACTTTTATCTGCTAGTAGCTTAATACCCAAATTATTCTTGAACAAAGAGGATTACAATTTAGTTCCCATTGCATCTGACGCAATTTTCTATGTCTTTATGATGTCATTTCTTACCGTCTTTCAACTGGTTGGTGCAAGTTATTATCAGGCCCTCGGAAAAGCAATTCCGGCCTTATTACTAACTCTAACGAAACAGTTCTTTTTCCTGTTACCGCTAGTTCTTATTCTTCCAGTATTTTTTGAATTGGACGGAATCTGGTATTCCTTTACAATTGCTGATATCCTCAGTGCTGCTGTTTGTTTCTTCTTCCTTCGATTAGGAATAAAGAAAATGATGACGCATTGGGACGGTGAGGTGATTGAAGCCGAAAGGAGAATCGATGAACACCTTATTGATTAATTACCATCCAAAATTGAAAAGATTCTGAGATCCATTTGGACCAGATTTAGGTTTATGTTCATAATAAGCCTTCCCTGCAGCCAACTTACATTCTTCATCTGACTCCAGCATTGCCCATTTGTTCAATATTCCCTCTAAAATAAAAGCTCCAGGATACAAAAGGTTCGTGGTATGAACCAAGGGATAACTACTCGTTTGCCAATAATGATCTTTGAAAAACCCACTCGAAGCACAACTAATGCTAACCGCATCTTTTGGCTTCGTATTCTCAGTTGCGACTTCATAGGTGGTAGATTCATCCATCAAACCATTATGTCCATTAAAGGCCACTAAATCTGCTTCTCCATTTATTTTTAGATATGCACTATCAACAAGTACAGAATCCAACAAATGTCCGGAAAGTGAATTAAAATAATCATTCAGACACTCGTGCATACGATCACCTCTATAGGCATCTGCAACAAGAATTAAAACAGTTCCATTGTCAAATCTCTTTTTAAAGATCACTCGCTCCAAAATGTCATCTCTTACATTTTTCTGACTTTCAATTAATTTCCAATCTGATAAATCTCTAAAATACCTTTTAACACCTTTGCTTGTCATCCAATATAGATTGTGATCTGGATCCATTCCGTTTCCTATAGATGCTGAGGTTGGGACTATACCTTGATGCTCATTATCACACAAAGGCACCAATACATGAGCTACCAACGGCTCACCTTTTTCAACCTTTTGTTTCAAAAAATTAATAATAGAACTTCTGTTTTTAATTGGTTGGGCAGACAAGGATATCCATGTCAATGTAAACAACATAAAAAATAAAAATCTCATTCGTTTAGGTTTACTTGATACAATACTTATTTGTAAAAAAGGTACAATCATCTAATATAACCATTAAAAGGGGGTGTTTACTTCAAAATCGGTTAACTTTGCAACAACTTTTAGAGTTCGCTTATATGAAAACACAGTTAAATACGATCGAGGAAGCCATCGAAGACATTAAGAATGGTAAAGTAATTATCGTAGTAGATGATGAAAACAGAGAGAATGAGGGTGATTTTTTGACAGCTGCCAGAAACGTAACTCCAGAAGTAATCAACTTTATGGCGACATATGGTCGTGGTCTTGTTTGTGCGCCATTAGTTGAAGATAGATGTGATGAATTAGGCTTGGAGTTAATGGTACAAAATAATAGTGCCCAGTTCGAAACACCTTTTACCGTTTCTGTTGACCTCATTGGTCACGGAACAACCACTGGTATTTCCGCAAGTGACAGATCAAAAACAGTTAAAGCTTTAATCGATCCAAACATTGACCCTAAGGAACTTGGTAAACCAGGTCATATTTTTCCTCTTAGAGCTAAAAAGGGAGGAGTATTAAGAAGAGCAGGACATACTGAAGCTGCTATTGACCTTGCGCGATTAGCAGGATTTGAACCTGCAGGAGTAATAGTGGAAATACTAAACGAGGATGGAACAATGGCCAGACTTCCTCAGTTGCTTGAGATCGCTAAGAAATTCGATCTAAAAATTGTATCCATTGAAGATTTAATTAATTTCCGATTGAAACATGAATCTCTAATCGAAAAAATCGTAGAGGTGCATATGCCTACCAAACATGGTGATTTCAAACTTGCGGCATATAGACAAACAACTACCGGTGAAGAACATTTAGCCATTTACAAAGGTGAATGGGCGGAAGACGAACCTGTTCTTACTCGTGTGCATTCTTCCTGCTTCACTGGAGATATTCTTGACTCTTTAAGATGTGACTGTGGACCTCAATTGGCTCATGCACTTCAAATGATAGAAAAGGAAGGAAAAGGAGTTGTGCTGTATATGAATCAGGAAGGCAGAGGAATTGGTTTAGTTCATAAACTTCAGGCTTATAAACTGCAGGAAGAAGGATACGATACCGTTGAAGCTAATATCAAACTTGGATTCCAAGCAGACCAAAGAGACTATGGTATTGGTGCTCAAATCCTTAGAAGCCTTGGTGTGCGAAAAATGAGGTTAATGAGTAACAACCCTAAGAAAAGAACAGGCCTAATGGGATATGGTCTGGAAATAGTTGAAAATGTTCCAATCGAAACGGGATGTAATGTTCACAATGAAGATTATCTAAAAACCAAGAAAGATAAAATGGGGCATGAACTTAACCTCTGATGTATTCTTGGAGATGTGAATTTTCTAAAAAATTGTCTTAAAAAAGGTTAGAATTCTATGATTCTAACCTTTTTGTTTTTTATTTTTCTATTTTCGCAACTCCTTAATATCACGAATAATGGATTATAGAAAAATCAATAATATACTAGGCTGGGTAGTTTTTGTAATTGCTACGTTTGTTTACCTTGCTACATTAGAGGAAACAACAAGTTTATGGGACTGCGGTGAGTACATCACCACCTCTAACAAACTTGAAGTAGGACACCCTCCCGGAGCTCCTATGTTTATGATGTTGGGAAGATTATTCTCTGCCTTTTCAAGTCCTGAGAATGCTGCCTATATGGTTAATGCGATGTCTGCAGTGAGCAGCTCTCTTGCAATTCTTTTCCTTTTCTGGACCATTAGTATGCTGGCAAGAAAAATTGCCTTAAAAAACAACAATGACCTTAACGATAAAGGGACTCAAATTGCAATATTTGGATCTGCAGCAGTTGGGGCATTAGCATACACATTTACTGATACATTTTGGTTCTCTGCCGTAGAAGGCGAGGTATATGCCATGTCATCCTTCTTTACAGCCTTAGTTTTCTGGGCGATTTTCAAATGGGAAATTGAAACGGAAAAACACGATGATGACGTCAACAACGGCCGCCCCACTTCGCATAACCCAAACAGATGGTTGATTTTCATTTCATACATGATCGGTTTATCCATTGGGGTTCACTTACTGAACCTTTTGGCTATTCCAGCAATTGCATTTGTAATCTACTTTAAGAAAACAAAAGAGGTAGATATTAAGGGATTGTTGCTAACTGGAATTATAGGGATGGCTACACTAGCAATGGTTCAAAACGTAATTATTCCAAACATTCCGAATGTTGCTGATGTTTTTGAAAGAGCCTTTACCAATAATTTTGGGATGGGATTCAATAGCGGCTTTATCTTCTTTGTAGTACTTGTAGTTTCTTTATTAACCTTTGGAATCTTCTATACGTCCAGAAAAGGAAAATCTCTTTGGAATAATATCATCGTTTCTCTTACGATGTTATTAATTGGTTATTCATCTTTTACAATGATCGTTGTAAGATCGAATGCTAATCCTCCATTGGATGAAAATAATCCAGAGACACTTTCATCATTCGTATCCTACTTGAACAGGGATCAATATGGAGGATGGCCTTTACTCAAGGGACCTTATTGGAACTCACCTGGGAAACCTGGTTGTACAGAAGAATCTCTGGAATCGCCAAAATCTTTCTTTATGAAGGCTTTTGTTGCAGAATTAGAACATACCACGAATTCATTTTCGGTAAATGATGCTGTTAAAATTCAGGAAATTGTAGCTCCTCTCGGAATTCCGTTGCAGATCAATCAACAGAAAGACGGAAAAATCAGTGTTTCTACTCCTCAATTCAGAAAATGGGTTTACTATAATGGAACTTATGTTGAGCCTAATTCATCAATAGCAGCCGATCTAGGAGATCCACTGAAGTATGAATTGTCTTTCATTACCTTGTTTGACTTTGACGATTTTAAGGCCAAAGTTGACGCAGCAAATGAAAATCTCATTGCTAGTAATATCGATTTTAAACTATCAATGTCATCTGAAGCTTCTCCAAAATATGTGAATACAATGGCAGGAAAAGCAGGAGAAAGAAAATACGATGAAGAATATGTAACATTCCTGCCTAGAATGTATCGTCAAGGAAAAGGTGCTGAATATATGGAGTGGATTAATTATGACAACCACGAACACAACACTCCTCTTCCTAAAGTAGAGAACCTTCAAGGAACTAACAGAGCAGAGCAGTATTTTAATCTTGTACAGGCCGCTAATTCAATTCAGGATCCAAATATTAAAGCTCAGTATGAAGAATATGCAAACATGCTTAAAGAAGATGGACTATATAAACCAAACTTCTTTAATGAGAATCTTGCTTACATGTTCAAATACCAATTAGATTGGATGTATTTCCGATACTTTATGTGGAATTTTGCTGGTAGACAAAATGACATTCAAGGACAAGGAATGAATGGAGGTGCCAGAATGTTACTTGACGGTAACTGGATCTCAGGAATCAAATTTTTAGATTCTCAAAGACTTGGAAACCAAGAAAATCTTCCAGAGTTTATTACTCAAAATGTTGGTTATAACAGATACTATTTACTTCCATTGATCCTTGGGTTGATCGGATTGATCTTTCATACGGTTAAAGCACCTAAGGATATGTTTGCCGTATTGTTGTTATTCTTCTTTACAGGATTGGCAATCGTACTTTATCTGAATCAAAAACCTATGGAACCAAGAGAACGTGATTATGCTTATGCAGCTTCTTTCTATGCGTTTGCAGTTTGGATCGGTCTTGGTGTTTTTGCTTTATTTGACGCTGCAAAGCAGTTTAATAAAAAGAAACTAATGCAACTGACGGGAATTACCGTTGGTGGAAGTTTGTTTATTCTTGTTGTTGAGTTTGCAGTAAGAGAAGTAATGCCAATGGGAACTACTTTACTCTATATGAGTATTGTAGGAGTTGGTACATATGCCTTATTTGCATTTCTAGGAGATAAATTCAAGAATACAACCATGACGAGTGGTATTGCAACAACATTGTGTATGGTAGTTCCTATCGTACTTGCGGTTGAAAACTGGGATGATCATGATAGATCTAACAGAACTACCGCTAGAGATTTTGCCTATAATTACCTGTTATCTTGTAGTGAAAAATCTGAAGACGGTAAAGGTGCAATCTTATTCACGAATGGTGATAATGATACGTTCCCGTTATGGTATCTTCAGGAAGTAGAAGAGCAAAGAACTGACGTAAGAGTGGCAAACATGAGTCTTCTTGGAACTGACTGGCATATTAGCCAAATGAAGAGACAGGCCTATGATTCTGAACCTCTAGAGATCAATATGAACGAGTTTAGTTACAGAAACGGAACTAGAGATTACGTGATCGTTACTGAGAATAATGCGAAGAAATACATAAGTGGTAAAAAATGGGTAGAAATAAACTCTAACTCTGAGAAGTCTGTTAATGATCTTCTAACAATTTGGGGAGGAAAGAATCTGCCTGCAACTGTTGGAGATAAGTCATTGAGCCAGTATTCGAAAGATGCAATTCTTGAATTGATGAGAAATGTAAAGGCGGCACAAATTGGTGCAACTTTTAAGTCGAATGATATCGCTCTTAAAAATCTTCCTGCTGATATGCTTAATGCGATCAATGGGGTTAAGAATGATTCACTTGATTTATCCGATGTTCAAAACATCGTTTCTTTCTTAAGTACTAAAACAGATCCAAAAGAAAGAAAAGAAGTATTAGCCTCAGTTATCTATCCTATTCAGGACAAGATTAGCTCCAATCTGGATAAATGGCAACAAGTTTATTACTCGATAGATGAGGCAATGGCTTTCATTCTTGACGATAACCATTACATTAACAGTGATCAAACTTGTAACCAGGAATCATATATTGATTTCAAAGCGATCTACTTGCCAGTAGATAAATCAGCAGCTTTGAAGCATGGTATTATCACAGAAGATCAAATGGCTAAATGTCAAGACACGATCAAATGGAGGCTTCAAGGAGGTGTGATCTATAAATCGGATCTTGCGGTTATGGATCTCTTGAGTAACTATGAATGGAACAGACCAATCTATTTTGCTAGCTTGAGTAAGCAAGGTCTGCAGGCAAATTATGGATTGGCTAAATACATGCAGTCTGAAGGTTTAGCATTTAAAATTACCCCAATCGAATTTGGAGCTAATGGCGGAGTAAACTTCGATAAGATGTACAACTTAATGATGGATAAAGAAAATGGATTCCAATGGGGGAACATGAAGACTCCAGGAGTTCTTGTAGATTATTATACTATGAGAATGGTCTACAATTTAAGAGTTCAGATTATGAAGTTTACAGAGGATCTAATTTCTGCAGGGAAATATGACATGGCTGTGGACGTGTTAGATAGAGCTTTCGAAGAAATGCCAATCGAAAATAGTCAAGTAGCTGCTGATGATATCTGTTTCTATTTATGTGCGAACTACTATGACGCTGGAGCAAAGGAAAAAGGAGACAAACTGGCTGCGGAATTGACCAGAATTAAACTTGAGGAAATTCGATATTATGCACAACAAGACGAACCATTCTTCAAGCAAATGTTAGGAGAATTCGGCAAATCAATGCAACAATTGGAGTTACTTAGATCCGCTGCAGACCCAGAAGGTTATATGCAATATTCTACCAAACTTCAGGCTGTGTATACGGATTACCAGCAAGGTATTAATCAATTAGAAATGCAAGCTAAAACGGGAGCTTTACCCGAAGAAGAAGTAATGAAGCAATTCTATGCTCTAGGAGAGAAGTTTAAAGATGATCAGATCAAAGTGGGACTAGAAGTTTATAATGTTCCGAGTGCAAATGGAGCTGGCTTTGCAAATATGGCATATGCCGATCAAAAGTTAATGAATGAAGTTCTGGCTTTGGCTAAAAAGAAATTCCTTGATACGAGAAACACGGAAGAGTATCGTAAATACTACAAAGAAGCCAAGAATTTCCCTAAATCATTCATCCAACTTTGGGATCCACTATTTGATTTTGACCTGTAATCGGTTTGAATTATTTTATTAAAACACCAAGACTACTGCATTCCTTATACAGGGATGCAGTTTGGTTTTTACCCAATCCAGATAATAAGATCTATCTGACCTTTGATGATGGTCCTGTAACTGGAATTACCTCAAAATGTCTGGATATACTTCTTGAACATCAAGTTAAAGCCACTTTCTTCTGTGTTGGTCAGAATATTGAAAAATCACAAGAACTATATAACCGAATTCGTAAAGAAGGACACAAAATTGGCAACCATTCCTACAATCATCTCAACGGGTGGAAAACAGACAACAAAAGTTACTTTGACAATATAGATAAAGGTGCAGCATTAACAAATTCACTATTGTTCAGGCCTCCATATGGGAAGATAAAACGCTCACAATTAAAAAAACTTCATACGAAGTACAAGATCATTATGTGGGATGTTTTAAGCGCTGATTTTGATCCGAAAGTAACAGAGGAAGAGTGTATTCAAAATGTATTGAAACACACCACATCAGGATCAATCATTGTGATGCATGACAATGAAAAATGTGGAAATAAAATGCTTAATTGTCTCCCGACTATACTGAAAGAATTAAAAGCACAAGGATATCAATTCGAAGTTTTACCTGCTTAAGGTAACCGTACCAGAATGTTCATACTTCTTACCATCTATTCCGCGAGCTGAAATCACTACAACATAAGTTCCTACAGGCAACTCTTCGCCAAACTTATCTCGTCCATCCCAGTTTTCTTCTATTGAATTAGATTGATAAAGGATCTCTCCCTTCGTATTTAAAATCGCCAGACTAAATGATTCGATATTTTTACCTTCAACTTTATACTCATCATTAGCTCCATCATTATTTGGAGTGAATACATTCGGTATCTTGGTCAAAGCACTATTTGCTAACACCTCAATCACACGAAAATCCTGATACTTATCCCCATTCTTATCGGTAATAGTCAATGTCACTGTATATTTCCCGTATTTCTCAAAAATGTGCGCTGGACTCGACTCTTCAGAAGTTGTGCCATCTCCAAAATCCCATGAAACAGAACCACTTTCACTGTGATGCGCAAAGGTCACTTCCAATGGAGCATATCCCCCCACAGGCGCAGCTACAATCGAAGCAATGATCTCATCTTTCTTCACTTCTGTGATTGTTGGCTTGACCACCGAGACGATACTTTCGCTAGTAGAAGAGGTAGTTACCGGTTCGGTGTACTTTCCATTTGATGGAGTAAGAAAATACTCCACCCAAGAATTACCATAATCGTGAGATTTTTCCTCAACTACAACGACAGTCTTTTTCGGTTTATCCTGATTCTCTTTAACAATAGGATCTACTGCGGTGACTGGGGTTACGATTTCTTCAACAATATTTCTATCTTCTTGGCTGGCAGGAACCACTTCTATATCGGTGGTTTCAGTTACTTCTGTAAGGTGAGCAACTTCATTGGTTATTTCTTGGTCGTCAAATTGTTGGGCTGATACTTCAGTCGAAAGAACTTCTTTAATTACACTTTCATTTTTAATGTTCGTGTATAACAAAGTACCTACTACCCCAACAACACATGCGGCACCTGCCAATCCAAGGTAAGTCATTAAACTTCCTCCACTAGTCAAGCCGCTTGCCGATGCAGCGCTTGAACCAGAAGAAGTAATATTTTTCGAAATAGCTGACCACATAGTATCGTTCACAGGAACCTCCATGTCTTCCAAACCACTTCGGAATAATTCTTCAATATTTTCAAAGTCCTTATGACTCATATCCTAATTTTTGTTTGTTCAAAATGTCCCTCAACATTGCCTTCGCTCTGGAGAATTGAGATTTTGAAGTACTTACTGTAATTTCTAGTTCCTCCGCAATTTCCTTGTGTGAGTAGCCTTCAATTACATAAAGGTTAAAAACAGTTCTGTATCCTATTGGAATCTGCTGCAGGATTTTTAATAGATCCTTTGCTGCAAGATCACTCAGCACCGACTCATTTGTTGAAAGCGTATAAGAGAAATCGTCTATATCCACATTCCCCTGAAACTTCTTTGATCTTCGGATTTCATCAAGACATGTATTGACCATAATTCTTCTCATCCACCCTTCAAACGAGCCTTCGCCTTTATAAGACACTAGTTTTTCAAAGATCTTAACGAACCCATCCTGCAACATATCTTGCGCCTCTTCTTCACTTTTGGAATATCGCATACATACGCCTAAAAGCTTGGGTCCGAATTTCTCAAAAAGCATTTTCTGAGCACGAGAGTCTCCCTTCAAACAAGCCTCCACTAATTGCTCATTACTCATATCACGCTTTTCTAATGTCATAGACTAAAGATATAAATAAAAGGTTGCACCTACTTTTCAAAAAAGTATCGTAATCATACAAACATCGGATAGTTTTTGCATATTTGCTTCCAACTATGACAAGATCACAACTACTTCTAATCTTCTACCTAGTCCTTTCTATTGTAGAGATAACTGGAGATATTCTAGGCAATCAGATATTAGTATTTGCCACTAAGCCTTTATTGATGCCAACATTATTGATCTGGTTCCTCATTGAAACGAAAGGTTCATCCAAGTTCAAAAATATTATCGCTGGATCTATAGTTGCCGCATTTTTTGGAGATACTTTTTTAATGTTACTTCCGTATAACGAAATCTTTTTTCTACTTGGATTGGGCTCATTTCTTATTGGTCAAGTACTTTATGGCTATGGATTTATCCTAAACATCAAGAACTCCAATTCGCAGAGTAACAAAATGGTCAATTTATCTGTTTCTATCCTTTTTGCCGTTTTTTATACCAGTTTAATGACCTTATTGTATCCTAGCTTATCAAAAGTTGAAGAAGGAGCCTTTCTTATACCTGTTCTCATATACGGTCTGGCTATTTGTTTTATGGGACTAACAGCAGCCTTCCGCTTTAAGAAAGTAGTACTCTCTTCCTTTCAATATAGCTTCATTGGCGCATTAACTTTTGTGGTGTCAGATACCTGTATCGCTTTGGACAAATTTCACTTTCCAGGTGGATTCCCCTATGCTCAGGCTGTGATCATGATCACATATTGTACTGCCCAATATCTACTTGTAAAAGGGTCGATTCTGCATATCCAAAACAAGGATGCTCAATAAGGAGGTTTCCAGATTTGGAGAAATAAGTTTATTAATCTACATTTGCCCCCCTGAATTTTGAAATTTAACTAATATGAACACAATTATTTTAATCCCTATCATCATCAGTCTTGTTGGACTTGGGTACATGCTTTACCTCGCAAAATGGGTAAAATCGCAAGATGCCGGAAATGATAGAATGAAAAAAATTGCTCAGTACGTTCAAGAAGGTGCAATGGCATTCTTGAAGGCGGAGTATCGAATGCTTTTGATCTTCGTTGTCATAGCTGGAGCAGCCTTAGGAGCTATCTCTTACATGGTAGACACCACGCACTGGCTGATTATTGTAGCATTCGTTATCGGTGCGGTTTTCTCTGCGGTAGCAGGAAATATCGGAATGAGAATTGCTACTGATGCAAACGTTAGAACAGCTGAAGCTGCACGTACAAGTTTGCCTAAAGCACTAAAAGTATCTTTTACAGGGGGAACTGTAATGGGACTTGGTGTTGCTGGTTTGGCTGTATTTGGACTAAGTGTAATCTTCGCTCTTTTGTCTGCAGCATGGGTTACTGAACCTTCTAATCAATTTTACGGACAGATGACAATGGTTTTGGAAACACTTGCTGGTTTCTCCTTAGGTGCTGAATCTATTGCATTATTTGCGAGAGTTGGTGGAGGTATTTATACTAAAGCGGCTGACGTTGGTGCTGACCTTGTAGGTAAGGTAGAAGCTGGTATTCCTGAGGATGATCCAAGAAACCCTGCTACTATTGCTGATAACGTGGGTGATAATGTTGGTGATGTTGCCGGAATGGGAGCTGATCTTTTTGGTTCTTATGTAGCTACTATGCTTGCTGCAATGGTTCTTGGAAACTATGCGATCAATGCTTACCACTCTTCAGGTGGAAGTAATGCTGATCTTACTGAATTTGGTGGAATGGGTCCTATTTTACTACCTGTTCTTATCGCTGGTTTGGGAATCATCTTCTCAATTATTGGTACATTCTTCATTAGAATTAAAGATAATAACGCTAAAGAAAGACAAGTACAAGGTGCTTTGAACTTAGGAAACTGGAGTTCAATCATTCTTACTGGTGTTGCGTCATACTTTGCTATTAATTGGATGCTTCCAGAAAAAATGTATTTAACAGCGATCGAGGTTAAACTAAATGGCATTACTTACAGTGATGCTGCTGCAAGTTTTACTGCTACAAGAGTCTTTATTGCGGTTGTTATAGGACTTATTGTAGGTGGTTTGATCTCCTTCCTAACTGAACATTATACAGGTTTAGGTAAACGTCCGGTGATGAACATCATCCAAAATTCATCTACTGGAGCTGCAACAAATATTATTGCCGGTTTAGCTACAGGTATGATGTCTACTTTCGGACCAATTATTCTTTTCGCAATTGCTATCTGGGGAGCTTATGCTGCTGCTGGTTTCTACGGAATTTCATTAGCTGCATCAGCGATGATGGCAACTACAGCAATGCAGTTAGCTATTGATGCTTTCGGACCCATTGCGGATAACGCTGGTGGTATTGCAGAAATGAGTGAACTTCCTAAAGAAGTTAGAGAAAGAACTGATATCCTTGATTCTGTTGGTAATACTACCGCTGCAATCGGTAAAGGATTTGCAATTGCTTCTGCAGCTTTGACTGCTTTAGCTCTATTTGCAGCTTACGTTACATTCACAGGAATTGATGGGATCAATATCTTCAAAGCTCCTGTATTGGCGATGTTGTTCATTGGAGGTATGATCCCTGTTGTATTCTCAGCTATGGCAATGAGTTCTGTTGGTAAAGCAGCAATGGCGATGGTTAAGGAAGTAAGAAGACAGTTCAAAGAGATTAAAGGAATCATGGAAGGGAAAAACGAGCCAGAATATGGTAAGTGTGTAGAGATCTCAACCGAAGCAGCTCTTAGAGAAATGATGCTTCCAGGAATCATAACAATCGTTACTCCAATTATCGTAGGTTTCTTGCCAATGTTATTCGGATACGCAGCTAAAGATTGTGCAGAGATGTTAGGTGCCTACATGGCTGGTGTAACTGTATCAGGTGTTCTATGGGCTATTTTCCAGAACAATGCAGGTGGTGCATGGGATAATGCTAAGAAATCTTTCGAAGCAGGTGTCAAGATCGATGGAAAAATGACTTACAAAGGTTCAGATGCCCACAAGGCCGCTGTAACTGGAGATACTGTTGGAGATCCATTTAAGGACACTTCAGGACCATCTATGAACATCCTTATTAAGTTAACTTGTTTAGTAGGTTTGGTTATAGCTCCTCTATTGGGAGAAAGTCACACTACTGAAACTCATACTGAAGCAACTACAGAAGAAACAGAGGGAACAGAAACGGAAGAGGTAAGCGCTGAAGAAGCTGAAACTTCTTATGTAGAAGTCGAAGAAGCAGTTTTCTCTTGGATCTCTTAAGATTTTGAAATAGTTATTTGAAGAACCCAGACTCTTAAGTCTGGGTTTTTTTATTTTAGAATTTAGGACAAGGCACCTTTCTCAACTGCTGATTTAGTGGAGGTGAATCCTTCGCTGCCCAATTGTATATAATGGATATCTCATGAGAACCGGTAGTATTACTTACTAGTCTACTTATCGTAATATCATAGGAATATCCTACTTTGAAATTTTTAAACTCAGCTCCAATCAATAAAGCTATTGCATCATTATTCTGATAACCTGGCTGATACGCCTTCAAGCCTGGAATTCCTCGATACCAAACACCAAACATCATTGGTGAACGATAATAATAGAACCCAACATCAAATTGATCAAATTTTCCCTGAGCCTTATAGTTAAAGGCAAAATTCATTTCATCTGAAGCAGATGCAGTACGTATGATGTCATTAACATACAGTTTGTATCCACCATGCAAAGAGAATTTCATTGGTAATGGTGCTTCATATCCTAATAATGACTCATTAGGTTTATTCAAATGATGTATAGCGAATCCAACCCACTTAGTTGAGGAGTATAATAAGAATCCCGCTCCAAAATCAAAATTAGTAATAGGTTGATAAGTATTTTGCTCTATGGTATTGGGAGCACCATTTCTAACCAACTGATCACCAAATGTCAGATCAGCAAAATCAATTCTTTTGTGGATCAAACCATACTGAATAGCTGGACGTACATAGAGATCTCTCTTTAATTTGAATTGATGAGCTACTTGTAACGAAAAGTTTGTAGTCTTTAATCCTCCAGTACCGGCATTATCATTATAAAGATTAACTCCTACTCCTGTATTGATCTTGTTGAAATTCATATCCACTGCAGCGTTCATACTATTGAAAGCCTTCGGAACACCAGGCCATTGATTCCTGTAGGTCATTGCAGCACGATTCTGAAATGTTGCACCTGCAAAAGCAGGATTCAAATATGCTGATGCGGCAAAGAATTGAGTAAACTGTGGATCCTGAGCATAGCCCACAGAAACTCCCATTACGATCAATATGATGGTTATTTTATGGCGCATCCGAATTCAAAGATTTTAAGGTTATCGATAATTCCCCTTCTTCAGTCAATTCATCAAATGATTTTCTAATGGTAGTACTTTCAAAACCTTTACATTCTATTATCAATTGATATTGCTCCATGGGCATTGACAAGAGAATAAAATTGCCCTTCCCATTTGTTCTGTAAATCCCGTTTAAGTTCTTATCCTGCTCGTTGATGATGGTAATCTTCGCATTAAGAGGATTCCCATTCACATCTTTCACATTTCCTCGAATAACCGTTTTGAAACTTTCATGATCATATATATTAACCAGATAAATATCATCCGAACCATATCCACCATCTCTGTCGGAAGAAAGATATGCCTGCCGAGAATCGGGAGAGACTCTGTAATATAAGTCATGGCCAAGAGAGTTGATCGGAAAACCTTCATTTTCTGGCTGAGTCCAGGATCCGTCTTCCGTCATTTTTGTTGAATAGATATCAAACCCTCCTATTCCGACACGACCATCAGACGAGAAATACAATGTCTGACCATCTACATGAAAAAAAGGAGCATCCTCATTTCCTGAAGTATTGATCAGCGGTCCCATGTTCAACTCCTTTCCCCAATCTCCAGTTGGAAGTCTTTTGGCATAATAAAGATCAAAACCTCCATAACCTCCGGGACGGTTTGAGCTAAAAAAGATCATATTTCCGTCTGCGGAAATGCAAGCGCTGGATTCAATACTCTTGCTATTAATACCATCTTGTAAAAGTCTAGAATCACTCAAATTTCCTTCTGCATCACAATTTGCTTCATAAAGATCACCCTGAACGATATTATCAGGATTTGTTTTAAAAAACAGAAACTTACTACCGTCATAGCTGATCGAAACTGCAGCATCATGCAATTTGGTGTTGATCTCCGTACAGTTTTTAGGGTTTTGCCAGGTGCCATTTTCTTTCTTCGAGAAAAATACATCCTGAAAATAATTCCCCAAGTGATCCTTTTGTTCCGATACATTATCTGCTCTCCGGCTTGTAAAAAACAAACCAGATCCATTTGGTAATGCTACGGGAACAGATTCCTGTTCTGAAGAATTTATTGCCTGACCCAGATTATTTACCTCAACCTTTCTGGCTGCTGTAATCAACTCCTTCGCTTCGTAGGCAATACTCAGGTAATTCACGATCTCATCTTCGTCCATGCTCTTCTTCTTATCCAACAATATAGTTTGTAAAGAGGTAATCGCCTCCTCGAAGCGTCCATGAGCCAGATACGCTCTTCCCAAGTAGAAGTAATAATTCTCCAGACTTTTTGTGTTATAAACATTCTCCATCAAATCCAACGCTTCCCTTTCATTACTCTTCTGATTGAGTCTACAAATTGCTAATCCAAATCGAACCTCATCATCATTTGGATACTTCTTATAGAGTTCAGTAAACCTTTCATTTGCATCAATGAAGTCTTCAAATTCAATTGAAACGAAGCCTTTTTTTACCTCTTTCTTATCAGTCTTGCTCAACTTCTGTCCCCACATCACTGAAACTCCAAAAAGAAGTAGTACGGTTATTAGTGTTTTATTCATCATCGTAGTAAGTGTATTTCTCCAACATAAACTTCATCGTTACCATTCGTATACTTCACTCTAGCCTTCCAGATATAAACATCCTGCTGACAGAGTTGATCACGATAATAACCATCCCATCCTATATTTACGTCAAAACTTTCAAAAATTAATTCTCCCCAGCGATTGAATATCGACAAGTGATAATCTTCGACCCCCTCAAAAATTGGAAAGAAAACATCATTATCTACTGCATTGGGATCATAGTATCCTCCATTAGGTCCACTGATATTTGGTGTAAACGCATTCGGAAACTCAATTTCACCACCTGTCCTTGCCAAAACTGCTTGCTCGAACGTTATTGTATCCGGACAATTATGATCATTATTGGCGATAAGTGTTATGTCAAACAATCCTTCATTACTATAATAGTGTTCTGGAGACTCCTCTGAGCTAGTTGTTCCGTCACCAAAATCCCATAAATAAGCATTGGCATAACTCGAAAGATTAAAAAGCTGAACCGGTTCTGTTGGAACATATACCTGAGTTGGAGAGTATTGGAAAAAAGCAACGGCATATTCATAAACGTGAACCGAATCAATCATGACAAAATTCTGGATTCCACCCGGTCCAGTTAATGTCACTGTCACATTATAGTCACCAGCCTGATGATACGTGTAATATGGATTGGGTAAGGTCGAGAAACCGCCATCTCCAAAATCCCAATAGTAACTATCTACATAAAGTGAGCTGTCATAAAATTGAATAGTAACAGGACGACACCCCTCTCCAGAACCATAGATGTGCGGTTCAGGAAGTGGAGGGATGATCGTAATTGTTTGTATACTCGTATCACTACAATAGGGACTTGCAACTATCAATTCGATCTCATAATCACCCCAAGTTGAATAAGTATGATCGCTTGGTGTGAAAGCAATAGCTGTATCTCCATCTCCAAAATTCCAATAATAGTTCCAAGATCCTGTTGTACTAGCATTGTTGAAACCTACCGTAGTAGATGGATAGGTCTGGGTAAAAGGTGTAGGTGTAAAAAGTGAATTAGGCACTGGAAACACTAAAATATCCTGATAAACTGTATCCCTACAACCAGCTGCTGAAGTAGCGATTAATTGAACAGTGTAAATAGAGTCTGTAGTACCAGGATTAAAGAAATATTCATCCGGATTCTGCTGGGTATCCATAAATCCGTTATCAAAATCCCAAAGCCATTGAGTTGCATTTGTAGACTGATCATTGAATATAGCATGGAATGGTGTACATCCTGCAGTATCCACACTAAAAACTGCCGAAATCTCTGGGTGAACCGTAATAGGAACAATCATCGTATCGGCACATCCGTTTGTAGTTATTGCAATAAGACTAGGACTAAATGTTAAATCAGAAGTGGTTTGATTTTCATAGAAATAAGGAAAATTAGTAGACAAAGACGTTGAAGTATTCCCATCATCAAAATCCCAGAAATAGGAAGTTGCATCAATTGATAGGTTCTGAAAATCAAAATTTAATGGAGCACAACCCACTGTGGTTGAAGGCAAAAACTGAGCAATCGGTGAGGCATAGATCAACATTTCCTGATAAGCCGTATCCTTACAGCCATTAACTGAAGTAGCTATCAATTCAACCGTATAGATAATATCTGTGACGTTTGGGTTATCAAAGGTTTGAGATGGATTCTGCTGAGTACTGACAAAACCATTATCAAAATTCCAATTCCATTGGTTAGCATTGTTAGATTGATCAGAAAAAACTCCTATAAATGGCTCACATCCTACTGTATCTACTATAAAATCAGCAAATACCTGTGGATAAACCGTTACCACCTGACTTGAAGTATCCTGGCATCCATCATCTGTAATCGCAATAAGTGTTGGGTTGAAAACGATATCGGAAGTGGTTTGATTTTCATAGGTATAACTGTGCGATGCCAAAGTGGTTGTTGAACTTCCCCCATCATCATAGTCCCACTTAAAACTAGTAGCCCCTGTAGAGTTATTCTGAAAAGTAACCTCAAAAGGACCGCAACCATCACTCAAAGGAACAGAAAATTGTGAAACAGGATTGGGGAACACCTTGACTTGTCCATAATTTGTATCCTTACATCCAAAAGGAGAAGTAGCAATTAACTCTACAATATAGGTTACATCATTGGTAGTTCCATTAGAATACAAATGACTTGGTGATACTCCATTTGTAGTTGTTCCATCACCAAAATCCCATTCATAGGTAACTGCACCTACAAGAGTAGGAAAATTGACCATTAACGGACTACAACCTGAATCTGGAACACTTGTAAAATCAAAATCAGGTAAGGGATAAACCGTAATATTCTGGCTGGAAGTATCTGTACATCCATTAGAAGAAATAACTACCAACTCTACCGTGTAAACATCGATAAACTGGGTTAAATTGATGTATTGGTGAGTTGTATGGTAGGCAACATCCGTAGTACCATCACCAAAATCCCATTCATAAGTCTGGCCAGGAGAACTCAAATTTGTAAGAACTACATCCAATGGTGCACATCCAGGAAATCCATTATGAGTAAAGGAAGAATTCACCCCAAAATACACTTCTACTGAACCAAATGCAGTATCCGTACATCCGAAAGTTGTACTGGCAATCAACTGCACATTATATGTTGTATCAATTCCAGTATTGTTCTGAAAAACATGTGCAGGATCTGTATTCGTTGAGGATCCACCATCACCAAAATCCCACTGGTAACCACTGGCTCCTGTACTTTGATTCGTAAATTGAACTGGCAATGACGGACATCCAGAAAATATATCCTGAGTAAAATCAGCTATCGGCACAGGCTCTACCGAAACGGCAATAATATCCACATTACTACAGTGAGCAGTTGCTACCTCAAGTTCAATATTAAACGTTCCATTCGAGACGTAAGTAGTAGTCGGATGCTGCAGGATAGAATTGTCACCATTACCAAAATCCCAGTTCCAGGAAATAATTGGATCACCTGTTGATGAGGTTGATTGGTCGGTAAAAATGGCTACGGAGTTCTGACACACACTTTGTGGAATAAAATCAACCACTGGTGACTGATATACGAACACATTGGACGTTGCAACATCTGTGCACCCATTGGTAGCTGTCACTGTTAATGAGGGCGTATAGGTACCCGTTGTATTGTAATCCTGACTTGGAGGTGTCAATCCATTAAAAACATTTCCATTGTCAAAATTCCAATTCCAATCGATCGCATCTATGGATGCATCCGTAAAATTTACCGTTATCTGATCACAGCCCTCATTATTATCCATCACAAAATTTGCCTGAGGAATAGGTAAAACATGAATATCAAGCGATGTTGTATCCGCACAACCAGTGGCACCTCCTATACTTGCTGCTAGTTGAATGGTATAATCCCCAGGTGCGATATAGGAATGCGTAGGATTTGCGCCCAAAGTTTGCCAACCAGTTCCATCTCCAAAATTCCAACTCAGCGTATTTGCTCCTCCTGAGGAAGTATTTGTAGCTAAGACGTTGGTTTGAGCACAAATGGTATCTGTGGACAGTGTAAAACCAGCAGTAGGCGGAGGCACGATTTGAATAGTAATATATGCCGTATCCTGACCACAGAAATTACTATCGATCATCATAACATCATAAGATCCTAATCCAGGATAATCTATTACATGAGGAAAGGTAGGTGGCCACGGTGTCCAATCAATAATACTATCATATCCTAGACCCCAGTAATCTCCAAAATTCCAGTATTCCTGACGTTGAAAAGTATTTCCTTGTGCAAGACAGTTTCTTTGCGTTGTATTTTGAAATGACACAGTCGTTTCGGGAAAACACAACAACACATCTGATGCTGTAATGGCAGCGTCATCGAGATCCCAGATCCTTATTGGATTAAAAGTCGCCTGACTGGAACCTCCCTGCGCAATATTACATTGGTTTTCTGCAACCAACGATACTTGGGTTTCACAATTGACTGTACCCTGAAGATAATCATGTATTACGGTATCTCCTGCGTTCGTAAAATCAACAACTAATGGAGGAGAACCATCTCCAAAATCCCAGGTAAATACAGTAGTTGGTGATACATTCGTACTTGAGTTAATAAACCTTAAAGGAGCGGGAGCACAAGTTTGTGTAACTCCACCAAATGGAATCTGGATTGATGCAGTGGTCGGCTCCTCCATGATCACCGTGCCAGTTATTGTACAAGTCGAAGATGTTTCAGTAAAAGTCACAGTATAAGACCCTACTGTGGCGGCATAAATATGAGTTAACACTTGAGGTGGTACAAAAGAAACCCCTGTTTCTAGAGGGCTCCCATCACCCCAATCTATAGAATATGCGCCAAAAGAGGTGGCACTTTGGAAATTCAACGTAAAATTAGTTCCGAAACAACTCAACCATACAGGAGTGTTTGAGAGTGTCCCATTACCATCGTAAGCCTCGCACTGCGCGACACTCGCATTGATTCCCATCACAATAACAGAAATCAATCCAATGATAAATCGATATAGAAACAACTTAAAACTACCCACAATATAAAATTAAGACATATATCCCAGTTTTCAAGGGCTGTATCGACTAAAATGACAAACGATTAACATAGAAATTCAAGTAATGAAACCCTTTGGATAAATCGAGATAAGAATATTGTGAATGTTATTTGTTATAAATTCGTGTTGTAATCAGAATGCTATGCGAACCTACCTAACCCTGATAATACTCCTATTTAATCTTTACTGCTTTGCACAGAATGATTTTTCACTGCAGATGCAGAATGGTCATACATTACCGATTAATTCGGTTGCATTACATCCAGGCGAACCAATTTTAGCGACAGGTTCACAGGATCATTCAATCATCATTTGGAATTCAAAAACACAGATTCAATTAGCTACGATTAATGTATCTAATTCTTCCATTCAGCATTTGGAATTCGATCCTTCCGGCTCCAAATTGCTTATTCTAAATATTAAGGATGAAGTAATTATTTACGATTACAAAACTGATCAGGAAATTAATCGAAAAACTTTCAAAATAAACTTAGGCTACGTCAATTCTGCTTCATTTTCAACATTTGAAAACAAAATACTTATTGGTTCAGACAGGGATGATCTGATCATTTGGGATTTCTCGAACGATCAGATCATTCTATCTACAAAAGCCTATAAATCACGTGTTAACGCTAATTATTTATCCCAGAATCAAGAGCAATATCTCAATTTAAAAGGTGCAACATCATTTCAGCTTATATCGTCTCAAAGTTCAGACACGCTTGAAATCCCTTTTTCAAAGGCTCATCACTATCAGTTTAATCCCACTAATGATCTACTTGCAGTAGGTTCTACCAAACTGTTTACACAGATCTTTGACACAAAATCAGGAAAGGAAATTGCCTACCTTGAACCTAACAAAGAGGCTCAATGTGATGGATGTAATACACAGGTATTTTGGAGCCCAGACGGGACTCAACTCGCTACTTATGAGCATAAAAATGGCTTATTTGTCTGGGGGAAGGATTATACCAAACCAAGTTTTAGCCTAGAAATCAAAGAACGAATCAACTATGCTTCATTTTCGCCATCCGGCAAATATATATCCCTATCAAACGATAATGAACTTTGGATCATTGATGCCGATAAGAAAAAACTCATTCTGAACATTAAAAACAAATATCTGCAGAACTATCAAGTCATCTTTTCTTCAGATGAACAAACTATTTATGTGCCAGGGAATTTATCCTCACTTGAAGAACTAAAAGTTTCAAATGGAACTAAAGTCGCTGTTTTTAATGGTGTAAATAATCAACCTTCAAATCAGCTTCCCTATGACTATCTTAACTGGAATGAATCAGGAAGTCTTCGTCATTTCAAGCAATTATCTCCTTTGGCCGTATCGAATAAAAAAGATTTTGTTCTCTTTGGAAAAATCGGATTGGAAGTTCAAAAACTGGATCTAAATACAGGATATATTTCATCACCCATTCAATCCGAAAAAACCATTACATCAATTTGTCTTTCTTCTGATGACAGTCTCATTGCGGTGGGCGATGCCCAGGGAAATGTCTCTCTTTATAATGCTCATTTCGATTTAATTCACGCATTCAAAAATCTCCATTATGGAATGGTCTTCAGTTTTTCTTTCCTGAATAATCATCAATTGCTCACAACTGGATGGGATGGCAGAACCTACTCAATTAACTTGAATTCTCATGAGAAAACATTAATCACCGAAGTACCCAATGCAACAAACATCATTAAGGAAGATGGTCAGAATTTGTATTACTTCAAGTGCAATCTAGATCATTCCATTGTCATGCATGAATCAGATAGTCATCTGGAAGTTAGAAGATTCATTGGACATCTTGATAAAGTTACTGATCTGATTTATGATAACATATCGGGGGTACTTTATTCATCCAGCCTGGATGGAACCATAAGGATATGGGATATTTCCTCCGGATTACTGCATGCAAAATATTATCTGAAGGATCGTACTCCTGCTTTATCAATTGCCAAACATCCTGAGAAATCTATTCTTCAAGTCGGTGGAATTGATAGAAAAATTTACTCCATTGATCTGCAACAGAAAAACCTTAAAGTCAGTCCTGTAGTACTCCCAAGTGGAATTGCCAATCTTGACTTTTTAGATGAAACTACATTGATCGCCAGAGGGCTAGATGGATCGGTTGAGATCATTGATTTCGAAAATTTGACTAATAAATTATCAATTTATCTTTACCCCAATAACGAATGGTTAGCCATTGAACCTGAGAACTTTCACTTTGAAGGAACTAAAGTATCGATGGAACAAATCCACTTGATTAAAGGAAATGAAGCTCAAAATATTGGTGATTTCTTTAATGTTTATTTCTCTCCCAATCTCATCAAAGAAGTTATCACTGGAAACTTCAAAAATAAGGATCAGGGTAGAAATATTGATGCATTTTTCAATAGCGACTATAGTTTTGATTTGGCGTTTCTGAATAACCAAAATGACTATCATCAACCAGTAAAAGATTCAGTTTATCAGCTCACATCATCAATTGCATCGTTCAAGATCAATTTTCAAGAGAAGGTAAATTATCAAGATGTTTTCATTTATAATAATGGAAAATTGGTAATTACAGCATCTTCAGATGAGGAGGTTGCATTTAGAGGAGTTAAGAATACTCTGAACATTGAGATTCCTTTGACTCCGCTAGAGAATAAAATTGAAATCAAAGTACTTGACAAAAACCAGATCCAACACTCCTATTTTCCTGTTCATCTTAATTTTGATACTATTGCCGCTAAACCAGATCTATTTCTACTTTGTTTGGGAATAAATCAATACGAGAACAAATCCTACAACTTAAAATATGCCAAAGGAGATGCGACAGAATTCTCAAGTACATTGACCAATTCTGCCCAAAATCTGTTCGCAAATACCTATACATTCAGCTTAGAAGATAAAAAAGTAACTAAAGAAAATGTTTTGAACCTTGTTAATGAGATTGCAAAAAATATCAGTTCTGAAGATGTCTTCGTTTTCTATTATGCAGGCCATGGTGTAATGATTGAAAGTCAAGCAAATGAGAATGACTTTTTTTTAGTAATGAGCGACATCACGAATTTGTATGGAGGAAATGACATGTTACGGGATAAAGGAATTTCTGCAAAGGAATTGCTTAATATCTCTAAGAATATATCAGCTCAGAAACAGGTGTTTTTTCTGGATGCATGTCAATCCGGTGCCGCACTGGATGCGTTTGCAACGAGGGGAGTTTCGCGTGAAAAAACAATTGCACAACTAGCCAGAAGCTCTGGAACATTTTTTATTACAGCAAGCCAGGATGTAGAATATGCCAATGAAGCAAGTAGTCTTGAACACGGCCTATTTACCTACTCTTTATTAGAAGTTCTTTCTGGAAAAGCCACTATTGGAGCCTCAGAAATTATCTCAGTGAACGGACTAAAAACGTATGTAGAACAGCGTGTTCCAGAATTATCTGCTCAGTTCAAAACTTCACCTCAATATCCAACTGGGTATAGTTTTGGGAATGACTTTCCTATTGGAGTGCTAGATTCCAAAAAGTAAATCGATCGAGTAGCAGACAATTTCTTTGCCCTTCACAATAGTGATCAATTCCATCTTACCATCCTTATTCAAATCTCCTGTACAGCTCATTTTTGATCCTTGAAGAGGAAAGTCAGGAACTGGCTTGAACTGATAGGTGTAAAGATGAATCATCTGGTCTTTTTCATTCGAAATAAGGGTGTATTTATTTGGATCTCCAATAACCTGAAAGTTATCGTAAATGTCAAAATCAAATATTTCTGAGAAGAATAATTTCTTGTCAGGACCATATACACTCAGTTTATTGCCAAAGGAAACAACATAATCTGACAACTTATCATTTTCAAGATCAGCTACGACATGATTATAACTATGCATCGTACTATCTAAAAGAAATAGTTTTGTCTCTCCAGTTAGTGACATTTCAACAATTTTACCTGTAGAATCTTTGTAGATGTATTTAGTAGTACCTAAAGAAGGACCTACCTGCAAATAAATATTCTGTTTTTCAAGGGTATTGATCTTACTTGGGACTAGCTCTCTAGGCTCACCTTTTCTATTAAAAAGATATACCTTACCACTGATATCATTTAATGCAATGTAGTCCATTCCCCCTACCACAAAACGCTCAACTTTATTCAATACAATTTGATCAGTAGTATTTACAATCCAACCATCTACAGGTTTTCCTTCTTTGTTGTAGTTAAGTAATTTCTTTTCAATCGTATTGATTAGTAATCTGTAATTTCCATTATTCTCATAATCAAATACTACTACTTCATTCGTAGCTTGAGCTGGAAGTTTGATCGGGAACCCTGTAACCTCATTTCCATTGATGTCCAGCAAATGGATTTTAGTTGCTGTGCTAAACAACATTTGGTATTTACCATTTTGAAAAACATCCACTTGTTTGATTTCTCCTATAATTGGCTCATTGATCGGTTTCGACCATTTATGTTTTCCTGTTGCACTTAAAATAACCAAATTATTACTCTTATCCTGAAGAGCAATTTCATTAGTTCCTGTTTGATGATTCTTAACCACCTGAGGAGTCATTATGATGTCGTACTGAAGATTAAAACTCCACAATTTCTGGATTGCTCCCTTCTGCTCATTTGCCTGATTCGTGTTAATTGCGAGCGAGTGATACACTAGCTTGTCTTTAGTCTGACTTCCCTGCCAGATTAACCCGTTTAAATCACTAACATCTGTTTTGATCTTCTCAAGAGACTGTTTATATTCTTCCTTAAATAAATTTTCTGCATTCTCTACCAACGAATTCCAAGCAAAGTAAACATCCACGGATGAGTAATTAGCCATTAGTTGTTTGGCAAAATTTATGAATCTGTTGTTTGGAATACTTGATTGGCTCGCCTTATACTGATAAGCCAGTTTCGACATTCCTTTCAGCGTTGATATTACCGCATAGTCATGCATTCTAGCAAAATACAAAGGACTTGATGTTGTATCATTCAATCCCATTAGAGACAGGAAGTTCTTATTTTCTATTTCATAAAGTTCAGCTCCATAAACCTGTTTGTAGAGTGTATCTGACACACCAAATGCCGAGAGAACACCTATCATGTTAGGCGTACCTTCACATCCAATGAAATAAGCATTATCCTTACTCGCTTCATTTCCAAACTCAATCGAAATCACCTCCCCGGTAATCCAGTTTGCAAATGTAGATTTAGGTTCACAATCACAACTTTTTGCAATTTCTTCCAGATGATAAGTATCATATCCGTTCAGGAACGCTGAAGCATCAGCTACGGAGAAACGTTTTAAACTCAACAAATCCGTAGGTAATAACACTAATGATTTTGAATTCTGAGCCTCCTGCTGAGAAATGTTCTTAAACCAGTTGTTACTTGCATCATTTGAACTCAGCCCATTTATGATAATCGTATTTGACTTCTCATTGACATCTAGCGCCATCCAGGTAGGAAGAAGCTTTCCTGAACTCCAACTTTCCAATATTTCTTTTCTCAAATATGGAGTCATCATAGCCCCAAGTCTTGTACCGTTGATATAAATGCTCAATCCGAGATTACTCGAGGTCGATTTTCTAAGCTGTACAAAATTGGTGTCATTTAATAAACTTTTACCCTCCTCACGATAACTGATGCTAGATTTGATCAATTTATCATCCGAACTGAACATCACAAATGGAGAATGATAAGCCAAGTAGAATGCGCTGCCATCACCTTCAATCTGATCCAGATTTGTTGCGATTTCTTTGGCTCCATAATTTGTCTTGATCATGTTTCTTAAGGAATGATAAGTCTCCTCGGAACAGCTGGTTGACACAAAATACTGAACTTTTCCATCACCAGAGTGCAAAGAGACTACCGAGGATTTTTGACTGAACAATGAACTCGTTTCCGGATTGCTCCCTAATAAAGAATCCACTTCTTTTAGTGCTTTGTCAAAATGTTGCACTTCATCTACTGAAAGCAAGGAGGAATAAACCAGATTAGTCTCAGAAATTCTGAACCAAGATTTTCCCAGATCATTTGATTCGATAATCACAGCTGCATCCAAAGGTACCGATACGATTGGATCCTTTGCCAATTCAGCTTCAGATTTCAAATACCTAAAAGCAAAAAATGCACTAACCAGTGTGATCACAACGATCAGGAGAACTATTAGTTTCTTTACCATAATAATAATCATCGTAAAGGTATCTCCTATGTATTACAGACTTTAGAGAACTTCAAATTTGTATAAACACAATTTAGTGAAAAAGCCTGATTTCCAATTAATCAAATGAATCGGAGGATCAGGCAAATCAATAGGGGTAAATTAAGGTTATGGAGCGATGGCGGCTACTGATTCTTCGAGTAGTCTTTTTTCTTTATTCATAGCAGCCGTGATAGGAATTCTTTCCAATTCATCAAAAGCTATTATGAAAGCCTTTTCGAAATAGTTTTTCTGAAGCATGGCAAGTGCATCCTTTGCATCCTGATAAGTATAGAACCTACCATAGGTGTATCTATAATATCCCTTGGCAGTAATTGTCTCATCAATTTGTTTTGGGAACTCAAAGAACTTATTTACAGCTTCTTCACTGAAAACCCCAATTTGAATGCTGTAATAAAAATCCTCATTTTGTACCATCTTCAAAGCAAGATCCATTTCTACTTCGGACATTGGCTTAATCATTTCCTCATCTTGTCTGTTCCGATTATCAAGGAGTGCAAAAGCATCATCAAGTGGTATCTCATCCTGATTGAAGTCGGAAACAATTGCCGTCTTCGGAAATCCCAGTTCTTCTAACTTGTACTGAAATTTCATCGCTGTGAAATAATCCTCAAACGCTCCAATATCAACGTCTTTTTCGTGTTGAAAGATTTTGATTTCTGATTTAATTTTCTCTGTAACATATAAAGGATTCACATCGTACAATCTGACTCTGAAGGAAAGTCCATTGGCAAACAATGAGATTGAAAATAAACTAATGGCAATAAGGATAATTACGGATTTTAGGCTAATCGTTTTCATGGCGTTAAGGTTTTAATGGTTAGGTAATAGGGTTCTTATCCACTGGATAAGTGGTGGCGCCAATTTAAAAACTCTGAATTCGGAGTGAGTGTGGGTGACACTCTAGGGTTTGAAACAGAAAGTCACGATTCAAGGTTACACACAACATACTGTAAAACAGCTTGTTGTGTGTTAAATAGTTATTTAAAAAACAGAAAAGATATTGAAACCCAATTTTTAATTCACTATCAATCAGCTCATTGGGAATTTCAATCTCAAAAGTATAACCTATGAAATTGTGTTAACAAATGTTAAAATATTATTCTATAATTCGAATATAAGAGACTTGTTTTTAGAATATTATTCTATCAATAAGCTCTCTCGTTAACACCTTCCATATAATTGATATATGCTTTATTCACCACCCTATTACCACCAGGAGTCGGGTAATTTCCACTAAAATACCAATCACCACCATTGCCTGGGCAAGCCTGATGTAAAGCATCTATACTCTGATAAATGATCTTTACCTCTGCATTTACATCTTCATGCTTCAATAACTTAGCGATGCGGTCCGAGATCTCTTCCTCTGTGAATGGTTCATAGATTTCTTTAACACAGTTAATCATTTGTTCTTTTGGCAATTTCATTTGCTCCAGACATTTTTGATAAACTGAGTTCATCAAATTTTCCATTCCTCTTTCCTTCAGAAGGCTAACTGCAGCTTGAAAAGCAATGAAATCTCCCATTTTCGCCATGTCGATCCCATAGCAATCAGGATATCTGATCTGTGGTGCACTTGAAACGACCACTATCATTTTAGGTTCAAGACGATCGAGAATTCGCAACACACTCTGGCGAAGTGTTGTTCCTCTTACAATGGAATCATCCAGAACAACAATATTGTCTTCTTTTCTTCGAATAGATCCATAAGTGATGTCATAAACATGGGCAACCATATCGTCTCGAGCATCATCCTGGGTAATGAAAGTCCTTAATTTAGCATCCTTCACCATTATCTTTTCTACTCGAGTTCTAATTGTAAGAATATCTTTTAGCTGATCATCAGTAATCTCACCCGCAAGAGCTTTTATCTTTTTAACTTTAACGTCATTCAGATAATCTTCAGTTGCTTTTAACATTCCATAGTAAGCCATTTCAGCCGTATTTGGAATAAATGAGAACACCGTGTTCCTCATATCATAATCGATAGCTGCTAAAACTTTAGGTGTAACCAATCTTCCTAGTTCCAACCTTTCCTGATAGATATCTTTATCCGTTCCTCTCGAAAAGTAGATTCTCTCAAAAGAACACTGTGATTCTGTTAAAGGTTCTTTCACTAATACTTCACTAGCATCACCAACTTTTGGAATGATTAAGGCATGCCCTGGTTGTACCTCATTGATTTCTTCCCATTTTAAATTAAACGCTGTTTGAATGACAGGTCTTTCAGATGCTACCACTACATATTCGTCATTTTCAAACCAAAATGCCGGTCTGATACCTGAAGGATCTCTCAATACGAACGCATCGCCATGGCCTATCATACCAGCCATTGCATACCCTCCGTCCCAATCGACTGCTGAATTTTGAAGAATCCTTTGTAAATCTATATTCTTGGCTATCAGGTCAGAAATTTCCTGATATGAATATCCCAATGCCTTGTACTTATCAAATAAACGCTGGTTTTCTTCATCCAGATAGTGCCCAATTTTTTCCAAAATGGTAACAGTATCTGATTTTTCTTTGGGATGCTGACCAATATTAACCAATCTTCCGAATAATTCATCCACATTGGTCATATTAAAGTTTCCTGCTACGACCAGATTTCGCGTCATCCAGTTATTCTGTCTTAAAAACGGATGGCAATTTTCTACTTGATTCTTACCGTAGGTACCATATCTCAAATGTCCTAAGAACACTTCTCCAGTGAAAGCTTCATTTTCCTTTAGCCAGGCAGTATCTTTCAATTTCTCAGGGCGATCTTCCTGTAAATTTTTGAATCTCTTATTTATATAATCGAACAGATCCTGAATTGGCTTTTGGTCTACACTTCTGTGTCTACTGATATAACGTGTACCTGGAGGCATGTCCAATTTGATATTGGCTAATCCAGCTCCATCTTGTCCACGGTTATGCTGTTTCTCCATAAGGAGATACATCTTGTTCAACGCCCAAAAGGATGTCCCATATTTCTCAAGGTAAAAATCAAGCGGTTTCTTCAGTTTAAGAAGAGCTATTCCGCATTCGTGTTGGAGAAAATCACTCATGGGTGCAAAGGTAGAAATTATGTAATAGTGGAGGTGTAATTTGTGTTACAAGAATAAAGGAAAATTCAATTCCTAAACTGACTTCACTCCATGTAATTTACATAGCCAACCCAGATGACCAGTATGTATACTTTCATGCCTAATAGCGTGTATTATAGCATCCCTTACTGTTACAATTCCAGCAACATTAAATTCCTTCTTAGTTGGTTTATCCAGATCTTCTTCTGAAAGGAAATTGATATGCGCTATCGTGGAAGTATGGATTTGTTTGAATGAATTAAGTACTGCTTTGAAATCAGGATATTCCTCAGTCACTTTATTATCACCACCCATTGAAAAATGTTTGAACCATTCTTCCTTTGTAGCAGGACCATAGGTTAGATAATTCGCTAGAAAATTCTCAGACATTGCCAAATGTCCAATCTCCCAGATCACTGAATTGAATCGTTTTCCGTCCAACTCAAACGTTTTGTACGGGTCACATTCTTTCATCAATGAGAGATACCACTTCGTTAATTCTCTACCCTTGTCTAGTTGTCTCGCTAGAATCTGTGCTTCTGTCATAATCTTTAATACCTTATTCCTATTATACAAATGTCATCCACCTGTTCCTCGTCTTTCATCCAATCATTAAGTTCTGTGGCAATTTTCTGTCTTTGCTCTTCCATAGGTAAGCCGGCAATACTGATTAAAAGTTCCTTCAACTTCTTGTACATGTATTTCTTTCCTTTCGGACCTCCAAACTGGTCTGGCATTCCATCTGTTAACGTATAGATCACATCTCCTTTTTCCAATACAAATTGCTGCATTGTAAAAGGTTCATTGTCTCTATCGTGTTTACCAACTGGCATCTTATCTCCCTTGAATTCGATCAGTTCTTCTCCCCTAACGATCCAAACAGGATTATTTGCTGCAGCAAAATCGATTGATGCATCATCCTTACGAAATACGATCAAACTACAATCCATTCCATCTTTACCACCATCTTCCGAACCATCGTTCTTCAAAGTTTGTTTAACAATGCGTCTAGTTTCATTTAGAATCTCATTAGGCTCAAGAAGCCCTAACTTAACCGATTCCTTGAGACTGTTCATATTCAACATACTCATAATAGCACCGGGCACCCCGTGGCCAGTACTATCCGCATTTACAATGGCAATTCTCCCATCTTTCAACAAACTTGCCCAGTAAAAATCTCCAGAAACCACATCTTTTGGTTGGAAAAAGACGAAATAATCGCTAAAGAATTCATCCATCAACTGTTTATTGGCCAACATGGAACGTTGAATTCGTTCAGCATAGTTAATTGAATCCTGTATTTCCTGATTTTTCTCTTCTACCAGATGTTTTTGTTTTTCTACCTCTTTCTTCTCCTCTACCACCTCACGAGTTCGTTCTTCTACGGTTTCTTCCAGCTCTTTCTGGCGCTTTCTTAAAGTAGCCGTACGAGCACGGAAAAGCAAATAGATGATTCCCACGACTACTAATAATACCAAAGTTCTGAACCACCAGGTTCGGTACCAAGGCGGTAAAACTTCAAATTGAATCACAGCCGGTTCGGACTCCATTCCATCTGCCGTTTTCACCTTACACAAAAGCTCATATTTACCTTCTGGAATGTTGGTATAACTTACCCTGTGATCTGATCTCCATTCACTCCAACCTTCATCAAACCCTTTTAAATAATAACTATATTTTGTTTCTGATACGTTCTGATAAAAAGGCGCAGCAAATGAAAACTCAAGGGCGGCTTTACTATAATCGAAGACTAAGGAAGTTCCGATCTCATTTAAAACAAATTGATCATCACCTTTAAAATCTCCTTCATAAACCACAGAATCTCCGATACGAATAGAACGACACAGAACCGCCAAATTTCTTTCCTGTCGTGGAATATTTCTGTAAATAAACAATCCCCCTGGACTAGCCATCCACACCTCATCCGAACTCTGACCGTAAATACTGTATACTAAATTATCACTCAAACGAGCAAAATCAGATGTAAAATAATCACCTGATTCCGTAATATACCCAACCTTAAAGTTTTTCCCTTCAGCAGTTGACAACCAAAGTCTACCTCCTGGATCTTCATAGCCCAACGTCACTCTACCTTCATAACTCGATACAAAATCCCCCAAATCTTTTGCTCGAACCAAATTTTCTCCATCAAATTGCAATACTCCATTATACGTTCCAAAATACGTGTTCCCTTTATAGTTAAATGGATAGACAGCCCCGTCATTCCCTATTTCTTTACTCGTGTAAACTTTTTGATCAAAACTGGTATAATTAGATGATGGTTTTAGTGTCAACTTGATCAACCCCCCATCTCCTCGACTGATACCAGCCCAAACATTACCTTCCTGATCAATAACTAATGGTTTAGCTTGTCCTGCAGCTGGAAAAACTTGTGTCGGCATCCATACCCCAGAAGAATCACAATAGATCACAATTTCTCTGTCAGAACCTACTACGATTGTGCTATCATTATACTCCATTAAACTCCATGCATAATCTCCACTAAACCACTCCAATTTTTCATTCTTATAGAAAAAGACCCCATCATACATGACAAAAAATGGGGTAGAGTTTATATATTGTCCTGCAAATCCCGCTTGATTAAGATTGTCAATTTTACTGATTTTTCGTAGGTCATTATCAAATTCAAAAAGGCCTTCTTTACCTACAACATAAGTTTTGTTACCATTTCCAAAGATTGCCTCCAAAGGTCCATGGATCCCGTCTGTCAGAGAGACATTTCTTAGAGGAGATGAAATGTCAACCAATGAAATTCCATTCCCCGTAGTTACAGCCAATACGCCATCGTTGGTCAGTAAGAAATCGTTTACATCATTACTGACCAAACCGTTATTCACATTTAATACTTCCTGAACTTGGCCGCTGCCATTTAATCGAATTACTCCAATCGCTTTAATACTTAAAAATAGGTCATCGGTTTCTAGACTATTAATTCCTGACAAAAAACCCTTGGTAACAACATTTGTTGAAAACGGTCTCAATTTAAAATCAGATGGAGATGTGACGTAAATTTCTTCTGGTGTTATCAATAAAACAGAATCCGAATTATATGGCAAAATATCATTTACTATTAAATCCTTTAGATTCTCATTTCCAAAATAGGGAGATAATTTATTCTCCTTCAACTCAAATAATCCTTCCTCATTGATGTAAATAAACATTTGATCATAAACAGAATATAAATCACGTATCTGCCCCTCAACTTCAGCAGCGATGGAAAGATTTTCATTTTCCAGCCTGTAAATTTTCGAGTAATCAGAAAAATAAATAACGTCTTCTACTTCAATCAACCCGAAAACATCCTCGATCTCAACTTCTAAATTATCTGAAAGATTCTTGTAGGTAAACTTACCCCGTTCATCGGATATCAATTTACCGAATTCTCCTTCTGAACCAATAAAGACCTCATCTTTTTCATTAATCAACAAAGATTGAACTCCATGATCACCTATGCTGATAAATCTCCAGGCAGCACCATCAAAGATCGAAAGACCACTGTTATGCCCAAAATACAGAACTCCCCTAGCATCCTTTGCAACACAGTTTACCTGAGGTTCTCCGATATATTCGATCGGTTTGAAATTCTGAACAAAAGGAGTCCCTAGTACACGCTCACTATTCTGTCCATATAAATTGAACAAACCAAAAAGCAACACAAGAAAAATCCCCAACCTTCTCATCAAGATAATTTTGAAAGTCTAAGATATAAAAAAGTCCAGACGTTTCGGTCTGGACTTTTAAACTTATTGTTTAACTACAGGCTTTGTCCATGTGCCTGTATCTGTGATCAATTTGATAAAATAGTAACTGGATTCCAGATTACTAACATCAAATGTTTCTGCAATCTGACCAGAACCACTAATCACTTTCTGAACAACTACTTTTCCTTCAACACTTAATAATTGAATCGTAATAGCTTGTTGTTCAATACTGTTAATAGATACCTGAAGTTCATCTGAAACAGGATTTGGGAATACAGCAATCGATGAAATACTTGGAATCTCAGCGATACCTACACCTGGATCTGAAACAGTAATATAACCTGTTTTGGCCTCTGTATCAGAACCTGCACTATTTGTAGCTATCAACGTAACATTGAATGTTCCTGCTGTATTATAAACTATTCCACTTGGGTTCTGTACTGTTGACGAACTTGGTGTTCCGTTAGAGAAGATCCATTGCCATGAAGTTGGAGTATTGGTACTCAAATCATAGAAATCAATGGACTGCCCCATATTTACAGTAGTTGCTGTTGAAGTAAAATCAGCAACTGGAGTCTGAGCACTGCCTGGGTCAGTTACAGTAATCCAACCGTATTTTGTGATCGTATCTGATCCAACAGAATTATATACGATCAATTTCACATCATATACTCCTTGTGTATTGTAGGTTATCGTTGGATTCTGTTGGTTAGAAATATTTGGAGTACCACCGTTGAACGTCCACAACCACGAAGTTGCAGCTGGATTTGACAATGATACATCCGTAAACATGATCCACTGACCAATTGTAATTGAGGTACTTGTCTCCGAAAAATCTGCACTCGGAGGAGCTACACCTCCCGAAATTGTTTGCTTATTACTTCTTGTTGATCCATATGATGTCGAACGAATAGTAGCCTCACAAGGATTGGTTGGAGTTGCTTCCACAAAATAATTGATATTTGTACCTATTGGGTTTATATGGGTATACGATGTTACGTTACTTGCAACAGTTACCAACGGGTTCCATCCTGCTGTTTGATCAGAATACCAGTAAACTGTATACGATGGGAAAGTAAATCCTTCATAGTGATCCCAATTCAGGTAGTTATCACCAGCAAATTGACTTAAGGTAAGGTGAATCGTTTTGTGATGAGAACTTAAATTAGACTCATTTCCACATGTATCCACCGCAGACACTTTATATCGGTACGATTGTACCACAGGGTTAGCAATCGGATCCGTAAACTCACTCAGCGAGGAATAAAGTACGTTTCCAACCAACTGAAAAACTCCTGCAGAGGACGTTTCTCTATAGATATTGAAGGACTCTAAACCACCTTGAACAGCTGGCTTAGTCCAAACCACTTTATTTGTATTGGTTAACGTATCCACAGTCACTAAACAGATCTCCTGTGGATCTGGCTGCACAGCAGGAATCTGAACCACTAAAATCCCAGAACAGTTAGCTTGATCTGTTACAGTAACTTCATAATAACCTGCAGCCAAACCACTAATATCTTCCGTTGTCTCACTGTTAGACCATGCATAGGTAAAGTTGGTTCCTGTACCTCCTGTAACATCTATATCAATTGCACCTGTTGCAAAACCACAGGTAGTATTGGTCACAGAAGCAAGCGTCACATCAGGACCATTCAGTTCGCTCATCGCGAAGGACTCAGTGATGGAACATCCATTGCCATCTGTTACGGTAAGTGAGTGTATACCAGCTGGAATACCCGCTTCCGTTGAGTTTGATCCTCCAGTTGACCAGCTATAAACGAATGGAGCAGTTCCTCCAGAAACCGTTGCTGAAACAATTCCATCTGCATTTCCACAATTCGCCTCTGTTATAGCAAATGAAATACTCATTGGAGTAGGATCCGTTAGAGTAACACTTCTAACTGCAATACAACCATTAGCATCGGTTGCCGTAATTTCATAAGGACCTGCTAATAATCCAGTAATATCTTCCGTAGTAGCCCCATTTGTCCAGCTAAACGTAAATGGAAGAACTCCACCTCCTACTGTCATGTTAATTGAACCATCAGAACTACCTGGACAGGTAGGGTCATTCGCAGAAGCCACTGAAAGTGTTGGCCCATTCGCGTCACTAATCAGCACCGTTTCAAAATTGGTACAACCACCAGCATCCGTAATAGTAACGGTGTAGGTACCTGCACTAAGTGTATCAGCTGTTGGATCTGTATCTCCAGAAGACCAAATGTACGTATATGGAGATTGTCCTCCAGTTACACTAACCGTTGCGTTACCATTGTTATCGCCACAGTTTGCATTATTTGATATTACCGTAGGTTGGATCTCTGACGGATTGATAACCGTAATATGAGCAGTATCATTACATCCTGCTGCATCCGTTACAGATAATATATAATTACCTGGACAAGCATTTTGTAGCGTACTGTTGGTCGTATTGTTATTCCAGTAGTATGAAAATGGAGCCGTTCCGCCAGTAACTGTAGGAATTCCACCCCCATCACAAATATCATGACAACTCGGTGCTACCGAGGTTGCCGTCACATCAATTGCTGGTGTTGCAGAAACAAAAACATTGGCATTGGCAGTACAGCCATTTGCATCCGTAACGGTAAGCGGATAAACTGTATTCCCAACTAACGAACTCATGGATGGATCCGAACTTCCAGCTGCCCAAGCATAAGTAAAGGGTGCTGTTCCTCCGGTAATATTAACAGCTGCTACCCCATTATCATCCCCACAAGTTGCAGGACTAGGATTTGGATTTGCTGCAAACAATGGAGGTTGTCCAACGGTTACATGTACCGTGTCTTTATCACCAAGCGCATCTGTAACCACACAATGATAGTTACCAGCACAAAGACCAGTAGCCGTAGAATCCGTGATTCCCATTGGCGTATAGTTATCCGTATACCATGCAAAGGTCCATCCTGGGGTACCTCCAGTAGGAGCAACCGTAGCAGAGGCATCACAACCTCCAAAACAAGAGATTGCCGTACTATCAGCATAAATACCACCAATCGGGAAGATTTGCACATCAATTTCTTCTCGCAGCCAAAGACTCCATTTTCCATTTTGATCTACGGTGCGTATGTATAGAAAGTGCGTACCTACAGTAAGACTAAAGGTATTGATGTTAAACGTTTTTTGCACAGTGTCTCAAGCTGTGATGTTAATGTTTGTACCATTCCCAACTCCTGGGTCTGTATCAAAGAAATACTCCGCTCCAACAATTTCAGGTTGTGTAGTTACTAACGAAGTGGTGTCTGACACATAGAAAATAATGTCATCATAAATTGACCAACTCCCATTCGCATCCATTGTTCTGATCCAAAGCGTGTGCGGACCAAAAGCTAGTGAACTTGTGGGAACTGTGAAGGGTTGGAGAACCGTATCATTGGGAGTAGTAATGGTAATGGGCGTTCCATTACCCACACCAGGGTCTGTGTTAATAAAGTATTCTGCTTGCGTAATGTTTTGGGCACGACCCAGAAATGAAACTATCGCAAAAAATATGGTTAAATATAAACTTTTCATAATTCGTTCTTTAGAGGGTATTAGTCTTGTTTGTAAGATTTGAAGGTTACGTTAAGGTTGGTACCTTTGCTGACATTTGAGCCAAGAGGTGTAACTATTTCCTCCATTTGTGGTATAGCAGGATTGGAACCGACAACTTGAATTACGTTAGGACCACCATAAACTCCTATATCCCCTCCTCCAAGGCCAGATGACAAACATGGTGACCCAGCTGAGAGGTTATAATCCAACGAATGATTAAAAGTTGACCCAGCAACAGGATAATTTACCAAAAGAGGATCTTGACCAAACAAGTTAGCACCTCCCGTAGAATTTGAATAAACTGTAAATAAATCATCATCAGAACAGTTATACGTTAAGTTATTGTTCAAGACAGCGTTCACAAGTCCTGATGGATTCGCACCAAAGTAAATGTTATCATAAAAATGAGGCCCGTTTAGGTTCACTGCTACATTTCCCTGATAGTTCCAATTATTAGTACCACTCCCGAAGAAATTATTACTAAAGCTAACACCACTTAAATCCACTATTCCTGGCATATACCAGAAACCAGCACCATCGAAAACATTATTCTCAAACCTAAAATTTGACATGGTGAAAGCCATACTTGAGAAATTTGCCATTCTGAAAGGCGAACTAGACCAGATACAGTTTTTAACTAAAATATTATTGTATTGATGACTGCCATAATGGAGAGTAAAGCCTTCATAATAAGAAGAAGTACAACCTGAGATTCCTTCAATACGACATCTCTCAATGGTAATATTTTCAATTATTTGTGAACTTTGATTCCCACCAGTGAAAGTCGGATTCATGTCAAATAAACATATATTCAACCCAATAAACGTACATCCACTTCCACTTACTGATGCACTTAGCCTATATATCTGAACTCTCCCTAATTGACTTATATCAGAGCTGGGTTGATTAATTCCGGCACCTATAAAGGTCAACGCTTTGCTATTTAGGGTTATATTTCCATAGGAAGTTCCTGACCCATGCACCAAAATTGTATCCCCAGCATTCGCATTATCAATGGCATCCTGCAAACTTGTATATTGCCCTGGCGAATTTGGGTTATTGCTACACGTAATCACTCCTGCGAAAGAAGTTAAGGATAATGAAAGGGATAAGATTGTAATTAGTTTTTTCATGATTAGTCTTGTTTATAAGATTTAAACGTCACATTGAGATTGGTTCCTTTACTTACGGTAGAACCTAATGGTGTAGTGATTTCCAGCATTTGAGGAATGGCTGGGTTGGCACCTACATCCGCTGCATCGGTAAAAGGGGCTACTCCTCCATAAATACCAATATCTGTTCCATCAGATCCAGCTCCAATTCCTGGTGAACCAGGTTGTAAATGGAAGTCATAAACATAATCAAAAGACGCACCCGCAATCGGGTAGTTTACAAACTCGGGATCCACTCCTATCTGATTAGCTCCTCCCGTTGAGCCAGGATTCCCACTTCCAAGTAATGTGTCATCCAAATTATTGTATGTAATATTATTAGAAAACGAACAATTATGACATTCTGTATTTGGAGAAGCATAATAGAAGATGTTATTATTGACTACCATACCAGGAAATGTTGACTGAGCTGCTGAGCCAGGAGATGTGAAGAAAGCAAATTGATCATTCCAAAGGAAGATATTGTTAGCGACCAACACATTACTGTTATCAGCATTCTTGGTTTGTCTAATTGATCCTGAAGTTATGATGTTATTCAAAATTCTAATATTATTCTTAACATCTCCATACAATCCAACCGTACTCAATATACAGTTCTTAATCAAAATATTCGTAAATATGGTTGGATTGACGCTACCTCCTTGCATGTCGATATTTCCAACATGACACCTTTCAATAACAATATCCTCAAGTGACTTATTAGTACCAGAAGCCAAATACTCAGGATTTAGGTAAAGCACATTAATTATTCGAACACCTATCAACTTAGACCCTGTTGCACTAACACTAGAAGAAGCTCGAGTAAAATGCAAGTAATTTATCTCTGTATTATACCCATTCGGATTATTAATCCCTGCTCCAATGATTGTTAGTGCCTTACTACTATTAATCACCGTTCCATAATGAGACGGAGACCCTGCAACCAAAATAGTGTCATTAGCATTCGCATTATCTACTGCATCCTGCAAGCTGATATATTGTCCAGGTGAATTTGGATTATTACTACACGTAATTACTCCTGCGAAAGAAGAGAATCCTAATATTGTAAAAACGGAAAGTAAGATTGTTTTCATAGTTAACTTGAATTGTTTGGGCGAAGATAGTTTTTATACACACCTAGGTCAATACTCATTAGTGAGTATTTGTCAACAAAAAAACAACAACATCAAAAAATCATTTGTATATTCCCGTTAGATATGCCAATTCATAGTGGAAAATACCTGAAAATTGACTTTATAGCGAATAAAAATCGCTTTATTCAGTTCTGGCATCAATCTCCACCTTCCTTTGATGCGTTTAAATCTGAAATGCTCGCATACACCGAACTGTACCTCAAGCATCGCCCTACTCAGAGTATGTGGCTGCAACAAAATTTCAAACTAGATTTAGACGAAACTGCTCAACAATGGATTGAAGAAAAGGTAAACGTTCCTTGCAAAGCTGCTGGGAATAAACAGCTCGCATTTGTTATCAGTCAAGATATTTTAGCGCACATGAAAGTTATCGGTGCTTTTGAAAAAATAAAATCTTGTATCACACCTCACCATTTTGCAACACAAGAAGGAGCTGAAAAATGGTTAGACACTTTCGAGTTACCATCTAAAAGTGAGCACCAAGACATGTCTATTACTTATTTAGGAACTGATGAGAATGGTCTTTCAGAACTAACCATCAAAACTAAATCCGGTGAAATCCTTGAGGTAATTCGCTTGTTTGACAGCTTGATGGAAGAATCGAAATTTGTGAAATCAAATATTCAAAAGTACTTGAGTCTCACAGAAAGAGAAAGAGAGGTTCTTCAGCTTCGATCTACAGGCTTGCAGCTAAGCGAAGTTGCAGAAAAATTGCACATTTCATTATTTACCGGTCAAACACATTGGAGGAAAGTAAAAAAGAAACTAGGAATTTCAACTGTAGTTGATGCCGCCAAATTTGTGAAAGCGTTTGGGTAAAACTACCAATCTATTTTGGCTTTACCTTGTTTTAGCAAATACTCATTTGCTTTTACAAAATGCTTATTTCCAAACCACAAACCTCTATTGGCACTTAGTGGTGAAGGATGGCCTGTTTTTAACACCAAATGCTTGTTGGAATCGATCAATTTTTCCTTCTTTTTGGCAAAACCTCCCCACAACATAAAAACAACATTTTCTGTTTCTTTTGATATGATACGTATCACCTCATCGGTAAATTGTTCCCAACCTTTACCCTGATGAGATCCTGCCTCATGAGCTCTTACCGTCAGCGTAGCATTCAACAAGAATACTCCTTGATCTGCCCACCTTTCCAAATTACCAGATTGAGGAATTGACTGACCGGTGTTCTCACTTACTTCCTTAAAAATGTTGATCAAGGAAGGTGGATGGGGAATACCATCGGCTACGGAAAAACACAAACCATTTGCTTGTCCTGGACCATGATAAGGATCTTGTCCAATAATTACGACTTTGACTTTCTCACTAGGGCAATGATCAAAAGCAGCAAAGATCTTTCCTCCAGGGGGATAGCATCTTCCTTGAGCATACTCTTGCTTTACAAATTCCTGAAGTTTGATGAAATATTCCTTTTCGAATTCAGGCCTTAAGTAATTATTCCATGATTCATTGATCTTCACCGCCATCTTACAATCCCAATTCTGTTCGAAGTTTCTTCGTTAATGACTGAACTACTAGATCATATGAATCTTTGATCCACTCTTTGATCTTGTCATCATCCACACCACTATTCACCTCAACTGTATTCCAGTGCTTCTTACTCATGTGATAACCAGGCATTACTTCGGGAAACTCCTCCCTGAGCTGAATCGCTTTTTCAGGATCGCACTTCAAATTAACACTAGAAAAATCTTCCACATCTGCCAAAGCAAACATCTTTCCAGCCACTTTAAAAACAAGAGTCTTTTCATCAAAAGGGAATCCCTCAGATGTCTGCGGAAAGGACATACAATAATCTCTGTACTCCTCTATATTCACTAGCTTTCCTTCAATTTATGAGGACGATTATAATCTATCGGAAGTATCGGAGATGACTTAACACAAGACAATACAACCATTGTTTGCATCTGTCTGATCTCCTCAATCTTACTTAGCCTTTCTGTGATCAATTTGTCAAATGCCGGGATATCCGGAACAACCACCTTTAATTGATAATCAAAATTCCCGGTGAGCTGATAACATTCCACTATACTATCAATTTGATTGATCTGAGTAATAAAATTTTGCATCGCATTTGAGATCTGTCTGGTCAATGAAACCTGTATCAATGCACTGAAACCTAATCCAAGCATTTCCTTATTCACCTGGGCATGATAACTCAATAATAGTCCTGATTTTTCAAGTTTCTGAACTCTCCCTAAAGTAGGAGCTGCGGACAAGCCAATTTTCTTACTTAGTTCTATATTGGTTATCTTCGAGTTCTCTTGAAGCTCCTTAAGGATCTTCAGATCAATTTTATCAATCTTCATAGGTTCGGTTTTATAGTGTATTCAAATATAATAAATTACAAAAGCCGATTGATACAAAGTTTTACATTTGACACAGAATTGACACAATTATGAAAGAATCTAACAAATCCTTTGAAAATTCTTCGAAATTTTCGTTCAGGATGTTTGACAACAAAAAGTCCACTACGGTGCTACTTCTTCACGGATTTCTTGGAAGTCAGCACATCTGGGACAACATGATCAAAGATCTTTCTGATCATTTTAACATTCTAACAATTGATCTTCCCGGACATGGGGATACACCCTCCAATCAGGAGATCCTTTATATGAATGAAATAGCAAATAGTGTTATTTCATTTGCTCAAGGTATGATGCTAAAGCAGTTCCATGTCGTTGGCCATTCGATGGGAGGATATATTGGACTGGAAATTCTATATCAACATCCAGAAAAGATCGAAAGTCTTACATTGTTAAACAGCACAGCTATGGCTGATAGCGAACAGAAAAAAGCGGATAGATTAAGAGCTGTGAAAGTTTTTGAGCTAAGTCCTGCGATTTATGTTAAGGAAGCAATTGCCAATCTCTTTTACTCGGTTAATCTCGAAAAATTTCCAGAACAAGTATCGCTTCTGCAACAGATCGCTCTTCATGCAGATCCAAAAGGTGCTCAAGCTTGCTTAAGAGGAATGAGAGAACGAAAAGATTTTGTTGAACTGATCAATAACACTTCTATTCCCGTACAATATCTATCCGGAATACACGATAATACCGTTCCTTATGATGGAATCGTTAATCAGATCAAATCTTCAGAAGTTAAACTCGTATCCTTTGAGCAATCTGGTCATATGTCCTTTGTTGAAGAGAGAGACAAATGTGTTTCAGCAATTGTCAACTTCATAAATAAAATTGGATCATGAAAAAACTATATGTTATTCGTCACGGAAAATCAGATTGGAATCAAGGGGTAAGGGATTTTGATCGCCCATTGAACTCAAGAGGTATGAAAGATGCTCCTAAAATGGGTGAACATTTGCTGAATAACTGTGATATCCCGGATCATGTACTCAGCAGTTCAGCCAACAGAGCGATTTCAACTGCCAGACTACTCCTGTCCTCCCAGCAATATGATCTTGCTCAAATTGAACTAAGAGAGGAACTTTATCATGCCTCCGTTCAAAGCATCTTAAAAGAGATTGCAACAGTTTCATCAAACATCAGTTCGTTGTATTTATTTGGTCATAATCCTGGCCTTAGTGATCTGGTTAGTTACCTTTCTGGTATTCCTACAGAACTCAAAACATGTTGTGTAGCCACATTGGAATTACAGGTTGAAAATTGGGATGAACTGTCGGCAGACACTTGCATTCTGAAAGCATACATTTCGCCAAGAGATATTTGAGGTTCCGTTCCTCCGCTTCAGAAGACCGTTCTCTAATCAAACGCTACCGAAAGTCATTAACCCGCTGTAATACTGCAACTTAAAGCGTTTTTTGTCCGTATATTTACCCATAGCAACATCAGTTAAATCTTTAAACTTACATGTTATGGAATCAAAAAAATCTAAAGGAGCAGATCTTGAGAACAGAAGAGGATCAATTCTATTATTAGGATTGGTTTGTGCAACATCTGCCACACTAATGTCATTTGAATATGCCAACTTTCAGATCCATCATGATGATGATCTCATGAGTTCAGCGGATATTGAGGAGCCAACTTGGGAAATGACCCAGATAGAAGTCGTTTACTCTTCAGCTCCTCAACAGGAACAACCAAAAGTAATCGAATACGTTGCTCCTGATCCTAACCCAGAACCAGACCCAAGTCCAGAACCAGACCCAACACCTGATCCGGATCCCAATCCGAATCCAGGGCCATTTCCTCCAGGACCTCCGGGACCTCCTCCAGGACCTCCAGTACCAGAACCGATGCCAATTATCGACCCGGTTTATGAAGTAGTTGAAGAAATGCCTGAATTCCCAGGAGGTATTGAAGCTTTGTACGAATATTTGGCTGACAATATCAAGTACCCTCAAATGTGCGTAGACAACAATGTTCAAGGTAAAGCGTACATTAGATTCACTGTAGAAAAAGATGGGTCCATTTCTAATCTGGAAGTAATAAAATCCGCACACAAACTACTGGACAAGGAAGCAGTTAGAGTTGTTGGATCCATGCCTAAATGGAAACCTGGAAAACAATTAAACAAAGTAGTTCGTGTGAGCTATACTCTACCAATCAACTTTATTCTGAACAACTAACTGATCACCATGGAGAATAAAAAGTCAAAATCAGCAGATCTCGAAAAAAAGAGAACATCAACCATACTGGTAGGAATGGTCTGCGCAAGTAGTCTGGTGCTTATGTCATTCGAATATGCCGAATTCGAATTAAAGCAGGAATCAAACCTGATGGCAGAAGCTCAGGTAACCAAGGAAATTTGGGAGGTTCCATACATTGAGGTATTTAAACCTTCTGCTCCTGCTCCTACACCTAAGATTAAGATCACAGAGTACGTAAAGGTGGATAATGAAGTAGTAGAATCCGAAAATGAGGAAATCGTTCTGGAAGAATCCGATGATCTAGTGTTTGATGTTCCAGATGCTCCTGATGGATTTGGACCAAGAGATGATGGACCAGTGATCGATTCATTGGATGAAGGTCCACAAATTCCAGATGTGATGCCTGAATTCCCAGGAGGAAAAGAGGAGATGTACAAATATCTTTCTAAACAAATTGTTTTCCCTGATGAGATAAAAAATATAGGAATACAAGGAAAAGTTTACATACAGTTTACTGTGGAGAAAGATGGTTCAATAACAGATATTGAGGTAGTGAAAACTCCTCATTCCAAACTGGGAAAAGTAACTTACAATGCTGTTAGCAAGATGCCAACTTGGATTCCTGGAATCAAGAACAACAAACCGGTTAGCGTTAGGTATACCCTACCTGTAAATTTTCAATTCGAATAAACATACTTAAATATACCGTTAAAAAGGGCATCGTCACGAGGGATTCGGGCGGTGCTTCTTTTTTTCAGGAAAATTATACCCTCAGTAGTTACTTTTTTGAAAAAGTGACATTATAGTGTTATAAAAACCTTTAGCCATGAAAACATTATTTATCTTATTGCTACTTTGCTGTGCAACGTTGTCGCATGCCCAACTTAAAATTTCGTCTGTTTCGGGCAACTCAGAATCTTTTCAAAAATTGATTCAATCCCTAATGGGAGATGGTATTATCATTACGAATATCTCCACGAATCAATCCGATTCATCTCTGGCTTTAGGTGTTTTTGAAGATCCAGGTAAAACATTTGGAATGGACAAAGGGATCATCGCAACAACAGGTTCCATTTCGAGAGTTGCTCAAAAAAATTCATTTGAAGGCATGACTGCTTATGACGGTGGAGACATCATTGAAGACGGATGGCATAATCACAGCCTGACTGGTACTAGAATCCCTGAACTAGAAGATTTATTGGGAGGAACAAGAACTAATGATGGTATTATCATTGAATTGGATATCATTCCCATGGCTGATACGCTATCTTTTTCATATGTTTTTGGTTCGGAAGAATATGATGAATATGTCTGCTCTGAATTCAACGATATTTTTGCTTTTTTCATTAGCGGTGAAGGTATAGAAGGTATTAAAAACATGGCTGTGCTGCCCGGAACAGATACTCCAGTTAGCATTAATAACGTAAACAACGGAAATCCAGACAATCCGTCCTGCGTATCTTCCAATTCAACCTATTACCAGAAAAATGAGGGAGCGATTATTGAATACGATGGATTTACCCGACTGTTGGAAATCAAACAAAAAGTAATTCCCGGAAAAACATATCACCTAAAACTTTGCATTGCTGATGCCAGTGATAACGCATTGGATTCAGGAATCCTGATAGAGCATACAAGTGTGGTTAGTTTTCATGAAGATCTATCTGTATATTTTAACACAAATAGTGCTGAACTCACGGATGAATACAAAAATGAACTTAATCGAGTTGTGGATCTGATGAAACAAAATAACGTGAGAAGTTTAGTGGTTTCTGGCCATACGGATGGCGATGGATCTGATAAATTCAATTTTAGATTATCAGAAAAAAGAGCAGAAAATGTAGTAAATTACTTAATAAGCCTCGGACTTGAATCCGACCAGATCACAGTAAAAGTAAGAGGGGAAGCAATGCCATATAGCGATAACTCAACAGAAGTAGGCAAAGCTGCCAACAGAAGAGTAGATGTTAGATTACTTGGCAACTCGGAAAAATTCGAGCCCACAATCGAAGAAAATGAATATGCTGATATTGCAACACTCAATCAGAACTATCCGAACCCATTTTCTAATCAAACTGTACTAGAGTATTATATTCCTTCAAAATCCAGAAGAGCTGAACTCGTTATTATGTCTCTGGATGGTAAAATCATAGATAGAATTGTGATTCTTCAGCATGGTCATGGAAAGGTTGCCATTGATGGATCGAAGTACGCAACGGGAACATATATGGCAAATCTTTTTGTGGATGACCTATTAACTGAGTCCGTAAAAATGATCAAGAATTGACCTCAAAGTCGTTTATAGATTATTTCTTGTAATATCTGAATTGATTCCTGCACCAGCTTGTTTTTCTACAAGTAATTATTCGTTTTCGTTTGATCTGAAACGATGTGCAGATCCCTTTGAGGATATGGTATTCTGATGTTGTTTTCTCTGAATACCCGATCAATCTCGAACCTTAAATCACTTTTGATGATAAGGATATCCCAGGATCTTTTGGCCCAGAAATACAATTGAAAATCCAATCCATTATCTCCAAAGTGGTTAAATACGATCAAAATCTCTCTTTCTTTTTCTACTCGTGGATGCGCTAGTGCTGCTCTGTAGAGCAAGTCTTTTACAACAGCCGTATCAGTACCATAAGCGACAGATACATCAATATGAAAACGAGTAATCTTATCACTCACACTCCAGTTCGTGAGGTACTCTTCCGTGAACTTTGAGTTGGGGACGATGATCGTTTTACCCTCTGTAGTTCTGACATGAGATGTACGAATATTTATTTTTTCGATCCTCGCGATCTGTCCTTCCATTTCCACAATATCACCCACTTTGATGCTTCCGTCATTTAAAAGAATAAATCCAGAAACAACATCTGTAAAGAACTCTTGCAGACCTAGACCAATTCCAATGAACAAGGCACTTCCTGCCATAAGAACACTTGAAATATTTCCAAAGAGAACTTTCAGGATCAGGATCAGACTAATCACATAGATCACATATCTCGACATTTGGATGATCGTATATTCTCTTCCTTCATCTATCCATAATTTGTCCTTTAAGAACTTGTGCAATACTACACGGATGACATTGATCAAAATTCTCGAAACAAATATGATCGCAAGTACTCCAAGAATATGGCCAATAGAAAGGTTGAATGTTAATTCACCTGCCTTATTACGAAGCGATAATATTTCAATGTTTAGGATCTTGGTCAATGAAAAATCCTCATTGCCATAAGCTATTGCACCGTAGGATAAAAACAAAAGCAGCGCTATCAGTACCTGATTAAATAACCTATTCAGGCTAAACTCCTTTCCTTTGATGGTAATCCCTTTTTCATTTACCAGTTCCTTGAGCTGTTTTTTGATGATCTTTTTACCGTAATAGTATCCAAAGATGACTAACGCAAAAAAGATGACGTTGGCAAGACGCAACGTATAGCTATCTGATATTTTGATTAAGTCCATCATCTCGTTACTACGATTCCAAGTTTAGCTGCAAAAATATTCCTTGTGTCGGTTAAATCACGAATTTTCATCAAAAGATTATCCATGTCATTTGATTCTAAAGAAACCTTTAGTTTTTCCTGATGGTCAACAATCATATTTTCCAAGACTCTTAGTTTAAACATTGCGACTGATTGTGTAGCCGCATCTTTGATCCGACTAATCTCTAGAGTTGGTAATATCCGATGTTTTTTTTCCCAGTTCTCACTAACAACATCTTTGGGCGTAGAAATATCAATTACGATTTGGCTTAAACCTGCATCATGATGTTGAATGAAATGCTTATCGCTAACAACAAGTCCTTTTTCCAAACCATCTAAGAATTCATCGAATATCCTCTGATAAGCAGGATTCTGCACTTGTAATTCATCATTTAATAACTCTTCAACGATATACTGACTCAAAAAGTAGGCAACCTCTTCTTCTTCATCACTTTCATTTCTGACCTTAACTGGAATTTCCTGCGAACCATATTGCACCATCAACCGCACAAGATCTCTTTCCTGAATTTCAAGTGAATACTTACCCTTATCATCCTGCTTTTTTACCAGAAGAGCTTGTTGTTCTTCTGGTGGAACTTCTTCTGGTGCACTCTGAGTAGCGTCCTTTTTAAGGTCTTTACGAAGGAGCTTGTTCACTTCATTGTGCAATGCCTGTTCGGCAATCTCGAAAAGGTGTGAAGTTTCTCTAATGTAAACCGATCGGGTGATCTGATCAGGAATTACGGAGATCGACTTTACAATATCCTTGATCGTCTCAGCACGTTTCAAAGGATCATGATCCGTATCTTTTAAAAGTACAGAAGCCTTAAAATGAAGAAAATCCTGCTGCTTGTTCTTTATGTAGTCAACGAGTTCTGTATGTCCAACTTTTCTGGAATAGCTGTCTGGATCGTCCCCATCAGGGAACAAAACCACCTTAACATTCATTCCTTGTTCCAGAATCAGATCTATCCCTCTGAAAGATGCCTTGATACCAGCCGCATCCCCATCATACAGAATAGTAATATTGTTCGTATATCTTTTGATCAGTCGTATCTGTCCTTCCGTTAAAGCTGTACCGCTGGATGCGACCACATTCTCCACACCAGATTGATGCAAACTGATCACATCGGTATAACCCTCAACCAAAAGACATTCATCGTTCTTGATTATCTCATTTTTTGACTGATACAAACCGTATAATATCTTGCTCTTGTTGTAGATCTCACTTTCGGGCGAATTAAAATACTTTGCAATTTTCTTATCCGTCTTCAGTGTTCTACCTCCAAATCCTAATACTCTTCCCGTAATGTTTTGGATCGGAAAGATCACACGCCCCCTGAAAAAGTCATAACTTCCTTTTTCATTCGTTTTGCTTAGACCTGTCTTTTCCAGAAATTCTAACTTATACCCCTTGTCCAATGCGGCATTGGTCAAGGCATCTCTTTGCTCTGGAGAATACCCTAGGCTAAATTTCTTGATTGTTTCCTCGTTAAATCCTCGTTCTTTAAAATAACTCAGACCTACAGCTTTCCCTTCCTGTGTATTAAGTAATTGGTCTTCGAAAAATTCCTTTGCAAACCCATTCACCAGAAACAAGCTCTCTCTCTCACCTTGTGCTGCCAGCTCTTCTGGTGTTCTTTCCTTCTCTTCAATTTCGATACCGTACTTGTTGGCTAACCACTTTAAAGCTTCTACGTAAGAAAAATGCTCATGCTCCATTATGAAGCTGACTACATTACCTCCTTTACCCGATGAAAAATCTTTAAAAATTCCCTTAGCTGGAGAAACCATAAATGAAGGCGTCTTCTCGTTGATAAAAGGACTAAGCCCTTTATAACTGGATCCCGCTTTTTTCAAGACAACGAAATCACTGATCACATCAACGATATCTGCGACTTCAAATATTTTCTCTATGGTTTCCTTGGGTATCACAAAACAAAAATCGAAAAATCTGATGAATTTATCCTCAAAGCTACTACAAAACTTGGGAAGTCATCACCATTAAAAAGAAACGAATTTCTCCCATATTATTTTATACCTTCGTTAGATGGATATTAGTTCGACAAATAGCGCATCAGCTAAAGAAACCATTTCAAAATGGGTCGAAGAATATTCAGACATTCTATTCTCCTGGGCCTATCATAAAACCTCAAATAAAGAGATTGCTGAAGATCTTGTTCAGGATACATTTTTAGTCGCGTACAATTCCTTCGATAAATTTAAAGGAGACAGCTCTCCAAAGACATGGTTGATCTCAATCCTTAACAATAAGATCAATGACCATTACAGAGTTTCTTATAAAAAGCCTACTCAACCTTTTGGTTTACTCGATCAATTGTTCAATGAGAAAGGTCATTGGACAATTGATGAGACCCCAAGAAATTGGTCAAACGATGATGAGAATCATTTATTAGATGATCAAGATTTTATCAAAGTACTTCAAGAATGTTTAGATCGATTGCCCAAAGGATGGTTCTCAGCCATCAACTTAAAATTCATGGAAGAAAAGAAAGGCAAAGAAATTTGTCAGGAATTAGGAATTACGGACACTAATTTCTGGCAGATCCTGCACAGGGCAAAGCTTCAACTGAGAAAATGTCTGGAATTTAACTGGTTTACTACATAATGGGAAACGACAACATCTTTAATAAACTAGAGTGGTCCTGTCAAAAGGCAACTGAATTAATAGACAAAAAACTAGTGATCAAACTTTCATTCAAAGAAAACCTTCAATTGAAAGTTCATAAAGGAATATGCGATGCCTGCCGAACATATGAAAAACAAAGTCGACTACTTCAAAATGTATTGGAAGATCACTTATTGAAGATCAATATTGAAAATATAAAAATCATTTCTAACAACGATCTAAAAATCAACATCTTAAACCATATTAACGAAAAGAAATAGTATTCTTTTCAACTTTTTCTGTCAGGTTTTGTTCAAATGAACGACAACGTTGTTGTAACTCAAAAACTGAATTATGAAGAATGCAATCATATTCCTATTTGCTACAATTTTTACTGTTCCAATTTGGGCGTCTGGGATTTCCGAACATCAACAAATTGAACCTGATTCTTCTATGGACACTGCAACCTTTGCTGCAGGATGTTTTTGGTGCATTGAAGAACAGTTCCGCCATTTGAGAGGAGTTTCTGAGGTCATTTCAGGATATACCGGTGGAACAACAGACAACCCCACATACAAAGAAGTTTGCTCTGGGAAAACAGGACACGCAGAAGCTTGTCAGATCATCTATGACCCTTCTGTTATTTCCTTCGATGAATTATTAGCTGCTTTTTTCATTGCGCATGACCCAACACAATTGAACAGACAGGGAAATGACGTAGGAACCCAATATCGTTCAGCTATTTTTTATCATAATAGAAAACAGAAAGAACTCTCTGAGACCTATATCGAAAAACTAAATATTGAAGAAGCATACGATTTGCCAATCGTGACAGAAGTTGCAAAACTGAAGGCATTTTACAAAGCTGAAAACTATCATCAGGACTACTACGAAAACAACATGGATCAACCTTATTGCAAATATGTAATTCAGCCCAAAACAGAGAAATTTCAAAAAGTATTTAAAACCAAATTAAATCATTAAACCATGCTAAAATTTGCGATCTTACTTCTCATGGCGAGCACCAGCTGTATTTCAGTGCCCGAAACCGTTAATGGTGATTATCAAAAAATCGCTAATCCTCATTATTCTCGAACTGACACTACACATTTGAATGTGTCAGACGAAGAATGGAAAAGTATATTATCTCCTGATTTATATGCCGTTGCCCGTGAAGAAAACACTGAAAAGCCATATACCGGTAAATACTACAAGAGTGATACTAAAGGAACATATTATTGCGCTGTATGTGGAAATAAACTTTTCAGATCCGAAGCAAAATTTAGTAGCTCATGTGGATGGCCTAGTTTTTTTGAACCAAGTAGAAGAAATGCTGTGATCTACAAAGAAGATCATTCCCATGGCATGGACAGAATTGAAGTGGAGTGTGGCAGATGCGAATCACACCTTGGACATATTTTTAATGACGGGCCTCCGCCTACCAATCAGCGATACTGTATGAATTCGATCTCTTTGGATTTCGAACCAGACAAATAATATCTTTTTAGAATGTATTAATCCGATCAAGAAAATCAGTCATCTTTCTTCTTGCAACCGGTACCATTTTCCCGTTATCTAAAACAGCCATATTTCCCTCTTTTCTGCTGAATTCTTTCAAGTGATGTTCAACATTAACAATATACGATTTGTGAGTTCTGTAGAAAACGTTGGCATTCAACTTCTCTTCATACACTTTTATATTCTTACTGCTCAAGTGACGAGAACCATCCGCCATGTAGATCATGGTATAGTTGTCGCTTGCCTCTAGATAGGTGATCTCTTCATTCTTGATGATGATAAATCCATCTCTAGTTGGAACACTGATCCGATCATTACCTTGATCTGCAACCATTTTCTCTTTTAGTTGGATATCATCCATGATGGTATGGATTCTAAGTATCTTTTCTACCGCCTTTTGAAGATCTTCAATACTGATTGGTTTTTCAAGATAATCAATTGCATCGGCCTTGAATGCTTTCAAAGCATACTCGTTATAAGCTGTAGTGAAAATCACAGAAAAATCTCTATTTTGATAACTTTCCAATAATGAAAAGCCATCCTCATTAGGCATCGCGATATCTAAAAACACCACTTCTGGATCTTCATCTTCGATTAGTGTACGTGCCTCTGCTACAGAAGCAGCCAAACCAACTACTTCAAGTTCTGGACAAAATTCTTCCACCAGAATTTTTAAGTTCTCACGAGCATTCATCTCGTCATCTACAATGATTGTCTTTAGTGCCATAACTTTCCGTTTAAAAGGTTTAATCAAAACTATGTTAAATAAATATAAATCATATGGGCTATTGAGTAACTCGACATTCTCATTGAGTAACTGGTAATTTTAATCAGATAACTGGTAAACAGTTTACTGTTGAAATATGCTGATAATGGACGAATTATTACTTCATCAACAACGTAATTTTGTTCTATCGAATGCATTACATAGATATTATCATATTGATTCCATTGCTTTGGGCGGGCTACAGAGGCTTCTCCAAAGGAGTAATTATAGAAGTAGTTAGTATCCTTGCATTTGTATTAGGTATATGGGGAGCTATCTATTTCTCTGATTATATTGGAGAATATGTTAAGGACAACATCAACCGAAAATATGAACCAGTTATTTCCTTTTCGATCATCTTCATAATTATTGTGATAGGAGTATTTATCATTGGAAAACTCCTTGAGAAAGTTGTCAATTTGGCCCAATTGAAATTGGCGAATAAAGTCGCTGGAGCCTTTTTTGGAGTAGCAAAGATTCTTCTCATTCTTAGTTTTTTAGTGATCATCATTCATCAGTATGACACCAAGTACCACTTCATTCCAAAAGAAATTCAGGATGAGTCGCTGCTATACAACCCGTTGATTGATCTATCCAAAACTGTTGTTCCTGCAGTAAAAGACAGTGACACATTCAAAGAGAAGGGTGGAATCCTTGACCTATTTAATCCCTCCAATTTTTTCTCTGGAAAATAAAATCTCCCGTCAATCCTGTAGATTTGTACAACTAAGAGCAGAATTATGAAGTTTGGAAAAGTAGATGACGTAACAGGAATAGATCTTTCGCTTCCTAAAGATCATCCTGACACAAGAATAGTATTCTCAGAACGTAAGGCAAATCCAGAGTCTGATAAACCCACAATTTATGTGGGTTGTTCCAGATGGAGTAAAAATGATCTCAAGGGCTTTTATCCAAGAGGAACAAAAGATGAACTTGCCTATTATTCAACACAATTCAATGCAGTAGAGCTCAATGCAAGCTTTTATCGAATTTTTCCTCCAGAACAATTTGAAAAATGGAAGGATAAAACAGCTTCAAACTTCAAGTTCTTTCCAAAAATTCCTCAGCTAATTTCTCATTATAGACAATTGAATAATATAGAGGGAGTTTTAGATGAGTTCATTCATTCCGCAATAAGACTGGAAGATAAATTAGGAACGACATTTTTGCAGTTAAATGATCGATTTGCTCCAAATCGTTTTAATAAACTTGCTCACTTCATTGAGCTTTGGCCGAAGGATCTTCCTCTAACTGTGGAAGTAAGGCATACCGATTGGTTTAACGAGACAACGGTTGCAGATGAACTTTTCGACCTGCTTCATTCAAACGGAGTTGCATCTACACTCGTAGACACTGCTGGCAGAAGAGATCTGGTGCACATGCGAATGACAACTTCACAACCCTTCGTTCGATATGTGGGTGCTAATCACTTTTCAGATTATACCAGATTGAATGAATGGGTAGGTAGAATTGGAGAATGGATTGAACAAGGAATGACGGAACTGAATTTTTTTATTCATCAGAATATTGAGGAGGCATCACCACTTTTGGCATCACATTTTATTCAATTACTTAATTCTGAATTAGGATATGATCTACATGTCCCAGAGATGGCTCCTGACAAAAAAGCTACATCTAAAAAAACCAACACCCTGTTCGATTAGTATTATCTTTGAGGCATGTTGTTCAAAGACATCATAGGACGATCAGATCTCAAAGAACATTTGAAGCATACCGTACAAATTAAACGTATCAGCCATGCTCAAATGTTTCTGGGAAAAGAAGGAAGTGGCGGCATTCCTATGGCATTAGCATATGCCAGATATATTCTATGCGAAAACAGAACTGCAGAAGATGCCTGCGGATCTTGCCGAAACTGTATTCGAATGAGCAAACTCGAACATCCGGATGTGCACTTTTCATTTCCCGTTCAGCTAGTTGCTAAAAAAGTGGATGTCAGTGATGATGTGCTCGACAAATGGCGTGAACTCGTTCTTGAGAATCCATATTTTTCGTCTGATGATTGGTATGACAAACAATTAGGGAACAACAAGCAAGGAACAATAGGGACTAAAGAAGCTGAGAATATTGTAAAGAAACTTTCTCTCAAATCTTTTGAGGGTGATTATAAGATCCTGATCATGTGGCTTCCTGAATTAATGAACATATCTGCTTCAAATAAACTATTGAAAATAATTGAAGAGCCTCCAGCTAAAACGTTATTCTTACTTGTTTCAGAAAATTCAGATCGCATCATTTCAACCATTCTATCTAGGACTCAGTTGGTTAAAATCCTACCGCCCAAAGAGGATGAAATTGCAGCGTATTTAGCGAAGAATTTCGAATTAACTCTTGATGAAGCGAAGAATTATGCGCATCTATCAGAACGAAATGTATCAGAAGCTATTCATCTGATAAAAAATACAGCATCATCTAGTTTTAACATTGACAATTTTATCCAATGGATGCGACTATGTTACAAAAGAGATGTGCCGGCAACAATAGACTGGGTTGAACAAATATCAAAGGCAGGCAGAGAAGATCAAAAGTCATTTCTGAAATATTGTCTTCAAATGTTTCGCAGTGCCATCGTTGGTCATTACACTGGTGGTGAAACCGTGACCTTAACAAAGGAACAAGCTGGCTTTTTAAGTAAATTTGCTCCCTTTATCAATCATAATAACATCATTCCACTTAGTGAAGCTATCGAGGAAGCTCATTATCACATTGAAAGAAATGCTAACCCAAAGATCCTATTTCTGGATGTTTCGATGAAAATCTTTCTTCAGCTGAAAAAAGCTTAACTTACATCGACTGAGTTGGTTGAGATGAGATTCTCACCACCTCATCAAATTCCTCAGGTGACAAATCGTTAAAGAAATAGTTAACCGGATTGACGTGAGATCCTTTATAAAGAACTTCATAATGCAAATGAGGTCCAACAGATGCTCCCGTATTTCCGACAAGAGCAATTACATCTCCTCGCTTCACTTTATCCCCTTTCTTACATTTGAATTCACTGCAATGCGCATAGTGCGTCTTATACCCAAAACCATGATCAAGAATAACAATCTGACCATAACCACTCATCGTTTTGCAATCTTCAACTACAGCGTCTCCAGTAGCAAAAATCGGAGTTCCAATATCAGCCGTAAAATCGAGTCCAGTATGCATCTTTAGAATCTTGTAAATTGGGTGCATCCTCATTCCAAATCCAGAAGCTATGTGCGTAAGATCTTCATTATGTACAGGCTGTATGGATGGAACAGATTGTAAGAGCTCCTCCTTTTTCTTTGCCATTGCAACAACGGAATCAAAACTCACGCTTTGAGCATAAAGCTTCTTTTCTACCATTGCAATCTTATTTGATACTTCAATCAATAAGTCTCCATGCTTCAAATCTTTATACTTATCCTTTACATTTGGATTACCTCCAATACCTAATTCTCGTTTGTATTCCGGATAAGGATCTGCACCAAAGATCACTCGATAGATATCATCGTCCTTTTGTTGTAAATAGCTGCTAATTTCTTTCAGATCCTCTACCTGAGATTTCAGTTCAAGAATCTCAGCTTCATGCTTTTCGATGTCATATTGCACCTCATTTTTCCCTCTCTCTTTAATATAACCATAGGAAAAAAATAGAATAAGAACAGAAGCCACTATGGATGCGATAGCATAATAAGACAACTTCTTGAGATGATCTCTCCAGGTCAATTCTACCTCATCATAACTTAGCGTCTCGGGATTATATTTATACTTTACCTTGCTCATTTTCTGATGAAGGATCGCTAATGTACTTTAACTTAGGGTAAAACGCAAAAAAGTGCTGGGGTTTAACATTAATTAGGAATCACTTACAGCACCATTTTACGGGTAACCTCCCATAGAACTGCCCCACCACAAACTGACACATTTAAGGAGTGTTTCGTCCCAAACTGAGGTATCTCCACTACCTCATCGCATACAGCAATCACTTTATCTTGAACTCCGTCCACCTCATTGCCGAAAATTAGTGCTATTCCATTTTCAGGAACATTGAGATCTTGTAATTGAACCGTTTCCACTGCCTGTTCAATAGCACAGGTTTTATAGCCCTTTTCTTTCAGTAAATTCACAACAATAACGGTGTCTTCTACATATTCCCAGTCAACGGATTCGGTGGCACCAAGCGCTGTTTTTCGAATTTCTCGATTTGGAGGTTGTGCAGTAATTCCGCATAAGTAGATCTTCTCTATGTTGAAAGCATCTCCTGTACGAAAGAAAGAACCCACATTATTCAAGCTTCTTATATTATCCAGCACGACAATGATCGGATTTTTTGATTTCGATTTAAACACTTCCAAACTATCTCTTTTCAGTTCATCGAGCTTAAGCTTTCTGTTCATAACTATTGATTAATTGGTACAAATCTAAAAAATCATTCAGTACGGCTTTTTTATCTTCGTAGGAAAGAGAAAGAAACGTGGCAAAGAAATCAACAACAATTAAAGCAAAACAACAAAAGGAGACTCCTTTGATGCAGCAATATAACAAGATCAAGGCGAAATATCCTGAGGCCTTGCTTTTGTTTCGAGTTGGAGATTTCTACGAAACTTTTGGACAGGATGCTATTACCGCAGCCAATATCCTTGGTATCGTTCTAACTGCCCGAAATAATGGTTCCTCTAAACTTGAATTAGCAGGTTTTCCTCATCATTCATTGGAAACATATCTTCCCAAACTAGTGCGTGCTGGTCAACGTGTAGCAATCTGTGACCAGTTGGAGGATCCAAAAATGACCAAGACTATTGTCAAACGTGGGGTTACAGAACTTGTTACTCCTGGTGTAGCTTTTAATGAACAAGTACTTGACCAAAAGAAAAACAATTTTCTAGCTGCAGTTCATTTTGAAAAAAATAAAGCTGGGGTGGCATTTCTGGACGTCTCTACCGGTGAGTTCTTACTCGCAGAAGGAAGTATGGAATATGTCGAAAAACTATTTCAGGGATTTATGCCTTCTGAAGTTCTGTTTCAAAGAAATAAGGACAAGGCATTCATAGAGAATTTTGGTGATAAATACTATACTTTCAGACTGGATGACTGGGTCTTTACTGAGGATTTTGCCTACGAAAAATTACTTCGTCATTTTGGAACCAAGAGTTTAAAAGGTTTTGGAGTTGAAGACCATACTCTAGGTATCATTGCCGCAGGAACCATTCTTCATTACCTATCAGAAACCCAACACAATAAAGTTTCTCATATTTCAAGCATCGCCAGAATTGAGGAAGACCAGTACGTCTGGCTGGATAAATTCACTATCCGGAATTTAGAGATTGTTAGCTCCACGAATGAAGATGCTACAACATTAATTCAAATAATAGACAAAACAGTTTCTCCAATGGGAGGCAGATTGCTCAGACGATGGGTTGTTCTTCCTTTAAAGGATATCAAAAAGATCAATTCGCGTTTAGAAGTAGTTGAGTATTTAGTGAAGAATTCTTCATTTTCAGAAGAACTACACAAGAATTTGAGCAAAATTGGAGATCTGGAGCGACTCATTTCAAAAGTAGCTGCTCTGCGTATTTCACCAAGAGAAACTGTTCAGTTGAAGTATGCTCTTAAAACATTACAACCTATAAAGGCGTTATGCCTTTCGGCAAAACTGGAATCACTAAAAACAATAGGGCAACAAATTAATTTATGCGAATCAATAGCTGAAAGACTGGAAAATGAACTCAAGGATGATGCACCAGTTGTTCTTAGTAAAGGAGGCGTAATTAAAGACGGAGTCAACGCTGAATTGGATGACCTTAGAGCTATTTCTTATTCCGGTAAAGATTATTTATTGAAAATGCAGCAAAGATTGGTATCTGAAACCGAAATACCATCTTTGAAAATAGCTTTTAATAATGTCTTTGGCTATTATATTGAGGTTAGGAATACGCATCAAAACAAAGTTCCCGATAACTGGATCAGAAAACAAACGCTAACTCAAGCGGAGAGATACATTACGGAAGAACTGAAAGAATATGAATCAAAGATACTTGGGGCTGAAGAAAAGATACTGGCCTTGGAATCTCGATTATTCGAAGAATTAATATTCTCTCTTTCTGAATTCCTTCAACCTATTCAGTACAATGCCTCGTTAATTGCACAGCTTGATTGTCTTCTTTCTTTTGCCAAGATTGCTGTTGAGAACAACTATACAAAACCCACTATTAACGAAACAAAAATTATAGACATTAAGAATGGTCGTCATCCGGTAATCGAACGAAATTTACCTATAGGAGAAGAGTACATAGCAAATGATGTCTATCTGGATGAAGAACAGCAACAGATCATAATGATTACCGGACCTAACATGAGTGGTAAGTCGGCCCTACTGCGTCAAACAGCTCTCATCGTACTAATGGCTCAGATGGGAAGCTTTGTTCCCGCATCTGGAGCAACATTCGGTTATGTAGATAAAGTATTTACGAGAGTAGGTGCTAGTGACAACATCTCTAGTGGTGAATCTACTTTTATGGTTGAGATGAATGAAACAGCAAGTATTCTTAATAATATTTCGAACCGAAGTTTGATATTGCTGGATGAGATTGGTAGAGGAACTAGTACCTATGACGGAATTTCCATTGCTTGGTCGATTGCGGAATATCTTCATCAACATCCAAAATTCAAGGCAAAGACTTTATTCGCCACGCATTATCATGAGTTGAATGAAATGACTACCTCGTTTCCAAGGATTAAAAACTTTAATGTCTCAGTAAAAGAATTGAACAAGAGAATAATATTCCTACGAAAATTAGTAGAGGGCGGAAGTGAGCACAGTTTTGGGATTCATGTTGCGAAAGTTGCCGGGATGCCAATTGAAGTAGTAACTCGCGCTAACACCATACTCGAGCGTCTGGAAAAATCACATGGTTCAGAGGAACTTGCTGATAAAACCAAAGAAATTGCCGCTGAAGCAGGAATGCAACTCAGCTTTTTTCAATTGGATGATCCTGTTCTTTCTCAGATTAAAGATGAAATTAAAAATCTAGATATCAACACTTTAACCCCTGTTGAAGCTTTGATGAAACTGAATGAGATCAAGAAGCTCGTTGGTGGATAAAAAAAAGCCCTCACAATTGTGAAGGCTCCTATATTAATCCTGCAAAATCTTAGATTGAGTTTCCAAATACACTTCCAGTAGCAGAAGTTACTTCTCTTGGATTAACACACAACACTGGAATCTGATCTTCGTTGGTAATGATCTGTTGCTCGTATCTTGCCCCCAACATTCCCATCAATGAGCTACGTTGTAAGTTCATAATTGTAATTAAATCTGCTCCAATCTCTCCGGCAAGATCTAATAATTGATCAACAAAATCTCCCGATTTATCAGCAATGTGTGCCGCACACTTCACTTTCTTTTCTGCCAAATACTTCTTAGCATAGGCAATATTTCCGTTTAACTTATTTCTAAGAAACTCATCAGTTTCTTTTGGAGTTACGATATGCACCTCAGAATTGAAGTACTTTGCCATGTCAGCAACGATCTCAAGCTTCTGCTTCGTTTCATTGTGCAAATCCAATGGAACCAGAATTTTATCGTATCCACCTTTCTTATCAGTCTCTTTCTGTGTTACGATAAAAGGAACTTTTGAATTTGTGATCACTTTCATAGCATAACTTCCAGTAACTTTTTGCCATCCGCTTGCGCCATGGGTTCCCATAATGATTAAACCTGCTCCAATCTCAGCAGCAACATCACCGATATCTTCAAAAATATTACCAACTCTAACAATGGTTTTCACGGGAACATCCTGACTATATCTATTTAAGAATTCTACCTCATCTTCAAGTTTCTTTTGAGATTTATCCAACTCATCCTTGCTCTCAACGATATTCAACAGAAAAAGCTCTGCTCCTACAGATTTTGCTAAGTCTGCTGCATGTGTCATTGCGGTATGCGCTACTTCGGTAAAATCGGTAGGCACTAGAAATTTCTTACTAATCATGGGTTTTAGAATTATTTTAAAGTCAAAATTTAGAACGTAATATTACAAATTTCTTTCTTGGTGACAAAGATAAGCACTTAACTTTTAAGAAAACTTCAAGAACAGAAAGTAATTCTACTATTCAGAATCATTCATTTCAGAATTGATCCTCCAGATGATTGCAGCAGCACCTAATGGAAATGCAAAGGTGAAAATGGGAAACTTGCTGTTCATGTTATTATCTACCAGATATCCCCCTGCAAAACCGCCAACAACAAGCAAAATTATTCGTAGCCTATTTTTCACTAGAACTAAGCGTGCTCTTCCAGAATGTCCTCTACAGTAACGCCAGCTTTAATGTTATTCATTGCAGACTTTCCTCCTCCCATGTCACAAGTACCTGTAAACTCAGCTCCAGATTCTATGGCCAACTTGTGTGTAATGATCTTTCCTGTAAGTCTCGCGGTAGACTTTAATGATAATAATTCCTCTACTTTAATGGTTCCTGTGATTTCTCCTTCCACATCAGCATTTTGACAAATAATATCACCATCTACTTTTCCATGTGTTCCAATAACTAATCTTCCTTTAGTCTGTACTAGACCTTTAACGAATCCATCGATTCTGAGATTGCTATCTGCTTTGATCTCACCTTCAATACTTGTTCCTTCAACAATTCTATTCAAGCGATCTGGAGCGTTCACATTTGCCATTTTTCCTGTATTTGTGGTATTACCTTTATTAAACATTGTCTTTGCCATATCTTAAAAGTTAGACTTGTTCATCTTTTCAATTTCAGCAATTTCCTCTGCCGTCATCTCTTTAAAATAAACTCTCGAGAAGTCTGCCAATTCTAATCCATTATTATAGAATCCTCTTACATCAGAATGATACATGGTGTAATTTTCTGTGTACCAAAGAACCATAATAGGAGCATCCTCCATCATAATCTTTTCTGCCTCAGCAAAGTAGTTGTTTCGCTCGATGTCATTAACGGTCACCTTTCCTAAATTATAAAGCGAGTCAAATTTAGCATTCGTATATCGCATCACGTTTGGATAAGAAGGTTCACTCATAGTAGTCGGCACTTCTCCTCCATAAAATATAGAAAGAAAACTTTCAGGAGATGGATAATCAGCCACCCATGCAGAACGATAGAGTTCAGATTTACCCATTGTTGAATTCTCAACTTTAGTTTTGAATGAAACCTGATCAATTGAAATTTTAATTCCCAACGTCTCATTGATCTGTCTTTCCAAATCCGTAGACACCAACTTATGCACGTTTCCTCCTAAATTAATTTCCAAGGTGATCTCTGGAAATCCTTCTCCATTCGGATATCCAGCTTCAGCTAGTAGTTTTCTAGCCAATTCTGGATTATATTCATATCCCTTGATCCTACCAAAATCATACGTATTAAAAGCAGGTATTTTTGGAGTGATACCGTACATTCCAGGAGTTCCTTGACCGTTTAAAACTTCATTCAACAATGAATTTCTATCTATTGCATAGTTAAAAGCCTGTCTTACCCGGACGTCATCGAAAGGAGCTTTAGAACATATAAAAGCATAATATTCCGTACTCAGATCAGGTTGTCTATCAAGAATAGTTTTTGGAGGATTATTTTTGAAATTTTCAATATTTTCAGAGACTACCTGAGCAATTTTTGCTGATGGAAGTCCCTTAATCAAAGACAATTTATGCTGGTTGAACATTTCCAATTGTTCCAGTTTGCTTTGAACAAAAACAAAATGAATTGAATCCAAATAGGGAAGAGAGTTTCCATTCTCATCCTTGCCGTAATATTTTGGATTGTAAACAAGCGAAACCGCTTTTGTCATGTCCTTCGGCTTTATATACATAAAAGGACCACAGCCAACGGTCATTTCCTTACCATACTTTTCAAATGCTTCTTTGGCAATTATGCTCGTATTAGGCATAGCGAGAATATAAATAAAGGATGAAGATGGTTCATTCAAAGTGAATTTAACTGTATGCTCATCAATTATCTCAAGTCCTTCAATATGATCAGCCTTTCCTTCAAAAAAAGCTTCTGCTCCCTTCAGATAAGGTTTGAGAAAAGAAGTATAAGAATATTCACACTGCTCTGAACATAATAACTCGAAGGTATAACGAACATCTTCAGCTGTAAGAGTTCTACCAACTCCTCCTTGGAAACAAGCATCATCATGAAATCTAACATTTTCTCTCAGATGAAAAGTGTATTCAGTTTTATTATCATTAACTGTCCAGTCGTCAGCAATTGCTGATCGAATACTATAATCTTTTGGATCATATTCTACCAATCCATCGTGTAGTTGAGAGGCTACTTTAGAACTCGTAACATCCAATACATCTAGAGGGAATATCGATGAATAAGTTTCGTCTTCACAAACGGTAAGAGCCCCACCATAGAATAAAGTTTTACCATCAGACTCTCTCTTGTTAACCTCACCTCCGGCAGCCTCATCACCCTCTGTACCACAAGAAGATAGCACCACTAGTCCTACTATAAATAAGTTCCTGAACTTCATACGTTTCACATAAATTTAACAATCAAAGATAGAAAAACGATTTCATATAATCAATAGTTATTTGCAACTTCGTCATTCTTCGGTACATTTATTGGAAGAAAAAAGTTATACATCTTTCAAATAATAGTTTTTATCGAACAATATTTGAGGTGGGAAAAATTGAAAAATTGAAAGAATAACTTTGAAAATTGAAAAAATGAACTTAATATTGCCCATTGAAAATGCTATCAACACATTGAAGAATTATATTAAAATGAAAAAATTACTCGCAGTAGTTGCTTTGTTAAGCTTTGGTTTTGGGTTCGCTCAAAACGAGGCTAGTATTGTGCACGAAGGACATTATCAAGGCAAAAACTTGTATGTTCAGAACCCATTTGCTGGTAGTGGAGTAGGTTTCTGTGTGATCAAGGTAACTGTTAACGGAGACGTTACAACTGACCAGATCTCTTCAAGTGCTTTTGAGATTGATTTTGGAAACCTTAACCTTCAACTGGGAGATCCTGTTGTTGTGAAGATTGTTCATAAAACTGACTGTCTACCTAAAGTACTTAATCCAGAGGTATTAAAACCAAAATCAACTTTCGAAACAACAAGTATTTCTGTTGAAGGTGGTAAAACACTTAAATGGAGTACCACGGGTGAGCAAGGGAAACTTACTTACATTGTTGAGCAATACAGATGGAACAAATGGATTAAAGTAGGAGAGGTTGATGGAATTGGAACTCCAGGAGCAAATAATTACGAATTCCAAGTTGAACTTCATTCAGGAGAAAATAAATTTAGAGTTAAGCAAATTGATTACAGTGGTAAACCAAACATTTCTCCACCTGCTAAAGTAGATTCTGATGCTCCGAAATTGGCATTGGTCAGTGACAAGTCATCAGATGTTGAATTCACAGGAACAACTCTTTATGAGATTTTTGATACTTACGGAAACATGGTAAAGAAAGGATACGGTCAAAAAATTGACTGTTCAAATCTTGAGAAGGGTCTGTATTACGTGAACTACGATAATACAACGGGAGACGTTTGGAACAAGAATAAAAAGTAATTTTTACAACTTTAATATTAAATCCAGACCTCGTTTGAGTGTCTGGATTTTTTTTGCCCTAACATAACATTATGAAAAAAATTGAACATCTAGGAATTGCAGTGAAAGACATAAGTGCATCCAATGAATTGTTTTCCAAGCTTTTAAATACAACACCCTATAAAGAAGAAAGCGTAGAAAGTGAAGGAGTAATCACTTCTTTTTTCAAAATAGGAGAAAGTAAAATTGAACTTTTACAAGCAACACATGCAGAAAGTCCAATTGCTAAATTCATTGAAAAGAAAGGGGAAGGAATCCATCATATCGCATTCAACGTAGAAGACATTGATCAAGAGATAGAAAGACTTCAGAAAGAAGGGTTTGAGATGATTCATAAAACTCCCAAAAAAGGAGCTGATAATATGATGATCGCTTTTCTACACCCGAAATCTACCAATGGAGTTCTTATTGAAATCTGCCAGGAAATAAAGTAGAAATTTCCTGCCCTTTATCTAGAAGATAAGTACGCATCTTTAAATTTTTTGCGCCTTCGATATGCTGCCTTGAATCATCAATGAACAGTGTTTCTGAAGGTTTTAGCTCATTGGAATCCAAGACAAATTGGAAGCAATCGCCATTTGGTTTTCTAAGACCAATGCGATGGGATAAATATACCTTTTCGAATATCTCCTCAAACACATCTTTTCCATAAGAACTGAGAATAGTCTTCCTGAAAGCATTTTCGTGGATTTCATTTGTGTTACTTAACAGAAATATCCTGTAATTATCCTTCAGTTTCATTAATAATTCAATTCTATTAGCCGGAAGATCCATCAACATAGCATTCCAGGCATCTATTATCTCATTCTCGGATGCTTTGGGGACATAAGTTGTTAGTTCCTGAACAAATTTCTCTGAACCTATCTTTCCTGTTTCCAAGAGATCAAAAAGATTCGTTTGATTTCTTTGCGAATAAATATCATCAAAAGACCTTACTCCAAGCTCCTCAAAAGCTTTACTAGTGAGGTGATAATCAATATTCAAAATCACTCCTCCTAAGTCAAAAACGATATTTTTGATCCCATCTAAATCAACCATTTACTTTTTTTATTGCGTAATTCAACGCAAATATGTAAAATTGCACCCTCTTTTTCAAGAAATTTCTTGAAAGGGCTCTTAGCTCAGCTGGTTAGAGCACCTGACTCATAATCAGGGGGTCCAGGGTTCGAGCCCCTGAGAGCCCACTTATTGAAAAGGCAGTTCGATGAACTGCCTTTTTTTTCTATAACTATTTGGAAATAATAGTAAACATAATATTCACTACCTTTGACAACCTATTTGAATTACATGGAGGGATTAGAAAACATAAGCTATAATACTCAGAGAGATGACATGGTCATTCCTGAATATGGTCGTAATGTTCAAAACATGATCGGAGTAGCTTTAAGTATTGAAAATAAAGAAGAAAGAAATAGATGCGCGCAAGCAATCATTAAGGTGATGGGACAACTAAATCCTCACCTGCGAGATGTAGAGGATTTTAACCACAAACTTTGGGCCCATCTTTTCGTAATGTCAAACTTCGAATTAGACGTGGATTCTCCGTATCCGGTTCCTACGAAAGAAAGTTTCACATCAAAACCTGATCTTGTTGATTATCCTCAACGAAAAATTAGATATGGTCACTACGGACGCATTGCTGAAGATTGGATCGAAGCAGCTTCTAAAATGGAAGATGGTGAAGAAAAAAATGTCTTGATCAAACGTCTTGCAAACATGTTAAAGGCATCCTACCTTATTTGGAATAAAGATGCAGTGGACAATGCTGTAATCGTTAAAAATCTGAGTGAAATGTCAAACGGTAAACTGACCATTTCTGAGGAAATGTTGACGGATACTACAGATATTCTTAAGAATATAAAACGTCCAAACACTTCTATAAAAAGGAAGAACAAACGAAGAAAGAACAATAAATAATCCACAGCTCTTCGGTTACAAACATTCTATTTTTGATAGAAATTATTTTGTTAAAAGTAGCACCCTGCTTTATTCTATAACTTAACGGTCGATTAGGTTTGTTAATTTATAAATAAAGATATAAATGGGTTCATTTGAAGTATATGGGGGCAATAAACTAAAAGGTAATTTAACCCCTCAGGGAGCAAAAAACGAAGCACTCCAGGTTCTTAACACTGTTCTATTAACGGATCAGGAGGTAATAATCTCAAATATTCCGGATATTGTAGATGTCAATAAACTGATCAATCTACTCCAAGCTCTTGGTGTAAAAGTTCAAAAGCTAGATAAAGGAAAATACAGTTTTCTTGCGGACAGCATTGATGTGGATTACATGCTTACGGATGAGTTCAAGCAAAAAGGAGCAAGTCTTAGAGGATCTATTATGATCGTAGGTCCATTATTGGCACGATTTGGGAAAGGATATATTCCAAAACCAGGTGGAGATAAAATTGGAAGAAGAAGGCTAGACACACACTTTATCGGTTTTGAAAGATTAGGAGCGGAATTCACCTATGACTCGGATACGAACTTTTTCAAAGCAGAAGCACCTGGAAACAAATTAAAAGGAGCTTATATGCTTTTGGATGAAGCTTCTGTTACCGGAACTGCAAATATCGTTATGGCAGCAGTTCTCGCTGAAGGAAAAACCACCATCTATAATGCCGCATGTGAACCTTACCTTCAACAGTTGTGTAAAATGCTCAACAGCATGGGGGCGAAGATTTCAGGTATTGGATCTAACCTTCTAATCATTGAAGGTGTAGAAAAACTTGGAGGATGTGAACATCGAATCCTTCCAGATATGATCGAGATTGGAAGTTTCATAGGCTTAGCCGCAATGACCCAGTCTAATATCACGATAAAAGATGTTTCCTATGAAAATCTTGGTATTATCCCAGATATTTTCAAAAGACTAGGGATCCAAATGGAACTTATTGGTGATGATCTCCATATTCCAGAGCAAGATTTATATGAGATCGAATCATTCATTGACGGATCCATTATGACCATCGCAGATGCTCCGTGGCCGGGGTTTACGCCTGACTTACTTAGTATTGTTCTGGTTACCGCTACACAAGCAAGAGGTAGTGTTCTTATCCATCAAAAAATGTTTGAAAGCCGTTTATTCTTCGTGGATAAATTAATTGATATGGGAGCACAGATCATCTTGTGTGATCCTCACAGAGCAACCGTGATTGGTCTGGAACGAAAAACTAAACTTCGAGGGATAACTATGACCTCTCCTGATATCCGAGCAGGGGTTTCACTATTGATCGCTGCTTTATCAGCTGAAGGAAAATCACTTATTCACAATATCGAACAAATTGATCGTGGATACGAAAATATTGAATTAAGATTAAATAACTTAGGTGCAGATATAAGAAGAATATAGTTTATTTGTGGAACAGTTTTTGTGTAATCCACACCTAAATTCAATAGTAAAATGCAAAAGTTAAGACGATTATTTATTCCACTTCTTAGTATAGTAATTCTGAGTAGTAGTTTTAATTGGCCTCCTGAGAAGCAATTCTGGTCAATAAAAGCATGGCTGAAAACTATCCAAGGAAAAGAGGTTGGTATCAAAATTGGGGACATAGCACCAGATATAAAAATGGGCGGAGTAGATGGTAAAGAACTCTCTTTGTATTCTTTAAGAGGTAAAGTAGTTCTAATCGATTTCTGGGCTAGCTGGTGCGGGCCATGTCGTTATGAAAATCCAAATGTTGTTGAAGCATACGATAAGTATCGAAATGAGAAATTCAAGTCTGGTAAGGGATTTGAAGTATTTAGCGTTTCTTTAGATTCTTTTAAAGATGCATGGGTTAAAGCCATTGATAAAGACAATTTGAAATGGAAATATCATGTATGTGATTTTAAAAAATGGGGAAATGAGGCAGCTAAAAAATATCAAATTAACTCGATACCAACTAATGTATTAATTGATGGTAACGGAGTAATCATAGCTAAAAATTTACGAGGTGCAGAACTTCATAAAGCACTTGATGAAATTGTTGAATAATCCAATCCTTATTCATTTAAGACCGACTTTTCAGTCGGTCTTTTTTTTACATTAATTTCTGAACGGCTTCTTCGAATGAGATGTTTTGAACTTTACTTTCAGTCCATGCGGCAACATTAAAGTAATCAAGAATTACTTTCTGATCTTCTTTCATGAAAAGTCCTTCCAGTTCCTCACTGAACTCATGAAATGATTCCAATCTAGCCTTTGCGCCCTGTCTAATCACTTTCTTCAACAACCTAATGATTGACAATTCCACTTCCTCAGAATGAGAACTCTTCTTAATCTTTCTTGTAGTCGACTTCATCAAGTATTCAAGCAAATCATAATTTCCTAATTCATAATGTAATATCAAATTAAAGATTCTTGAATAGCTATAGATATCCTGTCTCAATTTTTGCTCGTTATCATTCAAAATCGTATTCACCCACTTTAAAGCTTCTCTATATAATCCGGATCCAAAATATACGTAAGCAATGTGATAACTGAATAAAAGTACTTGCTCCTTGGGTAGCTTATCACCATAATGGTTTAAGCCTTCTACCATCTCATCAACGATCTTCAGTGTAGACTGAAATGACCCCTTCCTGTAAGAAACCATAATTTTTGAATTGTAGACGCAGGTAAAGATTTTAACCTTTACATCATAGGTTCCAAAACCTTTCGTTTGATGCAATGTCTCCAACTCTCGAATCAATTGTTCTGCTTTATCATAGTTCCTCAGACTGATATTTGCAAGAATGAGATTATGGAGTGTTCTTACATAACGTTTCGCCAAAGAAGTCTTAATTTTTGGGTTATGATCCAAAATAAACTTTGTTCTATTAAACTTCTCCAAAGCCGTGTCATAATCCCTTTTAGTTGCATTACATAACCCCTGAATGTAATAACATATAGATGCTGCTCTACTTGATAACGCTGTATTCTTACCTTTGATCAAATGATGGTTCGCTATTTCATCCACAGCAGAAATATCTTCTGGTTTTGTTACAAATCCCCCTCGTCTGAATATATAGTTGATTCTAGAGTAGATCATTTGATATTCCGCCAGATTTCTGAGTTTGGCGATAACATCCAATTCTTCCTGAATCAATTTGTCCAGATCATAGGTAAAATTACCCTGTTCGTAATCCTCTTCGATTAATAATTTTTCCCATGAAATCAACTCAAACCAGTAATAGAACTTCTCATTCTCTTCAGCCAGTTTTTTGGCTCTTACCAAAAATTTCCGGCATTCCTTGTATAAAGATTTCTTATAGAGTAATTCTACATTCTTGATCTCCTCTTTAAGAATAGCGCTTACAGAATTATCTGAATGGAATCCACGTAAACTCTTTAAAATCAATTTGTACAAATGATTTTTTTCTGATGGAAGGTGACTAATAAACTTTTCGCCCTTATAGAAATCCTTTAATTCCTCTTCATCGTACTCCTCCTGCTTATCAATAAAATCAAATATTTTTAGATAGTTTTTATCCCCACTTTGTAGAGAGGAAGTTAGCTTAAAAAAACGCTTTTCAGACTTGCTTAGCGATTTGATCAGATCAAAAAGTTCATTAGATGGCTTCATAAGATAATCCAATTATAGAATCTAAATCTATTACGATAGGAATACAATAATATTATAAAAAACTCAATTTTCTATCTAAACATTGATTATCTAATTTTAGTAGCATTCCAAGAATCTATTTGAAGTTTGTGTACCTTTAAAGGTCTATTAGAAAATCACTTTTTATGAAAGCCATTAATATTCTGGCAATCGCCATTTTTTCATTAGTTACCTCCACCTTGTACTGCCAAACTGCTACTTCAAAGAGGTGTAATCATAATCATTTACTTGCGAAAACCGGAAGTATCGATAATCTTCGAAGTGACACTATCAATATTATTAACTACACGATATCACTAGATTTTAATAATGTAGGAAGCCAAGAAATAAGTGGAAACTGTCAGATTAAATTTACTCCACTGCAGAACAACATCCATTCTATCAGTTTAGATCTACTACAATTGTCTGTTGATTCCATTCAACAGCAAGGAACCGACCTCAGTTTTTCTTACAATGATACACTAATCATTACTGAATTTATCAACGCGATGAATATCGGTGATACTAATACTATTGTTGTATACTATCATGGTCAGCCGCAAGGAGATCCAAGCGGTTGGGGTGGATTTTATTTTCAGGGAGCTTATGCGTATAACCTGGGAGTTGGATTTGGCGCTGATCCACATAATTATGGACGTGTGTGGCACCCCTGTTTTGATAATTTTGTTGAGCGGGCCACTTATAACATCACCTTACTAACTCCAAGTAACCTGAGAGGTTATGCGAATGGCTTGATCGAAAATGAGGTTGATCATGGGGCAACTTATGAACGCACCTGGAAATTAAATCAGGAAATTCCTACCTATTTGGCCTGTGTTGCGGTAGGAGAATACACACATGTTAACCAAAACTATCATAGCAATCTTACAGGAGAGGATATTCCTATGTATTTGATCGCTGTTCCTGGTGACACGACAAACTTTAAAGCTTCCTTCATTAACCTTGGAAATGCGGTGGAAGGATTTGAGGAACACTATGGTGAGTATATGTGGGACAAAGTAGGATTTCATCTTGTTCCATTTAACTCAGGAGCTATGGAACATGCAACAAGTATTGCCTATCCAAGAACAACCGCTGATGGATCTCTATCTTATGAAACATTAATGGCACATGAACTTTCTCATCACTGGTGGGGTAATCTCGTTACCTGCAGAACGGATGGTGACATGTGGATCAATGAAGGGTTGGCTAGCTATTCGGAACGAATCTTTCTAGAAAAGGTCTATGGATATTCTTCTTATATAGATGACATAAAGATGAACCATAAAGATGTTTTGCTCAATGCCCATGTTAGGGATAGTGGATATTTCGCGATATCAGGAGTTCCACATGCAATTACTTATGGAGATCATTCTTACAACAAAGGGGCTGATGTAGCACACAATCTTAGAGCTTATATGGGTGATGCTGAATTCTTTAGCGGACTTCAATCTTTCCTGAATGACAATGCCTTTAAAGATGTGGATGCATATGATTTTCGTGATCACCTCAATGCAAACACCAATGTTGATGTTACGGACTTCTTCAATGACTGGGTTTTTAATGCTGGTTTTCCTGGATTTATAATTGACTCATCAATTGTATCACCAAATGGATCAAATTTCGACATCGATCTATACATTCATCAAAAACAAAAAGGAACAAACCACGTTTCTTCCAATGTTCCTTTAGAAGTTACTTTTGTTAGTTCAAACTGGGAAGATACCACTTTACATATAGTCGCAGATGGCGAGTTTACAAGCACCACACTTACTATCTCATTTGATCCAGAAATGATCTACCTGAATGGACAAGACAAACTTAGCGAGGCTGTAACTGGAGAAAATGTTGTTATAACTGGCACCGGAACGAAAGATCTAAGCTATTCGATGTTCCGATTTGTAACGGATAACGCACCTGATAGCAGTTTAGTCAGAATTGAACATTACTGGGTAGCTCCGGATCCATTCAAAGAACCAGAGAATGAATTTGCTTACTATATAAGCGAAGAAAGATTTTGGAAGGTGGATGGAATATGGGCAGATGGTTTTCATGCTACAGGTAGAGTATACCTAACCGGTAAATCAGGTATCAGCACTGAACTTGATCCGCTGTTAGTCTCGTTACCAGGATTTCATGAAGACTCTATCGTGTTACTTTACAGAGAAAATTCGGGTTCTCTATGGAGTGCTGTCGATAACATTACTATTCAGACAATTGGTTCAGCAACTGATGGAAGAGCATATGTAAATTTTGACAATTTAAAGAAAGGTGAATACACATTTGGGTGGAGGAAATCACCTGTTAAGATTGAGGAGAATACTGCAATTGAGTGGAAGGTATATCCCAACCCAGTAACTGATTGGTTAAATATTAATTTGGGAAAGCCTTTTGATCCACATCTTACTCTTACCATCTTTAATTCAATTGGTCAAAAAGTGACAGAAACGAACTATTGGTCTAATAAAGTCAACGTTTCTGAACTTCCTAAAGGGGTTTATGTGATTCGCATATCTGACCATGGTTTGGAAACATATTCCTCTACATTTTTAAAGGAATAATTGCCCTCATCTAGTCCAAATGCAGGTTTATACGATATTTCTACCTCTGGTAAAATGACAGGATGGTCAAGTATACAATCTTTTTATCTTCGATATCATGACAAATAAGAAGTGGCTATACTGGACATTGCAAATACTTGGTTGGGGATCTGTTTTATCGATTTCCCTAATTGTTCAATATTTGGAAAAAGGTAACATTCCTCCAGCAAAGAATTTTGGTGAGAGCATTGCTTTTTTAATTCTGATCATTCTTTCCACGCATCTTTACAGACTTACCATGATCAAAATGAAATGGCTTGATTTAAAATTGAACCGTGTCATTCCCTTGATCATACTTGGCTCTCTAGTTATGGCGGTGATCCTTTTATCACTGAACATGGCTGTAGATTATTCTTTTGGAGAAAAACCTTATACAAATGCAGATGTCCTCAATGGGATCTTCAGCCTTTTCGTATTCAGCACCATTTGGAGTGTATTCTATTTCTCATTTCACTTCTTTGATAAATCTAGGAAGCAAGAAGTAAAAAATCTACAGCTAGAGTCCTCTCAAAAAGAAAGTGAATTGCTGAATTTGAAGAATCAGCTAAAGCCACATTTCATGTTCAATGCAATGAATAGTATCCGTGCACTGGTGGATGATGATCCTGAGCTGGCAAAAAGATCGATTACTCAACTATCCAACTTACTGCGAAACACGCTTCAATTTGGGAAAAAAGAATTAATTACGTTAAAGGAAGAATTGCAGATCGTCAATGATTACCTTGCTCTGGAAAAAATCCGATTTGAAGAGCGACTGGACTATTCTGAAAAAATTGATACCAATCTTTTACAAATCAATCTACCACCTTTATTGATCCAAACTTTGATTGAGAATGCGATCAAACATGGGATCAGTAAAAAAACAGAAGGAGGATTGGTTTCATTGGAAATTACCCAAGATCAAACTCATTGTGTCATTAATATCCTCAACGTAGGTGAGTACAATCCATCCATTGGAACAAATAGTGGAATAGGTCTTGAAAATGCACGTAAGAGGCTAGAAATAATCTATGGTAGCAGAGCTAGCTTCAATATAGGAAATCATCAAGGTAAAGTATTGACACAGGTAAAAATACCGCTAACCAATTAAACATATTAATATGAAGGCAGTAATAGTAGATGATGAGAGACTCGCAAGAAAAGAGTTGACAAAACTGTTAGAAGAGTTTCCGGAAATTGAAATCATTGGAGAATGTACCAATGGAAAAGAAGCCATTTCCTTTATTAATGAGAAGAAACCCGATCTCGTATTCATGGATATTGAGATGCCTGAATTAAACGGTTTTGATGTTATCGAACAAATTGATAGGACACCTGCCATTGTATTCGTTACCGCTTACAATGACTATGCAATCAAAGCATTTGAAGTCAATGCTTCAGATTATCTCGTGAAACCGGTTGATCCATCAAGACTGAAAGAAACAATAGAAAAAATCAAATCTGAAAATGAAGAAATAGATACTGATAGTCTTGAACGAAAAACGTTATCAGGTGATGATCAAATCTTTATCAAGGATGGTGAAAAATGTTGGTTTATAAAACTCGAGGAGATCAAACTATTTGAATCAGAGGGAAATTATGTACGGATCTATTTCAGGACTTATAAACCTTTGGTTTTAAAGTCGCTCAATAATCTTGAAACCAAACTGGATCAGCGATTATTTTTTAGAGCAAATCGAAAATATATTGTAAACCTTACTAATGTAACTCATATTGAAAACTGGTTCAACGGTGGTTTACAAATCACCTTAGATGATGACCGTAAAATTGAAATTTCAAGACGACAAGCAGTTAAATTCAAAGCAATGATGAGTTTATAATCTGATCAATGACTGTCCTTGATTCTAAAAAAAAGCGCTGGCTCTTAATATGCCTGGTTTTCATAATTACTTTTGTTCTCAGCTATATAAGCCTACATCTTAAGCTAGAGGTCACACCCGCATGGAACAATGGAATTCTAGAGCATAACCATGAATTGTTGATGAATTTTGAATATACCAACAATGAACAATCAAGACTCCTACAGTTTTATATTCCAGAATTTTTTATACGCACTTTCGAGATTTCTGTGATCAAAGCGTATATGCTTCAGCGATTGATTTTTGTCTGGGCCATGCTATTTGCTTTTTATCTATTTTTGGAAAAATGGTTTACAATTTGGGGCGCTTCCATTTGCGTAATATTTGTGTGGATACTGCAAAACTCCACTTTCGCCAATGATTTACAGGAAAGTTCTGCTCTCCTTGCTTTGACTTTTCTGGGGGGAATTTGGGCAATACGAGACAATAAACCAATCGCCTTCATGATTATATTGACGATAGGTGGTATCAACAATGAAACCATTCTGTTTCTTCCGGCTACTTACTTCTTTTACAACTTCAGCACAAAGGACATTCTAAGTAATTGGAAAATTGCGGTAAAAACAATAGCGTTAAGTATTCCCGCATTTACAGCAGTCGGGATCATTCGCTATATAAATAGAAATCAGCCTCATCTGGGAGGAGCGTGGCATTGGGAGGAAAATATAGACAATATTAATAAGCTATATGACTTTCTACATTTTTACTGGTTCCTGCCTCTTTTAGCTATATTTCTTCTTCCGAAATTCTTGCAGCGAAGTTATCTGAGCTTACCCCTTTTTATCCTTCCTCACTTGATCACAGGGATAATAGAAGAGACCAGACAAATGGTTCCACTTACATTCATTATTGTACCTTCCTGTTTAATAACGATCATTCTAATTAGTGATCGGATTAGATCGATTTATAGATCAAAATTTCAAAAATCTGAAAACATTCAGCCGATTTAATGTGAGAATGAAACTACCTCCGAATAAAATACAATATGAAATAGAAGTCGAGTCTCTTGCTGAACTATTCAAAGGTTTTGAGCAACACTATAAAGACATATTATTTTTAATTAATTCCAGCTTTAAAAAGGATGAGATAGAAGTTCTTAAAGAAACCAAAACAGAATATAAGTCTGTTGATGGATTAATGCCTCCAAATTGTCCTCAATCTGACAATACATGGTTAAGGGTAAATTACAGCAATTTAAGGGCAGAAACTCTCTATGCCATTGATCAACACAAAGGATATGGTAATCGACAAATTGATGAAAGATTTGATACTTCAATTTATTTCAAGGACACCTGCATTTTTTGTTTTTATATTCATTTTACTGATCCTTCAGCTCATGCTAAAAATTGTGCTGTAGTTGATTTCCACTTCGCTAAATACTTTGATAATCAACTTATTATCAGCATCATTCATGGATTAAATAAAATAATCCAACCTGTTGCACATTTTTACGAATGGAATAAATTTAGTAAATCAAGAATTATCTCTCCTACCAAGCCTTTCTATACTTCATTCGCTCTGGTTGAGTTGAAAAACCAGGATTTTTTTGATCTTCTCTCTTCCAATGCAACTGCCATTTTTCATTCTTTTTTACCAGAATTAGACAACTCTAGATCAAATATTGCCAAGGATGAAAAGGTAGATGTAAACATAATTGATCGAATGTCTGAAGATCTATGCCCTACCACCACAACAAAAAGTACTAAAGTTGAAAATGAGCAATATAAACTTAGTATTTTCCAAAGAGATGTAGATCACAAATCATTCTCTCACATGGCCTCAAATAGTCATACATTTTGGACAAGACTCTTTAATGGAGAAACTAAAATGGTTGAGATTCATCAGAGACATGGTCCATCATGGAGCCAAGGAATAACCATTGAATTTTTTGAGCCCATTGAAGAGGAGAATGCTGAAAACATTACTAAGCAAATCGAGCAGATATTCGCATCAAAAACACATCCCTATTCTCCTGAAATTAAGAAATCACTTAAGAAGTATAAGGGCTTTAGTTCCTTTGAATACCCAATTATTGCAGAATCACCGCTTGAAGTATTTAATCGATTCTTTATTCGTTTTAATGATCTTATGTCACTCATACTTGGAGACAATTCATTTAAGTCTATTTCTCTAATAGATCACCCAATAGCAGGACAAGATTTACTAAAGAAACAAAGATTCTTTCCCTACGAAGTAATACTGTATTACAATCACACCAAAGCAAAAATGGAATTCACTTTATTCAAAAACAAAGCGCTAATCTTATTCATTTCTTGCGGCCCTTGTTTTGGCAAAAAATCGTATGTTGACATGGGTATCTACTCTGCTATTCATAAAGGTGATGATACCGTTACACTACTCTATCTCATCACTGATGATCTTGGCTTTTATACTGATAATCAGTTTAACTTCTAGGAGGTTAAAGACCCACAATAGAAATATTGAAGTCTATATTTATGATAAAAAGCCGATTCCTTATCAAAGAAACCGGCTTAATTTTATAAAACTTATAGGTTCTTACAGATTCAACAACACTTCTTCTGGGTCCTTTCCTCCAAACACCATTTTAACCGGATTCTCCAACATCTCTTTAACCTTAACTAGGAACGAAACTGATTCTTTACCATCGATGATTCTGTGATCATAAGATAGTGCTAGGTACATAATCGGTCTGATCTCTACTTTTCCGTCAATTGCTACCGGTCTTTCAACGATATTGTGCATTCCTAAGATAGCAGATTGAGGAGGATTGATAATTGGAGTACTTAACATACTTCCAAAAACACCACCGTTAGTGATCGTAAACGTTCCACCAGTCATTTCTTCTATTGCAATCTTGCCATCTCTGGCTTTAATCGCCAATCTTTTTATTTCAGCTTCAATTTCAAACAATGACATTTGCTCAGCATTTCTCACAACAGGAACCATTAATCCTTTTGGTGAACTTACCGCAATTCCTATGTCAGCATAATTGTGAGAGATCATGTGATCATCCTCAATCATTGAGTTTACTTGTGGATAAAGATTCAATGCTTCTGTACAAGCTTTAGTAAAGAAAGACATAAAACCTAAGTTCACTCCATGAACCTCTTTAAACTTGTCCTTGTATCTGTTTCTAAGATCCATGATTGGCTTCATATCCACCTCATTGAAAGTAGTCAACATCGCTGTTTCATTCTTCACTGAAACCAATCGAGAAGCGATCTTTCTACGAAGCATAGACATCTTATTAGAAGTAGTTTCTCTCGTTCCTCCCCATCCTTGAGCAGAAGCTGCCTCAAATCCACCAGCCATCGCTGCTAATACATCCTGCTTAGTGATTCTACCATCCTTACCTGTTCCCTGAATTTTTTGTACAGGCACTCCATTCTCTGAAGCTACTTTAGCAGCTGCAATAGAAGGTGTACCAGAAGCATACGATTCCTTTTTTACTTCCTTTGCAGGAGCTTCAGTTTTAGCCGGAGTTGGTGAAGGAACTACTTCCTCTTTCTTAACCTCTGCTACCTTATCTTCTGGAAGTTCTGCTGGTGGTTCAGCAGATGTATCGATCAAACAAACCACAGCTCCCACTGCAACCGCATCACCAACATCTGCCTTTAAAGTAATAATACCTGACTCTTCAGCAGGTAACTCTAATGTTGCCTTATCCGAATCTACTTCAGCAATTGCTTGATCCTTAAATACGTAGTCTCCGTCAGACACTAACCATTCTGCGATTTCTACTTCTGATATTGATTCTCCCGGAGAGGGAACTTTCATTTCTAATATTGACATGATATCTATCTAAAATGTTTGTTTAATTAGCTTACTTTTTCTTTTGAGTGAGACATTATTGCATCAAGAATTGCATTATGTCTGTTTGCATGTACTTTGGGCGATCCAGCAGCAGGGCTTGCAGACTCTCTTCTCGACAACACATCCAAATGAACAGTTCTATACTTTCTCAACATATGTGACCAGGCTCCCATGTTCTCTGGCTCTTCCTGTGCCCAAATATATTTTTTATCTGCTCCGTATTTTGCCACGATTGCATCCAGTTGCTTTTGAGGAACAGGATATAACTGCTCAACTCTTACTACTGCAATATTATCACCTGCACCTGTTTCTTCTTTTCTTTCCAGAATATCATAGTAGAATTTACCTGTACAAAGAATCACCGTATCTACGTTAGCTACATTCACTGATGTATCATCAATAACCTCCTGGAATCTTCCATTTGCCAGTTCATCCATTGTAGAAACAGCTTTAGGATATCTCAACAACTTCTTAGGTGTGAATACCACCAGTGGTTTTCTGAAATCTCTCTTCAATTGCCTTCTCAATAAGTGGAAGAAGTTAGCAGGAGTAGTACAGTTTGTAATTTGCCAGTTCAAATCTCCACAAAGTTGAAGGAACCTCTCCATTCTACCTGAAGAGTGCTCAGAACCTTGTCCTTCATAACCGTGTGGTAAAAGAAGTACAATACCATTTTGAGTATGCCACTTGTCTTCTGCTGCGGAAATGTACTGATCCATCATGATCTGGGCTCCGTTGTTAAAATCACCAAACTGAGCTTCCCATATGGTTAGACCATTAGGAGTTGCAAATGCATAACCATAATCAAATCCCAATACTCCGTATTCAGAAAGAAGTGAGTTATAGATATCTAACTTTGCTTGCTTATCTGAGATCAAATTCAGCGGAATTACTTCTTCCTCTGTATCTTCTGTTTTTACAACTGCATGTCTATGTGAGAAAGTTCCTCTCTCCACATCCTGACCAGAAAGTCTAACGGGGTGTCCTTCATTCAATAATGACGCATAAGCCAGTAATTCTCCCATTCCCCAGTCAAGGTTATCACCTTCCACCATTGCTCTTCTATCATGAAATAACTTCTCAATTTTTCTGAAGTAATTCTTTCCTTCCGGTAGACGAGTAATTTTTTCAGCTAATTCAAGTAATACTTTCTTATCAACTCCTGTCTCTGGTGATTGATCAAAATCAGCTTCTTTCGCTGGTCTGAATCCTTGCCATAACTCAGCCAAGAAATCTGTGATCTTTGCTTTCTCAATTTGCTTAGCTTCCTCCAATCTTTCCTGAAGCATATCGTCAAACACTTTCTCCATGTTCTCTCCTTCAGCAGTGCTGATCACTCCTTCACTAACTAATTGATTCAAGTATATTTCTCTAGGACTTGGGTGTTTTGCAATTAATTTGTACAACTTAGGTTGCGTGAATTTCGGCTCATCACCTTCGTTATGTCCATATTTTCTATAACATAACAGATCTACGAAAACATCTCTTCCGAATTCCTGACGATATTCCAATGCGATCTGCATCGTTTGAACTACAGCTTCAACGTCATCCCCATTTACATGGAATACAGGACATAAAGTTGTTTTAGCTACATCTGTACAGTAAGTTGATGATCTAGCATCAAGATAGTTAGTTGTAAATCCAACCTGGTTATTGATTACAATATGAATTGTACCCCCAGTACGATAACCATCCAACTGCGCCATTTGAACCACTTCATATACTATTCCTTGACCTGCAATCGCTGCATCACCGTGAATCAAAATAGGAACGATTTCCTTTTCATTTCCATTAAGTTTATGATCAATTTTTGATCTCGAAATTCCTTCTACCACAGGATTTACTGTTTCCAAATGAGATGGATTAGGAGCTAAGGTCATCTTAATTGACTTACCTCCATCGGTTTTAGCTTCAACACTATAACCTAGGTGATATTTAACATCTCCATCGAATAATGTATCCTCATATTCCTTCCCTTCAAACTCAGAAAAAATAGCCGCATAGGTTTTATTGAAAATATTTGCCAATACATTCAATCGACCTCTATGCGCCATTCCCATTACAAACTCTTTCACACCATGATCTGCAGCCCTTTCAATAACAGCATCTAAAGCTGGAATAATAGCTTCTCCTCCCTCTAACGAGAATCTTTTTTGACCGACAAACTTTTTATGTAAAAACTGTTCGAATACACTAGCTTGATTTAACTTATGAAGCACATGTTTCTTCGCTTCCTTTGAAAGAATTGGTCTGTTTTTTAATTCAATTTTGTTACGAATCCAGTCAACTCTTTGAGGCTCTCTGATATACATATATTCAATTCCAATCGATTGGCAATATGTTTCCTCCAGATGGTCAATAATTTCCTTCAAAGTAGCTGGTCCGATACCAACTTCATTACCCGCCTGAAACACTACATTCAAATCCGAATTTTCAAGTCCAAAATTCTCTATTTCAAGTGTTGGCGTATATTTTCTCCTTTCTCTTACCGGATTCGTATGAGTAAATAAATGTCCTCTTGAACGATATCCGTTAATCAGATTAATCACTCTAAATTCCTTTTGAACATTTTCAGGAATTGCTCCTCCAGCCTCTAGGTCAAAATTCTTTCTTGCAAATTCAAATCCTTCAAAGAATGTTCTCCACCCTTCATCCACAGAATTCACATCGGCTAAATATTGATTATATAACTCTTCGATGGCATTCACATCACCATTCGACATGTATGAAAACTTATCCATTTAGTTGTTTATCTAATATGAGTAACAAATGTAGAAATTATTTAGTTCAGGGGCCTTTGAAAAAGGCAAAATTAATTGAACTTGATCAACATGGAGAGGAGCATCACAATACAGAAGACGACAATACCTGCAACCGTTGGATTTGCAATTAATGCAATCAAAGCATAGATCCCCCATATCACCAGCGCCAAAACAACTAAAAATGCAATCAATATCAACAACCATTTAAGTACCCATTTCCAGAAATTTGACCACATATTGGTCCACCACTCTGGGGGCCATGGAGTGTAATTAGCTCTAATTTGAATGTTCGATCTGCTATTGGAATTTGTTGTATTTAAAATCGTTAAAGATTCCTCAAAAACTCCTGTCGAACCTGGACTTTTATTTGAGATTGGTAGATCTGATATTTTCACATAACCAGAAGAAATATCCGCTACCTTTTCATGAGTGATTTTAAGTTCTTCTGTCTCAATATTTGATTCAATTTCTGGAACATTTACATGAACATCACCTTTATCCTCATCAAATTCTTCCTTTGCAAGATTACAGGTATCCGCAGTAGACTTTTGGGATTTATAGAATTGATTTTTTGATTTTAAAAAATCAAATGGTCTACCATAATCAGTGTATCTTAAACTGATACACGAACTCATCCCAGTCATGAAAAAACTAGAAATCAATAAATATTGTAGCCATCTCCTGGTCGATAACATTAACTGTATTTTTCGCGAAGCAAAACCTTCTCCAATTCTCTTTTCACTACCAAGATACCGATATCCTGAATCGTTAGGGTTCCAATTTGACGAATCTTTACTTCAGAAACATCAATTCGATACAAGAGATTACGAACATCTCCAAATTCAATTAATTCTGTTAAAAATTCCAAGAGTTGATTCCACCAGCTTAATAAGTTTTGAGTTTCATCAACTACATACTCCTCACCGATCATGTTGGCATCTTTTTCGATCTGCTTAAATACTTTCAGCTGTAGATCAGTATTTAATTCCATTGCCGAATTGGATACAATTAACTGGATTTCTGAGTTATTTGAAGTCATTGAATAAATTAAAACTGAAACTAAGGTTTTCATCCTTAGTAAATACGAAAATCAATTTCTCACGATCAGGAACTAAATCACCCCCAATTCTTTTCCAATTTTCTCAAATGCAGCTAGTGCTTTGTCCAAATGCTCTTTTTCATGAGCCGCAGATAATTGTACTCTTATTCTGGCTAACTCTTTAGGCACAACCGGATAGAAGAACCCAATCGCATAAATTCCTTCTTCCAATAGTTTGTTTGCGAAAGTCTGAGCTAATTTTGCATCGTACAACATCACAGGAACGATCGCAGAATCACCATCTCTGATCTCCAAACCTATCTTTTTGATTCCCTCCTTGAAGTAGTTAACATTGCTTTCCAGTTTGTCTCTTAACTCCGTAGTAGAGCTCAACATGTCAAAAACTTCAGAAGCTGCACCTACAATTGCTGGCGCAAGCGAGTTAGAAAACAAATAGGGTCTAGATCGCTGACGCAACATATCTATGATCTCCTTTTTTCCGGAAGTAAATCCGCCCATAGCTCCACCCAGCGCTTTACCTAAAGTTGAGGTAATAATATCTACTCTACCCATCACACCACAATGTTCGTGTGTTCCTTTTCCTGTTTTTCCAATAAATCCTGTCGCGTGCGAATCATCGACCATAACCAAGGCATTATACTTCTCGGCCAAGTCGCAGATCTGATCCAACTTTGCTACGTATCCATCCATTGAGAAAACACCATCTGTTACAATAATTCTGTTTCGCTGCGCCTGAGCTTTCTTCAATTGCTCCTCAAGATCAGCCATGTCACTGTTCTTATATCTGTATCTGGCAGCTTTACACAATCTAACTCCATCAATGATCGAAGCATGATTCAACTCATCAGAAATGATTGCATCTTCTGCGCCAAAAAGAGGTTCAAATACACCCCCATTAGCGTCAAAAGCCGCTGCGTAAAGGATCGTATCTTCCATTCCTAGGAAATCTGATATCTTCCTCTCCAATTCCTTGTGAATATCCTGTGTTCCACAAATAAATCTAACAGAAGACATCCCATAACCATGAGTATCCAAGGCATTTTTCGCTCCGTCTATTACTCTTGGATGAGACGACAATCCTAAGTAATTATTAGCACACATGATGATCACTTCCTCTCCTGTACTAACCTTAACCTCTGCTCCCATTGGTGTGGTAATGATCCTTTCGGACTTATAAAGTCCATCATTTTTTATTTGCTCCAGTTCAGCAGCTAATTCGTCTTTAAGTTTTCCGTACATAATGAAGTTAGTTTTAGTATTTAGGCGACCGCCTTTAATTTCTTTTTCTTTCTCTGGACTAAAATTAGTGAAATCAATCCAAGAACCACAATTAGAACCGTTTGAGAAGCCCATACCAATGCGCCAAACCCGACATCTTCTCCTTGAATCTCTCCAGCTGCAATAACCTCAGGGGCTCTAAAAAAGGTAACAATTGCTCCAACCATTAGTGGATAGGTTCCAATACCTCCCTGAACAATAATAAACCCAATTGTTCCTGCTACAAATCCAGCCATAATGGCCTGAACCGATAATTCGGCTGTAAAAGGAAGCGCATAAAACACAACCCAGAACATAGCTACATAACATACCCAAATATTAAGGGTATGTAACAGGTATGGGATTCTATCTTCCATCTTGAAAATCGAGATCAAACCTTCCTTTAAACCTTTTAAAAATCCGACAATCTTTTCCTTTAGTGAGGGTACTTTGAACCATATGAATAACCCTCCAATTATTCCAAGAATAAATATTCCTCCAATGGAATATAGCAACCAGGGAGTTTGGCTAACACTTTCTTCTTCCTTAGCCTGATTGATAACACTTTTAAGCCCTATCAAATCATCAATTTTATCCAAATTAAATAGCAACGCACCTCCTGAAATTATTCCAAGACAAATAACATCAATAACTCTTTCAGCAACAATTGACCCGAAACTTTTATCAAAAGGCACATCGTCTGTAGCACGTAATACTCCGGCACGACTGGCTTCTCCCATTCTCGGAACCAAAATATTAGCAATATAACCGATCATTACAGCATTATACGTACTGAAAGTACTGGGCTCATAACCCATTGGTTTCAGAGCATATTTCCATCGAATAGCACGGCTAAGATGACTCATAAAACCTATTGCCAATGCCAGAAACACCCAAAAATAATTTGCTCTACTAAAAACATCAATGAACTCCTCCTTCTGAGTCTCATCAAAACTGGTCCAGAAGTACCAAGAAATATAGACCCCTAGAAGTACAGGTAGGCCGATCTTAAGTATTGTAAGAAGAATTTTTTTCACCTACCCAAAACGATTACTTCAACAGATTATTATCATCAGGGAAAGCAATGCCAGGTTTATAGGTTTTTGCTTCTTGTTCATCCATCCAGGCATAACCAATAATAATCACTTTATCTCCTACAGCCACTTTTCTGGCAGCAGCACCATTTAAACAGATAACTCCACTTCCTCTTTTTCCCTTTATTGTATATGTTTCCAGACGTTCACCATTGTTGATGTTGACTATCTGCACTCTTTCTCCTTCAATCATATGTGCTGCGTCCATCAAATCCTCATCAATGGTAATACTACCTATATAATTCAGATCTGCCTGCGTAACCGTAGCACGATGAATTTTTCCTTTAAACATTTGAATCAACATTGTCTCTCTTGTTTAATTTATTCGAAGGTTATCAATTAATCTAACCTTTCCAATTCTACATACAACAAAAGCCCTTACCTCTCCTCTATAATCAGCATCAACCTCCTGCAGATTATCCGCTCTTCTTATAACAAAATACTCTGGCTCTCCATATTGACTCATCATAGATAAGCATCTCTTTTCTAAATCTCCAATTCCAGAGCCCGTATAGTGCTCACGACAGTATTCAAGCGTTTTGATTAACGTGGTCGCAACCTGTCTTTCACTGAAAGATAACAACAAGTTTCTCGAACTCATAGCTAAACCATCTGCTTCTCTGACCGTTTCACAACCCACTATTTGAATGCCCAAGTTCAATTGCGAAACCATCTCCTTTACGATCAAATATTGTTGATAATCCTTCAATCCAAAAAATGAATGTGTCGGTTTTACGATCTCAAACAGAAGTTTCACCACTCTCATCACACCTTTAAAATGTCCTGGGCGGTTGGTCCCCTCCATTACTTTATCAAGAACTCCAAGATCAACTTGAAAATCGGTTTCGTTCATGTAAACGTCAGACACATTATCCGGTAAATACAAAATATCGCATCCAACTTCTTCCAGTTTTTTAATATCCTCTTCTATTTGTATTGGATAATTTTGAAAATCTTTTGGATCATTAAATTGTGTCGGATTCACAAAAATACTGCTGACCACAACATCACATGACGTCTTTGCTTTTAATAGAAGTGAGGTATGTCCCCTATGTAGTGCTCCCATTGTAGGAACAAAACCAATTGTTTTTCCAGTGTATTTTTCCAGCTCTTTCCTTAGAGTTTCCTGAGTTTTGAAGACTTTCATAGACTCTACAAATTGGGGCAAAACTACTGTAATTGTAGGAAAAAACGATTTTTTTTTTATATTTTTGCATCTGAAAAGTAAATAGTGAAATATGGATAAAACAAAAGTTCTGTTTATTACCCAAGCAATTGACCCCTTCATGGAAGGTAGATCATTTGCTGAATTGGTTAAAACTTTAGCACATGGAACTCAAGAAAGCGGGAGAGAAATTCGTGTCTTCATGCCGAGATTCGGAGTAATTAATGAAAGAAGACATCAACTACATGAAGTTATCCGACTTTCGGGGATGAATTTAATTATCAACGATTCAGATCACCCACTTATTATCAAGGTAGCTTCTATACCACAGGCTAGAATGCAGGTTTACTTTATTGACAACGATGAATTCTTCCGTAGAAAGGAGGTCTTTCACGAAAAGGATGCAAAAACATTCAGTAGCGATAACGCAGACCGAGCATTGTTCTTCAGTAGAGGAGTCTTGGAAACAGTAAAAAAACTAGGTTGGAGCCCGGATCTTATCCATTGTAATGGATGGATGACTGGATTTACACCTCTTTATTTGAGAACTATGTATGCTCAAGATCCTCACTTTAATCAAGCTAAGATTATGTACACTAGCTACAATTCTGAGGTTAAGGAAAAGTTAGATAATAATATTGTAAAGCGACTTTCTTTCGATGATATTTCTGAAGATCTAACTGAGGTAGTTAAAGAAGGAACGGTTCTTAATCTAAACAAACTTGCGATTCAACATTCTGATGCCTTTGGTCTTGGAACAGCAGATGTGCATGAAGAAATTATCGCTTACGCAAATAAATTAGGTAAACCAACGTTAGCATATCAATCAGAGGGGACACTGATCGAACAACATCAGGAGTTTTACAACGATGTTTTGGAGTTGAATGAAGTTATGGCCGATTGATAATCTAATGAGAAACAACAAATCTTTTTCTAAGCGGATCGCAGTAATGCTTTCCGCTAGTTTTTTTATTACAGGTATCCTTTTATCGAGTTGCACCAAAAAGGACAACGAACTTGGTTTAGGACTACATCCTGATGAGGATCTGGTAGGATTAAGTTACATTGATACTTTCTCTCTAATCACCTATTCTGTGGTTTCTGATTCTATCGTAACTGATGAACTTTCTTCAGGTAACTTACTCGGAAGCTATGTAGATCCGCAATTGGGAAAAGCGGAAGCAAGTATTTACACTCATATCAGACTAGAAGGAGCAGTAGATTTTACGCCAGATGGTGGAACATTGTCAGATATTGTTTTGGATAGTGCTGTTCTGTATCTGGATATAACAGGTTTTTATGGCTACCTTGATGAACAGACTTTTGAAGTGTATCAGGTAACTGAAGATTTCTTTGAAGACTCTTCTTACTATTCCAATTCAACATTGAACACGGACGCAGTAGATCTTGTGGAATCAGGAATGGGATCGATAACTCCAAACGGAACTCTTCTTTCAATCCCATTAAGTTTGACAAATTTTGCTCAACCCATCGTTGATCAAAGCGGAACTGGCGTACTAGATGGGAATGATGGTGATGGTGAATTTATCGACTGGTTTAAAGGACTGCATATTAAGGTTAAAAACACCAGTCAGTCTGCAGGAGAAGGAGGTATTCTTTATTTGGATCTTGAAAGTACGGATTCAAAAATAACCCTCTACTACAGGGATACCCTTGGGAATTCATCGGAGCATGATACGTTAGAGTTTGACTTCAATATCAATTCGAGTTGCGCAAGATTCACCAACTTTCAACAGGATTATACCGGAACGATGGTTGAACAAATTCTAATTGACTCGACATTAGGACAGGAACTTTTCTTTTCCCAGACCATGGGAGGAGTTAGAGCAAAAATTGACATTCCCTACCTTATTAATATTTTAGATAGTGGCGATGTAGTTATTAATAAAGCTGAATTAGTACTACCTATTCAATACTATCCAGGTGATCCATATTATCCTTCTGATATTTTTTATCTGGTAATGGAGAATGAAGATGGTACAATCAGCTTCATTCCTGATTATAGCGATAGCCCAGGGGGAAATTTTGACGATGATGAAAGTTCATATACTTTTAACATCACACGTTATTATAATCAGTTAATTAGTGGAGAGATCACAGCAGGACCGCTAACTATTCTCTCTACAGGAAATGGTGTTAGTGCAAACAGAGTTGTGTTCAATGGCCCGGAGACCATATTAAAAGACAAACCAAAAGTAGTTGTAACTTATAGTAAATACGAATAATCATGTGTGGGATTGTAGCATATATAGGACATAGAGAAGCATATCCAATCATTATAAAGGGATTGCAAAGACTTGAGTACAGAGGGTATGACAGTGCAGGTATCGCGTTAAACTGTGATGGAGATTTAAATCTGTATAAAAAACAAGGTAAAGTTGCTGAATTAGAAGCTTATGCTCAAGATCAGAACATTTCGGGAAACATCGGGATTGGTCACACAAGATGGGCAACCCATGGAGAACCGAATGACGTCAATGCGCATCCGCACCCTTCTGGTAACGGAAAGTACGCTTTGGTTCACAACGGAATCATAGAGAATTATGCCATTTTAAAGGAAGAGTTGATCAAGAGAGGTCATGTTTTTCATAGTGAGACGGATACTGAAGTATTAATGCATTTGATCGAAGATATTATCGACAAGCAGAACTGCTCATTATTCACCGCTGTCCGTATTGCTTTAAATGAAGTCATTGGCGCTTATGCTATTGTGGTCATATCAAAAGACAATCCTCTTGAATTGATCGCAGCTAGAAAAAGTTCACCACTTGTGATCGGTATTGGTAAAAATGAATATTTCTGTGCATCTGATGCGACACCTATTGTAGAATATACAAAAAATGTTGTTTATCTAGAAGATGGTGAGATCGCTAAGATCAACCTTAAAGAAGGTTTAAAACTCAAAACAATTAAAAATCAGGAAATCACTCCATATGTTCAGGAACTAGAACTCCAATTGGAAGCAATAGAAAAAGGGGGGTATGAGCATTTTATGCTGAAGGAGATCTATGAGCAACCTAGATCTATCCATGACTGTATGCGTGGAAGAATCAATTTGGAGGATCAAATGGTGGCTTTGGGAGGAATCAGGCAGTATAAGGAACAGATTGTTAATGCAAACAGGATCATTTTTGTGGCTTGTGGTACTTCTTGGCATGCTGGTTTGGTTGGTGAGTACTTATTTGAAGAATTAGCTAGAACTCCTGTTGAAGTGGAATATGCTTCTGAATTCAGATATAGAAATCCAATTATTAACGAAGGCGATGTAGTCATTGCAATTTCCCAATCTGGAGAAACGGCTGATACACTTGCTGCAATCGAATTGGCGAAATCTAAAGGAGCGCTAATCGTAGGTGTTTGCAATGTGGTTGGAAGTTCTATTTCACGTGCAAGTCATTGCGGAAGTTACACTCACGCTGGTCCTGAAATTGGAGTTGCTTCCACAAAAGCATTTACAGCTCAAGTAACGGTTCTTACCCTGATGGCCTTGATGATCGGAAGAGAAAAAGGAACCATTTCTGACGAAAGATTTACTCGTCTTTTATTGGATCTAAATAACATTCCAGATAAGGTGGAGAGTGTCTTGAAGAGTGATGCAAAGATTCAGCATATTGCTGATATCTACAAAGATGCACCGAATGCGTTGTACCTAGGAAGAGGAATTAACTTTCCGGTTGCATTAGAAGGCGCATTAAAGCTGAAAGAGATTTCATATATACATGCAGAAGGATATCCAGCAGCAGAAATGAAGCATGGGCCTATTGCTTTGATCGATGAAGCCATGCCTACTTTTGTAATTGCTACCAATGATGCTAGTTATGAAAAAGTTGTAAGTAACATCCAAGAGGTTAAAGCACGAAAAGGAAAGGTGATTGCTATCGTTACAAAAGGTGATAAAGTAGTAAGCGGAATAGCTGATCATGTGATTGAGATTCCCAAGACTGATGATTTATTAGTTCCATTGATTGCAACTATACCTTTTCAGCTACTGAGTTATCATATCGCTGTGATGAGAGGCTGTAATGTGGATCAACCAAGAAACTTGGCAAAATCTGTTACGGTTGAATAATATTTAGCCATATTTTATGCAACCCTTCCGTGAATTGGTTGTCACCCTAACATACTTAACACTTTTGCTATGAAGAAAGCACTTCTCTTTTTAGTATTCTCAATTGGCATTTTGATCAATGGAAATACGCAGGAACTGAGCTCAGCCGGTATGTTTTCTCTTGGATCAAGATCTACGATAAGTTTGTTTAATCATTACGGAAGTGGAGTTGGAACAGGTGCTGGAGGACAATTCAGAATACAACTATCCAACCGAGTGAACACGGAATGGTATTTGGATTATATTTCATCGGATGCTGAAGGAATAGTTGGTAGAAAAGATCTTCATATTGGCTGGTCAGTATTTTATTATTATCTGAAAAACAACTCAACTTCAGAAAAATTATTACAGCCATTTTTTGAAGTCGGACATTGTTTTGACCACACATTCGTAAACGAGATTGGAACAGATAATTTCTTAGAACGATGGAGTTCAGCAGTTCAGTTTGGAACAGGAATTTCATTCAATCTTACTCCGAGATTAGACTTTTCTTCGAAAGTTCAATATATGATCCATTTAGGAAGCGATATTGCTGCTGAAATTGACGATGATGGTCACGATCACCATCACGTTACACTCAGTAAAAATAGCGGTGTGGATCTGGAAGGCCATATACTTGTAACGCTTAGTATGAACTATAAAATTGGGAAACTATGGGGAAGAAACTGATCATATTATTCTTATTGGTCTCGAGTTCAACCAGGCTTCTTTCCCAAGATCTTATTACGCGAAAACATCTTACGGGAGGATCCGCAACCATCACGACAGGTTTTCAGAAAAACAATCCTGACATGAATCTTTACGTGCATGGTTTTGCTTATTTCTATCCGGAACCGAGAGTTTCAATTAATGGCGAGGCCTATTGGTATGTTGGAGCTCAGGAACAGCAGACACTTATGGCAGAAAATAGTACGATTGTATTTGGTCCAAATTATCACTTTTTAAAAGATGGTCCATTTGACCCTCATGTAGGGCTTATGCCAGCAGTGAGTTTGGTTTCAGCAATAGATCGTTCAGGCTCAAGACCTGTGGCAGGAAAATATAGTGTAGTTCCACTTATTGCCTTGAATGCAGGCGTTAGATATCATTTCATCAAATGGTTTAACGTATTTGCTAATGTGAAATATATGATGGGCACGCTTACAGAAAATTATCCTACAGCACTTTCACTAAATGAATGGCGAATATCTTTTGGGCTTGGTTTTAATTTCTACAGCTCTAAAGACTGATCATTTTGTTAAAAATAACACCATTCTTCATTTCAACGTGGATGAATAGTTGGTTTACATTTTCTAAATCTTCCAATTCCAGAATCTTAGATTTATTGTTGATGTTCTTAAATCTTGAAAGTATTTCTCCATTTTGATCTTCAACTTTGACGGAAGACATTTTATTGGTGGCGTTAAATTTAAGTCTATTTTGATTGAGTTTAATCTCTACAGATCCTTCAAAATCCTTCTTACTAAATCTGCCCAATAAAGCTTTAAACACCTTTACTTCTTCACTTGTATAGTATATCAAATCTCCAACTACACATATTCCTTCTGTTTGTAATCCATTAATAGTTGTGATCGGTATTGTAACTTCCTCATTTATCTCAATTCCGTTGAAATCTTTGATGCAAGTAATGAAGCGATTCTCTCCATATCCAATCAGATAAAGATTCTCATCAACACTATTAAAATAGGCATCAGTTACTTTGCCATAAACCCCGATTCTTGTTTTGACATCCAGCTTATACGCACCGGGAATAGTTGGCACCTCATAAATTTTTGATTCATTGTATGACCAGTTTTTGGAGATTAGATATAGTTTGCCATTCATCATAAACAACCCTTCTCCATCATATTCGTGATTATGAGGTTCATTGTCAAAGACTTTTTGGTCCTCGTAGGAGATCATTATCTTTTCAGATGTCAGCTTTCCTTCTTTCAATCCCTGAATAGGACACTTATAGATCACCAGATCCTTTCTTTTTCCCGAGTTATTCCCTATATCTCCAATGTAGATATACGAATCATCTGTGGTTACTGCTTCCCAGTCTTTATTCTTCGCTCCTTCCACTTTAATCGTCTGAGAAACTTTTCCTGAAATTGTATCCATTTGATACAATTCTGCTTCCCCGCCCGAATCATTAAATGTGTAAAAAGCACCGTCAATAAAAATCAAACCCGAGGTTTCTCTCATATCATCCGACAAGTCGACTATTGATGTTGGTTTCTGTGTATAAGAAACGAATGAGAACAGACATAAAATATATGATAGGATTTGTCTCAAATCAAATACATTTGAAATAGTCGAAAGGTTCTTTACAAACATTACATTGATATAGAGCCTTACATGCGGTGGACCCGAATTGACTGATCATTTTAGTATCTTCTGATTTACATTGAGGACATATCACTCTTTTCTTTTCTTTTCCAATGATATAATTCTTGTCCGAAGTTTTTTCCTGAGGCGGTGCAATTCCATAATCCTGTAATTTCTGCTTTGCCTCATCACTCATCCAATCCGTAGTCCAGGCAGGTTCATATTGCGTTTCAATTCTTGCATTTTTGATGCCGTTTTCCGTTAGAGTTTTTAGAATGTCGTCCTCAAACTGATTCATGGCTGGACATCCGGTATAGGTAGGTGTAATGGTGATCACGACCTCATCATTCACACTCACTTTACGAATAACACCTAGGTCTACAATCGTTAAAACCGGAATTTCCGGATCGGGAATTTCCTTGATTAGGTTATATATATGTTGTTCCTCCTTATTCACAGTTTTGTAAAGCCAGTTCTTTTAATCGCTTGATCATTCCTAACAAACCATTAGCTCTGGTCGGAGATAAATGATCCTGCAGTCCAATCGTTTTAATAAACTCAAAATCTGCCTTCAAGACTTCTTCAGGAGCAGAATTATTCAAAACACGTACCAATAATGCAATGATTCCTTTCGTAATAATTGCTTCACTGTCTGCTGTAAAATTAATTCGCCCGTTATTGAACTCAGCCCAGACCCAAACCTTACTCTGACAACCTTTGATCAAGTTATCATCCGTTTTGTATTGATCTTCGATTATTGGCAAATCCTTTCCAAGCTCAATGATGTGTTCGTATTTCTCCATCCAGTCATCGAACAATTCGAATTCTTCAACAACTTCCTGTCCCTTTTCTTGTATTGTCATATTTTAATCGTGTTGGTGAACTACTTCCAACAAAGTTCTAAAGGCAACAAATTTCCCTTCGTACTTATCGGTATGTTCCTTTTGTAAACGCGGAGCATGTTTGTCCTGATACTCTTCCAGATCACTCATGCTATTACACAAATATTGTATTGCATACGAAACACCTCCCTCTGATTCAGCTAAAATTTTTAGGATTCTGTTTTCCAAAAAATATCCAGTATTCATTACATCTGGAATGTGGACTTCCTTCATCCATTTCAACCATTCGTCATGAACCTCCTCATCAATGTTAACCGTTACGTTATAAAGTACTTTCATTAAATATTTCTTTGTCTGTTAACTTCATACATCACTATCCCTGCTGAAACAGCCACATTCAATGATGCAATTGTTCCTTCCATAGGTATTTTCACTTTCTCGTCCGATACTTTCAAATACTCTTTAGAAACTCCATCCTCCTCGCTTCCCATTATAATCGCTAAAGCCCCTTTAAGATCAACATCGTAAATCAGGTTCTCCGTCTTCTCTGTACAAGAAACTACTTTTATTCCATGTTGTTTACAAATAAGAATCGCATCCTTCAAGTGGTTTTCCCTACAAACTGGAATTTTATTCAATGCTCCTGCTGAAGTCTTTATAGCATCTGCAGTAACACCTGCGTTTCCTCTTGAAGGGATCACAATCGCATGAACCCCATGACATTCAGCAGATCTAGCTATAGAGCCCATATTTCGAACATCTGTAACTCGATCTAGAATGAAGATCAAGGGAACTTCGCCTTTTTCAACAACTCTTGTAATTATGTCATCAAGACTTTGATATTCAATAGGTGAAGCATAAGCTACCACTCCCTGGTGATTATTCTGAGTTAATCGATTCAATTTCTGCACTGGAACCATCTGAAAGACGATTTCATGCTCCTTCATTTTATTCCTCAACTCCTTGAAAATTTCTCCCTCAACACCATTTTGAATAAATACTCTATTCAGCATTCTCCCAGCATCCAATGCCTCTATCACCGCACGGGTACCATAAATCAGATTCTCGTCTTCTTTCTTGGTATAAACTCTATTATTTTCTCTCATTATTATTTAATATTGCGCCCAATAGGCTCTCCCACTTCTCCATACATCAACAGCTCGATACCAGCTCGATTTATAGGATGTGGCACGTAGTAATTTAAAATCGTTTTCCGTAAAAGGATTATCAACCTTGACAAAGGTAAACTGAAGCGTGAATGAATTGGTTTCCTCTCCATAGTACCAGATTTCCTCATCTCTTTGCACACGAACAGATTTTGGCGTACCATAGATAATACTCACCATCCCTCTATCCGTTTTCCAACCTTCCACATAGGATGTAAAGTTATCATTCGCATCTTGAACACGATTATAATAACGCTTAATCACCTCTCTTCCTCGATCCTCATCTCCTGCTTTGGCTAACCAGAAAACATCTACTGCTTTCTTAGTATCCTCAGCATTATTGAGGTTGTCAAACTCACTGTTAGAACTAATAAATCTCAGAGGAGGAACCATTCCGAAAACATTCTGAATCTTAGGATAATTGTTCTCAAAACCAAATACAGTTAACCCAGATTTCTGAGAGGTATCCATCACAAAATGTACAAAGCCAGTATCAAGCAAAAGGTATTCAAATGTTCCATCTTCACCAATATTAACCACATGCCTTTCATCAGGCTGATAATTGAATGGTTTGTGATCTGGATGTGCAAAAGGAGGTGAAGCAATTGGAAATCCTCTGAAATATTGGTTCGCATATAGTTTTTTTCCACTGTTTACTTCAGATTGAATAATGACTTCAACCGGATCAATCGTAAAATTGTTATAAAAAAGGGCTCCATCAGATTTTCGTTTGATCAGATAATACTGAGCACTATTTTCATTCAATTTATCTACAACTAGAGTTTTTTCATAGGTGTTGTTTCGGTTTAGATCTGTTGCATAAACGTGCAGATAATACTTCTTTCCTGCTTTCAATTTCAAATCTAGTTCTCCATTGATCAACTTTGCGCTTTTCTTCTCAACTGTATCATATATCATAATAGAAGAGCTATCTACCAATTCCTTTCTATTATCAAAAGCATACGCTTCATATTTTATCCGGACACTGGAATGATATGGTTGTGATTTGTCTTTTCTTGCATAGAGCACTTGTGTGCTATTGAACTGAAAATATAATCTGGATCCATCATTCGATTGATGATACAACACATAGTCAGGAGTGATCGTAACATTCTTTGTTCCATAAATCTGAGAGAAATTAGATCCCTGAACATTTTGATTTGAACAACTTTGGATAAACAACATCCCAGTCATTATCCAACTCCATATTAATAGCGTCTTAATCATCTTGTGATCAATTCTGTTTCGATCAGATTACTAATGTTTTGCGCTCGATCTATCAATGAAATACGATACTTAATAGAGTCATTGTGATTCGAAATTGGATTATAGTAAGGAGCTTCTATTGTAATGTTGATCGTCCCCTTTAATGTTTTATTCTGACCAATTGGCGTCAAGTTCTGGATGCGGTATTGAAAGTTGATTGTATCTGCGGTTGGAAAGTTATTTCCAGCAGGATCCAATCTACCCTTAACCCATTGTCCTTCCATCATTTCGTAATATTCTACATACAGATTATAATGGTAGAAACTTCCCGGATTATAAGGAGATAGCGTGTCTCCTTCATTTAACCCTACGTCACCATCACCATCTGTAAACTCAATAGACAACAATAGAGAATCTCCCATTTTCTCATAAGATACCGCTGTTAATTCCGGTTCATCTGGATAGCTTACCGGACGAAGACAACTGGACATACCTAGTAAGGCCACTAAACCGATTAAAAGTGTTGTTATTTTGATACTTTTGATCATTGTAACGTAAAGTTATTAATTAATAAGGTAAGAATGTATCCTGAAGCTTTAATTTCTGACATATTCAAGATTAAAAACGATCATGAATTTAACGAATGTGCCCTTGAATTATTTCGCTTGCAGTATGAAAAAGTTAATGTCTATCGTGAATACTGCAATCTACTTAAAATTGAACCTTCAGACATAAAGACTTATTCCCAGATTCCATTTTTACCTATTCAGTTCTTTAAATCCAAAAAAGTGATTTGGGATGAACTAGACATTAAACAGTCCAAATTGTTTTTAAGCAGTGGAACTACCGCAACTGGTAGGAGCCATCATTACGTACATAACGTTCAAATTTACGAAAAGTCATTTCTTACAACGTTTGAGCGCTTCTATGGCAAACCGGAAGACTGGACGATTATCGCGCTTTTACCTTCCTATCAGGAACAAGGTAATTCATCTCTAATCTACATGGTTGATAGATTGATTCAACTCTCCAAAGATGAAAAAAGCGGGTATTATCAAAATGTTGAACTAGTAGAAAAAACACTACGTCAGCTACCGAATGGGGGAAAAAAAGTACTACTAATTGGAGTCTCCTATGCCCTTTTAGATTTGCTAGGATCCCATAAGTTTAATCTCCCAAATCTTGTTGTAATGGAAACCGGTGGGATGAAAGGCAGAAGAAAGGAGTTGACAAAAACAGAATTACATGAAATCCTTAAATCCGGTTTCAAAGTCTCTGGAATCCATAGTGAATATGGTATGACGGAATTGCTATCGCAAGGTTATTCCAAAGGAGATGAGTGGTTTGAATTGCCAAAATGGATGAAGATTGCAATTAGAGCAGCAAATGACCCACTGAGTTTAGTTGAAAGTGAAGAAAAAACAGGAGGTGTGAATGTTATTGATCTAGCAAATGTGTATAGTTGCGCATTTATCGCTACTCAAGACCTTGGAAGATATGAAAATGGGAAATTGAAGATCATGGGAAGATTTGATCATTCAGACACAAGAGGTTGTAATTTACTTGTCCAATGATCTAGAAATATTCATGACTTCATTTTGCTGGTTGATACTTTCTTTATGAAGTGCATTCAGAAAAACCTCAAGAAACTTTTCGCTTAATCCCAAATTTTCTCCCAAAGCTTTACGGGCATCATGGATTTCCTTCCATCTTCCCAGCTGAAGTATGGTTATGTCATTCTCCTTCTTAAATTCTCCAATTTCTCTGGCAGTTTTCATTCTTGTTGCCAAAAGTTGAATCAGATCGTGATCTATCTGATCTATCTGACTTCTTAATACTTCCAAACTCTTCGATAGATTCAAGTCTTGAGCTTCAGGTTTTCTAATGATCAATTCACTAATCATTTCCTTGAAAACACTTGGTGTGATTTGCTGTGATGCATCGCTCCAAGCCTCATCAGGCAAATGATGTGTTTCGATCATCAGACCATCCATATCCAGATCATATGATTTCTGGGCGACTGCCTTTAATAAATCCCTTCTCCCACATATATGACTTGGGTCACAAATGATCTTGATCTCAGGCATTCTCACCTTCAGTTCAATAGGCAGCTCCCACATAGGAACATTCCTATAAACTTTTTGACCATAGCTTGAGAATCCTCTGTGTATTGCCGCAATATCTTTTATTCCTACTGCAGAAAGTCTTTCAATTGCTCCCATCCAGAGATCAACATCAGGATTCACCGGATTTTTTACCATCACTGGAATATCCACTCCTTTTAGTGCATCCGCAATTTCCTGCACAGCAAATGGATTAACCGTTGTTCTTGCTCCAATCCACAAGACATCTACCCCAGCGTTCAAAGCCATCTCAACATGATCACCTTTTGCCACTTCAGTAGTCACAGGCACCCCAATAAGTTCTCCGGCCGATTTTAACCATGGCAATCCTAACTCACCTACTCCTTCAAAAGAATTAGGACGTGTACGAGGTTTCCAAATCCCACCTCTAAGAAGTGTAAGATTAGCCGCCCTTAGTCCTTTAGCAATGGTCATCATCTGCTCTTCAGTCTCCACACTACAAGGACCTGCAATGATTATTTTATCTGTCGTATTAAACACAACGCAAAGTTAATTGATAAAGTGGAATGTTGAGATTCATTTCAGAAGATGCGTTAACACTTTTTAACCCCTCTTTAACATTTACCAGCTGATTATCAATCTACATTAGCCAATGAATCAAATAACACGAAGAATTATGAAGAAAGTTAACTACACCCTTCTTGCTGTTGCTTTATTAGCAGTTTCCTGTGAGAAAGAAGAAACATCAGAGAACACGGAAAGCATGGCTGTTACTAAAGAAGTAAAAGCAGAAATAATTAATGGCGAAACTACTGTGACCATTACTACTACAGAAGATGGTAAAACGACAACTGAAATTATCTCAGGTGACGAAGCTGAAAAATACCTGAAAGAAGAAAAACTAGATGGCTCAGATGCTCCTGAAGGATCAAAAGTAATCGTTAAAAAAATGGATCACAGCGTAAATATTGAACTGGATATAGACGAAATATTAAATGATCCCGAGCTTCAAGATCTTGATGAAGAGACCAGAGAAAAGGTGAAAAATGCGTTAGAAAACGCTATGGAAAATATGGACGTTGACATGGATGTTGAATACTCAGGTGATGACATGGATCATCCTGTGGTTAAAACAAAGGTAATGGTTATAGATGAAGATTAGTTGGTAACTATTTCATCTTGGTTTGGTTAGAGAGGAGATTCGAAAGGGTCTCCTTTTTTATTGCTTTCCTGTACTTCCGAAACCACCTTCACCTCGAACTGTTTCATCTAATTCTACAACTTCCTTCCAACTTACTTTTGTGTAGGGTGCTACCACTAATTGTGCTATTCTTTCTCCATCTTCTACAACGAAGTCCTCATTGGATAAATTGATCAGGATCACTCCTATATCTCCTCTATAATCCGCATCAATTGTTCCTGGTGAATTAAGTACTGTGATTCCTTTTTTATATGCCAATCCACTTCTAGGACGTACTTGAGCTTCATATCCATCTGGTAATGCTATGCTCAATCCTGTTGGTATCAAACTTCTCTCCAACGGTTTAAGGGTAATTGGATTTTCAATATTTGCTCTAAGATCCATTCCTGCAGACTGCTCAGTTGCATAATGAGGAGTAGCGTGTTTTGAGTTGTTTACGATCTGTACTTTCATTTGCGTTTTAAAATTTTGGTGGAGATCATCTCCCAAAGTGATTTATCCAAAAATAGTATAATTGCAAGATACCCCACAATTAAAGCATTGTTATAAAGGAATTGTAGGATATTGAAACCTTCATAAGTCTTCAACGGCCATCGAATTAAATACAATCCAAATGCAAGGAAAACATAAAGTCCGATTTTTCGTAGGTTATATTTTATTGGATAAAACCGTTGTCCCATAAAGTAGGAAATGAGCACCATTGTTCCATAACAAATAAATGTTGCCCAAGCAGCTGCTATATAACCACTAATTGGGATAAAGATAAAGTTGATCGAGATAGTAATAATGGCTCCAACAATACTTATCAATGCTCCGTACTGGGTCTTGTGAGAGAGTTTATACCAGATGCTTTGATTCGTGTAAATCCCGAGAAGAACATTGGCACCAAGTAGGATCGGTACCACTCTCAAGCCTTCCCAATATATACTATTCGGTGTAAAATGTTTCACGATCTGGAGGTTCATCGATATCACTAAAAACATTAATGATACGATGATCACAAAGTAATTCATGATCCTTGAATAGGTCGTTTTTGAATTCTTCTCCTTCTCCTGATTGAAAAAGAAAGGTTCTGCTGCATATCGGTAGGCTTGTAGAAACATGGAAATGATCATCGCAATTTTATAGTTTCCACCATAAATACCCAGCTGAGTTTGAGCTTCTTCATTCGCCATCTGAAATGTCATTCCATCCGCTCGATAAGTATCTGTTAATATTGGCTTCAACATCATTCTGTCGAGCATCTCATTAATTATAAAAGCCAAACCGACAAATAACATGGGATAGGCATATTTAAACATCTCCTTCCAAAGACCCCAATCAAAATTTCCTTTGTATTTCAATTGAGCTCCCAGCATAAGGAATTTTGCAGTACTGGCAACCAAGTTTGAAATAAACACGTAGCCTACGCCTATGCTCGGATTGTAGGTAAGGTCAATTAACCAATTTGTGTTTCCAGCTGCTAAATTTCCTTTACAATACCACAGAAAATAAAGATTCAAACCAATATTGATCGCTACGTTGGCAATGTTGATCATGGCAAATTGCTTGGCTTTTTCCTCCTTTCTAAGCCTAGCCAAAGGAATAGATGCCAACGCATCCAATCCAACGATCAAGGCAAACCAAATCACGTATTCAGAATGATCTGGATAAACTAACCAATTCGCAATGGTTTGAGAAAAAAGAATGGCAATCAACACAAATCCACCAGCGACCATAGTAACTGAATACAAAGAGTTTCTATAGGCGTCTTCCTTATTTACTCCTTCTTTGGTCGCATAGCGAAAAAAAGCTGTCTCCATTCCAAATGTAAGGAATACGATTAAGAAGGCAACGTAGGCATAAAGTTCAGTTATAATTCCAAATTGATCCGGGCTGAAGACTTTTACATAGAAAGGAGTCAGCAAGAAGTTCAATAGTCTGGCAAGAATACTACTGGCTCCATAAATGGCCGTTTGACCCGCTAATTTCTTTAATGCACTCAATTTATTACTGTATAAATACGGTATGATACAAAGGAACTAATTATCTGTAGCCTTGAAATCACCTTTGATTATTTGTATCAACGCTAAAATGTTGGAATAATTCAGAGAAGATTAAACCTTTTGTCAGGTCATTAGTCTAAGCATTAAATCACAACACTACAATATCATGAAAGGACTATTTCAATCGCTCACTTTATTATTCGCGTTTTTATTATTTGTTCCAGTATTTGGTCAACACCCTCCTCATCCACCAAAACCTCCAGTGGCTCCAAAACCTCCAGTGGTTTCGAAAAATCAGAATGGATGGGATAATTTAGGAAGTAAAACCGTAAACATGAAAGCCGATACGGATCACTTGCTAGTTACAGCATACGAAGGAGCATTTACCAAGGTAAAATTTCACGTTTCTAAGGCACCGATTCATGTGAAATCCATGACCATTATTTTTGCGAATGGTGAAATACAACATTTCGAGATTAACAAGGATTTCCCGGAAGGTTCCAATTCAAAAACATTCGATTTACCGGGAAACAAGAGAGTTATCCAGCAAATAAAATTTCAATACTCTACCATCGATAACGGAAATGGGAAGGCAGTAGTTACTGCATTTGGAAAGCACTAATCAGGACAGCATCATAATTGCTTTTTTTATAGCAGCAATGAACACATCCACTTCTTCTTTTGTGTTATAAAAAGCGAAAGATGCTCTAATGGTTCCTGGAATGCCGAAAAAGTTCATTAAGGGCTGGGTACAATGATGCCCTGTTCGTACAGCAATTCCCATTTGATCCAATAATGTACCTACATCAAAAGGATGAGTTCCAGCTACTACAAAGCTTATGACACTCGCTTTATTAGATGATGTTCCGATAATTCTCACCCCTTCAATTTCAGAAAGTCTTTTGGTAGCATAAGTTAATAATTCATGCTCCTGATGCTCGATAAAATCGAATCCTACTTCATTCATGAATTTCACCGCCTCTGCAGTTGCAATTCCTCCTGCTATATTCGGTGTGCCCGCCTCAAATTTATGAGGTAAACAATTATAGGTTGTCTTCTCAAAAGTAACTTCCTTAATCATGTCACCGCCTCCCTGATACGGAGGCATTTCATTGAGAAGCTCTTCTTTTCCATATAGAACTCCTACACCAGTAGGACCGAACATTTTGTGGGCAGAAAACACTAAAAAATCGCAATCCAATTCTTGTACATCCAACTTCATGTGGGGAACAGATTGAGCAGCATCGATCAACACTTTTGCTCCGATTTCATGAGCATTCACGATCATTTTTCGAACCGGATTAATTGTGCCCATCGTATTTGAAATATGCGTGATCGCAACTAACTTCGTCCTATGAGATAGCAGTTTAATATATTCCTCATAGATCAACTCTCCTTTATCATTTATGGGAATTACCCGAAGATTAGCTCCTCTTTCTTCGCATATCATTTGCCAAGGGACTATATTGCTATGATGTTCCATCGCTGAGATGATCACCTCATCTCCTTTATCCAGAAATTTCTTACCAAAACTACTTGCGACCAGATTGATACCGCCAGTGGTTCCTGCGGTAAAAATGATTTCATAATTCTTCCTAGCATTAACGAATTTCTGAAGAATATCCCGGCTTTCCTCGTATCTGTTAGTTGCAAGTTGACTAAGATGATGAACTCCTCGATGAATATTACTGTTGTATTTTTGATAATAATCATCGATTGAATGGATTACAGCAAGAGGTTTTTGAGCGGTAGCACCATTATCAAAGTAGATCAATGGTTTACCGTTCACCTGTTGTTCAAGGATAGGAAATTGCTTTCTAATTTCTGCTAGGGTCATCTCAGCCTTCATTTGAGCAAAGGTAATCGCAAGAAATCGATATTATACTTCTTTTTTATCTATTTTTGATACCGCTAGTTAAACATGCACACAATGGAAAATCATGATGAAGTATTAGAGTTTGATGTGAATTCAAACCAAAAACAAGAAAGAACAAGTCTTTTAACAGTAGCCTGTATTTTGAGTTGGATCATGGGTGGATTAATGGTTTTTGCAACCGGACTTATGTTAATGATGAAAAGTTTCTTTTATAACACGATCATGAAAGAAGCTTATCTTGATATGGATAAGGTTCAACAAGCTCAAATGGATATGCTTGCCGCAAATTTTAACAAAATATTCCTATTCAATTTTGTCGCTTATGCTTTAAGCATTTTCGCAGTGATCATGATGTATCGATTGAAGAAAATAGGGTTCTACATTTACGCTCCTCTTCATGTAATCATCTTTGTTTATCCTTATTTAACATACAGTCCTTTTATCATGGGGCCTGGAGTAATCTTTAGCGTTGCCGTATTAGGCGCATTTATTGCGTTTTATGGAGTCAATTTAAAGCACATGAGGTAGATATCAATTTCGTAACCAAGTGACAAACGGTAGTTATTTGAAAAAGTTGAAATGCGCTTTTTCTTAATCCTTTTATACCTGTTACCTAGTTATGTTTTGTCACAGAGTCATCGCCATGCTCCTTACTATGATTCTATATTTGAACGATGGCAAATTAAAATTGGACTTTTAACAATAGATGGTGAGGTATTCGAACATTGTAACTACGATGAACAATTAGATCTTGAAATATGCTTCGATCGTTTTCTTCACTTTGACTTTAGAGATAGTAGTTATTTCTATGACTTGTCAACTAAAAGATGGATTGTTACAGAATTAGTATTTAATTTGGGATACTACGTATACACTCAAATCGCTATTTATAGCTCGGGCAAAAGTGACTGGGATCATCCAGATCATCCATGGCGACTATTAGATCTACGAACAGGGGAAATCTCTGAAACATATAAATACATTGAACCTAAGCACTCAGATTACTATGGCTACTTCAAAAACAAAGAATTTCCATATTATATTGTAAGGGTTGAAGATAGTATAAACGGTGCCGAATTGAGTGGTTTAGTAGATTATAACTTCAATACTACCGTTCCTCCTATTCATAATACATTATGGCCGCTACCATTTGGTTTTGTTACATATCAATTTCAACCTCAAGCGACATACCAATATCATCAACGTAGGGCAGGAGTAATTTCATACTCTGGAGACACCCTAATTCCATTTAATTATTCCTACATTGAATTAATAGATCAATTGCACTTTCTAGTATATGAAAATTATCCAAAAAAAACAGATCGGGGAACGAAGTATCTAGACTACTGTGGGATAATTGATTTGACTGGGAAAGAAATTATTCCTACCAAATACAAATCAATTAGAAATTACAATAATTTTTACAACCTATTCGTTGACTCTACTGGCAACCATTTTCTTTCATCAAAAGGGAACTACGACACCACTCAATTTATCTATTTTAAATCTTGGATTGAATTAGAATCTACGGTAGAAAAATACAAATACACCCCAAATATTGACACCTTTCAATCTCATTTAAAAAGAATAGGCACACCCCTAAAGGTAAAAAATACTAATATTGAAATCTGTGAAAAAGTAAATAAAAATCTTTTCGTTGCAAAGGGGGATTCGTTGTTCGCACTGGTCGATCGAAAAGGAAGAAACTTGACCTATTTCGCGTTTGATAATATTACAAAAATTACATCTCCAGATTCGAACAAAACCTATTTGTTAGAATTACATCTTGGCATAGAATCTAAAATTTATAATACTCTAACTGGAGATATAGGTCATTATACCTACCATTTTATTCATCCCATAAACGAAAGCACTAATGAATACTTCATCGTATCAACACTATTTCGAAAAAATGCAGAAAGGGAAGAACGATATGGAGTAATTAATTACAAGGGAGAAACTGTTCTCCCATTCGATTATCAATGGATTGACCCATTCAGATCAACTCCAAAAGACATTCTTGGCATTCATTTAGAAAACATTAAGGCTTTCGAACATATAAATCTACGACAAAATCATTAGCCTAATCTTCCCATTCCTGCATATAGAAATCGAGCACATCAAGAATAGAATTGTAAGTTCTGGATAATTGCTCCATCATATTTCTAGGATCAACCCACCTAACTTCGGTAATACCTTCTTCTTCCTGAGGTAATAGAATATCATTTCCGTCATATTTGAGGAGATACCAATGGGTTATTTTAAAATATTTTTTCCCCTTAGCTGAATAAGTATGAAAAGTCTTCAGCAGCTTCTTTTGGATTACTGGTCCCACTATTCCGCATTCCTCTTCAATTTCCCTGACGGCTGCTTCTTTTAATTCTTCATTTTTTTCAACTTTACCCTTAGGTAAATCCCAATATCCCAGCCTCTCAATAAAAAGAATCTCCTTTTGGTTATTTTCAACTATCCCACCAGCAGCTTCGATCTTTTTGTGACCTTGAAAAAAAAGTTTCATCAACTCCTTTAAATTAGCATTTACCACGTAAACCGGATTAGAAATATCCATATTTCTGTGCAACGACAATAAACTTTCTCTATCTTCCGCATTCTCGCAGACAAATGTTTTGGTGCCTCTCGGTAGAGCAGAAACTTCACTGGTCTCCAAAAAGAAAATTGGCTTGTTGTAAATAAAAACTTTGTACATTTGCGCCTATGGTTTATGATGAGGAATGCGGGTTAAAAGTAGCAGAATTTTTGCTAAAAATCAAGGCAGTTAAACTACAACCGGACGAGCCCTTTACGTGGGCATCTGGATGGAAATCACCAATCTATTGTGACAATAGAAAGACACTGTCTTACCCAGAGATCAGAACATATTTAAGACAACGCTTTGTAGATTTGATACTGGATACGTATGGGAAACCAGACGTTATTGCCGGTGTTGCAACAGGAGGTATTGCAATAGGGGCTTTAGTGGCTCAGGAATTGGGGCTTCCGTTTGTTTACGTGAGAGCATCTTCCAAATCGCATGGTTTAAATAACCAGATCGAAGGAGACCTACGAGAGGGCCAAAGTGTAGTGGTAATTGAAGACTTGGTGTCAAGCGGAAAAAGTTCATTAGTTGCTGTGGATGCTCTTAGAGAAGCTGGTGCGGTTGTTAAAGGTATGGCTGCGATCTTTACCTATGGTTTTGAAGTGGCTACTGAAAATTTTAAATCTTACAATTGTAAATTGATGACATTATCCGATTACGCATTGCTTCTTCAAGAAGCTGTAGATTCTGATTATATCACTGAAGATAAACTAGACACATTGAAAGAGTGGAGAACCTCTCCCAACTCATGGAAAAACTAAACTGAGAAAAATGACGAGAATTGAAAGTAAAGAAGTGTTAATTGCTGCAAATGACAAAGTTTGCTTTGATTTTTTGATGGATCTGAACAATTACCAATTGTTGCTACCAAAAGATAAAATCTCTGACTGGAAAAGTGATGAACAAAATTGCTCGTTTAAGATTCAAAACACTTACAAACTTTCCATGAAATACTCCGAAAGTGAGCCAACTTCAAAAATTCTTGTGGTTAGTGGTGAAGGATCTCCTTTTTCCTTCGACCTATATATCAATTTAGGAGCTGATGAAGGGTCTACAAGAGCACAGTTAGTGTGTCATGCTGACATTAATCCTTTCTTAAAAATGATGGTTCAAAAGCCTTTGAATAATCTTTTTGATTACATGGCCGATCGTATGGTAAAAGTACTTGGGCCTGGTGAATAAATTGAATTTCGGACAAATACGAAAAATTACGTAGCTATACTTTCAAGCCGTTTTCTATTTTTGTGAAAAATCATAAAAAATGAAAAACCTATTCTTATTTACCCTGATGTTGTGTCTATCTGTCTGTAGCACAAATCTTTATTCGCAAACTATTGATAAAGAGAGTACTTATGTTCTTGATGGAAAGTCAAGACGTGGTTCTTTGGCCAATGTTGAAATTGATAGTCAAGGAAACTATGTGTTGTATTACGTTACAAAAAGTAACGATAAAAAAATCAAATTCTCTGTATACAAATTCTCTCCTGATTTCGCTTTCCTGAGTAAAAATGATGAAGAGATAGAACTAGAGAAAGTGAAATCAAAATATAGCTGGTTCAGTTATAAGGGAGAACTTTACAGTGTACAAGCTGTAACCCTTAACTGGAATCCTGCAATGCCATTAGTATTAAAGAAAAAAGAAATCTCCTATCATTATGACTGGTTATTATTGGGATATCATAAAAGAACCAAGATCCTTGACAAAGTTAAACCAAGAACAGAAGATGGTGATAAGTATTTTGCTAAAGCTTATTTCGAAGATGAGATTACAGGAGACCTTTATATTGTAGCTGGAGTTGCTCCTGGACTAGTTAGTAAAGAAGCGGGTGCTCAAATGACTGATTTAAGACTTATCAAATATGATTGGGATCTGAACAAAGTAGCGGAAACAAAAATCCCATTTCAATACGGACAAACTGTTGCTTTTTCAAAAGCATTTGGTGAACCTGATCCAGAGAACCCAGAAGCTCAAGGAATTACTGGAGGAGTAGTTGTTTTTGCCCCAGGAGAAATGAAGGGAAGTGACGTGCCAACAGATCCTAATACTGGAAACTTTACTTATGTTGAATTTGATAAAGATCTTAATATTAAAGTTCAAAAATCTGTTGATGTTCCGTCACCAGGTTGGAAAATTGAGGACATGTCATGGGCTGTGAACGATGATGGGACTAAAGATGTGTATCTATATGGTCCTTCTGCGCTAGGGAAAGATAAGTATCACATGTATTCATCATTATCTACTAAAATGAAATCATTTCAAGTAATGAAGGTTTCAAAAGGAGAGGTGAAATACATCACAGAAAGTGATATTGAAGCTATTAAGAGTGTGAAAAGAATGCCTCCTTCAAATAGCAAAACGCAGGACTACACAGGAAAACCAACGGATAAAATCGGCTTCTCTTTAGCTATTCTTTCCAACAACAATGTCCTATTATATGGACACTATAATGACTCTAAAGGGGTGCCAAGTGATTACTCAGCTTTACAGTTTGACGAGAGTGGAAAATTGGTAGCCAATTACACCAGAAATGTAACACTTAAAGCGAAGGCTGGGTATCGAGTAATGGAAGACGTCATTGAAACATCAAATGGTGTAAACTGGCTTACCTACGAGGCTATGGCCAAAGTTTACAAGTACAATGGAGTTGAACAAACCTATTACTATTATTTCCCTGTTTTTACAGGTATTGATGCTAATAGCAAGCAAATGAGAGATCCTTTAGTATTAGGAAGAATAGGTAAAAAACAGACCTACTTTGTAAGTGCAAAATTCCCTGTTTTATCTATTTCCGACAATGAACAAGTTTTCTTTGGATCAGATATGAAAGAGAAAAACATCTGGTTTTGTAGAGTTAAATTGTAAGAATTCACATTAAATTTTAGGAAGGGCTGCTCAATGAGTAGCCCTTTTTTTGTTTTGTAATATCCTGAAAAACATGACAATTATCATATAGTCGTTCTACGTACATCATATTTTGAGCGAAATAGGTCATTTACATTTGCAGTCAGACACTATATACTATTATTATGGGTAATTATCGCTTCTCAATTGCAATTCTTCTTTCATTCTTTTTAATTTCTTTCAAATCAATCAGTCAGAATAAAAATGATCTTATTTCCTTAGATCAATTTCTAGCAACTAACGACTCATCATTTAATTCCAATTTGACTTTAAATCAATTGTTTAAGGGAAATGTTCCTAGTAAATATTTTAGGGATAATGAAGAAATTCAAAACGAAATCGTAGACCAACCTGCTAGAGTTATCACCGATGTCACTTCTATTGATAAAGCCATTAAGTATTGTCAAAGAAATACTAGTAGTGTCGAATTAATTTGGATAAAAGTTAGTAATGAGGATGATATTGGCATAGTAAATACAGCTATCAGAACCTTTACTGGTTCATACCTATACCTAAATTTTTCCTTTGACCCATGTTCTATTAATACAGATACCAACTGCAAAAAAAACTTCATTCAGTCTTTGAATTTAGACAACACAAATGATTTCACAACAATTTATAGATTCTCAACCGAAGAATAAATTATCACTATTATGGGGATTTTAGTAAAACCAATCTCAATTATAACTCTTGTTTTAGGGTTGTTTTCAACTGGGTTGAATGCTCAGGTCATCAAATCATTCACACAGAGAAGCTCTAGTTATACACCTTCGAAATTGATCTATAATATTAGAGGTGATTATACCATGGTAGGAAATACAAACCTGACGCTACAGAGCTATGGAAACAATATCAACAATAGCAACAATGTAATGATTTACGTTGATGTTGATTCAGATCCCAATACATGGAACTCATCATCGGCTACTCTTGAATTTTCTACTGAAAATGGTGCCATTCCCGAATGTTCAAATATTGTCTATGCAGGATTGTACTGGACTGGTAGATCCAGTGATGCATCATCAAGTCCAGAAGAATTTACTGTTACAAAATCAGGTGTTTCGAAGACTTTCAACAAAAGAAAAATCTCACTTAAAGGTCCTGGACAATCTTCATATACTCTCTTTGAAGCAAACCCAGGAAATATCTATTATCCAGATGGTGTAAATGGTAATATGTACTCTGCCTACGTTGAAGTTACCGATTACGTAAAAAATAATGGAATTGGAGAGTATTTCGCTGCCGATATTGCTCTAGTGGAAGGCGATGGTGGTGCAACTGGCTATTATGGTGGATGGGGAATGATAATAGTCTATGAGAATTCCAAAATGAATTGGAGAGATGTAACCATTTTTGATGGTCATGCATATGTAAAAGGGAATTCAACGATAAATTACGATCTTCCCGTTTCAGGTTTTCATACCGTTCAAAGTGGTCAGGTAAACATGAAATTGGGTCTTATGGCTGGTGAAGGAGATGTCGGGATTTCTGGAGATTACTTTAGAATTAGAAACTGGCAAGATAATGCATGGATAACTTTAAGTCACTCAGGAAATACAACCACTAACTTCTTCAATGGTTCTGTAAATACTGGAGGGAATCCAAGAAACCCGGCCTTACAAAACAATACCGGTTTGGACATTGCCATGTTTGATATCCCAAATACAGGAAATACGGTTATTACCAATAATCAAACATCTACAACTTTTAGATATGGTTCTACTCAAGATACTTACATTATTTTTTGTATTGCGATGTCTGTCGATGCTTATATCCCTGATGTTGAAGCATTGATCTCAGCAGAATATATTAATGGTGTTCCTGCTAGTGGTACGGTTACAGCTGAGCCTGGCGACACGATTGAATATAGCTTACAGATCACAAATCCAGGGACTGAAGCAATAGATGATCTGGAAATAATCCTTCCACTACCTTATACAACGGACTATTTAAGTGGAAGTTTATCTACTAGTGTAAACTTCACGCCTTTACCTTCACCCAATGATGCGCATTTTGACCCATTGCTAGGGCCAACAGGATCGATCGTCTGGGATTTTGGTACCTTACCGTTACCGCCAGCAGGTTTTTCCGATTCAGTTCTTGCTGAAATCTCCTTTCAATTTGTGGTTACTCAAAATTGTCAAATCCTTACAAACCCAGATTGTCCACCACAAGTTATTCTTTCTGGTGGTCACACAACTGGTGTTGGTGCAGTTTCTGGCTCAAGTTTCGACCTTCCATTTATTCAAGGATATGAAACCTCTGGTATTTGTGTGGGCGAACCAATTAGTGACCCTCTTGTCATGGAAATTGACGCAGCACAATTTGTTGTTGATAGCTGCAATAACGTTGGGAATATTAGAGACTTCGTGTTCTGTAATTATGAGGATGCAACCATTCCTTTTGATTCTGTAGCTAGCTTATTTCCTGACGGACTAAGATTTTACAACACCAACAATGTAACTCCTTCTTCTATCGAATACGATGAAACGAATCCGTTTCCTGCAACACCTGGAACAAGTGTCTATTTCGCGATTCCAGAAGGTTATTCATCTTGTTATTATACCTTCTATTTAACCGTACAGGATCCTATCATTACGTATACGGTGGTTTCAGAAAATGAATCATGTATAGGTGAAGAGGATGGTGAAGTTGACCTTACCATTCTAGGTGGAATCACTCCGATCACGTATGAATGGACCGGACCTTCATCGTACAGCTCTACCAATGAAGACATTACATCTTTAGGAGAGGGAATGTACTACATTACGATAACAGATAGTCTCGGATGTCAAGCTTCTGATAGTGCTGAAGTAATAACTATTCCAGATAATGATGACCCATCTCTAGTGTGTCCTTTAGATATTAATGTAAACAATAACCTAGGTGTGTGCGGTGCGAATGTAACTTACACAACTCCAATTGGCACAGACAATTGCCCAGGAGCAACCACTGTTATGCTTCAAGGGCTTGCCTCTGGAAGTTTGTTCTCGATCGGAACAACACTTGTAGAATATGAAGCAACAGATCTGGCAGGTAATACAGCTACCTGTTCATTTAATGTTACCGTAACTGATAACGAAGATCCTGTGGTTACTTCTTGAGCTGCCAATGTAACCGTAAATGCAGACCCTAGTTCATGTGCCGCTACAGCCGTAAGTTTAGGTTCACCTACAGTGACAGATAATTGCGGGATTGCTACTACCACCAATAATGCTCCGAGTTCATTCCCTGTTGGTACAACTACCGTAACGTGGACCATCACAGATGTCAACGGGAACGATGTCACGTGTTCGCAATCTGTAACGGTTAACGATACACAAGATCCAACCATCACGTGTCCAGCTCCTGTAACAACAATAGCTGATGCTGGTGTATGTTATGCATCTGGTGTGAACTTAGGTTCTCCTGTTACCAATGATAACTGTGGAGTGGCTTCGGTGACCAATAATGCACCAACCAACTTTAACGTGGGTACGACTACAGTAACCTGGATCGTAACAGATGTCAATGGGAATACGGCTTCTTGTACGCAATTGGTTACGGTAACCGATGATGAAGATCCTATCATTACTTGTCCTTCTAACGTTGCGGTGAACAATACTCCGGGCGATTGCTCCATCGATGTGGCACTGGTAAGTTTAGGGAATGCTGCTACTTCAGATAATTGTGGTATAGCTTCTACGGTTAACAATGCTCCTGCTACTTATAATGTTGGAACAACGACCGTAACTTGGACTGTAACGGATGTTAATGGCAATACAGCTACTTGTCCGCAAGTAGTAACCGTAACTGATAATGAAGATCCAGTAGTTACTTCATGTGCTGCCAATGTAACCGTAAATGCTGATCCTAGTTCTTGTGCCGCTACTGGTGTAAGTTTAGGGACACCTACAGTGACAGATAATTGTGGAATTGCTACTACTACCAATAATGCTCCGAGTTCATTCCCGGTTGGTACAACTACCGTAACGTGGACCATCACAGATGTGAATGGAAATGATGTTACGTGTTCGCAATCCGTAACGGTAAACGATACACAAGATCCTACCATCACATGTCCTGCTCCGGTAACAACGACTGCTGATGCTGGTGTATGTTATGCATCTGGTGTGAACTTAGGTTCTCCTGTTACCAATGATAATTGTGGAGTTGCTTCTGTGACCAACGATGCACCAACCAACTTTAACGTGGGTACGACTACCGTAACTTGGACCGTAACCGATGTCAATGGGAATACGGCTACATGTACGCAATTGGTTACGGTAACCGATGATGAAGATCCTATCATTACTTGTCCTTCTAACGTTGCGGTGAACAATACTCCGGGCGATTGCTCCATCGATGTGGCACTGGTAAGTTTAGGGAATGCTGCTACTTCAGATAATTGTGGTATAGCTTCTACGGTTAACAATGCTCCTGCTACTTATAATGTTGGAACAACGACCGTAACTTGGACTGTAACGGATGTTAATGGCAATACAGCTACTTGTCCGCAAGTAGTAACCGTAACTGATAATGAAGATCCAGTAGTTACTTCATGTGCTGCCAATGTAATCGTAAATGCTGATCCTAGTTCTTGTGCCGCTGCTGGTGTAAGTTTAGGGACACCTACAGTGACAGATAATTGTGGAATTGCTACTACTACCAATAATGCTCCGAGTTCATTCCCGGTTGGTACAACTACCGTAACGTGGACCATCACAGATGTCAATGGGAACGATGTCACGTGTTCGCAATCTGTAACGGTTAACGATACACAAGACCCTACCATTACATGTCCAGCTCCGGTAACAACGACTGCTGATGCTGGTGTATGTTATGCGTCTGGGGTGAATTTAGGCACTCCTGTTACCAATGATAACTGTGGAGTTGCTTCTGTGACAAATAACGCTCCAGCTACATTCCCTGTAGGTACAACTACAGTTACTTGGACAGTAACAGATGCTGCCGGTAACTCGACTACCTGTACACAACAGGTGACAGTAACTGACGATGAGGATCCTACAATTAGTTGTCCTGGGAATATTACCGTATACAATGATCTCACAAACTGTTCAATAGACGCAGCAAATGTTAGTCTTGGTAATGCCTCAGTTTCGGATAACTGTGGTGTATTAACCGTATCGAATAATGCTCCTGCCAATTTCAATGTAGGAACAACAACTGTTACTTGGACAGTAACTGATATTCATGGAAACTCAACTTCGTGTACTCAAACTGTTACTGTGATCGATAATGAAGATCCTGTAGTTGTTTCATGCGCCCCAGATATTACTCAATCTCCGGATCCGAGTGTTTGCGGGTCAACAACCGTTTTTCTAGGATCACCTTCCGTAACTGATAATTGCGGTATTGCAACTGTGACCAATAATGCTCCTGCATTTTACCCGGTGGGTACAACTACAGTAACTTGGACAATTACTGATATCCACGGAAATTCTACAACATGTATTCAACTGGTTACGATTGTAGATGACGAGGTGCCTACTATTTCATGTCCTTCGACAATAAACGTAATGAATGATGCTGCTGTTTGTTTCGCTTCGAATGTAAGTTTAGGAACTCCTGCTACATCCGATAACTGTTCAGTTGCATCCATAACTAATAATGCTCCAGCTACTTTTCCTGTAGGTACTACAACTGTTACATGGACTGTAGTAGATCAAGCTGGAAATACAGCAACATGTCAACAAAACGTTATCGTAACTGACAATGAAAATCCAAGCATTGTATGTGCAGCGAATGCAACTTTATATAATGATCCAGGAAACTGCTCTAGGGACTCTATCAATGTTACTCTTAATGCACCAAACGTATTGGATAATTGTGGAATTGATACTGTTTATAACAATGCTCCAGCAGTTTTCAATGTTGGGACAACGAATGTTATTTGGACAGCTGTCGATATTCATGGTAACTCCAGTTCTTGCGTTCAAGCGGTGACCATTATTGATAATGAAGATCCAATGATCGTCAATTGCGCAGCTCCTGTTAGCGTAACCGCTGATCCTAATGTATGTGGAGCTGCAAGTGTTTCGTTAGGTTCTCCAACCGTGACGGATAATTGTGGTATTGCAACTGTAACCAACAATGCGCCATCATTCTTTCCTGTTGGTACAACAACTGTTACCTGGACCATTACAGATATACATGGCAACAGCATTACATGTACACAAGTTGTTACAGTAACTGATGATGAAGATCCTACGATAAACTGTCCTGCTACAACTATTGTATCTTCAAATCCTGGGTTCTGTTATGCGACCAATGTTACTCTTGGAAATCCAACAGTTAGTGACAATTGTGGTATTGCTACAATTACGAATAATGCACCCTCTATTTACCCAGTGGGTACAACAACAGTAATGTGGATCGTAAAAGACATTCATAATAACGCAGACACTTGCTATCAGACCGTTGTTGTTGAAGATAATGAAGCACCAACGCTAACTAATTGTCCGGGTGATACTGCTACTTGTAATCCTGTTTATTATTATCAGGCACCAACCGCTACAGACAATTGTGGCATAGCAAGTATAACAAGAGTTTCCGGATATGGACCAGGAGCAACTTTCCCGGTAGGTACCACTACAGAAGTTTGGCAAGTAACAGATGTACATGGAAATATTACTTTCTGTAGTTTCGATGTCACTATCCATCCATTACCTCTGCCTTCACTGACTCCAACCAATGTGTCATGTAATAGCTTTGGTGATGGGGAGATCTCCGTAAACATGCTTAATGGAACGGCTCCGTACGATTTCTTGTGGAGCAACGGTGAAACCACTCAGGATGTTGCCAACCTAGTGCCTGGAAGCTATTCAGTTCTAGTAACTGATGTGTTCGGATGTCAAGGAAGTGGTTCAGCATCTATTAGCGAACCATTAGAACTTAGAGCAGAAGCAACACATCATAATGTTTCTTGCTACGGATTATCAGATGGATCGATCGACCTTACTATAACTGGTGGAACCACACCATACATTTACAACTGGTCGAATGGAGCTACTTCACAAGATCTAGCTGCGATTTCTTCAGGAAATTACTCTACTACTATTACTGACTTCCACGGGTGTACGGTTTCACTTTCTGTTAATGTTAACCAACCAGACACTTTGGTGGTGGATGGTACAGTTGTAGATGCTATTTGTGAAGGTCCAAATGGACAGATTGATATTTCTGTATTCGGAGGAACAAGTCCATATGACTATCTTTGGTCAAATGGAGATACCGATCAGGATCTTGATTCTGCAACAATGGGTATCTATAATGTCCTTGTAACAGATGCAAATGGTTGTATTGCAACTTATCTTGATACAATAGATTCTTATAGTATCATGACACTTGGTAGAGACATCTATCATCCACTATGCTACGGTGATAATGGAGCTATCGAACTGACTGTAATTGATGGTACTGCACCATTCACATACATATGGTCTACCGGAGATACCACACAAAATCTTTCGGGTATACCAGCTGGTTCCTATTCCGTAACTGTAACAGATGCAAACCTATGCGCGGAATCATCAACATTCCTGGTTATCGAACCTGATTCACTTGGAATTTCTTTTGAAGTTAGTGAATATGAAGGAGGATTTGGAGTAAGCGGTTATGCTGAAGAAGATGGATACATCGATATGACCGTAGTTGGAGGAACCACACCATATGAGATCACTTGGGTACCATTCAGTACGGACGAAGACCTGTACGATTTGTCTGCTGGAGATTACCATGTGACGGTAACAGACTTCAATGGTTGTACGGTATATGGAGAAGTGTCTCTAACGCAACCGATGGATCTTGCCATCCCAACCGGATTCACACCAAACAATGACAGTTATAATGACTTCTTTGTTATTCAAGGTGTTGAAGCATTTCCGGATAATGAACTGCTAATCTATAACCGATGGGGTAACCTCGTTTATAACAAAGTCGGCTATCTAAATGAATGGGATGGATTGAACAACAATGGAGAACAGCTACCAGATGGAACCTACTTTGTGATCTTTGAGATCAAATCTGGAAATCTGGATAACATCAACATTGATATTCCATACTCAGGTTATGTAGACTTGAGAAGAACACGATAATTTGATATAACGACCTAAAGAAAGAAATATGAAAACTTTAATTAAAATAGCTTTTATCTTCATCTTATCAGTTCAATATGTTCAGGTAAAAGCACAACAAGATCCAATGTTAAGCCAATATATGTTTAACGGTTTGTTTCTAAATCCAGCATATGCAGGAAGTCATCGATTTTTCCAATCCACATTGATCTATAGAAGACAATGGGTAAACATTCAAGGAGCCCCTCAAACATTTATAGCTGCGGTGGATGGACCTGTTCACAGAGAAAAAATGGGATTAGGCCTTATCATAGCTAATGACCAGATCGGGGTAACCAATCAAACCGATTTCCTAGCTAACTATTCCTACAATTTAAAGCTTGGAAATGGAAAATTGGCATTTGGAATCAAGGCTGGTGTATCTCAATATCGGGTGAAGATCACTGATCTGACCTACTGGGATGAGGAAGATCCAATATATGCAGGAAACATTAATGGTGAGATTATCCCAAAATTCGGTGCGGGAGTATATTATCATCAAGAAAAGTGGTTTGCAGGAATATCAATTCCTACCCTGCTTGCTTATGAAAAGGAATACAACTTCTCAATAAACATTAATGATGCCTCGAATCTGCGAAGACATTTGTTGATTACAGGTGGATACGTTTTCACTTTGAACGACAATTGGAAAATCAAACCTTCAACATTGGTTAAATATACGCATGCCGCTCCACTTCAGGTTGATTTGAATTGTAACGTTCTTTGGAAAGATATGATCTGGCTAGGTGTATCTTACAGAACAGGAGACTCATTTGTCGGAATGCTTGAATATCAAGCGAATGATAGATTCAGAATTGGATATGCGCATGATTTTACGACTACCCAATTAAGAAACTATTCATCTGGGACACATGAAATCATGGTTGGTTTTGATTTTGGAAAAGATTTTGCCAAAGTCCGTACACCTCGATTTTTCTAATCAATTACACACTAAAAATGAAATTACTTAACGCAACTTATATATTACTCATCGCACTACTGTCCAGTTGTTCTGCAGGTTACTATTTCAATAAGGGAGACAAAGCTTTTAATGAAATGCGATACTCCGTTGCCATTCCTCACTATGAAAATGGATTAGACAAAGACCGTCAGGTGTCTTATGTTGAGAAATTGGCACACGCTTACAGAGAGGTAAATGATGTAGAAAAAGCTGAATTCCTTTATTTGGAAGCTGCTCAATCTCCTGATGCGAGTCCGAGTGTTTATTTCTATTTAGGAAAAATGCACATGGGAAACAGTCGAATGGCAGAAGCGATCAAAGCTTTTACAATTTATTTGGAACACGAACCCGATGACGTAGTAGCAAGGATGTTACTTGCTGCATGCTGGTCAGTAGATGACAGATATGAAGACACTACATTGTATGAACTTAACTACATCAACTCAGGCGATGAACTAACGAATGTATTCAGCCCTGTTCAATACAAAGACGGAGTTGTCTTTACTGCAGACAAGAATGTTTTTCTTAACTCAAAAACAGCAGGCTGGACAGGATACTCCTATCTCGATCTTTACTACATGGAAAAAGGAGACAGTGGAAAATGGATGTCTCCACAACTATTGGAAGGTCCAATAAATGGTAAATTTCATGAAGGTCCGGCTACGTTTACCAGTGATGAACAAACCGTTTTCTTTACGAGAAGTAATTACTCTAAAAGAAAGATGGTTTTAAACGAAAATAAAGAGAACAACCTTAAAATCTTTAAAGCTACGTTGGACGGAGACAAATGGAAACATTTAGAGGAATTACCCTTTAACAGTGATGATTACTCCTGTGGACATCCTACTTTGGCTTCCGATGACAAAACACTTTATTTCGTTTCGGATATGCCCGGAGGATATGGTGGTACTGACATCTATAAATCAACTCTTGAGGACGGAGTTTGGAGCCAACCAGTAAATCTTGGTGAGGCAATCAATACTCCCGGAGATGAGATGTTTCCATATATACATCATGACGGCACTCTTTATTTTTCTTCTGATGCGCATAACACTATGGGTGGACTGGATGTTTTTATGTCTTACTTTCATGATGGAAAATGGGCTAATCCTGAGAATTTAAATTATCCTTTAAATACTACTTGGGATGATTATGGATTCTCATTGCTTCCGGATGATACCACAGGATTTGTATCTTCTTCTAGACTTGAAGGAGGGGATAGAACTTATGAATTCACCAAGAAACCACCAACATTTAACCTAATTGGAATTTCCAGAAAAAAAGGAGAAGAAACAAGAGTACCTGGAGTAACAGTAAGTATCACTCGCGCTAGCGACAACAAAGTTTTTGAAATGGTGAGTGATGCTAACGGTGAGTTCAAATTGAAACTACAACCAGAAGAAGAGTATTATCTTGTTTGTACAAAGGAAGGTTGTTTTACAAGAACCGACAATATCTCTACTAAAGGATTAAAAATATCTCAGGATTTCTATGCAGATTTTGAAGTAGAAGAGATAGTAATAGATAAGCCAATCGTATTGGAAAATATCTATTATGATTTTGATAAGTGGAATATTAGAGAAGATGCAGCATTGGAATTGAACAAACTCGTGAAATTATTGAATGACAATCCAACTATTCACATTGAAATGGGTTCTCATACTGATTGTAGAGGAACTGTGAACTATAACGATGTATTGTCAGACAAAAGAGCAATGGCTGCAGTTGAGTATCTCGCATACAGGGGAATTGACAAAGAAAGATTAACCTGGAAAGGTTACGGTGAAAATGTTCCTATCATTGAATGTCCAAGCTGTTACAAATGTTCAGAGGAAGAACATCAAACAAACAGAAGAACTGAGTTCAAAGTAAAGAAAATGTAAGGATTATTCTTCAATGAGGCCTCTCAGCTCTGGAGGAACTTCTTCCAGAGTTGTCACCTCATTCATGGTTGGAAGAAAGTAGTGTGTCTTATTCTCTTTCTTGATTTCAAGAAGCATATCTAAAACGACATTTTCATGATTCCAATCTTTTCCGAGTAGTAGATTTCCAGAAAGATCGGTTAATCCCAGAAGATAAAACCCTCCTTCTTTGTTGGGACCAATTACAACATCATTTTTATCCAAAGCTCTAAAAGCTTCTTCAATAATACCTGCATTAAGATCATAACAATCACAACTGATCACAATTACCTTACTCGCCCATTCTCCAAAACTAACTTTAGCTGCATTGTAAATTCTTTCACCAAGGTCATCACCTTTTTGAATTGATTTTTCAAAATGACCATCTTCAAAATCATCTTTATTCAGGATATAGTCTGAATAATAACACTTTCTCTGAGCCATTACTGATTTAGCTACATCAGCAGTGTGCTTCATTAAAGCATAATGAATAGCTAGGGCGTTTTCATCTCCTATTTCTGCCGCAAGCCTTTTCTTAACTTCTCCTTCAGTAGGATTTTCACAGAATATAATGAGATGATTTATGACCATATTATCTTATTTCTCCTCCCGCTTCCATAGATTTGGTAGGTGATACAAATGATAAATTTCCTTCGCCATCTTCCGCCATTAGGATCATTCCCTGAGATTCTACTCCTCTTATCTTTCTTGGCGCAAGATTCATTAGAATAGATACTTTCTGACCGATAACTTCTTCTGGAGAATAATGCTCTGCAATTCCTGAAACTACTGTTCTGACGTCCAATCCAGTATCCACGGTTAACTTCAGCAGCTTATCTGCTTTCTCCACTTTTTCTGCCGACTTGATCTCGCCCACGCGAATATCCATTTTTACAAAATCGTCAAAAGTAACTTCATCTTTCATAGGTGGAAAATTATTGGTTGGTTGGTGTAATTTACCAAGTTGCTCTTCAATCTTAGCGTCTTCAATTTTTGAAAACAATATTTCCGGCTGATTAATAACATGACCTGAATGCATCAGATCAATCTTGCCTGCATTTGACCATTTGACCCGATCCAATCCTAGGAAACGGAACAACTTTTCAGAAGTGAAAGGTAAAAAAGGCTCAAAGACGATCGCAAGATTTGCTGTTATCTGAAGAGAAATATTAATAATAGTCTTAACTCTATCAGGATCCGTTTTTATCAACTTCCAAGGCTCAGTATCCGCTAGATACTTATTCCCCAATCGAGCAAGATTCATCGCTTCAGATTGAGCCTCTCTGAATTTGAATGCTTCAATAGCTTTCGCTATTCGAGTAGGTATCTCCGTCAATTCACTGATGACCTCCCTGTCAAATTGAGTATACTCCCCGACTTCAGGTATTTCTCCTTGATAATATTTATGCGTCAATACCAAGGTTCTATTTACGAAATTCCCAAAAATATCAGCCAATTCGCTATTGTTTCTAGTCTGAAAGTCCTTCCATGAAAAATCGCTATCCTTACTTTCAGGGGCAATAGAACAAAGTACGTATCTCAAGACATCCTCCTGTCCAGGAAAATCCATTAAATATTCATGTCCCCAAACAGCCCAGTTACGAGAAGTACTTAGCTTTTGCCCTTCCAAATTCAAGAACTCATTTGCCGGAACATTATATGGGAGCACATGATCTCCAAATAATTTCAGCATTATAGGGAATATGATCGTATGAAAAACGATATTGTCTTTAGCTAGGAAATGAATCAGGTGAGTATCCTCACTTTTCCAGTAATCTTCCCAGTTCTTACCATTATCTAAAGCCCATTGTTTAGTTGCAGAAATGTAACCTATTGGAGCATCAAACCAGACATATAGTACTTTACCTTCACCTCCTTCAACGGGAACTGGCACACCCCAATCCAGGTCTCTAGTCATCGCTCTCGGTTTTAAACCACTCTCAATCCAACTCAAACACTGACCTATAACTTGATTTCTCCATTCTTTAGGGTAATGATGTTGCTTACCATCTAAAACCCCTTTTTCGATCCATTCCTTGACCCATTCCTCATGTTGATCCATTGGTAAATACCAATGGGAGGTTTCCTTTAAAATAGGTGTTTTTCCACTCAAAGTAGATTTTGGATTAATTAGATCGGTAGGGCTAAGATCACTCCCACATTTTTCGCATTGATCTCCGTAAGCTCCTTCATTTTTGCAATTTGGACAAGTACCCGTAATATATCGATCAGCCAAAAACTGATTGAATTCAGCATCAAAATATTGCTCAGTTGTCTTTTTTAAAAATTTCCCCTCTTCCTCTAGTTGTTTAAAATATCCTGAAGCAGTCTCCTTGTGAAGCTCTGATGATGTTCTATGATAGATATCAAATTTGATTCCGAGTCTTTCAAAAGTTGACCCAATGAGTTCATTATACTGATCTACTATTGCCTGAGGAGTTGTACCATCCTTTTTTGCTCTTATAGTGATTGCAGCACCATGTTCATCTGACCCACAAACAAAAACAGCATCTTTTAAGTTTGATTTAAGGTATCTGTTATAAATATCAGCAGGAACATAAACCCCTGCCAAATGTCCAAGGTGCAATGGACCGTTGGCATAAGGCAATGCTGCTGTAATTGTATATCTCTTCGGTTGATTCATTTTTTTCTTCTTATTACAAAGATAATTTGATTTCTAAATTCCTTGAAATAATCTTCATGCAACTTATCTCAAGTAATATTCGTCTGAGTGGTTATGTTAATTTTTTATAAATTAGCAGACCTTAACTTACTAACTATGAATCTTTTTACTCACTTCAAGAGTGGTTTGATCGCATTTTCCTTGTTGATCAACTATTCTGTTTTTGCTCAGGTCACAGTAACCAACACCAATACAGTTGAATGGTACGTTCAGAATGTACTATTAGGAGCGAATGTTACCGTTAGTAATATAACCTATAACGGTAGTGCTGCAAATGCACTATCTGCTCAGAGTGATGTAGGTGAATTTACTAACCCGGGGCTTCAAATCGGCTTAGGAAATGGACTGGTGATGGGCTCTGGAGATGTTACTATGGCAGCTCAGAATAACCTTGGTTCTGGATCAAACATTGGTGGTAGTGGTTTTGATGGAAATGATGCACAGTTAAATACTATCCTTGGTACAAGTGACTTTTATGATAAATGTATCATCGAATTTGATTTTGTTCCGCAAGGAGATACGATTAGCTTCAATTACATTTTTGCATCTGAAGAGTATCCTGAGTATGTATGTTCAGAGTTTAATGATGTTTTTGGTTTCTTTTTAACAGGGCCGAATCCTGGTGGAGGAAACTATACCAACTTCAACGTGGCAAGGGTTCCATCCTCTATGAACCCATTGACTTTTACCACAACTCCAGTAGCCATAAACACGATCAATCCTGGTTTTGCTGGTGTATATGGAGAGTCTTCTTCCATCAATTGTCTTTTTTTCGGTACTGATTGTGATGAAGGTTGTACATCACTTGACCCAAACTATGCAGCATATAACATTTACTATGTGGACAATAATTCGGGAACAGCTTATGAATATGATGGTAGGACAATTGCATTACCTGCAGTTGCTCCTGTAGTTTGTGGAAATACTTACCACATTAAACTCGCTATAGCGGATACAGGTGATGGCCTATATGATTCAGGGGTTTTCTTGGAAGCTGGAAGTTTTGCTTCGAACGGTATCAGTGCTGCTGGAGCTACAGCTCCTGGGGATACTGTTCTTTGTGGAACGAACCTAACAATGAATTTCAGTGCAGGTCCTGACCCTGCTCCGATCAATTTCTGGAACTTCGGTGATGGAGTTGGAACCAGTAGTTTGGCCAATCCGTCCTACACTTATGCAGATACCGGATATTATCAAGTAATGTACGTTGCCTCTACTGTGTCGGGTGCATGTACTTCTGCTGACACTGTTTATTTTGATGTGAATTTGATCTATCCTGAACAATTTAATGCACAATTCAACATTCCTCCTATCGATCCATGTGATGGCGTAGACAGTCTTTTGGTCGATTTGGCGTTCACTGGTACGGGTGCTGACTCACTTATCTGGAACATGGGTACTGGGGACATTTTCTATAATGTGGACACCATTGATTATTATTATACAACTCAAGGCACCTATACAATTACAATGACAGCCTTTGATCTGTCTTGTGGGAATACTCAAAGTTTCACAGAGACATTTGATTACATAAATAGCTTCTCATTGGCAAATGCAACAGCTCCGCCAGACACAAGTTTCTGTGGTCCACCACCTTATGATCTCGATTTTACGGCAGCTTCATCAACCCCTTATCACTTCTGGGATTTTGGAGATGGAAGTGGAACAAGTACTCAAACGAATCCTTCTTACACGTACACAGCTCCTGGTGCATATAACATTATGTATGTAGCTATTGATTCTAGTACCTGTAATGTTGCCGATACGGTATATTTCTCTGTGGACATCTCTCAAGCAGAGGTTTTAAGTGCAGAGTTTAATCTACCTACTGTAGAACCATGTACTACTCCTGATAGTATTCTAGTTGCTTTATCTTTCACTGGTACCGGTGCAGATTCACTACATTGGGATATGGGTAATGGAACGACCTATGATGATGTTACTTCTGTAAATTATTATTACACCACGGAGGGGCAGTACATTATCACGATGCAAGCATGGGATTTCTATTGTAACGTGACTGACGCTGTGACAGATACCGTTAACTTCTTTACAAGCTATTCTGAAGCTAATGCGGAGGTTCCAGAGGATATATTCTTGTGTACATCTCCTTTAAATGTTGACTTTTCAGCTGGTCAGAATCCTCCGCCTAATGCGTTTTGGGATTTTGGTGATGGAAGTGGAACAAGTACACAGTTGAATCCTACCTATACCTACGGAGCGACAGGATCCTATGATGTCATGTTTGTAGCTATTGATTCAAGTACTTGTAACATTGCCGATACTGCTTACTTTAATGTAACATTGGAACAGGCTGAGGTATTTTCTGCTGAGTTAAACTTTACTCCTCCTCCAGCTTGTGGTGGTGAAACAGCGCTAGTTGAAGCAGCCTTCACTGGAAGTGGAGCTGACTCTATTGTCTGGGATATGGGTAATGGAGACACTTTTAATAGTAACACAATAAGCTATGTATACACTGAGCCTGGAACTTATGTTGTTTCTATGACCGCATATGATCAGGTGTGTAACAATGTAGAAACAATTTCTGATACAGTTATTTTTATTGGAGAAGTGATCAGTGAGGCGGTGGTTCCGAATGTTTTCACTCCGAATGGAGATGGAGAAAATGATCTTCTAAAAATCTTGGGAATTGATCCAACCGCTGGTTTCCATATGGTTATTTACAACCGTTGGGGAAGAAAAGTATTTGAAACAGATCAGAATGGGGAGTTTTGGGATGGTAAGTTGTGGAGCGGAATAGAGGCGTCTGAAGGTGTTTACTATTTCGAGGTAACTTACCGTGATATCTGTACGGACGAAGATAAGATCACCACGGGTCACGTAAACCTGATCAAATAGAACCGTAAGAATCTTACGGAGTAAATAATTACCTTTGAAGTATGTCTAAGATCAAATCAGCATACTTCTGTCAGAATTGTGGTCATAACTCACCAAAGTGGCTGGGTAAGTGTCCTACTTGTGGTGAATGGAATACTTTCGTTGAGGAAGTAGTTACTAAACCTTCAGCCTCTGACAAACTTTATTCTAACGAACAAAAGCGAACGATTCCGCATCGACTCAATGAAGTAACCTCACTTGAAAAAAAGAGATTTAAGCTTTCTGACAATGAATTCAATCGAGTTCTTGGAGGCGGATTAGTGGTTGGTTCAATTACCTTAATCGGTGGAGAACCAGGTATTGGTAAGTCCACTTTGCTTCTTGATATTGCATTGAATAGTGGATTGAAAACACTTTATATTTCAGGTGAAGAAAGTGAAGAGCAAATCAAGTTGCGAGCTGAAAGACTGGGTGCATTGGATAATGATTGTTACCTTCTCACCGAAACAAATGTCCAGAACATTCTGCATCATAGTAAGGAGCTTCAACCTAACGTAGTTATTGTAGATTCTATTCAGACCCTTCATACAGCTACGATTGATTCCTCTCCTGGAAGCATTTCTCAGATCAGAGAATGTACAGCAGAATTATTACGATATGCAAAAACAACAGGTGTTCCAATTATTTTGATCGGTCATATTACTAAAGATGGATCAATTGCAGGACCCAAGGTTTTAGAACACATGGTAGATACAGTTTTGCAATTTGAAGGAGACAGAAATCATGTTTATCGTTTGTTGCGAAGCGTAAAAAATAGATTTGGAAGTACGAATGAACTGGGAATTTATGAAATGTCATCTTCAGGGATGAGACAAGTGGAAAACCCAAGTGAGATCTTGATCTCTAACTTTGATTCTCAATTAAGTGGAGTAGCTATTGCCGCTACCATGGAAGGTATTCGCCCAATGCTGATAGAAGTTCAGGCATTAACAAGTTCTGCTGCCTACGGAACACCTCAGCGCACGGCTACCGGTTTTGACTTGAGAAGACTCCATATGTTATTGGCTGTTCTAGAAAAACGATGCGGTTTTAGAATTGGACAAAAAGATGTATTTATTAATCTAGCCGGAGGTATCAAAGTAGATGACCCAAGTATTGATTTGGCAGTTGTTTGTGCGATCCTATCTTCTAACGTTGACATTGCAATAGAATCTAAAACCTGCTTTGCTGCTGAAGTTGGATTATCAGGAGAAATTAGACCTGTTCCTAGAGTGGAACAACGGATTAGTGAGGCTGAAAAACTAGGTTACAAACGCATCTTCATTTCTAAGCATAGCAAGGGAATTACTCAAGGACAGTTTAAGATCAAGCTAGTTGCTGTAGGAAAAATTGAAGAGGTGTTAAAGCATCTTTTTGGGTAATTTTTCTAACTTCCAGTCATGTGCTATAACATAACGACAAGTCTAAAAACTCAGCTTAAAAAAGCCATTCGTGATAAAGATGAAAAGGCAATCAATGACCTTCTTGAAAAGTTAAAGATTCATACGGGTAAAGATTATCATCAACTTTCTGGTTTTGAGCACCAAAAAGTATTCATATATACGAACAAAGAACCTGAGTCTCCTACACATTCGATTTGGGGGTTGATTCCTTCCTGGGTAAAGAGTGAAGAGCAAAAAATTAAGTTGTGGAACAGCACCCTTAATGCTAGAGGAGAATCCATTTTTGACAAACCTTCTTTTAGAGAATCCGCGAAACATATGCGTTGTGTTATAGAAGTAGATGGATTCTATGAGAATCATCATTTTAGATCTAAGAATTACCCCTATTTGATCCAAAGAGTAGATGGAGAATCAATTACATTTGGCGGACTGTTTTCAGAGTGGGTAGACAAATCTACTGGTGAGATTGTTCATTCATTCGGCATCGTTACAACAATAGGGAATGAGTTATTGAGTAAGATCCATAATAATCCAAAAATGGATGAACCCAGAATGCCATTGATTCTGAATGAAAAGGAGCAGGAACTATGGTTACAAAATGAAAGTTCTGAAACTTTCTATAATGAGATCAAATCTCTTATTAAACCTAATATAGAGTTTGAATTAAAAGCACATACTGTGCATCGCTTGAATGGAAAAGATAGTTTAGGAAATACTCCTGAAGCTATGGAAGAGTTTATCTATCCTGAATTAAACGAAGAACCTACGCTCTTCGATTAGGCAATAAAGGTGGCGGCTCTCCACTGAAAGGATTGAATCTGCTAATCGTTTTGGCGCCCATCCCTGAAGCACGCATTACTGCCCGATCACCATATTTGTCTCTAACATGATCCATCGCTTGATAAAGATTAATGATCTTATCATCCTCAAATAAGGAAATCTGATGCCCTCCTTCTACCAGATGACTGTAACGAACGCCAATCAACCTCACCAATAATCTTCTGTTGTAAAGTTGTTTAAACAAATCCTCCACAATGGGTAAAATCACATGATCAGAAGCACTGTAAGGAATCCTTTTCTGCAGCGTGTAGGTTTGAAAATCCGAGTAACGGATCTTTACCGTCACACATGCGGTTACTTTATTTCCTCTACGCAACTGAAAGACTAGATTCTCAGCCATTGCAGTTAATATACCTTTCAGTTTATTTATATCAATGGTATCTTTATCAAAGGTTCGTTCAGTAGAAATCGACTTCCGTTCCTGATACTGCACCACTGGAGAATTATCAATCCCATTTGCCTTTTTCCAGATCATCTTACCATTCTGACCAAAAGTTCTATCCATGACTTCGATAGGCATCTCCTGAATTGTTTGGATTCGTTTCACCCCTAGATTACATAGTTGGCGATAGGTTTTATCTCCCACCATCGGGATCTTCTTAACCGAAAGTGGTGCTAAAAAAGGCTTCTCATTCCCGTAAGCGATCTGGATTCTATTATTTGGCTTTGCTTCCCCTGTCGCAATTTTTGAAACTGTTTTGTTTATTGATAGACCAAAAGAAATAGGAAGACCTGTTTCTTTAATGATCCGTTCTCTCATCTCTGAAGCAAACTTGTAAGTTCCAAAAAACTTATCCATCCCTGTTAAATCTGCATAGAATTCGTCTACAGAAGTCTTTTCATATACAGGCACTGATTCTTTAATGATATCCGTAACCGAATTCGAAAACTTGCTATAGGTTCCTGCATTACCTCTCAATACTATCGCTTCGGGACATAACTGCCTAGCCATTCTCATCGGCATGGCAGAATGAATTCCAAACCTTCTTGCTTCATAAGAACAAGCGGCTACAACTCCCCGATCAGATGTTCCCCCAATAAGTACAGGTTTTCCATTCAAACGACTATCCAACAATCGTTCGCATGACACAAAAAAGGTATCCAGATCCATATGTAAGATCGACTTCATACTATGCCCAATAATCTATTCTTCTGTTTCTAGTTACCACAACTTTCTCCTTTTCGTCATCTTTTACTTCCGTGTATCTAGGGTCCTCCATTACTCTGGATTTCTCCATGAATTCAGCATCTACCGAATAACAACCAAAATCTTCTATTACCTTTCCTTTCACTTCATATATACCGGGACCTCTGAACGGATATGCTTTGGCAATCTGAGGAAAATGAACCGTATCCAACCATTCTCCATTCTCATCCAAGAAAGTTCCAAAAAACATTTGCTCTCCTTTCTTGGTTGCCGTTCGTTTACGATGAATTAGATACCCTCTCACCCAAACCACCTGATCAATGTATTTAGAAAGATCTTTAACCGGGATAAAAACCCTTTCTTCATATTCTTCTACCATTAGATGGAAGGGAGAATACAATGGAAACCCTATTAATTCCATTTGATCAAAAGCATCTTCCTGCCAGGAGTTTTCCAGCTGAGGGATCTGATAGTCTGGACGCTCAATCTTGAATAAATCACGTAAGATCGTTTCAGAAGTTTTGGATGAATTCTTTTCCAATTTGAAATGCGCTTCCCATAACAAGGTTCGCTTGCCAATTCCAGAAAAACGAAACGCATTAACCCTAATCAATATCGCCACCTGCTCCAAAGAAATTGGCACTCTGTCGATGAAGTCATTAAACGATTTAAATGCTCCATAACGATTCCTTTCTTGCTCGATCAATCCAGCTGTTTTAATATCAAAAGAGTGCAACAAATGATAACCTAAGTAGATATCCTTTCCTTCCAATCGGGTATGATAAGTACTTCTATTGATACAAGGTGGATGGATATTCCCTCCATGCAAACGTGCTTCATGAGCATATAATTCTGTTCTGTAAAACCCACCATAATTATTGATCGTAGCCACCATATATTCTAATGGGTAATAGGCTTTCAAGTAAAGACTCTGGTAACTCTCCACGGCATAAGAAGCTGAGTGCCCTTTTGCAAAAGCATAACCGGCAAAACTCTCTGTTTGTCTCCAAACTTCAGCCGTCAGCTCCCTATCATGTCCTTTTTCGTAAATACAATTGTCAAAGAACTTCTGTTTGATCTGTTCGAACTCTTCTCTGGAACGATATTTTCCAGACATTCCTCTTCTCATTTTATCCGCTTCTCCCAAGGTGAGTCCTGCAAAATGATGAGCCACTTTGATCACATCTTCTTGGTAAACCATCACACCATACGTTTCAGGCATGAGTTGCATCAGAACCGGATGAGCTTCTTTCCGTTTTTCAGGGATTCTGCAACGCTCAATATAAGTTCCCATCATTCCGGATTGCGCAACTCCTGGTCGGATCACCGAACTGGCAGCTACCAAACCCAAATAATCCTCCACCTGCAATTTTCTGAGTAACATTCGCATGGCTGGAGATTCCACATAAAAACAACCTATGGCATCGGCATTCCGAAGCATCTGCTTGATACGTTCGTCTCGCTTTAAATGCAACATATTATGGACATCAATTTCTGCTTGTAGATTTCCATTTTCCTTAATAATCAGTAAGGCATCCTTGATCTTGCCTAATCCTCTTTGACTTAGAATATCAAACTTGTAAAGTCCCACATCTTCAGCAATGTGCATGTCAAACTGAATAGTAGGATATCCTTTTGGAGGCATGAAGGTGGGTGTAAAATAACTGATCGGTTTCTCAGAGATCAAGATCCCACTTGCATGAATACTCAGATGGCTTGGGAAGCCATGAATGTAATTGCTATACTTTAAAACGAGGCTAGATAACTCACTATATTCCCAAGGTTGTAGGCTGTCCTTGGTCAGCTTATCGATCTCCATTTTGGGTAGGCCAAACACCTTTCCTAATTCCCTTCTTACAGAACGAGACTGAAAGGTATTAAATGTGGCTACGAGTGCTACATGCTTGAATCGTTCGAAGATATAACGCGTCACATCATCGCGATCTCTCCATGAAAAATCGATATCAAAATCCGGAGGATTCACTCGATAAAGGTTAATGAACCGCTCGAAATACAGATCCAGTTCGATGGGATCAACGTCAGTAATTCGAAGGAGATAAGCCACCAAGGAATTGGCGCCACTTCCTCTTCCCACATAGTAATATCCTTTAGAGCGTGCATAACTCACAATATCCCAGTTGATCAAAAAATAAGAAATGAATCCCATCTTTTTAATGGTATCTACTTCCTTTTGTAAACGAGCCGTGATCTCTGGAGTCACCTCATCGTAACGATAACTGATTCCTTCCTTACAAAGCTTGAGTAATAATTCTTCATCCTCATCCTCACTAGCTCCATAGCATTTTTGATTCTGAGGTTCTGCCGTATCAGAAAGATCAAATTCCACAGAACTCTGTAGTACCCGTTTGGTATTCTCGATCACTTCTGGATAATCCTCATAGATCTTTAATAATTGCTCCACTGGGATCATCCGATGATGGAGTTCTCCCTGCTCTGTGAGTGGTAGTTTACTCAGTAAAATGTTCTTGTCGATTGCTCTTAACAGTCGGTGAGCATTGAAATCCTTTTTGTTTTGAAACGTAACCGTTTGTAATATTACTCCTCTAGAAACATCGACTTTTTTGATCCTTATATAGTCAAGATCTGAAGGTGATATACCTATAAATTCAAAAGGCTTTAGGTCAAAATTCTTCCCTTTTTGATAGGGATAAATCACCTTCACATTTTCAAATAAAGGAGCTTTCTCAGGAAGTTCCAAAATTCCTCCATCTACTTTTGTTTTATTCTGAAGAAAAGGAGTGAGATATTCATTGATCTCCTGAAAACCCATATTATTCTCAGGAATAGCGATGAATAATTGCTTGACACCATTTCTGAAATCAATACCTGGAACAACTTTTACATTGTACTTCGACCCAAGTCGCATTACCTCCAGGGAAATTGAGGTGTTATTGATATCTGTAATTGCCAACACTTCCACTCCGGCCTGTTGAGCCAGTTGCAGGAGACGATGGGGGCTGAGCGTCCCGTATCGCAAACTGTAATAGGTGTGCGTATTGACGTACATAAAGGTGCTTTATTTCTACTTTTAAACAGCTAATAATTGGAGCTTAAACTGATCTAAAAGTAGATGATTACTGACTTCAAAGCAAGCACCTCACTTCGTAAAATAATTACGTTTTTGTTACGTTTTGTAACATTTTTGCAGGAAACAAAAGGGATGGAGACCTGTTGAAAACTTTACAGATCAGACCAAATTTTTATTTTGACTTACAAGTCTTGATTCCAAAAGGAAGATAAAGTGGACAAAAACTAATAATACTAGTTAACAGGAATACTCCTCCAAGGATCACCAACACTAAACCAAGGGTACCCGGAACGATATTCATAAAATATAAAACAGCAAAAACCGCAGCAATGATCACTCTGATCACTCTATCTGCCATACCCATATTCTTTTTCATAGTTGATAAATTTTATTTTAATCAAAAGTATTTTACATGTAACACATCTTAGCTGATAATTGTTCCTACAATAAATGATTTATGTCATAAAACAACTTTAACTAGCTTTGCGAAAAACCTAATAAATGCTCGAACTAAAAATCAGACTGGATTGGAGTGAAATGGATATGTTTCAACATATCAACAATGTCTCCTATTTCAAATTTGCGCAGGCAAACCGAATTAACATTCTTGAAAAAGTTGGATTACAAAAGTCCTTTTCAGAAACTGGAGTTGGACCCACTTTAGCTCATACTGAATGTGATTTCAAAAAGGAGCTAAACTATCCCGGAAATGTGATCATAAAATCCACGATCAAAGAAATAAAAAACACCAGTTTCATCATTCAACATCAGTTCTATAATGATCATAATGAGTTGTGTGCACAAGCCTCAGATGTTATCGTAGTTTACGATTATTTGAATGAAATAAAACACCCAATTCCAGAAGCCATTCGTGCCGAATTATCCCAAATTCTTCTCTCCTAAGCAACCAAGAACATAAGGTAGAGTTATTGAAAGTACAAGTAACGATGTTTTTTCGTAACTTGTGAAACATAATTCTTTAACTATGAGAAACTTTTGGCTACTACTAGCACTTGTTCTTTCTTCATCATTGACAACTTTTGCTGCGAATGAATTTAAACTCAGAATGCAGAAATCAAACAGCATCGAAGTTGAATTTGAATTAACAGACTTTACGCTCAACGAATTCACAGAACAAGGAACTACTTATGATGCAATAATATCGGAAAATGCGTTTGGTTCATTGAAAGAGGGATACCCAAACCTCCCCTATTTTACTGGATCTGTAATCATCCCGAATCAAGGGAAACTAGTTATAGATGAGCAAAACTCAAACTTCACAGAATATACAGACATCCAAATTGCACCAAGTAAAGGGAACCTCTACAGGAATATCGATCCTACGACAATTGCCTTAAGTCAGGGGCCAATATATAACGTAGATGCCTTTTATCCAGAGAATTTAGTAGCAAACAATGATCCATATATTTTGAGAGGAATAAGAGGCGTTGCTGTTCAAGTAACCCCCTTCCAGTATAACCCGATTACAAAAACATTAAGAGTCTATTCAAAAGTCGTTTTTACTGTAACTACTGACAGTAAACATGAAGGTATCAACGAGGTTGTTAATTCGAAAGAAATCTTAACAACACCATTCCAGAATGGAGTAGAAAGACATTTCATCAATCATAATCAATCAAAATACACTCCCCTAGAAGAGACTGGATCAATGCTAATTATTGCAGATGATGTGCTCATGACTGAAATGGAAGGTTTTGTGAATTGGAAGATCAAAAAGGGGATTCCTACAGAGATGATAGGTATCAGTACAATAGGAAATAATGAGACCCAAATCTTCAACTATGTACAAGATTATTACAATAATCACCCTGAATTAACTTTCTTGTTGTTAGTTGGAGATCATGGACAAATCAACACCTACAATGCAGGTTCAACAAGTTCAGAAACAAAATGGTCAGACAGTAAGTACACTCTATTAAGTGGGAACGATCACTATCCTGAGATTTTTGTGGGGCGTTATTCAGCTAACAACTCAACAGAATTAGCCACAATGCTCCAAAGAAATAATGAATACGAAATAACTCCTATGAACGGAGATTGGTATTTAAAAGCTATTGGTGTTGGATCTGACGAAGGAGCTGGCTATGGCGATAACGGAGAAGCAGATTGGCAGCACTTAAGAAATATCCGTACTAACCTGATTAACTATGGCTTCACAGATGTTTACGAATTCTATGATGGAAGTCATGGGGTAGCAGACAATAACGGTGACCCAAACTCCTCTGAAATCAGTACTAAAGTGAATGAAGGAGTTACCTTGTTTAACTACACCGGTCATGGAGCTCAAAACGTATGTGTAACGGGGAATTTTTCATCAAACCACGTTAATGCCGCTACAAACAATGGTAAATATCCTTATGTGGTTTCTGTTGCTTGTAATAATGGAACTTTTACTTCTGGAACTTGCATTTCAGAAGCCTGGCAGAGAGCCAATAATGCTAATGGTCCAACTGGTGCTATCATGGCAGCAGGATCTTCGATTCTAATGGCCTGGGCTCCCCCAATGGCAACTCAAGATGCAATAGTTGACATTCTAGTAGAAAGCTATGCCAATAACAAGAAATATACAACTGGTGGACTATTCTACAATGCTCAAATGGAAATGATGGACTCCTATGGTAATTCCGGAAAAGAAGTTATGGAAACTTGGGTTTTCTTTGGAGACCCCAGTGTTATGATTCGAACTGCTGATCCCGTTTTCCTGTCAGCAACCCATGTTGGACAAGTAGAGCTTGGTGAAACTGAAATTGTAGTAAATTGTAACGTTGAGGAGGCTACTATTGCAATATCTCAGAACGGAAATCTTCTTGGAACAGGAATTATTAACGGAGGTCAGACAACAATATCTATAGCTAATGGAGTAGCTTCAATGGATAGTATTGACGTGGTTGCTACTGCTTACAATTACACTCCTTACCAAGGAGAAATCGAAGTAGTAGATCAATTAATTTCTAACACAATCGAATTTGATCAACTTTTAATTTACCCGAATCCTGCCGCTTCAGAAAACGAAACCATAACTATCCAGCTCAATCTGGAAGAAGAAAGTGATGTTGAATTTAGCATGGTAAATGCTTTAGGCCAGAACGTACTCTCTAAGAATCTGGTCGCGCTTCCTGCAGGATATCATTCGGTGACTTTGGATCTGGATGGAATAAGTTGCGGTTCATACTATCTGAAAGCCAATACTTACAAACATTCAAGGATCGGGAAATTTATCTTAGATTAGTAATAAGTTCATTTGACAATTGCCTTTTGTATGGTAAAATAATATTTCATGGAATTATTTTAATTAAAGCAATCGTTTAAATACTGATTTTTCGTTTCGCTTTTTTCGAAAAGCACCAAACATCAAACTTATTTTTTAGTAAATTGCACAATAATTAATTGTTTTAGAAACAAAACTCAAAACAAATGGCAACCTCAACGGCTTCAATGAAAAAGTCAAAGATTAGTGCTACTCCCTCCAAAGAAACGCTTAAAAGAGCTTTTGAATTAATGTCTACAGCAAAGGCATTGACAGAACTCTACGAAGAAAATAAAGCAATCACAGCGAAATATGTTCATGCAACCTCCAGGGGACATGAGGCAGTTCAACTAGCACTTGGAATGCAGTTGAAACCTCAGGATTTTGTTGCTCCCTATTATCGAGATGATAGTATCCTTCTGGGAATTGGAATTACGCCATTTGAATTAATGTTGCAGGTTTTAGCTAAACGAACCGATATTTTTTCTGGTGGAAGAACCTACTACTCGCACCCAAGCTTAAACAGAGCGGACATGCCTAAAATCCCTCATCAAAGTTCAGCAACAGGTATGCAGGCCATTCCAACTACTGGAGTTGCCATGGGTGTTCAATACAGAGAACTACAAGGGTTAGACGGTGATTTAGAAGACAAGCCAGTAGTTGTTTGTTCTTTGGGAGATGCTTCCTGCACTGAGGGTGAAGTATCCGAAGCTTTACAAATGGCCGTTTTGAAGCAACTGCCTATAATCTATTTTGTACAAGATAATAACTGGGATATTTCAGCGAGTGCAGATGAAATAAGAGCTCAGGATATGACTTTCTTTGCTCAGGGATTCAATGGATTGGAAGTTAGAACAATCGATGGAGCGAATTTCATTGAATCTTATGAATGTCTGAATGAAGTTATTGGTACTGTCAGAAAAGAAAGAAGACCCTTCCTGATTCATGCTAAAGTTCCATTGTTAAATCACCATACCTCCGGAGTTCGAATGGAATGGTATAGAGATGATCTCGAAGAAGCAAAGTCAAGAGATCCATTCCCTGTATTAAAAGCTCAAATGATAGATGCCGGATTTTCGGAGGCTGATCTCGAGGCAATGGAAATTGAAGCAAAGGCATTGGTTGCTGCAGACTATCAAAAAGCATTAGAAGAAGAAGATCCCAAACCAGAGGATCTGACAGATTATATTTTTGCCCCAACTCCTATAACTGAAGAAAAAGGTGAAAGAGCTCCTTCAGGAAAAGAAGCAACAGTTATGGTTGACTCTGCGCTATTTGCCATTCGTGAATTAATGGAAGAGCATCCTGAGTGTTTGCTTTACGGACAGGATGTCGGCAAACGATTGGGCGGAGTTTTCAGGGAAGCAGCTACATTAGCTCAGAAATTTGGAGATAATAGAGTTTTTAATACTCCTATTCAGGAAGCTTTCATCATTGGTTCTACAGTAGGCATGTCGGCTGTTGGTTTAAAACCTATCGTTGAAGTTCAGTTTGCCGACTACATTTGGCCGGGATTAAACCAATTATTTACTGAAGTAAGCAGATCTTATTATTTAAGTAATGGCAAATGGCCTGTGAGTATGATCCTTAGAGTTCCAATTGGAGCTTACGGTTCAGGTGGACCCTACCATTCAAGCAGTGTAGAATCTGTCGTGACGAATATCAGAGGAGTAAAAGTTGCTTATCCAAGTACAGGAGCTGATCTAAAAGGACTACTAAAATCAGCTTATTATGATCCAAATCCCGTAGTGATCTTCGAACATAAGGGACTTTATTGGAGCAAGATCAAAGGAACTGAAGGCGCAAAAACTATTGAGCCTGATGCTGAGTACGTAATTCCATTTGGGAAAGCGAGAACCGTGCTTGAAGCAGAGGAAGAATTTATCTCCAACGGAGAATCTGTTGCTGTGATCACCTATGGTAGAGGCGTTTACTGGACATTGGAAGCTGAAAAGCAATTCAAAGGACAGGTGGAGATCATCGACCTAAGAACCTTAAATCCAATTGATGAAGAAGCCATGTATATGGCCGCAAAGAAACATAGTAAAGTACTAATTGTAACGGAAGAATCTGTGGAGTGCAGCTTCTCATTGGGATTAGTGGCCAGAATTCAAAAGAACTGTTTCAAATACCTTGATGCTCCTGTTGAGATCGTTGGTTCGGTTGATACACCAGCTATACCGCTAAACTCTACTTTGGAAGCAACGCTATTACCAAATGGAGAAAAAGTTGCTGCAAAAATTGAAGATATTTTAAATTACTAAATGAATATTAATTGACTTTATTTGAACTGAAAGCCTAAAACTGTATTACATTTGTAACACCAAAAACCTAAATAAATCAAAATGAAAAAGTTATCAATTTTAATGATCTTAACCGTTTTACTAAGCGGTCTTGCTTTAACTTCTTGTGGAAAATATGAAGAAGGTCCAGGATTTTCTCTACTTCCAAAGAAAAGTCGTCTTCAACAAAAATGGAGACCAATTGAGTCTGTTACTTCTGGAGGAGTTGTGACTACTATTGACAGTGACGGATCATATATCGAATTCGTTAAAGGAGGTACTATCAAAGCTTATGATGGGACTTTTGACGTAGGATTCGAAGGAACATGGGAATTCAGTGATGACAAAACATCTTTGAATATGACTTATGAGATCTTTGGAGTATCTTCAACTTCAACAATGAAGATCATTAAATTGAAAATTAATGCTCTTGGTCTGGAAGATGCAGATGGAGACAAAACATACTACGAATATTTCTAATTAAAGAAGTTCATTCTTACTAAAAAAGCCTTGATTAATTCAAGGCTTTTTTGTTTTCTGCAAATGCATTTTAGAGTGGATCAAGGTAAAATGTACCAACTCTGAAATCGTCAATTTACCTAAAGAGGGATGAGGAAGCAATACTTTATCCAAATCCTTTTGATCCCACTTTGACAAAAGCTGTTGGAACTCCTGAGTCTTACTTAACCACTTATCATAAAGTTCTTTTGAGGTTTTGAACTTATTCTCTTTGGGCTCATAATACTTCGGAGCTACTGCACCTTGGCCCAATTTATCCTGATACAATTTTTCGACTTCCTCAAAGGAATAGACATCTCGACTAGCCGTTCCAAAAAGAAGTTTGATCTGAAATTTTGGCATTTTTAGTGCCCTGATCAATGGTGAGATTGAAAGTACCAAGTGAATGATCTCTTCATTGATCGACCATTTTCCATTTTCGCTTTTCTCAACCGCATCCTGATCCAAGGAGCACAAATACGAATGATAAGACTCTGTTAATTCAACCAATTCATCAATACTCTTTTTCATAGCGTCTGTTTATTTTCGATTGGATTTAATTACCTCATCAACCTGATCAGCCATTAGTTGTAAGGGTCTAGTAGTTTGCTCCACTGAAGATAGAAAGACAGCTCCTTGGATCATGCCATAAATCACTAAAGCAAGCTCTCTTGAATTGATCTTCTTTTTGAACTTTTTCTGCGAGATCCCCAATTCAATAATTTCCTCCAAATTGGAGATCATTATTTGTGCCGCTCCTACGGCCTCATTATATAGTGGTTCATTGATCTTTTTCGCATCAGTCACTACATTAAGAATTGGGCATCCTCCAAGTTCCATCATCACTCCGTAGTACGTACGATAGAAATCTGTGATTGCCTTCAGCTTTTTTATTGAACTACTATGTTCTGCGATTTTTTCCTGAAGCGGTTTTAAGACTTGCATCAGGTTGTAACTGAATGCTTTTTGAGCCAGATCCTCTTTGTTTTCAAAGTTGCCGTAAACAGACCCTTTGGTTAGTTCGGTAGCATTCAAAACATCTGTCAAACTTGTTCCAGCAAAGCCTTGCGCATTGAAAATTGGAGATACTTTCTCTAGAATAAACGCTTTCGTTCTATCTGCTTTTGTTTCTTTCATAGAACGAATATAATAAATTATACCAAAAGGTACTATTTATTATTTCCCCTTACAATCATGAACTTTAATAATGCTCACCGGACAAACTTCTTTGGTTTGCATTGCTTTATCACGCAGATCATCGGATGTACGAATGGTATGAAAACCCCTTTTATCTGTACTCTTAAGCAGCACACTCTTCCCATCCTTTTTAGACATAGCAAACAACTCGGGAGCAATCTCATAACAATAGTTGCATCCGATGCACTTATCTCTCTGTAAGGTTATAGAAATCACTTTATATCTTCGTTTGGTATGATCTTATACAACTTGTCTGTAGTTCTAATTCTCTCGGCCAAAGCAAAAGTTAAACTGTCTCCTTTTACAGCCACTTCACCAGGCTGTCCATTCACAAACATATTATCCAGTTGTGCCTCAATAATTCCAGTTGTCGGACCAGTAATCAGAATCTTATCTCCTTGTTCCACTTTCTGAGCTTCCACCAAGAATTCAGCGATCTTAGTTTTTGGATAATAATGTGCTCCTTTAGCAATATAGACTTTCTTCTGTGTAGCTTTAGATCCACTTTGATCATGCCATTCTCCCATCTTTTGCCCTAGATAATAGCCACTCCAGAAACCTCTGTTATAAACTTTATCCAACTCATCCATCCATCCTTTTACTTTCTCAGGACTATACGTTCCATCTGCAATCGCATCGATCGCTTCTCTGTAACATCTTACTGTGGTTAAAACGTACTCGGGAGCTCTCCCTCTTCCCTCGATCTTTAAAACGTTAATCCCAGATTCCGCCACCTGATCTAAAAAGTTAATCGTACATAGATCCTTTGGAGACATGATATACTCGTTATCAATCTCCAGTTCATAACCAGTTTCCTTATCAGTAACCGTATACGTTCTTCTACAGTTTTGAATACATGCTCCACGATTTGCAGATGAATTATTAGAATGGAGTGATAAATAACATTTACCACTCACTGCCATACAAAGTGCTCCATGACCAAAGATCTCGATCTCTATTAAATTTCCTGAAGGTCCTTTGATTTGCTCCTTTTCGATGTCATCAGTAATCTTCTTTACTTGTCTTAAGCTTAATTCTCTGCTCAACACCATTACATCCGCAAAGTGAGCATAGAACTTTACCGTTTCGATGTTCGTCACATTCAACTGAGTTGAGATATGAACTTCCACACCTATTGAAGAAGCATAATTGATCACAGCCTGATCTGAAGCGATCACCGCTGTGATATTATTCTCTTTTACTTCATTGATCAACGTTTTCATAATAGAAAGATCGTGATCATAAATGATCGTATTCAAAGTAAGGTATGTTCTCACCCCGTGCTCACCACAGTAAACCCCAATTTCCTTCAGATCCTCTAGCGTAAAGTTCATCGCAGGACGTGCTCTCATATTGAGCTGTTCCACTCCAAAATAAATACTATCTGCACCCGCTTTGACGGCAGCTCTCATTGCTTCCCAGTTACCTGCTGGAGCCATTAATTCAATCTTTTGCATACCTTTTAATGCTTAAATTTTAATGCTTCCGAACGACCTTTTTTAAAGATCTTATTACTAATTTCTTTCCCTCTTCTCAACTTTTTCTGCTCTTCATCCGGTAGCTCAGCAATGGCAACGCACTCGTCCGAACAACATTTTTTCATTTTCTCTTGACATGACTTGCATTGAATAAACAATAAGTGACAAGCTTGATTATCACAGTTGACATGTTCATCACATGGTTCACCACATTGATGGCACTGCGCAATCACATCATCTGAGACTTTTTCGCTTCTTCTCTGATCGAAAACAAAATTCTTTCCTATGAATTTATTCTCTAACCCTTCTTCTTTGGTCTGTCTCACGTATTCTATGATCCCACCTTCCAACTGAAACACATTCTTGAAACCTTTATGTTTGTAATAGGCACTTGCTTTCTCACATCTTATACCTCCAGTACAGTACATGAGTAAGTTCTTGTCCTCCTTATGATCTTTAAGATCCTGTTCAATGATATCCAAAGAATCTCGGAAAGTATCTACATCAGGTGTAACAGCTCCTTTGAAATGCCCGATCTCACTTTCGTAGTGATTTCTCATGTCTACACAAACCGTATTGGGATCTGCCAGCATCTCATTGAATTCTTTCGCAGATAAATGAACTCCTTTGTTGGTTACATCAAACGTATCATCATTCAAACCGTCAGCAACAATTTTGTGGCGCACTTTCACTTTTAATTTCAAGAAAGACTTGTTATCCTGCTCAATCGCTATGTTCAGCCTAATTCCGTTAAGAAAAGGAATAGAGTCTAAGAACTCTTTGAACTCGTAAAATCTTTTCGATGGTACAGATAATTGTGCATTGATCCCTTCCGAAGCGATATAGATTCTTCCCAAAACCTCTTGTTTGTTCCAGTTGACAAACAGGTAATTCCTGAAAAGGGAAGTGTTTTTAATGTGATGGTACTGATAGAAAGATATGGTCAGACGATCATCGCCCGACTCATCAATTAATTGCGCTCTTTCTTCAGCACTTAATTTATTGTACAGTTGCATGCTATATCAATTTTCTAAGTTACTGAGCCGCAAAGGTAAGGCTAATTGATTAATGTACCAATTCGACAATTTGATAATGAATCAATTGGCTTGCTAAGAATACTTCTTCAACGACTTTCGAGCCTGCTCCTGAAACTTCTTTTTGAAGAAATTAGTTCCACCCAATAGCCAACCTTTGAATCCTAAGGCCTGCTTCGCCCATTTGTGGAGGTTAAAAGAATCTTTGTGACCAATGATCAAACCATCTTTGAATTCAAAGGCTGCATCAATGACATTATGAACCTTTTTTCCAGTTAGAGAAAAGGTATACCAAGCTTCCCAATGTGCCTTTCCATCACTTTCATTCTCTTCAATTGCTGAAAACTCGATCTTCAGATCTTTACCCTGCTCACATAGCATTCGCCACATTTTTTTCGCTTCATCTCCATGCAATTTTCCAAAAGCAGGGTCTTCAAAGATTACCTCATCGTGATAACAAGACTGCATGGTTTGCCAATCTTTCTGGGTAAAAGCGGTGTAGAATTTTTCGATCACCTTATTCATCATCATATCTTTTTTACAAATTCAAGCAATAGTTTAGCCAGATCATCAAACTCATTCAGCGGCAGCGTCTCCGCTTTATCATATATGTCGTGATAATAACTTACTCCACCCATCGTATAGATAAAAATACTTGGTACTCCAGCTTCGGTAAAGAAGTAATGATCACTATTGGCTGCCTTTCCTCGCATCTTGATCTTTTTCAGATAATCTCCTTTGGTGTTGAGCTTCGTTAACTTCTTAAACTGTTTAGTAAATACTGCCCCATTGACGACTGTAATTCCCTCATCACCTGTACCCATGATATCTAGGTTGATGAGAAATTTGATATCTTCCAGAGGAAAGAGTGGGTTTGAAACGTAATGTTTTGATCCCAAGAGACCAACTTCCTCTCCACCAAATGCCATAAAAACTATGTTGCATTTTGGTTCGTTTTCAGAATAGTATTTAGCCAGATAAAGTAACATAGCCACGCCACTCGCATTATCATTAGCTCCCGGAAAATATGCGTCTTTACCTAACCTTCCTAAATGATCATAATGTGCAGAGAAAACGATGGTCCTTTTCTTGTTTTTTCCTTCTACTTTGGCAATCACATTCTGACTTTCCAGTCCTTTAATAAATTGGTTCTCGATGTTCACTTTAATTGATGCTCCTTGTTCAATTTCATCAGCAAATAAAGAATCTCTCAATTCAATAATGGGATAATTAAACTCCATTCTACCCACTGTCCAAGTATACTTATCATCCGTAAGAAAGATCACCGGAGCCAACTGCGCACCTTGGTACTTCCAGTCGCGTAGCATTTGGTTGGTATCAATATCCTTGGTATTAATATCCTTTATGATCAGTACTTTTCCATCTCGTGACTCTTTGCCATATTCGAAATTGAAGAAATCCTTATCTGAATTAATATAAACCGGGGTCAATTCTCCCGAATAACTCCCCGAATTGGCATCAATAATAAAGTCAGCACCTACTGCTAATTTGTTGCCGCCTATCGACAACTCCACATTTTCCGGAAAAGTATTGACATCAAAGAAAAATGACTGTTGATAGACATCTCCTACAGGATTTAATCCATACTCATCAAATTTTTGCTGAACAAAATCTGCTGCTTTTTTATGTCCATCATTCACATATCCTCTACCATGATACTTCTCCGAACAGAGTTCCTTTGTCATTTCCAGACCAAACTCCTGCTGACTGAAACCCAAGGTCCAACAAAACAGTAAAAGAGCAATCAATTGTAACTTTCTCATTATTTGCATTATTCTTGAACACTAAGATAGCTATTAGAAATCTTTCACGACAATATAATCGTTATCTTGAGGTTGTATTAATACCATGATCGTTAGGCTATATATAGTTATTCTGATTTTTCTGTACTCCCTGTGTTCACTTTCACAAGAGGATCGACTCTACATAGATTTTGATGATCCCAATTCTGCTGCAGTCGTTCATAATTCGCTTGAACTGTCCAAATATGCTTCCATTTATTTAAAGAACACTAAGACCTATGAGAATCTGGATGTGTTATTAGTGAATATTGCTCAGCATAAGAATATCAACTCGATCATCATTACGAGTTATTACGACAAAAAATTCCCTGAATCATTGGCTGATTGTAAAAGCATCAACAAAGTAACCCTTCTGAATTGTACTAGTTTGAATGTCAAGCAATTTGTGAAGGCCATTGGAAAACTACCAACTCTGGAAACGATCAACATGGGAAATTGTAAAGTTGATGCTATTCCTCCAGAAATAAAAAGTTGTACGCAGCTAAGAAGCATTAACATCTCGATGAACAATATGCTTGACCTACCTACTTCGATCACTTCTCTAAGTGAATGTAAAAACCTCGAATCCGTTTCGTTGCCTGTCAATCAGATCTCAGAATTGCCCAGTAATATCAATCTGCTAACCCATTTGAAAGAACTCAATCTTGCCAATAACAATCTTACAGATCTGCCTGATGAAATTGGTGAATTGAATGAACTTACTTCGATATCGATGCAAAAGAACATCATTGTGTCGCCTCTAAAAACCTACGAAAAGTTAAATCCACTCAATATCAAATTCTTATCTATTGATGAAATCACGACAGAAGAATTACAAATTCTTCAAGAAAGATTTCCGAATGCGGAGATCTTACAAACTCCAAAACCATCTGTTGATCTTTATCAACTCCATCAACAATTCAAAGATTCCATTGTAGCAGAAATACAAAAAGAAAAAAACACCGTACTAGATACCGAAGAAAATCTTGTAAAGAAAAGGGAAAGTATTGATGTAAAAGTTCGATCCTTGGCATATCTTCATTATGCTGAATCATTTGATCCAATCATTAATGCGGATTATAATGGTGACACGATGCTTTTTGATGAACGTTATCTGGATACCAACTATTATAATGTTTATCGAAGACAAATTGGCTTGCCATACGACTATTTTGAATTAATAGCGGTCAAAAGTGACAATAAAAATACCATTTGGTTTGATTTTAAAGTAACAGAGTATTTTTATTATCAATTCCCAGAATATTTTGCGTTCAATGATATGTCTTGGGTAGTCATCAATTATTCAGCTGATACAAAAGAGTTTAAAAACAACTACCTAAAAAACAAAAAATACATTGATTTCAGATTGGCATACAACAGCATTGAGAAGAACTTCAACCTACAACTTAAAACGACAACAGGTTTTGAAGAATTAACCGTTATTCCGAAGTTGCGAACCAAGAAAAAGTCAACGGCAGAAGAACAGCTCTCTTATGAAATGAGATACATCAAATACCTAGAGAGCATAAATAACAGAAGATTAGATTTTGATAAGGAGCTAAAAGAAAAAAGAAGCAAATATCTAAACGAACTGCGTAAAATAAGAACGAAAGCATGGGGTGAATTCAGTGAACTTTATTTATCAGATGAAGAGCGAAGCTGGACACAAGATGAATGGTTATCCTACTATGACAATATCATTGCTAATGAAAATCAGGCTCTTCTCAATGCTCAAATGGATTTCAATTATCTAGAACGATACCTTTTACTGAACAAGTTCACACAATTAACTTCTTCTGTTCAGGCTGAAAAACAATATGGCTCTCCTAAGCTTATCTCATTTGCTGATCAAGAACTAAAATCCGTAAGTGTAACTGCAGTCTATGTGATTGATACGGAAAATAAAGTTTACAAAACCTATAAAGGCAGCAATGCTCCCATGGATTTCTACCTATTTGCCGCAAATAGTCCACTAACTATACTCACGAAATTTCGAAATGGTAATTTTGGAATGACCAAATGCGTTTTAAAGGATGGTGAATTGATTACGCTGGATGAATATCCTGCAAGTTTTACTCAGCTTTATGATATCATTAGTAAAATAAAAATGTTGTAACCTTTTTGACCAACGGTATTATTCGATAAAAAACAGTTGAAAACAGTAAATGCATTATATCACCAAACCGCTTCTGCAATTGATGAAGAACTCTCCTGGATTGAGGCATCCAAGGTAGACCCGAGGCAATTTGGACGATTGTATCAGAAGTACTATACAGAAATTTTTCGCTATATCTGGAAACGTGTAGGCGATGAAGAATTATCAGCGACTCTAGTTTCTAATGTATTTGTGAAATCCTTGCAATCGATCCAGAAATATACTTATCGAGGAGTACCTTTTTCAGCCTGGTTGTATCAGATCGCCAGAAATGAGATTAATTTATTTCATAGATCCAACCAACGATCCAGAACTGTAACCATGGATAGTTATCAACTCAAAGAGGTGGTGTCAGAAATGGATGAGGACAGCTCTGAGGAAAATATACAGTTGCTATTGAAAGGAATGGATCAATTACATCCAGAAGAGCTTGAACTACTCGAAATGCGTTATTTCGAAAAACGTTCCTTCAAAGAAGTAAGTGAAATCCTTGAAATAAAAGAAGGAACTGCTAAAGTGAAAATGCACCGAGTTATTCAAAAATTAAAAGACCTGATTTTGAAGTCATGAAAAAATTACAAATACATAGAGACACCCAGGAACCATCAATGGAATCCATGCAGAACCACATGAATTTTGACGAGATTTTAAAACGAGCTTCTGTTGAGTCCAATACTCCTATAAAAGGAAATGGAAAAGGGTGGATCATAGGAGGAACAATAGCTGGAGTTGTGATCGTCACAGCTATTATCTACAGTTCTCAAATATCCCGCTCCGAATCAACTTATCAGAATATTCCGATGGAGCATAAATCTATCGAAAAGATAGCGTTTATTGAACCGGTAGTGGAAGAAACGATTGTCATAACTCCTGTTTCTGTATCCAACCCTTCGGTCTTGACAACGCAGGAAACAAAACCTATTAGCGACCCTTCTGATCCTCCTATTCAACCACAGAAAATAGAATATTTTTATCCCGTGGTTGTATCCAGTATTGCATTTCCATTTGATGAAGGATTTGGATTAAAAGAACAGTGGCAGCAATTTCCTGAACTTTCAATCTATGACAACCTCGCCTTCCAACCCATCGACAAGTTGCAAAGCTCTCTTTTAAAGGTCTCATGGGAGAAAGTAAAGTTCAATAAAGATCCAAATGGCCAATACTACCTCACTCTAATAAAAGGTGATCAGGCGGTCCACTGTGCAGTTGCTCCGGTTTTCGAAAAAGAAGATTTTGTTCATGCTCTTGAAGTATATCAAGAGCATAAATAGTTTAAAACACTGCTCTGTGACGTTTTTTTCTATACCACCTCTTATTTGGGTAGTATTCGTCTTCTGACTCAAATTGATCCGACTTGATCAAGTCACCCATATCATAATACATCACTTCAATTGAGATGGCTTTTTCAAGACTGGCTTTGATCTTTTCATAGTCGGGATCTGCAGTATTCAGACATTCCTCAATAAAATTGATGTGTTGCAGATCGCCCATATACCATACACCATCTTTTTCTCCTTCCACATATTTTCCATACTCAAATAAGTTTCCATTCATATCAAACACCTTCCATACTCCTGTGCGTTTTCCATCCAGATATTGCCCCTCTTCGACAGGCCTTTTCAAGTCTTGTCTAAAAAAACTACCATTGCCATCTATCAGTGTTTGTGAACCATCCTCGTTATAATAATTCATATAATCCACTTTGAATGTTGGAACAGCAACCTGACTTTCACAAGTCCATTCATATTCACATTCTCGGACCCAACCATCAAACTTCAATTTTCCGCTCAAGTAATATCCCTTTATCCAACTTGTGTTTTCATCATACCTTATTGTATCCAGAAAAGCCTCATAAGCTATTTCACCGGTTTCAAAATATACCTTCATCGTATCCACCATATCTACTACGTACCCATCGCTATATCTACCAGTATTATAGTAGCCTGACCTGTCTCTAACGAAGCCCTCATATTTTGGCAAACCGTTCTCGTACATTATTTTATATCTGTATGGAGGTCCGTAGATCGGGAGATCACCCATGTAAGAATAAATTCTTTTCACATCCAGAGAACTCTTTTTGTTATACAACACCTCTTCCACAAACATCCCCATGCTCTTTCTAAAGGAAGTTCCAATACTCTTTCCTTTGTAAGATGAATCTACAGACCAGACTTGACCCGAAGCATATTTCTCCAGAATACTTGTGTCTCCAACATAGTAGAGCCTTTCATCCAAGCCATATAATGAATATTCAACATACACACTGGAATCTTTTTGTTTGTCGTCATACGAATATCTGATAGTATCCCTTTCCGGTGTGAGAAACAACTGGCGGTCCAATGAATTGCTATAATCATGTTCAAAATAAACAGACCCATCAGGATAGTAATAAGTTCGTTTAAATAGTTCTTCCTCACCCGAATCTTGTTGTTTGAACTCTTTGAAAATGAATTCTTTCTTCAATTGATCTTTAAAATTGAAAGGAATATTTCCAAAACCATAATAACTATTCAACTTACTATAACTTGCCTCGCTGCGCCAACCACTTTCTTCAAATTTCTTCATTAATTTCTTCGTATAGACTTTACTTTCTAATTCTCCCACCAAAGTGTCATTTTCAAAAACCAAAGAAGAAGCGAAGTTCCTTTCTTTAATCTGCCAGTTTCCAGATCGCATTCCATTATCAAAAGAGGCGACAGCAACTTCATTCCCATTGTAGGTGTTCAATTTTTGAATCATGCTTGAGGGTAGGTGCAGCACCTCATCATCAATGCGAAGAAACTTGCTATCCTTGCCAAAATATTTAACCTTTTTGCTTGTAAGCACATAATCCCCACTGATAGGTTTCCCATCGAGCGTTATATTCACCTGATCCCCTATACTCACGACCAACCTGTGGTCAGCTGAAAAAATCACTTCATTTTTTTATTATAATTTTCCTTGTCAGTAACGGACTTTAAATTACCATTATCAAAATAGCTGTAATTACGAGTAAACGAAGAACTATCCGCCAGCACGAAATACTCTTGCAATTTTATTTGCTCATTTCTGATCTCCTCCCTTAATATCACTGAATCCAAACCTGAATTATTGGCTAAAGCATATTTTTCATCCTTCCATACCTCTTTTTCCGTTGTCTTCTTGTAGTTAGTTATTGTGGTCGAATAGACAAGATTGCCATTCCACACAATTCTCTCTCCACTCACTTTGCTATACTTCGATTCATAGTTGTAATCATAAGACAGTTGAACTGTACCATCCTCAAGCATTTTTTCAGGCATTGTATACGTATGACCATCATAGGTTAAACTATCAAATCTGATCTTTACATTTCCTCCTCGATAGTAATATCCTTTCTCAACCCGACCATAGCAAAAAGCGGAATCTCCCATATTGTACTCAAAGGCAAAATGACCATACACACTAGAGTAGTCAGCCCAGTTTTCCAGATACTCCAATTGCTCTTTAAACAAACTAAAACCCTCATTGGAAGTAGCTATATATAAACTGTACATGGGAATTGTATCCAGATAATAGTTATAAAGATTCCCACTCAGTTTGATCTCATTCCCTTTTTCAGGAATTATTGCTCCATTTACGCGGTCCGATGAATCGATCTCAATATGTTCAGCAAGAATTCCTGATTTGATCAGCTTTTTTTCGTAAGATTTATCCTGAAGATCCTGAGAAACTTCTAGGGCAAGACTACCGCCTAGGTCGTAGATCGCTCCATAAGTAAATTCGTTATCAGAAAAAACTTCCTTTTCTCTGATCTGCCCTGCGTTCCAGAAATACATAATCTGTTCTCCATCGGTTAAGCCGGCCTTGAAATGATTCACTTCGCAAATTTGGCCTTCTGGCGTATAGCTGATCCATTCCCCCTCTTTCAGGTTATCTTTATATTGTCCTTTTTGAATTAGCTTTCCTTTGAAATCATATACTTCAATATTTCCATTGAACATTCCGTTGGCAATTTCAAACTGACATCCTACTTTATTCTTTTTACCTTTAAAGTACGCTATATACTTGCCATCTCGAAGCTCTCCAAAATATGGGAATAGATCTACATCTTCTGGATAGTAATACATCAATTTTCGATCTTTTCTATTGTTCACTTTCTGAAAATAACGACTTCCAAATCTGTCTCCAAGAGAGGGATAATAATAACTTGATCTATAAATCGGATGCACCTCCGCTGGATACACCATACATTCTTCACCTTTCCAGGTTACTTTTTTTTGTGAGTAAATGTTGGTCGTAAGGAGCAGTATAAAGACAAGACTAATTGCTTTCATTCTTCAGATTAATTTTTCATAAAGGTGAAAGTTATAACCTATTTCCACAAATAGGTTACTCGAATTAGGGAAAGGTTAGCAGGTTAATAATCCGTCACCTCTATCCTTAGTTTGAATTTCCCTTCCTGTAAGCCATCAGCACCAACTATTCCTATTACAGGTGGTGATGAATTATTCAGCTGACGCAAAAGAAATTAAAGACAACTACCTAAAAAACACATTGATTGCAGGTTGACTTATAATAGCATTGAGAAGAACTTTAACCTCCAACTTAAAAAGGCAACAAGTTCTATAGAATTAACCGTTTTTCCAAAGTTGCAAACTAACAAAAGTCAATAGCAGGAGAACAACCCTCCTATGAGAATGGTTTTAGGTTCTGTAGGTGCTTACTATGTCTCTGTACAGTATTAGAGTACTGAGATTTCACAACGCCTATCGTCATCCGAAGTACTTGTATCTGCTCCGGGACTATCACTACCCATCCAATTGATGACAATCTTAGATGGCGTAATTTGATGTTCTTCCATTAAATACGTGCGTATTGATTCGGCTCTTTCTTTAGATATTTTCTGATTGTAATAATCCTCTCCCACTACATCTGAGTGACCTTTAATAACAATAAGATTATAAGTTGTAGGCAAACTTTTTACAAAAGCATCCAGTTCCTTTTCGGATTGCTTCGTTAGTTTGTAAATATCTCTACTGAAATAAATTACCAATTCCTTTTGTTGGGTAAGATTTTTTGAAGTTGATTTTTCTTCGACCTCACTTACACTTCCAGAACACATTTTAAGTTCTTCTTGTAAATAAACGATTGAATCTTTCAATAAAACGAGCTCTTCTTTTTTAATCGTAACGGACTCATTTCCTTCTTCCAAACTTCCTTCTAAGGCAGCGATCTTTTGCTTTAACAGAGCAATGCTCTCCTCATTTTGTTTCTTCAATTCTTCGTTACTCTGTCCAAAACTTATTCCGAGAATAAAGATCAAAATACATCCTAATAATATCCCTCTCATTACTTCAATTTCTGTTCTAAAATTATAAGCTTTTCATTGATTGCGGTTAATTGCTCTTCTACTTTTTTAGCCTGCTTAGGGTCTGTATTATCAATTTCTGCATTGAGCAACTCTTTTTTAAGTTTTACTAATTGATCCTTTAGATCCTCTTTATTCTCTTCCGTTACTTCAGTATCTGCCAAACGCGTCATTTCGCTCAGAATATCCGCTAGTGTAGTATTCCCAGAGGAGGGAGCTACATCTTCTTTATTATTGACCAATTGATATCTCAATGAAACCTCATGATATCCAGTAGAAATAACCGAAAAGAGTTTATTGCTAAAGGTATAGCCATAGCCAATTCCAAAGTTTTCCCATTTGAATCCGGCCATTGCTGAAAAAGCACTATTCGTTTGATAACCAGCTTGCAACCATAATTTATCCAGATAATCTCCTTTTACATAAAGTCCTCCCACACTTTTAATTACGGGCAAATTTTGGTAACTCAACCAGGGTGTTACCTTGAACTTTTCTCCAGCATCAAATGTGTACTGTAGCGCTCCGTTTAGGTAAGTAATGATGTCGTCATTTGTTGAAACTAAATTGGGTAAAGCAATGCTTACTTCCAGTTTATCCAACTTATACAAAGCACCAAAACCTGCTGTAAACTGCAAACTATTGAAATACGGAGAGTATAACTGAGCATCAGATTGATCTAGCAATTCATAATTTTCAATCCTACTCGTCACCAAATTAGTATTCAGAATTCCCGAATTGATTCCAAAATTCAAATGACTATCCTCATTAATTTTTAATATGTAAGCATACGTAATGTCTCCTTTTAAAACTTGAAAAGCTCCTCTGGTATCGGATACAATTCTGGCTCCCAAACCTTGAGAAGGTGAAATTTTTGAATAAACACCTCCCATGAAATTTTTATTCGCAAACGAGACTCCCTGATTTTGAGACATGGCATTAATAATAAAATTAACTCCTTCTCCTTCCGCAGAGTAAGCAGGATTCGCATTAAACATATTATCTAATCGATAGGTATAAAAGTTTTGAGAAACAATCTGTCCGTGGACATTTATACTTCCCAAAACGACTGCTAAAAGCAAGATTTTTCTAATTATATTCATAACAAATAGTGTCCTTTTAATTAGTTGTTTACGATAGTAATGTTGCCCTTAAACGTGACATTTTCATTTCTAAACACATAATAATAATTACCTGTTGGCAACGGCTGCCCATTGTAATAGCCATCCCAAGAATTATCATAACCTCCGTCTACCTGATAGAGAATTTGTCCGAATTGGTCAAAAATCAATAGTTCCATTTCTTGATAAATCTCAATGTTTTGGACCTTCCAATAATCGTTTTTTCCGTCACCATTAGGCGAAATAAAATTGGTACTTGGCAATGGAACCTCAACTCCTTCAACTTCAAGGACCTCTACAACAAATGCTTCCTCATAGGTTAATCCGTACATATCCATTACTTCAACCCTTAGGTTGTAGTATTGCTTGATATCATAGTTTGTCTTGGTTTCGATATAGATTACGTTATCACTAATTGAAAACTGAGCATTGTCTTCGTCTCCACTTCCGGATATTAAAGAATACGTAAACTCATCGTAAGGATCATAATCCAATGTTTGAATCGTTCCTACTTTTTCACCCAACTCATTATCTTCATAGACAAACAACGTGTCTACCGTCATATCATAAGGAGCATTTGGAACTTGCAGCACTTCAATGTAGACTACAGCCGTATCACACAAAGCTGTAGGTGTTGTTAAATCACAAATAGCGTAAACCAAACTGTCCAAACCATAAAAATAGGCATCCGGTACATATTGAATTTGGCCTGTGCTTATGCTCGCACTTCCATTAGATGGCAACGAAACAATTACCAATGAATTGACATCAACATCATTTTCTGGATCTGAATCATTACTCAGCACATCAATGCTAACAGCAGTATCTTCATCAGTAAATACCGTATCGTTCAATGCTATTGGAGCATCCGCAATGGGCATAACTTCAATAAGCATCATTGCAGTATCGCAAAGTGGGGTTGGCGAGGTAAAATCACAAACAATGTAATAAAGAGAATCCCAACCGTTATAGTTGAAATTTCCTTGATAAGTGACATTGCCTAAGGTGTCTACCGTTGCTACTCCATTAAATGGTCCTAAATATAAACTCACACTAGCTGTGTCAATGTCATTGTCTGCATCCGTATCGTTGTTCAAGACATTAACTGTTATTGATAAATCCTCATCCACTATAGTAGTGTCATTTACAGCTACAGGTGCATTTGGAACTCCTACTACATTGACCACTACTAAAGCTGTATCACACAATGCTGTTGGACTGGTTAAATCACATAGTTCGTAAACTAAGGTGTCTGATCCATTGTAGAAAGGATTAGGTGTGTACACGATTGCTCCTACTGTGGTAATGCTATACGTTCCATTGGTTGGTCCTTGCAACACCGTTAGTGATGTAGTATCTAGATCATTATCGTAATCGTAATCATTTTGTAAAACCTCCATCGTGATGGTGGTGTCTTCTAAAGTCACGTAACTATCTGGTTCTGCAAACGGGTTGTCGGCAACGGGATTCACCGTAATGTAAATCAAAGCTGTATCACATAATGCACCTGTTAAACTCTCATCGCAAACTACATAATACATTGAATCCAGTCCGTTGTAGTTGAAGTTTCCTTGATAAGTGATATTGCCTAAGGTGTCTACCGTTGCTATACCATTAAATGGTCCTAAGTATAAACTCACACTTGCTGTGTCAATGTCATTGTCTGCATCTGTGTCGTTGTTCAAGACATTAACAGTTACCGATAGATCCTCATCTACTATAGTAGTGTCGTTTACAGCTACAGGTGCATTTGGAACTCCTACTACATTGACCACTACTAAAGCTGTATCACACAATGCTGTTGGACTGGTTAAATCACATAACTCGTAAACTAAGGTATCTGCTCCATTGTAGAAAGGATTAGGTGTGTAAACGATTTCTCCTGATGTGGTAATGCTATACGTTCCGTTGGTTGGTCCTTGCAATACTGTAAGCGAAGTGGTATCTAGATCACTATCGTAATCGTAGTCGTTTTGTAAAACCTCCATCGTGATGGTGGTGTCTTCTAAAGTCACATAACTATCTGGGTCTGCAACAGGATTGTCTGCAACCGGATTCACGGTAATGTAAATCAAAGCTGTATCGCATAATGCTCCTGTTAAACTTTCATCGCAAACTACATAGTACATTGAATCCAGTCCGCTGTAGTTGAAGTTTCCTTGGTAAGTCACATTGCCTAAGATATCTACCGTTGCTACTCCGTTAAATGGTCCGAGGTAAATACTCACACTCGCTGTGTCAATGTCATTGTCTGCATCCGTATCGTTGTTCAAGACATTAACAGTTATTGATAAATCCTCATCCACTATAGTAGTGTCATTTACAGCTACAGGTGCATTTGGAACTCCTACTACATTGACCACTACTAAAGCTGTATCACACAATGCTGTTGGACTGGTTAAATCACATAGTTCGTAAACTAAGGTGTCTGATCCATTGTAGAAAGGATTAGGTGTGTACACGATTGCTCCTACTGTGGTAATGCTATACGTTCCATTGGTTGGTCCTTGCAACACCGTTAGTGATGTAGTATCTAGATCATTATCGTAATCGTAATCATTTTGTAAAACCTCCATCGTGATGGTGGTGTCTTCTAAAGTCACGTAACTATCTGGGTCTGCAACAGGATTGTCTGCAACCGGATTCACGGTAATGTAAATCAAAGCTGTATCGCATAATGCTCCTGTTAAACTTTCATCGCAAACTACATAGTACATTGAATCCAGTCCGCTGTAGTTGAAGTTTCCTTGGTAAGTCACATTGCCTAAGATATCTACCGTTGCTACTCCGTTAAATGGTCCGAGGTAAATACTCACACTCGCTGTGTCAATGTCATTGTCTGCATCCGTATCGTTGTTCAAGACATTAACAGTTATTGATAAATCCTCATCCACTATAGTAGTGTCATTTACAGCTACAGGTGCATTTGGAACTCCTACTACATTGACCACTACTAAAGCTGTATCACACAATGCTGTTGGACTGGTTAAATCACATAGTTCGTAAACTAAGGTATCTGCTCCATTGTAGAAAGGATTAGGTGTGTAAACGATTTCTCCTGATGTGGTAATGCTATACGTTCCGTTGGTTGGTCCTTGCAATACTGTAAGCGAAGTGGTATCTAGATCATTATCGTAATCGTAGTCGTTTTGTAAAACCGCCATCGTGATGGTGCTGTCTTCAGGAGTAAAATACACGTCTGGATCCGCAACAGGTACATCTGCAACTGGATTGATCGTGATTAAAACAATCGCTGTATCGCACAAAACGCTGGGATTGGACATGTCACAAATCTGATAAACAATCGTATCCAAACCATTTTCATTCGCATTAGGTGTATAAGTCAATTGTCCATTAAGAATAGTTGTAGACCCTAAATTTGGACCATAAATTAAGGCAATAGAATTTGTATCCAAATCATTATCTAAATCTGTATCATTGACCGTCAAATCAATTATAACAGCAATGTCCTCATTAGTAGTTGCTACATCAGGATTGGCAATGGGTTGATAAACAGAATCCAAAATTTCAATAGCAATTAATTCTCCATAAGTACAACCCAATGCATCCGTAACCTCAACATATAAGGTGTCCCATTGATCTGTGGTATAGTCCAACAACGTATTTAGTTCTATTGCTTCTCCATTCACCAAGTAACTGGCATTATCATATTGACCTACTGGCAAAGCGTAAGTGAAAACATTCGGAGAATCATCATCCACAGCAGAAAGCAAACCAACTGTGTCTCCAATCATTGCACTTTCAACAATGGATTGCGATGACATTGAAATGTCTGTTGGGGTATGATTTTCAGTCACTACAAATGGGCTACTAATCAAGCCATACACACTATCTGATTTGAATATTATCGTATCTATCCCCACAAAAGAGGCGTTTGATGCATCTCGATAAGCCATAAAACTTACTTCCTCTCCAATCGCACTATTACTATAAACGGTAAGCATGGCGATTTGATCTCCTGTAGAACTTACATTCACGTTGGTTTGCGCAATCCCTCTACACTGACCACCCACAAATGCGGCTATGTAATTATTTGCATCAACCTCATCTACACAGTTAAAATTAATTTTACACGTCACTGTGATGGTATTACTATAATCTGCTGCATTAACTGTCCAAGAGGATGGAACTTGTCCATAAACTACGTTGGTTAAAAAAGCAAAAAACAATGCTGTATAAATGTTCAAATATCTTCTCATATTGAACCGCTTCTGAAACATTTCTTTCTTCATCTCCTTAATTTTTAATCAACTTCACATTTGCTTCAATGTCTCCAGATACAGAGAGCGTATATAATCCTGGCGGCAATTGCTCGGCAACAGACAATCGATGTGTGCCTTGAACACTAAATGATTCGGTTAAAATGGTTCGACCTAAAACATCCTTTAAGGTTACCGTTACGGCAGACAGCTCTTCGAATTCTAATACGATTTCTTGATTGAATGGATTAGGGTAATAGCTAAACCCTATTTCTGCTAAATCTTCAACCGTTGAAGGCGTTGTTAATACACAAACATCACTTTCATCTACAAACAGTTGCTCAGACTCTTCAAGCGTTCCCTTCAGTAAATCTCCTTGGAAAAGAAGAGACCTTGAAACATCTGCTGTTTTTCTAGTCATTAGGTTGACATATTCAAAAAACAGCTCCTCATTGTCTGTATTACTATATGCCGTGATGAAGTATTTGTATTCCTCACCCACTTTTTTAGAGAATCCGTGACCTCTAACTTCATTATTCGCATCAAAAACGACTAAGATTACATTTTCATCAGCCAATACTTCTTTACAAAGGTTTGCTTCACCAATAATCGACATTGTTTTACTGAAATCACCAACTTCACAAGCGTATTCATTTGGTATTTTCACTTTATCTTCGATGAAGTCTCCTTCAGATTTCCCATAATAAAGCGATAACGGATAAGTAAAAGTAGTTGCATTTGCTGCTTTATACATGTATCCATAACCCGCTTTCATTTGAGTTAAACTTCCGATCCAACCATTTAGGTTATCATATACAGCAAAATTGTATTGACTCTTAATGATATCTCCATCTGTTGGTGTAAGCTGACCAAGAGCTGTAGCCAAATCAGACACCTTTGTTGAAACATACCCCATCCAGTTCCAGCCTTGATCTAGAGAAATCAAAGCAATAGTTGAATCCGGATGAATTCGTTTACCGACAAGTGTTAATGTATCTTTTACCGCTTTATTGAATTTATAAGACTCCGCATTTAGATACCCTGAACCACTCGAAATACTTCCCAACCACCCTACGGTTTGATCATACTGATCAAAGTTAAACTGTCCTTTGATGACATCTCCTGTAGTATTAATGATTCCATCAGCTAAGGTATTACTCGAATTCAAACCTGTCGTTTCCAATGGTAAAGAAACCCAAGTCCAGCCTTTGTTTAACGGAATATTTAGCGCGATGGTTGTACTTGCCTCAAAAGTGATTGGGTTGGCTACTGTTCCTTGCACATCATTTTCCACAAACATCAATGAAGGTGTTACTTCAACAAACGTGTATCCTGAAGAAGCATCGTAAATCTGGAACTCAATCGAATCTCCGTAAATAGAATTACTGTAAACATTTAAGAATACTTCATATCGATCATACGCAGACAGGTATTGTAAGTTTGCAACTCCACATAAGCTATCTCCAATAAAAGCTCCTAGCATACTTCCGGTATTGGTATTGATAATTCCATCAATCTCAAGCTCGCCAAACACAATCATGTTGTACGCAAAATCTGAAGGATCTACCGTCCAATGCGGAGGATCTCCAACAACACTTAAGTTCACACGCAACACCTCATCATACCCAAAATCGGTGGTTAATGTAACGTCTGCAAAATACTCACCGACTGCATATCCATCATCGATCGTAAAAGTGACCAATTGCGTAGAATTTGGACTTATGGTTCCGGATGTAATGGACGATGATAACCATGATGGTAACCCGGCTATCGTATAAGCTTTGGCGTCACCTCCCGTATTCACAATGTAGGTAGAGAAGGTGATCACACTGTCCTCCGTTTTTGTAAAATTGAACTCATCATCTTGCCAAAGCACCTGGTTCTTATTGACATAAGCAATCCACGTTTTTGGAGACTGCATGGTATTTCCATTTAAGTCCTGCACATCTTTTACTGTAATGTCTAAGGTTACTTTTTCGATTAACTCTGAAGAAGTAGTTGGCGTGATAATGATTTTATCGTTGTTCACTGAGTAGGTGAAAGCAACGTCTTGCACTGGTCGAGGTAGTCTTAACGTTGGTGTTTGAGATATAAGCGTTGTACTTCCATTCTCTACTACTGTTAACCCATTATCAGACTGATCATTAAACGTAGATGTAATATTTGGCACACCCAATACCAGCTGATAATTCTCAAAAGGCACATAAGCCTGTAATGCATACTCATCACCAAGCATACTATTTCTTAAATCCCGCTGGATTTGTTCCAATTTTCTTGAAGCATTCCAAAACCTAAATTCATCGATATCTCCCTGGAAAAAATCATCGACAGTAAAAATAGTACTCACCGTATAGCCATGTGCTCCAAGGTACATTTCAACACTTCCCATTTGCTCGAAGCTAGTTGACTGAACCGAGTTTTCAAGATTTCCATCGATGTATGATGATAAATTTGCATTACGGTTTAGCACCAATGCAAAGTGATGCCAATCCCCATCAAAATAATCTTGGTTAGTTGCGACAAAATCAAGCCCATTATGGTACACATGGATGATTCCACTAGCGTCTTTCGCTATGTTCCATGAAATTAGTGAATCAGCCTGCACTCCATCACCGGTACCATTGGAGAATAAGGTAGCTACTCCTGTTTGTGAAGATCTAAACCAAAACTCAAGCGTGAAATCCATTTCTTTTGTTATTGGAATTGTTGAGGAATTAACCGTTACATAGTCATCAATTCCATCAAAATTCGCTGCATAACCATTTGGATTCACTTCCCAAGTTGGTCCATATAGATCCCCATTTCTAGCTCTTACATGATCTTCTGCCAGATTTCCTTCTGCCTCATTCATTCTCCAATTGTAAAGCAATCCACTTTCATTACCAGTAAGTTCAATAGCCATGTTTACAGTAATCTCACTTACCGATCGTAAGTCATTCCAAAGTCTCATTTCATGAATGTTTCCATTAAAGAAATTGGTATTATTCGGCAATTCTTTTCCGAAGGCTAATTTACCTTCTCCTTGATAATCAAAATACAAGTTTAAGTTACCGCTATTTACCAAAACACCATCCACATAAAGCGCCCCTTGATTATTAGTATAGTCATATCCTGCCGCATAATGATGCCATTCTGAAGGAGTACCTACAGCAGCATCCGAGGTCACCGTTGATGTTCCAATTCTCATGAAGAAGTGGTCTGAAGCATCTATCCCTATAGCCATGCTCTGCGTGGTGTTAGTTCCTTGACTAAATATCGTTTGTATCACACCAGAGGCATTCACTTTTGCCCAAAACTCAACCGTGAAAGAACGTTGTTTCAGGTTTGCTCCACCCGCCACACGCACATAATCTGCAGTACCGTCAAAGTTTAAGCTTTCAGAATGACGGATATCACTTCCGTTAAGCACACCCCTTACGTCAAAATTGTAAGAATTGAGTGAACCAATATCAATCGGTTCATTCATTTGAATGTAGATGTCATCATTTGGATCTAAAATTCCATCAGCCGGAGATGGCGTTCCGAAAGGATGCGGGTTAATGCGGTCCATCACTCCTGAATGTGTTAAAGAAACATTCTCTGCAAGCGCACACTGAGAAACCAATCGAACATCATAATTCCCATCTGTTAATTGATCCGTAATCCACTCCCAACCAGTATATGATGAAGAGGTAGGTATAACTTCTAAAGTAGGATCATTCATTCCTGAGGTATCCTTGTAAAAGGTCTGTAGACCAACCCATGCCGATGAAGAACTTGGTTTATAATCTAACCTGACACTCTCAAAATCATAAAAATTGATGTCGTAACCATCAAATATCACTGGCATCGTATCGTTAAAGCTATTGTTTAATACCCATTGATCTTCCGGTGTAATAAATGCTACATCGGTACAAGTAGGTAAGAAATGTGCACTGATATACGCGCTATCCACAATATCCGGATAATCATCCGTAGCAGAAGTAGGATCGTATTGACAATTTGAGTGAATTAATACAAGTAAGCTATCATAATCGTAAGTTGAACCAGGTCCTTTCTCTACAGTTATTACTTTATTGATGGAAGAACCTCCATTAATTAATACGTCTACCGAAGGAGCAACCCCGTCAATTTTTACATAAGCACCAAAAGGATTACTTGCTGCATCCAATTGTAAACGGTAGGTAACATCATCATTTGTCTCGGACAGGTTGGATAAGGTCAAGTTAAACGATGCTGCACTTCCTACTGGAACATTTGTTACCAACGTTGGAGAAGCACTCATTTCTACTTTTTCAATTTGTTGGGTTCTTTCACTCAAGACAAAATATGGGTGGTTTACATTGGACGATGAATTAGCAGGGTTATCCAAATAGTACTCCGTCAATAAAGCATCTTCATGAGGACAAGAGGTTCTACCTCCGGGTTTTAGTTTAAATACAGGTCCCCAACCCAATAGAGAAGGAAATACATCCACAGAAAACAAATCATTTTGATCTTGATCATACAAAGTAAATGCAACTGTTTCAGTACTTGAAGAGGTTTCGCTCCAATCTCTACCTGTAGAAAAATCAAGACTTAAACTACTAGAAAAACTAACCCCTGTATTATTTACCTTAGCCGATACTTCTAAACCAAGTGATTCAGACATACCATATTCTATAGAAGTTGTATAAGTAGAGGCACTTTCATGTGTAATAGAAGAAGTAAATGTATTTCCTCCAGAAATAGAGTAGTTATTCTGTGTTTGACTAAATTTATCAATGATTGTTTGTTTTTGAAGTTGATACGATGAAAATTCATTATAAATTTTAGCCGCTGAAACTCCTGCTGCCGACCCAACATCAAACGATCCAATTCCTCCCAAGCCGTATCCTGGTACAGGCACTAGAGACAATGATGCAACATCTTGAAAACTACCACTAACACTTGACAATTCTGAATATTCATAAATGATCGAGGAATATTTATTGTATAACTTAGTTAATTCCGCATTTTTCAAACGATTTTTAATAACTGTGTTACTAATGTTTACCTTTTCCCATTCATTCAGCATAATCGCATTTTCCCATTGCGTAATTTGGTTGTTGATCCAACGGATACTGTCTCCAGTTAAAGAGTCCTCAAAATCGACTGCATTATAAGTATAACTCGCACCACTTAAACTTGTAAAAGATGTTTTTTTAAGTGAGTCTAACTTATTCCAAATTGCCTGCTGAGCTAGGGTTGGAATCTGAAATTCTTCATTATATAACAGATTCCCGTTTTCATCAAAAATAAAGAAGCTATCAGTTGAGTCTGCCAAATTCAACATGTAAGCAATTTTTTGATCACTTGTAATATTTTGAGCAACAGGATCAAATTGTGGATGATCATTATTCAATCCATAATTTGGGTCTAAAACTGATAAATGCGAGGTGTACTTGGCATTGCTCTGCAACATAACATTTCTCATTTCAATCAAATCAGGAATAATAACAGACTTGATATCTTCTTCACTATACATAAATTGCGTAGAATATCCACCAGGTATTACAGACAATCCGTATGTTTTAGCTAACGTTAATTGAGAGGCATCAATTAATGAACTCAACGCTTCTACATCTCCGCTGATATCATCCGGCACTAAGTTTAGAGTTTCTGAAATTCCAAAAGTGACATTTTTTGACTTTCCTATATATAAATCACTCGATCTACCTGGAAGATATGCATTACTGTTGGTTTGCCATTCCTGCGTATTGGTAACAGTTACCGATTCTGTTCCTGATTCCCCTCCTGTACTCGAAGATTCAAATCCGAAACTCGTATTGCTCTCAATATCTGTTTCAATGGCTACACCTAAACCAGCTAAGAATTTAGTCCCAAGGAATATATTATCCGTTGAGCTGGTTGTTCCTCCCTCACTCCAACTCCAACTATTTTCAGTCGTTTTAGTAGCTCCAATTTCTCTGCTCGCAAAACTATTGCTACCTGGAGGATCTCTTAAAATATACTCTGGTATTTCTGGTCCTGCTGTAATAAACTGTTGACCATCAGATTTAGTCCCTAAAATATAACCTCTGAAAACATTGTCATTCGCAGAGAAAGAGGCTCCTTTATAATTATTAGGTAACCAATCAATGGCCGTTCCATTTGAAAGAAGCAAAGTAATTTGAAGTTTCTTTGTATAACTGAATTGGGGTATGGAAGAGTTTTCAGTAAAATTTGGTGTTCCTAGTGGGAAAGTATAAACTAGATCTCTTAGTGAATCCAATGAGTTCACATCACTCATATTAAGTCCATGCACTCCCAGTGATGAAAGTTCATTATTAAACCTTAATTCTCCATCAGTTGTCGGAACAGAATCATATACTGTGTTTCCTCCATCATGATTAGCATACAATTCATAGACTCTGATGATCGCACTAGCCTCAGCACCCTCTCCTCTAGCATCAAATAACGCCCATGGCACAGGTGAAGAAGCTGAAGTAAGGTCTATTGTTTCCGTTGTTCCATTCGGGTATTCATAAGTATATTCATGCATACCAAAGAAAACAGTATCGGGATTTTCGTAATCTAAAACGTTAATTTCTGGATTAACTCGATAGATATAGTCATTTAAGTGCTGATACCAAGTTGAGTCAATATAATAAACGTTATTTAACGTATCATAACCAATCGTATCATATACATTGGTGATTGAAGGAACAATGCTCAGGTCAATAAGACTTAATGTGCCAAAACTTAAAGCCAAATTACTGTTGACCGTAACCGTTGGTACATACTTCATTGGTGGAAGATAGATTTCATACTCTCCCGTTGAATCTACAGTTTGTACCGTTTCAGATACACATCCGCCCCCAGCTTGAGATGTAAATGTTAGTGTAGCCTGTCCAATATTATTGCTTCCTCTTCCCAAATTTGGAAGCTTATTCGCTTCTCGCAAACCTCCTGCTACTCTACCCACAACTTTTACAAATGTTGAATCCGTAAATTGAATACCGGCCATGTCTGCTTGAAAATCATACGTTCCTGTAGGTGGGTATCTTCCCGCATTCATTTCATGCCCACTTTTTTCTATGGTAATAAAATGATTTCCAATTGGAACATCTATGGTGAAGTTTCCATTAGCATCTGTTTTTACTGTGCTACCATTAAGGATCACTACTGTGCCATCTATTAAAAGTGTTGCATCCTTCACAGGGCAAGTAGTACCATAGTAAGCTAAATTACCGGACACTTCAAAAGATGAGATATCTGTAAAATCAATCCCATTTTGAACTTGAGAATTATCACCTATGTATAAAGATCGAGTACCGGGACTAAATTGGTGAGTAAGGTATTGCGGTGTAACTGTAAAGATTTCACCAACCCCCTGATAACCAACATTTACCGTGTAGTCACCATTTACATTAGTATATCCAGCAAAAGAAAGTTGAATTGCTGTGGGAATATTTGAAGTGTAAGTAGGAGCTCCCACAAAATAACCGTGATTCTCATTGTAAATAGTTCCATTGTGATAGGAAACATCATAGAATTCGCCTCCATCAGCTTCATTCAATCTGTAATAGCCCACTAGACCAGATTCGTTTCCAAGAAGCACACGTGAAAAACTTTGAGATACTTCTTCAGAAGTTAGTGCTTCTGCATAAATTCTCACTTCATCCAAGCTCATTGAGCCACTTGTTAAATTCCCTAGCCACAAGTCGTTCAAATTGCTTGTAACATTTCCTGTATGCGCAATGGAATCCATAATAGCTCCGTCCAAATATATTCTTAGGTATGCACTATCATAAACAGCAGTTACTTGATGAAATGAATTATCATCAATAGTAGCACTAGCAGAAAGTGTTTGAGTAGATCCGGTAGTCACCTCGAATGCTAATGCATCAGCACTTGTATACTTTAACTCGAAAGATCCTGTCTTCTTCAAAATAGAAACATCTATTGAGGTTGCAGGAATTTTAACGTAAGCCTGCAAAGTAAACTCATTTGTAAAATCGAAGTCTGTGCCATGAGGAATTACGCCATAGTTTCCACTACTCACTGTCAAACTTCTTCCAGTGGTTCCATTTTGGGACTCTACATTGACCTTAGCTCCTTGCACAGCTACTCCTCCTCCATATTCTATGTGTCCATTCACTACACCGTTTGCACTTCTAAAACCAACATTAGTAATCGTGTCTGTATTATAAGTAGTTCCCAAACAATATACTTCACCCACCAGCGAATATTCATAGTAAACACCAGCATCTGATGTATAATCTATATACAATTCATTTCCAGGCGTAACACTTGCAATTTGCACTGGAGAAGAAGAAGTTCCAAGTTGTTTTCTGTAGACTTTTATGTAATCTAATACACTGTTATTTTCATTGTTCCACTGAATTTCTACCCGATTCACGTAGTATCCTTTGGATGCAGACATGTAATTAGACGTAGAAAAAGTTGAAGCCAAATTGGGCGGAGGTAATTGATTCGTAGAAGCTGAACCACTATTTAACACACCACTTAATACACAAGCATTATATGCTTTCACTTTATAGGTATATGCGGTACAAGGAGCCACGCCTTCATCTACGTAACTCATCGTAGAGCCTGATCCTGACTGAGGATTGACATCAAAATAAACTGTATTTCCAGCGTCATCCTGACGAATAACCTCATAACTCGTTTCATTGTTGGCATTATCGGTCCAAGTAAGCGTTATCGTTTCATTTACTGCATCTACTGAAGTAGATAAATTTGATGGTGCAGCAGGGTCAATAGGTGAAATCCCATTACATTCTGCGTAAGTCATTGAAGTATCATTACAACTGTTTCTTGTCGTAATTTGATAATAATAGGTTGTTCCTCGCACAACTCCCATGTCAGTATAATCTCTAGCCGATCCCGCGATAGAATCTTTCAATAATGTAAACGGACCACTTGAAGAAATTGACCTTTTAATTCTGAAATATTTCGGATTAGCACCAGAATAGTCCCAAGAAACATTTATCTCACCCGTGCAATCATCATTGGATGCCTCAGGGTTAATTGGCTGATCGGGTGATTTTTCCGCATATCCCGTGACAGATGAGGTAACTGGTGATGACCAATATGTCTTCCCAGACTCTGAAAATGCCACGTGTTTCAGGCTATAATCATATTCAACATCTAATACAGCCGTAGAATCGTCATAAGTAGTAGAAGAACCATCTACCATATCCAGATACACTCCATCTCTCAATATTACCGTCTTTAGAGACACGGTTCCGTCTGTAGGCAATGAGTTAGAGGCATTCCCCCAATTTAGCCGAACCAAACCACATTTATCATCTGAAGCTGTAAAACTAATGGGGGCATTTTCCATAAAGTTTTGATTGTTGTACACCCACTCAAAAATTGTATTTGTACTAGTCGAAAATGAGCTTTGATAGACATGTACCCTGAAATTACCCGACTCCAACATCTCAGGAGGTAAATTCACGATGTTGATGTAAAAAAAGGTTGAATTTCCGAAAGTTGCATCTGTGAGGTCTAAAGTACCAACCCCTGGCAAATTACCTCTTCTCACAGCTGATAGTGGTGTCTGGCTATATGCACCTGTAACGGCCTGCACACCCGAACTAGGAGACGGGTCACTTACAGGGTAATCATAACTAGCAGAATACACTTCTGTTTGTAATGAAAAATTAGGATAATCAGTAGTATCTAATCGATGTTGTACATCTAGAGACGAAGTATCTGGCAAGTAATTACCATTATACCTTTTCAGGACGCCATTATTGAACATATAAACACTGCGTTGAATGGCTGGATTCGCTCCTGACCGTACCCACCCTTCAACTACCTTGGTTGTTGAATCATTCCCAAAATGGGCTGGATAAGCTGACCCAACAGCGTAATTAGCAACATCCCATGTTGAATAAGCAGGAGGTGAAGCAAAAGGAGAAGAGCCGTAATTAAAATTGTCTGTCCAAATTTCGCACACACGATACCAATTACCGTTGTAATAGATGGCTATTCTATTTTCCCCATTATCGTATGCGTTTAAAGCACTAAATAAGGGAATTCCTATACTTAGCATCCCTTTTCCTTTGTTTAAAAAGCAGTTGGCATGAGAATAAATTGATCTCCCATTTCCGACCATTACTTCAGCATTTTGAATAGTAGGGCCTTCACCTGGTAAGAGAGTAACACTTTGCGCTACCACAAGAGAGGAGTTGACTAAAAAAACATAAAGAAGAAGGACATTAAAAAGAGAAGTCAGTAGATATTTTTTCATACATTATAGATTGAAGTACTAAATGTATGAACGTAAGAAAATTACATCTTTAACAAAATATTACTTGTTGAGTTTAACCCTTGTTTTGTTGAGTTTGGATTCTCAAAACCGCTCCTGAACCAGTGATTTATACTTTTTTGAAACGGGAATTGAAATTTCACCAATTACTATTTCGCTCTTTGAAAATCTGAAGACAAAATCTTTGTTTACGGCATAAGATCTATGCACCCGAATAAACTGTTGTTCAGGCAGACCTTGTAGGACATCTTCCAGTTTTTCTCGAACTACCCACCTCTGAGTTTTGGTGTATATTTCAAGATAAACGTTATCTGATTTCAAATACATAATGTCTTTGATTGGTAATTGAAGCACTTCCGAACTAGTTTTGATAACTAATTTGTTACTATGTGCATTTGAGAACTTCCTCAATACCTCTTGAATCTCCTCTGGTTCAAAAGGTTTAAGTAAATATCCTTGAGGCTCTGTTTCCACGGCATTTTTTAATGTCTCTTTATCAGAGAAAGACGTGAGGTAAATAAACGGAATGTTTTTATTTCTCAAGATTTTACCTATCACTATACCATGATCTACACCAGCCAATCGAATATCTACAAAAGCACAATCTGGATGATTATTTTGCAAAAATGCTTCGGTAGCATTTAGACTAGCAAATACTCCACACACGTCATTTCCAGAATCAACAATTATATTCCTCAAGTTTTCAGAGATTAATACTTCGTCTTCGACAATCAACACATTCATTACTACAATTTTATTTCAGACTTAAAGTTAAACCCTTCCTTACTAGATACTGTATAGCTTCCCTCTAATCTTCTTTCTACAAAGGCACTAATCAAAAGTACTCCTAATGAATCTTTATCGAAGTCTTTAGTACTGAATCCTTCTCCGTTATCATGATAAGTAAATTCTGATAAATCCCCCTCTTTTTTCTCTATGGAAATTTTAATCATTGAATCGGCAGACATTTTCTCCCAAGCATGTTTTATGGAATTGGTGATTAACTCATTCAAGACCATACCCAATGCTTGAGCAGATTCAATATTAACCTGTTCAAGTCCATGAATACTTAAATCAACCTGAAGAGGCAATCCTTTCACTAGACTTTTTACTATAGTTTCGGTATATTCCTTGAGATTTACTACGTTATAGAATTTATTTTGATAAAGATTTTGATGCGCCAATGCTAATGTTTTAACCCGAGTAATTGCTTTATCAATGACCTCCTTATTCTCTAGATTGTTTTCTTTTGATTTTTGTAACTCCAATACACTTCTCACCATTTGCATGTTGTTTTTCACGCGATGATTTACCTCTTTAAGTAAAATTTCCTTCTCTATCAGCTGCTCTTCAATAATGGTCTTTTCTTTCTGCACTTCAATGGTCTTTTCAGCAACCTGCCTTTCTAATTTATGCTGATACTTCAGAGATTTCCTAAATCGATACCTAACGTACATTAAAAAGCTCAAACCAATAGTTAGACCCAATCCTACATAAAACCAGATCGTTTGATACCAATAAGGTGCTACCTCAACATTTAATGAAAATCCATTGCTTTTCTTATCATTATCTACATGAACTATTTCTAATTGATAATTTCCTTCAGTTAGATGACCAAATTCAATGATTCTGTTCAATACTGTTCCTTTAGTCACTAATTTATCATTTGAGATCAACTGATAATTTATCCACCCTTTGTTTCTCAAACTAACAGCAGAAAGAAAAATCTTCACTTGATCATCTTGCGTGAGCTGAACCTGATTCCCCATGTTCACCAATTTATCGTTCACCATTATTGAATCAATCCATAAGGTTGAATTTACCTTAGCTACAATTTCCTGAAAAAGATCCAACTGATAATTACTCCCCTCTTTTCTTAACTGAATTTCGTTATCTGGTGTAATAGTGATATTTTGCCTTATTAAATAGGAGTCTTTATTATAATTCAAATCCTCCTGAATGATCTCATCATCATTTAATCTTAACAACAACATATCAGAACCAGAAATTATAAAAATACCGTTCTCATCGATTCGTTTAGTTTCGCATTTTCTACCCTCACTTAAAATATTAAAAGGGTAAGTCTTTTTGATTATTGCATCCTCAAATAGTTGCACACCTTTCTCTGTAATAACACAAAATCCTTTACCCCATGGCAGTATCGATAGTGTCCAATTAGATAATAATCCGTTGCCTTTATGAAACAAAGCATAAGCATCATCCTTGAAAAACCCGATGCTGTTATCAAACCTAATGCACACAATACCTAAGTCATTTACTTCTATTTGCTTTACTCTCCTTCCTTCCAAATCAGGCAAACGGGACAAGTTAAAAACAGAATCATTGTAAAAGCGTCTTACCTCCTCTGGATAATTTGTATAATAAATATCCTTGCCTTTTCCATAAGTAGGTCTAGTAAAAGAAGCTAAATCTTTTTGCTCATTCGTGGCATAATGATAGATTTGATTATTCTTATAAATAACTATCCCTCGCTCATGATTTGAAAAAATTGCTTCATCTCCTGAAATTGCATCTGCCGTAGCTAAATAATCATCACCTCGAAAATCTAATTTGGAATACTCATCGCCAATTTTTCGATAAATACTTTTATGTATACCAAAATACCAAGTTGTGTCTTGAAACGATTCTCTTTTTATGTAAGCAAAACCTTCAATTGGCTCAGCGATGGGCTTTAGTTTTATATCCTGTATTTTAGATATTCCGTACATGAGATCTGTACTCCAAACATTTCCAAATGAGTCTAAACAAATCTTTATTGTATTCCAACCAATTAAACCATCCTCATGAAGAATTTTAAAAAATGACAAATCATCATTTATGACTAATATTCCTCCAGGAAAAAATGGAATCCAAACCTGATTACCCACCAACTGTATATTATAGGAAGATTTCCCGACCAAATCTGGAGCATTGATTTGATAAATTTCTCCCTCTTCAAGAAAATAAACTCCATCTCTAAAGGTACCTATGTAAATCCTTTGATTTACACGAAGTAGGCTTCTTAGAGATCCTATATCTTCTCCAAATGGATATTCAAACCACTGCCCCTCCTTTTTGAAAGCTAATCCATTGTCCAATCCATACAAAATCTCTCCTGTCCCCGTTTGCACAAAATCAAGTACTTCATCAATTTTTCCATCTTTGAAAATATGGGTAGTAAAGTCTTCATTCAATATATAAATCCCTTGGTTATAGGTGGCTGCATAAATTTCACCTTCTGAGGATTCCCTGTAATTCCAAACTTTTCCTACTTCAGAATTAGTTGGTTTATAAAACTTTCCATTTTCATAATAAGAAATTCCTCCGTCACTCCCTATCCAAGCTCGATTTTGACTATCTACAAAAATGGAATGAATCTCTTTAAAGTAATAATCACTCGTAGAATTATATACCTGCATTTTGTAACCATCATAAATACAAACGACATCCTCCCCTCCAAAAATCATTCGGCCATCCTTGAGTTCAGCCAATGCTTCCATTCCCACTAAATAAGGAGCCCTAAGTTCACTTAAACAAGTGATATCCATTTTGGCATTTTCTTGGTATTCGAAATCAATATCTAAAATCTCCATTATCAGAGGCATTCGAAAGTTTTCGAAAGTTATTTTTTCCAGTTGCTCCTCTAAAACATTTTCAATAGCAATGATTTCCTTATTCGTCTTTAAAACCTCTACCTTATTTTCAAGAGTTGTTGTTTCAAGATGAATCCAAGCTACCTTCTGAATATTTTCTTCAGTACTTATACCAATTTTGGTGCGGTCATAATGCGTCCATTGATCCTGACTAAAAAAAGCAGGACTGTTAAGAGCAATAACTATTATGAAAAAAATCTTTGACACTGTTATCAAAGATATCAATAACAAATATCAAATCAGATAAGACCTAGTATTTGTTGAGTTTATTACTGTTTTTGTTGACTTTATCTTGAGGGAACTTAAACATCAATAGTCTAATATCTCAATTTGCAATTTAAACTTACCTGTTTCTAGCCCATCAGCACCCGCGACTCCAATTACTACTCGATATGGATTGTTAATTGCATTCAACTCCACTGTTCTGGTATGATCTTGTGTTTTCCCCTTCTTAGGATAATCCCATTTGTGTTCAGCTTCGCAAGAAACACATGTATTCAATTCAGGTGGGTAAACATTTTTCGTGGTTCCATCCTGATATGCATAGATACTCATATTGGCCTTTTCATCATCTGGAATGACCGTTATTTTCATCTTTGAATGAGGAGGAATCTCAGTCACATAAAGCACATGGTTCCCATTGAATTTTGTGTTTTGGGTCGCTGGAAAACAAGCTACTGAACTATTTGAAGCCCAGCTTAGATCATAGATCTTCTTCCCATCGGAAAGATCACCTTCATAAGCAAATGCCTTACCTTTTTCAGCTGCTGCGCTATAAATGGTCAATGATTCTTGCTTATCAGACTCATCAATCTTTGATTTTAAATCGATCTCAACTGTGAATTCTCCTTCGGTCAAATCATCAGCCCCAGCAACACCTACAAAAATGTTATATGGATTTTTGATAGAATTGAAAAAAATGCTTCTTGTATGATCTTGTGTTTTTCCCTTTTTTGGGTAATCCCACTTATGATCAGCCTCACAAGAAACACATGAAGAAAGATTAGGCGGAGTACTAAAATTGGTCGTACCTATCTGATAGCCGTATAAACTGAAATTCTTCTTTTTATCCTTAGGAATAAGCTTTATCGTAACTTCGGAGTATGGAGGAATCTCAAAATAATACAACACATGGTTGCCTCTGAATTTTGTGTTTTGAGTTCCAGGGAAACAAGCATTTGAACTTGACGAAGCCCAGCTCAAGTCGTCCATTTTTTCACCTTCATTCAGATTACCAGTAAACGCTGTTACCTCGTTTGGCTTAGCTTCAATTTTTTTTGCATCAACTTGAGCAAATCCTGTAATGGTTGTTGCTAAAACCATTACAGTGGAAAATAGTTTATTCAATAGCATTTTGTTCGGACTTTAAATAGTAGTTATATTCGTGGTAATAAATATACAACTAAAAATCCATGGCATTTACCAACGAAGAAATAAAGTCGCACGATAATACACCAATCACACTTTACAAGTGGTTAGACTGCGAAAATCCTAAAGCAGTGATCCACATCGTTCATGGTATGAGCGAACATGCTGCGAGATATGATGCATTTGCTACTTTTTTGAATAAAAACGGTTATCTGGTGTGGAGTAGTGACCTGAGAGGCCATGGGAAAACGGCAGGTTCGCTGGAAAAAGTTGGTCTCTTTGCGATGGAAGATGGGTGGAACAAAGTAGTGAAAGACCTTGAGTTCATCAATCAAAAAATTGATGCATCAAGTCACCTTCCAATAGTGATGCTCGGCCACAGCATGGGTTCTTTTCTTGTTAGATCTTTAATGTATCAATTCCCAAATTCAGGTGATGCTTATGTACTGTCTGCAACAGCAGGACACCCAGGGCTTTTAGGTGTTGTTGGAAAATCTCTTTCATCTGTGAACACGTCAATGATGGGTAAGAAAAATAGATCCAACTTGATGACGAAACTGGCTTTTGGAGATTTCAATAAAAAATACAAGCCTCAACGTACAGAAAAAGACTGGTTGAGCAGAGATGAAAGTGTGGTTGATAAATACATTGCAGATAAATACTGCATGCAGATCTTTACTTCTCAGTTCTTTCAAGATTTATTGCAAGGAATATTGGAGATCAACAAGGATGCGAATATGGATTCATCTCCAAAGCATAAGCCCATTTATATGTTTGCAGGAGATATGGACCCTGTGGGAGACTATGGTAATGGGCCAAAGATCGTATATGAGAAACTGAAAAAACTTGGTGCTGAGGATATAACATTAAAGATGTATGAACAAGGTCGTCATGAAATGTTGAACGAGATCAACAAAGAAGAGGTTTATAATGATTTGCTTTCGTGGCTACAAAAACGACTGAATGGATGATCAGTGAAAATCTTAAGTATATAAGAGCTAGCATTCCTCAAGGTGTCACTTTGGTGGCTGTTTCCAAAACAAAACCAAATGACGCCATTATTGAAGCATACGAAACAGGTCAACGAATTTTTGGTGAAAACAAAGTTCAGGAACTGGTATCGAAATATGAGTCTTTACCGAAAGACATTGAATGGCACATGATTGGTCATCTTCAGCGAAATAAGGTAAAATACATTGCTCCGTTTGTTCATCTCATTCATGGTATAGACAGCCTGAGGCTGCTGGAGGAAGTGGATAAACAAGCCGCTAAATTCAAACGAATCCAACGGATTCTTCTTCAAATGCACATTGCAGAGGAAGAAACAAAATTTGGACTGGATGAAAATGAATTGATCGAAATCTTACAACAGTTGGAAGATTTTCCAAACGTCCAAGTTTTAGGGTTAATGGGAATGGCCACCTTTACGGATTCAGAAGAAAAAATCAGTAAAGAATTCTATTACTTAAAAACCATCTACGACAAATATAAAACTGATTATCAATTTACTACCCTTTCCATGGGAATGAGTGGAGACTATCAGTTAGCTATTCAAAATGGAAGTAATATGGTTAGACTTGGAAGTTCTATCTTTGGAGAGCGACATTATCAAAATGCTTAAAACCCTTGAAAAGCGTGACATTTCGATGACATTTAGTTTGTCGATAAAAAAGTGTGTTCATCGAAGATAATTCATTCTAAAGCAAGTTTTCTGGGGGATATGCCGAATAATCCTTGTGAGTATTAATATGACACATACCTTTGTGACAGGGGTAGTTAAATAATGTGCTGCTTCTTTTACGCAGCACACGGTCCCGATCTCAATGAGGTCGGGACTTTTTTTTTACATTTGACCTCATGATTGGATGGGCTTTAGTTGCGATATACTTCGTGTTGTTTTATTTATTGATAAAACACCTGTCATTCTTCAAGAAATCAGAACTAAGAACTAATTTTCTCTGGACCATTTTACTGATCAAGTTTATTGTCAGCATTGGTTTGTTTTACGTTTACACTTCATACTATCCAATACGAGCAGAAGCCGATATATTCAAGTATTTTGATGATAGTGAGATCGTTTACTCTTCCTTTTTTGATTCTCCTATTAAGTTTTTTCAGCTCATCTTTGAGTATAATATTGATAGCGATCAATTTTTTGATGATTACCTCCAGCATATGAACAATTGGGACAGAGTGTATGACACTAACGTTTATAACGATAGCCGGACGATCATTAAATTCAACGCCTTCTTTCGTTTCTTGTCATTGGGTCAATTTCATGTTCATTCACTATTCTTTTGTTTTTTGTCATTGATTGGTACGGTTGCCATGTATCGTGTTGCAAAGAAATTATTTACGAATAGTAGAAGTATTCTTGCGCTCTTAATATTTCTCCTTCCATCTGTTCTACTTTGGAGTTCAGGAGTGTTAAAGGAGAGTATACTGATTTTTGCTTTGGGCTTGTTGCTACTTGCTGTAGATAAAATTCTCCATTTCAAAGAGCGAGGAATTCCTTTTCTGACTATACTTCTGACACTTTTATTGATGATATACATCAAGTTTTATGTGCTAGTGGCATTTGTTCCTGCAATGGTTTGCTATGTGACAGCATACTATTTGAAACTTAAAAAATGGCAAACTTATGTTCCCTTGCTTTTACTTTTCGGACTGATCGCTTTATTCTCCAAATACATTCCTCCTTACATGGATTTTGTAAAGATCCTTGAAGGAAAGCAGGATGATTTTGTTCGACTGGCGGATAACATGGATGCTGGCAGCAAATTTGAACTAACAGATATTGATCAGACTTTTTTTGGCATCGTAAAGGTAATACCGGAAGGGGTTGTTAATTGCTTCATTCGACCGCTTCCATGGCATGTCAATAATCCATTAGCCATTCCGGCAGTGATCGAGAATATCTTTATACTTGTGTTACTCTTTTGGAGTTTACTTTTAATAGTTAGGAAAAAAGTCAACATTGAAGAGGAACATAAGAACTTCCTGTGGTTTAGTGTGACCTTTATCTTTCTACTCTATGCCATCATAGGTGTAACTACTCCGGTTGCCGGAGCTTTAGTAAGGTATAAAGTGCCAGCACTGCCTTTTTTAATGGTCGTTTTAATTTATCTGCTTAAGGATATGTCAATTCTGCTAAAGATCAGCAGGAATTTTGATTTTTTAATCTTGACTTCAGCAAAGAAATAAATCCCTTTCTTGAACTAAATCAAGCCAGCCCAAACTTCACCAAATAGCCTGAATGACTTCTGATATTGATCACAGAACCATCCTCAAACAAAAGATATTGTCCTTTGATGCCAATCAACTTCTTATCAATAATAGGTGTGCTGTCTAACTTCAAACTATTCACTTTAGCGGGATACGTTAGTACCGGATAGTTAATGTGTTGAACCTTTTCATTGTATTTAAGGTATTGTTGAAGTTCAGCAGGAACATTCTCAAGCAAATAGTCTCTGGCATCATCCAATTCTCCAGTAGAAAGTTCATTCGTTAACATCTTTCTCCAATTGGTTTTGTCAGAAATATAGTCCTTCAGACTAACCTCGATTAATCCAGCTGCCTGTCTATAAGGGGTTTGCGCAATGATCAAAGCTTCATTCGCTCCCTGATCGATCCATCGGGTAGGTACTTGAGTGGTTCGTGTCACACCCACTTTAATACCAGCTGTTTTTGACAAATAGACAAAATGAGGTTGAAGGTGGTGTTCTCTTTCCCACTCTTCATCTCTCAGGGCTATTCCTTCATGGATCCTACTCAGTTCAGGACGAAGGATACTTTCCACAGCCATTGGTGAGTTCATATACGCATCATAACTCATTCCTTCACCATAAGCTTTTTTTATTTTTTCTCCAGTTACAACACAATTGATGACATGTTGGTATTCTATCACAATCTGCTGTCCTACAAATTGGTTGAGAGGAATATAATCCCCCTTTTCCAGGTTGTTGAACAGAACCATTTCATATTGAACTTCATCTTCTTTGAGTGAAGATCGCATCTTGCGTATATTTCCTGAATACATGTTGATCAAATTATTTGAGCGAAGATAATTATTCAGATTTTTAAACTATCTTCATTGTACTAAAACTAACAACTATGAAAAACATCCTAGTTTTTATCGGAATACTCCTGTTCACTGGCACTATGATGTCTTGTGGAGCCGATGAAAAGGCAACAAAGGAAGAAGAAAATTCAACTGAAATTAACCTGATTGGTAAATGGAAGGCGCTGGAAAATGCAGAAGCCGATGGACCTATGGAGCAGATCAACGATGGTGTAACCATTACTTTTACTGAAGATCTACATTGGTCAATGGCATACAATGAATCTGAATTCGCTGGAGGTGAATACGAAACACAAGCCGGAAAAGTATACTGTTATGTTCAAAATAAACAAGACGAAAATGCCCCACATCAATATGTTTGGGAATACTATGGCGAAAAAAGCAAATTGGTATTAGATGGCTACTATTTCAAAGGAAATGACAAAGTAAATTTAAAAGTGATCCTAGAATCTCTGTGACCCAAAAATATTATCTCTAGAATAAAAACATATGAATAAACTATTACTATCTCTGCTAGCTGCAACTCCGTTGTGTGGATTTGCTCAACAAATGGAAAATCAAGCGGATCTTCCTCCTCAAAAAGACCAAAAATTAATCAGAGAGGTTCGAATGGAACAAAAAACCGGATCGATCTTCTGGTCTGAAGATTTTGCTGGCGGATGGCCCTCCGGCTGGATCACTATTGATTCATCTGGAATTTGTCCTTGGGTTTATTCAACAGATGGAACATGGGGGTATTTTAACGGTAATAACGGAACTAGTGGCACTAATGCTATTCAATCTACGTCTGCAACTAATGGATTCTTAATCTGTGACATAGACTCCGCAAACAATGTGGAATTTGGACAACCGTCAGGTACTAATTACAACTATCTTGCCTCATATTTTGAGATACCTCCCATTGACTGTGGGACTCACAGTTCTGTCATACTTGAATTTGAGCAAAAGTTTCGATACAACAATAGTGTTTCATTGAATGTATTGATCAGTACTGACAGTATTAATTGGACAGGGTATGATGTTTCCAACGGCTTAGCAAACAATACTGTTTCGGCAGATCCGGATATCGTAACCCTTAACCTTTCTTCTATTGCAGGAAACCAGCCAAAGGTTCATATTCGTATAGGTTGGAATGCCCGCGTATATTATTGGATGATCGATGATATGGTATTAAGAGAAGGAAATGAAAATGATCTAACAAACCGCTCAGGTTACTGGGAAACAGGAAATGAACTGCTGGAATATTATCAAACACCAATCTCTCAGATAACGCCAATTACTTTCAAGGGTTCATATACTAACAATGGATCAAACAATGTCCCAAACGTTTCGCAAGAAATAATTGTTGATTTCGGAGGAAGTACTGTTCATACAGGCGCCTCTTCTCCTATGACTTCTGTGATAGGATCAATTGATAGTGTGACTCAAAATGGCACATTCACTCCAGGTTCTGGAATTGGAACTTACGACCTTACCTGGACAGTAACTTCATCAGACTCGACTGACCTCAACATGGGAGACAATAGCACTGCAAGAGATTTTGTGATCAGTGATATGATCTACGCAAGAGATAATGGAATTGCCACAGGTACCATTGGTAATTTTTCTTCGAACACTGGAAATACATTTAAGATCGGTAATCTCTATGAAACATTTGGTACTACCTCTACTTGCTCCATTGAAGTTGGTGTATCAAGCGATGCAACAAATGAAACTCAACTGATCTACGCTGAGATCTACAGATGGAATGATCTTAATGGCACTTTTGATTTTGTAGAAACCACTGATGATTATGAAATATTAAATACTGATCTCGGCACGGTTGTATCTCTCCCTTTAATTGAACCTGTGAACGTAGCTGCAGGCGAATTATATCTAGCTGTAGCTGGTCATTATGGAGGAACGGATGAAGTTCGATTTCTACTATGTCAAGCTGTAGAAGAACAAACAGTTTATGGATTCAACTCACAAGGAAATTTAGTTTATCTAGGAAGTCCAAGAGCGCCAATTGTTAGAATGAGTATGGCAGATGCCTGCGCTCAGAGCACGGAGGATTTGGAATTAGATCAAACTGCTGTTTATCCAAATCCAAGCCATGATCAGATTACCCTAGAATTTGAATTGAACACGCCTGTTGATGTAAATATTGAGATCAGTGATATGCATGGAAGAATTGTTTCATCAAAAAGTATTGGAACAATGGTTTCTGGACATCACCAACTTAAATTAGATGTTTCTGATCTTCCTTCAGGAATCTATTCATGCAAGATTGCGTTCGGAGATAATGTTCAAACTGAACGAATCGTTGTATCAAAATAGTAGGTAAAATCAATTATGATCCTGACATTTGTCACCTATTAGATGATTGCAAAGAATTATTCTTGCAAAAAAAAAGTTATGGAACAGGAAAACAAAGAACTACTTAAGAAAATCGCATACTTAGCAATTGGAATTTTCTCACCGGATAGTAACCATTTTAATGAAATGGTAGATGAATGGGTGGAAAAAGGGAAAATGACAGAAGAAGAAGGAAGAAAGTTCGTTGAAGATATCGTGGATAAGGTAAAAAATGTAAAGACAGACATTGAGGAGAATGTTTTGAAACAAAGTCAGTCATTTTACGAGAATATACACGTAGCAACTACAGAACAACTTGAAGCTTTAGAGAAGAGAGTGAGTGCTTTGGAAGAATTCCACAAAGCCAAGTAAGAATAATTAATGGGGCTTGTAAAGTTTTTCATAAAACAGGTAAGACACGCTAACCGCTACAACAAGATCATTCGTGTTCTCTTGAAGTATGGTTTCGAAGATTATGTTGCCCACTTTAAAGATGGGAAAGGTTTCTTAAGATATTTTATTCCCAAAAGAAAAATTCGTGAAGCCGCTGAACTGAATAAATGGGAACGCATGCGTCTTGTTTGTGAAGAACTTGGTCCTACCTTTGTGAAATTCGGTCAGGTTCTAAGTAGTAGACGAGATCTTCTCCCGGCCGAATTGATCGAAGAACTCAGTAAATTACAGGATAGTGTTCCTATTTTTCCTGGGAAGATTGCTAAGGAAATTCTCGATGATGAATTTGGTGCATTTAAAAACGAAAAGATCATCTCTTTTGATGAATTTCCTTTTGCTTCCGCCTCAATGGCACAGGTTCACAAGGCTCGATTAGCAACAGGTGAGCAGGTCGCGATCAAAGTTCAACGACCGGATATTCGAGACATGATCGAAGAAGATATTGAGATCATGCGAGGGCTAGCAGGTATTCTAGGAGAAAGACTACCTTCCATAAAACATTTTGACCCTGTCGGACTCGTTGATAAATTCTCCGAAAGCATACATTTTGAATTAGATTTCATTCATGAATCTATCAATTTGAAACGCTTTGCTTACAATTTTAAAGATTCATCGGTCATTAAAGCTCCACAGATCTACAATGAACTTACTTCAACCAAGGTGCTGACCATGGAATTCGTTGAAGGTCAAAAACCTAAAAAAGTAAAACTGGATGAAGGGGAACAGCCTAGATCCTCAAAAGTAGCCAGAGAAATTGCAGATTCCTTTTTCAAGCAAGTCTTCGATCATGGATTTTTTCATGCAGATCCACATGCGGGAAACATCATTGTCAATGAAAAGAATGAGATCTATTTTATAGACTTTGGAATGATGGGTACCATTTTGAAAAAGGACAAAGAGCATCTAGGAAATTTATTGCTTTCAATTGAAATGCAAGATGTAAAACTTATGATGACTGCAATATCCTATCTCACAAACGTAGTAGTTTTTGAGAACAGGAAAAGTCTGGAATATGAGTTGATCGAGTATATTAACAAATATGCCTACACCGAAAATTTCCATCTTCAGGTAGGTCAAATGTTAACCGATTTAACTGAAGTGATGAATAATCATAATTTACAGATCCCATCTCATTTCTTTTTGATCACTCGTGCAATGTTTGCCCTTGAAGGTTTAGTTAGAGACCTCGACAATGAAATCGTGCTTATGGATTTGATCAAACCTGTTGTTCGCGCAAGATTATTAGATGATCGAAACCCTGTTACAACCGGAGAAAAGATTATTAACAGCATGTATGATCTTGGGAATTATCTTGAAGAATTCCCTTCTGACTTAAGACAAACCATGAAGTTGATCCGAAAGGGTAAACTGAGTGTCAATCTAAAACATGAAGGAATGGATCCTACCGTAAAAACGCTGAACCGATTGGGAAGACAATTGATCATTGTAATTCTTGTTTCTTCTATTATTTTAGGTTCTTCTGTTTTCATTCTGGCAGACACAGATCCGAAGCTCTGGGGAGTGCCAGTTTATAGTTTAGTCGGATACCTATTTGCTTCTTTCATGGGGGTTTATCTACTCCTCAGGCTTTACAAACAAGAGAGTGAAGATTAAATTTACAAATTGTTTCAAATCCTAACAAAAACTACTTGACTTGAACTAATAAACCTCCCTAGTTTTGCAATATGCTTGTAAAAACTTATGGAAGTGCTGTTTATGGTGTAGATGCCATAACCATCACAGTAGAGGTAAATGTGAGTCAAGGTATAAAGTTTTTCCTAGTTGGACTACCCGATAATGCAATTAAAGAAAGTCATCAGCGTATTGCTGCTGCCCTTAAAAATAATGAACATCGTATTCCAGGTAAGGAAATAACCATCAACTTGGCACCCGCAGATATTCGAAAAGAAGGTTCTGCTTATGATCTAACAATTGCTATGGGAATTTTAGCAGCCAGTGGGCAGGTAAACCACCCAGAATTAGCGGATCAATACATTATAATGGGAGAACTCTCGCTAGACGGAGAATTACGACCAATAAAAGGAGCGCTACCCATAGCTATGAAAGGGAAACAAGAAGGCTTTAAAGGAGTCATTCTACCTTATCAAAATGCAAAGGAAGCAGCAATTGTTGATGGGTTCGAAGTATATGGAGCCAACAATATTAAAGAGGTTATTGACTTCTTTAATGGCGCCTCAACGTTAAAGCCACTATCGATCGATGCTAATGAACTGTTTAAATACGAATCAGGGTTTGAAGGGTTGGACTTTGCAGATGTTAAAGGACAGGAAAACGTCAAAAGAGCGCTGGAAATTGCAGCAGCAGGGGGGCACAATGCGATTATGATAGGGCCACCAGGATCTGGTAAAACGATGTTATCTAAAAGAATTCCAACCATCCTTCCTCCACTTACACTTGAAGAAGCATTGGAAACAACCAAAATCCACTCCGTTGCCGGAATGCTGGTGTCAAGTGAAGGATTAGTAACACAACGTCCTTTCAGGGGGCCACACCATTCATGTTCTGATGTTGCCTTGGTCGGTGGAGGAAGCAATCCAAAGCCAGGCGAGATTTCTCTAGCACATAACGGCATTCTATTTCTAGATGAGTTGCCAGAGTTCAAAAGGCAGGTTCTGGAGGTGTTAAGACAACCATTGGAAGACAGAGTTGTTACCATTTCCCGGGCAAAGATTACCGTAGATTATCCCGCTAATTTTATGTTGATTGCTTCCATGAATCCTTCACCAAGCGGAGATTTTTACGACCCAAATAATCTGAATGGTGATCCAGAACATGTTATCAGAAGATATCTGGCTAAAATATCCGGTCCATTGATGGATCGAATCGATCTTCACATTGAAGTTCAGCCCGTACCTTATGAAAAGCTTGCAGACAAAAAGGAAGGAGAGACCTCTAATCAGATCAGAGAAAGAGTTTTATCAGCCAGAAAAATTCAGGAGATCCGTTTTAAGGGTTTGAATGGTATTCATAGCAACGCACAACTTACTCCTAAATTGGTAAAACAATATTGTCAAATTGATAATGCCGGAGAAGCATTAATGAAAAATGCCATGGAAAAACTTGGGCTATCCGCAAGATCCTACGGAAGAATATTTAAAGTTGCCAGGACTATTGCCGATCTCGACAACAGTGAATCAATTAAAGCTCAACATATTGCTGAAGCCATTAATTACAGAACATTAGATAGAGAAGGATGGTTAGGATAGACTTAATCCTTAAAGATTAAGACAAAACCCAACTTTTTTGCTATAAATATTAAACTAGAAAAAAATGTTCTACTTTTGCCGCAGCAAATTTATATGTTGCCGGCTAAACTAATAACTATTCTGTTGCCTTTCAGGCAGACCTTCCTGTCAACACAGCGGTTCGTTTATACGATCCTGATGATCCTTTCATTGTCTGCTCTGACTAACTTAAGTTATGGTCAGGCTTGTGATCCTTCTACACCAACTTTTACTATTGATATGACTGGGGCTCCAGATAGCATCTGGCATAGCCCACCCATTGCAAGAGACGGACACTGTTGTGCCGCCTCAAGTTCAGATAGATGTGTTGAATTTAACATTACTTTGGATGCCGGTTCAAGCGGAATTCAGATCAATTTAATTTCAGGAGCGCTTCCGTCAGGAGCTCTGTTTTATGAAATTGGATGTGCTAATCCTACTCAAATTGGTGACACTTTGTGTCTAGATGGTGTTGGTCCTCATAGAATTACCTTTTGTAAACCCGGAAACAATACCAATGTTTATGAAATCGTATCGCTTCAGGAACCAACCGTTTCTCCTCCTATTACTGTTTCAGACGGTTGTCAGGGATTGATCTATACAATCGGATATGAAGAATCAACTATAGAGTGAGCTCCGATTCCTTTTGATTCTGCCTATTTGGACTATATGAGTTGTACTTCAGGTTGTGACTCCGTTGACATTATAGTAACTGGGCCGGGATACCCTTCTTTTATTGATTTTGAAGTAAGTGGATATAGAGAACATACTCTTTGTGATACAGCAAGATTAAGAGATACAGTAAGAGTATACTTCGTTTCAGATAAAGAAGTAGATATTCTCCCTCACTTTCCGGTGGTTTGTTTTGGGGGTACAAACACGACTATTACTGCTAATGCTTCAGGTGGTGCACCGCCTTATACTTACCAGTGGAGTACCGGAGAAACCACTCAATCCATTGATGTTGGAGTTGGAACATACTGGGTAGAAGTATTTGACACAACTAATTGCCCTACGGTTCTGGATACAGTTGTGGTAACTGCTCATTTAAGTCCGATATCAGTGAATGCAGGTGCAGATGCGAATAGTTGTACTAATCTACCAACAGCTACCCTTACAGGTTCAGTAAATGTTGCCGATGGCGGTATTTGGTCTGGAGGAAATGGAACCTACTCTCCGAACGACAGTTCATTAACACTCAATTACACCCCTACTCCAGCAGAGATTATTGCTGGAACAGTTACCTTGACTTTGACTACTACAGGGAACGATGGATGCCCGGCTGAAAGCGATGACGTATCCATTATCATTGAACCAGCACCCACAATTGATGCCGGACCTAATCAGGTTGTATGTGGTGATGTTGGTAGTCTTTCTCTTAGTGGTAATTTCACGAATGCAGGTGGAGTTGTATGGTCTGGAGGTAATGGAACCTTTGGTAATATCAATAACCCAAATACAACTTACACTCCAAATGCTGCAGATATAGCTGCTGGAACAATCACCTTAACTCTGACTACTACATCAACAGGTGCATGTAATGCAGTCTCCGATATTGTACAAATCACATTTACTCCAATACCAACAGTTAATGCTGGTAATGATCAAACGGTTTGTGCCGATGTAGCTTCAGTAAACTTAGGTGGAATCGTAACGACAGCAACTGGAGGAATCTGGACTACATCTGGAACTGGAACTTTTAGTCCAAACGCAACTACACTTACAGCCAATTACATTCCTAGTGCACTTGATACCGCAACTGGTAATGTTACTTTAACCCTAACGACCACTGGCAACGGGACTTGTAATGCATACAATGACCAAATGTCAATTACATTTTATGCTGCTCCTAAAGTTAATGTCGGTTCTAACCTAACTAGATGCTCCGATGTTGGGAGTATTTCAATTAATCTGACCACTTCAAATGCTACAGGCTTTTTATGGGCTTCTAGTGGTTCTGGAACTTTCTTGCCTAATTCTTCAACAGAAGATATCAATTATCTACCTAGTAACGCTGATACAGCCAACGGTAGTGTTACGCTAACGCTGACAGTTAGCTCTCCTGGATGTTCAAATTACTCCGATAATCTGATTATTACTCTTACCAACGCTCCCACAGTAACTGCCGGTAACGACATTACAACTTGTAAAGATGTTGCTTCTATCGCTCTTGCTGGTGCTGTTACTACCGCTACTGGTGGTATCTGGACTACTTCTGGTACGGGTACGTTCTCCCCTTCTGCTACTAACCTCGCTGCTAATTACATCCCGTCTTCTGCCGATACTACATCTGGATCAGTAACACTGACGTTAACCACTACAGGAAACGGAACTTGTAATGCCTATAACGATCAGGTTATTGTTACCCTTACTGATATTCCTACTGTCAACGCGGGAAGTGATGAAATCATTTGTGCAGATGCCAGCGGAGTCGCTCTTTCCGGAGTTGTGACTGTAGCCACAGGTGGTACCTGGAGTTCAAACGGTACTGGTACTTTTTCTCCTTCTGCTTCCAATTTAGGCGCAACTTATATCCCTTCTGCTGCGGATATCTCTGCAGGAACGGTAACACTGACTCTTACTACTACGGGTAATGGACTGTGTCAGGCGTATACCGATCAAATGATCATTACCATCAATCCTAAACCAACCGTGAATGCCGGGGTGGATAGAACTGTTTGTGGTGACATTGGTTCAGTTTCACTCAACGGAACCATTACTAATGCAACGGGTGGTAAATGGACAACTTCTGGTACAGGTACGTTCTCCCCGAATAACACTACTTTAAATGCTAACTATATTCCTACTGCTGCAGATACTGCCGCTGGTTCGGTTACTTTAACGCTTACTACTACTGGTAATGGACTGTGTCAGGCCTACAATGATCAAATGGTCATTACTTTTACCAATGCACCAACTGTTACTGCTGGATCTGATATCTCTACATGTAAGGATGTTGCTTCTATCGCTCTTGCTGGTGCTGTTACTACCGCTACTGGTGGTATCTGGACTACTTCTGGTACGGGTACGTTCTCCCCTTCTGCTACTAACCTCGCTGCTAATTACATCCCGTCTTCTGCCGATACTACTGCGGGAGGTGTGACGCTTACACTTACTACTACAGGAAACGGAACTTGTAATGCCTATAACGATCAGGTTATTATTACCCTTACTGATATTCCTACTGTCAACGCGGGAAGTGATGAGATCATTTGTGCAGATGCCAGCGGAGTCGCTCTTTCAGGAGTTGTGACTGTAGCCACAGGTGGTACCTGGAGTTCAAACGGTACTGGTACTTTTTCTCCTTCTGCTTCCAATTTAGGCGCAACTTATATCCCTTCTGCTGCGGATATCTCTGCCGGGGTGATTACACTGACTCTTACTACTACTGGAAACGGATTATGTCAGGCGTATACCGATCAAATGATCATTACCATCAATCCTAAACCAACCGTGAATGCCGGGGTGGATAGAACTGTTTGTGGTGACATTGGTTCAGTTTCACTCAACGGAACCATTACTAATGCAACGGGTGGTAAATGGACAACTTCTGGTACAGGTACGTTCTCCCCGAATAACACTACTTTAAATGCTAACTATATTCCTACAGCTGCAGATACTGCAGCTGGTTCGGTTACTTTAACGCTTACTACTACTGGTAATGGACTGTGTCAGGCCTACAATGATCAAATGGTCATTACTTTTACCAATGCACCAACTGTTACTGCTGGATCTGATATCTCTACATGTAAGGATGTTGCTTCTATCGCTCTTGCTGGTGCTGTTACTACCGCTACTGGTGGTATCTGGACTACTTCTGGTACGGGTACGTTCTCCCCTTCTGCTACTAACCTCGCTGCTAATTACATCCCGTCTTCTGCCGATACTACATCTGGATCAGTAACACTGACGTTAACCACTACAGGAAACGGAACTTGTAATGCCTATAACGATCAGGTTATTATTACGCTTACCGATATTCCGACTGTCAACGCGGGAAGTGATGAAATCATTTGTGCGGATGCCAGTGGAGTCGCTCTTTCAGGGGTTGTGACCGTTGCCTCTGGTGGTTCCTGGAGTTCAAACGGTACTGGTACTTTTTCTCCTTCTGCTTCCAATTTAGGCGCAACTTATATCCCTTCTGCTGCGGATATCTCTGCCGGGGCGGTTACGCTGACTCTTACTACTACCGGAAACGGATTATGTCAAGCGTATGCCGATCAAATGATCATTACCATCAACCCTAAACCAACTGTAAATGCCGGCTCTGATCAAACAATATGTGCAGATGACATCAACGTTGCTTTAAATGGTATAGTAACAAATGCCAGTGGCGGAAAATGGACAACTTCTGGTACGGGTACATTCTCACCAAATAACACCACGCTAAACGCAAATTATATCCCTTCTGCTGCGGATACCGCTGCTGGTTCGGTAACTTTAACGCTTACTACTACCGGTAATGGACTGTGTAATGCCTACAACGATCAAATGATCATTACCATTAACCCGGCTCCTAAAGTCAATGCTGGAAGTGATCAGACTGTTTGTGCGGATGTCACTTCAGTTAACTTGAGTGGTACCGTGATGCACGCTACTGGAGCTACGTGGTCTACTTCTGGTACGGGTACATTCTCACCTAACAGTACTACACTTAATGCTAATTACATTCCTTCTGCTGCGGATACTGCTGCTGGTTCAGTAACTTTAACGCTTACTACCACGGGGAACGGGTTGTGTAATGCATACAACGATCAAATGATCATTACCATTAACCCGGCTCCTAAAGTCAATGCTGGGACTGATCAAACTATTTGTGCGGATGCCACTTCAGTTAACTTGAGTGGTACCGTGATGCACGCTACTGGAGTTACGTGGTCTACTTCTGGTACGGGTACGTTCTCACCTAACAGTACTTCTCTGAATGCTAATTATATCCCGTCTGCTGCGGATACCGCTGCTGGTTCGGTAACTTTAACGCTCACTACTACAGGGAACGGACTGTGTAATGCCTATAACGATCAAATGATCATTACCATTAATCCAGCTCCTAAAGTCAACGCAGGTGCTGATCAAACTATTTGTGCGGATGCCGCAAGTGTTTCTTTGGTTGGTACTATTTTCAACGCTACTGGTGGAAATTGGTCTACTTCCGGAACAGGTACGTTCTCGCCTAACAATACTACACTTAATGCTAGTTACATTCCTTCTGCTGCGGATACCGCTGCTGGTTCGGTAACTTTAACGCTCACTACTACAGGGAACGGACTGTGTAATGCATACAATGATCAAATGATCATTACCATTAACTCGACTCCTAAAGTAAATGCAGGGATTGATCAAACTGTTTGTGCGGATGTTGCTTCGGTCAACTTGAGTGGTACTGTCATGCACGCTACTGGAGCTACATGGTCGACTTCTGGTACAGGGTCGTTCTCGCCTAACAGTACAACACTTAATGCTAGTTACATCCCGTCTGCTGCAGATACCGCTGCTGGTTCGGTAACTTTAACGCTTACCACTACGGGCAATGGTCTATGTGCTACGTACATGGATATAATGAACATCACATTCAATCCTGCTCCTATTGTGAACGCTGGCACTGATAGAACTGTTTGTGCGGATATTACTTCAGTAAGTTTAAATGGAACTGTTGGAAATGTAGGAGGTGGTATTTGGACAACTTCTGGTACGGGTACGTTCTCACCAAATAACACCACGCTAAACGCAAATTATATCCCGTCTGCTGCGGATACCGCTGCTGGTTCGGTAACTTTAACACTTACTACTACCGGTAATGGACTGTGTAATGCCTACAATGATCAAATGATCATTACCATTAACCCAGCTCCTAAAGTCAGTGCTGGGACTGATCAGACTGTTTGTGCGGATGTCACTTCAGTTAACTTGAGTGGTACCGTGATGCACGCTACTGGAGCTACGTGGTCTACTTCTGGTATGGGTACATTCTCACCTAACAGTACTACACTTAATGCTAATTACATTCCTTCTGCTGCGGATACTGCTGCTGGTTCAGTAACTTTAACGCTTACTACCACGGGGAACGGACTGTGTAATGCCTACAACGATCAAATGATCATTACCATTAACCCGGCTCCTAAAGTCAATGCTGGGACTGATCAAACTATTTGTGCGGATGCCACTTCAGTTAACTTGAGTGGTACCGTGATGCACGCTACTGGAGCTACGTGGTCTACTTCTGGTACGGGTACGTTCTTTCCTAACAGTACTTCTCTGAATGCTAATTATATCCCGTCTGCTGCGGATACCGCTGCTGGTTCGGTAACTTTAACGCTTACTACTACCGGTAATGGACTGTGTAATGCCTATAACGATCAAATGATCATTACCATTAATCCAGCTCCTAAAGTCAACGCAGGTGCTGATCAAACTATTTGTGCGGATGCCGCAAGTGTTTCTTTGGTTGGTACTATTTTCAACGCTACTGGTGGAAATTGGTCTACTTCCGGAACAGGTACGTTCTCGCCTAACAATACTACACTTAATGCTAGTTACATTCCTTCTGCTGCGGATACCGCTGCTGGTTCGGTAACTTTAACGCTCACTACTACAGGGAACGGACTGTGTAATGCATACAATGATCAAATGATCATTACCATTAACCCGACTCCTAAAGTAAATGCAGGGATTGATCAAACTGTTTGTGCGGATGTTGCTTCGGTCAACTTGAGTGGTACTGTCATGCACGCTACTGGAGCTACATGGTCGACTTCTGGTACAGGGTCGTTCTCACCTAACAGTACAACACTTAATGCTAGTTACATCCCGTCTGCTGCAGATACCGCTGCTGGTTCGGTAACTTTAACGCTTACCACTACGGGCAATGGTCTATGTGCTACGTACATGGATATAATGAACATCACATTCAATCCTGCTCCTATTGTGAACGCTGGCACTGATAGAACTGTTTGTGCGGATATTGCTTCAGTAAGTTTAAATGGAATTGTTGGAAATGTAGGAGGTGGTATTTGGTCTACTTCTGGTACAGGATCCTTCTCACCAAATAACACCACGCTAAACGCAAATTATATCCCGTCTGCTACGGATACCGCTGCTGGTTCGGTAACTTTAACACTTACTACTACCGGTAATGGACTGTGTAATGCATACAATGATCAAATGATCATTACTTTGACGAATGCTCCTACAGTTAATGCTGGAAGTGATGTTACTATTTGCAGAGATATCGCATCCATTCCACTTTTAGGTTCTGTTACTACTGCAACAGGGGGTATCTGGAGCACTTCCGGAAGTGGAACTTTTAATCCAAACAACACGTCATTATCTAGTAGTTACATTCCTTCATCAGCAGATACGACAGCAGGAGGAGTTATATTAACACTGACTACAACTGGAAATGGTCAATGTAAAGTATACAGCGATAATGTGATTGTTACATTAACCAATACTCCTGTAGTACATGCCGGTAATGATCAGACCGTTTGTGCTGATATTTTGGGAGTTTCATTAGCAGGTGGCATCCAAATTGCTGCTGGAGGAATCTGGTCATCCAACGGAACAGGATCATTCTCTCCAAGTGCAACAGCTCTAAATGCTACTTATATTCCAAGTGCCATTGATACAGCCTCTGGATCTGTAACGCTTACTTTGACATCAACAGGTAATGGAAGTTGTCTTGCATACGATGATCAATTAACAATTGATATTAATCCAGCCCCAAAATCATTTGCTGGAAATGATACTTCCATTTGTATAACGAACCCAAATGTACCTCTAAGTGGATCTGTTTTTAACGCTGCCGGAGGAAAATGGACTACATCTGGTTCTGGCACCTTTACACCAAGTAATACTTCATTGAATGCCACCTATAATCCTAGTGCTGCTGATCAAGCAGGCGGTACTATTTATCTTGTCCTGACTACCACTGGAAACGGTCTTTGTAATCCAGTTAAAGATACTTTGGTGTTAACGATTACTCCGCTAAACATTACCGTATTTGCAGGAAACGACACTCTTGTTTGTGGGGATGATTATTTGGCATTGGACGGTCAGTTTGGTGGTGCGCAAGGTGCGATCTGGACTTCATTAGGAGATGGAAACTTTGGTAATGATTCTATAAACACAAGTGCAAACTACTATTTTGGACCAGCTGATACAGTTGCCAATCAAGTAGAACTAGTTCTAACAACAACCGGTAATGGTGGCTGCTTGGCTCAAAGAGATACTATCGTAATTGATATTCAGGATCCTCTTGAACTGACGTTAACTGCTGCAGACTCGACATGTAGAAATGGCATGGAGTTTTTCGTTTCAAGTGGTACTTCAACTGGAACTGGTTTCTGGTCGACTAATGGAGATGGGTCATTTACCAATCCTAATTCTCTATCAACCATTTATACTTCGGGGACAACGGACACTACTCAAAATGGTATTACCCTATATTTCACGACACAAAACAATGGGGTCTGTTCAGCACTTACTGACAGTTTGTTTATTACTTATGTGGATGCACCAACTGTTGATTTTAGCTTTAATTCAGCTTGTTTAAATGATGAAACTATCTTTACTGACAATAGCAGTGCAATAGGAGGCATTGTTAACTGGAACTGGACTTTTGATGACACTCTAATTTCAACTGTTCAGAATTCTTCTCTTACTTTTGATGACTTTGGAACGCATACTGTAGAATTAATGGTCGAATCCGGATACGGCTGTAAAGACTCCTTAACACAGTCCGTAACTGTACATCCTTTGCCGATTCCAAGCTTTACAGAGAATGCTTCTTGTTACGTTGATTCCGTTACTATTGTGGATGCATCCACCATTGCGACAGGAGCAAATATTGACTGGGAATGGGATGTCTACAATGTTTCCTCTGGTTCTGGACCATATATCACAGTAGCTTTTGACAGTGCTGGAACTTATTCATTCGAATTGATCGTTACGTCAGATTTTGGTTGTGAGGATACCATTGTTGGTTCTCTAGATGTAAGGCCCAATCCTATTGCCGCATTTAATGCAGATTCCGTTTGCTTGAATGACTCTACTTATTTCGTTGATCAATCTACAGTTGAATTTGGTTTCATTGAGACTTGGGAATGGGATTTCGGAAACAACACAGATTCTGTTCAAAATCCAAACAACTTATTCTCTACTGATGGAAACCATGAAGTAACTCTGATTGTCACCTCAAATATTGGTTGTTCAGATACACTGGTGCAAACTATCGTAATTAATCCATTACCAAACACAACTTTTAGCTATCAAGGATTCTGTGAAGAAGATGATGTAATGTTCTTTGATGAAACAACCATTAATATTGGCTCAGTTAATTCATGGCAATGGACATTAGGTTCCTCAACATCTTTTGATCAAAATCCAACCTATGGTTTTGGTTCTCAAGGAAATTATGATGTTACTTTAATCACGGGGTCTAATTTAGGTTGTTATGATACGACCACTCAAACGATAACAATTAGTCCGAATCCAACAGCGGAATTTAGCTTATCTCCATCGGTAACGCAGATTCTTGATGATGTTAATTTCACGGACCAGTCTATCGATGCAACTCAATGGTATTGGGATTTTGGTGACACACTTGGATACTCTACAGATCAAGATCCGACTTATGCGTATAATGACTTTGGTCAATATACTATACAATTGACGATTGAAAATCAATTTGGATGTACGGATTCTGTAAGTCATTCAATAATGGTGAAACAACCTCCTCTTGCACCTTCAGGATTCTCTCCAAATGCCGATGGTCTTAACGATGTCTTTAACTTATTGGGAGGATACTTCATTGAATTCCAACTAGACATTTATAACAATTGGGGTAAATTAATACATACTACCACAGATCCTACAGAAGGTTGGGATGGAACCCACAAAGGTGTTGATCAACCTATGGGTGTATACATTTATATTTATAAAGTAATGACTGAAGATGGAGTTGAATACACAGGTCATGGAGATGTAACTTTAATGAGGTAATGAAACAGATTGCTAATTACATAACGATCTTTTGCCTAGCATTTATTTCTTTAATAACTGCTAATAGAAAAGGCTTTGCTCAAGACTTTCATTTATCTCAGTATGAAGCTTCTCCAATGTTATTGAATCCTGCCATGACGGGAATGTTCAATGGAGACTTCAGAGCCGTTGTTCACTATAGAAGTCAATGGTCCAGCATTATCTCCAATCCATTTCAAAGTTCAGCGCTATCCTTGGATACTCGATTCAATCACTTTGGTTTCGGTGGATTTATTACCAATACCAATGCAGGTGTTAACAGATATAGCAGCACTACGATGGTTTTGTCCGGAAGTTATGATTATAAATTCTCAGGCAATCCTCATCATCACATATCAATTGGTGTTCAAGGGGGTGGAATCTTTAAAAGCATCAACACAAATTCAATTACTTTCGAGGATCAATATGATCCTGCAAATGGTGGAACTTTCATCAATTCAACAAATGAAACATTTACATCTGCCTCATCATTTTTGCCTGAAGTAAGTGCTGGGATCATTTATTACTATACTAATACTAACAAAAGAGTGAATCCTTTTGCAGGATTTTCCACGCAGCACCTCACTCAACCAAATGAAAGTTTAATTGGAACTGAAAGCAATCTTCCAATGAGAAACAATGCCCACGCTGGAATCAAAGTTCACATCAATAAAAAATTTCAATTCCTTATGCATGGACTGGGAATGAAACAGGGAAATGTGAATGAGATTATGTTTAGCTGGGTAGGATATAGCTACTTTGAAAAAAGTGATATCTCATTCTCATATGGTTTGACTCGCAGAACAAATAATGATGCGGTAATCGTTCAAATGGGAGTGAAATACAAAAAATTCCAATATAGAATTAGTTATGATCTGAATACATCAAATCTACAAACCGTTTCAAATGGTAGAGGTGGATTCGAATTCTCATTAGTCTTCATTAATAGTAAAGTAAACCCTATTCCAGTAAGAACATGTCCAAATCTATAAAGCAAATATTAGTTTTTGGGCTTCTACTACTTGTGAATGGAGCCTCATTTGGACAACTTTCTGTTGCTGAAATGTTGCGATACGGGGATTTAGCTTTTGACCAAAAGAACTATGGGTCTGCTGCCTATTTCTATGAGATGGTCGTAGATGAGAACTTGAAAGTCGAAAGGGTTTCCTCACACCCCTATGCCTTCAGTGTTTACACTGGTGCCAACGCTAAGCCTTCTAAATCGGATTCTACGGTTACTGAACTTTCTGATAAAGACATTGATTACAATGAGATCCTAGCCACTCATAAAGTTGCTGAGTGTTATCGATTAATGAATAATTATCAAGCTGCTCACGATTGGTATGTCAAAGCATTGCAATTAAACTGGGGAAATTCTTATCCTGAATTTACTCTTGACAGATATTGGTATGGAAATATATTAATGAATCTAGGGAAGTATAATGAAGCCGTTGAAGAGTTTAATACATTCTTGTTAGATGCACCAGAACCAACTGAGGAGGTAGCTTATTATGTTTATAGAACGAAAGACCTGATCAACAACTGTAAATTTGCTCAAAGTCCTAGAAGTAAAAACCTTGAGGTATCCGTTAAAAAAGGAGATTCTCTGATCAATAATGGATCAAGTTCGTTTGGAGCTTCCTATTATGAAAGTAATGTTTTACTGATTTCATCAGCTAGAAGTTCGAGCACTTCAGACAAAGAAAGGAAAATTGAAGGTAATTTATTGTCTGATATCTTTACCATTCGTAGCACAGGAGATAGTAAGTGGGAGGGAGCAATGGGAATCAATTCTCCAGTGAATACATCCGAACATGAAGGTGCTGCAAGCGTTGGAGAAGATACGAAGACCATGTATTACACTAAATGGTATGTAGACAACACAAAAACATCTGAAATCTACGTGACGAAATATTTCGTGGATAAATGGATGAAGCCAAGACTACTTGAAGAAGCCGTTAACGAAAAAGGTTATGCTAGTCAGCACCCTTTCATTACCAAAGATGGTAAACTATTATTTTTTGCATCCGACCGACCAGGAGGACAAGGAGGCATGGATATCTGGATGTGCGAAGTAGATAGAAATGGAAAAACAAGTAATCCGGTTAACCTCGGTCCTAACATTAATACTCCCGAGGATGAAATAACCCCATTCTTTCACGAAGCAACTGGTATTCTTTATTTTAGCTCCAAAGGACATCAAAACATTGGAGGATTTGACATCTTCAAATCCAAGTTCAATTTGGCGCAAAAGTATGCTGCCAAACCGGAGAATATGGGGATTCCGATCAATTCACCCATGAACGATAGTTACTTCATTTTAGAAAATCTTCAGACATCCGGTTACTTTACTTCCAATAGAGATAATTGCAACGATTGTTCGGCTTCCAACTGTAATCAGATCTATTCGTTTAATAAAAATGAAAACAACTTCATGTTATCCGGATATGTATTTGACTTTGAAACAGATTTAGAAATTCCGTATGCGAATATAACAGTGAAGGATGTTCTTGGAGAGTTTGAGCCTTATACATTCCAAACAGATAGCACCGGTTATTATGAGATTCCAATGGCTCCTGAAATGCACATTTTTGTTAAAGCTCAAAAATTGGAATATTTAGCTGATGCAAATGTTCAATCAACGATTGCTAAAGACAAGTCTGAGCAATTTACCATCGATTTTTATCTACAACTGATTCCTTATGAGGAAATACAGATTCATGGTATTCTTTATGATTATGATAAAGCGACTCTTAGACCTGAATCAGAAGTTGCTCTAGACAGCCTAATCGATTTCCTTACAATTAATGACAATCTAATTGTGGAGATCAGTTCTCATACAGACGAACAGGGTTCAGATAGTTATAACATTAAGCTATCTCAAAAGCGTGCAGAATCCGTAGTCAACTATTTGATTGAACATGGTATCCCTGAATCTAGATTAGTTGCAAAAGGTTATGGTGAATCTAAACCAAAAGTGAAGAATGCCCAAACAGAAGAAGATCACCAGAAAAACAGAAGAACATCTTTCCGAATCCTTTCAGAGAATTTTGAAGAAGTGAATCAGCTCAGGCCAAAAATGAAGTAGCATTCATTATCTAACAACTACTACTTAGCATCAATCCTTTGTGCATGAGACTATTCTTTGATCAGTTGCTTAGTTAATTGATTGTCTCCTGTTCCAAATCGCAAAAGATACATCCCTGCTTCTAAATCTGGAATCTCAATTATTGTAGTTAGATCATTTATGCCAAATGACTTGACTAATCTTCCCTGATTATCGTAAATAAATAAATTCATCTTATCGATTGAATTGTGCTTAAGCGTAAAGAACGATCCACTTGGATTTGGAAAAACAGTAAAATCGATAGCCGCCATCTCCTCCAAACCTAATTCTGCTGGTGGTCCTGCTATAGTAGATTTATTTGATCGTGTAGATCCGTAGTCCTGTGCTTTGGCCGCTGTACAAATGGAAGGAGATACTACTTCTATAAGGTATTCTGTTGCAACTGTACTGGCATAAATATCGGTCCAGGTAAATACACTGCTCGAAACAGAATCTCGCAATACCCAGTTATCATCTCCTAATGAATCCTTCCAGATCCGGTTGTAAGAGAAAGAAAATCCTTCATAACCATCCCATATCAAATTCGTCTGTATACCTGCTCCTTGATTAACAGTCAGGTGGATAGTCTCATGATAATCGCTATACTCACTTTCATTACCACAAGTATCTATAGTTGTGATCTTATATCGATAAGAAGTAATGTTTGGGTTTACACCATTGGTATTGTCGATGAATTGACTCAACGAATCATAGGGAACATATCCAACTACAGTATAGTTACCTACTACTTCTCGATGAACTACAAAGCCTTCAATTGCCCCTGAAATAGGCTTCTCCCAAACTACTTCGTTTTTTGTTGATGTTGAGTCTACTGTTACTAAACACAAATCATTTACTGGGGCACTGCGTTCTACTACAACAGTGTCCTGAATAAAACAATCAAATTGGTCGCTAGTCACTAAAACAACCTCATCATCCACGCATAATCCATTTGCAAACGGACCTGTTTGACCATTTGACCATAGATAATCATAGGGAGATGTTCCTCCAACAGTGGAGGATACTTCAGCAGTACCAATACATAAACCCCCACAGTTATCATCAGATTCCTCCAAAACATTGATGATTGAATTGTTTAGAGAATAATCCACAAATGGTGTAATCGTAATAATCATTGAACCGACAGGAGTACCATAAGCCAAAATGTCTGGTTTCATTGATGAAACAATGGATGTGTTCACTGAAACCTTACTGTATGAAATATTCGAGGAGGAAACAGAAAACTCACTTTGGTAACAAGAGTTAGAGCTTAAATCATCATCCAAACATAATTGAAACCCTGTTGAAGCTGTTTGGTATTGTCTTCTTCCTGAAATATAAAAATGACCATTAATTTCCAAAATATTAGAAGAAAGTCCATTCCTATCTGGAAGTTTTCCATAACTATATGCCTTTACCACGTTACCGTCTGTATCCAATTTCAACACCTCGGTTTTGTTAATATTATCTCCCCAAGTAGGATTCCCATATAATATTAACTCTCCGTTAGATGATAAATGAATTTTTGAAAAATCGGCTGTCCCCAAATATTTATTACCCCAAATTACATTTCCATTAAGGTCTGTCTTTATTACAACACCTTCAAAATTTCCTCCTCCTTTTCTTCCACAATAGTAATTCGCATCATTAGCATAAACAATTCCAGTAACATTTAACATATATCCATCTGTATCAACATATTGAAAGTTTTCGACCATATTTCCATTTTGATCTAGGCTGAGCATCTCCACATCAAAACCATTTCCATGTCTCAATACAGTAACAAAATTATCCGACTGATCTATATACACTCCGTCTACTCCTCCTGACATATTTGCCCCATCCGTGGCAGTAACTTTTCTTGTCCACAAAGTGTCTCCATTACTGTCAATATTAACTAATTGTACTTCATTTGTTGGTGATCCACCATTCTCTGTTCCAACGATTAATGCTCCTCCTACTGAATTGGCAACAGAACCATATGCGAACTGATTTCCCGATGTTGCTGTTCTAATCTCCTTGTACCAAAGAATATTGTAGTTTTCATCCATTTTAAAATAAAACATAGCAGAATTACCCAATTCTCCATTAGTACCAGATAATAGTAACTTATTATCTGATGTTTTAACCACATTCCATAAAACCTCATATCGATCTATATAGTCTGGTCCCAAATGTGGTAATGTAATATAAATCACATCCAAATCTAAATCTTGAACGGTAAGGGTTGGATAAACTCGATTCATTGCACTATACTCACTTCTACCTATAGTAAATAACTTATTATTAAGTAAAGCTGAATTACCCATTGTCATTGCATCGCTTGTTCTATCCACAATTTTTTGTTTTGGTGATTGGGCGATACCAAGCAAGCTAATAGATAGAAGAGTCAGTGAAAGTAAAAATCTACTCATTTTTAAGTTATTTTTATTTTTTAATCAGTTTTTGCGTTCTTATTATTCCACCACTTACTACTTGCAGGATGTACACTCCTGTTTCAAGATCTGGAATCTCAATTATTGTAGTTAGATCATTTATACCAAATGACTTGACTAATCTTCCCTGATTATCGTAAATAAATAAATTCATCTTATCGATTGAATTGTGCTTAAGCGTAAAGAACGATCCACTTGGATTTGGAAAAACAGTAAAATCGATAGCCGCCATCTCTTCCAAACCTAATTCTGCTGGTGGTCCTGCTATAGTAGATTTATTTGATCGTGTAGATCCATAGTCCTGTGCTTTGGCCGCTGTACAAATGGAAGGAGATACTACTTCTATAAGGTATTCTGTTGCAACTGTACTGGCATAGATATCGGTCCAGGTAAATACACTGCTCGATACAGAATCTCGCAATACCCAGTTATCATCTCCTAATGAATCCTTCCAGATCCGGTTGTAAGAGAAAGAGAATCCTTCATAACCATCCCAGATCAAGTTCGTCTGTATACCAGCTCCTTGATTAACAGTCAGGTGGATAGTCTCATGATAATCGCTATACTCACTTTCATAACCACAGGTATCAAGTGTTGTGATCTTGTAACGATAAGAAGTAATATTTGGATTTACCCCATTCGTATTGTCGATGAATCTGCTCAACGAATCATAAGGAACGTAACCTACAACCGTATAATTTCCTGTAACCTCTCTATGAACAACAAACCCATCAATTGCGCCCGAAATTGGTTTTTCCCATATCACTTCATTTTTTGTTGATGTTGAGTCTACTGTTACTAAACACAAATCATTTACTGGCGTCATTTGGGGGATGACAATTGTATCGTATATATAACAACCTGATTGATCGCCTGTTCTAACAACGACTGAATCTCCAAAACAAAATCCAGAGTTTTGTGCATTAGTAGTTCCATCTGCCCATAAATATGTATATGCAGGATTTCCGCTACTTGGTGTCATTGTAATTGAACCTATGCAGTTACCTCCACAATCGTCTCCGAATACATCATATGATGTAGACAACGATCCATCAAGTTCAGTCTGAATATAGAGACTACTATTATTAATTCCTGATTGAACGGTAATAGGATCGGATCCGAAATAATCTATTTCTGAAAACAACGAATAAGAATCAATGGCTTGACCTTGTTGTTTAATTATACTCAGGATTGAAGAGGTGAAATTCAACGTACTTTGATAGCAAGAATTCGAATTCAAATTTGTATCAGCCAATACTTGGTAACCATATGACGATCCAAAACCCGATGTTCCCCCATTTAAAAAGTAGTGGTCCTCGTGTGACAAAATGTGAGATATTCCACTGAAATAAGGAATGTTTCCAAATGTTCTTCCTAATATAGGGTTCCCGAAATTAGTTAATTTAATTATCGGAACATAGTACGGTAAAAATCCACTCCCCAGTCCTAAAATTTCTCCATTATCAGATACATTAATATTAACCATACTCGTAAACTCAGGGTAGCTTTTTGCCCATACCACATCATTGTTATTATCCAATTTCATTATACAAGCAACTGAAATACCAGTGCCCCAATCAAAAACTTTACCAGCTAAATAAGCGTAGTTATCCACATAATAACAAGATTGAAATACTATGGACTTTCCATCATTCGTGTCAAATGTATTCACATCAATTACATCACCATTCGAATCAAGTTCCGTTAATCCACCACCAACGAGAATTATATAATTTCCATTTGATTTCTGATAAGCACCTTGAGGTTGTGACAAATCATCTCCATTTGATCTGGTTAGCTTTCTTGTCCAAAGTGTATCACCAAAAGAGTCAAAGTTATACAGGTGGACATTTATTTGTCCCGGGTTCGGAAATTCTGTAGCAATAACTAATGCTCCCCCAATATTATTTGGGATAAGCGTGGTCCACGCTTGATTGACCGAAATTTGAATTGATCTATCCCAAATCAAGTTTGCTGAGGTATCCATTTTTACAACCCAAACATCATGCTGGTTCTCCAGACCAATTGAACCTGCAGTTAGAATATGATTATCAGGTGTACTACATAACCCATTAAAACTCTCCGTTTTATTACCAGTTCCCCATACTCCTCTGTAGATTCCTAGTTCATCCTCTATGACCAAGTTCCTATCTTGCTTATAAAATCGTGAGGTACTGTATGCATTTCCTCCTGCCTGACCAAGGGTGTAATACTTATTATTAATTACAGTAGCTTGAGAGAATTGAATCGGTTGATATATGTTGTCAAATCTAATTTGCTTCGGGGTTTGACCGAAGGAAAGACCAAGTAATTCTATGACAAAAACGCAAAGTAGAACTATTCTCATAATATTATCAATTAGCAGATTAATTCCTCGCAAGATAATAATTAATCCTGGGAACACTAAATTGACTTATTGAGGCTATTCTTTCACTAATTTCTGTGTGCTAATCACTCCATTCGATTCAACCTGAAGTAAATAAACTCCACTTTCTAATTGAGGCAATTCAATGATATTAGTTATGTCTCTCAACAAATAGTTGACCACAAGTCTACCGTGAACATCAAAGATCTTCATATTCGCCTCATCTGAATTGTTCAATTTCAGTGTAATGAACGAACTAAATGGATTTGGAAAAACAGTAAAATCGACAGCTGCCATCTCTTCCAAACCTAATTCTGCTGGTGGTCCTGCTATGGTAGATTTATTTGATCGCGTAGATCCGTAATCCTGTGCTTTGGCCGCTGTACAGATGGAAGGAGACACAACCTCAATGATATACTCTGTTGCCACTGTACTCGCATAGATATCCGTCCAGGTAAATACACTGCTCGAAACAGAATCTCGCAATACCCAGTTATCATCTCCTAATGAATCCTTCCAGATTCGATTATAGGAGAAAGAGAATCCTTCATAACCATCCCAGATCAAGTTCGTCTGTATACCAGCTCCTTGATTAACAGTCAGGTGGATAGTCTCATGATAATCGCTATACTCACTTTCATAACCACAGGTATCAAGTGTTGTGATCTTGTAACGATAAGAAGTAATATTTGGATTTACCCCATTCGTATTGTCTATAAATCTGCTCAACGAATCATAAGGAACGTAACCTACAACCGTATAATTTCCTGCCACTTCTCTATGAACAACAAATCCATCAATAGCACCAGAAATTGGTTTTTCCCATATCACTTCGTTCTTGGTTGAGGTAGAATCAACTGTTACTAAACAAAGTTCATTAACCGGTGTCATTTGGGGAACCACAATAGTATCATAAGTATAGCATCCCATTTGATCTCCAGTTAGCAATACGATCTCATCATTAACACATAGATTAGACGCATTTGATCCATTTTGACCATCAGACCACTCGTAGTTAAAAGGAGGATTTCCTCCGGAAGCCAAAACGTCCGCTGAACCAATACAAGATCCTCCACAATCATCTCCATTGACTTCAATATTAGTAGTGATAACGTTATCCAATTCATAAGTTATGTAGTTTGAACCACCCACTGAAAAAGGATCAGAATGATCACCATAAAAAAGAACATCCGAATACATTGATGAAAAAATTAGATCAGGAAAATTATCCTTATACACCGTTTCATAGTATGATGAGTATACTTCTTCTCGCTCATAGCATGAGCCTGAATTCAAGTCCTGATCTAATAATACTTGATAACCGTTCTCGGTTTGTTGATATTGACGCGTTCCAGTAAATAAATAATGATCATTGAACTCTAAAATATCACCAGAAAAAGTGTGTTCCTCAGGTAGTTTTCCGTAAATCCTAGCTTTAATAAATTCTCCGTTTTCATCTAATTTTAGAACCTGAACCCTATTTACACCAGCTGTAGTCCATGATTTTGCACTTACTAATAAATCCCCATCAGATGTTACCTTAATTTTTTGAAAATTTAACACATCATCGTAGTAACGGCACCACAAAGGGTTTCCATTTACATCTGTTTTTAAAATAAACGGGGGGTACGCACCTCCAACAACAAACCCAGAATAATAAATACAATTATCACCTAAATCAGCACCTTCAATAGATAGATTATATCCATTTTGATCATTATATCGAAATTGATCCAAAACGTTTCCATTGACATCGAACTTAACAACCTCTTTGAAATAGGTATTCCCATGCTGTAAAACCGAGATAAAATTACCTGATTGGTCTCTAAAATCACGAATACTACCTCCCCAAACATGCGTTCCATCGGTTGGGACTATTTTCTTCGTCCATAAAGTATCTCCGTTACCATCCACGTACACAAATTGAGCCTCCAATTGCGGTGACCCTCCATTTTCGGTACCAATCAAAAGTGCTCCTCCTATACTATTCGGCACGGAGTTATAGGCCAACTGATTCCCCCAAGTTCCTGTGCGCATCTCCTTATGCCAAGCAATATTGCCAAGCGTATCCATTAAAAAATAATACATTCCTGAATTCCCAAGAATTCCCCGTGTTCCAGAGCATAATAACTTATTGTCTGTTGTTGGAACGATACTCCATACTACCTCATATTGATCAATATAACCATATCCTCTATGAGGTAAATACATCCACTCAGTATTCAATTCCTGATCTTGTTTGAAAACCACTGGATAAATTCGATTTATGTCATTATCATTACTTCTTCCAATCGTATATAAAGAACCATTTAATTCAACTGTTTTCTTGAGCTCTAAGTTTGAAGTCGTCCTATCAATTACCTGTTGGGTTGGTGCTTGTGCCATAGTAAGTAGGCCAATGGATAGAAAAGTTATTGAAAGTAAAAGTTTTCTCATTTTTAAAAATTTAGGTCAAAGATAAAAATTCGTTAAGGATTTAGTTTTAGGATTAGTCTTAATTTAATTTCAGATTATTAACTTTAGAGAGCAATGTTACCTCCATTTCTAAATGGTAGAATTAAACAAATTAAATATATGAGCAATTATCACATCAAAGGACTAGAAGAGTATTTTAATGTATACCGTAAATCTGTAAGAAATCCAGAACAGTTCTGGGGTGAAGTTGCTGAAGAGCATTTCATTTGGCGCCAAAAATGGGATACTGTTCTTTCGTGGGATTTCAAGAAACCGGAAATAAAGTGGTTTGAAAATGCAAAGCTAAATATTACAGAAAACTGTATTGATCGACATCTGTTAACTAGGGGAAATCAAACTGCGATCCTATTTGAACCTAATGATCCAAAGGAAAAAGCAGAGCATATTACCTATTATCAACTCTACGAAAGAGTAAACAGAATGGCAAATGTTCTGAAGTCCCAAGGGGTAAATAAAGGCGATCGTGTTTGCATTTATCTTCCGATGATCCCTGAACTAGCAGTTGCCTTACTTGCCTGTGCAAGAATAGGAGCTGTTCATTCTGTGGTTTTTGCCGGATTCAGTTCATCAGCTTTAGCAACAAGAATCTTGGATTCTGATTGTAAAATGGTAATTACATCTGATGGATCATACCGAGGATCCAAATCAATTGATCTGAAGGGAATTGTAGACGATGCTTTAAAATCTTGTCCTGACGTAGATACAGTTTTAGTCGCTAAGAGAACTAACACGGAAGTATCCATGTTAGCAGGTCGTGACAAATGGCTACAACCCTTATTAGATGAAGCATCTGTAGAGTGTTCTCCTGAAATAATGGATGCTGAAGACCCTTTGTTTATTCTATATACCTCAGGATCAACTGGAAAACCTAAAGGAATGGTTCACACCACTGGAGGCTATATGGTTTACACTGCTTACACCTTTAAAAATGTTTTTCAATATGAGCGGGGGGATGTGTATTGGTGTACTGCTGATATCGGATGGATCACCGGACATAGCTACATTGTTTACGGACCACTTGCAAACGGAGCAACAACTGTATTATTTGAAGGAGTTCCAAGTTATCCGGACTATGCAAGGTTCTGGGAAGTTATTGAGAAACATAAGGTTACACAGTTCTATACTGCTCCAACTGCAATAAGAGCGCTTGCTAAAGAAGATCTCGTATTTGTGGATCGCCATGACCTGTCTTCGCTAAAAGTGTTAGGTACAGTTGGAGAGCCAATAAACGAAGAAGCATGGCACTGGTACAATGATAACATTGGAAAGAAAAATGCCCCAATTGTAGATACATGGTGGCAAACCGAAACTGGAGGAATGATGATATCACCAATACCATTTGCCACTCCAACTATTCCAACATTTGCAACACTTCCATTACCAGGTATTCAACCGGCTTTAATGGATGAAAATGGAAAAGAGATCGCAGGGAATGCTGTTGAGGGTAGGCTTTGTATTAAGTACCCATGGCCTTCCATTGCGAGAACAATCTGGGGTGATCATCAAAGATATAGAGACACCTATTTCTCTGCCTATGAAAACATGTACTTTACGGGAGATGGAGCGAGAAGAGACGCAGTTGGATATTATAGAATTACTGGAAGAGTTGACGATGTGATCATTGTTTCTGGACACAACCTTGGTACAGCCCCAATTGAAGACGCTATTAATGAGCATCCTGCTGTAGCAGAATCTGCTATTGTTGGTTTCCCTCATGATATTAAAGGGAATGCCTTATACGGTTTTATTACGCTTAAAGAAACTGGAGAAAGTAGAGATCAGGATAATCTAAGAAAAGAAATCAATCAAGTGATCACTGAACATATTGGTCCTATCGCCAAATTAGATAAAATTCAATTCACCGTTGGTTTGCCTAAAACAAGATCTGGAAAGATCATGAGAAGGATTTTAAGAAAAGTGGCTTGTAATGAATTGGATAGCTTAGGTGATATCTCTACACTACTAAATCCTGAAGTAGTAGAATCAATCATAGAAAACAAACTGTAATTTAAAACATAACAAAATGAACAAATACATCACAACTACCTTTATTTCACTAGCCGTATTATTCAATTCTTGCGGATCAGGTGAATCCGAAACCGATACAGCCTATAAAATAAGTTCAGAAGACGTTACAGGGACAATTGATGGTCAACCCAGTAATGACATTAACCTATGGCATGGAGGGGGAGCGGATGGAATCGACTCTGAAGGAAAAACACTTGTTTTTGAGGGCAAAGGAGAAGTATCAATTTACCTCACTCATAGATCATTGCAAGAGATCAAAGACGATGAGTTAGGATCAATAATGTTTGACAAATCAGAATTAGTAGAAGAAGATGACAATAGTATTCTCATAAAAATTGAGAAAACAGATATGGATGATAACTTCATTTCTGGATACATCTTTTTTGTCGTAATGCCTTACGAAAATGATCTTAATGTAGCTTTAGAGGGACAGGGAGAGGAAATGTTTGCTCCTATTGGTGATGAAGCAAGTGCACGCGAATTACTAAAGATTGCTAAATCTTTCAAAAAGCAATAACGCTGAGTTTAGGACATAAAAAAACCCTGACATCGTTTGATATCAGGGTTTTTTCTTTGCTATAAGTTTTTCTTACTCAGCCAAAATCATCACTTTGTTATTCAAAACCTCAACTACCCCACCATTTACTGAGAAAGTTTTTTCTCCCGTATTGGTTTTCAATTGAACATCTCCCTTAGTAAGAGATGAGATCAATGGAGCGTGATCGTTTAAAATTCCAAGAAGTCCATCACTACCAGGTACAATTACCGAGTTCGCTTCACCTTTGAATAATTCTTTGTCTGGAGTAATAATTTCTACGTTCATGTTGTTAAATTAACGTCAGTTATTATTTTGCTTCAGCCAGCATTTTCTCACCAGCCTCAATTGCATCTTCGATCGTTCCTTTCAAGTTGAACGCTGATTCAGGATATTGGTCTACTTTACCATCCATGATCATGTTAAACCCTTTGATCGTATCTTCGATAGAAACAAGTACTCCAGCTAATCCTGTAAACTGCTCAGCAACGTGGAATGGTTGAGAAAGGAATCTTTGAACACGTCTTGCTCTGTGTACAACTAACTTATCTTCTTCACTCAATTCATCCATACCAAGGATCGCAATGATATCCTGAAGTTCTTTATATCTCTGAAGTGTTTCTTTAACTCTTTGAGCACATCCATAATGCTCTGCACCAAGAATAGCAGGAGTTAAGATTCTTGAAGTAGAATCGAGTGGATCCACCGCTGGATAGATTCCAAGCTCAGCGATCTTTCTAGAAAGTACCGTAGTTGCATCCAAGTGAGCAAACGTTGTTGCTGGTGCCGGATCCGTAAGGTCATCCGCAGGTACGTAAACCGCTTGTACAGATGTAATAGATCCTTTCTTAGTAGAAGTAATTCTTTCCTGCATCGCTCCCATCTCTGTAGCCAATGTTGGTTGGTAACCTACCGCAGAAGGCATACGTCCAAGAAGTGCTGACACCTCAGAACCAGCCTGTGTAAATCTAAAGATGTTATCAACGAAGAAAAGGATATCTTTTCCTTGTCCATCTTCACCTCCATCACGGAAGTACTCTGCCATTGTAAGACCAGAAAGCGCTACCCTTGCTCTCGCTCCAGGAGGCTCATTCATCTGTCCGAACACCAAAGTAGCTTGAGATTTAGCTAACTCTACTTTATCAACTTTAGAAAGGTCCCATCCTCCAGCTTCCATAGAATGCTTGAAGTCTTCACCATATCTAATAATATCTGATTCTAAGAACTCTCTCAAAAGGTCATTCCCTTCTCTTGTTCTTTCACCTACACCAGCGAAAACTGAGAATCCTTCGTATGCTTTTGCAATGTTGTTGATCAACTCCTGGATCAATACTGTTTTACCTACACCGGCACCACCGAAAAGACCAATCTTACCACCTTTAGCATAAGGGGCAATCAAGTCAATTACTTTAATCCCTGTAAAAAGTACTTCTGTAGAAGTAGAAAGTTCTTCAAATTTAGGAGCAGGTCTGTGAATAGGCGCACCGTTCTCTTTAGTACAATCTGTTATTCCGTCAATTGCGTCACCAACTACATTAAAAAGTCTTCCTCTCACTTGTTCACCAGTTGGCATTGAAATAGGAGCACCTGTAGCTACTGCTACCATCCCTCTTGACAATCCATCTGATGAATCCATTGCGATAGCTCTTACAGACTCTTCACCAATGTGCTGTTGACACTCTAATACTAATTTTGTTCCGTCATTCTTAGTGATTTCAATAGAATCTAAGATTTTTGGCAACGCACCAGCTCCTTCGAAACTGATATCGATCACTGGACCGATTACCTGAGAAATTTTACCTTTTAATTGAGACATTATTGACAATGTTTAATTACTATTTTTCAAAAATTTGGGGACAAAAGTAGAAAGATTTATTGGTTGAGAAACCTATTTCAGGTTTTTTTTGCCTCAGTAAGTACGAGAAGTCGATAAGTTGTAGATTATTTCAGACTGAATATTAATAACCTCAGTCAAAATAGGCCACAAAGAAGGTTTCCTGAGCTGTTTCAAACAACAATCTAAAATGGGATGCTGTAAATGGTTTTTTGTTCTCAAGATATCCTGCCAAAGTATTGATATGCATTCCTAATTGATCAACTAATAAGCTCCACATTTTATCCGGACCATTATCATAATATCCTGCAGCTCCTTCCTGATGTTCAAATAAGATAACTGGCTGATGCTCAAATATGATACGTTTTGCTCCGTCCACAACCTCAAATTCAGCACCTTCTACATCAATTCTGATCAGATCAATATTGGGGCAATCTTTAAGTACATTGTCCAATGTATTAGTTGGAATCGTTATCTCACTGATCTTTTCAGATTTTGGGTAATCTCTTCTTTTAATTCCACTAAACATAGGATTAGACTCCACATAGTTGAACGTGGTTTCTCCAACATAATTTGTAACAGCGCAATGGTGCAGATTTACCAGAGTTCCGAATTCCTTTTCTAACTTATCATAATATGCAGGGATTGCTTCGAAGGCAAAATGCTCCCCTTTGGGGGCAATTTTTAACGCCATCTTGAGTATTTCTCCTCGATGACAACCTACATCAATGTATGCAGAAGTATCCTTATCCAATACTCTGGACAAAATTTGACCCACAGCCTTTCCTTGCTTAATGTCATGGAGAGACCTGAAGGCTAAACCCGGAAATATCTTATTCACTATCCCCATTCAATGCTCAATTAAAGATCTTCCTCTACTGTTTTGATATGAACCAGATCAATTTTAGTGGACGAAACCTCTCTTATTGTAAATTTATACTTTTCAAATCGGAATTCATCTCCCTCCTGAGGAATATCTTCCAACTGATGAATAATAAACCCCGCTAATGTTTCGTATTCTTCTCCTTCCGGCAACTCCAGATCATACTTCTCATTTATTGCATCGATCTCCATTCTACCTCCAAAGACGTACTCCCCATTTTCCAACACTTCCTGAACAACATCGTCTGAATCATGTTCATCCTCTATCTCCCCGAAGATCTCTTCAATAACATCTTCCATTGTCAGCATTCCAGCCGTACCACCAAATTCATCTATTACAACGGCAATACTCCGGTTCTTTTTGATCAGATCTTCCAAGATCCTGTTTGCGGTCATAGATTCTGGGATGATACTCACAGGAAGCAAGGCAGATTTCACATTCTCCGGTTTCTTAAACATCTCAAAAGAATGCACATAACCAATGATGTTGTCTATTGAATCTTTGTAAACCAACACTTTGGACAAGTTAGTATCCACAAAAATATGATGCAATTCTTCCACCTCATCATTGATCTCTACTGCAATGATCTCATTCCTTGGAATCATACAGTCTCTGGCAATCACCTCATTGAAATTTAAAGCATTATGAAATAATTTTACCTCATAATCCTGCTCTTCATTGTTTGATACACCACTCAAGCCTTCCTCCAGAAAATCATCAAGATCAACCTTCTCAAAAGTCACAAAATCACCATTATCCTGCTTTTTAATGAACAATCGCAAAATCAATTCAGCCAATCCAATTGTTATAAATGTGGGAATAAAAAGTGCTACATATACAATCACTAATGGAACGGCCATCGTACTTAAAATACTATTGGCATTAATTCTAAAAATCGCTTTTGGCAGAAACTCTGCTAAAAACAACAAGACGATGGTCGAAACAACAGTTTGTACCATCATCACGGTAAAATCCGTTTCGTTGCTGTCCAATCCAAAAAGCTGATTGAATACAACTCCCATATAAATACTGTAGATTACGATGGAAATGTTATTTCCAAGAAGCATGGTGCCTATAAACCAACTCGGTTTATTACTAAAATACCCAAGGATTTTAGACGACACTCCACCTTGCTCCTTATCAATTGCAATCTTGAGTCGATTTGCCGAAATAAAAGCGATTTCTATACCTGAAAAAAATGCGGATAAAAGTACTGTAACTACTATAATGATCGTCAGAACAATGACGGAAGGATCATCCATAAACGTTATACCAAATGATGTTAAATCAAAAGTATAAAAATAATCAATATCTTGCCTTCACTAGAAAGTAATTTAAAGCAAAGAATGCACAAAGAGTATAGAAATCATACAATTGTATTTTATAACGTTGAAAATCTTTATGATACTGTAGACGATCCTGGTGTAAAAGACTCCGAATTCACGCCATTTGGTGAAAAGAATTGGACAGAGGAGCGTTTGCGTAAAAAGTTATCCGATCTAGCAGAGACAATCTCGGGAATTTCGGTTAAGCATCCACTAATTGTTGGATTAACGGAAGTTGAGAATCGAAATGTAGTTCAACAATTATTAGACACTGAACCACTAAGAAATCACAGCTACGAACTAATTCATCAGGACAGCCCTGACAATAGAGGAATAGATGCTTGTTTGTATTACGATCGGGATCATGTGAAATATCTCTCTCATCAGTTCCTAAGAGTACACTTTCCTTGGAATCGAGATATTAAAACTCGAGACGTATTGTTTTTTGAATGCGAAATTGGAGGGGATGAATTGTGGGTAGTAGTTAATCACTGGCCATCCAGAAGTTCCAATTCTTCAGAGAAAAAAAGAGAATTTGTAGCAAAAACCGTTAAAGAAAGAATTGACCAGATCACCTCAAGAAATTCTGACTGCAAGATTCTAGTTATGGGCGATTTCAACGATGAACCCAACAATTTGAGTTTGGAACGCTATTTAGGTGCAAAGCGATCAAAGAATATCGATGAACAAGAACTTTACAACCTTGCTGCCGAATTGCACTCAAAAGGAAAAGGAACTTGTGTACATGAAGGAGATTGGTTAATGATCGACCAGATGATGATCAACAGAACGTTACTTCAAAACACAAATAATGGATTAGGCATTAAGAACAATGAGATGCACATTCATGACCCAAAAGAATTGATCTACAGACGAAGAAATTTTAGTCAGCCAAATCACACTTTTTCAGGAGATCGGTATGAAGGAGGTATCTCTGATCATCTACCCGTTTACGTTAAATTGGAATAAAAAAAAGACTCCTTGATGGAGTCTTTTTATGTTAAAATTATTTTACGCTAATTTCTCAGCAATATCTTCGTAGTCTACATCTGCTTTAAGAAGTTCAAGGATCTCATTTACATGAGCATCATTAACATCTTTAAAACCTATTTGCACAGCAAAAATAGAAAGTAGATTCAATTCTTTCTGATCCACCACTCCATCGATCTGAATGACATCTACCATGTGAGCCATATGCTCCAATCTTTCAATTTTACTAACAGGAGGAATCACAGGATATCCATGTGGATTATCAATGATCTCACCTATCTGCCCGTAAGTCAAACCAACATGGCGACCAATTCTGTGGATCAACACCAGTTCTTCATCACTTACATGACCATCAGCTTTTGCTAATAAAACCAAATTCTTCACATGACCTTTGTCCTGAGTGGTTTCCCCACTTTCAAAATACCTTGCAATTGACATCTCCTAAAAATTTTTTGACAAAATTAGAAGTATATTTTTTACGGTAGTGTTTTGAACCAAAAATTATTAAATTTGTAATACAACATAAAAGATATGTCTGTAATCGAAAAAACACAAGAAATAGCTCAGGTTGAAGAATTATTAGTGGATAATTATGATCTTGTCTTATACAATGATGATGTAAACACTTTTGATCATGTAATCAACCAATTGGTTAAATATTGTGATCATAACGTTATACAGGCTGAACAATGTGCGTACATAGTGCATTACAATGGAAAGTGTCAGGTAAAGCATGGTGAGTTCGAACAACTAAAACCAATCTGTGAGGCATTGTTAGAAAAAGGATTGACCGCTAAGATCCAATAAAAACAACACCTTTTATTCAATTCATAATTTTGGAAACATTCTTGTAAAGAGAATGCTTAGATTTGTATTTCAAAATTTCAAACATGAAGAATTTCATTTTTCTTTTAGCATTCTCTATAGTGCTTGCAGCGTGTTCTAAAGTTCCTATTACCAACAGGAAACAAACGAACCTTTTGCCAGAATCAACTTTGATCCAAATGGCAAAGGATCAGTATACTGCATTTCTTGCGGAAGCAACTGTTTTACCTGATAGTGATCCTCGAGCTCAAAGAGTAAAACGCGTTGGAGAAAAAATTAAGGAGGCTACGGAGAGTTTTTTAACCAGCAAGGGATACGCCAAACGAATAGAAGGTTTCGAATGGGAATTCAAAACGGTTGTAGATGATGAAACTATCAACGCGTGGTGTATGCCAGGCGGAAAGGTTTGTGTTTACACAGGAATTCTACCTCTGTTTGATTCTGATGACGAACTTGCAGTAGTAATGGGACATGAAATCGCACATGCGATTGCCCGCCACGGGAATGAACGAATGAGTCAGCAAATGATCGTAAATGGTGTAGGATCAGTGCTTTCTCCCGCAGACACCACACAGGTAAGTATTTTTCAGCAAGTTTTCATTGGATCAGCCACTTTAGGCATGCTAAAATATAGTAGAAATCACGAATCAGAGGCTGATAAGCTGGGATTAGTTTTTGCAAAAGTTGCTGGATATGACCCAAATGCCGCTATCACTTTCTGGAAAAAAATGGCTGCTCAGGGAGGTGCAGGAATGCCGGAGATCTTCAGTACACACCCAAGCGATGAAAGAAGAATTGCTGATTTGGAAGAATTCCTGAAGGAAATTGATCAATACATAGAATAACCAACATGATGAAACTAACTACCTTTTTAACGTTTACTACACTATTCACTTTTATTGCTTGCAATACTTCGGAAAATGAACCAGACGAAAATAGCAAGAGTGAAACCGTTGAATCATTGGACTCAACCACACAAACTGCGAATGTCAATCCACATTTACTTTCTGTTGCCAAATGGGATTCTTTAAGTTTTGAAGGGGATTACTTTATCATCAATTTTAAAGGAGTATCTACAGAAACAGAAGCAATTGAAGTTGTTGATTCTCTTCTTCCAACATTCCCGGATGCTGGGTACTTATGGATTCCAGACTTTGCCTCGTTGAGTGGCAAAGAACTTTTTGTGGTATTTCTTGATCAGAGTAAATACAAATTCAGTATTCTTGAAACACTTCAAAATAACAAGATAGAACATCCAGGCATCTATGCGGTAAATGTGAATCAAACTACAGATAGATGGGTAGCTTACTCCCCAATTGATATTCGAATCAATGGAGAAAAACAAAAAATGATCCTTACGTATGCAACACCAGAAGACTCTGAAGAATATGCCAATGAAGGTGGCGAAGATTGGGGTTGGTTTGTAAATGATGTAGGTGAATACTTTCGTCAGAACCATCCCGAAGTTCAAATGGAAAGCGTTTTTTACAGTGGATTGCTTCCTGCTGAGATCGAAGCATTAGAAGATGAACTGGATCTAGAGGGATTTTGTTACATCTTCACTGATGGAAAAAACAAAATGGTTGTGGGACACGATATGCCAGACTTCGTAATTTCTGAAGCTTGCATCTTCTTCGGGTTTGAGGAACCTGATTTTGGTTACTAAAATCACAAATCTTTAATGGTTCTGTCGATCCAGAAAAAAATTAGAATAGATATCGAAATGAAGATGATCAAGTAAACAATTGGCGTCCAGTATTGAGCCCCAGATCCAACAGGAACAACTCTTCTAGTTGGATCGTCTGGAAAATATAAAATCCGAAGACTATTGCCTGTTATTAAATATCCTTTTTTACCATTCTCCTTTTCGTAATAATAGGGATCGATATTGACAATATAACTTGAATCTTGATGTTGAAATAAAATAGTTGGATAGGCCGTTTCTGTATTCGTTATAGAGTTTACCTCAGGATCAGCTTCAGCGTCTTCCTTCCAAACATGCCAGATACATATGGCATCCGTTTCCATTCCATAACTTGCTAATTCAATGCCTCTCCACAACCAGATAAGAGGGTAAAAACATGTTGAAATCAAAAAAGCTAGAGGAACTAAGTATAGCCAATATTTATGATTCCATTTCACCCTTCCAAAAATAAAGGCATTGTACCTAAATCCATCTTTTATTTCCTTTTATTTCAAAATTCCTTTTATATGACTAAATTTGCAGCGTTGAAAAATTCTGCTTTGCTGCAGATCATCTTTGGCCTCGTAGTTCAACTGAATAGAATACCTGATTACGGCTCAGGCGGTTGCAGGTTTGAATCCTGCCGAGGTCACGAAGAAAACGAAGTTCGATCCATAAGGGTCGAACTTTTTTGTTAATGGCCAGAACCAAAAGAAATTTGAGTGAAGGTTATTAACAAAAAAGGATGGGGCGTAGCACAAAGGATCATAAAATAATCCTGCCTGTGTAACCAAGAAAAAAGCACTTCAGAGCCTGTTGGGCTTTTGCTTTTATCAATGAATTGTACTTAATAAAATTTCTACTCGCCTATTCATCATAAACTCTAATGATTCTTGAACAAAATACTGTCAAACCAAGAAAACCGTATTTTAGCATCAATAAATTAACAATAACTGAAAAGTTTAAAGTCATATTTCTTGCTTAAAAGCATTCCAATCTTCTCACGTTGGATCTTATTTTTTTTTACCATAATTCATCCAAGCTTATATAGTCAATTCAAAACTATAGTTAAACATGTGGATAACAGCAAATACGGACTTGCTCAACAAGAATTGGAGAACATCAACGTTAACCAACTATCTGCTAACCAAAAAATTGAATACTACAGTTTAGGTGCTCAAATTTATCAAGTGAATTACGACTATGAAAAAGCATTGCTTTTTTTAATAGAAGCGCAAAAGATTGCTAAGGATTTAGATCATACATCATATCTCAAAGTTTCAATAGAGTTGGCTAACTTCTACACGATGCAAGATCAGCCAATCGAAGCAAAAAAAATCTTTGATTTAGTTGCTCCTGATTATAATACTTCTACCAACGTTGCCTGTAGGTACTATCATAGAAAGGCTTTTCTTTATAACCAAATGGGTGTTTTGGACACAGCACTTCTGATGTCCTACAGAGCATTAGAATTGGCTAAGTCATATGAGTTCATTGATGCCCAAGGTACAATTTATAATGAGCTTGCAAACATCTATGAAAAAAAGCAGCTTGTTGATTCTGCATTGGTATATTACGAGCTAGCCTGTAGCATTTATGAAAACAATTTGCGTTATTACGCTAATGCCTATTTCAATTTAGCAAGACTAAACCTGTCTATTGGAAATACAGTTGAAGGGATTGAGATGCTTAAGCAAAATTTAGCACTAATAGATACAACGGATTGGGCAACTATAAAGTCGCCTATTCAACTATATCTCAGCGAGGCATATAAAACTCTTGGTGATACTTCTTCATATATGCATCACTACATCCTCTATCTTGAGCAAAACCTTCAAGTTCTCCAAGACAATTATAAAAAACAATATCAAGATCTAAATCTTAAGTATCAAACTGAACAGAAGAACAAAGAAATTGCCTATCAAAAAAACGTAATTCAAAACGAGAAAAACCAACGTTTACTATGGATTTGGATTTCCGTATTGTCAGTTGGAATGTTTGCAATAATCCTAATTTTTTATGGAAAAATAAGAGCAAAAAATAAAGAGTTGAGTCGATTACTAAAAGACAATAAATTTCTGATGAAGGAAACCAATCATCGTGTCAAAAACAACCTTCAATTAGTTGTCTCACTTTTAAATAGAGAACTTTTTAAAGAAGACGCGTCAGAAACTGATATTTCATCGATTCAGAATATCACTAATCAAATCAATTCAATATCTGAACTTCACTCTCAACTATATAAGCATGATAATTTATCCGAAATTGAACTTAAACAACTCTTTACAGATATAATCAATCAGTATGAACTTCATTTTAAATCGCTGAAGATTGAGTGTGTTTTTCAATCAGCGTCAACAATCAGCGTAGAAATATCTCAAGGAATAAATTTAGGGCTTTTAATCAATGAGCTGATCACCAACTCAGTGAAGTATGCTTGGGTGAAAACATCAAAGAATTATCGAAGCATTCATATCAAACTAAATGAAACACCAAAAGAAATAGAGATAGAATATCTTGATAATGGAGATGGGTCGAAATCTGAGATTGAACCGAAATTAATATCTTTATTACTAAAACAACTTAAAGCGAATTATACGTTGAGCTTAGAAAATGGGATGTACCTTAAACTAACATTCAAAAAAAATGAGGGTAGTAATTGTTGAAGATGAAATTATTATAGCCGATTATATAAGATCAATATTAGAAAGAAGTGGACATACATGTATTGCCATTGTAGATAACTATATTGAAGCAATTAAAAGTATCAAACTGGATCCTGATATTTTTCTATTGGATATTCAGTTAGCTACTTTCAAAGACGGTCTGCTCATTGCTGGGGAGTTGAAAAAGAAAGGAATTCCTTATATCTTCATAACAGCAAACAACCAACATGACTTAATGCTTGAAGCGATAGATTTAGATCCACAATCATATCTCACTAAACCTATAAAATCCCAAGATTTATTAGCCGCTTTAACACTTCATGAATCAAAAAAAATCAAAAAAGAACAGATTATTCAGATCAAGGAAGCAGGTAATAATAAAATATCAATCAATTTAGACGACATCCTCTATTTAAAAGCTGAAGGTTCTTACGTCAAGTATCTGATGAAAGAAAAAGAAGTGATAGAACGCTCTTCACTTAATGAAATTGAACCCAAGCTCAATGAATTTTTCTTCCGCATACATCGTTCATACATAATCAATGCAAATCACATTAGTTCATATAATTCAAACGTTGTTCAGATTCAAAATACTACTTTACCGATAAGTCGCTCCTACAAATCCGTCTTTCAAATGAAGGTGATTCCAAAAATCAGATCATGATAGGTTTTACCTATAACTTGTGCTACTAATTGCATTTCACAACAAAAAAAAGTCGTTCACAACATTTCTTGGGATATCTATAAATAACCTTTTAGATAAGTCTAAATCGGATTTGAAATTCCGAAACCACAATAAAATCAGCCCTTAGTTATTTCAAATCCATCTGAAGTAACAAAGATTTCTACGAATACCCAAATATTCATTAATTCCCATGAAAAAATATTTATAATCTTGCCTCACTTTAAAATTTAAGATTTTACCCATGAAAAGATTACTGCTTTCTATTTTCAGTATTGCTCTAACGATTGGCATGAGCGCTCAAAATGTCGGAATTAATGATGATGGAAGTTTACCTGACAATTCAGCTATACTAGATGTGAAGTCAACTGACAAGGGTGTTTTACTACCAAGAGTTACTACAGCTCAACGTACAACTATCGCATCACCAGCCACTGGCTTATTGGTGTTTGATAATGATACAGATAGTTTTTGGTTTTATAATGGTACCGCTTGGGAAGAGTTGGGTGCTTCTGGAGGAGGTGCGATTACCGTTAAAGACGAAGGTACTACATTAACTACTACAGCTACGACTATAGATTTAGTAGGTTCTGGAGTTACAGGAACAAACTCTGGAGGTGACGTTACTATTACTATAAACTCAGGATTTACTCATTATATAGGTGAGGAATTTGGTGGAGGTGTGATATTCCATCTTTGGAAAGATGCCGCAGGTACAGAGCACGGTTTAATCGTTGCATTGACGGATACTGAAGCTTCTATGGAAGTTTCAGGTGTTGACACGTGGGGGGGGGCCTACAGCAAAACAGATGGACTGGCTAATAGCAATGATCTAGTTGCATTAAACACTCCGATTTCTACAAATACTTGTGCTAGCTCATGTTTAAATTTAGTTCAGGGTGGTCAATCAGACTGGTACTTACCATCCATTTTCGAATTAATGATGTTAACACAAAATTTTTTCACGGTTAGTAAGGCATTAGAAAATATAAGTGGTGCAGAACAATTTTTCGTAAACTCTAATGCATATTGGAGCAGCAGCGCATCTAGTCCATTTGACTGTTGGGCTTGGTTTATGGGAGAATATGGAGATTCTTACACAGTGAATTATACAACAAACAACGGTGATGATTCCGTTGACGTTAGTCATAACTGGTTAATGGGGCCTCTAGTTTCTTTATATAATCAATATGTGGGTGCTTCGACACGCGCAATTAGAAAGTTTTAATTGAGTGAGAAACGCCATTAAAATATTATTAATTGGCTTTTTAGGATTGGTAAACAGCCACAATGCTCAAAATAGGCTGATCCTAAATAACAATCCATTTATTGTATTGAATAATGGATCAAAATTGGTTTTAGAAAATGCGAATGCTAATGCTATCTCTCAGACAAACGGTGGTGGCACAATAATCACTGAATCAGAGGATAACGAGGTTGTTTGGAGTGTTCAAGAAACATCTGGTCAAACATACACAGTGCCATTTGGTACAAAACCATCTGCTCAAGGAGGTAATGGATTAAAAATACCAGTTGTTTTAACCACAACAAGTGCTGGTACAGAAATAACGAATGGTACAGTGCATTTCTCTACCTGGGAAACAGCCAATGACGATAATAGCCCCTTACCAAGTGGTATTTCTAGTTTAGGGGATGGTTTAACGGTCATTGACAGGTTTTGGAAAGTTCAACCTTCTGATTATTCTACTAATCCGGAAGTATCGCTTCACCTAACTTATGATGAAAGTTCAAATGAATTTGCAGGTTCGAATACGATCATAGAGGATAATTTAATCGCTCAAGGTTATAATGCCTCTAGTAATTTATGGTTTGGACCTTTCGGTAGCGTGAATAGTTCAACAAACACTATCGAAAATATCGTTTTAAATTCTACTGAGTTCACTTCAACAAGTTCCATTTGGACACTGGTTGACCAGGATTACCCGCTATATTATCAAGGTCTCATTGGAAGCAGTGGAACGACAGACCCAGGAGCTTCAAGTGTGGGCGCAGCTCGCATAGTATTAACTAACAATTCATTTGTTGTCCTGAATAATCAAGCGAAAATCGTTCTTGAAAATGAAAATGCCAATGCAATTACTGAAGCCAATGGAGGGGGCATGATTATTTCTGAAAATGAGAATAATAATATCATTTGGCATGTGAATGAAAATGGAGGACAAACAAGGAGAATTCCCTTTGGAACCAAACCCACAATACAGGGTGGTAATGGGGTTAAAATACCATTAACTTTAAGCACATCCACTGGTGGAACACAAAATACTGACGGAAATATTGTCTTTGCAACTTGGGAAACGTTAAACGATGATAACACCCCCTTACCTACAGGTGTAACTCATGCTGTTGATGCGCTAAAAGCAGTTGATAGGTTTTGGAAAATTCAGCCTACAGACTATTCAACTAATCCTGTAGTTGGCCTAACTTTCACTTATGATGATAATACCAATGAGATTCTTGGAACAAATACATTGAATGAAAATTTCTTAACGGCTCAATATTATGATGATGCAATTGACAAATGGATGGCAACCTTTGGTGGCGTTAATGTCAACAATAATAAAGTGAGTAATGTCTCTTTGAATTCAACGATCTTTGCAAATACTAATTGGGTTTGGACCTTAGTAGAAGAAAACTTTCCTCTCCCTTTAATAATTTTTGACTTCGAATTGAGCTGCATTGACAATAGCACAGAATTAAATTGGGAATTTGAGTCTGATATTTTTTATGATCGTATGATTATTGAGTGCTCCTATGACGCAAAAAATTGGAAAAAACTAGATGAATTTAAATTTCAAAAATCTGGAAAATTCCACTCTGAGAATCTAGAAGAATATTATAGATTAGTAATGGTTGATTTTCAAGGTGAATTGGATCATTCTATTGTATTAAAATCAAACTGTAGTAGCTCACAAACTTCAATCCAACTTTATCCAAATCCAACCAAAGACTTAATAAATTTAAGTGTATATGGTTTTGACAATAGTAGTCTATTTTATCAGCTATATGATAAAAACGGAAAACTACTAATTACGGATAATATTAATTCAAATAATACCCTTATTGATCTTAAGGGTTTTGCGGACGGACCATACTTCTTATTAGTAGCTGATGAAACGCAGGTCGTTAAAACACTTCAAGTAATAAAAAACTAAAGGCCGGGGTTGAATTCTGCCACGATCACAAAAGAATGGAAAGTCAAGGTATTACCTTGACTTTTTTGTTGAATGAGATTGGAATTTATTCCTTAATCGAAAGAAACAATAATGATCGAATCGTCAGAATCGCGACTTTACATTTAGCCTCTGGAGCTAAATGGATCATGAAATAAACCTTCCGAGGTCATGAAGAAGCGTACAGAAATGTGCGCTTTTTTTATATCCAAGCCGATTTTGAAATTATCTGCCTTTCTATTAGAATGATATATACCTTCGCAATATCATTATTTAAAAAAATGGAAATAGACTTACAACAATTCAAATTTAACTTCCCTCTACAAATGCGATGGAATGATATGGATCCATTGGGTCATGCAAACAATGCAATATACGTCACCTACTTTGAGATCGGAAGAGGAAGGTATATGATTGACGCTTGCCCACAATGGGATTGGACGAAGGACATGTTTCTCATAGCAAGTGTAAACGTTAATTTCATTTCCGAATTATTGCTTACTTCCAAGGATCCTAGAGTTCATATCAGAACTAGTAAAATCGGAACAAAAAGTTTTGTGTTGGATTACGCTATTTCTTCTGAGAAAAATGGAAAAAGAATCATTCATGCTACTGGATCAACTACCCAGATCATGTTTGATATAAAAGAGAGAAAGACCATTGAAGTTCCAGATTGGGTAAGAACTTCTCTGGCTTCTTACGATGCATTGGTAAGCTAAAAATACCTATTGGTGTATTTTTCAATTAGATAATTCGTTCTTAATTGCTATTTTTGATACAAAACGAAACAATGAGTCTGATTGTAGAGAACATCAAATTCCTTAGAAAACATTTCAAAGGATTAACGCAACATGAAATTTCCGATCATCTGGCGGTTAGTCGATCTAGGTATGCATCTTATGAAACAGGCAGGATAGAGGTTCCTATTGATGTTTTGATTCGTCTATCAAAATTCTATAATGTAACTATTGATGTAATGTTGAAAGTGGACCTTACCACGGTTTCGATGGATCATTTGATGAAATTGGATAACAACCGAATTCTACTACCCTTGAAAATGGACGAAGAAGGAAATGATAATTACATCGAGTTGATACCTCAGAGAGCTTCTGCAGGTTACTTGGAAGGTTATGCTGATGCAGAATACATCGAAAATCTGGATGCATTTACGCTTCCTTTCCTGACCACAGGCAAACATCGTGCTTTCCAGATCCAGGGTGATTCTATGTTGCCGTTACAAAGTGGGTCATATGTAGTAGGTAAATTGGTGGAGCGTATGTCTGAAATCAAAAAGGATAAAACCTATGTTATTTTGACTCGAAATGAGGGTTGTACCTACAAAAGAGTAAACCCACATCCTAGAAAAAAATTGCTTGAACTTATTCCAGACAATCCCATTTTTGAAAAATACGAAGTTCCCTATCATGACATTTTGGAAATGTGGGAATTCGCGTGTGCTATTGAGACGAACGATCAAATTAATTAATTGTTTGATGAAGGTTGGATCTTGTAGAATTTCACCACGTAATTAAATGTAGGTGAAGGCAATTCATGAACTTCCTTTGGGTGAATCACTGATTCGCCATTTTGTATCTTAAGAAATTCATCCTTTGAAGGAATATAATCCGCAATAACAGGGTTTCCTTTTACAACCTTCCTTCTCTCCTTATTCCACCACCACCAATAGGCTCTGAATTGATAATAAGTCAATCCTTGAACGGGTGCATCAGGATTCGTGTCAAAATCATATTCACTTGGTATCTCTGATTCCCAGTCCTCAATTTGCGGACACATCTCACAATCATATTCCATACAAGGATTATCATAATTATAAACATTACCCCATTGGCAATATTTGTCACTAAGCTTATTGAAATCCCTATAATTAATCCCAGGGTAAATGTTTATTTTATCCCTTATGATGAAGTTTGATCTATCCTCATGAGAGAACACATCCTGTGATTCCATTCTACTATTGACATATGACAAATCTAAGTCCTTCCCCAAGAACTGAGAATTACCTCTAAAACAGTCGATAGGCTCATCCCAACCAATGCATTTCTTCTCAACGTTATAACCATATTCCCTCGAACAATCAAAGTTGTCCATAGTCGATCTTCTCGGCTCAATTGATGCTGTTTTAAAATCATAAAAAAAGTACTCGAATATTAATTTCCTCTTATCAATTAAATTCGTGTCTCCATTATATGCTGGATAATATAACATGTCTAAAATGCCATAAGGAGGCTTCTTATCTTTATCATATTTCTCACCACTCGTTTTACGAGACCAGTCGATCTTCCCTGCCCAATTCAGATTCCATTCTGACTTATCAAGTTCTTGAAGAAAATTATCATATTTTGGATTTAAATAGCCCTCTGATTCGAACTCTTCACCTAATATTCTTCTAGCAATGCTATCTCTAACATACTCCACAAAAGCCTTATATTGTTTATTTGAGATCATCCAGGTATCCAGTTCAAAAGATGGAATTTCCATTTTTGGAAGGGTTTCTAATGGCCCAACTATCGGAAGTTCATACTTTACAAAATATGGGGCATTACTTTCAACCAAATGTTTGTTATGATTCAATTCTAACCATTTCAAATAACTTCTGGCTTGAGGCTGACTGATTCCGATTACAGGCATTTCAGCATATTCCTTATGGGTATTATAATGGGTCACAAGTCCATCTTCAATATTGCCAAAATGATTTAATGATGTGTCCTTGATCCAAATAGTGGAATCTCTATACACTGGGCTAATCTCCCTTATTATATAATCCCTTAAATCCGGTTTCTTAGAGTAAGCTTCTTTAGCTACGATATTTCGATTGATAAATGAGGCATTTGCTCTTTCATAACCCTGAAAATCAATCCAATAAAACAAATAGTTTAGCTTTCTTTCATCAATGTTCATTTCATTATTGAAACGAGCATGAGGGTAGTAAAACATTTGGGACAAATAGGGAAATTGTACGTTGTGTGTAGTTTTTGAAAAATTGATTTTTTCGTCCCAATTCAAGTTCCATTCAGACTCATGTTTTACTTTTCCTTCAGAATCCTTATTTAAGACTAACCACTTGTCTGCACCCATTTCTTCACCAAGAATTCTTCGTGCTATTGAATCTTTCACGTAGTTTCGATACAAATTCCAATCTGAATTACTAACGTAGTCGCTGTACAGTTGTATTTCGGCAGAATTAGGATCGATTTTATCCTTATTAAATTCAATAAGGTATCCATTTAAACTCATGGAAGTAGTATCCTGAAAAAAAACTCTTGAGTAGTGAACTTCTGCCTCAGCTAGATCAATAAAAGTCTCATGCTCTAATTCATGAAGATAATCCGGATAAGCTTTAATTTTTCCCTGCTTATTATATTTACCAAAATCCAATTTGGATATGGATGCCTGGCCCATGGAATATTGAAGAAATATCAATGATATAAGAAGTGTTAAAGCTTTCACGATTTACTTTTTTCTATACTTCAGTTCTATGCTTCTTTCCATCGTATTCTGAATTCCTTCTAGTGTAACTGACATAGAGTCGTTTGGTAACTTCTTATAGATCAATTTTTGCGGAAAATCATTCGCTTTATTCTCAAATACCCATTGAGAAGTTGAAGCTGAAGTAACGGTAAAGGTCACCAATGCCTGATTTTTTGGTCTGGCCACATACGTCAATTTATCATTAACTATCATGATCGCAATGCGCTCTGTAATACTTGTATCCATGCCTTGCACATTATAGCCAACTCCGCTAATCGAATCAGAATATACCTTCCAGGTCTCGTGTAAATGCTGAGGAGGTTGTTTAAATCCAAATGTTGTTTCATCTACCCAAGTTCCTTCCAACCATAACACCTGTTCCAAGGTTGAGTTAACATTTAGCGCAACACTTTCTTCTGTTTCTTCTGAGGATCCACAAGCTACTACCGCGATGCTTAACAAAATCGATGATATTATGACTTTCCAATTCATTGAATGCAATTTATACCTTCAAAAATAGAATAAGAAATCCTGATTCTGAAATTCAAAGCGAGATAAGACAGAATCAGGATTTAAGTAAATGATGCTACAATTTGATCACCCTCTGTAATTATGAGAAGGTCTCTGCTGCTTAAGGTGTCACCACAGCCTTTGGAGTTGGCGAAGATACCTTAGGTTTTGTTAGATCAGGTGTAGTAGTCTTTGGTTTCGTGGTCGTAGTAGTTGGAGTGGTTGTTTTACTATCGCCAGTAGTTGGAGTAGTATTCGTTTTTGAACCTCCGCTTGTCGTAGTGGTTGGCGTTTTCGCTCCTCCTCCTGTATTGGTCGGCTTCACAACTGGATTCGTTGGTTTTACCACATTTACAGGCTTCTCTGCTTCCTTCAGTTTAGCATCGATCTCAGAGATCTTACCTTTAGCATAAGATGAATTAGGCTTCACTGAAAGTGCTTGCGTATAGTATGTCTTCGCAGTGGTGTACTTGCCTGCTTTAAAGTAAATATCTGCCTGCTTGATTTTTGCATCATAAGCAGCATCCGTTTCCTGTTGTTGTTTGATTCCAACAATCGAATTCATTTGGTTTTTTGGATATGATTCATTTGGTTTCGCAGAAGAAGCTTTCTGGTAATAGTTATATGCTTCATCATAATTCTTTTGGCTGTAATATGAATCTGCTTTCTTAATATAATCATTGTACTGAGTTGTTTTCTCCTGCTCCAATTGCTGTTGTGTATTTGGAGGAGTAACTGTTCCCATTTGAGAACCATTTCCGTTACCACCACCATTATTTCCAGAGTTGCCATTTCCACCTTCATCATCCGTGTTTCCTGAAGCATCCGTTTGACCATTCGGTCCTCCTCCGCCTTGTCCTGGATTACTCGAGTCTACACCATCAACATTGTTCCCGTGTCCATTGTTTCCATTACTGTTTCCATTACCGTTATTTCCTTCTTCTTCACCTCCATTTCCATTACCATTTGGAAGCGTATTGTGGATATTTCCAGTATTTGTTCCACCGTTTCCACCATCATTCGTGTTGGGATCTTCTGGCGTTGTTGTTCCTTGACAAGTCAAGTACACTGTTTGGCTATCCGTTCCATCTTCCGTAGTCGCAGTAACTGTCAAAGTAACTACTTGTCCTGGTTGAACAAATGTCACCGGAACAGAGAATTGAAGCATGGACGGAGATAGAGCATTTGTCCTAACTCCAGAAGCACTAATACCATCAACCACATAGGTTACTTCCGAACCACTTGCGTTAGTAACTACTCCCGTTACATTGAACTGAACGCAACTTGGTGCAACATATGGATTCGAACTTGTAGACCCAGTTACGTTACCAATATTAACCTCTGGAGGAGTAACTGGTATCGCCACTTCAATAACCGTTTGATCTTGAGCTGATCCAGAGCTGTTTGTTCCTTTCACAACTATGGTATGGCTTCCATTATCCAATGTCAAGTTGCTAGTTAACACTTTGGTTGTATAGCTGTATGAAAAATTTGTAAACGCTTGACCATCAACTGTCATCGATATTGCACTCTGCCCAGACACATTCAACACATTCGCAGTCACCAGAACATTTGAACTACTCGTAGTATAAGGATCCTGTGCTGGAGTTGTAATCTGAACCTCAGGTCTAGGTGTTGGTTTATCATAAACTACCGTGATCTGTTCAGTTGTACTTCCACAATTGTTCGTTGCTGTAATTGATATCGGGTTGTTTCCTTCCATTAATCCAGTTGTAAATGAAACTGACTTCGTAGCACTGTTAAATGTGTGAGGAACTGTGCTTCCATTAACAGTACATACCAATTGATTTGAATTGGAAACTTCAGATACTGAAGCCGAAATCACCACTCCTTTTGCTTTTGTTGATGTATAAGGATTGGTAGATGGATTGGTATAAGTTATTACAGGTTCATTACACTCGACAGGAGCAGGAGTATATACAATACTCACCGTCTTCTGAGTAGTTACATTACAGTTATTCGTTGCACTCAATGTATACACAGTTGTACCCTCAGTAAGATGTAAGAATGACTCAAAGTTACCAGTTGCCGGATCATAGTTGTAACCTGTGTTTGCCTGACCATTTATCTTGAACACAATATTCGTAGCATGCTCAATATTTGCAATTATTGATCCTTTGCTGTTTGATGTATTAAATGTGATGGAAGATCCGGATGCAGAAGTAGGCTGTGTAAGCGTGATCATTGGATCTTGACATTGCTCCTGTATTCCAATTTCTGTCTCATCAGACGCACTTCCAGCGTTATTAGTAGCCGTTACTTTAAGCGTATATGTTCCAACTGTCAAGTTCAAAGGAACTGTTATTTGCTTAGCACTAGTGCTGTAACTAAAGTTAGACACAGATAGACCATTTAAATAAACTTGGATCTGACTTTTCGTATCAACACCAGTTATGGAAGCCTTTGCGCTCATATTGCCATTAAATGTCAAATATGGATCTGCTGTAGGAACGGTAATCGTTACAGTTGGAGGTGCCACAGGAGTGGTGTAGTTAACAGTCATATTCCCTGTAACTGTTCCACATTCGTTTCTTGCAGTAATTACAACATTGTTTGCTCCTTCATTCAAATTTCCTCCAAAGGCAAGGTTTCCTGAAATCGGGTCAAAAACAAACTTTCTATCCTGTCCATTAATCTTTACGCTAATCTTTGTTGGATTATCTACACCTAAAACGGAAGCACTTAAAGATATCGCTGCAGGTCCTGTATAGTTGAAAGGACTTGCTGTTGGATATACCCATTGAATAACTGGATTATCGCATGGCTGTTCTTCTGGCGTATAGATATAAGTAACACTTGTAATCGTTGTTCCACAATTGTTAGTTGCAACTAACTGATAGTTGTTAGCTCCCTCCTCAAGATGCAAGAAGGTCTCAAAATCTCCAGTATTACTGTTAAAGTTATAACCAGGAGACGACACACCATTGATCTTGAAATCAACTGTTGATGATCCCGTAATCTTTCCAATGATAGACCCTTTACTGTTTGATGTATTGATCGTAAGGTTATTTCCTGAAGGAGTATTCAAACCAGGAACCGTTTTAGACTGCGCTGCTGGTTGCGTCAGAGCAATCACAGGCTTATCACATTCATTAACTGGTTGAGTGTAAATAATAGTCTGAGACTTAGATGCAGTTCCAACACTGTTAGTTCCTGTAACTTCTAGAATATTTGCTCCTAATAGAAGAGTTGCATTATATACAAACTTATCGGATATTGGATCAAAAGTAAAGTTTGTAATCGTCTGACCGTTGAACTTAGCAGTCACGCCTGTAACCGTTTCCACATGCTGTATTTCAGCATTGATGATCTGTGTTCCTACCATCGTATTGTGAGGATTACTTCCAGGATTGGTAATGTTAACCACTGGAGGTTGCTCCTGTACCAGTTTATGGATAATGATCTGCTCGTCAAAATCTGACCCAACAGTATTTGTTCCTGTTACTTTGAAAACATTGTTTCCATTGATCAAATTCACATTGAAAGAAACTTCCTTAGAAATTGAATTATAGCTGAATGCTGTTGTATTCACTCCATTCACATTCACCGAGATATATTGTTTAGAAGTAACATTCAACACGGTAGCTTTCAGTGTTACATTATTTGCCGGACTCCAGTACGGAGATGTTGCAGGAACAATGAACTCAACGATTGGCAAAGGCATTACTTCACTAGGCTTATAGATAATAGTGGTAGTAGCCGCATCGGTTCCAAATTGATTAGTACCGGTGATCTGAACAACATTTGCCCCTACAATCAGATTAGCACTGAAAGAAATTTTCTTAGTCAATGTGCTATACGTAAAGTTCGTTACTTGATTTCCATTGACTGATACATTAATATCAGAAGCTCCATCCACATAATGAACTGTTCCTTGAATAACTTCCACAGGACTGTTTGTTGTATAAGGGTTAGTTGACGGATTAGTGATTTTAACCACAGGAGGTTGAACTGTAACCGGCTTATGATAATTAATCGTAATCGTTTCAATATCTGACCCAACGCTATTCACCCCTTTTACTGTAATAACATTCTTCCCAGGGACTAACGTAACAACAGAAGTCAAAACTTTGCTTGAAGTATTGTATGTAAAATTAGTTGATGTTTGGTTATTGAAGGTGAAGGTAATATCACCCTTACCAGCCACATTCAAGACATTAGAAACTACTGTAAACTGGGGCTGAGAGACGGTCATTCCATCCTGCACCGGATTAGTATAAGTAACGATCGGAGGTGGAACCTGCTGTACCTCTTGTTGAAGTATTATAATTCTACTATCCTGATCTGATCCATAAGGATTTGTTCCGGTGATCTCAAAAACATTGCTTCCAGGATATAAATAAACCTGTGCAGTAAATTCATCAGTAGTTGGATTGAAAGAGAAGTTAGTAATATTCAACCCATTCTGAGAGAATTTCACACCACTTTGGGTTTCTACATGATAGATTTTAGCTTTGATCGTGTAGGTAGGATTGTGAACCTCCTTGTTATTAGAAGAAGGATTGTAAATATTTACCAATGGTTTGTTATTCGCTACTGGAGGATTTGGAACTACAGTAGTTGGATTCGTTGGATTAGGAGTCCATGGGTCTGGATCTGGATCAACGGTAAAAGTCTGACCACCACTTAGAATATTCCATCTGAAGAATACACCAGTATAGTGATATTTATCCATTATATTATCTTTCAGCATATTTGAGGCACCTCCGTCAAATTCATCACCTAAAATGTCATATGCCAATTTATATTCTACTCCCATAGAGAAACTAGGTCCGATCTGGTATCCGAAACCTACCCCCCATGACGGCACTAAAGAAAATCTCGTATTGGTTATGGTTGTTTCAAAATCCAAATCACTGATCTCCTTGACCTGTGCAGCAATGGTTTGAGCATTTTGAGAAGTATCCACTGAATTAATTCCAAATTGACTTACGCTGTAATCATAATGGCTTCCGGTAAAATCTCTGTAATCTGATTTAACATTGTTTAGTGTAGCACCAATACCTCCAAAACCATAAAGTATGATTCCGGTTCTTTCTCTCAATCTGTTCAAGGTTAATACCGCCTCAAGAGAAAACTCATGCAGGTTCATTTTGTAGTTCCTGAATCCGAAAGAAGCCCCAGAAGTGTCTCCTGTAAGCTCATAACTGTACTCTGGAACACCAGACCATCCAGCATTGTAACTTCCTAAATATCTACCTCTTAAATCAACCGCGAAGAAAGATCCTTCTCTTTCATAAATTGATTTACCCAATGTCATTCCACCACCAAAACCAGCATAAGGTTTTGTTTTGTCACCACTAAGTAACAGCGAATCTATATGATTACCAATGAGTATCCCTTCTCGAGGCTGCCAGGTAGCACCCATGTTGAAACCGATGTTCCAGCCATTATCACGTTCATAATTAACGAATTTGGAACCTTGAGCGTTAACAAAACTCGTGATACCTATTAGGGCGATTAATAAGAGTAGATATTTTTTCATAATCGTTCGATTTGATGTAATCTTGACCAGGGCAAAATTTGTGCCAACAGCCAATCATACAAGTATTTTAGGGTAGTATTTTAATCTTTTATAATCAGGGGTTAGTTCAGTCCTCTCATAATTCCTTTGCTGGAATTTCTGATAAAGTCTAATATTTGAGTTTTTTCTTCTGAATCTTCCAATTCAATTTCAGCTATCTCAATTGCTTTGGTCATGTTTGAATTCTGTACATAAATAACACGATAGGTGTCTTCTATGTTTTGGATTTGCTCATCACTAAAACCTCTTCTTCTCATTCCTATCGAGTTAACTCCTACATAGGATAAAGGTTCTCTAGCTGCCTTCACAAAAGGTGGCACATTTTTTCTTACCGATGACATTCCAGCTATAAATGAATGATCTCCAATTTGCACAAATTGCTGGGTTCCTACCATTCCCTCAATCACAACCCAGTCGCCTATTGTGATATGACCAGCAAGCTGAGTACTATTAGCAATGATCACATTGTTTCCAATAATACAATCGTGAGCTACATGAACATAAGCCATCAACAGACAGTTATCACCCACTACTGTTTTCATCCTATCAGCTGTACCTTTGTGAATAGTCACACACTCGCGAATGGTCGTGTTATTACCAATGTGTGTTGTAGTATATTCTCCATTATACTTCAGATCCTGGGAAACAGCTGAAATCACAGCTCCAGGAAAGATTCTACAACCCTTACCTATTCTTGCACCATCAAATATGGTAACATTTGGACCAATCCAGGTATCATCACCAATCTCTACGTCCCCATAGATGGTTGTGAAGGGCTCTATAACCACATTCTTACCTATTTTAGCATCGGGGTGTATGTATCTTGGCAATGTTTCGTTCATTATCCTCTATCTTTAATTACTTGTGCGAGCATTTCAGCCTGCATTACAGGTTTTCCATTCACATATGCTGTTCCACCCATATTTACCAAGCCTCTGCGAATAGGGCTTAATAGCTGAAGGTCAAAAACAACTGTGTCTCCTGGAATCACTTTCTGTTTGAACTTCACGTTATCGATCTTCATAAAGTAGGTTGAATAAAGCTCGGGTTCATCAACTTTGCTTAAAGCAAAAATACCTCCTACCTGAGCCATGGCTTCAATTTGCAATACACCTGGCATTACAGGGTTTCCAGGGAAGTGACCTGTAAACTGAGGTTCGTTCATCGTAATGTTCTTAACGCCTATTATACCTTCATCTGTAATCTCCATGATCTTGTCAACCAGTAGAAAAGGATATCTGTGTGGCAACATTTTTTCAATATCATTGATGTTGTACAATGGCTCTTTATCCAGATCGAATTTCTTTCCTTTCTTACCCTGTTCCTTCATCAAATTCTTGATGATCTTAGCGAAAGAAGTATTTCCAGAATGACCTGGTCTCGCTGCCAAAATATGTCCTTTAATTGGTTTCCCAACTAAAGCTAGGTCCCCAATAATGTCAAGCAACTTATGTCTTGCTGGCTCATTGATGAACTTCAATTTTATGTTATTTAGGGTTCTTCCCTTCACCTCATAAGTTTCAGTCTCTTTTCCTAGGAGCTTTGCTAACGCATCGATTTCCTCTTGAGGTACATTCTCTCTTTCTACCAGCACGATCGCATTATCTACTTCTCCTCCCTTAATCAATCCTTGCTTTGCCAAAAATTCCAGTTCTTTCAGAAAAACGAAAGTTCTACAAGGAGAGATTTCATCTTTGAATTCAGTAATCTCGTACATCGATGCATGTTGTGTTCCCAACACCTCCGAATTGTAATCAACCATCACGGTAATTCTGAAGTCTTCATAAGGAATTGCAAGCATTTCTACTCCTTTCTCCAGACATTCAAAAGGTTGGTTCTGATCAAATTCAAAAAATTCTCTATCTGCATCCTGCTCCAACAATCCAACGCGTTCTATCTCATTCACAAATATTGCTGCGCTTCCATCCATGATCGGAATTTCCTCATTGTCGATTTTGATCAATGCGTTGTCAACCTGCATTCCATATAAGGCAGCAAGAATATGTTCTGTAGTACACACTCTTGCATCATTCTTTTCAAGTGTAGTTCCTCTTTGAGTATCAGTAACTAAATCAGCATCAGCCGGTATTATTGGCTGACCCTCAAGATCAATTCGTTGAAATTTATAGCCAAAGTCTGCTTCTGCAGGTTCAACAGTCATCGTGACCTTCAACCCAGTATGTAATCCGTGTCCCTGAAAAGTGATGCTTTCTTTCAGCGTATGCTGCTTAAGATTCATGATCGTTAATTTTTTTTTGCAAATCTAAAATTTGTTCTCGAAGTCTCGGCAAAGAACGGAAAAGAACATACGATCTTTTGTAGTCTCCAATCCCAAATGCAGGGGAACCCTGTACTATTGAATTTTCTTCAAGAATATCTTGTCCAATACCGCTTTGTGCAGCAATCTTAACACCATCTGCCAATTTCAAATGCCCAACGATCCCTACCTGACCACCTATCATCATATTTTTTCCAAGCTTGGTAGACCCAGCAATTCCTGTTTGAGCCGCTATTACGGTGTTTTCTCCAATTTCTACGTTATGAGCCACTTGAATGAGATTATCCAATTTAACTCCTTTACGAATTACGGTTGAGCCCATAGTGGCTCTATCAATTGTTGTATTTGAACCTACTTCAACAAAATCCTCTAAAACCACATTTCCAATTTGGGGAACTTTCTGATAATTATTAGCAGCGCTTGGAGCAAATCCAAAACCGTCTGATCCGATGATCGCTCCAGAATGGATTGTACATCCCTTTCCCAATTCACATTTGTGGTAGATCTTTACTCCAGAGAACAAAGTAACATTGTCTCCAATTCTTGCTCCATCACCTATGTAAACATGTGGATAGATTTTAACATTATTTCCAATTACCACATTCTTTCCCACATAAGCAAAAGCTCCTACATAACAATTGTCTCCGAGTTCTGCAGAATCATCAATGAAACTCGGTTGTTCCACACCGGTTTTGTCATTACTTAGCTGATCGTAATAAGCCAACAATTTAGTCAAACACTGATAAGCATTCTCTACTCTTATTAACGTTAGTGATTCAGGCAATGACCTAGCAGCTTGAAATGTTTCATTTACCAAAGCAATGGAGGCTCCAGTTGAATAAATATAGTCCTCGTATTTCGGATTAGCTAGAAATGTAATCGTTCCTTCTGTAGCCTCTTCAATCTTTGCCATATCATGAACAATTGCCTCCTTATTTCCCTCAACACGCCCTCCTAGCAACTGGGCAATTTGTTCTGCAGTAAATTTCATGTAAAAATATCAGTCGACTTTAATAAAATTGAATTCAACACCAAGCATCTCTTCAAATTCTTCTCCGGATTCAAGCATATCCTCATCCATCGCATCATAATACCAGTTCAATTCTAATGAAACGCCATCTATCTTCGAAATATCTGCCAGCTTCGAAATAATGTCCATTAAATACTTTGCTGACGAAGAATTGAAATATTCGAATTCAAAATTACATTTTACCGTAATTTTCCCTCCTTGATCAATCAAGAAAAATAGTTGCTTCTCATAGTTTTCAAGCCAATCCAATATTGGCATATAAAACGTTCTAACATCCTCTGGTCTTGAATCTCCTTTAAACAATAAAGAATGTCCTTCATGATCCAAAACTAATTCAGGTGTATTCTCTGTTCCTTCTAAAACAATTTTCTCCATATTAAGACTGGTAGTTAGGCTTTTATTAAAATTTCTAAACTAAAGAAGTGTTTTGTATTGGTGTAATTATCGAATTTGTAATCCAGAATACTGCCAGATTTAATAGCAATATCAATCATTCCTAATCCAGCACCTCCTTTGTCACTTACCTCTGTATTTCTGATTTGTTCTCTATATCTAGATTTTAGCGCATCCGGATCCATCGAGTTGATCTCATCCAGCATTACCTGGAGTGTTGACACCTCTTCATCCAGAATTGAATTACCAATTGCAACTTTGTATCCATCATCATTTTTAGACAGGATGAAGATTCCTTCATTGTTGTCTTTAAACTCATTTTCTTTTCTTGCCGAATGCTTGTGAATGTTTTCCAGACACTCAACTAAAACTTTGTATGTCTTTTTTGCTGCAGTAATATTATTGCTCGTCTTGTGAAGTTCCTTCTTAACGTCACTCAGCAACGTATTGACCATCTTGTAATTAAACTCACCATGAAACGCATAAAGCACGTTTTGGCTGGTCATCGTATTAAAAATAGATATTGCGTCTGCACTATTCATTGGGATGCTAATTTACGATTTAATTTTTAATCCCCAGACAAGAACATCATCTGTTTGGTCTTTCCCTAATTTCCACTTATTAAAAGCCTTATTCAGGTATTTTAATTTCTCATCCTGAGGTATTTGGTTCACTGTTTTGATTAATTCTCGAAACGGTGGATAATAATATTTTTTTCCATCAATTCCACCCTTCTGATCGGGGAAGCCATCACTAAAAAAAACCAGTTCAGATTCTTCTTTGATCTCTATTGTTTCCTTCTTAATGTCTTCTGGTTTTATCTCATTCTGACCAAGATGTATACGAGTTGGTTTAAGCTCATTCAATTCTCCATTTGAAAGTAGGTAAATGGATGAGTGAGCACCACTGAACTGCAGCTCAGTGGTCGCTGATTCCTTCGTTAATCTTACCAATCCGATATCCAACCCATCCTTTATCTGATCCTCATCATCACTGCTTTGACGCAGTTTTCTTATTAGTTGATTATTCAATTCTGCAAGGATCTGATCCGTTTCATCGTAGCGATGCACAGCATTCTCCAGAAGGTTGTAGCAGATCACACTCATCAGTGCTCCTGGCACTCCATGTCCTGTACAATCCGCCCCTGCCACATAAACATAATCGTCCGTTTCTTCAATAAAATAGAAATCCCCACTTACACCATCTTTAGGCAAGTATTGCAAATAGTACTCCTTAAAGAACTTTGAGATTTTATTAGCGTGAGGAAGAACAGCTTCTTGAATCCTCTTAGCATAATCAATGCTTTCTGTGACCTGATTGTATATGACGGATAGTTTATCTCTTTCCTTGGTAAGTTGTTTTTCTGCAACTACAAGGTCAGTAATCTCTGTATCAATTAAAATAAAATTTGCTATCTCACCATCTTCATCCAAACGGGGTGTCAAGGTGGTTTTCATATTTCTCTGATGACCATCCTTGTCCTTATTAGAGATATAAAACTGAACTGTTCGCTTATCTTTTTTTGCCAATTTTACCTTTTCTACAAAGTCATCGTGGGGTGGATTATCGAAGATATTCTGTCCGAACTTATTTACAAACCCAGCTAGATCCAAACCGTATTTTCTCTTATAACTCTCATTGATCCATTCAACATTTCCTTCTCCGTCAGCAATAATAACGGTATTCTCAATTTCTCTTGCGACCATTCCAAGATGATCCAGCTTTTTGTTGATGACCTTTTGTTTTCTAAATGCCAGAAATAATAAAAAACCAAACAATCCAACAACTATGATCCCTCCGATCATCACATTGCGTTTGAATGCTTCGTCTTTGAGTTTTTCGTCTGCTTTTGCCTCATTCTTTGCCATTTCAAGGTCCTTAAGCTTCATTTCGTGATCCTTGGTGGCATTATCGAATTTAGCCTGCAAACTTGAGATATCTTTGGTGCTTAACTTGTTGATGGTATCGTGAAGCGAGGAGTATAGTTTGTATTCAATTAATGAAAGCGCATACTTCTGTTGAATCTCATACAATTTTGAAAGGTTGAAGTGTGTTTTTGCTTGCGCAACAATTGATTTTGATTCATTGGCCAGACCTAAAGCAAAATTGAAATTCTTTTCTGCTTCCTGCAGGTTGTTTTTTAGGATATTCGTTTCTCCTAGGTGATTATAAAGTTGCGCCAATAACTGTTTTTGAGCTGGAGATGTCAATTTGATTGCATCATTGAACTCAACAATTGAATTATTATAACTTTCGATCGAAATATAAAAGAGGCCCAATTCTATATGTGATCCAATTATTGCTGCTGTATCATCCTGATTGTAAGCTATAGTTAAAGCTTTGAGAAAATTCTTTTCAGCATTGGAAGTATCTCCAAAAGAAAAATAGCTTTTCCCTAATTCCGTTGCAACACCATATGAAAGTTGATAGAATTTATTTTCGGGCAACACTTGCTGCGCTTTTTCCAGCCAATTAACAGCTTTCTGATTTTCATTTGACTCAATTAAACACAGTGCGGCTTGATAGTAACTGTTTGCCTTCTTAAATAACTCTCCTGCTTGCTCATAGGCTGAACTGGACTCTACAAAATACTCAAAACCACTACCTGCAGAACCATTAATGTATGCAATCATTCCAAGGTCGAACCATGCATCTCCTTTTAGTTTTGGATTTTCTATTTCCTCTGCTAATTCAAGAGCAAGATTAGTTAAGGATATAGAAGAATCTGGGTCGCTGGCCCATGAAAAACGGGATAATTCAAGTATAGCTTCGATACGATTCTCGCTTGATACTTCAATTTTACCAAGTGCTATATTCTTTAATGAATCAAGATAATCCGTTGCCCTTGTGGAAAGGGGCAAAAAAAAGATAACAGTGACTAGGATCTGTCTTATCAACCGGACCATCTGTAAGATTTCAACTACCTCACAAATATAAACTAATTTAGTTCAAAGTCAAGGAGATACACATTAATGTAACAATGACCTGCCTGTCATTTCCTTTGGCGCTGGAATTTCGAGTAATTCTAATATTGTGGGAGCCACATCGGCAAGTATTCCATCTTTAAGTGTCTGATGATCCTTGTCAATTAAAATACACGGTACGGGATTAGTTGTATGAGCTGTATGAGGAGATCCATCTTCATTAAACATCTTGTCCGCATTACCATGATCAGCTATAACAACAAAAGAATAATGGTTTTCTTCACCTGCTTCGACCACTCTTTTCAAGCAAGTATCCACGGTTTCGCAAGCTTTAATTATTGCTTTAGGAACCCCCGTATGTCCCACCATGTCACCATTTGCAAAATTCAAACAAATGAAATCAGGGGCATTGTTCTTCATTTCATTTATGACAGCATCTGTTACCTCAAACGCACTCATTTCTGGTTGCAGGTCGTAAGTCGCAACTTTAGGAGAATTGATCATGATCCTATTTTCCTTTTCAAATAAATTTTCGCGACCACCGCTAAAGAAAAATGAAACGTGCGGATATTTTTCTGTTTCAGCAATTCTCAATTGAGTTCTACCAGCAGTTGCAACTACCTCTCCCAGCGTGTTTTTCAGCTCATCCTTATCAAAAACAACTTTCACGCCCTTGAAGGTTTTATCATAGTTTGTCATTGTCACATAATAAAGAGGCAACTTAGACATCTTATAATCCGGGAAATCCTCCTGATGCAATGCACGAGTAATCTCACGACATCGATCTGTTCGGAAGTTAAAACATATCACCACATCATCGTCTTCAATTAAGCCGTCATGGTTAGCATTGATCAACGGCTCTACAAACTCATCAGTAATACCGTTTTCATAGGAAGACTGAAGCGCTTCTGATGCGATCGTAAATGAAGAGCCTATTCCCTTGGTCATCAGATCGTAAGCTTTTTTTATTCGCTCCCATCTTGTATCTCTGTCCATGGCATAATATCTTCCAATGACCGAAGCGATCTTCGTCTTTTTATTACTTATGTGTTTCTCAAGCTTTTGTAGAAATCCAACTCCACTCGTTGGGGAACAATCCCTTCCGTCTGTAAATGCATGAATAAAAACATTCTCGACATTTTGTTCCTCAAACAAATCACACAAGGCATGCAAATGATCTTGTGATGAGTGAACACCTCCGTTAGATACTAAACCCAAAAGATGGATCTTTTTCCCGTTGTTTTTTGCATACTTAGCTGCTGCAAGAAGTTGTTCGTTCTTGTAAAACTCCTTTTCTCGAATCGATTTGTTTATTCTAACAAGATCTTGATAAACAATTCTTCCTGCACCAATATTCATGTGGCCTACTTCACTATTTCCCATTTGTCCTTCTGGAAGACCCACATCCTCACCATAGGTAATTAGATTAGAGCTCGCATATTGGCCATATAAACCATCTACAAAAGGGGTGTTTGCTAAAAAGATCCCATCCGACTCATCTTTCCTTCCATGACCCCAGCCATCCAAAATTATTAGCGCAACTTTCTTATTCATTTCAAATTATGTTAGTGGTAAAAGTACACTAAAGACCGTTCCTTTTCCCTTTGGGTTATCTTCCACGAGAATTTTTCCTTTGTGCCCCCTTACTAATTGATTTACTATATATAGCCCCAAACCAGTTCCTTTTGATTCTTTAACTTCTTCGTTCTCCAGTCTCTGATACATATCAAATACCCTCATCTTCTCTTCAGCATTCAAACCGACTCCCTCATCCACTACTTCTATTCTGGCAAATTTACCATTTCGCAGTAAATTGATGGTAATTTGGGAATCAGCAGGACTGTATTTTGCTGCATTCTCGATCAGGTTTTGAATAATCGATTGAAAATAGAATCTATCAATTTTAATTTCAATTTCCTTATCAAGCAACATTTCCATTCGCTGATCATAGTTCAAGTTCGAAACAATTCTCTCTATCTCCTTAGAAATGTTAGTCGATTCAAAATTCAACTGGATTTGAGCATTTTCCATTCGCGCGGAAAGTAGAACTTTCTCAATTAATTCATTGAGCCTCGTTTGTTCATCATAGACTTTTCTGTAGATCTCCAACCGCTTATCAGAATCAATGTTCTTCTCATGATTAATTAGGGATTCTAAAAATAGTTTTGAAGTAGTAATTGGGGTTTTAAGTTCGTGCGTAATGCTAAGAGAAAAATTCTTCTTGTTAGTAGAAAGCTCTAATTCCTTTCTAAAAACTCTATGAATATAAAACAAGCCCACACAAAGTAAAACGAAAAATACAGCGAACTCTCCTGCCAACATTCTCATTTTTGCTTTCGCGAAACCACCAGAGTCGTCAATTTGTTTAGACAATGTAATGATCTGATAGATCCACCATGAAATCTGGGCAAGTATATATCCAATCAGCAGATAAAATACTACTATAGATTTTTTCGATTTTCCCTGAGTTGGCATAACTACAAAGGTAGTTCTTTGAAAAATAGCCGATGAAAGATGTTTTGAAAAATTATACTTTTGTATCAATTAAAATATGAAAAAATGAAAAAAATAATAATTCCAATCGCTGTTGCTTCATTGTTAATGGTTTCATGCGGTGAAGCGAATGATGACAGTGTTAAAGATGATTCAACGTCTGCACATGAACAATCGCAAGGAGATAATTCTGTCGAAGAAAAGATTATGATAGATGGATATGCCTACTATGGTATTAAAGAAATGAATTCTGAAGGAGCGGTCTCAATAGAAGAAATGAATGCAATGGTGGATTCTTTAGGCATGTTTGAAGGAAAAGTTAAAGCACAATTAGCCGGTGTCTGTCAGAAAGCGGGTTGCTGGGTTACTTTGGTTAATCCTGATGGAGACGATATTCGAGTATTTTTTGGAGAACATGATTTCTTAGTTCCAATTGACACCGAAATTGGGAAGGAGGTTATTCTCGAAGGAAAAACGGACGTGGACACTTTTACAGTAGAATTTCAAAAACATTTGTTAGACGATGAAGCAGCATCTGGAAACGAAGTTCCTCAAGAAGCCTATGACGCTATTACTGAGGATAAGGTAGAAACATCCTTTATCGCAACTGGGATTTTAATCAAACCTTAATTATCGTTCTAATAGCTTAAAAAAAAAGCCAGAATATTAATTCTGGCTTTTTTTATTTACGATGTCCGATTTATTACCTAGAAACGACTAACTTCTGAATTGAAGAAGACACTTCACCAGCTCTAACCTGATAGAAATATACTCCAGAGGCAAAACTTGAAAGATCCAGAACAAGTCGTCCTTCACCGGTAGGCAGTCTTTCAGTTTTTATCAGTTCACCCAAATTGTTTGTGATATTCAAATCAGCCACTTCAGAGCTATTAACACTATAAAAAATAGTGAAATTCTCACTAGCAGGATTTGGATACCCATTTAATTCCAAAGATGTATTTTGCGCAATACCTTGTGATGAAGCGTTAATAACTGACACCTCAAAATCATCAAAATAGAAACCATCTTCTGTAACGAAGTTATCAGAAACGATCTGGAATCTGAACATTATCGTCTGTCCTAGATAACTGCTTAAATTAATTTCCTCTTTAACCCATGTGTTTTGGGTCCCATCATACAATGGATTTCCGCTATCCTGATCACTCGTACCTGTGTTCGTATAATTACCACATTGCGGATCCCAGGTATTTCCACCATCGGTTGAAACTTCAAACTGAACGTAGTCATAATTATCCTCAATTACCCACTTTGCATAAAAAGAAACCGTAGCAGACAGGGCAATACTAAGGTCAATCTCATCAGTTAAAGTAATCTTCTTGTTTATTCCATTTGCGTAATCTCCGTTTGGCGAATCTGTAATTGAACTAGTTGCAGAGTAATAATCAGAGGTTGTAGTTCCCCATGTTTGCGAAACTGTCCAGTTGGTCACATTATCAGCAACATCAGAAAATATTACAGTACCTGTGCCATATACTTTCTCTACCGGAATAGATTCTGAATAATATCCATTATCCACAACGATCTCATATTCTATAATCTCACCATCTGTGATCGCAGGGTCAAGCGTAAAAGAAATAGAATCTTCATCTACTTGAAGTAAATTCATTGCGTTGTGAGCATTTGAACTACCTACAGATATAATATTCGAAGAAATTGGATTAATACTAACAGTGAAATTGGCAGGATCTTCCAATCCAAGTCTTTGGATCGTATAATTAAAATATCCACTTGTCACTGTAACTGAATACGATGAGGCGTCTTCTGTTTTTGAGTAATTAGTTATTAAGTGAGCCGCGGTTAGATTCGTCCAAACCATAGAATTACATAGATCTTCTATATCGTTTATATTTGACCAGAAACCATCATCACCAATCTCTGGAGTAAAGGAAAAGATTCTCGGTTTTGTAGTCAGATCAGCACCATATCCCCAATCATCAGAATCTCCTGATGCAGGATATAGGTCTGAACTCAATTTCGATTGCATCCCCAGGCCATTGTACTGAACCATCATATCGGCAATTGCGATATAGGTTGATTCTTCTGGCGTATATTTATTATAATCGTAACCATACGGGTGCAAGAGAGAATTATCCCAGGTGTGGTTATTCAAGGCAATTCTGAAATCATGATTTTCGCAAAACCATTTCATTGCTTGATTCTCAACTTCTGAAAAGTAGTTTGTTCCTGGATAAGTGTCGTTATTCTGATTGGCGCTCACTCCGGTCGTATTCCATTGTTCCTGTCCATTACCATCAACATAGTGATAGTTTCTGTTATTATCCACTCCGTATCCACCTCTTCTGTTTTTACGCCACATACCACCACCATTTGGATCATTATCGCAGTTATATTGATATCCATCTGGATTTAATACAGGGATAAAATATAGTTCGGTATTGTCAACAATACTTTGAACTTCAGTACTGCTCGAATAATTCTCCAACAAATACCACATATAATAAATCAACTGTTGAACCGCTCCTGGTTCCCTGGCATGATGAACCGCATCATACAACATTTCCGGTTCAGCCTCATCCGTATTTGGGTTATCCGAAATCTTTATCCAGTAAATGGATCTTCCTTCCTCAGTCACAAAAGTTGAAATCGGAGCTTTAACTGTGATCAAGTTCGGATATTGAGATGCCATTGCATCCAACTCAGATAGGATCTCGGTATAGGTGTAAAATCCACCCATCGATCCCAGTTCCCAATTAGAAGGAGTCGTGTATGTTGGCACGCCACTTCCTCCTCCTGTACAAGCTGTGTTCTTTTCTTCTAAGACTGACTTCGGTTTAAGATTTTCTGCACTTCCTCTCTCCTTGTAATAAGCCTTAACATCTTCAATTAAAACTTCTACATCACAACCAATCATTCTTGCAATAGCCAATTGGTTCTCTGTAAAATCAGATTCTATATACACTCCAGGCTTCTTTCTACCATGGTCTAAGGCCAATCCTTGACTAGAAAGTATAGCTAGGTTTTCATTATTCTGATAAAATATTCTGGCTCTTTGCCATTTTTCTGAGACTTCTAGCCCTTCTTCTGGTGAAGTTGTAACACCATCTGAAGGCAGCTGAGAAATGCCTGTTGTCACCATGAAGATGGCGCCAAAAAGTAAAAGTTGTTTCATTGGTTAAAATTTGGTTAAAGACTCCAAAAACATGGAGAGGTTGTTTCACTTGTGGGATAAATTTATAAAAAATACTGATGAAACACTAATACCAATAAACGAAACTGGCTATTTTAAGGAAAAACTAATTTCTTCGATCGTATTGATCAATCACAAAGTCATACGGATTTCTATCATCCTTCTGGTGCTTCATGATCCCTTTACAGAACCATTTTTCAGGGTCAATCTTTGGAAAATGAGTATCAGCTTCAAACCCTTCACTGATATGCGTTAAATACATTCTATCTACCAGATCCTCTTCTAATGAATGAGCATATATCTGTCCACCACCAATAATAAAACACTCTGTTTCTCCTTCAAATCTGGCCAACTCAATGCCTTCTTCTACGCTAGAAACAACGATACAATTTTCCGCTTTGAAATCTTTCTGCCGGGTTACCACCACATTTACTCGATTCTTCAACGGTCTGTATTTTTCTGGAATAGAATCCCAGTTCTTTCTTCCCATGATCACATAATGACCGGTAGTGGTTTCCGTAAAGAATTTCATGTCTTTAGGCAAATGCCAGATCAGATCATTGTTTTTACCGATCTCATTATTCTTTCCAAGTGCTGCAATTATCGATACTTTCATTTTCAAGAAGTTATTGTCTCACAAAATAGTTTTGTCCATAGTTTGTTCCGGTATAACCAGAATGAGGAAATTTGTCAATGATGATAGTATCATTAAAATATATAATCTCTAACTCATCATTAATATCAAGATCACTAGAATTTACATCTACCTTAATTTTAATGTTAAGCCTACCCATTTCATCTATTTCCTTACTTAGGATCTTAAATTTTCTCTTCACAAACTCTTCGCCATCAATAATAAAAGTAACTCTATTCCTTTCACCAAATTCAAAAGAAGCCTCAAAATCATCTTGTGACGGATATCTATATTTCTCTTCATACCCCAGCCCTACCAATTCGAGATAATAATTAAATTTCCAATCATATCTCCCTTCAATTGGTGCTAAATCATCAATAAAAACATCCTTTCTACAACCCAGTACTCCAAGTATTAGAAGAATTGTCAAGAGAATCAGACTGCGTTTCATCAATTGAATTTAAATAGAAACTGCCGCTTTAATATGAGGATGTGGATCGTAGTCTACCAACTGAAAATCTTCAAATTTAAATGCGAAGAGATCTTTTACTTCCGGATTGATGATCATTTTTGGCAACGGTCTTGGTTCTCTAGATAGTTGCAATTCTGCTTGCTCGATGTGATTATTATACAAATGAACATCTCCAAAAGTATGCACAAAATCACCAGGTTCTAACCCCACAACTTGAGCAATCATCATAGTGAATAGTGCATAAGAAGCAATGTTAAAAGGCACTCCTAAGAACGTGTCTGCACTTCTTTGATATAATTGACAAGAAAGTTTTCCGTCAGCCACATAGAACTGAAAGAAAGCATGACAAGGAGGTAAGGCTGCTTTACCATTTGCTACATTCTCAGCGAAACTCACAGACGTATCAGGCAAAACAGACGGATTCCATGCCGAAACCAACATTCTTCTACTGTTCGGATTGTTTTTTAGCGTATCAATTATCTCCTTGATCTGATCGATCCCTTCGCTGTTCCAGTTTCTCCACTGATGTCCATAAACCGGACCTAAATCGCCATTTTCATCAGCCCATTCATCCCAAATACGAACGCCATTTTCCTTCAAATAGGCAATATTGGTATCTCCATTCAAAAACCACAAAAGTTCATGAATTATTGACTTAAGATGAAGTTTCTTAGTTGTCACCATTGGAAATCCTTCCGAAAGATCGAATCTCATCTGATAACCAAAACAGCTGATGGTTCCTGTTCCTGTTCTATCACCTTTTTGCACACCGTTTTCAAGGATATGCTTCATCAAATCATGGTATTGTTTCATTGCCTTAGAATGTTTGAGCTAACAAAATTAGCGAAAGGCTCTCACCAAAGCATTAAGTGTTGAAAAGTTAATGCTTACTTAAAAAAATACCGCAGATCAACTGTTATGAATGTTCCCTTTAAATTCATTTCATAACGTTGCTTATCCGTGTTTCCATAGTAATAATCTATGCGCGTATCTGTAATTGGTTTAATTGGGTTTACAAAAGAAGCACCTAAGTAGAATCCTCCAGACTTCTCTGTTCGCCATTCAAACCCAATGTTGGCAAGCACTGAAAAATGCATCCAATATCTTCGTAAAGACAAGTGTTGTAAGAGTGCATTTTCTCCAACGCTCTGAACATGCGATGCATACCAGTCAATTCCTAATCCTCCTGAAGTGTTCATATAAATCTGTTCGGACAATCGAATATAAACCAATCCCTGAAGTGGGATTTGATAAGAAACAAATCCAAAATCGGTGTGATCAGATGTGTCTCTCTTTGCTTCATATGCATCGAGATTGAAGTTCCTTCTGATATAATTGATTCCTGTTTCAAAACTCAATAAATTGGAAAAATCCGTTCGCACTACCATACCCAGGTTATAGCCTAATTTTGGTGCTACAGTAACTTCAGCCACCGTATCAATGATGGTTTGTGGACCAGCCCCAAAATAATTAATCGGAATAACCGGTTTGAACTGCACGCCAAACTTCACTTCATTAGCTTTCTTTTTTTTACTCGATTGAGCAGAAACACTAATCAGCGCAAAAGTGGTTAACAGTATGATCAAATATCGGTTCATCTTCAGAAAAACGAAGATACAACGAAAAACCAGAAGAGGATATTGCTATTTAGTATAACTCACCAATGGATTAGGGAACGAAAAGTAATGCGCAATCTGCGTCTTCTATTCGAATAGAATCACCTTGTCCATTGTAGAGCGTAGCTTCAAAATTTGCGAAAACACGTAACCCATCTTTTTCATGCCGAAAGGAATAAAACCTTTCCGTGGATGTGATCCTAAAACTACAATTTACAAAATTAGAATGTTGAAAGTCATCATTTCCTGAGCTCATTCTAACACCGTTGTCGCTTTGATACTCAATTATTACACCATCTTCAATGTCGTTGTTCAATGTTACAAATGGAACATCTCCTATCGGAAATGCGTCTCTAAAATCATCATAACTCTTGAATTCTACTTGAGAGGAAATTGAATCATAAAAAGCAGGAGGAAGAGTTTTTCGGATAGTCACAAAAACATAATCATGATTATTGTCTAAACAATAAGCCATAAGTAGAGCGGTTATCGAATCAGATCCTGTGTTGTCATAATCAATAATATAACGAGAATCTGCATATATTCCCTTTCCTTCATTTGATTCTATGAGATAGTCAGTATCATTTATTGCACATTTTAACCAAAGAGAATTTCTTTCTTCTCCACTTTCCTTTTTACAAGAAAACAACACGAGGATAAGTATGACAATTCCAAAAAGTCTCATTAATTGAAATAAAATTTATACTTCAAACCAAGCCCAAGAAAGTTCTTTGCATTTAAAACCCATCCACTATCATCACTAAAGGCATAAGCCCTTGATGTATAGAAGTAACTGTCGTAATTGAAATATACACTTGACAAATGCATTGACAATCCAACTTCTCCAAATCGGAATGAATGAAAGATATCAATTCCCATTGTTGGAACATAATTCATTCTTCGGTTTGGATTTAATTCAACTTCAACGATTTGGATGTCATAAACATGGTCTCCAGCAAATCCAGAATAAGCAAACTCTTTACTTCGTGAAAAAGTATAATTTGCTCTTACACCAATAAAAGGAATTATGTTAAGTCTAGTTCTTGGAAGGTTGAACCTCCTACCGAAATTTAACACAAAGGTTAGCGTAGAAGCGTTAAGAATCGTATGATTGACTTGATAGTCCCAGATGTCATTACCTAAACTCAATGCTTGATCTTTATTTTCAAAAATGAAGTTTCTCTGAAGAGTACCGGTTATAATTCCATTACTATATGAAAACACTAATTTTTTCCATTCAAGGGTTACTCCCGAAATCAAATTAAAGTGATTTCGCCAATCTTCCTGTACCACATATGGTTGATTCGAATTAATAAAAGACCTTTCATTTGTTTGAATGAGCGAATAGGCAGCAGCATGTCCTGAAAAGTGAATCTTCGAATCCTTCAGCGAATCCTTCTCAGTACTTAAAGCAACGAAAGGAATAAGCAACAAGAAAATATAAAGTATTGATCTAATCATTTGTCTATCAACGAAAATAGACAAAATATATTCTACATCACATAGATCTGAATGTCCATTTCCTGAGTAGGTAAAAATCGATTTTTGCTCAAAGACTTAACTGTCGCTTTTATCTCATTGCCCTTATCCAGAAACTTTCGAACCATTTCACTCGTCTTTTTGGAAACATAGCCCAGTTTAAATCCTTTGTAATAGATCGCCAACGCATTCTCATCCCAAGACCTTTGTTCGTCCTTCTTCAATAAAAGTTCAACGCCATTTTGCATTTTATGGGACACATAGATCATATCATATCTGGTCAATTCCTCTACATGTGTTAGGATTCCCAGTTGAGGTAGCGGTTGAACAATTGATGATGTACTAACGTTTGCGTATAAGTCGTATTTTCTCATGGCTATCTAATTTATTATTAATGATTACGCTGCTTGTTGATCTTCGAAGGCCTCAACGAAAGCAACTTTTTGAAAAGAGTATTCTCTAATCTTATCGAATGAATCGAATAATTTTGAAGATAATTCATCATATAGATCCAATCCAGATTGAGCACATTTTGAAATGATCCAATTCAAACCCGACCAGTCAATGGTAGCTTTACTATGATACGGCTTGCCCGCTTTTTCAACTGAAAAATAAAATAACATGGCATCGTCATTTGCTTCATAAACAATGTGTTCTGGGGTTAAAACATTTCCATTATCCAATAACTCTTGTAGATCTTTTGCCTTCATTTTTGTGTCGTTTAAATTGTTTGACATTACAAAGGTGAAACACCACAACGTAAAATGAATACGTTGTAAAAAATATTCTCAAATTCACTTCAGACCGGGGTTACTAATTATATTTACGGCACAAACTTCTCTTATGCGGTCACTAGTTTTCCTAATGGTGTTGGTTTTCATCTCATTTGATCATTTTGGTCAGGTAGATTCAGCCAAATTGTTCCATAAATTAGATTCTACCATCTCCCAATTTGACAAACTTGAACACAGCAATCCAGAGAAAGTCTCGACTTGTCTTCATGTAACCCAGATCTATCTCGCACTTGGCAATCAGGTGGATGCCTATAGTTATCTTGATCATGCAGGTGAATTAGCAAACGCATTAAAATCTTCGGCAAAAAAAGGAGAGTTACTTCTGAATGTTTCAGCAACTTACTTTTCAAATTTTGGGGAATATGATAAAGCACTCGTTTATGCCGATCATGGAAAAAAAACGTACCTAGAAGTTAACGACACTACAGGAATTTGCAGGGCATATTTCTTTCTAGGTTATTTTTCAGTTATTACCAATAAAGAGAATGAAGGGATCAATTTTTTCAAAGAAGGACTGAGCTTCGCTGATGGTAATCCTGTTGAAACGGGTAGCTTTCTATTAAGAATTTCTGAAACATATTACGAAAGCGATCAAAAAGATTCAGCCGAATTATATTATGAAAAGAGCGTTGAATTCAAAGAACACATTGATGAGTTTAGCTTCAATTTTAACTCAATCAATCATTACAACTATATTGGTGATTATGCTAAAACCGAACAGATTCTGGAGGAAGCTCTAGCTCATTATATAAATGGTGATGATAAGGAAAGGGTTGCATATATCTACGCGTTAATGGTCAGGCAATATTCCGAAACTGGTCAAAATGAAAAAGCGCTAAAAACCGGAGAAGAAGGTGCAAAATATGCTCAGGAATATCATCTGGAAAAGGAACTTCACGATGTACTGAGTTTTTATTTACCGCTATTGGAAAAAGAAAAGTCATGGGAGGAATTGTATAAACTTTCAAAGGTGTTTTGGGACATTGAAAAAAAGAAGATCTCTGACGCAGAGCAGAATGCTCAATTAAAGAAAGAAATCGATCTTAATGTAGCACAGATCAAAGAACAGGACCTGATCAATGAAAAGAATGCGCTCGAGTTAGAGAAGTCGAACTTAGAACTGGAGCAAGGAAAAAGGATCCAACTTTATTTTGTGGTCATTTTTGTATTAGTTGGAGTAGGTTTAGTGTTTGTATTCTTAGCGTATAAAAGAATCAAAAAAGACAACACTATTATCAACAACCAAAAACTCGAGGTAGAAAAGAAAAACCTTGAAATCTCTGATCAAAAGGCTCAAGTAGAAGAAAAAAACAAGGAAATTACAGATTCTATACATTACGCCAAGAGACTGCAAAATGCTATTCTACCGGACGTGAAAGATATTAAAGCTAATCTCAAGGATAGTTTTGTGCTCTATATTCCAAAAGATATTGTCGCAGGCGATTTTTATTGGTTTGAATATCACAACGGCTTAATTTACATCGCGGCTGCTGACTGCACGGGACACGGTGTGCCAGGTGCAATGGTGAGTGTAGTCTGTGCCAATGCACTAAGCAAATCACTTCTTGAAGATGGTTGCGTTTATCCAAACGAAATCCTGGATCGAACAAGGGAGATCGTTGTGAGCCAATTTGCCAAAGGCTCAGAAGAAGTAAAAGACGGGATGGATATTAGCCTCTGTGCCTATGATCCAAACTCAGGAAAACTTTATTGGGCTGGAGCCAATAACCCTTTGTGGATCTTGTCGAAAAATGGAGAAATAAAAGAAATAAAAGCTGACAAACAACCAATAGGTAGACATGCTGTTGAACAACCGTTTACGAATCATATCATTGAGGTGATGGAACAAGATAGGTTCTACCTCTTCAGTGATGGATTTCAAGATCAATTCGGAGGAGAGAAACAAAAAAAGTTCAAGACTAAAAACCTAAAAGATATGATTGTTCAATATGCGTCTCTTTCCATGGATAATCAAGGATCCTCTTTCGAAAATGCTTTACAGGAATGGAAAGGAGACCTAGAACAAATGGATGATATTTGTATGATAGGTCTGCAATTCAAATAGTGAACAGATCATCCTTATCAAAATACTAGTTGTTTCTTTACCAAAGAGGTATTTCAATACACTATCTTTGGTGTGATATGTCTGCGCAAACTCAGATCCTTAAAATGTTAACCTTCCGAAAAGTTTGGAATGGATTTTTGCTGTACAAGAGCTTCTGGATCTCTAGAATATTTAAACGCCCAATTATTTGGGGAAAGCCATTGGCACTATCTATCGAACCTACCACTGCCTGTAATTTAGGCTGCCCGGAATGTCCAAGCGGGTTAAAGCAATTTACCCGTCCCACAGGCAAGATGAAAGCCGACCTCAATAAGAAAATCATCGATGAATTGGGACCCAATTTAGCATACATCAACTTCTATTTTCAGGGAGAGCCATTTATCAATAAGAATATTTTTGATCTTATCGCTTATGCTAACGAAAAAGGGATTTATACAGCGACCTCTACCAATGCTCATTTCCTTTCTCCCGATGCTTGCAAGAAGGTTTTAAGATCTGGATTGAAAAGACTAATCGTCTCAATTGATGGAACAACCCAAGAAACCTATGAGCAATATCGTAGAGAAGGATCATTAGAAAAAGTATTGGAAGGAACCCGAAATATGATTGCGGCAAAAAAGGAAAATAGGAGTCAGTTTCCACATATTATCTTTCAATACTTAGTCGTAAAACCAAATGAACATCAAATAGAAGACGCTAAAAAATTAGCTGCTGAAATGGGGGTGGATGAGATCAGATTCAAAACCGCCCAAGTCTATGAGTATGAGAATGGAAATCTACTGATCCCTACCAACGAAAAATACAGTAGATATAAAAAAATGCCGAACGGTACATTTCGATTAAAAAACAAGATGAGTAATCACTGCTGGCGTATGTGGAGTAGTGCTGTCATCACTTGGGACGGAAGCATTGTACCCTGTTGTTTCGATAAGGATGCCAAGCATAAATTAGGTAATATGCAGTTCGTTGACTTTAATGACATTTGGAAAAATAAGGACTATCATCACTTCCGAAAAGCTCTTCTTACCAACCGCGAGGAGATCGACATTTGCAAAAATTGTTCGGAGGGAAGTAAGGTCTGGGCCTGATTTAAATAAAAATTAGATCACTTCATCAACTAATCAACTCTTTTTAAACCAGTTCCGTCAATTTATACCTAATTTGGCACAGAAATCGCAATGGTCGATGTCGAAAACACAAAACGAATTTTATGAAAAGAATTTTACTACTTTTTACTGCGGCCTTATTGGCTCAAATCGGATTAGCTCAACAAAGTTCCAATCTGATCATTTTCGCAGAGCAAGGAACCCCTTTCTATGCTATTGTGAATGGAATCAAACAAAATGCTGAACCGGAGACCAATGTGAAAATCACTGGGTTAACTAACCCTGCTAACCAGATCAAGATCATATTCAAAGATCAGAGCATTCCTTCATTAGATAAGCAGATCTATTTTCAGGAGATGAATGTAGAGGCTACAATGAAGATCTCATGGACGAAGAAAGGATACAAATTGAAGTACTTTGGAGAAGTTCCAATGGGAACAACAACAGCGGATGCTTCTCAAAACATTATCGTTTATCAAACGGTTGAGCCGACCCCTGCGGTTGACTATTCTAATAACGCAACTTCTACACAGATCAGTGCTCCGGCTACAACAACCACTACAACCGTTGTTGAAGAAACTACAACAGTGACAAGTACCTCTGTTCCTACGAACTCTCAAGTGAATACTTCCATTACCGAAACTAATACGACTATGGGTACTGGAGAAAATGTTAGCGTAAACATGAATGTAAACGTCAATGATGGCATGGGAGCTACGACAGTTAATTCTACCACGATGAATCACGCAACTGGGGGAGGAACTTCAAATGTGAATATCAATGAATCAGCTACAGTGACTACGACCACGACAACCACCACGACAACCACTTCAACGGGTGATTATGCTGTTCAAGAGAGTGCGTTCGTTCAACCTGAGCCTGTTGTTACACAACCAGTTTATTATGTAGATGGTTACACCGGATCAACGGGATGCGTGATTCCAGAGTCTGGCGTGAAGTCGATCGTATCAGCTATTCAGGATGAATCATTTGCTGAAGACAAAATGAATGTGGCAAAACAAGCTACCAAGAATAAGTGTTTAACTACTGATCAAGTAGTTGAGATCTGCAATCAGTTCGATTTTGAAGAAGATAAACTTGATTTTGCGAAGTATGCATATTCAAGAACTTACGATGTAGACAATTACTACAAAGTGAATAAAGTGTTAACCTACAGTTCCTCTAAAGAAGAACTGAACGAGTTCATCAACAAATAAGATGAGATTTATTGCCTTCTCCTTTTTTGTCTTTCTTATAAGTTATCCAACCTTTTCTCAGATCGTTGCTGGTCCAATGCTTGGCAATATGAGCGATAATGAAATAGAATATTGGGTAATGACCCAGAATGCGTTCAGGTTATACGCAGGCAAGAAAGGAGAGGGAATTTCTAACCAAAAAGGAAATTATAAGATCATTGAAGAATCGCTTGATCCAACATTCGATCAATTGTTGAGCTCCGACAAGATCTATAAAGGTTATAAATCGTGGAAAATCAGTTTCCCGGCAAGTGATTTAGCAGCAGGAGACTCCCTAATTTTTGCCCCTATCTATATCGATTTTAGTAGTGGAAATGGTCAAGTGGTTGAGTTCAATGAACAGAAAATAGTGCCCTACGAAGAGCACAACTACGATGAATTCTTGATCGGTTCCTGTGCTTACATTGGTAAAGGATTTTCGAAGATCTACCGTCCATGGAATGTCAATAAAATCTATAATACCATGGCTAGAGAGGATGCTGATCATATGCTATGGCTGGGGGACAATATTTACCTCATCCTTAATCATGATCTGAAGGATTCAGCCAGTATTTACAAAAGATACGTGGGTGTAAGAAAAACGAAGAAACTGGATAATTTCCTTACATGCGGAATGGAACATTACACCACCTGGGATGACCATGATTATGGTCCAAACAATTCGGACGGTTCATTTGAAGGAAAGGAAATAACCACGAATATCTTTCAGGACATGTGGTGCAATCCCGATGCAGAGGGTCCTGAGGGTATTTACTACAAAATCACCAAAGGAAATGCCGAGATCTTTATGACAGATGGAAGATCCTTCAGAAACAATGATGGTTCAGCGATGCTTGGAGATATGCAATTAGAATGGTTGAAGGAAGGACTGAAGTCATCAAATGCTCCCTTTAAAATTATTGTTATCGGTTCACAGGTGATCCAAAAAGCTCCAGGACATGAATCGTACGTAGATTTTCCTGAAGAGCGCAAAGAATTCTTCGATTTTCTGGAAGCGGAAAAAATCTCTGGAGTGATCTTCTTTTCTGGTGACAGACATCACACCGAAGTAGCTAAAATGGAACGAGAAGGCAGCTATCCTTTGTATGACATTACCTGTTCCCCAATTTCAAGTCCAAGACCTAAATTCAGAGGATGGGGTCCGGAAGGTAAATCCGAAAACCGAGTGAATGATCTCTTCATTACACGACACAACTATGGTAAATGTTCAATTACAGGCCCAAATGACAACCTTAAATTGACCATTGAATTCAAATTACCGAACGGCAAGGTGAAAGACACCTTTATTGTGGAGATGAAAGATTTGGGGTACTAATTCAATTATCTTCTTTAGTAGGCAATGGCGGCACCATTTCAGGCGGAGGAGGCATTAAATCCTTATTATCCTTGAAACCAGGTGGTAAATGACTTCTTAGAATCCCCACCTTTGGACAAAAGAATTCATATAATTCTTGAGAAAAACTACCGTATTTCGTTTCGAATCTCTTCTTTTCCATCATACCTAATCCGTTCAGGATTTGAAAGTACTCTTTCAATGAAATTTCTGCGTACAATACTGTAGAAACTGATAAAAAAGTATTTCTATGCATTGGTACTTGCATAAACTTTGAAACGAAAGACCTTTTGTTCTTTTCATCTTTTATAGAGTCTCTAGATTCACTCATGAATTTGTCCATGTTTTGCAAATCGATCATCTGTACATTCATTGACTTATGCCAATTCGATTCTAAAAAATTGTAATAAATTTTTTGTACTGTATCCATATTTCCGAATTCAGCTATTTCATTATTAACTAACCATATATCTTGAATTTCTGGGTTAATTCCAATATCAAAAACTTCATCACTCCAAATACCACAACAACATCTATTAAATACCTCTAAGGGTAATACTTGCTCTCGTTTATCCTTATAAACAACAACATCTAAGTTATGATGCCCACATTCGACTTTATTCAAAACCCTCCAAATTGTCTTATCAGTTGAATCGACATCAAAAAACGCGAGAATATTCAGTCTAGGCTCATATTCCAAAACATACATCATCGAATCAAGATAAACTTTATCAAGCGTGTCTAAAATACCATCTTTGTATAGCAAATGATAATGTTTATCATAATCAAAAGGAAATGCAAAGTCTACCTCTGGGATGTTCTCCGAATACTCAAATGGAAATTTTCCTTTGAGAATTTGTTCTTCAGAAAATGCGTCAACGCTCTCCTTATCCTTACAGCTGGACAAGAATAAAACAACCGCAAAAAAGACGACAGACTTCATTTCTTAAAGGTAGTAAGAACATCGAAAAAATACTGCCTTTTAATAATTGAAACGGCACTTACCTAATCTTCTTCTTCCTCTGGTAAGATCGGAATTGCGCAGGAATCCATGATATTCTGGATCAGTTTTTCATATTCCTTAATCGGGATCTGATTAGAATTGTTCTCGACATATTCTGCCAATGAATCAAAGAAGCACTGTTCTGCTGGAGGATATCCTTCCAAAGGTCCATAATATTCAAGATCCACGGTGATCGAATTTAATTTAATATCTCCCGTTTTTAAAGAATACTCATAATCTGCTGTACCAATGCAGCACATGGCGCACCAATCCAGCACGATATCATAATTCGGTATGTCGCCTTCAAAACCATAGAGAAATAAATCTTCGGGAGTTATGTTGGAAGAGTAATAGACCATACCTTTTTCATAGGTACACTCCATTAAACCGCCTGTGCATCGATCGCCACTGGCAAAATTATCGATCACTTCGATGGTGTTTCCTTTTACTTCAAGCACTCTAATATCTGAAAAGATCCCTGTGCCTCCTCCACATTCAGAAGTGCTGATGATAAACTTATCTCCTTCCTGAGCAAGTACATCATAAGAGAAATAAGGAGCTCTCATCACAAAAACATCTTCTCCATAATCCAAGTCATATCCCGCGCTATCTTCCCAAAGCAGAATTGGGGTCAGCTCACCTTCTTCATATTCCACTCCTTCAATTTCTAAGTTGGTAAATTCAACTGGTTCACCATCCCCTTCCCATGGTAATGTATTGCTCACGTAATAAGGATGAAAAGGAACATCAACTGTAAACCATGTAAATAGCTCCTTTTCTTTGGTCAGCTCAAAACTTAATTCATTTTTCCCTTCAGCGCCTTTCCACTTTCCGAAAATTCCTAACTCATTATCAAATGTACCTTCAAAAGTACCAGTTGACTCACTGGAGTTTGGATCACCATATTCCGCCAGCTGGATAGTTTTATCTACTTTGTTTAACGTTCCTTCCAATGGTATCTGTGTTCCGTATTTGGTATACAGATAATATCCTTTTACTTTCGATCCATTGGCATGGATCCACATTTCGATCTCGTATTGACCATCAATTTTTCCGGAATAATAATGATGGAAATCACTTATTTCCAGATCCGCTGAAGCTGCAACATGATCGCTCTCTGTTTCTGTATCTCCATTCCCAGAGCAATTAGCAAGAAATAATAGTGCAAACGGTAGTAGATAAATTACTTTCATAATCCTAGTTTATCTAACAAATGTGGGAATTTTCTTCTGTTCAGAAAAAGTATTAATTCAAGTAGAACTGATCTACCACTTTCTTCTCCTGCTCAATCAGTAGCGTCATGAACTTTGCCTTGTGGCGAAGGAATTGATTTCTGCGCTCAAGTGGATAATGCAAGTATCGGTATTTCTCCTCGTCATTCAGATTGAGCGATTTGATGATCTGTTTAAAAGAAAAGAACTCATTCAATTCTTCGGTTACTGCTTTATCCAATAGCGTTTCCAGATAACTCCTCATGGTATCCATAAGATCTGCAGACGGCATGTTTTCTTCCTCGTGCATCACTGTAACAGATCCAGCAGGATATAGTTTCGTTTCAGCTTTTCCTTGGAACTGATTGATCTTGAAATTCTGCGTGCATTCTACCAAAATATCCAATTCCCCGTTATCATATCTCTTCAACACCTGCATAACGGTCACCATAGATCCAAATTCGCTCAACGATGTTTTTGTCTGATACGGAATACCAAAAAGTTTGTGTTCGGCAATACATTCTGTAATTAACTGAAGATAACGAGGCTCATAAATGTGCAACGTAGTTTGCTCACCCGGAAGTAGTAATAACCTCAATGGAAACAAACCTATATCTTCGTAATTATGGCGCATCTTTTCAGTAAAAAATGGTAATTTTGGATATTGTAAAATTCTTACTAAAAATGAGACCGTTCAATACCTCTAAACAATACATATTCACAATCATTTTTGGATTACTAGTGTTGGCAGCCACAGCCAGAAAGCCCAAAACATCCTATTTTACTGGGAAATGGGATGGTAACATGGTTCAGATCAACAACCCTCAAAAAGCCAATAAAAATGACTTTTGCATCAAAAAAATGTATGTAAACGGTAAAAAGATCAAAGTAAATTACAAGTCTCAGGGGATAGAATTCGACCCAAGCACATATGGTTTCAAAGAGGGGGATGAATTACTTATTCAGATCGTTTCCAATGACGACTGTGAACCTACCTTTCACTCGGAAGGGTTTATTCCTCAAAGAGATTAATCAAAAGATCGGTACTCTATCTGTTGTCCCTGCTGATCCTCGAGGATCAATTTGTTGTGCTTAAGTTTGATTATCCTGAACGCATAACTATAAACTTCGTATTCGAAACCAGAAGATCTAACTAAGTTAATTTCGAGATATTCCTTACTCTGATCAAAATGCCAGGATCCGGTATATTTCCAAAAGGTATTGTTAGTCCCTTTTTCGCAATCTCCATCTTTGTCAAAGTTGAAATAATCACCCGTTTGATCTAACGAAACCACACCATTTGGAGATTTCAGTTCATAGGCATACCATGTGTTCGTTAAACGTTCTTTCTTCGTTCTAAAACTGATGTTCGGTCCTTTATCATATTTGGAACAACTCGCGAGGCTAATTATTAGCGCTACGACAAGAAAATGTAACAATTGCTTCATACATATATTAGCACAAATATTTTGCCAACTAAATTAATCTCTGATAATATACTTCCTTTCGCCAACAGAATACTGATCTGTATTTATCAGGAATACGGAAACTTTAGGTATTGTAATAATGTTCTTGTTTTGTGTCGGAAGCATCACTTTTACATCAAGTAATGTAAAGACATCTCCATTTTTTAGTTCCAGCAATCTGGACTTATAATGAAACGGAATTTCATTGCCATTCACCTGTATTGTATCATTTCCTAGCTCAAAACTAAAACCAAGGACAGAAGGATGGTACTCATACTTTTCTGGGTTTTTCATTTTAGCTGAGATCGTTCGAGATTTTACCAGATGCTCAATATTCAATGCACTATCCTGTTTAACATCACAAATATAAATGTTGGGGGAGGGAAGTGGTTGAACCATTACTGCTTTGGTCAATGCCACATAAGTTTCCCCCTTTGAGTTTTTTGCGTATACCTTTATAAAACTGGGACCTGCCTGTTTAAATGTTGCTTCATACCAACCAAGCGGCACTTGAAACACTTTACCTCGAAAAACTTCTACCTTCACAATTGGCTCTCCGCCTGTGGAAACAACTTCGAACGGATTAACATCCCCTAATTGAAAAACAGAATCCACCATATTGATCTGGATTCCATTCTCAGGTTTGGACAACTTAAACTCCAGCACTTCCTTTTGAGAGAAAATGCCAGAGCTAAGCAAAATTATTATCAATACGAATCCAGTTCTCATTTATTTCCAACCAATCGCTTCTTTTATTTTCGACACATCAATCACCTTTTTATGCAACTTCATTTTTATAGTTGTCGCTGCTTTCTTAGAAAAAGTAACTTTCCCCAGTTCCTCCGGTGTGATTACCGCCAGCTCCCCTTTATTCGTGATTGCCCATAATACGGTTTCACTTTTTGGATTAAAAGTAAAGGGTAAACTTATAAACTGCTTCTTTTCTTCTCCTTTATCGTTTATGTATTTCTTGTGGCCCCATTCCCCCCAATACGTAAAGAAGGCATTTTTATCGTACTCTGCAATATATAAGTTTGTGAAAGTAAGAGTGTCTAATTCATCATCTGCATTTACAAACACGGGATCAACCTCCTGCCCTTTTGGTAGATTCTGCGGGCAATCTGAATTCCAGAAACCAAAATTATCTACTTCAAATATCCTTCTCACATTGTATGCTTTTTGCGATAATTCGTCTGACCATGCGGCTTGATTCAAAGACTGATTGATCACATTGATGACCGAATCTTCTGTTGCTTTATAAGATTGATATGCAGTAGTCATCTGCTCCCTGGCCGCAGAAAGCACCCCCTGATGTGCAGCATCGTAGGCAGCGAATAATTCTTCAAAATTCTGATTGGCTTCTTCCATATCCTCTCCTGCAAAAACTGGTCGTACAATGAGTTTTATCTTCTGTTTTCCAAATAGGGTCATCAAATAATCTTCACCTTCTTTGCTCAATTGAATGTCTGTCCATTCTTGCTTAGTCAAGCTTTTGTCAAAGTCTTTATTCTTCTCAGTCACTTCAAATAAAATTCCTTTGTATCCTTTCAACTCAGGAAACTCTTTTTCTTTGAAACTGAGTTTTACTGAGAACAGCTCATCGTTTGCCTTCTGTGGAACAATTAATCCTGCTTCATTAATTTTTTGATTTAATTCGTTTTTCGCCTTTTTGTAATTGTCCTCCTTACTCTTTATTACCAAATAATTTTCAACTGGAGGCCTTTCTTCATTCATTGTATCCATGATCATTACTACAGGCTCATATTTCGAAGTGTCCTTTGAAACAAACTCCCAATCTCCATCTGGATCCATGAAATAAATGTTATAATGATCTCCAGGATAATGACTGTTGAGTTCCACAATAATAGGTTGATCAGCATTTACAAAAACCTCCTTGTTATTTTTAAACCCATGCATTTCAATCATTCCTGCGGACTCAAAATGATAAGTTGTTCCTGCACTGTCATAGGTCATATCCACGTTTGTACCAAAAATACTTGGAACATCATGAAATTCTCTAAACTGTATGTCAACATTTTCAGAGATGACATTCCCTTCCTTATCTTCAAAAGCCCCTGCAGGGAAAATCAATCGGGTTCCATTCGGAGTGACAATGGTATCTCCCGCTCCGCCATTTACAACATAGTGAGTATAAGGCACTTCTGTTTGCTTGAAGAATTCTGAATTCGCAGTTTCTGTTTGCTGCTTATCACTTTTTTGCGGATCAATTTGTTCTTCCCGGTTATTTCCTGGCCAGAAGATATATCCTAAAACACCACCAATAATGGCAACTATTCCTCCAATTTTTGCCCATTTTATTTTAACTGGCGGTTCCGCATTCATTTTCATCAATTGATCAAAGTTCTTTGCTTTATCGATGTCTTTCTCTGATAATGGTGCTCTGTTCATATTTACTTTTGCATCTTTCATAATTTCAAAAATTAGTGCGTAGCCAACATTTCTTTTAATTTATCTAGTGCTCTATAGGTTTTAACTTTAGCATTGTTCTCTGTGATCTCAAGGATCTCGCTGATCTCTTTGAAAGGTCTGTCTTCAAAGAAGCGGAGTTCAATTAGACGATAATCCGATTCTTTGAGAAGTTTAATGATCTGCTTCAGTTTACCTATTTTTTCTACGAGATTTTCATCAATGATCTCTTCTTGTAAAGTACCTATAATCCCATCAGTCATATTGATCGTTTTTAGCTTAGCATCATTTCGAAAAGTCATGTTTAATTCATTTGACGCTATTCTATAGAGCCAGCTACTAAAAGGAAGACCTCTGGATTCGTACTTTGAAAGATTTTTCAACGCTTTTAAAAAGACTTGCTGGGTTAAGTCGGCTGCAAGTTCTTTATCATCCAGGCGATTATAAATGTATTGCATGATCTGTCCAAAATACTTGTCATAGATCGATCTGAATTGCTTGGGATCCTGCTTGCTAAGTTCAATGATCTCGCTTTCCGCTTTAATCTGCTGATCGGTTTGATGATAACTTGATGATTCCTTCATATTGGCTGATTTTATCTCCATAATGAGAATGCCGAAAAAAAGATACAAAAAAAGAGCTACAAAAATTTGCAGCTCTTTTTTATTACATATTATAAAATTAATCCTCCTCTGGAGCAGGCGGTGGAGGCCCCTGTGGACCATGACCTTCTCCTTTCATGTTTTTCTTAAACTCCTTTTCCAAATGATACAACTTTGCCGTCCTTTTTACACCAAGAATATTGATGAACTTTTCATTGTATTCCTTCTTGATCGCAATATCATTCTCCATCATTTTGAAACCATTATCAATCAATTCTCTAACCTCTTCATCGCTCATGTCATCCAGCTTAACGTCTTTTCCTGGTTTCTCCCCTTTAAAAGATTTATGATTTTCTTTCAGTTTATCTTTCATCTCATTGAATACCGGCCAGAAGTCTTTTGCTTCTTCTGACGTAAGCGATAATTTTTCAGTCAGAAAACCAATCATCTTGGCATCCTTCTCTTCTTTAGACATTTTTTGGTCTTTAGGCCCTTGACCCTGAGCCAATACAGATGCGCTTCCAATCATTAGAAACATCATCAATAATAATCCTAATTTTTTCATTTTCCTGCGTTTAATTAAAGTTCATAATCATCGTAATCTTCTTCCTCAAAAAAGTCTGTTAAATCGCCTGAAGTAACCTCATCAACAACAGGCATTTCAATTTCCAGCACTTCTTCTTCAGAAACAGGCAACAACTCTATCTCATAATATTCGAGAGGCTGCCAATCTTCCGTATAAGAAACCATACTAATCAGGTAATCCTCCACATAAATTGTTTCTGGATCTTCAATTTCCATTTTGGATATTTGATCTGAAAGTTTGGTTCCTTTTTCTGGATTAAAAAGAAACACCCCTAACACCACCGCTGCAGCGATTGAAATGTTGATCATAAGGACTCTCAACACTCCGTTCTTGGATTTATCAGAATCTTTTTTGATCTCTAACTGGTCTTCCAAACGACTTGCAAGTTCATCAAAATAACCTTCCGGAATTTTAAAGTTATTCTGCTTTGGAATAGAGTTATTATTCTCAAAAGAATCTTTATGTGGGTTAAATGTTTCCATCTGTTCGGTTTGACCAATTAAATTTGAAAAGGTTTAATCAGTCTTAATAAATTCTTCAATTTTTTTTACTGCAAGGTGATAGTTTGCTTTAAGAGCACCAACCGAAGTCCCTAAAATCTCCGAGATCTCTGTATACTTCAAATCCTCATAATATTTCAAGTGAAAAACCATTCTTTGCTTTTCAGGGATTTGGAGCAGAGCCTGTTCTAGCTTTTGCTGAATGAAACTTCCATCAATATGATCCGAGGATGTTCCTGAAAACTGATAGCACTCATCCAGATCTATATGTCCTGAGTGTTTTTTGTTCTTTTCAAGAAATGTGAATGTTTCATTAGAAGCAATTCTGAAGATCCAGGTGAAGAGCTTACTGTCTCCCTTAAATGCAGGAAGCCCTTTCCAAATTTTTATCAGGGTATTCTGAAGAACATCATCAGTGTCTTCGTGAGAAATAAGTATACGTCTGATCTGCCAATAAATGCGTTGTTGATAGGTGTTCATCAGCAGTTTAAAAGCCTCCTGTTGATTACCTTCACGGAAGTATTTCAGTATTTGATCATCTACTTGTTCTGACATCAATATGATTTGAAAAGCTATTTTCTTTTCAAAACATTCTGTGCCGCTTCAATGATATTTGAAGTACTCAAACCATACTTCTCCATCAATTCGTCAGGAGTTCCACTTTCACCAAATTTATCATCTACTGCCACAAACTCCATTGGAGCTGGTTTTTTTCTCGATAATACTTGAGCGATTGACTCTCCCAATCCGCCTGCAATTTGATGTTCCTCAGCCGAAACAGCACATCCAGTTCTGCTTACTGACTCTAAGACTGCTATTTCGTCCAAAGGTTTAATCGTATGAATATTTATGACCTCTGCACTAATTCCTTTTTCACTTAATTCTTTTGCAGCTTCAAGAGCTTTCCAAACTAAATGCCCAGTAGCAAAAATCGAAACATCGGTCCCTTCAACCAACTTAATAGCCTTACCTATTTCAAAAGGCATATCTTCAGGAATAAAGATTGGAACAGAAGGTCTTCCAAAACGTAAGTATACTGGTCCATGATGATCTGCAATAGCCAATGTAGCAGCCTTTGTTTGATTATAGTCACAAGGATTGATTACAGTCATATTTGGAAGCATTTTCATCATTCCAATATCTTCCAATACTTGATGCGTTGCCCCATCTTCTCCCAACGTCAAACCTGCATGAGAGGCACATATCTTCACATTTTTGTCAGAATAAGCAATAGACTGTCTAATTTGATCATATACCCTACTCGTAGAGAAATTGGCGAACGTCCCCGTGAAAGGTATTTTGCCTCCGATTGTTAGACCGGCAGCAATTCCCATCATATTTGCTTCTGCAATGCCTACCTGAAAGAACCTATCCGGGTGGTTATTTTTGAAGTCACCCATTTTTAGCGAACCAATTAGATCCGCACAAAGAGCAACTACTTTATCATTCTTTTTTCCTAATTCAGTTAACCCATCTCCAAATCCTGAGCGAGTGTCTTTATTTCCTAAAACTGGATATTCTTTCATGGTTGGTTATTTCTATTAAAGGTCTATTTTTTCTTCGTATCCTGGGGCTATACTAAATGTTTTTTGAATTGTATTTGCTGTGGAAATGGCACTTTCTAATCTGAAAGTGATTAAATAATTTCCTGGCAATAAAGCAATCGATTGTGGCGTAAAACTATCTTCAATATCACAGACCCATTCTTGTTTACCATCTCTAATAACAAACAACTGACAGGGGCCATTTCTCTTTTTAATGTTAAGATAACCGTTTTGAGGAATTACAATCTTGGTGCTTAGCCCTTGTTTAATATTTACATCTTCCATATACATTCTAGGAAGCGTTAAGATTTCAAGATCATAATTACCTACGATCAATTTTTGTTTTGTGTTCAGATATTGAGCGTAGATCGTCTGCATTTGATCCTTTTGACGTATGATGCACTTAGTTTCTATTTTCTGAGTCGGATTACCCTGAGTGCGAAGATCAAGATAACCTTGTGGAGCATCAACCTCTATAATGTTATGTTTCCCTGGTGTCAATTTAATTTCTTCCAAAACAACAGGAGGAACAGTACTAACCACCATTTTATAAGTATAAATCGGATTTAAAGAAATCGTATCCGGAACTTGTCTTGCGTTCATCGTGTGCATGTAATTTTCCATCAACTTACCCGTTTTCTGGTTGTAGAAGCTCAAAGTGACATTGGTTTCCTTAGGATTTCCCTTAATATCATTAAGGTTTACCTGAACTGTGGTATTATTAACAGCCTGGCTTATAACATACCCAAGTACCGATTTAAATGAATCCTCTGTGTCTGCACTTAAAAACTCACCTACGCATTGGAACTGGCCTAGGTAGCTCGTGTCCAAACCAACACCAATTACAAAAGGCTTCAATTTGATTCCTTTAGAACGTAGGGCCTTTGCCACCGCACAAGGATCTCCATCACAAGCCTCTATCCCATCTGTAATCAGGATAATCACATTTCTGCAATTATCACAATCTGGAAAATCCATATTTCCAGCCTGTTCCAAAGACAATGCAATTGGAGTTGTTCCCTTACATTCCAACCCTCTTAATTCATCCTTGATCAAAGGAACATTCTTTTTGCAATCAGCAAAGGGAACACGTAATTCGGTGTCACTACAATCCTGTTTGCCTGGCATTATCTTCGTTTGATGTCCATATAATCTTAGCGCGACTTCAACATTCTCAAGATATTTGAGGCTATCTAATGTTTGAAGCATCAGTTCTCTGGCAACTTTAATTTTACTTGAGTTTTGCCACTGGGCGTTCATACTATTTGAAGCATCAAAAATGAAAAGAATGCGAATTTTCTCTCCATTATCCTGCGCAAACAAGTTACTTAATGAGAAAATTGACAGAAATGCTATTAATAAAACGTTTTTCATTCGATCTTTTTAGAATCTATAACCAATAATGATTCCAAAAGTTAATAATCTCCTAAAGTTTCTTTCAGCTGTCCCAATGCTGATGCCAATTGATCATCGTTTGGGGGTGATCCATGCCATTTATGAGTTCCCATCATGAAATCAACACCCTGACCCATTTCTGTTTTCATGATAATCATTACTGGTTTACCATGACCAGTCAAACTTTTTGCTTCCGCCATGGTTGATAAAATATCTTCCATGTCATGCCCATTCATTTCAATAACTAACCAGCCAAATGCTTCCCATTTTGCTCTAAGGTCTCCTAACGGGAGGACATCATCAATATCACCATCAATCTGCTTGTGATTGTAATCAATCGTTGAAATTATATTGTCTACTTTATTTCCGGCTGCATACATAGCCGCTTCCCAGATTTGACCTTCTTGAATCTCTCCATCTCCATGTAAAGTATATACAAGGCCTTTATCATTGTTTAATTTCTTTGCCAATGCTGAACCAACGGCTACTGAAAGTCCTTGGCCTAAGGATCCAGATGCTATTCTTACTCCAGGTAAACCTTCATGCGTTGTTGGATGCCCCTGCAAGCGAGAGTTTAATTTTCTGAACGTTTTCAATTCATCCACAGGAAAGTATCCCACTCTAGCCAATACGCTGTAAAACACCGGAGATATATGTCCATTTGACAAGAAGAATAGGTCTTCTCCAATTCCATCCATTTTAAAATCCGATGGATTATGGTTTAATATTCTTTTATACAAGCAGGTAAAATAATCCGCGCAACCAAGCGATCCACCTGGGTGTCCTGATTGAACAGCATGTACCATTCTAACGATATCTCTTCTTACTTGAGAAGCAAAATCCTGTAATTCTTTTGTTTGTTCGTGCATCCTTGAAAGCTAATTTTTCGTCAGTAAAAGTAGACATTTCGCAAGAAGGAACAAAACTTTTAAATAACGTTTGGATTTCAAGGATTCTGTTCAAAATGTTTTAATAAAAATTTAATTTATACTAACTTTGTAAGTCCAAGAAATACAAGAAAAATGAAACAATCAGTTACTCTTATTACCATTCTCTTCATTCTTTTTATAGGAAATGGTATTGCTCAACAGTCTGCATTCGACAACCGATTATTAGTTGCCTTTACGGAAGCTGAAATAAGCGAAATGGACGCCAACACTCTGGCTTTCAATACCTATTGTATTGATAATGCATTTGTGATAATGCCATTCCCTGCTGAAAAAGAAGGAGACGCTGCGATTAACGGTGCTAGAAATATTCCTGATTTGGAAAACATCAATTTTTTTGAACTTAATGTGGATTTGAAAGAGGATGAATACCAATATTTCAAACTTCTTGGAACAAATAAAATGTTGATGATCAAACCGATAACTTTAATTAAAAAAGAACTTTAGAAAACCATGAAACAACTATTTAGTCTTTTAACGATTTCATTATTTGGGTTTTCTGCTCATGCTCAGATACTTGTATCAGATCCTGACAGAGGAGTGAGTAATCCTTGTGATTGCGCCACTTCTTTCCTGGATAACTCTACTCCTAATTTTTATGATACTGGAGGATCCGGTTCCAACTATGGAAATAACGAAAACGAAGTTATTACTTTTTGTCCGGATGCCGGAGGAAGTAAAATCACCTTGTTTTTTGGTACTAATGCCGGATTTACCTGGGATGTAGATGCTACAGATTTTGTAAATGTATACGATGGTACAACTACAGCGAGCCCATTACTAGTATCTGCAAACTCTTCGACACACCCTTCTGGAATTTCAGCTGGTGTAACTACTGCATCTTGGGCAAATACCTCGGGATGTCTTACCGTTGAGTTTATTAGTGATGGTGCAGGTACTGGAACTGGATGGGAGGCAAATGTTTCTTGTGGTACACCATGGCAACCAATGGAACTTCATTGTGGGGCTTATATCGGTGCCGGAGAAGCAAATGGAGCAGGAGATATTATAGATGACATGACTAACAGATTGATCACAGGTGCTTTACCTGATTCAGGTTATGTGAATGTTTGTCTGGGTGACTCTATTATGTTTGTTAATAAAACTGTTTATCCATATGAACCTGGCGGTTCTATGGGAGCAGATGCTGGTGGAGGATATAATCAATCGGTTTATGGAACAGGACACACCACTGAATGGGAATTCAGTGATGGAACAACAATGACTGGTGACACCATTTGGTTTACCCCTACATCCAGAAACGGTTATTTTGTTTTAATGAGAGTTACAGACTCTCAAACTCAATTTGACATTTTAACTTCAAAAATCAGAGTTTCTACTATTCCAAGTTTTGCTACATGTGAAGCTGCTGAACCAAACATTTGTTTGGGTCAATATTCAGAATTAGTTGGAGGTATTACTCCTGGAGATACTGCCGGTGTAGATGCTGTATCATCAGGATTTACAATTCCCGGGATCTTTGGAAACCAATTATTCTTACCTGACGGATCAGGACAGAACTATCAAACAGATATCTTGATCTCCGGATTTCCTGCAGGGTCAACACTTCAAAATGCAGGTGACTTGGTAGAGCTTTGTATAAGTATGGAGCACTCCTTCTTAGGCGATTTGGAAATGATGTTACAATGTCCTAATGGTCAGGATGTTGTGATCTTTAATTCATACACTGGTAATGGTCTTGTTGCAGGTGGATTTGGTGGTGGTGGAACTTACCTTGGGGGAGCTAATGATAGCGGTTCCTCTCTTGGTGTATGTGAAGAATATTGTTTTTCAGAAGATGGTAGTGCACTTCCGGCATGGGTTAATGGTTATAATACCGTAGCTGCATCAGGGCCTAGCACAGGAAGTATGGTTGAACCAGGCACATATAATCCAGAAGAATCGTTTCTTTCGGCATTAGCGGGATGTCCTATTAACGGAAACTGGACATTAGTTGTAAGAGATAATCTTGGTATCGATGATGGTTGGATTTGCTCTTGGGGAATTACATTTGCTGCCAACTTGAATCCAAACAACGAGACCTACGCGCCAACTATCGTAGATGAAATGTGGCAACCGGATCCGACAATTCTTTGGGGAGAAACAGATACCGCCATTATAGTCGTTCCTACATCAATCGGTACTCATGGATACACATTCCAGGTAGAAGATAATTATGGGTGTTCTTATGATACAACCATTACAGTAGAGGTTATTCAGGGTCCAACTATAATTCCTGGTGACACAACTTGTACTACTTTCCAGTTTTCTAACACATATGTACCTTCGCAAGGAGGAGTAAGCGGAGGAACTTGGTTCTCAAGTGATCCATCTGTCATTTCATTCTCTCCGAACAATACTTTTATCAATCCAAATGTATCTGCTTCACAAGATGGTGAATACACAATTTACTTCAACGACAATGTTTGTAATGATACTGTAAGTGCCACGATAACTTTTATTAGTGAACCTGTTGCAATCCTTTATGGAGAAGATACTATTTGTCAAAATGATACTGCTCAATTTTACACTTATTCTAATTGGGGAGAGAATTATAAATGGTTTGGACCAAGCGGTACGTTAATCTCAACGGATACCGCTGCACAGAGTTTTGACCCTGGAATACACACGTTGGTGGCTTTAAATTCATGCGGGTCTGATTCTGCCTTTATTAATTTAGTTGTTGAATCGTGCGCAGTACCAAATGTAATAACACCGAACGGAGATAATGTAAACGAGACTTTTTACACTCGTTATGCAGAAGTTTATGATGATGTTATCCTGATCATCTATAACAGATGGGGGCGTGTAGTTTATAAAACAGAGACTTATGATAATACCTGGGCTGGTGAGAAAAGAAATGGAAAACCAGTTAGTGATGGTGTTTACTACTATGTAATGAAATGGGATGGTGGATCTAAAGATGAAGCCGGGACAATTACAGTATTTGTAGAGTAGAATAAATTGAAATATGAAAATAAAAAAGGGGCCTTAAATAAGCCCCTTTTTTATTAGTTTAACTTTTGATATGTCTTCCACCATAGGTCTGGTATTTTACCTTCGCTAGAGTCCTTATAATCATCATAATTACACGGAACTAAATGATGTCTCTCAAATTTTAATATTTGATTAGGTGGGTACGGAACATCCATCCACCATCGATCACTTTTATCGCTTTTATAGAATACTAATTCATGGTCTGTATTTTCGAGATGAATCCGATATTTAGTATAAGAATCCTTTGACCCAAAAGGATAATCTTGCTTTCTAGAACAAAATCCATCAACGACACACCAAATCATTTGAGCTACAAGCATAGCTCCCGAGTTGTTCTTGTCGTTTTCAGAAAAATACTCATAGAAACCAATACTCGAAAGTTTATCAGACATGCCCGCATACCTCATCATCTGACAAATTTCCTCTCCATAAAAACCATTCGGTCCAGATGACCTCTTTCCGTTAAGCTCAGCATATCTTACCGCACTCACGTCAACACTTAAAATATCTGCATTACGAATAATCGGTTCACTTTTCATTACACTCGATTGAATCTCTCCTAAACGGTAAGCATCGAAAAAAAGATCTTCCATCAGCTGTTTTACGGAGGGATTTACAAAATAGGTCTGATATCCTATCGCACTAAAATTGAAGAGGTAATTAGGTTGGTGAATAATTATTTTAGAAAGAAAGTTCTTGTTTGTTATTTCATCCTCATTTTCGGAAAGGTCAATTGAATCATCAATTACCGCAAGATTAACTGTTTGCTCGAGCTTTTCATAGGCCAAGTAATTCCCATATGTAATGTCTTGAGATCCACCCAAAATAATTGTGAATACATTCTTCTTATTCAATTCTCTCACTACATCAGCCACTGCATGATAGGTATCATTTATGCTATTCCCTGATACAATATTACCTAGATCTACAATTTTTATTTTACGCTGATGATGGAACAATGTGTACAACTGTCTTCGTATCACATCTGGCGCTGCATTGAAGTCAGTACCACCGGCACCCCTTGAATCCTTTACTCCAAATATTGCAATGTCAGCATTATCAATTTCTGGAAAACCATCTTGATCATAGAAACTAGTAAGATCACCAAGCATATCGTCAATATAATTGCCAGGCTCTAGTGGCTGAAAATAAATATCCAAATTCATTTCCTTACTTTTTTCTTCTTCCTTTTGGTGCTGGTTGATTTGCCATTATGTGCAAACAATCCTCCTTGGACAGTGTATTAGCATCCTTATCTTTAGGGATCTTAAAGTTCTTCTTTCCTTGCTTAATATAAGGACCATATCTTCCATTTAACACTTGAATAGTTCCACTAGGATCCTCATATTCAGCTATGAACTTATTTGCATCCTCCTGTTTTTTTGTTTCAATTAATTCTATTGCTTCTGTCAAAGTAATGTCTAAAGGATCTGTTCCCTTTGGAATCGAAACAAAAGAATTTCCATGTCTTACGTAAGGCCCAAAACGCCCAACATTTGCAGAAACGGGCAATCCATCGTGTATTCCTAAATCTTTAGGTAGTTTGAATAAATCTAGCGCCTCTTCCAGAGTAATTGAATTAATACTTTGAGTAGACTTAAGCGAAGCGAATTTCGGTTTTTCCTCATCCTCCTGCTTTCCAATCTGAATCATCGGACCAAAACGTCCAATTCTTGCTATAATAGGTCTTCCAGAAACTGGATCAGTACCAAGTTCTCTCTCTCCGGTGGCTCGATCAGAATTTTCTAAAGTGTCTTCAATATTGTGATGAAAAGGTTTATAGAATTTGTCCAACATTTTGGTCCATTCCATTAATCCATTTGCAATATCATCGAATTCCTTTTCTACCGTTGCCGTAAAATTGTAATCAAGTATCCTATTAAAATTCTCCACTAAAAAATCAGTGACCACCATCCCCATGTCCGTAGGAATCAGCTTATTTCTATCAGCTCCGTATGTTTCCTTCTGAACTTTTCTTTTAAGTTGCCCTTCTTTCAATTCCAGATAGACAAACTCTCTTTCCTGTCCTTCGATATCTTTTTTCTCAACATATCCTCTTTTTTGAACAGTAGAGATTGTTGGTGCATAAGTAGAAGGTCTACCTATTCCCTTCTCCTCCAATTGTTTTACCAAAGAAGCTTCAGTATATCTTGCTTTGGGTCTAGTATATCTTTCAGTAGCAGTGATCGATTGATTCTTTAACTCCTCACCTATTTCCATCTTTGGCAACAAACCTTCGTTATCATCCTGATCCTCATCGTCTGTGCCTTCTAAATAGACCTTTAAAAACCCGTCAAATTTTATAATCTCCCCCGTTGCAATAAACTTCTCATTGCTTGAAGAAATGTCAATTGTAATCTTTGTTCTTTCTAATTCCGCATCACTCATTTGAGAAGCAATTGTCCTTTTCCAAATTAGATCATACAATCTCTTTTCTGCATTATCAGAACCAGCGCTTTGAACAGAAAAATCAGTAGGTCTTATTGCTTCGTGAGCTTCTTGAGCATTTGCATTTTTGTTTTGATATTTTCTTGGGTTGCAGTAATCTCCACCAAATATTTTAATCACAGCCTCTTTTGCATTTGCTAAAGCGAAGTCCGACAGGTTTACAGAATCAGTTCTCATGTAAGTGATCTTACCGCTCTCGTAAAGCTTTTGCGCTACAGACATTGTTCTGGAAACACTGAATCCCAATTTTCTACTTGCCTCCTGTTGCAATGTAGACGTTGTAAAGGGAACTGCTGGTGTACGTTTGCCAGGTTTTTTCTCTAGATTTTCTACTGAGAACTTGGCGTTTTTACATTTCTCTAAAAATGAATTTGCCTCTGCCTCTGTTTCAAAATTACTTGGCAATTCCGCTCTGAATGAACTTCCTCCAGCTAGAAAATAAGCATATACTTTGTACGAACTAGTTGGAATAAAACTCTGGATCTCTCTTTCCCTCTCCACAATCAGTCTTACGGTAACAGATTGTACCCTTCCCGCAGATAATGATGGCTTAACTTTTTTCCATAAAACTGGAGACAACTCAAACCCTACTATTCGATCTAAAACTCTTCTTGCCTGTTGAGCATTTACTAAATTAACATCGATCGTTCTAGGGTTTTCTATAGCTCTAGTAACAGCCGTTTTTGTAATCTCGTTGAAAGTAATTCTCTTGATTTTGTCTTGGGTTAGCCCCAATGCTTCTACTAAGTGCCATGATATTGCCTCTCCCTCACGATCCTCATCCGTTGCTAACCAAACCATATTGGCTTTCTTACTCAGGTCTTTTAACTCTTTTACTACTTTTTTCTTATCTGGAGTAACCTCATACTTAGGAGAGAAGTTATTTTCAATGTCAATGTTGATTCCCTTTTTTGGAAGATCCCTTACATGTCCAAAACTGCTTTTCACAATGTACCCCTTTCCGAGGTAGCCTTCTATAGTTTTCGCCTTGGCGGGCGACTCAACAATTACCAAATTTTCAGCCATACGCAAGCACTTATTAAGGAGTTAGAGTTCCATAAAGTCTTTGCAAAGAAATAAAATAAAAGTTAAAAACTGACAGAAGCTTTCCGAATATATCCCGGCAGTAACATTTACACAACCAACAATTGTATAACTGTTTAGCTTGTTTAATAACAAAAACAAAATCGCCCGTCTAAAATAAAGACAAGCGATTTCTCAACATCCAAAATATTTAAAGATTCTCGCAAGGCATCGGAATATACTTTTCTTTTGCTCCAGTGTACAGAATTTTTATTGGCCCTAACTTCACCCCTACATCTGACGTATTCTCCTGCACAAAGTCAATATATACTTTATAGCACTTCCCATCATCTCCTTTTACTCCAAACACTGTATTCATTTTCATATAGGTTAATCTGCCTTGATCTTTTAATTCATACCAATCTTCAAGAATACTGATTTGCTTGACATTAAAATTTTCATGGTCATTTAGGAAAATTGATATTAACATAAACTCCAAATCAGGATCTGATAGTACTGATTTTTCCAAAACTGTGTTTTCGAAGTCTCCTTGAGATTTTTCGTTTTTAAAAGTTTTAAAAGAATCGTCTTGAACTGTCAGCACAAAAGGAATCTCAATTCTAGGAACTGCTTTATTAATTGAATAGGCATATTCTCCTCTTGGTAAGATTAGTGTAAAATCGTGCTTTCCTTTTTCAAGACTGCCCAATTGAGAATACAGTTCACTATATAAAGAATTACCTAACTGGAGCGGTATTTCCAGTATGTATTCTTTTTCTGACCATTTATCTTTTGGTATATCAATGTGGATGATAGATGTACCCGCTATTTCATGTTCAAAATAGAGGGTTAATACCTTATGGTCTAAATGATCTGGATGAGGCCGGAGTGATTCTTCAATCGTTGTTTTTCCCGTCTTGAGGTGTAAAAACATGCTCTTCCCAGTTGAAAACTCCATTGCCTTTTTACTAGTGGAAGACTCACTTAAAAAACTCATTCCAAACTCCAATTGAGGCTTAATCAGATCAAAACCCTCCTTTATTTCCACAAACTCCTCTAATTTCATAGTAGTATATTTGTCATAGCTATTGATGTTCTTGAACATTTTTCTACACATCATATAATTCTCATCATCGAGTGTAAGTGTTCCTCCTTCCAATTTATCTAAAACAATTTTGTAATTCTCTTTTAAAGTAGAAAACCTCTCCTCTGGAGTTGTTTGTGCATTATTAGATACGACCCATAAAGCAGTAAATAAGATTAAGATTGTTCTTTTCATAATGATTATATTGAAATTGTGTATTGATTTCCGTTGTTGAAACTGACAGTAGCAGAACCTCCTCCCAAAAATTGGATCATTCCACTAAAACTATAATTTGTTCCATTGTCTCTGCTTCCTGAAATGGTAAAGTTCGCAGATCCTCCTAAAATCTCGTAAGACGTTTTATCCACTTCTATATTTGAACCAGTAATAGTAAGTGTGCTCGAAAAAGTACTGTTATTACCAAAATTAGACTCTTGATTTCCAATTCTTTCGTAGTTTATGTTTGCCATGTAGCTACTCTGACTACTCAACAGTTGGGTTAAAACTATAGACCCGGTGGCTTCATCATCCGCATCCATTCTTAAAGACGAATAGTTTCCCGATGAATTATAGCTGAAAGTAACATCAGAAGGAACATTATTTGAGCAATTTACTTGATATCCCCAGTTAAAGGTATAGTCAAGTGTTCTACTTGTTGAGGTATATGTTTTCTGTATTGTGGAATCATATTGAAGGGCACAAATTGGATTTTGCAATGCCACATTAGCCATCTGAACAGACTCTTCAATTTGTTCAATTAACCCAGAATTACTGGATTCCATTGATTTTGCAACTACTTCTGATGTCTCTTCTTCAGAAACAGTTTTCTCTTGTTCATCCTCTTTTTTGCAAGAAGATACGGCAAAGATGAAAGCAATCATCATCACCGAAATTGTTCTTTTACTTTTCATAGTTTTCTATTTTATAAGATGTGTTCATTATTCTATCCCAAAAAGTGAAATAGTATCCGTAGTTATAATTGAATCGAGCATGGTGAATATTGTGTTTTGTACTACTATTTATCCAACCACCAACCTTTGATTTTAGTAGCCATTCCGGGAATATTTCGTATCCCAGATGACCTATAATATTGAATAAGAAAGCCAAAAAGGCAAAGGCCGAAATTGCAAGAGGATTCAACGGTAGCAAGAACGGTAATAGAGGAAAAATACCGAATTCAATGAGTAACTCTGTCCAATCCATGGAGAAGGAAGAAAAAGGGGTAGGGTTCGTTGATTTATGGTGAACACTATGCGTCCATTTATAGAACTTAGGTAAGTGCATCAATCTGTGCGTCCAATAAAACCAGGTGTCATGAATAACTATCAACACTACTAGACTCACTACAAAATACCCCCAACCATATGTCTGAAAGTCTTTATAAATAAACCCCATGTCAAATCTAATTTCAAGAAGAACTAAGGACGATAGCAGACCTAGGGCTATAAGATTGACAAACGATTTCCTAATCTCGAATTTGATCATTTTTTCGGAAGGAAACTTCTTTTGAATTTTTTTACTAATCCATCTTTGGTTTCTTCCTTTATAAAACAAAGAATAACTCCCAAAAGCAAAAAAGACAAATCGGATTATTAGAAAGCCTGTAACTAATATCCATAGTGACATAAACGATATGTTAAGCGCATCAATCATGCCACCAAATTCAGGCTCTTCAACTCCATTTCAAAAGTTATTCAACCAACACCCTACATTTTTCAATCAACGACTCTTCTATTAGAACTTCTGTCATTTTATTCATTGATTGAAAAAACAGCCCTTTGATTGAAAAATAACTCAGGCAGCCATGAATATGATTACTTTTAAAACATGACATCATTAAGAGGATTGATCATAATATATTGGTTGTTGATCTTAACTGCTGCTACCTACTTGCGAACAGCAGTTTATGATGATCTAAATTGGTTGATAATCTCTTCTCTTACCGATGTCTTGCTTCTATTTGTTCAATCATTTCTCTTATTTAAGATCATCAAAATAAAGGCAGGTTTTACCTTCTTCAAGCAGGGGGTTGTATTTGTGATCATAACTCTCTTATTTACTTTTTTTCGCTATTGGTTGGAAGGTCTTTTCTTTGGGTTTGGGCTAGGTTTTCAAAATGAAATAGCTATTAAGTTTCTATTCACAAAATTCATGACCTCGCTTATCATATCCGGGGTTACTGTGGCGTATTTGATCTTTTTGCACCTAAATCAAGTTAAAGAACAAAAACACAAGACCGAACTTGAGAAAAAACAAATGGAGATTGAGTTTCTAAAGTCCAGAGTTAACCCTCATTTCTTATTTAATTCGCTTGGTTGCATACATTCTCTAGCGATGATCAATTCTGAGAAAACGCCTTTATTGATTGAAAAGCTTAGCGACCTGATGAGGTATACATTCTATGATTGTCAACAACCACTGGTGCCCATCAAAAAAGAAATTGAGTTTATTAAAAGCTTCATTGATTTTCATCAAATCAAAGCGAAAGAACAGCTTAATGTTTCTTTTGATTTTGAAATAGACAATGAAACGATGGAGATCGAACCATTGTTGTTTATTAGCACAATCGAAAACGCCTACAAACACGGAAATGTATTTAATGGAGGTTTCATACAAATCTCTTTATGCTTAAAAGATGAATTATTGACCCTTTCTTGCGAAAATAGTAGAACCTCTGACACTAAAATTCCTCAGAGGAATCTTCAATCCGGATTTGGCGTTAAGAATCTTGTACAAAGGCTGGAAACACATTATCCTAACCAACATAAACTTCAACTATCGAAAGAAGACAATTCTTACCTTGTAACTATTGAAATTTCCATACATGAAAAAATTTGACGTTGTTATAGTAGATGATGAATATCTTTTAGCCGACCTCATCGAAAATTACCTTCAAAAATTTGAGCAATTCAATTTGATCGCTAAATTCAATGATGCTATGGAAGCTTTGTCGTTTTTCAAGAACAACGATGTGGATCTTGTTTTCCTAGACATTGAAATGCCAACCATGAATGGAGTGGATTTGGCTAAGTTTGTTCCAAAAAAAGCAAAAATTGTCTTCACCACTGCTTATAGTGAATATGCCATACAAGGGTTTGATCTAAATGCTTTAGATTACCTTTTGAAACCCATTTCTTTCGTAAGGTTCACCGAATCTATTCATCGTTTCTTTAATGCATCAGCAAAACGGATTGACATTTCGAGTAAAAACCATAACTTAATGATCAAAGCAGACGGTGATTTACATCAGGTGCTCGCTGAAAAAGTGATTTACCTCCAAAGTTTGAGAGAATATCTAAAATATCAACTTTCAGACAATAGGCTTATTGTATATGGCTCCTTATCTAAAGAAGAAGAAAGGCTTTCCGTTTTAGGTTTTATCAGAACACACAAATCGTATTTGATTAATAAGACCCACATCTATAAGATTTCCGGTAATCAGATACACATGTCAAACGGAGATATTATACCAATAGGAAGAACGTATAAAAGTAATCTGAACGCGCTTATAAACCCTAGCTAATACTTTGCTCCATTATTGACTGATCAACGACCCAAGCAATAGGATTCATTCTAATGAAGAATCCTAGTTCATTGACCACCTTTTTTATGACAAGTGCAGAGTCCTGGATATATGATGAGAACTCAGATTATCAATCTAGAGTTACATTCAGCATTGATTAGTTGCCTGCTACTTTTTTCCTTCTGATAAAGAAGAGTATTATTCCTAAAATTAGAAATACCCCTCCTGCAATCAAAAGAACCTTGCTGTAAAGATCAAAATTAGCAACCTGCTCCAAGTAGTAAAATCTCTCATTCGCAACTGAATCACTTTCTGGAAGATCAGAAAGTATTTCTAATTCCGTTCGGAAAGTTTTTATTTTCTGTCTGATTATAAAACCCCTAAAAGACAGAGAATTCCGACAACGCCCATAATGTACGAACGAGTTTTCATGTGTACACGTCTAGTAGGAGAAATTAATATTTCAATTTGGTTTGTTTACCTTTTAACAAACTTTCTGGTTACTGAAGTATTGTCTAATAACACCGCCTTAAAAACGTATATTCCTTCTGGTAGTGTTGAAATATCAACAGAATGATCGTTTGAAAATGATCTATACACAAGCTCCCCAGCAATTGAATAAACTCTTATCTCCTTTACTTCTATTGATTGATCGAAGTTTACCATGTCAACCACTGGATTTGGATAAAGTTCCAAATGAGTTAAGTCTTCCATATTTCCAACAGAAGCGTATACTGCGTATGTTTCACCCGGAGCAACAACCTGAACTCTAATTCCTTCTGATTTCGCAAATGACTGAACATTTCTACAATATGTACTTGTACAACTATCTCCATCAACTATAGATAAACATATCATGTATGGTCCATTTCCAGAAAAGGTATGGATAGGATTCTCATTATTAATTACAGTTCCATCACCCATATCCCACGAATAACTAACAGAATCCACGGCTGTTGTCAAATTAACCAAATAGAAAAGATTCTGATCAATCGAATCATTAATTGAAATGTAATAGGCGTTACAACTTGTCAGAGGAATCGAGCTCACATCATCTGCCATCGTCATATAACAACCTGTAGAATCCGTAATCGTAAAGTTCACAATATATTGTCCCTGAGTAACATATTCATGAACAGGATTAGCCTCTGTAGATGTATTTCCATCTCCAAAGTCCCATAAATAAGTTGATCCTGCAGTACCATAATTATAAAACTCAACAGCTCCTGTGTCATTCAAATAATGGTAGAAAAATGCCATGCACGAACTAAAATTCGTATCGACATCAACAAAAACAGAATCAAACAAAGAGCATTCATTTGCATCTGTTACTTCCAAGTAATGCCATCCATAACATAAGTCTACTGCAGTAAATGTTGTTTGATTTCCAGATACAACTCCCCATTGATAATTAAAAGGTGATGTACCTCCCGTTATTTGAGGGGAAGCCACCCCATCACACGAACCAGGTATCGATTCAGAGATTGCATCCAGCCACACACTAAAACCAATACAAGGATCAGTTTGGATTGTGAACGAAACCGTATTAGAAACAGTATCTGTGTAATTTAAATAATAGGTACCTGCACAGAGCCCTGAGATAGTTCCTCCTCCTGTCTGTAATACCGTGATAGAATCCGTATCTATCCAACTCCAGGAGGAAAAAGATGTAGAATCCGCTAAAATAGCAATCCCATCACAACTTCCTTGAGAGGACAAATAACCTATTTCAATGTTTTGCGAATGGAATCCACCTATTCCGCCAATAAAAACAATAAATGCCGCAAATAACTTTTTCATTTTATCCTATTTTTAATCATCAATATTACGCAAAAGAACTCAACTTCTCTTCAATCACTTTGATCTTGTTCAATGCGTCTTCCTGTTTTCTTTTCTCTACATCTACTACCGCAGCAGGAGCACCGCTTACGAATTTTTCATTACTCAATTTCTTCTCCACCGAAGCCAAGAAACCTTTCGTGTAAGCCAATTCTTCTTTCAATTTTTCAATTTCGGCTTCCACATCGATATCTTCAGAAAATGGAATAAAATACTCGTTTGACTTTACGATGAATGAAAACGCATTCTCTACTTTATCAGATACATACTCCAACTTGGATATATTCCCGATCTTTTGGATCATTGGATCGAAAGAATTATCAAATTCCTCGTTCTTTTTGATCATTAATTCGATCTCTACCTTGTTAGCAATGTTCTTCTGCTTTCGAATATTTCGAATGTTCGTTATCACTTCCTCCGCTAGATCGAAGGCTTTTAACTTTGCTTCATCAAACTTTTCAGCAACAGGCCATTCAGCCAACATAACACAATCTCCTTCTTCTCTTTTTCTGATCAAATGCCAGATCTCCTCAGCAATGAAAGGAGTAAAAGGTTGTACGATCCTTAATAAACTCTCGAACAATTCAACACTCTCTTCATAGGTCTTTTTATCAATCGGTTGCTGATATCCTGGTTTGATGATTTCTAGATACCAAGAGCAGTAATCATCCCAGATCAGCTTATACGTAGACATCAGAGCCTCCGAAATTCTGAATTGATCATAGCTTTTGTTGATATCTGCTAGTGTAGCATTCAATCTACTTCTAAACCAATCTATACCAACTTTAGCATATTCAGGTTGTTCAAAATCAGCAATTTCCCATGATTTAATCAGTCGAAGGGCATTCCACATTTTATTCCAGAAATTTCTTCCCTGCTCGCATTGAGCACTATCGAATGGTAAGTCATTACCAGCTGGACTGCTCAATAACATTCCGACACGAACACCATCTGCACCATATTTCTGAATGAGCATCAAAGGATCAGGACTATTACCCAATGACTTAGACATCTTGCGACCCAATTTATCTCGCACTATACCAGTATAGTATACATTTTTAAAAGGAAGCTCTCCTTTGTACTCGTACCCAGCCATGATCATTCTGGCAACCCAGAAAAACATGATTTCAGGAGCTGTCACCAAATCATTGGTTGGATAATAATAGTCAATTTCCGATCTGTCTCCTTTTTCATCAAAACCTCCAAAAACGGCAATTGGCCATAACCAAGAAGAAAACCAAGTATCCATTACATCCTCATCCTGCTTCAGGTCATGAACGGTTAGCTTATCATTACCGGTAGCTTGTTTCGCTTTAGAAAGAGCCTCCACAATAGTAGGAGCTACTACGTAATCATTGATCCCTTTTCCGTAATAATATGCAGGTATCTGATGTCCCCAATACAATTGACGAGAGACACACCAATCCTTTATATTCTCCATCCAGTGACGATAAGAGTTCTTGAATTTGGCTGGATGAAATTGAATGCTATCATTCATTACATTTTCCAAGGCAGGTTTAGCCAATTCCTCCATTTTACAGAACCACTGGAGAGACAATTTTGGTTCGATCACAGCATCTGTTCTTTCCGAAAAACCAATTTTATTGATATGATCTTCCATTTTTACGAGATACCCTTGGTTTTCAAGATCTTTTGCAATTTTCTTTCTAACTTCAAAACGATCCAAACCAGCGTATATACCGCCATTATCATTTAACGTCCCATTGTCATTGAAAATATCAATTGTGTCTAAGGAGTGACGGATTCCAATTTCATAATCATTTGGATCGTGAGCAGGTGTAATTTTCAAACAACCTGTTCCAAACTCTGGATCCACATACTCATCCGCAATAATTGGAATTACCCTGTTAGCAACAGGAACTATTGCTTTCTTTCCATGAAGATGTTTATATCTGTCATCGGTTGGATTAATACAGATAGCAGTATCTCCCAATATGGTTTCTGGACGAGTTGTTGCAATTGTGATCCACTCATCGTCTGTATCCTCAACTTTATATCTTACATAATAAAGTTTAGAATTTACTTCCTTGTAATTTACCTCTTCATCACTCAAAGCGGTTAGCGCCTGTGGGTCCCAGTTAACCATTCGTACCCCTCGGTATATTTTATCTTTCTCGTAGAGATCACAGAACACTTGAATCACTGATTTGTAGTAGCCTTCATCCATGGTGAAATGAGTTCTATTCCAATCACATGATGCCCCAAGTTTTTTTAGCTGATCTAAAATAATACCGCCATGCTTTCTAGTCCATTCCCAACAATGTTCTAAGAATTCATCCCTGGAAAGATCTGCTTTGTTTATTCCTTCTGCCTTCAGTTTTGCTACCACTTTAGCCTCAGTCGCAATTGAAGCATGATCTGTTCCTGGTACCCAACAAGCATTTTTCCCGAGCATCCTAGCTCTACGCACCAAAACATCCTGAATCGTATTATTCAGCATATGCCCCATATGCAATACCCCAGTAACGTTAGGAGGAGGAATGACCACGGTATATGCCTCTCTATCATCCGGAGTAGAGTTAAAGAACCCTTTTTCCATCCAGTAGTTATACCATTTTGCTTCCGATTTATTGGCTTCGTAGATTTTTGGAATTTCCATTTCTATATTGTAAACTGTTAAGAACAGCAAAATTAGTAAAGACAATGGAATTCAACTTGATATTGAGTTGTTTTATTCTTTCAAAGTTTTTCCTAAAGGCAGAGAACCTCATAAGTTGAGAAGAAAGGCGCAAAAAAAGGGGTAGAGACTATGTCTATACCCCATTGATTCGGTAATTTGTTTTAATCTTTAAGGAAGTTGATCGATGACTTCTCCAAAAGCAATCATAGATTCTCCTTGATAGTCTTCATCAAATTTCACATTATATCTCCCCAGCTTTTTATTCACTTCAGTAATTTTTCCCTTAGACATCGTACCAACCCAAGGAGCGTATACTACATCTCCAACCTTGTAACTTGGTTTCAAAGGAATTGGCGTGCAACTTGCCTTCGGCACTGCTTCGAAGCTAGTAAATACTGTTCCCAACACCTTGTCTCCCTCTGCTCTGAATACATTCATCAATTTGTAATCTCCACTTTCGTTTTTATATACGCAACAAGAAGCAGGAGCATATGCTTCACTAATCTTAATGAATTCACCTTGTTTTAGCGTGTATTCATATTGACCAATTCCAGTTTGACCATCTTCTGCCTTAGCTGGATTATCGTAATCTAATCCAATAAAGCAAGCTTTTGGTTCATTCGGGTTGGAAACATCCGTAATGATCGCTCTAGTCATGTTCACAGCCCACTTTCCGGCTACAATATCACCCACTTTAACTGATTCGTTCGCTGGAATTTTTATTATCCCAGAGTTAGGAATAATCTCATCACCTACAAATGCAACTTTTGATTCCTTTTGACCAGCCTCGGACAATGTTCCCAAAAGATATTGCGTACCAAATGAGGTTAAACCTTCATTATAGTCATTGATAATCAACTTCATATTGACATAAAAGACATTATCACCAGCAACTGCGTTTGTATTTTCAATTACCGGAAAGTCAAATGGAAATTTACCAGGCTCCAATGCTGGCATAGTTGACCCATCATCGATTGGGTCTTCTACAACGTCAATAGATTCTTCCGTCTTTTTCTCCTGAGCAGAATCACTCTCTGTTGTCTTTTCATCTTCTTTGTTTCCACAAGCCGCCATTGAAGCTGCAAGCGCAACCAACATAAATGTTTTTACCGTTTTCATAATTAATGTAGTTATAGATTTATATGTGTAAATATAAGGAAGAACCTTCAAAATCTCACACGACCAGTATTATTAAAAAATCATTTGATTTAAAAAATTCACTATATTTAATAACTCTTTAAAAACCAATTATATGGCACAGAATTGTGCAAGCGGTACGCTTGCTGCTTATGTTCCTGATGTGAGTAAACCATGGAATGATCTTCGAGTGAAACATGTATACAGACGTCTAGGGTTCGGAGCAAATTATAGTGAAGTTCAAGCTGGATTGCTTCTGTCTCCAGGACAATTGATTGACAATCTGATCAACGATGCCAAGTCTGCTGCATTACCGGCACCACCATCATGGTATAACTGGAGTGATAGTGATTACACAGATTTTACGAACGAGGCAACTCAACAATATATTGATTGGTACTATGAGTGGTTGACTGAAATGTTAGATACTGGTGTTCGAGAGAAGTTTGCACTTTTCTGGCACAATCATTTTGTAACTCGTTTTGTGGATTATTTGTGCCCGAGCTACATGTATGAATATCATAAGCTACTGCAGCAAAATGCTTTTGGTAATTTCCAGACATTTACAAAAGACATAGGGAAAAACCCGGCTATGCTTAAATTTCTCGATGGAAAGTTGAACTTTGCCGCATATCCAAATGAAAATTATGCACGTGAACTTTTGGAGCTATTTACACTTGGTGTGAATAACAATTATACTCAACAAGATATTACAGAAGCTGCTCGTGCACTTACAGGCTATGTTGATGTTACTGAAGATTGTGCACCTATTAGTTTCAATGCTGCACATTTTGACTCTGGGAGCAAAACCATTTTTGGACAAACAGGAAATTTTGATTTTGACGGGATGCACGACTTAATTTTTCAGGAGAGACCTACTGAAATTGCACAGCATATCTGTACAAAAATATATACTCATTTTGTTCACCCATTAGCCAATCAAACCATTATTGATGGAATGTCACAAACTTTCATTGATAACAATTTTGAACTTGAACCTGTCCTATTGGAGCTTTTCAAAAGTGAACATTTTTTTGAGGACGATGCAATTAGTGTTCAAATTAAAAGTCCTGTTGAAGTACTGATTTCAACAATAAAAGAAAGCAATTATGGTTTCGACAACACTGTTATCCAGTTGGTTGGAATGCTAACGGTAGATCAAGGACAACAGTTATTTAGCCCCACAGATGTTTCAGGATGGTCTGGTAATCGATCATGGATTAATGGTACATCAATTACTAAGAGGTGGAAAATGTTGGATGATTACGTTGGCTATGTCTTGACGGCATTGGATAAGGAAGATATGCGTCAGTTGGCAATTGATGTTTCCAATAACTCCAACGATGTGGCTTTTGTTGCTCAGGCTATTACTGACTTTTTTATACCGAAGGGCTTAGAAGATCCTGCTCATTATTCTCAGGCTACTACCGAGTTAAAAGCCACTGTTCCTCAAAACTACTTTGATCTTGGTTTATGGGACCTAACCTTTCAGTATGTTCCTGAACAAGTATATAATCTGATGCTTTGGATCTTTAGAAGACCTGAGTTTCAGTTGTTGTAACCAAATATTAAGCACTTAACTCTACTAATATGAGTAAACATAAAAACATCCTTGAAGGTAGTCGATTGGAGGACGGACATGCTCACGATGAGCATCATAATCAGGGAATTGGAAGAAGAGATTTTATTAAAAATCTTGGTTTACTAACGGCTGGTACTGTTGCCTTTTCAACTTTGCCTTTCAATAGTTTGCTAGCATCCCCTTTAGTACAGAACGCATTAAAATCTTCTGGCGATAGAATTTTAGTTATCATCAGACTTAAAGGAGGAAACGATGGCCTCAACACTTTTGTCCCTGTATTTGACTATGGAACATATGCTGGTTATCGTCCTAATCTAGCAATTGATCAGGCTGATTTACTAGCGCTTAACACAATGTATTCTGTTCCAAACTATGCTACATCTCTAAAGGACATGTGGGATAATGGTAAAATGAAAGTTGTTCAGAACGTTGGGTATGCAAACCACGATCTCTCACATTTTACCTCAACGGACATTTGGGATTCTGCACAAATAGGACAAACGGATGCCTCTGGTTGGTTAGGTCGATATTTATGGGATCAAAACCCGGATTTTATCACCAACCCACCAACTGACCCTTTAGCCATTCAAATAGGTGGTGATGGTAACATTCTGTTCTTTAATGAAGATGATCTGAATATGGCGATGAATGTTGTGGATCCAGATCAACTTTATCAAATTGCACAAACGGGATCGCTTTATACTGTAAATGGTAATGCACCCTGCTATTATGAAGATCAGTTGGATTTTATGAAAAGTATGATCAACAGTACGTACTACCAATCTGAAGCAATACAGATTGCTTATAACAATGCAAGTAATTCTGTTTCCTTTCCCACTGGTCTTGGTGATTCTTTAAGTTTGGTATCAAGACTAATCAAAGGTGGTCTACAGACTAAAATTTATATGCTAACACTAGATGGTTTTGATACCCACGCACAGCAAGATACAAGACATCCTGATCTTCTTGTTGAATTAGGTGATTCTGTAAAAGCGTTTTATGATGATCTTCAGGCCGGAGGCAAAGACAACAATGTACTAACCATGACATTTTCCGAATTTGGAAGAAGAGTAAATGACAATGCTTCCATGGGTACGGATCATGGAACCGCTGCACCCTTAATCTTATTTGGCCCTGCAGTTAATGGGAACGGATTCATCGGTACAGATGTGGACTTGAGTAATCTGGATCTATATGGAAACATGAACTTTACAACCGATTTTAGACAAGTGTATACTACAGTCTTGCAAGACTGGATGTGTATCAATGAATTAACATCTGATACCATTTTAGGAGCCTCTTACACAAAACTTTCATTAGGGTTTGATTGTGCATCCATTGGAGTAGAGGAAATTTCGAGCGTTCAGAATTACCACCAGTTGCGATATAACAATAATAATCCTGTTATTATTCTAACCTTACCTATAAGTTGTAACGTTCAATTGGATGTTTACGACCTTACAGGAAAAAAAGTAATATCAACAGGTAATGAGTATTACAGTAAAGGAATGCACACCATGAACATTAATGGCTTGGATAGGCTATCTACAGGAGCATATGCCTATCGACTATTTATAAACGGAAGTTTGGAGTCAGGAAAACTAATGAAACAATAGAATGTTGTTTTTCGATGAATCTTGTAACGTTTACCATAATACTTGTTCTTTATTTCACTTTTCACAGTGTTTTGGCCTCAAATAACGTAAAGCGCTTTTTACAGTCTTATATACCTTCAAAGTCTTATCGTTTACTATTCACGCTGCAATCCACCGCATTTTTAGGTATACTTTTCTTCTATTATTTACAGTTGTCTAATACGATTATTTTTGAATCACCACGAAATCTTGGATTAATCATTTTGATCGTTGGCAGCTTTCTTTTACTTGTTGCTGCCAGGCAATACCACTTTGGAGAATTTATCGGGACATACCAATTCTTTCATAATGGTAATTCACCTGCCCATGGACTATCTAAAAAAGGACTAAACAGACTCATAAGACACCCATTGTATACTGCAACAATTATCCTATTAATCGGTCTTCTTTTTTATCAACCCTATTTAAAAAGTGCCGTTTTAGCTATTGTTTCCCTCCTCTATATCTTTATCGGAACAAAGCTGGAAGAAACAAAACTAACACAGCAATTTGGTGAAGAGTATATAAACTACAAAAAGCAGGTGGGAATGTTTTTACCCAAAATTAAATTTAAGCGCTAAAATGATACAGACTCTCCCACTCTCCTTGGCTTGTAATTTGCAGCTACATCTGCAATAGCTTTGATATGTTCAGGAGTCGTACCACAACAGCCACCAACAATATTCACATAATTTTCATCTAAGAAGGCTTTGATATAACTCGCCATCATTTCCGGGGTTTCGTCATATGCCCCTAATTCATTTGGAAGTCCAGCATTTGGATGTGCGCTTACAAAAAACTCACTTTTATCAGCCATTACTTTTAGATATGGTTTCATATCCTCAGCACCCAAAGCACAATTCAAGCCAACACTCAATAAAGGCATATGGCTAATTGAAACTAAGAACGCTTCGGTTGTTTGACCCGTTAATGTTCTGCCACTTGCATCAGTTATCGTTCCGGACACCATTATTGGTAACTCCTTGCCTTTTTTCTCAAAGACATTTTGAATAGCAAATAATGCCGCTTTAGCGTTTAAGGTGTCTGTTACCGTCTCAACTAGCAACAAATCAGCGCCTCCATCGATCAGACCAGTAGCCTGCTCCTCAAACGCAACAACCAATTCATCAAAAGTAATTGCCCTGTAACCAGGGTCATTAACGTCTGGTGACATGGATGATAGTTTAGTTGTTGGACCCATTGAACCTGCCACAAACCTTGGTTTTTCAGGGTTCTTCTTAGTATACTCATCCGCTACTTCTCTGGCGATTTTAGCTCCTTGAAAATTGATGTCGTAGACCGCTTTTTCCAAATGATAATCTGCCTGGGCTACAGACGTACCACCAAAGGTATTGGTCTCGAGAATATCGGCTCCTGCCTCCAGATAAGCAGCATGAATTTCTTTGATCACATCAGGTCTGGTCAACACTAAAATATCGTTATTGCCTTTCAGGGGATAAGGATGGTCTTCAAAATGACCTTTTCTAAAGTCATCTTCAGATAATTTGTACCGTTGGATCATGGTTCCCATTGCACCATCCAGAACTAAAACCCTTTCCGACAAAATTTCGTGAATATTCATGCTTTCTTCAGTTGATTAATTTACTGCGAAGCTACTTGATTTGGATGAATTACAAAGACAAATAGGCTCTATTTATGGAATGCTATTTTCGTGGTATATGGTTTATTATTCACAAAAATCGTAAATAGATATAGACCTCCTGAGTACTTTTCATCAAGGTCTATATAAAGAATATGTTGACCCTTCATCATCTCTCCGAAATGGTGAAAATCTAGTTGTTTTCCCTCCAAATTTTGAGCAGTAAAATAAATATCAGATTCCCTTTGAATGGAAAGATTTACCGACAGTTTTCCTAATTCTGTTGTCATATTTATCACATTCGCTTCAGGGGATGACTCTTCGACTTCTCCGGCAATATCGTTCGTAATGGTGTTGGAGCCCAAATAGATCTGATCACCCTGACTGTTATTGTCTCCATTCGCTGCGTTCAGTGCATAATAAAATGTTATGTCTCCAGATGGAGAAGCCGGAGCATTCCAGGTGAACGTCCATGAATTAATCCCCGAAGATGCTGATTGTCGGATATAATTTCTTCCATTGAAAGACACTATTTGAGAGTTTGTTCCAGCAGTAAAACTACCAGCAGCCTGATCATTATCATCCAAAGAGGTCATTTCAAATCCTGTTTTGCTTGAGCCTGATTTACCTATTGTAATGTAATATGACTGTCCAATTACATACATGTCATTAACTCCGGAAAAACTAAATGTCACTACTCCAGCAGCGGGAAGAGTTGAACCTGCATGGCAATCCGTGCAACTATTCTCACCAGGAGCGCCTGTGGTTGTTGGCGGAGGATTGGAACTAAAATCGTCATCAACCAAATTCAAATACTCTGGCATAACAGGATTCATTCTGAAAGAAATCAATCCAAGGATTATTAATAAAAATGAAAGTAAAAGTGTCCTTTTCATCTTGTTTTGCTATTTTAGTTCACTTTATTACTCAAACGTATGAAAAAACGGCTCATTTTGCCAATAATTTTTACCGTGCTGTTAAGTTGTTCAAAGGATAAAACACCAACTGCTCCTGTTGTAGAGCCGGATATTTGTGATTCTATTCCGAAATCTTTTGCAACTGATGTTCAGCCGATTTTTGACAACAATTGTGTTGTTTGTCATAATTCCGCAAATAACCAAGCAAATGGGCAGAGTTGGGAAACCCATGGGGAGATTTCAGCAAATATTTCGAGTATTCTTACGGCTATCAATCATGAACCAGGTAAAACACCTATGCCTTATCAACTTCCAAAATTATCAGACTCCTTGATTCAGGTAATCGAATGCTGGGCTAGTGACGGAGCACCAAACAATTAAGCATGATCTATTATCATCAGCAGGATATTTCTTTTAATCTTAGAAATCGATTGGCTATTCGCCAGTGGATCAATAATACCATAAAAACTGAGGGTAAAAAACCGTCTGATATCACCTATATTTTTTGTTCAGATCAATATATCTTAGACTTGAATCGTTCGTCTCTCAATCACGACTATTACACAGATATTATCACATTTGATTATTGCGAAGCAAAAGAGATCAGTGGAGACTTATTCATTTCCATTGATACTGTGCAAGACAACGCTAAATCCCTCGGGGTAAACTTTATTGATGAATTACATCGTGTAATGATCCACGGAGTGCTTCATTTGTGTGGATATAAAGATAAATCGAAGAAAGAAGCACAAACTATGCGCGAGAAGGAAGATTATTACCTAAATTTGCGTTCGTTTTAAACATAAACAATTGTTTTTCAGTTAATTACAGTTGTTTCACGTGAAACAAGATCATGTTACAAGAATACGATATAATAGTAGTAGGTGCCGGTCATGCCGGAAATGAAGCTGCTGCTGCTGCAGCCAACCTTGGATCAAAGACACTTTTGATTACCATGAATATGGAGACAATTGGTCAAATGAGTTGCAATCCAGCCATTGGAGGAATCGCTAAAGGGCAAATTGTTCGTGAGATCGATGCTCTAGGTGGCTATACAGGGATTGTGACCGACAAAAGTGCCATTCAGTTTAAATTACTCAATTTAAGCAAAGGTCCTGCAATGTGGAGTCCAAGAGCACAAAATGATAGAATGTTGTTCTCTAGAACTTGGCGACTAACGTTGGAAGGATTGAAAAATCTAGACTTCTGGCAAGACATGGCAACAGGCATTACCACAGAAGGAAATAAGGTAACAGGAGTCAAGACCGCGATGGGAATCACTATCAAAGCCAAAGCTGTTATTCTCAATAGCGGGACATTTCTTAATGGCATTATTCACCTAGGAGAAAAACAATTCGGTGGAGGACGAATGGGAGAAAAAGCCGCATTTGGAATAACAAATGACTTAGAAGAACTTGGATTTGAAGCAGGAAGAATGAAAACAGGCACACCCCCTCGTGTGGATGGAAGAAGCATCGACTTCAGCAAAATGCTTGAGCAACCAGGAGACGATAATCCAGGGAAATTCTCATTTAGTAAAGAAACACAACCCCTAAAGACTCAAAAATCTTGTTGGATAACATACACCAATGATGAAGTTCATGATCTCCTAAGAACCGGATTTGACAGAAGTCCGATGTTTAATGGTGCTATTAAAAGTGTAGGGCCACGATATTGTCCGTCTATTGAAGACAAGATTAACCGATTTGCGCATAGAGAAAGACATCAAATTTTTGCAGAGCCAGAAGGATGGAATACCATAGAATATTACATTAATGGTTTTAGCACTTCTCTACCAGAAGATGTGCAAATTAAAGCTTTAAGGAAAATTCCTGGGTTTGAAAATGCAAAAATGTTTAGACCCGGTTACGCGATTGAATACGATTATTTCCCTCCCACTCAACTAAAACATACTCTAGAAACAAAACTTATCGAAAACCTATATTTCTCTGGTCAAATCAATGGAACTACAGGATACGAAGAAGCTGCTTCACAGGGGCTAATGGCAGGAATAAATGCAAGTCTTAAAGTTCAGGAAAAAGAACCTTTCATTCTAAACAGGAGTCAGGCATACATCGGAGTTCTAATCGATGATCTTATTACAAAGGGAACAGAAGAGCCCTATAGGATGTTCACGTCAAGAGCAGAATATCGGATTCTTCTGAGAAATGATAACGCAGATGTTCGCCTTACAGAACTATCCCACAAAATAGGACTAGCTTCTGACGATCGTCTAAGAACAGTTGAAAACAAGATCATTGAAACAGATCATCTAGTAACTTACATTAAAGAAACCTCCCTTATCCCTGAGGAAATCAATCCTATTCTGGAATCATTAGACAGCGCGCCAATTAAACAAAAGGTAAAGATGAACACCGTTTTAAGTAGGCCGAATGTTGGGTTAAGCGACTTGAAATCGGGCTCAAACGCACTTAGTCTTCATTTGCAATCCAGACCACAAATCAATTTAGAAATAGAAGAACAGGCTGAGATTTTAATTAAGTACGAAGGTTATATTGAACGTGAAAAGGATGTGGCCGAAAAAATTGAAAGATTGGAATATGTTCAAATTCCAGAGGACATGGACTATGATATGTTTTCTACTTTTTCTCATGAAAGTAAAGAAAAGCTTAAAAAAATTAGGCCTCAAACAATTGGTCAGGCCTCCAGAATTAGCGGTATAAAACCAAGTGATATTTCTGTTCTATTAATAAAATTAGGAAGATAGTTCCACGTGGAACATTTAAAAAAGAAAGTAAAAATGATTCAAATTAAGACTTGTCCGATATGTGAGGGAACAGAGATTAAGCACTTTCTGCAATCAAAAAACTTTAGAATTAACAACACCCCTTTTAGTATAGAACAATGCTCTTCTTGCGGGTTCCGCTTTACTAACCCACTACCAAGTGAAGATGAAATAGGCGAATACTACAATACTGAAAACTATATTTCCCATACTGAAACAAAAAAAGGTCTGGTGAACTTCTTGTTTCACATTGTAAGAAAAAGAACACTATCTCAAAAATTCAAGCTTATTAACCGCTATTCTAACCAAAGAACATTGCTTGATTTCGGTGCTGGATCAGGAGTATTTCTGAACTATGTAAAAGAAAAGAACTGGAAGGTAAAAGGTGTGGAGCCCGATGATGATGCAAGGAACTTAGCGACTAATAAATCAAACATTGAGATGCACACGCCTGATGAAGTTACTAATATTCCGGACAACTCATTTGACACAATAACCTTATGGCATGTTTTGGAACATCTCTATAATCTAAAGGAAGATATTCGACAATTTAAACGCATACTTTCTGATAACGGGACATTATTCATTGCTGTTCCTAATTGCTCCTCCTATGATGCACACAAATACAAAGAATTCTGGTCTGCATATGACCTTCCTATTCATTTGTATCACTTCACACCAAAAGATATTGACAATTTGTTCAAACAAGAAGGATTTGAGGTCGTTGAAACAATTCCCATGAAGTTTGACGCCTTCTGGATTAGTTTAGAAAGCGAAAAATATAAATCTGGAAATTCTGGATTTAGTTTCGTAAATTTGGTCAAAGGATTTTGGTTTGGTCTAATATCTAACCTAAAGGCAAAAAACGGAACCTATTCTAGTCAGATCTACGTTATTAAAAAGTCAAACAAATAGTAATTATTATGTTAAACAAAAAGCACGGAAGCCTTGATGATTTATTAGTAAAATATGCCGATAAATATCAACACGCAAAACCTTTTCCTCATGGATCCATTGACGACTTCATTGATGAAGATCTTTTAAATAATGTACTTGAAGAATTTCCAGATCTTGATAAGAAACCAGATCAGATTTATTATAACAATCCGAATGAAGATAAACACGCTACAAAGGGAGATGAGTTATTTGGACCTAACACTAAAAAATTAGTAGCGTATTTAAATTCTCAGGAGTTTAGAGACTTCCTTAACGAGTTAACCGGAATTAAAGAGCCTCTCTTAGCAGACCCATACTATGAAGGAGGTGGGTTCCATCAAATAAAAAAAGGAGGGTTTTTAAAAATTCACGTTGACTTTCATAAACACAGAAAACTTGATCTTCATCGTAGACTAAACATGCTAATTTACCTCAATAAAGATTGGGAAGAGTCCTATGGTGGACATTTCGAGCTTTGGGAGAAGGACATGAGTAAATGCTCAGTTAAAATTCTTCCTGTTTTTAATCGTATGGCCATGTTCTCAACCACTGGAGATTCATGGCATGGTCACCCTGACCCTTTGACTTGTCCTGATGGCAGAAGTAGAAAATCTTTAGCTCTTTACTATTATACTGAATCAAGACCTGATGAGGAAGTTAAAGGAAAAGACAAGGGAAGAGTTACTACAACATTTGCAGAAAGAAAAGGAATCGATAGTAGCAAAATGAAACGTTATAATAAAATGGTGAATTTTGCGAATAAAGTACTTCCAAACAGTTTAGTTACGTTTATCAAGAAATTCAGGAACAAATAGGCTTTTAAATCGTTTTTAAGCGCATACACAGCCTTTGTGGTAGAAGAACCTAAAAACAATGCGAAACACGCTTAAAACGGAATTATTAAAGTTTTCTTTATTTACTTGTATATCAGACATTTATGGCAGCCTTCATTAAAAGCACCTCTAATTAGTACAACTTTTTACTCAATTCATTAAACACTTTCTTGGGAGAAGCTTCTTTGTAAAGAATTTCATAAACCGAATTTGCAATGGTCAATTCAACATTGTGTTGTAAGGCCAGCTCATTAATACATGCTGCCGCATAGTACCCTTCTGCCACCATTTTCATTTCTTGCTTAACAGCATCAATGGAATAACCTTTACCTAACAAATTTCCAAATCTTCTATTTCTACTATGAAGAGAATAAGCGGTAACTAATAAATCTCCAAGATATGCAGACTGCTTTACGTCTCTATGCAGCGGATAAGCATGGTCAATAAAACGCTCTATTTCCTGAATAGCATTACTAACTAAAACAGCCATGTAGTTATCACCGTATCCTAACCCATGGGCAATACCACATGCCAGCGCATATACATTCTTCAATACAGCCGAGATCTCTGCTCCTACTAGATCATCGGAAACACTACACCTAATATATCGTCCATCAAATTTATTAGCCATTTCCCTAACAAAATCAAGACTATCACCAGCCATTGTTAGATAGGACAGTTTCTCCATGGCAACTTCTTCTGCATGACAAGGACCGCAAACAATTGCAATATCATTCATAGACACATTATGCTTTTCGGAGAAATAATGAGCAGGAATCAAATTGAATTCTGGAATAATTCCTTTAACAGCAGAAATAATTTTGTGACCTGATAAATCTTTATCCTTTAAAACATCATGAATAAAAGCAGATGGAGTTGCTACAATGATCACTGCAGAATTCGCAATAAAAGCATCCAAATCTGTCCAAATCTCCAATTCATTATCCAGAAACTCAACAGACGTTAAATACCTCGGATTGTGCTTGTGTCTTCTAATATGTTCCGCCTGATCAACATTGCGCATCCACCAATTTATTTGAACGCCATTATCCGTCAAGATTTTAGCAATAGCAGTTGCCCATGAACCACCTCCAAGAATTCCAAGTTTCATAACTCAAATATTATTTGGCTAAAGTACAATATTATTAATTTTGACTTGTGTTAAGATATTTATCCAAACCCTATCCCTCTATTATTGAGGATGGCTACAAAAAATCACTGATAATAAACATATCAGTTGCTTTCGTGGTCTTCTTTGTCCTTTACGTATTCAAACCTTCGTTATTTTTTGCAGAAACAGTCTCCTATGGGCTCAGAGACTCACTCATGTTTTCAGCGATTACATTTATTGTTTCAATCTTCTATACAAATATACTTACCAGACTTTTTCCAAAAATCTTTATCCCAAGAACTTGGACGTTCGGAAAAGAAATTTTAATGTTGTTTAGTATATTATTTACTATTGCGATCGTAAATTTCTTTGTTGGCAGAGAAGTCTTTTATCCTTCCAGCGAATTTGATATCAAAACATTTCTCCAAGTAATTTTCGCCACATTTATAGTCGGAGTAATTCCAATGATAGTGGTAGTAGCTTTTTACCTTTATTATCATCAAAAAAAACTTTCCGAAAAGGCAAAAAACATAAATAACGCATTAACAACACAGGTTCACTCCAAAACAGATAAAACCTATTTAGTAACTGGTCAAGGAAAAAATGAATCTCTTGAGATATCACTAGATCAGTTAGCGTTTATCGAGAGCATTGGAAACTATTGTGATATTTATTATTTGTTAAACAATCAACCTGAAAAAACAACCTTTCGCGCATCACTAGCCTCTTTGAGAGCAATCTTTCCAGACGACATAATTATTAAAACCCATAGAAGCTTTCTTGTCAATATTGACCATATTGAAAAAGTATCAGGAAATGCACAGGGATATCAACTCTTCTTAGACAGCTTTCCGGACAAAGTCATACCCGTATCAAGAGCAAACATAAACACATTTGATTCGATATATCATTAAATGTTAATTCTAACAAATTTGTGTTTAACTTAAAAACAATCTTGTCAAACTTCACAAATCCTTACCATTTCTACCAAAAATGATTTTTGAACTGATAATAGAATTTCCTTTGTCAGAAAACTAAATCAAATGAACAAAATATTCTATATCCTCTTTATTATTCTAACCGCAATACCAGGTTATAGCCAGATATCACAAAATATAAGAGGTACAGTAATTGACATGGATACCAAGAGTCCTTTGATCGGAGCAAATGTATTAATCAGCAATCTAGAGGAAACATATGGTGCGGCAACAGATATTAATGGAAACTTCGCAATAAAAGAAGTGCCTGTTGGAAGAATAGACCTAAAGATTACCTATGTTGGCTATGAACCCAAAACCATGTCAAACCTGGAGCTTTCTTCAGGTAAAGAACTAATTCTAAACATAGAACTAAGGGAGAGCATCGTCATGGATGAAGTAACTGTGAAGGCTGACAATAAAAAAGAAAAAGCACAAAATGAAATGACAACTGTAAGTGCTAGAACTTTTTCCATAGAAGAAAGTATGAGATATGCTGGGAGCCTAAATGATGTTGCCAGAATGGCACAAAATTTTGCAGGGGTACAAGGAGCTGATGATAGCCGAAATGACATTGTAATTCGTGGTAATAGTCCAACTGGTGTGTTATTCAGATTTGAAGATATTGATATTCCAAACCCAAATCACTTTGCACTAAATGGAACCACCGGAGGGCCTGTTAGTATTCTCAATAACAATGTTCTTGACAATAGTGACTTCATGACCGGTGCATTTCCTGCCGAATATGGTAATGCACTTGCTGGTGTTTTTGATCTCAAAATGAGATCTGGTAACAACCAGAAGCATGAATTCCTAGGTCAACTAGGGTTTAATGGTATTGAGTTTATGGCAGAGGGACCTATCAATAAAGATAAGTTTTCGTCATACTTAATCAGCTACCGTTACTCCACCTTGCAGGTCTTTCAATTAATGGGAATAAATTTCGGAACAGGAACTTCTGTTCCCGATTATCAAGATCTTTCCTTCAAAATCAACCTTCCCAATAGTAAAGGAAAATTTACAATTTGGGGTATAGGAGGTTTATCCAAGATTAAATTCCTTGATAGTGAAAATGAAGACCCTAATCTATATGCTGACAACGGAGAAGATCTAATCTTTAGTAGTAATATTGGAGCCGCTGGAATATCGAACACCTACCGCATTAACTCCAAATCATTTTTAAAGACCAGTCTTTCTATCGATGGAACATTCAATGAAATTGCCAACGACACACTTAATTCTTTTACTGGGGAATACCACCCATTCTACAGGAATACTTCACTCGAAGGCAAACAAAGTTTAAATTTTACCTATCAAAATAAAATAAACGCGCGAAACCTCATTAAAATAGGAGTTTATAATCAGAGACGATATTACAATTTAAAAGACAGTGTTCATATCAAGCCGGACACCTTTTTTATTCCCCCCTCCTTCGACACGCTAGTTTATCCCGCTTATTGGTACAATATCACAGATAATAAAGGTGCAACTTATTTTGTGCAGCCCTATGCACAATGGCAGTTCAGAATCAATGAAAAGGCAACACTCAACACAGGTATTCATGGTCAATATTTCTTTCTAAACAACACTTTTGCCTTAGAGCCAAGAGTTGGATTCAAATATCAAGTAGCTAAGAGATCTTCCATTTCGGTTGCATACGGAATGCATAATCAACTACCTCCTAATAGGCTCTTCTTCAGGCAAATTACTGACAGTAATGGAAATACTGTACTGAATGAAAATGGTGAGCCTTATATTCCAAATAGAGAGTTGGAAATGATTCGTAGCAATCATTTCGTAATCGGTTATGATCAAAGTTTTGGAAAACATTCCAGAATAAAAACTGAGTTATACTATCAACTTATTGACAACGCTCCAATAGAAGTCGTTAGTTCCTTTTATAATACATTGAACTACGGAGCTAATTTCGATCTTGTTTTTCCCGACACTTTAGTTAATAACGGAACAGGTTACAACTATGGTTTAGAGCTTACTTTGGAAAGATTCTTAAATCAAGGTTTTTATTATCTTTTTACAGGTTCTCTATACCAATCAAGGTACAAAGGAAGTGATCTAGTGGAACGAAATACTGCTTTCAATGGAAACTACACCACCAATTTTCTTATCGGAAAAGAGTTTCATTTAAATCCAAATAAGCAGGAGGCAAGAGCAAAAAACAAACTAGTAATTGATTTTAAATGCACATTAAATGGTGGACAACGGTATATACCAATTGATCTTGAGGCCAGTAAATTAGCAAACAAAGCGGTTTATGATTTTGATCATGCCTATTCTGAGCAATACGCAGATTATTTTAGAACCGACCTTAAGATTGGGTTTAAAAGTAATGGCAAGAAAATTACTCAAGAGTGGAGCATCAACTTTCAAAACCTTACTAATCACAAAAACATATTTCAACAAGTTTATGATGCGTCCAGCCAACAAATTATAAAGAGATATCAGACAGGATTCTTACCTATTGGACAGTATAAAATATTGTTTTAGAAACAATCTTCTTTCTTAAAAATGTGATATCACAGATTTACGAGAATAATAGTCGTGAGTTTTAATATCTTCGTGTCTGTAATATTGCACATGATAAGACTACTTCTATATCTCTTTCTTTCCGGTCTATTCCTTTCTTGTACAGAAACTGGTTCTATGCAAAATGAAACAACAGAATCTACTGTTGAAAAAAAGGAATTGATTACTCCAACTGACCATTTAATTGACCTTTGTGATTTTGTTAAAATTCATTCTTTCGACAAGGATCTTCCTGTTCATCTGGTGTCTGAATATTTCAATATTCAATCCACATATATCGACTCCATATCTATAGCAAACACAGTCTTGAAAAGACAATTTTTTACAAATGAGAAATTGGTAACTGCTATGAAATTTTCTGTTTACACAGATTCATTAGGAATGGAAGATACTCAACCTCAGATTGATCTATTAATTATTGATCTGGAAAATAAGTTTGGTAAACCGTTTAAAAGTACATTATTCACAAAATATTGGGCTTATAATAAGACTGAAATTAGTTTGAAGATCTTTCCTGAGGAAGGTATTGATCTTGTCATTTCTACCTCGGATCAACAAGAACAAAATACGGTTTGTGTCGGAGATTGGTTCGCTGCCAAAGAAAAACTAAATGAGACCATTAATTCATTAATTAGTGACTATACATCCGTTCAAAATTTTCAACAAAGTTTTTCTGGTGTTTCCATAAATTATAGTAATCATGAGGCCATACTTCAATATGAGTGCACTGTCAGTCAGAAGCTTATCGAACTTGATAAAAAAGGTCTCATTACTAATCTCAATAAAATTCTAGGAAAATCACCAATTGAAAAGGATGGAATGTTATTCTGGCAATTGAGTGAACTTCAAATTCAACTTACTTTCCTTGAAAGTGGTTTTTCCGTTAAGTTCATCAATTAGTCAGACTAATTTATCATTTGAGGGGATTAATTAGACGAATATCCCGTTCAATTTCTCATTTTTATTCTTGGGGGTTTTATAAAAACAAAAAAATGTAATACTTTCGTGCGCACACTTAAAAATACTAGTTAATATCAAATTTAAAATGAAAAATTTAAGATTACTTACAGTTTCTACCTTGCTACTTGCAGGTAGTTTCGTTACGTTCACATCTTGTGGAGGTGGAGAAAAAAGCGATGAAACAACAGAAGAAAAGAAAGAAGCTAAATCAGGAGCTTCAGAAGTTGCGAAGGTCCTTCAAGATCTTGAAAGCGGAAAGATCGTTCTTGGTGAAACTTCAGCTTCTGAAATAGCTAAATTATACAGTCTTGAAGAAGATGAATTCGAAATGACTGCTGAGCAAGAGTTCACAGGTTACCGTCTTGAGAGTAACTATGGTGTTGATGATGACGCGGTTTATTACATGTCATTCCATACTTATTCAGAAGGTGATGATTATGATCCAATTAAGCAGGAAGTTAAAGATATCGTTGCTGAAATGACAAAGGTATTAGGAACTCCAGATGTTAACGAGGATAGCTACTACGAGTGGGAAAAAGCTGATTACACAATCACTTTGAACACATACTCTACAAGTGGGTATGACATCAATATCGACAAAGTTGATGAAGGTTTCGGAGATGATATCTGTGTTGGTGATATCTTCACATTGAAGAGTGATCTTGCAGATGTATTCTTAGTAAACATCAAAAACGGAAAAATCAAATTAGGAAAGACAACTAAATCTGAAATGGAAGCTATCGCTGGAAATGGTGATTCTTTTGATGAAGAATATGATGGTCTAAGTGTTTCTGGTAAATTTACTTATGACGGAAACGTAATTTCTAAAATCAGTTTAGATTACTACTACGATTGTGAAGGAGCTTTGGATTACTTAGATATTGATAAAGAGTCTATTACAGACCTTATCGATACTGAATTAGGTGTAACTGGTGAAGCTGATGGAAACGGTGCTAGCTGGTCTATCAACGGAGTATCTGTTACTCAGTTCAACTTCTCTGATGGATACGGAGTATATTTCGAATAATCTCTGAAATAGATATAAAAAAAGGCGGGTGTTAATCCCGCCTTTTTTGTTTTATAAGTTTTCTAAAACTTCATCAAAACATATTTTAAACCACTCTGTATAATTATTAGGGTTCTCCTTCATGTCATCTATCAAATCCTCCAGTGCTACATACTTTACTTCTGCCACTTCATCCGGATTTGGATTTATATGACCTTCATATGTCCCAAAGAAAACATGATCCAATTCATGCTCTGTGAGTCCTTTATCTAATTGACTTTTATAAATAAAAGAAAACTGTTCTTCTACATTTACATCCAATCCCAATTCTTCCTTAACTCTTCTCATTGCAGCTTCTTTAGTCGTTTCACCCTCTCTTGGGTGACTACAGCACGCATTTGTCCACAACCCTCCTGAATGATATTTACTTAGTGCTCTGCGTTGCAACAAGAAATTCCCCTCAAGATCAAATAAAAAAACAGAAAAAGCACGATGTAAAAGTCCTTTCTCATGCGCTTCCATCTTTCCCATCAACCCAACTTGCTGATCTTTTTCATCCACAAGTATTACAAATTCTTCATTCATGTTTTAAGCGTTTTTTCTTAGTCTTTCTGTTCTATTCGCAATCTCCCATGCAGTGTAAAATACCAATTGAGCTGTCTTTGCCAATTTTGGAAACAATATCTTCTCTACGTCATCTGTAGGTTTGTGATAATCTTCATGAACACCGCTAAAGTAAAATATCACTGGAATATTGTGTTTGGCAAAATTATAATGATCTGATCGATAGTAAAAGTGATTTGGATCATCCTCCATATTGTAAGTATAATCCAATTCAAAATTAATCAGTTCCTTATTGACATGTTCACTGATATAATGAAGATCCTTACTTATCCTGTCCGCACCAATCAAGTAAACATATTGATCATTCTCATGTAAACTATCCTTTCTTCCAATCATATCGATATTCAGATCCACTACTGTATTTTCCAATTGATAGACTGGATTATCAGAATAATATTCAGAACCCAATAATCCTTTTTCTTCTCCAGAAACAGTCATGAACAATATACTTCTTCGAGGTCCTTTGCCATCTTTACTAGCCATTGCGAAAGCCTCTGCTATTTCAAGTAAAGAAACAGTCCCGCTTCCATCATCATCGGCACCGTTACATATTTCACCATTATCATAACCAATATGATCATAATGAGCAGTGATCACAACAATTTCTTCCTTTAAATCCGTACCTTCCAGAAAACCTAGTACATTTTCAGATGAAATAATTTCATTGGTCATTATGTTCATGGAAATTCTTGAATTATTTTCCCTAAGCGAATTCCACAAGGAATCTGATATATACAAATTTGGGATAGAGTAAATATGCTGTTGTTTTCCCTTATCATGTAACTGCATCTTTGGATTCTGAACAAAATATCTGATTTGTTCTACTCTCTCCTTAAATTCCCTTTGAACAGTGATCATTCCTAAAGCTCCGTGCTCTGTCGCTGTAGTAAGTTTATTTCTATAACTTCCCCAAGAAACACCCACCTCTACATCTTCTGGTATTCCATCCTTAACAACAATGAATTTTCCCTTCACATCTTTTCCCTTGTAATCAGAATAATTTTCATCATCAATTCCATATCCAAGTTCAATAATCTCAATGTTATTAAAAACGGTATCCTCTAGATTTCCTAAATAATAGAAATCCTTCAAAAAATCTAGATTATTTTCTCCAAAGGTTACTTCAACCTTGCTTGGATCTTTTAGAACTACTGGAAAACTTTGCTGATAAGAAGATTCATTTACTCCTGGTTCTAATCCAATCTCTATAAAATGATTCTCTATATATTTCGCAGCCTTTTTTTGTCCCGGCATAGCAGTTTCTCTACCTTCATACTCATCGGAAGCTAAAATACTTAAATGCCTTTTTAGGTCATCTGGTGTAATCGTTGCTGCATATTTTTTTGCTGCATCATTTGGCAATGTTTCTAACTTAACATCTCCCTTCTTTTTGAAAATCACACAGGATGACAGCAGAACAAAAAGACCGATTACAAAATAGCTCTTTCTCATTAACATGAAATTTTATCTACTCTGCGTTGGTGTCTTCCTCCTTCAAATGCTGTACTAAAAAATAATTCCACACATTTTTTCGCTTCTTCTTCACTAATAAATCTAGCAGGTAAGGAAATAATATTGGCATCATTATGCAATCTTGCTAACTCAGCTAACTCAGCGTTCCAACATAAAGCCGCTCTAATTCCTTGATGTTTATTTGCTGTGATACTTATTCCATTGCCACTTCCGCAAATTAAAACACCCATAGCATTTTGGCCTGATTCAATACTCATACAAGCAGGATGAGCCACATCTGGATAATCCATACTATCCTCATTGAAACAACCAAAATCTTCTACTTCATGACCATTTGATGTTAATAGATCAATAATTACAGCCTTCAATTTGAATCCGGCATGATCACTTCCAATTGCAATTCTCATCCTTTATAATTTAGTTTGGCAAATATAACTACCTTTATTAGAGGTTATTCACGTTATTAACAACTTCCTAAATATTGTTTAGTATCCATGTTAATTAATGTTAGTTACTAATGGTAAAAATTGCTTGTTAATCTGATAATTTTTTTCAATCAAAAACAACTTTCACTTGACAAAGGAAGTTCTTCATTAGTTAATCCACAATTTTGAAGATAGAATACACAAAAAATTGGTCTAAAAATTGAAAAAGTTCTTCAGACATAAAGGAAAACTTAAGTATCAACCAATTGTTAACTTTTTAAATAGTAATTTTACAATCAGTAGGTTAGCCTTTTTAATGATGTTAATTAATTGTTACTAAGTATTAATTACTTTTAATTCATAGAAAATTGAATATTTTCTTTCAACCATATCAACAAGCTAATAAGAATAGTAAATTCTCTTTTTTAAAGATCAATTTATTTCTATTAATAGGATTTGTTAATTTCTCCTACTCAGAAATTTCTGCTCAAAAAGAAGAAGTAGATCCGAATGGATATAATGTATTTTATTATTCAAATGGCAAAAAGAGTAGTGAAGGCTATTTAGAAAATGGAAAACCTAATGGGTTCTGGATTACCTACTATGAATCTGGTCTGAAAAAAACAGAGGGAAATCGGGTTAATTTTGAATTAGATAGTACCTGGAAATTTTACAATGAGAAAGGTCATTTAACACAGGCTATCAATTATAAAGATGGTTTGAAGAACGGATTACTAATCAAGTATGATACTGTTGGTTCAGTTAGGTCAGATGAGTTATATGTAAATAATCTAAAGCAGGGTGCTTATAATAGCTATTACCCCTCTGGGCAATTGAATTGGACAAAAAATAATGTAGACGATAAACTGGAAGGGTTTGCTTATGAATATGATTCAACAGGAAGATTAATCACCATACAGGAGTATACTTCAGGTTTTCTCAGAAGTGAAGAAATGATCAATCGCTATGATGAAAATGGTCAAAAACATGGTGTTTGGAAAGAATTTTATGAAAATGGTAATTTGAAGTGGGAAGGCGAATTCATGCACGGAGAACTGAATGGAATCGTGAAGGAGTATAATAAAAAAGGTGGACTAAAAACACTTGAAAAATATGAGTTTGGAGAGATTGATACTGAAAGTGAAGATGTAGTATTTTTTGAATTAGAAAAAGAAGTGAGACCTGATGGAAGTATGATGGTTGGAGGTTATAATAATGGAATGAAACAAGGAGTGTTTAGAGAGTATGATAGTACTGGTGTTCTGATGGCTTCGTTCGAATATAGAAATGATGTGAAACTGGCCGAAGGTTTATTAGATACTGCTGGAGCAAAAACAGGAAAGTGGAGTTATTATTATGAAACAGGTGAATTAAAGTCGGAAGGCGAGTTTAGCGGTGGAATAAAAGTGAATGAATGGAAATACTATTTCAAAAATGGTGATCTTCAGCAAAAAGGAAGTTACCAGAACGGATTACCAAATGGTAACTGGAAATGGTGGTATTCAAATAGGCAAATTAAAAGGGAGGAAAGTTACAGAAGAGGTAAAGAAGATGGAGTAGTGATTGAGTATGATACACTTGGGAATGTACTTACAAGTGGTGAATATATTGATGGTATTCAGGATGGTAAGTGGTTCTATTGTGTTAACGACCATACAGAAGAAGGAGAATTTAGAGATAATGTCAAACATGGTGTTTGGATTTATAAATATAAAGATGGAACTTTAGCATTCAAAGGAGAATACATTAATGGACTTCCAATTGGCAAGCATAAATACTACTATCCGAACGGAAAATTATACTGGGAAGGAAAATATGATAATGGACTTAAGGAAGGTGAATGGATCAAGTATAATGAGGATGGTACAATCAGTATTCAAATTGTTTACAAGAGAGGAGAGGAACATAAGATCAATGGAGTAAAGGTGAAAAGAATTGAAGGCTGATCTTATAAAATATTTTAACAATTTCTTCCAAAATTCCAGAAGTGCGTATTTCCTATTGGATAGTAATACCTATGAAATTATTGGTGCAAACAAGGGAGCAGTTAATCTATTTGAGGCTACAGATAGTTCTCAGATCATTGGAAAATTTATGTATGATTTCATATCATATGAAAGTAAGGCAAAGATCACTCCCGAATTAATACAAAAATTCAAAAAAGTACTGCTTGATAACAATGGTTATTCCTATGAAGAATCGGTAATTACCAAACAGAAAAACCAATTCTATGGTAGATTCAACTACTCCATCTTGCAAGATGATAGTGAATTTTATATACTGGTTGCTATTAAGGATATTTCAGAGAAGGAGGATTTATTACAAACAAAGGAAACCTATGAGGAAATATATCATCAATTACCTGATGGTATAATCAATCATATTAATGGAAAAGTAATTTCCTGTAATAAAACTTTTCTAGAGTACAGTGGTTATCAGTTTTCGGACATAATCGGAGTTGAGCTTACAACTTTATTTAACTCACTTGAAAAGGAGAAAATAATTGAACACATCAAAGACCCTAAAAAAGGGAAGTTCATTATTGTATCCAGACAGTCGTCTGATGAAAAGTGGCATAAATTTATCTTAGAATCTTTTATATCTAATTATAGAGATCAAGACATTGTTACTACTATTGTTTCAGATTATCAGTTGCAGGAAGACCTCGCAAAAGAACAATTAAGGGCAAATTTGGCAAGTGAAGCTAATATTTTGCTTGAGAGAGAAATAGAAAAACATAAGGAAACTCAGCGCAAGCTTGAAACTTCCCAGGAAATCAGTAAAAGTGTGTTCAACAGTTCTATTGATATGATAATTTCTACAGATCTTGAAAATAACATCACAGAAGTAAGTCCTTCATCATTGTATGCATTTAAATATACTAGAGAAGAGTTTGTCTCTCTGAATGCCAGAAGTATTTATGCAATAGAAGATGAATTTAAGACTATTGCTATGTCGTTAAAAAATGAGGGATTTTATATTGGTGAGGTAACTAATTTGAGGAAGGACGGTTCGGAATTTACTTGTTTTCTTTCTTGTTCTGTAATGAGAAATAAGAAGGGAGATAAGATTGGATATATGGGAATTTCCCGAGATATTACCGATTTAAAGAAAGCTGAAGAGGAACTGATTAGAAGTGAGAAGAAGTATCGTGATCTATTTGTAAACCTGAGTGACGCGCTGATAATAGTAAATGAAAAAAATGTAATTCTTGATTCAAACAATGCTGCAAAAGAGCTTCTAAATACTGAAAACTGTATTGGGCGTCAATTATTTGACTTTGTCTATCAGGAGGATTTGGAGGTGGTAAAACAGAGAAGTCTGGAATTTAGAAACAATGGAAGTATTTCAAATGTTGAATTTAGAGTAAAAAGTGGGGATGAAATCAAATATGTAAACTTATCTAGTTCAGCCATTTTTGAAGGAGGAAAGTATGTTGGAAGTAGGGATATCATAAGGGATGTAACACAGGAAAAAGAGTATCAGGAACTTATTCTAAAACAAACATCACATCTGGAATCTATTTTTGAAAATAAATCCGATGTGATCATGTGTACGCTGGATCATGAATATAACATTACCTCATTTAATACCAAACTAAGCGAGTTTGCTTATCATCACTTGAATGAAGAGATAGCGGTAGGAATGAATTTGATGAGAATTTTATTGAATTCAGTAAGTACAGAAGTAAAAACTAACCTTATAGAATTCTATGAGAAAGCTACAACAGGTAGTCCAATACAGTTCGAAGGAATTCTTAAAAGCACAAAAGGAGATGAGGTTTGGATTGAGACGTTTCTAAGTCCCATCACTGTAGAAGGAAAATCAAAGTATGATATTGCCGTTATGGCAATGGATATTACTGATAAGAAGGAAACAGAGATAGCGATAAACAAATCACTTCAAGAAAAAGAAGTTTTACTTAAAGAGGTTCATCACAGAGTAAAGAATAATCTTCAGGTGATCTCGAGTATCCTCAATCTTCAATCTTCTTATGTAAAAGATAAGAATACATTGGATATTCTTAGAGAGTCTCAGAATAGGGTAAAGTCAATGTCTTTTATTCATGAAAGTTTATATCGTTCGAAGGATTTCTCACAGGTTAATTTTTCGGATTATCTCAATAATTTGATAAACAATGTAGTACACACATTTTTATTACCTGATAAAGATGTAATGTTAGTGACGGATCTAGGGGCTATAAACCTTAATCTGGATCAGGCAATTCCCTGTGGACTCATTCTAAATGAACTTCTTACGAATGCAATGAAATATGCTTTTATAGACATCGAAGAACCGACACTGGAAATTAGAATTAATGAAGAAGGAAACAGAGTTAAAATTTGGATTGAGGATAATGGCATAGGGCTACCATCAGATTTTAATATAGATGAAACCGATTCATTAGGATTGCAGCTAGTACAAACACTCACAGATCAGTTGGATGGTACTTTAGAAATGAAAACAGAAGCGGGAACAAAATATTTGCTTACCTTTGAAAAATTGAACTAAACTTTAGACCACCCCCTTAACTATTGAAGAATGAGCAAGATTAATGTTTTAGTTGTTGAAGACGAAAGTATTGTTTCCAAAGACATTCAATACAGTTTAAAAAAGCTGGGATATAATGTTGTTGGAGCAGCTGCTACAGGTGAGAAAGCGATTGAACTGGCTGGAGAGAAGACACCGGATATTATCTTAATGGATATCATGCTGAAAGGTGATATTACAGGAATTGAGGCCTCTGCTGAAATCAAGGAAAAGTATAATATTCCAATTATTTTCTTAACAGCTTATGCAGATGAAAGTACATTGTCTAAGGCTAAAGTAACAGAGCCATATGCTTATATAATTAAGCCTTTCAAAGAAATAGATCTACATACTTCAATAGAAATGGCACTTTACAAGCATGGTAAAGAACTTGAAGTATTGAAAGAAAGAGACATGCTTTACAGTGTAGTTGAGAATAAAGAAAATACTGATTTCATCTTTGTAAAAAGTAAATCGAGATTAATCAAACTCAACACCAAGGATATATATATTATTGAAGCGCTAAAGGACTATGTAGTTATTAATGCAGCTTCTGCACGATATACCATTCATAGTACGATGAAGGATATTGAGGATAAGATGCCTACAGATAGTTTCTTAAGAGTTCATAGATCTTATATTGTTAGATTGGATAAAATTGCTCAGATCGAGGCTCCAAATATTATTTTAGAAGACAATAAAAAGATCATTCCAATCGGAGGATCCTATAAAGATGAATTGTACAAAAGAATCAATCTGGTCTAATTTTATTCTTAAACTTTACCTTTTCTCTCTTTTCGTATTCTCTTTGATTCATGTAGGAATCTCTCAGGGAAATTCAAATGAAGGAACCTGGCAGATGACGCTGGACTTTGATAACTATTTTTCTATCAGAAATGCCTGGGGATCAAATGAAAGGGCGCTAAGTGTAGTGGTATACGACACCAATGAAAAAAAACATTATGCACTTTCATTGATTACAATTTCAGACGAATGGAATCATTTTAATTTTCCGGGTGACTTTATTGCTTTGAGTAACGAATCAAAAGAAGGTAAACTATCACCTCAAGACCTAATATTCGAAGTTAGAGTGAAGAGATCAGTAGAAGAACGAAATTTATTTTTCTACGATCCTAGCCCCAATCCATTTCTACAGTTAGATTTTTATTCATTTAAGGAAAGAATAGATACAAATCTTGTTTGGGGGAAATTTATTGATGCCTATACATGGGAAGATAAAACGGGAGAAAATATCATTGTTCGAAGTCAGTTAACTACCAAATATATCGTTGACTCTTCTGAAGAGTTTAAGAAATATCTCTACCTATATCATTTTAGAAAGAAAGAAGAAGAACTTAATTTGGTTAGAAAATTTACTGATGTTTACACAGGATGTTCGATAGAACCAAATGCTGGATTTTCTTTACCAAGTATTGAACTTACAGACCTTAATAGAGATACTATTGGAGAGATTAGTACAATTTACGATTTGTATTGTACAGCAGAGGATACAGACACTTATCACAGTAAACTTTTACTTACAACAGATGGTAAAAAGTTTATGCTTGATGCCACAATTAATCCATGTGCAGAGGATGGAGAACGGATTGAAGAGTTTGCAAAATCGACCAGTTTTCAGATCTACCCCTATCTATTGAGGTTTATGCAAAGTAAATTGGGAAACTATCATCGTTGAATGTAATCGTTGACATAGGAAACACTCGAACGAAAATAGCGTGGTTTGAGGAAGATGAATTAATTGCTGTAGATTTTGCAATAAATATGGAATCCATAGCTGAATTATTATTTGAAAAGAAAATAGACAACTGCATTATTTCGTCTGTAGCAAATGAAGAATTAACAAAGTTTGTGATATCGTTATTCCAGCATCCTGTAGTTCTGGATTCTGTTACTGATTTACCTATTACAAATGCTTATAGAACACCAGAAACATTAGGTAAGGATAGACTTGCAAACGCTGTGGGTGCCTACCTTTTATTCAATAATACGAACACTTTGATAGTTGATGCAGGCACTTGCCTAAAATTCGATTTTATTGATAGTTCAAATTCATATCTTGGAGGAAGTATTGCGCCAGGGTTGCGAATGAGGTTCAAAGCTGTACATACTTTCACAGATAAATTACCGTTAGTAGAACCTGAGCAAATGGACGCAATAAGTCTAGGTGATGACACTTCATCTTCTATTCATGCTGGATGCTATATGGGAATGAAAAACGAAATAGAGGCAACGATACAGCAATATCGTTTAAAATATAATGGCCTTAAGGTAATCATTACAGGAGGGGATATGGAAGAACTTCAAAAAATGGAATTTTCGCAAAAAAATAGCATCTTTGCAGACCGTTGGCTGACGCTAAGAGGTTTAAACAAAATTTTACGCCATAATGTCGAATCGTAATATACTCACAATTTTAGGTCTATTAATGGGCATGGCGTATTATGGACAAGATCTGAATAGCTCTCCTTATACCAGATTTGGATTGGGAGAACAAGTTCCAATGGTATCAACGCCTTTTATTGGATTAGGAGGAGCTAATGTTGCCGTTTCAGATTTTAAGTATATCAATTTTTCCAACCCAGCGACCTATTCAAATACAAAGCGCTATTCACCAGTTTTTGATGCGGGAGTGATGGGAAAATCTAGTTTCCTTCGATCGACTAATGGGTCATTTAATAAGACCACAGTAGCATTGAGAGATTTCTCCTTATTACTTCCTATAAGTCCAAAAACGGGATTTGCATTTGGTTTGATGCCATATTCTACTACAGGATATGATATCAATGATTACGACCCTAATGAAGGAGATACAATAACTTACACCTATTCAGGTATGGGTAGTGTTAACAGACTGTTCTTTGGTTTAGGGCAACAGATCTGGACAAGAGGAGATAGTGTGAAATTATCCTTAGGGGTTAATGCATCCTTTCTTTTTGGTACATTGCAGAGAGATCGATTGGTTGAATTTGATGAAGCAACATTTGTCAATACACACCTGAAAAATAAACTATTGATCAGAGGTTTTTCTATTGATTATGGACTTCATTACTTCGAAAAGATTAGTGAGAAGTTAAATTATCAGATCGGACTTACCGTTAACCTTGGGAATAAAGTAACTGCCTATCAGGATTTCTTTGCATACACCTATACGCTGAATAGTATTGAAGAAGAGATCATTAGTGACACCACCAAGTACTATGAAGATAATAAAGGGTATGTTCAATTGCCTAAATCATTTACTATCGGAGGTGCAGTTACTATGAACAAAAGAGTGACCTTGTCTGCGCAGTTTGAAATTGCAGATCATTATAAGTATTATGAATATTTTGATTCCACTGAATTCTATTACAATGAACTTGCTCAAATGAAAAAAGTCTCTTTCGGGATTAGGATTATGCCGGAATCAGGATTAGATTTAAAAAATGTAAGCGCCTTAAAATTAATATCTTATCAAATAGGGGCAAATTATGGATATGCTCCATATCAAAGTAATGATATTCATTTGAAGCAGTATGGCATAGCTTTTGGTATATCACTACCGTTACTTAGTTCAGGTGCTTCAAGTACATTGAATTTAGGATTTGAACTAGGCAAACTAGGAACCACTGATAATGGATTGATTGAAGACAATTATTTTAAGTTTAATCTAGGACTGTCACTAATGGCTCACAATAGATTTGACAAGTGGTTTTGGAAGAGACTTTATGATTAGTAACTAATGAAAGAAAACAATAAAAAATGAAAAAGTTTTTTACAGCAATAGCACTTACCGCAGTAGCTTTTTTAGGACAGGCACAGTGTGTAGAACAGGAAGAACCTAATTATAATGGAAATGAAGCAGAGTGTAGGCCTGCATTCTCTATTTTTAATGAGTTTCTTAAGCAGAACAGCTTGAACGATGCTGCCAGAGCATGGTGGGATGTACAGGATATCTGTCCTCAGTATAAGACGTCTTACTATGGAAATGGTAGATACATCTATAAAAAAATGGCCCAAGATATCGCTGACAAGAACAGTGATGCTTTTAAGAATAAAATGGATACACTAGAGATTGTTTACGATCTAACAGTGAAAAATTATGGTGATTGTCCAGATCTTCAAATGAAGAGAGCTCATGATCTGATGTTGGATGAAACACATAGATATAACAAGGCATTCAAATATTTCGAAATGGCCTTCTCTGGTGCTCCAGAGGAATCAATCCAATCTTATGATGTTGTTTATTATTTCAGAGCAGCTTACTTTATGGTAGGAGCTAAGTTGATCGATTGTGGACAAATGATGGAGATCTATGAGAAATTGGAAAAAATGTCAACAAAGAGAGTTAAGGAAAGTGAAGCTGCAGGAGATTCTGGTGAAGCACAAAACTGGAAGACTACACTTCAAACACTAGAGAGTTATGTTGTTCCTTGTGCTAATTGTGATGTGTTGATCCAGATCTATAAGCCTAAAACAGATGCTGCTCCAGATGATTTGGAATTGATTAAAAATGTACTTTCTAAATTGGATAAGTTGAACTGCGAAGATGATTATGTGCTTGAACTCATCGAAAAAGTAGATGCTAAAGAACCAACAGCAAAATCTAAAATGTTATTGGGAAATGCTAGTTATATCAAGAAAAATTACTCTAAAGCATTAAGTTATTATGAAGAAGCTATTTCAAGAGATGATATTGATGAAGAAACAAAAAATGCAACGATCTTGAAAATGGCAAAAGTATACTTGAACCAAGGTTCTTATAAAAATGCTTACAAGTATGCTGGAATGTTGAGTGGTTGTGAAGCAAAATACATCCAGGCGCAGGCAGTAGCACAGAGTGCTGGGTCATGTGGAGAAACTAAATTAGATAGAACTGCAGTTTACTGCTATGCATTAGATTTGGCTGAAGCGGCTGGCAGTTGCGTTTCTTCATCTTGGTTAGCCAATATTCAAGGAAGTTTAATGACAAAACAAGACGCTTTTATTCTTGGTAAATCTGCTGGTGACTCAATTGAGGTTCCATGCTGGGGAGTTAAAACAAAATTACGTTTGAACGGTTAAAACAAAGAATTACATAAGAATTTTAAGGAACATTCCGATTGCTATGGTAGTCGGAATGTTTTTGTCTTGTGGCAACACGGATCAACAGATCGAGGAGGTAACACATAATTATGATGGTCCCCTCGAAGTGAGTGAAGGAGTGACTATGTATTTTTCAGATAAAGGGATGGCTCAGATCAAACTGGAGACACCTTTGATGCACCGATATCAGATGGAAGAAAACGAGATGAAACTCGAATGTCCAACCGGGATGATAGTTACTTTCTATGATTCAGTTGGTGAGGTGGAGTCTATTCTAACAGCTAAATACGGAGAGATGTATTCCAATAAGGAATACATAATGGTGAAGAAAGATGTTGTATTCAGAAACAGTAAAGAAGAAGAACTAAATACAGATCTTTTGCATGTTGATTTCAAAAAGGACTGTGTGTATACGCATGAAAAAGTAGTGGTTTCCTCACCAAAAGGAACTATTTCTGGTGTTGGTTTGCATAGTAATAGTAAATTTACAGACTATAAAGTTCACAATATTAACAATGGACTTTATAATTTGGAAGGAAATGAATTAGGAACCAATTGATCCAATGAGTAAAATCCACTTATATCTTGAACGTTTTTGGTTGATCGTTGCCATTACTCTTACGGTTATTCAACTTGTCTATACTTTTCAGCAGGGATTAGGAGATAAAATGACTCAAGGTCTTTGGTTGATTGTGATATTTACATGGGGTATGTTTTTATTCAGAAGAGGAGTGAGAAAGAGAATGGAGAAATTTGCCTCTCAACAACCCAAGAAGAAAAAGAAATAATACTTTAATTATGGCGAATTTATTTTTTACGGAGGAACACGAATTATTCAGAGCGAGTATCCAGGACTTTATAAAGCAGGAAGTACTACCATATACAAATGACTGGGAGGCAAAGGGTCAAATAGATCGTTCCGTGATGAAGAAAATGGGTGAAATGGGTTTTCTTGGTTTGGATACCCCAGAAGCCTATGGAGGAATGGGAACAGACTTTATGTACACATGTGTACTTCTGGAAGAAATTGGAAAATCTGGAGCATTAGGATTTGCGACAATGGTAGCAAGCCATGTTTATTTAGCTATGAACTACCTTAACAAAGGAGGATCAGAGGCTCTTAAACAAAAATATTTGGTTCCTAGTGCTAGTGGAGATCTAATAGGCGCGCTAGCAATGACAGAACCCTTTGCAGGTTCTGACCTTAAGAACATCAGAACAACAGCGGTAAAGGATGGCGACCATTATATTATAAATGGTTCAAAAACGTTCATTACTAATGCACATTACGGTGATTATATTGTAGCAGCTGTAAAAACAGAATCGGGGATATCATTAATTGTGATAGATAACGATATGCCTGGCGTTACTACGAGTAAATTGGATAAGATGGGTCTACGCTCATCAGATACAGCAGAAATTTCTTTTGACAATGTAAAAGTACCTGTTGAAAATCTTCTTGGAAAAGAAGGAATGGGATTCTATTACATGATGGAAAGCTTACAGACCGAAAGACTTACAGTTTCACAGATTTCTGTTGGAGCGATGCAATGTGCCTATGATTTAGCACTTCAGTATATTTCAGAAAGAGAAGCCTTTGGTAAGACCATTGACAAGCTGCAGGTGATAAGGCATAAAATAGCCGATATTGCAACTGAGATTGAAGCTTGGAAGCAATTTGTTTACATTACTAGTGCAAGGTTCGCTCAGGGTGATTTTGTGGTCAAAGAATGCTCGATGTTAAAACTCAAAACATCTGATCTTCTTAATGATGTGGTATATGATTGTCTACAATTGTTTGGAGGATATGGCTTCATGGAAGAATATCCAATTGCCAGACTTTATAGAGATGTAAGAGTTATTCCAATTTTTGCAGGTACTTCTGAAATTATGAAGGAGATCATCGCGAAAATTGAGATCGAAAAAGTAGAATACAAGCCTACTTACAAATAATTGAATTTTTTCTAGAATTGCATGACCAGTTTAAGGTTGATCCGTCTAGTGGTAAGTGTATTTGGAATAGAATATTTTCTACCTGACACATCTGTTATCCAGTTGTAGTTGGTAGTGTTCTCTATATCAAGAAGGTTAAATACCTCCAGAGAGATCCACATGTTATCTATGTGATTTAGAATAGATTTTTCGCTGAACTTTGTACGATCTGTTTTTGGACCGATAATATCTTTACTGAAACCAATGTCCACTCTTCTGAAGAATGATCCTCTAATGGTATCATTGTATCGTTCATCACCAGGAGGTCCGTAAGGCAATCTAGAGCCGAACATCAGATTCAGGTTAACTTTAAATGTACTCCATTTGATCTTTTTAGTATCCCATTCTTCTGGCATTTTATCCTGAAAGAATAGAGAGAAATTAAGAAACTGATCCGTAGGTCTAGGAATATATCCTGGTTCAACTTTCTCGGAATCAACAGCAACACTATTGTAGGTATATCCTGGAACAATCAGATCTCCATCGGAGTTATAGTAGTTGTAGTAGTAATCATCCAGAATATCCTCCTGAGTCCTTAGAAAGGATAAAGATGCGTATGATTCAATACCTTTTACGAACTGTCCATTCAATTTGAAGTCCATACCGGTTGCATAGCCCTTAGCATTGTTCTCTCCATAATATCTGATCCTAACATTATCGATCTCATAGGGAATGATATTGGTTAAGTGCTTGTAGTAAGCCTCCCCCGTGAATTTAAATCTCCTGTCCCACATGAAGAAGGTGTAATCTGTTCCAAATACGAAGTGAATAGATTGTTGAGCCCTAATATCTGGATTGATCACCCCCTGAAGGTTGCGGATTTCCCTGTAAAACGGAGGTTGATAGTAGAAACCTGTTGCTAAACGAAAAGTGACATTTCTGCGATACATTTCGTTATTATGTCTAAAAAAAAGTGCGGGACGATAGTTTATACTTGCTCTTGGAGAGAAAACCGTTTGACCATTGAAATCCCAGTAATGAGCACGTACACCAATGGTCGCATTAATGTATTTGCTTGTTTCAAAAGTAGTGTCTACTAGAACTAACAGTGAATCTTGATTCAATAGTGTATCTACGAAATGATACATTTTTTTCACTTCCCATCCTTTTCTATTTTGAACGAATCCAGTAAGACGATTACTACTAACACTATTTTGAGATTTCAAGGAGTAACTGAGGTTTAGTTCCTGATAGGCTTGAGCATTTGCGTCAATGTATCCAACTGAATCAGTGGGGTGAGGAGCATTAAATCTGGCCGAATCAAGCATATACCATTCACTGATCTTATCATTCGTGGTTTCGTGTTGATACTTTACTCCCCATTGTAAGCGATTTTTAAAGTCTTCTCCCCAATCTAGCACACCTCTGTGATATCCATTTGCTACAAATGCGTCCAAATCATTTCTAGCGTGCTCTAAAAAGCCTCCCACTCCTCTTGTGAAAGCCACATCCCCAAAATCATCACTCCCAAGATCTCGTTCTAGTTCATCCAAACGATATTCTCCAAGAATATCAAAGTGTTCTGATTCAACCGTTCGGAAAATCGAAGAAGTAAAATACAGACGCAAGTTATCGTTCGGTCTGTTCTCTATAGAAACAGCCCCCATAGCTGTTCTGAACCGTGTGATTTCCTGACCCTCATAATAAACGGTAAAACGAAGCGCTTCATTGATGCTTCCCCAGTTCGTTTCTCTATTTTCAGGAACGATTCGATACTTGTTGTCTGCATAAGTTCCGAATAGAGTTAGTCTTGTATTTTCATTGAGGTGATAATTAACCATTCCTTGAAGATCAAGAAAGGCGGGTTTGTAGTCTCCTTTTGTATCCAACGCACCAAATAAATAGGCATTGGTCTGGTATCTTGCTCCCAACAAATAATTGAATCGAACAGAAGGTCTATCTTGCACAAAAACGTTAACACCCATAAAACTGGTCACGGCTGTTGCAGCAAATTCACGAGGATCTTTATAAGTCACATCAAGTACGGAAGATAGTTTATCGCCATAACGAGCATCAAAACCTCCAGCGGAAAAAAGAATGTTATCTACCATGTACGGATTGATAAAACTCATTCCTTCCTGCTGACCGGATCTTGCAAGAAAAGGTCTATAGATTTCTATTCCATTCAAATAAATAAGGTTTTCATCAAAATTTCCACCTCTTACATTATATCCGGCAGACAATTCGTTATTTTGAGTTACCCCAACCTGCGAAAAACGTAATTGACTCTCAATATTAGGAATAGGAGAAGGAATATTCTCTGGACCAATAGGCTTGTAATATCCCATGCCTGATGTTCCAGGATCTTTAGCCGTTGTATTAAAGGTTTCTAGGGTTCTCGTGAAAAGAATTACAACAATGTCCTTACTTGTGTTTTCTGGCAATGAAAGAAACTCTGTATGTGTCTCGAATTCAGCTGAAGAAATGATGATTTTCACGGACTCATTGGCCGGAATTTCCAGTGTGAAAAACCCTTTTTCGTTGGTCGTAGTTCCCGTATTTGTTTTTGCTACTTGAACATGGGCACTATTTACGAAATAACCTTTATCATTTCTAACAGTTCCTGTAAGTGTTGCAGTCTGCCCGATCAGAATCGTATGCAAACCCAATAACCATATGGCCAGAATTATTATTCTCAATTTCCTTGAATGGAGTACAAATAACGGAAAATTGCCTGAAATAGTGTTACTGGAACTTGATCGAGTAAGTTAATCCGTATATTGGGTCCTTAACTCGTATAGAAATGAAGCATATTCTGTTGATCTTAACATTCCATTTAAGCCTTAATGTTTACAGTCAGTGCGATAGATTTTGCGACTATTTCAAAATTAAACCCAAACAATTAGAATTGGTTTCAGATACGCAATATGTTTTGAAGTTCGAGGATAATTTCGATGGGAAACATATTAATAAAGATGTTTGGAAGTTAATTCCATGGAAACAAGGGGCATCAGAAGGTGGGGGAGAAGCTCAGGTTAATACTTTAGATGAGGATAATCTTGAAGTTAGTGACGGAACGTTGAAGATCAAACTTCAAAATAAACCCAAGGAAAAGCGGCAAGTGGATTGGGAGCCCAAAGAAAAAATAATGGATGATAGTGTAGTAAACTTGAGAACATATAATTATTCCAGTTCCAATATTTGGACGATTAAGGATGATTTTGGGCAAGGAAAATACCAAATACGGTTTAAACTGGACAGGCTTGATGGAATGTGGCCAGCTTTTTGGCTTTATAGCGGAGATGGTCCAACGCCTGGAGGAAGTTTTTGGAATGAGTTTGATATTTTTGAGATATTCTATCGAAAGGAAAAATGGGATTTTACGACAAATGTCCATTATGATTACGAAAATGATGGTTCTAATAAGGACAACTTTTGTGCTAGTCATGAGAAAAGAAAAGACCTAGATGAATGGCATGTGGTGACGTGTTATTTCACAGAGAACATTATTGAGATCTATCTGGATGAAGAGTTAATAGAGCGAAAACTAAAATACAGAACCTGGATGGGAAAAGCAGTCACAGGTAAACATCCTAGAAGAAAAGCAAGAAGAGAAATGTATGGTTGGCCTCGTCAAACAGGTCACCTCATTATTAACATGGCGTTGCAAAATCTGGCAGCAGGAATTTCTGAAAACCCAGATGATTTTCCGTGTACTTTCGAAGTGGATTACGTTAAGTATTGGATCTTGAAAGAAAAGAACTAATCATTCTCTTTCTTCTTAAAATCTCCATTTTTCCAGGCTTTAATGAATTTTGCCCAGGCAATCGGGTTTAATAGATTATTCGGTGGATACTGACCTGAATAGTATAATTTATTCTGAACCTGTTGCATCTGCCAATTGAAGTTCATTTGTCCATTCATTGGAATTTGCTCCGCGTAAGCAGCCATTGCTTCATCATTCAAATTAGCTTCTGCTCTTTTATAATCATCGTTTGGAATCTTTGTGTTGACAAAGGCATCAGCGAACTGCTCTTTACTTGGCCAAGGATATATGTTTGCCTCATCCAGTAGGATTGTGTCCGCATGCATTACATGAATCAAGCTATACTTGTTTGCTGTTAATGTATCAGGTATATAAAAATAAGATGCTTTGTAACCAACGGATGTAAATCTAATGGTATCACCCTTATGGGCTACAAAAGAAAAGTATCCAAAATAGTCAGAAGTTGTTCCTGAATGTCTGCTCAGATCAATAATGTGCGCAAAGGGAACCGGGTTTACACTATCATTGGAAACTACCACACCTGTAAATTGAATAAGGCCTTGGTAATAAATGGAATCTTTAGAATCAGTCTGACTATAAACAAAGGAACTGATTAGAATCAGAACTAAAAAAAAGCTATTTTTGAGCTTCATATACTTAATATTGGTAGTTCAAAGCTACTCACAAAAAAGGAGACATAAAAAATGAAACCAATTAATCTTTTACTTTTCACTGCATTTACTTTTGCTTCCATCAAGAACAATGCCCAAATAACTATTACCAGTGCAGATATGCCACAAATAGGTGATATTTTTATTTACGAAAATTCTCAAGACATCTTGACAGAAGATTTCTCTCTTACAGGAACGAATTATTCATGGGATTATTCTTCGGCCACATCTTCACAGGTAGATAGTGTTTTTGTTGTTTCAGTAGGTAGTACACCGCTGGCATATCAGTTTTATTTTAATAATCAATGGACTGAACCTGCTCATTTTTCTGACTATGCACAGCCTGGACAGGATCTTAATGCACAAGGTCAAGTAACCATAGAAGACCGGTATGATTTTTTCGGAATTAATTCCAACTCTTTGGAAATTAAAGGGTTTGGAGCGAAGATAAATGGTGTTCCAGCTTCGGTTAAATATGATACGATAGATCAGATCTACCCTTTTCCAATGACAGATGGAATGGCTGCGCACAATTCCGTGGGTTACTATTTAGCTTCTGTACCAAATCTTGGAACTTATGGGCAGTGGATTAGAAGAGAAGTTACCGTAGATGGTTATGGTTCTTTGACCACTCCAAACGCAACTTACCCAAATACAATTAGAGTTAAAACCGTTCTACTTCAGACAGATACGGTTTATGTCGATCAGTTTATGTTTGGACAGACCTTCGACCGGCCAGATGAGACAATCTATGAGTGGTTTACAAACACGGAAAAATCACCTGTAATGAGAGTGGTTTACAGAAACTCTCAGGCTACAGAGGCAAAGTACATGCTGGAAATTACTTCTGGGACTGAGGAAATTGAAGAGCTTGATGTCAGTTTAGTTACGGAAGATATCGAAGGAATTTACAGACTTACAAATTTGGAGTCAACATTTCGTGTGTCAGTTTGTAACGTAAATGGTCAGAATATTGGAAGTTTTCCGGCCTCAAAAATTGATATCACAGATCAGCCTTCAGGAATTTATCTTGTGATAATCCATACTGCCCAGAAGAACCATTGTTTCAAAGTCGTTAAATAATTTTCATGGACCATATAGAGCTTGTTATTGATGGCCTGACCATTGACAGAATTTCTGATATCCTTTCAAGTGGAACGAAGATTAAATTAAGTGATACTACTAAAATCAAAATTCAAAGGTGTCGTACCTATCTAGATAATAAATTAGCGAATGGCAACGAGGTCTATTATGGGATCAATACAGGATTTGGTTCTCTTTGCAACACTGTTATTTCTAAAGATGAGTTAAGTCAATTACAGGAGAATCTTGTAAAATCACACGCCTGTGGTTTAGGGGAGAGGGTTCCAAATGAGATTGTTAAGCTAATGTTGCTTTTAAAAATTCAAGGACTCTCCTATGGTCATTCAGGTGTTGCGCTGGAAACTGTTCAAAGACTGGTTGACTTCTATAATGAGGATGTTTTACCGGTGGTGTACCAAGAAGGGTCATTAGGTGCTTCCGGAGATCTTGCTCCATTAGCTCACATGTCTTTACCATTATTGGGCTTAGGAGAGGTGATGTACAAAGGAAGTATCAGAAAGACATCAGAAGTTCTTAGTGATCTAGGTTGGACTCCATTAACGCTTCGCAGCAAAGAAGGTTTGGCTTTATTGAATGGAACTCAGTTCATGAGTGCACATGGTTGTTGGGCGCTAATCAAAGCAAAAAAGCTATCCAATTTAGCTGATTTGATCGGAGCGTTGTCGTTAGAAGCATTCGATGGTAGAAAGGAACCTTTTACTCCAGAAGTACATGAGGTAAGAGGACATAAAGGACAGATCGAAACAGCCAGAAGATTGCGCGAATTATTGGAAGGAAGTGAATTGATTAATCAGCCTAAAGTAAATGTTCAGGATCCGTATTCCTTTCGATGCATGCCTCAAGTACACGGAGCGAGCAAAGATGCTATTGCAAATGCCGAGATGATTTTCACAACGGAGATTAACTCTGTTACTGATAATCCAACCATATTTCCGGAACAAGACATGATCATTTCTGCTGGAAACTTCCATGGTCAACCTTTGGCGCTTCAGGCAGATTTCTTATCAATAGCTTTATCAGAGTTGGGAAGTATCAGTGAAAGAAGAATTTATAAGTTGATAAGCGGAACAAGGGGGTTGCCATCATTTTTGGTTGCAAAATCTGGCATTAATAGTGGATTTATGATCGCTCAATATGCTATTGCTGCGGTTGCAAGTAAGAACAAAACATTGTGCACGCCTTCTTCAGTCGATACAATTGATTCATCTCAGGGACAAGAAGATCATGTGTCGATGGGAGCTAATGCTGTTGTAAAATTATGTGAAGTAACTACTAATCTGGAGAAAATTTTAGGAGTTGAGCTGCTTACTGCATGCCAAGCACTGGACTTTAGAGGGGCGGATAAGACATCAAATGAGCTAAAAGAGCTTTACAAAGAATTTAGAAAAGTGATTTCCTTTATTGATGAAGATGTGTATATGCATGAGGTGATGGACAAGGCAATTGCTTTTGTCAGACGTACTTGACCTATTAGGAAATTGAAAATCTAAATTTTATGCAATCTAACTACCTTACGCTTAAAATAGTTTTTTTTCTTTCTGTTCTGTCTTCTGGATACCTTAGTCAAGGTGCTTGCAATGAAAAGCTTAATGAAATAAAGCAATATCTGGGTTCTTCTCCAGACTCGGTATTCGATGAGGTCCAGATACATATCATTTCAAAAGACAATCCTTCTGCGTGTAAAGCGGCTGGCTACAATGTGCAGGTTATTGCCAGTCTATATGCTGGAAAATATGCTCAGGGAGATTCAATAGCATTGATTGGGGAAAAATATGCAAAATCGGTAGGCGAGGATAGTATCTATGGTAGAATTAAGGCGATGCATGGTGCCGTTTTTGATTATTGGGGTGATTTTGATAAAGCATATAAGCTCTATTTTGAAGCTGGTGAGGTTTTTCTGAAACTGAATGATACCCTAAACTATGGCGATGCTTTCAATAATATAGGGTTACTTCATTTTTATATCAATCAGTTTGATAGTGCAGAGTATTATCTTACCAAAGCGACATACATATTCGAAACAGAGACACAAGACCTGGAGAACCGAAGCTATTTTCTTAGTTCCACCTATTTGAATCTAGGAAACATTTCATATAGGAAAGGTCATTACAACGTATCGAATACTCGATTTTTCGAGACCCTAAAACATGGGGAAGAAATGAACGATTTAGTTCTTCAGATCGCAGCATTATCAAATATTGCAGCAGTTTTTCAAGAGTTAGAAGATTATGGATCAGCATTAAAATATATTAATAAAGCCCTGTTGTTATCTATAGATGATCCAGCTTATAAAAAGGCTTTGGTCTATTATAAGAAGGGAGTGATTCATGACAATATGGGTCAGCAAGATTCCGCGTTAGTTTCTTTCGAAATGGCTAAAAAACTTTATACCGAAGCACAGTTTTGGAATGAAGTGGCAATGGTAAAAAGTTCTATTGGAGGTGTTTATATTGGGCAGGGGAAAAATCAAGAAGGAGTTGACTTATGTTTAACTGTTTTGAAAGAGAAGCTCGAATTAGAAGATACGATAGGTTATTATGTGACTTGTAATAATGTTGCTCTGGGATATTACAACTTGAAGAACTATTCAAAATCACAGGAATACTGCGAAATAGTAGACAAGGGATTAAAGATCACAGATGATTATGGGTTATATCTGGACAACAAAAAATTGTACAGTAAGGTGGCGTACAATCTTGGAAATTCATCAAAAGCCTTTCAATTGTTAAATGACTATAGCACATCAAAGGACTCATCGTTTACCGCAGATCTGTTTACCCATCAAACAGAAATGGAAGCAATTTATCAATTAAAGGATCAGGAGAAGAAGTTTGCAATTCTTAAGCAGGAGAAGATAACGCAAGAAGCTTCCTTGAAAGCCGAGAAAGCTGAGAAAGAAAAGCAGATGGCAATTGTTCAAAACCAAAACAAACAGAAATGGTATTTAATGATAGGCTTGATTTTAGTTTCGGTCTTCGGAGGTTTTATGTATAATCGTTTTAAAATCACTAAGAAACAAAAGCTTATCATTGATCAGCAAAAATCAGAAGTAGAAAAGCAAAAGGAAAAGATCGAAACTCAACATCTTGAATTAGAGGAATCACACAAAGAGATTAGCGATAGTATCAAGTATGCAGAAAGATTACAATTAGCTATTCTTCCATCATTGGAAGACCTAAAAAGAAACCTAAACAATGGTTTCGTTCTTTTTCAACCAAAAGACGTAGTAAGCGGTGATTTTTATTGGATGCATGAGGTAGAACAATCTGTCCTGTTCGCTGCGGCAGATTGTACAGGCCATGGGGTTCCTGGAGCTATGGTATCTGTTGTCTGTTCCAATGCTCTTCATAGAAGTGTGGTGGAATTCGGATTGTCTTCTCCATCAGAAATCCTTAATAAAACCAGAGAGATTGTTATTGAAACTTTTGCGAGAAGTGGTAAAAATGTCAAAGATGGAATGGACATCGCCCTGTGCTCAATCTCTGGAGATAAATTGATCTACTCAGGAGCAAATAATCCACTATGGATATTGCGGAGAACTTCAAATTTAACGGATGAACAGCAGGAACAAAGAGGAACTGTGATAAAGGGAGATCAAGCCGTAATAGAGTTTAAAGGGAATAAACAACCCGTAGGACTTCATGAAGACATGGAGTTGTTTATTCAAACAGAGATTAGATTATTTGAAGGAGACATTGTATATGTGTTTACTGATGGTTTTGCAGATCAGTTTGGAGGAGAAAGGAATAAGAAATTAATGTACAAACCCTTTAAGAATCTATTGTTAGATTGTTGCCACTTAAGCATGGAGGAACAGAAAGAGGAGCTAGGAAGGTTCTTCAGAAAATGGAGGGGAGAAAATGAACAGGTAGATGATGTTTGCGTAATTGGAGTTAGAATTTAATTCCCAATTTCCGATAAACAAACCAAATCACCCAAGCCGGTCCAATTAGCAAGAACTGCAGGTCTTTGAAAAAAGAAGGTTTCTTCCCCTCGATGTGATGCCCAATAAATTGTCCAATCCATGCTACAACGAAGATGATTAGGGAGATCAACCAGAAATCAATAGTCGTAATTTTATCCAATTGTACTGTTCCCCAAATGACTAATACCATATACAGAAGCATCCCTATGGCGAGGTTAAAGGAGAGTCGAAAATAGAATATCAACACGAATAACATCGTTAAACTTCCATAATTCAAATAGGAAGATGAACTTCCTTTAACAAATGTAAATGGTATAGAGTAGATCAACCCATAGATACTAAAGAAAATGGCAGGAACGCAAATCCAGTGAATCAATTTGTTGGTTTTGTTTTGGTGACTTTCACCATATTCTTTAAGCCATTCTGCAATACTTCTCATGGGTTAATATTTTCTGTTATATGCTTTTCTCTTTGAACCACCTCCAAGCATATCAGAGGTTTTATAATGTAAGAAGGTAAGTCGAAAGAATAATCCATTATGTTGAGATGTGGATGCTAGAATTGGTTGATCAGTCTTGTTTAAATCCATGTGATAATAGATATCATAAAAGAATGCCCAAGCAATTCTTGATTTATCAGAACCGCTAAAAGAAGGTCGGATACCAAGCCCAAGGTTTATTCCGTTTTCATTTTTAGAAATGAATTCAAAACTGGATCGATTCCCAAATCTAAAATCGTATCGATAATCAAAAAGCAGCTTAAAGTTTAGATACCAACATTCCTGATGTTTACTCTTCCCCATTTTTATAGACAAGAATGGAATCTTGTTATTCAATCCAAGTCCTAGGAATTTTGATTGATTAATCAGATCGTCCCCTGTGGAATCAATACCATAATTAGAAGAAGAGTATCCAAATGAAATTTCAGGAAAGAAGACCTCATAGAAACTCGTTGTAAGTCCGATATTTGTTCCCCATCCAGAACCAGTTGGCTTGTTCATAATCATACCAACAGAGGCACTAGCTCCAAAATTGCCACCTGTCACAGTTGCAAGCTGACCGAATGAAATAGCATGACAAAAGAGAAGTAGAAAGAGTATTAGGTCAAGTTTTTTCATTCGTGTTTTTTTCGAATTTAACGAAATAACTTGATAATCAAACTAATCCAAATGAAGATGATTGCCGAATTATTAGGTATCCTATTCATATTCTCTACCTTTGCCGGCTTTAAAGTTGGGAGATGATTGAATTAATTAAGAAAGAGGTACAAAACCCTAAGGATGATATTCTATCAGGAATTACAGTTGCATTAGCTCTTGTTCCAGAAGCTGTTGCGTTTGCATTTGTGGCAGGTATTGATCCATTGGTTGGATTATATGGAGCCTTCATGATGGGTATTGTTACGGCCATATTCGGAGGGAGGCCAGGTATGATCTCTGGTGCCACAGGAGCTCTTGCTGTGGTTATGGTTGGAATGCTCAAAGAGGCAGGAGAGAAATTTCCAGACACGGATCCGCTTCAATTCTTGTTTGCTACTTTACTTATTATGGGTGTGATCCAGATTCTTGCAGGAGTTCTTAAATTGGGAAAATTCGTCCGTTTGATACCACACCCAGTAATGATGGGGTTTGTGAATGGATTGGCCATTGTAATTGGTATGTCGCAGATTGGAATGTTCAAAAGTGGTGGAGATTACTTGAGCGGAACACCTCTTGTCATGATGATAGTGGGAGTTCTTTTGACCATGGGGATTATGTATGGATTGCCTAAACTGACGAAAAAAGTTCCGGCAGGATTGATTGCCATTTTAGTGGTTTCGGGGATTGTCATTTTTGGTCAGATAGAAACTGAAACCGTTGGTTCTTTTGTAAGAAGCAATGGTGGAGATGGAATTAAAGGGTCGCTTCCAGTTTTTGCTGTCCCTACAATTCCGATTTCTTGGGAAGCATTCTCGTTTATGTTTCCTTATGCGTTGATTCTAGCTGGTATAGGTCTGATAGAATCGTTGATGACCTTGCAGTTGATTGATGAGTTGACCGAAACCAAGGGAAGTGGAAATAGGGAGTGTATGGCTCAAGGAGGCGCTAATATCATCAATGGATTCTTTGGAGGAATGGGTGGTTGCGCGATGATCGGACAAAGCATGATCAATGTGAATTCTGGTGGAAAAGGAAGGCTTTCTGGAATTGTAGCCGCTCTTGGACTGTTAATATTTATTTTGTTCTTGTCTGAATACATAGAAATGATTCCAATTGCTGCTTTAGTTGGTGTTATGTTCATGGTAGTGATCGGAACATTTGCCTGGAGTAGTTTCAGAATACTTTCGAAGATTCCGTTGTCAGATGCCATCGTGATCATTCTGGTTTCATCTTTAACCGTAATTTTTGATCTCGCCATTGCGGTAATGGCAGGGGTAGTTGTGTCTGCTTTAGTATTCTCATGGGAGAACGCAAAACGCATTAGAGCGAGGAAGTCAATGCAGGAAGATGGTAGTAAGTTATATGAGATCTATGGACCATTATTTTTTGGCTCTATACAAGCTTTCAATGAGAAGTTTGATGTAACAAATGACCCAAAGAAAGTCATTGTTGATTTTCTCGAATCAAAGGTCTCTGATCATTCGGGTATAGAAGCATTGTCCAACCTAGTAGAAAAGTACGAAGCCGCTGGCAAGGAAGTCCATTTGAAACATCTGAGTACAGACTGTAAGAAGATTCTATTAAAGTCTTCTGAAAAGTTTAAAGAGGTCATTATTACGGATGTGGACGATCCAAGATATTTTGTCTTGGCGGAAGATTAAGTTAATTCAGATACCTTTGCAAAATGAAGAGAGTCGTTGTCGGTTTATCTGGAGGTGTAGATAGCAGCGTTGCTGCACATCTATTGATAGAGCAAGGTTATGAGGTGATAGCTTTGTTCATGAGAAACTGGGTAGATGACTCTGTAATCATAAGCGATGAATGTCCCTGGATTGATGATAGTAATGATGCACTGGAGGTCGCAGAAATGCTGGGAATACCTTTTCAGGTAATTGATTTTAGCAAAGAGTACAAAGAGCGGATCGTTGATTATATGTTTGATGAGTATGCAGCAGGCAGAACTCCCAATCCGGATGTGCTATGTAATCGAGAAGTGAAGTTTGATATTTTTCTAGATAAAGCAATGTCTTTGGGTGCGGATTTCGTTGCTACAGGTCATTACTGCCAAAAAGAAACGATACTAGTGGAAGGTAAAGAAGTTCATAAATTAATAGCAGGGGCAGATCCCGGAAAGGATCAAAGTTATTTTTTATGTCAGCTAAATCAGGAGCAACTTTCTAAAGCTTTATTTCCAATTGGACACCTGCAGAAAAGTGAAGTAAGAGAAATTGCGAAATCAATTGGTTTAAACACGGCAGAAAAGAAAGATTCTCAAGGACTATGCTTCATTGGGAAAGTTAAACTACCTGTTTTTCTTCAGCAACAATTGAAAGCCAAGAAGGGGGATATTATTGAGTTAAAAGATAACCTACCCGAATATGTCTATGAAAACGATTCCCTTCAAGAGCTGTCAAAGAGCTTTGAGCTCAGAAGAGATATGGGAGAAGTGGTGGGTGAACACCATGGTGCCCATTATTACACGGTAGGGCAACGAAAAGGATTAAACGTTGGAGGTAAACCTCTGCCATTATTTGTGGTAGGTACAGATACCAAGGAAAATGTGGTTTATGTCGGCCAGGGAGATCATCATAAAGCTCTACACAGAAAGGGATTGTTTGTGCCCAATGAAGAGGAACATTGGATTAGAACAGACCTAGCACTAAACACCAATGAGTCAAAAGCTTATTTAGGTAGAGTGAGGTACCGACAGCCCCTTCAGAAATTAACGCTTCACAAAAGAGAAGAAGGTTTATACATCATTTTTGATGAGCTGCAGCGAGGAATTACACCGGGTCAGTTCGTTGCTTGGTATGATCAAAATGAATTAATAGGATCAGGAGTTATTTCCTAAACTACTTACCTACTATTGCTCGATAGATATCTAATCCATTTGCATACAACAGTAATCCAAAGAGGATAATCATTCCTACGATCTGAGCACGAGTCAAGAATTTATCGCTTGGTGCTTTCCCTGAAATAATTTCATAAAGTAAGAACAGGACATGACCCCCATCCAGTGCAGGAATTGGAAGGATATTCATAAATGCCAATATAATACTGATCATAGCAGTTCTTTCCCAGAATAACTCCCAGTTCCATTCATTTGGGAACATACCTCCTATGGCTCCAAAACCACCAATTCCAGTAGATCCTTTTGCTGTGAATACGAATTTGAATTGTGCGATGTAACCATATAAAGTATTGTAACCATGTCCAAATCCTGAACCAATACTCTCAAAGAAGCCGTAATCTTTGTGGTCTTTTGTATAGATGGCTTCTTCCTTAATGTCAACTTGAACACCTATTTTTAGTTCTTCATTCGGAGTAACGGCAAGTTCTAATTGTTTTCCATCTCTTAATACACTCACCAGTACCTCTGTGTTTTTGGACTCATGAATGACACTTGTAAATTCATCCCAGTACTCTACAGGGTTTCCATTTACTGCTATTATTTGGTCACCTTTCATGAATCCTGCTTTACCTGCCGGCATTTCAGGTAATACAGTATCAATTTTTGGATCAATGATTCTTGGTTCGAAGCCTTTCTCTCCTGCTTGAAAAAGAGCCATATCCGTATCTTCAGGAAGAGGAATTAATTGAGTATTTCCGTCAGGATGAAGCACCTCAATACTCTTTGCGCCAAAGATCATGATCTTCTTATTTACATCCATTACATTAAAAGGCTCCTCCCCGTCAATTTTGAGAATTTGATCCCCGTCCTGAAAACCAATTTTTTCCATTACCGGTGAAGCATCAAACCCGTGAGTGACGTTACCTGGTTTAACATAATCTAACCCCCACACAAATAGCAACATCATATAAATGGCAAAACCTACGATCAAATTAACAACCACACCTCCAATCATGATAATTAGTCTCTGCCAAGCTGGTTTAGATCTGAACTCCCAAGGTTGTGGTTCTGAATCCATCTCATTGTCCAGACTCTCATCGATCATCCCGGCAATTTTCACATACCCTCCTAAAGGAAGCCAACCAATACCATATTCTGTTTCCCCTTTCTTGATTTTGAATAGAGAAAAGCCAGCATCAAAGAAAAGATAGAACTTCTCTACTCTTGTTTTGAAATACTTCGCTGGTATGAAGTGACCTAGTTCATGAAGAATAATTAGTATAGAAAGACTCAGGATTAACTGAGCGCCTTTGATCAAAATTTCCATTTATAACAATTAAAGTGGTGCAAATATAGTCTTTTAGAGGGTAGGGGAGGATTTTTTATTCCTTCGATGAATTTTGGACAACAACCAGATAAAACACTGATAATGTTCGACAAAAACGTGTAATTTTTCGATGAAAATTGGTTTTAATAGGTAAAAAACACGAGATAAAATATTAATAAACACAAAAAACTCAACACAAACAACTGTGGTTTTGTTTAAATACAACACGATATTTCAAATATTGTTAAAACATTAAAATATATGCTTAAATATTTTTTAGTTTAGTTAGACTTTACATACCTTTGCAGTCAAATAACAATAAATACTTAACAGTAATCGTTATGAAAACAATCCCTCAGGAAATTCAATTGGAAATTTTGGATATCCTAGAAAGTGAAAAAAAGGAGGAGCTGATCAAGGCTAGTAAAGTTAAGCAAGCCAGATTGATCGTTTCATTGAAGAAGAAGTATGATTTCAAAGAGAGATCATTGGGGATGAATTAAATTTAGGCTTTATAACAACCATAAGGTTTTATTGAGTTGTTTCATTGGTTAGAAGGTCGCAACGTTTCACGTGCGACCTTTTTTATTTCCAGAAATTTATATATTGATCAATGGTATTCTTGATGCTCAATTTAGCTAAATCAGATTTGATAGGATAGGATGGTTGAATTAGCATTTCATTAATTTGATTTACAGCGTCATTAGGATTGGAATAAATGGCCCAGAAATCAGATTTTTTTGCAATTCCAACCTCTTTTGAAACAATCATCGTCTGGCAGGTAACTGCTTCCGGAAAGATCATTCCAAAAGATTCATATTTACTACTGTGTAATAGGATTTTTGATTGTCCTAAAAGTTCAAGGACATCTTTTCTATCCAGTTGTCCTGTAAAAGAAATATTTTGACTCAAGTTGAGTGAAATGACTTCGCTCTCTAGATCTGCTCGAAATGGTCCATCACCCACCAATACACATTTTAAGTTTGGGTATATAGAAACGACTTGCGCCATGATCTGAATAGCTTCTTTTTGATTCTTGATTTCATTGAATGATCCAATATTAATCAGATCGATCGTCTTATTAACCTCTCTAATATCTAGTGCTGATACCCCCCAGGGAATTACTTCCGTTACCTTCAATCCAAGATGTTTTTTTATGTCGTTTTGCTGTTTTTGAGAAAGAGCGATCATTCGTTTTTCTTGAAGTTTGATCCTCTTAGCGTAGCTGTTTTTTCCAAGTGCATCCTGTCCCATAAAGGTGCAATAAACAAGAATATCAAGCTTCATTTTAGAAACGACATAGGATACTTCATCAAACCAGAATGTATGAATAAGGTCGAAGGATTCTTTTTTGTGAAGTTCCCTTATTTGTGATTTTAGTTTATTCCAATATAGAAAGCGCTTTGGGAAACGGCAATTATTAGCACCTATCGAATAGACTTTATTCCCATTCCATTCGTAATAGCGGCTTTTTTCAGGATAGTGTAATGTAATGATGGTAATTTTAAGCAGAGGGTAGTATTGATTAAGTCCTAAAACAAAATCCTGAAGAGCTGGAATGCAAGTCGAATCTTCCTCATTCTTTGCGAAACCAGGGGTTATCAGTAGAATATTTTTTATTTTCTTATTCAATCTTATAAAGTTGCCATCCTTGTTTCAATGATTTCACCAAGTTAAGATTTTCAGACGCTAAAATCGCATTAACGTTTTTCATTAACAGGTGATTGGCCCATTGTTCTTGCCATCGAGTTTCGTTGATAAGGAAAAAATTTCCCTTTTCTGGCATTAAGTTATCTTCCATCCAGAGGTTGTGAATCTCGCCTGAAAAGCCCCTTCCTTTCAATGCAATGTCTACATCAAAAGTGTACAGTTCTTGAATGTTATAGGCCGTCAACTCATTCAATAAATAAACTTCCTCCTGTTGTATTTTATAAAATGTTCTGAAGGAGTAAGCAGATAATCCAATATTGATCATTAGCAGTAATAATAGTCCTAATTTGGGGAGTTTTATTTTTTCTAATATTTCTAAAATAACCGGCAAAACAGTCATGAATATCCCGGGAATGACCAATATTAAGAACCGCTTATTCTGAAATGGAATTCCTCCTAGGAAAAGAAGGTATGCACATAATGAGATGAGAATAATTGGTGATGAAATTCGTGACTTCAAAATCAAACCAATGACGAAAACAGGAATACAAATCCAGATGAACCCTAAATGAATAAAAGGAAACAGGATAAACAAGAAATTAGGAAAATCATAATTAAGTTGTCCTTGTTCATTGTTTATGGCTGATTTAAAATAGTTGCTAAAACTCCAGTCTTGTACTATGGATTGATTCAAGATCTGCTCCGGAGAAGAATCCTTTAGATAAAGGAAAAATAAAGAGAGAGTAATCAAAGTAATTAACCCGATAATTAGATATTTCCAATTCTGTGATCGTATCATTTGAAACAATGAGAAGCCAATTGGAATAATAACCAAGGGGAGGCACGCATACCTGGTTATAATGCTTAGACCAGAAAAGAAAAGGATCCAAAATAATGAAGAAGTATGTTTCTTTTGGATAAGAACATGGTAAAAAACCAATGTAGTGAATAAAGCTGCTAAACCATCCGACATGGAGGTAAAATTTACACGAAAGAAATAGGCAGAAAAACCAACGATAGATAAGACTGTTAGAAAAGAACTGATGAAATCAATTTCACCAATAAATTTTAGTGCTTTCCAAGAGACAAATAAGGTACTGGACCAAATGATCAAGCTCAGAAGTTGAGCACTTATGGTCATATTCCCAATCATTAGATCTATTATTGCCAATGCTGATGGGTAACCCGGTGCCCAGTAAAAATCATCAGGTTTTGATAATGTTAGGAGGGCCTGTTTAACTTCTTGTGCCTGTCTTATATATTCGTAAGAATCCTGACCGTAAAGTCCGTCAAATTCTAAAATGCAAAGAGTGATCAGGATCAGCGTTCCAATTCCAAGAAAGGCTCCGAAAATGAGCAGGTTATTTTTACCCCAGTTGATCATTTTGTGACGGACATCAGCGCTCTGGAAACAACAGACTTTAACTTATGTTTAAACGAATGATTTTTATGATAATTTACTTCATTAACCACATATCTTACAGCGTGATCATAGAACTTCCTTGAGTAGGTTCTTTTAAAATCCAGCTCTCTATCTGTACTTGTGAACCAGTCCTTAGACTCAATTATTTTATCACTTACTTGTTCGAAGAGAGAGGTTCCTTTAATAGGATAGGTAACTGTGAGGGTGAAGTCATCTGGTTGACAGGATTTAAGATAGGTCACAGTCTTTTTAATATCTTCTATTGTCTCATTTGGATATCCCAGCATGATAAAAGTTCCGGTTTGAATTCCTTTAGACTTTGTCTCCTGTATCATCTTACTCACTTGGTTGACATCCACTCTGCGATCCATCTCATCAATTATTTTCTGAGAACCACTTTCTGCTCCAATCCAGATCTTTGAGCAACCCATTTCTTTTAGTTGTTGCAAAACCTCATCATTCAAACGCTCTGCTCTGGTAATGCATTCAAATTTGAATTTCAATCCTCTGGTTGTTACTTCTTGGTGGAAGGCTGCTATCCATTTATGACTAACAGTAAAAACGTCATCCACAAACCAAAAAGCATCTGGTTGATACTGTTGAAGCAACATTTCAATTTCATCAGCAACCAATTTAGCAGATCGTCTTCTATAGCTCACCCCATAAACAGCTGTACTACACCATTTGCAGGTATAAGGACATCCTCGCTGGGTTGAAATGGAAAGCATACTCATTCCATGATTATCCTTCCAGACTTCAAGATATTGACTCATGTCAACGCTTTCCCGATCGGGAAAAGGGAGTTCATCAATTGCTTTGATCTTGGTCCGTTCTGTTGTTTGAACTATTTTTTCGTTTTGAATAAATGCGATACCCGGAATATGCTCAAAATCTGATGAGTCTTCATTTAAGATCTTTTCACAGAGATCATTCATGGTCTGTTCACCTTCTCCGATCACTAAATAATCCGCTCCTGTTTTAAGGTAATTCTCAATATTGTATCGGAGATCAGGACCTCCAAGAATAATCTTACTTTTAGCAAGTAAGGGTTCTGTTTTGATCCATTTGATCAGTCTGATCACATTCAGTTTGGTTACCAAATTGGTGTAGACACCAATTATGGAAGGATTGTGTTGAAGTAGCTCGTTTTTTTGTTGTTCGAAACTGGAAAATGTGGTATCAAAAACTTTTGTTGATAGGTTGTTTTGCTTTAAGAAGGCTGAAATATATAATATACCCAACGGCACGTAGGGCTTCATGATTGAGGCTTCTTTTTCGTCCTCTTGAATGTAGTATGCGTGTGTCAGAAAAATGCTCATTTCTTGTTCAATACAATACAATAATGATCAGCAAATTTGGCCCAATTTTTCTTTCCGGTTTTAGAAAGATCTTTTTGAAAGTACTTTTCGATTTTCTTAGGACGATTGCGAAATCTATTCTCTAAATATGAAGGCGGAATGAAAAGCCCCACGGGAGAAACAGATAAAATGGCGTAATTATTCAATTGGTTGAATATATTCGGATTGTGATAATATGTAGCTACCGATCTACCTTCAACATTGGCCATCACTTCTTTCTTTGTCCATCTTCTTACCGCTTTTCTAGGAGATAATTTTGCTAAAAAGTACAAGCTCTCCCAAATGGTATATTTTGGCATGATCACTAGAACCAAATTACCATTTGGTTTAAGTAGTTCATGAGATTGATTAACAAAGGTTAGCAGGTCTTGCTCGTTCAGACAGTTCAATCCGCCAAAATTTGAAAAAACAAGGTCATAAGTAGTGTTGAGTTCATGAATGTTTCTGATGTCTAGGACCTGTGTGGATGCATTTGTATACTTTGATATTAGGTCTTTCGTCACGTTAATCATTTCAGAGGAAATGTCTGTTGCTAGAATATTTGCTCCTTCAGAAGCCAACATTTCTGCGTCAATTCCAGTACCGCAGTTAATTTCTAATACATCGAGACCTTTAAATGTTTTAATGTTATTTTTCAGGATATTCCAGACCAGATTGCGCTGTGCCTTTCCAATTAATGTATTCGAAAAGTCGTTATCGTATTGGTGGGCTATATGATCGAAATCTGTGTTAACCATGCGAAAGGTTGCTATGTAATTTCATCTTCATTTTGTAGTAAATAATGAAGGGTATGTAGGCTAGTTTTTTGAGTAATCCACTTTGTTTCGATCGAAACTTTTTGTGAATAAATCGATGCAGGGCTTTGTAATATTTTTGATTGAAGGTGTTTTGAAACATTAATGCCAAATCATCAGAATCCTTCCAGTTTGCTTTTTGGGATAACTGAGATTTTACCTTATCGTAGAAAGGAGTTCCTGGAAGTGGATAGGAAACGCTTACACCAATATCGTCTGGCATATTTTCTAGTAGCATTTCAATGGTTTTTTGCACATCTTCTTTGGTCTCCCCGAGATATCCAAATTGTAAGAAATAAGCAACTCGAACGCCTTTGCGTTGTAATAGTTCGGTTGATTTCTTGATCTGGTCAAGAGTTGTTCCTTTATCCATAGCGTCTAGGATATTTTGCGAACCACTCTCGGCACCTATCCATACTTCATAAAGGCCCGAAGCTACCAAAGCATCAATATTGTCTTCTTTCAAAAGCAGATCTGCACGACTTTGAATTTTATATTGAATGGTAAGTCCGATATTTTTCAATTCATCTCGGAACTCTTGGACCCAGTTGGGCTTTAAACCGAAAATATCGTCACACATCCAAAGTTTTCTGACATTAAAATTCTCTGACAACCATTTGATCTCCTCAATGACTCTTTTAGGAGATCGACTATTATAGCGATTGCCATAAATAGGCTTTGCGCACCAGTTACACTTATATGGGCAGCCTCTTGTGGTTGCCACGTTGATTGCAAAATCATGCCCATGCTGTCGCCATTTTTCCTTATAAGGATCAATGTCAATTAGATCCCAAGCAGGATTGGGTAGGTCATCAAGTTCCCGAATGACTGGTCGTCTGGAATTGACTTTTACTTCGCCATTTTGTCTAAAGGCAATACCAAGAACATTATTAAGATCATCTCCTTTATTGAGAGCACTAATTGTTTCGGCTAAAGATAATTCCCCTTCACCTAGAAGTACAATATCTGCGCCTGCGCTCAGATATTTTTCGTAATGATCGGTTGAATCGGAACTTGAAACAATAATTTTAACTCCTTTATACTGTTTGGTATATTTTATCATTTTGAAACATTGCTCACGCATATTCGTGAGACACATTTTAGTCAGATAATTGAAACCATCATCGTAAATCACTAAATAGTCAGGCAATTCTGCTTGAAAATGATCATTAATTCCAATTGAGTTCTTTTCCAAACCTACATCGTACAGAGCAACTTCATGTCCTAAGGATCTCATATAGCTTGCAGCATAGATGGTTCCCAAAGGAGGGTAGGGCATTCCAGTATTCCATTGCTTAGGATCCAGACGATAATAATATGAATGACTAAACAGCAGTTTTGACATGAGCAGATGCTTCGTATTGATCGATCAATTTCTTTAGTATTTCTTGATGGCGGTCTAAAACTTTTCTTTGAAAATTGTTGGGATGATGTTTAGATACGTTAGTGGTTGTTTTCATAGCCACTTCAAAATCTTCATCAGATAAAAAACTGAATTTCTTTTGCCATCTTTTTAAAGTCATTCTCATAAAATATTGGTCCAGTTTTTCACCAATCTTTCCACTCATTGCTTTTTCGGTAAATCTCTTAAGTCTTGAATTTTGGGCTTTCTCTATGTTTTCATTGTCGTGGAACAGAGATGGATAATATTCATTGACCCATTTATTGTTCTTTATAAGATTTTGATGTAATTCTAGATTGATCATTGGCAATAAAGTAACTAACTCTGTTGCTGTGAAAATGTTCTTTTCTTCGACTTCCAAGTGATCTTCATCCACAAAATAATTGACGCAGAAATATTTATGTGAATTGAACAAGAACAATTTTTTGTAGAGAATCAATGAAGTTCTCGCGACCCAAAGTCTTCCAGGTTTGGTGATGATGAAAAAATCTAGATCTCCATCTTCACCAATAAATCCTTTAGAGAATGATCCAGAAATCAAGACACCTCTTACAAATGGAAATTTGGAGATCAACCGTGCGTTTTTTTCTGCTTTAAACCACAATTTTTCTGCCTTTTCATTTCCAATTAATCGTTTAGAGAGCTTATTATCAAGGTCACTCGTTCCAACAAACTGTCCGTTAATGGAGATAAGATCGAGCTGGTTTAGATGATTGATACAATCCAAGATTTCTTCTTCGGACAAAGAGAGAAATCGTGACATTTCTTCAATCTTTAAGGGGTAGTTGAATACATCAAAATAGGCAATAAGCTTCAATATTTCTCTCTCGGGGCTTTCCTTCATATATTTGTAGGTAAAGTTACGTCTTATTGCAAGAATTTGTTAGCAAGATTGAAAAATTCGGATCATAACCATATTGTTGTTCTATTAATGAGTTATCCCAGAACAGGAGGAACTCTGCTAGCTAAAATGTTGCAAAGACACTCTAAAGTTGGGCTTGTCTCAGAAGTCCATCCGGATTATACATCTCTTTACCCACTCGATTTTCAATTGAAAAACTGGTTCGATATAGAGTCCTCTGGAAATTATAGAATTGATTTAAATACCTATATCCAAAAGATGTGGGAAATGAATAAAATTCCAGTAATTAGGGATTTTAGTTGTTTCGATTTTAATAAGGTTACAAAAGAGCAAGAGGTAGAACCAACAAACCTAAAATTACTTCTGAATGAAGGATATAATGTGGTCAGAATAGCATTGGTTAGAAATGCATTCGATGTGTGGTTGTCACAGAAAACTCCCGATCATTTTGGTGCCCAATATTTGTCTTACGTTAAGTCAATCATACAACATCAGTTTGAGATATTTAAATACGATGATTTATGTGACAAGCCTAATCAGATATTATCTGAGATTATGCAAAGGATGAATCTGGATCAAGAAGCAAAGCAACTTCTGGACCTTAAAAACTTGGATAAGATTACAGGAGATATCTCAATTGATTATGGATCTCGTGGATTTGAACGGGATGGAATATTAAAGTTGAAAAGAAGAGCTATACCTTTAATGAAGCTTACAACAGCTTTGTGGAATTCAGATATGAAGAAGGCAAATGATCTATTAAACTATTCTACTTCTATATTTGAAGAAGATTTCCAAAAGAATAAGATTAAATTAACGAGGTGAATAAAGTTATCATATTCAATCCGAGAAGTGCGAATGCTAAACATAGAGTACCAAATAGTATTCTTCAGGTGGGAGCCGCTATTCATGATAAGTTTGAATATGTATTGGTGGATGGAAACATGGAGACTGATCCTGAAAAGAAAATTCTTGACTATCTGGCCACTGGTGAATTTAAATTTTTCGGGTCAACGGTTATGCCTGGCCCACAGCTGTCGCAGGCCATCCCGATCACCAAAAAAGTGAAGACTGCCTTTCCTGAAGTTATAACTATTTGGGGTGGTTATTTTGCTTCTAATCAATACAAGGTTTGCTTACAAAGCAAGTGGATCGACTTCATCATTGATGGGCCTGGAGATCTTGCTTTCCCTCAATTACTGGAGGCGTTGATCATGCAAAAAAGAGATTTCTCTGAAATTAAGAACTTAGCTTATTTAAAGGATGGTATTCCTTTTAAAACGGCCAAAGAGGCTTTATTGGATCAGGATTCATTGCCTCCTCTTCCCTATGGGAAATTAAACGAGCATTATCCTCTAGAGAATTATTTAGGCAGGACTTTTTTGGGTAATAAAACCTTAGCTTACCATAGCTCGTTCGGTTGTCCGTTTACATGTTCATTTTGTGCAGTGGTTCCAATTTATAATGCAAGATGGAAAGGAAAAAGTGCTCGTTTAATAGCAGAGGATGTTTTGAAATTGAAGGAAGAACATGGAGTGGACAGCATAGAGTTTCATGACAACAATTTTTTTACATCCAGAAAACGAGTAGTCGAATTTGCTGAATTGGTCAAGAATGAAAACCTGATCTGGTGGGGAGAAGGAAGAATAGATACGATCAATAAGTATTCAGATGAGGATCTTAAATTGATGCATGAAGCAGGGTGTAAAATGATCTTTTTGGGAGCAGAAACCGGTAATGATGAGGTCCTTAAAAAAATGGATAAAGGCGGAACTCAAACTGGAGCTGAGATCAAATCCTTTGTAGCAAGAATGGCAAAAGTTGGGATCATTCCTGAATTGTCTTTTGTGTTGGGATTACCAGCAGAATCTGAAGAAAAAGTAATGAAACAGATTGATGAGGACATTGAGTTTATAAAGGAGATCAAGAGAATTAATCCTGATGCTGAGATCATAATTTATCTGTATAGCCCTGTTCCTACCGAAGGATCGGAATTATATGAAGAAATTAAACGTGCCGGGTTTTCTTTTCCTGAAAACCTTGAAGATTGGCTCAGTCCATCGTGGGAAAAATTTGACCTGAGAAAAAACCCTTTAACACCTTGGTTAACTCCAAAGATGGTAGATAAGATCCGTGATTTTGAAAAAGTATTGAACGGATACTTTCCAACTGTTTCTGATTTCAGAATAAAAGGATATAAGAAATTTGTATTGAAGACCTTGTCTGGTTGGCGATACAATTCCGGTTTTTATAAATGGCCTTATGAGATCAAGGCGTTACATAAGGTTTGGAAATATCGTCAACCTGAAGAACAAGGTTTTTATATGGAATAATGCTTCAAAAACTTCACGACAAATATCTTCAATGGAATTACTTAAGAAGATCCAGATCGATACAGGATTATTCTTTCAAGGGCTTAACAATTAAAATTCTACCTGGAGTTTTTTCACCTCAGGGGACTCGAACAACTGAATTATTCTCAGATTATCTTTTGGATCTGGATTGGAAAGATAAACGAGTATTGGAGTTGGGTGCGGGATCAGGAATTATTTCCTTTCTGTTGGCAAATAAAGGTGCCAAAATTACGGCTTCTGATATCTCTGAAAATGCGATTAATGGTCTTAAAGAGAATCGTACAAACTTACAATTAGATATTGAAATTATTAAATCAGATCTTTTCAATGATCTGTCAGGCTCATTTGAACTGGTCCTGATCAATCCTCCCTTTTTCAATAAAAAGCCGACTAATGATCAAGAAATTGCCTGGTACTGTGGTGAAAACTTTGAATTCTTTCATACATTGTTTGAACAGTTTTCGAAAAGACCTTTTAGCGAAGAAATGTGGATGATCTTGTCGAAAAGAGCGCGTATTGATGAAATAGTGCAGATCATAAAAGAGAAGAACCTCAAAACATCTGAAATAGTGGATTTGAACATGAAAAAAGAACCTCATGTAATTCTTAAAATTTCGGATAAGAGTTAACAATGTCCTGAAGATTATAATCACCTTCTTTTTTTGAGGACTATGCTATTTCTCACTATTTTTACCGAAACAATGAATAAGGATAGGAAAATACTTGTTACAGGAGGTGCTGGTTTTATTGGTTCGCACACGGTTGTTTCATTGATAGAAAGTGGGTTTACACCAATAATTATAGATGATTTCAGGAATTCTGAAAAATTTATTCTCGACCGTATAAACCAGATAACAGCATTACATCCAATTGCATATGAGTTTGATTGTGCTGATCAGAACAAACTGCGAGAAGTTTTTACTGAGCACGAAATTGGCGGAATAATACACTTTGCTGCAGATAAGGCAGTTGGCGAATCTGTGAAACTACCCTTAAAATACTACGAGAACAATATTCAATCTCTGGTGTCATTGCTTAAAATAGCAATTGAATTCAAAGTGCCTGACTTTGTCTTTAGTAGTTCGTGTACTGTTTATGGTGAGCCGGATAAAGTTCCTGTTGATGAAAATGCTCCCATAGGATTTACAGCATCTCCATATGGTTATACCAAACAAGTTTGTGAAAGGATTTGCAGGGATACTGCATATGCTTATTCAAATTTGAAGATCACGCTTTTAAGATATTTTAATCCGATTGGAGCACATCCTAGTGGTTTGATTGGGGAACTGCCATTAGGAGTTCCCAATAATTTAGTGCCTTTTGTAACGCAAACGGCAGCGGGAATCCGTGACCAATTGACGGTGTTTGGAAATGACTATCCTACAGTAGATGGAACTTGCGTGCGTGATTATATACATGTTTGTGATCTTGCGGATGCGCATGTTGCTGCTTTGAATCCTTCTAAGGAAGAAGGTGGAGTGAATATATTTAATGTAGGTACTGGTTTAGGCTCTTCTGTTCTTGAGGTGGTACGCACTTTTGAAAAGGTAAATAATTTATCTGTTAATCATAAAATTGGCGAGAGAAGAGAAGGAGATGCAGCCGCTGTTTTTGCAGATAATTCAAAAATATCTTCTGAATTGGGTTGGAAACCTAAGTATACATTATCTGATGCTTTAGCACATGCTTGGACGTGGCAAAAACAATTGAATGAAAAATAACCGATCTGTCATACTGTTTCTTTTTGTGATGTTTGCTTTGGTTGACACCAATGCGCAAGGTCTTTTCAAATATTTCAAATGGACGGCATACAGTGATGGCCCTGAGAAAATGGATCATGTGGTGATCGATCTGAACCATGATAGGTTTCAAGCTCTACCAATAGGGATCACTCAGAGTTACTTCAGTTTAGGTGTTGATGCCTATATGTTTCATGATCATCCGATGAATAAAAAAGGAACATTAGCCTGGGCACTAGGAGTAGGATATAGTGGAATGAACGTCCATCACAATGGACAGTTTATTTATCAGGTAGAGGGAGAAAATGTCACAACACATTTATTGCCATACCCTGATGGGCTAAATGTAAAAAAGAACAAGATCAGCCTCAACTATGTAGAGATTCCCTTTGAGCTTAGAATCCGGACCATGAATCACAGTATAGAAGAAAGAAATGTGGCTAATTTCAGGTTCTATTTGGGGTTCAAGGGAGGGGTGTTGGTAAACTCCCATACCAAATACCGTGATGAAGAATCAAAGGTCAAGGTTTATGACATTGATAATTTACTGCTTTACAGATATGGACCTACATTGAGAATTGGATTTAAAAAGTTGAGTTTTCATGCATTTTATTCAATGACTTCAATATTTGAGGAAGGAAAAGGACCAGAACTTTATCCATTTTCGGTTGGATTGTGCTGGATGAGGCTATAACATTACCGTGCAAAAATCAAATTATAAGGATTTCATTCGTTCTCGAGCAATTGAGCTCGGGTTTTCTTATGTAGGATTTTCAAAGGCAACTTTTCTGGAGGAAGAGGCCCCTAGATTGGAGGCTTGGCTGAGATCAGGATACAATGGAGAAATGGCCTATATGGAGAACCATTTTGACAAAAGGCTCGACCCCAGATTATTAGTTGAGGGAACAGAAACCGTTGTCAGTTTACTTTTTAACTATTTTACGGACAAGAGACAAGAGGATCCTGAAGCACCAAAGCTCTCTATTTATGCATATGGAGAGGATTATCATCAAGTGGTTAAAGAGAAGATGAAAATTCTCATGGCGGATATTTCTGATAAAATAGGAAAGGTAAATGGTCGATTTTTTGTGGATTCTGCTCCAGTATTGGATAAGTCATGGGCGACTAAAAGTGGGCTTGGATGGATGGGTAAACACTCTAACCTTATTAATAAAAATCAAGGATCTTACTTTTTTATTGCCGAATTGCTGATTGATCTCAAACTGGAGCCTGATGGACCGATTAAGGATTATTGTGGAACGTGTACCAAGTGCATTGATGCGTGCCCAACTGATGCTATAATACAACCTTATGTGGTAGATGGAAGTAAGTGCATCTCCTATTTTACAATAGAGTTGAAGGACGCAATTCCACAGGAAATGGAGGGAAAATTCGATAATTGGATGTTTGGTTGCGATGTGTGTCAGGAAGTATGTCCCTGGAATCGATTTTCACTAAATCATGAGGAACCTTCATTTACCCCTCATCAGAGTTTGCTCGGTATGACTAAAAGTGATTGGGACGAACTATCTCATGAGAAGTTTCAGGAGGTCTTTAAAAGATCCGCTGTCAAGAGGACTAAGTACGAAGGGTTAATGAGAAATATTAAATTTCTCGGAGCAGATTAGACGTCTTCTTCAACGATTACAGCAACGTGACTTACATCTCCTTCTAATGGAGGATTGATCTTTCTAATTTCCACTTTGAATTTTTCCAGAATAGAAAACGCGATTTTTAAACGATCAGAGATTCTATATGCAACTGTTTCTATCAACTTGGCGGGAATAGCCATTTCTTCCTCTACAATGCGATTTACATCCACATAATTGATGGTTAGTGAGAGATCATCTCCTAATGCAGATGGTTTAAAATTACACCATAGATCCACATCAACTTCAAAGTGACCTCCAATCAGTGTTTCTTCACTTAAACAACCGTGATAGGAATAGCATCTGATTCCTTTTACCTGGATCAGGTTCATTATTCTCCTGTAAAAGTAGGTTTTCTCTTCTCCATGAAAGCGGTAGTTCCCTCTTTAAAATCAGCTGTTCCAAAACATTTTCCAAATTCAGAGATCTCGGCTTTAAATCCATCCACTCCATCTTTATATTGAGCGTTTACAGCAGCAATAGCAGCTGAGATGGCACGAGGTGAATTTTTAGCAATCTTTTCAGCAATTTTATCACACGTGGCGATCAATTCTTCCTGAGAAACAACATCATTTACAAGACCCCAAGATTTAGCCTCTGCAGCATCGATCATTCCAGCAGTCATGATCATTTCATTGGCTTTTCCTTTGCCGACTAGTTGTGGCAATCTTTGAGTACCTCCATAACCTGGTATTACACCCAAAGAAACTTCGGGAAGTCCTAGTTTGGCATTATCGCTTGCGATTCTGAAATGACACGACATTGCTAATTCAAGTCCTCCACCTAGCGCAAATCCATTCACTGCAGCAATTACTGGAGTGCTAGAATTTTCAACCAGATTGAACAATTTCGTATGTCCTTCTGCAGAAAGTAACTTTCCTTCCTCGATGGAGAAATTTGCAAATTCCTTAATGTCAGCACCAGCTACGAAAGCCTTTTCACCAGCTCCGGTCAAAATGATCACCCTGATTGCTTTATCATCCTCGGCAGCTTCAATTGCCTGATTTAATTCTTCAATGGTGGCTTTGTTCAAAGCGTTTAATTGTGATGGACGATTTATCGTAATTTGTCTGATAGATCCTCGGTTTTCAATTAAGATGTTCTCGTAGCTCATGACTTGTGTTTTGTTGCCACAAAGTTACAAGCATAAATGAATTACAAGATCATTTTTTTATCCAAAGTTCTGGGTTTTCCGTATCGGTCAAAGAGGATGATATTTTCCAGATCTCCAGGTGAGCTTCTGATACATTTCCAGAGGTGGAAGGAAGTAATTTCCCGATTTTGTCTTTAGTTTGAAGTTTGTCTCCTTTCTTCACGTAAACCTCTTTCAGATTAGCATATACGGTTCGGTAATTACCGTGACTCACCATCACCACTTTCCCAGCCCCAGGAATAACAATTACACTACTCACCGTTCCTTCAAAAATAGCACGTACATCTGCGCCCAATTCCGTGGTGATGTCAATTCCTTTGCTTTCGATCTGTACTCCGACATATTGTTCATGCTGATGTGTTCCGTATCGGGTTGTGATTGCGCCTTTCTCTACAGGCCAAGGAAGCTTTCCTTTATTTGATGTAAATGATTTAGCCAATGAGGCAGCTTCTGGAGTCAAGGCAAATCCTGTTTTGTTTTCTTTCTCAGCGGCTTCCAGTTCTTTTTTAATCGCCTTGGTGATCTCATCTTGGATCTTCTTTTTTTCAGCTTGTTGAGAATTCAACTGAGATACATATTTCTGCTCATTCAATTTTAGCTTGAGCAATGCATCTTGTTGTTCTTGCTTGTCTTTAAGGAAATTGGCTTTTTCTAATTCCTGAAGGGATGCGATCTCAACCTTTTGTGTTTTTGCAGATTGTAGCTGGACAAGATTACTATCGAGAAGAGATTTGGTTTCCTTTATCTTTTTGATCTGATTAGTTCTGTAATCAGCGTATTGCTCTATGTATTGCATTCGTTTGTAGGCTTCAGAATAACTCTCCGCTGAAAACACATAGAAGAGGTTGAATTCATCATTCCTATTCTTATAAGCGTACTGCAACATTTTGGCATATTCATCCTTTAGAATGTTTATGTTATTTTCTAACTGAACGATTTGCATTTCAATGGACTCAATCTCATCATCGATCTTTCTCATCTGGTAATTGATGTTTAAAACCAATTCCTCTCGATAAGCAATTTGATGATTTAATATAGCTAGTTCAGCTATCGTGAGTTGTTCAGAGTTTTTGGTAAGCTTGATAAGGTTCTTGGTGTCTTCAATTTTCTTTTGAAGTTCTTTTTCTTTTTCCTTTAGTTTTGAACTGGACTGACCATAAACAGAACCAAAACCAATAGAGACCGCAAAAATCAATATGTAAAAAACACTATTTCTCACTACCAATTTCAATAGGTTCGTAACTATCAGGAATTCTGAAAGGGAAATTAATCTCTGGATCACACTCTACTTTTGTGTAATCAACATTCAAAGCTGCAGAATCGGTTGGTGTGACTAGTTTCAATGAAGCAGACATAGGAAACAAGTCTCCATTCATATCTTCCCAGTTCGAATAAGTCACTGTTAATTCTGCGTCTTGATCCAAAAGGTTAATAATAACTCGTTTACATCTGAAATTAACAGGTTCTATCCAACATCTATAAAGAATGGGTTCATCTTTGATTTTTCCTTTTTTCAGCAATTTTTCAATCTTCTTGGATTTCTCGGAACTGATCAGATAGGCACCATCATCTTTTTCTACTTTATATTCATTTTCGTAGTCAAAGGCAACTGCATTGCCCAAGAAAAAATCCTCAAGTAGTTCATAATCCACATCAGAGTTGATCAGCTCATTAATTTTGTCGATCGTATTCAGATAATAGCCTTTGGTACCCACTTTTACGAGTAATTTTAAGCTATCATTGGAAATCACAGAAGTAGCAACAGGTATAGTTGATTTGGAAAGAGAAATCCATGTTGCACTATCTTTTTTTACTCTAAAATTAGCTCTTAAAGAATAGTCTTCTCCCCTGAATGACACATCTACATTTCCTTTACTTTTCAAGGTAGTACATGTAATGTTGGAAGCAGCCATAAGATCAATGAGTTCTTTGTCAGAATAGTTCTTCAACTTTACTTCGTTTGTTCCGTTCTTTTTTGATTTACAGCTCATTAAGCCGATAAAAAGAAAAAACAGGATTCCTATGTAATATCTATTCTTCAATTAATTCTTTTGTTTCAATTTTCTGATCGATCAGTGCAGAGCAACCGCCTATTTCTTTTGCCTCTTGCCAATATTCAATAGCCTCTTCTTTTTTGTTCAATTTAAAAAGGACATCCCCATAATGCTCAAGGACTTCTCCACTGCTGTCTCCCCCGTTATCAAGTGCTTTTTGTAACCAAACCTCAGCATCAATGTATTTGGCCTGTTGATAAAGAACCCAACCATAAGTATCCATATAGGTTGCATTGTTTGGATAGATACTATTAGCCTTTTTGCCCATTTCAGCTGCTTTATCCAGTTTAGTTTTTCTAATTGATAGGTAGTAGGCATAATTATTCAGGACATATGCATTATTAGGATTTAGGGATAACGCCTGATCATAATAATAGTCACTTTGATCATATTGTTTTGCTCCATTGCATGCATCCCCTAGATACTGGTAGAAATCTCCTTTTAATTGGTTGTTTTCGAAAACTAAGTCTTTGCCTAAGTCCAATATTTCGATTGCCTTTTCATAATTTTTTGTCTGAATATTTCCAATGCCGTTGAAATAATAGAACGCGGGTTGATTTGGAAATAGTTCGATGGCATTCTCGCTTGCGACTACCAATTCTTTAAAACTAGAACTAGAAGTTAATGCAACCATAAGTTGATATTGGAGGCTATAATCTCCAGGTTCAATTTCTAGTGCTTTTTCCATCATATCAATGGCTTTCAGTGCCTCCCCATCTCGATTGTAATAATCGGAATAAATAACATAACCAATCGCTTCATCCGGATGAACAGAAATTAGCATTTCAAGGAGGTCGTAAGCAAATTTTTTCAACTCCTCGTTCCTTTCAGAATTGATAAAGTATTCACTTAGAACATCTGATTTTGTGTATGCATCAACTCGTTGACTTTTAAAGGCAAGTATTAGTTCCTCTTTGGATTTATCCTTTTGTCCATGATACTTATAATATTCATACAGAGATAAATGAACGTAGCCATTTTCTGGGTCGATCTTCAGAATTTGTTGGTATGTATCCAATGCTTTCTGACTTTCTCCTAGCTCGGTATAAAGATCTGCAAGGATGCCGTAAAATCTAGGTTCTGTTGGATTACTATTGATCAATTTATACATTTCTGCAACTGCACTATCTGGCTGACCCAACTGAATGTGAATTTTATTTTTGTGCATGATCAGTTCTTCTGAAATGCCCATTCTTTCCTCCAAACGGTTGTAGAGCGGCAATGTCTCTTTCAACTTTCCCTGATAAAGATATACTTCAGCCAAACTAAAGATATAATTGGTATTGTTTGGATCACCATCAAGCAGCTTTTTGTACTCAATACCAGCAGCATCGAATTGATTGGTCTTAAAATAAACCCCAGCGAGATTTGATCTATACCACTCGTTTTCCGGTTCCAGATCAACAGCATCTTTGGCATGAGTCAAAGAACTGTTGGCATCTTGCTTTATCTGATAGATCTCAGATAACTCAAAATGCGCAACTGCTGCTTTAGGTTCAATTTTAAGTATATTTAGATAAAGTTCCTGAGCCTTATCGTAATTCTGAAGTACTTTTTCTGTTGAAGCTTCTATCACTAATGCCTGAAGCTCGGTTTCAGGATAGGAGGATTGACTGTTATTCTGCCCATTATTCTTTCTGGCCTTGCAGGAAGCAAAGCTCATAAGCACAATGAGCAGATATGTTAGCTTGATCTTCAATCAGTCTTTTATCTCGTTGTAATCTCCTACGCTTAGATCTTTTGTGGAACCTTGATAACTAGCTTTGTTGCCAATCATACTATTCGAGAAATTTGCATCTTTCACCATAGCATCATTCTGAATAATCGAATTGGAAATAACACTGTTTTCAATAACAGAATTCTTTCCAACAGTTACATGAGGACCCACAACTGAATTCTTGATGGTAGCACCAGCTAATATCATTGATGGTTCTATGATCACAGAGTTTTCAATGATTGCAGAGGCATCTGTTTTATTTATATCTTTCTCGAATTCCAAAACTCTCTGGTTAGAAAATACAGTAGCATTTTTGTTACCACAGTCTAACCATTCAATTACTTTGCCAGTTTTGAATTTTAGACCTTTGTTTTTCATGTTTTCCAAAGCATTAGTCAACTGATATTCTCCTTTGTCCTTAATGTCATTATCAATCAGATATTGAAGTTCTTTCGAGAGGTTTGCACCATCGTTAAAGAAGTAGATTCCGATAATCGCCAGATCAGAAATGAATTCCTGTGGCTTCTCAACAAATTCAGTAATCGTATTATCCTGATCCAATTGTACAACGCCAAATGCTCTTGGATCATCAACACGATTCACCCATATAATGCCGTCCGCATTGGTGTCTAATGTGAAGTCAGCCTTAAATAAGGTATCAGCGAAAGCAACTACTACTTTTCCGTCAAGTGATTCTTTTGCACATAGAATTGCATGAGCAGTTCCTAGAGCTTCTTCTTGATAGTAGATACTTCCTTTTGCTCCAAGTCCTTCAGCTACGGCCACCAAGTCTTTCTCTACTTGATCACCAAAATCACCAATAATGAAAGCAATCTCTTCTACTGGTTCACCGCAAACTTTAGTAATGTCTTCTACCAATCTTTGTACAATTGGTTTTCCAGCTACTGGAATTAATGGTTTTGGAATAGTTAAAGTGTGAGGTCTAAGTCTTGATCCTCTTCCCGCCATAGGCACAATTATCCTCATAATATGTTTATTTTGGTTAAATTCTAATTTATCAGAAGCAAATAACCGACATATTTTCTAATTGAAAATAGGAAAGTGCCCAAGTTATCAAAAGCGGGTTTTGGATTACTAATGGTTTGGATGAGTTTATACACTCTTACCAGTTATAAATCCTAAACGACTTTTACCATTATATTCCAAAGGTTTTAATCCCTCCAGATCGTCAGGTGTAACAGTTGTGATCATTTTTACAGTTCTTTCATCTTTTGGAAGATCAGCCATTCTTAAGTGATGTAATTGAGTGATTTCCTGTACTAACTTTCTCACTTCACGAGCATTTCCAAAGAATTCATCTCTATTCTTATACATGATCTCTAAACGATCTCTAATAATATCCGCTGCATTTTCGTCCATTGACAACTCTTCGTTGAAGAACATGAATTCAGCAATTCTAAACAACTCTTCTGCAGAATAATCATGGAAAGTGATAGTCTCGTTAAACCTTGATTTTAAACCAGGATTTGCTCTCAAAAAGACCTCCATGTTTTTTGGATAACCAGCCGCAATCAAAATAAACTCTGTATTTCGATCTTCCATCTGTTTAAGGATAGTACTAATGCTTTCTCGACCTAAGGAGTCATGAGGTCCATCAACAAGGGCATAGGCTTCATCAATAAACAATACACCACCAATCGCTTCTTCTACTTTTGCTAGTGTTTTTGGAGCAGTTTGACCGGTATACTCAGCCACTAAAGAAGACCTATCACACTCTACCAAATGACCTTTTTCAAGGATACCCAGCGCATTAAAAATCTTTGCAAAGATTCTGGCTACGGTAGTTTTTCCGGTTCCTGGATTACCTTCAAAAACGGAGTGCATTACAAATTTGTGCATCACATCTTTACCTATGTCGTTGTAGTATCTTACCAGTTTAACCGTATCTCTTATCTCCTGTTTAATGTTTTCCATGCCTACTAGAGCATCTAATTCATTCAAAGCGTCTTTTAGTCGAGGTTCATCTACTGTTAAATGAAGTTTTTTGGAATTTCCAGTGACAAAGATCTCCTGAACATCAGCAATCGTTACGGTAGACAGTTCATCATCATTCATGTTCTCCATGTTCCTCTTCTTCACTAATCGCAATGCCATATTCATCTTGGCTCCATCTACCAAAGAAAGTACGTAACGGGCATTTCCAAATGATCCGTCACGATCTCTGTAGGCCCGGATAACTTTCTGCTCAAAATAATCCCAAGCATCTTGCTCAACGATCAATCCTTTATCATCCATACTAGACCTAGCGATCTCCATGAGCTCTTCCGGTAAATAGTCAGGAAAGTGATAATAATTGGTAAACCTTGATTTCAATCCAGGATTTGAGTTGATGAAAACATTCATCTCTTTAGGATAGCCAGCAACAAAAATGGCAACGTTACCTGGTCCGTCTGACATTTCTTTGAGTAAGATCTCTATTACTTCCTTTCCATAATCTTTAGACGACTCATTCTCACGAGCCAAAGAATAAGCTTCATCAATGAAAAGGACACCACCTCTGGCTTTTTCAATTGCTTCCTTCACTTTGGGAGCGGTTTGACCAATGTATTCTCCCACCAGATCAGCTCGATCTACCTCATGAACATGTCCTGCAGATAATAATCCCATTGCCTTATAGATTTTCCCCATTTTTTTGGCAACCGTAGTTTTACCTGTTCCCGGGTTTCCTGTGAATACGGAGTGCAGCTTGATGTTTTTATTATGTTTTAGTCCTTTTTCTTCACGGATCTTTTCGAATTTGAGGTAATCAATATATTCAGTTACCTGTTCTTTTATAGTGGTAAGACCGATCAACTTATTTAAGTCATCAATTAATTCCTCCAGCTTTTCTTCTTCCATTTCGCCAGTTGCACCAAACTCCAGCTGACTTTTATCTGGACCGAGGATCTTTGGAGAACCTTCTACTGCTTCAGAACCAATTGAGAACGGAATAATTGCGATCAGTTGACCCATGAACAACAATTCACACGTATAATTTCCAGGTAACCATGCACTCTCGCTGACACTTCCCCACCCTGGAGACATGATGAGCGAATTACCTTTAAATTCCTTCAGCTCAGAGACATATCCCTTATGCTGATTATTTTCTGTATAGAAATTGAATTCGATCTCACACCACCAGTTGTAAGTGAGTTTATTCATTAATGTCAGTTCTGCATGTATGTAGTGCGCTTCCTCATTTTTGAACTGGGTCAAATAGGTCCTTTCACCTAATTTTGGGACAGTATCACTGGATTGGTACAATTTAACAGCTGAAATATCAAAATAAGGATTGTTTTCTCGTGTAACCAATCCTTCTTTCGCAATATGAAAAGTGGTCTCAGCAACCATTTCTCCATCGATATAAGCTTTCCAATCATAGGAACCATAAGTCCAGAATGTTTTGTTTTCATTTCCCCAACCTCTTCTTACATTTAAAATGTTCTGATCCTTGGTAGCTTTTAGATCGTGCTCAATAGTAAACATCTCCGTGCTGGAACCTTTTTTGAAACACTTGTAAACGACCTTGGTCTCCCAATCTTCTTCATCAAACAAGATGTTGTATAGAGCCAATTCAGCTCTAAGGTAATCGACTTCCTTGTCTACAAAAACACTTCTGAACTTTCTATTTCCTCCATAGAGTGATTCCAGAGAATAATACATTCTCAGACTTTTTACTTTGAACCTATGTTTTGCCTCCTTTGCCATAATCGATGTTTAGAACACTAAAAATGCGAAATAAATAGATTTTTTGGTTGGAATTTTTGTGTAAAAGTTTCTTTTTCTGATGAGGAAGTCAAAAGATCGAATAAAGTAACTTTACACCTATGATTAAATATCCTCATACGATCTCATCAAAATTGCCAGAGGTTGGTACAACCATTTTTACCAAGATGTCTGCATTAGCTAATCAGTATGGCGCTATCAACTTGAGTCAGGGATTTCCTGATTTTCCTATTGATGAAAGATTGATTGATTTAGTTCATCAGAGAATGTTGGATGGTTTCAATCAATATGCTCCAATGCAGGGTGCTCTTGCTCTTCGTGAAGTCATTTCTACAAAACTTAAGGATAGTTACGGAGTAGAGTATTGTCCTAATGAAGAGATCACGGTGACGGCAGGTGCTACCGAAGCCATTTACAGCGCCATTGCGGCCTTTGTGAAAGAAGATGATGAGGTGGTGGTATTCACACCTGCGTATGATTGTTATGTTCCAGCAATCAAGGTTCATGGCGGTAACCCGGTGTATATCCAAATGCATGCGCCAGATTATCGTATTGATTGGGATCATGTAAAAAAACTGGTGAATGTGAGGACACGTATGATTTTGATCAATACTCCACATAACCCTACTGGTTCTATACTTCAAAAAGAGGATTTGTTGGAATTGGAAAAGATCGTTGCGGGAAAAGAAATTGTGGTGATCAGCGATGAGGTATATGAACACATAATTTATGATGGACAACTGCATGAAAGCGCATGCAAATTCCCTGAATTGAGAAAGCAGACCCTGTCGGTATTTAGTTTTGGAAAAACATTTCATGTTACAGGATGGAAACTAGGGTATATTGTTGGACCTGAGAAGTTGATGTCAGAGTTCAGAAAGGTGCATCAGTTTAATGTTTTTTCTTGTAATCATCCTTTCCAACTCGCAATAGCTGATTACATGCAGGATGCTCAGACCTATGGGGGCGTATCTGAATTTTATGAGCACAAAAGAAATAAATTTCTTCAAGCCATCGAGGGGAGTAGATTTAAACCGTTAACCTCAAGTGGAACTTATTTTCAGCTGCTCTCATTTGAGGGAATTACCCATGAGGGTGATGTTGAATTTGCGGAAAGAATGACGAAGGAATATGGTTTAGCAAGTATTCCTGTTTCGGTTTTTTATAATAGTAAACTGGACGAGAAAGTTCTGAGATTCTGTTTCGCAAAGCAGGATGAAACACTTGAAAGGGCAGGAGAGATATTGAAGAGAATATAATATGCATCTGAAAACCCTATCACTGATTAATTTTAAGAACCTTTCCGAAGCGGATTTCGAATTCTCTTCAGACGTGAATTGTTTTTTAGGTCTAAATGGTGAGGGCAAAACAAATATACTGGATGGTATACATTATCTCTCATTGACCAAGAGTTATTTTAATCACAGAGATAATCAGAACATTAAATTCAATGAACCTTTCTTTGTAGTTCAGGGAGTTTTTGACAAAGACAATGAGGAGTTGAATATCTACTGCGGAATGAAATCCGGAGAAAAGAAAGCATTCAAAAAGAACAAAAAGAACTATTCGAAATTAGCGGAACATGTGGGGTTGCTTCCAGTCGTGATGATCTCTCCTAATGATTCAGAATTGATTTTGGAGGGTAGCGAGATCAGAAGAAAGTTTATCGACAGTATCATTTCGCAATTTGATAAGGAGTATCTGCAAAAGCTAATGAGTTACAATAAAGTATTTCAACAGAGAAATGCCTTATTAAAGCAGTTTGCCGAAAGAGGAACGTATCAGGAGGACATGCTGGAAGTGATGGATATGCAGTTGGCTCCTTTAGGAGATTGGATTCATAAAAGAAGGAAGGAATTTCTTGAAGATTTTATTCCGGTGTTCAATCGATTCTATAAAGAACTTTCAAATGGTCGTGAAGAAGTATCATTAGTGTACGAATCACAAATGAATGAAGCACCTTTAGAAAAATTGTTGATTTCAAACAGGACGAAGGATCGTTCTGCACAGTATACTACTCAAGGCATTCACAAAGATGATCTGGAATTTACCATCAAAGATCATCCATTGAAGAAGTTTGGTAGCCAGGGACAACAAAAGTCCTATTTAATTGCATTAAAACTAGCTACTCATGCGTATACGAAAGAAAAGAAAGGGTTTGCTCCAATATTATTATTAGATGACATCTTTGATAAACTCGATGACAATAGAATTGATTATCTTTTGGGGATGATCAAAGAAGGGAAATTGGGTCAGACATTTATTACAGATACGAACACGGAAAAAGTGCCGGGTATACTGAAGCGATTAGAAATCGATTTTAATGCCTTCGAAATTGAAGATGGACAGATCAAAAACAAATTAGCATGAGCAAACGAAATTCGAACGAAGAAAACATCAATGACGTTTGGCTCAAACTGATTAAATCTTATGGTTTGGCTCGGAATTATGAAGAGTATCAGATCACTCAAGCCTATCATAAATTGATGGGGAAGGCAATTTCCAAATACACAGAGGATCTATTCTACAAAGAACATCGATTGTACGTAAAATTGACGAATGCCGTGATTCGAGAAGAATTGAGCATGGGTAAAACCAAATTCATTGAAATGATCAATAAAGAATTGGGAGAGGAGTTGGTGTTGGATGTGGTTTTTAGTTGATTACTTATAATCCTTGACCACTTCTTTCCTGCCTATTTTCATCGTAATAAAGTCTACATCTTTCTTTGGACTTCTGGCTGGAGAATATTCTCTCCCGTAAAAAATGATCTGCAAATGAAGTTTGTTCCAAAGTTCGCGGGGAAATAATCGTTTAGCGTCTTTTTCTGTTTGTTCTACATTCTTACCGTTGGTAAATCCCCAACGATACATTAAACGATGAATGTGTGTATCAACCGGAAAAGCAGGAACACCAAACGCCTGACTCATGACCACAGAAGCAGTCTTATGACCCACTCCAGGAAGTTCTTCGAGCAGTTCCATGTTCTCAGGAACTTGTCCTCCATATTTTTCAATTAGGATCTCAGAAAGTCCGTAAATGGCTTTTGATTTTCTTGGAGACAAACCGCAAGGACGAATGATCTGTTGAATCTCTTCTACATCCAATTTCACCATGTCAAATGGATTATCGGCTTTTTCGAATAAGAACGGAGTGACTTGATTTACTCTAACATCCGTGCACTGTGCAGACAGTAAAACAGCAACTAATAGTGTGTAAGGGTCTTTGTGGTCTAAAGGAACAGGCGTCTCCGGATAGAGACGCTCCAGTTCATCTATTACGTATTGTACTTTTTCAGATTTGGTCATTAATGTAATTTATCCAAATCTCCTTGAAAATGTTCGCTTAGTTTAAAAGAGAACTCATTGATCAATGCAAATTCTTCTTCATCGATACCATTGCTTGCTTCTGCCACTCGAATCATAACATCTACAAATTCTACATATTCTTCAGAAGGTCCATGACTTAAGCAATAGCTCATCACTTTGTGATATACCTCCCTTACGGAATGATGATGTTCTCTTTCGTAATCGAATGACCACTTAATATTTGATGCCCATTTATGATTCTTTAAGATCTCATCAATTGCATCTTGTTCTTCCTTTTGGATCTTTCCATCCGCCATTGCAATAGCGTAGATGAGTTCTCCCATATGTTCGTATAGTCTTTCTTTATCTGTCATGATTACCAAATTGCTTCTGGATATCTATTGTTCAAATATTGCATTTCACACAGGATGAATCCCATATATTCAGTGTGTCCACCATCTTTTCCATACACCAAGGAATATTTAGCTCCTTCAGGCTTTGTTAAAGTAGCTTCTTGAAGAACTTCTTCTACTTTTTGATGCCACTGTTTTCTGATCACATCAAGATCTGCAGCAATTCCTTGTCTTTGTAAGTTTTCATGAATTTCATCTGTTTCAAAGAACTCGTCAACGTACATCCATAGGTCATTCAAACAAGCTTGTATTCTTTCTTTACTCTCAGCCGTTCCATCTCCTAATCTAACAATCCACTCACTGCTTCTCTTTAAGTGATAAGTAACTTCTTTGATCGCTTTACCTGCAATTGCTGCAATAGTAACGTCTTTGGAATTTACCAGTTGAGAGTAATTGAAGTAATTGAAAACATCCATATAAAATTGTCGAGTAACTAAATATCCAAAATCTGTGTTTGGGTACTCAACAATGTGGAAGTTTTTATAATCTTCCTCGTTTCTTTGAAATGCTAGTTTATCTTCATTTGTGTTTCCACTCATTTCCGCTGCGTATTTCAAAAATGCTTCAGCTTGTCCAATGAGGTCAAGACCCGTGTTCATAGAAGCAAGGTCCTCTTCTAGGAATGGGCCGCAGCTAGTATACTCGCATAATCTATGAGACAAAATCAATGCAGTATCCGCTAGTCTCAGCGTGTATTGATATAATTCTTGATTCATGATTAAATATGTTTTGCGCCTTCTGGCATTTTATAAAAAGTTGGGTGACGATACACTTTGTCGTCAGCTGGATCAAAAAATGATTCCGCATCCTCTGGTTGACTTGCGACAATATCTTCGGCTTTTACTAACCAAAGTCCTGTTCCTTCACCTCTTCTAGTGTATAGGTCTCTTGCGGCTTCCATAGCCATCGATTTGTCGTACGCATGAAGACTTCCAGCATGCTTGAAAGGTCTTCCTGGTTTAGGTTGAATGAATACTTCCCAAAGATCTCCTTGATTGTCCATTTTATAGTGTTTTAAGCAGTTTGTAATTTATTCTTTTGTTTTACTCCATAGGCAGCAGCAGCTTCTCTAACCCAAGCCCCATCAGTATGAGCTTTAATGTGATGGTCAAGTCTTTTTTTGTTACAAGGACCGTTTCCTTTGATCACATTCCAGAACTCATCCCAATCAATATCACTCGTTTCATAGTGACCAGTGATATCATTGAATTTGTAATTTGGATCTGGAATTTTCAATCCAATTAGTTCAGCTTGAGGAATTGTTTTATCAATAAACTGTTGTCTAAGATCATCATTACTTTCTCTCTTGATCTTCCATTGCATCGATTGGCTTGTATGAGCGCTTTCCCCGTCATGAGGTCCAAACATCATCAATGAAGGCCACCACCATCTGTCCAAAGAGTCTTGAGCCATTTTACGTTGCGCTTCGTTTCCTTGCATCATTCTATGCATGATCTCATATCCTTGTCTTTGGTGAAAGCTCTCTTCCATACAAATTCGAACCATAGCCCTAGAATATGGACCATATGAAGTTCTTTGAAGAGATACTTGGTTAACAATCGCAGCACCGTCTACTAGCCATCCAATCGCTCCCATGTCAGCCCAAGTTGGCGATGGGTAATTGAACACGCTTGCATATTTCGCTTTTCCTTCATGCAACCACTTTAAATATTGTTCTCTTGTTACACCTAATGTTTCAGCAGCACAGTATAGATAAAGTCCGTGTCCACCCTCATCCTGAATTTTTGCCATCAAGATCTTTTTACTTCTTAAACTAGGAGCTCTCGAAACCCAGTTTCCTTCTGGTTGCATACCGATTACCTCCGAGTGAGCATGTTGTGAGATCTGTCTGATCAAATTCTGACGATATCCTTCCGGCATCCAGTCCTTAGGCTCAATTTTAATTTCAGCATCGATCTTCGCCTGAAATTCTGCGAGCTTCGTAGGATCTTCTTGTGATAAGTCGTAAGCCATATTGTGTGTGTTTTATTTCTTTAATATTTCTATTGTTTCGAGGTTATCTACACCCCAATTTTCTAATTCTTGTTCTGACCAAAGCTCTGGAAAGAAGATTCTTCTTTGATACCTTGGATGCATGTATTTTCGCCAGTCACTCCCTCCAGTTGCTTCTGCGCTACCTTCTCCACTGTCAATGTACTTTGCCGCAGCCTTGTAATGAGCCATAACCCATTTCACGTTTACGGTATGATCGTAATGACGCATTGCGTTCCTCAAATTTACATCATTTCTCTCGTTTTCAGGCAATGATTTGTATCGTGTCCAGAGGTTTATGGTGTTATACTCCTTCATAAACTCAATGAACTCGTCACGATATCTCTGTTCAAAGTTAACTAACAATGCAGATTTCTTTTTTGTTTTGTGATCCTTTCCAGCAGCTTGCCAATAAAGATTCTCAAATGCATATGAATAAGGTGTTTGACGATTAATAGTTGCTCTGAATCTAAAGTCAATAAGATTAATTAATTCCGTTGAAGCAAACTCTATTAATCTGTACTGTGCACTTTGAAATCCACTTGCTGGCGTTAACGAGTCTCTAAATTTCATGTATTGAGAAACCTCCATTCCCTCTTTCATTACATCAAATGATGTAGCAAGCATATCGAAATACCTTGAAATTCTATATAGCCTTTCAGCAAAGAAACTAGTTGTTAGTTCCTTGTTATGGGAAACTTGATTGATCTCCCACAGGATCATTTTGAATAAAAGTTCATTGATTTGATGATACACAATGAAGACCATCTCATCCGGCAAATTTGTTCGTTGAATTTGAAGATTTAGCAAGGCATCTGTTTGGATATAATCCCAGTAGGTAATATCCTTACCGTGTAATAGTCCGCTCAAATGGACATCAAGATTTTGTCCAGATGCTGCGTATTTTTCTTCTAAAAGTTTTAATAATTCTTCTCGTGATTGTAACATTTTAATAAGTATTTGTGGTTCGTTTTATTTGATCTTTAATCAATAAAACTCCGACAAAGGATCACGATCTTTAATTAATATGTACTTTTTTAATTTCATTATACCGATTCAGTTTGAAAGATAGAATGTATTAATTCATCAATAGTATTGTTTGAGAAACAAGCAGCAATATCATTCTCACTCATGATTTTCTCTATAAAAGCGTCTTGATCCTTTCCTTTTTGCATTGCTTCAGCATAGGGAATATTACTAAAGGAAACCATTGAATAAAGTGATAAATACTTGTCTGGGTATAGATCATGAATTCGATGTTCGAATTTCTTCTTCAATAAGAAGTGAGGATCAGCAACTAGATCTCTCATTACTTTATAGTTGTGAACAGAAAGGTCTTGCAAAGCATCACCATTTGGTTTTCTAACTACTTGATACTCCTTGAATACTTCTGACCAATTTTCATTGTGTTTTTTCATGAGTTGTCCCATCACAAAGCAGTCCTCCATAGAGGCATTCATTCCTTGTCCGTAGAAAGGAACTGTAGCGTGAGCAGCATCGCCCATTAATGCAAAGTTTTTATGCGTCCAAGGATAACATCTCATCAAAGCCAAAGAAGACAAAGGATGTGTTTCCCATTGATCTGCAACATCTGGCATCATCTGGTGAAAATCCGGGAAGACTTCTCTAAAGAATTTGTCGACATCATCTCTTGAATTTAACTTGTCAAAAGAATATTCGTGATTTTCAAAAGGCATGAAAAGTGTACAGGTGAATGATCCGTCTTCGTTGGCTAGAGCAATCAACATAAACTCTCCTCTCGGCCAAATATGTAATGCGTTTTTGTCCAATTTGTAAGATCCGTCTGGATTAGCCGGAAGCAGAATCTCACGATAGCCATCATCAATATAATCTTGACTGAAATCAAATCTATCTACCTTTTGGAATCCGTGATATCTAACTGCAGAAAACGCACCGTCTGTTGCAAAAACAACATCTGATTTGAATTCAAAGGTTTTATCATTTTCCTTATCATGAACGGTAACTGAGGTGTTCTCAAAGTTTACGTCTAGACATTGATGATTATAATGAATGGTCACATCTCCGCTTTCTTCAGCCGCATCCATCATTCGAGCATTGATACCACCTCTAGAAACAGAATAGATTGCCTGCCCTTCTTCTCCGTAAGGCTGAAAGGTAAGTTTTCCTTCAGTGTCATGCATTATTCTTCCATACATAGGAATGGCTAGGTCACCTACCATTTTATCCAAACCAACAGCTCTCAGGGCTGTCCAGCCTCTTTCTGATAGAGCAAGGTTAATTGATTTCCCTGCGCTTATCTCGGCTTTTCGAATATCGGGTCTTCTTTCAAAAACAGTTACTTTATATCCTGCCTTTGCAAGGTATACAGCCCAAAGAGAACCAGCTAAACCAGCACCAACTATTGTCGCAGACTTCATTAAACTTTCAATTTTGGGGCTTCCATTTTCGAACCACATTTTTTACATGTGCACAATTCCTCATTCGCATAAAACTCATTCAGAATTTTTGGAAGCTGTTCAACAATATCCCCTAAATGAAAAGGTTGCTTATAAAGTTCAGCATCGCAATTTTCGCAATACCATGAACAATAGTCCAATTCATCTGGCTTTCTCATTCTTTCTATAACTAATCCTACCGTGTTTGATGGTCGTTGAGGAGAATGTGGGATCCTAGGAGGTAAAAGAAAAATATCTCCTTCGTTAATCTCAACAATTCTTCTTTTACCATTTTCAATAATGGGAAGTGTAATATCTCCTTCTATCTGATAGAAAAACTCCTCTCCTTCGTTATAGTGAAAATCCTTTCTGGCATTTGGTCCACCAACAACCATAATGATAAACTCAGTGTCTTTATAAACCACTTGATTTCCAACAGGCGGTTTAAGTTTATCACGGTTATCATTTATCCATTGCTTGAAATTAAATGGAGGTAAAATCATAGTTTTTATGTTATAAAAAAGAACGCTAAGAAGTAAATCTTCTTAGCGTTCAAAATGTTTAATTTATAATGTTCCTCTTAATGCTTGCTCTCTTTCAATAGACTCAAACAATGCTTTAAAGTTTCCGGCTCCAAAACCTCTGGCTCCCATTCTTTGAATAATCTCAAAAAATAAAGTAGGTCTATCTTCAACTGGACGCGTGAATATTTGTAATAAATATCCTTCTTCGTCAGCATCAATCATTATCCCTAGACTTTTGAGTGTCTCAAGGTCTTCTTTTAATTCGTGGTCAAATTCGGCAAGCCTTTCAGGTGCAGCCATGTAATAGGTGTCCGGTGGAGTCGTTAGAAATTCAACCCCTCGAGCTCTCATTCCCTTTACAGTAGCAATAATATCATTTGTAGCTACTGCTATATGCTGTACTCCTGATCCTTCGTAGAAGTCAAGATATTCTTCTATCTGAGATTTTTTCTTCCCCTCTGCAGGTTCGTTGATCGGAAATTTAATTCTTCCGTTACCGTTGCTCATCACTTTACTCATCAAAGCTGAGTATTCTGTATGAATTTGCTTGTCATCAAATGAAAGGAAGTTTTCAAACCCCATAACATCTTCATACCATTTTACCCAAGTGTTCATTTCATTCCATCCAACATTTCCTACCATATGGTCAATGTACTTAAGTCCAAGAGGTTCTGGGTTATATTCAGATTCCCATTTTTGGAAACCTGGCAAGAAATCACCATTGTAGTTCTTTCTTTCTACAAATAAATGAACAGTCTCTCCATATGTATAAATTCCTGATCTAACTACTTCACCATTTTCATCTTTCTCAGTAGTTGGCTCCATGTATGATTTTGCTCCTCTAGAGGTAGTTTCCTTCCATGCTTGAGTAGCGTCATCTACCCAAAGGGCAATAACCTTAACACCATCACCATGCTTAACGATGTGGTCGTTAATTGGGTGCTTTGAATTTAATGGCGTAGTTAAAACTAGCCTAATCTTATCTTGCTTAACGACATAAGAAACAGTATCTCTGCTGCCAGTTTCAAGTCCTTTATAGGCATGAGACTGAAAACCAAATGCGGTTTTATAAAAGTGAGCTGCTTGTTTTGCATTTCCTACGTATAGTTCTACATAATCTGTACCTAATAACGGAAGGAAGTCTTGTGCTCCTTCGAATATTTTTTCCAATCCGTAATCAACGTTTTTGATATCTGACATTTTAGTGTGTTTTGAATAAAGTTAATGAATAAATCTAAATTTTAAATGCGAAGACCAGTATTTACTCTACCACATCGCTCTTATTTGACTCATTAAAAATTTCATAATGTTATTTTATTCCAACCAAGATTTATAGTACTGCTCATCCGCAATTTTCATAGCTTCTTCTGTTACCATAAGAGGTTTGAACGTGTCAACCATTACAGCTAATTCTAAAGTTTCTTTCTGTCCGATACTTCTTTCCATAGCACCTGGGTGAGGTCCATGAGGAATACCTGCTGGGTGTAAGGAAATGTGACCCGCTTCGATATCGTTTCTACTCATAAAATCACCATCTACATAATAGAGCACTTCATCACTATCAATATTGCTATGATTATAAGGTGCAGGAATCGCTTCTGGGTGATAATCATATAATCTTGGAACAAATGAACAAATCACGAACGCATCAGTTTCGAAAGTCTGATGAATTGGAGGTGGCATATGGATCCTTCCCGTTAACGGTTCAAAATCATGAATAGAGAACGCATAGGGATAGTTGTATCCATCATAACCTACAACATCAAAAGGATGTGAGGCATAAACCATTTCAATGATCTCATTTTGTTTTTTTACTTTCAATAAGAAATCACCCGTTTCATTGTTCGTCTCTAATTCGTAAGGTTGACGGATATCTCTTTCACAAAATGGAGAATGTTCTAGCAACTGCCCAAACCAATTTCTATATCTTTTCGGTGTATAGATCGGAGAGTATGATTCAACAATAAATAACCTGTTGTCTTCCGTATCAAAGTCTATTTTATAGATCATTCCTCTTGGGATAATTAAATAGTCCCCATATTTGAAGTCCAGATTCCCAAGCATTGTTCTTAGTTTTCCAGAACCCTTGTGAACGAAGATCATTTCATCAGCGTCCGTATTCTTATAGAAATAATCTTCAGTTGATTTTTTGGGTGCTGCAAGTATGATATTACAATCACTATTCGTTAGAACAGTCTTTCTACTATCTAGATAATCATTCTCTGCTGGAACTTGAAAGCCTCTTAATCGATAGGATTGAATATTGTTCTTCTTTGCGACCTTTGGTTCAACGGAGTACTGCTTCAGAATTTCCTTAACTTGTGTCGGTCGCTGCTCATGATACATATTAGTTGACATTCCGTCAAATCCAACAGTTCCGAATAATTGTTCATAATAGAAGTCCCCATTAGGCTTCTTAAAGATGGTGTGTCTCTTAGGAGGAATGTTCCCAAGCTTATGATAGAATGGCATAATTCGAATAATTTGCAGGTAAAAATATCGAATTAATAAAAAAAAGAAAATGATTTAGGTCAGGAAAAGCTAGGATTAGAAAGATGCCTTAACTCGCTTAACCTTATTTCTTCCGTAGAATGCATTTTTAGATTCCAACTTAACATAAAGAGAAGCAGTGAAGAACATGTATCCATCGTTGTCGGTTGGGTCACCTCTTTGTTGCCCAGGGCTAGTAACGTATGACCATAAATTTCCTAGTTGAGGGTTGCTGAAATAGGCCGCTTGAGGACTGACATTTGTATAAAGGTACGCAGGGTCATAATAAACAGTACTGACATCATCAATGTAGTCAGTAAATGTAAAGCGGTGAGTGAGTTCTAATTTGATTCCGAGTGTTCTGGTTAAAGATTTTCTCATTCCAAATCCGAAAGGGATCGCAATTCCCCATTTACTGTAGGGGTCAGCCCCTCCCGGGAGTCCTTGTCCTTCAGTGTTCAAAGGTTTTAAAGGCACTTTTGCTCCCGTTTGGTCAGTTCCAATGGGATTAAAATAAAAACCAGCAATTCCAGTGGTGACGTAGAAGCCAAGTGTAAACGATTTCATACCCAACTTCTTACCTGTAGGACTTTTAACATTATAGATATTACCAAGTTTTTCTTTTAGGAATTGGTATTCAATTCCCAGACCACCTTCCAGAATAACAGATTCAAAATTTAAATTTCTATTATTTCGGAAAGTTTCTTGCGTTAGTTTATCATCACCAGCAACTTTACCATAGGTCAAAGATGTTCGAAGAGCAACTTTTTCTCCCATGTAATAAAGATAGTTGAAACCTGCAGCAAACTTTGTCTTGGAAATCTCTAGATCCCAGATAAAATTCGTGCCTATTTGGTCCCTTCCTCCAATATCACCCAAGAAATTAGAGACACCAATACTGAAATTCAACTCATTTCTATGCTTTTTCCATAAATTTCTGTTGTAGAATCCCTGACTTTCTGCTTCAACAGAAGAAAGAACACTCAAAATAAGAGTAAATAATATCCAGCTATACGCCTTTAATGAGGGTATTTTCATTGAGTTTGACTCGTTAAAATTGCGCACAAAGTTCTTACTTTTTCTTTAAACACCAAAATTTGTGCAGTAAAAACCTGAAACTTAAAGTATTTTTAACAAGGGGCTTTAGTTTTTAACAATAAATGAAACCTATATTTGAACTTGATAAAATTAGTTTCGACATATTTTTCGAACTTAATGTCAAATAAACAACTCTTAAAGTTTTGAAAAGACGATATTTGTTGGGTAAAATATTTTTAAAAGATAGTTTGTTTCAAATTCAAAAAACTAAATTCATCATTGTACTGATCATTTTTGCGGTATCGCTCAGCAATATGTATGCTGGGGTATATTACTCTAACGGTGCAGGAGGTGGTGATTGGATGACTCCAGGAACATGGAGTCCTGCTGGTCCTCCTACTTGTGGAGATACGATCTATATTCAGGATGGAGATATTGTTCAAGTTACGTCCATAATTGATTACAATAATGATTGTGGTGGACCTCCTATGTTTTTGGAAATATATGGCACTTTGCAGTTTGATGGAGGTGGTTCAAAATTGAGATTACCAGGTGGTTCTGGAATTATGGTTTATGCTCCGAATGGTTTGATTGAAGCAATAGGATCTAGATCATCAAATAGTAAGAATATTCAGATCGGAGCTACTGTCGTTTGGGATGCAAATGATCTTCCTGTAGGTCCCGGAGGTGGCTTTGGTTCTCCTCTTGGAAATGAGTTGATCTATTTTAAGGGCGAGATCATTAATGATTTTGTGGAACTTAGATGGCTTGTAGAGGGAAGTTTTGAAGGTGTGTTTGAGGTTGAGAAGTCTTATGATAATAATAGTTGGGTTTCCGTTGGAACAATTGATGGGTTAGGGATGAATGCCTCTGAATATTTTATTGAGGATGAAAAACCAAAGTTAAACCAAACATTCTATCGATTGACCTACCATGCTCTGGATGGTGAGATTAGCAATCTAGGTGTAATCGTAATAAATAATAAAGTTGAGGGCCAGTTATCATTTCGTATTATACCTAATCCAACTGAAGGAAAGGAAATTCAAATTGTGGTTAGTAGCAACCATTCAGAAGCTGTGCATGCATACGTAATTGATGCATTTGGACACATCTTCTACACTGGTGAATTAATTGTTTTGGAAGGAGATCAGATTTTCACGCTGAGACCAAATCTGGACGCTTTTGGTCTTTTCTATGTCAATTTACGAAGTTCGAGTATATCCCTCACCGATAAGGTGATCATTCATAAGTAAAAGCTGGGATAATAACCATTGTTATCTACGGTTTGGTCAATAATATTTTGTGTTTGGCGTAATGATTGCTACCTTTTGGACGTCTATTACGTTAATTATTTAGAGACTCAATTCGGATAAAGAAATTCAAAATGAGAAATACTTTTTTAATACTATCCTTCATTATAGGGCTCACTTTTACCTACAATCTGGCTTATGCTACCCAGTATGAGTCAAAAACAAACGGAGGTGACTGGACAGATCCAACCACATGGAATCCAGTTGGGATCCCGAATTGTGGTGATACTGTGACAATTGTGGCTGGATATACAGTCAAAGTCACTTCGAATATTGACTATACAGGATGCGCTCAACCAATGTTTATTGAAATATATGGAACTTTGGAATTTATTGGAGGCGGCTCAAAATTAAAACTACCTAGTGGGTCTGGAGTTGAAATACACGCTGGAGGATCGATAAAGTCGTCTGGAAGCGGAGGAGGAAGTAGTAAAACATTGGAGATTGGAGGAGCAACTGTATGGAAAGCTTCGGATGGTAATTTAAGTGGTCCTGCCGGTTTTGGGTCAACTTTGCCTATTGAATTGATTTCTTTTGAGGCTGTTTTTAACGAGGATCAAGTTGATTTATACTGGTCTACTGCTTCTGAATCGAATAGTTCACATTTTATTATTGAACGTTCTAAGGATGGGTCATATTGGGATGAGTTGATTAGAGTTGATGCTGCAGGAAATAGTACTACGATCAAAGATTATTATGAGTTTGATAGTGAGCCTATGTACGGAAAGTCATTCTATCGATTAGTGCAATACGACTATAATGGAGACTACGAGATCTTCAACGCTGTTCCAGTAGAGAATCTTGAGGGAGGATTGGTAGCGTTCGATATTTTTCCAAATCCAACAACTCAGGATAATATCAATTTATCATTTAAGGGTTTTGAAGGAAAGGAGTTTTTGGTAGTGCTGAGGGATATTTCAGGTAAGGAATATTACAGTAAGGTGGAGATAGTCAATACGGATAGCGAGATCATTGCCTATTCACCGGATGTTACCTTGCCAAAGGGAGTGTATCTAGTTACGGCATCATCACAGAATGAACTTTACAGTCAAAAGATCATTATCCAGTAAATTTTACCACATTATATTTGTCATTGAATAATTAAATCTATTGTGGGTGGCAGATAATTTTGTTGTTTTTATCGCTGATGATCATGAACTAGTTAGACAGGGTCTTTCAGCAATTCTAGAATCGTTAGATATTGTGACTAAAGTCAGGTCATTTTCAAATGGTAGAGATTTATATAAATCAATTTTGGGTGAGGAGAAACCCAATTGCATTTTCCTAGATATCGAGATGCCAGTTTGGGATGGTCTTAAGACACTTCGTGAAATAAAAATGAATTTTCCAGAAATCCCATGCTTTATGCTGTCTATGCTTGAGGAGAAGTCTATTATTGATGAATGTGTTTCGATAGGAGCATCGGGATATCTCCATAAGGACTCTACAAAAGAGGAAATGCGAAGCGCAATTCTTGCAGGAAAGGAAGGAAAATTGTTCTTTTCTGAAGAAGCGAATAAAATCTTAGTAGGGAAAAGAAACAAATCAGCCAATGCTTCAGTGGAATTGACGGAACCTCTTACCGAAAGAGAATTGGAAATACTTGAGAAAATTTGTGATGGGTTAACCTCCAAGGAAATAGGTGATGAGTTGTTTGTTAGCCATAGAACAGTGGAAACGCATAAGAAGAATCTTATGCAGAAATTCAATGTAAATTCAACAGGAAAATTGATTGCTATTGCTCTCAAAAGCAGAATAGTGAAATAGATACGCAATTTTACTTACTGTCATCAAATATATATTTACGTATTTCGAAAAATGATAAAATTCCTTCTATTAGCCATTTTGCTGCTTGCTTTGAGTTCAGTTAAGGCTCAGAACGCACAAGTTGTTGATAGTATACTGATGACCTTACCTGAAGTTAAAGATCAGGATAAATCTCCATACTACACCGAACTTAGTTGGCAGTATATTTTAAGCGATGCAAATAAGAGTTATTTATATGCTCAACAGGCGCTACAATACGCAACAAAATCTGGTGATTCTGTACAACTCTCGGATGTTTATAATACGCTTGGTGCGGTATATATGAAGCGTTCCAATTATGATTCTGCGTTATATTTTAATGAGGAGGCTCTTAAGATCAGATTGGCTCAAAAGGACTCGCGCGGAATTGCAGCTTCCTATAGTAAAATGGGAATGATTTATACGGATCAAGGATATTTTGACAAAGCGCTTGATTTTCAATTGAAAGCACTTAAACTCTTCATAGAAAGCGAAGACCCATATGCGGAGGCTCAAACTTACAATAACATCTGCCAGATATACAGTTATCTCGACAATTTCGAAATGGCAATATATTATACAAACAAGTGCATAAAAATGTACGAAACCTTGGACTATCCTTATGGTGAAGCTACGGCTATTGCTAATCTTGCGTTATATTATGAGGAAGAAAATAAATTGGACAGTGCGATCTACTATACTGAAAAAAGTATTGAAATATTTTCATCAATTAACGACTGGTCAGATATTGCAAATTCGGAGAATATGCTTGGAATATATCTTCGAAAGCAAGGTAAAAATGAAGAAGGGTTGATTCACTATAAGAAGGCGTATGATATTGCAGTTGAGTTGGAAGATGGATTTAGTATTGCTCAGTTTATGGCTAATATTGGAGCAACTTATTTGGATCTAAATCAAATGGATTCTTCCTATTCGTACTACTCTCAGTCATTAGAACTCTCAAAGGAACATGAGTTGTTAAGAGTACAAAGACAGTGTTATGAAGGATTATCAAAGTATTTTGAGCTAAATAAGGGTTTCCAAAAAAGTCTTGAATACAGAAAGCTTTTTGAACTGTTGAATGATAGTATTGTGAATCTGGAAATGCAGGAATCAATGGCAATGGCCGATGCTAAATTTCAAGCAAGCTACCACAAACAATTGGTGCTTGAAAAAGAAAATATTATTGAGAAGGAACAAAAAGACAAAGCAATCTTATCCAAGGAAAATGCCGAGAAAGAAAGCGAATTGAGATTAAGCCAGTTAATCTTTACAATAATTATTTCCGGTTTTGTTTTAATCGCAAGTTTGATTTTCTTATTGATCAATAGAAAGAGACATAGGGTAGAGAAGAAACTTATTGAAGATATAGCCAGAGAGCAGGAACTGGGATTGCAGAAATCCATTATTGCACAAGAGGAAGAAAGAAAAAGGGTTGCTCGAGATCTTCATGATGGAGTAGTACAAGATATCGTAAGCATCAAACAAATTCTTCAACAACAAAGTAATTTGAATAAAGAGGAATTGGTCGAAAGGTTAGACAAAGCTGCAGGTGACGTGCGAGCTTTGTCTCATAGAATGATGCCCTATGCTCTGAAAGAATTAGGCTTAGTAGCAGCACTTGAAGACTTGATGGAAAAGCTACTTCCTTTTGAAAACATGAAATATGAGTTTGATGTTATAGGGGATTTTGAAAATCAGATATCAGACCTTATCAAGCTAAATACTTTTCGGATCGTTCAGGAAATGATCAACAATACAATGAAGCATAGCAAGGCAACATTTGTTTCACTAGTACTAACATTAAGAAATGGGTTTCTGACTTTGAATTATGAAGATAATGGAGTGGGAATTGATACTGGTTCTCTAAAGAATGGCCTTGGTCTAATTAGTATTCAAAGCCGGGTAGCGATGTTAAAAGCTCAATTAAAACTCGAAACCGAACCAGAGAAGGGTGTGCTTTATATTCTTAAAATTCCAATTTCCTGAAGAACGTCTTAGCTTGAATATTATTTTTGTAGCAAGATGACTAGAAAACTACCCTTAAGCCTCCTGTTCTTTTTGATTGCCATTTCCTTCAGTTTCGCACAAGGTATGCTTGACAGTCTCTTGCAAATTGACCAATCTGAAGACTCACCGAGAACCAATGTTTTCACGAACATGAACCTTAGCAGAGAATATTATATTCTAGGGGATTATCAACAAGGGTTTTCATACGGTCAAAAAGGGGTTGGTATTGCAAAAAAAATGAATAATGACACGTTGGTTGGACAGGCTTACTTTTACGTTGCTCTCAATGGTTTTGAAATTGCTCCGGACACTGGCTTCAATTATTATATAAAAAGTATTGACCTTTTGCTGCCTCTTGAGCATAATTGGACGGCTTTTGCACTCAATAATCTCTGCACTGAATATACCGAGATGTCATGGTATTCAGAAGCATTAGAATACAGATTGAAGAGTTTGGATTTTTTCGAGAAAAAGAATGATACACTGATGACCATTCATTCCATGGTTCGTATTGGATTCATTCATGACCGGATAGGAGAATATGATGAGGCATTGGCATGGTATAATAGAGCAGAAAAAATAGCTATTGCATGGGATGATTTATCTGGAATAACTGAAGTATATGCTTATAGGGGGATTGCTTATGATGAACTGGAGATGTATGATTCTGCTCATTATTACAATCAAATAGCGATAGCAAATTTCAAGGAAATGGGGGATTTTGATGCCTACGGAATATGGTGCTCTAATATTGGAAACACCTATCTAAAGCAAAAGAATTATAAAAAGGCGGAGGAGTTTCTCATAAAGGCGCTTGAATCAAGTGAAAACATTGAAAATAAAGCAATTAAACAGATAAACCTTTCAAAGGTTTATTATTATTACGAAGAATACGATAAAGGAGATTCATTGCTTCATGAAGCAATTGATATTTCGACCATTTATTCTCAATATAAATTCTTGAGCGAAGCATATTTCACCCTATCTGAATCACTTCAAAAAAGAAATCAGAGTGAAAAGTCTTTGGATTATTACAAAAAGTACAAAGCTTATGAAGATACGGTGTTCAATCAGGAAAAGTCAAACCAAATAGCCTATCATAATACAAAGTTCAAAACACAGGAAAAAGAAAAGGAGCTGCTGGTTCATAAGAACAAAAACCAAAAACTGATGAATGAGAAGCTTCAGCTTGATTTGGAATTGGCAGAACGAAATGTTTGGGTATTATTTTTAGGTGCAGTGATAATAGTTGGTAGTTTTCTTGCGATCCTCCTGTTTCTGAGAAAAAGAAGAATCTTGGAGAAGGAAAAGAATGAAGCATTGCTGGAAGAAAAGAATAAAGGAATACAGTCTGTAATCACGGCTCAGGAAAATGAAAGGAGTAGAATTGCGCGAGAATTACATGATGGAATAGTTCAGGAACTGACCTATGTGAAAAGTCAATTGAAAAACCTTGCATCCTCAAATAATGTCATAAATCATACTGAAATAGACCAGATCGCTGTGGAAATTGATAGATCGGCTCAAGAAGTCAGAAACATTTCTCACGAACTAATGCCTTATGCGCTAAAGGAATTAGGTCTTGTTGCTGCTCTGGATGATATGTTTGAAAAGGTACTCAAAGCAAATAATATTGGGTTTGATTTTAGTGTTATCGGGATTGAAGATCGCTTACCTTCTACAATTGAAGTTACGCTCTATCGAATTGCTCAGGAATTGGTCAATAATGTCATAAAACACAGCCAGGCAACGGAGTTGGAAATTCTATTGTCAGCTCGAAACCAACAAATTACTTTAAGGATAGAGGATAACGGAATTGGAATGACTTCTAAATTGGATGGAGGAATTGGCCTCCAGAGTATAAAAAGCAGACTGGATCTAATAAATGGAGTTTTCAAATTTGAAAAGGAAAACCAGCAAGGGCTAGTTGCCATCATTCAAATTCCATTGAATTAAATCTTACATTTGCAGATTCTTAAACAATGCAACATGAAGATATCTTTAAATTGGTTAAAGGATTTTATTGACATTTCTATTTCTGCTGAACAAGTATCTGAAATTCTTACAGATATTGGTTTGGAGGTAGAAAAAGTAATGGAGGTGGAGACTGTTCCTGGAGGATTAAGCGGTTTGGTTATTGGAGAAGTGGTGTCTGCTGAAAAGCATCCGGATGCAGATCGGTTAAAGATCACAGAAGTGAACGTTGGAGAAGAGGAACTTTCAGTCATTGTTTGTGGAGCTCCTAACGTAGCGGCTGGACAAAAAGTGGTTGTTGCTTTACCTGGCACTACGATTTATCCGACCAACGGAGAGTCATTTAAGATAAAGAAGTCAAAGATCAGAGGAGTTGAATCTGAGGGTATGATCTGTGCGGAAGATGAGATAGGACTTGGTCAGTCTCATGATGGGATTATGGTTTTGGATAAAAATGTTTCAATAGGAATGTCAGCAGCAAAATTCTTTGGTGTTGAAAATGATGTTGTATTTGAAATAGGTTTGACACCGAATAGAGCTGATGCGATGAGTCATTATGGGGTCGCAAGGGACCTTATGGCTGCATTCAAACACAAGGGGATCTTACCAAAGACAACAAGTGTTTGTATGCATAGCGTTGATCCATTTATTGTGGACAATACTGCTTTGACCATTCCTGTAGAAGTACAAAATACGGATGCTTGTCCAAGATATGCAAGCGTATCTTTAACAGGAGTAAAAGTTCAGGATTCACCAAAATGGATGAAAGACAGGCTTAATGCTATAGGTGTTAGACCAATTAATAATGTGGTAGATGTGACTAATTATGTTCTTCACGAACTAGGTCAACCATTGCATGCTTTTGATGCGGATATTGTGGGAAATAAGGTGATCGTTGGGAATGTAGATGAGGACACTTCCTTTGTTACACTGGATGAGACCGAAAGAAAACTATCCAAAGAGGATTTAATGATTCAGAATGCTGAAGGTGGAATGTGTATTGCAGGGGTTTTTGGAGGAATTAGCTCGGGTGTATCTCAGAAAACTACAAACGTATTTTTAGAGAGTGCGTATTTCGATCCTGTTAGTGTAAGGAAAACCGCAAAGAGACATGGGTTAAGCACGGATGCTTCTTTTAGATTTGAAAGAGGAATTGATCCCAATATCACGGTGAGAGCGCTAAAAAGAGCCGCTTTATTGATCAAGGAAGTTGCAGGTGGAGAAATCTCAAGTGAGATCTCGGATATTAGATCAAAGGAGTTCACTCCATTTCGATTTAATATTAACGTTAATCGTGTGAATCAGTTAATAGGTGTTTCAATTCCAGATGACGAAATGTGCCAGTTATTAAATAACTTGGAAATAGAAACAAAAGCACAGGGCGATGGCTTGTACGAGGTGACGGTCCCTCCTTATCGTGTTGATGTTCAGCGAGAAGCTGATATAGCAGAGGAGGTTTTAAGGATATATGGTTTTAATAATGTGCCGATCCCAGAAAAACTTAATTCTAGTATAACTCATCGTGCTAAATTGGATAAAGAAAAAGTTCAGCACTTAGTTAGTGATTATTTGGTTGATAATGGGTTAGTAGAGGCTATGTCCAATTCATTGACCAAGTCGAGTTATACAAATATTCTCGATTTAAAGGACGTAAAACAAGATTTTGAGGTAAGGATGTTAAACCCGCTTAGCTCTGATCTGGATGTATTGCGTCAATCATTGTTATTTGGTTGTTTGGAGGCAGTACAATTAAATCAGAATCATGGGAATGAAGATGTTAGGTTGTTTGAATTTGGCAAGATTTATCAAAAATTTTCAAGCGGGTATACGGAGCGAAACGTACTTTCGATTGTAATATCAGGAAGAAATGAGCCGGAGTCTTGGAACTCAAGTCATTCAATGTCAAGTTTTTATACTTTGAAAGGGATTGTGGAGGCTGTCCTTGGAAAATTGGGAGTTTTGAAAAACTTCGGTTATTCAGAAGTTAGTTCCAATCAGTTTGACGAAGGCCTGGAAATGACAATTGCGAAGAAAAAAGTTGTGAGATTAGGATTGCTTCATGGCAAGTTGAAAAAACAATTTGATCTTCGGAATCAGGTTTTCTATGCAGAGTTTGATTGGGATAATGTTCTTGAATTGCTTGGAATGAATAAAGTAAAATTCAAGGAGTTAAACAAGTTTCCTGCAGTTACGAGAGATCTTTCGATGTTGATCGATAAGTCGATCACATTTGAACAGCTTAGCTTATCTGCGAATAAAGCAGCAGGGAAACTTCTAAAGAACGTCTCATTGTTCGATGTTTATGAGGGAAAAAACCTGCCAGACGGTAAAAAATCTTATGCGATGAGGTTCGTACTTCATGATGAAAGCAAAACACTCAAGGAGCAAGAAATAGAAAAAAGCATGAGTTCCATTCAATCTGCTTTGGAGAAGGATTTCAATATTCAATTGAGATAGGGTTTGAGAATTAAAAACTGGAGCATATTATATACGCTGGGTTACGGGATCGTATCTATTGGGCAGCGAACGTTCTACAAGAAAATTCAGGTGGTTGGTTTGGAAAACATCCCCAAAAACAAACCGGTCATTTTTGCATCGAATCATCAGAACGCGTTTATGGATCCGGTCTTGATTGCAGTGAATTTAACAAAACCCACTTATTATCTTGTTCGGGCTGATGTCTTTAAGAAACCATTAGTCGCCAAAATATTTGACAGCATCAATATGATGCCAGTTTACCGTGAACGAGACGGAGTGGATACAAAAGAGGCGAACGTAGCGGTTTTTGAAAGATGTTATGATATTCTCAAAAAAAACCGACCGATCATCATCTTTCCTGAAGGAAATCATGGCCGTTTAAAAACGCTTAGACCACTTAAAAAGGGATTTGCAAGAATTGCATCGGGTGCTGAAGAAAAGTATGGTAGTGAAATCGATGTTCAGATCGTTCCGGTGGGCTTAAACTACAGCGATCATTATAATATGGGTGCAGATTTGTTGGTAAACTTTGGAAAACCCATTGATGTAGACTCAATTTTGACTGAAAAGGATAATCCCCGACAGATTAACGAACTGAAATCAGTTCTTGAAAAAAGTATGAGTGACGCCATTATTGACATTCAAGCACAATCTTATTATCAAACGATTCATGAAATGATGATGATGTTTGAGCATAAATTGGTTTCGGAGGATGTTAGTTTATTAGAGAAATTCAAGAAACAAAAGGAGTTTATTGTTAAGGCGGAAAAGTTCTTTTTAGACAATCCTGACGACTTAATAGAGAAAAAGACTATCACCTTTAAAAAGGCTGTCACTGAGAATGGTTTGCGGTACTGGCTGTTCTCCAAAGAAAAGCACAATATCTTAGTATCTCTTATAGGCTTAATGCTATTTTTGCCTATTCATGTTTACGGAGTCATCAATAATTATTTACCCTATAGAATACCTGCATGGTTTGCTGAAACTAAAATGAAAGATCCACAATTCCAGAGTTCAATGAAGATGGCTTTAGGAGTTGTTTTGTTTTTTCTGTTTTGGATGATTCAAACTTTGATCGTTGGGTTGGTTACCGATGGATATGCTTGGTGGTATTTATTATCCTTACCCATTTCTGCATGGATCAGTTATCATTACTGGATTAGATTGCTGAAAACAAAGGGAATGATGAGATATAATAGAGGAACTCATGAACAACTCAAAAAGGAGTATGGTTCATTTAAGGATCTTTTTATTCGAATTACTCAACACTAGTTTATTCTGGAAACCAAAGCTTAAGCTCTTCGATGGATCCAATTGTAGGTATTGGTTCAGAGGAACTGTAGGTTTCTAATGTGGATGAATTCAGAATGTAATAACGATCGGAAGATTTGCTGTAAAAACCGTAATAACCTTCATCCACTGCATCATCATGTAGAAAAATTTCTTCTGAGAGTTTGTCTTGAATAATTAGGTCACCGTTGAAATCAATAAGATAGAACTGCCCCAGCTCACCAAAGAGATAGCCCTCAATAAAGGAATCTCGAATCCAGATATCATCTATTTTAACTTGTGCATAGACGGTGAAAATGACTTTCCCCTTTTTATCAAGTATATAAGATAAATCATATGCGGTAAAGAAATATTTTGGTTCCTTTTTGTTGATTGTTTGAGTTGTGGATTCAAGGAGCATTCCATTTGAAATATCCGTGATGAAGTAACAGTACTCTATCATTTTTGATTTTTCCAAAGCCAATTCCCATTGATTCTTACTATTTTTTACAACGAGTGTTCTTGAATCGTCCATATTACAAAAACCTATTGCATTGACTTCAATTTCGTTCGTCCAGTTTTTCTTTTGGATTTCCATGTGACCATAAAAGCACTTATCATGGAAAACAACTTCATTGTTTTCGTTGACAATCACGGTAACATCCATAGAATCTCCATATACAAGCATTAATTTGTTTCCCAAAAAATTGTTGGAGTCAATCTCTTCATAAAGACTGAAATTTGAGAAATGATTAATCAGATTTCCGGTCTTATCAAAGAAACGCGTGTTTCCATCTCTAAAACGATGGTAATAGCCCAAGGAGGAGGTGTAAATTTTCTCACCAGAATATGAATAGAGTACCTTGCCGTCTAGATCAATAATTTTAGATGAATCATTGTAAGCAGTGTTAATGATAAATACATCGTCATTTGGAACGTATGATATCTCTGCACTGGTAGGAGGAATGATTAGTTCTTTTTGGTCAAGATTGACTACCGCTTTTATTGTAGAATCTAGGTTAATACCCTCTAATAAGCAGATTTTCCCTTTATTGTGAAAAGTAATAACGGAATAAGATCTAAATAGATATTCATATTCAAGATCACTTGTGCTTTTACCTGATTGTAACAAATAGAAGCCATATTCTTCTTCAACGTCATAGGACCTGATTAGAAAATGGTTGCCATTCGTCTCATCTTTTAACATTGTCGGATCCAATTGCTGACTCAGAACAAAGAGATGACAAAAGAACACGATAAAAAATACTAGTTTCATATTAATCAAATTGTTAGTCGAAAATATGGAACTTTTTGGGAGTCGAAATAAGTATTATTACTTAAATGCTTGATTGAAATGATATTCCAGTGGAATACACATCTGGTCATTGCATACCATGAAATAGACTGTTCCGCTTATTATTTTAGGAGCATCTGCAATTACTTGCTTGTAGAAAGTCTCTGTTTCAAAATATTTCACTTCAATCCCAAAAGCTTCGTCCATTTCAGTGTGACCTTCTGGCTCAATTATAGCGCCTATTGTTCTGGGTGAAGGATCATTATAGATAATCTCTGTTGGTAGTGGACCTCCAGTAGGGTCAGGAAGATTAGCGGCATACATATGCCATCCTTTATCTATTTCAGCATGAAAGACTAAAGTATCTTCGTGCATTTCAACTTTGAATTTAACCGGGTTTTCCTGTGCAAAAATAGGCTTTAAGGTGATCAACAATACACCCAGCAAAAGAGTAAATGTAAGCTTCATAATTAAGGTTTGATGATCAGTTCAAACGAAAAGTCCGTTGGAGGCAAACACTTCGTAGCATTACAGATCATATAGTTTACATTTCCTGTTACAACAAATTCCTCGCCAGAAATTGATTTTATTTTTTGTTTGAATACTGCCATATCCTCAAAGTATCCGATCTCTCCCTCACTTTCTTCGTCATATTTGGTTTTCATACCTATTTCCTCAATTTCTCCGATCAATTCAAATTGGTCATTTTGATCAAAAGTTATTAAAGTAGGTAGAGGTCCTAAAAAGTTTGTATTGTAGATAGAATAAGTATTCCAGTCGTGATCGAGCCATGCTTTAATTAAGACGAAATCGCCATCCATTTCGGCTTCCCAATGAATAAGTTCCCCATCTTTAAAATGATAGTCAGAATGATAAGAACTTTCACTAGTATTTGCACTCATTTCCTGACTTTCCGCCCCACAATTGTAAAGTAGAAAAGGAAGTAATAGAATTAAGTATTTTCTGCAATGTATCACAGAACGAAAATAGAAAATTACTTCAATTCTATCTCAAAAAACTCATCAAATAAAACGCATTGACTCTCATTACACGTTTGGTAACTAATTTTCCCTGTGACTGTTTGAGGCAAAGAGTCTCCTGCCTTCAGTTTTTGTATAAAAACAGCCTTATCTGCAAACTGTATTACCTCACCTTCCCATACCGGGTCATACTCTGTATATGCTCCTTCTTCCGAAGCTTCACCTAATTCAATGTTTTGTCCTTCGTCAAATTGTATCCACGTTACGTACGGACCAACTCCCAAATCCATAAATTGGGAGTAAGTATGATACCCTTCTGCCAATTCAGCGATCATTTTTATTTCGAACTCATTGTTTCCAAGGTTTGTCACTTCGTATGACCAAGTAGCTGTTACGAGTTCTTCTACTTCAACTTTGTTATCTTCATCTGAACCTTTTTTCAAGTCAGATTCATTTACATCCCCAGCATTTAATTTATCAAAGGCATTTAGTCCACAAGCAAGCCAATCTGAATATTCATCTGCATCAGGAGTATATCCAACCGGTTTGTTTAAAAGAAATTCGTTAGGAGATAACAACACGTAGAAAGGCTGAGCTACTTGTCCAAATCTAATCGCTTCAAAAGTTGCCCACTTATCACCAACTGTTTTCAGCATTTTCGTCTTGACACTTCCATCAGATAAAGGGATATCAATTGCTTTTTGTTCATTTTCTGGGAGAGCTACTTTGTCATCTACATAAAGTGATACGATTACATAGTCTTTCAAAAGGCTATCGACTTGTTTTTGAGGCCAAACGTTTTCTTCCATTTTTCGGCAGTTAACACATGCGTAACCTGTGAAATCTAATAATAGAGGAACATTTTGTTCTTTCGCATACGCCAGTGCTTCATAGTAGTCAGTAAAGTGCTTATGTCTTTTTTCTTCGGAATGTATTACATTATTTTCATACCAGCTATACCAGGTAGATGGAGGAAAACCACTGATAATGGAGGTTGACCAAGGTTGGCTATTCAGTTTTAAAACTCCCGGTGAGAGATAGATGCCAAAAATCAAGAAAATGGAACCAACTAAGATTCTCCCTGTACCAAGTTTATTAATTTTTGAGTCATGAGGAAATTTAATGAAACCAAACAGATAGATGGCAGCAAGAAGAGAAAGAACGATCCAAACTAAGTAAAAAGTTTCTCTGTGAACAATACCAAATCGATAAACAAAATCAGCATTACTTAAAAATTTTAGAGCCATTCCCAATTCCACAAATCCAATTACAACTTTAACAGTATTAAGCCATCCTCCAGATTGAGGAAGTGATTTTAAAAGTGAAGGAAATGCTGCGAAAATAGTAAAAGGCAATCCAAGACCCAATCCAAATCCAAGCATTGCAATTGTTACTAACCAAGGGTCGAAATTGGAAGTTAAAGAACCTGCTAGAACAGAGCCTAATAATGGTCCTGTACATGAAAAAGATACAATAGCAAGAACCAGCGCCATGAACATTATTCCGATCACCCCACCAATATCTGAAGCTTTATCTGCTTTATTCGCCCAGCTTGAAGGCAAGGTCAATTCATAGTATCCAAAGAAGGAGAATGCAAAGAATACGAATATGATAAAGAAAATAATATTCAGCGTAAAGTTGGTGCTAATGTTGTTCAGTATTTCAGATTCTGCTCCAAAATGAAACGGTATACTAAGTGAAGCATATACCAAAACTATACTGAATCCATAAAGCAACGCTTTGGCTATTCCGCTCTTGTCTTTACCTCCTTTAGTGAAGAAGCTCACCGTCAATGGAATCATAGGGAAAACACATGGAGTTATTAAAGAAACCAATCCACCGCCTAACCCAAGGATGAGAATCCACCAGTAGCTTTTCTTGTCATCTTCGTTAATACCGCTTCCTCCGCAGTCATTTACCGGTTTGTTGAGATTTAGGTTGTTAGGGTTGGGAATGATTGAAATAGCTGTACTATCGCCTTCTAAAATGCTCTCTTCCCCAGCGCCTGAACTCAGGTCAATTGTAAATAAATAAAGAACAGGACCGATACATTTTCCATCCACGTCTGTACAGATCTGATAATCCACATTACCAGTTAATGTTGCAGCATCTGGATTTAAGCGTTTTACTTTTTGAGTAAATACAGCTTTACCATCAAACTGAATCACATTAACATCAAAAATTTCATCGTAATATGTATGCGTTTCACTTTCAGAGGCAGACCCCACGAGTTCAAAATCTTCTCCGATATCAAAGGTTAGAATGGTTGAGAGAGGCCCACCAGGTTCAGTGAACTGAGAATAGGTATGCCAAGTTTCAGCTAATTCAACCGCAATTGTTATTTCAAATTCTTCCTCACCAATACTTTTAGAAGTTGTACTCCAGGAAACAAACTCTTCTGCTTGTCCAAACGAAATAAAACTAAACAATGCTACTATTGAAAATAATACTCCTCTCATGATCCGCTTTATCTTGAAATTTTACAACATCAAAAATAATGGAATCTGTATAGAAATAGTGAATTTAGTTTTGATCTTTATTGGATTCCTATGAATGGTTGTTTACATAATTCACAATTCGTTGTGAGGTTTTTACAAAATGAACGTAACTTTTTATTTTGGATGGAGTTAATTTAGTATGATTAATTCGTAGTATAAATCACACTTTGAAAATCGTTGCAGTCTTAATATCGCTTATCCTAAGTAATGTAATTTGGTCACAGGAATTTCGTGTGATTGAGACATTTCATATGAAGGATACATCTCATCGACTTTTTGTAAGTACGGATGAGTTGATTTCTGAACGTTGGGATCAACTGGCTCAACCGAATTTTTGGCGTGAGGTGATGAAGTTGCCTTCTGATTCCTGCATTATCAACATTGCTGCTACCAGAGAGATCCTTGGCAAGGATTCTTTTATTGAATGGAAGAAACAGACTGAAGCCCAAAAGGATGTTTATAAAGATAGTGTTAGGAAGCATTATGGTTTAGCTGATTCAATTAAGATCTATGTGACGTCCGGGAAAAGCGAATTTTATCAAGTTGAAAAAGTTATACCTAGTATTTCTAGAGGAATTGAGCTGTTTCAGCACTATCATACAGATCCTTGGTATGCACAGGCCATTTTGCTGATCGAAAGCCCTGGCAAAATTGCTTTTAGTAATGTAGGAGCCTATGGTCCGTTCCAATTAATGAAGTCAGTGGCTAAGGATCATGGTTTGATAGTCAACAGTAATGTTGATGAGAGAAAGGATTTTGACAAATCCGCTATGGGTGCATCTAGTCTTCTCCGTAAAACTTGTATTCCTGAAGCGAAGAGAATATTATCAAATCATAGTATTTCCTATGAAGAAACAGATCTTTGGTTCAGGTTATTTGTGTTGCATATTTATCATGCTGGTGCTGGAAATGTTCAAGGCTTAATGAATCATATGAGTCCTATTTCTGGAGGTCAAGAACTAATTACACAAATGTGGCAGACCGAATGGGGAGGGTTTAAGAACGCCTCTCAAAATTACTCTCAGGTAGCACTCGCTTCTTTATTGCGTTTACATGATATCATTTATTCAAGTTGTGATGCTATGTTTGAATGCACTTCTGAAGAAACAATGAATATTGATGGATAATTTTTCGATAGGTCATTTCTCTCTGAGGATTTAAATAAGATCATTAAATTTGTTTTGTTAACAGCTGATGTTGAGAGATTTATTGCATTGGCAGAGGAAAATATCAACTATGAGAAGAGTACTGATGTTGCTACTAATGTTCATACTAGTGAACATGGCACATAGTCAAAGTAATGATGAATTGAAGTCGTTGATCGAGACGTCTAGTGGTCAACAGAAATCTCAATATCTAATTCAGTTATCTAATAATCTTAAGAAGGATTCACCTAAGGAAGCATTTGATTATGCTGTTGAGGGTTTACAATTGGCCGATGGGAATTCAAGTTTAGAAGGAGCAGGAAATGCCTTAGCTGGTCAAACAGCGTTAGCTTTAAAAGACTACAATAATGCTGCTATCTACGCAGTTAAAGCTGCTGAAATCTATCAGGGTAAGGACGAAAAGAATTATGCCGTTTCGGTATCTGTTGCAGCGGATGCTTATGCAGCTAAAGGAGACTTCGGTAATGCGATCAAATATGATGAATTAGGTTGTAAATCCTATCAGAAAGTTGGAAATGATAAGAGTGCTGGCTTTTGTGCTGTTGGTGTAGCAGAAGCGTATAGTAAACAAAAAAACAACAAAAAAGCGATCGAATGGTATCAGGAGGCGGCTGACTTGTTTGCCAAAGGGGGAGATCCTTCTAATCAAGTGCAATGCCTTACCACTAAAGGGGCGCTACAATCTAACTTTGGCGATTTTAATTCTGCTAAAAAAACATTAGAAGCCGCATTAGACCTTGCGAATAAAAGTGGATTAAAACCTCAGGCACAAAAGATCGAAGAGCATTTAAACACGGTTAAGAATAACCTGGAAAACAGTCAAAATACGACAGCTTTTGAAGCAGAGAAAAATGAGGAAACGGAAGCATACATTGAATCTATGGAGTTCAATCAAGCGAAGTCATTGGCTGAAATAGAGCAATTGAGCGAAGAAGTACAATTAGCAGAACTCAAAGTGAAGGCAAAGCAAGATGAAGCTAACCTTTTAATCCTGCAGAACCAAAAACTGGCATGGGAAGCGGAGCAGGCCTTATTGGCAAAAGATTTAGCCACAGCGAAGGCAGATGCCGCCACAGCTGAAAAGGATGCCGAAGCTGCTAAGGCTAGTATGCTTTACATTATAATAGGTGCGCTTTTGTTTTTTGTTATACTTATTTTAATTGGCTTTGTTCTTAAGAATAATTCGAATAAGAAACTTCAATTAAAGAATAAGGAGATATTATCCAAGAATGAAGAAATTTCAAATCAGCGGGATGAAATTCTTAAACAGACTAAAAACATTGAACAAAGTATGGATTATGCTACCAAGATTCAACAAGCTTTGTTGCCTTCTTCAACTCATTTTAAAGAAGTGGTACCCTCCTCATTTGTTTTCCTGCGTCCAAAGGATAACGTTAGTGGTGACTTCTTCTGGTTTCATGAATTGGAGGATGGTTTTATAGCAGCAGCAGCTGATTGTACTGGGCATGGTGTACCGGGAGCATTTATGTCCATCATTTTCTCTAATTTATTGGATAAAGTAGTTGTGGATGAAGGAATCACAGATCCAAGTCAGATTCTGGAGAGCATAAGTGCAAGATTGACGAATAAAATGAAGGAGAGAAAGATTTCGGAAAAGGAATTCAAGGACGGAATGGATGTATCTATTGTGCACATTAACCGGTACAATGAATTAGTATATTCTGGTGCGAGAAATCCAATTTACATCGTGCAGAAGGGAGAATTGAAGGAGATCAAAGGCACTCGAAGATCGGTAGGAATGCATGATGATAGATTTAAAACTCCATTTGAAAATCACAAAATTCAAATTGAGAAGATGGACAAGGTGTTTCTTTTTTCTGATGGATTTCCTGATCAAAAGGGGGGGCCTAAAGGAAAGAAATTCTATTACCAGCCATTTAAAGAGCTATTATCAGGAATCAGTTCTGGGTCTATTGCTGGTGCAGATATTGAACTAAATAAAGTCTACAACGATTGGAGAGGAAAGCACGAACAATTTGACGATGTATTGGTTGTCGGGATCGAGGTTTTATAACTACTATCCGCAGATCATATTGAAATTTTTCCGTTTATAATTTTTTAGGATTTTCCATTGATGCGATGATATAAATTTGTCGTGGAAAATATTATGAGAAAGTTAATTTTAATAGTAGCGTTGTTTACTTCCCTGTTTGCTGGAAATGCGCAAGGCATCAAATTGTCAGGTCAGGTTCAGGATACTTTGAATGATCGTGGTTTAGAGTGGGCTGTTGTAATGGCTGTACGAGTGAAAGATAGCGTTTTGACCAATTTCACCAGAACAGATTGGGAAGGAAAATGGCAATTAGAAGTTCCAAGAGATACATTTCAGATCTATATTACGCATCCAGAATTTGAGGAGAGAGAGTTTTTTGTCTTTGGTAATGATAATACGAAAGACCTTGACTTTGGTAGAATAATATTACCATCAAAAGGGGAGGAGTTGAAGGAACTAGTAGTGTTTTCAAATAATCAACCCATCTATTTTAAAGGTGATACACTAGTCATGGTGGCCGATTCTTTTAAGACTGCAGCTAATACAAACGTAGAAGATCTATTTAAGAAACTGCCTGGCTTTGATGTAGATAATTCGGGAAAAATTACGGTTCATGGTCAGGAAGTGAACAAAGTTTATGTAGATGGTGATGAGTTCTTTGGAACGGATCCGACTGTGGCTACTAAGAATTTGCCTGCTAATGCCATTGAAAATGTTCAGGTGTACGAAGCAAAAGTGGAAGGAGATAACACCGAGGAAACCGAGAAAGTTATCAACCTCACCCTGAAAGAAGATGCAAAGAAGGGTTATTTTGGAAAGTTAAATGGTGCATCTGATTTTACTAAGTTTTATGAAGGAGAAGCCTTGGTGAATAAGTTCAATGGAAGCCAGAAGATCTCAATTTTTGGTTTGTTTACTAATACTCCTCGGAGCGAATTTAACATGAGAGATCGTTTCCAGTATGGACTTACGGAAGAATATGGCTTAAGAGATGAAGAATGGAACTATGTGTATGAGCCGCAAATAGGTAACCTGGGAGAGGGGTTACCTCGTAAGTCAAAGGCAGGATTTTATTTTACCGATAAGTGGGGCAAAAATTTAGAGGTAGGAACGAATTTCACTTATGATAATCAGTACGTTCTTTCTACGAAGGAATCATTTACTCAGTTTAATCTTCCTGACACAACATATTATAATAGTCAAACCGATAGCACCATACAACAGCAAAGTGCTTATGCCCTGAATTTTAAACTGGAATGGAAGATTGATTCGCTGACCAAACTGGACATTGTCCCTCGTGTAAAACAAATTCAGAATACCACAGAGGATTATACCGAGAGTAGTTTCCTGTCTGATGAGAATGCACTTAACAGGTTTACAGAGAACTATTACAAAGAAAATGTGCTTTTTCAGGAAGGATCTTTATTGGTTAATCTTGAAAAGGACTTCAAAAAGAAGAATCGAGAACTGGAGGCAACCTATCAAATAAAAAGACAAACAAATGGAAGTAAGGATTATCTTATCAATACAGATTTCGATGTATTAGATAGTGTATACTATTCAATAACCAATCAGAGTAAGAACGGAAAATCTGCATTTACCCAGCATTTTGCAGAGATCAGTTATACAGAACCACTTCATGAAAAGTTGAAAGTTGAAGTATCCTATGCATTTCAAATGGCAAAAGGTTACAATGCAAAATATGCATTTGATTTTGATGGCGAGAATTATACTGACTTGAATGACACTTATACTAGCGATTTTGACAATATTACTACCAACCAGAAAATTGGAGGAAGATTAATCTTCGGACACAAGATTCATCAGATCGTTGGAGGTGCATATTATAATTATACAGATATTAATAGTACCGATGTTTTATCGGATTCTAACCTCAGAAAGACTTTGGGAAACATCTTACCATATTTTAAGTGGAGGATTAAATTTTCACAAGCTAAACAACTAACGTTTAAATATGTTTCTAGTGTTACAAATCCTACGATTTCGCAGTTGCAACCTTTGCCTAATAATAGAAACATCAACAATATAAAACTCGGAAACATCAACTTGATCAGTGAGGTGACAAACCAACTGAATGTAAATTACTTTACATATAAGGCAACAACAGGATCTCATAGATACTTTGGTGGAGAATATAGATGGTTTAAGAATCCGTTGTCTAATGCACTATACTATGACAATTTCGGACGTGCTATTAATCAGACTGTGAATGTTTCAGGAGGTGAAGTAATGTCAGCTTATTTCGGTGGTTCATTTCCTTTCTTCAAACAGTTGTTCAAGTTTGATCCCAACATCAATTTTATCAGAACAATTAGCGTTTCCGAGATTAATTTTGAGGAAACCACCAATGAGAACAATTCAGCCTACGCTAATTTTAATATTCGATATGTTACAGATTCTCTGGAAATTTTTGGGGGAACTGAACTGGGATTAAATTATGCGAAAGCAGCACTTTCAGATACTTATCAGAATTATTCTACTCAAACCTATAAAGGAGGGTTCAAGCTAAAACTGAGAGGAAAATTGGCAATCGAATCAGATGTGAACTATATATTGAACACTCAAAGAGCAAATGGGTTTGACTTAAACTATACGCTTTGGAATGCTTCAATAAGCAAAATGTTCCTTCCGAAAGAAAATCTGATTATTTCATTGGAAGCAAACGACATTCTAAATCAGAACATCAGTAACAGAAGAAGCATATATAATAACATGGTAGTTGACAGTAAGACGAATATTATTGGACGATATATCATGTTAAGGGCTGTGTATAAGTTTAACGTATTAAAGAGTCAAAAGAATGAAGACGACTTACTTAATGATTAGAATAGCATTGGTCATGGTGATCACAGTATTAGGGTCTGTGTCTTCTTTGGCTCAATACCGGGAGGGTAAGATCGTCTATCAGCGTAAAACGAATTTGTATAAGCGATTTGGAGAGAGAGCAAAAGATTGGATCAAAGAGAAGGATAAAATTAAAACGGAGTTCTTTGAATTAACTTTTACTGATTCTTTAAGTGCTTGGAAACAAGTTTCAACGGACGTTCCTGATCCAATGTCTTGGGGCACATCAAGACATGAGGTTTATAGAAATCTTAGACAACCAACCTATTATAGTGTGCGTGATCTATGGGGTGATAAAGTGCATGTAGAAGATACATTACCACAGAGAGATTGGAAAATAACGGATAGCAAGAGAGTTATTGCGGGTTATTCTTGTCGAAAGGCTTTTTGGGAGGTTAATGATTCTGTTAGGATCTATGCTTGGTATTGTGATGAGATCATTCCTTCTATTGGACCAGAGAGATTCTATGGTTTGCCTGGTGCTATTCTTGGTTTGGCATCTGAGGATGGAGGAGTCGTTTATTTCGCTCAGGAAGTAAAATTTTACCAACCTACAACGCAGGAATTTGAGTACAAAAGATCAAAGAAAATCCAGACGATGGAGAAGACTCGTGAAGATATTGAATTGGTAATGAGTAAGAGTAGATGGGGAAATCCAGATATCAGCTATTACTTTATTTGGTAATTAGAATGCTGTGATCAGAAGGTCCAGATCTTTATAAGGTAACTTAAATGTTTCTCCCAAGAAACTTGAGGTCAATGTTCCGTTGTAAATGTACACACCGTGTCTGAAGCCCCGCTGGCTTCTGATCAATCTCTCAATTCCTCCACCATCGGCAATTTCTAACACCTGAGGCGCGAAAATATTACTCAATGCATAACTAGCAGTTCTTGCTACTCTTGAAGCAATGTTTGGCACACAATAATGAATAACACCTTCTTTTACAAAGGTTGGTCGCTCATGGGTAGTCACCTTCGATGTTTCAAAACACCCACCTTGATCTATGCTCACATCCACAATGACCGAACCTTCTTTCATGTTTTCAACCATTTCAGTTGTAACTACACAAGGAGTCCTCCCATGAGGAGCTCTGATTGCACCAATTACAACATCTGCTCGTCTTAAGTTTTTTTCTAAAACTTTTGGTTGTAGTACAGAAGTATAAATCCTAGTACCAAGTTCATTTTGAAGCCTTCTAAGTTTAGCAACGGAATTGTCAAACACTTTAACATTTGCACCCAAGGCCATTGCGTTTCGAGCTGCATAAAGTCCGACAGTTCCAGCTCCCAGAATGACCACTTCTGTTGGGGCTATTCCGGCCACACCTCCCATGATCATTCCCTTACCTCCGTTGACATTACTCAAAAGTTCCGCAGCAATCAGAACACTGGCATTGCCAGCAATTTCACCCATGGATCGGATAATTGGAAAGACACCATGTTCATCTTTGATATAATCCCAAGCAATAGCGGTAACTTTTTTGTTCATCAATTCTCTCAGAGTATCAGCGGGATGAACGGTTAACTGAAGTGCAGAAAATAGTGTCTGCTTATGCTTCATCAATTCGATCTCCTTTTTGGAAGGTGGAGTTACCTTCAAGATTATATCAGCTTCGTACACTTTTTCATGAGAAAAAGCAATTTCAGCCCCTGCTTCGCTATAATCACGATCGGAGAAATAGGCTCCCTTTCCAGCATTAGTTTCTACAATCACGCGATGGCCATTTGCAACGAGTAATGCTACGGCTTGTGGAACAAGTGCTACTCGGTGTTCCTGAAATTCAGTTTCACGTGGTATTCCTATAAATAAACTGTGCTTTTTTCGGCTGATCTCCAGCATTTCCTCTTGAGGAAGCATGGCAGCTTCATGAGCGAGGGATTTCAACGCATCTCCTGATGACATCATTTGGTTAGGTTCTCTAGGTTATTCAAAAGGTTTTCTCGAACTATGGAAATATCAACATTTCTGTTCTCTCCGTTTACTTCGATGCCTACCTTTACGTAAGTGTCTGGCAAAAGTTTCGAAATTCTATCAGCCCACTCCAAAAAACAGAGATTTCCACTATCTATCATTTCGTCAAGACCACTTTGAACAGCTTCCTCCTCGTTTTCCAACCGATAAAAATCAAAATGATATACATCTCCGAATTGCTTCGAATCGTAAGTATTAACAATGGCATATGTGGGGCTAGAGATCTCAGAAATGCCAATTTTTTGACAGATTTTACCAATTAGGGTAGTTTTACCTGCACCCATTTCTCCATCAAATACAAGAATCTTGTACGTTTTAATAAGCTCAACCAATTCACCAACGATTGGCTCAAGTTCTTCGATGGTAGATATGGAAAAGTTACTCAATTCTTACTTTTTTCGAACAACATAGATTAATTCTGCCGGATCCAGTCGCATCCTTTCGTATTGCTCCTTAGCGAATTCATTACGATAATTATAAGGCTCTACTTCAAATCCAGCAGCTCTCAATTTATCTGGATAATCTAGTCCATATAGACGTACATGATCGTATTGCCAGAAGTGTTTTTCTCTTTCTTCAGGAGAAGTAATGGACGGGTCTTCATAGGTTTCAGACCTCGTATAGTCAATTGGAACCTGAAATATTCCCCATCCCCCAGGCTTCATAATTCGATGCAATTCTGTCATACACTGATGATCATCCTCCACGTGTTCTAAGACGTGATTACAAAAGATCACATCGTATTGATTATCATCTAATGGAATTTGATGAAGATCGAAATGTAGATCAGCAATAGGTGAAACCAAATCTCCAGTAGTGTATTTGATGTTTTTTTGTGCTTTGAATTTGTCAAGAAAACACTGTTCAGGAGCAATATGCATTACGGATAACTCATCCGTAAAGAAGTTGGATTTGTTTTTTAGATACAACCACATCAACCGATGTCTTTCCAATGTCAGATCATAAGGGCAAAGAACATTTTCTCTATGCGCAACTTTACTTCCATAGGAAAGAAATTTTCTAAATTTTTTCTCACAAACCGGACATTCTACATTGTTTCCTTTATATATAACTGGAGCAAAAATTCTGAAGACGTAACTTAATCTGATTAACCAAGGTCTTGGAATGGCTCGAAGTAAGAATTTATAGATCTTCTTAAACATACTTATTAGTCTTTAAGCAGTTTGTCAATCTCTTCAGCATAATCTAGAGAATCATCTAGAAAGAACATGAACTCAGGTGTTTTTCTAAGCTGGTTCTTAACCTTTTGGCTTACTTCGAATCGAATAGCTTTGTCATTCTCCTGAAGATTCTTCAAAACCACAGTCTTATCTGGACCAGCGAAAATACTCAGGTAGACTTTAGCCAAAGATAAATCGGGAGATACCCGAACTATTGTTACAGTCACCATCGCTCCCTGACAAAGGGTTCTTGCTTCTTTTTGAAAGATCAAACTCAATTCTCTTTTGAGTAATTCTGATATTTTTTCCTGTCTAATACTTGCCATTGGTTTGCAAAGATACATAAACCGAATAATTAAATCGAAGTAAGAATATTTAGGAATCCAATAATTGGAAAAATAATTGAGGCAACGGCTTCAAACGGCAACCGTTTTGAATGAAATAAAGTACGAAATGACAAAATACCGATTCTTAATTCCAATAGTTCTATTCTGTGTTACTGCTATTAAGGGACAAACCACCAAGAATGTTTTATTCTTAGGAAATAGCTATACAAGCGTGAACAATCTTCCATCTTTAACTCAAAATTTAGCAACATCCTTAGGTGATGTTCTAACGGTCGATTCAAACACTCCAGGAGGCTACACTTTTAATGGACATTCCACTAATTCAACATCTCTGAATAAAATAGCCCAGGGAGGCTGGGATTATGTGGTCTTGCAGGAACAGTCTCAAATACCCTCTTTTCCTCCTTCGCAAGTTGCTACAGATTCTTATCCATATTCAGCTATTCTGGTTGATTCAATCTTAAGTGCTAACCCTTGTGCAGTGCCCTTGTTCTACATGACATGGGGACGTGAGAATGGAGATCAGAGCAATTGTGCTTCTTACGCCCCACTTTGTACCTATGATGGAATGCAGGCTAGGTTAAGAGAGAGTTATTTGGAAATGGGTGTGAATAATGATGCAGAAGTATCTCCCGTAGGGGCCGCCTGGAAATACGTTCGTGATAATTACCCTACTATTGATCTGTATTCTTCTGATGGGAGTCATCCAAGTATTCAAGGAAGTTACTTGGCGGCTTGCGTTCACTATGCGTCAATTTATAAGAAGTCACCAGTTGGTGCGTCATTCATCTCTACGTTAAGTACCGCTGATGCGTTGATTCTACAAACTGCAGCAGAAATGATCGTAATAGATAGTATGAGTAACTGGAATTTTGGGGTGAGAAACGTAACTGCTGATTTTAGTTCGAACATCAGTGGATTTGATGTTGCATTCAATTATTTGGGAAGCAATGGAATTACATTTGATTGGATTTTTGGTGATGGCAATTCGAGTAATGATGAAAATCCGGAGAACACCTATCTGACAAATGGATCATACAGCGTGGAATTAATTGCAACTGACGGATGTACATCAGACACAAGTACAGCGGAAGTGATTATTTCATCTACTGGTTTAGGTGTCCAAGAAATTGACGTAATCAGTTCCGTCTCCAAGGAAAACGATCGGTATAAAATTAAGTTTAATCAATATGTCAAAGGAAGCTATCTCCTTTATAATTTCTCTGGAAAATTAGTTTCTAATGGAGATTTTTCTGGAGAGCAATTATCCATATCGACTCCTAGTGTAGCAGGATATTACATTCTGACTATTCGCTCCGGTGAGCAAACACAGTCCATAAAACTGGTGCGATAATTGAGTCAAATCCACTATTTTTACGAATATGGATTTTAGTAAAATATTAGTACTTGTTCTCGTTTTACTTCATGGATTATTCTTCAATGCCCAAGAACAATGGACCTCTGACGAGCTTACTTCTGCTAAAACAGGAGATACTTGTAGCTATTTAACAGCTATAGAAAAGGATGCGATCATGTACCTGAATCTTGCACGATTATATCCTCATAAATTCAAAAAACTTGAGTTAGCGGGTTATTACGGAACCAAAAAATATGGTGAATACCTCAAGAACTCTCCATGGATTGCTTCTCTAGACTCCACTTTGGATACACTTTCATCAATGTCAGCATTAATACCAGACACGTCATTATTCCAACATGCTAAATGCTTTGTTATAGAAATGGGAGATGCTGGTACAACAGGGCATGATCGAATTAATTGTGAGAAAAACAAGAAATATGGAGAGTGCAGTTCATTTGGAATGGATAATGGCAAGGATATTATGATGCAAATGTTAATCGATCATAATATTTCAGGACTAGGCCATAGAACCCAATGTTTAGATCCAAAAAATCAATTCATCGGGCTGTGCACTCATTCGCACAAGGAATGGGGGACGTGTTGTGTGATTAATTTTCTAAAGTAAAACACGCATAATAGTTTGTTAAAGGCCTTTAGCATTGAATATTTGTGGTTTAAATGCCATTATTAAAAGTACGTAAAAGATGTTTTTAGCTCTTTTCCAGAATCTATATTATCATAAGTTTGAAGTGCAAAACTCAATCAAATGATATACAAAGTATTGAAAGTATTAGTGAAGTTGACGATGTACTTCTTCTTTAAAAACAAGATTATTCTTAATGCAAATAAGATTCCCTTGGATGGTCCCACTATTCTGGTTGCTAATCATCCTGTTACTTTTTTAGATCCATTATTAGTTGCTGTGTCTACGAATAGACAGGTACATTTTTTGGCAAAGGGAGCGATGTTTAAAAATGGATTTATCAGAATGATCTTCAAGGCTTTTAAGATGATACCAGTTTATAGAGCTCAAGATAACCCTTCTGAGATGTCAAAAAATGAAGATACGTTTAATTATTGCTATGAACATCTTGAAAAAGGAGGATTGGTATTAATTTTTCCAGAAGGAATTAGCGTAACTGACAGGACATTAAAACCGTTGAAAACTGGTGTGGCAAGAATTGCCCTTGGTGCAGAAGAAAGAAATGACTTTTCGTTAGGAGTGAATATTGTTCCGATTGGTCTGACCTATGAGGCGCCACATCAATTCAGAAAGGATGTTTTAGTAAACGTAGGAAATCCAATTAATGTTGGAGATTTTAGGGCAGTTTATCTGACTGATGAAAGAAAAGCGGTTAAGGATTTGACAAATAAAATAAGAGAACAATTGGAAGTTTTGACATTGAACGTCAGTCAGCCGGAATTGACAAATCTTGTGGATTTTTTGATTATGGAAAATGCTCAGCGTGGAATTGATTTTCAGAATAATGTTGCTAAAATCAAAGAGATTCTGACTGAATTAACAGCTAAATCCTCTTCTTATGACTCGCATGAACTTGTAGAGAAAATGAGAATGTTGAATCAAAAGGGTAAGGAGATCGGACTTCAAAATTTGAGTTCAGACAAAGGGGCGGGTAAGATTATGTTGGAATCGATAATTTCGATCATAACATTTGTTTTTGGAATTCCTCTCCTATTATTTGGTTTCTTGCATAATGCAGTGCCTTATTATCTTTCTCCCGTACTTGCCAGATGGGTTTCAAAGGAATATGAGTATCAAGGTCCTATTACAATGACTGCAGGTATGGTCATATGTCTGATTCTTTATCCGATCTACTTCGGAATTATGTTTGCCTATTCGGAGAGTCTTCTGTTTTCAATGTGTTATTTATTAAGTATTCCAATTGTTGGGATCATTGCTTATGGTTTCTTTGAACAATTAAATGGGCTGAAACTGCATTGGAAGTTTTTATTCTTATTTAACAAAAAGTCTGAACAGGTTGCTGAATTTATTTTGGAAAGGAAAGAGTTGTTGTTGGAAATAAATAGGCTTCGTTTGGATGTTTGATCTTGCTGAGTAAAGAGTCAGTAATAAAACTGACAAAAATCAAGTTACAATCATTTGATTCATAGTAAATTGCGTAAAATACACTTACCTATGAAAATGAAAAAATTATTTACTGCCTGTTTAATTTCCCTTGGGATTGCGGCAAATGCGCAACAAGGGAATGTTGTGAATGGAGATTTTGAGAGTTGGTCTATGACAACTATTTATGAATATCCTGATCTATGGAGTAACTCAAATGTAGAAGAGTGGCGAGGTGTTGCTGGTGTTGAGAAATCGACTGATGCAACAGTTGGCACTTATTCTGTGAAATTGAGATCCGCAATTAACCCGAATAACGATACGATTTTTGGTTATGTATACCATGGATCTGTTGGTTCTATGGGACCAGACGGAGGGATTTCCTACACCTCAACTTTTGATGAGGTGACATTTGATTACCAATCTGATTTGCCTATTGGTGATACTATGTATTTGTTCGTAATTAGATTCAATGGAGGATCGATGACGGAGATGCTCGTTCTTCCGGCAGCCTATGGAACTCATTCCACTTGGCAAAGCAATTCTATTTCGTTGTCAAATACTTCTCAGGACGAGTTATTTTTGGGCTTTGTTTTGGGTGATCCAATGACAGGAGAAGCAACCACCCCAGGATCATTCGCTATGGTGGATAATGTGATGCTAAAAAATGGAGGAAGCGCGGCAACTAACGTGCCTGATCCTAGTTTTGAATCGTGGTCATCCCAGTCTTATGAAGGACCGGATGATTGGTTTACATTAAACGATATTCTCTCTGGTATTGGAAGTGAAAACTGTAATAAATCAACAGATGCTCATACGGGGATGTATGCTGCAGAATTGACAACTATTTTTGCTCCCATGTTTGGAGATACGATTCCTGGATTTATCTCCATGGGACCAATAAACATGATGGGAGGTGGTGGATCTCCTTTCCTTCCTCTAGCATACGATGCAAATCCTACTCTATTCTCAGGAGCTTACAAGTATACGCCCGTAAATGGTGATCAAGGGATAATCTATCTGGAGTTCTATAACAATGGATCAGTTGTTGGATCATCAGTTCAATATCTGAGTGCAACGGCTGGATATCAGACTTTTTCAAACGCTTTATCTTTAACGATGACACCAGATTCTGCTCAATTGGTGGCTGGATCAGGAGATAATCCTGGGTCGGTTTTATTGATTGACAATTTTGAATTCTCTGGGGGAAATGTAAGCGTCTTTGAAAATGTGTCTGAAATAGAAATGTATCCAAATCCTGCTTCTGATTACTTTATCATGAGAATAGATGAGGAATATAGCTATGAGATCTATAGTATGGAAGGAAGGAGAGTAGCAAATCAAACAGGTTTATTGGGATGGGAGAGTGTTGATGTTAGTGATCTGGCTTCTGGAAAGTACATTGTTAAAATCAATACAGCCAGAACTTCTATCAACAAGTCATTGATCGTAGAGTGACAGAAACTGAATTTATTAGATAGCCCATTTGAGAGATCAGATGGGCTTTTTTATTTAAAGGTATATCCCAAACTAACACCCAGGTCGAGACCGCCTTGCGTAAATCTTGGCAGGTTAATTTGGGGTGTTTTGTTGAACCAGGCTTTTTTCCATTTACCAGAGCCAATATCGAGGCCATAGTAGGCATTAATAGACAGCACAATTCGACCCATGATGATCCTCGGTTGAATGCCAATTTCGGGACGAAAAAACTGATTTTTTTGATTTGCACGTTTGTTTCAATAGAGTTTGGTCCTCCCGGTTGATATCCCAAACATGCAGTTCAGGGAAAAATGTTTTGATTTTTCAAATAGATCTACGCCAAATAGATACTTTGCTGTAAATCCACTGATTTTTAATGGTATGGTATCATATAAATATGTTTTTACAGGGACCATTTGATAAAAGCTCATTACTCCATTATCAAAAGAGATGTTTCTGCTTATATAGACACGGGAACTTTGGATTTTAATTCCAATAGCTTGGATATTTACAAAGTCAATAGATGCAATGGAGGGAATTGACATAGCAATGAAATCAGCTCTGTAATACTTATTCAATACGCCAACTTCGATTGAGTTTTTAATCACATCTCTAGGTACGGTTCTCTGAGCAACGGATTTTGATAATACCAATATTAGTATGATTAAAATTAGGAAAGATCTCATGCAAGTAGAACAATTGAACCCTGCTAAAAGTTACAGCACAAAAAAAGGAGCCCATTTGAGCTCCTTTTTAAGTTATCTTGATTTTCGAATTAAACTAATCCTTGATCGATCATTGCATCAGCAACTTTAACGAAACCGGCAATGTTAGCACCTTTAACGTAATCAACGTAGTTACCATCTTTTCCGTATTTCACACAAGCTTCGTGAATTGATACCATGATTCCGTGAAGTTTAGCATCTACCTCTTCTCTGGTCCAAGACAGTCTCAATGAGTTTTGAGACATCTCCAATCCTGAAGTAGCAACACCTCCTGCGTTAGAAGCTTTTCCTGGTGAGAAAAGGATCTTTGCATGGTGAAATACTTCGATTGCTTCCGGAGTACTTGGCATGTTAGCACCTTCAGCTACGCAGATACATCCGTTAGCTAATAAAGTCTTAGCTTCCTCACCGTTCAATTCATTTTGGGTAGCACATGGCAATGCGATATCACACTTAACTCCCCATGGTCTTTCTCCTTCAACAAAAGTAAACCCTTCGAATTTATCAGCCATTTCTTTGATTCTACCTCTTTTCACATTTTTCAACTCTTTCAAGAAGTCTAATTGTTCAGTGTGAATTCCTTCCGGAGCATAGATATATCCAGATGAATCTGAAGCTGAAATTACTTTTCCTCCTAATTGAAGAATTTTTTCAATTGCAAACTGAGCTACGTTTCCAGAACCAGAAACAGCACAAGTTTTACCATGGATAGATCCGTTCTTTGTTTTGAACATTTCTTCAGCAAAGTAAACTGTTCCGTATCCTGTAGCTTCAGGACGGATCAATGATCCTCCCCAGTTGATTCCTTTACCAGTTAATACACCAGTAAATTCATTTCTTAATCTTTTGTATTGTCCAAACATGTATCCGATCTCACGTCCACCAACACCTATGTCACCAGCAGGTACATCTGTGTCAGCTCCAATATGTCTTTGAAGCTCAGTCATGAATGATTGACAAAAACGCATAACCTCATTGTCAGATTTTCCTTTAGGATCAAAATCAGATCCACCTTTACCACCACCCATAGGAAGTGTAGTTAAAGAGTTTTTGAAAATTTGCTCAAATCCTAAGAATTTAAGGATAGACAAGTTTACAGAAGGGTGGAATCTTAATCCTCCTTTATAAGGTCCGATAGCTGAGTTGAACTCAACACGATATCCTCTATTTACTTGAGTTTGACCTTTATCATCAAGCCATGGAACTCTGAAGATTATTGTTCTCTCTGGCTCTACGATTCTTTCCAAAATATTTTCTCTGTCATACTTTGGGTTTTCAGCGATATAAGGAATTACCGCTTCAGCAACCTCCTGAACAGCTTGTAAGAACTCGGTTTCGTGACCGTTTTTTGCTCTTACTTTGTCCATAAATGCGTCAATCTGTGCTTGATATTTAGACATGTTGTGTGTATTAAATTAGTTTTAAAAATATCACGACAAATGTAGACAAAATTTAATATGAGCATCTTTTTTTCTAGCGTATTTAATACCTAAACAGAAGTCTTGGTTTAATTCCTAAAAAATCAAAAAAGAGATGTGGGCATCACAACAATTCAGTAACTTTATATGTTGTTGATTCTATATGGAATTCGATCTCAATGAAGGAACAAAACAAAATACCAACTGGGAAGGTTCAGAGAGCCGCAAAGTTATTCTCCACAGGGGCAAAAATGGGAGGAAATTATGTGAAGTATATTGCCAAGTCAATGACTGGAGATGAAAATGCTCGAGAACAATTGAATGAAGACAATGCCAATGACATATATGATTCACTTAGCGAACTAAAAGGTAGTGCTCTAAAAGTAGCTCAGATTATGAGCATGGATAAAAATATGCTGCCTTCTGCAATGCAGGAGAAGTTTGCACTTGCGCAATATTCTGCTCCTCCATTATCTTATCCTTTAGTGGTTAAAACATTTAGGCAGTACTTCGGAAAATCTCCTGATGAGATCTTCGACACCTTTACAAAAAGTGCAGTTAATGCGGCATCAATTGGACAAGTTCACAAAGCTACTTTAGACGGTCAAACATTTGCGGTTAAGGTTCAGTATCCCGGGGTTGCTGATAGCGTTCAGTCTGACTTGAAAATGGTCAAGCCTATCGCCATGAAGATTCTTGGAATGAAGGAATCTGAGGTTAAACAGTATTTTGAAGAGGTTGAATCCAAATTAATGGAAGAAACAGATTATGAGTTGGAATTGCGTCAGTCTATTGAAATGGCGGAGGCCAGTAAGGGCTTAGAAGGCTTTGTTTTTCCAAAATATTATCCTGAGTTCAGTAGTAAACGTATTCTAACCATGGATTGGTTAGAAGGACTTCATCTGAAGGAGTTTCTTAAGACAGAACCCGATATGCAGCTTAGAAATCAAATAGGACAGCATTTGTGGAACCTATATGATTTTCAAGTAAATCAGCTTAGAGCAATTCATGCAGACCCTCATCCTGGAAATTTCATTATTCAAAAGAATGGAACAATAGGGCTGATTGATTTTGGATGTATTAAAAGAATTCCTGAAGATTTTTACAGGAAGTATTTTCAATTAATTAATTCCAGCGTAGTTAATGACAATAAAAAATTGAAGGAATTGTTCTTTGATCTTGAGTTCATTTTTCGTGATGAGCCAAAGGAAGTTCAAGACTTGTTTTTTGATGTGTTTAAAACTTCCATGGAGTTGCTGATTAGACCTTTTATGAGTGATACATTTGATTTTTCCGACCCTACCTATTTTGACGAGTTGTATGCAATGGGAGAATCGCTTAAGTCAAGAAAAGATATTAGAAAGAACGGTGCTGCTAGAGGATCGAGACATATTTTGTATATCAACAGGACTTATTTTGGGTTGTTTGCGCTATTGAATGAATTAGGAGCAACAATTCAGACGAAGACATCATTTACTTTCGAATAGATTTCTATCGGAGAAGGTTAACATGTCCTCTGAATACTTTAAGCACCCCATCTAAATCCCTAACCTCAATTTTCCAAACATACGTATCTTGCTGAGCAGGATTTCCTTCAAATGTGCCATCCCAAGTAGCATATCCTTGGTTGAAGAAGATTAACTCTCCCCATCTATTGAATATCCACAATCTTACATCCTGAAGGTCGTATCCCAAAGCCATGATTTCAAATACATCGTTGATGCCATCATCATCAGGAGTAAACGTATTTGGGGCATAAATTGCCTGATCCTCTGTAATAGCCAGTGGATGCTCCACTGTATCACGACAACCTTCAGGAGAAATGGCAATTAACGTTATGCTATAGCTAGTTTCTTCTTGGTATTCGTGCATTGGGTCCTCAAAGAATGAAGAATCTCCATCTCCAAAATCCCAAATATATGATGAGGCAGCATTATAAGAGTTATTATAGAATTGCACATTCATGTCAAAAGAAGAGTACAAGTCATATTCCGTTTCAAATTCGGCTATAGGCAATTCATAAACATTGATATATTCTTCAAAAGTTGAATCAGAAGTACAGCCTTCATTGGTTACGACAGTTAAACTCACATCATATAAACCGTCATCAACAAACTCATGAGTTGGATTTTGTTCTGTAGAAGTATTTCCGTCTCCGAAATCCCATAACCAAGTTGTAATTGAGTCAACTGGAGTTACAGAAAGATCAGTAAAGTTTACAGTTAAAGGCTCACAACCAAATGTAATATCTGCATCAATGTCAATTATTGGAGTTGGCTTCCAGTCTATATAAACACTATCAGAAACACTTACATTACATTGATTATTCACCGTGCAGGTGTAATAACCAGGAGCCGGAGGAATAATATTATATGCTCCCTGAGTATTACCAAGATTAGGTTCCCAGCTATAGGTAATTTCCCCTACTGTCGTACTTGTTATTTGGGCATAGATCAATGTATTCATTCCAGGACAAATTGGGGAGTTTCCATATACACCCAGATCGTTTTGGAACAAAGAAATTACAGCAACTTCTAATGTGTCAGATTTATCTGAACAACCATTCCCATCAATTGCGGTTACAATGTATTCAGTGAGTTCTGTAGGTGAAACTGTTGGACTTTGTACTATTCCGATATTATCCCAGAAGTATAAGTAAGAACCTGTTCCTCCAGTAGCCGATGCCGTTAACGTTATATTATCTCCGTAGCAAATAGTGTCATCAACCATTACAGTTGTAATAACTGGATCAGGAGATCCGATAGTTACGTCCACGGAATCCATACATCCATTAATATCTGTTACAAGTAATGAGTAGTTTCCTGGTGCCAGATCTGTAGCCGTAAGACCAGTTTGAACAGGCGTACTATTCCATGAATAACTGTATGGGAATGTACCTCCGGTAGTTGAGCTAGTTGCAGTACCATCATAGCTATCAACACATAATTCATCGGCAAATGAACTAATTGATGTTTGTAGTAATGCCGGTTGTGAGACATTAAACGATTGAGTCATTTGACAACCAAGATCATCAGTAATTGTTAATGTATGCTGACCAAAAGGGAGTCCAGTTACAGTATCATTAGTAGATCCATTTGACCAGTCATAAGAATAGGTAGGAATTCCTCCAATAACAGTTGGAACGATCCATGCATCGGATAACCCGAAGCAGGAAACAGTAACTAATGTGTCTGTTGTGATATTGATTTCATCGTTTTGAGCGACATAGATCGTATCTCTTGCTTGGCATCCATTGCCATCCGTTAAGGTAACAATGTGATCACCTTCTTCGAGGTTAGTTGGATTCGCAATCATGTTTCCACTCGGAGCCCAAGAGAATTGATAATTTCCATCTCCTAATGTTCCAACTGCAATTACATCTCCATCATTTCCATCATAGCAAGACACGATTTGGTTAACAGATGCTGTTACATTAGGACTTGGAATATTTCCAATGGTTACCTGATCTGTATTTTGACATCCATTCGCATCTGTCGTCTCAACAGTGTAGGTTCCTTGAAGTAAACCATCGGCTAATGCTGTTGTTTGCCCATCACTCCATACAAAAGAATAGGGACCAGTTCCTCCAGTTGCTGTGATCAATGCACTTCCGTTTGGTAGTTCACAAAATGCAGAGTCCACATTTACAATATTTGTTACCAAAAGAGGAGGCTCATTTACGATTACACTTCCATTGATCGTACACCCATTATCATCCATAACAAGGAACGTGTAAGTACCTGCCGAAATATTTTCGTTTACAGAATCAATGGCACTATTTGACCATGTGTAGTAATATGGATAAGTACCTCCTTGAGTTAATACTTCCGCAGTTCCTGTAGATGCACCAAAACAGTCGACATCAATGGAATCGGTCGTATATGATAGTGGAGCGATTGGTTCATTTACATTAATACTAGATGTGAATTGACAGTTGTTTCTATCAGTAATAGTGACCCCGTAAGTTCCTGCAAACAAACTAGAAATAGTATCGTTGAGGTATCCGTTATCCCACTCTACTTCATAGATAGGTGTCCCACCAGAAGCTGTAACTTGGGCAGTACCATCATTACCACCGAAGCAGTTAACATCAGTAGCAGACAGTGTAGCCGTAAGAGGTGTAGGTTCGAAAACATCTTCATCCACAGTTAAAGTACACCCATTCCCATCAGTGATGGTTACAGAGTAGTTCCCAGCAGCAACGTTATCAGCGATAGAGTCATTATCAGCATTGGACCACAGGTAAGTATAAGGCAGTGTTCCACCAGAAGGGATCAGCGTGATCTGTCCATCAGAGAGTCCATTACAAGAAACAGAGTCTACAATAAATGAAGCAGCAAGAGGTGTAGGTTCATCTACATCAATATCATCTACTACCGTACACCCATGATCATCGGTCACAGTTACTGAGTAGTTACCAGCAGCTACTAAATCAGCGGTGTTATCGGTATCTCCATTAGACCATAGATAGTTATATGGAGCTGTACCCCCAGCAGGAGTAGCGACAGCTTCCCCATCCGAACCACCATTACAAAGGACGTCAGTTTCAGTAAGAGCTACCTGCAGTAAAGTAGGTTCAGTGACGATGGCAAGGGTATCCAGAGTACACCCATTATCATCTAAGTACCAGCAGAGAGGTTTTCCGCTACATCATCAGCATCTCCATTAGACCAGGCATAGGTATAGTTAGGCGTACCCCCTGCTACTACGACATCTACCTGCCCATCGGTACCCGCATTGTATAGTGTCAGCATAAAGTGAACTTCTTAAGGTTTAAATATAAGGGATAGATTTTAATTATATTTATTAATCCTTAAAAAGAAGTACGATGTCAAAAAGTAAGCAAAGTGCTAGTTCACTGATCAGTGAACTGAAAAGAAAAACGAGAAGAAAATTTTCCTCTGAAGAAAAGATTCGCATCATCATAGAAGGAATGCGAGGAGAAACTAGCATAGCGGAGCTATGTCGCAGAGAGGGTATTGCCCAGACTTTATATTACAAATGGAGTAAAGACTTCATGGAAGCTGGAAAGAGACGATTAAATGGAGATACGCTGCGTGAAGCTAATACGAGTGAGGTAAACGAACTAAAAACGGAGAATCAGGACTTAAAGGAGCTGGTAGCAGAGTTGTCTTTGCAGAATCGTAGGCTGTTAAAAAAAGATTACGAGATCGAAGAATAAAACGTGACCGATTTATGCATTACAGTCCGCAAGAGAAGTTTGAGATTATCAAACTGGTAGAAAACTCAGATCTGGGAGTAATCAGAACGCTGAGAGAATTAAAAGTGAACAAGACCACTTTTTACAAATGGTATCATGCTTATAGCGAAAAAGGCTATGAAGGTCTTAAACGAAAACAAAGTGACAGACCAACAGCATGGAACAAGATCAACGAAGCAGATCGTGATAAAGTGGTAGAAATTGCGCTAGAACAACCTGAACTATCATCTCGTGAATTGGCTTGGCATATCACGGATAAATACAACTATTACATCAGTGAATCAAGCGTTTATCGAATCCTGAAGGAAAATGATTTAATCAGCACACCTGCCTTTAGAATCATGAGTGCGTCAGATAGTTTTGATCAGAAAACAACCCGTCCAAACCAGATGTGGCAAACCGATTTTACTTACTTCAAAATCTTCGGTTGGGGTTGGTATTATCTATCTACTGTTTTAGATGATTACAGCCGTTTTATTGTGTCATGGAAGCTATGTTCTCACATGAAAGCAGAAAACGTCATAGAAACCTTAGATGAAGCATTATTGACAACAGGATTAGGAGATAACCCACCTAAACTACTGTCAGACAATGGATCTTGCTACATATCTCATGAGTTGAAAGATTATCTGTTCGAACAGAATATGAAACATGTAAGAGGACGCCCGTTACATCCTCAGACTCAAGGTAAAATCGAACGATACCATAAATCCATGAAAAATGTGGTCAAACTAGATAACTACTTTAGTCCTGGACAGTTGGAGGAAAAACTAAACGAATTTGTTCAGTATTACAACTACGCCAGATACCATGAATCCTTAAATAACTTAACACCTGCCGAAGTTTATTTTGGTAAAGCAGAAAAGAAGTTGAATCAACGAAAACAAACCAAAATCAAAACACTAAAGGCAAGAAAAAAACAGAATCAGAAATTTAATGTAAATTTGAACTGAACACTCTCTTATCTATGAACCCGAAAAGTTCACTTTCGTTTGAAGACTTACAGACAGCAGAGAACGCAAGAAAACCCGGCAGACTCCAAAAAATCAGGAGCAAGCGGAACTTGTTGAATAATAAAAAAATCGCGTCCAAGTTTTTTCGAATAGTAGGTGTTTTATCTAAAATACGCAGATAAACCTTATAAGTTCGAATAATTAGACCAATTGCCGTTAAAAACAGATGGAGATTGTTGAAAAGTGTTTTAAACTACATTTCTTAAAGCTGTTCCTCCTGAACAGGATATTCCATCGTAAAGTTGGTCAATTCTGCAAATTGAGAAATTCTATCCGCGATTTCTTCCATTGTAAGATCTCTCAATCTCTCAATTCCAAATTTTTCGACAGTGAATGATGCTAATGCTGATCCCATAATGATAGCATTCTTCATGTTTTCCCAAGAGATGTTACCCGAACTTGCTAAATAACCGATGAATCCACCAGCGAATGTGTCTCCAGCACCTGTCGGGTCAAATACTTCTTCTAAAGGTAACGCAGGAGCAAAGAATACTCTTTCTTCATTGAATAATAAAGCTCCATGTTCCCCTTTCTTGATAATCAGGTATTTTGGTCCCATTGTAAGGATCTTCTTCGCAGCTTTTCTTAACGAATATTCTCCAGAAAGTAATCGAGCTTCTTCATCGTTGATGGTAAGTACATCTACTTCCTTAATCACTTTTAACAAATCATCCAAAGCTACTTCCATCCAGAAGTTCATTGTATCTAAAACGATAAGTTTTGGTCTTTTTTCAAGTCTGTCAATAACCTGAAGCTGAGCCGCAGGGGCTAAGTTACCTAGCATGAGATATTCACAATCCTGATAACTTGCTGGAATGAGGGGGTCAAAATTCTCCAGAACATTCAACTGAGTATCAATTGTATCTCTTGAGTTCATGTCTGCATGATATTTACCAGACCAGAAAAAAGTCTTTTCTCCAGCTTTAACCTGAAGTCCTTCTGTAGAAATACCACGATCTTTAAACATATCGATCACATCTTGAGGAAAATCATCTCCCACTACAGATACAATTTTAGCTCCTTTGGTGAAGTATGAAGCTGCCAAACTTATGTATGTACATGCTCCTCCAATGATTTTATCGGTCTTACCGAATGGTGTTTCAACAGCGTCAAATGCTACGGTACCAACGTTTACTAGGCTCATTTTTTGTGTTTTTTGTAATTTTTTTTGCAAAGATATTGTTTAATTCCAAACTTTAAATTAATATTGCACCCCGTTTAAAAAACGAAGCTTCCTTAGCTCAGTCGGTTAGAGCATCTGACTGTTAATCAGAGGGTCCTTGGTTCGAGCCCAAGAGGGAGCGCTAAAACAGAAAGAGTTGCAGTGATGTGACTCTTTTTTTTTGGTTTCTATACTTTGCTTACTTGCACATCACTTGCACAGGAAAAAGCCTAGTTAATAATGTGTTCAGTTTGGGTAATGGGTTGTTAAGATAGGGCTGCTTTAGTTGTCCTTGGCAAAAAGAAATACTACAAGCATGAAGATGCCCCCACCTATAAGCATAGGTGTAATATCCTTAACAAACAGTAATGTAGGAGCAGCAGCACCAATTACAAAGTAAATGGCAAAGACTACAAATCCGGCAATCAATAGATACTTGGTAATGACGTCATACCAGTCTTTTCCCTTCTTATCAGTCGTCAAAGCTAAAATCTGCTATTTGTGAGCTAAGAACATCTTCTATGTCCATGTGGAATAGTTCTACCAACATCTTCACATCAGCCCAGTACTTCTTGTCTGAACTTGAGGCGTTGGCAGGATCATATTCTTCCTCAAGGTTGACAGTAACCTGCTCTTGTGGTTTGCCAAACCCAGCGGACTTGAAAAAGGTGTACTTAAAACCTCTGAACTGTATCTCATAGCCATCATCCATAAGCACTATTCTAAAGATGCACTTGATAGTTCCTGACCGACCTTTACCTAGTGCATTTACTTGGGTAAGATTGAAGCTAAGAGTACCGTAAGCCGTGTCAGGTTGATTGGGCTTACAATCAGCCAAAGATGTTGGTTTTCCGTCTGCACTATGAAGAGTGTGCTGAAACATAAAGGTTGAAGCAGAAAGTAGCTTCACTTTGCCAGATGTAGCATGTGAGATAGTCTTTGCCATCAAGTCACCAGTAGTTTGTGGGGAGTAATATATGTCACAAAGGTCTTTTCCCCCCAAGGACATTGTCTTGCTTTTGAATGTGAAGCTGACTTTATCTCCTTTCATAGGAAGTTCCCAATCTTTTTGTGCTAGTGCTTCAGTTCCTAACCATAGTACAAGCAGGATAGTTATGTATCTCATGTTCTTTTGTTTTGCCACTAAGATAAAAAACTTATCATATATGATATGTTAGGTATGGATAAATGCTTGGACTTTTGATATGTGTCTAGCAAAACAACATATGAAGATGCACTTCTAAAGTTGGGTACAAACCTAACTAAGCACAGAGAAGCAAAAAAAATGACCAAAAGAGCCGTTGCAGATAAGTGTGGTATGGAAGAAAACAACTATGCTAGATATGAAAACGGAGAAACAAACCCTACTCTCAAGTCATTGGTCAAGATATGCAATGCACTGGAAATAGAGCTTGTTGATCTCTTCTAAACAGGTGTATAAACTGCTTGGTTCTCTTCATTAATTGTTACCCATTCTACTCTCCAACTCATACCAAACGGATTCTGTATTACCACAAAATCATCTGACCTTCTGTTAACATCGTCCCATTGCAGTCCTTTTACTATCAAGTTATCACAGTAATTCGCAACAGCTGAGTAGTCCATGAATCCAACTCTTGTTAGGTACTCATCGTCTAAGTAGGACGTGTTTGGACAGTTAGATTTATGCTGCTCAACTCCACCCGGATACTTTTCTATTAGCACCTTCTTAGGCACAATAATGCTGTAAAACTCTATAGGAACTCCCATGCTTTTATAATTAGTTGTTATTCTGTTAGTGTGTTCCCCCCCAAAAACACACGGACATTAGTGGGTTGTTAAGAATGGCTTTCTTAGGTAAGGGACTAAAAACCATGCCTTCTTAGCTCTTTTATCATGTTATCCTTCAATGTGCCCGGTATTCTCTTCTTAGGATGAATCTGCTTGAGAAAATTCCCTATTAATTCAGTAGTCCCTTTGTGCTGAGCCATTATTTCATTCACAGTAGCATATTTCTTCCTTGCTCTCTTTCTCATCTTCAGTTTGGACAGATAGTATCTATTTAGTATCTTGAAGAATGACCTCTTATTAAGAACTAGAGGATCATGCATTTTCATAAGCACATCTACATCCAAAATTACAAGCCTATGTACATAAAATCTTAATGAGCCTAGTTTCTTGAGTTCCTCTTTGAACCTAGTGTTCACATAGTCTTCCATCCCAGGCATAGCAAATGTTGTGTCTGTTACTAACAAAATAGGATGAAGCACCAACCTTTCGCAATTGACTTCTTCATCAATAGATGGTTCAAAAACAGTAATATCCTCCTGCAACTTTTGAATAAGTTTGATGAGTTGAGAAACACCTTGATCTCTAACTAGCTTTTTCTCTAATGTTTCAAGTATTCTGTCATAGTCATCATCCTTTTTAAACAAGGCATCCTTATGTTCAATAAGTGCTATTTGCCTCCCTTTTCTTATGTAAAAGTCCTGATTCTGTCTAGTATCTGGTTTTCCAGACTTAAATACATGGGTTGGTAGAGCATTTTTCAGAAGTTCACCACAAAACTCCTCACTAAATGTACCCCCAATATCACCTTTGAATGTGGTAAACTTAGCTAGTTTAGGTTTATAAAAGGCACTTTTTGGCTCACTAATTCCCGTTTTTTCATAGAGGTCAAAAATCAGTCCAGTATATAACTTGTTAAGAATGAAATTCCAGTTCACAACACAGTAGCTTTCCTCTCTAACTTTTATAATAGGAAAAGACCTAAGGGTTCTAAAGTCCTGCATAATGTATGCAGCTGGATCATAGCTTGAGAAGTCAAGAATCCATGGCTTTATAAAAGGAACATCTTCTTCTAGATTTGTCTTGAACCACCCAAACATAGTGTTCTTATCCTTTCTATATCCAGCTTCCTGATATAACTGAAATACAGATACTGGTAATATGTGAATATGAGGTTCTTTTGGTTTGAACAACTCTTGAAAGAGTTCTTTTGCAACTTTATTTGTCTCTAAATAACTAGAAAACATAAGACCTCTGTATACATCATTAATGACATTGTTTCTCAGTCTAAGTTCCGTTGATGCAACATATAATGGCCAAGTATGTTTCTTAAAGAACTCAAACTTGTCTCTTCTTGCAAGTTCACTATCAATTCCCCTGTTGTACATATTTTCATTGATAACTAGAAAAGCCTTCAGTATAGACAGTTCATCTTCAGGGGTTGTATCCTTAGCTTCCAGTTTATTAGGGTTACTTAGAATAATGTTAATCATCTCAAGGACTGTATATACATCAACTAAGGCCGCTTTTATAGTCTGGCCAGAGACATACATCTTTCTGAACATATGAAACTTTATTAGTTCAGGTTGCCTTCTCAATAAAAGCCTGAGTATTTCTCTCTGTACCTTAGGGTTAACAGAATCAATATGCAGATCTCCACTCCAATTGCTGAGGATTTCAAGTAACATTTTTGAAGGAATCTTGCTGACAAGTTCCTCCACTTTAGGGATGGCTCCACTAAACACTTCACTGTAGACAAGTATTATTCCATTCATTAGCAGTATATGAAGTACTAAACTTAGTTATAATTATGGTTTAAACAATGAAGGACTCCTCCAAAGATAAACCCATAACCTTTGCAGGTTTATTTTGATCTATAGCCATATTCTTATATAAGCCGTGAGTTTGTGTACAAACTATTTATCCAATAAAACATGATGTTTGTAGCGTCCTACCTTCTGCTCAAACACATGTTAAAACCACATGTGCCATAAAATCTATGGGAATTCAATAGGGGGGTGGAACGGTTTCTGAAAATAGGGGGGGGGCAAATATAGGTATACCTTGAGTTATCAACATATACTTGACAGAACATCGCAAGAAGCTTAGTTTTGTTAGAACAACATAAATAGACATGGCTAAACAAAATATCCCCAATGTATTTATACCTAAAAGCATGCAAGAAGGTATTTACAGAGTTAAGAGATACAATGTGTACGTAGGAAGAGATAGAGGGGAGTATCACATCAAAGACATTAGCTATGATCAGGTACAGAAAATGTATAGTGTCAGCATAAAGTGAACTTCTTAAGGTTTAAATATAAGGGATAGATTTTAATTATATTTATTAATCCTTAAAAAGAAGTACGATGTCAAAAAGTAAGCAAAGTGCTAGTTCACTGATCAGTGAACTGAAAAGAAAAACGAGAAGAAAATTTTCCTCTGAAGAAAAGATTCGCATCATCATAGAAGGAATGCGAGGAGAAACTAGCATAGCGGAGCTATGTCGCAGAGAGGGTATTGCCCAGACTTTATATTACAAATGGAGTAAAGACTTCATGGAAGCTGGAAAGAGACGATTAAATGGAGATACGCTGCGTGAAGCTAATACGAGTGAGGTAAACGAACTAAAAACGGAGAATCAGGACTTAAAGGAGCTGGTAGCAGAGTTGTCTTTGCAGAATCGTAGGCTGTTAAAAAAAGATTACGAGATCGAAGAATAAAACGTGACCGATTTATGCATTACAGTCCGCAAGAGAAGTTTGAGATTATCAAACTGGTAGAAAACTCAGATCTGGGAGTAATCAGAACGCTGAGAGAATTAAAAGTGAACAAGACCACTTTTTACAAATGGTATCATGCTTATAGCGAAAAAGGCTATGAAGGTCTTAAACGAAAACAAAGTGACAGACCAACAGCATGGAACAAGATCAACGAAGCAGATCGTGATAAAGTGGTAGAAATTGCGCTAGAACAACCTGAACTATCATCTCGTGAATTGGCTTGGCATATCACGGATAAATACAACTATTACATCAGTGAATCAAGCGTTTATCGAATCCTGAAGGAAAATGATTTAATCAGCACACCTGCCTTTAGAATCATGAGTGCGTCAGATAGTTTTGATCAGAAAACAACCCGTCCAAACCAGATGTGGCAAACCGATTTTACTTACTTCAAAATCTTCGGTTGGGGTTGGTATTATCTATCTACTGTTTTAGATGATTACAGCCGTTTTATTGTGTCATGGAAGCTATGTTCTCACATGAAAGCAGAAAACGTCATAGAAACCTTAGATGAAGCATTATTGACAACAGGATTAGGAGATAACCCACCTAAACTACTGTCAGACAATGGATCTTGCTACATATCTCATGAGTTGAAAGATTATCTGTTCGAACAGAATATGAAACATGTAAGAGGACGCCCGTTACATCCTCAGACTCAAGGTAAAATCGAACGATACCATAAATCCATGAAAAATGTGGTCAAACTAGATAACTACTTTAGTCCTGGACAGTTGGAGGAAAAACTAAACGAATTTGTTCAGTATTACAACTACGCCAGATACCATGAATCCTTAAATAACTTAACACCTGCCGAAGTTTATTTTGGTAAAGCAGAAAAGAAGTTGAATCAACGAAAACAAACCAAAATCAAAACACTAAAGGCAAGAAAAAAACAGAATCAGAAATTTAATGTAAATTTGAACTGAACACTCTCTTATCTATGAACCCGAAAAGTTCACTTTCGTTTGAAGACTTACACTATGTAGCAAACTAGTCTCTAGCTTAATTAGCCAGTTGTAATCAATAAGCTCAAAGTGTATGTTTAAGTCTTTGTGTTTTTTGATACCTCCTAGTGCACTTAGATAATTCCTTGCATTTCCGTGCTTTCCAGCAAGTTTAAGCCTTTCTATCTCCTGATGCCAAAATTCATTAACTGTTTGAGGAGCAACAACTCTACCAGCCAGAGTGTCTTTGAGTTGACCTATGTTACTAATATGCTCAGTTTTGAGCTCTGCAATAATGCCTCTGTACCTCTCTAGTTGTTCCTTTAGGTGCTCATTGATTGTTGAGGCGTATGGGTGTAGTTTGTTGACAGTTGATGATCTAGAGTTCCACTCATTTGTACAACAGCTCTTGCCAGTTGTGATGTACCGCGTGTCTCCATTGTAAGAAAGTCTCATGACAATAGGAAAGGTTCCATCTTTCCTCTTTCTTCTTGTGTCAAGTTTAAAACTTAAGTATGTTTGTACCATGATGAAAGGTTTAGGGCTTTCACTTGCGCAAGACTTGCACAGTAAAGTATAGAGAACCCTGAATGCCTCATTGCTTCCTTAGCTCAGTCGGTTAGAGCATCTGACTGTTAATCAGAGGGTCCTTGGTTCGAACCCAAGAGGGAGCGCATTGAAAACGAAAGAGTTACAGAGATGTAGCTCTTTTTTGTTTTATCCCTATATTTATCAACATGAAGAGAATTTTAGTTGTCGTTATCGCCATAGGAATGGCGGTTTCATTAACCAATTGTAAAGCTATGGCAAGGGCTGCTGCCAAGTATTGGACGAAGAAACAAATAAAACAGTTTGTATCGAATTGTGAGGAAAAGTCCTCCAAATTTGTAGGGGAAGAAAAGGCTCATCACTTTTGTGATTGTGCAGTGGATAAGGTAGCAGAGAAGTATCAGGATTACAAAAGTGTCGAGGACGTGAACATACTTGAGATCATTAAAATTGCTAATGATTGTAAATAGTCTAGTTTAACATTTTGTGGAAAAATAGACAATTTTGTTAAAATAGTTAATGATGTAGAGGAGGGTGAATAACTTTTTACTATCTTTCGGTTTCATACTCTAATTACATCCAATCATGGACGCACAGCAGTTTAATGGAACTACCCCTTCCCTGAACGCTTTGTCATTTGTATCAAATGTAAGTTGGTTCAAATCACTTTTACTATTCTCTTTAATTTTCTTGTCTTTCGGTATTGCTGCACAAGAAGCATTGAGTGACCTAGAGATTAAGGATCCGGTGATCATGCGTTTGTATGAGAAGTCGGGTCCATACGCGAATTTTGATCCGCAGTTCGAAGTCATTGAGAAGAGAACGGAAACCAGCAAGACTTTCCAGTCCGGAGAGAATGAATTTGTTGGTTTATACACGGCAGGGCCGATACACTATCAGGAAAGTGGTGTTTGGAAAACTTCATCTAATGAGATTATTCCAAGTAATTATGAAGGATATGACTTCATGAATGTGCACAATCAGATCAAAACCTACTATGGTAAGATCTCAGAAGGTGTTCATTTTAAAGCTGGATCCAAACAGTCAACCCTTAGTTTTGAAGGGTATTCATACTACAGCGAGGATAAACAAAAACTCTCTGATATTGCGTCATATCCAAAAAGAACATCGCCACATCTATCCAGTGTCAACAACATTGTTGAATATGAAGTAGGTAATGACAGTAGGTTGTTTGTGGAACAAAGAACAGGTTGTGTTAAAACTGCAGTACAAATTGACAACTCAGATTTTGGTATTGATACCGTTGGGTATGTCGGTTTTTCTGAAGTAATTTCTTTTGAAGAGGAAGTTTTTATTAGTGAGAATTATCCAAAACTAGGAAAGGTTGTTTTTGTAAATGCTTCAAATGAATTGATTTACGCTTATGGCAATCTGGAATACTTCAGTTTAGCGGATCACAAATCTTATTCTGGGGATTATAAAGTGGAGCAAATTGATTCCAAGACGTATAGATTGGTTATGCTTGTGCCACTTAGATGGTTGAATAATCCTAATACAGCTTATCCAATAGTTGTGGATCCTACAGGCACCTTTGTTCCCAACAATGCTAATTTCTGGACAGAGTCGGTAGAAGAGGATTGTAATGACAATGAGAATATTAATGGAGATTTCAAAGTGGGATGTCGAGATGAAACTTGGCCATACGATAATGAATTGTGGAATGGAATCGTAAAATTCAATTTAACAGGATTGGCTGCTGGAATACCTTGTGACGTTAATCTTAGGTTATATCAATATGGTTATCATTCAGAAGGAAGTGTAAATCGATTCAACATTGGAGATGCCGATTTAGATCCTACACTTACTACAACTTGGTGTGCTGATTTGGCGGCAATTAATTCAATGACATACAAGTTTGCTGGGTGGAATGTCTTTGCTGCTTCGGGAACAGGTTGTACAGGATGTAATGGTTATTATGACTATGTGGAGAGCGGAAATAATCAATGGCATGATTTCAATGTTTCTCCAAATAATTACTACTCTTTAAGAAACAGGGTAGCTTTTCATGCAGGTGATTACATGTGTTTTGGTTTCGACTACTACGATGATCCTACTGGATCAGGTGGAGACGATTCCAATTGGATTGAATTTAGAGGACATACAAGTGGAAATAGACCTCAGTTAATTATTACTTACACCAATAATCCAGCTGCTGGAACAGCTCCAGCTACAGGTGTAGCACCTGCCACATCAAATACTTGGTATAACTATGGATATCAGGGTGCAGATTTGAATTTAAGTGGTATTTGTTATCAAGGATATTATACAAATTCTAATACCAGTGTCAGCACTACGGGACAGTGGTCTTCTGCCGGTGCTCCATCAGATGCTTCTGGATGGGTTGGTGGAACTGTAGCAGATGACTATCACACGGTACGTTCTGTAAGGAAAGGATTTCCTTGTGGTCATTACAGACTAACGGCAGGATCGGATGGTGATGGGTACAGACTTTATATCAATGGAAGTCAGGTAAGTAGTCCTTGGATCGGAATGTTGGGTTCAAACGATATCGTTGAAATCAGACATATTGAATCCACTGGAAGTTCATATCATACACTAACCATTGCAGCGGAACCAGTTTCTCTGCAAAGTAGTATTTGTGGAACAACAGTAGTGGTCGGATCTTCAGCTACAGTTAGTTTTGTATCTACTGTTTCAGGTGATGCATTGAACCCAAGCACCTACACTTGGTCAACTACTGGAGGTTCGGTTTCAAATGCTGGACCTGGAAATTTCCCGTCTATCACTTGGACTGCACCTAATACAACAGGGGGGCCTTATACTATCACAGGAACCTTTCAGGATGATTGTGGAAATACCTATTCTGCTACTTGTCAAGTGACAGTTGCAGCGCCTAGCTGTACGTATATATATGTATCTCCTTCAGGAACTGATAATGCTGGATGTGGTGGCCCAGGAAACCCTTGTAGAACGTTAACGGGATCAAATGGTGCATTATCTAAATTAACGGTAACAGATAATTACATTAGGATGGAGTCTGGATCTTATTCCGAAACAGGAGTAGTCAATTTAGTTACAGATTTAATTATTGAAGGAAGATATTTTAGAAATGGAAGTGTTTGGACAAAATCCTCTAATACAGTAAGTTCTACTACTTTGACAATGAGTGGTACTGAAACTATTAGCAATGATATTGCACACGTTGTAGGTTTTAAAGCTGTGAATGCTGATGATTGGAAATTAATAGATTTGAATATTACGACTTCAAATGCATCAGGTAGAACAACTTCTGGAAATGGTAAGTCAAATTACGGTATTTATCTTAATGGAGCTGATGGTTACGAAATATCTAGATGTTTAATAACTAGTGGTAATGCCACTGGTGGTTACGGTCGAAATATTAGTACTAGTCAGTTTGATGGAAGTAATGGTTCTCAGGGAGCTTCGGGAAGTAATGGTCAAAGTGTTTCAGGAAGTGATAATACTTCAGGAAATGGTGGTGCCGGAGGAACTGGAGGAACTGGAGGAGCTAATGCACCAAGAGTAGGAGGGTCTGCGCCTTCAGGAGGCGGAGGCGGAGGCGGAGGCGAAGGTGGTGGCGGTGATGGTGGAATCAACTGCGATAACAGCGGTGGAGGCGGAGGCGGAGGCGGATCGTCTGGAAACTCAACAGCTGGAGGAGGAAGAGATAGAGCTACCAATGATGGTGGTGGTGGTGGTGGTTATGCTGGTGGAAACGCTAGTAATGGTTATCAAGGTAATGGTGGCGGAAGTAATAGCGGTACTCAAGGAGATGGAGGTCAAGGTGGAGGACCAGGAGGTGTTGGGGGTGATGGTAGTGGCCAAAATGGTACTGCAGGCACTACAAATACTGGCCAAGGTGGTGGCGGTGGTGGAGGCAATGATCAAGATGGAAATGGAACACCTTCTCCCTATGGAGGTGTAGGAGGAAATGGAGGATCGGGATCTAACGGTGCTGCTGCTGCTGCTACAACAGCTCATGTTTTTGGAACATACTTTACTCCTTCATATGGTCACGATGGAAACCCTGGAGTTGCAGGTGGAGGCGGAGGCGGAGGCGGAGCTGGTGGATGTGATGATGACGGGAATGATTCGGGAGGTTCCGGTGGCGGAGGCGGAGGCGGAGGCGGAGGTGCCGGAGGCGCTGGAGCTGGAGGTCGCGGAGGAGGATCCTCTTTTGGAATTTGGAGTAGAAATAGTACTGGATCTGTTGTTGGATGTTCAATAAACACAGGAAGTGCCGGTTCAGGAGGAACTGGAGGGAATGGAGGAAGTGGAGCTTCAGGAAATAGTGGTGGAAGCAGAGGTAATACAGATAGTGATCAAGGAAATAGAGGTGGAAATGGAGGAACTGGTGGATCAGGAGGAAATGGATCTGCAGGAACTAGTGGTAATGCAGGAGTTAATGAAGCAATAAGGGTTTCCTCAGGATCGAATCCGACATTGACAAGTATATCACCAGCAATAACAGTTAATTCTTCAACATCGGGAGGAAGTGTTCCAAACTCTCCTGTTGTTACACTTAACTATGATAATACAAAGATTTGTGCCAATTCAATTCTAGAAATTGAAAAGACAGGCAGTAATTGGGATGCATTGCCTAGCAACTGGAGTTTTGTAAAGTACAACAACACCTCTACCGCTTCTCAATTTGGAGTAACTAGTACGCCTGCTGAGATCACCACGACTAATACAAGCGGAAGTTATGATCTTGGAACCACGGGTGCGGACTTTCCATCCTATTTGACTATCAGAGATGCTCGAAGTGCACCAGTGATCACCTTACAAGCGAATGATGGTAGCGCCTTGTCGCCTTACACGATATGTGAAGGAGGTAATATTAAACTTACGGCTAGTACATCAGGGACGAATGAATTAGAATATAATTGGGAGGTGTATTCAGGTACTTCCGCTCCAAATAAGGGAGCAGCGACATCACCGGTATATTCTTCGAATTCTCAAAGTCCTGTTACGTCTGCTTTTAATACAGCTGGTACCTATATCGTTCGCTATCAGGTTCGAGATGAGTGTTGTGGGTGGAGTATACCTGTATTTACAACTTTTACAGTTAACCCTGATCCAACAGCACCAACAGATATTACCTTTAGCTCTGCCAATCCACTATGCGAAGGATCCAGCATTGTTGTAACAGGTGCTTCTGGAGCAACAAATGGAGTGACTCCCTATTCTTACGAGTGGGATGTCGAAACGCCTTCTACGCCTTACGATAATGTTTACTCTGGGACGTTACCCAACTTCTCAGCGGAGGCAGGAGATAATAAGGTAACCGTAAGGATTGTTGCAAACGCACTTCTTGGATGTGATGCATCTGCTGATTACGAGGAAGTGGTGCTTGGAGAATCTAATTCAATAGCGGCTGCTTCAATTTCTGGAGGTGGAACTTATTGTGACGGTGATAATGTAATCTTAACGGCAAATGGTGCTACACTAGGAACAGGAGCAAATTACGAATGGTACACAGGTTCATGTGGTGGTACTCCGGTAGCATCTACAGCATCTTCAACCTATTCTTTCACTTCTTCTGGATCGGGCAGTACGACCTATTACGTGAGATTAGAAGGAAATTGCAACACAACTGCTTGTGCAAACCAAGTAGTAACATTAGATTCTCCTCCAACTGCCTACGCTGGACCTGATAAGTCGATCTGTATTGGAGAGGTCGTGACCATGGGGGCGACAGCACCAGGGGCAGGAACAGGTACATGGAGTTGGCCTTCAGGATCACCAACACTGCAAAATAGTACAACGATAAATCAAAATGATGCGCAATTACATTTCCCAGCAGGAGGAACATTTACGGGTACCTGGACTGTGGTTAATGGAGCATGTACTGTGACGGATGATGTAGACGTTACGATCAACGAACCTACCGTTGTAATCCCTTCTGATGGAACAGGTAGTTGCTTCAGTACAGGGGCTGCGAACTGGACACATGTTATGGATGCGTCTGACGAAGTCATAGCTTCCTTTAATGATAACGGTGAAGTACTGGGTCAAGTGGATGTTAACGTTTATTATCATGGAGGAGCTGCTCAATTGGTAAATTCAGCCGCGGGGACAAGTTGTGCTCAGGTAGCTGTAATGAATAGAAGTTTTGTGATCAATACACAAAATGTTCCTTCAGGAAATGTAAGTTTAAGACTTTACTTCACGGATACTGAATTGGCAAATTTGATGGCGGCTGCTACAGCTTCTGTATGTCAGGAAGATGAAGTATCAGGAATTGGTAGCTTGCACGTAACTCAGGTTCATGGAGCTACCAACGAAGATGGAGTGTTTGATCCGAATGATGGAACAGTAATTTTACATACTACGACAAATGGCGGAACAGGGAATTCTTCTTGGGGAGCAAACTGGATAGAGTTTGATGTTACTCAATTCTCGGAATTCTGGATTCATGGTACGCCTAATGGATCACCACTTCCTGTGGAACTTCAGGATTATAAATTAAGTTGTTCGGAAGGTGCGAATCAGGTTATTTCTTGGACAACCGTTTCTGAAACAAATGCTGATCAATTCATCATAGAAAGAAGCTTCGATGGGTTGGATTGGGATGCAATAGGATATGTATCTGCTGCCGGAAACTCTACTCAGACTATCGAATATGAGTACGTTGATCCGAGTAGCCCTGCGAACATGGATGTGTACTATCGTTTGTCTCAAGTAGACTTTGACGGAAATAGCAAAGTCTATCCAGCGATGAAGAATAATTGTAAGTCTGAAACTGGAGGTGTTACGGTTTATCCAAACCCAACGACAGATGGAAATTTTGTGGTTGAATTAACCATGGATCACTCGGTGGAGGGAGCTAGATTGTTGTTGCATGATGTCAGAGGTAGATTGATCACAGGAAAAACAGTTGACCTGAAGGAAGGAGTTCAACGTGTGAAGTTCACGAACGATAACTATGAATCAGGTACATACTACATCTCGGTGATGGATGATGAGGATAAGATCTTTGATCCGATTAAGATAAATATTATCGGAAACTCTAAGTAGTATTAAGAAAAGGACGATAGTTACTATCGTCCTTTTTTGACTTATCTAATTTTACTTATTTCAGGAGGATCAATTATTTACTATCCATCTGTTTTCTTCTTTCGGCAATATCTTGAAGGAATGAACCAGCTTCACTAACGTCTATTCTTCCTTTTTTCTGTAACCTTTCTACTGTTTTTTCCTCGTAATCCAAGAGTGTTCTAATCGCTCTTTCGGTTGATAACGCTTCGTAAATATTTGGATAGTCAGATCTTAAATTTCGAATAAAAGCCTGACCTGCAATTTTATTTGCATTGATCTCTTCTTCCAATGTTTTCAGGATTTCCATTTCCACATTTTCATTTCTTGCCATGCTCGACAGTAGAGAAAGACATTCATCTTGAGCGATAACAAAGCCAATTGCAGCGTCATAGCTTATGGAAAGACTGTTCACAGCCATTCGATGTCTCAGCTTTTTGAAGAGTTTATTTTTGGAAATACGCTTTACCCAACCAGGAATTTGCCAAAGGTCCTCCAGATCCTTTCTATGAGAAAGGGAATCGGAACCGTTTTGATCCAGCAAATAGTTGATTCCCTCTGTAAGACTAGGAATAGCTTTTCCTAATAGCATACCTTCCTTGAATTGATGCCAATAACTACTTTTCTCTTTTTCAAGAAGTCTCTTTCTCAATTCTGCGATCGTCATATCTTCTATTTCACTACCCACCACAACATCTGAATCAGGAGGGAGATAACTAGCAACAACATCCCAATTTGCCTTTTTTAAATATCGATCCTGCTGACTTCTACTAATTTTCTTCTCGCCTGCAGTTCTTAGATAGTGATTAACGCTTGCTCTCATCTGAATTTTCGATTCACTCAGTTTTAAAAGCCCAAGTTTCTCAATGATCATTTTTATTGTAGTTGCATTCACTAACAAGGTCAATGTAACAGTACCTGCAATCAGGAATAAGAATTCTTCTTTTATTTCTACAGCTTGAGTTACGGTAACTCCCATGCTACTTACCAGATCATTTGGGTCGATATTAGCAACAATCAGTGCCAATGCTAAACCGATAGCTCCTCTAAGAGCTCCGTACCAAACAACCACTCCTTCTTTTTTTGTCATACCATATCCGGCATTTTTCATAATAGGGAAGAACATAGCGATAACTAATGCACGTACCACGTGTATTCCAATATATATGATTGCTAGAATAACAAAATCACTTGCAGTAAATTGAGTTCTTTGAGAGATTACCAATCCAACAATGAGAAAGATGATGCAGTTGGCAATGAATCCGGCTAATTCCCAGAATTCATGCATGAAGTGTTCAACTTTTGGCGAAATGCTTGATCTTCCCGGACCACCAAGGATAAGCCCCAATGACACCAATGCTAATACTCCAGATACATGGAAGAAATGTTCTGCTAAATAGAACGTGAGATAAGCAGCACCGACAACTAGCGTAATCTCTACCATCGCATCGGTGTAGATTCGACTTAGCCACTTTACACATAACCATCCCATGACCAAACCAATTGCCGTTCCACCGAAAGATACAATCAGAAATTTCAGAACACCATTCATACTATCTGCCTCACCAGTAAGAGCTCCGAAGAATACCATGAAGATCACAATAGCAGTACCATCATTCAGAAGCGATTCCCCTTCGATGGTAGTTCCTAATTTTTTACTAGCACCTAGTTCTTTCAACAAGGCTACCACAGCAACAGGATCGGTGGCACTAATTACCGCTCCAAACATTAAAGCCAAGCTCCAATTCGCCCATCCCTCCAGTCCGATATCGAAATAATCGATACCTACAACGATCAAAGCAGTAAGCACCAAGGCCACTAAAATTCCAGGAACAGCCAGAATAATAGAATTGGCTGCGGTCTTCTTGAAAGTGTGGAAATCCATTGCAAAAGCAGCCTCGAAAATTAATATGGGAAGAAAAAGATATAGTAATAAGTGAGGGTCTATATGAGCTGCATTATACAGGGAATCTTTGACAAAGCTGACATCTAAACTTCCCCAGGTTTCAAAATAACCCAATCTCGAAAAGCTACCTAGTACAATCCCGATGATTAAAAGTAATGCTGTAAAGGGAATGGGAAGTTTCTTCAATAAATGTCTTGTTGAAACGCCAATAAATACTGCCAGAATGATGAAGAAAAGCATAGAGGTATCGGCATGATGTCCATGTTCAACATTTTCAATAGCGATCTCTTCCCCTTCTTGTATAGCGTGGTTTACTGAGGGGTTCGCAAAAATGGATAAATTCACATTAATGATCAAGGCTAGAAATAGCATAATAAACTTAAGCATAGTTCAAGAATTTAAATACAAGGTAAGATAAATCAGATTGAATACTAATACAATAGTCTTAAAAACTTCTTCAATTAAAATGATTAGGGTCATAAAACGAAATTATTTTTGAAAGATGATAAGAGTGATAATTAGTGTGATTCTGGCAGTAGCGTTTCTGATAAGCTGTGCGGAGCAGGAAGAAACTTCAAATAAAAATTCCACAGCAGAACAAGTATTGCAGGAACCAGACAGTACGGCATATTTTGATAGCGTTTATGCACCTTATCAAGTATCGTTAGACACTTTTTTCCTCAATAAACACAAAAGATCAGAATTCTATGGAACAGTTTTATTTGCGCAGCGAGGAAGAGTGATTTTCGAAAATATTTATGGTTACGCTGATCTTAAAACAAAAGATACATTAACGATCGATCACACCTTTCAATTAGCGTCAGCTAGTAAACCGATTACGGCAGTTGCTGTGATGCAATTGGTAGAAAAAGGGAAGATCCATCTTACTGATGAACTACATCAATTTTTTCCTCAATTTCCATACGATGGTATTACAGTTGAACATCTACTGAATCATAGAAGTGGGATGAGTCAATACACTCATTTTTGTGATTCACCGGATTCAATTTGGCCAGATAAGCACAAAACGATCACCAATAATGATGTCATAGCTGTTATGAACGAAATAGTTCCGATGGTCAACTATGCACCAGGACAAACCCATTATTACTGTAACACAAATTATATGTTATTGGCGTCTATCGTTGAGAAAGTGACTGGGATGTCTTTTTCAGAATATTTAACGAAAAACATTTTTGAACCTGCTGGAATGACGAGTACGGTGTTATATCGCAGAGATAATGAGGATGAATTAATTTTGCCAGCCAAAGGATATAATGGGGCTTTTAATCCCACAATAGATATATATCTGAATGGTGTGGTTGGAGATAAAGGAATCTATTCCAACGTTCACGACCTGTTAAATTTTGATCAAGCTTTGTATGATGGAGCTCTGTTGGATGACAGCACAGTTCAGTTGATGATGCAAGATCATAACGAGCTTCAGAGCAATGGTCAGAATTATGGTTTTGGATTTAGGATCTATCCTGCTGAAAGCACGGATGGATTAGGAAGAATTGTTTTTCATACCGGTTGGTGGAAAGGTTTTAGAACCTACTTTATAAGAGTTCCAGATGAGCAGAAAACAATTGTGGTGCTAACTCATATTAAGAGAGGAGCTTTTCTTGATATCCGTGAATTAGTAAGTTTGATCAAAGACCTATAATATGGAAGGAACACTTCGCAAAGACATTAAAGTTGGAGGACACGTGAGTGTTGTACAAAAACCCCATCAACGAACAGGAGAATTGACGGATGGTATCATCATTCGCATTTTGACAAAATCTCCTCAACACCCTCATGGCATCAAAGTGATGTTAGAAGGAGGAATCGTGGGTAGAGTGAAGAAGATTTTGGATTAGTGCTCTCCGTAGTCATTGTGGTCCAATTTCCCTCTGAAAATTCGATATTGGACTATAAGGTATATCGCAACTAAAACAGCGGCAATAATATACCAGTAGGATCCAACATTAAGTCCATAGAAATCTGCAGAAACGTTGTAGATGGTCAAAGATGGGTTAACATTGTTGGTAGAAGGTAATAGGTTTGGAAAAATCGAAATAGCACTAGAGGCTAGGGCTCCTGCAAGAAAGAGTGAAGAAAAGATAAATCCATAACCTTCTTTGTTGAATGATCTTACTTTAAACATCCCGATAATTCCTGTTAAGGCCAAAATTGGAAAGATCCATAATATCGGCTGTGCTATAAAATTTCTGAATGGATCTGGATCTACCAAATGCCAGACACCAAAAGAGGTTAGAATTAAGATCAGAAGAACAAAATTCAATTTAAAATTCAGTGATTTGATCTTATCGTTGATTGAAGAGCTAGTTTTTAATACGACCCAGTTGCCACCGTGAATGGTCAATGCAACTACTGCAATCACTCCTATTAGCAGCGTAAACCAGTCGATAACGCCTAAATGTACGCTCAATGGACTGAATTCCTCATTCCACAGCGGAAGAAAAAAGTAAAGGGGTTCGTATAGAGATTCACCATTTTCTACACCTCCTAAGTTCACTCCTCTTACAACATTTCCAAGTGCAGTGCCAAAAAACAAAGCCAAAAGAAGACTTGCGATTCCGAAAGCTCTATCCCAGAAATTCTTCCACATCTCGTTATTCACCTGCCCGCGAAGTTCAAGACCAATAGCCCTGAAAATCAACATCCATAGCACAAGAATTAGAGGCAGATAAAAACCACTAAAAGAAGATGCATAGAGTTTAGGAAAAGCGAAGAATAGAACACCCCCCGCAGCAATCAACCAAACTTCATTCGCATCCCAAAAGGGTCCAATTGACTTGGTTATTGCCTTTTTATCTTTTTCATCCTTGGCAAGAAACAAATGAATGATTCCAGCTCCAAAGTCATAGCCATCCAGAATTACGTATCCGATGAGCATTATAGCCAATATGATATACCAGAAAAGTTCCATGATCATTCGTGTTTTTTAGTTGTGGCTCCGTTAACAATCTTTCCAACCAAGAGGAGAAAGAGCATTCCTACAAGAAGGTATAACCCAATGAAACCTAATAATGTAAATAATGTATTTCCAGAGGATACAGTTGGTGAGATTCCCTCCTCCGTTCTTAGAAGGTTATATACTAACCATGGCTGTCTGCCCAGTTCTGCTGTATACCATCCTGCAGTATTAGCGATGTAAGGAAACGGGATGACCAATAACAATACCCACATAAGCCATTTGGAATCAAATAGTTTCTTTCGAAATAATAGAAATGCAGCAAGAGAGAAGATCCCAATAAATATGGTTCCTAATCCTACCATGATGTGATATCCATAATAGAGACCAGGAATATTTGTTGGATATAGATCCTCGTCAAATTCATTCAGTCCTTTTATCTCTGCATCCCAGTTTTGGTAGGTAAGGAAACTCAGTATGTTAGGAACTGCAATTTTATTGTCGAGTCTTTTTTCAGCAGTATTTGGCTGACCGATCAGAATGATCTCTGATCCTCCGTCTTCTGTTTCGAAGATACCTTCCATCGCAGCAAATGTTACAGGTTGATATTTTACCACATTTTTAGCAGTCCAGTCGCCAGTTGGAAAGGCAACCAAAATAGATGAAGTTAAACCGAAGATAACACCATACTTCACGTACATCTGTCCCATTTCAACATTCTTCTTACTTAAAAGATAGAAAGCTCCGATCCCTGACACAACCATTGAACTGGTAACAATGGAAGCAAATTGATTGTGCAGATACGATGGCCAAACCCATGGATTACTGAACAGCGCCCCAAAATTCTTGAGAACATATTCTCCATTGGTAAGGATCTCATAACCTACTGGATTTTGCATCCATGAATGAGTAGCAATAATCAAGTAACCACTTGCCCATGAACCGATAAAGACCAGAAGACCGGTAAGGAAATGGAGTTTTTGACCAAGCAATTTTTCCCCAAACAAGAACAAACCAAGGAAGGACGATTCCAGAAAAAAGGAGAACATTCCCTCCATTGCTAATGTCTGTCCAATGATCCCGCCAGTAAGTTCTGAGAATTTGGCCCAGTTGGTACCAAATTGAAATTCCATTGGAATTCCGGTGATCACTCCCATTGCGAAGTTTAATCCAAAGATCTTCATCCAGAACTTGGCAGCATCATTATATTTCTCCACTTTAGTTCGCAAAAACTTCCATTTGAAAATCACAATGATCAAAGACAATCCCATCGTAAGTTGTGGGAATAAATAATGAAACGTTACCGTAAAGGCAAACTGAATCCGGTCGTATAGTAGCATGTCTTCCATGACCTTAGCTTTTTTTAGTTGTATGAAATCTTATTTTTCTCTGGTGCTACCATGTCCGGAGGCAACCACAAACATGATTTTCACACTCAAATAAACGAACTTAAACGCCTGGATGAAAGGATTCATCATCAAGAATTTTTGAAATCTAGTTATTTTCATGACTTGTATTTTTTATTCTGGAATGATCCACCAGAAAGGTTTCATTTTTGCTTTGTAAAGAAATGCATAATGTAGCGCTAGTTTTAACCAATGCCCGGCAAGTCCAATATCCCCAAAGGTTTTTCCGAGTTTTCGCCCGTGAGAATCAGGATATTTCTTAAAATCCGGAACAATGGGGTAGGTCGTGATACTCACTCCACTACCGGTAAAAGCCCCATATCCTGCGGATGCGATACATGCTGCTCCCATATTTCCTAATGAACCTTTATGGTGTAATTTTCCATCCTTATTTTTAATTTGGTCAATGATATTGTCAGCCACCAATTTTGCAGTAATTCCCGATGGCATACCTGTTCTTGGAGGCGATGGAGAAATGTCTGTCCCATTAGCACTTTTTCTTGGTTTGGAAATGGGGTGTGGAGGAGCAAAGGCTATTCCCGGAGCGAAGATGTTATTATAACTGGGATTCTGATAAGTTTCTGGCCAATCTTGAACGGTCCATTGTTCGTATGGTTTTGGGGTATAATCAGCATCCACAATCATGAATCCTTTGAATAGCTTTTCGGTATTCTCCTCTCCATTTTCATCATATGATTTAAAACCATGTCCTGAAAAAGCCGGAATGAGCATAGCAAAGTCATAATGTTCTTCTTTTTGTTTTCCATCCAGATTCTCATAATGGGCGATTCCTTTTTCAATTTTATTAACCCCAGCTTTGGTGATCCATTTTATGCCTCTATGCTCAAAGACAGATTCAACCATCTCTTTTGAGGTAATGTTCTTGCCTCCATATTTAACCAAAAGACCATCCATACCAAAATCGCCCAATTCGAATTCATTTGAGATCCAAGTGATCTCAAATTTATCCCTCAATCCAGCATCTGAAATTACTTTTTCAACATTTAAAATATACTCGAAGGCGGCTCCTTGACAAGTAGATTTTCCGTGTCCTGTACCGATTAGTATTTTTGCTTTTTGTCCTGTGGATTTTACCTTATTCATTAAAGTATCCAATGCATGCCATGCTTCTGTCGCATGACCGTAAGTGCAGACAGAATAAGTATCATTTTCTCCAGGAGACAGACCTGGTGTTAAATCGAAAGCTAGTTTTGGACCTGTTGCGTTGATAAGGTAGTCATAATCAATAAGTTCTTGCTGTCCTTGTTTATCACCAGCTACATACTCAACAGAAACGTGAGCTTTAGAAATTTGAGAAGACCCTTCTGGATAGAAAGCAACTACTTTTGCTTGCTTGTAACCAATTCCTTTTCTTTTATACAGAGGCTGAAGTGGAAACACCACATCCTCTTTTTTCATTTTACCTATTCCTACCCATATATTGGAAGGAACCCATTGATAATTACTATTTGGTGACACTACTAATACTTCGTGTTCTTTGCCTAACTTTCTTTTAAGATGAGCTGCAGCAACGTGTCCTGCAATTCCAGCACCAAGGATAACTACTTTAGCCATATTCTAGTCGTTTTGTGAGGCTAAGGTATCGGCAGTCCAGAAAAGTAAAAGCGACTATTGTTACACACTAGACTTATGTAATTCATGTTACTTAAAAGTAAGTTCTAGTTGGTGATTTAAATCTTTATCGTAATATTGCAATATAATTATGGGAATTACAAAAACAGATCTATTTACGGATGAGCAGAATGCATTTGCGATGATGGCAAAAGTATTCTCACATCCAGCTAGAGTGGCCATTCTAGAGTATTTGCTGAAAGCTAATGCTTGTATCAATTCAGATTTGGTGCAGGAACTGGGATTGGCACAGGCTACGATCAGTCAGCATCTAAAAGAGTTAAAACAAGCAGGAATTATTCAAGGAACAATAGAAGGAACATCGATGAATTATTGTATTAATCCTGACAAGTGGAAGGAATTTCAAGAATCATTCAACACCTTGTTTGATCAATATTCTTCCTGTTCAGATAGTCAATGTTGTTAAATAAAAAATATGAAACTAAGTGAATTCAAACAGATCTTGAAGGATCAGACCATGATCTCTTTCAAACTACCTGATGGGCAGTACGTACCTTCTCATTTTCATGTTACTGAAGTGGGGAGTGTTTTCAAACACTTTATTGATTGCGGAGGAACTGTACGAACAGAGAATCGAGTGAATTTCCAACTTTGGGAAGCAAATGATTATGATCATCGTCTTCATCCTGAGAAATTAGTCACGATAATTGAACTATCGGAAAAAACCTTAAATCTTAAGGATGAAGAAATAGAAGTGGAATATCAAGGGGAAACAATCGGCAAATACGGAATTGATTGGATTAATGGTGAATTTGTTTTGACTTCAACTACTACTGATTGCCTGGCAAAAGATAAGTGTGGCATTCCTCAGGAGAAGATTAAAAAACCATTGTCTTCATTGTCAGCTAATAAGTGTACGCCAGGATCTGGTTGTTGTTAAGGATTTAAATATGTTTGAAAAAGTAAAGAAGGTTGTGGATTGCATCGATTTTGATACGATCAGTGATTCAAGAATTGTAATTCTCCATGAATTGATTGACTATGTAAATAAAAAGATCGATGAAGATTTTCCAATAGGGCTCAACTTTATTTGCACACATAACTCTCGGAGGAGCCAGTTTTCTCAGTTGTGGGCTAAAGTTGCCTCTGATTTTTATGGATTACAAGTGGCTTGTTTTAGTGGTGGAGTTGAAGTAACATCATTCAATGAAAGAGCTGTAGCATCGATTCGAAGATTTGGGTTTGAAGTAGAGGTCGAGGGGATGAATAACCCGCTGTATCTGGTACGATGGAAGGAAGATCAAGCGTCTTTTCCAATGTACTCCAAGTTGTATGATGATAAAACTAACCCTGCTTCTGGGTTCGGGGCGATAATGACCTGTTCTCATGCCGATGAGAATTGTCCGGTAGTGGAGGGTTGTGAAAAGAGGCTACCATTGAGGTATGAGGATCCAAAAAAGTACGATAACACTCCATTGGAATCAGTAATGTATGATTGTCGAAGTTTTGAGATCGCTACGGAGATGTTTTATGTTTTCTCAAAGATCAAAAAATCATGAGTGAAGAAGCTAGAATTGGGTTTTTCGAAAAATACCTTACCGTTTGGGTATTGCTATGTATTGTTGTTGGAATTGGCATTGGTTATATTACTGGTGATAGTATAGGTGTTCTCAGTGACTGGAACATTTTCAATGTCAACGTGCCAGTTTCATTATTGGTTTGGTTAATGATCTACCCAATGATGGTTCAAATTGATTTCTCATCGCTTAAGTACGTGTCTAGAAATTGGAAAGGACTTGGACTTACTGTCGTTGTGAATTGGTTAATCAAACCTTTTACGATGGCATTATTTGCCTATGTATTTTTTTACTATTTGTATGAAGCATGGTTAACGCCAGAAGATGCTGAACAATATCTTGCCGGAGCAATTCTTTTAGGTGCAGCACCATGCACGGCTATGGTGTTTGTATGGTCATATTTAACAAAAGGAGATGCCAACTATACTTTGGTTCAAGTATCAGTTAACGATTTGATCTTATTGATAGCCTTTGTACCAATAGTCGGATTATTATTCTCATGGTTCGATATAAGTTTTTTGAATGGTAATGGTGAAGTAGTGGGAATTCCGTATGGAACACTAATCACTTCTGTGATCGTTTTTGTAGTATTCCCATTAGTTGCGGGATATGGAACCAATAGATTATTGATAAAGAATAGAGGAAAAGAGTGGTTTGAGAATCAATTTTTGAAACGTTTAAAGCCAATTTCAATTGTTGCGTTGTTGCTTACATTGGTGTTGATCTTTGCTTTTCAGGGGCAAGTAATTATTGATAAACCTATCGCCATTTTGCTAATTGCTATTCCGTTGACCATTCAGACCTACTTTATCTTCTTTATCAGTTGGTTTGCTGGAAAGTTTTTGAAGTTGCGACATAATGTTTGTGCGCCTTCTTCAATGATTGGAGCGAGTAATTTCTTTGAATTGGCGGTAGCTGTTGCCATTTCGATTTTCGGACTGAATTCAGGAGCATCATTAGCAACTGTTGTTGGGGTACTAATAGAGGTTCCTGTAATGCTTTCGCTAGTGGTCTTGGCAAATAAGTGGCGTTACTGAGAAAGAATTATGAAGGGAAGGAGAACGAGAATTTCATTCCTTCATTTGGGGAGCTAATAATCTTCAATGAACCGTCTAATTGTTCTGTGAGGGCTCGGATAATTTCAATTCCGAAAGAGTCATTTTTGTCAAGTTGTTCTATATCTTCAACCCCAATTCCATTGTCTCGGACCATCAGATTCCAGTCATCTATACCACGGGAAAGTACGATATCAATTTCACCTTTGTTGTCAGGAAAAGCATGTTTTATACTATTGTTAACGACTTCATTCATTATCAATCCAAAAGGCACAGCTTTGTCAAGTGAAATGTCAGAGTTTGATATTTTTAAATTGAAAGTAATCTTCTGAGCTTCAAAAAAGTAGAATCCTTATAGTTATCAATTAGATTGGTAATAAATTCATTTGCTTGAACGGTGGCCAAATTATCCGAACGACAAAGTTGATCATGCACTAAAGCAATAGCATTTATTCTCATTTGATTCGTCTCAAATATCGACCTGATCTCTTTGTCGTCAATTTTTGATGCCTGGATATTTAGAAGGCTTGAGATCAGTTGAAGATTGTTTTTGACCCGGTGGTAGATTTCCTTCAGAAGAACTTCTTTCTCTTTGAGTTGTGCTTTTGTTTTTTCACCAACTACACGATCGGTAATGTCCTGACATGTGCCATAAGAGCGAAGTGGTGTCCCACCATCAGTATACACAGTAACACCTCTTTCTTCCACAAATTTCAAATTTGCAGATTTCATTACCAATCTATGAGTGATAGGGCCATATGGTTCTTTGATTTCAACCGATTTTCGATAAATATCATCAACAAAATCACGATCTTCTGGATGAATAAAATTTAGAAAGGCATCATAGGTAGCTCCAAAAGACTGAGGGGCTGTATCGAAGATGCGATAAATTTCGTCCGACCAAACAAGGTTGTTATTAACTAAATCAAGATCCCATGAACCGATCTTTGCCAATCGTTCAGCTTCACGCAACCTACGTTCACTTTCAACGATTCATATTAATTCTTCTTTAGACTTATTTTGGGGCATACCCATCTATTTGTCGGAAATTTGCAAAAATTTTTTACGACTATTACTCGTTAGGGTCTGGAAGAGAATTTGCAATAAATGGATAAAAAAACAAGTCCAATAACGATTCATGTATTGGACTTGGAGAGTGACCTTCTCTGTCGAAAGTTCTAACTTTTTGCAATATTTGCTAAATATTGCAAGCACGCGTGGAGCAGACTAATGTATTATTTACCGATTTAAATCCTCTATTGAATTATTCAACGAGTAACAAAATGTAAATCAAACAACTATTCAAGGGTTATCATTTTTCCACAGTCACCATCTGCATCAGCGATTTTTGCTCCTTTGCTGGAGGTACAGTTATTACCATTCATTACTCCATAGTAAATATCATCATCACAGTCAAATTCTTCTTTGCTGCCTATGGTTTGTGAGGTTCCACCTTGAACTATGCAAACACCTTTACCTGTGTTGTTGATGATGATGATTTCGCTTGAATTGTTATCAGAACTAGAGTTTGAACTTGAACTATATTTAGAATCGGAGGAACTACTGTAGTAATCAGATGGAGGATATCCAAAACCACCTTCACGTCCATCTCTGGCAATTAGTTCTAAATTTTCAAGCGCTTCATCTGTTTGGTTATGTACGATAAAAGTCCCCGCATTTCCTCCTTTTTTATATTCATCTCCGTTACAATCGCCTCCGTTGCCTCCATCATTGTATATAGTTAGCTTACCGGTTTTGGGCATTTTTATATAGGCCTTTTTGCCATCTTTATAGTAGTTGTTGATTGTTATCGTATAGTAGAGTAATGGTTCTCCTGTCTCGGAATGTTCAAGCTCTTCAACTTCAATATCTATTTCTCCACCGTCCCATCCATCAGAACAATAACTTCCATCAGGATTGGAATAATCCAATGTGACGTCAGAATAATACTCTAAGGGTACTTTCTCGTTAACTACTTCTTCACCTGTAGATTTATTGATAACGGATATTTTAAGAAAATCTTCGTCTTTAGAAAGTTGTTTGTCTTGTGCTGTTTTATTGAAATGAAATCTTTCATAGTATTCCCCTTTGGAATCAACACGTTTTGTTGATTCTAGACATCCACCATAAACGTTAACAATGTAATCAGAATATAAGCCAAAACCTTCTTCAAAGTTGTTTGTCAAAAGGGTAGTTCCATCTTCCAATACGGCTATGATACCAACCTTTAATGAAGAAGACGCATCAGAATAAGAGCCTTCATTATTTTGCCATTCTAGTCTAAGGTCATACTTAGAAACTGATTTACCTTCAATGGAAACTGATGAGGGGAATTTAATGCTATCTTTTTCGATTCTTTTTTGCATGGTTTTCATAGCATCCTCCTTCAATTCCTCTATGGTTACAGGACATTCTACAGATGCTTTGTTTTTTCCATCATCAACAGCCTTGGGTTTTTTCTTTTGAAGCCAACCAGTGATGCATATCTCGCTATTTACACCACCATATGTGGAACTTCCAATTTTATAAACATCTTCATAAAAAGAGTCAGATAATAGGTATATGTTTCCATTATAGGGATAGAGAAAAACGCTTCCACCTTCTGTTGAAAACGCTACCGGATTTTCCTGATCATCCCAAGTCCATGATAGGCCATGGGTAAAATGATTAACGTGGTAAAGGTTAAAGGTTGTAACATATTTGCCTACAGCTTCAATATCTGATATTTCTGCCTTTACCGTATGAAGTTTGTGATAGGAATTATTATCGCAATCTCTGATGCTACTTTTTTGATAAACTAAAAAGTAGTTTCCTTTTTCGATGATTTGAGTAGAGCGTCTAAATCCATATTGACCAGAGGCTGTGAGGAATCCCATTAGTAGAATAGTTATTAAGCTTAGTTTATTAAATGAATTTTTCATATTGCTGAGTTTATTTTCGACTAAAATCCCATTTTTTGATTGTAACGTATTCAGTAAATTGCTGAATTGGTGATTTGAATTTCTTAAATGAAAAAGACCGTCTTATGAGACGGTCTTTACTATAAACCAGAACGATGAAAAAAACTCTACTCAACAATTATGCGTTCTGTATGTATTAGTTCAAGGGAGGAAATTTCAATTATGTACATTCCTTTTGATAGGAAAGATAAGTCAACTTGGTTGGAATTCACTGAGATTGATCTAACGAGTCTCCCATTTAGTTCGTATACCTTAACCTGACTTATTTTTTTTGTAAATTGAATCGTACCTGATGTGGGATTTGGGTAGAGATGAATTTGGGAAGATGGAATTGAAGAAACGCCTGTACTACTAATTGTAGACTCAAAGGCACCTATATCAATGCTATTAAAATATCTAGTGTTTCCATTTAAATCCAATGAAGGTATAATATCAGAAATCCCAGTTGTATCCCCGGCATCAATTGCTACTGAAGTTGATTGTAGGGTAAAGTCATTGCTTAATGTATCTGTAAAGAGAGGGTAGGCTGATAAGTTACCTGTTCCCGAAAACCCATTGGTTGCCACTGAGTTGTTGACAGTGAAAACAGATAAATTATTTGCTGCTTCGCTAAAAGGAACGCTGTTCCATATAATTGAGTTTTGAATGGAGTAATTTACACCATTGGAACGAATAGTTCCTGTGTTGGAAGGGGAGCAGCTTGGACAATCGTTTTTTGCAAAAGTAGAGTTCACAACTTTGACTCCTCCCGGCAAGGCATAAGCAAATACTGCCGTACCTCCGTAAAGTGTAGTTTGGTTATTTGAAAACAAGCAATTTACTATTTTACATTCTGTTGCTGTACCTCCTTCAAGAGACATTCCTCCACCATAGCCAGCTTCGTTTCCATCGAAAATACTGTTTAGGACATTTATACTACCCTGTTCTAGAAATATTCCTCCGCCTTTGTTTTCTGCTGTATTGTTTAAAAATTCGCAATTGTCAATAGAGACTTCACTATTTCCTTGAATATACAAGCCTGCACCTGAATAACTCGCATTGTTTGATACTTCGCAATTAGTCAATGAGAATGTTGCGCCATTTATATTTATTCCACCACCATAGGCAGCGTTTACATATGCATCTTGAACGTATACCCCATCAAGAGAAGAGGTGCTAGTAACAAAAACAACTCGAGTACAATTATCTGACAAATCACCATTTATTCCAATATCGCCTGAAAATAAGGTGATATTCTGACTCCAATCTCTTTGACTAAGCATCGTTTCCGCTCCTGTAAAGCCTCCGTAAATCGCAATATTCTTATTGATCAAAATAGTTTTAGTTCGTGGATTAGTTGGGTTTAGATTTCCGATGATGTCATGAGTAGGGTAATAGGTACCCTCCGCTACCCATATTTCATCACCAACAGAGGCACTACTAATAGCGTTCTGTAATTCATTATATGCATTTGTCCAAGATGAACCATCATTATTGCCGGATGCATCAATGTCGACATAAATAGTTGATTGACCAACAGCCATGGTTCCTAAAACAGCGGCTGCTAATAGCACGTAAAGTTTTTTCATTTTATTCGCATTATTGTTTGATGCGAATTTGAATGAATATTTACAATTAAAAATGTGCGAACTGCTGAATTGTTAGTTTCAGTTTCTAAATCAAAAACTACTCATTAGGTGTAAGAACTCTTCTCTTTTTTCACGAGAAATAGAAACCATGACGTCATTGTCCATTACCAAATAACCCCCATCTTTTTTTACATACTGCTTGATGTAGCGCATGTTGATACAATAAGAGCGATGAGGACGGTAAAATTCTTTATTCTCCTCTAGAAGTTCCATGAAATGTTTTAACGGTTTGCTTACCATTTTACTACCACTGTTTTTCGTATAGAACTTAGTGTACATCCCATCAGCTTCCATGCAAATAATGTCTTCTAACTCTACAAATAGAATCCCGTCTGAAACTGGGAGGCCAATCTTTTTGAAGTTGAGGGTGTTGAACGAGTCTCGTAATTCGACTAATTGTTTTGAAACCGTTTTTTGTTGGCGTTCTGCATAAACCTTAGAAACGGCTTCCCTTACTTGTTTTGGGCGCATTGGCTTTAATAGGTAGTCAATTGCGTTGAGTTCGAAGGCTTTAACTGCATATTCGGAGTGAGCAGTGGTAAAAACAATCTTAAAATTTATCTCGTCTTCTGCAAAAAAATCATTGATCTGTGTTCCCATGTGTTCAGGCATTTCCACATCTAAGAAAACGACATCGGGTAGATGCTCTCTGATCAACTTTACGCCAGCTTTTAGTCCGTCTGCATCATAGATCGTATCGATTTCCTCGCAGTAGTCTTCTAAAATAGTCTTAAGCAATAGCCTTGCTTTAGCTTCGTCATCAATAATAACTGCGGTCATGTGCTTTTTTGACATAGATAATATAAGTTGTTGATTTTCGTTTGATTGAATTGCTGAAAAACAGGTTTCGACTGCTAACTCAGATTATTTGGGATTTGTATTTCAACTCTTGTTCCAAGCACTAATTCACCTTCTTTTAATTCTTCTATTGTAATATTTAGCTTGTTACCATGTTTTTCCTGAATGATCTTTATTCGGTTTTCATTTGCAGCAGTGCTAAAAGATTGATGATTTCCTTTCTGATCTTGAATACGTTTGCTCTCGACTAAACCAACACCGTTATCAATCACTTCACAAACAATAAGTTCATTCTTTTCGTAGAAAAGGATTTTCAGCTTTTTGTTACTTTTCTTATGCCACAGGCCGTGTTTGATGGCATTTTCTACATAAGGTTGAATAAGCATTGGAGGAAGTTTTTTCTCCATCAAAAAGTCATCTTCGCATTTTATTGCGAATGAGAGATCCTCTTGCCTCAACGCTTCTAATTCGATGTATAAATGGAGACTTTTGATTTCATCTTCTATTTTGATTAGGTTCTGATTACTCTGATTCAAATATAAACGCATCAAATCAGCAAATTTACCCAGGTAATCTGACGCTAATTCTTTTTCATTAAAAATGATGTATTCTTGAATCGAATTTAATGCATTGAACATAAAATGCGGATTCATTTGGGCTTTAATAGCCTTAAGTTCAGCATCTTTATATTGATTTTCAACCATAAGACGTTTGTTCTGTTCGTCAAGTTCAATTTGTTTGAATTCAGATTGTTTACGTTTCTTAAACTGAAGGAAGTAGAGTAGTCCTGCACTAGCTAAAATAAGAGCTATCACAATCGAAGTGATCAAATAATTCTGATTTCTTTTTGCTCTAAGAGCTTCTAATTCCTTTTCTTGGGAAAGTTGCATATTCTTAATTGCTTCAAGCTCTGCTTCTTTTGTGAGTTGCTCTTTTTCTAGCTCCAGTTGTGCTTGTTTGGATTTTAACTCAGCTGTTTCGTATTTCTTCTCCAATTCTTCAATCAAAGCAACCTTATCTTCTGTGAAAATGCTGTCCTTAATTGCGTGAAATTTGTCATTAAACTCATAAGCAAGTTCAAACTTTTGTTGTTTAAGATAGAGATCAGATAGTCCTTTGTAAATTACTTCGAGATTTCTTTTAGCTCCAATTTTTTCAGCCAATAACTTTCCTTCATTGAAATGCTCAACCGCCTTATTGTAGTTCTTTTTCTTTAAAAAAGAAGTTCCTAAGTTTTGGTAGGATTCTAAAACTGTTTTGTCCATTCCATTTTCCAATCCAATTTGTAGAGCTTTGGAAGCATTATCAATAGCTTCATCGTATTCTTCTAGTTCAATATTGACAATAGATATTCCGTTGTACCCATAAACAAGCCCCATCGGACTTTCCATTTCTTCGGCATAATTAACCACTTTAGAAAACCATGTTTTCGATTCTTCGGGTTGATGGTTGTTTCCATAGGCTATGGCAAGGTTATTACAAATAGCCATGTGTTGTACACTGGGATTGTTTTGTTCTATTAAACTATAAATTTTCAAGTATATCTTAATGGCTTCTTCTGGTTTGTCCATGTTGTTATAGATCAACGCGATGTTGTTATAAGCCGCTAGAATATGTTGTTTGTCCTTTATTGATTCTAAGATCTCAACACCTTTATTTGCATAGACTAGAGCCGAATCGAAATCTCCTTTTTGAAAGAAGTAACCAGACATGGCTGTATTGGAAAAACCAATTCCCCGTGTATAGTCTTGATGCATAGCAAAATGTAAAGCTTCAAGAACCAGTATTTTTGAAGTGTCCAGATTGTCATGGTAATGGATAGCAGCAAGATCTACAAGGGCATGAACTTTATTAGTGTCACCATCATCAGAAGTGCTAATAATGTCGAGTAAACTGTCCTTTTCCTGTGTCCAAATTGAAATAACAGAGATTATTCCAAATAATGTAATCCAGAACTTCATACCGTAAAAATAACAATGGTTCAGCCAAATAGGCGAAGTTCTAACTTTTTCTTTAATAATTCTAACTGGGTTGTAGTACTCTAAAGCCTATTATTGTTGAGATTACAAACAAAAAGAGTAACCCCAAGCGGATTACTCTCTTAGTGACCCTCTCCAGCAAAAGTTCAAACTTTTTGAAAGAGGAAATGTGTTTAATATTGAATTCTGTATTGGACGGAGAATAGTTAGGTCATATGTTTTTTTAGTATTTTTTGATTATGATTGAATTTTACCATACCTTTGTTAGTAAACACTAACAAATAATGAAGAACATATTTAGCATGACAGCAATAGGCTTAATACTAGTGACAACAAGCTGTAGCAATCAAACTGAATCTAAAGAAAATTCTGAATCAGTTCAGAACACTTACAATATAGAATTGGTAAACAATGAGAAATGGGATGTGAACAAGGAAATGATGGCTCATATTAAAAATATGGAATCGGAAATAGAAGCTGTATCAGACCAATCCAATCCAAATTATGAGCAACTTGC
>JACJZN010000006.1 GCA_020635565.1 Flavobacteriales bacterium | reverse complement strand
ATTAAAATCTAAAATGAGAGAAAGCTTTGTTAGCTTCTGCCATTCTGTGAGTATCTTCTTTCTTTTTGTAAGCCCCACCTTCTTCTTTAGCAGCAGCCATAATCTCACCCGCTAATTTTTGGCTCATTGTTTTCTCGTTTCTCTTTCTAGAGTATCCGATCAACCACTTCATTGCCATAGATTGTTTTCTGCTATCTCTAATAGGAGTAGGAATCTGGAAAGTTGCTCCACCAACTCTTCTACTTTTCACCTCAACACCAGGAGTAACATTTTCCAAAGCTCTTTTCCAAACTTCCAATCCGCTTTCTTCCTCAGTACGCCCATCAACAATCTCTATTGCATCATAGAAAATCTTGAATGCTGTACTCTTCTTACCTTGTAGCATTAAGTTGTTTACAAACTTAGTTACCAGAATCTCGTTAAACTTTGGATCAGGTAGAATAATGTGTTTTTTCGCTTGTCTTCTTCTCATGACTTACCAATATTATTTTTTAGCTTTTGGACGTTTAGCTCCGTATTTTGATCTTCTTTGAGTTCTTCCCTCAACTCCTGCAGTATCTAAAGCACCTCTAACAATGTGATATCTAACACCTGGAAGATCTTTTACCCTTCCTCCTCTTACCAGAACAATAGAGTGCTCTTGTAAGTTATGTCCTTCACCACCAATATAAGCGTTTACTTCTTTACCATTTGTTAATCTAACTCTGGCAACTTTTCTCATTGCTGAGTTAGGTTTCTTAGGTGTAGTAGTGTAAACTCTCACACACACACCTCTTCTTTGAGGGCACGAATCCAAAGCAGCTGATTTACTTACTGTTGGATTAGACTTTCTTCCTTTTCTTACTAACTGTTGAATAGTCGGCATAATGCGTTTTTATTGTGTTTTAATGCTTAAATACGTTTTTTTAGGGTCTGCAAAGGTACAATAATATTTTTATTGACCAACTCTTGTGAAGTTTTTTTTACCAAGAATTGAAAATAAAAAAGGAGACCAGTAGATCTCCTTCTTATTTATATGGTTCTTAGAGTATTATCTCACCAATTCGAATGGACCTTGATAGTTGTAAACAGCTCCATCGGCACCTGTTGCATCAATGATGTAGTAGTAGGTTCCTTCTGCTGCTTCAAGACCAGCTGTGGTTCTACCATCCCATCCCATTTCAAGTAGGTCAAATTCGAACATAACCTGACCCCATCTATTGAAGATTGTTCCGTAGATCTCTGTAATATTTGTTCCTTCTACATTGAAAATATCGTTTTCGCCATCACCATTTGGTGAGAAGATATTTGGAATAATCAGTACTGATTCTCCCTCAACGATTATTATTGTAGAATCGGAATCAGAACATCCATTATCGTCAGTTACAACTAAAATAGCGATATATTCTCCTGTTTCAGTATACGTGTTTGTAGGGGTACCAACCGTACTTGAGTTTCCATCACCGAAATCCCATGCATAAGAAAGGTTCGATCCTGTTGAGTTATTGATGAAGTCAACCTCTAATGGAATATTTCCTGAGCTAGGATTTGCGGAAATATCGGCAATAGGTCCTGGTGCATCAGAAACAGTAACATTTCCAGTGCTACTACATCCATTGTCATTAGTGACTGTAACAGAATATGTTCCCGCTGTTGAAACAGTGGTTGTACTATTTGTAGTGTTGTCATCCCAAAGGAAAGACACGTTCGATCCTGTTGATCCAGTAGCATCCAGCGTAACAGGAGAACCACTACAATCGATATCATTTGGTGTTGCGATAACAACTACTGGAGAAATGGTGTCAAAGGTAACTGTTATATTGTCAGTATCTGTACACCCATTATCCGCTGTAACAGTAACCATATAGTCACCGTCAAGATCAACAGTGGCTAACTCATTGTTTTGAGTAGCGATACTACCATTGGTTGTTGACCATGAATAGGTCAAGTTGGATCCAGTAGAGCTTGAGGCATCTAAAGTGGTTACGAAGTTACTGTTGCAGGTAATTACAGCACTTAGTGTACCAGATAGGTCTGCAACAGGAGCAACAGTGTCTGTAATGACATTAACTGTAGCTGTAGCTGTACAGTTGTTATCTGTATTCGTAACTGTTATTTGGTAGGACCCTTCTTGATCTACCGTAGGTGAATCGGACGTTGGGTTTGTAACAATTCCGGTTCCACTGGTAGTAGTCCAACTATAGGTAATGTTAGCGCCTGCATCTGAACCTGAACCATCAAGTGTAACGTTCCATGGAAGATCGTTACAAGTAACAGTAATATCTGCACCGGCATCGGCAACAGGAGCGTTCGAATCAGGAATTACGTCCACCTGATCAGAATCCGTACAACCATTTGTTGACGTTACAGTCAGGGTAAATGTTCCAGTAGCATCAACACTTGGGGCATCTGTAGTTCCGTTGGTGATGTTTCCTGTTCCGGTCCAGTCATAAGTTATTCCAGTGCCAGATGAAGCAGTACCATCTAAAGCAATAGTTGTAACACCACATGGGAAGTTTACGTCAGTCCCAGCATCAGCAATTGGAGAAACGGTATCTATTGTTACTACTACATCTGCAAAATCAGTACAGCCATTGGTTGTATTTTCCACAGTGAGAGTGTAAGTATCAGCTGTGCTTGTTGAGTCAAGGTCTGCATCGGCAGTTCCTAAGATAGTGCCAGAACCACTATTACTCCAAGTATATGTATAGTTTACTCCTTGAGATGAACTTGATCCATCAAGAGTAACAATAGGATTATTGCAGTCCACCACAAGAGGAGATACAACACTAACAGTTGGCGTTGTTATGTCTTGCGTTACATTGACAATTGCTGTGTTCGAACAGTTATTATTGTTATCAGTAACGGTAAGAGTATATGATCCAGGAGTGGTAATCAAAACTGAACTAGTACTTCCAATAATCGATGGGTTGCTATCCTCCCAACTATAAGAAAGATTAGAACCAGTTGAAGTTGATCCATCCAAAGTTATAGTCAATGAATCACAAGTAAGTGGAACATTGTTAGTAACAATTGCCGTAGGTATATTTGAATCTACTGAGATAACTATACTAGTTTCATCAGAACATCCTGATGAAGTCTCAGTCACCAAAAGGAAGTAGGTGCCAGCTGCATTAACAGTTAAAGTACTGCTAGTTCCAATAGATGCACCTCCTGAAGAGGTAGACCAAATATAAGAGATGCCCGTAGATCCACCTGCTTGGTTAGTTGAAGTTGTACCATCAAGAACAAGGTTTGGATTACTACAGTCAATTTGACCACCATTAGTTGTCGTAACGTCAGCAGTTGGAGTGTCAAAATTCTCAATAACCGTAACATCCATATCGTTTGAACAGCTAGTAGTTGTATTGGTTACTTCAAGATTGTATGTACCAATGGTACTCGTAGAATCAACATCATTTGCACCTGAGCCTATCAAGGTTCCATCTGCAGTTGTCCACGAATAGGTAATACTCGCACCCTGCTCAGAATTAGAACCATCAAGCTCAATTACAGGATTATTGCAATTAACTGTTAAAGGAGCTAAAATATCTACTATTGGCAAACTGTTAACAGTAATAACGACTGGTGCAGTAGCATTACCCGTAGTACATCCGCTTATAGTTGTAGAAACATCATAATTTCCAGCCTGATTAGCAGCGATATTGCTTATGGTGATAGAAGAACCAGTATTAGTATATCCATTAGGTCCGCTCCAAGTATAAGTAGCACTTGGGTCTGGTGAAGCTACTGAAATTGTTACAGAGGCACCAATGCAAGCGCTTGCAGAGCTTGGTGTTAATGTCGGAGCGGCAGGAGATGAAGGATCAGAAATACTGTAAGGACCTCCATTCTGAGTACATCCATTTCCATCAGTTATTAAAAGGAAGTTTGAACTAGCACCTATTCCAGTTAGATCGCCCGAAGTGGAAGAAGCTCCTCCATTCCAAGAGTAAGTAATCGTTGCAGTTCCTACACCTACGATTCCTGTGATAGAACCATCGGTTGCTCCACATGCAGAAGGACTATTCAAAGATATTCCAGAAATATCAATAGTAGGAAGTGGGTTAACTACTACTGTTGTTGTTGCAGAATCAATACAAGTACCATCTGAAACAATTAACAAATAATCTCCATCCATAGCAACGGTTGCACTACTTGATACTGTAGGGCTCATAGATGTGCTTGCATAGCTATTTGGTCCACTCCATGCATAAGTTAAACCTGTAGCTCCACCAGTTAAAGTAAGCGTTTGACCAACGCATACAGGACCATTATTGTTAGCTGAAACAGTAGGTAATGTGTTCACTGTAACAGTTATAGTATGACTATCAGTACATCCTCCAGTTGTAGCTGTATATTCATAGTAGAACTGATCTCCATTTGATACTCCGGTTTGAATTCCACTTACCATAGAACCAGCATTGGAATTTCCAGTATACCATTGACCTGTTCCTGGAACTGAAGCAGTTTCAGAAGGTGTAAGCGTTGATAAATCAATTTCATTTTCGTTTGCACAAACTGCAGGGTCAGTTACAGAAGAAAGAACAGGAACTGCATTAACAGTTACAGAAGAAGTTGTAGAAGAACAACTATTTACAGATTCTGTAAAAGTAAAATCAACAAAACCATCTGCAACAATTGTAACTACTCCACCTGCCGTAACTGTAGCAACTGATGTGTTATTACTTATCCATGAACCACCAGAATTTGGTGTTAAAGTTATTGAACCATCTTCACAAACTGCTGTAGAAGAAACCGTAACACTAGGAGTAGCGTTAACCGTTACAGCGCTAGTTGTTGTAGAACAACTATTAACTGACTCCGTAAAAGTAAAGTCAACTGAACCATCCGCTACAATAGAAACTACACCACCTGCTGTAACAGTAGCTACAGAAGTATTGTTACTTATCCATGTTCCCCCAGAGTTAGGTGTTAATGTAATTGAACCATCTTCACAAACTGCTGTAGAAGAAACTGTAACACTTGGAGACGGTAACATGGCATCATTCACAAATGAGGATGAAGCGCTAGAAGTACAATCTCCGTTATCAGCAGTAACCGTATAAGAAGTTCCGTTTGTCATTCCAGAAATAGCACCACCAGCACCTACTGAAGGACCTGCAGGAGAAAATACATAAGTCAGAGCAGCATTATAGTTCGTAATTGTACTAGATCCAGCAGCAGAACAAGTTGCCGCAGTAGTACTGATTGTAGGAGTAGCAGGAGTCGTTAATATTGCATCATTTACAAATGAAGCAGAAGCGCTCGAAATACAATCTCCGTTGTCAGCAGTAACTGTATAGGAGGTTCCAACGGTCATTCCAGATACGACACCCCCTGCACCAACAGAAGGGCCAGCAGGAGAGAATGCGTAAGTTAATGCAGCATTATAGTTAGATATTGTACTCGATCCAGTAGCAGAACATGTAGCAGCAGTCGTGCTAATAGTAGGAGTAGAAGGTGTAACAAGCATTGCATCATTAACAAAAGAAGCTGAAGCACTAGAAGAACAATCTCCATTGTCTGCAGTAACAGTATATGAAGTACCATTAGTCATTCCAGAAATAGCACCACCTGCACCCACTGAAGGACCAGCAGGAGAGAATACATATGTCAACGAAGCGCTATAGTTAGTGATCGTGCTCGAACCAGCCGCAGAACAAGTAGCTGCTGTAGTACTGATCGTAGGAGTTGTAGGAGTGGTCAACATTACATCATTAACAAATGAAGCAGAAGCACTTGAAGTACAGTCTCCATTATCTGCAGTAACAGTGTAGGAAGTTCCTAAAGTCATTCCCGAGATAACACCCCCTGCACCAACAGAAGGGCCAGCAGGAGAGAATGTATAAGTTAAAGCACCACTATAGTTTGTAATTGTACTTGATCCAGCCGCAGAACAAGTAGCAGCAGTTGTGCTAATAGTAGGAGTAGCTGGTGTAACCAACATTGCATCATTTGCGAAAGATGCTGACGCGCTGGAAGTACAAGAACCATTATTTGCCGTAACTGTATACGAAGTTCCATTAGTCATTCCGGAAATTGCTCCACCAGCACCTACCGAAGGGCCAGCAGGAGAGAAAGCATAAGTTAAAGCACCACTATAGTTTGTAATTGTACTTGATCCAGCAGCAGAACATGTTGCAGCAGTTGTAGTTGTTGTCGGTGTCGCTGGAGTAGTCAGCATGGCATCATTTGAAAAAGATGCGGAAGCATTCGAGGTACACGTACCGTCATTAGCAGTGACTGTGTATGAAGTTCCGATAGTCATACCTGAAATAACACCTCCAGCACCAACAGAAGGACCAGTTGGAGAAAAGGTATAAGTATAAGTCCCATTATAATTGGAAATTGTACTAATCTCATCTGCAGAACATGTCGCTGCAGTTGAAGAAATAGTTGGTGTAGCAGGTAAGGTATTTACAGTTACTGTAATTGAAGCATCATCAGTACAGCTTCCCGCTGTGCTCACATATTGATAATAGAACTGTTGCCCGTTTGTTGGAGTTATAGCTCCGGTACTAGCTGGAGTAGTGAATCCTGCATTTGTGTACCATGTTCCAGTTCCTGGGACTCCATTAGCTTCTCCTGGTGTATAATCTGAAAGTAAAATTGTCTCACCGGCACATACTACAGGGTCTATAGTTGAAGAAAGTAAGGGAACTTCGTTAACAGTCACTTCAACAGAATCAATATATTCACATCCACCTGCAGTAGCAGTAGAATATACATATGTTGATCCAACGGTAATAGGGTTGAAGCTACCGGATCCAGAACCAAGATCTGTTACATTGAATCCCGATACAGTGTAGGTAGGAGATTCACAAACCTCAAGAGTTATTTCAACATAATCAATACCACATAAATAAGGGTTTACTGCAGCAGATCCCACAAAGTCGAATTCGATTGTGTTGTCGGCACTCCAAGTCGTCAAATTTGCAGCTGTGTAAGTTTGGCTGCCTGTAAAAGTACTAGAACAATCTGTCCCAGCTACTGCACCAATGTTAGTACTAGTAGAAGATTCATTAGTCACGGTCCAATATTCTGAGGATAGTCCCAAGTCTCCATATGTCGATATCGACAACGAACCACTTGCTACATTTGAATTTACTCCAGAGAAAGAAACAGTAAATGTTTGTGTAAGATCACTTCCCGCAATGTGTTGTGTTTCGGAGTAACAAACCGTACTTTGCGATAACGCACTCGTGAAATTGTCAGCTGGATCGCCAACGCAATAATCAGCAATAAGTCCACTTATACTGTTCGTTGGCAAAGTAAATGAATAGGTTCCAGACACATTTATCGAACAACCATTTGCATCAGTAATATCCAAATCATAACTCTGTCCATTTGAAAGTCCAGTTATTGTAATTGTTTCTCCATGGGTAACAGGTGTTCCTGTAACTGTTCCCAATCCATTATTAGTAATAAGATAATTACCAGGAAAAAATTCTGGATATCCTCCTGTGATAGTAATACTTGGGCCATCACAATTATCATCGACAACAGCGATAATAGGATTAAGCATAGTAATAGCAATTGGTGATCCAGCATCAACGCATCCATCTCCATCGACATCTTCAATCCAGTTGTCATAACCATCACCATTTAAATCAAGACTGGTTAAGTCAGCCGTTACAGGATAAAGGTAAAAAGTGTTGTCGACAATTGGAATACCATCTGTTAACAAGGATCCGATTAATCCTCCTGTATTTGTAAAAGTCTGATCTTCACCAAAAAATCCCCAGTTGGTAAAATTCGCATCATCGAACGGGTTGGCTGTACTTGCTAAACCAGTAAATATTCCGTAAACGATTCCTGGATTACAAGAACCTGGAGTCGCAGCATCGAATTGATATCCTGGCGAAGGGCTTGCATCACCACAAAAATTTGGATCAGTAGGTAATACATAATCACCATTATGAACTATATCCAAAACATCTCCATAACATAAAATGTGATGTATCCCAGTAGTCGTTCCACTACCTGTTAGAGTTTCAGTAACTGTTCCAGCATCTGTTCCACAGATTGTACAATATGCAGTTGCATCAATTGCAGAAATCGTTACAGTTTCGCTGCAACCTGATGCGTCAGTAATAGTAACATTAAAATCACCTCCATTCGGAATGTTCGTCACAATAACAGTTCCTCCGTCAGCTGCAGTTGTAGATGACAAAGTTCCGTCTCCCAAATTAGTGATTGTAAAGTTCGACCCATCAACTGATGGTGTACCACCTCCTACGATAAGTTGCACTTGAGTGTATCCTGGAGCAGTATTGTCGAAACAGTCAATGATCGTAGTGTAAACTATTTCAGGATTAAAATATAATTGAGTAACATTTCCGATATCGAAACAATTTGTAGTAATCTCTCCAGTTAGACAGTTACTCAGTGTTATTGGAGCAATGTAGTAAGTAACACCATTTGCCTCATCTGGTAAAATAGGGGTTTCACCATTAGCTAATGGATATAAATCCGAAGTCCATACACCAGCATAATTTGGATCTCCGCCTGTTCCAGCAGGATTGTTTCCAGTAGGAAGGTTCCCAATTCCAGACATTCCTGAGAATACACCAAGTGGATCACTTTCCACCCAAAACCCCCATCCAATACATGGATCAGCACCTAAATAGGTGTTTACAGTTCCCGTTGCCGAAACAGTTGTTACATCAGAACCGGCACAGTTGGTAATTAATGCTGGAGACGTATTAGTGCCAGCATCAGCAGTACATCCCGTAAAATCAACATCAATATCAAAATCACATAATGAAGTAGCCCCTCCTGAATTATCACCATCAACCATGACGAAATAAGTTCCAGCTGGTGCTGTAGTGACCGATATGGAACCCGTACTGCTCGCTGAAACTGATGAACAATCGTAAGAACCTAAACTACCACAAGTTCCAGAAAATAGGGTAAAATCTATTCCAATCCCACTACCAAAACAATCAATAGCAGTAAAATTGACTGTAATATCTCCTTCTACTGTAGTCGTGAAAGAGTACCAAACGTTGTTTTCCGTGTTGCTTTCACAATCGTTCCAATCAGAAGTTTCAACCGTAGCACAATAGTTTGTTCCGCTAACAGGAGCGGTATTAACAGTAAGTCCTGTCGCTGCAGAACAGTTATCGTTAGCAGGAGGCGTTCCTCCATTAGTTGTTACTTCATAAGTTCCTGTTCCACCGTTGTAATCCCAAACCCGTACGTAATAAGTTCCTCCAGGTGTAAGTCCAGTTTGATTAATATATGCATCCAATCCAGCACCCCCATCATCATCACAAGTAAGAAGGGTGGGGCTAGAACATGGACCTGAGTACAAACCTACTACAGGGTCTCCGGTAATAATTGCGGCATATACATCCACAACCCCGGACGCATCCGCTACGGTTGTAAACCAACCATCATAATCATAGATAGTTCCTGCAGTAATATCTGAACCGACACTGGAGCATCCTGTACCATTTGCAGTTGCCGGGTTTGTAACGCCAGAATTGGTCATTCCAGATGTTAGGTTAATAGTGTTCGCTGCACATGCTGTAGGTAAGGCTCCCGCAGAGCAAGGAGTTGAACTAAATTGCCCAAATGAGGTGAGGGTAGCAGCAATTAATATTGATAGTGTAGATAATATTCTCATATTTTGAGGTGTCTTGTTAATTACTTAAGTTTCGCCATTGCATTTTTATATGCCTCTTCTTTACCTTCTTCTTTGAGGAAAGCTAAGTAATGACTTTGTTCTGATGTTGAACAGTTTTCAATTCCGGTTGACTCAACATGGTTGTCAAATTCAGTTCTAAGTTTGCTGATATCAGCTAATAATGTACTGTATTCAGAACTCTCTAATAATTCTAAATTTCCAGATTGATTAACTCTTTCTTTAAGCTCAATTAAACTTAGGAGATTCGTAAGAGAACTGTTGTTGTTGTCAAGAGAATACTCGATTTTTTCAATTTGAATAACTGAGGTAGTCCTCGTAGCTGGTTTAGGTTGCGCTAGGTTATTTGAACTAACGGGATCTGTAGTTTTATGATAAGGATTTGCCTTTTGAACGGAGCTGTTCTTATTGGTTATTTCTTTCGAGTCTTTCTTTTTCGGACTAACGACTTCGACCCGCTTGGTAAGATTTGGGTTTTCGATGTTTGACCCTTCCTCCGATTGTGCAAATGAATTATTCCAAAATAATCCAATTGTTCCTAATACTATTGTTAAAAGTACTTTCATATAAATATATTTTACCTTTCTAATGACGAATTAAATTAAGACTGGGTTGCGCCAGCCAAGTAACAAAAATAATACAGTCTTAATGTATTGCAATAAATTAATTCAGAATAGTGATGTTAATTGTTTGAATCCTATGTTTTATTGTATCAATAGTTGATGTTGATAAACGTAGTGTCGTTAACACATAATGCAGAATCTAGGTAGTTCGATGAAGCACCGTTCTTAAAGACAATATATTGGTATTTAAAATATCGATTTCCAACCGTTATACCTGATAATGTGGTGTCTATCTGTGTTCCTGCAAGAACTAAAGAATTAAAGTCAGTACACTCTTCACAATCGTTATTTATTGTGTTGAATGTAATTTCGTCAAAAGCACTGAAAGGCGAGGTATTTTGAATTCTTATAGAGATGAATCCCTTTTTTTTAATAGGAATAGTTAACGCATTATTACCTTCCGTACTAAAATCGTCAGGATTGTATTCAATCGATTGACCAAAATACCCATCTTTTTCGATGGATAGCTTGATTACTTCAATTCCTCCATAAGGTACTTGAAAAGAAGCTACGCCTGCACTGCTTGTAGACTCACTTGCCTGCAATTGAAATGTATTGGTATAGGTTCCTGATGAAACACCTTTAGTGTATGCACTTACTGATACATCCTGAATAGGTGATTCGTTGTAATAGTCTTGAATCGTGATTGAGAAATCAAAGGATATTTCCTGGCCTTTTTTCTTGCAGCTTGACAAGAAAATCGTCAATATAGCGAAAGCGCAAGTTATGATTCCAATCTTATTTTTCATAAGTCAAATTTATAAAAAAAGGAGGTGACACCGTCACCTCCTCCAAATAGTGTCTGATAAAAGTATTATCTAATTAGTTCTAGCGGACCTTGGAATTCATATTCCTGACCATCCTCTCCAACTGCTGTGATAATGTAGTAATAAGTTCCAGCAGAAGCTTGTGTTCCTGATATTGTATATCCGTCCCAACCTGCTCCAAGCGAATTAAATTCATATACGATTTGTCCCCATCGATTGAAGATGGTTCCATTGATTTCACTAATGTTAGAGCCTTGTAATGTAAATACATCATTATCGAGGTCCCCGTTTGGCGAGAAAATATTCGGGATAATTAGATCAGAAATTCCATCCGCAGAAATCAAAATACTAGCAGTGTCCGTACAGCTATTATCATCAGTTACAACCAGAATAACAGTATAATCCCCAGATTCGGTATAAGTCATAGTAGTATCCAATACTGAACTAGTTGTACCATTACCAAAATCCCAACCGTTAGTTAGATTTGATCCAGTGGAGTTATTGGTAAATACTACTTGTAATGGAATATTTCCGGAGACTGGAGTAGCTGTGAAATCAGCCGTTGGTCCTGTAGCGTTATTTACGGTAACAGAAGAAGTGGTAATACATCCGTTGTCATTGGTAACAGTCAATGTGTAAATTCCTGCCGTAGTGACAGAAGTAGTGTTACTATTGGTGTTATCGGACCATAAGTAAGTTTCATTGACACCACTTGATCCAGATCCGTCAAGCGTAACTGGAGTTCCAGCACAATCAAGGTCGAGTGGAGTTGCTATAACTACTAAGGGAGAAATTGTATCTACAACTACTGACACATCATCGCTTGCTGTACATCCATTATCTCCAGTCGCAGTTACGGTATAGTCTCCTTGACCAGAAACTGTAGCTATACTATTAGTCTGTGAGTCAATGATTCCATTTGAAGTACTCCATGAGTAGGTCAGGTTAGTGCCTGTCGATCCACTCGCATCTAAATCAACAACTAATCCCGTATTACACGTAATCGTAGTGTCGTTCCCCGCAAGAGCTATAGGAGCAATGGTATCCATTATTACATAAACAGTATCTCTATTGAAACAGTTGTTTCCAGGATCTGTTACTGTGAGCTGATAACCAGCTGCTTGATCCACTACAGGATTTAGAGTTGTCGATCCTGATACAATATTACCAATTATAGTTGCCCATTGATAATTCATTCCGGAATCTGATCCTGAACCATCCAAAACGACATTTACAGGTAGATCTAAACAGGTAACGGTTACATCTGTTCCTGCATCTGCATTTGGTAGGGTAATATTCGGGATAACATCAACGTATGATGTGTCTCTACATCCATTGCTGCCAAGTGCGACAAGCATAAATGTTCCTGTAGTATTTACATTTGGAGTTGATGTATTTCCTGCAGTAATTACACCAGGTCCGAACCATGAATAGTTTAATCCAGTTCCAGTTGTAGCAGAACCATCTAGTTGAACTGTTGTAACACCGCAAGGGAAGTTAACGTCCAATCCTGCGTCTGCTGAAGGAGGCGTATTATCTACAGTTACGGTTACATTAGCATTCGCAGTACATCCATTAGTGGTGTTTTCAACCAAAAGATTATATGTGCCAGCAGTGATTGTTGCTGCAGTATCTAGATCTGTATCTCCTATGATTAAACCAGTTGAAGTGGTCCACAAATAAGTAATATTCGGACCTTGAGAAGAAGCAATTCCGTTTAAGTACCCCAGTGGGTTGTAACAATTGACAACCACAGGAGTAGTAACCAATGCTGTTGGTGGTGTGATATCCTGAGTTACTGTGAAATTGGCTGTGTTTTGACAACCATTCGATATATCAGTAACTAATAAAGAATAGTTTCCAGGAGTTGAAATGCTTACAGTGGAATTAGTTCCAATTGGAGATCCTGGCGTTGAATCTTCCCATTCATAGCTGACGTTCCCGAGTGGAGTTGATGTACCTCCATTAACGAGAATAGTAAGCGAATCGCACGAAAGTGGATTGTTGTCTGTAACGATAGCAACGGGAACTGTAGTGTTTTCAGTTACTGTAACCATCATTTCATCGGTACAACCTGAAGAAGTCTCCGTCACTAGAAGGTAGTAATCACCAGCAGTTGATGCACTATAAGATGAGCTACTACCAATCGAAGATCCTCCGGAAGTAGTTGACCATGTATATGTTATTCCAGTAGATCCTCCAGTCGAATTTGTTGATCCTGAACCATCCAAGCTTAACGTAGGATTGTTACAGTCGATTTGTCCGCTGTTTGGAACCGAAACGCTTGCTGCAGGAGTAGCGAAATTATCTGAAACACTTACTGTAAGTGAATTAGAGCATTGAGTAACTGTATTAAGTACTGTTAATTCATAATCTCCAACCGTTGATGTTGTCTCTGTGTCAGTGTTTCCAGATCCAATAATAGCCCCGCCAGAACTTGCAATCCAACTAAATGAACTGTTTGTTTGATCAGAATTTGATCCATCAAGTGTAATCACAGGGTTTGCACAGCTAATATCAATTGGAGTAGTGATGTCCACAAAAGGCAAGCTGTTTACAGTTAGGTTTACAGGGGCTGTTGCATTTCCTGTGGTACATCCACCAACAGATGTGGAGACATCGTAACTTCCGCTATTCGCAGTGGTTAATGGACTTATTGTTATTGATGTTCCTGTATTCGTATATCCGCTCGGTCCAGACCATGTATATGTGGCTGAAGGATCAGGAGAGTTAATGCTAATGGTTGCACTTCCTCCTACACAAACAGCACCTGGAGTTAAAGAGATTGTTGGAGCAGGTGGTGAAGACGGATCTGAAAGGCTGTAAGCACCAGCTGTTGCTTGACAGCTATTACCATCAGTTACGGTTAATGTATATGAACCAGCACCAACTGAATTTAAATTAACAGAAGTTTGGGCAGGAGTACTGTTCCATGAATAAGTAAGTGTAGCTGTTCCACTTGCGGTAATTCCTGTAATGGATCCATCAGTACCTCCACAAGTCGTAGGATCATTTAAAACAATTCCACTCGTATTGATTGTTGGTAATCCATTTACTGTAATTGCACCACTTGCAGCTGTACTCGAGCATCCGGTAGTTGTATTTGTAAATACCATGTTCGCAGAACCTGCTGAAACACCTGTTACAACACCTCCGTTGGTTATTGTAGCTACAGAAGTATTGCTGCTTGACCATGTTCCTCCCGAAGAAGGACTTAGAGATAAGGTTGAGTTAACACAAACCTCTCCAGATGAAGGAACGGTAACGGTTGGAGTACTATTGACTACTATAGAGCCAGTTGCTGTTGCTGTTCCACATGAGCCTCCAGAAGTTGTTACCGTGTAATTAAAAGTCCCAGTGGCAGTTGGGGTGCCACTTATGGTGTATGTGCCACCACTATAGTTTCCTGTAACTCCGGCTGGTAAACCAGAGACCGAAGCTCCCGTAGCACTTCCACCAACAGAATAGGTTATATTCGAAATTGCTGTGTTTTGGCATACAGTCTGACTGGTCGTAGATGCGGCCGAAGTCAGAGATATAGTGGGGTTTTGATTGACGGTAATTGTCATTGTTGTTGTACTGGCGCATTGTCCGGCACTTGGAGTAAAAGTGTAGGTCGTAGTGGTTGTATTATTCAGCGCGGGTGACCATGTTCCAGAAATACCATTATTAGAAGTGGTTGGTAATGCTGTCATAGAAGCGCCAGCACATATAGGAGGTCTTGCAGTAAAGGTTGGTGTAGCAGAATTTAAAACGTTAATTGAATAAGTCAACGTGCTTATTGGTCCACATGCACCAAGTACATCGACTGAATACGTATGTGTTCCGGCAGTAGTTGGGGTAACCGTTACTGTGGATGAAGTTCCTAGAGTAGTACCACCTTCAGACCAAGTATATCCAGTTGGAGGATTTCCTGATCCATTTACTGAAAGAGTAGTCGATTGTCCTAAACAGAATGAATTTCCATTGGAACTAGAGATTCCAGAAACAAGTACTCCACTTACCACATCAACAACGAAATCACAGTCATCTCCCGCAAATCCATCAATCATCCAATAGTAAGTCTGTCCAACAGTTAGGTTAGTGAATGTAATAGGAGTTGTTCCCGGATAAATCTGATAGTAACAGTTAGCTGAAGTACCCCCAGCATAGGAGAAGGAAGAACAATTTGTGGTGGTGTATAATACAAATTGGATCCCATCACCATAATAACAGTTACCAACAGTAACATTCATAACGACACTTGTTGAAGAAGCCACAAATTTCAGCCAGCTACTATTTTCAATAGACATACCTCCGCACAGCGGAGATGTTGATTCAGCATTGTAACAAGAGGAAGTTGATCCATTAAATCCATCATCCGCACAAATCGGAGTTGCATTTGCACAAAGGTCTGCTGCTTCCAGATATCCAATACCAGCACTATTCGTAAATGTTAAACTTGCACTAGTAAGGTCATGAACACTTCCAGATCCATAACCCTGAACACAAACCTGCCATGTTCCATTGGTTGCAGTTAAATTCTCAGACCATAAACAACCTTCAGGAACGTAGGTTCCATTAAAAGGAGCGGCTGCTCCCTCGACTGATTGTGTCGCAAGTGGTGAAAAACAAGTGTTGCTGTAATTGTCTCCAGAGGATCCGTTACCAGAACTTAAGGTGAAGACACCTCCTGCGCCTGGAGGATCCACATAAATATTCAGGTTGGCATCGTAATTAGAAGTAACGTTCACGCAGATTTGACTTAATGCAATCGCACCACCTGCAGCAGGAAGACCGGTAACAGAAATACTTGCACAGTCTGTTCCACTATTTGTTCCTGCATTTCCAGGATCGGTAACAGAAAAGGTTTGTGCGTTAAACTGCAACGTGAATGAAGTGATAACCAATAAGAGTATTAATTTTCTCATAGTCAGGGTGTTGGGTTGTGTTTGTAGTAATGGGAATTAGTTGTTAATCTTTTTGATGACTTCGTCAACTGGAACAGATTTGCCATTGACAATTGTTCTCACACATCTAAGCCTTTTGAGTAGATAATCTTTCTTTTCCTGATGCTCAGATTTTAATGCAGATAACGTAACTAGTAATTTTTCATCTTCAAGAAAACTGTAGGAATCTAAATTCCAGATTTTTAAAGCTTCGATTCTTAATTTTAACTCTTTAGCAGTTAAATCATCAGAAACGATAACAAAAGTAGCGAAGACCTTATCTTCTTTTCGCTGAAATACGGTATTCGTATCTATGTAGATGGTAGAGTTGAAATTCGTCCACATGTATTCCTCCAAAACTGGTTTTGAACTTGATGAGTTTTGTGAGTATACTTTAGATCCAAATGATATTAAAGCGATGAGGATAAGCGGTGTTAAATAGTGATGCCTGAACATTTAGGATTATTTTAAGTGTTAGTAGTTTTTATTGGTGTTGTTGAAAATCAATATTTTAGCGAATAAATGTAGTTCTTTTTATTTAATAAAAATGTAATTTTAGTTCAAAAGTTGATAATTTTTGGATTAAACAACTGTTCTGACCATTTAGGACGTGGTTTTTAGATAGATGGTTGCATTTCATAGATAAAAGATTTTATTAAGTAGATTTGTGAGAGAATTTTTAAGGTATCAATGGAAGCAGATAAGGTAAAATTGCACTTCATTCTTTCTAAGGAGAGGTCTGGGAGTACGTTGCTTTCTGCGATGTTAAATAAGTCTCCCAATGTTGTCTCTGTAATTGAGGAAACCTTTAGCTTTTATTTGTATCCTAAGTACGGCAGAGTTGATTTTTGGACAGATCAGTTGGTCGAAGAGTTTTATCAAGATTTTATTCTGCTGAATAAGCAGTCACTGGGCGATTATTATGTTTCAAAAGAAGATACGCTGTCAAGTTTGTTGTCAGTGAAAGATCGCTATTATGATTACTTGACCATGTGTAAATACCTTCACTTGCATTTTTTAATGCAAAAAAAAGATGCAAGTGTTATTGTGGACAAGCAATTGGAGTATCTGTTTTTTTTCTCTGAAATGATGGAATTGTTTCCTGATTCTAAAATTGTAGTTTTAACACGAGATCCTCGAGATAATGTGGAAGCTTGTGTGAGAAGAAAGTTGGGTAAAGATCTCAATGTGGTTTATCAAAGTGCATTGTGGAATGACTATTATCAAGAAGTATTGAAGTACGGAAAAAGTGAGCGGGTGATTGATGTTAAGTATGAGGATTTGATTCGATATCCGGAAAAGGTGTTGAGGGTAGTTTCAGACCATTTTGGAATTGAGTATAATCGAGATATGTTGTTGTATTCAAATAGTTTTTCTGATGTAAAACAAGGAAATATTCAAAATAAGTATGTTGACAATATGGAGGGGTTTCAAGATGGACTGACCAGAGGTCTTGATCTTGGGAATATCGGGAAATATAAAAGTGCGTTTACGGAAACTGAAATACGTAAAATAGAATCGGTAACAAGGAAGAACGCGGCTTATTTTGGGTACGAATTTGAAGATTTAGGAATCGCTCTATCACTAGGTGATAAATTAAAGATCTGGAAAGCTAAAATTCAGAAAAAGTGGTTAATGAAAATTTATAAAGTTCTTCCTGTATGGGTTAAAATTGGCATAAAGAAGTTTAAAAGAAAAGTAAACTAATGGAGCTTTATTTTTTAATAGGTGCAGATAGGTCTGGTACGACATTGTTGTCAAATCTGCTCAATAATCACAGTAAAATAATAGCAACTCCTGAGCAAGGTTTTTTGTTGTCATATATACATTCTTTCGCTGGAAAGAAAGAGCTCTCAGATCATGATTTGGATAAGATAATAGATAATTTGTGGATCAGAAAGAGTGAGTTTAGCAGGGTTTGGAGGTTGAACGAAGACTCTTTAAAAGAGACGCTTCTCAATGGAGAGAGAAGTTTTGAAAATGTATTCAAGCAAATTCTTCGACACTACGATCCGGAGAAGAAAGGAGTGAGTGTTTTAGTGGATAAAAATCCATTTTATTCAGCTGAGATCAAATTGTTAAGAAAGACTTTTCCAAATGCCAAGTTTATTGGTTTGGTTCGTGATTGTAGGGATCGATTTACCAGTCAAAAACTTAATGCTTCGAAGATCTTCAGTTTGGGGCTAATGTCCTGGTTTAAATGGAACTGGTATAATCAGAGTATTCTTGATCTAAGGGAGAAGTATCCTGATCAAATACATTTGTTGAAATATGAGGATCTGGTGTCTGCTCCAGAAGGAACTTTGGAAGATTTGTTAAATTTTCTCCAGCTTTCATACGAACCCGAAATGATAACCCGTCAGATGAGAGCAATAAAGATTGATGAATTGTCAAAAAAGGATAAATCCTTTAATACGTTACATGAGCATAGCGGTAATCCGATTTCTTCAGATAAAGTAGGGTATTGGAAGAATAATCTTAGTGAAATTGAACTTAAACGAATAACACTTGTAAATGGCAAAATAGCTAAGTTCTTGGGGTATTCTGATTTTCCAGAAATCAATAGTACAGAACTACTAGGTTTCAGGATCAAAGTTAAATTTGATAAAATCAAATCAAGGTTGATTTTGTTTCTGAATAGGAAATCCTTCGCATTACCATTTTCAATCCAAAGGAGAATTGTCAATTTTTTTCGAGGAACTGGTTAACTAACTATTTTACTGATGAGATTTCTAATTGGAACGGATATTCTTGCGGCAGGAATTGCTGCATAATACAAAAGCATCTGAGCCGACATTGGAAGCTTTCTTAGGAACGTTAATTTGCCACTAAGGGATTGTAGGTAGAGTGAGGCCAAAACTTTAGAACATATTTGTCTTTTAATTTGAAGGTATTCGGGTCTGATGACGTCAAAAAGAAGAATGAATCGCTTTTCTGCAGTATTGTTCCATGCTGTATGCAAATGGGCATCACAGAAAATAAGTAATTCTCCTTCATGCCAGCTTCTTTTTTCATCTTGAACTTCAAATCCAATATCTGGTAATTCACCTGGAACGATGATCCCCAAATGACATCGCATAATTCCATCGGTATCACCATAATGAGGAACAATTTGAGCATTCGCATCCAGCATATTGAATGATGCACTGACAATACCGGGAATTTGATTTAGCAGTCGGGTTGTCTCAGGAGCCGCTTTTTGATTTTTTCTAAAGTGTACCCCCCATGCCATTAGGGGGATTGTCTTCCAGCTGTTTTTTCTTGAAACAATACTTTGATCAAAATATGGCCATAACTTCTTATCTGCAGATAGAAAATCATTCAATTCTTTTTTTATTGTTTGCCAGTTTTTTTCAAGAACTTCACTCCAATCAAAATTATCTTTATCAAAATATGTTGGGGCATCACCTTTGTAGCCGTCACGGGTAACAAATGAATAGAAAAGTTGATCCGCCATATTTAAGTGTGTTTAATAATTACGCCTTTCTTTTTCTGGTAAGGATGGATGATATATAAAAGTACCTTAATCTTCCAATGCACTATACGATGCAACCATTTGGGTAGTTTTAAAAAGTATTTGAACTTTCCACCGATCCATTGAAGTAAAAGAAATGCTCGGACATTGATGCAGATCTTTTTTTGATCAGGAAGAAACTCCTCTCGAATTACATCAAATAAAAATATAAGTCGGTTTGAGTTGGAGTTATTCCAAGCAGCATGCTCTTTAGCGTCTATGAAGATTAATAAATCACCTTCTTGCCATGAGCGTTTTTCTCCTTCCACCTCAAACCCAAGCTCCGGTAAAGAAGCCTCTACAGAAATTCCTAAATGACAACGAAAAATTGCATTTGTGTCTCCTTGATGACGGTTGAGCGTAGAATGTGGCTTGAGGAGATTCATACTAGCGCTGACTATATAAGGGTGTCGTTGAAGGAACTGACTAATAGTAGGAGCTTTCAAAAGATTTTCTTTTACGTCAATTCCCCAAGTTTTAAAGGCAAGAGTTACCCATTTGTTTTTATCTGTACTGACTGCTTCAGAATAATAAGGGATTAGATCTCCTCCTCTGTCATTTAAGATTTTCAGAATTTCAATTTTGACTTCAGCTGTTAAAGCTTTGATTTCTTCCGCCCATTTAAAATCATTTGGGTCGTAGAAATTTGGCTCCTCACTTTGGTATGGAGGCATCCAATAGTTGTACCATATTTCTTTATGGATTTTCATACACCTAATATAGCTTATTTATTGTTAAATAAATTAAATTTGAGCAGAGTAGATTACGAGTCTCATGTTTTACGATCCTGACCAATATGTATTTACGAATGATTTTTCAGATCATTATAATTTAATTAAAGAAGAGTTAAGTTCAGTGTTGAATATTCCATTAAAAGCATTGAACGAGCAGACTTGGGCTGGGGAACGACCAAACTATTTGGAAAGTTCTTTTGAAAGAAATCTTGCTTGGAAGACTTATGTCTTTAAGTTCTTTGGAATTTCTCATTTGCCTAATAGGGAGTCCTGTCCAGTAATTTCAAGACTACTGGATAAGTATCCTCAAATAGTTACCGCTGAATTTTCATTGCTGGAGCCTGATACTCATATTTTGCCTCATAGAGGATATACAGGTGAATTGTTGCGGGCACATTTGGGAATGGTAATACCAAAAGGAAATGCAGCTATCAAGGTAGAGGAGGACGAAAGGAGTTGGAGTGAAAACAAATGGCTGGTTTTTGATGATTCAAAAATTCACGAGGCTTGGAATAAAACAAATGAGATTAGAATCGTGTTAATGATAGACTTTGAACCAAATGAATCAGTCCAAAAAGCAAAAGAGGTTTGTGAAGATGTTCTGAAAAGGACTAATGACCAGCATATGATGGATATCGCGCCAAATGAGGAGTGGTTACGCTGGTATAGAAATGGAGCCTTTCCGCTAAAAGTTTAATAAAATGAAAGCCTTTTATAACTGGAGCGATAAAGATTGGGTAAAACTATTAGAGTCAAATGTGGAGATCATTAGAAAGGAAGCAATATCCTTGATGAATGAACCCAAAGGAAATTGGTTGAAGGTACATCCGGATTATGTAGAAGGAAATATTCCTTGGAGAACGTTTGAGATGGTCTTTTTCGGAATGAAAATCAAGGATAATCTTATACATTGTAATGCTACTGCAGAACTATTGTCTCAAATTCCAGATCTGATCACGGCCGACTTTTCTTTACTTCCTCCTCATACCCATATTAAGCCGCACAAGGGGTATTCAAAAATGATTGTGCGAAATCATCTGCCTTTAATTGTCCCTGCCGGGGATTTAGGAATAAGAGTGGATGATCAGGTAGTAAAATGGGAAGAAGGAAAACTGATATCCTTTAATGATTCCCTAGAACATGAAGCGTGGAACAAAACAGATCATTACCGTTTGGTTATGATGGTTGATGTGGCAAGTCCTGAGTTTGAATATTCAGCTCAACAGATTTGTAAATACAAAATTGAAAATATGGACGATCCATTTTTACTTAGTATCGCATCGAAAGAGAAATGGATGGAATATTTTCGGAAAGGAGAGGTTTGTCTTGGCGAAATTACATAGTGTAATCCTTGTTGATACTTTCATTAACCTCTGGAAGGTTTAATTCACAGATATTACCAGAAACATGTAATACACGATCTGATTCATTGAAGTTGCCTGCGGCTTTTCTCAGTCTGGATATCTTATTGTTAAAAGTTTCTTTTGTCAAAACATAAAGTTGATTCTTAATGTTTTCTTGCTTTGGAGCTTTTATATAACCGAGATATCTGTTATATCTGATAGCAGGTTGATTGTCTGATAGGATTCGAATAAAAGAAATATTCCCAATCTCAATACAGTTGAAAATGTAATCCAACAAAATCATAGAAGCAATAAAAGGAGTAGGGGTTTGAATGAATTTCTCCTCCCAAATAAAAATCCCGCCTTCTCCATATTTTTCTTCTACACTAGTATCCTTACAATTAATAACTCCGATAGATTGGTTGTCAATCATTATCATAAAATAGTAGTTGTACTTATTGTTAATAGAGGCAAACCACTTTTTTTGTTCTAGTTCACTTATCTTCTTTTTGTAAGCCATTCTCTTCTTAATAGAAGGGTGGTTTCTCCATTTTCGGATCAATTCGATGTCTTCTTCTTCAACCCTCTTTAAGGTAATTCCATATTGTTGAAGGATCAATGAACTCATATCTCTTTTCTGATGGAATAAACAGGACTGTTGTTGCTATTTCGAAATATTTTACCCAGATATTCACCTATGACTCCTAACGTAAACATGATTATGCCTGTAGAAAAAGTGATCGTAACGATTAAGGCAGCAAATCCCTGAACCGGAATGTCGAAAAACAATTGTTTGACCAGGAAATAGATTCCGATCAGAAACATTGTAAATGACACAAGGAACCCGACAACCTTCACAGCTTTTAAAGGTAATAGACTGGAGTAAACTACAACCTCTCCTCCCAATCTCAACAAGTTGCCAAGACTATAATGAGATGATTTTCTACGGCTAGGATAATGACTTACTGTTACAAAAGCGATAGAAGTAGTGTACCAGGCAATGACTTCATCTATGAAAACAAAATTTGTTGCGGAGGTCGCAATTTTCTTTGCTAAAGTAGTTTCGATTAAACGAAAGCTCGATCCATTAACCTTGCTTCCGTCCCCCACAATTTTTGCGACTACTTCATAAGGGAACTTCAGAAGTTTTCTGAGAAGATTACGTTTGGTTTTTTGAAATTTACCATAAACTACATTGGCATTTGATTCTTTTTGAGCATTTATCAGGTTGATAATGTCCTCAGGTGCAGTTTCTAAGTCATCATCCATCGTGATGATATAGGATCCAGAACAATGTTGAATCCCAGCACAAGTGACGTTATGTTGCCCGAAGTTTTTTTCCATGAGTAGACCTGTAATAAGCACAGGATGTTCAGCTTTTAGCTCCTGAATAATTTGCCATGAATTATCAGATGAAGCATCATCCACTAGAATGATTTGTTTCAATTGGAATTTGTCTTTAGAAATCGCGATTGTTCTTTCTACAATTTCTTTCAGAAATGGAGCCCCATTATATACAGGAATGACAATGCTATAGGATAATTCTGTCATAGTTCTTTATTTTTTACTTCCAATGGTCAAGCCACCATCCATAATAATGTTTTCACCAGTAATCCATTTACTTCTTGAAGAAAGTAGAAAAGCACAAGTGTTTGCTATATCTTCTGTTTCTCCAAATCCGAGAAGGTATTTTTCTTCGTATGCCTTCATTTCCTCTTCACCAGTAGCTTGTTCCGTATCTTCGAAAATCTTCGTTTTTACTAAACCAGGTGAGATTATGTTAGCTCTTAATAGATTGGAGTGCTCGAGTGCAAGAGTTTTTGCAAAAGCTTCTAAAGCAGCTTTGCTACTAACGTACAGACCTCCACCTAAATAAGGAAATTTCGAAGAGATAGAAGAAATATAAACCATTGAACTTTCGGGATTCAACTTCTTTTTCTTGAGTAAAGAGCTCGTCAATAATACCGCTGAATAGAAGTTAGAATTTAAGACTTTTTCTAGGTTTTTTCTGTTGATGAATTTAATTGGCATAGGTTTCACAATCCCAGCACAGTGCACAATTCCATCTATTTGACCTATATTGGCTACGAGTTTTTCGATATCACTATCTTCATCAAGGTCTGCAACAATTATACTTGAATTCGAATTTAAAGCTCGGTGAAGTTCTGTCAGTGTAGCTTCATTTCGTCCAGTTAAAATAACATTTGCACCGTATTCAGAAATTAGTTTTGACACCGCGGTTCCAATTCCACCAGAAGCACCTGTTACGAGATATGTTTTTCCTTTTAGATCTAAGAAATTACTCATACTTCTATCAATTTTGGAATAGTTAATGAAGAAGTTGAAAGCATTACAGAGCCCCAGGAAAGACCAACTCCAAATCCTGACAAAATCATTCTGTGATTTCCTGACATCAGAATGTGATTGAGTTCCGTTTGTATCGTTAATGGGATCGATCCAGAACTCGTATTGCCATATTGACCAATACTATACGGTACTTTTTCAGATTCGATCTTAAGCTTTTTACGAATCGTTTCGTTGATGATTCTGTTTGCTTGGTGCAAAACAAAAAAATCGATGTCATCTACTGTTTTTGATGCTTCAGAAAGTAATGACGAAATGTTTTTGGGAACCTCTTTGATCGAAAAATTAAAGATATCCAATCCTTCAAGAATGATGTTAAGCTGATGTCGAGTGATTCCTTCAGAGATGATTTCTTCTGTTAATGAATTTTCGTTGAACTTGTTTCTGGTCCCTCCACCTGGAATAATTATCGCATTTGAGCCACTTCCATCGCTACCCATAGAGAAGAGCATTGGTTTTGCGATTTGATCGAATTCAAGAGCTGTAGCGGATCCAGAATCCCCAAATAAAGGGAAGGAACTTTTGTCTTTGTAATTAGTAGAGTTGGTAGAGATATCTCCGACCAGCAGTAACCCTCGTTTTAGTATTCCAGAGGACATCATAGAAGAAATGATGTTTAGTCCATAGATGTATCCTGAGCATCCAAGGCTGACATCAAAAGCTAGCGTTGATTTGTTAAGTCCAAGTCTATTTTGGAGAAGGATTGCTGTTGCAGGGAGGTAGTAATCAGAACTCTGCGAGACGAAGATTACGATATCGATACTTGCTTTATCCCAGTTTAATTCTTGTAAGAGCTTTTCTGCGGCTTCAAAGCATAGATCAGAGGCACAAATACCTTCTTCTGCAACTCTTCTAGACTCTATGCCGGTTGTTTTGATTAGGAGCTTACGTTCAGCCTCTGAGATGTAATCATAATCTCGGGTATAAACAGTCTTTTTCGGAACGGCATTGCTAATCCCTCTGATGGCAATATGATCAATTGATTGGATCATTTTTTAGAAACCACCAAGTCATATAGATCTTGAATTGTTTGGGTGTTTTTTAGATCAGCACCCGATAGCGAAACATCAAATTCTGTGTCAACCAAGGCTATAATAATCAGCGCGTGCATTGATCCCCAGTTTTCTATAGAACGATAATTAGTTGATGGAGTCAATGAATTTTGTTCGATGTCATCGAACTCTTCTTCAAGTTTTTGAATGAATTCAGTAATTGTGATCATAGTTCAGTAGTTTTCAGGATAGTTCCGGACCAGGCATAACCAATTCCAAATCCAGCTATAAATATACAAGAATTTGCTGGTATTACATTTGATTTTATAGCTTCACTCAATGCAATCGGTATAGAAGCGGATACTGTATTGCCATAATTTTCGAGGCAGGAAAATACTTTGTGACTGGAAATCTCCAACTTTTTTGCGAGGAATTTTAAAATAACTTCGCTGGCGTGGTGAAAGATAAATAGATCAATATCAGACTTTTGAAGATTGTTTTCAATTAATACAGTTTTGAATAAATCAGGTACCTCTCTCAAACTAAATTTTAGAATCTCAATGCCATTCATTTCCATACGGCCAATGAGCAGCCCTCCTTCATCTTTGTATAGGTCAAGCCAATCTTGATCAATGGGATTTCTGGCACCACTTCCGTTAACGATTAGATTTGGAGCTCCGCTACCATCAGTTCCAAATGCAAGTTTACCAATCTCGAATTTTCCACTTGTGCTAATGTGTGTTGCAGCTCCGGCATCAGAAAAAATAGATCGAAGATGATAGTCTTTTGAATGTAAGACCTTCGTTGGCATATCTGATGTGATGAGAAGAATGTCGGTTGCCGTCCCGTTCTCAATTAATGCTTTTGCAACCGTTAAAGCATGTGTAAAACCTGCACATCCCATTGGTAGATCCACAGCAAGACAGTTTTTGCTTAATCCCAATCGTTCATGAATCAAAACAGCGGTGGCTGGTCCTACATAATCTAAGGCACTAGTGGTATAAATTAAAACATCAAATTGGGATCTTTTTATGTCCGGATTTTCAACAAAAAACTTTTCACCTGTCGAAACAGCGATGTCTGAAGCTAATTCTTCTTTAGCAGACACGAAGCGATTTCTTATTCCTGTATCCTTAAATATTCGATCAGGTTCAATATCAAATTCTTCTCCCAGATCGTTATTTGTAAGAACCTTCTCAGGAGTGAAGACGGTGATATTTTTAATGCATGCTTTTCTCACTATTTTGAAGATTGTAACAGTTGAGCGTATTTTTCTACATCTTCAACATAACCAAGGTCTTTAGCGAGAGATACGATGCTTGTGATCATGCTGATTCTTTGTCCTACCAATTGAGGTCTTATTTTTTTCTTGTTTTCTAATTCTTGTTGATTTGTAGTGTTGTCACTATCAATATCTTTAATGTTTTTGTCAAGATCCTCAACAGCCAGTTTCATGAACTTTAGAGCTCCTTTTGAATCGCCAATTTGATAGCTGGCTTTCGCAGCATTAGAATAAAATTCATGATGATAATTGAATTTTGAAACTGTTGATGCGATCTCATTGAACTCAATCATCTTCTTGAAATTCTTAGTCAGTTGATAATATTCCTGTAGCTTATTATAAGGTGGATAATACGAAGAGTCTAATGATAAACACTTGTACAATCTCGGTTCCAAAACATTTGCGTAGTAATTCACATTAGTCTTAGCAATTGAACAGATCTCTTCGGGAGAAATGAATGTCGAATTCTGTTTTTGGTAGTAATTTTTGCAAATGTTATAGCTGACGTAATCAAAAAGATGGTAGGAAAGAGTTCCTTTATTATAGCTATCAACGATCTGAGTGAAATTAGAAATTATCTTTTGGTCAAATTCTATTTGATTGAAATACGGAGTAAGGCCTGCACCTCCTAAAACATTTAAAGTTAGTTCTCTAATATTCTTCGCAAACATGGTGTCAGAATTCGCACCCGAAGCAGCAGAAACTGGAATGTTATATACAGGAGTTCTGATTCGTTCCAGTAATTCACTGACTGCAACAATTTGATTGAAATTATTCGATGTTTGAATTGGATCATTTGCGGACACTGCTTCACTGGTGTTTAACTGGTTGAATACCATAAGAACAGTTTGGTTAGTTTTAAATTTCCACAGTTCAAGATTGGCTAAGTTGAAATTGGCTTCTAAGTAGTTGGAATCTATATCCACAGCTTTTTGAAAATAGTATAGTGCGGTATCGATTCTTCCTTTGTAGGTGTAATTAAGCGCTCCAAGATTATTGTATGTGATATGATAATCTTTGTAGATCGCTAAACTATTCTTTAAATAAAATTCACAACTGTCTACATAGGGCATAGCAGCTTCCAATGGTAGGTTTTTCTTTGTTATACCAAGCGCCATATTATAGTAAGCCTGACCAAGCATGGTATTGGCTTTAAAGGATTTTTCTAAATACTGGATATCGTGTTTGTAAAGTGAAACATCGTCTTTCCAGACTTTGTTTCTTTGAAATGAATAGGTTGCAGTTACAAGAGTTATTATTGCTAAAACGACATTGGTCAGGGGGGTAAATTGTTTAAATTTTGCATTTTTTTCAAAGACAAAATGATACAAGGCAAAAGCAATGGAGATACTAAATCCTATTGACGCAATGAAGGCAAATCGTTCGGCAATAATTCCTACTACGGGGAAAAGTAAATTAGAAGCACCTCCTATTCCTAAAAGGAAGAACCAAACACCATAAGCCCAAATGTCTTTCTTTTTTATTCTTTTGATCATGATATACATAGACCCAAATAGAAGTACGATCATTAAATAGACAATTGGGTTACCCCAATCTGCGATCGGTACTTGATCATATCCATAATAATATCTCAAAGGATAAGGGAAGAATAAAAGTGTGACATAGTAAAAAATGGTGTAGAAGAACATTGGAATCCTTTCAGCAAAACCCATGTAGTACAGGGGATTTTCAAAGTAGAACTTAACCCTTGAAACAGGGTCATCAAGAAGTAATTTTGAACTTCCTTTATAGATGAGATACCCGGCTACTAATGCTCCAGCTATTGGGATTATCTTTTTTAGTGAGATTTCTCTAAAGAAATAAAGGGTAAGGGGAATGACTGCAATGAAAATGATCCCAGTGGGTTTGCTGAGCATGCTCAGAATGATAAAAAGCGCTGCAACCATGAGTAGTTTATTGTTCTTCAGGTCAAAAGCTTTTAGCGTGTAATTAAGAGAAAGTAAGCCAAAAAGAGATGATAAAATTTCATCTCTACATTTGATGTTGTTAATGACTTCAGAATGAATAGGGTGGATTAAAAATATCAAACAAGTAAGCACTGTAAGAAAGTATTTATCTTCACCCCATATAGCGTTAAGCAATTTGAATAGAACTAAGATTACAAGAGCATACAATAGAATGTTGATCAGGTGACTTATAAAAGGATTTTGACCAAATAGCTGATATTCAATGGCGAATGAACTTGTAGTAATTGGTCTATACGCATAGCTTTGTTTTGCGTTAACCACATAATGGGATGTAAATATTTCTGGAATAGCACTAATTCCACCTTCTATAGTAGGATGCTTACTTTCATAAGTTGATGTGACTAAATTGTCATCCATGGAATACTCATTTTTCAATGAGTTACCGTAGAAAACAAATGACAGTATCACAATAGCAATATAGTAAGGATAAAAAGAGCGGTTTTTATCTTTAGCAGTTGAAGTCACGGGTTTAGCCATACTTACAAATCTAAATTAAATTTAGATGTAAATGAAACAGGCAAGAAAGATAAAGTTATTTTTTATCGAATGAGTCAGTGGTATTGTCGAAACTTAACCAATAACTATCTTTTGCAAGGGCAGAAACATCTACCACAGAACCAAATCCTTTGATCATTAGATCACCATATTTATCGTGGATCTCATAGCCTGTTTCGTCAGAAAATACCACTTCCTGTTTGCTCCTCGTATAGATGAAAGTCAACTCTGGTTTACTTGATTCAATTTCAACGAAATCTGAAGTTTTGATTTTCCCAGACTGATCCACTTGAACAACTCTGAATTTGTTCTTTCCTGAGGTAAAGTCTACGTGAAAAGCATAATTTGAAATTTCAGGGGTTCCATCGCCCTGTACCTCTCCAACATCAATCCATTTATTCCACTTGTATTGTTGGATGACAAACGGAAGAGACCCGGATTCATTTTCAGTGATCCATTGAAGGATCTGAGATTCATCAATCGTAATGTCAACCGTTTCGAAAGTTGGTTGAGGTTTAAGTCCACCGGGATTCAAAACTTTTGGAGCACAACCCATTTTGTGTTTGATCTCAATCACGATATCTTGACCAATTTCAAAATTAAATGGAGCAAGATCAATTTCGAAAGCACTTGAATTGATCTCATCTGTAATTAAATTCCCGTTTACTCGAATTTCATATGCGCAAAATCCAATTCCTTCCGAACCTAGAGCCTGAGCAATGTATATGTTCCGATGTTGGTACTTTCCTTCTAGGATAATGACTCCATCTTTCTCTTCTTCTAGAAGTTTTGGAGTTGGACCTCCAAAAATCTGAAGAGAAAATAGTACAGACATTAAAATGCCAATGATATGAATGGGTGAAAATTTCACAAAACCAAAATTAAAAACATTCCAACTCTTTTACCATTAAAATAGACGTTCCGTTAAATCGAAATGACCAATTACCAAATTTTTTAAACGAACAGAAAAGAAGTTACTTTAAGTAGATAAAAATTCGGCCAAAATTCTTACTGTCTTTGTCTATTCTTTTGATAAGGGGTTTAATGTCTGAATTTTCCATAAAACGTAGCACCTTTTTTTTTAATTGTCCACTTCCTTTTCCAGGAATGATCTCAAGAGTTTTGATCTTTTTAAACTGAGCATCTTCAAACAGATCAATTAGCGCTTGATCTATGGCTTTACTATTGTTGTAGATGGGGTGAAGGTCTAGTTTAAGCTGAGCCATTATTCGTCAGTATTCGTCTTGTTATAAAGATCCAGTGTGGCGGTGATGATTTGTTCTATGATTGATCGGGTGTAATCTTTATTCCATTCCAGTTTTCCGTTCATGTCATTGTATCTTGCTACTCCAATTGGTTTGGTTTTGAGGAAATCAACTTCTAATCCCGGTTTGTATTTGAAAAGACTTACTTCAACCTTTAATTTCGAATTGTTTTTAACGTTTTCGGGGGCTTCTTTCGTGCTTACGATCAGATGCTTGGAAACATACCCTGATTTGGTGAATTCAAACTTGTAGACTTTGCCTGTATCCAATTGATAGAACATTCTTCCGTTTTGCGTTATAATACTGTCTTTTAGTTGTCCATCCACGGATATAAATATCTTAACAACATCTAATCTGGATCCTTGTTCCTCAACACTTGTGATCTTTGCATCGAATTTGACTTGAGGATATGAGTCTTGTCCATAATTCATGGACACAGTAAGACTGAAAAATGCAGTCAGAAGCAAGATGTTTATTATTCTTAGCAAAATATTCTCAAAGTAGGTCAAAATTCAAAAATGATTCCATAAATCACTTCTGACCTTTTATAAACTTGGAGATACCTTCCATAGCAACGTTGAAGGTAGTTTGGTTGATTGTTCGAATGGTCTTAAATAACGTTGTATTTTTTAAAAGAGGATCAACTTTGGCTCCCTCCTCTAGTACCTTTAACCACATGTCAGCAAAACTTTTGTTTTCTTTTTTTGCCAATTCATGTAAACGTTTAGCAATGTCTCCTACAGATGCATTGCTCATCTGACCTGAAAGCTCTTTCTTGGGACTTGATGTCTCAATATCTACTAAATTATTTGGTGACTTATTGATGAAATCTTCTTTAGACTTAATGTCATCAACCTCTATTGTCGTTGGATTTTGACTTAAAAAATCGTTCAGGTCTTTTAGTGTCGTTCTTCTGGCCATATTATAGTTCTTTAATGATCATGTTAGCAATTGGACGGTACTTTCTTTCGCTTTTATAAGTACTTGGAATGGTGTAGATCTTCTTCTGAGGTACAAAGTTCTCAAACATCTCTACATTCAAGTTGCTTAACGCGTCTTTAATTGTTTTTATTCTTGTATGAGAATGAATTCGATTAGGTAATAAATAAAGTTTTAGTTTCGAATTCAATTTTTCAGCAGGCTTAAGATCTTTTACCGTTTGATATGCAACCAAAAGATCGTTTTGGGTCAAGCTAGTCGTGATGATCACCATATTGCTAACCAGACAAAGTTCTTTAATTCCCTGATCCGTAGTTTTACCAGCACTATCTACAAGAATATAATCATAGGCTCCTGTTGGTGCTAATTTTTCAAGTTCAGTTGCCACTTCATCATCGGTGGAAGCAATGATAGGAAATAGTTTCTTTTCATTTAGTTTATTCTTGAAAATATCAATCTTCCTGGATGAAATAAGTGTGTAGTTTGGGTCGGTTTCCACCAGGAGAACCTTCTTTTTCATGTCGTGAAGAGAGGTTGCTAAATTAATAGCGTTGGTTGTTTTGCCAGAGCCCCCTTTTCTGCTTATGAATGAAATGATTTTTGTCATGGCTATAGGTAGTTAAAATATTTCTGAAGCGATCTTTTTTACGGCTACACTCCTTCCCATTGTATAGAAGTGAAGAACAGGAGCTCCTTTTTTTACGAGTTCTTTGGATTGATTAATAGCCCATTCAATGCCTAAATCACGTACCTGATCATTTGTTTTACATTTTTCCAATTCTTTCGCAAGTTCCATAGGAAAATCAATGTGGAAGAATTTTGGTAGAAATGTTCTGTGGTCTAGATTGGTGATCGGTTTTAGTCCTGGAATTATGGGGACATTGATTCCTATGGCTCGGCATTTATCCACAAACTCAAAGTACTTTTGATTGTCGAAGAACATTTGCGTCATAATGTATTCTGCTCCTGCATCGACTTTAGCCTTCAGGTGTTTCATGTCTGTTTCCAGATTCATGGCCTCAAAATGTTTCTCCGGATATCCTGCTGTTCCAATACAAAAATCAGTAGGAGAGTTCTTCTGCTCTTCATCCAGATATTTTCCCTGATTCAGATCGTGGATTTGATTGATGAGCTCAATTGCATACTGATGACCACCTTTGTTTGGAGTGAATACTTGTTCAGTTTTAATTGGATCTCCCCTTAGCGCAAGAATATTATCTACTCCTAAAAATTTAAGATCAATGAGCGCGTTCTCAGTTTCTTCAACATTAAATCCTCCACAGATTAAATGAGGAACAGCGTCAACCTTGTATTTGTTCATTAATGCCGCACAGATACCAACTGTTCCTGGTCTTTTTCTGATAGAGATCTTCTTCAATAATCCATCTCCCATGTCTTTATACTTGTATTCCTCTCGGTGATACGTAACGTTAATGAACTTAGGGGCAAACTCCATTAAAGGATCAATACCTGCATAAATGTCTTCTATTCCTTTCCCCTTCAGAGGAGGAATGATTTCAAAGGAAAAGAGCGGTTTATCTGACTCTTTGATATAATCAACAACTTTCATCTGTTTCTGTCTTCAATGCTAAAAGCATGCAAAGATAGGTGGCGAAAATTTAAATTTTGAATAGTTGGTGAGTAGATTTTATTAAAAAAATTTTTTGTCATCTAATTTGTAGTAATTTTGCGCGGTTAAAGCACACTATGAAAAACATCAGAAACTTCTGCATTATTGCACACATTGACCATGGTAAGAGTACTTTGGCTGATCGTCTTTTACAGACAACCAATACAATCTCAGAGAGAGATATGAAGGATCAGGCGTTGGACGATATGGATTTGGAGAGAGAAAGGGGGATTACCATTAAAAGTCATGCAATTCAGATGGATTATTCTCAGGATGGAGAGCAATATGTGCTTAATTTGATCGATACTCCAGGTCACGTGGATTTTTCATATGAAGTTTCCAGATCTATTGCTGCTTGTGAAGGTGCGTTGCTAATTGTAGATGCATCTCAGGGAATTCAGGCGCAGACGATTTCAAATTTGTATCTAGCCATAGAGAACGATCTGGAGATCATTCCGATCTTGAATAAAATGGATCTTCCAGGAGCTATGCCTGAAGAGGTTACCGATCAGATCGTTGATCTCATTGGATGTGATCCATCTGAGGTGATTCCGGCAAGTGGTAAAACTGGTTTGGGCGTGGATAAGATACTCGAAGCGATAATCGAAAGAATTCCTGCTCCAAAAGGAAATCCTGATGCTCCACTACAAGCAATGATCTTTGACAGTGTGTTTAATCCTTTCAGAGGGATTATTGCCTATTTCAGGGTGTTGAACGGATCAATTAAGAAAGGAGATCAAGTTAAATTTGTCAACACTGGTAAGCAGTATGACGCAGATGAGATTGGTATCTTGAAATTGGATCTTTTTCCAAAAAAGGAAGTGGGGACTGGTGATGTAGGTTACATTATCTCCGGAATTAAAAGAGCGAATGAAGTTAAAGTAGGGGATACCATTACAACAGTAGCAAATCCTTGTAAAGAGTCTGTGAAAGGCTTTGAGGATGTTAAGCCAATGGTATTTGCAGGAATCTATCCAGTAGATACTGAGGAATATGAAGAATTGAGATTTTCAATGGAAAAACTTCAGTTGAATGACGCATCTCTTGTGTTTGAACCGGAGAGTTCTGCAGCTTTAGGATTCGGATTTCGTTGTGGTTTCTTGGGGATGCTTCACATGGAGATTATTCAGGAGCGTCTAGAGAGAGAGTTCAATATGACGGTAATTACTACTGTTCCCAACGTTTCTTACAAAGCTTATTTGAAGAAGGGAGAGGAATTAGTAATTGTGAATAACCCATCTGATCTTCCCGATCCTGCAAAACTAGATTACATAGAAGAACCCTATATTAAGGCATCGATCATTACGAAGTCTGAGTACGTAGGGGCTATTATGACACTATGTATCGAAAAAAGAGGAGAAATGACCAATCAGGTTTATCTTACCCAGGATAGAGTTGAATTGAGTTTTGATATGCCAATGTCTGAAGTTGTATTTGATTTTTACGATCGGTTAAAGACAATTTCAAAAGGTTATGCATCTTTCGATTATCATCCAACAGATTACAGAAGATCTGATCTGATCAAATTGGATATCTTGTTAAATGCTGAACAAGTAGATGCTTTGTCTGCGTTGGTTCACAGAAGTAATGCTTTTACCCTTGGGAAGAAGATCTGTTTGAAACTAAAAGAGTTGATCCCAAGACAACAATTTGAAATTCCTATTCAGGCAGCGATCGGAGCAAAAATCGTTGCAAGAGAAACAATCAAGGCGCTCCGTAAGGATGTAACTGCAAAGTGTTATGGTGGTGATATTTCGCGTAAGCGTAAGCTTTTAGAAAAGCAAAAACAAGGAAAGAAACGTATGCGTCAGGTAGGACGTGTGGAAGTGCCTCAAGAAGCTTTCTTGGCGGTGTTGAAGTTGGATTAAACGTAAAGTGAAATTGAGTAAGCACGTTATGATATTCATGATTCTTGGTTTACTCATTGGTTCATGTTCCATTCCTCAGGATAGTTCTAAAGATCATTCACAACTCTCATTATCTTCTGAAGAGAAGTTTCTAATGGAATTGATTGAACAAGGCGAATTGGATACGACTTTTCGTTTTTCATCTAAGATGAGTCTTTTTTACGTGTCTTACTTAGATGAAGTTCTATGTCTGGATTCGCTGGATCATACTGATTATAAATATGAACCTGACTTGTATAAAGAGCAAGCGATAGATGCATATGTCAACTACGGAAAAATTGAAGAAAAACAGGATAGCTCTGGAAGGTTCTTAATTTTGGATACTGCAAGTTTGAATTTTGAATATAATCCAATTATTCACACGTCAATTATTCCTAGGTCTTGTCTTGTAGAGGATTATTTAGACCTGAATGAACGATGGTATTTTAAAAACCAAATTGAAATTGCGGAGGAAGAATGGGATCTAACAAAATTCAGTATGTTCAATAAATCGAATGAGGAGAACTGGTATTCTATTTCTAAACCTTTGATTTCTGAGGATGGGAAAAAAGTCCTTATTCAGATTTCCCAGATGTGTAAAGGTCTTTGTGGGCATGGAGAAATTTTCCTTTATGTGAAAGACCAGGATCAAAATAATTGGATTGGACATAGCTTAACAGGCTGGTATCACTAATGATATTTAATCCTCTGTAATCTTTTTCCAAGGATTTGCTTCTTCCAATTGTAAAGCAAGTTCAAGAAGTAATTTTTCCTGACCATGGTTGGCCCAAAATAACATGCCTATTGGTAGTTGTTTGTCTTTGTCAAATCCAAGCGGGAGTGAGATGGATGGACCTCCAGACGCATTGCTGTAAGGGGTAAAGCAGGTCCATGAAATAATACGATTAAAGAGTTGTTCAAATTCCAAGTTCATATCAAAATAGCCTATTTCTGGTGCTGAACTCGCAACAGTTGGAGTAAGGAACAGGTCAACGTTGAGATCATTGAACATTGCTGCATACTGGTGCTTGGTTTTCTTCATGCGTCCAGCTACAAATGGAGTTTTGTGTATGTTTTTCGTATAATATTTGGAAAGCTCCTTTGTTAATTGAGAAACTTCTGCGTTGACAAAGGAACGATCAAATAGCATTTTGCCAAAACGATGCATAAAGAATGCATTCATTGCCCAAACGAGCGAAAAGTCATCGACAAAGGTATCTGTGATAGAAAGTTGAACGGGTTTTACTGTGTGTCCAAGAGATTCTAATAATTTCAGCGTTTTTTCCATCTCGTTTCTGGATACTTCGTCTCCTCCAAGGTTATTAATGGAATCAGCAGTAAATCCAATAGTTAGTGATTTTTTAGTCGGTTGATCAACTGAGCCAATAGCTGGTAATTTCTTATTTTTGTAATGTTTTTCAGCTTCCGCATAAAATTTAGCAGTGTCTCTGACTGTTCTTGAGATAACACCGTCTACAGCAATATGTACTGGCTGCTTCTCGAACAATTTACTATTCAAAAGTCTACCTCTGGAAGGTTTAAGGCCTACCAATCCACAGGCAGCAGCTGGAATCCTAATCGAACCACCACCGTCTGCCGCATGTGCAATGGGTACAACACCTGCAGCAACAAGTGCTGCACTTCCACCAGAGGAACCCCCAGGGGTGTGGTTAATATTCCACGGATTTCGAGTGTCATGATAGTCTTCCGATTCTGTAGAACAGGTAAAGCCAAACTCAGACATGCTACTATTTCCAATGTGAACGAATCCTTGATTAAGGATCTGTTCGGCAATGGGATCAGTAATTTTTGAAGCAGATACATTTTTGAGTGCTTTTGAACCAAAATATGTGGGAATGCCAAGAATATTTGTGAGATCCTTAAAATAGGTAGGGACACCAGCGAAAAAACCTTTGTTTAATTCACTGGTTTGATTCAATTGCTCTTGGTATCTGTTGGAAACAACAGCATTTAATAATCCATCAACTTTATTTGCTCTATCTATGGTTGCAGATAGAACCTCCTGAGACGAAATTGCTTTTGAGCGAATAAGGTTGGCGAGGTCGGAAGCATCTAAATCACCTAAAATGTCATCTGTAAAGGCATGAATCTTCGTGACATTTTTCGAGTTATGGTTATTGGGTTGGGAGGACATGAATTGATGTTAAGTTGATGGGTTGGATGGCGTTACTTTAGCTTCACACAAGATAAGAAATAAATCAGTAAGTTTTGGGTACTAAAGGAGTTCAATTGTTTTTAACAAAGAATAACGTCAATGTTAACTAATTGTTTCGAAGAATTCGTTGTCTAAAAATGATTTAGTCCTACCTTTGTCGGCATGAATCCACAAGATAAAAATGCGGTACTAGTTTTGGCTGATGGTACTGTTTTCTATGGTAAATCGTGTGGTGCCGAGGGTACTACTACAGGAGAAATAGCCTTCAATACCGGGATGACCGGTTATCAAGAGATTTTTACAGATCCTTCTTATTTCGGACAAATGGTCGTAATGGCCTCTTCTCACATCGGAAATTATGGTGTTCATCAAGATGAGGTAGAATCTGATTCGATCAAGATCAAAGGGTTGATCGTTAGGAAATTCGCCTATCGACCATCCAGATATGGAAGTAAGATCAGACCTCTACAGGATTATTTAGTTGAAAATAATGTAGTTGGTATACGAGATGTAGACACCAGGGCTTTAGTGAGTCATATCCGTGAAAATGGAGCTCAAAACGCTATCATTTCGACAGAAGTTGAAGATATAGAGAGCTTAAAGTCAAAAGTTAAGGAGATTCCTTCTATGAAGGGAATGGAATTGGCTTCCAAGGTTTCAACCAAAGAAAAATATACGGTTAATGATGGAGGAGGTTTTAAAGTAGCTCTTCTGGATTTTGGTGTTAAGCAGAATATTATTAGATGTTTGGTGGAGAGAGGTTGTCAGGTTACCGTATTTCCTTACGATACTCCAGCGAGTGAAATCCTTTCAGGAGGCTTTGATGGTGTACAACTGAGCAATGGTCCTGGAGATCCTGAACCACTGACTAATGTGGTAGGTAATATCCAGAAACTAGTTGAAGCGAACATTCCTATTTTCGGGATTTGTTTAGGTCATCAGTTATTGGCGCTTAGTCAGGGAATGTCTACCGTAAAAATGCATAACGGACACAGGGGAATTAATCATCCAATCAAGAACCTGATCACAGGAAAAGGGGAGATCACCTCTCAAAATCATGGGTTTGTGGTGAAAATGGAAGATGCACAGAATAATCCGAATATTACGGTGACTCATGTTCATCTAAATGATGGTACGCTTGCCGGATTCAAATTAAATGATAAAAATGCATTTTCGGTGCAATATCATCCGGAGGCCTCTCCTGGTCCATATGACGCAAGATATCTGTTTGATAACTTCATTGAGAATATGAAAATTAGTAAAAAACAATTAGTATAATTATTCAATCCTAGCCACGCCTTTGAGCGTGGCTTTTTTAATCAAATCAATATGGCATATATAGTTAAAGTTCACGCAAGACAGATCCTGGATTCAAGAGGAAATCCAACAGTAGAGGTAGAAGTGTACACTGACGCAGGTACTATGGGAAGAGCGGCAGTTCCATCGGGAGCTAGCACAGGTGTTCATGAGGCTGTCGAATTAAGAGACGGAGATAAAGGTATCTACATGGGGAAAGGAGTTCTAAAGGCTGTTGATGTTGTTAATTCAAGATTGAATGATGAATTGAATGGAGCCTATATTTTTGATCAGAATTTGATCGATCGAGCGATGATATCGATGGATGGAACAGATAACAAAAGTAATTTTGGAGCAAACGCTATCCTTGGGGTTTCTTTAGCTTGCGCCAAGGCAGCTGCACAGGCGTCTGGCCTTTCTTTGCACAGATATATTGGAGGAGTAAACGCGAATACGATGCCGGTTCCAATGATGAATATTTTAAATGGAGGTTCACATGCTGATAACAAGATCGACATTCAGGAATTCATGGTAATGCCTTTCGGTGCAGAGTCATTTAGTGATGCATTAAGAATGGGTACTGAAGTTTTTCATCATTTGAAAGCTGTATTGAAATCGAAAGGATTAAGCACTAATGTAGGTGATGAAGGTGGGTTCGCGCCAAACTTGGGATCAAATGAAGAAGGAATTGAGGTGGTGCTTCAGGCTATTGAGAAAGCGGGTTATAAACCAGGTGAAGATATCTGGATTGCTTTGGATGCTGCTAGTTCAGAGTTCTATGATGCTAAAGACAAAAAATACAAATTTGAATCAACTGGTGATATAATGTCATCTGGAGATATGGTAAATTTCTGGTCGGATTGGGTAAATAAATATCCTATCGTTTCCATAGAAGATGGTTTGGCAGAAGATGATTGGGCCGGTTGGAAACAATTGACAGACAAGATTGGAAATAAATGTCAGCTGGTGGGTGATGATTTGTTTGTAACAAATGTTAATCGCCTGTCTAGAGGAATTGAGGAGAATATTGCAAATTCAATTTTAGTCAAAGTGAATCAAATTGGTTCCTTGACAGAAACGATTGATGCGGTGAATATGGCGCATAAAAATTCCTATACATCTGTTATGAGTCACAGAAGTGGAGAAACAGAGGATAGCACAATTGCGGACCTTGCTGTAGCTTTGAATTGCGGACAGATTAAAACCGGTTCAGCATCACGTTCGGATCGTATGGCTAAATACAACCAATTACTTCGCATTGAAGAGGAGTTAGGTAAGATGGCTTACTATCCAGGAAAAGATTTTAAATTCTTATAATAGTTTTATCAGCTTGAATTAAAAGGAGCCTTGTGCTCCTTTTTTTGTAACAGTTGTTACAAGATAAATTGATATTTGTCATGAATATAAAGTGAGCGAGTACTAAATTTGCTCAGTAAATAATAGAAAATGATTACTACAGATATATTGATTATTGGAGCTGGGCCAGTAGGTTTATTCACAGTTTTTGAGGCAGGGTTACTGAAATTACGTTGTCATTTAATTGATGCTCTGCCACAAGCTGGAGGGCAGTGTTCAGAGATATACCCTAAAAAACCTATCTATGATATCCCTGGTTTTCCTTCAGTATTGGCAGGTGATCTAATTGATAATTTGATGGAGCAAATAGCTCCCTTCAAACCGGGCTTTACTTTAGGAGAAAGTGCAGTTACAATTGATGAGACTGAGGATAATCAATTCATTGTTACAACAGACCGAGGAACTAAACATAAAGCACCAGTAGTTGCTATTGCTGGAGGATTAGGTGTGTTCACGCCAAGAAAACCTCCTATAGCCAATATCAATGATTTTGAAGATAAAGGGATTAAATACATTGTAAAGGATCCAGAAGAGTTTAGAAATCAGAAAGTGGTTATTTCTGGTGGTGGTGATACGGCATTAGATTGGACTATTTATTTTGTAGAAGAGTTGAATTGCGATGTGACGATGGTACATCGTTCACAGAGCTTTAGAGGACATTTGGATTCAGTTCAGAAGGTGATGAATATGGCTGAAGCTGGAAAGTTAAAGTTAATGATGGATTCAGAAGTGGTTGGATTAAATGGAAGTCAGCAGTTGGATGAGGTGGTGATTAAAACCAAATCCGGAGAAATGATCCATCAAAAATTGGATACTTGGTTGCCTTTATTTGGTTTAACGCCTAAACTAGGTCCAATTGCTGATTGGGGATTGGAGATCGAAAAAGGAGCTATTGTTGTGGATAATTCAACAGATTATCGAACCAATCGAGATGGGATTTATGCTATTGGCGATGTCAATCATTACGAAGGAAAATTGAAGTTGATCCTTTGTGGATTCCATGAGGCTACGATCATGTGTCAGAGTGCATTCAAAAGAATTCATCCAGATAAGAACAACGTACTTAAATATACAACCGTGAATGGTGTAAATGGCTTTGAATAATGACGGAGGACGGAATCATACAAATTACGGTCATAGACCGAAGTGGAGTAGAGCACGTATTAGATGCTCCTACCGATATGAATATGAACTTGATGGAGCTTTGTAAGAGCTATGAATTAGATGTTCTAGGAACCTGCGGAGGAATGGCAATGTGTGCATCCTGTCAGGTATATGTGGAGAATGACAAAGTCACTTTGGAACGTAATGATGACGAACAGGCAATGCTCGATGAAGCTTGGTATGTGGAAGATAACAGTAGATTAGGTTGTCAGATCCATTTGGCACCTGAACACGATGGGTTAGTGGTTAGATTGGCTCCTAGTGATGATTTTTAATTGTGGTCTTTCACTTTGAAGAGAACATAGTTTTTCTCACGGTCTACCCATCCATTAATGTTGAAGTAATATAACCACTGCGGAATTGTAGCTGTAATTGAATCACCCAAAAATGCACGATTCTGTTCGATTTGTGAACGTTTTAACCAAACGTAATGAGGTCGTTCATCAACTTTCATTAAAGTGACATTGGAATCGGCTCGAATAAAGTAAATAGATGGGTCCAGAAAGTAAACTAAAGGATAGTTCCATTCTTCATTGTTGTGAGAGGCTAGATATACAACCGAATTTGGTTCAATTATTTCTCTACTTTTCGCATAAATTCTAACAAAGGATTTGGCGGGAGTAACAGATGAATAGATCATTAACCCCAAATTCCAAACAATAAGAACGGATACTAAAATCTTGGAAATACTTCTACTTGTTAAAGTAAGGGGAGAAAGTGCTTTCCAGACTTCAATCACGGCATAAGGCAAGATATAAACTAAAGGGAATAGAAACCTGAGTTCTTTATGTCCAACAAAAAAATGACCAATTAAAAAAGGGATCCAGATCCAGTTAAACACGGGTAGTTCCTTACTTCGTATGAGAAGAAAGAGTCCTGTTATTATCAACAGGGCAAACGGAAGGATAGCGTCTTTTATCAGCCATTCAAAATACTTCCACCAAGGATCAATTCCGAAATTGGATGCTTTGTCCAATAGTATGTTCTGATTAAAGTATTCCCAAGGTGTAAAAACAAGAGATTCATAAAATAAATAATCTAAAAAAACCATCGTGGAGATTGCTATAACCCCTCCACTTAATAGGATTGTAAATGATTTTAAATTGAATTGTTTTGAGTAAACTAGATATCCAATCAGTCCGATGATTGCAAAAGCCATTTGAAAGCGGATAAAGAAACTCATTCCCAGTAATAATCCTGCGGACAAATAAATGTATAAACCTTTGCTCTTTTTGTTTATAAGAAGTGACATAGCAATAAAAAAGAGCATTCCTCCCCAGTTTTCTGAAGAAAATCGAACCATTAAATAGGGGTTGAACCAAAGAAAGAAGCTTGCTCCCAATAAAATCAGTTGAATATTCGAAGAATACTGCTCCTTAAAAGTATTAAAGAGCAACTTTATAGTTGTTATAGCTAGTATTCCGGATAGCACTCGAAGTACCATAGCGACATTAAGAGGATTTGTGTTACCCAAAACGGATAAGAATTGATGTGTCCAGTACGCCATCCATGGCTGTATGCTGGGTCTCATTTTGGCTTTAAATTCCCATGGCATATCCTCTAATCCTGAAATTCCTAATTTATAGGAGGCGAATTCTAGTATTTGATAATGTTCATCCAGATGATAAAAACCATCTGAGCAAAATGCTGCAAGTAAGAATACCAATGCCGCAATTCCAAAGATCTTTTGCTCAGTTAGTGTCTTCAACATTTAGTTAGAACTTTTTATAGATTCCTGCATTTTTTCAGTTCGAATAATCAGTCTTTGATACCAGACTATTGCAACTAAATATGCTATTACCGTAATTCCAAATATTCCAGCGAAAGGTACATGATTGTCTCGAAGTATTCCAAAAATATTGGCTGAGATCACAAAACTCCCATTCCAGATAAGCGCCATTAATGAGGCTGTTATTTCATGATTTTCCTTACCAACATAGGTCATAATGACTTCTGTGGTCAAGGGTTGGGCTATATTCATGAAAGGTTGACGAAGTACGTAAGCGATCAATGCCGCTGCAAGAGCCCATGACCACCCACTGTAAATGTCCATTAGAGCCAAAGTTGCCAGACACATCACCGCAAACAATTGAGAGGTTGGAATGCTGTATCGTAATCCGTATCTGTTTTTAATGCTTGGAGCGAATAGAATCAATACCAATACCAGAAAGTAGGCAAGGAAACTATAGCCTGAGAATTTATCGTATTTCATGTCAAAGGTACTATTGAAATACAAGGGGATAAATGGGACGCTCATTCCCGCTCCCACAGCTATAATAAAAGTCGGAGATAAGGCATAACCAACTCTTTTCCAATCTACAGAACGCATAAAATTCTTAACAGAACTATTGTCTTTCTCCTCTGGTATGATCTCATCTCTTACATTGAATGCGAAATAGGCTCCCAAAAAGCTCAATATAACAATGAAGATCAGGCAATTCTTGTGATCAAAAAAAACTGGAAACTTCCAGGATAATAAAAAAATGATCAGACCACTGCTCAACGCCCCAAAACTCCAGGTGGAGTAGGCAAGAGATAATGAATTGGAAAGTTTTCCTATATTGGAATTTCTCAGAATAAATGGAATTTTAGGAATCTCCGCCAAACTGAAAGCAATTCCCCAGAAGACAAATGATAGGTAAATGCCCCAAGCTGATCTTATTTCAATGAAATAGATGGCGATCAAAGTGAAAATAGGAAGGCTGATCGAAGCGATTTTGAAATATTTAGCAAGTGCTTTCCCTTTGATATAGAGACCAAAAGGCAAACTGATAAATAGAACACCCAAAAATCTGGAAGAAAAGAATTTGGCACTTTCTCCATCGCTGAAACCTTTGTTTCGCAGATAAAGCAAAAGTAACACCATTAAGGCTCCATTAACCAGTTGAAGAGCTGCTTCTGAAAGAACGACATTCCAGATATTGCGGTGAATATTTTTGAATCCGAGCATGGATTAGTTCTGCTTTAAGTATATTGTTATCTTTACGATGATGAAGGCAAATTAACTACTTAAAACCGAATCCTTGAAGGTATTCTACTTCATATTTGTTTTAATTCTGATCGCTACCTCTTCAATGTCTGTGCCGGCTCAGTTGGACTCATTGCTTAAAGAAGTGAAGACAGCAAAATCCGATACAGCCAAATTGAGAAGTTTGATGCTGGTAACTGAGTTTTGCGACATACCAGATATTGAAAAATATTCAAATCAATGCATTGAACTTGCAGATAAGCTACTCCAATCAGATCAATGGAATAAGACGGATGTTTTGTTTGCAAAATCAACCGCGATCAATAATCTGGGATTCATGTATCATGTATATTCTGATTACAATGAAGCGATTCAACAGTATGAAGAGTGCATTGAAATCTATAAAGAGATTGAAGATACGCTCGGAATCTCACGAGGATATAACAATATCGCGATGGTATACAAGGATGCTGGGGATACAGAGAAAGCCATTGAGTTTCTTTCACAAGCGTTTAAAGTTGCATCTGAGACAGGTGATTATGAATTACATAATATCACCCTAACGAATTTTAGTAACATCTATACGCAACAAGGAGAATTAGACAAGGCAATAGAATATTTATATAAAGCGATCAAACTTCAGGAAGATCATGATGATTCGAGAGGTTTAGGTCATACATATACTACCTTGGCATCGCTGTTTCATTCCCAGCAAGATTTTGATCAGGCTTTGGTTTATTGTGAAAAAGCGGTAGAAAAAGGATTGGAGGCAAACGATTATGATGTTTTGGGTAGTGCTTATAACAATCTTGGATTTGTTTATGACTTAATGGGGGATGATTCACTAGCATTGCTGAATTACTCGATATCGCTGAACTATAGGGAAGAAGTAAATGATCTTAAGGGAATTGCGGAAACGTATAGTAATCTTGGGTCATATTTCATGGACTTGGGTGACACAACCAAAGGAATTGAATATATAGAGGAATCCGTTGTGCTGAGAGAAAAAATCGGGAATCAAGAAGGATTAGGGAATTCCTATCAGAAATTGGCAGGTTATTATTTGGATAAAGGAGATATCAATCGTGCTTTAGATTACGGAGAAAAATCTTTCGAGATTGCCATGAAGATTGGTTACACGGAAGATATAGAGAACAGTGCGCTGGTCTTGAGCAAGATCTACATGAAGCTGAATCGATTCGAAGAAGCCTATAAGATGCATGTACTCTATCTTGAAAAAAGAGATATGCTTTTTAATAAGGAGAATCAAAAAAAGATCATTGAGCAGCAGGTTGACTATGAATATGCAAAAAAACATTTAGCTGATAGCCTGAATACGGCTAAAACATTGGAGATTGCAGAATTGGAAAAAACCTACAAGCAGGAACAGTTAGATAAGGCTAATCAACGAAATGCAGCTATGCTGATAGGTATGTTGTTATTGATTGCAGTGGTGATTATGGCATTTTTTGCTTATCAGAACAAACGCAGATCAGAGAAAACCATTTCTCTCCAAAAGTTGAAAGTGGAAGAACAGAAGCATCTACTGGAAGAGAGTAATAAGGAGATCATGGATTCTATAAATTATGCACATAGGATCCAAACAGCAATCCTTCCATCCAGTGAACATTTCAATAAATTACTTCCCAATAGTTTCGTTCTATATAAACCCAAGGATATCGTTGCGGGAGATTTTTATTGGTTGGAAGAAGTTGAGAATAAAGTGATTTTCGCAGCTGCGGATTGTACTGGTCATGGAGTTCCAGGGGCCATGGTGAGTGTGATATGCAGTAATGCGCTTACAAAATCTGTGATTGAAGAAAAATTGACCGATCCCGGAAAACTATTAGATAGAACCAGAGAACTGGTTATACAGACTTTGTCTAAAAGTGGAGACGAGGTCAAAGACGGAATGGATATATCGCTGTGTCAATTGAACGGAAAAAAACTGGCCTGGGCAGGAGCTAATAATCCATTGTGGCTAATTAAAAAAGGGAGTAGAGAAATACTTGAGATAAAGGCAAATAAACAACCTGTTGGTGTGTATGCCGATCCCAAACCATTTGATACACATATGGTAGATCTCGATGAAGGAGATACCATATATGTCTTCTCAGATGGATATCATGACCAGTTTGGAGGAGGAAAGGGAAAGAAACTGAAGACAACGAATTTCAAGAAATTATTGACAGAGAACAATCATCTTAATATGGAGGAAGTCAAATTTAAATTGGATGAATTCTTTGAAAGTTGGAGGGGGGAATTTGAGCAGTTAGACGATGTTTGCATCATTGGAGTTCGTGTTTAGCTACTCTCTATCGAATTAATGATCTCCATCAATGGTGTTGGTGGTTCAAACCACATTGTTTCTTTATCCCGTTTAAACCATGTCATCTGTCGCTTTGCAAAATTTCGGGTGTTTTTCTTTATCAATTCCACAGCCTCTTCAAGAGAATACGTTCCGTCAATATATTTGAATAGTTCTTTGTACCCAACAGTATTCAATGAATTAAAATCTTTAAAGGGATAGACGGACCTAACTTCTTCCAATAATCCATTTTTCATCATAAGATCTACTCTTTGGTTAATGTTTTCATATACCAATTCGCGGTCAGCATTTAAACCGATCTTATGAATTTCAAAAGGCCGATCTTTTACCTGATTTTTTCTGAAGGAAGTATATGTACGACCAGTTGAACGACATACTTCAAGAGCTCTCACTAAACGATGGGGATTATGAATGTTCATGTTGTCATAATGCTCCGGATCAAGAAGTTTCAATTCTTCCTGGAGAGTACTAATCCCATTCTTTTCCAGTTCATACATGAGTTGTTTTCGGGTCTGGTCATCCTTAGGGATGTCGTCAATACCCTTACATACTGCATCAACATATAATCCTGATCCGCCTACCATGATGGCGTAATCGTTTGATAGAAAGATTTCCTGAAGTATAATTAATGCATCCTCCTCAAACTTTCCAACATTGTAGTCTTCCTGAATACTCAAACTGTCAATGAAGTAGTGGGGAACACCATCCATTTCTTCCTCTGAAGGTTTTGCCGTCCCGATAGCGATTTCTTTAAAGAATTGACGACTGTCTGCACTAAGAACAGGACAATTGAAATGCTTGGCAAGTTTAATCGATAAACTCGTTTTCCCAATTGCCGTAGGGCCAACAATAACAATGAGGTGTTTTTCCTTTGCCATGATTACTCATGGCAAAGGTATTATTTAATTACTTTAACCGTTTGGTGCACGCCATTATCTTCGATCACCATGATATAAATTCCAGCAGGTAGATCTTGATGTGAAATGATCGATTTACTTTCAGGGTTTTGTACGATATGCGCATTTCGAACTACCTGGCCAATGTTATTGTAAACACGAACTAGGTAATCTTCTGATTTCGATTTATAGATTACGTTCCAGTTATCCTTATCGTTCCAGACGTTCAAGTTAGCATCGTCAAATTCAACTGTTCTTACATCAGAATATTCAAAGCTCCCGTCAAAATCTACGGATTGAAGTCTATAGAAAGATTTACCCATTAACGGATTGTAATCTATTCTGTCATACTGTATAGTGCTAGTGGAGTTACCTTGAGCAGGAGCTGACAAGATTGGTTGGAATTCCATACCATTCTTACTACGTTCAACTACGAAATGCGAAACGTTGATCTCTGATTCAGTCACCCACGTAAGATCCACTTGAGAACCATTTTTCTTAGCTTCAAATACCGTTAATTCTACAGGTAATTCAGTTGATCCAATTGTTGGACCATCCAAAGTGAAATGAGAGAAACTGGTTAAGTTAGAAAGAGTGTACTGTGTTGGACACATGTCAAATCCTGTTGTAGGGAAATCAACAGTACTTGTGGTAGCAACACCCGGATTTCCTGGCTCACCATTCTTCATTAAGTATCGGATCTCCACCCCGTTCGCAGATACAGCTAAGTTATCAGGATGCGGTGTAGGATTGATATCCTGGTTTCCGGTTGCTAATACCGTAAGGTCATATTGCGTCACACTACCAGATGTGTTAGTAATATCCCATTGCAAATCAGAATTTAAGTTGAAAGTTGCTCTGTCAAGGATACCATCGTAACCTGCATTTCCACTTCCAACAGTAATTCCAGTAGCACTACCTGGGTGATCCTCAAAATCACAATATGCGTTGGCATATATAGGTGATGTTGTATTGGTTTCCAAATACCCTAAAATTGCACCAGAACCGGCATCAATGGTAATATCAAATCCTTGTGCACCATAGGTAGCAACGTCTGATCCTACAGGGAATCGATAAGTGTTGCCACTTGTGGTAGACCATTGTAATCTTCCGTCAATATATCTGTTCGTTGCACTTTGAGCAGATCCACTAATAACTGCTGCTGTAGAAGAATTTGTGATGTTGAACATATCCGTTGTCGTTACATCAGTGCGTAGAACTCCATCTGTGAAGGTTAGCGTATTACTAATGTTCACATCAATTCCATCCAGATCAGCACCACTGGCATTATCAATTTCAAAATCTCCGGTATGGAATGTCCCTCCTGATGTAGAACTGATCAATTGGGCTGCAGAACCGCTAAGAACTGTGATCCCCGACCCACTCGCGTCAAAATCAAATGTACCGTCCACAGTAATTGCTGTTCCTTGAATTTCGATTCCAGTTCCGACTCCATTGGAATTAAGTGAGGCATTGTAAAACGAACTCCCACTACCGATATACATGTCTCCAAGGAGTAGTAAAGGTTGCGCATTACCGTTGTTATTGTTTACCTGTACAGTCCCTGAATTAGTTGTTCCGATGTATAGATTCCCCTTCACAGTACAATAGTCTGCAGATCCTTTCATTACCTCATTTACTCCGTCAAAGTTGTGGAAACCACTACTACTTTCAAAGTAAAGGTTCGGGTAGAACATGCCCACAGTTGATATAGTAACGTCTCCACTGGCATCATATTCGTAATACCATTCGGCTGTCGCTGGAATGTTAGAAATACCACCTTCGTACGCATCTCTATAATTGTCTGCAGAAGATAGATAAGTCTTTCTCACGGTTCCATTAGCATCCAATAACCAAGTTGAACCATTAATAAATGTTATGTTGTTAAAATTACTCGCATGATCTTCTAAGGTCCCGATTACCTCTAAATCCTCTCCACTTCCATTGCCATTTTCCACGGTGAGTTGTTGTTCTAGTTGTAATATTCCTCCAGTTTGAACGATGATCTGATCAGCTGTAAGGTCAATGTCAAGGGTAATTGTTGTCCCTGATTCAACTGAAATATAATCCGAATTAGTTGCTGTTGGATAAGTACAAGCAGCAGCCCAAGGCCCAGAAGTTGATGGTCCCATTTGCCAATTGGCTATAGTACTCCAGTTACCTGTTCCAGCGGATCTATAATAGCGCTCTCCAGTTGAAATGAATGGTGATGAATTTGACGCATCTGTACAAGCTCCATCCTCAATCACTTCACAATAGAATTGATACCCGTCAATTGTTGAAATATCTGATGAACCTGATGAAATAACTAGATTGTCGCTAGTCTCACCACTAATGGTTAGATTAGAAGGGTCGCTTGAAGTTACGGCAGTCCACCCAGCCGCTGAGCCATCATTATAATACCATTGATAAGTTAATGTTCCGGCATTACCCGCTGTACCAATAACACTATAATCAATCGATGAACAAGTTCCATTGTCTGTAATTGAAGAAATGCTTGGGTTAGAACCTGCCAAAGTGAAATTACCAAGGTCAGAACAATCTTCTAAGTTATAAGTATCCCAATCAGCAGCATTATATGTTGTGGTTGGAGCTGCAGCAGTTCCAAGTCTTAACCAAGAATATCCAATATTACTTGGACAGTCCATTCTGTCTACATCGGTTCCATTTTGAACAAGGTAAATTCTATCATAATCATTGTATCCACTTCCGGTTTGTGTAAAATCAAAACTCAGACCAGAGCACGAAGTTGAAGTTCCTACATTTAGCAAGAAAACACCACCTGCAGGAATGGTTCCTGTAAGGTTGACAGTTCTTGTGGCTCCAATTGTTCCACCACTGTTTCTGTTCTCTATTCGGATCGCATAGTTTAATGCCGCTAGATCGATTGATGCTCCAGTAGGGTTGTATAATTCAATGTAGGCAGTGTTACCTCCATCGCTGTCATATACTTCTGAAATAAACAGGTCTGTGAGTGATCCTGCACCTGCACAGAATCCAGTCTCGTCTATGATGGTAAAGTCTGAAGATTCCTGTTGACATCCATTTTCATAAACGATCAAAGATCCCGTCTCCGTTCCGTTAGCAACAACCGCTGTTAATGTAGTAGGGTCAACATAAGTAGTTGTTGCAGCCACTCCATTAATTTCCACAGATGAGGAAGCTGTAAATCCAGTTCCAGTAATTGTTATCTGAGTACCAATTGGCCCTGTAGTAGGAGCAAACGAAGTAACCGTATGAGTAGGTGTACAAACAGTTACAGTATAATCCTCTATTTCTCCATAGGTATGTGTGCCGCATGGAGTTGTATTTGGAGAAAAGTTGGAATCATATAATCTGATCCTCATTCTTGTGGTAATTGTTCCAGACGGAATGCTAACTGTTGCCGTAAAAGGAAGCGTGTTATCATTCATGACCTCCTCACCGGCATCTAAGAAGTCTCCGTCACCATTCCAGTCGATCCAGGCAATACAGATATCAGCAGGATAATAATCACCGATAGAAACAGTTAAATCAGCTGTTCCTCCTCCAATTACATTGGCAACTTCACTCGTATAATCAGAATAAGTAGAAGCTCCAGAAGAGTAGAACAATGATCCGAACTCAACGTTCTGGATATATTCAAAACTGCTATTCGTAGAAGCAGCTGTACAATACACCATGCTAGGAGTACAGTTAACAGTTACACCACTGCTCCAGGTGGTTCCGTTTCTTGTGAATATGGTATAGTAGTATGTAGTACCATTTGTAAGTCCAGACACTGTAACAGTTGTTCCAGTACCTTTATAAACTACATAACCAGCATCGTATGCAGTACCACTTCCGTAAGTCGCATTCGCAGAATAGCTTCCGCCATTCCCAGATGGGGCAGTACTAGCTGCTGTTGAAGGGTGTGCAACTACAAGTATATTGTCATAACATCCCGTTGGTAGTGTCCAGGAAACGGTTGATTCTCCGTTTTCACAGGTGCTGGTTGATGCTCCAGTAACATTATTTGGTGTCCCCGCAGATACAATGGTTTGTGTACCTCCCGCTGAAGTTGAACCGGAGACAGAGTTGGGTGCAGTTGAAAAAGTAAGGTCTCCAGAAGTAATTGCAGAAACCGAAACCGTGTTTCCTGCAGTAGCTCCACACGGAAGATCTGCAGTAATAAAAATATAACCTGTAGTACTGATAGCAATTGTCTGAGATACGGATCCACCCAATGTATGAGTTCCTGCTCCCATTCCACTTGTTATACTGTTTCCGAGTTGTGTATCACTACCGCTGTTGAAAGTATTGTCTGTTGAGTACCAAACCTTCATATTGCTGAAGTTACTTGTTACCGCAGTTCCGGTAGTGGTAAAATCTAGGCCTGTTAATGTTGCAGCACAAGAGGAACCTGCAGAAATTGAAAAGCTGTAAATTACATTGTTTGATGTACCCTCCGTCATATTTCCTGGAGAGACAGTCATTATACCTAAGGTCACATCTGGAGAACATCCAGTTGGGCAACCACCAGGAGGAAATCCAAATCCCGACAAAAAAGTACAATCTCCAACAGTTTGAAATCTAGTGCTTGGATCAGTCCAGCCTCCTGTGTTACCAGTTGTAATGCCTCCTTGGATTTCAATAACACCATCCCAAGTTGTGACACCACCACCGCTCCATCCTGTGCCTGGGTCAGTCGTACTTGGGTCGCCAAATACATCGGTCACAACTCCATTTAATTTTACCCTGAATGCATCATCACCATTATGAGTCAGAGCAACATTAACCTTTGTAGCACAAGAACTTCCATTTATTCCTACGGCAGCATCTGAAATGACAATGACTTCGCCAGCAGATAAGATTCCAGAGTTAATAGTAGTTACCGTTGTCCATGTGGAATTAGCATTTGTCTGAGTCTCAATAACTATTGGTGTCGAACTAAGGTTAATATCAATACCCGTAGGATTCCAGATTTCTAAGGCTTTGGGTTGGGTGCCAGAACATGCGTCAGCATATTCACTTATTATTACTGTTTGCGCCTTAATTGAAAAGGATAGAAAAATAAAGAAAACAAAAATTAATAATGCGGCTAATTTTTTCATCGGTTTTAGTTCAACAAATTGATAATTTTCGCTGGTTTCAGGTACGTTTACCATCAAGGATTACAGAGAAAATCTCAACGTAAATGTACAATAAAAATCTTTTAGTTCAATCCTTGAACAGGAGGTCGTTTATAAGTCGGTTTTTTGTTAAGAAAGTGTGTCTTATTTTTTGTGCTATAAACCCTTTGTTCTGGTCGATTTACAGAAGGTTTAAAGCGATTAATTTGTGAAGGGTAATTTTTTGGTGTTGAAATATTTAACAAAACGTTAATATTTATCAATTTGGAGGATATGTTTAAAATAATCTTCTGAGATTATGCTAAAATATTAACTTTAGCAGGAGTTATCTATTGAATGTGAAATGAGAATTTCTGTTGATATTGTTCTGTTTGGCTATCGTAAAAGCTTACAGATTTTGCTCATTAGACGAAAGTTTGAACCTTTTAAGGGTGAATGGGCGCTGCCGGGTGGTTTTGTCCTGGAGGATGAATCTCTTGAGCAGGCCGTGCTTAGAGAATTGAAGGAAGAGACTGGAGTAGAAATGGCTTTAAGTAGATTGGAACAGATCTATACGTTTGGAGCTGTGGATCGAGATCCTCGGGAAAGAGTAATTTCTGTGGCTTATATTGGGTTAGTGAATCCAGATAAATTTCAGCTTTTGGCTGATACGGATGCAGCTGATGCGCAATGGTTTGAATTGGTAGAAAGTCCTCAACTGGCTTTTGATCATCAGGAGATCTTAGACCTTGCACAGAAAAGATTGCAGGGTAGGTTGGTCTATTCACCAATAGGATTTGATCTGCTTCCTGAGAAGTTTTTGTTTTCAGAAGTTGAAGACTTATATCAGTCTATTCTAAACATAGAATTAGATCGCAGGAATTTTAGAAAGAAGTTCTTGGGCTTGGGGTTATTAGAAGAGACTGGAGAACGGGTATCAGAAGGAAAGGGAAGGCCGGCCATGTTGTATCGTTTTAATAAAAAAGTCTACGAGCAGTTGGAAAAGGAAAAAATAAATCTTCAATTATTAGGCTAAAAAGTTGGAAGTAAAAATTATTTAAATATATTTGTGTAATAAATACGCAAAATAAAAAATGATATGAAGTATTTAAATCTGGATCCAGAATTTACTCCTTTCGGTGAAGGGATAAAATTCGAAAGTTTTGTTTTCAAAGGTGGTGAGCCACATATCAAAATAACAGAAGATCTTACTCCCGAAGATGAGGTGATGATCACTTGTAGAGCTGCTTCTTTTGAGGCTTTTGGAACGATGTTATTGGCGGCTGATGCCCTTAGAAGATTTGATGTCAATAGAATGGAATTATTCATTCCTTATTTCCCTGCTGCCCGACAAGATCGTGTGATGGTGCCGGGTGAGCCGCTAAGTGTTAAGGTGTATGCGGATATGGTTAATGCTATGGGCTTTGATAAGATTTGGGTTTTTGATGCGCATTCTGAAGTTACTCCTGCCTTGTTGGAAGATTGTCAGGTAATACCGAATCACAGTTTTGTAAAGAAAGTCCTGAGTAATTTTGATCTATCTGATGTAGTGTTGGTTTCACCGGATGGTGGTGCATTAAAGAAAATATTTAAACTAAGTCTTGCATTGGGAGGTGTGCCGGTGGTAGAAGCGAGCAAGAAAAGAGATGTCAAAACCGGGAAATTGTCTTCGTTTCATGTTTACGAAGATTCTTTGGAAGGAAAGATCTGTTTTGTGGTGGATGATATCTGTGATGGAGGAGGAACCTTCCTTGGTTTAGGAGAGCAACTACTGAACAAAGGAGCTAAAGAACTTAATATCATCGTTAGCCACGGGATTTTTAGCAAAGGAGTAGATCATTTGAAAGAAATGTATGCCAATATTTACAGCACTGATTCATTTTCGACAATGAATAATCCAGGTTTGAACCAGATAAGATTGGACAAAGAGACAACACAAATTATTTAACTATAAAAATTTTAAGTCATGAACACATTACATTTAACAGACGGATATAAAGTTGATCATAGAAATCAATATCCAGAAGGAACTGAGTTGGTTTATTCGAACTGGACACCTAGAAAGAGTAGAGTAGAAGGAGTAGATAAAGTGATCTTTTTTGGATTGCAGTATTTTATTAAGAAATATGTGATCGAGGAATTCCACAGAGGTTTCTTTGATAAACCGAAAGCGGAGGTGGTAGCAGAGTACAAAAGGAGAATTACGAATTATCTTGGGCCTGATGCGATCACTTATGAACATGTTGAACAACTGCACGATCTGGGGTATTTACCGGTAGAATTTAAGGCATTGCCAGAAGGGATTCAAGTTCCGATCAGAGTTCCGATGTTTACTGTTGTGAATACAAAACCTGAATTTTTCTGGTTGACGAACTTTATGGAGACCCTTTTGTCTTGTGTGATGTGGTTGCCTTGTACAAGTGCTACAACAGCTTTTCAATATCGAAATCTTTTAAATCGATATGCGATCATGACCGGAGGTGATATGGAGCTCGTACAATGGCAGGGACATGATTTCTCTTTTAGAGGAATGGCAGGTGTTGAAGCAGCTATGATGAGTGGAGCAGGGCATTTGTTAAGTTTCAGCGGTACAGATACTATACCTGCAATCGATTTCCTGGAACAATATTATAACGCTGATTCAGATAAAGAGCTTGTTGGAGGTTCGGTTCCGGCAACTGAACATAGTGTGATGTGTATGGGTACTGAAGACGGAGAGATCAATACGTTCAAAAGATTGATCAAAGAAGTTTATCCGGCAGGAATAGTGAGTATTGTTTCTGATACTTGGGATTATTGGGAGGTTGTTACTTCATTCATTCCTCAGTTAAAAGAAGATGTGCTTGCTAGAGATGGAAAGGTGGTAATACGTCCTGATAGTGGAGATCCAGTGTTAATCATTTGTGGAGATCCATCTGCTGCAGCTGGTTCCCCAGAGTATAAAGGTTCAGTAGAATGTCTATGGGAGACTTTTGGAGGTTCAGTAAGTGATAAAGGATATAAATTGCTTGATCCACATATTGGTTTAATATATGGCGATAGTATTACTTTGGAAAGATGTTTAGAGATCTGTAAAAGATTGGAAGCTAAAGGTTTTGCATCAACGAATGTTGTATTCGGGATCGGATCATATACCTACCAATACGTTACGAGAGATACCTTTGGATTTGCTATGAAAGCTACTTATGGAGAAGTGAATGGCCAAGGCAGAGAGATCTTTAAAAATCCGAAGACAGATGATGGGACTAAGAAATCAGCGAAAGGACTGGTTAGGGTTGATGGAGATGGCGTGCACGTAACAGGATGGTCAGATCAGGCGACCAAAGAGGAAGAGAAGGGAGGTATGTTGCAAACTGTATATAAAGACGGGAAACTGATCAAGGATTGGAAATTGTCGGAGATCCGAGCGTTGATACAGAAGCAGTTTGATTAGTAACTCATGTTACAAAAGTTCTGTGACGGTTCGTTTAAGTTTGTAGAAATAATTAGAAAAAATGAAAAAAGTAATATTAGCTATTGGACTTCTATCAGGTGGTGTTTTCTTTTCGACCACTGTTCTTGCGCAGGGAATTGAACAAAGTGCACAAACGATCAAGAGGGTCACAAAGACTGAATTCAAAGACTATCTGGATAAGCATGATAAAGTTCAATTGATTGATGTGCGTACTCCAGGAGAGTTTGGAGGGGGAACAATAGATGGTGCGAAGAATATTGATTTTAATAATCCTAACTTCAAGTCGGAGATCGCCAAACTGGATAAAGATGTACCAACATTGATCTTTTGTAGAAGTGGAGGAAGAAGTGCAAAAGCTCTTCAGATCTTCAAAGCAGAAGGTTTTGACTATGTTTTGGAACTAGAGGGAGGATACTTGAATTGGTAATGACGAAAGTCATTTTTTCGGATCGCAATAATTCTTAATTTTAATAGAATATAAAATTAGATATTATGAGTGCCTCTAGCGTTATTATACAAAATTTGAAATGTGGGGGATGTGCAAATACCGTTACAAATAAACTTTCAGAATTGGAAGGTGTTTCGAATGTAAAGGTAAATGTAGATAGTTCTGAAGTGATTTTCGAACTTGAGAAGGAGGAGAATATGCAACAGGTCATTGAGCGACTAGCTCAGATCGGTTATCCAATTGAGGGAGATGAGAACTCTCTCATGCAGAAAGCTAAATCATTCGTAAGTTGTGCCGTTGGCAGAATGAGTTGAATTTAGTGGGTTTAATTAGTAGTTAAGAGTCGCCTGAGGAGGTGACTCTTTTTTTTTTAAGCAGAACGTATATTCTGGTAGAAGCGAAGGATCTCCTAATATTTGTCGCTTTGGTCCATGGGGTTCTTAACTCTGCTGAGGATTATAAATAAATTGGTTGAGATTTCAGAAAAAGAGCTGATATATGTCAGTTTTTCGCGTAACAACTGTTACTAATTTAGTGTTTTGAGTAATCTACCTTTGCTCATGTAAACATTAAAAATCTATCGAAAATGAAAGTAGAACAAATTTATACAGGATGTTTAGCTCATGGAGCTTATTATCTGGAAAGTAATGGAGAGGCGGCAATTATAGATCCGCTAAGAGAAGTTCAACCTTATATTGACATGGCTAATGAAAGAGGTGCGAAGATCAAATATGTTTTTGAAACGCACTTTCATGCGGATTTTGTAAGTGGACATGTTGACCTTGCAAAAAAGACTGGGGCAACGATTGTGATCGGACCTACAGGATTGACGCCAGGTTACGAAGTGTTGATTGCCAAGGATGATCAAGAGTTCAAACTAGGTGATGCCACTATAAAATTACTACATACGCCAGGGCATACCACAGAGAGTAGTTCTTTTTTACTGATCGATGAATCAGGAAAAGAAACTTCAATCTTTACGGGGGATACATTGTTTATTGGAGATGTAGGAAGACCAGATTTGGCTCAAAAAGTGATCGCAGAACTAACTCAGGAGAAATTGGCAAATATGATGTTCGATTCATTAAGGAACAAAATCATGCCTCTTTCGGATGATTTGATCGTTTATCCTGGACATGGTGCTGGTAGTGCATGTGGAAAGAATCTATCAAAGGAAACTACAGATACATTAGGGAATCAGAAAAAGACGAATTATGCGCTTAATCCGAATCTGACCAGAGAGGAGTTTGTTAAAGAGTTATTATCAGGATTGACACCACCTCCAGGATATTTTCCACACAACGTGTTGATGAATATAGGAGGATATGAGTCAATTGATGATGTGGTGAATCATGGTACAAGAGCATTATCTGTGGCTGAATTTGAAGAATTGTCAAATAGCGGAATTCAGATTCTGGATACCAGAAGTGCGGATGATTTTTCATCCGGATTTATTCCTGGATCGTATAATATAGGAGTGAAAGGAAGTTTTGCTAATTGGGTTGGGGTAGTGTTTAAAGATGTAAAAACACCATTACTTTTGGTTGTAGATGAAGGAACGGAAGAAGAAGTCGCTATCAGATTGGCGCGCATTGGTTTTGACAACGCAAAAGGATATTTGAAAGGTGGTATCCAGCAATGGTTAGACGAAGGAAGAGTGATAGAAAAGATCAAAAATGTAGAGCCTGAGGCTGTTGCAGAGTTAAATTCTGCCGATATCCTGGATGTTAGAAAGAAAAGTGAGTATGACAGTGAACACGTAGTTGGAGCTGTTAATGCACCACTTGATTATTGGGAAGACCAATTGGATAAAATAGATAAATCAAAAACCATGTATGTTCATTGTGCTGGAGGATACAGATCGATGATCTTTGCCAGTATACTTAGAGCAAAGGGATATGAGAAACTAGTGAATGTAAGAGGAGGCTTTGCTAAAATTAAAGATGTGGCAGGAGTAAATGTTACGGAATATGTTTGTCCTACAACTATGCTGTAACAAGCTAGTTTGAATAAGTTTATAGCCCTGCTTCTAATTTAGAAGTGGGGCTTTTTGTTAAAGGACTTGAAAATTAGCAGGTTGCATCATGTTAATTAAGAATACCCTAAAAAGGGTATTTTAAAAAAAAAAGCTACCCATTACTTTTGTACGTAGAATCCGTTATGAGATTGACAGACTTACATATTAACGAAACAGCAATGATCACAGAGCAGGATATGGATCGTCTTCCTGCGAAGTTAGTCGATTTTGGTTGTGTTCCAGGAAATGTTGTTACAGTTGTCAACTATGCCCCGTTTAACGGACCGGTTTATCTTAAAGTACAAGAAACTTACTTTGCAGTTAGAAAAGAAGTTGCCGATTTCATCGATGTCGTTCGATTTGAGGAGAAAGAAGTGGCATAATGAGTAAAACTTCCTTACGTTCAATAGCTTTATTGGGAAATCCCAATACCGGTAAAACCAGTTTATTCAATAAACTTACGGGTCTCACACAAAAGGTGGGGAATTATCCTGGTGTCACGGTTGAGCAAAAGCGAGGAAAGATGGCAGTCCAAGAGGAAGAGTTCAGTGTAGTGGATCTTCCTGGTACCTACAGTTTGAATCCCACTTCTCAAGATGAGAAAGTGGTGCTGGATTTTGTGCAGAATGAACTGAAATCACCGAACACAGATCTAATTGTTTACGTTGCTGAGATTAGTAATTTAAGAAGAAATCTATTGCTTTTTACCCAGCTTAGAGACTTGGGATTGCCTATTGTTTTGGTAGTGAATATGGCTGATCAGATGCTGGTAAAAAATATTCAGCTTGATCTGGAAATTCTGAAAAGAGACTTGGAAGCCAGTGTAATGCTCATAAGTGTTAGAAAAGGTACGGGCATAGATGAATTGAAGTCTTTTATCAAGGAATTTCAGACGGAGGAAGTCAAAACGCGTGATGTAGAGTTAAGATATTGGGTGGAGTCTTATTCAGGGAATGTTTCAGATGTCGATCTGTTGAGTATTCGAACAAATAGTGTGAACAGAATGAGAACCATTAATGATTTGGTTTCAAAAGTAGTTCGAAAGGAAGCGAGTAAATTCGATCAGTTTAGAGCAAATCTTGATAATGTATTTCTTCACAAGATTTATAGCCCATTGGTGTTCTTGTTGATCATACTTCTGATCTTTCAAGGGGTTTATTCCTGGAGTTCATATCCGATGGAATGGATTGATATGTTCTTTGCGAATATCAGCAGTTGGACAAAGAGTGTTTTGCCTGAAGGAATGCTGACGGATCTGTTGGCAGAAGGATTGATTCCGGGTATCGGAGGAGTTGTCATATTTATTCCTCAGATAGCAATATTATTTACTTTTATTGGCTTCCTGGAGGAAAGTGGCTACATGAGTCGTGTGGTATACATTACAGATAAAGTAATGCGAAAGTTCGGATTGAGTGGAAAGAGTGTAATTCCCTTAATATCGGGGACAGCATGTTCGATTCCTGCTATCATGGCGAGTCGAAACATACAGAACCCAAAAGAGAAATTGATTACGATTCTGGTCACACCATTTATTACCTGTTCTGCGAGATTACCGGTTTACTTAATGATGATTGCATTGGTAATTCCCTCTACTTATTATTTTGGAATCAACCTTCAGGCAATAGTATTGTTTTCATTATATGTTCTAGGTTTCCTTGCGGCATTGTTATCTGCAATGGTGTTGAATAAGATTTTAAAGACAAAAGTAAAGGATGATTTTGTAGTAGAAATGCCTGAGTATCGATTGCCTTCCTTTAAAAATGTAGCACTTGATGTTTTTAATAAGACCAAAAGTTTTGTTTTTGATGCGGGTAAGATCATCGTAGCACTGTCAGTAATATTGTGGTTTCTTGCATCGAATGGATTTTCAGATGAATTTAGAAATGCTGAAGAGATCGTGTCCAATCAGTATGAAGATCATCTATTAACTGAAGATGGTTTAGAGAGTAGAATTAATGCATTCAAAGTAGAGCACAGTTTGATCGGAAGTGCAGGAAAATTTATTGAACCAGTGATCAGTCCACTTGGATATGATTGGAAGATTGGAGTAGCTGTATTGAGTTCATTTGCGGCTAGAGAGGTATTTATTGGTTCATTAGCTACGATCTATAATGTAGGAAATGATGAGTTTGATGGAATCAAAAGTAAGATGAGCAAGGAAGAAAGAGCGGATGGAAGCTCTGTTTATGATCTTGCAACAGGAGTATCTATCTTATTGTTTTATGTGTTTGCGATGCAGTGTATGTCTACACTAGCGATCGTTAAAAGTGAAACGGGTAGTTGGAAGTGGCCAATGATACAGCTATTCTCAATGACGGCCCTTGCGTATTTTGTAGCAATGATCTCTTATCAAATTTTGAGCTGATGATACAGGCTATCTTAACATATTTTATCGTCATATTGGCAGTCGTATACATGACAAAAAGACTGCTTAAAAACAGAAAAAATGTTAAAAAATCTTCATGTGGATGTGATCATTCTTCATGCGTAACAAAAGTTACAAAACTCGGTAACTAGCAGTTTTATAGTGTTTTAGATTGTTGTTGAAAGGAGGTGTTTGTTAAAGTATCTTAAAAAATGCTATTTTCTCGAAAAATATTTTCCATGGAAAGCAACATTTTGGTGTTTTATTTGTTATTTAGATAAATTCAAAATAACGAGTTAAAAAATAACAAGATATGAGACAGTTAAAAATAGAGAAGAGCATAACTAACAGAAGTGCGATTTCTTTCAATAAATATCTGTTTGACGTTAGCCAAATTGAAATGATCTCTCCTCAGGAGGAGTTTGAATTAGCGGGAAGAATCCGAGAAGGAGATCAGATTGCTTTGGATAAACTGGTAAGATCTAACCTTAGATTTGTAATATCAGTTGCTAAGCAATATCAGAATTTTGGTGTAAATCTGCAGGATTTAGTGAATGAAGGTAATATTGGATTAATCAAAGCTGCACAGAAGTTTGATGAAACAAGAGGGTTTAAATTCATTTCATATGCCGTATGGTGGATCAGACAAATGATTCAAAAGGCGATCAACGAACAAGGTAAAATTGTTAGAATACCATCTAATAAATCTGGTCTAATGATGAGAATATCAAGAGCGGAGGATGAATTCTTGCAAAAAAATGAACGTTTACCAGATGCTGAGGAACTTGCTCAGATGTTGGAGGTGTCTGAGAAGGAGATCAAGGATACGTATCAGAGTAAATTTACTAAGTATGACTTGGATGCTCCGATTACAGATGACGACAGTACTACGAGAATTGAAAAATTCCAGAGTAATGAAGAATCGCTGACAGAAGAGAAATTGAATGAGAATTCCCTAAACATAGAAATGGAGCGAATGCTTGGAAAATTAAGTCCAAGAGAGCGTAAGATCGTTCAGGACTATTATGGAGTTGGTGTGAGCAGAAGTAAGACGATTGCTGAAATATCGACAGATCTTGGAATGTCGAGAGAAAGCATACGTAAACTAAGAAACAAAGCGATCAAGAAGATGAAGACAGGAAACATCGATCACATGATGGATTACATTGCTAACTGATCTGATCGTCAGTAATTAGTAAAATTCGAACAAAATATTACCTTTGTCAAGGTACTTTGAAAAGCACAAGAAATTGTGCTTTTTTCGTAAATATATGACTATGAAATCATTAAAACTGACTTTATTATTTCTTTTACTGTCCTTTAATTCATTTGCACATGAAGGGATGTGGATACCTTCATTATTGCAGATCGTTGAGGGTGATATGCAAGCGGAAGGTCTTCGGCTAACTGCTGAAGATATTTATTCGATCAACCATTCCAGTCTGAAAGATGCGATTGTTCATTTTGGTGGAGGATGCACGGCTGAGATTGTTTCTGATCAAGGGTTGATCCTGACGAATCATCATTGTGGATTATCGCAGGTGCAGTCCCATTCTTCATTAGAACATGATTACATCAAAGATGGTTTTTGGGCGATGTCAAAAGGAGAGGAATTAAAGAATCCAAGTCTTACCGCAACACTAATCGTCCGTATTGAGGATGTTACTTCTATGGTGAACAAAGGAGTAAGCGATGGAATGGATGACAAAGAAGCTTACAAAGTTCAATATCAAAACATGAAGGATATTGCTTCACGTGCCACCATGGGTACAAGTTATGAAGCTGTGGTTAAACCATTTTATTATGGAAATGAGTTTTATTTAATTGTGACAAAAACTTTCAAGGACGTCCGATTGGTTGGAGCACCTCCAGCTGGGATTGGGAAATTTGGAGGAGATACGGACAACTGGATCTGGCCAAGACATACTGGAGATTTTTCAGTCTTCAGAATTTATGCTAATAAGGATAATCAACCTGCCGAGATTTCTGATGATAATGTTCCTTATCGTCCGGATAGTTGGTTGAAGGTTTCTATGGAAGGAGTAGAGGAGAATGATTTTACCATGGTTTTTGGATTTCCAGGTACGACTTATCAGTACATGAGTTCTTATGAGGTGGAAGATTATATCAATACGATCACTCCAAAAAGAATTGAGATGCGTACTGCAAGTTTGGATGTGATAGATGCGGCAATGAAGCAATCCGATGCGGTTAGAATTAAATATACGTCAAAGCAAGCAAGAATCTCTAATGCACATAAGAAGTGGATCGGACAATTACTCGGATTGAAAGAGAAAGATGCTTTGAAAAAGAAGAAGGATTTTGAAGCAGAATATTTAAAACGAGTTCCAAGAGATGGAAAATACAAAAATGTACTCCAGGATCTTGAAGTATTAGAGAGAGACTTTCTGAAATATGATATGGCTCGCTCCCTTTGGGTAGAAATCTGGTATTATGGTCCAGAGATCATCAGATTTGCAAATGGATTTGAAGGAATGCTGAATGAAAGTTCTTACATGGAAACTTTTAGAAGTAAGAATGAGTCTTACAAGGGTTTCTTTAAAGATTATGATGTTAACGTAGATAAGGCGGTTTTTGAAAAATTACTTCCTATTTATGTAAACGCATTAGATCATGGATTGAGACCGGAGGAGATCCCTACTGGAGCTAACTGGATAGAAGGATATGCAGATTTGATCTACAGCAAGTCGATCTTCTGTGATTCAGTGAAATTACAGAGCTTCTTGTCCAAACCACAGAAAAAACAAGTTAAGATCCTTCAAAAGGATCCAGCTTTCAAACTAGCTCAAAGTATCATGATGACTTACAAGGGAGAGGTGGAGCCATCATTCTATGATTTCTATTTGAAGAAGGACGTTTTGATGAAGAAATTCCTTGCTGCTCAAATGGAGTATTTCCCTGAAAAGAAATTCTTTGCAGATGCAAACAGTACGCTTAGATTAACGTACGGTAAAATCGAAGGGACAGCTCCCAGAGATGGAATGGCCTATACATACTATACGACCATTGATGGTATCATTCAAAAAAATAACACAGGTGAAGCGGATTTTGATATTCCGGCTAGATTGAGAGAATTATGGGAATCCGAAGACTATGGAAGATATACTACCAATGGAGAATTGAGAGTTTGTCTGTTAGGCTCGAATCATACAACAGGAGGAAACTCAGGAAGTCCTGCATTAAATGGGGAAGGTCATTTGATCGGGATTAATTTTGACAGAAGTTGGGAAAGTACGATGAGTGATATCATGTTCGATCCTAGCATTTGTAGAAATATTATGGTGGATATCAAATACGTATTGTGGGTTATGGACAAATATGCTGGTGCTGGACATTTGGTAGAAGAAATGGATCTGGTAGATGCATCTTATCGTAAGAAGGAATATGAGAAAGAAATGAAGGGCAAGATAGAGATGTATTCAAATCGCTTGCAGGACGTTCCAGGAGATGTTTACGCCTTGATGGGAAGAGCATACGTCTATGAAGAAATGGGCTTGATGAATGAGTACCTTGCCGATATTGAAGAAGTTTTGAAAAAGGAACCAAATAATGTTGCTGCACTAAATGAAAAGGCGGATTATTTACAGAGCATAGGAAAGTTTGATGAAGCGTTGGTTCTTACCAAACAATCCTTGAAGCTGAACAATAGTGTAGATAATGTGGAGGCACTTTTTGTTGAAGGAAAATCATTGATGGGATTGGATGAGAATAAAAAAGCGCTTGCAACATTTAATAAAGTTATTGAATTGGATTTTACCATTTTCGATGCTTATTATTATAGAGGTATATGTCATCAAGAGCTAGGAAATTACGATGAAGCATGTAAGAATTTCGAACTTGCAGCCAAAATGGGACATGAGAAAGCCAAAGAGATCCATTATTTGAATTGTGATCTTGGTGCCTGGTAATAGCCATGCTAAAGGTATTTGTCGAAAATAAGTCTAATAGACTTCTCTATGCGATTGATCTGGTTTTAGGTCAGGTGGGTGGAATTGACTATGAAGTAGTTGATGAAGCTGGTTCTCTCGGGGCTAATGATAAGGTAATTAACTATTCAGGAAGAAAGATAGAGGGGGCCTATCAGATTCACCCGTACGGCTTGTTGCATGAAAGAGATATTCGAAATAATGATATCCCGTTTGAATATCGATCAGATGACTATTTGGTAAGCATCTTCCCTACGGAGTTTGATGACTTAGGGTTTGATCTTTTTTCGGCTTCATTCTTTATAGCTTCTCGCTACGAAGAGTACCGAAAATTTGAGACAGACGAACACGGTAGATATTTATCGAAGAACTCCCTTCAGAGCAAGATTGGAATATTGAAAAGACCGATCATTAATCTTTGGGTAAAAGCACTAAAAAAACGATTAGGGGAATTTTGGCATGTGACTTTTCCAGAAACGAGACCCTTTAAAATCATCAATACCATAGATGTAGATGTTGCTTTCGCATATAAGGCGAAGGGTGCAATAAGAGGTGCTGGAGGTCTCGGCAAGGAACTCTTATCAGGAGATTTTAGTGGAGCAAAGAAACGTTTTGTAACTATGTCTTCTAAAGAAAAAGATCCATTGGACACCTATGACTACATCAAAGAGAAGGTAGATCAGAAAGAGGTAGAGAGCATTTTCTTTTTGTTGTTGGGTGACTACAGGAAACCCTATGATACTTCGAACGATTTTAGCTCCGATGCATACAAGGATCTGGTACAACGCTTAGAGACTTTTTCGCGAATTGGAATTCATCCATCCTACGCTTCGTATTTGAACGAACATAAACTTTCAAAAGAAATTGATCGCTTGAAAGCATTAACGAATGTTGATGAGTTAATTGCCAGAAAGCACTTTCTAAAACTATCAGTTCCTGATTCGTATCGTTTGATGGAAAAGTTAGGTGTTACAGCTGATTATACGATGGGATATGCAGATCAAGTTGGTTTCAGAGCAGGATTGTGTACACCATATAAACCGTACGATATTCTCCTTGACAGAGAATTGAATATTACTATTCATCCTTTTGTCTACATGGATGGAACATTAAGAGAATATTTGAATCTATCTGTTGAAGAGGCTTCCATTCAAGTTGAGTTTTTAAAGAAGGAAGTCCAGAAAGTGGAAGGAGAGTTTATAGGAATTTGGCATAATACTTCTTTAACGGATCAAGGAGATTGGAAGGGCTGGAGGTCGGTTTACGAATTAGGGTTGACTAAATAAAAAAAGCACCTCTCTTTCGAGAAGTGCTTTCAGTTGTTTCATTGGTATTATGATTCTTAGTGTTGAACCGTAATTTTCTTTGTGGTTTTAGAAATTTCATTTGAGATCTCTACAATGTACTGACCACTGTAAATAGTTTTTGTATCAAAATAAGCGATAGTAGAACCTTGTTTGATCATTGTACTACTGATCAACTTTCCTTGTAAATCGAAAAGTCTCACTTCGAAGTTCTCAGTGTTGCTATTCATTAATTGAATAGCGATCAGATCTGACGCAGGGTTAGGAAATACATTTACCTGAACATTTTCCACATCGATCACAGAAGCAGTTGCAGGGTTGTAAACAGTTGTAGATTCAGTAATTAAAGTTACTTCCGCGCCTAATTTATTACCATAATATGTTGGTCCTACCATATAAGGAAATGCCGAGTTCCAGTTTTCGTCAACTGTTGCAAAATAGCAATAGATTCCAGCCGGATATTCAGGTGTAACACAGAATCGACCATTGTGTTCATCAAGATCTCCTAAAGAAGTGTTGAATTCATAATCTTCTCTGTAATATCCCAAAGGATAAGTACTACTAACATCAGGTCCATCAGTTACGTCCGTACCATCGTAATAATGAGTCCTTTGAGTCATATTTGTTCTCAACTGATAGCTGGATTGTATTCTTTTAATTCCTCCGGTTCCATTAGCATTTGCATATCCATATGGTCCGTAAACAGGAAATCCGTCAAATGCATAACCTAATAACGGTGAGTGTTGTGTAGAATCAATTACATACAATCCATCACTTACATACAAATCACATACATCAGAAACTTCTACTAGATCAAGGTTAAAAGCTGATGGATTTTGGTGGTGGTGATAATGTCCGCCAGATAATGTTCCTTGAGGAGGAGGTCCACCAGAAAATATAGGAGAAGGGTGCCCTTTTGAACAATCAAATCCCTCATTTTCGGCAACAATTGCATCTCGGTTCCATACTTCATCACCGTTTCCTCCTAGTGGCCCTCCAGCGTCTGCACCAGAAGATAAACTGTAGGAAACGCCATCTCTGTAATCATACATTGAGACACCATTAATAAAGACCCCAATTGTTCCCATTTCGGTCTCAGTTAGTGTTCCTGTATTTTCAGTAGGATTTAATGGGATTTTGAAAATGAATGAATTGTCAGTTGCCTGGCTTGGATTTCCGTCTTGATAGGGTCCTACTGTATAAGCAGGAATTCCAGATGCTGAAATGTAAGAATAGTTGTTTGAATACTCTACTTGTTGAACATTTGCGTCATAGGAATCACTAATAGGGGTTGAATTCCCTGTTACATAGTGACTGCCTGTTAATCCTGTGGTGTTAATCATCCACGAAGTAACAGCTGGGTTGGTAGATTTCTCCTGGGCAGAAATGGCTGCAGCAGAAGTTAGCGCCAAGGCTAATAGTACTGTTTTTTTCATAGTTGTTTTTATTACAATTTAAAGGTTAGACGATAAAAAATTATTCATCCTTCGTTGAAGGGAAAAAAAAGTCAAAAGGGAAGGAATATTTCTTGTTAAATAAAAATTCTTTGTCAGTCAATGTCAGTAGAAAAGCGATCAAATCCGTTTTCTCATTATCCGTTAAAATAATAGGCTGATTCAATCTGTGATCGATTTCAGTATTTTCAAATGGCAACTCAGAGGTGTAGAAGTTCAATACGTCTCTAAGTGTCTTCATTCTTCCATCATGCATATAAGGATAGGAGAATTCAACGTTTCGAAGGGTAGGGATTTTAAAGTGTAAGCTATCCATTGAAAGATGGGTGATTTTCATTCTTCCCAGATCGTTCAAAGCCGTATCGAGAGGAAGTCCATTCCAAACAAATTCATTCGTAGTAAATAGTGGTTCCTTATGACAAATGGCACAGTTACTTAGAAAGAGGTTATAACCATTGTTCTCCTGCTCTGTAAATTCTGCAGTGCCTGCCATCATTTGATCATATTTGGAGTTCTTGCTTTCAAGAGTAGCCATGAATGCTCCAATTGCTTTTAATGTTTTTTCACCGGTAATCTCAGAACTGCCAAAAGCTTTTGAATAGAGTTCATGATAGGCAGGTATTCTATCCAGTTTCTCGATAACATGACCAATTGTTTCTCCCATTTCACTAACCTCACTAATAGGAGCTAGTGCTTGTGCGTCCAAGTTGTGAATAGCGCCATCCCACATGAATTTATCCTGATAGGCAAGATTCATAAGCGAAGGTGAATTTCGATCGCCTACCTGATCGAAGACTCCATGGCTCCTTGGATGATCTACATGAGTAAAAGCGGAATATTGAGAATGACAAGAAGCACAAGAGATCGTACTATCGATTGACAGAATGGGGTCGTAAAAAAGCACTCTACCTAAGTAGATCTTGTCCTCGGTTAGAGGATTTGATAGGGTATCATAATAATAGGTTGGCCAAACGGCTTTTTCGGAAACTTCCTTATTAGGCAAAACCACATCTATAAAAGAAATAGATGTCAGCAAAGTGAATATGAGGAGAATCTCTTTCAATTATTTTAATGTAAAGATAGAGGGCAGTTGGTCTGCTATAAGATTAGCGCTTACACCGGGAGACATTACATGGTTAATTTTTTCATAATCCACTTTTTGTAACAGTTCATCCGGATGAACGACAAGTGTATAATTAGATCCTTTTCCCGAAATTTTAAGTCTTGTTGTCCTGCAAGTATTATTTGGATACATGAATCCTCCGATATGATAACTGATCTCTTTATTTTCAATTTTTCCTTCCAATTTGAAATTGATATAGCCACTTTGCCAGGTCCAGTACATCCCATTGGTTGGGTCAAGATCTCCACCATGAACGCCTCCCATATTTTTGCTACTATCAATGCCTATGTTGAATTGAAGTTCATTGTATTCAATTTCTTCGGGCAATCTCAGAGATATTGAGGTGCTATTCGAATCATTGTGATCAATTAAGTGATAGCTGGTTGCCTCAGTGAAAGTTGTTTTACCGTTACTGGTTAATTGTATAGACGAGATGTAATAACGAAGTTGGGAGATTTCCAATTCTGGATTTTCATTGTTCATCTCAAAATTAATCTCGATCTCTTTTTGAGTGAAATAGGGTGTGAACACCAAGGATAGAATTGTGAGAAGAAATACTTTCATTTGATTACTTTTTTTTAGGCGGATGAGGACGAAAGATCTTTCCAAAATCTTTTACTAAATCATCAAAAAGAACTTTTTGTTCAGTCGTACACATGTCTTTGATTGCCATTAAGTGTTGAACATGAAGTAATTCAATTTTCTTCTGCGTCTGAGCGATTTTATCAGCTACTTCCTCAGCGGCTAATTCACTATTGTCTTTGAGAATAGAAGTAAACAGAGAGTCTTTCAATAATCTTAGTTCCTCATCTATGTTTTTGATCTCAGATTGATGAGCCTTGATAAGTACATTGTATTCGCTAATCTGCTGTTGTGAAAAATGTAATTCTTTTGCAATAACCTCTTTTGGAGATTTAAATGGAGGTGGTCCTGGAGGCAGTGGCTTACTGAATAGAAAAAAACTCAATAGACCGTTGCAGATCAACAATAAAATGATGATGATGATATATACTTTTGATTTATTCATCTCCGTACAATTGATTTGAGGATGAAGCCATTATTTCTTCCATTTCAGGATTAATCTCGGTTTCAGAAATGGTGTAAGTTCTATTTTGACCAATTACGTAAATATTTAAAAGTAAGAGCAACATGGTAGCGAAGACCGCACTCCAGATAAATTTTGGAGTGGCAACCTCTTTCAGATTTTCGAACTCTTGTCGTACTCTCGTTAAGATATAATCAGGCGCTTCTACTCGCTTAATTTGTTTCTTTGTTTGGTCTAATATGTTATCAATTTCTTGCATCTTCAGTTATTTAGACGACAAGGATTTATTTATCCTTCGCTTGATCCATAATTTTTTTTAAGTTATTCTTTGCTCTCTGGACTAAAGATTCAATTGCTTTTGGAGTGGTTTCCATTATTTCCGAAATTTCCATTTGTGATTTATCTTCAAGTTTATGCAGAATTAGAGCTGTTTTTTGACTATCTGGTAATTGGTTGATGCAGTTCATAATAAAGGAAACTTCCTCTTTGGACTCCAGTTCAACACCAGGATGATTAAAGTGATCTTGTATGAAAATAGCTTCTTGATTTCCTGATCTGAAAAGTGAACTAAGAAATCCCTGTCTTTTTTTTGCGTTCCTAGCTTTAATGAAATCAAGGGATTTATTAATCGTAATACGATAAACATAGGTGCTCATTTGTGCTTTCTGCTCAAACTGTTCCGCTTTTGCAAATAAAGAAACAAAAACATCCTGAGTTACTTCTTCCGCATCTTCAACGTTCTGAAGATATTTTAAAGCCAGGTTATAAACCAGATCTTTGTGATCATAGTATAGTTGGTTAAATTCCAACGAAAGATTTTAATATTTCAACCATTTGAAAAGTTCCTTATAAGTCACTTTTTTTCCATACATCAAAATGCCTGTGCGATAGATCTTTCCAGCCAACCAGGTCGTTCCAATAAATGTAACGATCAAAAGTAACATACTAGTAATTAGAGAAAGCGTCATGCCTTCTCCTGCGTTGGCACTGTATCTAACTAGCATTACAACCGGTGACGTAAATGGGATCTGACTGCACCATTGCATCACAGTACTATTCGGATCCTGCATACCCATCACTGATATCAGGTAGGCAAATACCAGAGGCAAAGTGACTGGAAGCATGAATTGTTGGGTATCTGTTTCGCTATCAACTGCTGCGCCAATTGCCGCCATCAGCGATCCATATAATAAATATCCACCAATAAAAAAGAACAGGAAAATAGCGATCAATGATCCCCAGGGAACCTGTGTAAACAGGAAATTGATGATCTCATTATCTTGCATGATTACTTGATCCTGTTGTCCCATTGCATTTGCGACCTCTGCTGTAGTGTGTGGTCCATTCATCTCACCTGCCAAGGTCCCCACATCATAACCATCCGGCAACATAAAAGGCATTACCAGTGTAGAGAAAATTCCAATTAGAACAACCCACATTGCAAACTGAGTTAGCCCCACCAACATGATGCCGATGATCTTGCCCATCATTAGTTCAAAAGGTTTTACAGAGGATACGATCACTTCAACAATACGGTTTGTTTTCTCTTCGATCACTCCTTTCATAACTTGTACGCCATAAATGAAGATAAACATGTAGATCATCAAGCCTAATGCAAATCCAATTCCAGCTTTGATCTCTATTTGAGAATCCTGATCTGATTCTGATTTATTATCTATGGTATGAACGGCAACTTGAGTTTTGATGCTCTTATAATATTGATAGTCCATATTCGCTTCTTTGACTTTAAGAATTTCTATGGTCTCATTAATATTATCCATGATACTAGCCTGAGCTTTTGAATTCGGCATTTCTTTGTAGTAAAGTTTTACCACGTTGGAAACTAGGATATTCTCAGGTATGTAGAGTATCATATCGAAATTGGCTTGGTCGCTGTCAAGCAGAGCTCTAGCCTCATCCAGGGTTAATTTAATATCAGGTTTATAGGTTATTTTACTCTTTAAATGAGCCTCTGGATCAGCAAAAGGATTGTTCTTGTTTTCAGTTTCATTGTGTTGTGAAATATGAAGATTCTGTCCAACGATAAGACTATCATCAATTACTTTAATCGAAAGATCTCTGTCCTCAGGCATTCCCAATATCATAGCTCCGATTAAAAAACCGGCCGCAAGTATTGGAACCAGAATCGTCATGATGATGAAGGATTTCTTCTTAACCCTGCTGCTGTATTCACGTTTGATGATTAATCCGATCTTACTCATTTTCTTCTGTGTTTTCCTGGTTTAAACTTTGTTCTACTTCGTCTGGGGATACATTATCTTTTTGTGCAACTGCTTTAATAAAGATCTCATTCATGGATGGAACTCTTTTATTTACACTGAGTATCTCCACGTGATCAAGAATCGATTTGAGATAATTGGTAAGATTATTTCCTTCCATCAATTTAATCGTAGCCATAAAATGATGCTCACCCATCTGCTCTCGATTCACCAATTCCCAACCGCCCCAAACAGCATTGGCAAAGGCTACTACATTTCCTTTGAATTCAATTTGGTATTCTTCATCCGTAAATTGAGCTTTGATATCTGTCAATTTTCCATCCAAAACCTTTTTACTTTTATTGATCAAAGTTATGTGATCACATATTTCTTCCACTGAACCCATGTTATGAGTTGATAGAATTATGGTAGTTCCCTCGTCTCTCAACTTTAGGATCTCGTTTTTTACCAGATTGGTATTGATCGGGTCGAAACCGCTGAAAGGTTCATCCAGGATAAGTAGTTTTGGTTTGTGCATCACAGTAGTAATGAACTGGATCTTTTGAGCCATTCCTTTAGATAGTTCTTCCACTTTTTTATCCCACCAAGCGGCAATATCAAATTTTTTGAACCACTCGTCCAAGGCTGCTTTAGCTTCTTTTTTGTCCATCCCTTTCAGGCGGGCAAGGTACAACGCTTGTTCACCTACTTTCATCTTCTTGTACAAGCCTCTTTCTTCTGGTAAATATCCAATTTGAGAAATGTGTTCTCTTTTCAATCTTTCACCATTAAGATATACAGCTCCGCTATCTGGTGCAGTAATCTGATTGATGATCCTGATCAAACTGGTTTTTCCAGCTCCATTTGGACCTAGAAGACCATATACCGATTGTCTTGGGACTTCAATGCTTACATTATCCAGCGCAGTATGCGCTGCATAGCGTTTAACAATATTTTCTGCCTTGAAAATGATTTCGTTTGACATAGTGTTTGCTTATAACTTGTTCTGTCTTTCCTTCATACTATTCCTGAAGTAAGTACTTTTTTTAGGTTCTTTTCTGCCTCGTTTGATTAATCCACTCAATTTCCATAGCACCATTGCAGCGATGAGAACAAATATGGCTGTAAGTGCCAATTGAATAGTGTCTTGTGAACTAATATTCTCCATGTTATTGTTTTAGGTAGCTTTCTAGGATCTGACCAAAACGATAAACATCCTCAAAGTTATTGTATAACGGAGCCGGAGCAATTCGTATCACGTTGGGTTCTCTCCAGTCTGCAACAACTCCTTCTTCACTAATGTAATCAAAAAGAGACTTGCCTTGACCATGCGCTAGAATGGAAAGTTGAGCACCTCTTTGAGTTTTATCTCGAGGGGTAATGATCTCAAATTGAACACTATCATAGCGATCGGAAATATCATCTATAATGAACTCTAGGTAGCCCGTCAATACGTTTCTTTTAGCACAAAGCTTCTCCATGCCGACTTCATCAAAAATGTCAAGCGAAGCTTTATGAGCAGCCATTCCTAAAACCGGAGCATTGCTTAATTGCCAGGCTTCTGCCGTTGGGATAGGTTTGAAATTCTCTTCCATGAGGAACCGAGTAGCTTTGTCCTGTCCCCACCATCCTGCAAATCGGTGAAGATTCTCATTAGTAAGGTGTCTTTCATGAACAAACATTCCACTTACTCCTCCTGGACTTGAGTTCAGGTATTTATATCCACACCAAGCCGCAAAATCAACACCCCACTGATTCAGATGAAGATGGATATTACCAGCAGCATGAGCCAAATCAAAACCAACAATTGCTCCCGCTTGATGACCCCATTCTGTAATGGATTTCATATCCCACAGTTGTCCTGTGTAATAATTCACCCCTCCGATCATGATCAAAGCGATCTCATCTTTGTGTTGTTCTATCAAGAGTTTAACGTCCTCCATTCTCACTGTATGTTCTCCTTCCCTCGGTGCAATCTGAATCAATGCATCATTTGGTTCATAACCATGAAATTTGACCTGAGATTGAAGAGCATATTGATCTGAAGGAAATGCCTTAGCTTCACACAATATTTTATACCGATTGCCTTTTGGTTGGTAGAAGGATACCATCAGCAAGTGAAGATTAGTAGTTAAACTATGTGTAACTACAACTTCCGCTGGTTTTGCTCCAACTATTCTTGCTGTTTGTTCGGTTAGTATTTCATGATAAGGCATCCATGGGTTCTTAGCATGAAAATGACCTTCAACTCCCCATTTAGCCCAGTCATCTAGCTCCTGGTTGATGTATTCTCTAGTAGATTTTGGTTGAAGACCTAATGAGTTTCCTGTAAAGTAAACTACTGGATTTTTCGTGAACGTTGGAAAAAGGAATCGATCACGATAACTTCTAAGTTCATCTTCCTGATCCATTTTTCTGGCAAAATCTAATGTATTCTGGTAATTCATTTTGTTTAAATTCAATGCAAAAGTATCATTTAATATTTTGGTTGACATAGGTCTCTAATAGTTCATGGATCTCTGGATCTATTCCTTTATCTTCAGACCATTTTAAAGCTGTTTTGTAATATAATCCGTTCCAATCCTGATCCAATATCCTTTTCACCATCATTTTATTATTGTCGGCAACAGCAAAAAGCATAGGTGTATCGTATTCGATAAAATCAACAACGTTATAATCTACTTCAAACTCATTTTCGATTGATTTGACAAATTCTTCATTGGTGTTTTGACAGATGAAAAATGCAATACTTGAATAGATCACAGGGTATTCGTAGCCCTCAATTAGAATGGTCTCATCTTCATTTTCCAAGAATTGCCAGTTTTTGAATTTGCCGAAATCATAATTTAATGTTCTATAATAATCATAGATTTTATGATCATCGTGAATGAATGAGGCTAAGAAAGGACTTCCAACATAATCTGCACTGAAATCTTCTTCCGAAACATCGATTGAAGTCGTAAATGGACTAAATCCAAATTCAACCAAAAGTTTTACAAGGTCAAAATGGTTGAAATAAGTCGCATCGAATAAAACAGTAGTTCCATAATCAGCATCTCTTTCATTGAGGATCATGATCTCTTTTTCTTTGCCATAATTATCTAGCAATATCTTTGTATTTTCCATATAATACAGAGAATCACGAATGCTGTAAACCAGAGGAGAGCCTTCATCGCCAATAATGAATTGTGGGTGATAGGTTTCTATCACATCTTTAAGGATATTAGGCTTACAGGTAGCGGCTGCATGAAGAATGTTCGAACCTAGTTCGTCAGATTTTTCCTTGTAATCATACAGCGGCTTAAGTTTTTCGTAGGCGTAATAATTTTGGTAGTAAAGCGCAACGGTAATTGCATCCCGTCCAAAACAGTCATTGCAACCAGCTAATGGGTCTGCTCCTTTCATGATGCAAAGGTCAAGAAGAGAGGAGTCAAATGTATGTACTGCATAAACCAGATGATAGTTCAATTGCTCCTGATAATCTGATTGCGCACTTAATTTTTCTAATTTTTTTGGATCACCAGATTTAATAGAACTAATGAATTTCTTGTTTTGAGCCGAACCAGAAATAACCAGGATTAACAAAAGAAAAAATGAGAGTTTTTTCATGGGTTTAGATTTTTAGTAAAATTAAAAAAATATTGACTGCTACTTTCCTGATTTTGGTGAACGGTCAGAATAGCGTGTGGCAGAATTAGCTTCCGTTGTTATTTCATTTATTAGATTATCTTTGGGTTATGCTAAAGAATTGGACGAGGTTTCAAAAGTGGACTGTTGCTGTCTTATCATTTTTACTGCTCATCAGTATCGGATTGATCATTACTTTACTGATCGTTCTACAGGTCACTGAACGAAGATTACAAGCCGTGGGAGATATCATGGAAGAGATGGCAATTCAGCATATTATAACTGAAGTTACAGTGGATGAAAGTATTCCTTTGCAGTCTGATATCTCAGTAATGGATGAACTGGTGGTGAATATTGATATGACGGTAAATACTGAGATACCTTTTACGGCAAAGATTCCCGTTAGTGAGGAGATGCTGGTTCCATTCAAAATAGGAGTAAAGGATTACATAAAACTGGACACAACCATTCAGGTAACAGATTGGGTTAATATCGATGTAAACGATACCATTCCGTTGAATCAAAAAGTTAAAATGCCAATTTTTGGACAAAGAGGGCCTTCAGTTCCTATTCAAGGTAAGATTCCTGTTCATCAGCAATTGAATGTAGGGTTTAGTGAATTACTTCCAGTACACAGTGTAGTACCCGTGGAGATGTTGATCATTGATACCCTTCCAGTAGGTCTTGATATGAAGATCCCTGTTAATGTGATGGTGCCGGTTCAGTTGCCAATCCGACAACAGGCGAAAATCACTTTTAATGGAGCGATGCCGGTAGATGCTGAAATTCCAATCACGTTAACCATTCCGGTAGATATTCCGTTGAGTGAAACATCTTTGGCGGTATACTTTAGAAAATTGGCGGCTGGTTTGAAAGGGTTAACGAACCTTTCTTTGGATGATGTGGATCTTGATGCGGTTGAATAGTTTATACTATATTTTTATTAATCTTTTAGTATAAACTCTTTCACTCAGGAAAATATGTATAAAATAAACACCTGGAGAGAGGTTAGAAAGATCAATTTGACTAGGGCTTTCCTCAACAGATTTAAATAAAATCATTCCATTTATGTCAACTATCTGAACCGTATATTTAGGGGATTCAGAATTGATATCTATAATAGAAAACAATCCACTTGTAGGATTGGGTGAAAGAATGAATTCATTTTCCAAATTGTCTTGTAATATGGTTTGAACTAATTGATCTGAGCTAAACTCGTAGGCACCCATGTCGGTCAGAGAGAAGCCATCACCATTTCCATCCCAGTTTCTGCAGTGTCCTTGTAAGTCGAATGGAGATTGAATTTGCGCGCTCCAACCAGCATCAATACAAGGGCTGTTTAGTTGAAGATTGTAGTCATGATTTCCATCATCCACAAAGTTTGGAGAACTGGAAATATTACCAAAGATATCACAAGGTTCACCATTTACATTGATTTCATTTAGATCAAGAAAACCTTGAAGAAGGTTGTTGCAACTGCCTTCATATTCGAAGGCTAGAGGGTCGTATTCACCAAAATTACAGTTTTTAATGGTTGGATTAGGTGATGTGAAATTTGAACAACATGAGCACCCATAGGAGATTTGATTGCCTCGATCTGAGATGTTATGAGCAATAATAGAGTTGACAATGAAAGGAGAATATACAGATATATGTATGCCTCCCCCTAAGTGTGAAGCTTCATTATTCGCAATAGTTGAATGAAAAATGCTCAATCCGTCAGTTTGACAACTGATACCACCGCCATACTTACCCTTATTGGAGTTGATTTGCCCATTGATAATCAGTAAGTTGCTATTGCTGGCACATCCGACACCACCAGAACTATTACATAATTCATCACTGCTGTTATGATGTATTTTACAATTCTTAAGAGTAGAAGTGCCTCCGCAACTAGTCATAAGACCTCCCGATCCCTGAAAGAAGACCTCTTTGAAAGAGTGAGTATATTTTAATTCATTGTAAGAAATTTCCGTATTTTCTATCAACGGACTTCCTCCTATAATACTAATACCGCCTGCTCCTCCGCATGTTTGATTGTCTGAATAGAACTCATTGTGACTTATTTGTGAATTTAGAATCGCAGGACTACAATGGTTGATTTCAATGCCGCTTTTGTTGCTGTATTCCACCAAGCAAAATGAGATTTTACTGTTTGAGCTGGAATTCGGATTGAACTTAAGACCGCTCCATCCTATAGAATTATCTATCGTTGTAAACTTAATGCTGTCTGTAGAAGTGCCCAACGCTTGTATTTCACCACTGACATATAATGATACATCCTGGTGAAACAATAAAACGGTGCCAGCCTGAATGATAAGGGATTGTCCGTAGGGAATTGAGATGTCACTTGTGATTTCGTATTCACCTTTAACTAACATGCCATTAAGTTCTCCACTTAGTTGTGTGCTTTGAGATATTCCCAACGAGAAGGAGAAAGTAAATATGGTTATTATAAACAAGAAATATTTAATCTTCGCATAAAGAGTTAGTGTCGGCATAATGAGCGGATTGAGATGTCGTAAATAAAGGAGTTGTTATGTTTAGCTGCATAAATCATGCCTAATAATCATATTAGAAGTTGTTGCCAATCAGTAAATTACTAAAAAAAAGCCCAGTTTATAACTGAGCTTTTCATTTATTTAGTAATTGTGAAATTATAAGTTGAATTTTGCCTTTGCTTCTTCTGTAAAGAGATCTATGTTCTTTTTAGCCCATGTTTTAGCTATTTCTTCATTTTCTTCTTTACTCAGATTTGCATCATACTTCGGAAAGTCCGCAGGAATCTCCCCGCTAACGAAGTAATTCACCAATTTATCTTTTCCCAGTACATAATCAGCATGATCAATAGCTGTACTTTGTGAATTTACTTTGTCATTCTGTTGTGGTACTCTCTGACCATAAGATGCTGCTGCAACCAATAGTCCAAATCCTAGGGTAACTAACTTTAAATTTTTCATTGTAAATGATTTAGGTAAGCAAATTACGAAAAAAAGTTTAAACTGTTTCCAATGCCGCACTCGAAGTTGGGAATGCACGATCAACTTTTTTGAACAATCCTTGAAGTACTTTACCTGGGCCTACTTCGATCACCTCGGAACATCCGTCTGCGATCATCTGATTCATGGTTTGAGTCCATCTAACGGGAGCTGTCAATTGAGCGATCAAATTCTCTTTGATCTCAGTCGGATTAGTGACTCCTTTTGCTGTTACGTTTTGATAAACAGGACATGAAGGTGTTTTGATTTCTGTATTCGCAATGGCATCAGCTAAAGATGCTCTTGCCGGTTCCATTAATGGTGAGTGGAAAGCTCCACCTACTTGAAGAACTAATGCTCTTTTGGCACCTGCTTCAGTTAGGTTTTCACAAGCTTTATTCACAGCATCAACTGCTCCTGAGATAACCAATTGACCCGGACAATTATAATTGGCAGCTACAACTACACCATCAACTGCTGCACAAATATCTTCAACCACATTGTCTTCCAATCCTAAAATTGCAGCCATGGTAGAAGGTTCAGCTTCACAAGCTGCTTGCATAGCCAAAGCCCTTGCTGAAACTAATCTCAATCCATCTTCGAAGTTCATTGCTCCAGCAGCTACTAATGCAGAAAATTCACCTAAAGAGTGGCCAGCTGTCATATCAGGCTGGAAACTGTCGCCTAGTACATTCGCCAAAATAACAGAATGCAAGAAAATTGCAGGTTGCGTAACTTTAGTTTGTTTCAATTCTTCATCCGTTCCATCGAACATGATATCAGTAATTCTGAATCCAAGGATTTCATTTGCCTTTTCAAACATTTCTTTCGCCAATTCTGAAGAATCATAAAGATCCTTTCCCATTCCTATAAATTGTGCCCCTTGTCCAGGGAAAACATATGCTTTCATAATTTTAATCTCTTAGTTTTGATAATAATCTTAATATTTCTAGGTACAACCAGATCAATGTTACGATCAATCCAAATGCACCATACCATTCCATGTATTTAGGTAATCCCTTTTCTGATCCTTTTTCGATAAAGTCAAAATCCAATAATAGATTTAAAGCCGCTAAAACGGTTACAATCAAACTGAATCCAATTCCCATAGGACCATTGCTATGTAGAAGAGGAATAGAAACACCAAAGAAACCTAAAGTAAATGCAATCAAATAGAATATTGCAATTCCAGCTGTTGCCATCACAATGATCGATCTGAACTTCTCTGTAACCTTAATGACTTTAGCTTTATAGAGAAACAACATGCCAGCTAAAACTGCTCCAGTCAGAATGAGTGCCTGTGCAATAATTCCTGGATAGACGAAACTATAAATTGCTGATAAGCCGCCTACAACGACACCTTCGATCAAGCAATATGCGGAACCAATATACATAACGTATTGAGGCTTGAAGTACGCAAAGAAGGCAAGCCCCAATGCAACAAAAACACCAGCAAACATTGCATTGATGGGTAGTTGTCCGGTGGAAGCCAAATAGAATCCACCTGATGCAGAAGCAATTAGAATAGTAAGAAAGATCAATGTTTTATTGATCGCTCCATTTACAGTCATGGTTCCTTCATTGACCATGACAAAACTCTTGTCCAAGATATTGTCACTCAAGACAGGATTAGAACTTTTGAATAAACCCATGTTTCTTTTTAATTTGATACTAAGTTAGTAAAATTGATAGTGTCCTTTAGTCAGAAGAATTGTAAGTTTTCAACCACAATTTATATTTAATCTCGGTTGCCAAGTAATTGAAGTACCCAGTATACTAGCGATGCTAAAGCGCTTAATGCAGCAACCACGTAAGTCATGGCAGCCCATTTTAAAGCATCTTTAGACATTACCAATTCTTTTTGAGTAACGATCCCGTTCTTCTCGATCCATACCAATGCTCGTTTAGAAGCATCAAATTCTACAGGAAGAGTAACAGCACTAAATAAAAACAGTATTCCGTTTGTTGCGATCATTACCCAGATAATGGCTTCAACAGGTACAGCACGATAAAGCGCATATCCACCTACGAAAGCAAGCATAATTACGATATTCATAATCATACCACTGGCATTTTGAAGTGGAACTAATTTTGACCTTAGGTTCAATGGAGCATAGTTTGTAGCATGTTGAACGGCATGTCCGCATTCATGAGCAGCAACCGCAGCCGCTGCTGCATTGGCTCCATTGTAAACATCATGACTCAGGTTTACGGTTTTGGTCATCGGATTGTAGTGATCAGTCAATGTTCCTGAAACCGAAGTGACTTTTACATCATAAATGCCGTAATACTCTAGCATTCTTTCTGCAATTTCTCTGCCCGTCATGCCATTTTGAAGCCTGATCTTAGCGTACTTGTGAAATTTGGATCTCAACCTTCCGCTCACAAACATTCCCAAAAACATAAACGGCAATGCAATTAACATTGGCCAGATATTTAATGTCATAAAATCCATAGCTTTAATTTTTTCGAAGATTAGATTCAAAAATCTAACCAACTGAAGAAAAGAGACAATTTGTCATTGTCATTCTCCCTGATAAGAGACAAAGTTGTTCTCCGATTCATAGAGTTTCAGTTCATGCAGCTGTGCTCCTAGATCAAGAATAAGTGGAGCAAGGATCTTCCAGATCTCAATCGTGAGATTTTCAGTGCTGGCCAATTTTCCTTTCATGAAAGGAACATCTAAATTGATGTTTCTGTGGTCAAGTTGTTCAATGACCTCATTTTTAACCACATCACTTACTTTCTTTAAGTCAACACAATATCCAGTTTCTGGATCGGGTTCTCCCTTTACGGTGATAAAAAGTTCGTAATTATGCCCGTGCCAGTTCTTGTTGGCGCATTTTCCAAAGATCTCGTCATTTTTTTCTCTGCTCCAACTAGGATTATACATTTGGTGTGCAGCATTAAAACGTTCTCTACGAGTTACATATACTAAGGGCATATCCTGAAGATTTGATTCAGGTATAAAGTTAGCAAATCAATGGGATTTTTGACAATGATCGTTTATTTATAATGCTTCTTTAACTTCGAGTAGGAAAGCTTTAACTTTTTCCAGGCGTTGTACCAGCTCAAGTGCTTCGTAATTTTCTTCCTTATTCCCTTTGATTTTGTCTTTAGCTCCCTGAAGAGTAAATCCTCGTTCCTTTACGAGATGATAAATCAGGTGGAAATTCTCTACGTCTTCTTTTGTAAATAGACGATTGCCTTTCTTGTTCTTGTTCGGTTTTATGATATCGAACTCCTTTTCCCAAAAACGAATCAGAGATGTGTTGACGTCAAACATCTTAGCAACTTCTCCGATGCTGTAGTACAGTTTTTCTATGGGTTTCTTTACATAGGGCATATCCAAGTATAAAAGTACTTGAATAATAATGTGTTATCAGTGGTGATATTTTTTTTGCTCAACAGTGAATTGTTGATTCTTAATTTTCGAAATGAGGAGGGACTAACCATGGATCATCAGAAGATCCTCCCGTAGGTACAATCTCTCGATATCTCTTTCTACTCTGCACCCCAAATAAGCTTCCTTTATATTCAAAAATGATCTTCTTATAATATTCGGCAGCTTTTTCAGGTTGATTTAGACGATTGTCATAGATTTGAGCCAATTCAAAAAGTGCATTGTCCGCTAAGATATCTGTGCTATAAGTCTTTACAATCTCTTCCAGAAATCCTATTGCAGCACTAAGATCCTGTTGTTGAATAGCCATTTCACTTTTCTTCCAGAGAATCTCATCATTCAATGTGTGATACGTAAACATGGCATTGATACTGTCAAATTTCTGATTGGCTTCTTTATATTTATGCTGCTTGATCAACAGATCAGCTGCGGCATATAGTTTCATGGTGACTTGCGTTGTGTCCATGTTATAATTGTCCGTGATCAACATGCTTAACTCCATTGCATCATTTGCTATCAATTTAGAAGTTGATGCTTTTAAAACATCGAGTTGTCCTTGAGCAAATTCAAAATCTCCTGCATAATAGAAGACTTGAGCAGCTTTGAATTTTGCAAGATGACCGATCTTGTCTTCCTTGAAAGCTTTTTCTACCTGCATGAATAGGAGAGAAGCATCCCAAATTCTCTCGTCTACCACCATCAGATCACCTAATTCTATTTTGATTTCTCCTAAGGTCATTTGGTTTAATCCAGCAACGGATAGTAGGTCTTCCAATATGTTGATACCTTCTTTAGGGTTGTTTAGGTAATATCCTTCCAAGTGAGCTAATTCTCGATAAAGTTGAGCTGTAAACGAACTTTTTCCCAATTGGTCAATGGATTCAAGGTAGTTCGATTTTAGTTCTAACAAGTCATCCTGAGTGTAGGATCCTTTTTCCAAAACCTTCTTCTTAAGTGCGGAAACTTTATAAATCTTTGCTTCTCTATAATAGGGTTTTTTATCGCCCAATTCGATCACGTAGTCAAAGCATTTGATTGCCTGTTCGTATTGTTCATTATTAATACAGGTTATTCCCAAATCTTTAATCCTCAATCCGTCATTGTTTTCCTTCTTGTCTAGCGCTTTGAGTTGAATAAATGCACCAGTATAATTCTCGGTAAGCATATAAACCCAGGCCAGCATTTCGTTGTAAACCGTTTTATTGGGATAAGCTTGAGTACGTTTAATAAGGTTGGTTTTAACAGTGTCTACTCCGGCATAATTTGATTTAAAATCAATACTGTTTGACAGTGTGCTTTGTATGGAAACAAGATATCTTTCGTCATCGTGGATAACATCAAGTAGTGAATTGACCATCAAATCAATTTTACCTTGTCTGCCATAAAGAAGAGCAATATTCCTCAAGTACATGTTGTTTGATCCGGCATACTTGCTCGCTTCCTGATAGGTAGCAATGGCGTGATCCAACATGTTTCTTTTTTCGAATGCTTTTGCTAGCCCACTTATTGATTTAAAAGGGGTTGTTTTCTGAATTGAACTGATTGCTTGTTGATAGGATTCATCGGCTTTAGCAATGTCCATTTCTTTCTCATATACAAGACCATCGAAAACAAACAAGCTAAGATCATCTGGATCGGATTTTTTCTGCTTCTTAACTAGCTTATGTGCTTCTTTGTAATCTTCAAGGTAGACTAAGCTTTCAAAATAAGGGTCGAAGATTTCTGATGAATTATCTGTGGGGTAGATCTTCTCAAAATAAATGATGGCTTTATCAAACTTGCCTTCGCTGTAATAGCTGAAAGCAAGCTGTCTATCCATTTCTGTCTGAGCGGAGCTAAGAACAGTTAAGATAATAAGACAAAATGATATGATCCATTTATTCCACATTTTCTAATAAGATGTTCTGAACTTTTGATGCCACGGAATCATGAACACTTATGATATAGTCATAATTGTACATTAACGTACCGATTTCTCCGCTAAGCTCTTCCAGATTTTTATGTTCGTTCTCTAAGAAGATAGAAAGGCTATCATTAAAATCGGCATTGTTCTCCATGTCTTTTTTTAGCGTATTCAATTGTTTGTCTATGAATTCAATTTGTATGCCAACTGCGAAATATTCATCTTCAAAACCTTTCGCACTGATTTTAATTCCTTTGTAAAAATTGATCAGGTTGGTGATGTTTTGATCGATACTATCTGGTTTGTAATAGGTCTTGATCTGATCCATGTTCTTCAAGTAGGATTCCATCGCGAAGTTAACTTTTGCAATGTCTACTTGGCTGTAAGTTTGTTTAACTCCGATAAGTACCTCCTGCATTTCTGTAACTTCCTTAATCTCCTTTTCATATGGGTTTCCACACGAAACCGACAGGAGAGTTAAAAGAATCATGACACCATAACTCCAAATTTTCATAATCGTTTCTTTATTAGTTGATCTTATCAAATCCTGTGTAAGGTACCAAAACTTTCGGAATGTTGATGCCGTTTTCAGTTTGGTTGTTCTCCAGAATAGCAGCCATGATCCTGGGTAAAGCTAATGCTGATCCATTTAGAGTGTGTGCTAATTTTGGTTTGTCACTTCCTTCTTTGAATCTTAATTTCAGACGATTTGCCTGGAAAGTTTCAAAGTTACTAATGGAACTTACCTCAAGCCATCTTTCTTGTGCAGCAGAAAATACTTCCATATCATATGTTAGAGCAGAGGTAAATCCTAGGTCTCCTCCACAAAGTCTTGCAACACGATACGGTAATTCTAGTTTGTCTAGAAGTCCCTTTACATGATTCACCATTTCAGTTAGCGTGTCGTAACTCTTGTCTGGATGTGACAATTGAACAATTTCAACTTTGTCGAACTGATGTAAACGATTTAATCCTCTTACATGACTTCCCCATGAACCAGCTTCTCTTCTAAAACAAGGAGTGTATCCTACATTTTTAATTGGGAAGTCAGTGTCTTTTAGAACAACATTTCTGTAGATGTTTGTGATTGGAACTTCTGCAGTTGGGATGAGATAGAGGTTATCTTCTGTGCAATGATACATTTGACCTTCTTTGTCAGGTAGCTGACCTGTTCCAAATCCGGAATCTGCATTAACCAAGTGTGGTGGAATTACTTCTTCGTATCCAGCTTTAATTGCTTCATCTAGAAAGAAATTGATCAAAGCTCGTTGCAATCTTGCTCCTTTTCCTCTATACACAGGGAATCCTGCTCCAGTGATTTTTACTCCTAATTCGAAGTCAATTAAGTTATAATCCTTGATGAGTTCCCAATGAGGAACCGCACCACTATAAAGAGTTGGTTTTAGGCCGTGTTCAGCAACGATCTCATTGTCTTGATCACTATTCCCTTTTGGAACTAACGGGTTGGGAACGTTAGGTATTCTATAAAGGATCTCATTGATCGCATCTTCGATCTCCTGTAGTTTAGTTTTTAATTTGCCTGAGTTCTCCTTGAGAGCAGCAGTTTTATCTTTCAATTCACTTGCGTCTGCTGCTTTTCCTGATTTAAATAGCTCGCCAATTTCTTTTGAAAGTGAATTCAATTCCTGTAACTCTGTATCCATTTGATGTTGAGTTGCTCTTCTTTCTTCATCCAACGCGATTACTTTTGCTAAATCTGCATCAGCATCAATGTTTCTAACTTTTAGCGCTTCCGCTATTTGGTCTTTACTTTCTCTAATTCTGGTAAGTTCAAGCATGTCTAACTATTGTTTAAATCAATTCTTTTTTCGAAGTGTAAAATAACAAAAAAAAACCCTGACGATATCGTCAGGGTTTTGATAAAATATGGGTTAAAATAGAATTAAATTCTAATCTCAATTATTCAGCAGGAACAACAGAAACGTAAGATTTGTTGTTTGCTTTTTTTCTAAACTGAACAATTCCGTCAGTAAGAGCAAATAAAGTATGGTCTTTACCAATTCCTACATTTTCTCCTGGATTGTGTTGAGTACCTCTTTGACGAACGATGATGTTACCAGCAATAACTGCTTGTCCACCGAACAATTTGATACCTAATCTCTTTGAATGAGATTCACGACCGTTTTTCGAACTACCGACTCCTTTCTTGTGTGCCATTTTATTTCGATTTTAAATTCGTTAATTTATAATTAGCTTAATGCAGCAATTAATTCAGCTTTTTTCATTGAAGTATATCCTTCAATTCCTTTTTCTTTCGCAAGATCTTTCAATTCAGCAACAGTCATGCTGTTAATGTCTGAAGATGCTTCCGCTTTAGCTTCTTCTTTCCTTCAGTTGCTTTCTCAGCTTTTGGAGCAGCAGCTTTCTTAGCTCCGCTAGCCAAAATATCAGCGATTAGAATTTCAGTGAATTTTTGTCTGTGTCCGTTTGATTTTTGGTAACCTTTTCTTCTTTTCTTTTTGAAAACGATCACTTTGTCTCCTTGAACGTGACGTTCGATGGTTGCTTTAACTAAAGCACCTGCTACAGCTGGGGCGCCAACGTTTACATTTCCTCCATTGTCTATCAAAAGAACTTGATCAAATTCTACTTTGTCTCCTTCTTTTCCTTCTAGACGATGAACGAACAAACGCTGATCTTTTGCTACTTTGAATTGTTGCCCTGCTATCTCTACAATTGCGTACATATTCGTGTTGTTTAAATTTTTTAAGGGCTGCAAATATAGGAATGTTTTTTGTATTTCAAAGATTCTTTTAGAAGAAAAAGAACTTAAGAATTAAGAATCCGAAAAAACCAAAGCTTAAATACCATGACCAATTATCAATTGGATCATGTTTAATGTACTTTTTTCGTGTATACTGCACCAGTTTTTTTCGAATGTGTCCTCTAAAAATGAATCCCAGTATAATACCAATAACCCCACATACAAGATGAGCTGTATTTCCAAGTATGATTTTTCCAACGGCATCTGCCTGAGCATCAAAGTAAATCGGGATAATTGAAAAAACAAAAGGTGCAATTATCCACAACAAAATCTGTACGCCCCAAAGTGTTTTATAGTAGTGATCAAATACCGTATTGGTTTTAACGAATCTACCTTCAAATAGAACGATGAACATCATTCCAGAATAGGTCATGATAATAGGGGTTAGTCCATGTCCGATCATTAGTAAAAACCTATGAATAAGAATATAAGCAGTGTATGAAACAAGAGTAGCGATCAGGAAACGAAAACTTCCCAAGATCTTCTCTAGAAACGAGGCCACAAAATAGAACAGGATTACATTCGCTAATAAATGGACGATAGTAGTCATTGTGCTATAACCATGACAGAATGGAACTGTCATTCTGGTTGCAAATGAAACTCCTAGAGAATCATGAACTCCATAGTTTAGTCTTAACTGTGGCTCAATAATCAACGCCAACGTCATGATAATTGCTGTAATAATAAGTACAGCACTCACCCGAGGCTTTATTCTTAAATCGCTTCTAATTTGATCAAACATGAAGAACAGTGATTTTGTTGTTCGACAAATATATTAAATACAACTTAATAGGTTGATTGTAGATCCTTCGAAGGACTTCACCATAGCTTAGTATTTGTTCTTTATGCTTAGGTAACGCATTGCCCGTTTTAAAGTCGATGACAATAGTTTCATGGTTTTTGATAATTACTTTATCTGGACGAAGTATTTTTCCTGTTCCAGCTCCGAGGTCCCTTTCAGAATAAAACTCAATAATGTCATTGTAAAGTTCCTTTATAATGTCGTTATCTACATATTGGGCTATAACTTGACGGATATCTTCTTTATAGGAAATCCACTCTTTATTTTTTTGAACAAATCTACTGATAGAGTTCTCCCAGTTTTTTAGATTATTTATTTCCTGAAGTATTTTATGGATTGTAATTCCCCAATTTTTTTCGTTGAAATTAGTTGAATCATCAGTTAAGTTGGAAGGTGTAGTCGCTAGAATTAGTATTTCTCTCCAGTTAATGGTGTTTTTAGTTGAAATAACAAAATCCAACTTCGCACTTGCCTTGATTTCATTGGTGTTATTTTCACGTTTGCCGATGGTCAGTAGTGCTTTTTCTGAATTATATTCTGGGTGACTCTCAATTAACCCGATTTGTTGTTTGACGGAATTAGAAGAATTGTATTCCACAAAATGAATGTACAATCGATCTTCTGCTCTTGTGTAGGCCACATAAATCATGTTGAGAATGTCAATAGCGATAAGTTCCTTGTGTTCTTCCTGAAGAGTTTTAATTTCCTCATCTGGAGCATCCTTTGATGGTCTCATATGAATAGATGTCAATCCAAGATCAGAGATGCTGTTTCCGGATAACCAAATGTTATCTTGATCGTTGTTGTCTATTTTCTTTGGGATGATCACAACAGGGAATTGAAGTCCCTTCGACTTATGGATAGTCATGACGTTAACGGCATTTGATGACTCAGATGGAACCACGCTGCTTCCCAGTATCTTGTCTTGCAGATAATTCAGGAATCGACTAGTTTGGTGCCCGAAACGTTGTTGAAATTCATGTGTGGCGTTCAAAAGTCTATCCACATAAAGGTCTTCTCTTGAAATGTCAAGAATTTTGATCAAATAATCTAATTGATCAAAAATGGAAAGCTGTGAGTAAAAATTTCTGTTGAACGAAGGAATTTCCAATTGGAGGAATTTTCCAAGATCGTATCCCGAATTGTAAAAAGTGTTTTTATCAGATGGGATTCGATATGACTCGAATAATTCCATCAAAGACCTTGATCTGAAATGTGAAAATAACCTCAATACATTTTCTTCGGTTTCATGGTGTAGAACCATTAGCAAGGCATGTAATAATTTTATCAGTTCAGATTCACCCAATAATAAACTGTCCTGAGAAGTTACTGGGATGTCCTTTTCCATAAGGAATTGAGCGATTTCAGAACCACCTTTGTTCGTTCTTACAAGAATACAAATGTCTTTGAAGGAATAGCCATCTTCTAAACAGTCATTAATCTGTCTGATCAGATCTATGTCGTAGGGCGCTTCAATATTGTATTCGGCAGATGGTTTTTTTATGACCACCTCTACATAACCATTAAGTTGACGTTTCTGATTTTGAAAAGCATCAGAATAAATCTTACTGATAAGTGTACTGTCTGAAAGATCTCTAATACCTTGGAAATACCAATTGTTGAATGTTATGATGGATTGGGAAGATCGATAATTATCATCGAGTTTATCCACGAATTTGTGATAATCAAAACTCCGGTTGATGTCTTCGATGTCTACCATGTTAAAGTTGATAATTGGTAGGTCAATGAACTGCTGAGCGTTTCCTCCTCGCCATCTGTAGATCGACTGTTTGGCATCTCCAACGATCAAGTTTTCATTTCCGTTCGATAAGGAGTCATGGATCAATGGAACTAGATTTTTCCACTGTAATTCAGAGGTGTCCTGAAATTCATCTACGAAGTAGTTTTCGAATCGAGTTCCGATTTTTTCATAAATGTAAGGGGCGGATTCTTTACCGATTATGTCGGTAATGATCCTATTCAATTCGCCAATGAAAACAACGTTGTTGTCTTTCTTATAGTTGTTGAGTTGTTGCTGTACGTCATTCAGTAAAGCGAAAGACATTATGTTCCTGTCTAGATTTTCCAGAAAGGAAATTTTTAGAATGACTTTATTAATATTGATCAGCCTTTCACTTAATTCAGATCCATGAACTTCAAGTAAACTAACCAAATTGGGAAGTGTTTTGGCCTTGGAATTAGATAACCATTCCTCATTAGTAGCTTTTGTAAGCTGACTTTCAGAATAAGGTTCAGGTATCATCGAGTTTTCCCATCCAATTAAAATGGAGTTAAAGGCTTTTGTTGATCCATTTTTTATAAAGTCTAGCTCATCTCCAAAAAGCTGTATAATTCTTTTTTTATTTTGAAGAGCGCTTTGAATTAACTCCTTTATTTTTCCTCTAATATCTTTGCGGATATTTACGAAAAAATCGAGATTTTTATCAGTATAAAAGGCGAGTTTTTCAATAGCCTCTTCTTGATTGAGAATCTTGGCACGTTCGATAAGTGCTTTCTCAATATTCGGGTTGTTTTCCTGATCAATCAGTTGTCGATAATACTCAATCAGAATTTTAGTAAGCTGTTCATCATTTCCAAGGTCCTGAAGAACCTCATCAACGCATCTGGTTGTTATTGATTCGAAGTCAAAGGTGAGTTCAAAGTTAGTGGTAAGTCCAAGTTCTTTGGAGAATGATCGAATAATCTTGTGTACAAATTTATCAATAGTAAGGATGTGAAGATTGCCGTAATTATGAAGAATATTCGATAAAAGAATTTTGGCTTTTTCTTCCAATTCATGTGCAGGCAATCCCGTACTTTTGATATAGTCGTCAATAAACTGCGTGTCCTTTCCATCAATAAGTTTTCTAAGCCCGCTTAACACTCGCGCTTTCATTTCCTGGGCTGCTTTATTTGTAAACGTGATCGCTAGGATACGCTTAAACTTATCCGGATTATTTGATTTTAGGACAAGTGTTAAGTAGTTCAAGACCAGTTGATAGGTTTTGCCACTTCCTGCAGATGATTTATAGATTTTCAATAATGAAGAGCCTGCTTCCAATGAATTTGCTTTTGTAGGCTTAAAATTAGTACAATTGATTTGCCTGAACATTTAATTAGCTGTAATTTTGAGTTGATGAGCAATAAAAAGAAAGATATAGTGAATCCGATCGATCCGGAAAATGTTACCGAAACTCCGGGAACACTTGCCTACGGACATCATAGAGGGAGTTTTCCTGTGGCTCCTACTAAGGAAGGCCAAATGAAGGGACAAGCTTTGTCTGCAATGGAGCATCAGACAGATATGCAGCTTCATCAAATAAAACAACAAATGGAATTGTTGGCCTCTCAGGCGTCTAGAATACAGAAAAGGGTTGAAATTTCACAGCGGATATATGGTGCAGAAATGCGTTTTCAGCCGTTAATTAATCACATCTATCATTTATATGAAAAAGATGCTGGAGGTCACGTATTATCTTTGATTCATCCCAAAGATTGGGGAAGAAAAGGGTGTCCTTTTATTTTTGTAGCAACGGTAAGGTTGCTTGCAGATCACACTTGGGATGTTTTGGAAGATTGATGTGTCAAGGACATTTTCCTGTTTTGTATTCGACCTCTGCGCATGAAGCCTCGCAGGGATTTCCGTAGGTTTTATTGTCACAACCGCATACTGGTTCGTATTGCAACGTACAAATACAATCTGACGCTGATTTAGCTATGCAATCCGATTTTCCGCAGCTTGCCATTGAAAACAATACAAGGAATAAGAATAAGGCGTAAATTGTCTTCAAGTGACTAAGTGTTAGAGATGAATACAATGCTAAACAGCTTCTACCTTTTTAATTTGTGGAGCAGATATTTTTAAAGCTTCTTCAAGACCTGCTTTGAGCGTCATAGCACTCATTGTACATGTCTTACAAGCTCCGATTAATTTAACACGAACGATATTATCATTGGTGATTTCTACAAGTTCCATATCACCACCATCACTGTGCAGATAAGGACGTAGTTGTTCGATTGCCGCATTTACTTTTTCTTCAAGCATAAAGCAAAGTTACATTAACTGGAGCATTTTGGAGCTCCATATTCCACTTTTACAACTTCAGTAGGGGCTAAAGATTGATTTCTCAATTCAATTTGTTCGATCACATTGTCTGTCATCTCTTTAAAAGCAATCGCATTTGGTGTAGTTCCTTGAAGAATTGCTGGTCGACCTGCGTCACCACTTTCTCTGATGCTTTGTACCAATGGGATTTGACCCAATAATGGAACATCCAATTGAGCAGCTAGATGTTTGGCTCCTTCATTCCCAAAAATATAGTATTTATTGTCTGGGAGTTCTGCTGGTGTAAACCATGCCATGTTTTCAATGATTCCCAATACGGGTACATTGATCGTATCCAGCTGAAACATGCTAACTCCCTTTCGAGCATCAGCAAGCGCAATATTTTGTGGTGTTGAAACAATAACAGCACCTGTTATCGGCAGACTTTGAACAAGTGTTAAATGGATATCTCCTGTGCCCGGAGGAAGATCGATCAATAAATAGTCCAGCTCTCCCCAATCAGCATCGAAGATCATTTGCGAAAGAGCCTTTGTTGCCATTGCGCCTCTCCAGATCACTGCTTGATTAACATCAGCAAAGAATCCTATCGATAATATTTTCACACCATAGCTTTCAACCGGAACAATAAGTTGTTTGCCGTCTACCGCACGACCAACTGGTTTTTCATGTTGAACATCAAACATGAGAGGTTGAGATGGTCCATATATATCGGCATCCACTAAACCTACTTTATAACCTTTTTGAGCAAGGCCAACCGCAAGATTTGCTGTTACTGTAGATTTACCCACGCCTCCTTTACCACTAGCTACAGCAACGATATTCTTTATTCCTTTTACTTTGGAAACATTTGCTTCTGCCTTTTTCATAGCAACAATCTCACAAATAACTTTGATGTCCTTGCCGAAGGCTCTTTCAATTGCAAATTCACATGCTTCCTTCATGCGGTTACGCGAGTGCATGGCAGCATTTTGAATAGCCACTTTGAAGGATACAGCTTGTTTATCAACAGTTAGGTCTGATACAAGTTCTTGAGAAACGATATCCTTCCCAAGATCAGGCTCGATAACTTTCTTAAGTGCTTCCAGTATATTCTCTTTCGTCAAGTCTTTCATAATCTCATTGCTTGGGGCAAAGATATTGAATATTAAGTTTATCTACTACACGAAAAGTTTAGCACGAAATTTGTATATTTGTTACACCGAACCAAAAAGGATTAAAATGAAAAAAATATTTACCATCTCGTTACTGGCTGTATCTGCGATTACAGCAATGTCTTTTTCTTTTCACAAAGCAAAGAGAACTTATTCAATGGCTGAATACGATGGAGTTTACAAAACTTCAATTCAGGACTTAACAGCTGAGGAGAAGAAAGATGCATTTGAGTATTTCTCTGCTACTGCAGATTGTTCGTTCAAAGGGATTCAATTAAAAGGTAAAGTAAAGTTTGTAACCTCATTTCCGGATATTAAGATCCAATATGTGACTTCATTCCCTGATATTAAGGTGAAGCATGTTACTTCTTTTCCAGATGATTGTGGAGAATGGCAGATTGTGGAATCTTTTCCTGATTTTGAAGTTCAGGTGGTTACATCCTTTCCTGATCTGAAAGTACAGTTAGTGGAATCGTTTCCAGGAATGAACTAATTAGGAGTTATGAAATTAAATAGAGTTTTGAGCAGCATCATCATGATGCTGTTTTTTATAGGTAACTATTCCGCTCAAGAATGTGGGAACTTTATTCCAATGAAAGAGGGATACAAGTGGGAGGTGACAAATTTCAATAAAAAAGGAAAGGAAGAGGGAAAATCTGTAAATACGGTTTCTTCTGTAGTAAATGAAAATGGTTTGACTACTGCAAAAGTAGATATTGTATCTACTGATGGAAAAGACGAGATTACCACGAGTTTTGATATTTCTTGCGATGGGACAACATTCAAAATGGGAATGACCTTTTTTCTGCCTGCAGAACAGATGGAACAAATGCAAAGCGTAGAGTCTATGGAGGTGGAATTAGATATGGAGGATATGGAATTTCCGAATGAATTAGAAGTTGGACAAGATTTGAAAGATGCACAGATGACTATGACTGCCAAAATGAATGGGATTCAAGTTATGAATACAACCACAATCATTAAAAACCGTAAAGTATTAGGTAAGGAGAGTATAACTACAGCTTCAGGGACTTATGATTGCTTCAAGATAGAGCAAACTTCTTATGTTAAAATGGGTTTTATAGAACGTGAAGTGAAGAGCATTTCATTTTTGTCAGAAGGCATTGGTGTGGTTAGATCTGAGAGTTATGATAAGAAGGGTGAATTGGACTCTTATTCTGAAATAACGAAAGTATTCTAGGTTGTTTCGTTACAAGAAGTTTGTTATTGAAGATAAGCGAAGTGCCATGAAGGTAGGAACTGATGGCACGATGCTTGGGTGTTGGGCTAATGTTTCAACTTCCAATCAAATTTTGGATGTAGGATGTGGATCAGGTGTGTTAACGGCCATATGTGCTCAGAAAAATTCAAATGCTAATATTATAGGTATTGATGTTGAGAATGGTGCGTTTCTTGATGCCACTGAGAACGTATCAAAACTCGATGGCTCTTGGTCGTCTCGAATCACAATTCTTCAAACTTGTTTACAGGATTTTGTTCCAAATGTTAAGTTGGATCACATCGTTTCAAACCCTCCGTTCTTTGAGAATAGTCAGGTTTCTGTTGATGATGCTAGAAATTTTGCAAGACATACAGATTCTTTGCATTACAGAGATATTCTGAGCTTTGGATCTAATAATTTAGTAAAAGGGGGGAAAATAAGTTTGGTATTACCTTATGAAAACGGTTTGGAAGCGATTAATCAAGCCACTTTGGAAGGTTATTTTCTTACTCGCAAATGTGTGGTTTTCCCGATTCCTCAAAAGGCACCTCATCGTCTTCTTCTTGAATTTTCTAATTCAGAAGAGGAAATGGAATTATCCCAATTGATAATCGAAACGGGCATAAAACGTCACGATTATACGGATGAATATAAGGCTCTAGGAAAAGATTTTTACCTTTACTTCTAACAATTCAACCTTTGGTGCAATAGTTTTTGCAATCCATTTCCATTTCGACTAAATTTGTGGTTGTTATGAAATTTCCAAGCTTTAGCAAAATAAATAAAAATAGACAGTTTCACTATTCTCCAATGTATTATAATCCGGAGAAAGAGGAGTTGGATAAGCGTGTGCAAATGGCTAAAGTGAAGTACGGTATAGAAGAGGGGGATGATGAGTTAAAAAGGGAGATCAGGATGCGTGATCAGTTCAAGGAAAGTAAAACAGCAATGGATTCTATGAAGAAATGGAATAGTACCATCCGTATGCTGATTATTTTGGGACTTTTATTGACTATAGCCTATTTCGTTTTTGCCAACTTAGATGGCTTCCTAGCGAAAATCCTTTAACTTCGCGTTCTCAATTTAGGACATGCCGGATATAATCAAACTTTTATCGGAAAACATTGCTAACCAGATTGCTGCAGGTGAGGTGGTTCAGCGTCCTGCCTCGGCTATTAAAGAGTTGATTGAGAATGCCATTGATTCTGGAGCAACTAAAGTTGACGTTGTTATCAAAGATGCGGGTAAGACCTTGATCCAAGTGATAGATAATGGCTGTGGGATGACTGAAACAGATGCAAGGATGGCATTTGAAAGACATGCTACCTCGAAGATTTCGACATCGGATGATCTTTTCAATATTAGAACGAAAGGGTTTAGGGGGGAAGCATTAGCTTCGATTGCTGCAGTGGCTCAGGTTGAATTGAAGACGCGTCAAGTGGAGGTGGAGCTAGGTACTGTGCTGAAGATAGAGGGGAGTAAGATCATAGAGCAGAGTCATGTTAATTGTTCGGCTGGTTCCAATTTTATGGTTAAAAACCTGTTTTTCAATGTTCCAGCGCGGAGGAATTTTCTAAAATCAAACGTGGTTGAAACCAGACATATTATTGATGAGATTGAGCGAGTAGCACTCGCTCATCCAGATGTTCATTTCACCTTTCATAATAATGGAGCAGAAGTGTTTAATCTTCCTCCTGGAAATCACAGACAGCGAATTGTAGGCATTTTTGGAAAGCGCTACAATGAGAGATTAGTTCCTATTGAAGAAAATACAACTATTGTCAATTTGTCTGGCTACGTGGTGAAACCGGAACATTGTAAAAGGACTAGGGGAGAGCAGTTCTTCTTTGTGAATAACCGATTTATAAAGAATCACTATTTACATAATTCAGTCACCAGAGCATACGATCAATTATTGAATAAGGACCAGTTTGCTTCGTATTTCATTTTCATGGAGCTTGATCCTAAGACCATAGATATCAATATTCATCCAACCAAAACAGAAGTAAAGTTTGAGGATGATAAGTCAATGTATGCGATTATCAATAGTGCGGTCCGCAATTCTTTGGGCAAGTTTAATATTTCTCCAACGATTGATTTTAATCAAGAGAATTCATTTAATGTTCCTCCACTTCCTAAAGACAAAATGGTAATTGAGCCAAAGATATCCGTGGATCCAACATTCAATCCGTTCAAGGTTAGTACAACTCCTCATGAAAACAGAAGTCATAAGTCAGGAGGGAACAGCTATCAGATACGTCAATCTGCTCAAGAGATTGAGGCTAATCTGGATATGTTGGCAAACGTAGTATCTCATGCGGAGCAATTGTCAATGTCTGACAAATTTTCAGAGAGTACTGAATTGGAACGAAATTCGACAGGAAGACAAACGTATGGAGCAGAGAAGACCTCTCAACTTCATGGTAAATATATATTGACGCAGGTAAGAAGAAGTTTGATCATTATCGATCAGCATCGAGCGCATTGTCAGGTTCTGTTTGAACGCTTCAGGAAAATGATCAAAAGTGGAGACATTATGACGCAGAGGTTATTGTTTCCTCAAATGATAGAATTGGATACAACGGACTATACGGTGCTAATGGAGTTATTACCGGAAATAAATGCTCTGGGATTTGATATGGAAAGTCTAGGGAAGAATACAATTACGGTTAACGGTGTGCCGGTATGTATGGAAGAAGAAGAGTTGTCTAGTGTTGTGGAGAGGTTTCTTGAACAGTGCAAAGATAACGCAACGTTGATCAGTAAAGAGAAAGAGAATATGGCATGGAGCCTTGCAAAGAGTGGGAGTATTAGAAGAGGTAAGCAGTTGTCTCTAGAAGAAATGAGCACTTTGATTGATGAACTTTTTGGATGCGAAAGCAGTGAATATGACTTCAAAGGGAATAAAATCGTGGTGAGAATGGAGGAGTCAGAAATTGATGAAAAATTTGGGTAGATGTTAGATCAGATCTTTAGAAATATGCAGCCTGTTGTCAAGAATTTGTTGATTATCAACGTCTTGATGCTAGTGGCACAATATGCCATTCCTTGGGTAAATGACAATTTAGCGTTGTATCCTTTTCAATCCGAAGCCTTTAGACCATGGCAATTGGTGACGCATTTTTTTATGCATAGTACCCAATCTATCACGCACCTGCTGTTCAATATGTTTGCATTAGTGATGTTTGGTTCTCATCTGGAAAGAGTATGGGGGCATGAGCGATTTTTACTGTTCTATTTTGTTTCAGCTTTGGGAGCAGCTTTGCTTCATGGATTGGTGGTTTATCTCAGAGTGGAGAGTTTGGTTGCTACAATGAATCCTGAAGTGGTGGATTATGTATTCCAAAATGGAAGTGAGCTGTTCGCAAGAGGAAGTAACTATATAGATCCGGACATGGGAGTGTTGAATGGAATGCTGAATACTCCAATGGTAGGAGCTTCTGGAGCTGTGTTTGGAATATTAGCCGGTTTCGCATACTTGTTTCCAAATACAGAACTAATGTTGATGTTTCCACCCATTCCGATTAAAGCAAAGTGGTTTGTACTTGGTTATGCAGCGATAGAGCTCTATTTAGGATTCGCTAATAACCCGTATGACAATGTCGCTCATTTTGCTCATTTGGGGGGGGCATTGTTTGGTTTTATCCTAGTTTACTATTGGCAGAAAAAGAAAGATAGATTTTATTGATGGCTTCAATATTGGATAATATCAAATATCAACTTAAACAAGGAGGGATGTACCTTACCTTGCTTTACATCAATATTGGAGTTTTTCTTTTGTTGCAAATTCTAACGGTGATTGGAGAATTGGTACTTAACAATCAAGTTCTATCTATTCCATATTCCTTGCTAGCTGTAAATACTGATTTAACTTCCATTCTGTACAAGCCATGGACCTTGATCACAAATTCGTTCGTTCATGTCAGTTTCTTTCATTTACTATCCAATATGCTTTATTTATTCTTCTTGGGAGGAATGTTGGAACAATATTTAGGTAAGAAAAAGATCCTTTCGTTGTATTTATTGGGAGGGTTGATTGGAACTGTTATTCAGATAACTGCAAAACATGCATTTCCGCTGTTTCAAGCAATGCCAGATTATTACATTATTGGTGCATCAGGTGCTGTATTCGCCATTTCTGTTGCTCTAATTACTTACAATCCAAAACTGGAGGTTATGATCTTTGGTGTGATCCCGGCAAAACTGATCTATATAGTAGGTCTATTATTTGTTCTGGAGTTTTTAAGGCTAAGTGAATTGGATGGAGTTGCTCATTTTGCTCATGTAGGAGGGGGAGTATTAGGTTTTCTTAGTATGTATTATTACAAGAAGGGAACTGATATTCTTCGGTGGATCGATAATCTGCAAGGAGTTTTTAGTGGAAACCGAAGTAAAAAGCCTAAAATGAAGGTCAAATATTCTAGTTTCAGGGAATCGAAGAAAGAAGAAAAACCACCTAGAAACGACTATGACTATAATGCTTCGAAAGCGGCTCAGCAGGAACGATTGGATAAGATCCTTGATAAGATTAAACATAAAGGATATGACGGTCTGACAAAGGAGGAAAAGGAGTTCCTTAATAAGTTCTAGTTATTTTGTGTTTCCGTCTAAAGATTTGATACTCGGAACTATAGATCTATTTTGTTGGTCTAATGTGGTAAAATCATTTCCTGGAAACAACTTATCTTCGCTGAAATGAGAGATTATTTATCAGCTACATTTCAAAAACTCAATGCTTTCAACAAACTTATGTTGTTGTTGAATATGGTTTTCGTTCTAGCACTTCTCATTAGTTATTCGGCTCCCTTTATAAGTCCTAAAACATCCGTTTTCTTTGCTTATATGGGATTGGCTTATCCGATTTTTGCAGGGGTCAATCTGATCTTTTGTATCTATTGGGTTCTATGGAGAAAACATGTTTTTTTATACTCAGCAGCAGCTATAATGTTGGGTCTTTTATCATTCAGTAGAACATTTCAATTCACCATTTTTCAACCTTCATCGGATCAAGATCAGTCATTAAGAGTGATGAGTTTTAATGTTCGGTTATTTGACCTATATAACTGGACAGGTAATTTGAAAAGCAAGGATCAGATCCAGGAGTTCATCAAAAATGAGGATGTTGATGTGGTTTGTTTTCAGGAGTATTATAGAGGAGTTGGTGTGCATTTTTCGGTGCGAGAATTTCTTGAAAATGAAGTAGGGTATGGGTATTGTTTTGAGCATATTACTACATCAGCAAGGGAAAAGAATGGGATTGATAATAACCTATTTGGATCAGCAATATTTTCAAAATATCCTTTTATTGACTCCGGCTATGTTGTATTTGAGAATGATGAGAACAACCATATTTCCTGGATAGATATTGTTAAAGCTAATGATACGGTCAGGATCATTAATGCTCATATTGGTTCGATGCGACTTCAGAATGCGGATTATCAATTGATTGGTGGAAATGATAACAAAATATGGTCCTACCAGAAGCAAGCCGAACAGGATATTTTTACAAGAATGACAAGGGGGTTCTATCGAAGAACGGAACAATTAGAAGTACTGAAGGTATTTATAGATCAAACTCCACATCGAATGGTTTTATGCGTTGATCTTAATGATACTCCAAATTCATTTGCTTATAACCAAGTGGTAAAGGACTTGAATGATGCATTTATGATATCAGGTTCAGGTATTGGAAGTACCTACGTTGGTGAAAATATCTTCAATCGCATCATGCCTATCAATCGGATAGATTATATTTTTCATAGTAAAGGGATTGATAGTAGAAACTTTACTACGCACAAGGAAAAACTATCCGATCATAAAGCCATCTCATGTGAGATATGGTTTTAACCTATGGCAAAAATACATGGCCGCTTATGTAGGTTAGGGAGGTTTTTTTTCCAGAAATGTACCGGATGTGTTTGAATGAACTCTGTTTCAAGAGTAATGTCAGCAGCAATACATAACAATGAATCGGGGTGTAAGGATGAAAGTAGATCTTCCAAGAATTGTTGATTGCGAAAGGGGGTTTCCATAAACAACTGAGTTGTTCCTTTTCTTGCATCTGACTCAAGGTCTCGAATTTGATGTTTCCGCCTGGCTTTATCATGATCGAGGTATCCAGAGAATTTAAAAGATTGTCCGTTGAATCCACTTCCCATCAAAGCCATGAGGATTGAATTCGGGCCAACAAATGGAATAACTTTAATTTCTCTTTTATGAGCTATTGCAACCAATACACTTCCTGGATCAGCTACAGCTGGACATCCGGCTTCAGAAATAATACCTACATGATTACCTTCATAACAAGGATTTAGAAAAGAGTTGATCTCTTCAGATTTGGTATGTTTATTTAATTCAAAAAAAGTGATACTATTAATGTCGACTTCTCTGTTGATCTTTTTGAGATATCTTCTCGTGGTCTTAATATTCTCAACTACCAAAAACTTGAACTGAATTATCTGTTTAAGAACAGCATCGGGAATTACTTCATTCACCGGGCTTTCTCCCAATGTCATAGGTAATAAATATAAATGACCTTTTTCCATGAGCTAAAGTTAATACCAAATTATAGATATTTCTCTATGATTTTATCGGTAGCCTTATCTAGCATTTCATATACATTTTTAAAACCTTCTTCGCCTCCATAATATGGGTCCGGAACATTGATGTTTCTTCCAGGTTCTAGTTCATTCATGATCATAATGATCTTGTTTTTTTCTTGCTCACTATTTGCTAATCTTAAAACGTTGTTATAATTAGAAGAATCCATTACGTAAATCAGATCATAGTTCGCAAGATCACTTCGTTTGATCTGTCTTGAACGTTGGTATGAAATGTCAATACCTTTGGTCAAAGCGATCTCCATTGATCGGCTATCTGGTAGCTCTCCATTGTGGAATCCATTCGTTCCGGCAGAATCGATCTGAGCATTCAATCCTAATTGATCTACTTTGTGTTGGAGTATGCCGTGAGCGAGAGGGGAACGACAAATATTACCTAAACAAACCATTAGTATTTTCATATTAAAAAATAAAAAAGCGTCACTCACCGAAATGAATGACGCTCTGAATTCAATAAACTATTTAAGCAGTTGCGTTTACTTTAGGAGCTGCCGCCATGATCTCTTCATTAGCATATTCAGCAAATTTAGTGAAGTTGTCAACGAATTTCTGAGCAAGTGTATTTGCTGTTTCATCGTAAGCCGCTTTGTCCTTCCAGGTATTCTTAGGATTAAGAACTTCTGTAGGCACGTTCGGACAATCGTTTGGCATTGCCAATCCGAAAACCTCATGATTAGTATACGCTACATTATCTAAATCTCCTTCCAAAGCTGCAGTAATCATTGCTCTAGTGTAAGAAAGCTTCATTCTGTTTCCAACACCATAAGCACCTCCTGACCATCCAGTATTGATCAACCAAACGTTAACGTTGCCTGCTGTCATTTTTTCTCCTAGCATTTCAGCATATTTCGTTGGGTGCAACGGTAGGAAAGGTGCTCCAAAACAAGCGGAAAAAGCTGTTTTTGGTTCCGTGATCCCTGCTTCTGTTCCCGCAACTTTTGCTGTATATCCAGAAATGAAATGATACATTGCCTGACCTTTGGTTAATTTAGAGATCGGAGGTAATACACCAAATGCATCAGCAGTTAGAAAGAAGATGTTTTTTGGTGCTGTACCAACACTTCCTTCAGCGATGTTGTCAATAAAATCAATTGGGTAACTAACTCTAGTGTTTTCTGTTTTTGATTTATCTTCGAAATCAACAGTTGATGTACCTTCATAGAAGTTAATGTTCTCAAGGATCGCTCCGAATTTGATTGCTCCCCAAATCTGTGGTTCTTTCTCCGCAGAAAGGTCAATACATTTCGCATAACATCCACCTTCAAAGTTAAATACAGAATCACCGGACCAGCCATGCTCGTCATCACCAATCAATCTTCTATTAGGGTCTGCACTTAAAGTTGTCTTACCAGTTCCTGATAGTCCAAAGAAAACAGCTGTATCATTATCCTTTCCGATGTTAGCAGAGCAGTGCATAGAAAGTACATTCTTCTCATGAGGAAGGATGAAATTCAATACTGAGAAGATTCCTTTTTTAATCTCACCTGTATAACCCGTACCACCGATTATGATCGTTTTATCAGTAAAGTTGATTATTGCAAAATTGTGTTGTCTTGTTCCATCAGTTTCAGGATTAGCATAGAATCCAGGGGCATTAATGATGTGCCACTCTGGCTGGAAGTCTTTTAATTCATCCTGAGTTGGACGAAGGAACATATTACTCGCGAATTGATTAGACCAAGGAAATTCTGTGATCACACGAATGTTAAGTCTGTATTTTTCATCAGCACAAGCATATGCATCTCTTACGTAAACATCTTTGTTCTGAAGATATGAAGTTATTTTATCATAGAGCTTTTTGTAATTGTCCAATTCAAATTTGATGTTGATGTCTCCCCACCAAACAGCATCTTTGGTTTTTTCATCTAATACAATGAATCGGTCCTTAGGAGATCTACCAGTAAATTCTCCGGTGTCAATTGCGATGGCTCCAGTGTCAGCAAGAACACCCATTCCATTCAAAATTGTCTCCTCCACTAGTTCCGCTGGGGTAAGGTTCCAGAAGGCATTAGCAACGTTACCTAACCCTAATTCTTTTAGGTTTGAAGTGCTTGGTTTTAATCCAAATTCGTTCATATCTTGTGTTTTGTAATTTACGACTACAAAAGTAAAGCAATTTCAGGCTTAATATTGTCTTAACAATGCGCTTTTTTCCACACAATTACTTTATATGTTTAAAACTTGTGCTGAGTGAATCCATTTTTTAGATGAAATTTTATCGTATTTTCAAATGAATGTTTAGAAAAATAGTCAAAATAGCGCCTTCTCCTTTTCAATTGGATCACTCGGATAGATTGATCACGTTGGGTTCATGCTTTAGTGATAGCATTGGGAAGAAACTGAAATTATCACGGTTCGAACTGTTGCTAAATCCTTTTGGGACCATCTTTCATCCGAATGCGTTGTCTTCACTTTTTAAAGGAGTCGACAGAGGGAATATGGTTTCGGGAGAGTCGGTTTTTTTTCATTGGCAGTTTGGTGGAGCCATCTACGGTAAATCGAGGGAGGAGTTAATTTCAAAAGTTGATGATGTTTCTGTTGATTTTTGTAATAAGATTGAAAATGCAACTGTAGTTTGGGTAACATTGGGTACCGCATGGGGATATATCCTTAAGGAAACAAACGAAATAGTGGCAAACTGCCATAAAAAGCCACAGCAACTTTTTGATAAGAAACTGTTTGGTGCAGAAGAAATCTTAGAGGAATGGCAGCCTATTATTGACAAGTTTAATGATGTGAAATGGGTTTTTACAGTGAGTCCTGTTAGGCATTGGAAGGATGGTGTAAGAGAGAATAATGTGTCCAAAGGGATACTTCATCATGCGATTCATAAACTATTGGAGAATAATAATGTGTTCTATTTTCCTGCCTATGAAATTCTGCTTGATGAATTAAGAGATTATCGTTTTTACGATTCCGATTATCTTCATCCAAGTCAGGAGGCTATTGACTATATATGGATGCGATTCCGAGAAACGTATTTCAGTTCGAGGACTGAGGAATTGGTAAAAAGAATAGAGCACGTTGAAATCTCTAAGAATCATAAGATCATGTTTCCAGATTCAGAAGAAAGCCGAAAATTCCTGAGGGGATTAGAGACTGAAGAAAGAGAGATAAATGAAGTCCTCAGCGAATACCTAATTTGATTTCCGTCATTTCTTCCATGGCATAAAAGATTCCTTCTCGACCAAAACCAGAATCTTTTACTCCTCCGTATGGCATTTCATCTTTTCTGAAACCTGGAACTCCATTGAAGATTACTCCTCCTACTTCCAGGTTTTCGAACATATAGTTCTGGACTTGTAAATCATTGGTGAAAATACCAGCTTGTAATCCGTATTTACTATTGTTGATCATTTCAGTTGCTTCCTGAAAGTTTGTTACGGATTGAATAACAGCAACAGGTCCGAATGCTTCTTCAGTAAAAAGTTTCATAGAAGCACTGCCTCCTTCGATCAATGTTGGAGAAAGAAGAGGTGGGAACTCGGATATTTTATTTCCTCCACACAATATTTTGGCTCCTGACTCTTGAGCATCCGAGATCCAGTCGGTTAACCGTTTCAGATGAGCATAGTCAATTAATGGACCATTGGTAGCGTTTTCTTTCGGATCACCAGAAGAGATCGAATTGAAAGCATCGATTAACTCTGATTTGAATTGATTGTAAATCTCTTCGTGAACGAAAATTCTCTGGGTCGAAATACATATTTGTCCTGCGTATAGAGTTGCAGCTTTTGCAATCGTCAAAGGAAGCCCTTTGAGATGTGCTGATCGATCAATATATACAGCAGCATTTCCTCCCAATTCAAGTGTGACCTTTTTTTTGGGGATCAGTGATTTTATGTGCCAGCCAACTTTGTCACTGCCTGTAAAGGTTACCATTTTTATCAGCGGATGCTTCACTACGTATTCTGCGTCAGTATCCGAGCAATTAACAATGGTTAGCAAACCTGAAGGAAGTGAGCTATTCACTTTTTCAATTAGAAAATTCAAACTCAGCGGAGTTAAAGGGGAAGGTTTGATGATGATGCTATTTCCTGTCGCAATTGCAGGAATGATCTTGTGTAGAGCAAGGTTTAATGGGAAATTGAAGGGACTTATTCCAAAAATTACTCCGATTGGAAAACGCTGCGTGAAACTACTTTCAAAACTCGTGTTTTTTAAATCAACAGATATTTGATGAGGTTTGATAAGATCAAAATATTCCAATCCTAATTGAGCAGTTCGAATGCAACGGTCCAGTTCTACTTTAGCATAAAATAGAGGTTTTCCTGCCTCTTCTGAAATGAGGTTGGTAAGGTAGTTTTTATTATCAGTAAGTACATTAATTATAGCACTGATCCATATCTTTCGATCAGTTATCTCAGAACATTTGTTTTCCTTAAAAAAGACTGAGGCATTTGTAATCTTTTGATCGATTTGTTCACGAGTAAGAATCTCTATTTGTCCAATTTTCTCACCGGAATATTTATTCAAAACATCCATTGTCTATCAGATTGATTATTTTTATCCTTTACACCCCATAAAGTTATCATTAGTATGTTCAAGAGGCTTATATTGGTCTTGTTTTTTTTGTCAGTTTTTTCACCAAATTGGTCACAGTCTGTTGAGAGGATTGAAGAACTCTGCTCGCTGGGGTATAATGATGTGATAGGAAATCTAGAAGTTCTTAAAGCGGAATATGAGGTTGCTTTAGAGGATGCTACCCAGCTAAAATTATTGGATGAGCGAGCTCTCATTCTCGAACGACTGGCGTTGATCAGTCATTACCTGCATGATATTGAAAAAGCGCTTGATTATTCGCTCAAGGCAGTGGACTACTATAGATCAGTTGATGACTACCAAAAATTGGCAAATCTCTACGCAGATTTAGGTTATTCGATTAAACATATTCAACTTGATCGAAGTCTTGAATATTTCAGAATGGCTATTGAGATCAGTAAGTCAAAGGAATTAGGGAAGGACTTAGCCAAAATCTATAACAATTACGGAACGCTTTTGGGTATGTCTTCAGATCTAGATAGTGCATTGTATTATCATCTGAAATCGCTGGAAGTTTGTCTTCAGTTCAATGATTCTTTAGGTATTCCATATAGTTTGAATAATGCAGCGGTTGTTTACAGTCAGTTGGGTGAGTTTGAGAAAGCATTTGAATTACTAGATCAGAGTGATGTGATCAGAAAAATGGAGCATAATGACTTGAGCTGGGCGGACAATCTAGCGTATAGAGCGGATATTTATTATGAGAAGAATGCGTTCGATAGTGCGGCAAAATATTATGAAAAAGCACTTGTTCTATCAAAAAAGTCCAAATTCGTCAATTTGATCACCTTTTCTTTGGAGAGATTATCTTCTTGCTACGAGAAAATGAATGATGCTGAAAGTGCTATGCAATTTTACAAGGAGCTGAACATTCATAAGGATAGTTTAGTTTCGGCAGAAACCAATACAGCAATAGCTGCACTACAGGAAGAGTTTAATGCATCTGAAAAGCAGAAAAAGATCATTCAACAATCACTGGACTTGGCAGAAAGAGATTTGGAGATTGAACGGAAGGAACGGAAGGAAATGTATATTTTGTTTTCCATTTTTGCGCTGGTGATCTTGTCAGTTTGGATTATTGTTTTTCAGATCCGAAAAAGGAAGGCTGAACGACTAAAGTTTGAGCATGATCAACAATTAGAAAAGGCTGCCTTGGAGAAATCGTTTGTAGAGGAGAAATTGAGAATAGGAAGAGAGTTACATGATAATATTGGAGCTCAACTTACCTTTATGATCAGTTCAGTAGATAATCTTACATATCTGGAAAAAGAGGATAGGTTGGTGAGTAGATTAAATAAACTAAGTGATTTTGGAAGACAAACAATGAGGGAGCTCAGAACAACCATCTGGGCAATGAAGAGTGATGGAGGAACTTTGACCGAATTGATTCTAAAAATAAACGAATTAAAAGTTTCTGTCAGGGAGGTAATCACAATAGAAGTCTTAAATGAAGTTGATCCTCTCGAAAAAATGAACGCTTTAGAAATGCTTAATTTGTTTAGGATCATTCAAGAATTTGTTCAGAATACAGTTAAATATGCTAAGGCGAGTGAAGTTAGGATAAGGTTTGAAAAGGCAGATGATTTTCTTCAGATGCATATTTCAGACAATGGAACTGGATTTGATCTCGTAAATAGGAGGTTTTCAGGAAATGGTTTGGCCAATATGGAAAGAAGGTGTGAGGAATGTCATGGAATCTTTGATATCAGTTCGAATGAGAATGGAACTCTTGTGCAATGTTTCCTGCCTAGAAAATAAATACGCAATATGCCGTAGTTGGAAAAACAGCTTAACGTGTATGTTTGTTAAAATTAAAAGAAGGTAATCATGATAAAAGTAGCCGTAGCCGAAGACAATGATTTCTTAGCAGAGTCGATCAAAGAAAAACTAGGTCTCTTTGAAGGGGAGTTGAAGTATAAGTTCAGAGGGAGAAATGGAAGTCACCTACTCGAATTGCTAGAAGAAGATTCCAATCTTGATCTTATTCTAATGGATATTGAAATGCCTCTTATGAATGGAATTGAAGCTACTGAGAAGGTAAAGGCAAAGTACCCCCACATAAAGATCATTATGCTGACGGTTTTTGACGATGAAGAAAATATATTTAATGCTATTCAGGCAGGAGCAGATGGTTATTTACTAAAGGATGAGTCTCCCAAAGTAGTAAGAGAGGGAATAGAGGAAATGATGAGCGGAGGAGCACCCATGTCTCCTGTAATTGCCTCAAAAACGTTGAAATTGTTGAGGAATCCACTAAATCTGTCCAATTCCAACGCGGAAGATTATGAATTAACTAAAAGAGAGATCGATGTTTTGGAACAATTGTGTGCAGGTCTTGATTACAGATCTATAGGTGAAAACCTTAATATAAGTACAGGTACTGTAAGAAAACATATTGAAAACATATACAGCAAGCTTCAGGTAAATAACAAAGTTGAAGCGATCAATAAGGCAAACAAAGAAAGGTTAGTTTAAAATAAATTCAACTCTTCGATTTAATTGTCTGCCTTTAGGATAATCGTTGCCTTTCTCATCTGTGTTTGGAGCTATTGGCTGTTTTTCTCCTTCCCCTTTTGTGGTTATTCTGGATTTGGCTACTCCTTTTTGAATCAGATATTTCTTAACCGCATCTGCTCTTTTTACAGATAATGTAAAATTATAATCATCTTCGCCATTAGCATCTGTATGACCGATGATCGTGATGTTAATTTCTGAGTTTTTGAGTAGATAGTTTGCAAAAAACATTGAGCTTTTCATGTTCCCCTTTAATCATACTTGTTTTATCATAGTCAAAATAAAGAATGATCTTCGGAGCGTTGGCTAAATTGGTGTTATCAATATTGTTCTCTAGGTCATCTGCAGTGGTAACATCATTCAATGAAATATTTTTTCGATCTATGATTTCAAATGCAAATGAAGGGGATACTTCAACGTATTCATCCAGATTGTCTTTGTTAGATTCTGTTTTTCCCAAAAAGGAGAAAGTTGTATTACTGGGGAAGGTATATTTCAAAGTTGAGTCCAATTGTAGAATGGCAGTAAGGCTATCCTGAGAAATGTAAAATTTAACATCAGAGAAAACATCTACCTGATTTCCTTCTCTCAGAGCTTTGATTCTTTCGAGTTCGTTTAACGTTCTATCGTCATATAAAACTGTCGTGGTATCATTGGATGGATTTTCGTCAAATGAATTAAAAACAACGATTTGTTGTCCAATTATATTTCCTTCAGCATCTTTAATGTAAATGTGATGAATTTCTTGATATAATTGATAGTATTCCTTTTGCTCAGGAATGCTGAATACCTTTTGATATGGAAGAAAACCTTCTGTTTCTACCAACATGTCGTATTCTTTACCATGACCCAATAAAACAAGGTATTTTCCTGTGGTAGAATCAGAAATAAAGGAAGATAAAATTGATTTGTCCTCATTTAACATAGTGATTTTTGACTTAGCAGGCTTATAATCTTCATCTTCTAGTACTAGTCCCTTTAATTCAGCCATCGGATGACGTTCATCAGCAAATGTCAATCTATAAATGTCCATGTCTCCATAGCCCTTTAGGTTGTTGGAAGAATAATAGGCTCTATTGTACTTTGGAGTCATTACATAATAAATGTCATCTCCAGGAGTGTTGACAGGATATCCCATATTCTCTATGTCAGTCCAATCGTTAACGGGATCTTTAATGGTTTTGAATATGTCATATCCTCCCATGGAACTGTGGCCTTTTGAAGCAAAATAAAGAGTATGCCCATCAGGGTCGATGTACGGAGCATCTTCATCATATTCTGTATTAATCTTGGGGCCTAGATTTGAAGGAACACTCCAACTGCCATCAGGTAATTTGTGAGATTCGTAAAGATCAAGTCCTCCAAAACCTCCAGTCCGTTCACTTGAGATATAGATGGTTTCACCATCATAGGACTGATATACACTAGGTTCGTAGGATGAACTATTGACAAAATTCACATCTTCTGGGGAGCTATCGGATAAAGAATCGCTGATGTCTGCTATCCATACGTCAAAGTCTCGATATATGTAGAGTGAGTCTTCCGTGGCGTTTAGCTGAATAGCCCCATCATGGCCTTTTGAGTTCACTTTTCCTCACATTGGTTGGGGAGAACTATAAATAAAATCGGTTAAAAGTGTGATATAACCACCACCACTTAAGAGTGAATCTAATCTGTCTTCTTCAAATAATCCTCCTTTGAGCAAATGACTAAGATAGATGTCCTCAAAGAATTGTCCCGCATGATCTAATTTTTCTCCAGTGCTTCCTGGTCTTCTGGAAGTAAAGATCAAAGTTTTTTCATCCTTGGAGATAACAGGTGCATATTCCGGATATTCAGAATTTACCTGATTACCTAAATTCTCAATGATTACTTTTCGAGGAGAAGAGACTGAGATCTTTCCAAAATTGCATTCTTCTATTCGCTTATTTACGGTTTCAGAGATGAGTTGATTGATAATTGTATCGTTCGTTTTGGAAAGCGCTATGTTTAAGAATCTATCATACATTTCAATTGCTTCATCAAAATGGTAATTCCAGTGATAAAGTTGCGCAAGGTAGTAATGTGCCTGGTCAAGTGAATCGGAGTTTGATACATATTTTTCTAGATATGGAATAGCTTCATTTTCCATACTTTTTTGTTGCATATAACTCATTCCGATAAGAAAGTCTATCATCTCTTCATTATACGTGCTGTCAAGCTTCAATAAAGTAGGTAAAGCATCGTTGTAATTTCCCTTATAGAATAACTTTTCAGCTTTCTGAAAATCTTTATCCTGCAGATACTTCTGGGCATAGAAGTTTCCAGCGAAGAAAAGGAAAAGTAGGAGTAGATGAAAAGATCGTATTTTAAGAATAGCTTTCATCTCATTGTTATTCAATCAAATATACGGAAAAATAGTTATTGTTCTATTTCCTCCAGCATAAACATGAATGCGTACTCCAATGCAATTTCTTTCAAATATTCAAATCTTCCACTTGCACCTCCATGACCAGCGCTCATGTTAGTATGTAACAAAATGAGTTTTTCATCTGTTTTTGATGCACGAAGTTTAGCAGTCCATTTGGCCGGTTCCCAATACTGAACTTGAGAGTCATGAAGTCCTGTGGTTATCAGTATGTTAGTATATTCTTGAGCTTTTACCTGATCATAAGGAGAATAGCTCAGCATATAATCATAGTATTCTTTTTCATTGGGATTTCCCCATTCATCGTATTCACCTGTAGTTAAAGGTATAGATTCATCTAACATAGTAGTTACAACGTCAACAAATGGTACCTGAGCAATAATTCCATTGTATAGATCGGGTCGTTCATTAGAAACTACTCCCATTAATAAACCTCCAGCAGAGCCACCCATTGCATAGCAATGTTTTGCAGAGGTATAGCCTTCTTCAATTAAATATTGAGTACAATCAATGAAGTCATTAAACGTATTCCATTTCTTAAGTAATTTTCCGTCCTCATACCAAGGTCTTCCCAATTCTTGCCCTCCTCTGATGTGAGCAATCGCAAATACAAATCCTCGGTCAAGTAAGCTAATTCTGGAATTACTAAAATATGGATCTTCACTACTTCCATAACTTCCATAAGCGTATAGCAAAAGAGGTGTGTTTGGTCCTAGTTCGGTGGTGTTTTTATATACTAATGAAATAGGAACTTTCACACCGTCACGAGCAGTCGCATAAAGCCTTTTTGAAGTGTATTCACTGGCATCATATCCTCCAACAACTTCTTGTTGTTTTAAAATTTCCTGAGCTTTTGTATTCATGTCAAACTCATATGTAGTTCCTGGAGTGGTTAAAGATGAATACCAGAATCGCAATTTGGTTGTTTCAAATTCTGAGTTACCGGAAGTGTATACCACGTATGTTTCATCATTAAATGGAACGTAGTATTCATCCCCATTGCTAGGTATAACTCTTAAATGTACTAATCCATTGCTGCGCTCAGCAACTATAAGATAGTTTTCAAAAATGGTAATATATTCTAAGAGCACATCTGCCCTGTGAGGGATCAGGGATTGCCAGCAATCTGCTTTCGTACAAGATTTACTAGCAGTCATTAATTGAAAATTTGTTGCATTATCTTTATTGGTCAATACATAGAATTGATCACCTTTCGCATGATAAACTGAATATTCCAATCCCTTTGTTCTAGGATGAAATACTGTAAATTTTCCATTGGGATCAGCACTGTTCAATAGCTGAGTTTCAGTTGTAAGAGTAGAATAGCTTTCTATCATGATGTATTCCTCTGATTTAGAACGAAACACATAAGTGCTGAAAGTCTCATCAGATTCGAAAAAAACCAGATCGTCTTGAGAAGCTAGAGTTCCTAGAATATGCTTCATGACCTTGTCGGATCTCAATGTTTCTGGATCCTGAGCACTGTAAAATAAAGTTGAGTTATCATCCGCCCATGCTAGACTTCCGTCACCGTATTGAAGAACTTCGGGATAGATCTCACCTGTAATTAAATTCTTGATTTGAATATCATACAATCTTCTGGAAACCGTATCGATAGCGAAGGCCATTAGTTCGTTATTTGGACTTATCTCAAATCCTCCGATGTCAAAGTATTCGAGTCCTTCAGCCATTTGATTTCCATCCAGAAGAATTTCTTCCTCAGAAAAGTCAGCATTTTTGGATCGAACATAAATAGGGTATTCTCCTCCTTCAATCGTTTTTGTTTTGTAGTAATAATCGTTTTTAAAGTAAGGAACACTTTCGTCTTGTTCTTTTATCCTGCTTTTAATTTCTTCATAAAGACTTTTTTGCAGGTTTTCAGTTGAACTCATTTTAGCTTTTGTGTAAGCATTTTCAGCTTCTAAATAAGCTATAACTTCAGGATTTTCTCTGTCATTAAGCCAATAATAGTTGTCTATTCTTTCTTCCCCATGCTTGCTTAACGTATGCGGGTTGATCTTACAAATAGGTGCATTCATTTCTTCATTATTTGTAGTGGTTGTCTCCTCGGAATTGGAATTGCAGCTCCAGAGAAAAAAAAGTGCGGATAATATTGATAGTTTTTTCATAGTCAAAGTATGGACAAATATATGGAAACGTTTAATGCTCAGATTATTATATTCCGATAATATCCAGATCTTTATTTTCGTATTCGGATACGGTTAATTTTGGGATGACCAATTGTTTTATTAGTTCACCTAACGTTTCAATAGTTCGCGGATTGATCACTTTTCTGAATGATACAATACTAATCTCCCTGACTGGAATTGGCTTGTTGAACGTATTTAAGAGCTGTTTTCTTTTGGACGATAGATGGTGACAATATAATTCTGGGAGTAGCGTTAATCCCCCAAATTGATCCGTGATATTGATCAATGTTTCGAAGGAGTTGGCTTCTAATTGTAGTTTTGATTCATCCACTTTCTTCTCTTGGAGTTCACAGATCGTAATAGCTTGATTCCTGAAGCAGTGTCCTTCTTCAAGTAACCAGATTTCCTTGTCCTTCACCTCAGCAGATGTAATAAAGTCCTTATCCGATTTCTCCAGACCATACACCTTCATAGGTTCATAATATAAGATATGTTCTTCAATGCTTTGATGATTTAGAGGAGTAGCGAGTATACCTAGATCAATTTTGTCCATTTCGAGATTGTTAATGATCTCCTCTGTAGTGACTTCTGAAATGATGAGTTTAAGCTCAGGATATTCTTTCATTATCTCCGGAAGAATTATTGGAAGCAGCGAGCTCGCAATAGTTGGTATGATCCCGATTCGAATAGTGCCATTGATATTGGTCTCATTGTCCTTCATTTGTTGGATCTCTCTTTGCATCGTTAAGATTTCTCTTGCCTTTGCAATAACCTGAATTCCTTGTTCGGTGGTTCTTATTGGTTTTCTTGATCGATCGAAGATCTGAAATCCGATTTCATCCTCTAGTTTAATGATCATTGCACTAAGAGTGGCTTGGGTAATGTGGCAGCTTTCTGCAGCAGTTCCAAAGTGCTGGTGTCGATGCACTGCGAGTATGTATTCTAGTTGTTGAAAGTTCATGATAGATAATATCAATCAAATGTATAGAAATTTTCGTTTGTATCTATTATTTATCGAGTGTAAGTTTGCATTGTAATCAAATTTTATAACAATTTAAACAAGAATATTATGGCATACGTAGGACAAAAATTTCCGAATCTCTCTGTTAATGCAATGGATGAAATGGGAGATACTTTTCAACTGAACATTTTAGAAGAAGCTATAAATAACAAAAAGAAGATATTGCTTTTTTGGTATCCAAAAGACTTTACTTTCGTTTGCCCAACAGAGCTTCATGCATTTCAGGAAGCGATCAATGAATTTGAAAAAAGAAACACAAAAGTTATTGGTGCTTCATGCGATACTGCTGAGGTTCATTTTGCTTGGCTGAACACCGCGAAGGATAATGGAGGGATTGAAGGTGTTTCTTATCCGATCCTAGCGGACAGTAATCGCAATTTGGCTAAAACATTAGGAATTTTGGATAGCCAAAAGCAAGAAGGCGATTCGGACTTATTAAATGGAGATCATGTAACTTATAGAGCGACTTACTTGATTGATGAGGATGGCGTGGTATTTCATGAAGGAATCAACCATATGCCTCTTGGAAGAAACGTTCATGAGTTTTTGAGACTGATTGACGCTTATACACATGTACAACAACATGGAGAAGTATGTCCGGCTAACTGGGAAGAAGGTAAAGATGCAATGAAAGCAGATTCAAAGGGGGTAGCAGACTATTTATCAACGCATTAAAATCTTTAATTATGTTTTTAGAATTAAATGATGATATCCTTCAGGAGGTTATCGAAGAGAAGAAAAATGTGCTCGTTCAGTATAGTGCAGGATGGTGTGGAAATTGTCGCATCATGAAGCCCAAATTCAAACGATTCTCTGAAGAATTGGAAGACTATGAATTCATAGTGGTGGATGCTGAGAGATTTCCAAAATCTCGTGAATTGGCTAACGTAAGTAATCTTCCAACCTTTGCCGCATTCAAGGCGGGCGAATTTAAAGGGCAAATCCAAACGAATAAGGCAGAATCTTTAAAACAATTCATCAATGAAGTTACCGGTAATTAAACATATCAATAAATTTATAGTCGAAAACGATGCTGATTTCGTTCAGGAGGCAATTCAGTTGCTGGAGCATATCTCTGAAAGTCGAGCTATTAAGGATGAGGAATTGGATGTGATCGGGGAACTTTTATCTAATATGTATGGAGCCTTGGAAGTTCAGAAAATGATTGCCGAAGGAATGCCTGAAAAAGATGCCCTGAATGGATTTATGCAGAGAGTAGTTGGTTCAATAAACTAAAAAAATAAAAATCATGGAAAATTTAAATGCAATAGGATTGGATAAGGAGAAAAGTAAAGCACTAGTGGTACAATTAGGTGATCTCCTTTCAAATTATTCTATATTCTATCAGAATACCAGAGGGTATCACTGGAATATTAAAGGAGATAATTTTTTCGAACTACATGTTAAGTTTGAAGAGTTATATAATGATTTGATCCTGAAGATCGATGATGTGGCAGAGAGGATTTTAACGTTAGGGAGTGATCCGGAGCATAAATTTTCTGCTTATTTGGATCAAAGTGAAATCAAGGAAGCATCAAATTTGAATGACGGAAAAATCGCTATCGCAGATATTATTAATTGTTTCAAGATATTATTGATCAAGCAAAGAGGAATAATGGATTTTGCGGCAGAAATTGGTGATGAAGGAACCAGTGCTTTAATGAGTGATTATATTAGAGAACAGGAGAAATTGATCTGGATGTATTCAGCCTATTTGAAATAATAACAGCTATCAAAAGGAAGGAAAAGGGGTGTAATTCGCATCCCTTTTTTTATCTGATCAAATTAACATGTCCACCGATATTTTTAAACTCCAATTGTTCAGCTTCTTTATAATTTAATTTCCATATATAAGTTCCTTCAGGGACTATTTGAGAATTCATGTTGCCGTTCCATAACGTATTAATATTGTCGGCTTCAAAAACGATGGTTCCCCATCGATCGAATATAAGAAAAGAGTATTCTGAAGGTTCAATTCCAGAAAACACAGGTCCAAAGTATTCATTGATTCCGTCTCCATTGGGGGTGAAGGAATTAGGTATAAAAAAGGATAAGACATTTAATACTTCCAGTATCTCGCAGTATTCTGATCCACAACTATTAGCGTTTGTAGTATAAAGACAAATCGTGTAAACACTTGTGTCTCCTGGTAATGTTATAATTGGCGCATCCTCTGTTGAGGAAAAGTAGAAACCATTTTGACCTTCCACTTCCCAAAAATATTGGTCAGCAAAAGTTGAGGAATTGATCATAGTTAATTCACTGTTTTCAATTGTTACCAGCTGAGGATTGTAGCTAAATTGAGCATTTGATGTTTCATAGGAGGTAATGTAATCTGAATAAATGGAGGAAGAGGAGCATCCGTCACTGGTGGTTACTGAATAACTGATGTCATAGGAGCCGGCTTCAAAGGTCTGTGTCACAGAATCACAACTACTACTTGTAATGCCATTCCCAAAATCCCAAAGACAGATTGATTCTTGAGCAGAACTATAGAAATTGACGTGAAGGGGAGAACAACCGTGTAATGAGTCGCCTATAAAATCTGAATTCGGTGTATAACCTATTATTATATTGAATGTGTCAGGTACAGAAGGGCAGGAGTTGGAGCCATCAGCGATTACTTCATAAGTTGATTCAAAGGAAGAGGTGGTCTGATTGTTGGCTGCAAACGAAGGAACATTACCTGTTCCAGAACTTCCAAAACCGAGGTCAGAACCAGAAATGAGTGACCAATTGGTTGTGAGTCCAGTTGGTTGACTCACAAAATCAGGAATGGTTGCTATGTCTCCATTACAAAATATCATATCCGGTGTAGGTAAAACAGATGCTCCTGATTCTACTTCGATTGTAGTCGAGGCAGAAGAATCGCAATTGGTGTTAGGAATAAAATTAATTGTGTAAATACCTTCGGAACTGCTGTAAGGAGATAAATCGCCAGTGGATGAATTAATAGTAAGTCCTGTTGGGGAGGAAGTGAAACTACCCAAATTTGAGCCAGTAACAATGGGAGAAATATTTGAGTCAGAGGTGCAAATAGTTGTGCTTGGATAATCGATGCTTACAGAATCCAAAACTGTTACTGTCATTGAATAAGTATCTGTGTGAGATCCACATCCGCTGGTAGCTGCACTTGAAGATGTGGTTGTAAGCGTAACCGTATAAGAGCCAGAATTAGAATACGTATGATTCGGGAATTGTTGATTTGAAGTAGTTCCATCTCCAAAGTCCCATAACCACTGATCCGGACAAGGATAGGACCAATCCAGAAAGTCATATTCTCCGAAATTACCAGTGCACTGGACGGTGGCACTTGCGTTAATAGAAGCATCACAGATGGACCAGTTGTCTATGGTAGCGCCATAATTATTGCATTGAGTTCCTGTGGTGATCCTGAATCGGAATTCCACTTGTGGAAGTCCGCCAAGTGAAGCAATACATTTTCTAACAACTACCCAGTTCGTTGGACCTCCACTGCCGCTAAAACATCCTCCTACGTTTCCGCCCCAGTTATCTGGATAATTATACCAATTTTGATCATAGCACCCTCCTGATCCAGCTGGTGGTGAAACGATCAACCAGGATGCTCCTCCATTTGTGCTATATTCCATCCAGATCTCATCGTAGGAAGTACTTCCTTCATTGCTCCAGTAAAAGTAGAACTCTAGATAAGGGTCAGTGATTAGAGAAAAATCGTAAATCGGAGATCTTGCCCAGGAATCTTCATTTGAATTGTAAGTACTTGTAGGAGTATTTCCTCCTAAGATGAGACATTTTCCGCCACCAGTAATATCATCCGAGATCTGAAGTTTGTTTGGATTGGCGTATGTCCAGGAAGAATTGGTGCCTCCAAAATTCCATGGATTTGATGCGTCAAAATCTTCCATTACGCAACCATTCGCTGGAACAACAATTTGAGGATGAGCAACAAATTGAATGTAAATTGTTATAAGAACAAGAATGGCTCGACAGAGCATTTTAGAACAGCAAGATTATTTCATTGGATGGTTTCGGTTCCTTTACGTAAACCTGTAGGAGATCATCCATTGAATTAATGTAAAAATATTGCTTGTCAACTAGAATTGAAAATATATGATGTTAAAAGTTAGATAATTAAATAAAAAAAGAGGGGTGTTTGCCCCTCTTTCCTTACTTATGAATTAGTCGTTTATTTTAACGTGTAAGTGATCGATGCTGAAATTGTTCTTCCCTGCAATAGATAATCATAAACCTGAGACTCTGCCTGATATCCTTCATAGAATCTTCTTTGCGCATAGTTCAAGATGTTCTGAGCGGTTAAACTTCCCTTCCATTGATTGTCTTTTCCAAATTTCTTACTGATCTTAAAGTTAAGACTATGGAATGGTTGTTCGTAAACATCAGGAATTGCTCCAATACCGATTACTGCCAATCTTTTGCCTTGGACATTGTAGCTAAGATTAGCATCAATTCCAAGAGAATCCTGACTAAAAGAAAGGAAAGCATTAACTAAGTATGGTGACTGTCCAAACATTGGGCGATAATCACCAATGACTTCACCATCTCTCGCATTTGCTTGTCTTATCTCTTTCTCTGAAACCAAAGTAGTACCTTTATTAATGAAAACCTTATTCATGTCGATTTGAGATTTTACATAAGTAAAGTTAGCTCCCACATAAAATTTGTTGTAATCTTTCTCTATCCACCCAAGTCTTTTTCTTACTTCTAGTTCGATACCATAAACATCAGCCTCTCCTGCATTGGTTGGTTTAACCTCATTAGGTGCAACGTCAAATGAAACGATCTCAATTGGATTGTAGAATTTTTTATAAAATGCACTTACACTTAGAACTTCTGTTCTGCCATAAAAATACTCCCATCTTAGATCCATATTGTGAATTGTTGTTTGCAAAAGGTCAATATTTCCGTTATATCTTCTTCCTTGAATAGGGTCGTAGATCTGAGCGATTGACTTTTCTCTAAATGAAGGTCTAGCAAGCGTCTGTGCATAAGAGGCTCTAATATTCATTGTTTCTAAAATAGAATCTTTCAGCGCATAAACCAAGTTAACAGCAGGAAGGAAATTTAGTTCATCAAGTACAGTACTGTTATTGAATTTAATAGTCCCTGAGTTGTTCTCCCCGGTATATTTATTCAATACTTTTTCTGCTCTCACTCCATAAACTGCTTTGAATTTTTCTGTTACGGGTAGTTCGTTCATAACATATGCAGCGAATACAGTTTGTGTAGCATCATAAGTGTTTGCTTTTTCTATTTCACCGTGTCCATAAGTACCTTCATCAGTGTCTTTAGACCAAATGTTCTCGTCATAAAAGAAGTAGTCTGGATTGAATTCATCAAGATCAGTGTTCGAACCTTCTACATCGAAGAAGAAATCATAGATTCTGTATGATCTGGATTTAAAAGTTTCAGCTATACCGAACATGATCTTTGATTCTAGAGAGTCTTTCTTTTTGAAGGAGTATTCAAAATCTACTTTAGAGTTAATGTTATATTCGCTCAGATCTCTATAGATTCTTCTGATCTCACTTCCTACACTAGGATTCAATCCATATGTATATGGTATGCCGTTTTCTGGATCACCTTCTTTTTCTAGAATTGTCGATCTGATATCTGGGTCCTTGATGGTAGAGTAGGAAGGAGCTATAGACCAATTGGCATTCCATTTATTCTTTTTCAGCGTGTGCTTTCCAGAAAGGTTAAGGTTGCTAACCGATCTTTGAGTGTATTGTAGACTTTGCTTGACCAACGTAGCTGGATTAGTTTCAAAATTCTGCTCTGTTAACACCGCTGCCTGCGATTGACCGTTTTGTGTATGAAATAAATTCAGAGAGATTTTATGTAGCTTGTTGATCTTAATAGATTGACCAAGAAGCGCAGACCAGATCACGTTTTGTTGTCCGAGTTGTCCTGATGATTTTCTATCTGGAAAGAATTCTGTATTTTCTGTAATTGGGTCTTTTCTAAAGGCATTATATTTTACATCATCATAGAATTGATAATTGTTCTGATAATTCAAATAAAGATTATATCCGTAATCCAAATCCTTCTTCTCACTATTAATCTGATTTCCAATACCGAATGAATAGCTTTGGTTCATCAAAGCTGTAGATGGAGAAACAGCCATCTGCGGATTAAAAGCCTTAGTAAGTTTAGTTAATCGAGCTGCTTCATCAGAGTCTCCAGTAGTCGGATCAGGAAAACTTGTAGTAGGAGATACAGGCATTGTTCTGGAGCCATCATCGAATCCAAGGAAATCAAATTTGCCTTTGTTGTATAACAAGAAATCAGGGTTAAAGGTTGTTAACGTATTATACCCAAATCCACCTGTGAATGTAAGTGTTTTTTTGGACGGAAAATCTTTGGTGATAATGTTAACCAATCCTCCTGTGTAATCACCTGGTAAGTTTGGCGTAAACGTTTTATATACCGTAATGTTGTCGATCAAGTTTGTTGGAAATATATCCATCTGGATTGTATTTCGATCCGGATCAAGTCCTGGAATAACCATCCCATTAAGAATAGTCTTAGTATATCTGTCACCGAGACCTCTAACATATACATATTTTCCTCCTTCTACGGATACACCAGTAACTCTCTTAATGACTTCTCCGGCATCTCCATCTCCAGTTTTTTTCATTTGCTCTGAAGAGGTACCATCAACCATATTAGTGGCTTTCATTTTTTCTCTATCAAATGCAGCCATTGTGTTTGAAGCTTTCTTTTCGGCAGTGACTGTGAATTCAACTAACACCTCATTGGATGTTCCCATCTGAACATTCTCAATATAAGTTTTGCCTGCTTCTAAAACATATTCTTTTTCAAGATTGGCATATGAAGTAAAGGAATATACTATGGTGTAAGTGTCAGCATCTAATTTTAGAGAGTAATTTCCATCTAAATCAGATGTTGTTCCTTTAGACATGTCTCCTTTCACATAAATGTTAGCGAAGGGTAAAGTCTCACCATTAGTTTTATCAGTAATTTGACCACGTATAATTGCTTTTTGGCTATAGGTGGAAATTCCAAGAGTAATTAAAAAAAACAGATTAAAGATTCTTGTTATCATCGAAAATTCTTGTTAATAAGAAAATCCAATGCAGTTTTCTGCATTGGATTTATCACTTTGTATGTGAAAACTATAAATTAAAGTTTGCCTTTTGCATTTGCCCAAGTCCATGAGAAGCTTGATATTGTAGCTCCAACTGTAGCAGAAGTAACAACAGAAGAACCAGCAGTAGTAACAGCAGATTCAGCAGTAGCTTCTTGCGATGTAGTACAAACATCATTTGAAGAAAGAACTACAGATCCGTTGTATACATCAATCACATCAGAGATAGATAATGTAGAAGAAACGAACTGAGAACTTGCAACAGTTAATGTAGGAGTTCCAGAAGTCATGTGCGTATAAGCATCAGATTTATCAGTACAGTTTACTGTATCAGAAAAAGAAGCTCTGATTTTTACAATTTTACTTGAGTATCCTTCCCAAGAAACATTAGAAATAGTTCCTTGTGCTTTTGATTTAAGGTCAGCTCCAGTTCCAACACCATCTGTAGTCCAAATAGTACCATTAGAAAGTGTAAACAATCCTGTAGTGTTAGTTGTTCCTTCTGGACCATCGATCTCTAGACCTTCATCAGTGTCCATTCCGTGAAGAACTACGAAGTTGTTAATTGTACCAGAGTAGTTCATGTCGATATCAATTCCGTCATCACCTTGGAAAGCGATTAATAGGTTGTCAACGTCAACTGTACCACCGAATAATTCAATACCATCGTCAAGGTTTGCTACAACTTCAATGTTGCTTAGAGTAGTCCCAGATCCAACTCCACCAAGAGTTAACCCGTTAATTTCGTTACCAGCTCCGATCAAAGCACCTCCGTGTCTGATTGAAACGTAAGACATAGTTCCTGAGTTGTCAGCATCATTTGATCCTCCGAAAGTTCCGTAAGATTCTGTAGCTGGAATACCTTCAATTTGAGATTCAGTATCTCCGTCTCCAGCAGAAATTTGAGCGTATCCTAGGATGATAACACCACCCCATTTACCATTATCAGACTCGTCAAGGTTTGTTCCTGAAGTTTGTCCAATTTCGATATCATCTAAAACTGAAGTAAAGATAATTGGAGAAGATGCAGTTCCAACAGCGTTGATTTTAGCTCCTCTTGCAATGATCAATGCAGAAGCGTTAGTTCCTGTTCCACTTTGACCTTTGATAATCGTACCAGCTTCAATAGTTAAAGTTGCTCCATTGTCTACAACAACTTTTCCAGCTAATTCATAGATTTTGTCATTTGTCCAAGTAGTGTTCGCTGTAATTGTACCAGAAACTACTTCATTTGTTTCTTCTTCAGCATAAGTACAAGACCCATCATCTTTCTTAGCTTTTTCGTTGTAGTTTTCAGCAGTTTCATCTGTACATCCTTTTTTACAAGAAGTCATTGAAACAGAAGCAGCTACTAATGCAGCTAATCCAATTTTTGTAATGTTTTTTGTGTTCATCTTTTTGTGTTTAGTTTGATTGAATTTCACGATGCAAAAATGAACCAAAGGATTTAAGTGCGGCTTAACTAAAAATTATGAGTAAATAAATATTGTATTATCTAAATGTTACCAATCCCAATAAAATAGACTAAAAGATGGTGGTTAGTTAGGTTTTTTTAAATAGCTTTCTTTTGTAACGTATTGATAAATAGGTGATTCTGTGTTTTTTACCAAAGTGTTAACTTGATGTGAATTGATTCATTTTCTTTTAAAGTTCAAATAAAGACACATTAAAATTCTTTTGAAACTAGCAAAATAGCTTTGCATCAATTCAAACACGAATATATGAAGAAGATTCTTATAGCGGATGATGATATTGAGATACAGACTTTTTTGACTTATAATTTTGAGAAGGAAGGTTTCAGAGTTCACAAGGCTTCCAACGGAGAGGAAGCGATTGAGAAGGCTAGGTTAATAAAGCCGGATATTATTTTGATGGATCTTATGATGCCTATTATGGACGGTATTGAAGCCGTTTTTCAATTAAAGAAGGACGATGCTTTAAAAGGAATACCTGTAGTAATGATCTCAGCTAGATCAGAAGATTACTCAATAATAGCGGGCTTGGATGGCGGAGCAGATGATTATCTGGTTAAACCGGTACGTTTTAAAGTCTTGCTTAAAAAGATTGAATCTTTGATACGCAGGAAGTCAACTTTGTCAAAAACACAGCTTCAGGATGAGTATGATGATGAAAGGTTGTATATCAATAGAAAATCTCATGAAGTCAGATTCGATGGAGAGAAAGTGGAATTGGCCAATAAGGAATTTGATCTAGTATCGTTACTAGTTTCACAACCGGAGAGAGTATTTACCAGAGAAGAGATCTTGGATAAGATCTGGAATAGAGAAGTGTTAGTTGGTGAGAGGACAATAGATGTACATGTTAGAAAACTTAGGTCCAAGTTTGGAAGAGAGTTTATCAAAACGATAAATGGTGTGGGGTATAAATATATTGTAATGGCAAGTGAGCAACAAAAAACCAATAAGAACTAAGTGGAATAATTTTCCAATATTTTATAAGACATTGACCTCTTTCGTTGGTGTCTTGGTACTCTGTTTTGTGCTTTTTGCTTTCTGGAATGTGATGATATACAAAAAGCAGAGTTTAATGGATCTTAAGAAAGAACTGTATAAATTGGAGAGTGATCTTCATCTTTCTGTGATTTCTGCAAATGAATTTTTACTTTGGGATACTAAAAATGTTGAATTCTATTCGGAGGGTACTTCAGCTCATATTTCTGATTTTTATCAAGGAATTACGAAAACTAAGGAAGATGTGAAGATCCTCAGTCAATCAGTGAGTTTAAATGATGTAAAGATTAAATCGAATTTAGCACAGGTGGAGTCTAAGATAGATGCACTCCATGAACTTTTTGATGAAGCGAAAGGGATCATTCTTGAAAAAGGATTCTATGATTATGGATTAGTTGGAGAGTTTAGGAAGTCTGCTCATGATCTGGAAGAGAATTACACTGATGTGATAGGGCTTGATAAATTGTTGATGTTGAGAAGGCATGAAAAGGATTATTTATTGAGAAGTGATGTAAAGTATCTGAATAAATTCATAGATAAAATGACTTCCGTAATTTATGACGTTCAAAGTCTCAATTTACAAAATGATAAGAAGGAAGAAATTATTAGTCGCCTTGAAAAATATCAGGAACTCTTCATTGAATATCATGATTTTGATCTTAAGATAGCAGGTGATAATGGCCTTCTGAAGAAATTTTATGGTAATTCAAATTTGATTTTGGGTGATCTTGTATTGATTGATGAGCAGTTTGATTACTATATTGAGGAGACAAATCGATTATATTCAATTGTTCTAGGGATTACAATGGTTCTTCTCGTTAGTTTGACTTTCTTTTTTATATTTCAACTTTCAAGAAGTCTATCTAATCCAATAAGGAAGTTAAACGTAGGGATAAGCACTTTTGTTGAAAGTAATTTTGAGACCAAAGCTTATTTAGGATCAAGAAAACGAACAGATGAGATTGGCTCACTAACCAATAATTTCTATCGTCTTCAAATAGAAATCGCTGATACATTTCGGAAATATAGAGAAGAGGCGGAGTCCAGACATGGAAAGTTGGTCAGACAGAAAGAGAGAATAGAAATTCAAAAGTTTTTGCTTAGTGAGCATAGAGAAATGTTGGCAGAAACAAACAATAGAATTCAGGAGAGTCTGAATTACGCTAAGAGAATTCAGAGTAATTTGCTTCCAAACTTATCTAAAGAATCACTAGGAGTGCCGGGTTTTAAGATGTGGTATAAACCTAAAGATGTGGTAAGTGGTGATTTTTATTGGTGTCATCAAAAAGATAATTATACCTATCTGGCATTAGCGGATTGCACCGGTCATGGAGTGCCTGGGGCTATATTAAGCGTCCTGGGAATAAGTATGCTCGATGCGGCTCTTAATAGAAGGGAACTTGATCTTCCTTCGGAGATCCTGTCATTTACAAATGAGGAGATCATCAGAATATTGAATAAGGAATCATCAGAGAATGCAGTTTATGATAGTATTGATATGACTTTATTAAGGCTTGATTCTAAGCGTAAGGAACTGGTAATTTGCTCCGCGAATACGGATTATGTTATTATTTCTAACGGAGAAGTGATCAGGAAGAAACCTTCTCGTTGTTCAGTAGGGTCTTCTCATCTCTATGGCTATAGTGGTAATTACTACGATGATGATATTTATAATTTCAAAGATTTGGATGCAATCTTTTTATATTCTGACGGAATAGTTGATCAATTCAGTGAGCGAACTAACAAAAAGTTCAAATGGAAGCGATTTGCAGAAATTCTAGCCGCTGGAGGTGAACTGGATACTATTGTAAATAATGTCAAAATGGAAGTCATCAGATGGAAAGGGTTAAAGGAGCAAACTGATGATATTACCTTTATTGGCATGTCTCTAAACGGAACAATGATACCACCATCAAAGATCGACTCAAAAATAGAATTGAAGATTAACGAAGACGTTCAACCGATTTAACCAGTTCTTCATCTTTCTTAATGCTTCTGTTCGCAAGAAACGTAAATGCAATTGCCACAACAGGCATGTAAAGACCAAATTGATATTTAATTGCGTCTTCAGCCAAACCAAGTTCTTCTGCCAATCTGGAGGTGTCAATAAAAAGCATTACAACCATAGCTAAAATCAAAAGGTAATTGATTTTGCCAAGATTAAGTTGTCTTTTTCTGTTTTTGAATTGAGTTATACCAAAAAGTGCAAGACCAATAATTAGCGCTATTATTATATAGTAAGGAAACCACACTGATACATTATCTACTCCTGGAGTTAGACCAAATAAATTAAATGTAATATCACCCGATTCTTTAGGGAACAGTGCGAATGGTAATGCAAGGGTTAGGCCCATGCTTATGATTACCAATGCTAAATAAATGGTTTGAGCTCTCTGCCACATAATTCAAATTTTCTGCAAATATACATCTTACCCTTTAGTGACATGAACAAAAAAAACTTCAAATTGATTCCGTCATATAAATTAATTGTATATTTGTCTTGCGTTAAGGCAGAGTAGGTTCATTCGGAACTGAAATATACTGCATTTCCAAAAGAATATTTGAAATAATCAATAAAGACAATCACATTTTTCTTTTATGTACGATATTAAGCAATTGAACGGCCTGAAATTGGCTGAGTTGAAGGAGATTGCCCAAAAACAAGGGCTTACGAAGTTTGAAAAGCTAAAAAAACAAGATCTGGTCTACAAGATCCTGGATGAACAGGCAGAAACGCTTGCAAAAAAATCAGAATCAACTGAAAAAAGTGAGGGTGGCAGACCAAGAAGAAATAATCCACCCAAATCAAATCAATCACAGAATAATAATCCACAGGATAAACCTGCTACTGAAAACAAGCCTGTTCAAGATAGACAGAGAAGGCCAAGGAAAGAGAATACGGATAATAAAGAAGGTGATTTGTTTTCTTTGACAAATACGGAAGGCGAAACAGAAGTGAAAGCTAATGAGGAAAAGAAAAATCCTGAAAAAAATAAGCCGAACGAAAGAAATAATAGGAATAATCCGAACAATAACGGGAACCACAATAACAATAGAGGTCAACGTAAGGAGAATCCTAATAGCAACGGAAATCATAACAACAATAATAATCAGAGACCTAATAAGCATCAAGAAAAGAGAGATCCAGCATTGGAGCATGGCTATAACTTTGACGGAATGGTCTTTAACGAAGGGGTTTTGGAATTAATGCCAGAAGGTTATGGATTCTTGAGATCCTCTGATTATAACTATTTAACATCTCCTGACGATGTATATGTTTCTCAATCGCAGATAAAAATGTATGGATTGAAAACAGGTGATACGGTGAGAGCAATGATTCGTCCGCCTAGAGAAGGAGAAAGGTATTTTCCTTTGATCAAAGTGATCAAAGTAAATGGGAGAGATCCGGAGTGGATTAGAGATAGAGTTCCATTTAAATTCCTTACACCATTGTTCCCTGATGAAAAGATTAATCTGACTGGGCACGACAAAGAGACGATGAGTACACGTATCATGGATCTGTTTTCGCCAATTGGTAAAGGACAAAGAGGAATGATTGTGGCGCAGCCAAAAACAGGAAAGACAGTTTTGTTGAAAGATGTGGCAAATGCTATTGCAGCAAACCATCCAGAAATATATTTGATCGTATTGCTTATTGATGAACGACCTGAAGAGGTGACTGATATGCAGAGAAGTGTTAAAGCAGAAGTGGTAGCGTCTACTTTTGACGAGCCTGCTGATAGACACGTAAAGGTTGCAAATATTGTTCTTGAGAAGGCGAAGAGAATGACAGAAAGTGGTCATGATGTTTGTATTCTTTTAGATAGTATCACAAGATTAGCGAGAGCTTACAATACAGTGATGCCTGCATCTGGAAAAGTACTAACTGGAGGTGTGGATGCAAATGCATTACAAAAGCCAAAGAGATTCTTCGGTGCTGCAAGAAAAATTGAGAACGGAGGTTCTTTGACGATACTTGCCACAGCATTGACTGAGACTGGTTCTAAAATGGATGAGGTGATCTTTGAGGAATTCAAAGGAACGGGTAATATGGAATTACAGTTGGATAGAAAGATTGCTAACAGAAGAATTTTCCCTGCTATTGATATTCTTGCTTCAGGAACGAGAAGAGAAGATTTATTAATGAGCAAAGAAGAATTGCAAAGGGTTTGGTTGCTCAGAAAGTATCTCGCAGATATGAACCCGATCGAGGCAATGGAGTTTCTGAAAGATAGAATGACTGGAACTTCAAGTAATGAGGAGTTCTTGGTTTCTATGAATGGCTAAGACAGGTCATGCGCGTTTCGAAATTGAAACATAAGGATTTAATTGATGCTGTGAATAGATTTGACAGGACGAATATTAACACGTCCTATGCTACTATTCCAGAAGAAAATGATCTGGAGGATTATTTAAATGAAAAAGTACATCCGGAAGGATTTTCAAACAAGAGTATATTAGGTATTGATATTTTTCAGTACAGTCAGTATGAACTTTCGAAGCAAACATTAATACCTTTTCTTTTTAAACTTATTCAAGATGCTGTATTTGCCAATGTGGTGGATAGCAACAAATACCTGTTTCAGAAATCTTCCATATTAAAGCTTCAGAAGGATTTTATACAGACGGGAGATGGAGGGTTTCAGATTTTAGATACTCCTTTACATGCAGTTAGTTTGGCAATTAATTATGAGTTATTCATCAGATATTATAACTCTTATCACTTTTATCCGAAACTTAGAAAATTAATTGGTCCGATCTCCCTGAGATATTCTATCTCTACAGGATCGATCTTCCAGTACAATGATAATTTCTTTGGACCAGGAATAATTAATTGTGCGCGTATGCTGTCTAAAGACGATCTGAACAGATGTCTGATGGATCAAAGTACACATGATTGGTTCATGCATACCATGATGGGAGTAGAGAATTTGCAGTTTGTCTCTATTGATGATCTTGCCACATACCCGCAGTTTGCTCTCTATGATAGAAAACTAGTTAGTGAGAGTGAAATGATATTCCCGCAAGAAAAGGATTTCGCTTTTCAACAGATCATCTCGGCAGATGTGCAGCAAATTGGTGAAATTAAAGCGAAGCACTCTACGTTAAATATCTATAATCTTCATTTGCAATATTTGGGCTCTATCCGTGAAGCTAAGGATAAACCCATTGTGATTACGATCGGTAATCTCAATCTGAGTGGGATTGATTGATGGGAATTGCACAATTCGTGTTTAATAAGTTAGCGTAAAAAATTTAGGGTTAGTTTACTTTGAATCCTATATTTACTATGTAAACTATTCTTAATTAAGCGCATGGCTAGAGGGAAAAAGCAGTCTGAAAGAAAGATCTTTGTTTTGGACACGTCAGTAATCTTACACGATCACAATTCAATCAATAACTTCGAAGAACATGATGTAGCGATACCAATAACTGTTTTGGAAGAATTAGATAACTTCAAAATAGGTAATGACACGAAAAATTTTGCTTGTAGGGAGTTTATTCGAATTCTCGATAAGTTATCTAAAAACCAGACATTGCTGAATTGGGTGCCTTTAAACGAAAATTCGAAAAAAGGAAAGTTCAAGATCATCATGCAAAATGAGAACTCTGAAATTGATGCAGAGTTGATTTTTGGTAAGAACAAAAATGATCACAAAATTCTTAATGCGGCCCTCACTTTAAAAGAACAGGAGAAAGATAGGAAGGTTATTCTTGTAAGTAAGGATATCAATTTGAGATTGAAAGCCAAGGCGCTTAATTTACAGGCGGAAGACTATGAAACCGGTAAGATTAAAGAAGAAAATACAGACTACACTGGTCAGACTGTAATTGATAATGTTGATCCAGAGGTTATTCAGGATTTATATAAGGATAATGAAACATCTAATATAGAGGTGTTGGGAGATAAAAAGATAGATAATGGTTTTTATATTCTCAAGAATGAGAAGAATTCCATTCTTTGTTTTTATAACCCTATCAAACAGGTTATTGAGCGAGTAGAAAAGCAATATGTCTATGGAATCAAACCAAAGAATGCGGAACAGGCATTTGCTTTACATGCGTTATTAAACGATAATATTAAGTTGGTTACTCTTCAAGGTGTTGCTGGTACGGGTAAAACGCTTTTGGCATTAGCTTCAGCACTGGAGCAATGTAATCGATATCATCAAATTATTTTAGCTAGACCTATTGTTCCGTTAAGTAATAAGGATATAGGATTTCTTCCAGGTAGTGCAGAAGACAAGGTTAATCCTTATATGCAACCTTTATTTGATAACTTGTCATATATCAAGAATCAATTTGGAGAAAACGAGAAGAAGACGAAGAAGATTCAAGAAATGGAAGAGGATGGAAAGTTAAAGATCACTCCTTTGGCTTTCATTCGAGGACGTAGTTTATCAAATGTTATTTTTATTGTGGACGAAGCTCAAAATCTTACACCTCATGAAGTGAAGACAATTATAACTAGAGCTGGCGAGAATACGAAAATTATTTTTACTGGAGATGTGCATCAGATAGATACGCCATATCTTGACGAACAATCGAATGGTCTAAGTTACATAATTGATCGTTTGAAGGGGAATGAGTTATTTGCACACATCTTACTTGAAAAAGGAGAGAGAAGTGAATTGGCGAATTTGGCCAATGAACTTTTGTAGATGATAGGATCTCTCGAAATAAAATTTCGGATGTTAACATTTCATTGAATTTATACCAACTATAGAAATTCAATGGTAAACGATTTGTTCAATTTTTTAGAAGTCAATACATTAGCTGCTTTAATTGACTTTTATGAGAAAAATTGTTCTTCTATCCCTGTTTACAATTAGTTTCTTAGCCCTTTCGGCTCAGAGTGTTCCGCAGAAAATCAACTATCAGGCAGTTGCTAGAGATGCAAGTGGCGATCTAATGAAAAATGCTTCTGTAAGTGTTGATGTTTCTATTATTTCTGGAAGCACAACAGGTACAGTGGTGTATAATGAAACGCATGCTGTTTCCACGAATAACTACGGTTTATTCTATTTTAAAATAGGCGAAGGTTCTGTTGTTTCTGGAACAATGACAGGAATAGCTTGGGGTAATGCTGATCATTTCCTAAATGTGAAAGTAAATGGAGATGATCTAGGAACAGTTCAACTGGTTAGCGTTCCTTATGCTTTACAAGCAGGTAATGCCGCATCTATTGCCGGAAATCAAGTTAGTACTACAGCACCTACGAATGGACAAGTATTAGTATTTAACGGTACATCTGGTCAGTGGGAGGCTCAGGCCGCTTCTGGATCTGCTGGGGCAAACTCAATTTTGACTTCTACTGTTGAACCCGCTGGAGCTAACTGTGCTTCAGGAGGTTATTTTATGGAGTATGGTACGGATGATAATATGAGTGGTGTCCTAGATGCAGGAGAAGTTGATGGAAGTTATTATGTCTGCAATGGTGCAGACGGAACCAATGGGATCGATGGAGCAGATGGTGTTGATGGTGTGTCATTGATATGGCTAGGAAGTATGACTTCAGCTCCAGCTTCACCAAACTTAAATGAAGCTTATTACAATACAACAACAGGACAATCAGAAATTTGGGACGGAAGTGCTTGGCAGATTATAGCTATAGATGGTTTGGATGGTGTAGCTGGAGCAGCTGGAAATACCTGGACTGTTGGAGCCGGAGCGCCAACTGGTGGTATTAATGCCGGAGATATGTATTTGGATAATTCAACAAATGACTATTACTCCTTTGATGGTTCTTCGTGGGTATTGGAAGGTAGTTTATCAGCTGCAGAGACGATCACGACCTTTGTAAATAACGGAGACGGAACCTTTACGTATACAAGTGAGGATGGAACGATGACCACATTTGATACTACGTTCATTGAAACTCCAACGTCATTGGTAAATAATGGAGATGGGACATTCACCTTCACGAACGAATTAGGAGTTACCACTACATTTGATACTACAGCAGTAGCAGAGACGATCACGACCTTTGTAAATAACGGAGACGGAACCTTTACGTATACAAGTGAGGATGGAACGATGACCACATTTGATACTACGTTCATTGAAACTCCAACGTCATTGGTAAATAATGGAGATGGGACATTCACTTTTACGAACGAATTAGGAGTTACCACTACATTTGATACTACAGCAGTAGCAGAAACGATCACGACCTTTGTGAATAACGGAGACGGAACCTTTACGTATACAAGTGAGGATGGAACGATGACCACATTTGATACTACGTTCATTGAAACTCCAACGTCATTGGTAAATAATGGAGATGGGACATTCACCTTCACGAACGAATTAGGAGTTACCACTACATTTGATACTACAGCAGTAGCAGAAACGATCACGACCTTTGTAAATAACGGAGACGGAACCTTTACGTATACCAGTGAGGATGGAACGATGACCACATTTGATACTACGTTCATTGAAACTCCAACTTCATTGGTAAATAATGGAGATGGGACGTTCACCTTCACGAACGAATTAGGAGTTACCACTACATTTGATACTACAGCAGTAGCAGAAACGATCACGACCTTTGTAAATAACGGAGACGGAACCTTTACTTATACAAGTGAGGATGGAACGATGACCACATTTGATACTACGTTCATTGAAACTCCAACGTCATTGGTAAATAATGGAGATGGGACATTCACCTTCACGAACGAATTGGGAGTTACCACTACATTTGATACTACAGCAGTAGCAGAAACGATCACGACCTTTGTAAATAACGGAGACGGAACATTTACTTATACAAGTGAGGATGGAACGATGACCACATTTGATACTACGTTCATTGAAACTCCAACGTCATTGGTAAATAATGGAGATGGGACGTTCACCTTCACGAACGAATTGGGAGTTACCACTACATTTGATACTACAGCAGTAGCAGAAACGATCACGACCTTTGTAAATAACGGAGACGGAACATTTACGTATACAAGTGAGGATGGAACGATGACCACATTTGATACTACGTTCATTGAAACTCCAACGTCATTGGTAAATAATGGAGATGGGACGTTCACCTTCACGAACGAATTGGGAGTTACCACTACATTTGATACTACAGCAGTAGCAGAAACGATCACGACCTTTGTAAATAACGGAGACGGAACCTTTACATATACCAGTGAGGATGGAACGATGACCACATTTGATACTACGTTTATTGAAACTCCAACGTCATTGGTAAATAATGGAGATGGGACATTCACTTTTACGAACGAATTGGGAGTTACCACTACATTTGATACTACGTTTGTCGAGTTAGATGCCGATCCAACGAACGAGTTGATCACAGGAGGTACATTGAATGGAACTGACTTAGAGATCACGGATGCAGGAGGAACGACAATTATAGATTTATCAACTTTAGCAACAACTGAAACTACTACCACCTTGGTAGATAATCTGGATGGTACATTTACTTACACAAGTGAAGACGCTACGATCACAACTTTTGATGCAAATGTTGACGATGCGGATGCGGACCCAAACAATGAGATTCAAGATTTAAGTTTTAGTGTATTAGGTGATAGCATCCTTATTTCAGGAGGAAATGGTCTTCAGTTGAGTCCTGTGGCTCCAACAGTGGGACAAGCTTTAGTGTGGAATGGTAGTAATTGGGAAGCACAGAATACAGTGAATACGGACAATCAATCTTTAAGCTTTACTCCTGCTGGAGATAGCCTTTTAATTTCAGATGGTTCTGGCGTTCAACTTAGTCCTGTACCCCCAACACCAGATCAGGCATTGGTATGGGATGGATCATATTGGCAGGCATATGATATCGATAACGATGAGACCAACGAGTTCAACACGGCATTCGGACTGAACGGAACCTTAGATAGTTTGATCATTACGGATGCTGGAGGAAGTTATGGGGTTGCACTAGCAGATATGGCGACTGTGGATGGAAATGGAATTTATGACGGGAGTGGAACTGTTCCATCGGCTACTGCAGTAACCTTAACCGATAATATTGATTTTAATTCAGGAGTTTTTGCAATTGATGGAACGAATGGTAATATTGGTATTGGAACATCAGCACCACAAACAAAACTTCATGTAATAGAGGATGGTGCGGATGCTGAAGTTGTTTACCAATCATTTGGAGGGATTCCAACACAATTCTTTGTTCGTTCGGATGGTTCTGAGTCGGTACCAACAGCTGTACTTAATGGTGAAATAATCGGTCGTGAAGTTTTTTATGGAAATGATGGGTCGGGAATTCAGCAAGGAGCGGACATTTCTGCTTTTGCTTCTCAAAACTGGAGTGCTACAGGTTGGGGAACAGGAATGGCATTTGCAACACGTCCAAATGGTTCAACATCAGGAAATCCCATAACCAGAATTTTGATCGATGGGAATGGATTTGTTGGAATAAATGATTTGGCTCCTTCTGCTAACTTAGATGTTGATGGTACTTTTCAATATACAGATGGAAATGAGGCTGCTGGATATATCTTAACATCTGATGCTGCTGGTAACGCTACTTGGCAGGCTCCTTCTGGAGCATCTACAGCTTGGGATCTTTCAGGTAATGCGGGGACTACGCCAGGTACGGATTATTTAGGAACATCAGACGCTGTTGATTTCCAAATAGCAACAAATGCAACACCTGCTATATATGTAAGCGCTGCGAATCAGAATGTAGGTATAGGTAATACTGCGCCACTGGGAAAATTGCATACGACAACTGTAGGAGGAACAAACTTTTTAATATCTGAGTCAATAAGTAATGGAGCTACCGATGACTCGGGGTCTTTACAGTTGCTAAGAGCACGTGAAAATACAGGTTTGCCTGATGCCGTGATCACTGGAGATCGCTTAGGGTCAATCTCCTTCAATGGGTACAATACTGGGGCTTCCGATTACAATGAAGCCGCAAATATTTTTGTAGATGCAGCGGAGGATTTTACATCTACTGGTTCAGGGGGAAGAATGAAGTTTTCTACCACTCCGATAGGGTTGGGCTCACCAGTTGAGGCAATGGAAATCAACGAGAATCAGAATATAGGAATTGGAATTTCTCCAACGAATGTTTCTAAGCTGGAAGTGCAATCCATATATGAAGACAGAACAGCACATTTTTCAAATACAGGAAATTCTAGTTCGGCCATGTATGGGGTTACTTCGGAGGCGATCGGAACTAGTGGATCGAATATCGTTAATGTGGGTGTAAATGGTGCTGCGAATGGAGCTTCTATTCAAGATATTGGAGTTAGAGGAGCTGCTGATGGTACAGTTGATTCATATGGTGTTTATGGTGAAGGATTAGGGACTGGTACTAACAATTATGGTGTGTATGGGAACGCCTCGGGAGCGACAAACAATTATGCGGGTTATTTCGATAACGGAGATGTATTTATTCAAAATACTCTTATTTTGCCTAATGGTGCTACGAATGGTTTTGTTCTTACATCAGATGCTTCTGGTAATGCATCATGGCAACCTGCTGGGGGAGGTTCAACAAGGTTGCAGGATGCTACTCCTGATACATATATTGATGTAGATGGGTTTGGAGATGGTACAGAAGATATCATCAGATTTGGAACAATGGCTGCAGAAAGAATGAACATTAACCAAACAGGAAAAGTTGGAATAGGAATGGACGCTGCGTATACTCAATCGAGACTTCACATTGCCGATGTGGCTTCAAATGGTATTACGGTAGAAGTATCATCGAACATAGCCGATGCGCCTTATGTAAATTTCCTGAGATCAAGAGGAAGTGTATTAGATGGTTCACAAAATGACGTTCAAGTTGGAGATCAATTAGGTTACATTGATTTCTTGGGTTACGGTGGTGGCGGTTTCCAGCAGCATGGTGCAAGAATTGAAGCAAGAGCAACGGAGAATTTTAACGCTTCAACTACTTCAGGAACAATGCTAACTTTCTCTACAGCTACTAATGGATTCGGATTCACAGCTGAACGAATGGTGATCGATCATACTGGGCACGTTGGTATTAATTCTGCAAATCCACAGAGTACATTAGAAGTAGGAGGAGACATTGGTCTATCGAATGCTACATTAGTGGAAAGTGCTGTAGTTGTATATCTAACAAATAGAACTGGTCTTCCATCCAATAAGGGAGATATAGTAATTATTGATCCAGGAATTGATGGTTCGTTTACTACTACCTTGAGTTCTGGACATAGCTCTGCTGTTGGAGTAGTTTATGAAAGCGGAGTAGCGGATGGTATGGATTGTAAAATAGCCATTAGCGGAGTTGTTCTAGTAAATGCTGGAGATAACGCGATCATCGGTCAGCACGTTGTCACCGGTAATACTACTGCTGGATATGCAGGTAGTGTAGCTACACCTTCCTCTGGTAGTTCAATTGGATTATGGTTGCAGAACGTCTCTTCAGGGTCTCAAGGTTTTGCTATTCTAAAATAATATGGGACAACGAAGTATGAAAAATATATTAATACTATTTGGTGTTTTTCTCCTGAGCATTTCAACTTTTTCACAAGTTGAATATGTCTCTACGGGAGGTGCTGGAGCCTATTCTTTGTCACATCCATCTAATATTTCGTCTCTAACTAATGGATTGAGTTTTACATTTAAGGCAAACCACGTTAATCCAGGAGCTTCATCTTTGACTGTAAATGGATATTCTGCTTCAATTAAGAAAGGTGTTGGAACTGATCTTGATCCTAATGACATCTTAGCAGGGCAGGTAGTAACCGTAGTTTATGATGGAGCTAATTTTCAGATGACAACACCAATTGGAAATGTAGCTGGTGGAGGATCTATGACTCTTATAGAGGATGCAGATGGAGATACCGAAATTAATGTTGAGGTATCACCAGATCAAGACATAATCCATTTTTTCTTGGGAGATAATGCAGGTTATCCAGGAGGTGAGTATTTTAGAATGGTTGGTCCTAGGCTAGACGTACTTGGGAGCGGTAATTCAGTTTTTATCGGAGAAGGAGCTGGATCAAATGATAATTTGGCTTCTAACGGAAATGTTTTTATTGGGACAAATTCAGGAGCAGCAAATTTTGATGGACAAAATAACGTTGCCGTTGGAATTAACACGATGCAGGCTCATACTTCAGGATATAATAACACGGCAATTGGAAGTGTAGCTTTGTATTCAACTACTACGGGTACGCACAATACAGCACTTGGTAGTGATGCTTTGTATTTGAATACAACTGGAACAGGGAATTTGGCTGTTGGTTATCAAGCTCTTGGTTATAACACTTCTGCAAGTGGCAATGTCGCTGTAGGACAGTTTGCATTAAGAACGAATGATGCAGGGAATTTTGGAACAGCTATCGGATATAATTCAATGCAATATGCTTTTAATGGCACCGCCTCTTTTACAAATCAGAATGTTGCGGTTGGTTATATGGCACTTCGTGGATCGGTGAATCCGGCTTCTAATTCAGGAAATGGAAATACTTCAGTGGGTTTTCAAACCATGATGAATAACACGATAGGTGGACAGAATGTGGCTTTGGGCTCAAGTTCATTGTTTACGAACAACTCTGGAAGCTATAATGTGGCTCTAGGTGTGAATACGCAGTACAATAATACATCTGGGTCTAGTAATGTAGCGATCGGTTATAATGCTTTGTATTCAAATAGTCTTGGGAATTCGAATGTAGCGGTTGGACAAGAAGCATTGTTGAATAGTACAGGTAATAGTAATAATGCTTTTGGTTATCGAGCTCTACAAAATACCACTGTCGGTGTATTTAATTCTGCGTTTGGTTATGAAACCCTTCGTTACAATACTACAAGTCATAGAAACACAGGTTTTGGTTCAGGCGCACTAATTAATTCTACCGGAGCGAATAATACGGGATTGGGTGCAGATGCAGGTGTGACACTTACCTCAGGTGATAATAATACTTTTTTAGGAAAGGGTGCAGATGCAGGTTCTTCTAACTTGTCAAATGCGACAGCAGTAGGAGCGAACGCAGTTGTGGCACAAAGCAATTCATTGGTGTTAGGTGGAACCGGAGCAAATGCAGTAAATGTAGGTATCGGAACCACAGTCCCCGCCTACGCATTGGATGTGAATGGTAATACCCGAGTAGGTTATCTTGGAAATTCCAGTGTAATAACGATTTATCCTTCTGATTTTTTATCCGAAGAGGGGGGAGCAACTGATTATTTGGTAATGCAAACGAATAATACCGGATCTGTATTCGCAGTTAACTCTCGAGGAGGATCATCTGCGCTACTTGCAATAGTGAGAATTCCAGTTGGATATAAAGCGACAGAAGTTGAGGTTTGGGGGAATTCACCTTTAACAGGAGTACCCTTTGAAGTATATGAAGTTAGTCTAATAGATGGGTCGTTTGGAGCTAATTTATCTGGAGGATCAGGTGTGAATACGGGTGCTTATGCATTAGATACTGCGGTAGGATATAACCCAGACTACTACATGATAATTAAAATCGAAGCTGGAGGTGATTATTTGACTGGAGCTAAAGTTAGTATATCACCCTTGTAAAATATTAAAGACGTTTGTAAATGAAGAATATATTAAAAATTACCAGTGCGTTTATTTTGTTCATCTTCTCTGGTACAATATTCAGTCAAGTAGAATACACTACATCAGGAAGTGGTGGTGCTTATGATCTGGCTTATCCAGCGAATATTTCAACCTTGACTAATGGATTGTCTTTTACATTTAAAGCAGATCATGCAAATACAGGTGCTGCCTCCTTGAATGTGAATACACTCGGACCTATTACTATTAAAAAAGGAGTGAACATTGATCTGGATCCTAATGACATTATTGCAGGACAGGTTGTTACAGTGGTATATGATGGAACGAATTTTCAAATGATCACTGCCTCAGGAAATGTTGGGTCAGGTTCGATACCATCTACTATCCAGGATACGGATGGTAACACAAAAGTGGTTACTGATTTTGCCGGAAATGGTACGATGGACGATATTAGATTTCATACAGGTGGTACTGAACATTTCAGAATGACTGGTTCTCGTTTAGAGGTGTTGAACTCAAATACGAGCGTTATTATCGGACAGAATGCTGGTTTAACTGCAGGATCTCAAAATGTTGCTATTGGTTATGATGCTTTGGGAAGTAGTACAGGAACTTCAAATACAGCGGTTGGATTTAGATCAAATTGGCAAGGGACCGGAGGAGCAAACTCGACTTATGGGTTTAATTCAGGTTTTCAATTGTCTACTGGAACTTTTAATACGCTTCTAGGTTATCAGGCTGGTTCTGCTTTAACCACCGGAGGTCAAAATACGATTGTAGGAGGCTACGCAAATGTTGCTTCTCCAGGTTTATATAATGCAACTGCAATTGGGTTTGAAGCAATGGTTGGAGCGGACAACTCAATGGTTCTAGGTTCAATTAATGGTGTAAATGGTGCTACGGCAGACACAAAGGTTGGAATTGGAACTACAACTCCGAATGCAATTCTCGATCTTGGCGGAGACCTAAATATGATTGGAATGTCGACTGCGCCTAGCCCTTCGAATTCAGGAGAAGGTAAAATTTATTTTGATGGACCTTCAAATGCTTTTATGGTGTCTGAAAATGGTGGAGCATGGACTAACCTATTAGGTGGGGGTGGAATGACAGCTGCTGGTTCTGATGGTGATGTTCAGTTTAATTCGGGAGGTGTTTTGAATGGAAGTGCAGCCCTAAGATGGGATAATACGAATCAAAGATTGGGAATTGGAACAAATTCTCCTCAAGAGAGGTTAGAAGTTCAATCCGGTAATATTTTAATGGATGACGGTTATAATATAACATGGGGAATTGTCCCAGCTCCGTATATTCAAGGAAATGATGCAACAGATTATTTGGCCTTTGGTACTTCTGGTGGAGAGAAGATGAGAATAACTTCTGGAGGACAAGTTGGTATAGGAGGATTACCAAACGTTTATGCTGCATTGGACGTGTCATCTTCTTCAATGGGAGTGATGTTGCCAAGACTAAATTCAGTTCAAGAATCGGGACTTGCTGCGGCTCTTGGTGGTGGTGATGAAGGGATGATTATATATAGTTTAACAGATGCAACATATAAGTATTTTGATGGTGTGGCTTTTGTTTCATTTGGAGGTTTACCAGGAGGTGATTTTTATAGTAATGGATCTGTTGCAATGACAGGTAACTTTCAAACAGGCGGTAATTTTATTTCAAATGATGGTGATAGTGAAGGGTTGAGTATAGCATCAAATGGTCAAAGTACTTTTACTCCAGCAACTACAGGAGCTGGTAATACTGCAATAGCTTCTTTGGGGGATATTAGAACAACAGGATTAGGAACTGGTATTTATTTTTCGAATACAAGCATTGGTGTTTCAGGAAATGACAGTAATCTAGGACAATTATATCTCAAAACAGGTGCAACGAATCGTGTAGTTATTAGTTCTAATGGAAGTGTTAATATTAATACACCTTCAGCAGGTACTGCTCTTAACGTTGCAGGCGATATTTCTATTCAAACCGAAGTAAATAGAATAACTAGAGGCGGATCCGGTGGAGACATGGTACCAGTTGCCTATGGTGTTTATGATGGTGAACTAGATGTGCTTCATGCTAATGCAACGGAAGGAGATGTGAGTGTTACACATATTAGCTCAGGAGCTTATGATCTTACTTATAATGGGTCACGCGATATGTCGGGCGTTGACAAGTTTCAGTTGAATCTTACGGTACACTATGGTTCCTCTTCTCAAATGTTAGTCACGAACTATATGTATTTGGGAGGTAGCACGGTAAGAATATTTGTGACGGATCTGACAGGGAATAACACAGAAGGTACGGTTTCGTTTGAATTAAGAATAAAGTAATAGTGAGTCTTATGAAGAAGTTAGTTTCTTTAATTGTTTTTGTGGTGTTGATCTCTTCATTTTCAGCACAAACTGTGCTACTAGAAGATTTTAATGTAGGTAGTGCGTATGGAAATGTAAATTCAACTTTTAATTATAATGGAGATCAGTATGTGGTTTGCTCCAATGGAGTGAACGGCAATGAGATTTTTTTATTTGATGGAACCAACCGGACGCTTATGGATGAGACGGCTTCAGGAAGTAGTGGAAGTTCTATTTCAAAAGTAATTGAGTTTCAGAATAAGATCTATTTTTCTGCCTCTGATGGAGTGAATGGATATGAGTTATTTTCATTTGATGGAGTAACTACTGAGATGGTAGCGGATATCAATCCTTCGGGGTCATCTCAACCGGGTAATTTTACAATTTATCAAAATGAACTTTATTTTACGGCTAATGATGGATCTATTGGAAATGAACTGTGGAAATTTGATGGACTTAATGTTAGTTTGGTAGAAGATATTGTTCCGGGGAGTACAGGTTCTTCTGCTCTTGGATTCATCGTATTAGGATCGGATCTCATCTTTTATGGAACTTATCCAGGTTCAGGAATCGAGATGTTGAAATACGATGGATCGAGTGTTTCGTTACTAGCAGATATAAATCCGGGTACTTCAGGAGCCTTTATTTATGAACCAATTCTTTTTAACGGTATTATATATTTTAGAGCGTATAATTCAACTTATGGTTCGGAATTATATAGTTATGACGGGTCATCAGTGCAGCTTTTTGCAGATATCGAAACAGGGTCTCTGAACAGCTCACCTGAATTCTTTTTTGAATTTAATGGGGAATTGTATTTTTCGGCATCAACAAGTTCTACGGGGAAAGAGTTGTTCAAGACAGATGGGAATACTGTATCTCTTGTAGAAGATATCAATCCTGGCTCTTCAGGAAGTAATCCTAATGATTATATTGAATACAATGGAACTTTGTGTTTTTCTGCAAATAATGGGGCAAGTGGGTTGGAATTGTTTCAGTATGATGGAAGTTCTGTTCAGTTAGTAGAGGATTTGAATATAGGAACAGCAAGTGCAGGAATTCAGGATGGATTTGTATTTGATAATAAATTGTATTTCTCTGCAACGAATGGTTCCTTTGGAAATGAACTTTATCAGTATAATGGGAGTGAGGTGGTTTTGATTGAGGATATTAACGTTGGATCAAGTGGATCTACTCCTCAGGATTTTTTCGAATACAATGGGTATTTGTTTTTCAATGCTACGGATGGTACGCATGGCATGGAATTGTATCGATATGATGGTTGTTCTTTAGGAGCCTACCTTGATGAATTTGTATGTGGGAATACCTATTCTGTTCCGAGTGGAGATGAATCTTACATTGTTTCAGGAGATTATTTGGATACTATTCCTTCGATTAATGGTTGTGATAGCATACTAAGAATACATTTAGTTTTAGCTAACGATTTTGTGGGACCAACACCTGATCTGACTAACCTACCAATAATTACAAGTCAGTGTGCTATTTCTAGTCTTTCTGCTCCAACTGCTACAGACAATTGTTCCGGTTCCGTTTCAGGCATTTTGACTTCTTCCTTGCCGATTTCACAACTGGGAAGTACTATTGTGTTTTGGCAATATGAAGATCTAAATGGAAATATAACACTTCAATCACAGGAGATAAATATTATAGATACTATTCAACCTAATTTGGTAATAACGGATGTTACAGGATATCTTGATGAGGATGGTGAGTTCATTTTAAGCGAGATCGATTATGATGTAAACAGCAATGATGGATGTGGTAATTATGTCTTGTCCACTAGTAAATCTTATTTCGATTGTTCGGATATCGGAATGAATGCAGTAACTGTGATGATATTAGATGAAGCAAATAACGATAGTTCAGATGTGATCACCGTAGAAATATTGGATACACTAGCACCGGTTCCGTACGCAGCTAACTTAGCTGATATCGTTGCACTGCACGAAGTGAATGTTTTATATCCTCCTGTTGTAAGTGACAATTGCGGTTTTGTAACTGTTAGCAATGATGCTGTATTGCCAATTACAAATGATACAATTATTCTCTGGACATATACGGATCAATATGGAAATGTATCGTCTCAAGAGCAGGTTGTGGAGGTTTTGGAGCCTCAATTCAGTGGAGTTTCCAGTAATGAAAATGAAGTTTGGAAGATTTTTCCAAATCCAGCACATGGCTTTACGAATATTACCGTTGATAGAAATGGAGAGCTTATGATTCTGGATCAATTAGGAAGAGTATTATATACGGATGTTGTATCTAAGCAGTTGAATTTGAATCTGTCAAATTTTGCTGCAGGAAAATATATCATTAAGTTCTCTTCCGAAAATAGTGTTTCACATAAAGTACTGGTGGTTCAATGAAAAGAATAATTCTCACATCATTCATCTTATTGTCTTTTGCAGGTCTGCATGCGCAGACTACGGCAGATAGAATCGAAGTAAGTTCTGCAGGTGCCGATGCAACAACTTCAACTGGAGCTAATGTTTCCTACACAGTAGGAGGTTTAGTTGTAGAAACTTCTTCAACTCCTTCAATGGATATTACACAGGGATTTGAACAGCCTACCGATGATTCTGAAGGTACTTTCACCAGTGTAAAACCACCAAATGCCTTTTCTCCTGACGGTGATGGAGTTAATGACTTTTGGATCATTGATTTACCAGAGAATTTATTAGATATTGTGGATCTCACTATTGTGAATAGATGGGGAGATCAGATCGCCTTTATAGAGGATTATAATAATACCACTAATGTTTGGGATGGTACCTATGATTCATCAGGCGATCCAGTTGTTTCCGGAACGTATTTCTTCATCATGGAAGCAAGAGAATTAGGCGGTAAGAAAACAGGATGGATTCAGGTGGTTAGAAACAACTGATAATTACCTTACCTGCTTCTCATGGTATTTCATACCCATGTCCTCCAATTCTTTCATTACAGGTTCATAGATCTCTTTATATATAGGTAGCTGCACACCTGTCATCTTGATCGTACCGTTGAGGATCATTTTTGCACATATCGCAACAGGTAGTCCTACGGTGTCACTCATTGCAGTGTAGGTTTGATCATGACCAATGTAAACTAGAGAAGAATGAATTTCCTTGAATTCGTCATTCAACCAATAAGTGAATTTATGCCACATGACGATCATATCTTTATCTTCTTCTTCTAGAGACCATTTATCTTCAAGGATCTTTTGTAGGATTTGCGCAGGGGTAGCATCTTTTAATTCAACTCTGGTATCACTGAATAATCCTATCCATTCCAATTTCTCCCAAACATAATCATCCTGTTCGATATTCAGATAGTAGCGAAGTTTCATCTCTACACTATTGTGTGGGTCATAAGCAAGAAATGAATTAGTGAAGTCTCTGTAGGTCATATTTTCACTTCCCTCCAATACATATGTGTCATCTGTCATACCCAGCTGAACAAACATGTTCCAAGCTCTACAAAATCCTACTCTTCTAAGTGTTCCTCTATAAATAGTAGGTATATTTTCTAAACCATAAACACTTCTGTATTTCAAAGAATCACGATTCGCGTAACCTTCAAATTTTCCATGTCCATCAATCTCAATGATCTCAGTTCGTCTGAATAACTTATGATACGGAATATATTTGTATTGACCTTCCTGAATGAATTTAGCGGCTCCACCTTGTCCTGCTAATACAACATTTCTCGGATTCCAGGTAAATTTATAATTCCAAGGATTGTTATCACTTTCAGGAGCGATCAATCCTCCGGTAAAAGACTCAAAGGAATCCATTTTGCCTCCTTGTTCTTCTATTTCATCAAGGATCTTTTTAGCAGACATGTGATCCATTCCTGGATCAACCCCAATCTCATTCATAACTAATACACCCGCTTTCTTAGCTTCTTCGTCCAAAGCCTTCATTTCATTAGAAATATAAGAAGGAGTTATAACGTGAATCCCTAGTTTTATACAGTCCTTTACCACTTCAACATGAAGACTTGCGGGAAGCATACTAACTACCAAATCTTTATGCAGTAATTCAGCCCATCTTTCAGTAGCATTAAGCGCATTAAATGCAAATGCTTCACCTCTTGAACTTTCCCCTACTTTTTCCTGAGCTAAGGCTAGGTTCATGTCTCCAACCCGGATAAACCAGTCCTCTTTTTCAGCATTTTCAAGAAAATATTTGATCATTGAAGAGCTTGATCTTCCAGCACCTATTACAAGTATGTTTTTCATGTTTGTTGAGTTGTTTCAACACGAATTTAAAAGTAATTCTAATACTATGGGTTGAAATTTCTTATAAATAAAGGTTTGGCATAAAATTGGACTTAACTCCATACAAATAACTAATTTTGCAAGGATAAATTGAATTTAGTGAGGGGAATTCTGATCATAATAGTATTCATTTCAACCCTAATTGGGTACGGACAAGAAAGGTCAAACTTTACGATTCTTTCAGAGGATTCCACAATGTTTCTTCTGAAAATTGATGGCGTCTTGCAAATGGATTCAGCATGGTATAACGTGAAAATTACCGGTATAAAGGATCAGTCCCATTCTATTCAACTTACTTTGATCGATCATAGGGATACGATCGTTGAGAAGGCACTTTACTTTCAAGAAATGAATATAGAGTCAACCATGAAATTAGTAAGTCAAAATGGGATTTATAAGCTAAGGTATTTTGGAGAGGTTTCTATGGGCGCAGCTCCAGTTCAGGATGATCAAATTGTATTAGAGTACAGAGCTAAAGGAAGTTCTAAAAATGTGATACCATCCACGAATATCTCAGAGATGAGTAAAGTAGAAGCGTATAGTTATCAGTTACAAAACAATACAAGTGCTCAGGTTTTAAATAGTCAGCCTACGTTTGTTGGAACGAATACAGAATCCACTGCGATAGATCTAGTCACTAGTTCGGAAATTAATGATAGTATAGCGCTCGATAGTTTGACCTTTCCTCTGGATACCAATAGAGTTTACGAACCTGAGATCTTAGAGCTGGTATACAACTACAAAGGAGAAAAAGGATGCTCCTTTCCTGATTTTGAATTGGAAGAATTAGTAGAGACAATAAATGCATCATCTTTTTCTAATCAAAAGTTAAAACTAGCAAAGAATGGTGTGAGAGATAATTGTTTGACTTCATTACAGGTCGAAAAGATTGCTAATACGCTTGAATTTGAAGATGATAAATTGAATTTTATAAAGTTTGCGTATCAGTTTACGTACGATAGAGAGAATTATAAGAAGTTGATGAATATGCTTCACTTTGAACATACCCGTTCTAGTTTTATTGAATTTCTTAACACATGAAGATCGTTTGGAAGTATATAGCAGTTTTCTTCATCGGAACTACGGTGATGCAAAGTTGCACTTCTACTGTGCGAATCACGGTTATGCATCCTGCAGATATCGCTATTCCAGCAGATCTAGATAGTCTGATCATTATAGACAGAACGAAGACTATTAAAACAAGTGGAAAAGTTGGGAATGTATTAGAAGGGATCATTACAGGAGAACCTCTTGCTGGAGATAGAAATGGCGTCAATAAAACACTGACTCATGCGATAGATATTTTGAATAGCAATGACAGGATGACCTTGGTTACAACTCAGATCTTTGAAGTTCCCAACATTAATGGAACATTAAAGTATGAAATTCCCATAAGATCTGAAGTTATTGATTCGTTGGCACAAAAACATCAGGCAGATGGGGTGCTTGCTTTAGAATATTTTGATAGTGATAAGGTTATTAATGGGAATCAGAATTCATCGGAATCATTTGTATATACTTATTGGAGGTTGTATTATCCTAATGACCAACAGATCATTGATGAATTCCAGCTACAAACTTATGGTAGAAGGGATTATAGTTATTCAACGATAATACCATCAGGTTATTCTAGTATTGTAAGAGCTGGAGTGGAATCGGCAGACAGGTATTTAAAAAGGATAATTCCAAGTTGGTATTCGGAAACTCGTACGTATTATACGAAAGGATGTGACGAGTTAAAATTAGCAAGAAATTATATCGGAATAATGGACTGGGAACAGGCCAAATATACGCTTGAAATGGGAATGGATCAAATGTATTCTCCAAAGATATTAGGTAGGTTAACGTATAATTTAGCCATTGTTTGTGAACAACTGGATCTCATGCAGGATGCATTGGATTATGCCTATAAATCAGCTGAAACAGGGAATTCAAAGGCACCTCATTTGATCAAGATCTTGAAGATCAGAATGGCGGAACAACCACTATTGGAAGAGCAAATGAAACGTGAATAAACAAAAAAGGCCGTTCATTTGAACGGCCTTTTAATTATCTTTTAAGAAGTACTAATTACTTAGTAACAACAAATTTCTTAGTTAAAGAACCAGCATTTGTAGTCACTGTATAGAAGTATTTTCCAGCAGCATAAGAATTCAAGTTGATAGTTTCAACATATTCTCCTTGAAGTTTGCTTCCACTATTAATTACCTCAATAATTCTTCCAGTTGCGTCAATGATCTTGATCTCAACGTTATCAGAAGAATTTTCAATTCCGTAGTTGATGTTTACTACATCAGCAGCAGGATTTGGGTAAGCACTCATTTTTAAACCATTCAAGTATCCGTTTGCTTCGATACCTACGTTTTGATCTCCAATTACTGGGAAGATAGCAGAGTTAGCATCAAGCACTCCAGGTCCTCCAAAAAGGAAGTCAGTTACCCACCAGTTACCGTTGTAGAAATGGAAGCAATATGAATAACCATCTCCATTTGAATCTCCAAGAAGACCAACAGTATCTTGTTTAGAATCGATGTCAGCAGCATCAAAAGCAACAGCGAAATCTGTTCCAACAACGTTTGCTGGTGAAGTTAGTGTAACAACACTAAATTGAGGGAACCAAGTTGTATCCATAGCTGAAAGAAGGATAGTTCCGCTTCCAAGAGTAGCATTTGGACCAGGTGAATTAAGAGCAGCACCACCGTTACCATCATCATTTGCAGCTTTGTTGTCAGCCATTGAGTATACAGTTACAGTACCGAATGAAGTTACATCGTTGTTATCTTTTCCAACAGCAAGCATAAGAACTTCATCAATGCTAAAGTTCAACTCATCCTCATTGAAGTACCCTTGAGCATGCTTGTTTAATCCACCCACATTATTTCCGAAGATGAATCCTCCACCTGAGTATCCAAATTCAGTAACTTGTCCAGAAATACCAGCGAATTCAGGAGCAAATGAAGTTCCTGTCATCCATCCAGCAGTATCTGTTGCTACTTTAGGTGTTGCTGATTTGCTGATTTCTTGCGTGTTCAGGATCTGAATTTTCCCGCTGAAGTCAACTTTCTCAACGTTTTGAGCTACCATTGCGCTTGTAGCAAACACTGCTGTCGCTACCAAAGAGTAAATTTTTTTCATATAAAAATCGATTTATTAGTTTGTACAATAATACGAATAATTTGAAAAGGTTGCTTCACAAAATGTTAATTTGCTACTTCACTCATGAATTTTAATCGAACCAGACGAAGTTCTTCTTCAGAATAGTCTCCGTCAAATTCTTCATAGGCTTCTTCAATGCTATCTGTTTCAGCTTCCTCTAGAAAATATTCATAGACTTCTTCAACGGCTTCTTCATCTAGAATATCGTTTATATAATAGTCTATGTTTAGCTTCGTTCCGGACGCTACGATCCCTTCCAATTCAGTCAGAAACTCTTCAAATTCCTTTTGTTGGCTCTTGGCAATCACATCAAGCGGAAGCTTTTTATCTATGTTCATGATGATGTTTACCTTAGAACCGCTTTTATTTACAACTGATTTCATGACAAAATCTTGTGGTCGATCGATTTCATTTTCTTCCACATATTTTGCGATGAGGTCAATGAACGGTTGACCGTACCTTTTTGCTTTTCCTGCTCCAACACCTGCAATGTTTTGCATTTCTTCCATGGAGATAGGGTATTGCACTGTCATATCCTCGAGAGATGGGTCCTGGAAAACTACAAAAGGAGGTACAGACTTATCTTTAGCAATCTGCTTTCGAAGATCCTTTAGCATTCCGAATAGTACTTCATCTGCTGCCTGAGCTCCTTGTTTATTAGGAATTATACTTTCGTCACCGTCAACATCGCTATAGTCATTTTGTTTAATGATCATAAACGAAGTAGGATTAGCTAGAAAATCTTCTCCTTTTTTGGTAAGAAATAGTGTTCCATAAGATTCTATTTCCTTTCCAATAAATCCTTCTACAATACACTGACGAATTGCTCCGCTCCAATAAGATTCATCATGCGCTTTGCCTGCCCCGAAGTAACTAGTTTTATCGTGTTTGTACGTGACAATGTCATTATTCTTCTTACCAATCAAAAGGTTGATGAAATATTTCATCTTATGTTTCCCTTCTAAGGCTTTAACTGTGTTCAGTAAAAGAACCACATCATCTTTCCCTTCTACTTTTTCTTTTGGAAATCTGGAATTATCACACATTGCAGCGCCCTCTCCATTATTCTCGTCAAATTCTTCTCCAAAATAGTGCAATAGGAATTTCCTTCTGTTGATTGAAGTTTCTGCGTAGGAAACTACTTCTTGAAGGAGCTGGAAACCAATTTCTTGTTCCGCAACAGGTTTTCCATGAAGAAATTTTTCCAGTTTTTCAATGTCCTTATAACTGTAAAACGCAACACAATGTCCTTCACCACCATCCCTGCCGGCTCTACCAGTTTCTTGATAATAGCTTTCCAGTGATTTTGGAATATCATGATGAATTACGAAACGAACATCTGGTTTGTCGATTCCCATCCCAAAAGCAATGGTTGCAACAATCACATCTACATCTTCCATCAAAAACATGTCCTGATGTTTTGCTCGTGACGTAGCATCAAGTCCAGCATGATAAGGTAAAGCTTTGATGCCATTTACATTAAGAACCTGAGCTAACTCTTCTACTTTTTTTCTGCTTAAACAATAGATGATGCCAGATTTTCCAGGACGTTCTTTTATGAACTTAATGATTTGTTTCTGAACATCTTTTTTCGGCCTGATCTCATAAAAAAGATTTTTACGATTGAATGAGGATTTATAGACCTTGGCGTCCAGCATTCCCAGATTTTTCTGAATGTCTAGCTGCACTTTATCTGTAGCAGTAGCCGTCAGTGCAATGATCGGAACTTTATCGATCATCTCGATCATAGGTCTCAATCTTCGGTATTCCGGTCTGAAATCATGCCCCCATTCACTTATACAGTGTGCTTCATCAATAGCAAAGAAGGAAATTTTAATACTGCTTAAAAAATCAATATTTTCTTGTTTAGTCAATGACTCTGGAGCAACATATAAAAGTTTAGTTTTTCCTTCAATAACATCAGACTTTACTTTATTGATCTCTGTTTTGTTTAATGAGGAATTAAGAAAGTGAGCGACACTATCATTGTCACTAACTTGACGAATCGCATCTACCTGATTTTTCATCAGTGCAATTAGCGGTGAAACAACAATAGCAGTCCCTTCAGACATCAAAGCTGGCAGTTGGTAGCACATAGACTTACCTCCACCAGTCGGCATGATCACAAACGTGTGATTGCCATCCAGTAGACTATTGATTACGTCCTCTTGCTCTCCTTTAAATGATTCAAACCCGAAATAGGTACGTAGAGCATCTTTTGGCGTCATTGTCGAAGATATCATTGGTCCAAAATTTGTCTGAATAAATTTAATACTAAAAATTCGTAAATACCAAAATTTCTGACATTTTATTCGGTCAATTTATCCACCTGATCATTTGCGTCTTTCATGATTTGATCTGATTGATTTTTGGCTGCATTTTCTATCTGCTGTGCTTTTGTATCTGCTTCAGATCTTATTTTGGAGGCACTATTATATCCAGTAGCTTTTGTGTCATCGGCTTTCTTATAGGCAGCATCTTTAAAGTCCTGAACTTTTACGTCAGTTTCTTTTCTAATTTTTTCTGCTCCTTTTTCTGCGGCTATTTTTTCCAGAGGATTCTTTGCATTATCAATTAATTTCTGAGCAGCGGCATATCCTTCTTTCTTCATGTTTTCCGCTTGCTTATCTGTTTCTTCATAGGCTTTTTCATGAATAGCATCTGATTCCTTTTCTAATTTTGATGCTTGTTCATCTGCTTCCGCTCGGATCTTATCTGCCTGAGCTTTAGCATCTGCCAACAATTTGTCTATTTGTGCCTGAGCCTTTTCAAGAATTTTCTTAGCCTCTTCATTCAATTTGTCTTTGCCCTGATCTATTAGATTTTGTGTGACTGTTTGTCCAGTGTTCTTTAGGTCTGAAGTAATTACAGGATCTGTGACAGTTCCACCAATTTTGAAGTTAATTGGTAGTTCTTTGGGGACAGTAACATTCGTCCCTGCGGCATTATTCAGTTTGCCTAAAAGATCATTGGCGATATCCTGTGCAGCATTACCTAGTAATGCAGTAGGGAATGTCGTTTTCCATTCATAGTCAAGAGTTTGGTCAAATCCAGTGCTTCCCACTAAGGTGGAATTTATTTTTCCGAGTTTTATAGGAGTTTCTTTCAAAATAAGTCGACCGTCATCAAACGAAAAGGATAGATTTAGATTTTCTATTTTTTGTTTGTCCAACGGATTATCCACTGTTTTCAAATGGCTTGCAATCTTATCGAGTATTGGCATGTCTTTAATCTCAACCTGACTGGACTTTAGATCTCCAAGTCCTGTGAGACTTTGATAAATTGGATAATAGAATTCATCAAGCTGAGTCTCAAGACTCATTTTTGTGCTCAATTTTCCATCGCAGTATTTTAGCACTGGTGCATAATGTTCGATACTCGTGAAGTAATCCGCTGCATCTTTGAAATCAAGTCCTTTGATATCATACGAGAAGTTCGTTTGAGCTAGTTTAGGTTCTAATGCACGATACTTTCCATTCAAAATAATATCTCCATCAAAGAGTTTCATGTGGAGGTTATTTAACTGAGCTTCTTCATTTTTGATCACGATCGATCCATGTACGTCTTTTATCGAAGTACTGTCGTAGATCATTTCGTTAACGTTGGTAGCCAAGACAAAGTCAATATTTCCAGGGATTTGGAAAACTTCGGCCAATGCAGAGTCTATTGGTACTGCAACTTCGCCAGATGTTACTTCTTCGGAAGTCGCGCCACTTCCCATTAATTCATCTAAATTAAGTGTGCTGGATGAAAATTCCAGGCTACCCAGTAGCGTGTCATTCTTCAGGAAATAGCCGAGATAGTTATTTAGATTCCCGTTCAAATGAATATCACTTGATCCAATTTTAGCGTCCATTTTAGCCAGTTCTAGCGCTGCTGGTGAGAACAGAAACAACATACTGTCTAGTTGAACCGAATAGGGGAGACTAGAAGTGACATAATTAACATCTGCCACGGCAAGTTTACCTTCAGCTTTGAATTGGTCGTACTTCTCCTGTTCTATTGCTGAAACTCGCCCTGCTAATTTAACATCTGCATTAATATAGCCAGAATAGTCTTCACCTTCACTTACAGGAATAACCTGCTTCAATTCAGAAAGATTGAGTTCGCTTATTAGTTCAGCGTTGACGTCAGGATCTGTCATGGGATGTTTAAGAAGTAAACCGAGAAAGATCTTATTTTTTATGAATTCCAGATTTAAACTCTTTAGATCCACGATGAGGTTGTCGAGATCAGGACCTTCTTCTCTGGATATGTTAAGATCCATGTTGATGTTGTTCAATTTCTCTGGGAGATCTGGATACTTTAACCACGCATTCTTGACCAATGTGGTGACATTAAATCCAGGCATGTCTGTTTCTGTATATTTACCTTTAAGACTTCCATTAATATCAATCTCGCCATCCGTTTCAATTCCACCAAAATCTTCAGTGTAAACTCCTGGGACGATACTCAACAAACTTTTAAACGTTTGATTCAGCGTGTTAAATGTAAAATTGAAATCCATTAATTCATCGTTCATGAACATAGAACCATCAAAATGTAGGTCTAGCGCGTTGATCAAAGCATGGTTTTCTTTAAAGGTCAGTGTCATTTCATTTTCAGGCATAGCAATCTCAAGGTCACAATCAATACTAGCAGAGCTGTTATCAAGATAATTGAAGCCATCATAGCCGAAGGTCAAGTGAGGAGTTTGAGTTGTAGTATTTAATGTATAAACCACATCATCGATCGTGATATTACCGACATGATTCATGTCTGAAAGATGAATGAATGTCGCATAATAAGCATCATCGTATATGATATCTCCATTGATAATCTCGTACCTTTCTAGAGCAAGACTAAAGGGAGAAGAAGGTGTCTCATCTTCCGGTGCATTTGGATCAACTTTAACTACGTCATAGTTTGCTTTACCATTTTCAAGTACCTTAATGTGAAGAACAGGATTATCCAAAATAATCTCATCGATTTGATACTGTTCGCCAAACAAAGCTTCCCAAAAATCTAGTTTAAGTGTTAGTTTTTTGATCTGAGCCAATTGATGTCCTTCAAATTCGTCCGCCCCTTCGAATGAAACATCATCTATGGTCAAAGTTAAATTGGGAAAAGTACTAATGAAAGTGAGATCAGCGTCTGAGAAATTAAGTTCTCCATTCAGGCTTTCATTTGCTGAGGATTTGATCAAGTCGATGATCTGATTCTTAAACAAAAATGGAATACTGATCAAGAAGATCAATAATAGTAGGAAACTTATGCCGGACCACTTTAACAACCTCTTCCAGAGAGGTTTCTTTTTCTTTTCTTTCATTGATGTACAAATATTACTCGAAGTTACTTCAAGTAAATTAATGTACAGACAAAAAAATTAAGAACTATCTAAATAAATTTACATGACCTACGATCACTTTCTTGACATGGTCGAATTCTGATTCAGTTTTGATCTTCCAAACATATGTTCCAACTTCTGCAGGTGTGGATATGTGAATTCCATTCCAGCCATTGTCAGGATGTTCGCTCTTGAAAATTAATTCACCCCATCTATTGAAGATGTAGAATTCAAATTTGTTCTCATTATAGTTGTTCACTACTGGATAAAAAATATCATTCACCCCATCATTATTCGGAGAAAAAGAATTGGGAACGAAAATGTAGAATTCATCTCCAACGACTAGATCATGACAAGTGGTATCGTAGCAGAAGTTATTGTTATAAGCAACGATACAAGTTGAATAAATACCAGGCCCGTCCGTTGGTAAGTTGAGGATTGGATCAAGATCTGTTACCAAAACAGTGTCAGGCGTATCTACATAAAACCAATAGTGATTGGTGGAGTTAGTAGAGTTTGATGTAAGCTCAAAAACAGGGTTACTTACAACTGCTGAATCTGGAGTGAAGGTAAAATCAGCGATCACGGGACTAGGATCCCATAAAATAGCTTCTCCAGATATACTGCATCCATTTAGATCTGCTGCTACAAGATCATAAATTCCTGCACATAAATCTGTAAAGTTAGGTGAAGCCGAAAAAGTAATTCCGTTATCAATACTGTAATTAGTCGCATTACTCGACTGAATGGATATGGTACCATTGCAATCCCCACTGCAAAGAGGTTGGGTTATCATTGAAGGGTTAATAGTAATAGCCGCAGGTTCGGTTACAGACAAGCCATTAAAAGCTTGTGAACATCCATTTTCGTCAACAACGGTCAAAGAGTAATTACCGGCACATAAACCGCTGATTGAACTATTAGTTCCTGCGATTGACCAAACATAATTATAAGGCACACTTCCTCCGGTTACAGTAGCAGTGATCATTCCGTCACAATTACCGTTGGAACTATTACATGTATTGTTTACAATAGTTGTTGTCACATTAAGGGCCAGTGGCTCTATTAAGACATTGTTACCAGTAGATTGACAACCATTCGCGTCTTGCACTAATAAATTATATGATCCTGCAGCTAATCCAGTAAAAGTTGAGCTAGCTTGAAGGCCAACACCATTATCAATGCTATACTGATATGGTGGTGTTCCACCAGATACATTTAATGAGATTTGACCAGAATTATCTCCATTACACGCTAAATCTGTTGGAGTAGATCCAAATACAAGATCAGTGGGCTCTGTCACGGATCCATTCGCGGAAATGGTGCATAATGCATCAGTAACTTCAACGCTATAGTTTCCTGCACATAAATTCGAAAGGGTTAAACCATTTGCTCCTGCAATTGCGTTACCATTATTAAACCATTGAATGGTACATGGACCATTTGTTCCTGTTGTGTCGACAGTCGCTGTTCCATTGCAGTTTCCAAAACAATCGATATTGGTTGTAGTTACAGATAATACCATTGAACAACAAGCCGGTCCTGTGTTGATCGTAGCAGATTCCTGAATTGTACACCCGTTAGCATCTGTAATATCAATAGTGTAATTACCTGCTGACAAGTTACTGAAATTACCTGTAGTATTATTCGAACTGGATGGACCCGAAAGAGCATATGTTACTGGTGCTACCGCATTGGTCAGTGAAATACTTATTGCTCCATCTGAGGTGCCTGTACATGTTTCAGGTGTTTCAGAAACAGAAGCTGTGATCTCCGGAAGTACAGTTACTGTACCAGTAGCAGTAGTAGTACTTCCATCGGTATACGTTATAGTTACAGTATAGTCTGTGGTTACAGTAGGATTGACATAGGCAATGTTTCCGGCTGTGTTCGTTCCAACAAAACCAGGAGTCGAAGAACTCCAAGACCATGATACACCATCAAAGACTACAATCTCTCCAGTTTCACCAAAGCAAATAGTCGGATTCGTAGTACTGCCACAGGTAACTTGTGCAGAACCGAAAAAATCCAGTGGGACGTTTGTGCTGGCACTACTGTAATTGGAGAAACAAACAATGAACTGATCTCCAGTATTTACCGAAATAGGGTATTCAAAATCGGATTGATCTGCACCTGCAGGTAGATTTCCGGGAGCAGCCATTCCTGTAATTCCCCCACACATACCATTCCAGTTACACGCCTCGGGAGGTAGTGTGTTTCCTTGGATCCCAGAACAGGTATTTGCATCATAAGGCCACATGATCCAGTCGAAACAATTGTTTGAACCTGCAGTACCCATACTGAATTCCAAATCTCCTCCTTGTGAAACACTGATCACAATCCATGTTGAGTTCAATTCGCCACTCAAAAGGCATCCTGAGTTTCCTGGAGATGAATTTGGATTGGTTTGAGGATTGCTGACCGTTGAACTTGTAGTAAAGTCTATGTCATTTCCAGACCCATTTGGAGTGACGTTAAAAGAAGGGTTCGAACAGGCTGGGATATTATTGGAGCAATCACTCCACTGGGCAAATGAAGTAGCACCAAGTATCACAGCGATTAGAAAAACTAGGCTTTTCATTCGCAGTCCATTTTTTGGTCAATAATAGAATCTACTCCATGAATTCCATGTCTAACGCATTTATAATCCATGTCAAGATCTGTCATCCAATTCAGAATCTGTTCTTTTGAAATTTCTGAATTTGTAAAATAGATCACAAGAAATTTCTTAGAGTTAAGATCCGCTCTGGACATGAAAACTCCTTTTTGTGCTCGATAGAAATTGTCGATCTCAATTGCTTTATCCTTGGAATTGAGATCAGTCATAATAAACTGAACGAATTCCTTTTGGTCTGGATCGGCCTCTTGTGCTTTAATTAAAAGCGTTGAAAACAAAAAGGCGATTAATAAAAGAATAACTCGCATGAACATTTTTTAAATGAGTAGTGTCAAACAAACGTAATTTATTTTCAAAGGTTGCCAAAAAATGGTTTTTCTTTATTTGTAATCAGTAGATTTGTGGGTTATTTGACGAAAGTCTGGAATATAGTTTTATTTCTAATGAAAGTTCAAAAATTTACTTTTAACCCTTTTCAGGAAAATACATTTGTCGTCTATGATGATTCAAAGGAATGTGTGATAGTAGATGCTGGATGCTACTTCCCTGAAGAATTTGATACCTTGAATTCGTTCATTGTATCAAATGGTCTTAAACCAGTGAAATTGATCAGCACGCACAGTCACCTCGATCATGTTTTTGGAAATTATAAAGTGATCAATACGCTCAATATTCCGTTGGGAATTCATCATGAGGATGAGCAAACACTAAATATGTTAAGGAGAACAGCTGATCTCTACCAGATTCCCAATGTATTTGAGTCACCTAAGCCTGATTTTTATTTCGAGCATGGGGATCGAGTTGAATTTGGATACAGTTCGTTCGAAGTTAGGTTTGTTCCGGGCCATGCTCCTGGACATGTAGTTTTTGTTAGTCATGAAGATCAATTTGTGATCAATGGGGATTGTTTATTCGCGGGTTCAATTGGTAGAACAGATCTTCCGGGAGGAGATCATGCTACTTTGATCAGATCAATTCAGGAACAGTTGTTTACTCTTCCAGATGATTATAAAGTGTATTGTGGTCATGGACCGGAAACAACTATCGGAGTGGAGAAGACTACAAATCCATTTTTCTGAGAATATCAGGGGATTATTACTTTTGTACAATTAAATTACAACGGATGATTACGCAAGATCAATTAAAGGAAATAGGAGATAGGATTGAAGCTTTGAAAGGCTATTTAGCTATTGATCAAAAGAAGGTTGAGATAGAGGAAGAGGATCTTAAGACTCAAGATCCTGATTTCTGGAATGATCCTAAAGAAGCCGAGGCCACATTGAAAGCTTTAAAGAAAAAGAAATTCTGGGTGGAGCACTATGAAACTAATCTAACCTTATGGGAGGATCTAGAAGTGTTGTTCGATTTTGCAAAGATGGGTGAAGCTACCGAAGAAGAAGTAGATGAGGCGTATGCCATGCTTGAAAATTCTGTAGAAGAGTTGGAATTTAAAAATATGTTGAGTTCTGAAGAAGATTCATTGAATGCTGTCCTTCAAATTACTGCAGGAGCTGGAGGAACGGAGGCATGTGATTGGGCATCCATGTTGATGAGAATGTATTTAATGTGGGGAGAAAAGAATGGATACAAGGTAAAAGAGTTGAATTATCAAGATGGTGATGTTGCGGGTATAAAAACAGTTACTTTAGAATTTGAAGGAGAATTTGCTTTTGGCTATTTAAAGGGAGAGAATGGAGTTCATCGTTTAGTGAGAGTGAGTCCATATAATTCACAAGGGAAACGCATGACCTCTTTTGCATCAGTATATGTATATCCTTCTGTGGATGATACGATTGAAATTAATATTAATCCGGCTGATATATCATGGGATACATTCCGTTCAGGAGGTGCTGGAGGTCAGAACGTTAACAAAGTAGAAACGGGGGTTCGATTAAAACATGCTCCCACGGGCATTGTTATTGAAAATACGGAAACCAGATCTCAATTAGGAAACAGAGAGAAGGCGCTGCAGTTATTAAAATCCCAGTTATATGAATTGGAATTGAGAAAACGTCAGGAATCCAGAGATGAAATTGAGGCTGGAAAGATGAAAATTGAATGGGGGTCTCAGATCAGAAGTTATGTATTGGATGATAGACGAGTTAAGGATCACCGAACTAATTTTACAGTAAATGATCCTGACAAAGTATTGGGAGGCGAATTGGATGGCTTTTTAAAGGCATATCTAATGGAATTTGGTAAATAAAATGGCAAGAAGAGAGAAGCAAGAACGAGTTAAACTAGAAAAAGGAGCCTATAAAAGAGCGTTTCGTGCTTTTAGTTTTGGTAAACCTTTCATCGGATCATTGATTATTAGTATGATCTTTTTGGTCTTGTCAAGTTTGACCACGCTTGCGTTTCCATATTTACTGGGGGGACTTTTTGGGTCTACGAACACCTCAGCTGAAAATCCATTTGAGTTAACTAATCTTGACAATATTAATGTCATCATGGTATTGATGTTTATGGTGTTTGGAGCAAATGCTATTTTTGGATTTTTCAGAATTTATTTTTCAAGTCGATTTTCAGAGAGTACCTTATCAGTAATCAGAAAAAAGGCATTTCAAAAATTAGCTTTTTCAGAAGTGAGTTTTTATGATCAGAATCAGGTTGGAGAACTGAACAGTAGAGTTGCTACAGATCTTAATTCTCTAAATGCTCTACTTTCAACTACGTTGGCTGAGTTTATTCGCCAGTGGATAACTATAATTTTAGGAATAGCCGTTATTGCGACAATTTCACCAAAACTTTTGGGAATCATGTTGTCAGTCGTTCCTGTGGTAGTTATTTTGATCATTGTTTTTGGAAGGATCATTAAGAAAATTTCAAAAAGAACACAGGATGCTTTAGCGGAATCTAATAGTATACTGGGTGAAATGTTGACGGGGATTAAAAATGTAAAGGCATTTGGGAATGAGTTCTTTGAGATGGCAAAATATGGGTATCAGTCAGATAAAGTAAGAGCGTTAGCCATAAAAGGATCGGTAGCCAGAGGATTGTTTGCTTCATTCATTATTCTTGGATTGTTTGGAGGTATATCTTTTGTCATTTATAAAGGGTATCAAATGACTTTGGAGCCAGATGGATTGACCATGGAAGAATTTCAGATCTTTATCTTCTTTACAGCTTTTTTGGCTGCCTCTTTTGGCGGTGTTGGCAGTTTGATGGGGGAGATTCAAAGAGCCGTGGGTGCTACCGAAAGATTAATGGATCTACTTGAGAATAAGAACGAAATCATTTCGGAAAATTTTACACCTGTAGAGTTATCTGGTAAGATTGAATTTGATCATGTAGGATTTGTTTACGAATCCAGAAAAGATGTTACAGTATTGAATGATGTGAGTTTTGAAGTTTTACCGGGTCAGATTATGGCTATTGTTGGTCCATCTGGAGCAGGAAAATCAACAATTACATCTTTGGTGCTTCGTTTCTATGAAACAACTAGCGGTAAACTTCTGTTTGATGGTAAAGACATCAAAGAATATGACCTTAGCGCTTTGAGAAATGAAATGGCAATAGTTCCTCAGGAGGTGATGTTGTTTGCGGGATCGATCATGGAAAATATTGCCTACGGAAAAACTGATGCAAGTGAAGAAGAGATCATTGAAGCAGCAAAGCAGGCGAATGCCTGGGAATTCATTTCCAACTTTCCGGATGGTCTCCAAACTTTGGTAGGAGATAGAGGGATTCAATTATCAGGAGGACAAAAGCAAAGGGTTGCGATTGCAAGAGCGATTCTAAAGAATCCGAAAATTTTAATTTTAGATGAAGCAACTAGTTCGCTTGATTCGGAAAGTGAAAAGTTAGTTCAGGAAGCATTGGATAAACTCATGAAGAACAGAACCTCAATTGTAATTGCTCACCGATTGTCAACCATTAAAAATGCAGATAAGATTATCGTACTGGATAAAGGAAAAGTGGTAGAAATCGGTAAACACGAGGAACTGATCCAAAAGGATGGTCTCTACACAAAATTGAGTAAGCTTCAATTCAATTATTAGAATTTGTAGCAAGCTCCAAAGACTCCACTCACAAGCGGCATAGTAGCGCCATTTGCTTCAACGATGTAGGTTTCCAAAGAAAGGGCAGTGTTTATAGCAAAACGCTGAGTGAAATTGAACCTGATCCCATTGATCATTCCAATTGTTCCTGCAACTTTATTCGAGTAGGAAGGGTAATAGTATTCATCGTAGTAATAATATGGTAAGTAATTGTAAGTTCTTGAATTTCCAATTCTTCCCCTTAGACCAATATAATAGTCCACCTGTCTGAATGAGAACGGGTGATAATTGAGTTGAAGATCTCCAAAATTTTCAAAATTATTACCGTAACTCTCCGTGACATCCACAAATGAAAAACTTGCACCAGCTCGAATCTCAAAATTCTTTGAAATAAATCGTGAATAGGCTAAACTTCCTCTTAACATGGTTAATTCGGAAGCAACGAGCTCAATGCTGTTTTTGTATTGGTTATATACTGGTGATCCTTGTGGACTTCCATTGTCAAAACTAAATTCTTCTCCGTTAGAATAGATTATTCTATTGATTCTTTTGTTGCTTAATTCGTAAGTTGGCCCTTCAAGGTAACTATTGAGTTTATAGGAAGTTATAGACTCGGAAATGGTAAGAACCTTAGCTTCCAAAGTGTCATGATCATTGGTGATGATAATATCTTGAGAATAAGTTCTCGTAGAAATTGCTAAAAGCAGAATCGAGCAGATAATTGAATAGATGGTGCGCATAATAAACGGTTTTGTCCTGAAACGTGGTTCTGATTAAATTTATTGTAAATGAAAGGTCCATGATGAAACATATTGTTCTGTTAATAATATTTAGTTCTTCTCTTACAAGTTGCTTCAAGTCTGTAGATCAGGTGGATGCGGAAACTACGGTGCTTGTTCAGCCATTTGAGGGTATGGAAAAAGATCTGGTAGATACTGTATTATTAACTTTTAAAGAGGTTTATGGTGTACAGGCTTATACAGTTCCTTCCATTAAAATTCCCGATTACACTTTTGTCAATATCAAATCACCTAGGTTTAGAGCAGATTCGTTGATCCGATATCTTAGGGATTCAATCTATCCAAAACACGACCAAGTTGATTATGTAGTAGGCTTGATAGATGAAGATATTTCCACCACAAAATATTCGGATTATTCCTCTCGATCAATTAAATCACCTGAATATAAATACAAAGATTGGGGGATATATGGTTTAGGATTCTGTCCTGGTAAATCATGTATTGTCTCTACTCATCGATTGAAAAAGGGAACAACAGTAGAAAATTTTATCCTTCGATTAAAGAAAGTTTCCTGTCATGAATTAGGACATAACTTCGGACTTCCACATTGTCCAAATAAAGATTGTATCATGCAGGATGCTGCAGAGACAATTAAAACGATTGACAACGTTGAGCTACACCTTTGCGATGATTGTCGCAAGAAGATAGGATTGCCAATTCAATAGGATTACTTCTTATGAGTAACGATCTTAAGTAGAAAGATCACCCAAGCAGTGATCATTAAAATGCCACCGGTTGGAGTAAGCGGAATCATTATTTTTTTTAGAATACTTATATCCCACATGTGATTCAATACCAGAATGTATATACTGAAGGAGAATAAAGTAACTCCTATAGATAGAATCAAAAGAGGAACCTTCAAAGAATTTAATCTATAAAAACCTTCTAATAAGATCATTAATATAATTCCTCCGGCCATTAATAGCTGGTAAAGAACTCCCGTTTTCCAACTGGTCACATTCTTTGCTTCAAGCACACCATCCTCAACTAATTTCTCTAAGCCATGCGCTCCAATTGCTCCCAATGATACCCCCGTGGTTATCAAAATAATGGCATAGATGAGATAAGATTTTCTAATAAGTTGATTATCTGAATCCATTTGTTTTCTGTTGTAAATAGTCCTGTAAAATGATGGTAGCACTAACTTCATCAATAAGCGATTTGTCTTTGCGTTGTTTCTTTTTTAATCCACTTTGTAGAATAGCCTTACTGGCCAGAGAAGAGGTAAAACGCTCATCAATAGTTTCGATCCTAATGGCTGGAAATTTTCTAGTGAGATGAGTCACTATTTTTTCTACTTCTTTCGTGCTGTCCGCACGTTCATTTTGTAAAGTCTTTGGCATTCCTACTACGATTGCCTCAACATTGTTTTGTTTGAAGTAAGCCTCTAAAAAAGTAACTAATTCAGAAGAGTGAACGGTGGTTAAGCCACTTGCAATGATCTGTAAATCATCAGTGACAGCTATTCCAACTCTTTTTGTTCCGTAGTCTATGGCCAAGATCTTTGACATGGAACAAAGATAGATGTAGATCATATTAAAGTCCATATAGAATTGCATTTTTCGAAAAAAAGTCCATATTTGTATTTAGTGAGACGCAAGTAGAGGGATTCGAGGCGAGACAAACAAACAATCCATCGTAATTTAGATGACTGATATCCCTATTGATACTTTTGCGAGAAGTAATAAATACTCCTTAATAGGAAGTACAGATTAAAAGATTATGAAGAAGTCTGAATTAGAGGTAATAAAGAAAATAGCCGAAGGCATCACCATTGAAAAGGGAGAAGTGATTAAGAGTATTATTGAAGGATTTGATGAACCCGAAAAAATGTCTTTTGGAGGATTCAATGCAAAGAGTTATCTACCTGAAATAGTTGTTGAAAGAAAAGGCGGTAAAAGGGATTATTTCATTTTTGCTCCGAAGTATTCAAAAAAAATGATCACCGAAGAGTTCGCGAAATGGATCTTCTTTAATATTCAAAGTAAGAAGGATAATGGTAAATTCCTATTGATCTGTAAGGAAGAAGATAAAGAGAAGTTAGCCGAATTATTAGGTAATAAGCAGATTACAGCAGAACTTCTTTCGTATTAATCATCGCTTAGTTATAGATGAAGATTGATTTTGTGAAATGTGTTAATTTTAACCTCAAATCAATCAAAATGAAAGCATTTTATTTTCTGTTTTTTCTGTTTTTAGTTGTTTCTTCAAAGATAACGGCTCAGTTACAGGGATTCAATTTACTTTATGTTGACGATGAGCCATTCTTGATCATTGATTCTCAGGTGGAAGATGCCAGTTGTTTCTATTACACTGAAACAAGATCCGTCTATTCCATTAAAGAAGGTGAATTATACTTTGACTCTATCTTGTCAATGGACATGGATGGCGGATTTAGTTGTGCTAATTCTGGAGAAGGAAATCGATTGGATTATTCTGGGAACTTGGTGTTGACTAAAGTTCTGGACAACGAAAAGCAAATTTTGAAATTACTCTCAAAAGGCGGAGTTAATGTGAATGAATATGCAAGCGAATTGTCTCTACTATCCTTTGAAGCTGGAGTTTTAAAAGAGGATTTTTGTTTTGGTGAGGAAAATGTTTACTGTAGCTCTAGTTTTGGATTTTTACAAATAAATACCTGGGGCGATTATTGGGAAATGTCTATCTATCAGAATGGGAAGTTGATTCGTTCGTTAAATGATGATTGCGCTTATTGTTTTGATAGATTTATAGTTGTTCCATCTGGAATTTATACCATAAAAGTTGTAACTGGCGAAAACAGAACCGTGTTGACAATGGAAGATGTTGAAGTGAAAAAAGGACAGAAGACATACGCGGATATTGAAGGATATGTTGATCAAAAAGAATTAAATGGGTCTGGCACTGCTTTTACAACATCGTCAATAGGTGTCTTTGATTTCCTTTATTCTAATTCTAATCTGTTCGATCTTAGCAAAAATGATGCTCCTCAGTCGTTTCACTTAGGAGGAAAGGGTGGAGTTGAAATTGAAAGTGATCGATTAGGTATAAGTAAGTTGTTTGGTACCTATGGCTTTGATTTTTGCTATACTTCTTTACAAAATGAATACGATTCAATTGGTGTTAAAGAGGTAAAACGAACTAACTATTCTGCGATTTACTACACCATGGATGTGTTCTTTAGACAATATTTTACCATGCCAATTACTGAAAGGTATACTCGTCCATTTCTGGACTTAGGAGCGGGATATCGCTTACCGCTTTATTTCAGGAAAAATGTTGCTTTGGAGGGGGTTAGATTCTCAGAGAAGTGGTTGCATAAATACAATGAATTAGTCCTTTTTGCTCGTTTGGGTGTTTCGAATGGACTGGCATTAAATGCTACTTACAGACCTTTTAATTCGATCAAAAATGAACTTTCTCAATTACCTGCTCTACAGTTTGGATTATCAATTATGATTGACTCTAATTGGTAAGTGAATAGTTTAGGTTGATCTCTTTGCAATAGATTTCGAACGCAATTTTGAGACTAAGTTTGCACCGGACCTCCGATCTGCATGATTCTCCAAATTCAGTATTTACTAACTCTAATTCAAATTTGGAAACTAATTGATTGATCATTGACGTTTGCTCGTAGGTATAATCGATTTGATATGAAGCCTTTAGTTCAGTAGTGATGATTTCATTTTCTTCAATAGCTAATCTAGTAGCTTCCTTATATGCCGTGATTAATCCTCCTACTCCTAGTTTTGTTCCTCCAAAATAGCGAGCTACGATAGCTCCCACATTGGTAATCTCAGCTGATAATAACTGACCATATATTGGTTTTCCTGCCGAGTTATTGGGTTCGCCATCATCACTATATCGATAGGTTCTTCCATCTGGTTCAAGTCGAAATGCATAGCAGTGATGATTGCATCCAGGATGCATTTCTTTAATTTCCTGTAGTTTTATTTTGAATTCTTCTTCTGATTGGATGGGGAATATAAAGCCAATAAACTTGCTCGCTCTTTCTTTGAAGAGATATTCGGATTCATATTTTACTGTTTTGAATAACTCCAAATCAATAAATGTATTTACCAAAAGTGATGATTGCTATACCGAGAATAGCGAATGCTATTCCGAGCCAATTACCTGAGTTGAGCTTTTCTTTAAAAAGTAACCATCCGATCAATGCAGAACTGAAAACAGCACCCATACTAATAATGGGATAAACTTCTGACTGATCAAGTCCTGAGGTTTGTAGTGCTCTAAACATAAAAAATAAAGTGCCGTAGTTAGGGAGTCCAACTGCGATCCCCCAAAGTATATTTCTCGCTTCAAATTTTGCTCCACCTCCTAGAGATTTTCCTGTTAGCATGATGAATCCAACCAATGCGGCAATTATAAAGAGAACTACAAAAATCAATTCAGTCTGAGACTGAGCCCCAGGTAGCTTCGAACAATTTCCAAATAAAATGTCGGCAATTCCTTGTCCAACAAATATGGCTAGAATGATCCAAATATGTTTTTTGTCAAAGGAAAGTTTGCCATTTTTTGTTGAGGTGAGATAAATGCCAACAATGGCAAAAATAAATCCTAGTACCTTGTAAATCATGAAATTGGTCTCAGCATACAGAACTAACCCTGCAATTGTTGGAAAGATCATTGACATTTTATTAGCCACTGTCGATATGGCAACACCTACCTTCTGAGTACCGAAAGCATAGAAATTGAAGACCACAATAAAAAGAACACCAATAGCAATGGAATGTAGAAACCAATTGGCATTTACAATACCTGTAATGGACAAACTACCACCTTTAGAATAGAACATAAAGACTCCCAAAGACGCAGCAGTAATATAGTTGAAAATCAGCGCTTGAAGATTATCTACCTTGTATTTCGGGAAAAGTTTGAACAGAATTACAACTATGTTAAACAGTCCAATGGTTATTAGCAGATCAATCATTTACTATTAATTCAATAAAATCGTTCCCAAAATTAAATTGATTCTTTAAGATTCCTTCAACTTCTGGAGCTTTTATTCCTTCTTTGAATTCAAGCGCTCCTTTGAGTATTCTTACTTCATCCCAAAGCCCTTGACTTAAAAATGTCTCCAGAGTTTTTTTTCCTCCTTCTACGATCAACGATTGGATGTTTTTTTTGTAGAGTTCGTTCATGATCTCTTCCAATGAATTGGTCCTTGGATCAAAGAAATAAGTTGGCGCATCACCATGAATCAAATTAGTGTTTTTGGGAAAATTGGCTGAATCTCCTGACAATACAATTCGAACTGGGTTTTTACCATAAGCGCTGCGAACCGTCAAAGAAGGATTGTCGTTGAGAACAGTTTGATGTCCCACCAAAATGGCATCTTCTTCGGCCCTCCAATGATGAGTCAATTGTTGCGTCTCGGCTTCTGTAATCCAGTTAATATGAGGAGTTTGTTTTTCACGGATCTTATCAATGAATCCATCTTTGGATTGAGCCCATTTCAATATGATATAAGGCCTCATTTTTTCATGGAAAGTGAAAAATCTTCTGTTCAGGTAACGCGCTTCATTTTCCATAATTCCAACTGAAACATCGACTCCATTGGTCTTCAATTTTTCAATTCCTCTTCCAGCAACTTCACTATATGTGTCAATACAACCAATTACTACTCTGGGTATATTCGAGCGAACTATCAAATCACTACAAGGAGGTGTTTTACCATGATGGCTGCATGGTTCTAAACTTACATAAAGTGTACTTGAATTTATCAGATGTTGATCTTCTTCACTAACGCTGTTGATGGCATTAACTTCTGCGTGAGCTGCACCAAATTTCTGGTGATAACCTTCTCCAATAATCCTGTTGTTGTATACCAGAACTGCTCCAACCATTGGGTTGGGAGATACGAATTGTTTGCCCAATTCGGCCAACTCCAAACAGCGAAGCATGTACTTTTGATCCTCTTGTGTATTCGGCATAATTATTGGCAAAAATAAAGTTATTTACACATAGGCTAAATTTATGTGAAAAAGTGCAATAAGTCGTTTTTTATAACTAATTTCGAAATTATGGATTTCTCTGAGGCTAAAGATTACATCGTTGGAAGGTTGGTGAAAGAACTTCCAAGAGATTTGTACTATCATGGAGCTCATCATACCTTTGATGTGGTTAAGAGTGTACATTCGTTATCGGTTGCAGAGAAATTGAACAATGCCGATTTTTTTCTGTTATTAACGGCAGCCTATTATCATGATGCCGGATATATTTATCGTTATGAGCATAATGAAGCTGTGGCCGTAAAAATGGCTCGTCAAACGCTTCCTGACTTTGGGTATTCGCCTGAGCATCTAGATAAAATTGAGGGGATTATTATGGCAACATCCCATCATATAGAACCTGTGACCAATTTAGAGAAGATCATGTGTGATGCGGATCATGATTATTTTGGACGTCATGATTATCAAAAGATAGCGGTCAGTTTAAGAAAGGAATTGGCAGTTTATGAAGGGGAATATTCAGATGAAATCTGGCTTTCTAAACAGATCAAGTATCTGGAGAATAATCACAAATACTATACGGAAACAGCTTTAGCTACCAGACAACCAAAGAAAGAACACCGTATTGCTATCTTGAAAGAACAACTTAAGAATCTGGTAAACGCTTAGGATGAAGAGAATAATTCTGCTTGTAGTCGTGGCAGTTTTGGGAGTGGTAGCCTATATTGCGTATCCCTATCTGAAAGCTTACAATATCAAGGATAAGTCAACTAATGCATCTCAACTAGAAATCTCGAAAATTAAATTTGAGTCAGGTATATCGATTCAACAACTTGCTGAACTTTTAGAGGAAAAAGAAGTGATTGAAAATAGTGAAGATCTTGTTTTACTTGCTAAAATGAAAGATCAGGAGTCTTTGATAATTGAAATAAGTGAGCTGAAAGTAGAAAAGGAGAAGTGGAAGACTTATAATGATCTGTTAAACAATATAATATTTCAGAATAATAACGCTCTAAATACGGTTTATGTTGAGTATAATAATGTAAACTCTATTGAAGAGATCGCAGGAAAATTGACTAGGAATATTGATTTGGATTCTGCTGAATTGACAAACTATCTTTTGGATCCATCAACTATTTCCTCTCTTGGATTTAACGAAACATCGTATTCTACTTTTTTTATTCCGATAAAATTTGAGGTTTTCAAGGATATTACCAAGGAGGAAATGCTTGACAAATTAAAGAATTATTATAAATCTTTCTGGAATGAGGAGAGAAAAGGGAAAGCAGCGGAAATTGGTTATTCACAATCGGAGATCACTATTTTAGCTTCTATTGTTTATGAAGAACAGAAGGTGAAATTTGATGAGCAACCAAAAATAGCAGGTTTGTACTTGAATAGGTTGAAAAAGGGATGGTTACTTCAGGCAGATCCAACCGTAAAGTATGCGATCGGAGATCCTTCGATTAAAAGACTGTTATTTAAGCATTTGGAATATGATTCTCCTTACAATACCTATATCTATGGTGGATTGCCACCGGGACCTATCTCGTTTCCTGAACCTCAAACGATCGATGCGGTGTTAAATTATGAAAAGCACGATTATATGTACATGTGTGCTAAGCCAGAATATTCAGGATATCATAATTTTTCTAAAACATTGAGTCAGCACGATGTGTATGCTGCAGAGTACCATAAATGGCTAAAAAGTGAAGGGATTAAATGATGAAATTTATCCTTTTATTCGGTCTTGGATTATTTTCTGTAGGTTCATTTGGTCAGTCTGATTGTCACATTGAGCTAATTGAATCCTCTCTTGATTCAACGGAACAAAATGAATCAAAAAATTATTTGGTATCGCTTACCTCTCAATGTGATTTTGAAGTGAAGAAATTCGAGATTTTGAACAGATGGGGAAGTGTAATCTACAGTGAGTCTGGGAGCAAAGTAATTGATTTGGAGAAGCATGTCACATTATCCCATTCACCTGAAATGATGCATTGGAAGGCTGTCGTAAAGTTTGTCGGTGATAAGAAAAAAAAGGAGTTTACAGGTCCTGTAAAACCAGATTAGTTAACGAAATAAGCGATATACGGCAATCTCCAACGCTAGAAAGATCAGTGCTGCTATAATGAGATGCCACCAATATTTCTTACCATTCACTACACTTGCTAATTCGATTCCTTCACTGCTGTCTGCACCGGAAATTATCTGAAAATAACCATTAAGATCAGAGTTAGAAAGAGCGTTTGTCAAATTATCTGAGTTGAGAAAGTTAAGTTGAGATTCATCGCGACTGTAGTTAAATGCTAAGCCATCAGAAAGTTCCTCATTGACAATTACATCATAGTGCCCGGCAGATTTGATCTGGTCATGTACAATAAAGTTAGAACTCTGATTAGTGATCTTCACTTCTGGCATGAAAGTAAATTCATCAGAAGTGGATTGTATAGCAACGTTATCAGAGATCGTGATGGTGGATGGAGCATCAACGGTGATGTCTTCACCAATAATGTAGTCATACCTTGGTCTGAATTTACTGAATTCAGCTATTCGAAGCATTGTTGGAACAAACAAGGCGTGCTTAGCCCAGTTCGTTGCATCATCATTAAGTGGAGAACTACAAATCGAAACACTTCCTTTTAATGAACTACTGAAAGCTATGAATGGTTTACCGTCTTGCAATGTAAATAAAGCTACCGAGTAACTTGAGCTAGGTATTCCGATCGGGTAAGAGAGATTTACTTTTGGAAGGTCTACGTTGGTAGGAATTGTTTCAAAAATCCCGTCAAATAATGGGTGCTCTCTATTTAAAGCACTAACCTTATTTTGAGCCGTTACCAAAGGAGATAGCGTCATGGAAGAAATGGGTTGTATTAATTCATTGTATGAACCAATATTTGCGTTTGAAGATGGATAGATGCAGATACTTCCACCTGCTTCATAGAAAGATTTCATTTCACTAACCAATCCTTTTGAAAAGGATGGAATGTCATCAAGAATTATCAGATCGAAAGAACTTAATGTCGAAAAGTCGAAAGTCGAAAGCTGTTCATTCTTGAAGAAAAAATCAGGGTCAGTCCCATAAAGAGCTCCAAAATATCCAGAACTATCATTCATGTATTCTCCATTATGCAAGTGTAGAATTCTCACAGATGGCTGAATAAAATAGGAGAAAAAGTAGTCATCGTCAAAAGTCAGACTGGCATCTGGGTAATCTGCCAAGGAAAGTTCTGCGTGTTGTACTCCGTTAGTGTGTACAGTATAAGGAATTTCGCATTTCAACTTTTGTCCGGGAGCAATGGTGAAATTAACAAATGCTTGATTGTTGTCATTGATGCTAAGATTCAATTTAAAGTCCAGTTCTTTCTCTCCTTCATTGATCACCAAAGCATGAACTTTGTCTTCCACGCCTGATTTGCGAACAGGTGTTTCAAACCAAATACTGTCAATGTAAAGATTTTGACTTTGAGCATTTTCGTATGGAATTCCAAAAAGCGCTAATGAACTATCGACTTCAATCTGATCAAAATCGCAAGTATATTCCTGAAAGTCGGATAACCAATAAGCAAACTTATTGGCATTTTCATTCTTTAGTAGATCACTTTGACGCGAATAGATCTCACTAAATGTTTTTGATTGGAAGGAAGGGGTGATCTCATTGATCAGTTGAATGGCTTCCTGCTTGTTGTATAATCGTTGATGTCTACCTTCAAAATCATTTGTAATGACTTGAAAAAGGTCAGTTGCACCGTAATTGGAAATGATAGCCTCGGCCTGTTCTTTTGCTAATTCCAGTCGATAACCATTCACTCCCTTAGAGTCCATACTATGGCTATTGTCAATGAAAATAGAAACTACATTTTCTCCATATCTCTCTTCCTGATTAATAGGGATGTAAGGTTGAGCAAAAGCAAAGATCAAAGCAGTTAATGCAAGTAACCTGAGTATTAAAATGATCAAATGCTTTAGTCTCGACTTGGATTTGGTTTCCAATTTAACTTCCTTTAGGAGATCGATACTGGAAAAGTAAACTTTCTGGAATTTTCTGAAATTGAAAAGGTGAATAATTATCGGAATGCTCAATGCAAGCAACCCCCACAGATATTCTGGATACAACAACTTCATTCCCTTACTTTAGTAGTTTCAAATATCGTATTTATTGAGCAATAACGAAAGATCGATCAAAGATATTCTAATTACCCGTATTTTTAGGGTGTGAAAAAACAGACAACGATATTAGTTATTGGGTTTATTTTATACTCGATCGGTCTATTTGGACAAGGAGACTGGAAGGAAAAGTATAATCAGGATTTTGCGATCGTCCCCTCGTTTTCATTGAATAATGATTTCAATACGGATGATTGGTATACAGGTTTATCTGGAGGAATTGAAGATGTAGGTTACCAATGGGGAGTTCGCCTGGGTTTTCAATTCAGACCATTTAGAAAGAAGATCCAATTGATAGATGATTCCAATTTGGTTCGTCAATATTTGGAGCGTAAATATTTGATCTTTTTAGATCTGGATAAACGATTTGGGCACTTTGGGATCAAAAATGCGCATATTCAGTTTTATGCAGGATTGAGAGGTGGTTTTTTAATGGGGAACTATTCCGGAACACGAAATGACGCTGATAATCATTGGGTTGCAGCTCCTTTTGCTGGTGTGTGTGCCAATGTTCATGATAACGTATTCTTCAAAGTCGGCTACATGTATTTTCAGGATCATCTCTTGAATGTAGATGATGGTAGGATCAATTTTTCGATTGTTTTTAATCTGAATCCAATGGAATAAAAAAGGCTACCTCCATGAGATAGCCTTTTTAAATGAGATCTTAATAAGATTACTCCATGATCACTTTTTTCACCTGATCTCCTACAGACACCAAGTATACTCCAGATCTTAAATGCTCCGCATTGATTTGAGTAGTGCTGGATGAAGTTTTTCCAGACATCACCACTTTACCGGTTAAGTCTACAATTTCATAAGGCATAACTGAAGTACTTGCTGCATTGATTGTAATGATTCTTTGATAAACAAACACTTCAATTGGAGATTCGTATTCTTCAACACTTGCAGAAGCAGGATCAATGATCTTTACATTGTCAATTCTCAATGTAGATCCATCCTGTACAGGTGGAAAAGTAGGATCCTGCGCTAGGTCTCTTGCGCTCGAAACGAAATAAATCTTGATAGAATCAGGCATTAAAGTAGTAGAGTTGAAAACAAAAGGAATTGTTCTAGTTGTCCAAGTTGTAACTGTTGCCCCAATTGTATCGGCAGCTTCAGCAATCACGATAGCAGTATCATTAACCGCATCCCAAACGGTTAGTTCAACAAATGCAGCACCCCAATCACCATTTACGGGCTCATACTGATAGTCAAAAACAAAGTCAGTTACAGTATTTGAATAATATCCAGTTTGTTGGATCAACGCACCAGGTAGGGTATCAGGAGCACCAAAACTTGAGCAGTTAGGACACGGCTGAGTGAACATTTCAGCAGCAGCTGTTCCTTCAGAAACGTTTGAAGTGATCTTAAGAACACTTGGACTCACCGAGATAAAAGCTGCATATTGATTTACCGTGGTCCAACCATCAGGATCATCATATCCAAATCCGGCAGTCCAGTCATTCAAGCCCATGTTATTCAATTGAGCAGATAGCCCAAATGACAACATAATTCCAAGTAGTAATAGGTAGATTTTTTTCATAGTTTGTGGTTTTGTTGTAGTAACTAATAAATAATAAAAAGGTTGTCTGTTATTATTCTTCTTCAGGTGCCTTTTTCCATGATTTGCAATAAACATCAATATTGCAGTTTCCAGTCGACTTCATGTAATCGAAAGCACTAATTTTAGCATTTTCTTCTAACCGGGTATTCTCACTTCCGCAGCCATCGAAAATCTCAAGAGTATCACTTGTCATGGTATTATACACTGCACATCTCTTACATTGATTGGGTAAAACCGCACCATTGAACATGGCTGCACAGGAAGACAGTAATAAAATACTGAAAATTGGAATTACGTAAAATAGATTCTTCTTCATCCTACCAAAGTTAACCATTTTGTTATTAACCATTTAAAAAAATGAAGTTACCTTTGCGCTCTTATGCATAAAGCTGGTTTTGTAAATATCATTGGTAGTCCAAACGTTGGTAAGTCAACATTGATGAATCGTTTGGTGGGGGAGCGTTTGTCGATTATTACGAGTAAGAAGCAAACTACACGTCATCGCATCATGGGAATTGTGAATGAGGAAGATTATCAGATCGTCTTCAGCGATACGCCAGGTGTGTTGGATCCTAGCTATAAGCTTCATGAAAACATGATGTCTTTCGTGAGTACAGCGATTACTGATGCCGATGTTATATTATTGGTAACAGATATTTTTGAAAAGCAAACTGCGCATAAGGAAACTTTGGAGAGAATTCAAAATCACTCCGCACCAGTTCTGGTTTTGGTCAATAAAGTGGATCTGAGTACTGATGAAGAAAAATTGCTTCAAGCCATTGAAAATTGGAAGAAGCTAATCCCAAGAGCTGAGATCCTCCCGATCAGTGCCTTGCATGGGTTCAGTACAGATTTCATCTTTCCAAAATTATTGGAATTGCTGCCTGAAAGTCCACCATTCTTTCCTAAGGATGAATTGACAGACAAACCGATGAGGTTTTTTGTGTCAGAGATCATTCGGGAGAAGATCTTTGAAAACTACACTAAAGAGGTCCCTTATTCTACAGAAGTAGAAGTCGAATTGTATAAAGAGAAGCCGAATATTGTAGAGATTAGAGCGATCATTTATGTTTCAAGAAGTTCTCAAAAACCAATCATCATTGGACAGCAGGGAGCAAAATTGAAAAAGGTTGGAACAGAAGCTAGAAAGGATCTGGAGCAGTTCATTGGATCAAAAGTATTCTTGGATCTTTATGTGAAAGTGGACAAGGACTGGAGGGATAAAGAAACAGAACTACGTAAATTTGGGTATCAATAATGGGGAATTTAGTTGCAATAGTAGGAAGACCTAATGTGGGTAAATCAACGCTTTTTAACCGTCTTACAAAAACGAGAAGAGCAATTGTTCAGGAAACGAGTGGAGTAACAAGAGACAGACATTACGGTAAGTCTGAATGGGGTGGAAGAGAATTCTCAGTAGTAGATACTGGGGGATTTGTGAAAGGTTCGGATGATATTTTTGAAGATGAGATCAGAAAACAAGTGTTGATCGCTATCGAAGAATGTAATGTGGTGATCTTCGTAGTAGATGTAGAGACAGGTATAACTGATTTGGATGAAGCGGTTGCTAGCGTGCTTAGACAGACTAAAAAACCAGTGTTTACCGTTTCGAATAAAGTAGATAATAATGACAGAGAAGTAGATTCGTTTGAATTCTACAACTTTGGTTTGGGAGAAGTATATAGTATTTCTGCCATCAATGGTGCTGGGACAGGAGAATTATTAGATGATCTGATCAAGGCCCTGCCAGAAGATGTAGTAGAAGAAGATCAAAGTGATCTTCCTAGAATAGCGATTGTGGGTAAACCAAATGTGGGTAAATCCTCTTTGACTAATGCTCTATTAGGTAAAGAAAGAAATATTGTGACAGATATTTCGGGAACTACAAGAGATTCGATCGATACGCATTTTAATGCGTTCGGTTTTGATATGATTCTAGTGGATACTGCAGGAATCAGAAAGAAAGCTAAGGTTCATGAAGATATTGAATTCTACTCTGTAATGCGTTCAATCCGCACGATTGAAAATTGTGACGTGTGTTTGTTTATGATCGATGCAGAAGAGGGGTTACAGGCGCAAGATATGAGCATATTTTCAGTAATCGAAAAAAATAGAAAGGGAATTGTGGTTCTTGTAAATAAGTGGGATAAAGTAGAGAACAAGGAAGCGAATACCATGAAGCAGTATGAGGAAATGATCAAGGAGAAATTAGCTCCTTTTACAGATCTTCCGATCTTGTTTATTTCTGCGCTATCAAAACAAAGAATCCATAAAGCCCTGGAAACGGCTATGGAAGTATATCAAAACAGAACCAATAAGATCACGACTAGTAAATTGAATGAGGTGATGCTTCCGTTAATAGAAAACTATCCTCCGCCTTCATATAAAGGGAAATTTATTAAGATCAAGTTCATTACTCAGTTGCCGAATCACGCACCTGCATTTGCATTCTTCTGTAATCTTCCTCAGTATATTAAAGATCCGTATAAACGATTTCTGGAGAATCAGTTAAGAAAACATTTTGAGTTGACAGGGGTACCAATACGCTTATTCTTTAGAAAGAAGTAATCCGATTTTAGCTGTTGGGCAGACTTATCTTATTTTGTCAAGCTTAATCTCTAGGGATAAAGAGATATTTGTTTTTACAAGGATAAATACTAAACAATCTTATTCTGATTTGTCTCAATCATTACCGTTTCTGGTCTTATGATGATAAGTAAAATAGCTGCTGTCAAGTTGATCAATCCGAAAGTGTGATAATCATCAAAGAATTCTGTTGCTTCATTACCAATAATATCTCTTCCCTGAATGGTAAACAAAAGAGTGATCATCAATGAGAAGATGCTAATAGCTCTTAAGTGAATTTTTGTATTCCATCCCGATCTCAAGCTTAGAATGAAATACATCAGGAAATAACTGCCCGCTGGAACGAAGTAAAGCATTGCATATTTCTGTTGATGAGGAAAGATCAATGCGGTTGCCAGACAGAGATAAGCAATTTCCCAAATGAATCTGAGGTTGGGACTTTTAATTTTCGAATTTCGAAAGAAAACTACGAAGACGATCCCTGCCACTAGTATTAATCTCAATATCAATAACAATCTATTGATCGCTTTATAAGATAAAGGCATGATTTGTCGAGGACGATTTGTAGGAAGCTCAACATCGAAGGATTCGAAGTCAAAGAAATAAGCAGCAACCACGGCATTGAGTGAGTAGGTACCATTGTCAAATTCAAAGACGTACTTCTCTGATGGATTGATCGTGTTTTCCCAGTTTTTAAGAAGATCAATGTTGCCTTGATAGCCAACATATATAGCGGGTAAGAATAGTAAGGCAATGATGGTCGCTCCTGAAATTAATCCCGCTTTGACCTCTTTTTTTAATCCCAAATAGAAGAGGGCTAGGAGAGGTATGATCTTAATAACAACTCCCATTCCGAGAAGAATTCCACCTATTATTTTTTTCTTTTTGATAAGTATCTGGTATAGACCTTCAAATGTCAACCATACTATTAGAATGGTGATTTGCCCTAGACTTATATTATGTAATACCATTCCAAAGCTGATAATGATTGTTCCAAAGATCCACCAGTTGGTTTGTTTTTTAGTTAGATTTAAGTTGTCCGTGATCAAATTGCGAAAGACAAATGCAAGTCGAAAAAACAAAATCATGTTAGATATTCCCCAAAGTGCCCGGCCAAAATCACCAAAAAGTGTGAATGGACCGAGTAGTGCTGCAAAAAAGGGACTGTATAAATAAAGATTAAACGGATTATTACTGTATATGTCTTCTCCTAGATAGAATTGTTTGGACGCATATAAGTACACGTTGGCATCCATACCTTCATTAAAACTTTTAATTCCTGCAAAAACTAAGAGGATCAATCCGATCATTCCCAAAAAAATATTTTTTCTCTCTGAGAGTAATGTTTTGATCTTAGAGTTGTTGGGCATTATTAAGAAGGATTAAAGGTTTGAAGTGGAATTATCCTTTTTACCTTTAAGAAAGGTCTGAAGTTGATTATACATCATTTTATTACTGGTATGTAGCACAAATGAGAATCTAACTGACTCCATACTATAACCTTTGCTTGTTACTATTTCAGGCAGACTATCCAGATAAGCAAAAAGTGAATCCTGTAAATATCCAGCTATGATTGGTTCACCTTCTATGAGAAGATCACTGATTGGAGTTTCGAAAACAATATCACCAATCTGTTGTCTACTCAACGAATTTAGACTTTGGTTAGGAACTTGAACGTCACCTAGTTCTTTTTCCATGTCTTTAAGTAATTGAATCGAAGCGGTTAGTATTTGATCCATTTCCACGGGATCTTTTGAATACTCTTTCAGAGAGTAATAATAGTCTTCTGTTGTTATGCTATACTTCTCGAAGAGTCCTTTATAATAATAATCTACACTATCCTTATAATAGGGTTGGTAAATCCGAAGAACAGAAATGTGAGATTCTATTATCTGGGACTCTGCGAAAATCTTTATAAAAGTTTCCTGGTCAATGATCTCAACATCTTTGGGAACATCTTTCACAACTTCAGATTCATTTTCATCGCAACTTGTCAAAGACAAAGTCGTTGCAATAATTATGTAAAAAAAGTACTTCAATTATCGGTTGAATAATAGACGCATTCCAGATCCTCCTTCGAAAATCTCCCCGTTATCATAAACTTTTCTTCCGTTAACAAATGTGCTGACGATCTTATGATTGAAGGTTGTTCCTTCAAACGGAGACCAGCCACATTTATAAATGATGTTGCCTTTATTTACTTCCCATGATGCGTTAGGATCAACTAATACAAGATCTGCATAATATCCCTCACGTATAAAACCTCTGCGATCTATTTCGAACATCTGGGCTACATTGTGAGCAAATTTCTGTACGATCTGTGGAATAGTAAACTGTCCGTCCAAAGTAAGTTGTAATAGCGCCACCAATGCATGTTGAACCAAAGGACCTCCACTTGGAGCACTGGTATACGGTGTGTTTTTTTCTATAATAGTATGCGGGGCATGATCTGTTGCCAGAACATCAATTCTGCCTGATTTTACGGCAGCTATGATTTGTTGTCTATCTTGTTCTGTCTTTACGGCTGGGTTCCATTTGATCCATGGACCTTTTTCTTTATAAAAAGTGTCATTAAACCATAGATGATGTGTACATGCTTCAGCAGTTATTCTCTTTTCACTCAATGGAGCATCAGAAAATAATGTTGTTTCTTTTCCTGTAGAAATATGCAGAATATGAAGTCGTGTATTATGCTTTGTTGCAAGTTCAACTGCTTTGGAAGATGATTTATAACAAGCTTCTTCACTCCTGATAACAGGATGCAGGTGAAAAGGAATATTGTCACCGTAAAGATCTTTATATTTAGCTATATTGGTTCTGATAGTAGCCTCGTCCTCACAATGCGTTGCGATGAGCATTTCGCATTCACTAAAAAGTCCGTCCAATGTTTTGGTATCATCCACGAGCATATTTCCAGTAGAACTACCCATGAAAACTTTGATTCCACAAACATTCGATTTGTCTGTTTTAAGTACTTCAGTTAGATTGTCATTGGAAGCACCAAAGTAAAACGAATAGTTCGCGATAGATTTTTCGGCTGCAATATCATACTTATCTTGAAGTAGATCTTGAGTAAGTGTATTTGGAACCGTATTTGGCATCTCCATAAAACTGGTAATTCCGCCAGCTACAGCAGCTCTTGACTCAGAAAATAGATCTGCCTTATGGGTTAACCCTGGTTCTCTGAAATGAACTTGATCATCGATCATCCCAGGCAGAAGGTACATACCTTTCGCATCAATTACTTCGTCAAAATTAGATTCATCAACGTGCATCGGATTAATGGATTCAATGAACTGTCCATTAATTGAAACACTACCTAAGAATTTCTTCCCTTCATTGAAAATGGTAGCATTTTTAATGTAAATCTTACTCATTTGAATTTCTTTTTTCTCAAACGAAGGACACCGATAAATGCCTCTTTGAATATTTTCATGTCCATTTTGGATTCCCCATAAACACGATCAATAAATGTGATCGGTACTTCTACCACTTTAAATCCACTCTTTAGTGTAGAATATTTCATTTCGATCTGAAAGGCATAGCCAACAAACCAAATGTTATCAAGGTCCAGTGTTTCCAGAACTGTACGTTTATAGCATTTAAATCCAGCGGTAGTATCTTTGATATTGATCCAAAGCATCAGTCTAACATAGAAAGATGCAAAATAGGACATCGCCCATCTAATGAAAGGCCAGTTTTTTACCTTTCCTCCTTTACAGTATCTAGAACCAATACTCATTCCAACACCATCAGGCCTACAAGCTTCAAGTAGCCTAGGTAGATCTTCTGGATTGTGAGAGAAATCCGCATCCATTTCAAAAATGTACTCGTAATTGTGTTTAAGAGCCCATTTGAAACCATGGATGTAAGCTGTTCCTAGTCCTAACTTTCCCGTTCTTTCCTCTATATGAAGAAATCCAGGATATTTTTTCTGTAAATTTTTAACAATATCAGCTGTGCCATCTGGTGAACCATCATCTACAATTAGTATATCGAAACGTTCAGAAAGGCTGAAAACCTTATCAATGATCCTTTCAATGTTCTCTTTTTCGTTATAAGTAGGTATGATGACCAGATTCTCCATGAGCAGACGAAGATAAGGTTAATTACTTTTTGGATGAACTAGAGTAATACAAAATTTGTTAAGGATTAAACTCTTCAGGTTGGATAAATTCATCTTTTCTAGGTCTGATGGCAGCTTCCCAACGAAATCCTTCCATATATCTTTCGCTTTTACTCATGCCTTCAATGGACTGATAGATTGCATTTGGAGCTTCCTTAAAAGTAATCAGGCTGATTTTCGCACTGTCAAATTGAATTGAGATATCGGCACATTCTGCGCTATTGGCCTCTAGATACAAACTGTCTTCATTCTGGATGTGATAAAGCGTTTTTCCATTTCCTTTAACATCAACACGATGGATTTTTCCCTCATGGAATTGAGCGAAAATATCCTTCCCTTGGATCTGGTCAAACATTGTACTATCCACTTCGGTAATAATAAATGCGCTCTTATTGATCATAAGATGACTAATCTGCTGTTTTGCGATTTTCGCCTCAATATAATTCCCCATTAGCTGGCTTTCATCGGACCACAGTATAGGATCATGGAAGAATTTCATTAAAGAATCTGAATCACTGTACGCAAGAGAATCACATGTCCCCTGAAAGTTTGGTTGAAAAATTCTTACATGTTCGTATGCTCTTATAATCTTCTTTTCATTCAACGAATCAGTTTTAATGGTGAGATATTCCGCTGTAATAAACAAAGTGTCTTTTTTGTTAATCTGGGTCATTTGACTGCATCCAAAAATCGAGGTTGAATCAAGTTTCTCATTGTGGAAGCCATTCTCTCCATAGAGAACCACATCGTTTGCAGTGTCCTGCATCATTACATTCCCAAATATTTCTCCAATTCCCAACTCACGATCATAATGAATACTGTCTCCTTCTATGATTTGTTCTTTACCTATAATAGTGGCTCCATGCCACAAGGAGGTGACTTCATTGTCTGTGTTATATTCTCCAGAATTACAGAGTATACGGTCATTTTTAGAAATGATTTCTGTTGGTCCAAAAAAGTAGGCAGTTTTTGATTCTGTATTATAGACTAGAGTGTCCGAATACATATCATAATTCGTGTTGTGCAATACTACACTGTCTTTAAAGTAAACGGTTTTTGTAGTACTGTGATATTCCCCTTCATTACTTCGTAAAGTGTTTTTATCCTGCCGGTTTGTAATTAGAGCAGGGGTTGTATATCTCCCGATTTCAGTATTGAAGTCATAAAACAGGGATCTGGTAGTTAGATTGAACTTCCTGTCTGTGTAAATTATATTTCCCAGGAGATCAGCAGTTTTTGAAACACCTCTATAATAGAGCGTGTCGCCTGTTAATTTAATGCTGTCTCCTTTTACGACTTTAATATGACTGAAAGCATGAAAAACATTGCTATCAAGAAAAAAATAAGCACTGTCGCAATACATGGTTGTGCTATCATGCTCAAAGACGACATGCCCCTTTAGAATATGTGTATTTGCATAGGAGGGGTGAGAAGTTCCTTCATCCGCATGAATGATCTTAATCTGACCTTTTTTTTCCTGGGCAGACAATTGAGGGATACTTGATCCCAGTAACATGATATATAATGTTAGAATAAATCTCACTGCAAAATGTTCGCAAAAGTCGTGCGAAATTAACGAAAATCAATCAGTTATGTTGCCTAGCCAATGATATCCAGATCAAAAGCCTCAAGAAGTCCAGATAGATTCTCTTTGTCAATCTTCATTTTGCTGATCTTGTTTGAACTGATATCCATGGTCAAATTAATAGCATTAGAAAAATTAGCGCCAATCAGTACCGAATGATCAAAAATAGTCCCAGTAAAGTTTCCGCCATCAAAATTTGATCCTCTAGCGTTCACTTCAACAAATTGTCCAGAGGAAAAATTACAATCGATAAAAGCAGACCGGGTGAGATCATTTTCAGCAAAGAAAGAATAACTCAGATCACAATTTTTACAATTGATTCCGAATAGAAACGGATTAATATCCTCAAAACTTAATCCGGTCATTTTACATTCCCTAAAATCACAACTGTGAAAAGAAGTTTGGACTATACTGGTATTACTGAAATTACATTCCACAAAGATACAGTTCTCAAACTTGGAGTAGGAGAGTTTAATCTTAGTGAAATCACAACTCTTAAAAGTACATTCCTCAAATGAATCTTTTTCGAATTGGACGAATGCTTCGTTTTCAATAAGTTGATCAACCGGCATTCTATAACCTAAACTGCTAGAGCTTTTCTGTTGATCGTTTGTTTTCTATCAGGACCAACAGAAACAATTGAAATCGGAACTTCCAGTAATCCTTCTAGATAAGCTATGTAATCAACCAAATTCTGAGGAAGAGTTTCGCTATCGGTTAGCTTGGTCAGGTCAGTTTTCCATCCTTTCAGTTCTTCGTAAACAGGGATTACTTCTTTATCATTAATCGTATAAGGAAAATAATCTATTTTGTCTCCTTCATAAATGTAATGCGTACACACTTTGATCGTGTCGAATGAATCCAAAACATCACCTTTCATCATCGCTAATTCTGTAACTCCGTTAATCATGATCGCATACTTCAATGCCGGGATGTCAATCCAACCGCATCTTCTCTCCCTTCCTGTTGTAGCACCATATTCATGACCGATCTTTCTGATCATTTCACCAACTTCATTGTCTTCTTCAGTAGGGAAAGGTCCACTACCCACTCTTGTACAATATGCTTTGAAAATTCCAATTACATTCTCAATTTTGTTGGGCGCAATACCAAGACCCGTACATGTACCTGCAGTAATCGTATTCGAAGAGGTTACAAAAGGGTAAGTTCCAAAATCTACATCGAGCAAAGTCCCTTGAGCCCCTTCTGCTAGAATTTTCTTTCCAGATTTAATTGCTTCGTTAAGATAGTGTTCACTATCAATCGGTGTTAAAGATTTCAACGTCTCAATTCCTTCAAAGAAAGGTCCTTCTAATTCAGCTAGATCAAATTCAAAATCGAAATTACTTAAGATGTTATTGTGCTTTTCAACAAGTGCGTCATACATTTCTTTAAAATTGGCTCCAAAAACATCTCCTACTCTAAGGCCATTCCTTCCGGTTTTATCCATATAAGTAGGGCCAATTCCTTTCAGAGTAGAGCCAATCTTAGCTTTTCCTTTTGAAATTTCAGAGGCTTTGTCCAATAATTTATGAGTCGGAAGAATAAGGTGTGCTTTTCTCGAAATCAATAGTTGTTCATTTACATGAACTCCTCTATCGATCAGTTTGTCTATTTCCTGTTTAAGAACCACAGGATCTATTACCACTCCATTTCCAACAATGTTCTTTACTCCCTTGTGAAAAATTCCAGAGGGTATTGTATGAAGAACATGCTTTATTCCTTCGAATTCAAGAGTATGTCCGGCATTTGGGCCTCCTTGAAAACGGGCTATAATGTCGTATTTAGGAGTTAAGACATCTACAATTTTTCCCTTTCCTTCATCTCCCCATTGAAGACCTAATAGAACATCTACAGCCATGGTATTTTAGTTTTGTTTGATTTGATTAAATTGATTTTTAGCTTCTTCGAATGTTTCAGTAATGGTAAATACACTACTAAGTTTGGTTATCAGTAATAGTTTTTGCACTTTCTCATTGATTCCAAAAACTACCATTTCTCCTCCTTGAGTTCTTGTCTTGGTTAAGATAGAGATCAAACTGTTGAGTCCGTTACTGTTAATGTAGTCAACCTCAGAGAGATCAAGGATCAGGTGGTTGCGATCGTTAGAGAGCTCTGTAGTTACCCGACTCGATAATTCATTGGAGGTAGCTTGGTCAATGATTTTTCCTGATAATTTAACTAAAAGGATGTCATGGTCTATCTTGTCGAAAGTAACGTTAAGGTTAGTATTATTTTCGTTTTCTTGCATAGAAATAAAGCGTATGATCTGTTATGTCAATGTCGAACATTTCTTCTAATGTCGATTTGATCTGTTGAATTCTAGGATCGCAAAATTCGATGATCTCATCCGATCCAGTAATGATAATGTGGTCATGTTGTCTTGATTCATGCGATTTTTCAAAGAGTGAAATGTTTTGACCAAATTGATGTTTCCTCACTAGTTGTGCATCAATCAGAAGTTCCATTGTATTGTAAAGGGTAGCTCTTGAAACACGATATTTCTTCTCTTTCATTTTGACATAAAGCTGCTCAATATCAAAATGTCCAGGATGACTATATATTTCGTTGAGTATCGCAAAACGTTCAGGCGTTTTTCTGTGCCCTTTTTCCTGCAGATAAATGTTAAAGATATCTTTTACTTTATCCTGAATATCAATTATTTGAATATCTCCTTGTTCCTCCATATCTAATCCACTAGAATTCGAGACTAAACCGCAAATTTATATCTTTTAAGATTGGTGAAGGGTTTGAGATGAAAAGAAGATTTCAATAAAAAATACGGGTTGTTAACATTTTATGACTCATCGTCCATTTCAACCCTTTCAATTTTATTAATTCCTTCAACTTTAAGTAGTTTTTCAATTAAAGAAGAAAGGCGAATTGTATTTGAAACATATAGCATGATCTTTCCTTCAAATACACCGTCATTCGAGTCAAAAGAAATAGATTTCATGTTTACATGTTCTTCCGCTGAGATTATTGCTGTGATCTTCTGAACAATTCCTAAATTATCAATTCCAGAGAAAACAATCCCGGTTAGGAAATTTTCTTGTTTCTGATGAGCCCATTTAGCATTGATCACTCGGTAAGCATAATTTGCGAGCATGGATTTCGCATTTGGACAATTTACCCTGTGAATTTTAATTCCGTCATTTATGGTCAGAAATCCGAAAACTTTGTCACCTGGTACGGGCTTGCAACAAGGAGCTAAAGTATAGTCGAATTTCGTTTTCTCATCTCCAATGATGATCTCTTCTTTTTTAGCAACAACCTTAGAATAGAGATTCTCAAATGTTTCCTTGATCGATTTAGTAATAGAAGAAGGGTTCTTCAGTTTCCCCCCTTTTTGAACCAAAGACTTTATCTTGTTTAGATCCAGTTTGTCCTGAGCGATTTGATAAAAAAGATCCGTATGTTCTTGAGCACCATAGAATTTTACAACTTCAGTAATGTTCTCTTCGTTGAAGTCAACTTTTAACCCAGAGAATTTTCGTTCGAGGATTTCTTTCCCCATTGCTGCCACTTTCTTCTCTTCTTCTTTCAACGCAGATTTGATCTTAGCTCTGGCTTTTCCTGTTACAACATAATTTAACCAGTCCTCTTTCGGGGACTGTTTCTGAGATGTAATGATTTCAATCTGATCACCACTTTTTAATTTATAGCTAAGAGGAACTAATTTGTGATTTACTTTCGCACCGATGCATTTGGCTCCAACTTCAGAGTGAATCTCAAAAGCAAAGTCAAGAGCCGTTGCATTAGATGGCAATGTTTTTAATTCTCCTTTAGGCGTAAAGACAAAAATTTCTTCAGCAAAGAGGTTCATTTTGAAGTCGTCTATAAAATCAAGTGCATCTCCCTCTTTGTTTTCTATGAGTTCACGAATTTCACTGATCCATTTGTCAAAACCTGAAACCTGTTCTGCATTCTCTTTATACTTCCAATGCGCGGCAAGCCCCTTTTCCGCTAATTCATCCATACGAGAAGTTCGAATTTGAACTTCAACCCATTTTCCAGTTGGAGACATTACAGTAGTATGAAGTGATTCATATCCGTTTTGCTTTGGGTGAGAAATCCAGTCTCTTAATCGTTCTGGATTTGGTTTGTAGAAATCGGTAACGATAGAGTATACTTTCCAGCAGTCTGATTTTTCATTTTCAGGTGCACTATCGATAATGATTCGAACAGCAAACAAATCGTAAATCTCTTCAAAAGGAACTTTCTTTTCTGTGATCTTCTTGTAGATCGAATTAATGGATTTGGATCGGCTTTTAACGGTAAAAGTCATCTTCTGTTCTGCCAGCACATTTACTATAGGCTGAATGAACTTCTTGATGAATCGTTCACGTACTTCTCTTGCTTTTTCAAGTTTGGATTCGATCTCATTGTAGATTTTCGGTTGTGTGTGCTTTAACGAAAGATCATCCAATTCAGACTTTATGTTGTAAAGTCCTAGACGGTGTGCGAGAGGAGCATATAAGAAAGAGGTTTCGCTAGCAATTTTCAATTTCTTGTCATCTCGCATGGAGTCCAAGGTTCTCATGTTGTGCAATCTGTCTGCAATTTTCACCAGAATTACACGAATATCCTCAGGTATCGTGAGTAACATTTTTCTGAAATTTTCTGCTTGAGCGGATGTCTCAAGATCAAAAACACCAGAGAGTTTTGTTAAACCATCTATGATGTTTCTGCATTTCAGATTGAACATTGATTCAATATCGTCTAAACTGAGGTCAGTATCTTCAACGGTGTCATGTAAAAGAGCACAAGCGACAGATGTTGCACCAAGACCAATTTCTTCAGCACAGATCTTAGCTACTGCAATAGGATGAAAAATATAAGGTTCTCCTGACTTTCTTCGCATTTCTTTGTGGGCATCAACAGCCACTTCGAATGCTTTTCTGATCAATTTATGATCTTCATCAGTCAGCTCAACTTTTATAGACTTAATCAGGTCTTTATAGGCAGCAAGGATCTGCTGTTTCTCTTTCTCGTAATCTATTTCCACCTCCGAATTATTTCGTTTACACTAAAGGTAATCAATTCTATGAATAGGTAGAAAAGAAATTTACTTCGCTGGAAGGATCTTAGCATTTACTTCGCCAAACCCTACACGAATTCCATCTTTTTTGGCATATCCTCTAATAGTCACAGTGTCGCCATCCTGAATAAATTTTCTTTCCGATCCATCATTCATCTTAATCGGTTTTGTACCTCTCCAGGTTAATTCCAACATTGAGCCATATGCTGATTCATCATTCCCGGAGATTGTTCCTGAAGCCATCATATCACCACACTTGATGTTGCAACCATTCACTGTATGATGCGCCAGTTGTTGATTCATATTCCAATACATATGTTTGTAATTGCTTTTGGAAACAATTGTCTCGCTACTGTTCTCAGGGCAGATACTTACTTCTAGGTTGATGTCTATGTGCTTATTTCCTGAATATTCCAGATATGGAAGAACCTTTGGTTCTTGAACAGGTCCACTTGTTCTGAACGGCTCAAGAGCGTCCAGAGTAACAATCCATGGAGATACATGAGAAGCAAAATTCTTAGCCAAGAAGGGGCCAAGAGGGACATATTCCCATTTTTGAATGTCTCTGGCTGACCAATCGTTGAAAAGGCACATTCCAAAGATGTAATCATCCGCTTCTGAAGTTGTGATCGAATCACCTAGTTCTTTTCCTTCATAGGTGATGAAAGACATTTCCAATTCGAAGTCCAATAGTTTACAAGGTCCAAATACAGGAGGTTGTTCAGGATCTGGAATGGTTTGACCTTTTGGTCTGTGGAAATTTGTACCAGAGATGACGATAGAAGAAGATCTACCATGATAACCTACAGGTATGTGTTTCCAGTTAGGTAATAAAGCATTTTTAGGATCTCTGAACAGACATCCTACATTATAAGCATGTTGCTCACTCGAGTAGAAATCAGTATAGTCTCCAATTCTTACCGGTAAATGCATTTCGCAATCTACTTGGTCGAAGAGTATTTGTTCTAAATGCGTCTGAATGGATTTTAATTCATTATTTCCTTCACTGAATAATTCTGAGATCCTGTTTCTTAGGGCTCTTGTTGCTAATTTACCGTGAGCCATCATTGAATTCAAGAACTCCGCTTCAAAGTCACCTCCTGTAAAAGGGAGGTCTTTCAAATATCCTAATTCAAAAAGTTGATATAGATCAATTACTTTATTTCCCAAAGCAACTCCCACTCGTTTATTAGATGTTGAATAATTCGAAAATATTCCAAATGGAAGGTTTTGAATCGGGAAATCCGAGTTTTCAGAAACTTCTATCCACGATTTTAATTGAGGGTTGTTTGCAGAAATAGTCATAATACTTAAGCTTTAAAAAGTGGTTTGTTTTGCATTAATTCGGTCACTTGATTACCAACATTAGAAATTACATTTTCATTGGTAGAGTTGGTGATGACTTCATCTATTAAGTTCACTATAGTAGATATCTCATCTTTATTCACGCCTCTGGTTGTTAGAGCTGGTGTTCCAAGTCGAATCCCGCTTGTTACAAAAGGAGATTCTGTATCAAATGGAACCATATTCTTATTAGTAGTAATATGTGCCTTAACCAATGCAATCTCAGCATCTTTACCAGTGATGTTTTTACTTCGGAGATCTACAAGTACGCAATGGTTGTCCGTTCCTCCTGAAATCACATTGTATCCTTTGTTCATTAATTCACTAGCCATGTGTTTGGCATTTGAAATAACCTGTTCTCCATAGGTTTTGAAGTTATCTTTTAATGATTCTCCAAACGCAACAGCTTTAGCAGCGATTACGTGTTCTAAAGGACCTCCCTGAGTTCCTGGAAATACAGCCCCATCTAAGATCGATGACATCATCTTTAAATTGCCATTCTTCAATTTTTGACCGAATGGATTTTCAAAGTCTTGCCCCATCATAATTACTCCACCTCTAGGACCTCTTAATGTCTTGTGCGTAGTAGTTGTAACGATATGGCAATGTTTCATAGGGTCATTTAATAATCCCTTAGCGATGAGTCCTGCTGGATGTGAAATGTCTGCAAAAAGGATTGCTCCCACCTCGTCAGCAATCTCTCTCATTTTCTGATAATCCCAGTCTCTTGAATACGCAGATGCACCACAAATGATCATTTTTGGTTGCTCCTTTTTAGCTGTGTCTCGAATCTTGTCAAAATCGATTGTTCCAGTCTCTTTTTCAACACCATAGAATGATGTGTTGTATAATTTTCCACTAAAATTCACCGGAGAACCGTGTGTTAGGTGACCACCATGAGAAAGATCAAATCCCAATACTTTATCACTTGGATTTAAACAAGCCAAATAAACAGCTGCATTTGCTTGAGAACCTGAATGAGGTTGAACGTTAGCCCATTTAGCTCCAAATAGTTCTTTTAGTCTGTCAATTGCAAGTTGTTCGATTTGATCCACAACTTCACAACCTCCATAATATCTTTTGTTTGGAAGTCCTTCTGCATATTTATTAGTTAGGATGGACCCCATCGCATTCATTACATCATCACTGACGAAATTTTCAGAAGCGATCAATTCAACACCATTTATCTGTCTAGAGTGTTCTTTTGCAATTAAGTCGAAGATTTCTTTGTCGTTATTCATGGAATTAATAAAAAAAATGAGTCGACAAAGTTAGCTATTCATTTGGTTTGACCTCTTGGGAGGATAAGTAAATTTTAAATCCGAGTAACATAAGAAGGGTAGGTAGACTGGATTCTAGAAAATGACCTATCTCCATTGATGTTAGATAGAATTTTGCTTTTGTTTGGATCGACCATTCAAAGAAATAGAATCCAAATACAAGAAGCATACTTAGCGTTCCTAAACCATATAGTAAGAAAGTGAAAGGGAAGGTGTTTTGATCGGGATAGGCTAATCTCATAATTAGATGCGAAATAAAAGTGTAGATGACAATGAAAATACCAGATGCCATATATTTCAATAGGTAGATGGTGTTGGATGAAGCTTCTCCAAGTACAGATTTCATCCAGCTATCTGTTCCATCAACATATTTATCTGGTGAACCACCTTGCTCCATGTGGTATTGGAAGTCCATACGCCAATCCAAGTTTTTAAATACATAATCACGGAGAAAATCCAGATAGAAAAGAAAACCGATGATAGCAATGATCAATACAATCTGAAATTTTCTGTTCATGGAGGAATTAATCCCTAGGTCAAATTTTGCTAACCTAATTTTTTTTTGCCAAGCAGAAACAAAGCCTACAAAAAGAAAAGAGACAATAATGAGAGCTGCAAATCCAGTATAGTTATTATGAAACAATGGGCTTTTTTAGATTGATGTTAGAGAATTTTTGTACCCAAATGTACCACATCAGAAAAATAATACCATAGATAAGAACTTGAAAAGTGACATTATGATTAAAGTCAAGGTATTGTGGCCATTTGGCTTCTATGACGGTCAAGGCAGAGACTCTGATCGCATTAGCAATGTGGATTACCAGAATTCCAGAAGGAACGAACCACAGTTTATGTTTCCAATTACCTGGAAATGCAATGATAAAGATCATGAACAATCCCATGACTTTTATTCCGTTGCAAGGTTCACCGATCCATGTGCCATGTGTTGGTCCAAAGTCAGTTAGTTTCGTAATGACTAGATCTCTGGTAACTTCAATGGTAGTTTCGTATCCGATAACTTCAGAGAAGAAGTTGGCATGTTCTGCTAGAGTCAAGGACATTTTATGTTCAATGTCTCCCGGAATGATGGTGTACAAATTATTGTACAAGGAAAACCATAAAACCAGTAATACGGTAAAAATCAGGATAAATCGAACAAAGGGGTTTTTCCAGAGGTCTTTCATAGACTATGCCTCTACATCGTCCTTTGATTTGTAGAAGTCATAAGCTTTTTTACTTCCGTAAGCAGCTCCTATCGCGATCAAAATGCTGATCCCTCCATCTACTGGGATACATGGGGGTGGCCAACATGGAGGGTTCGATCCTCCAGAGGGACCTCCAGGTGGAGTTCCAGCAGGCTGTGCATGCAAAACAATGGAAGCGATAAGCAACACTGTCAACAAACTCAGTTTAATGATAAAATTTCTCATTTCGGAGGCAAATATATAAACCTTTTTACTTTCAGGATACGAAGTTCGTAAATAATATTAAAAAGCACATTGTTTATTGACCAGTGAACCGAATTGTGTTTTAGACGGTGATTTTTTTCCTTTCTTAAGAATTAATGTAAAAACAGATGTGTTACAATAGATTTAAAACTTGTAATATATTTGTAGTCAATAAAACAAAGCACATTGTTCAATCAAGAACCAAAAGGGGAAGAAAAATTAGTCAATTTAGAGGATTTGAAATTTGTTCTAAAGGCAATTTCAAAATGGTGGTATTTAATATTGTTATCTTCTGCAATTATGACTGGAATTGGGGTATATTCTGCTTATGTCAAGACTAAGGTTTACAGATCAAACTTGCAGTTGCTGATTAAGTCTGATGATGTTTACAATTATCAGAATTCAATTTATCAGAATGTGGGGTATCTGTATACTGATATTTCAAATCAAATCAGAGTTTTAAGATCTTATGATCTGTTAAAGAAAGTCGTTGAAAAATTAGATATTAACGTTTCTTATTTTATTATCGGTCGGTTAAGGACCGAAGAGGTTTTTGAAGGGTTACCATTCAAAATAAACCTTAAGTCAGTTCATCCCAATTTGAAGGGGAAACGTATCGAAATTGATGTGTTAAGTAAGGATGAATTTCAATTAGTTTTTGATTTTAAAGGAGGCGTGAAAAAGAATATTCACAAATTTGATGAAGTAGTCGTTACTCCTTGGTATACGTTGAATGCAAGTCTTTTTCCAGGTGTCGAAGGAACGATTGCTAAGTATGAACTGGAATTTAGAGATGATGATTATTGGGTTTCCAGAATTCAATCAGGACTTGAAATTAAAAATGAAGAATATACTTCAGTTTTAAACTTGACTCTTTCAGATGAAATTCCAAAACGATCTATGTTGATCTTGGATACACTGGCATCTGTTTATTTGGACTATACATTAGCAACTCAGTTTGAGGTGAACGACAATACAATGAAGTTTATCAATAAACAGTTGGGAGATGTAACAGCGCTAATGGATTCAATCGAATTTGAAATGGATACCTTGAGAGAGATTAAGGATGTTTTGGACTTGTCCAGGGAAGAAGAAAATCTATTTGATGAATATTTCGATTTAAAGAATGCAATATTATTACGGCAAAATAATATTTCGAAATTGAATCATCTTGAGATGTATCTTAATGGTGTTATTGGTAGCAATGTACTTCCTCCCGCACAATACAAAGTTGCAGGTGATGATTATCTTGAGAAAGCTTTGGAGGAATTTTATAAAAAACAAATTCAGAAAACGGAACTGAAAGGAACTGTGACTGAAGATCATTTAAGCTTCAAGAAAATAGAAGATGAATTGCTTCTGAAAAAAACGGACATTCTTATATATATTAATAACTCGGAGAATGCTATCGAGCAAGATATTTCAGTCCTTCAAAGTGAATTGGTTAAAATAGAGTCTGAATTGAAGCAATTACCAAAAACGGGTAGAGATTTCAATGAAGTTAATAGGATGTTACAAGTGAATCAAAAACTCTACATGTTTTTATTGGAGAAAAGAGCGAATACATTCATAGCAAAATCTGGTATTATCCCTTCGACTAAAATATTGGAGAAGGCAAGGGTAGTGGCTGTAGATAAAGGTGATGTGACAATGCAAGGTACTTTGTTTGGAGGGGTTGGTTTGATCATAGGAGTTTTAATTAGTCTTGTTGTTTATCTGATTTTTGGAACATTTGAAAATGTAAAGGATCTTAAAGATGGTACTGTTTTACCAGTATTAGGATCGTTGCCTTTCTTGAAAAGTGTGGAAAATGTATTTGATTCTTCTGATTCAAAATCCAATTTACTTGAGTCATTGAGGGGAATTCGTACAAGTTTAAGTTATTCTGGACAGGAAGATTGTAAATTGATAATGGTTACTTCTGTCCATCCAGGTGAAGGAAAAACATTTGTTTCTGGTGGATTGGCATCGATTTATTCACAGGCAGGAAAGCGGGTGTTGTTGATAGATTTGGATTTGCATAAACCAAGAGTTCATAAGTTATTAGGGGTAGAAAATGGTAAAGGTAATTCTAGTTTTCTATCGGGACAATTAGATTTGGATGATGTAATCATGGAATATTCTAAAAATTTTCATGTTCTTTCTGCAGGTCCAGTACCTCCGAATCCCTCAGAGTTAATTTTATCCAATAAAATCAAGGAATTATTTGACTTTGGAAGGAAGCATTATGATGTTATTTTAGTGGATACTCCACCTGTTGGGCTCATTAGTGATGGAGTAGTTCTTATGAAAAGTGTGGATTTGTCTTTGTTCGTGATGAATACAAAAATGGCTAATAAGCGTGCTGTTAAGTATTTAGAGACAATCGTGGAGGATACAGGAGTTCAGCATAAAGGGGTTGTTTTGAATGGAGTCAGGCTGAAAAGGTGGAAGTATTATTACGGTAGATATGGGTATGGTTATGGGTATGGTTATGGCTACGGTTATCAGTATTCTGAAAATTCTAAAGTAGATTAATCATTTGCTTTTGTCGTTTTGAAAGACTTTTGTATTATTTAGTAAATACAAATTAAATCATGCGGTATAAATGTATATCTTTGTTGTTGATTCGTACATGTTACATACTGTAATGTGATGGGAATAATAATGCCTTAAAATCACTGTCTTATGAAGAGTTTACATAAATTCACATATACAACTGCACTTATTGCGATATCCTCTATGTTCTATTGTCAGGATACTGGTCCTGGTGGAGTTGGTGATAATTCTAATAATATCATTTGGCTTGATGCAAGCTCCATAGTAGGGGTTGATAATGATCCGGTAGCTTCTTGGGCTGATGTGTCTGGAAATGCTAATGATTTTTCGCAGAGTTCTGCTAGCCGTCAGCCAAAATATTTTTCATCTATTATCAATGGAAAGCCTGTAGTTCGATTTGATGGTACAGATACCATTTCGGTTGGTGCTATTGCTGAATTAAATCAACAGGAATTCACATGGTTCTTGGCTGCGAAAAGTAATGATCCGTCAGTAGGTACTGCTCAGGGATTACTCAGGATTGGTTATCAGAGTAAGACAGATTTTATGGGGACTCAGTATAGACGTTTGTCGGTAACAAAAACTGGTGTGAATAGTTGGGGTACTGGCGCTGGAATTTCGAACAAGAACTATGAACCATATTCTAATGCTCAGCATCAATTGCCATTTGTTCTTGGGGCTAATATTTCATATAATTCCGGGTCTATCAATTCTCATTTTAACGGTGATGCAGTTGGAACTGGTTCAAGTTCTGGTAATACGGTAGCGAACCATATGTCGGTCACACTAGGGTACCGAAATGCTTTTTTTAATGGTGATATTGCAGAAGTGATAATATTCAATGAAATGTTGAATAGCGCTCAGTATAGAATAATTAACAATTATCTGGCAGCTAAATACAATATTACTTTGACTGGCGGGATGTCTGAATACGCATATGGTAGTTCACATTCGTATGATGTAGCAGGAATCGGAAGTGAAGGAGGTGCAAATGTGCATCTTTCAGCAAGAGGTACTGGTATTGTTTCTATGACTGCTGCAAGTTTAGTTAGTAGCGAGTATATTATGTGGGGACACGATAACGGAGGTACGACTACAACTACTGCCAATACACCAGCTTCCTATACCGCTACCAATGGCGAAAGGCTGTTACAAGAATGGAGGCTTACAGAAAGTATGGCTGCCGGAACGATTACAATTGATTTTGATATAACTGGTATTCAATTTGGTTTGGACACAGAGTATGAACTGCTTGTGGATGCGGATGGAGATGGAGATTTTTCAAATTCGTTGACATTTCCAGGGATAACGGTGGGGACAACGGTAACGTTTACGTTAGATGAAACAGAATTGCTGGATGGAGCTCGATTCACTCTTGGAAATACAATGAAAACAATCATTAGTGTGGCAGATGGTAACTGGAATCTTCCAGCTACTTGGAGTTGTACATGTGTTCCAACAAACTCCAATAATGTGGTTGTAGATGATGATATAGTGACTGTTTCAGATGCTCAGACGATTAATGATCTTTCAATTGAAGGAACTGGTCAGCTGATATTCAGTGATGGTGCAGATCTTGAAATAACTGGTGATGTGTCTGCTGTTGGTAGTTTTTCTATCAATGCCTTTCCAGAGGCATCTATTATTACTTTGAATGGTTCAGCTGCTCAAACGCTTGACTTTAGTGGTACTATCACATTTGATAGTTTGAAAGTCAATAATAATAATGGAGTAACCCTGAATTCTGGAACTTTTGAAATTAGGAGTGCCCTTTATCCTACTGCAGGAAATGTTGATTTCAATGGGAATTTTGTCAGATTTTTGTCAAATGCAAATGGTACGGCTTCGATTGGAGAAATGGGAGGAACTATATCTGGGTTGTCGGATATTGAGTGTCAACGTTTCGTTTCATCAGGAGTTGCTGGTTGGACCGAATTCGGTTTTCCATTTGATAACGACTGTGACTTTACAGAATGGGATGGCGAATTATTCATGAGTGGACCTTATGCTTTTGCTGATGGTTGTGCATATGGTGCCACAGGATGTTTTAGATCTGTGAAATTTTGGGATAGAGACGCACAGATCATGCGAGGAGTGGACCATGCTGATTCAACTGTTCAATATGGATATGGTTTTGATATTTACTTAGGTAATAATTTGAACGTTTTCTCAGCAGCTACATTAACTATTGAAGATAGAAATTTAAAGTTAGATGCATCTCCAGCTGTTACGATTGTGGATGGTTGGAACTTTATTGCCAACCCTGTTCTTGCTCCAATTGATTGGGATGGTTTGACTCTTGGAGGATCAATTCAGAATTATTATTGGATTTGGAGTGCGCAAGAAGGTTGGATTTATTATGATGCAGACGGTGTGCCTGATTTTACTAATTCTGCAAATGCTAATATGGCAGAAGGGATAATATCACCATATCAAGGATTTTGGGTGTTTAAAAATACCACAGGAATAGATGAGGATATCACTTTTGAAGAAACTGCTAAACGAGTAGAAATTGGTGATGGTTTTCAAAAGAATTTTTCGGTACAGCACGAAACAAAAGATTTTACAATCACCGTTAGAGGTAAAAAGGAAGGGATGGTTCCTTCAAGAGTATATTTAGGTGTGGATGAAGCAAGGTCGATATCTGTTGTTCCGGCACTTCCTGTAATGCACGAACAAATTGGACTTTTCCTGGAAGGTAAAGATTCTAAACTATACAGTTCCACAAGTTTGTCTGACTTTGATGGATGTGAGATTATCCCACTAAAGATCAATCTTTCGGAGAATGGGATATATGACTTAAGTTTCAGTAATATACCAAATGTATTTGAGGTCGTTTTGTTGGATAGACAAACAGGTGTGAAGAAAATTATCAGTGATAATGAAGTAATCACGCAATTTATCGATCAAGAGGACGAAGACAGATTTGTCCTTTATTTAAAAGATAAAGGATTGAATACTGATTGTGATACAGAGATTCTAAATGGAGGAGGATTGAATATTTATTCTTCAACTCAAGGTATTCAAATAGAGAATCTTGATTTGTTTTTTGATGAGGAATTAGTTTATAATATTTATGATATCTCAGGGAAAATGATCTACTCCGAAGTATTTAAAACAATTAGTTCAAAGCATACTCTTAATCCGGTAATCAATAATGGTACTTACATCGTAGAGGTTTCTAATAAATCGAAAAGTTTTAAACAGGTCGGAAAGGTTGTAGTTATAAATGATTAACTCATGAAAAATGAGTTTTATTTATATAGTAGTATTGATTAATATTAATTAATGCTGAGATAGATTGAGTAATGAAGAAATGAGTGAAGTAAGAGTTTATACATCTGAAACAGGATTGGGTAATCCGATTCGTTTATTCGGAGATATTTTTAAAGGATTTCGAGAGGGTAGGTTTTTAGGTTATCAGTTATTTATTAGAGATCTTAAGGCTTCTGTAAGACAAAGCTTTTTGGGTTTTTTATGGCATTTTATTCCTGCTATTGCTACTGCAGTGATCTGGATTATGCTGAATTCTCAAAATGTGGTAACGATTGAGAATGTACCAATGAAATTTCCTGCGTTTGCTATTACAGGAACAATTCTTTGGACGTTAATCACTGAATCCATGAATAAACCGCTAATGAGGTTTGTTGCTGCTAAAGGAATGATGGTTAAACTTAATTTTCCTAAAGAAGCACTAGTTTTAGCCATTTTTTATGACCTTATGTTTTCATTTTTGCTAAAAATGTTGGTGCTTTTACCAGCTTTGTTAGTTATGGGCTATTATCCTACCATTGAATGGATTATGGCTATTTTAATGATTGTTCCAATGTATATTTTTGGAGTCGCGGTAGGATTGTTGTTGGTTCCTCTAGGAATGTTATTTATGGATATTAGTAAAGGAATGACATACATCTTTCAAATTGTAATGTATCTTGCACCGGTAGTGTATCCAGTTCAGAAAATTGGTGCCATGGGAGTAATTCATAAATGGAATCCAGTTACTCCATATATTGAGTTCATAAGATCGAATTTTGGAGGTTATCAGTTTGATATGTATTTCCAGTTGGTATTATGGAGTGTATTCGGAATAGTGTTTTTATTTGTTGGATTGGTTTTAATCAGAATTAGTTTACCTGTTATTTTGGAAAGGTCAGGATCGTAGTTATGGAAAACGATAAGGAAGTTTTAGTTAAAGTAGAAGGTGTATCAAAGAAATTTGCTAGAGACCTTAAACGTAGCCTTCGATATGGAGTCCAAGACCTTACAAGAGAAGTTTTAGGTAGGCCTAGAGTTGATAAATTGCGTAAATCTGAATTCTGGGCACTGAGTGATGTAAATTTCGAAATTAGGAGAGGCGAATGTTATGGGTTAATTGGTCATAATGGAGCAGGAAAGTCGACAATACTTAAGATTATTAACGGACTGCTCAAACCAGATCAAGGCAAAGTTACGGTTAAAGGAAAGGTTGCGGCACTAATCGAATTGGGAGCTGGATTTAATCCAATATTAACGGGTAGAGAGAACATCTACAATAACGCTTCTGTCTTAGGATTTACAAAAGAAGAGACAGATGCAAGACTAAATGAAATTATCGCTTTTTCCGAGTTGGGAGAATTTATTGATGCTCCAGTTCAGAGTTACAGTTCGGGGATGAAAGTTAGACTTGGATTTTCAGTTGCCGCTCAAATGGACCCAGACGTTCTTATTATAGATGAAGTGTTAGCAGTTGGTGATGTTTTTTTTCGAAATAAATGCATCAATCGGATCTCTGAATTAAAAAAGAACTGTGCAATTATTTTCGTATCGCATTCAATTAATCTTGTGGGGTTGATATGCAGTGATGCTGTCGTTATGGATAAAGGACGGGTAGTTTGTGCAAGTAAAAGTATTGGAGAAAGTTACATGAAGTTTCTTGAATTAAGAGAATCAGGTCAGGGATTTATTTCCGGAGACTCACTTCTTCAGGAAATTCAACTAAGACAGGAAGGAAGAAAAATTGATGTTGTAGAGGCGTATAGTACCGTAGATATTTTTATCAGATTCTCACAACCTGTTAACGCATATCTTACTTTGGTGATCTTTGATTTGAGCCAACGACCCGTGTTGAGTATTTTAGATTTTAACTATGAAAACATTCAAGGAAGTGAGTTTATTATAAATGATTTCAAAATTGATCTTGTTCCTGGGCAATATTCATTTTCAGTAAATTTGATTACGGAGTATCAAGGGAAACTCATTGAAAAAATTATGGAGGCGGGTAAATTTAGGGTAAACGGGAAGGATTTTCTTTGGAGTCCAACAGTCGTAAAGTATAGGTATAATATGCTTAGTTGATAATTCGTACATCGAAAAAAATGGATTTAAAGTTCGGAATAAAATATTCGAAGAAAAAAGAACTTAGACTTAGGTTTCAGGCAATTAGAACAGAAGTTTCAGCAACTCCGCGGGTTAAGGATTCTCCTCCTCTCGATAACAAAATATTTTGTATTGGATTTGGAAAAACAGGTACGACATCCCTTGAGCTTGCATTAAAAGATTTTGGGTATAAAATGGGGTTTCAACCAGTGGCGGAGATGTTGGTGGAGGATTGGCATAAGGGTGAAGTTGATCGTATTTTAAACTATTGTCATTCAGCTGATGCTTTTCAGGATTTGCCATTTGGAGCCCCAGGACTTTTTAGAGAACTGGATAAGAATTTTCCTAAAAGTAAGTTTATTTTGACGATAAGGACAACCCCGGAACTGTGGTTTGATTCGGTACTGAAATTCCATGGTAAGAAGTTTTCTGCAGATGGAAAATCTGTGCCAACAATTGAAGAGTTAGGAAATAAAGTTTATCGTTATAAGGGATGGCCTCTTGATATGATTTCCTATTTATTTGGATATCCTGAAATCGACTTATACGATAAGGAGAAGTACATTGAGATCTACCTGAAACATATTGAGGATGTTCGTGAGTATTTTAAAGATCGCAAAAATGATTTACTTGTGCTTGATGTATCTTTGAGCGGAAGTTATCAGAAATTGGCTGACTTTCTGGGAATTGAAGTTGGAGAATACGATTCATTCCCCTGGTTAAATAAAACTTAGAATTAATGGATAAGATATATGTAACGAAGCCAACCTTACCTTCATTGGATAAATTTGTGGAGTATCTAAGTCAGATTTGGGAATCCGAGTATATTACAAACGCGGGACCTTTTCATAATAAGCTGGAGGAGGAGTTAGCAGATTATCTAGGGGTCAAATACATCTCACTATTTTCAAATGGAACGCTGGCATTGATTACTGCGCTACAGGCGCTCGACATTAAAGGAGAGGTAATTACTACACCATATAGTTTTGTGGCTACAACAAACTCCTTGATATGGAATGGAATTACACCAGTTTTTGCCGATATAAATTCTTACGATTGTAATATTAACGTCAGCAGAATTAAAGAAGCTATTACAGATAAAACAACAGCTATAATGCCTGTGCATGTATACGGAACTCCTTGCGATATGGAAGGACTGGACAAACTGGCTGAAGAGTACAATCTCAAATTGATATATGACGGAGCACATGCATTTGGGATAAAACATAGAGGACAGTCAATTCACAATTATGGAGATCTTTCTATTTTGAGTTTTCACGCAACCAAGGTGTTCAACACCATTGAAGGAGGAGCCATCGTTTCTCATACGAAGGAGATGAAAACTAAAATTGACAACCTGAAGAATTTTGGTATTGTTGATGAACTCACGGTGGTTGATTCAGGAATTAACGCTAAAATGAACGAGGTTCAGGCTGCATACGGATTACTGAATCTGAAATCGATTGATGAGAATATTGCAAAGAGAAAGGTAGCCTATGAGAAGTATACCTATGAGCTAAAAGATATAGATGGTATTGAACTTCTGGATATCTCTTCAGTGGAAGATTATAATTATGGGTATTATCCATTGTTTGTCAAAGAAAAATATCCATTAAACAGAGACGAGCTCTACCACATTCTTATGTCAAGAGGAATATTTTCTAGAAGGTATTTCTACCCCTTGATTTCGGATTTCCCGATTTACTCTAATATTGATTCTGCCAAAAGGTCAAATCTGCCCAATGCTGCACAAATCACGGAATCCGTATTGTGTCTTCCGATGTATTCGGAGATTGAATCAGAAACCATTGAGAGAATTGTAGCGATCATCAAAAACCCATGTCAGGAATGAAAGTTGCAATAATGCAGCCATATTTTTTTCCTTATGTAGGATATTTTCAATTGATAAATTCCGTGGATGTTTTCGTCTTTTATGACGATGTGAATTTTATCAAAAGAGGTTGGATCAACAGAAACAATATTTTGGTGAATTCCGAGGCGTCAATGTTCAGCATTCCTTTGATAAAAGCTTCTCAAAATAAACTGATCAACGAAATTGAACTTGGGTATGATGAAAAGTGGGTACAGAAATTTTTCATAACACTTGAACATAGTTATAAGAAAGCTCCTTATTTCAACCCTGTTTTCAACTTGGTGCAGGAGGTGTTTAATCAATCTCACAAAACCATTGCTGATCTCACCATGTCCAGTGTGGTGAGAACTGCGGATTATTTGGGGTTAACCACAAGGTTCGAAGTTAGTTCCAAGCAATTTTCAGAAACAAAAGGAATGGATCGTGCGGATCGCCTGATTGAAATATGTAGGTTGTTAAACGCGGAAACGTATATTAATCCTACGGGGGGAAGGGAATTATACAATAAACCTTATTTTAAGGAGCGTCAAATAGAATTGATGTTCATTGAAAATAAATTTTTCCCATACAAGCAATTTGAAGGTAATTTTATTCCAGGCTTGTCAATTATTGATCTCCTTATGTTCAATTCACCTGAGCAAGTCAAAGAATTATTGAATCACTATACGTTAAATTAATGAGAATTGCGTACGAATACAATCTGGGATTATATTTTAACAGAATTGCTGAAGAAAATGCCAAAAAAGTAGCTGTTAGAGCTGTAGAAGGGGAGGAAACGCTTTATCGGGAAATAGGAGAATTGTCAAACAAAATTGCTCTCTATTTACTTAAACAAGGAGTAAGAAGAAACGATGTGGTCGCAATTTTTAACGACAAGACAGCCCTGTCCTATGCGATGATGATCGGATGTCTGAAAATAGGAGTTGCTTATTCAAATTTGGATCCGAAAAGCCCTATAGAACGATTCGAAAGAATGATTGCCACTTGCGATCCTTCTGTCTTTTTTTATTCATCGAACGAACATACAATCCCTGAAGAATTTGATTCGAAAGCCATTACGGTAGTGGATTATTCGTCCTCAGTATTCAGTAAATCGCTTGATGAGTTTAGTGGAGCCTTATTACCGGATTATACCAATGAGGTAACTGGCAATACCCCCGCATATATTATGTTTACATCAGGGTCAACAGGATTTCCTAAAGGAGTCGTGATCTCGCACCAAAACGTCTTGAATTTTATAGGCTGGTCGCAAAAAACGTATGAGATAACATCAAAGGACGTATTTACGAACCTGAACCCCATGCACTTTGATAATTCAGTGTTTGACTTTTACTCGTCTCTGTTCACCGGAGCGGCAATTGTGCCCGTTAGCGAAAAACTCACAATCAATCCCAGAAGGCTGATTGATGCGTTGAATGTGGTAAACCCGACAGTTTGGTTTAGTGTTCCTTCCATGCTGGTGTACGTGCTAAACATGAGAGCCATAAAAGAGAGTGATCTCATGTCGTTGCGGGTGGTAACCTATGGAGGAGAAGGTTTCCCTAAGAATCAACTTAGAAAACTCTGGAAGTTCTGGGGAGAAAGGGTACGGTTTGTAAATGTATATGGTCCCACGGAGTGTACTTGTATCTGTTCCTCGTATGACGTTTCCGAAAAGGATATGGATAGTGATGAATTGCTTCCTCTAGGTCACATGGCTCCCAATTTCTACGGGATTGTTCTGGATGAAGTCGGAAAAGAGGTTTCTTTGGGAGAGATAGGAGAGTTGGCGATCGGAGGACCAAATGTCGGGATAGGATATTACAAGAATCCTGAAAAGACTGCGGAAGTATTTGTGAGTGATCCTTCTGTTTTATCGCACACACAGATGGTCTACAAAAGCGGAGATTTAGTGAAGCAAGACCCAGAGACTAAAATGTATATGTTCTGTGGAAGAAAAGATAATCAGATCAAAAGGATGGGATACCGTATCGAATTAGAGGAAATTGAAAATGCCTTTAATGCGATCGGATTCGTGAAGGAAGCCGCAGTGATTTATCTTGATAATGACAAATTTTCTTCGAAGATCATTGCTTGCCTGAGCTCTCAGGAAAAGGAACAGGATAAAGTATCAGAAGTTTTGAAAAAGTATTTACCTTCGTACATGCTTCCTGATTTGTATTTTTATTTTGAGCATTTGCCAAAGAATCAAAACGGGAAGATAGACCGCTTAAAATTAAAAGAGCACCTAACTAAATGAAAAAAGACATCATCATATTTGGAGCAGGAAAGATAGCAGAAGCTGTTAGTTTTTATTTCAATCGGGATTCGGATTATAATGTCGTTTCTTATGTCGTTGATGATCCGTACGCAACGGCTGATTCGGTTTTTGGGAAACCATTGACTAAACTGTCGGAGGTTGAGGAGAAATTTCCTGCGTCAGAGTATATGGTTTTTGTAGCTACGGGATATCAGGGGATCAATGGATTAAGAGCAGGTAAATATGATCATTTTAAGGAACTAGGATACCGTTTTGCAAGTTACGTGAGTCCTTTTGTAAAAGGAGAATTTACAATTGGTGAGAATACCATTGTGATGGACGATGCAGTAATTCAACCTTGCGTTAGTCTGGGCAATAATGTATTTGTTTGGGGTGGTGCAATGATAGGCCATCACACCACAATTGAAGATAATTGCTGGTTGACTGGAGGGTGTTCAATAGGAGGCGTGACAGTGTTAGGTAGAAATACTTTTGTAGGCTTAGGAGCCGTGATAGGTAATGAAGTAAACATTGGAGCCAGTTGCATGATAGGAGCTGCTACGCTTACTACAAAGAGTTTAAAAGAAAAGACAGTCCTCCTAATTCCTCCAACAGAATCGCATCGGTTAAATTCAGATCAGTTTACAAGGATGTCTTCATGTTTTAGAGTATAAAAGAATAGAGAATGGAAGAAAAAATTAATCAAGTATTAGTTAGTACGTTAAAAGTAACAACAGAACAAGCAGGGCAGGATCTTACTATGGATGATGTGAATAATTGGGATTCGTTAACCCATATGAACCTGATCGTGGCGATCGAGGATGAATTTGGCATTGAAATGAGCGGAGACGACATCGCTGAAATGATCAGCTTTGATGCGATTAAAAAAACAGTGGCGAAGTATCTGTAATGAAAATTGAGGATGCCAATATCGTGATCACAGGTGCCGGATCCGGATTCGGGAAAGCAATGTCGTTGTACTTTTCTTCGAAAGGAGCTAAGGTATTTGCAGTGGATATCAATAAAGAGTCTCTGGATCAATTGACTCAAGAAGACCCTTCGATACTTTCATTTCAGTGTGACATTACCAAGAATCAGCTCGTTGAAGCGTTGATCGATGAAATTTTTGAGAAGAACAGCGAAGCCAACGTGTTGATCAATAACGCGGGAATAATGAAAAACGCACCTTTGGTCAACTTACTTAAACGCCCCGATAGCAGACACGAGGTAGAACTTTGGGATCAGGTGATTCAGGTAAATCTGAATGCGGTGTTCTATATGACCAGATCCTTCGCTGCAAAAATGATCCGAAAGCGAAATAAAGGTTTAATTGTGAACATTAGTTCAATTGCAGCAGTAGGAAACATTGGGCAAACAGCTTATTCAGCATCAAAATCTGCAGTAGAAGCCATGAGCAGAGTGTGGGCAAAAGAACTTGGTGGATTCGGAATTCGTTCAGTATCCATCGCGCCAGGATTTATGAATACGTTGGGAACGCACGATGCGCTGGAAGAAAAAATGCTTGCAAACTGGATAGAAAAAACGCCATTAAGAAGAACTGGAGAAATAAATGAAGTGGTACTTGCTGCTCAATTTGCTATTGAGAATGATTTCTTTAACGGAGAAACGTTAAAGGTTAATGGAGGATTGGTACTATAAGATATAAAAAAAATGGAGAATAAACTAAAACATCAGTCTGTATTTGAACTTGGTCCGGGTGAGACACTTGCGGTTTGCGAGTTGTTACCAGGAGTGAAGATCAAAACACTTCCAAATTCATGGATGCCCAATGCTTATGCAGTGAAAGAATAATATGAAAAACATTGTTTTCATTGGTTCTTCAGCATTAGGGTTACGTGCATTGTCGGAGTCCGATAAGTTCTGCGTGATTGGAGCACTATGTCTGAAGAAACGTGTGACACAAGTTTTGCTGGATCAGGCAGAAGAATTGGGGCTGGAAGTTCGCCAATTTGATTGGATTAAAGATTTCAAAGCACTGATTCTGGAATATGACGAATCAACCCCGTTTTTTATCTATCAGTTAGATATGCTGGTTCCGGCCAGTCTTACAAGCAAGTATCGTTTTTTCAACCTTCATCGAGGTGACCTTAAGACCAATAGAGGTCCCAATCCGGATATTTGGCCAATTCTTCTCGGGCACAGGACTACCGCAATGTCTATGCACCTGATCAACGACAAAATTGATGCCGGGGTACTTATCGCTACTCATGACGTTCCAATTAACCGGGAGGACGATACGAACGATGTGAAGATCAGACTGGAAGAAGGGATCCCTTATCTGGTGGAGAAATTGAATGAATACCTTGATGGCAATAGCCTTGGCGAAGAGATCGTTGATGGCGACTATAGACCCTGGGTTACTGAGTTAGAATTTACCATAGACCTTGCCAAAGACGATCTTGAGGTGATCAGGAGGAAAGTAAGATGCCAGAGACAATACAACGGGGCAATACTATTCGTTGACGAACAGAAAAAATATATCAATAATGTGTTTGATTCTCCTCCTGAATCTATGGCGTATTTGACCCTTTATTCTCCTGTTGAAGGCAAAGACATTTATCTCGGATTGAACGAGCATCCGAAATATCCGCCACCACCAAAATTCCCTACCTCAAAAAGAATATAATATGCTATTGGAAAAAATTGTAAATACGGAAGAATTCCTTCAGGATCGGATTGTCAGAACCATAAATGAAGTCAAAAAACCTGTGGTTATATATGGAGCCAGCGTTTATGCTTATGTCGTCTACAACTATCTTCGCGCAAAGGGAATTGAAGTTTTTAATTTGGCAGTAGACAGACAGTATAAGCAGGCTGATCATTACATGGGCATTGAGGTGATTGAAATTGAAAGTATTCTGGATTCAATCGATGATTATCATGTGGTTATCGGAATTTCCAATTACCCAGCCGTGATTGAGAGATTCAAGTCAAAAGGAATAGACTCTTTGATGGTGCTGGATGTACCCGATTTCCTGAATATTCCGGACGCTTTCATGGATTTGGAATTTGTGGAGGAACATCTTGGCGAATTTGAGCAAGCGTACGATTTGTTTGATGATGAACTCTCAAGAAGGACTTTTATTGGTGCAATTAATACCAAACTCACAGGTGATCCAAGCCATATATTGCCCAACGTAGAACATGATCATTTGTATTTTACCAAGGAAAATTTCCCGGAAAAACGTAATGAAGTAATGTTAGACGTGGGAGGGTTTACCGGAGACTCAATTGTCGATTTTCAAAAAATTACCAATGGCGAGTTTGATCATATCGTTTCTCTTGAACCCTTTCCGAAGATGTTTGAACAGTTGAACTCAACCATCAAGAAGTTAGGCATTGAGGACAAATGTACCACCATTCAGTTGGGAGCATGGAATGAGAAAACAGTGTTGTCTTTTTCAAATACAGAAATGGATATAGACAGCAAGATAAAAGAGGATGGTGATCTTAAAATTTCCGTGGATACCATAGATTCAATTTTGAAGGATCTGGGAAGAACGGTTACGTATATGAAGTTCGATATTAACGGAGCGGAGTACAAAGCGATTTTAGGAGCTGAAAACACAATACGAAATGAAAAACCGTTTCTTGCCACGAAAATGCACGTAAAAGAAGATTTTTACAGGTTGCCGATTTTGCTCAAACAGATTGCCCCTGACATCAAACTTCAATTGAGACAACGAAATTACATGTCTATGATGCTCGTGTTGTATGCTTTTTTTGACAACAATTAACTAACAAAAATGCTAAACTGGAAAAAACTCGGAAATGTATTTAATCCTCTGGAAGTGGAAACACAGCCCTGGATGGAGGAATACGCGCAATTACCATTTCCTTATGTATTAGATGATAACACCGTAAGGGTTTATTTTGCTACTCGTCCGAAAAGAGGAGCAGACCTTCAGTATGTGTCGAGATCAGGATTTGTCGATCTCGATCGTTTTGACCTGACCAAAGTCAAAAGAATAGGGGAAAATCCTCTTTTTGATCTAGGAGGACCAGGTACTTTTGATGAATTCGGGAGTATGACGAGCTGCTTTGTTCCTGTTGGCGACAAGATTTATGGGTACTACACAGGCTGGTCAAGGTTATATACAGTGCCTTACACAATGGCGGTAGGACTTGCTATTAGCGAGGACGGAGGAACCACATTCAAGAAGATCAGTGAAGGACCTATACTCGGTCAAACGCACAAGGAACCTTATCTTTTATCCGGACCAAAAATCGTTCGCGTGGAAGACACTTGGCACATGTGGTATTTGATTGGTACAAAATGGTTGCAGCATGAAGGAAAGTACGAGCCTGTGTACAAGTTTGCCCATGCTACCTCAAAAGATGGAATAAACTGGGATAGAGACGGAATTCCCGTAATTCCTTCGAAGTACGAGGATGAATGTCAGGTTTCGTTCTCCATTTTCAGGTATAAGGATAAGTGGAATGCAGTGTTTGCCTACAGACAACCTTTAGATTTTAGAGGCGGAGCTGATGGAGCATACAGGTTGGGCTATGCCTGGTCTGATGATCTGGAAGAATGGCATCGTGAAGACGATAAAATGAAGATTGACGTGTCTGATGAAGGTTGGGATTCTGAAATGATGGCATATCCGCAGGTTTCTGAAATCGATGGAAAAATTTATATCTTCTATTGTGGAAACGAATTTGGAAGAAATGGCTTTGGAATAGCCGAATTGATTGAAGAATAATAGACGTATGATCACCGTAAGTATTTGTACGCAGACATATAATCACAAAGAATACATAAAAGAGTGTTTGGATAGTTTTGTTCGTCAAAAAACAAATTTTGAGTTCGAAATCCTTGTACATGATGACGCTTCTACAGACGGCACGGCTGAGTTGGTAAAAGAATATGAAGAAAAATACCCTCAACTGTTCAATAATGTGTATCAAACGGAGAATCAATACGGTAAAATCAATTCTTTAACGGAAATTCTGTTTAAAAAAGCGCGGGGAAAGTATATTGCTATCTGCGAAGGTGATGATTATTGGAGCGACCCCAATAAATTACAAAAGCAGGTAGACTTTTTGGTAAATAATCCAGAGTGTTTTGTCTGTCATACTTGGCATTCTCATTTGATTAACAAGAATGGAGATTGGATAGATGAAGAAGCTCCAAAAAGTAATAAAGGTTATCTCGAACAAACTTTTTCTACTGTAGAAATTATATTGAAGAATCAATTAAGATTAAAATCAAGAACAGTAATGTTTCGAAATGAATTGGAGTTCCCAGAAACTTTTCGTAAAGTGCCTTATGGAGATATCGCCATGTCTATATTATTTGGGAAATATGGAAAGTATGGATTCATTGATGAACCTACAGCTGTTTACCGTATTCACTCTGAGGGGGCAAGTAATGCCAATAAAGGAGAAAAATATAGATTGATTCAAGATCGATTCAATTTGTTAGAGTCTTTATATTTTGCAAAAGACGTATTTGGAAATAAGTACGATGATCTTTTAATGATCCAGTATAAAGAAAAATTACAAGAAATATCCAAAACATTTAGAAGAGACAGAAATGCGTTTAAAGTCCTAATTTCTAGAATAGATCAACTGTGCACTAAATACAACCTGAATTCGGGTTATTACAAGAGAATAGCTAGATGGATTTGGGTTTTAGAAAGTATGAGAATAAAATGATTAAGAACTATTTTTTACATATTCCAAAGGCAGCCGGTAGTACGTTGAGTGAGGTATTTAGACGAAACTATGGCGATAAGTTCTGTTTGGTTCATGGAAAGGCACCAGGAGAGGAATTAATTAGACTTAAAAAATCGAATAATTGGAGAAATTACGAATTGATCTGGTTACACGGTGATTGGGGAAGTTGCGAAGTTAATTCGAACGTATTAACTATGCTTAGAGAGCCCATCTCTAGAATGGAGTCATTCTATTTCTATGTAAAGACTAAACCAAAGCATTATCTTCATGATTTTGCACTTAATAATGATGCTATCACATTTTTTGAAAAGGCAGAAACGTTGGAGCTGAATAATGGACAATGTAGAATCTTATCTGGTAATGGAGGCTATCATGGAATGCTTTCTAGCAACTCGGAACTTTCTCAGGATACAGACATACTTTCAATTGCACGAGAGAATTTATTGAATGGAACTTTAGCTTTTGGACTTCAGGATCGATTTGTAGAATCATTAATGCTCTTTGAGAATGAATTGGATTGGCAAAATGGTATTCGATTTAAATCGCAGAATAAACGATCTAAACAATATAGCAAGTCTAGTTTGTCACAAAAGGAAATAGACTGTTTGATGGAGTTAAATAAGTTGGATATTCAACTTTACAATGAAGCCGTGGAGGTGTTTAATCAACGATTTGAAAGTATCCGTTCCGTATTAAGAGAATTGAAGTATTCGATCTTCAGAAGATGATGCAATTCATGTGGATTTGTAGTAAATTATAGATAAAATAATGAGTTTAAATCTTATAAAAAAAATACTCACGGTCAAATTTGGCGGCAGAAATCTTAAGAAAGACGGACAGTTTATTTTTTCAGTAAATACAGGAAGATCTGGATCTGATTACCTAGGTTCGATCTTAAGTACGGCAGATGAAGTTCTTGCATTTCATGAGAGAAAACCTTTTATGATAGGGGATTATCTTTTGGATGTTGAAGAGTTTCCATTAGAAAAGAGTTTTAATAGGAGGGAGGTAAAGACTAATCAAATATTAAAGGATTTAGAACATTCAGGTAAGAAGGTATATGCGGAAACGAATCATATGTTTGGGAAAACTTTCTACGATGTTGTATTCAAGAACTTATCCAATGTGGTAGTGATACATCTAAATAGGGACGTTAAGGATACTGCAAAAAGTTTTCTTAAACTAAGGTATTTTACGACAGAGAATAATATCTGGGACAAATGGATGATTAAACCAAATTCAAAGGAAAGTTTTTTGAAATTCCCGGATTTGGAGAATGAGTACGAGTTAATTTTTGCTTACATAGCAGAAATGAGATATAGATCAGAGTACATAAAGAAGACTTTTAATGGAAAGCACATTTCAATCAATTTGGATCAGCTCAATGATATTGAATTTGTAGAAAAATTATTTCTCGACTTGAGTTTAACTTTTAACGAAAACACAAGAAATGTTGTTGGAAAAAAAATAAATGCCAGACATGATCGAAAAAAGGACTTTAACTTTGAATTCTCTCAGGAAAAATTTGATTTTGCATTTGATAAAATCAATAAAGTATATAAATTGAGTTGAATCTCTTTGAGGTTTATTGACATTCAATAAAATAACCTATGAGCAGGCGCTCATGATGGCAAAGAAAAAGTAAATTTATTTGGAATGAATTCATTTAAAGCTTTCCAGGAAATCAGAAAGCAGAGAAATAACTTCTTATATTCTGCAAAAATTATCTTAAGATTCTTAATAATAAGATTCAAAAGTAATTCAAGAATTTATGCGCACTCGAGCTTTAGAATATCGGGTTTAAAAAATATCGAAGCTAGCGATCTATGGCTTGGAATACATTATAGAGGGTTTGAAAACTCTTCAGATATAGGAAAGCTTAATATTCAAGGGAAACTTATTTGTCCAGGTGAATTTAAAATTGGTAAGGGAAGTCGGATATCTGTAGATAAGGGAGCGATAGTAGCATTGGGAAAATATGGCTACATCAACTCCAATACTCAGATAATCATTTCTGAAGGATTGACTATTGGAGATCGTTGTGCCATAGCCTGGAACTGCCAATTTCTAGATAATGATTTTCACGAATTATCGATTGATGGAGTTTTTCGTAAAAAGTCTGCTCCTATTTCAATTGGAGATCATGTATGGATAGGTAGTAATGTGAAAATTTATAAAGGAGTTAAAATTCCAAGTAATTGTGTTGTTGCCTCAGATTCTGTTGTGAAGGGAGTTTTTGAAGAAGAAAATTGCTTAATCGCTGGTAATCCAGCCAAGATTGTCAGACGAAATATCTCGTGGAGATAGAACTTTTAAGAAATCAATTAATCCAATAATTGCGTGCTAAAAACTTCCGTTTGAGAATTATCAATTCCTTCAATTGAATCTAACCATTTGGTGCAATAACCTCCAAATCTTTCAGATAACAGAGCGATTTTAGGTGTGTATTTTTCGATTAAAAAAGAATGGATATTCTCTTCTAGTTTTACATCGATTGACTTATTAACGACATTTGTCAGGTTCAGGTGGGAAATATCAATTTTTTTGTCTTCTGATATAAAATCAACAATGTTTCGAAGTAATTGCTCGGGATTCTCTTTGATAGCGTCATAATAACCTATGAGCAGTTGTTCACTTGGAAAAATAGATGTAAAGTTATCAATGGTGCTTAAGTAATCTGATCGTAATTCCTGTGACGGTTGATCAAAAAAATGGATAATATCTTCGATACTGTTTAATTTGCTCTTAGAATCTCTTGTTCTTATGTGTCGGATATGTGACCACGCCCTATCAATAGGGTTTCTCATTAGAAAGACTAGTTTTGCTTTAGGGGAAACTTTGTACATTCTTTTTATATCATCTCTGGATAATATTGAATAGCTTGGGGTTATTTCTCCAGTTAAACCTTCATCCGAATAGCGCTCGAATAATGAATTGTACCAATTATCATCATAATTAGAAAAGTACCATTTTCTATAGAAGTCAAGATGTTTTGTTTTTCTATTACTTCTTAGATATCTCAGACTCTCTGCAAGATATCCGGGCATTAACAAACGTTTACTTACGCGTGATTCAGACAAGAAGTTAGGAGATGGATAGTCTGAGCTTCGGTCAAAATAGTGAAACTCCTTTACCGGAGGCAAAGAGAATTCTTTCAATTGCAACAAGTTTTCATAAAGCCATGAGGTTCCTCCTTTTTGTGCCCCGATTCCCCAGAAATCTATATTGGATTTTTCACTCATCGAATATCAATAACGAAGCTTCATATAATCTGGTTCAAGATCCTCATTAAAAGCATCTATTCCATAACTATTTATTATTTCTAAAATTTCGTTGATCTGATTTTGAGTTAAGTGCTTTCGAAAATTTGACAATTGGTCTTTTTTCTCTAAAATCCCTGAGCCGGCCAAGGTAGTTTTACTTGGCTTCTCAATATTATCCAAGGAAAATTCAGATACTGGTATCCCTGTGAACTTGGAGATTCTTTCGAGTTCATTGACAGGATTTAAGTATAGACTTTCATACGATACGGTCAACCACTTATTATCTGGATTTGGCAAGGCAAGCATGTTTTGAATTGCCCACCAGTTCGCAAACATAGATTCCCTTGAGTTTATTTTACTGATCTTGTCTTCGTATCGATCAAAAATATCGGAGAACATGGGGTTTTCACTCTTTCTTAGTTCGAATAGGTTTACTTTCGTCCCAATTCCTTCAAAAGCGGGATGCCTGAATTGCGAAGAAATAACAGACAAAGGGTGTCTAACTAAATAGATTGGTTTTATCGTTGGAAATTCTTTCGTAAGCCAAGGTAACAACATATTTGCTCGGCAAAACTTGAATAACATTCGATCTTTATCTTTCAATTTTTTTCCTGAATAATGATGATTTTTGAAAAGACCATATTTAAGCTCGCCCCTAAACAAAGAGTTGAAATACTCCTTACCTTCCTTCCACTGCGCATTTTCGGGAATATAGGGCATATGTCCAAACTTATTATAAAGTCCTGCACTATGCTCATTTAGTCTTTTATGAAATAAAGGTTCCCAAACTAAATTGGTCGAATCATTCATCAAAAGTTCCATTAACCAAGTTGTCCCTCCCCTCGGTTCTCCGGATATGATGATGTGTTTTGAAAAATCATCAAATCGACCATTTTTCTTATTGTCGTTGTTGAATTTTAGAATTTCGTTTTCTCTACGCCTCTTATCGAGAGAGGTTTTAATTGATCTTAATCTCTTAATCATTTTCAAACCGGATTTAATTGTTGGTTTGTTATCGTACACGAAGATAAGTTTATTCTAGATTGTATTAAACTGATAACTTTAGAAAGTGTGGAACCTACAAAATTATTTGGTTAACTTCGCAATAATCTACATAAACTTACCTTGATCACTAAAAATATAGTACTTAAAGTTGGACGGTTTCCGGTAGTTTCAGAGTCCTTTATTGTAGAGCATGCTTCTCTGATTATTGAGTTGGGTTATGAGCTCACCATTTTATGTGAAGAGTTTGATTCTCAATTGTTAAATGAGAAATTTGGTTTGTTCCAAAAATATAAATTGGGCGAAAAAACTATTCAATTTGGTAAAGCTTTTCCTGTATTTTCAGCGAGTCATCTAAAGCAATACGTCAAGGCTGCTACTAAAATCAATGCAATTAAGATATTGACTCTATTGAATCCATTCACATACGGTTTAGAATCAATAAAAGGTCGATTGCTAATAGATTTTGTTGGTTATCAGAGGTTTAAGTCAGTTCCAATAATTCACGTTCAATTTGGGAATTACACTAGAAATCTAGAAATATTTAAAGAATCATTATTAATGTCGAGTAGAGTGGTAGTTACTTTTCATGGTTATGATGCTCATTTTAATGCAACAAATAAGGAAGAAAAAATAAATGCCTACAAAGTATTATTTGAGAATGCGGATCTAATCACTTCGAATACCGAATACTTAAAGCATCAGTTAATTGAGTTGGGATGTCCCACTGAAAAAATAAAGGTGGTTCATGTTCCAATTGATAACCAGAAATTCAAACCTCTACCAAATAAAAAAAATATCCAAAATAGACTTGAGTTAATAAGTGTCGGTAGATTAATTGAATGGAAAGGTCATCGTTACGGTATTGAAGTTGTCAAAGCACTTAAAGATAAAGGTGTTAATGTGAGGTATCGAGTGATAGGAGAAGGTGATTGTGTAAATGAGCTCATAGAACTTGTTAAGGAACATAGTTTGGAAAGAAACGTTGAATTTCTTGGCAGAAGATCTCAAGAAGAGGTTATACAATATATGCAGGAATCGGACATTTACCTGATGACTTCTGTAACAGGAACTGATGGTCGCAAAGAGACTCAGGGAGTTGTGTCGGGCGAGGCACAGGCATGTGGATTGCCTGTTGTTGGTTTTTATAGTGGCGGAGTTCCTTTTACTATTGTTGAAGGTAAAACGGGATACTTATGTGAAGAAGGAGATGTATTAGCTATGACTAAATATGTTGAGGAACTTTATCTAAATCCAAAGAAGAAGGAAGAGATGTCAAAAGCTGCAGTGAGTTATATCAATGCTACGTTCTCTAGAGAAGTTGTTTCTGTTCAGTGGAGAGATATATATGAAGGATTGGTTGGTGAAGAGTAAATATTACTTTTGTAATTAGAAGTGTTGAGAAGGTGAAAATGAAGATTAGCATAATAACAATTAATTACAATGATATTGAAGGTCTTAAAAAAACATTCAACTCGGTTTTAATTCAAGACTATCCTAATATTGAATACATTGTAATAGATGGAGATTCTTCTGATGGAGGTCAAGAGTTTTTAAAACAAAATTCTGATAAATTGGATTTTTGGGTTTCGGAAAAAGATGAAGGAATCTATGATGCTATGAATAAGGGTATTGCCAAAGCTTCTGGGGAGTACGTTTTGTTTTTGAATAGTGGGGATTGGTTAGTGGATAATACTGTTATATCGAAGTTTGCGAATGAGAAACCTTATGAAAGTATTGTTTATGGAAACATCATTAAGGTTGCTGATGATGGAAAAGAATCGATCGGTCGTAGTGCACAGAGTTCAGATGTTTCATTATTTCATTTGATGTTTGGTACTTTAACTCATCCTTCGTCTTTCTTTCGAAGAGAACTATTTGAAAAATATGGAGGTTTTAGAACCGACTACAAAATTGTTAGTGATTGGCTATTTTATCTTATTACGATAGGTGTTCATAAAGAATCAGTACGTTATATCGATACGAATGTAAGCTATTTCGATATGACAGGAATTAGTAATTCGAATATCTCAGTGCGAAATGACGAAAGAGAACGGGCGTTGAAGGAATTTTTGCCTTCCAAACTATACGAAGAGTACCAAATACTTAAACAAATGAAGGAAGATTCTGAGGTTTTAAACAGAATGAAAAATGATAGACGATTTAATAAGTTGGTCAATTATTACTCAAAAGTATTTAAGTCTTCATTTAGAATGTAGTAATGTCTTTAGTTAGTGTTATAATACCAGCATACAATGCTGAAAAATATTTGGAAAGGACGGTTCAATCTGTTCTTGATCAGACATATCCGCACTTGGAAATTATTGTGATAGATGATGGTTCGACTGATTCCACAAAGAATCTTTTTGAAGGTTTTGAATTACAAGGGGTGAAGTGTATATCTCAGGAAAATAAGGGAGCGTCAGCAGCAAGAAATAATGGAATTAGGATAGCACAAGGAGAATACATACAATTCTTAGATGCTGATGACCTAATTCATCCTGACAAAATAACGGAACAAGTGGAATTAATGAAAAATAGGGAATCTGATTTGTCTTTTACTTTTTGGGGCGAATTCTCTGATTCTTTAGATGATTTAAAACCATTTAAATATGAACACAAAGATTTTTTTGAGAATATCGAAACGGGATTGGATATAATGAGGAGTTTTGGAATGAACAATTGGATTGTATTGGTTCATGCTTGGCTCGTAAGAAAAGATCTAATTCAATTAGCCGGTGAATGGAATGAGTCAATATCCAACAATGATGACGGTGAGTTTTTCTCAAGAGTATTATTTCATGCTAAGCATATTTCCATTCTTAGATCGCAAATGGCTTATTATCGAAAGGAAGGAGGGGAGTCATTGAGCATTTTGAATTCAGAAAAAAAAATTATTTCCGCTATTAAATCATGGGATTTGATACATGAGTTGGTTTTGAAGACAAACGATATGAGTTTGTTAGCATATCCCAAAAAGGGATATTATGCGAATTATGTCATGACGAAACATCCATTTCCAGAATTTGCCAAGAAATTTGGGAAAAAATTCGATGATTTAAAGGTGCCGTTTTTTTTAACAGAATGGGAACATTACTGGATTGTTCAATATTTTGGTATATATCGGGGTGGCAAGGTTTTCAAGTATTTGATTAAATTTAGGTTAATCAAGTCCAAACGATATCCAATTTGAGAAAGATAGCGATAAGAATAAATGAATTTCCAGCACTTACAGAGACGTTTGTAACAGAACAAATTACTCTAGCTTTGGATCTTGGTTTTGAAGTAGTAATTATTGCTGACAGACAGGGTGTTTTTGAAAATTCTTCCCAGTCTCACCTACTTGAAGAATACAAACTTTTAGATAAGGTAAAAGTAGTTGTTAATTCAGAGAAAGACTCGTTGGGAAGTCGGATTTTACGGATTGTAAAGGGACTTTTTGCATCAAAACCGATGTCAAGTATTTATCTTCTAAATCCATATAAATATGGATTGGCTGGCTTGAAAGGTAGTTATTTTCTGGAGTTTATTGAGTTTCATAAGCTTTTAATAGATGTAGATTTGGTTCATATTCAGTTTGGAACAAATGTGGGGAATTTAGGTATGTATAAGAAGCTTGGTCTAATTCCGCAACCTATTGTAACCACATTTCATGGTTTCGATGCTTTTCATACAAGTGATTCCAAATTAAGGAAAGAAGAATATTACAGGGATATATTTGAAACCGGTGACCTGTTTACTTGTAATACTCCTTATTTGGGTAATTTACTGAAGCAGTTAGGTTGTCCTGAAAAAAAGCTTAAAGTAGTTCATATGCCGATTGATGAAAAAAGATTTGTTCTTAGGAATTCAACAAATGTAGATCGAATACCTAAGTTTTTATCTGTTGGTCGATTAATTGAACTTAAAGGTCATCGATATGGCATTCTGGCCATGAGTGAATTAAATAAACGGGGGTACGATTTTCACTATGACATTGTTGGAGCGGGTGAGGAAGAGGAGAATCTACAGAATCTAATTAACAAATTAGGCCTTACTGACAAGATCAGGCTATTAGGTGCAAAAGACCAAGACGAAATTGTTTATCTAATGCAAGAAACAGATGTTTATCTGATGACCTCTATAGCTAATTCGAATGGAAGAAGAGAAACTCAGGGGTTGGTAACAGGAGAGGCTCAAGCTTGTGGAGTGCCGGTGGTTGCTTTTAGAAGTGGTGGAGTTCCTTACACTATAGATGAAGGAAGAACAGGATTATTAAGTGATGAATGTGATTATAAAGATATGGCTGAAAACCTAATTCAACTTATAGATAATCCAAGTCTTAGAAATGAGATGTCTGTTGCTGCCAGAGAGTTTATTGTCCATTATTTTTCTAAGAGTGTAATTAGTCTGCAATGGAAGGATGTTTATAATAATCTTTTTGTAGATTAATACGAGACATTCTTACTGGCATTTAGCCAATCATCCTTAAAGAAATCATCCATAAAGTGTTTTGTCTTATTATCCAGATCAAACTTTTCGGATTTAAAATTTCTAAGCCTTTTTTGACAAATGTCTCGTGGAGTTATTTTTAGTTTTCTACAGACTTTGTTATACCACCCAAGTGAGGGGTGAAGTTTTTCCAAGCTCTTGCTAAATCTATTCATTCTCTGAAGAGTTTTTACTTGGAGAATAGTATTCACACCAACGTTTGAATCCTTCTGCGATTGATAATTGGAATTAATATCTGTATCCAAGAAATTCGTCAGAGCAGAAATAAAGTCATTTTCATTACTAATTAATGATTCTTGACTATAAATAAATACCTTCTCGAAAGACTCCCTTAAAAGTGTAATTTTTGGAAGAAGAAGCAATTCTTCACTTTTGATAATTCCTGTATTATTAATGTTATAAAGAAAGTCAAGATCATTTGTTCCTTTTTCATACAAGTATTGTTTGTATACAGATAATATGAATGAAGAATGGTTCCGTATTCCAAAAATGATCTTTGGATTGTTATAGGTTTTTTTTAAGAAATATATATTTTCCTTGAAGTCATTTAAGTAATTCATACCCCATAAGTCACCTGAAATACCTTCATCAGAAATAATGATTTTTTTTTCTCTTCCGAGTTTTAAAAGTTGCCTATGGGACTCATATCCTCTGTATACATTATAGTTCTTTAGATTTGGAAATAACGAACTTTGAAGGTAAGTAGTTCCTGTTTTGTGCAGACCAATATGAATAATTGGATTAGACATTTTTTTGTGGTTGATTTTAGGCGCAAATTTAGGAAATTTATCCGTGGAGCCAGAGGAATGATTCGTGCTCATATCAAGAAGTTAACAATTTCTTTTCTACTTTTGAGGTAATATCATTTTGGTAAAATAAAATTGTTTGAGATTTTAAATATCTATTTGAAATGTTGGATTCATAACATATCAGGTAAAAAATCACCGTATAGCTTTTCTTTCAAAACTCTATATCGTGAGCATACTTTTCGCGTTCCAACTGAACTTAAATCAGATTTCACATTAGGGATTAAATACTGGAGAAAATCATGGATTGCATTAAGGAAAAAAGGAGAAGGGGAATTGTTGAGAGATCAGCTAGTGTTTGATGGTGATTCAAAGCAGAAAGAGCAACGATTAAGTTACCTAGCTAAGATCGTTGAAGATTCTTTAGATTACATATCTGTTGATTCATTGGAAGGTATTTCTTTCACCAAAGCAGTTCTCTTTTCAGTATTTTTTACTCCACTGTTTTTCAGTCTTGTGTTGATTTCATCCGTTTCCAAGAATCGGGCGAGCTATTCCTTGTCTATTTTGTCAATTACGCAAAATTATCTATTGTTAAATGCCGTTAGAAAACATAATATTCGAAAAATATATTATTTTTTTCCATACGAAAATGATGCGAATTTTAACGCGTTGATTTTGATGGATAATGGTGTTGAGGTGATCAAGGTTCCAGGTCCAAATACACTTCATAGATTTCATCAATTTGTGGTTTCAAATAAATTAGCTCTTTGTACTGGGTTTCAATTTGAACAAGTTGATCTTCTAAAAGAAAACTGGTTTGTCGATGAAGTTTATAAATGGCCGTTGTACGGTTTTCAAGAATATTTGGGATATGTTAGCCAGAATAAAACGAAGAAGAAATATGAGATTGGTTTAATTTCAAGTGGAATCTGGAGAAGGAGACAACTTGGGTTACAATCGCTCGATAAAGAGTATGAAAGCGAGGAATTATTGATTGATTGGGTTCGGTCTTACATGGTGCAGAATCATATCTCTAAACTATTTGTATACCTTCATCCAATTGAAAGGAAAACGACCGAAATCTATCAGGAAGCTATGAATTACTACAGTAGCATTTATCCCGGTGTTGAAGTCGATTTTTCTGAATTTGATGTTAAGTCATTTCAAGATTTTGACAAAGTAAATCTAGCGCTGTCATCTCATTCTACTACGAATTTACAGCGTCTATTCTGTGGTTATAAGGTCTTTTATACTCCAATGTTATTCCAGACGCCTTTGTTTCCAAATACTTCTATAGATAGAATATGTCTAAAAGAAGAGGGTCGATTTGTAAAAGAAGTAACTTCAGCGTTGAAAATGACCGATCAAGAATTCTTTGACTTCTATGGCTTGAATGAATATCATTATGGTTCAGTTCTATCGCATAAATAATTAACTTTGCTAGATATGGAACCGTTGGTAAGTGTAGTAATTCCTGTCTACAACTGTGAGCATCACATTGATCATGGAATGTCTTCCATATTAAATCAAACCTATACCAATATTGAAATAATATGTGTGGATAATAATTCCACGGATTCAAGTCTTCTGAAACTCAAAGAATGGAGTGAAAAAGAGGCCCGAATCAAAGTGTTTTCAGAGCAGGAGCAGGGAGCTCCTTTTGCCAGAAATAAGGGAACTTATGAAGCCAAAGGTGAATGGATTCAGTATTTTGATGTTGATGATTTTCTATATCCGAATAAAATAGCTCATCAAATGAGTTTGGTGAGTAGTTCAACAGAAAGAATAGATATTGTTTTTGAAGGATGGGAAGTGGTTCATCTTGATGGTCGAATAGAAGTTCATCATGTTGATCCTGATATATGGAAAGCATTGTTCAAAGGAGGTTCTAATACGAATTCTGTATTGATAAGAAGAGAAGCCTTGTTAAAAGTCCAAGGTTGGGACGTGAAATTAAAAAGTTCACAAGAACGAGATTTATTCTTTCGTATTATGAAGACAGAAGCTAATTTCATAGTTAGCGATAATATAGGTAGTAGATATGAGATGAGAGAAGGATCTATTACTACAAGTCTAGATAAACATGGAGAAAAAACGGTGAGATTTGTTCTCTTAAGGCAGCGTATGCTTGATTATCTTATAGAAGAAAAAAGTGTTTACTTTCAAAAGAATAAGACATGGTATCTAAGTTTTTTTCTTGAGCGTATAAGATGGGTTTATCCTTTTAACCAAAAATTGGCGTTAGAACTTTATAAAAAATATTGTCGAGGAGAAAGATTTGAACCTGTCCGATCGTTGAGTAAAAAATATCTATTTCTATTGAAATTACTGGGTTTGAAAGGAACTGAAAAAGTTTATGCATTAAACAAAAAGTAAGCGTGGCGAAAATTGCATATACCTATTCTGTTGTTATACCATGCTATAACTGTGAGCAGACTGTTGGTCGAGCGCTAGAATATGCGTCCAGAATGTCAATGGCTCCAGAGGAAGTAATTTGTGTTGATAATAACTCTACAGACAAGACGTATGAGGTACTATTGGATTTTTCTAAAAAAATGAAAAATCTTAGAGTTGTTCAAGAATTTAAACAAGGAGCGAGTGCTGCCAGAAATAAGGGAGCTAGCTTGGCAACTGGTGATTATATTCAGTTCTTAGATGCAGATGATATTCTGTTAGAAACGAAAGTAGAGCATCAACTTCAATTAGCGAGTGATCCAAAGTTCAATCGTCCACCTCTCATAATAGGCGCATTTAGAAGTGTTTCTAGAGAAGAAGAGCCCGGAGGAAATGTTGAATTGATTAAAGAAGTTTGGGTTGGACTTATTAGAGGCTTGCTAGGATATACAGTGTCGAACTTATGGCCTCGTGAACTGTTTACAGAACTTGGTGGGTTTGATGTTGAATTGAAAACTTCTGAGGAGTATTTATTGTTATTCAACTATTTGAAATCAGGGGCAGAAGCCATGATGACTGATATTTGTGAAACAGTGAAAATAAATGACAATGAGTTTGCTCTCACTCGATTGAATCAAGAAGAAAATTGGGAACGATTTCTGTCCTTGCGTGAGCGTATCTATCATTTTCTTAAAAAGGAAGGAATGATGGATAATTCAACCTATTCGGCCTTTTTCGATGTCGTAAGAACGGGGTATAGGTATAATCAAACAAAAGCGGTTGAGTTTTATAAGCAATTGTTGAAAGGGAATTTTACACCAATACCTTCTTCCATTACATCTTCTGATTATTTGAAAGTGTACAACGTAGTAGGATTTCCCACTGCTGATCGATTAATAAGAATGATAAGAAAATGAGTAAAATAGCCTTTATAGTTCAAGCAAGAACAGGATCTACTAGACTGCCAAACAAGATGATCATGCCTTTTTATAAAGGAAAAACGATTCCACAGCTGATCATCAGCAGATTAATAAACTCTTTTCCAGATCAAAAAGTCATTTTAGCGACAACCACTAGTTCTAAAGATGATGAATTGGTAGTGAGTTTAAATGAACTTTCTTGCGAAGTTTTTAGAGGTGATGAAAACGATGTGCTGGATCGTTTCATTCAAGCAGCTGAAAAATTTGAAGTGGAGCACGTAGTAAGAATTTGTGCAGATAATCCATTTTTAGATGTGTCATTATTGAGAGAATTGATAACGAAATGGAGTTCGGAATATGATTATTTGGCGCATAACATAAACGGAAAACCCTGTATGAAAACGGCTTATGGATTCTTTGGTGAAATTGTGCATCTAAAGGCACTGAAGAAAGCGGCAATTTTGACGAAAGAAAACCTATATCACGAACATGTAACGAACTTCATCTATGGACATGTTGATATCTTTGATGTACATTGGTTATCAGTAGATGCAATGATCCGGGAAAATGACTTTATTCGTTTGACGGTTGATACGAAGGTCGATTTCGAAATTACTCAGCAGCTTTATAAAGCGGTTAATCAAATTGATGAGTCATTTAATTATAAAGATATAATCAGTCTGTTAAAAAACACTATTTTTAAAGACTTGATGATTGAAGAGAATATTAAAAATGCAAAATAAAGAAATGGATAGCAGTGTTTACATCATAGGAGAAATTGGACAAAACCATAACGGTTCTGTTGATATCGCAAAGTTAATTGTAGACAGCGTGACTTATCCTATAGACGAACCATTGTTCAATACTGAAATTAAGGGGATTGATGCCGTTAAACTAACAAAAAGAGATCTTAAATATGAATTGAGTGATTCTCAAATGAACCGAATTTATGATACACCCAATTCATTTGGTAGAACTTATGGTGAGCATAGGGAATTCCTTGAATTGAACGATGAAGAGCACTATGAAGTATACAAATATGCCAAGTCTAAAGGGCTTGATTTTGTGGAAACACTTTGTGCTCCTTCTTGTACGTCATTATTAAATCACTTTACACCAGACTATTTGAAAGTTGCGAGCAGGGATTTGACAAATTTACCGTTGCTTGAGGTGATGGCCGAAACTAAAATTCCGATCATAATTTCAACAGGGATGGCTGGTCAAAAAGAATTAGATGAAGCGCTTTTGACAATATCCAAGTATCATTCAGATATTTCAATTCTTCATTGCGTTTCTCAATATCCAACGGAACCAAGAAATGTAAATTTAAATACGATTCGTTTTTTACAAGATAACTACTCGGATTATCGAATTGGTTATTCTGATCATACGATTGGGATTTCTGTTCCTATTGCAGCCGTTGCAATGGGGGCTAAGGTGATTGAGAAACATATTACTTTAGATAGACGCATGAAAGGAACAGATCAAATTGGATCGTTAGGACCAGATGGTGTAGGTAGAATGATAAGGGATATCCGATTGCTAGAAAAGTCATTTGGAGTAGAGGATATTTTTATTTCGAATGATGTTTCTGTTGCTAAAGAAAAACTGGAAAGATCAATAGCCTCAAATAAAAACCTTAAGGCTGGCGATGTAATAAAGTTTGAGGATATACATCTATTGTCGCCTGGTGACGGTGTTAAATGGGTAGATCGTGATACTTTAATCGGTAAGGAAGTGATACAAGATATTCCTGCTAATGAAATAATTTATTTAAACAGTGTAAAGTAATGAAACTACGAACGCTTGCATCTGACAAAGAAATGTCAAACAGAGAAGTGGGAACGGAATTATTAGTAAATTCTCCTATTCCCAAGAATGAAAAGGTTAGCCAGGTTGGAGTCTATCAAAAGAGGCAAGAACTATCCAAGGTGCTATTCTTCAATGAGATTTATCAGCAAATAAAAGACGTACATGGAGTGGTTATGGAGTTCGGAGTAAGATGGGGACAAAACCTAACTACGTTGTCGAACTTAAGGGGGATATATGAGCCTTATAATTACAATAGGAAAATTATTGGATTTGATACTTTCGAAGGATTTCTAGGGATCAATGATAAAGATGGTAATGATGATAGTATTGAAAAAGGAGCTTTTTCGGTAACCTCAGGTTATGAAGACCACTTGGACCAGGTGATGAGATTTCATCAGAATGAAAGTCCTCTAAACCATATTGATAAATTTGAAATTTGTAAAGGGGATGCTTCTATTGAATTGGAGGCTTATTTGAAAAGAAATCCCCAAACGATGATCGCTTTTGCTTATTTTGATTTTGATATTTATGAACCTACGTTAAAGTGTTTGGAACTTATAAAAGATCATTTGGTAAACGGTGCTGTTATTGGATTTGATGAATTGAATGATCCTGGATTTCCAGGAGAAACATTTGCTTTGAAAGAGGTGTTTGGATTGGATAGATTTCGAGTTCAGCGTAATAAATTTTCAGGAATGCAATCTTATCTTGTCTATGAGTGATTTTAGTCCAAAACTTATCCTTACTGATATTGATGGTGTCTGGACAGATGGAGGTATGTATTACGACATGACAGGTAATGAACTAAAAAAATTTCATACCTATGATAGTGCGGGTATTCTATGGTGTAAAAAAGCTGGAATTCCTTGTGGAATATTAACTGGAGAGACTACGGAAATGGTCCAAAGAAGGGCCGAAAAACTGAAAGTGGACTATTTGTTTCAAGGAACCAAAAATAAGTTTGAGATTGTCGAAGGATTGTGTCAAGATCTAGATATCTCGTTAGCAGATGTAGCCTATCTTGGAGATGACATTAACGATCTCAAGGTATTAAAGTCTGTTGGATACTCCGCTTGTCCTAATTCTGCTCCAATATATATAAAGGAAGCCGTTATGCACGTGATGAATAAGAATGGAGGGGAAGGCGTTTTTAGAGAGTTTGTGGAGGGTATTATTGACCCCACGCCTTTTCTGGATGAGCTATTAATTCAATAGATTTGCTAAAAGAGGGATGAAAAAGAAGTTATATATTTTAATAGGAACAAGACCGAACTTTATCAAAGTTACCCGATTTAAAGAGTTGTCCAGTAGATATAATTTTGAAGTGAAGATTATCCACACAGGACAGCACTTTGATGATAATATGGCTAATGTTTTCTTTGATCAATTTGATCTCAGACCTGATTTTTTTTTAAATGTAGGAGGAATGACCCCGAACTCTCAAGTAGGCCAAATAATTCTGAAACTAGAGGAACTGTTTGAAGAGATTGGTAAGCCTGATTTTTTTATGGTTCCCGGTGATGTCAACTCTACATTAGCAGGAGCTGTTGCAGCGAACAAACTTCAGGTTCCATTAATTCATCTAGAAAGTGGATTAAGATCCTATGACAAAAAGATGCCAGAAGAACACAATCGAATTATTGCCGATAATCTTTCTAATATTTGCCTGGTTACTGAACCTTCTGGGTTGCAGAATATTAAGGAAGAAAATATTCGAGCAGCAACTTATCATGTCGGAAATACAATGATTGACACGTTGGTGAAATTTGAAACAAACATTGAGTCAAGTGAAATTCTAAATGAACTTGGGTTAAAGAATGAAAAGTTCATTTTGTGTACTTTTCACCGACCTTCAAATGTTGATTCAAAAGAGCAGTTAAATAAATTGAAAGATCTGCTATTGACTTTATCTAGCAAAATGAAGACAGTAATCCCTCTTCATCCACGAACTAGGAAAATGTTAGAAGAGTTTGACTTGTTACATTTGATGGAAAAATGTGACGATTTGATATTAACAGAGCCCATAGGTTATTTTGAATTCCAAAAACTAATCAAACACTGTCAAGTTGTGATCACTGATTCTGGAGGAATCCAAGAAGAAACAACATTTAGAAGGGTGCCATGTCTTACTTTAAGAGAGAATACGGAAAGGCCAGTAACCATTACTGAAGGAACAAATACGCTGGTTAAATTTGAGATAGAAGAGATCTTGAATTATGTTAATGATATTTTAAATAAAGAATATAAAGGCGGTGTCATCCCAAAATACTGGGATGGACAAACCACTGAACGTATTTTTGAAGTGCTTGAAAAGGAGTGATTTATTATTTCACATTTAACGATCAACCATCAGGGATATATGAAAGCCAAGTATTGGATACACTTGAGTTTTTAAGAAAATCAACAAGTGTTGAAATTCGTCTGATTGCCTTTATTCCGAAAGCTAATTTTGAAAGGAATAAGGCGAAAATACTCCAGAAAGAGCCTGAAGCCATTGTCCTAAAAATGATATTTGGAATTTCTCGTTGGAAATGGCATCTTCCAATGTTAAAATGGCAATTAAGAAATAACGTTGAGAAAATAATTTGTAGAGGGCCTTTGGCTACAGTTTTGGCGATGGATGCAGGAATTGAAAAAGTCATTTATGACGGAAGAGCTGCAGTTAAAGCCGAAGTAGAAGAGTATGATGTTACAATGGGAAATATAAAGCTTGGTCAGGATTTTATTCGGTCAGAAAAACGAGCAGTGTTGGAATCAACTTATAGATTAGCCGTTTCTCAGAAATTGGTTGATTATTGGAAGAACGAATTTGCTTTCAAAAACGATTCATATGTAATAATCCCTTGTACACTAAATAATTCGTGGTTTGAACAAAGTTTTGAGGAGATAAGAAAGAATCATGGTAATGTAAAATTAGTGTATTCCGGAGGTACGGGACCTTGGCAGTCATTTGAGTTGGTAGTTAAAATGCTGCGAAAATGGTTGAAGGATCACGAGAATGGAGAAGTATTATTTATGACTAGGGAAAATGTTCTTATTGATGAATTGATAAGTGAATTTCCAGAAAGAGTAGAAAGAAAGTTTGTGGGACATGAAGAAGTAAAGAAAGAACTATCTTCCTGCGACTATGGAATATTAATTCGGGAAGATCGAGTGACCAATCAAGTGGCAAGTCCTGTAAAATTTGCCGAATATTTAAGTGCAGGTCTGAAAATATTAATTTCAGAGGGAATTGGAGATTATTCTGAACTCACTCATCAACTCAATTGCGGACAAATAATATTCAACGAGATTCCACGACTGACTTCTGTTGATCAAGCCGAAAACATCCGGATGAAGTCTTTGTGTTCAGAGTATTTTAGAAAAGAAAAATACAAGGAAGAATACAATCGATTAATTAGGATTTAGAGACGATTTCTTCGATCGCTTCTAAGGTTTGTTTAGCTATTTGATCCCAAGTAAGGGAATTCCTGATCTTTTCGATGGATCTTGCTCCCTTTGAAGAAATAACATTTCTTTCAATTTTCATGATTTTATCCATGGTGTCATCAAAAGCAGTTTGATCAAATGGAGGTATTAGCCAACCATTGCTGTCATCTACCAAAGCTTCCACTGCTCCAACATCCGTTGCAAGAATAGCACATCCCCTAGCCATTCCTTCTAATATAACATTTGGCATTCCTTCAGCTCTACTAGGACAAAGCAACACGTCTGCCGTTGAAAGTATTTGTTGTAAACGAGAGGAGTCGGTTACTTTTCCATGATAGATTAGTTGATCGTGTTTAATTTGATCTTCTTCAGGAATTGGTCCAACAAATTGAATCTGGAATTTTCTATTTAGGTTATTATTGACCCAATGATAAATATGATGTATCCCTTTTCTTGGCGTATATCTCCCTACAAATGCAAATGAAATAGTATCGCTACTAGATGTTTTAGGGTTAGTGTCTATCCAGTCTTCATCAATTCCTGAAGTGATATCAATAATTTTGGATGGATCAGTGCCAATCTTTCTAATGATATCACTGATTTTTCCTCCGTATGAAAATACATAATCAGCGTGTAAGGTGTTGAAGTCCGTAGGTTTTTTATGAAAGAATACATTTTTTCTTGCAACCAAACTTCGTCTGTTAATTTGGTATGCTTCATAACCATGCAGCATTACGCCAACAGGTGGAAGTATAGAACCTTTCATTTTTTGTTCTATATAATACCAAGAACTATAGTTTTTACTATAGACAAAGTCTACTTTCGATCCATTGGAGATGAATTTTTCGAATATTAATTTTGATAATTTATATGACTCGCGTACGTAGTGACCAGGTAATTTCCCTTGCTTTGGGAAAGGAATGTAATAATCATTAATATTCTCTAATTCTTCAGATGAAAAAACAGTAGAAAGATCAGGTTTACGACCATCAAATGTGGTGTGATATAAATCAATTTTCACCCCCAAATTTGACATGAACTTGCAAAAATAATATGAGTGTCGTTGAATGCCACCAACAACAAATGGTTGGATACCGTCTGAAAAGAAAGCTATTTTCATTAATGTAGATTATCCGCTTTTCGCAAGGTTACTTTAAGGCAAAGCTAATTATTACTTTGTAAGTAGACAGTCATTTCTTATAAAACCTTGGAGACTAAACCAATTGGATTTAGTTTAAAGTGTAACCAAGATGCTGAATATCATCAAAGAAAAGTTCTTTGACCTTTTGAATGTTTCTTTCTGATTTGGAGATGGACCTAAGATTGTTATTCGATTCTTTATTTTTCGGAAAGTCCTTATTAATTAGGTTTTTCAGTTGATGCTTTTGGGTGAATTTTTTCACTTCTGAATCGATATCTTCAAGTTTGATCAGTTCTATGTCGACTATATTTCCGTTCAAATCTTTAAGGAAATCTACTTGTTGTTTAAAGTGACTAGCCATATTATGATCAGCACTCCTTCTATTTTCTTCAATTCGGTCAAGAAAATTAAAGAAGTTACGTTCTACCGTTTCTTTGGAATTATTTTCGTCTCTGGACCAATGGTTAAATAATGAAAAAGCGCGATCGTATGGATTACGAATTATAGCTACTTTCAAATATCGATTTAAAATATCATGATCTATCCAATTGCCCAGTAAAATTTCCTGATAAGTAAGGTGCTGAGCAGCAAAAGATTTATCTAAGACCCCCATTAGTTGATGTTTCGCATTTTTGTTTGAAGTTATATTAAGAAGAAACTTACTAACCTTATTCAGAAATGATCGATTGTTCGGAGAACCATTATATTGATGGTGAATATCTAAGAAGATTTCGAATGATTTTCCACCATTTTTTGGAATATGGATAAATAAAACCTCGTTTTCGTGGGATAATGGCATGCTCTTCTCAGCTTAATTCAATCGTGTAATATTTTTTCAAAAGTCGGAGTGCTCATTTGTAAAAGTAAACATTTTTTACACGAGGAATCTTTGTTGGGAGTGATTTTGTTACTTTTGAGATGTAAATAAATATTTAGATTGTAATTAGAATGGTTTTTGGTTTTTTGAGATTATTCTATAGCAAAATGGATTAAAATCCGTGCTGTATATGAATAGTGAGTATTCGGTATTTCAGATTGGAAGTAGAATGCATTATGCCATTCCGGAGATGCTTGAGGAGTTAGAGTTGCTTGAAACGTTCTATACGGATATTGTCGGAACGAAGGGTTGGCCTAATTTAATCAAGGTGATTCCTTCAAAATTGTTGCCAGTATCGATGGTTAAATTGATCCATAGACAACCAAAAATACCATCAAACAAGATTAAACATTATCCGATGCTTGGTTTACAAATAGGTTATAAATTAAGTAAATCGGATTCTTTAGAAAGAAACCTGGAAATTTATAATTGGTATAACAAGGCTTTTCAGAATTTAGCGAAGCGTGATATTGCTTATCCTCCCAAGAAAATTTATAGTTTTAATGGGGCTAGTTTAGAACTGTTTGAAACATATAAGGATACTTCTTTGAAAGTTCTTGAACAAACCATAGCTCCATTTTTTAAAGAAATGGAAATATTGGAACCTCATTTTTCGAGTTTGTCAAATTGGAGTTTGGGTGAGTTGAATTATCATTCTAAACCTTCTCAGGAATTTGCGAATAGAGAACTGGAAGAAATGAAGTTGGCAGACAAGATTATATGCGCATCTGATTTTGTAAAAGACTCCATGATAGAATTGGGAGTTTCATCGAGTAAGATAAAAGTTGTTCCATATGGAGTGAATCTCGATTTTTTTCAAAGAAGAAAAGAATATAGTATTCACAAAAATCGCAAATTGAAGGTTTTGACCGTAGGAAGAATTGGAGTGAGAAAAGGTGCACATCATGTTCTTGAGATCGCAAAACGAATGAAGAATATTGCGGAATTTACAATGGTTGGTCCAATTGAGGTGTCTGACAAAGCTTTGGTTCAAATTACGGAGTATATAAATGTAGTTCCAAGTGTCTCAAAAGAGAAATTGCTTGATTATTATGAAGACTCAGATGTCTTTTTATTACCTTCTTTATGTGAAGGTTCTGCAACAGTAGTTTATGAAGCATTGGCGATGGGATTGCCATGTGTTGTGACTAAGAATACAGGCTCAATTTTAACTAACGGAATTGCGGGATTCGTTACCGAAACAAATAACCTTGATGAAATAGAAAGCAGATTGATTTCATTATTGGATTCCGAACTGAGAATTAAGTTGGCTGAAGAAGCATTAGAACTTTCAAAAGAAGGAAGTATAAATGCTTATAAGCAACGTCTCAAAATGGAGCTTTGAGAGTATGGGAAAAGAAAATTTAAATAGAGTTTATTTGCCGGGTCTAAATGCCATGAGATTTATGGCAGCATCATTTGTGATTGTAGCGCACACTGAGATGTTTAAGTCAATATATGGATTGCCTAATTTTGTTGAGTATTCGAATCTGTTGAATTTTGGAGGGTTAGGCGTCTATTTCTTTTTTGTTTTGAGTGGGTTTCTGATTACGTACCTACTACTAGAGGAGAAGGAACGGTATGGAAAGATTAATTTGAAAGCATTTTACGTTCGAAGAATTCTTAGAATTTGGCCATTGTATTACTTGATGGTTTTACTCGGTTTTTTTGTGTTTCCACAAATTAGTTTTTTGGAAGTTGGATATCTGAATGGTCAATTTCTGCTTCAGAAATGGGAAAACTTCTGGTTATTTATGTTGATGTCCCCGAATATTGCGTTTAGTTTTATGGAAGCGGTGCCTCACATAGGACAACTTTGGAGTATTGGAGTGGAAGAACAATTTTATTTATTGTGGCCGGTATTTTTTAGAAAGTTGAAAAGCAAATTGTCGCTTTTTATTTTTCTGTTTATCCTGATAATATCTATAAAAGTGATGTTTATTTCTCTTATAAAACTAAACATTCTTCCTGAATCTGAATTTGTATTGGGACTCAAAAGATTGATAGCAATGTCTAAATTTGAAAGTATGATGATTGGAGCGATAGGAGCTAATATTGTTCGAGGAGGAAGTGAAAGGTTAAAAAAGGTGATGCTTAATGATTGGGTGTTTTTTAGTTCTTTATTATTCTTTCCGTTCGTAAAGATTTTACTTCCCAGTTCGTTAGATGACGTGTATCACGTGATTGGAAGTTTATGCTTTATTGTGATAATAGTTAATGTCTCCATAGGGGGTAGATTTTCAAAATTACTAGAAATGAGATTGTTTTCATTCCTTGGAAACATATCCTACGGTCTTTATATGTATCATATGGTAATATCTTTCTTTTTTGTAAAATTGTTTTCGGTGATTAACGCGGATTCAATTGTGGAGAGTCTATTACTTTATGTGTTAATATTTGGAGTTTCAATACTAATATCCTTTTTATCATACCGTTTTTTCGAAAAGCCTTTTTTAAAAATGAAGGGAAAGTTTACCTTAGTTCAAAGTGGTAAAGAATAATTTTGAATTTAGTTAGGCAAATATTGCAGTTTGAAAAATTAGAACGTCCTAAAGGTGTTTCCATTTGGGTTGAAGGAATGATTATGCTTACAGTAGTGTTAAGTTCTTATATATTCTTCAAACAACCTTTTGAGTTTTACTTTCATTACATTATCTTCTTGGGGCTTTTACCTTTTTTCTTTTTGAAATATAGGCTACCTAAATTCGTTCTGCAAATACTTCTGTTTACCCTGGTGGTTGGCTTGTTTTATGTGGCTATTAATGGGTATGAAACATTTCAATTCATCAAAGTATGGGGAGGGCTATTATTGTCTTTGGTTTTTTATTCCTATGTGATACAATATTTTAAATACAATGTTGAATATATTTTCAAACGATTTATTCAATGGGGATATTATACTTGTGTTATTGGAATGGTCCAAGTTGTCGGATTTTATTTAAAAATTGCTCCTTTTTATGATTATGGTTGGCTTTTAAATAAATGGAAAGTCATTAACGGTGGTATTCTTGGTATTCGAATTAATTCGATCTATTCCGAACCGTCAACTGTAGCTGTGGTAATAGCGCCAGTAGTTTACGTGGCGATCTATAATCTAATTCTTAAACAAAAATATTTATTATCTAAGATTCAGTCATTGATTGTTATAGCTGTCTATATAGGAACCAGTTCATCAACCGCCTATATTGGTATTTTCTTTGTCATAATTTTAGTCACAGATAGTATTAGGTTGAGATATACCGTGATTGGACTGAGTATAGCTGCTTTAGCGGGTTGGGGACTTTATTCTAATATTGACGAATTTAGAAGTAGAGTTGATACATCAATCGGTTTGTGGGTATATCAGGATTATTCTATCCAAAATACGAATACCAGCAGTTTTGTGCTTTATAATAGCTATAATATTGCTGTAAGTAATCTGAAGGATTATCCAGTATTTGGAACAGGACTAGGTTCTTATGAGATGGCTTATGAAGAATACTCATTGACCAAATCAGTAATTAGTTATGATTTTGAGTTTAATAGATTTGATGGTAATAGTATGCTGCTAAGACTTATGGTTGAGACCGGATTAATTGGGGTTATTTTTATTGGAATAGTTATTTTCAGAGGCTTCATTGGAAAATCAGTTGATCACTCACATAGAGATTATCGCATTGTTAGTCAGGCCATCTTTGTAATGATGGCATTATACCTACTTAGACAGGGAAATTACTTTCTAAATGGATTACCTCTTTTTTATTTACTTTACTATTACAACTGGAAGAACTATATAACTAATTCAAAACTAATAGATGAAAAGTGAATTAACATATTATAAAAATCTTGATGGTGTTAGAGCTATTGCAGCTCTAATGGTAATGGTTTTTCATTTTTTTCAGCATTATGATCACGATACAAAATTGCTGAAAATATTAGCTAAATTGGCCATGTTTGGACAAACGGGTGTTTCGTTATTTTTTGTATTGTCGGGATTTCTAATAACTAGGATCTTGATTCACTCAAGACTAAGTCCTAACTATTTTAAAAACTTTTACATTCGTAGAACCTTGAGGATCTTTCCTCTGTATTACTTATTCTTGCTAATATTTTATTTTGTCGTTCCGCTGGCACTTGGTAAAGAAATTGTTCCATTTGGACAGCAGATCTATTACTACACCTATCTGCAAAATTTTGCAATAACATTTGATTGGACGGCTAAAGGGCCATTGCATTATTGGTCCCTTGCTGTAGAAGAGCATTTTTATCTTTTCTGGCCGCTTGTAGTCTATTATCTGCCTAATAAAAAGTTGTGGGGTGTAATAATTGGAATTGTCGTTATTGCAGCGGTTTTGAGGTATTATCTCTTCTCCAAAGGCATGGAGGTGTTTTATTTTACGTTTACAAGATTTGATGCTCTTGCAATCGGAGCCATCTTAGCATTATTGGAATTGAAGGATAATTTTTACAGTTACAAGAATAGAAATTATTTTCTTCTCGGTAGTATATTAGTGTTTATGCCTACTATAGCTCTTTGGGTGCTCATGTCGGGTTCAGGAAATGATATTATTCAAGTTTCAAAATTCATTCTATTGGCATTCACATACTTTTGCCTTATTGGATATGTTCTGTGCTTGAGTAGAGAGCATCTAATAAATCGATTTCTGACGACCAAATTTCTTAACTACACAGGAAAGATAAGCTATGGGTTGTATGTGTTTCATCCGTTAGTTTATGCGCTTTGCGGAATTTATCTTTCTACCAATTATTTTGTTGTCAATCTATTTATTTGTGTAGGTATATCTTATTTGGTAGCAGGTTTGAGTTTTGAATTTTTCGAGTCAAGATTTCTTAAGTTAAAATCAAAGTTCCAAAGTGTTTCTACGAAACAAGTTGTTTAGATTAATTCGTATGAAAATACTCATCCTATATACCGAACTTGCTGGATATACAATTACCTGTCTTAAACAGGTTAAGAAGGATTATCCACAGGTAGATTTGCATGTTTTTCGATGGCCCGTAAACAACGAAGCTCCGTTCGATTTTGATTTTGATGGAATTAACATTTATAATAAAAATGAATTCGATCTGGTAAAACTCGAAAGCAAAGTAAATGAGATTGGTCCAGATTGTCTGATCGTTTCGGGTTGGATTGATAAGGAATATACGACCATTGCTAAAAAGTATAAAAAGAAGATCCCTGTTACCTTGACGCTTGATAATCATTGGAGAGGTGATCTTAAGCAGGTCTTGGCTTCCAAATTGAGTAGATTTCTGGTCCGAGATAAGTTTAACAAAGCTTGGGTGCCCGGTGAGGTACAAGCAAAATTTGCTCGTAAGTTAGGCTTCAGAGAAGAAAATATTTTTAAAGGTTTTTATGCCGCAGATACTACATTGTTTACCAAGTTTGGAATTCAAGCAAAACAAACTAAAGAGAACTCTTTTCCGAAAAGGTTTTTATACGTTGGAAGATATGTAGAGCACAAAGGAATCTTTGATATTTGGAAGGCTTTTATCGAACTGCAAAATGAACAACCGAATGAATGGGAATTGTGGTCAGTAGGTACTGGGGATCAATGGGATCATCGTATGTTACACGATAAGATCAAGCACTTTGGTTTTGTTCAGCCAGATCAGTTTCAGGAGATCATTAATGAGACTTCGATCTATTTATTGCCAAGTCATTTTGAACCATGGGGAGTGTCCTTACATGAATTTGCAGCTGCTGGTTATCCCGCTATTGTTAGTGATCAAGTGGGGTCTTCTGAAGCATTTTGTCTTGAAAATAAAAACGGACATGTCTTTGAAGGGGGGAATGTTCAAGAAATAAAAGATTCAATGAAAAAAATGATGAATCTTACCCAGGAAAGGTTCAATGAAATGGCTGATATCAGCAGAACCTTATCTTTGCAAATAACGCCTGAGAAATGGGCGAAAACACTTATGAAAATTGCCAATGGAACAAATTAAGATATTAGTAACAGGTGGAGCAGGAAATGTTGGAGGCGCACTTGCTAGAAGATTAGTTGAAAATCCAAAATACTATGTGGTTATTGCAGATAACCTAAGCACAGGTTCAAGAGAGAAACTTCCATCTTCTGATTATAAAAACTGGTCATTTGTTGCCTGTGATGTAAATGATTACAGAGATATCAGTGAGCTGATGATGGCGTATAAATTCGACTACGTATTTCATTATGCAGCAGTCGTTGGTGTAAAAAGAACGCAGGATAATCCGATCATGGTATTGAATGACATTGATGGGATCAAGAATGTGTTAAACCTAAGTAAGAATACTTCTGTTAAAAGAACTTTTTTCTCTTCGTCATCAGAAGTATATGGCGAGCCGGTGGAGCTTCCTCAGCACGAAGAAACTACTCCTTTGAACTCCAGAGTTCCATATGCTGTAGTTAAAAATGTGGGAGAAGCCTTCTTTCGTTCATTTAAGAAGTCTTATGGATTGGATTTTACCATTTTTAGGTTTTTTAATACCTATGGGCCAAACCAAAGTAAGGATTTTGTAGTGTCTAAGTTTTTATCATTAGCACTTCAAAATAAGGATATTACGATCTATGGAGATGGTTCTCAAACGAGAACTTTTTGTTATGTAGATGACAATGTAGATGCGTGTATAAAGATCTTTGAAGAGGAACATGAAATGAATGATGTGATCAATATAGGTGGGGCAGAAGAGATGACAATTTTAGAACTTGCCCAACTGGTAATCAGGAAGACTAATTCTACCTCAAATATTATTCATCTTCCTCCATTGCCTGAAGGGGATATGAGTAGAAGAATGCCAGACAATTCAAAGATGATCAAGATCTTAAATAGACCATTGCTATCCATAGAGGAAGGAATTGAAAAAATGTTAGCACACCCTGAATTTAAGCCAGAATAATGAAGTATTTCATTCAATACGATCAGAGACAAGCTCATAATCACTTTCTCAATATAGAAGTTCAATTCAATACTTTAGGAAGTGACATCCTGATTGCAAAACTTCCTGCCTGGAGACCCGGTAGGTATGAGTTGGGAAATTTTGCTAAAAATGTGAAAGACCTTAAGTTTTATGGTGCTAAAGGTGAGTTGTTGAACTTTGCCAAGCGAACCAAAGATGAATGGATGATCCATTGTCACGAGACTGATGTTGTCATAGCAGAGTATTCCTATTTTGCTAGCGAACTGAATGCAGGAGCTAGTTTTGTAGATGAACACCAGTTTTACATCAATCCGGTAAATTGTTTGTTGTATCAGGAGTTTAAAGAAGATCAGCCCTGCGAATTGAAATTGGAACTTCCTGAATCATTTGAAATCGCATCTTCTTTAGCCTTCTCTAATGGTGTTGCAAGTGTTTCGTCATTTCATGAGCTAGTCGATTCCCCAATTGTGGCATCGGCTACATTGCAGCATAAAAGCTATGTGTCTCATGGAATTGATTTTCATCTGTGGTTTCAGGGAGAGGTAAAACCAGATTGGGAAAGATTGATCAATGACTTTCAAAAGTTTACTGATTTTCAGATTGAGAAATTTGGAGGATTCCCGACAGACCAATTTCATTTTATTTTTCAGATAGATACCAAAAAGGCTTACCATGGTGTAGAGCATTTGAAAAGTACAATGATCTATTTAGGTCCTTCATATGCTGTTTTTGATCAGCTCTATTCAGAATTGTTGGGAGTATGTTCACACGAGCTCTATCACGCTTGGAACATCAAGTCCATTAGACCGGAAGAGATGTTTCCTTATGATTATAGCAGAGAGAACTATTCTCGATTGGGATATGTAGCAGAAGGTGTAACAACTTATATGGGGGATAGGGTTCTTTTGGAATCAGGAGTAGTGGATGATACTCAATATCATAAAGACCTGGGGAATTATATCTTAAGACATTTACATAACGATGGAAGAAAACATTACTCGGTAGCAGATTCGTCATGGGATACTTGGTTGGATGGTTATGTGACTGGAATTCCAGGTAGAAAGACATCCATTTACGTAGAAGGTGCTTTGATTGCTTATATCTGTGATATGAGGATCAGAAAATCAACAGGTAATGTTAAAAGCTTGCATGATGCGATGCACATGTTGTATAATTTGACGAAGAATGTTGGATATTCAGATGCAACTTATTTGGAAGTACTTGAGGCAACTGCAGGTGATTCATTCGATGATATATTTGACGATCTGATTAACGGAACAAAGGATTTTCTGCCTTATCTGGAAGAAGCATTAACCTATGATGGTCGACAACTGGATTTAACTATTCCAACTGATCGGATCAATGCATACGGAATCAAAGGTGCATATGAGAATGGAGGGTACAGAATTATTTCTGTATTGGAAGGAAGTTCAGCCGATCTCTCAAAATTTATTCCAGGAGACCTCATTCATGCCATCAATGGAATCGCGCTGAATGTGGATTTATCAGAATGGTTGAATTATTTTGAAAAGGAAGATATATCTCTTCAAATTATCAGAAATAATCAACTGAAAAAACTGAACCTACAGAAGGCTAATGAAAACCAATATAAGTTGGTAAATCTAAAATTGGTTTAGCCTATTTATCTGAAAGTGGTTTCAGAAATTTCTTTTCATACACAAAAGTTCCAAAGGGAATTATCGCGGCAACTATTGCGATGACGTACATCATTCCTCCCCATTTGTACTTAGAGCCTACTAAGAACATAAAGATCACATAAAGGATGAATAGAAATCCATGAATATTTCCCATAACTTTCACAGTCCACTCTGGGCCACTGAACATCAGTTTCCAAACAGAAAGAGGAATCAAAATTAAGTAGGATACTCCTTCCCAAAGGGCGATTTTTCTATATGTATTTAAATTTCCTTTACTCATGCTGTATAGATTTAAGGCAAATGTAATCCCCAAAACAACACGTGCAAAATCTTTTCGATCACAAAAGTGTAAGAATGTTAATTTTGTAAGGAATGAACGATGAACAACTCGAAATAACTTTCTTAGGTACGGGAACGTCTCAGGGAGTTCCTGTGATCACCTGTGATTGCGAAGTTTGTTCTTCAGTTGATCCAAAAGACAACAGACTTCGTTCATCTATCGCAATAAAAAAGGGAAATACCCAAATCGTTATCGATTCAGGGCCTGACTTCAGACAACAGATGTTGAGGGCCAAAATAGAACAGTTGGATGCATTAGTGTTTACGCATGCGCACAAGGATCATATTGCTGGAATGGACGATGTTCGTGCGTACAATTTTAGAGCTCAGAAACCCATGAAGATCTATTGTGATGATCTGGTTTTCGAAAATCTAAAGAGAGAATATCACTATGTTTTTGACGATGAGTTTCGATATCCCGGAATACCTCAGATCGAACGATTTGAAATCCATAGAAACAGAGATTTTGCAGTCGGTAATATGTTATTAACGCCCATTGAGGTGATGCATTATAGGCTGCCGGTCCTTGCATATCGTGTTGGTAATTTTACTTATATCACCGATGCAAATTTCATTTCTGAGGAAGAAAAGAAGAAAATGGAAGGTACGGAAATTTTAGTGGTAAATGCGCTCAGGAAAGAAAAGCATATTTCACATTTTAACCTGGAAGAAGCACTTAGCTTAATCAGAGAAATTAAGCCTAAAAAATCATATTTGACTCATATATCTCACTTAATGGGTAAGCACAAAGAGGTGTCGAAAGAACTTCCTGATAATGTTGAAATTGCGTACGATGGGTTAGTGGTTAAAAGTACGTAAACCTGATTTTTCAAATTTTGTCTCGAAGTTCTAGTAGCTTACTTTGTCTTCATAATTTTAAAACAAAATTTATGAAAACAAATAAGTACATCACATTACTGCTCCTATTAATTTTTCTGGGAAGAAGCATGGCGCAGTCGGATACATCAAAAACCGTAGCTGTTTTAAATATCTATTCATCTGTGCCTGATTTGAAGCCAGAAGTGGCGGGTAGTTTGCTAAGAATTGAGTTAGAGAAAACAGATCTGTTTAAGGTGTTGGACAAACATGATATCTTAGAAATTGGAGCTCAGAATGGGATTAAATTAACCGAGTGTTATGGTAAGAATTGTCTTCTGGAAGTAGGAGAAAGTATAGGGGTAGATTATATGTTCTCAGGAAGTATTGAGGAACTGGGAAAAAAGATGGTCGTGAGTTTAAAAATGCTGGACATTAAAAAGAACGAATATGTAAAAACGAGCATTCAGGAGTTTGTCACTGCTCCCTTGGAGATTCAGACGATGATCGAGATCACGTTGAGAGACATGTTAGGTTTGGAGGTAAATCATGAAGCGTTCACAACACTTACATTTTATAATCAACCAATTGAGGCTCCGAATAAGAAGATAACGAATAATGGACCCCGAGTTGGAGCTGCTTTTGTTGGAGGCGAAATGGGACAAAGATTGAGTGCACCAGAAGATGAAGGTGGATGGGGAGCATTTCCCTTAGTTTCTCAATTTGGTTATCAACTGGAGAAAGAGTATTTAAGTGCAGGAAACTTCCATGCTTTATTAGAAGGGATGATCGTTATTAGCGGACCAGAACAGCAATTGTTTAATCCTAAGTTGGTTATAATGAATGGATTCAGAAGTAGCAATACGGGACTAGAATTTGCATTCGGACCTTCTTTTGGAATTGAAAAAACGACTCAGAGTTATTTTGACACCGAACAGGATAAGTGGTTTCTTGCTTCAGAGTGGAATACAGCAGATACCAATGGATTTGTTTTGCCTAATCCATATCCCTTAGTCACTCGTTTGGACAGAAGAGGAGACGTGAAACTTTCAGCTGGATGGGTTATTGGAGTAGGGAAGACCTTTAATAGTGGTTATCTGAATATTCCAGTTAATGCATTTGTTTCTTTCAACAAATATGGATGGCAAAGCGGAGTAAGTGTTGGATTTAATATCCGAAAGAATAGATAACTATCTTTTTTTCTTTAACGTAGGACGTTGTGTGATCTCGTGATAGCAAATTGCATTCTCCGCATAATAATGAAATACCATACTGTTTCTGGTGGAGCCGTCTCTTTGGATGGCTTCACCTCCATGTAATAGGTTGGCATGCCAGATTAATAGATCCCCTTTTTTAGCGATGAAGTGCTTCTTTTTTAAATCTTGTTCGTTCACCTGCTTTTCTATTCGATCCTCATAATCGCCATATGTTTTGGTGCCTAAGCTGAATTTCGAACCGATATTGCCGTAATCACCATTCATGATATATGGAAGTTTGTGTGAACCAGGATAATAGAATAAAGGTCCGCAATCCTCTGTAAGGTCTTCAAATGCAACCCATGTAGCTATTAGATTTCCATAGGGAAAAGTGGTCATATGAATGGAGTCAGAATGTGCACGTTGCTGACTTCCTTCGAAAAAATTCAAACTTTGAAACAATTCCACCTTTTTCCCCATGAGCATTTCTAGGATCTTGATCAGCTTTGGATCTGCTCCTAATCGGAATAACTTATCCGACTGATGAATGGCAAACATAATACGTTTACCATGCTGCCAGATCGTTTTTGAGTCTTTCTTCAAATCTCTCACAATTGAAACTGCTTCATCTATACGTGGCTGATCAAAGAACCCTTCTAATACAGCATAGCCATTTTTACTCCACCCAAGCAGTGATTCTTGCCAATTATTGGGAAGATCTGAAAAGCCCTCCATTTTAGGTAGCTCCACCTCTGAATCATGTGTATCTAGGAAGATAAGTTCGCCCTCAATTCCTTTAAAATCCTCACTTGAAACAGAAGAATAATACTTTTTATCGAGTCCATATTTACGATACAAAGGAACATTATGCATCAGTTCCTTCTTCTTGAAGAAATTATAGGTAGCGTAGGCTAGCTTACTATTTTTGATCAGGTTCATTTTAAGTATTGTTTAACAACCACACAATTCTACAACGATTATATGTAAACTGTTCATGATCTGTAATAATTTTTCCATTCTTTTTTTGTCATCAATCAAGTAGAGACTTACTAACCTTTCTATATAGGATCGATTGGAGGGGGAGGCTGTAAACTCATAGATCTCTAATCGACACCCAACTTCATCCCCTAGCGGTAAAGACTTAATAGGCTTATCATAGATCCAGGTGGTGTCTGAATCGAAAAGAGGTGTTAGCGTCTTAATGTGATAATCATCCCTCACATATAGCTTACCAATATTATTTATTTCCAGTTCATTGATTTCAAAACGCACAAAATGAGTAGGGTCTATTTCAAAAGGGTGAATGGGAAAAGTAGCCGCTTTTGAGAAGTGGCTTTTATCTATTAGGCCCGTATAAACTGTAATGGAATCATCCTCAAGGTCAGCATGATTTAGGTAGAATTGCTTGAACGTCACTTTGTTCTTAGGGGGGACAAAATCATTGATCCAATAGTCACATTTTAGGTAGCCTATTTTTTCTAAGTTTCCATCCTGATAGTAGATTTTCTGATACCATTCTCCGCCCATACTCCAATTTACAGTATAGGCTAAAAAGAATAAGGTATAGACCAAAAGTCGCATTAGATAAAGTTAATAAAAAACCACTTTGTCTCACTTTCCTTGCTTCAAATCAGTAAAATCAAGTTAACAGAGACGCAGTGGTTTAATCTTGCAAGATAGATGAATGCGCATCATCTGATCCTGTAATTCATTATTCCAAAAAAGGTACGGTTAATCCTTAATACGCGAAAAACGCAATGCTTTTAACATGATATCCGGTAAAGGTTTGTTAGCCGGACGCTTTTCTACATTTAGATTGATTCCCAGCTTTTCAATAATTGGGATTTTATAAACTTCGATCAATTCGATCAAAGTCCCATCTGGATCCTCAATATAGGTACAGTGAACTTTTGTTGATTCCCCCATGCTCAATACGTCATTTGTATCGCAGGTAAAACCAAATCCCTTTTCTTCAAGTTTCTTTCCAAGATCGGCCATGCCCCTCACATCAAATCCTAAATGCACAAAACCAACATCTCCCCACTTTCTTCCTTCATAGATCTTTAGTGGCTTTCTTTCAGATAGATCTTGTACTAATTCTATGTAGGATGTTCCAGATAGTTTTGTGAATCCTCCTCCTGAAGGTTTACTTTGAGCGAGAAGTACTCGTCTAAATTTGCCATCACCGCCAGGAACAAATTTCCAGTCTCTGAATGTCTCTGAATGATCATAAACTACTTGATCATAACCTAATATGTCTGCGTATAAGGTTTTTGCTTTGTCGATGTCTGAGACTCCCACACTACAACCGCATACACCTCCCGTAGGATGATCATAGTTCATGTACCATTCATTGCTCGGAACAACTTGCCAAAGATTACCGTCAGCATCATAACAATAGAATGTTTTCCAGCCATTCGGCATTTCATTCACCTTACTTGCTAATTGCCCGCCATTTGACTTGAAGAATTCATAAGCCTGATCAACATTAGGAGCTTTGATCATTCCAATAAAGATTCCATAATCTCCTAATTGAAACTCGGTTTTTGACCTTTTCGACTGAAAAGAAGTAGGGCAAACAATTTCCATGGCGCAACCACCTTTCAGGTTCATAACCATGGCTGCTCTTTTGGTGATGGTTTCGTTGTCTGTATATATGTCCATTAAAGGAGCTGGAGCTTCAGCATTGAAAAATGGAATATTCATTCCAAAGAACTTTCTGTACCACTTCCATGCATTTTCATGATTGGCCACCCCTACACCTAAATGTTGAATTCCGTGAATTGTATACATAAAAATCTGTATTTGCTAGATGCCTTTTAATAGGCTCCTAAAAGCTGTCTAAATTAAAAGGGAAAGAAGATTAATCTTTGATTCTTTCCACGTAAACACCTTTTTCAATGTCTACTTTGATCTTGTCTCCCGTATCGATGAACAATGGTACTCTAACTTCTGCACCCGTATCTATGGTAGCTGGTTTCATGGTGTTCGTTGCAGTATCTCCCTTAATTCCAGGCTCAGTATAAGTAACTTCTGTTTCCAAGAATTGAGGTAATTCAACTACCAATGGCATTTCTTCTCCTGCATGGAACAAAATATTTACAATAATACCTTCTTTAAGGAAGTCTTGCTTATCGATCATCTTAGGGTCGATGTTTACTTGCTCATAAGTTTCAGTGTTCATGAAAACATAAAAAGCGCCATCCTGATAAAGGTATTGGTACTGTCTGTTTTCAATTCTAATGATATCGATCTTGTGTCCAGCAGAGAAGGTGTGATCAACAACTCTTCCGGTTTCAATGTTTCTTAGTTTCGTACGAACGAAAGCTGGTCCTTTTCCTGGTTTCACGTGTTGAAATTCAATCACCTGAACTAGTTTTCCATCTAGGTCCATGCAAACCCCGTTCTTAATATCTGAAGTATTCGCCATTTTGTATAACTTTGAGATTTAGAGGCACAAATATAATAGTTTATGCCGGACGAATTGATTTTGTTAAAAACTGATCCCCAAATGACCAAAAACAAGTATTTCACTGAAGATTTTACAGCCTTCTTTAAAGAACTAGAAACGAATAACCACAAGGAATGGTTTGATCAGAATAGAAAGCGCTATCATGATTCTGTTAAGGAACCCTTTGATCTGTTGATCAAAGATCTGTTGGTAGAGGTGCAAAAGATCGATCCTACTATTAACGTGCCTTACAATAAGTGTATTTTTCGAATCAATAGAGATATCAGATTTTCAAAAGATAAAACACCTTACAAAACCAATCGTTCTGCCTTTATTTCAAGATTTGGAACTAAAAATAAATCGTTTCCAGGAATGTATTTTGAGATCAATAAGGATGAATTGAGAATATACGGTGGAGTTTATATGTTGGATGCCAAACAGATTCAACGAATCAGAGAAGAGATTATGGATTATCACCCGGATTTTAGAAAGATCATTGATGATAAAAAGTTTAAATCCTCTTTTGGTGAAATACAAGGTGAAAAGGCAAAAAGATTGGGGAAGGAATTTGATGAGTTATCAGCGAAAGAAGACCTCCTATTCAATAAAAACTGGTATGTATACCGAAAATTGCCTTTGAAAACGATATACAATGAAGATCTGTTAAAAGAGATGGTTGAGAATTTTAAACTGTTAAAGTCCTACAATCAGTTCTTTGAAAGGCCAATGCTAGATATGTTATAGTTATGGGTGAAAAAAAGAAATGTCTGTCGTGCGGTGAAGAACTATTTGGAAGAGTAGATAAGAAATTCTGCAATGATAATTGCAGAAGCTCCTACAACAACCTCAAAAACAAAATGAGCGATGAGTACTTTCGAAAAGTGAACTCCATCCTCAGAAAGAATCGAAGGATCTTAGAGGAATTTAATCCCAATGAGAAATCTAAGACGACTAAAGAGAAATTACTGCTGAACGGATTCAATTTTTATTTTTACACCAATATGTATCGCACCAAGCAGGGTAAAACCTATTACTTTGTTTATGAGCATGGTTATTTGGAACTGGATAACGAAGAGTATGCTTTAGTGAGAAAACTGGATTATATTTAAGATGAAGAAGATTATGATCATTAATGGTCCCAATTTGAATTTGTTGGGCAAAAGAGAGCCGGGAATCTATGGAGATGTTTCTTTTGAAACGTATCTTGAAAGTTTGAAAAAGAGGGATGGGGTAGAAGTGGACTATTTTCAAAGTAATGTAGAGGGTGAGATCATCAACAAACTACATGAAGTTGGGTTTTCTTTTGACGGCATCATTTTGAATGCAGGAGGATATACCCATACTTCGGTAAGTATTTCAGATGCGATCGCAGCGATCAGTGTTCCGGTCATCGAAGTGCATCTATCAAATGTGTACGCCAGAGAAGAGTATAGACATCATTCCTTGTTAGCCAAGAATTGTAAAGGGGTGATCAGTGGTTTTGGATTAGAGAGCTATTCATTAGCTTTAGATTATTTCGTTCGAATAAAGTAAGATATGGTGAAGTTAAAAAGGATAATTTGGGTTGTTGGAATTTTAGGAATGATAGCCATCAATGCCTGCACTACTTTGCATTCAGGAGGATATGATAGTAGTATAGTAGTTTCTGAAGGTAAATATGCCTATAAAAGAAAGGTGGTTTTCGAAACGCATTATTCTTATACGCTTGGTTTGGGAGGAGGTAAAGTGGGGTTTCTTATGGATAGACTTCGGGAGGAGCTTTATTCGAGAGCGAAATTAAAGGATGGAGAGGAGTTGATAAATATTCTAATCTCAACTAAGAGTACCTTTTTTCTTGTTTTTTCAAGAGTTGATGTGAGAATAACTGGTGATGTGATTGATTGGGGAAGTAATGACTTTGTCGGTAGAAATGAAAGTGAAGAATTTCAAACATCCTTGGAAAGCCTTAAGAGAGCAGAAAGTCCCACAAAACAAAAGAAACATCTTGTAGAATTCCTTTCTGACAAAGAAAACCTAAGTTTTGTGGATTTCAAGACTGAAGAATATCCTCAAATTGGAGAAGCAGTGTTTTATATACAAAGAGACGTGTTAGCAACAGTCGTAAGTACTACTTTTAACAAATACAAGATCTGTTATTTTACAACATCAAGTACAGAATATAAAACAACTTGGGTGTATAAAAATCAAATCCAAAAGATAACAGAAAAACACAGTTTCAAAATAATCGAGAACAATTAATGAGGCTTAAAGGACGTTCAGATACAGGCTTTAGTGCGCAGAGTGATCTGGCAGGAAATCGTCTGCTAAATCGTGATGGCTCTTCCAATATTCGAAAAGTTGGCTTAAGATTTATTGATCGATTTCATTTGTATCATGCCTTGATCTCGATGAAGTTGGTTACATTTTTACTAACCACGTTAGTCATTTACCTAGGAATTAATCTGCTTTTTGCAGCTGGTTATGTTGCAATTGGTGTGGATAGTTTGGTGGATTCCAGTATTGTAAAAGTGGATTCTCAATATTTAAGAGCTTTTTTCTTTAGTTCGCAGACGCTCACCACTCTTGGCTATGGTCAAATGAGTCCTACGGGTATTGGAGCCAATATCTTAGCATCGATTGAAGCCTTTGTAGGATTGTTGTTATTTGCTTTGTTAACCGGACTTTTGTATGGGCGTTTTTCAAGGCCTAGAGCTAAATTATTGTACAGTGATTATGCCCTTATTAGTCCTTATAAAGACTTAGGTAAAGGATTGATGTTAAGGTTTGCCAATCCCAAGAAAACGAGTATCATTAATGTTTCTGCAGCAATGCTTTTCTCCTACTAGGATGTAGAAAATGGAGAACGGATCAGACGTTATTTTAATCTTCCACTTGAATTGGACAATATTCGAATGTTGGTTACCTCTTGGACACTCGTTCATCACATCAATGATGAAAGTCCTCTGCAAACATTGAGTTTTGAATTTCTGAAAGAAAGAAACGCTGAATTGGTAATTCAGGTTGATGGATATGATGAGACTTATAATCAGCAAGTCACTTCTCGATCATCTTATCTGTTCAGAGAGAATGTAATTTACGGAGCGAAATTTGATAGAGCCTTCGTTCATGCCGAATCTGGAACTCCTTTAATGGACTTTTCAAAATTGTCCAATTATTCGAAAGTGGATTTAGATTAGATCGAATCCGATGTCTTTTCTAAAATAAGCATTATCAAAATTGATATCTTCAATTGCTTCGTAAGAAGCCTGTAGTGCTCTTTCAACATCTTTTCCGTAGGAAGTTACTGCTAGTACTCTGCCACCATTGCTTACCACAGAACCATCTTCATTCTGTTTTGTGCCAGCATGAAAGACCATACTGTTCTCGAATTCCTTTAATCCAAGGATCTGCTTTCCTTTTTCGTATTCTTCCGGATAACCACCACTCACCATCATAACGGTGGCTGCGCTTCTTGGGTCTATTTCAACATCTCTCTCACTCAAGGTGTCAGTCGCCATACCGTCTAATAACTCTAGAAGATCTGATTTGATGCGAGGCATAACGACCTCTGTTTCAGGATCACCCATTCTACAATTGTATTCGATCACAAAAGGATCTCCTTTTACATTGATCAATCCAAAGAAAATAAAACCTTTGTAGAGTATTCCTTCTTTTCGAAGCCCTTTAATGGTTGGTATAATTACCTGATTCTCCACTTTGTCCATGAACTCTCTATTCGCAAAAGGAACTGGAGAAACAGCTCCCATTCCTCCGGTGTTCAAGCCCGTATCATTTGCTCCGACTCTTTTGTAATCTTTTGCTTCTGGTAGTACTTTGTAATTTTTACCATCTGTGATTACGAACACGCTCAACTCAATTCCCTTCAAGAATTGTTCAACTACCACCTTATTTCCAGCAGCACCGAACTTGCCCTCAAGCATGTTTTTTAGCTCCTTCTTGGCTTCGTCCAGTTTCTTGAGGATCAACACTCCTTTACCTGCGGCAATACCATCTGCCTTTAAGACATAGGGAGGTTTCATCAATTCCAGATAGCCATAACCATCTTTAATATTGTCTTTAGTGAAGGTGGCGTACTTAGCAGTAGGAATATTGTATTTTTTCATAAGCTCTTTGGAAAAGTTCTTACTCCCTTCCAGTTGAGCTGCTTTTTTGTTCGGACCAATAACCGTAATACCAGAAAGATCATCTCTGGATTCAAAATAATCCACGATCCCATTTACAAGAGGTTCTTCTGGTCCTACAAGAATCACATCGATCGCTTTATCCAGAGCGAAAGCAGCTACCGCTTCAAAGTCATTGTAACTAAGATCGACATTTTCGCCAATCTCAGAAGTTCCAGCATTTCCCGGAGCTATATATAGTTTAGATAAATGTGAACTTTGTGCTGATTTCCATGCAATGGCGTGCTCTCTTCCTCCTGAACCTAAGATCAATAATCTCATACCTGATATCCTGAATTAATTCGTTTCTGCAAAGATGCTAAGAATGATTAATTTCAAGAAAGTATATTATCAACACCCCACAAAAGGTATTAACAAAAGTCATGGAGGAAGGGTAGGTCTCTAAAGAAAAAGTGTAAAGGATGTTTGTTTAACTTGCTTTGAAAGAGTTGATGATGAGTTGGGATTTTACTTCAGTTCATTGTTGTGTTCCGTATTTTTTTCAGTTAAACCTTATTTCGATGTGAAACTAAATTTTCTTGTTTGCTAAATTCGTTCTCTTGATTTACTTCAACCGCAGAATGATTTATTAGTCTACTGTAAGTCTTCAAACGAAAGTGAACTTTTCGGGTTCATAGATAAGAGAGTGTTCAGTTCAAATTTACATTAAATTTCTGATTCTGTTTTTTTCTTGCCTTTAGTGTTTTGATTTTGGTTTGTTTTCGTTGATTCAACTTCTTTTCTGCTTTACCAAAATAAACTTCGGCAGGTGTTAAGTTATTTAAGGATTCATGGTATCTGGCGTAGTTGTAATACTGAACAAATTCGTTTAGTTTTTCCTCCAACTGTCCAGGACTAAAGTAGTTATCTAGTTTGACCACATTTTTCATGGATTTATGGTATCGTTCGATTTTACCTTGAGTCTGAGGATGTAACGGGCGTCCTCTTACATGTTTCATATTCTGTTCGAACAGATAATCTTTCAACTCATGAGATATGTAGCAAGATCCATTGTCTGACAGTAGTTTAGGTGGGTTATCTCCTAATCCTGTTGTCAATAATGCTTCATCTAAGGTTTCTATGACGTTTTCTGCTTTCATGTGAGAACATAGCTTCCATGACACAATAAAACGGCTGTAATCATCTAAAACAGTAGATAGATAATACCAACCCCAACCGAAGATTTTGAAGTAAGTAAAATCGGTTTGCCACATCTGGTTTGGACGGGTTGTTTTCTGATCAAAACTATCTGACGCACTCATGATTCTAAAGGCAGGTGTGCTGATTAAATCATTTTCCTTCAGGATTCGATAAACGCTTGATTCACTGATGTAATAGTTGTATTTATCCGTGATATGCCAAGCCAATTCACGAGATGATAGTTCAGGTTGTTCTAGCGCAATTTCTACCACTTTATCACGATCTGCTTCGTTGATCTTGTTCCATGCTGTTGGTCTGTCACTTTGTTTTCGTTTAAGACCTTCATAGCCTTTTTCGCTATAAGCATGATACCATTTGTAAAAAGTGGTCTTGTTCACTTTTAATTCTCTCAGCGTTCTGATTACTCCCAGATCTGAGTTTTCTACCAGTTTGATAATCTCAAACTTCTCTTGCGGACTGTAATGCATAAATCGGTCACGTTTTATTCTTCGATCTCGTAATCTTTTTTTAACAGCCTACGATTCTGCAAAGACAACTCTGCTACCAGCTCCTTTAAGTCCTGATTCTCCGTTTTTAGTTCGTTTACCTCACTCGTATTAGCTTCACGCAGCGTATCTCCATTTAATCGTCTCTTTCCAGCTTCCATGAAGTCTTTACTCCATTTGTAATATAAAGTCTGGGCAATACCCTCTCTGCGACATAGCTCCGCTATGCTAGTTTCTCCTCGCATTCCTTCTATGATGATGCGAATCTTTTCTTCAGAGGAAAATTTTCTTCTCGTTTTTCTTTTCAGTTCACTGATCAGTGAACTAGCACTTTGCTTACTTTTTGACATCGTACTTCTTTTTAAGGATTAATAAATATAATTAAAATCTATCCCTTATATTTAAACCTTAAGAAGTTCACTTTATGCTGACACTATACAATCCTATCGCATCAATATTTAGTATGTTCTTAACAGGATTTGGATATATAAAAATACTATTAATAGGCTGTTCTTCCATAGATAACACCACATCATTTGTTGAAAATGATATCAATTTTGCATCATCGGAAAATGGAGGAAAATTAAAGGATTCAGATGTTATGAAATATCTATTAGTGCCAACATATGTAATTGCTTCTATTTGTTCTAATCCTAAATTTGTAAGTGGTATTTGTGTATTTGTTCCAGAAAAAATATCGTTACTTGAAAAGCCTTCACTAATACAAACAAAAGGTTGTAAAAATGAGTCATAACCTACTGAATATATTTTTCCTGTTAGCTCATTGTAGGAAGCACCAGTTATTAATCCACCGCTGGTTAAGGTAGAAGTCATTGGGCTTACCGCATAAGTTCCACTATTTTTTGGGATTGAATAAGATTTAGTTATCCCAGTTATCCAATTTTTAGTCAATAAGATAAGGCTTGTATCAATATTAATTAATGCTTCTGAGTCCCATTCAGTATTATTTGGATTAGATGTGAAGTCAGTCTGATCTGAATAGTTAAAATTTATAACTTCTGAAGTTATATTGGTAGAGTTTAGATAGTCCGTTTTATTTATTTTATAAATTTTTAAATCAGTTCTATCGCCACTATTGTTTCCAATATCACCAATATAAATTGATGTGTCATCTTGTGTAATATCTTCCCAATCTACATTAGTCGCATTATTAATTGTAATAGTTCTGGTAATTGACCCAGAGATTGTATCTAATTCATAAAGGAAATTATCATTACCTGAATCATTGTGACTTATAAGCTTGCCATTAAAAAAAATGACTCCCGATGATTCATTCAGAGTTGTTGGAAGAATAAATTTTTCTTCAACATCTGTTATTTGAGCAATTAAGCTGAATTTTCCTAAAAATAGGAAGAATACTAAGATTGTTTTTTTCATTGTCGCTTATTTATGTTGCACAACGGTCGCGTGTATGTGGCGTAGCCTGCCGATAGGTGGCTATGACATATACACAGTGTTAGGTAGCGTTTTTTTTACTTTTTTAGGTTAATAATCCGCAAATCAGCCCACCAATTAACCCCAATGCCATTATTGGTTTAAATGCCTTCGTTATCAAAGCATCTGGAAAACTCATTACTCCGCCAATTATTAATCCCTTCAACCAACCCTGTATTGGCAAGTCAATGTTGAAAATAATAAACCCAATAGAAAACCTATTTACAAATGAAGCAATAATTGCTTTTTGCTTATCTTCAAATTCCATAAAGAACATTGGTATTATTGAGGTAATTCCAAAAATTGTCCCAGCAATCAAACCTTTGATAATATTATTCATATTTTCAACTTTTTAATTCGTAGGCAGATTTTAGCCAACTTATCAATTCTTTGTCAACATCATTAAGTTTTTCCAATTTAACTATATGCTTAAATCTGTTAGCAGATATTTTTTCAATTTTTTGTATTCTTTCACTCTCAATTTCAAAGTTTGTGTGAATTTTCAACAAGAGGTAGTTTTTCCGTGAGTAAACTCCAGCAAATCCCGATTTACTGTCCAAATGAATGCTTGACTTTTTAGGTAATTGAGTTACTGTTCCAAATTTTTCGCATTCGGTTATTAGTTTCTCGTAGATTTTGGAAACTATTGGTTCTTTATTTATCAAGTGGTCATTAACCGTATATTCCATTTGTTTGTTTTTTCGTAATGCTACCTAACGGTCTCGGCTATGCGTAGTGCGGGATTTCAAGGCACTTTACTTTCGGTTTAGCACTGACGGTAGCCAAATCTACGCTTTGTGTTTTAACTTATTTTCCATAAAACGTCAAAGCGTAGCTTTGGCGGAATAGAAGCATCAACTTTTCGGCTTACGCTTCACCCCGCATTACGTATAGCCAATGTTAGCGGTAGGGTTTTTATTCAAAATTTTCATTTATCTTATTTTTTGTTCTTTGTCGTAGGTTGAATGGATTTTCCACGATAATGTCAAATGCTAAATAATGTGCATCAAAAGTCGTTTTGTTACCAACCAAGTTGTTCATATAACCTAAACTAAAAATTAGTGGTAATGCTTGAGGTGATATTGAGTAATAAAATGAGAATCTGCTTTCACGATAATTGAAATTTGTCCAAGTGTTAGATGTTGTCTCTTTGCTTACAGAAAAAAGTTGTTCCGAACTTGCAATTAATCGGTGCGTTTTGTTTTTGTCTAAATACACTGTCAGTTGTAAACGAAGGCGAGAACGTAGCTGAAAGTTTTCAGTGATGTTTTTAAAGTCGGGCGAACAAAACTTTCTAAATTCTTGTCTAAAAGTTGGGATAAACTTTATTCGTGGTGTTTTAAAAATGTAAGAAAATCTACCATAAATTCTAAACTCTTGCTTTATTCTTGGGGTTTCGTGTTCGTATGGAGGAGTGTCAAAGTATTCGTCTTGTCTGCGGTAACTCAATGCCAAAGAATATTGCCAATCGTTGTGAAATTGATGGTAAAATTCCTGGTTAACTATGAAAATAGCAGGTTTATAAAATAAGTTGTAATTGTCAGGATTGCTTTTACGTCCCAATCCAGCATAAGTCATGGATTGCCACCCTTTACCTTCAATTGTGTCTAATTCTTGTCGTACTCCAAAAGCTATCCAATCTGCTGTGTTTGTTTTGCCAAGTCCAGGAGAACTAATTTGTCCGTAAATGTAATTTTGAATTAAAAAAGAGGTTATTAATAGTAATGTTATTCTCATTCTTGTCTTTGTCCTGTGTCGTCTTGTTTTTTACCTTACCGCTAACGCCTCGTATAAAACACGTAGGGTAGTGGAAAGTTACAATTTTTGTTTTTAGTTCTGAGCCGAATCAGTGCATTTTGCTTTTAACTTTTGGTTGATCAAAAGCCAAATCGGTGATTTGGCGGTCATTCTTAGGAAGTTCCAAATACCCTTTTTAGTTACTTAACCCTATGTGATTTTATACTTTGTTGTAAAACGTCATTTATTTGAATGGATCAACCACAGGATTCATGAAAGCGTTGAGTTTCCATTCCCCTTTTGCGTCAAGCCGTAAAGAACCTCCTTTGTCCTGATTTTCGACTTTGAATACTACAGAACTGTCATTGTTATAGTAGTTTAAAACTTTACAATGATTTCCAGAATACAGATCGATCACATCATTCTTTTGCATTTCTAGAAGTTCGATATTCATTTCAGGATGAGTTGTAGAATTAGCCATGATTTCCAAATCCCAGGCATCAACGGCTTGAACAAAAGTCTCCAAAGCTTTTTCAGGGGTAGAATAATCAGGTTGGATTTCCTTCTTATTCTCTGAATCAGCACAGGAAACGAAAACTAATGCGATAAATATTGCGAATAGTGTTTTCATAAATGTTTTACAACGGTCTCGGCTATGAACAGTTGGGGATTTTACACCCTAATTGTTCGTTTTGGTACTGACCTTTGTTATATGTTTATACTTTCGTTTTATCACTTTCGCCCCAATTGTTTATAGCCAATGTTGTGCGTAGGCTTTATTGTTCTTCTATTATTGATTTTCCTTTTGATTTGTCTCCTGATGTCCATTGCCAGTTTTCGTACAATCGAATTTTTCCATTTTTTAGAATTTCAGGTTTTGATTTACAAATTCCAGTCATAATTTCATCTTTATCATTTATTTGGTGGTATCGCATATCTATGTTTCCATTTTCATCCACAACACCAATTAAATGTCCCTTCTTTATTTTTCCGCCCCAATACTCGGAAGTCAAAATATTCCCAATTTGTTTATACAGAAAAACCGTTTCACTTGATGTTTCTCCATTTTCTGAATTTTCAATTGGTTTAAATATTTTATCATTATAATCAATCATTCGAACTTATTTTAGGTTTTCGATATAATCCAAAACGTAGCATTGTTCCCATTGTGTCATTCCAATTCTTGGATAATAATTTACTGCTTTTGGTGCAGAAAGAAGAATCAGTTTGGCTTTTGGCGAAGCTAATTTTGTTTGTCTAATTAATTCTTTGCCAATTCCCATTTTTTGATAATCTTCATCAACAGCCAAGTCAGATAACTAGGTGCAATAATTAAAATCTGTTAATGAACGAGCAATGCCAATTAATTTTCCATTTTCTCTTGTGGTAACAATTAAATTTCCGTGTTCAATCATTTTAGATAGTGTTTCTTCATCATTCACAGGCCTTCTTTCACCTAATGTTGAATTTACTAAAATGCTTTTGAATTCGTCTATTGAAATTTTGTTTTCTATTTGGTATTCAATCACTGCTATTTGTATTAAGTTTTAGAAGATATATCCAATATTTTTTATCATATCGAGTAAGTTCTCGGACAACTTGAAAGCCAAAACCTTCATAAATATGTCTTGCTGCATTCATAAATTCTGATGTATGTAATGCGACAAATTTTTCATTTGTTTCTTTCGCATAATCAATACATAACTTGGTCAATCTCTTTGCAATACCTTTTCCGCCAAAACTTGGGTTCACACCAACCATTCTTATATAGCTCCACTTGCCTTCAAACATTTCGGTTGGATGTCCATTTGAAACCAAAAAAGCCATTCCGATAATTTCATTTTCGTATTCACACAAGAAACACGTTGAAGTGTTCATTAAGTATTCAAAGGTTTCTGGATTTGACATAAAAGAGCTGTATTTGTTCCAATTCTCTGGGGTCATAGCTTGCTGATGCTGGCTATAAGAAAGAACACCTAATTCTTGCAATTTGCCTTTGTCTTTTATTGTTCCTTTTCTATACTTAAATTCCATTGTTAGATTATGTTTTGCAGCTTACGCACAACGTCTCGTATAAAACACGTAGGGTAGTGGAAAGTTACGATTTTTGTTTTTAGTACTGAGCCAGATCAGTGCATTTTGCTTTTAACTTTTAGTGGATCAAAAGCCAAATCGGTGATTTGGCGTTCACGCTTAGGAAGTTCTAAGTAACCTTTTTCGTTACTTAACCCTATGTGATTTATATCTTGTTGGCTACCGTATTATTTTTAGCTGGACCATCTTATTTGAATAACCAGTATTCCATTTCAGTCTTCCTTTTTCGTCTGGGCAAGTCTCAGTGTATAATATCTGGAATTCATTTACTTCTTGATAATTATCAATAATAGACTGAATCTGAATAACATTGGTACTCTCTAACTTTTCTAATATGTTATTTTTACTGTCGGAAATTATAATCATTGGTTCATTTCCACAGATAACATCGTTGTAGTAAACTATTTTTAAAGAATCTTGAGGTGTAACTTCAGAGATTTTTAAGGTTAAGTCAAAGCTGTTGTGCCATATTTTATTTTGATCTCGATCTGGAAAATCACTTCTTATGGTCGAATATATTAGTGAATCATTGAGGTAGATTCTCCAGTTATGTATATTCAAAGACTCGCGGAAAGTTGGACTGTATTTTTCCAACGAAAAAGAAGTAGTTATTAAACATCCAATGATGCTAAATGTTATCAGTATCGTTTTTCTTAGGTTCACGTTTGAAGGATTATTTTTAATGGTAGCCAACGCCTCGTATAAAACACGTAGGGTCGTGGAAAGTTACAATTTTTGTTTTTAGTACTGAGCCGAATCACTGCATTTTGCTTTTAACTTTTGGTTGATCAAAAGCCAAAATGGAATATTTACCTTCGGTGAATTCCATTTGGCGGTCATTCTTAGGAAGTTCAAATTATCCTTTTTAGTGACTCAACCCAATGTGATTTTATACATTGTTGGCATACGTTACTCTTTTCTAATCGCTTCAATATAGTTCTCCCCAGTGTAACCGATAAAATCTCCAAATTCGTTTAAAGTTGGGGCCAAATAAAGATCTATTTTTGGCTCGAAGTAATAAGTATAGTCTAGCACATAGTTGTCTTGATTCGAATCTTTTGTGTATTCAAGTATTTGAAATTTTTTAAAATCATATACCCTCATAAATTCAGTACCTCCTGGACCTCCCAGTAATGAGTAATTAGTATCTACAATTTGCAACGGTTCTGAAATAAAAAACAAATCATCATTAAGCATTTTATTTCCATCTCCAAACATAAACCTTACATAAACTATATTCGTGTCATAACCAACAATTGAGTCGCCTTGAAGAATTATCGGGTCAAAGGTTAATTCTAATTCGTCCTGAATTTTGAATTCATTGTTTACATCAGGAGTATTTGTTTCGGTAGAATTTGAAACATTTTCCTCGCAGGATAGTATTAAAAGTGTAATGAATACAGATAGAATCTTTTTCATATTTTTTATGTATGCCAACGCCTTGACTAAAATAAGGAAACGGTTTGGTTAGGCAAGGTCTTTATTTTAGTCATTGTTGTGTGGCGTTATTTTTTATACTTTATTGAAATATATTCTAACTCTGAAGTCTCGGCAACTACAGATACATCGCAGAAATATTTAAGTGTAATTTTTCCGTCTATACTATTCAGTTCTATGAAGTTTTTCATTGTCCCACCTCCATATTCTTTTTTTATTGGAATACCTAGAAAGCGTTTTGTTACTATCATTCCATTCCAGGTTCCTCCTTTGCGATACATATATAAATCACATAATTCAGTTGTGTCTTTTTCTAGTGGAATATCACAAATTATGACTGTCTGAAACTCAATTGTTGAAAGTGTAAGTTTCATAGTATCGTCAAAATTCCAGTTTGCTAAGTTGATAGAGAATCTGCCGGTACTATCAGTAATAAAAGTTCCTATTGAGTCATTTTTGGTCTTGTTCTCAATTTTTAACAAGACATTTTTCACCGGAAAACCACTTTCAAAGTCAATAATATTTCCTGAAATAATTTTCTGCGAGAATATTCCAAGGCTCAGGATTATCAGTATTCCAGTTAAAAGGATTTTCATTTTTTAAATGCCACACAACGCTTTGAGTAAAAAGCGCAGTTTCGGTTTGGTAGGTTAGGACTGTGATTTTTACTTTTTGTTGGGCACAGTATTTATTCATTCAGTAGAGCATTTACATCTTTCTTCAATCTGGGTAGATGATTGATGATAATAGCCCAAATACTTTCATCAGAAATATTGTCGTATGCGTGAATCACTTGATTCCTCAACCCTACGATATTGACAGCATCTTCGATTTTTTCAATGAATGATTCGTCACGTTTAAGTATTCGATTCATAGCTTCGCCAATGATTTCGAATTCTCTTTCAACTGCGCGTTTGAGCATTTTATTTTTCTGATAATTCTCAAAGATCATAGACTCACCTTCAAAGAACGAATCAACTTCATCAATTGCAACTTTGATGTCATATAGCCATTTTTGAATTCTTTCATCCATAAATCAATTCTTTATTCTTATTGATTGATTTGATCAAGTATGGATTAGACAGTGTCTGCTCTTCAAGGAGATCAACTTTGCGATTAAATAACTCTTGTAGTTTTGTCTTGAAATCAATATAGTTCTGAAAGTATTTGGCTAGATTAAATTTCTTAAATTTTACCAATAGATCCACATCACTAGATTCATTCATCGTTTCAGATTGAGCAGAACCAAATAGATACAACGTCTCTACATTGTACCTTTTGCATAGGTCAATTAACTGATCTTTATATTGCTCTTTGAATGACATATAACAAAGATAGTGAATTTCGTTTTTATTCGTCTATTCCTTAATTGTGCCCAACGGTTTGGCTATGCGTAGTGCGGGTTTAGAAAGCACTGCACTGTCAGCCTACCGATATGTTTGTTAATATTCATTTACTTTCAATAGAGTACCAAACCCCGCATTACGTATAGCTTTCCTAAGTTTACCAAGTATTTATCTTTATTAGTATAAATCAAAGGACAAAAGAGAGGAATAAGGTCATTATAGCTTTAGAGTTACGAGCTCGTCAACAATGAAGATCCCCTCTCTTTTACTACCAAAATACGATCAGTTCATTGGGCATAAAGCCTGTTTTTAGGATGTAGTATTACAGTAGTCTTTGTCCTTCAAAATATAAGTATGAGTAAAAGTACAGAAATTGTAGGAATAGATGTGTCCAAGGATACGTTGGATGTTTATTCAGTGTTAAAAGGAAGTAGTAGTTACCCCAACAATCATAAAGGGTATCAATTATTATTGAAGACTTATGGAGTTGGTAGTCATTATGTGATGGAGTCAACAGGCAGTTATCATCATCAGTTAGCGATGTATTTACATGAACGAACAATAAGGGTCTCCGTAGTAAATCCATTGGTTGTAAAGCGTTTTATCCAGATGAAGTTAAACCGCAACAAGACAGATAAGAGTGATGCAAAAATGATCTGTCATTACGGAGAGGAACAGGTTTTAGATTTATGGGAGCCAAACCCCGAATATGTAGAGCAGAGTAAAGATATCTACACTACATTAGATACTTATTTAAAGCAACAAACCGCGTTAAAGAACAAACTTCATAGTCTGTCAACAAAAGGGGTAATTACGGGAATTTTAGTTCGTTCTCTGAAGCGTCAATTAAAACATCTGAAGACGGAGATTTCGTGTCTTGAAGAAGCTCTAAAGGAGTTAATGAAAGAGCACCAGAATAGCCTGTATACTCGACTGAAAAGTGTACCAGGGATAGGAGATAAGACAGCAATGTTGCTGATAGTTAGCACAAATGGATTTAAGGATTTTGAGAGTGATAGACAGGTTAGTTCATACTTTGGTTTGGCACCAACAGAACGGACCTCAGGGAGCAGTATACGTGGACGTTCTCGAATAAGTAAGGTAGGTAACAAACAAGTTCGCAATCATCTATTTCTCTGCAGCTTTACAGCTAGTTATTGCAATCCACAATGCAAAGCACTCTACGAGCGATTAGTGAACAAGGGAAAATCAAAAAAATTGGCATTGATAGCAGTAGCAAACAAATTGATCAAACAATCTTATGGAATTGCAAAATCTGGATTGATGTATGATCCCAACTATAGAAGTGTATTAATAAGAGAATAAAAAGAAGAAAATACTTGGATTTTAGCTCAGTTCATTGTTGTGCTTTCGTGCTTTTTTCTTTTTGTCCGTGCGTTGGCTCAGACACACTTATTGACAATCTTTGGCTTGTGCGGCTGGATTGAGCGGATTGGCAATGTGTGTGGCTGTTTTGTGTCACAGAAGAAATCCTTTTTTTAGTCCGTATTCTACACCTTTTTCCCAATCGGTGCTTAAATGGTCTCTGACTGTGTTAAATAGGTGTTCAACAACATCTTCATGAATGGGGTTCTTCTCGTAGGTGTCAGCATATCTAAACTCTCTGTCAGTATTTTTCTGTTTTCGAAGCACATATATTTGGTCAACCTTATACTTTCCTAAATTCACTTGATTGGTTAGCTTTAACCATTCTGAAACCACAATGTAAATACCATTGGGATTTTTATTTTTCAATTGTTCGGCAGCAGTTGAAGAACCTTCAAGCATGGTTTTGTCTAGATAAGTTTTACACTCAATTGCAACTGCTGGAATTTGAAGTGTAACTTCTTCGACTTCATCGCTTCCGTGAACTTGCATTTTTGTGTCGATATTTACTCCAATTACAAAATCATGGTCTTTCTTTTCGATTTTGGTGTATGGTTTGGAAACCATTTCCCGAAAATTAGGTGCGTTAAAGAAAATGTCTTTGAAAGCATGAGCTTTTCCTAATTGTGCATCCTTAGAAAACTCATAAACTAAATCCTTGAATAGGTAGTAGATAAACTCTTCTAAAACACTCGAATGTAGATTTGAACGTGAGTCAAATTGTTCTGCGTATTTTTGTTCGTCAATAAAGTCTTTGTACTCAGAAAACAATCTAACTCGCTCTTTAATCGTTTCTGAATCAGTTTCTTTCTTTTCAATATGTGGTCCTTTTAAGTCTTCGTTTGACTTATTCCATTTATTATACTCTACTCGAATTTCTTTCAAGTATGATACAGAGGTGTTATCACGATATTTTGTCTGGTGATTTTCCTTCTGTTTTAAATTGTCTCCGTGTACGTACATTCTAAAATATTATCTTCTGTTTTTATTGCGTTATATAAATTTTCCGCTATTGCCTTTGCCATTAATGGCGGAACGGCATTTCCAATTTGGTTATATTGACAAAGGTGTTTTTCTTCTGTTCTGCCTTCTCTTGCTAAAAGTTTGTGACTCACTACTGTTGGCTTTCCTTGAAATACATACCAATCAGGAAATGATTGGACTCTAGCACCTTCTCTTGGTGTAAAGTTTCTGTTCTTGTATGGGTGAACAAAATTTGCATAGAAAGAAGCTGCTATAGTGTGGCACGGTTTATCAGGAAATAATCTACGATTGTTTTGGTCGTAAACCTTTGTTGAAATTTCACCATTGCCGTTTCTTTTGTAAGGTTTTAGGTGGTCTGGAACATCTGAAACTGAATGACCCCAAGACATTGACGCAAATCTTTCAACCATTCGTTTTGAATGATTCATAGCTTTATTGTTATAGACCTTATCTGACCCTTTTCTGAGATAATTTTGGTAGTCATTTAGTGCTTCTTTATCATAGTCCATTTCTTCCGCACCTTCACGAGCTTCAATATCAGGCAAGTCAGAAATAGCATCCCAAAGCGTGGGACAAGTTTTAAGGTTGTTATTAAAAAGGGTAGGTTCTTGTTCGCCTACAGAATGAGTTGGTTTAGGATATGGGTTATCCAAAGATGTTTTTGAAGCGACCACTACAACTCTTTTTCTTATCTGAGGAACTCCATAATCAGTAGCACTTAATGTTTTTACATAAGTCGAATATCCAAGAGATTCTAATTCCTTTTTTATTATGTCAATCACAAATTCTTTATCTGCTGTTTTTGCCTTCATTATGTTAGGAACGTTTTCCATAATCATAATTTTAGGGTTAAAAACCTTCCCCAATCTCAGAAACTCTGTAAACAATGAATTTCTTGGGTCTTTTGGGTCACCTGCATTCCGATTACATATAGAATATCCTTGGCAAGGTGGTCCCCCAAGAATAATATCAGGTTTGTCTGGAAAGGCATTTAACAAGTCATCATCGCTGTAACTTTGTATGTCACCAACCAATACTTTAGCGTTTTTATGATTATACTGAAAAGTGTCAGCAGCCCATTGATCATACTCGATAGCACCAATTACTTCATAGTTGCCTGTAAGTTCAAAACCAAGGCTAAAACCACCTGCTCCCGCAAAACTGTCTAGGACTTTCAATTTTCTTTTAGCCATTTGAATGTTGTTTTTTTTGGAAATATTCGATTTGCTTTTCTGCGACTTTCAAAGCTTCAATACCTAGTTCTTCATCTTTAAGTTCATATGTAATTCTATCACTTAAAAATTTTACTGTTAACTCGTTGCAGTTTAGGTCGAATGCTAGCGAAAGCTTGGGAACTAGTTCCTTTGAAAAATGTCTTTCGTTTCTTTCAATTTTACTCAGAGTAGATTGGTCAATGTCGAGCAATGCCGCAAGTTTTCTTAATGGCATATTTCGTTGTTCTCGTATTTTTCTGATATACTCTCCGAATGTTTCCATAATTGTATAGAAAAATTATTCTTGACAAAATTGTCAAAACTTATAGAATTATCCAAGTCCTAAATCAAATAGTTATTAACAGCTGGATAAGGGGGTGGGATAAAACAGGCTCTTTTGCTTGCGAAGCGTCAGCCTTTAGCGTTGGGGCAAGCAAATGTGCCTGTTAGTGCGGTGGGTTTCTCGCATGAAGCACAACGCTTAGGCTAAGATAAGTAAACGGTTTGGTAGGTTTGGTATTTAGCTTAGCCATTGTTGTAGCGCGTTACTTTTTTATTCACTATCATCGAGTAAATAGACATTATCAACTCCCATTGAGTATTTCATAGATTTCGCAGTAACACAGCGTTTACCTGAACCAATTTCAGTTTTCACAAGAGCTAGGGCACTTCCAGATTTATAGCCTTCCACACAAGTCAGAAGCATATATTCGCTATCCCCAGGAACCACTGCTAGCATATATTCATAGTAATCTAGTTCTTCAGGTACATTGAGTCCTATTTCATATAGGCGAAATCGAGTTCCTCTCCAAAATTCGATGCTATCATTTATTTCTGATAGTGGTACTAATTTCATTTTTTTAATGCGCTACAACGCCTCGTATAAAACACGTAGGGTAGTGGAAAGTTACGATTTTTGTTTTTAGTACTGAGCCAGAGCGCTGAGTTTTGATATTAATTTAATCAGTTTAATAGCCAAACCAGCGGTTTGGCGTTCACACTTGATTAGTTCAAGTTATCCTTTTTAGTTACTAAACCCTATGTGATTTTATACTTTGTTGGGCACAGTTATTTTAAGTGTTCAAATAAGTCAGGAATTATCTCGTCAGTTTTGTTAAACTCTACCCTGAGGTTATATAGCTGAACAACTTTTTCCAAATAGTCTTTATTCGGTCCACAAACATATCTTGTTGCATTATGAATAGCTGCTACATCTGCATCGATATAAAAGTTAGGAGAAAGTTTTCCTTGTTTTGCCGTCTCTCCGTAAAACAATAGCTTATTAGAGGTTACGGGAAAAATAATTTTCTGAGTTTTATCGTAGAATACATCTTTCTTTAAAGTAATGATTGGAGCATCACTAGTCAATCTAATAGCGTCACTAGTGTTATCTGAAATTGCCTTCCACATTTCTTCCTCATTTTCATTATATCCTACATTGAAAGTTTTAAATGGAAGAATAAAACTATACATTTTTCGTACGGCTGGATCATTTTTAAACATCCTTTTAATTTCTTCTGAAGCCTCTTTTTTAGAAGTCTTATGCTGTATTTTAAACCCCAATTCCTCGAAATCATATTTGTCAATAATTTCATTGATTAATTCATCATTTTTTGGAACTCTCCAGAAGAGAAAAGAGATGAATAATTTTAGGGTGTATAGATTATAGGGGGTTAAAAAATCAGCATCCTTATTGTGTATTTCTTCAAAAAGGTTTGAAATATCATTGTCTATTTCTTGATATAGTTCGGTTTCTATTCTGTCGCTCTTCTCACCTTTAATTTCAATAATATTTCTGTTTTTTTCAAAGAAATGAGTCTTAGGTGAAAATAATTTATCCTTGATTTTGTTTTGCTGCTTATCATAGATGGCAAATTCATTATTTTCATTTGTAAATCCTTTAAGATAGAATTGTGGAATGTAATGATGTCTCCAGCTAAGTTTATTTTTCATCTCTTAAATTGTGCCCAACGCCTCGTATAAAACACGTAGGGTAGTGGAAAGTTACGATTTTTGTTTTTAGTACTGAGCCGAAGCGCTGAGTTTTGATATTAATTTAATGAGTTTAATAGCCAAACCAGCGGTTTGGCGTTCACACTTGGTTAGTTCCAATTACCCTTTTTAGTTACTTAACCCTATGTGATTTTATACTTTGTTGTAGCTAGTTATTTTTTACTATTCTAACTGTATTTTAAAATTATCAATACTTTAGATAATCTATAATTTCGCAATCAACTTTGGTGAATAGAGAAGGAAGAAATCCATCACTATTATATTCAAACAATTGAGCATAAGCCTCGCGTTCCATTACTATTCCAATATGTTCATCAATTAAAACATCATTTTCAGTAACTACAACAACTACCTTTCTTACTTGATGTTCTGAATCTTCAAATGATAGTTCAATTAAGCTTCCCAAAGGGATTGTTGAAATAGTTGAACATACCAACAAATTAGGCTCGTAATGGGAGTCGTAAAAAGGAGATTGAGGAATACTAGCATTATCACTCCAGTATTTATATTCACTACCGAAAAATGTTGCCTCTGTAGTAAATTTGACATTTCCAACTTGAGTATGTCCTGGCGCTTCGGTAGGTTCCGCTTCAGTTGGTTCATCATTTAAAATACTGGATTCGCTTTTAATATCTTCAGGGATATGGTTATTTGTCTCATTTTGAGGGTTAGTACATCCAATTAGATTTATCGTGATTAATGCGATTAAGGCTATATTTAAAATTTTCATTCTTTCTTTTGGTTTTTTAATTAGCTACAACGCCTCGTATAAAACACGTAGGGTAGTGGAAAGTTACGATTTTTGTTTTTAGTACTGAGCCAGATCAGTGCATTTTGCTTTTAAATTTTGGTGGATCAAAAGCCAAATCGGTGATTTGGCGGTCACGATTAGGAAGTTCCCAATAACCTTTTTAGTTACTTAACCCTATGTGATTTTATATATTGTTGGGTAGCGTAATTTTTTATCCTCAGAGTATCGCTAGTATCCCCAAAAGAACGAAAGACATTGCGACAATATGGATCAATAATGAAATAATTCTTTCTTTTTCATTTTTCATTTTTACAATCGTCCAAATAAGCAGGACGACAATGAATAATGGACAAATAAATAGAATGAACAAATCTCCCATTCCCGGAGCACAAGGACCTCCTGGGCCTAAATAATTTAGCAAAAGGAATAGCAAGTAAAGTGTTAAGTAAATCCCAACGGTCTTTATCGTACTATCTAGATATTTGTTCTGAGCTATTGTCACAAGCGATGTCTCGTCTTTTTCATATGCTACCCAACGCTTAGGCTAAGATAAGTAAACGGTTTGGTAGGTAAGGTATTTATCTTAGCCATTGTTGTATGCCGTCATTTTTTTATCGTGTCGGTTTCGATAACCTTAAAAATCAAGTTTTCTAATGACGTTTTGGTTACCACACTATCAATCGCTTGGTGATTTGGTGCATTTTCGTCATAGCACTTCTGTAATTTCTGGGAAATCATTATTTCTTCATTGAAATCTATACTAGATCTTTGGTAACCAAAACACTCAGCAGCTTGCCAGGAGTTTGCTAACGGCTCAAATCTATCAACCTCTCCATTATCATTGAAGCTAATTAAATCAAAGGAATATGTTGTGCCATCAAACTCAACTATTGATAGAAATATTCCAAATTCTATTTCTTGTGCGTAATTGAGCGAGTAATAGTATAATTCTAAATACTCTTTCCAATTGTCATAGGTTTTAATTTGTTTAACTATATGATTGAAATCAACCGAGTCCAATTTAGGCAAGTCTTCAATGTCATTTAAAGGTTCACCTGATGGAGAAAAATCGAATTCAGATTGATTCTTTTTAGGAAAGTTTTTTCGGATATTATTCCAACCCCATGCAGAAACCTCTGCCTCATTTTTTTCTTCAGACTGGCAAGCTGTTAAGCAGAATGCTGAGAGTATTAGAATAACTATTGTTTTCATTTTTTTAGATGGCATACAACGGTCTGGCTATGAAAAGTGCGGAATTGAGAAGCAATAGTTCTTAATTGAGCACGTGTGTAAGCCAAAGCTACGATTTGTGTTTAGTTTATTCTTACAAAACGTCAAAACGGAGCTTTGGCGCTTGGTAGTAGTAAAGTTAGTATTTAGTTCAGTTACCCGCATTTTTTATAGCCACTGTTGTGTCTTGTTATTTATTCCATTTCGGTTTACCCACACTCAATTTATCTGCATACAAGCGATTGAGGGTGGTATCGTTATAAGCTATTGTACAAGCAGATTCTTTAAACTCTTTACTGATGGAGCGGTAGTCGAAAAAATGAAATGTGACCAAATCAAAATCACCAAGTTCTTCTACTTTAATTTCGGGGTATGCCAATTTTCTTTTGACCTCTACAACACTATCCACGTATTCATTGTATAACAGAGATTTCTCTAGAGTGAGAGTAATTATTTTATTCCATTCGTCAACCGAATTAACTTTCTTGAATCCACAAGAAACCCAACTAGGACCACAAATTTTATATGCATAATATGTTTTCAGATAATCCATCTTAGCCTCATTGCTTTGGATGTCATCTAAAGCAAAGTAATTAACACATTTCTTTACAGACTCTTTGTAATCATTACCGCTAACCTTTATAAGTGAATCAAGAAGATGGTTAGTTTGAAGAATTATAGAACTGATACTATCTTTAATATATAAAGGATATTCGGGTGACTTTTGAACTTCTTCGAGATTTTTGACTTCAGAAGTTAATTCTATGATTTTGATTTCTTGATCAATGCTTTCAGACATTTCTTGATCAACTGCAGTTGAACTACAAGAAGTAGCTAGCAAAATGAAGAAAAAGATATAATGTCGCATATTTCTACAATGCAATTTTTTAAATAAGACACAACGACCCGGCTATGAAAAGTGCGGAATTGAGAAGCGAAAGTTCTCAATTGAGCACGCGTGTAAGCCAAAGCTACGGTTTGTGTTTAGTTTATTTATACAAAACGTCAAAGCGGAGCTTTGGCGCTTGGTAGTAGTAAAGTTAATATTTAGTTCAGCTGTCCGCATTTTTTATAGCCATCCTAAGTTTACCAAGTATTTATCTTTATTAGTATAAATCAAAGGACAAAAGAGAGGAATAAGGTCATTATAGCTTTAGAGTTACGAGCTCGTCAACAATGAAGATCCCCTCTCTTTTACTACCAAAATACGATCAGTTCATTGGGCATAAAGCCTGTTTTTAGGATGTAGTATTACAGTAGTCTTTGTCCTTCAAAATATAAGTATGAGTAAAAGTACAGAAATTGTAGGAATAGATGTGTCCAAGGATACGTTGGATGTTTATTCAGTGTTAAAAGGAAGTAGTAGTTACCCCAACAATCATAAAGGGTATCAATTATTATTGAAGACTTATGGAGTTGGTAGTCATTATGTGATGGAGTCAACAGGCAGTTATCATCATCAGTTAGCGATGTATTTACATGAACGAACAATAAGGGTCTCCGTAGTAAATCCATTGGTTGTAAAGCGTTTTATCCAGATGAAGTTAAACCGCAACAAGACAGATAAGAGTGATGCAAAAATGATCTGTCATTACGGAGAGGAACAGGTTTTAGATTTATGGGAGCCAAACCCCGAATATGTAGAGCAGAGTAAAGATATCTACACTACATTAGATACTTATTTAAAGCAACAAACCGCGTTAAAGAACAAACTTCATAGTCTGTCAACAAAAGGGGTAATTACGGGAATTTTAGTTCGTTCTCTGAAGCGTCAATTAAAACATCTGAAGACGGAGATTTCGTGTCTTGAAGAAGCTCTAAAGGAGTTAATGAAAGAGCACCAGAATAGCCTGTATACTCGACTGAAAAGTGTACCAGGGATAGGAGATAAGACAGCAATGTTGCTGATAGTTAGCACAAATGGATTTAAGGATTTTGAGAGTGATAGACAGGTTAGTTCATACTTTGGTTTGGCACCAACAGAACGGACCTCAGGGAGCAGTATACGTGGACGTTCTCGAATAAGTAAGGTAGGTAACAAACAAGTTCGCAATCATCTATTTCTCTGCAGCTTTACAGCTAGTTATTGCAATCCACAATGCAAAGCACTCTACGAGCGATTAGTGAACAAGGGAAAATCAAAAAAATTGGCATTGATAGCAGTAGCAAACAAATTGATCAAACAATCTTATGGAATTGCAAAATCTGGATTGATGTATGATCCCAACTATAGAAGTGTATTAATAAGAGAATAAAAAGAAGAAAATACTTGGATTTTAGCTCAGTTCATTGTTGTATCCAGTTATTTTTTTAGAAAGGTCATTTCGACAGAATCAGCTATGATTATCAACTTTTCTTCGTTTAAAGACAACACCTTAAGTTCGTCAGAGATTAGCACATTTTTTTGATTTGGCAGAGATGCCTTTATTACAATTGTTGAATCACTTTGGTCTAATGCCCAAGTATAGGTGATGTCTGGATTAACATAATCGACCAAATCATTCAACTCGACCACTTTGAACTCAAAGTCATTGGTTTCTTTAAATCTCCAAATTGAGCCTTTCGATTCATAGTACTGAATGAATCCAACTCCATTGGGTCGCGTACTTATTGGAGGATAAATTGTCCAGCCTGCTTCAAAGTGCTCAACTTTGTTTAATTCCCAGTCTCCATAGAGTTTTTTTTCAATCCCTTCATTCTTACAAGAAGAAAAGCTGAGAATTATCAGGAGCACTATGTATATAGACTTTTTCAAATTGGATACAACGCTCCGGCTATGAAAAGTGCGGAATTGAGAAGCGGAAGTTCTCAATTGAGCACGCGTGTAAGCCAAAGCTGCGGTTTAAGTTTAATTTATTTATACAAAACGCTAAAGCGGAGCTTTGGCGCTTGACAGTAGTAAAGTTAGTATTTAGTTCAACTGCCCGCATTTTTTATAGCCCTTGTTAGGTTTCGTTACTTTTTCATCCAAGGATACCATGTCCGTTTGTATTCAATTAAGTCTCTATTAATGTGTCTTGTTAGATTATCACCAAAAAAATCACTTTGATCCAAACTAAAATTGTTAAAGGTGATTTTCTTATCACCCTGGAATAGGGCATAGTACTCAAAATGAGTCCAAGGAATGAACAAAAGATGCGTAGAGCAACTGGTTATTATTACTCTATCAATTTCCGCGTTTTGCAGTTCAGTAGAATAGCCATTGTCCTCAATTTTCGTTGATTCATTTGTGAAATATATGGTTACATTCTTTGAATTTAGGTAGTAATTTAAAGAAAGCGTAAGTCCCATTATTGGAGGAAGACACCAAATTCCAAAGAACAGTAAATCACTCTTAGTAAATCCTCCCTCATTCAGTATTAAAGTAAGAACTATGAGAACGAACAAGAAAACAAAAGACATGGCAGACATCGCAAGAGCTCGCTTGAAATCAAACTTGTATGTTTTGGTTGTTTTCATGGATGAAACCTAATGAAAAGTATAAACCATGTTTTAATACGGTTTATACCTTGTTAGGTTTAGTAATTTTTTCCTTTCATTAGAGTACAATGTACGGAAATTAAAGAGAAAAATTGCGTAGTAGTGGCGAACAAAAAGGAATAGAATCGTAGAAAAGTCTGAAGTGACTATGTACTTTTAGAACTGCTAAAAAACGTAGAGAAAACGCTAGCTGAATATTTTTTAATTTTTTGATTTTTTTCACAGAAGGCCAGTCAATCCCTTGACTTTATGAGTTTTAACTCCTAACTTTGCAAAGTCCTAAGATGCTGTGCCTCTTCGAAAACAGTCCCTCAGACATGATTTTCAGATCTCCCAGATCAGGCTTTGCACAACAACCTTCTGTATCTAAAAAACAAAAAAAACAGCTAGAGACTTTTTCCAGATTCCCTTTGCGTTGGCAATATTACACCTAACGCTTTGAGTAAAAAGCGTTACGGTTTGGTTAGGTAAGGTATGCATTTTTACTCATTGTTGTAGCGCGTTATTTTACCTTTATCTTAACTGAGGTGCCCGAGGAAACAGACATCGTTATCGCTTTTTGGTAAGACAAGGTGTGTACACCAATACTGGAGAATTTATGATAGGTTGTGTCGCCAGGTGCAATATCGTATTCTCGTATATCTCCATTGTCGACAAAAACTAATAGTTGCTCGCTATCACAATTAATCAGTCTTAAAGAGTCGATTAAGTCAATCTCATAGTCAGAAATAGAAATACAAGTGTTATCGCTTACGTTGTCTTTTTCACAACTGTAGAGTCCAAGGATTATGAATGCTATAAAGACAAACTTCATACAGATTAACGTACTATACCTCAAAATATTTTAAATGCGCTACAACGATTCTTATATGGCAAGTATGGCAGTAAAATGCACTGCAATTTCAAGTTTGCACATAGCCAAATTTACGATTTTGTTTTTAATTTTTTCGGCATAAAAGCCAAATTGTAAATTTGGCGGGCTAGGTAGGTAACGCTGAACCTTCTTAACCTACTAAGCGCCATATTTGATATATAAACTGTTAGACACTTTTTAGTTTTGTTTTCTTAATTGATCTATTGGCCATAATTCGCATAGTTGAATTGCTCGCACTGTCATTGCAACTGCTTCGTCAAAGTCATTAAATTCGCCAGTTACATATGCGTTTAACCAAGGTGAATCCTTTCGAGGCAATAGATATTGAACCGTATAATTACCGTTGCTACCAATTAATTTTACTGCCCAATCTGAACGATAAGTCTCCTCTGGCATTAGAATTAACTGCATGTGACTCGTTAAACCATAAATTACTGCATTTGGCAATTTGTTTTCAATGCGTTCAATCCATTTTAGCATTGTGTTGCCGATTTGTTCAGTTAAAGGGTCGCCATTTGTTGCCAATTCAGTATAGAATTCTTGCAGTGAATTATTTGGTTGCGATTTACTTTTCTGGATTTGCATTATTGTGTCTAATGAAAAGTATAAACCATGTTTTAATACGGTTTATACCTTGTTAGGTTTAGTAATTTTTTCCTTTCATTAGAGTACAATGTACGGAAATTAAAGAGAAAAATTGCGTAGTAGTGGCGAACAAAAAGGAATAGAATCGTAGAAAAGTCTGAAGTGACTATGTACTTTTAGAACTGCTAAAAAACGTAGAGAAAACGCTAGCTGAATATTTTTTAATTTTTTGATTTTTTTCACAGAAGGCCAGTCAATCCCTTGACTTTATGAGTTTTAACTCCTAACTTTGCAAAGTCCTAAGATGCTGTGCCTCTTCGAAAACAGTCCCTCAGACATGATTTTCAGATCTCCCAGATCAGGCTTTGCACAACAACCTTCTGTATCTAAAAAACAAAAAAAACAGCTAGAGACTTTTTCCAGATTCCCTTTGCGTTGGCAATATTACACCTAACGTCCCCTATATGGAGCGTAGAGCATTGGTTTGCACTGTCCTTTAGGTTTGCAGTTAGCCAAATTTACAATTTTGATTTTACATTTTAAACAACTAAAAGCCAAATTGTAAATTTGGCGCCCTCAAAGAAACCTACCGCCCTTTACAAACCTCCGAACGCTCTATGCTTTATATAATTTGTTACCTGCTGGCTACTATTTACTTAGATAATTATAAAACTTGATTTAATTGTGCTGAATTTTGTTGTCAGATTTTTTCTCGTTGCAACTTGCAATAAATATGATTTTTTATTTTTTAAAAATATTAATGACTTTGTTGGTATTCCTTGTTGGTCAAATGTATACTCAATTGCTGATACTCCTTGGTATGTAATATATTTATAATTAATGCCAGCATTCATTAAGTTTGTTGCATATTGTGAAAGGAATTTTTTTTCAAATTTTGAATATTCAGATTGTGATAAGTTTCTATAACTCTGTGATTCATCGTTAATATTAATATTGTTGATAACTCCAATCTCAGGGTTATCTTCATTTTCGGCACAAACGTAAGCAGCTTTAATGTTTGTTATATTCTGCTTTTTTGCCATTTGAATATATGTTGAATTAACATATAATTTACAGTCGCATTTGACTTTAAAGCCTTCTGATGTGAATGTCTGATAATCTTGTCCAACAATGTTGATAAAGAATGTAAATACTAATAATGAGGTTAATAATGTTCTTGAATTCATAAGTTTAAGTGTTACAGGTTTTTAATGATATAACTATTATCAGACAAAAAAAAGCGACAATAAGTAGAGCTGGAATTTGACTTCCTATTTTTTCGGAGCCAGCTTGCAAGCCAACTTGCGTCATTCCTCTTAAGTCTTGAATTGTTTCTTTCGCTAAATCTACGGCTTGTTTTTTAGCATTGTTCATCCATTTATTTAGTGTTTCGTCTTCTACATTGTAGTTTTCAGTTTGTTGTTTTGGTTTCGGTTCTTTTTTATCCTCCTCTTTGTCTTTTTTTGTTTCATTTTTTTTAGTAGATTCTTTTTTTTCTTTAAATTCCTTAAATTTTCGATATTCTATGTCATACCTTGCTCTTGCTTCATCATCAAGTAAGATGAGTTTGGCTTCATTAATATCTTGCATTTTTGTAGTTGTATCAACTCCTCTGTTTTTATCTGGATGCCACTTTAACGCTTGCTTTTTAAATGCTAATTTAATTTCCTTTGGCGTGGATGAATATTCAATTTTAAGAATATCATAATAATCTTTAAACATATTTTAAGACTTATCTAAGGTGTGATTGCTTTTTTCTTCATTTGAATTCGATTTTCTTTCCGGATTATACCTTAAAATAGCACCCAATGCAGCTAATGTAGCTCCCCAAAATAACATTATAAAAATAACACCAGGTGTTTTGAATCCCATGCTTTGTTGCCAACCTATCCATAAAACAGGTATAATAATAAAACCGACAATTCCTATTACAAGACATAGAATTAACCTTATTCCTTTTGACAAGTTGTTCATATTTTAATCATTTTTTTTTGTTACCAACTTATAAATAAAATAGACAGCTGCGAATCCAGCAATTATTAATATATTTCTAATCATTGCGCTTGAATATGCTTCTTTAGCAGCTTTATTTGCTTGTTCTTCAATGGTCTCCGCATATGATACTAGAGACAAAGCCATAATTGACAACGTAAGTAAAATTTTGTTCATTTTTTTGATTTTATTGTTATTTCTTAGAGTTTTTTTTTATTTCTTTTAAATATTCGTCCGCGATAAAGAAAGCCAGTTTTCTAAGTTCCGAAGTTTTCAATTCGAGATGTAACCCTAGGTTATTGTGTCTGTCGTAGTCTTGGATTACCACCCCTTTCCATTTTCCATTGTCGGAAATTGTCTCAATTCGTTGATGAGCAATTCCGTTTCTAATTCTATTCAGTAAATTCTTAAGGTCGTAATTAAAGTGTCTCGGGTCGAACATGAAATTAGGAGAATTCATAACAAATTGTATTTCTGGAATGTCGTTCAGATCCTTGTTCATGAAATTCAATTTCCTTTCGCGATAGTTGTGCTGTTGAGGAAGAACAATCAAACTTAAAATTCCATTCATCAAAAGGGTCAGATTAAATTTTCCGTCATAAGTTTGAATCAACTCTTTTGTCCGTCTTATCAATTCTTTGTCGTAGTTTCCAACTGGTATCCCCATTTTTCTTTATTTTGTTTATAAGCTTGCAGGTAACGCTCCGGCTATGAAAAGTGCGGAATTGAGAAGCGGAAGTTCTCAATTGAGCACGCGTGTAAGCCAAAGCTGCGGTTTAAGTTTAATTTATTTATACAAAACGCTAAAGCGGAGCTTTGGCGCTTGACAGTAGTAAAGTTAGTATTTAGTTCAACTGCCCGCATTTTTTATAGCCCTTGTTAGGTTTCGTTACTTTTTCATCCAAGGATACCATGTCCGTTTGTATTCAATTAAGTCTCTATTAATGTGTCTTGTTAGATTATCACCAAAAAAATCACTTTGATCCAAACTAAAATTGTTAAAGGTGATTTTCTTATCACCCTGGAATAGGGCATAGTACTCAAAATGAGTCCAAGGAATGAACAAAAGATGCGTAGAGCAACTGGTTATTATTACTCTATCAATTTCCGCGTTTTGCAGTTCAGTAGAATAGCCATTGTCCTCAATTTTCGTTGATTCATTTGTGAAATATATGGTTACATTCTTTGAATTTAGGTAGTAATTTAAAGAAAGCGTAAGTCCCATTATTGGAGGAAGACACCAAATTCCAAAGAACAGTAAATCACTCTTAGTAAATCCTCCCTCATTCAGTATTAAAGTAAGAACTATGAGAACGAACAAGAAAACAAAAGACATGGCAGACATCGCAAGAGCTCGCTTGAAATCAAACTTGTATGTTTTGGTTGTTTTCATGGATGAAACCTAACAAGTGAATAAATCAATGTGATTTATACGACTTATGTCTTAATCCAAATTTAAAAAATTTATTGGACTCTGTATATCCTTGATCTGATTTACCGCTACATGGGTGTAGATCTCAGTCGTCATCGTACTATTATGCCCCAGTAATTCTTGGATATAACGTATGTCCGTACCATGTTCCAACAAATGTGTAGCAAAACTATGTCGTAGCATATGTGGTGTCACATTCTTCTGAATCCCTGCCCATTCTGCTGCTCTTTTTACCACATTTGTCACACTGGTATGTGAGTATTGTCCGCCATCCGGACTCTCAAACAAATACTTCTTAGGTCGGTACTCCTTAAAATAAACCCTCAGATCCTTCAATACGCGCTCACTCAATAGGGTATGCCTGTCCTTTCCTTGCTTGGCGTCACGCACATAGATCACCATGCGCTTACTGTCTATATCCTTGATCTCTAAGTTCAAAAGCTCACTCCTGCGCAAACCGGCAGAATACAATAAACTCACAATACAACGATGCTTCACATTGTCCGTACATTTGATCATATCAGCCACTTCCTCCTCACTCAATACTTTTGGTAGTACCTTCTTCTTTTTCGGACGATCGATCTGATAAAAACGATTCGGCATCCCCATCACAGTCTCATAATAGAATTTGATGCTATTCAGCATCTGGTTCATATAACTCATACTCTTACCGTCTGTCTTCAGAAACCTCAGGTAATCCACGATGTCCTGTTCCTGTATATGCATTATGGCAATCTCCTTGTGAGCATTCAAAAAACGTTCAAACATAGTAATGTAGGTCCTGCAGGTATTCTCCGAATAACACTTAGCCTCTAGTTTGTCCAGATACTCCTTAGGAGCGTATCGTTTGCCCTTTTCTTTTTCTCTATTTCGCCATTGTTCTATAAGTTTCGGAGGCTCACCATTACCATAATACGCCCGCTCAAAGAACTTCTTCCCGTTGATCCAGGCAATACCTCTAAAGGTTTCCATGATCCAACTTAAATTTTTAGGAGTATTCAAACAATGGTAGGCGTGATAGTAACCATTCCACTCAAAGCGCCCATCTTTTTCCAGTATGCGAATGATATCCGCGTTTTGTGTAAAAGAAAGACCTATTCTTTTCTTCTGTTGCAACATAATGTGCATTAAATTAATAACTGGAAGACGCTCATACTGTGGCTCTTCCTCAGGATCTATTGGGGTTCTCATGCTGCAAACCTCGTGTGTTTTTTGCTTAATTGAATAAAATAAGTGTAGAATTATACGTATAAATCTACGTTTAAGACTTAGTTTTGTGGAATGAAAAAGGTCTGTTTGAATTGTAAAGAACCGCTGGAGGGTAGAATTGATAAGGTGTTCTGCAATGCGTATTGTAAATCAAATTACCATTATCAGCAAAAGAAAGAGGAAACAACACCATTCAAACAAATTGACAAACAACTTAAACTGAACCGAAGACTCTTGGCGCACTACAATCAAGCAGGTAAATCAACCATCCGTAAAGAGAAACTCCTTTCCCAAGGCTTTGACCCAAAATTCTATACCCACACCTGGTCCAATAGTAAAGAACAAACTTATTATTTTTGCTACGATTACGGATTCCTTCCCCTGTTCGAAAACGATATCCCAAAATTTGTCCTCGTTACCTACCAACCCCAATACATGGGTGCCCTTCCAGATATTGACTAATTCATAATCACCACTATCCAGCGTCCATCATCCAACATCCATCATCCAGTATCCAAAATCCATCACCCAGCGTCCAACTCCAACCATTTCAATGCACCTCATACTTAATAAACAGACACCTTGACAAGAAGCGTAGGCCAGATCAGAACAGCGAGCCGGGGCAGGAGGTGAACAGCGTTCATTAGATTTTCAAGAGGGCAGCCTGCTGTTTGGACAAAGGCAAAGCCTGAAGTCCCCAAACGCTCATAGAAAATCAATGAAGGATGAGAGGCGGGCAGAAGCTTTGTTCTGATCTTGACCTTTTGATCCTTTTGGGTCAAGCCAAAAGGATGTAAAAGAATATTCGAAAATCCTGTTTTCCTCCTACATTCAGTTGATATCTCATTCAGGCTTGAATCGCTTTTTGCGTCTATCATCCATCCTTTCATCTTTCATCTTTCATATCCACCACAATTTATTCCTCCCCTCGTAGGGGAGGTGCCGACAGGCGGAGGGGTAAAACTTCAAAAAATCCACAACCTCGCCCCACTCTGTACCGCATAATGCTCTTCGATCATCGGTAATATACTCATTACCATAAATTCATTTGCAGCCAACGGTGTTATCTCAATTTCAAAGGTGGTTTGATCTTTCGTACAAATCCACTCTTGCTGAAGATAAGCAGGAGGAGTCTTCGGCAGTGTATAAGCATACTTTTCACCATTCCACAATACATCCTTCAAAATAATTCGATAGATATTGATTTGATATTTTTCCTTGTGGTTTAAAGATCTTACTTCACTAGCTAGATTTTCAATGCTGATACCATCATCCCGATAAGTAACATATAGCGGAGGTCCATGCTGGTTATTTCGCCACTCATATCCATGGATCATCTCTTTTACAGTTGACGCAAGAATAGGTCGGCCTGGTTCATATTTAAAGTGCATTCTACTATGCAGCTCATTCTTAAAAATATTGAATTGGCGCTGACCTAAGGTTAAACCACTACTTTTCATTAATCGATATAAACTCGTAGCGAAGTAATTGATCCCTAAACGATTTCTATTGGTGCTCACACATTTTTTATTCTTGTTGAACGCCTTTTTACGATTTTCATTCCGATCTCCTGCAAGTTTCACATATTGCTCTCCATTCTTAGTGTAGAAAACGAGATCTCCAATTTTTCCGTTAAAATTTACAATTCCTCTTACGCGTGCCATAAATTTGGTATTTAATTTGTAATACCAGATTAGAAAGGCATTATCGTGCCAAACGCTCTTTGTAGGTTGTTAAAAAAACTTAATTCAAAACATTCGTTCCCAATGGATTACCTACAAAATTCCTACTATCTCCCTACTATCGTCCCAGTTAAATCCAACGCAATTACTACGTATTACACACCTGTCTCCAACGCTCTGTCGTTAGTCACTCGTGTGCCTGTCGTATCACCGTCCATTCACACTCGTCAGGGAGACGTCAAACCTCCTAGGATCGCCCCATAAATACGCTATGAATGAACGAAGCAGTGTACGCTCCCAAATAACCATCTTGGATAGTCATAACCGTTAAGTTCTTATCGGATGGTAAGATATAATCCTGCCTTAAATGCAGAGATTGGTACTGTAATTTTGAAAATATATCTTAATAGAATCGTTGATTTCCGGCAGCCATTCTTCTCAATAGCGGAGAACAACGATAACGATCCTCACGGTACTCGTTATACATCGCATCTAGGTAATTCACCACATGCTGTATCCCGAGTTCATCCGCCCATTTCAACAAACCTTTCGGATAGTTAACGCCCTTGGTCATAGCCAGATCAATGTCTTCTTTGGAGGCAATGTTTAAGAATAAAGCATCCGCAGCTTCATTGATCAGCATCATCAAAATGCGCAGCATGATCTCTTTTCCTAACTTTTCGTCTTCTTTTGGGGTAGGCTGTGTAGCTCCTTCGGCATAGTTGTAATAGCCTCTTCCCGATTTTCTACCGAGCCAGCCTGCTTCAGCATGTCTTCTTTGTGTGAATGATGGCTTATATCTTGGGTCGTAATAGAAGGCCTCAAAAACAGTTTCTGTTACAGTATAGTTGATGTCGTTTCCAATAAAATCCATCAAAGTAAATGGTCCCATACGGAACCCTCCAATTTGGGTCATCGCCCAATCAATGGTGGCAAAATCGGCAATTCCTTCTTCATAGATGCGTAGTGCTTCTCCGTAAAATGGTCTAGCCACTCTGTTTACGATAAATCCCGGAGTGTCTTTGGCCAAAACGGTCACTTTCCCCCAGCTATCGATCAAAGCTCTTGATGTAGAGGTTACCGTTTCACTGGTTTGAATACATGGGACGATCTCCACTAAAGGCATCAAGGGTGCAGGATTGAAAAAGTGAATACCGATCACGCGTTCTGAATATTCACAAGCTGACGCAATAGCTGCTACGGATAAAGAAGAAGTGTTGGTGGCTAATATGCACTCCTTGCCTGTGATTTCCTCTAAATTCTTGAAAACGCTTTTCTTAATGTCCAGATTTTCTATAATAGCTTCGATCACCATTCCGCATCCACTGAAATGCTGAAGGTCTGCGCAGTATGAAATTCTATTTTGTAATGTTGAAGATTCTTCTGGTGTATATTTCCCTTTTTCTACCAATCGGTCCATCACTTTTGATAAGCTCTTCTTGGCATTTTCCAATGCCGCTTCTTTTGAATCCACAAGGATAACATCATGTCCTGCTGTCGCTGCTACCTGAGCAATTCCTGATCCCATCGATCCTGCTCCTAATACACCAATTTTCATAGAGTTCAATTTGTTTTCTTTTACGAAATTAACAATTCTCTACAGAACCAATGACTACTGTTGATTAATTTCCTGAGAATAGAAGAAGGTCTATTTTTTACCTTTGATCAAACCCAATTTTTCTTGGATCTCTTCATCTTTTTTCTCCAATTCTTCCATGATCATTTCATAATAATCAATGTTTGGATGAGCTAGTTTGGCATAGTCGGAATACCGCAATTGAAGTCCGTCCATGTCTACTTTGCTCTTATAGAGGATGTTCTTCAATTCTGTATTCAATTTACTCTCATCTTTACCTTCAAAGTCATTGTGAACAGAATACCACATCAATCGACAGAATTGCTCTGTAATATGAAAAGTTCTGAAAGCACTAAGAAGTTGATTGTCTGTGATCTTATCATATTGCTTTTTGAAATCGTTCAGTCCACCAACACGATAGGAGAATTTTGACTTGACAGGATCCGTGAAACTGGTTACGTCTAGTTTTAATTCCAGTCCCACTTTTTTAAATGACAAGTTAGAGAGTCTAAGCGGTTTATATTGGTCACTTTCTCTCGCCATCTTTTTCTCTTCGTCAGTTTCTCCAGGGTAGCTGTCTTCTTCAATTTCTTTGGCATCAACTACAGTTCCTTCCATCATTACTCCAACACCGTTTCCTTTAAGATCAAAAACAAGTTCACTTTTCTCCACCAGAATCGAGTTAAGTAATTTACTCAGTTCAAAATGTTGTTTTTGGTTGATCTTGATTTCTTTTAACTGATAGTCGTCTGGTGCAAATAGATCTGAAAAAGTCAAGCTAAAATCATGTAGATCAAAGTCCTGAGGTTTACCCTTAGAAACAGAGGTCAATAACTGGATCTCATCCACATGGAGCGCCAGTGCATTTTCTCCAAAGGTGATCAATCGGACTTGTATATCATCCAATTCCAAAGTGTCTGGAAATACAAGGTCCTGTGTGTTGGCATTGAAGGTAACCCCATCTTCAAAGGTGTAGATGTATCCAAAATGAGTATACTTGATCTCATTGTAATTGATGTAACTTTTCAGTTCAAACAGTCTTTCCTGTAATCTGGCATATCTTTCTTCTGCATCGTGAAGATGTTCCATCAATTCTTTTTGTTGCGTTTCGATGGTCTTTTTTCTAGAGTAAAGCCAGGCCAAGTGGTTTTGAGCTTTCTTTGTCTTTTTCTTGTTTTTCAGACCATTGTACCTAAGATTGGATAATTCGATTTCAGTTTCAACAATTTCCATTAGCACATCACGATAGCTCGTGTCTTTGTCGGTCAATTTTGCTCGAATACCATCTTTACCATTGATTTCCTCATCCACTTTTGGAATGGCAAAATCTTCCAGTTGCTTAATGATCGATTGAAGAGTTGTTCCTTTTCCAAAGGTGGTGTCGGGCGAAAGTTCTTTTGTCAACTTGTTAGCGTACAATAAATACATATTGTCTTCTCGATACACCGCAACGGTGGTTTGTTGATCACGATTGAACCCCCATAAACTAAAATGTACATTGGTGTATTCATTAGTAAGTGGCTCGAATTGAAGAACGGAAGATTGCTCAGGAACTAACTGTTGTCTATTACCTCCTGCGCTGATAAACTTAGGTTCATAAGTGAATAATCCTAAACCTACAGGGTCTCCGAGTTCATTTTTTTGTTTGTAGATCTTCTCACGCTCATCCAGCAACCCAAAAGTATTGCTGCCGTCACCACATGCGATCAGATTAGTGGTGAATTCAGGTCTGGCATTACAGATCTTTGAAAAGTACTCTTTTCCTTTATATTGTAAATATGATCTGGTCGCATAGTTGATCGCTTCAATTACTGTTTTATGACGCACTTGTTCAAGACTCTGAATTCCTAATAATGCAGTTACCCTTTGATTGAAAAAGTAATTAGGGTCAATAAGGTCAACTATTTGTTTGCTGGGAACATCAATTCCATTTTTTCTCCGTGTAACCTCATTCGGTAGTTTGAGAACCAATGTATCTAAAAAGTATTGATAAGCTTTATCGGTAATTCCTTCCGGTTGTTCTTTATTGCGATCTTTTAGTTCCTTATAGAGTTGGTAAAGAGCCATCTTTGAAGCTAGTTCTGTTAAAAGACCGGCTGGTGCAGTAGAGAGACCGTAGTGGTCCACTTTTAGTAAGGATGGCTCGTAGATGATGTGCTGTGCAATAGAATCGAAATCAACAATTGAATCTAGTTTGTCTTCAGCATCGTTGTACTTGAAGTATACTGTATCACCGGTGTAAGCGAAAAATGGGTTCAGATTCCTTTTTAAAACCGGACTCTTTTGAACTACGTGATACATCCTTGCTTTTTCTTCCGCAGTCAGCATTACCGATTGCGATTTCGCAGATATCATTAGAAGTTGCAGTAAAACGATTACAACTAAAAGTCTATTCATGTTTGGTGTTCGAATTAAATCGTATAACTATTGATCGGACAAAAGTAACATTACACGTTCAACCACCATACCAATTTTATCACCATTGCCCTGTTTTTTATTCCAAAAATATTGGCGTTGTAGTTATCTGTATATACTACAAACAGATCACTCATAGGACGAAATCTATATTGAAATCTAGCATTGATATTCACATTGTTTACTTGAGTGTTATACTGAACAAAAGTTGTGAAAAACATTTTTCTGTTGAATTGAAAATCAATTCTCGGACTAAAGATCAGCAACTGAACATCATCGTATTTTTCATCAAAATAAATATTATTGTATTCAATGGATGTGCTCAATTTGAATCGAGGTTGGATTCTGTAGGAAATTCCTGTAGCGGCACTAACGATATTTCCGGTATAATACCTTCCAATAGCAGCTTCAACTTCAACGTTCAGGAGATTTATTGGTGAAGAACCATAGTACACATAAATATCATTCAAAGAATAAAATCCCGGAGTGTGTGGGTCATTTCCAGAGAAGGTTATGTCAGTATTATAAAGTAGGCGAACTTGGTTGTATCGTGTAGATAAGCTGAAACTACTTCTGTTTTTCATTAAGATATAGATGCTGGGGGCAAGGGTCGTTTCGGTAGGTACGAATTTGTCATCATAATATTCACTGAAATAGATCTCAGGAGCGATATAGGTGATTTTTCCCTTTTTTGGGTAATGTCTGTAGGTAAGCGAGGGTTCTAATCTCCAATAGGTCTTGTAAATGAATTCCCCGGTTTCACTGTTGTAATTTTGAACTCTAGGCACAAAACCAACATCCGCTCGATAGTTCTGACCTACGTATTCATGGTTCCAGTGGAAAGTTAATTTTCGGGTGTTGTACATATACCAACTTGCATGAGCATAGTCATTCATAGAGTTGGACAAACTGTGATGGTAAAAGAATTTACCCCGGTGTTTACCATCTGGTGATTGAAGATTGTAGTCTATTCCAAATATTCTATTGAATCCACCGGTAATTGGATTGCTATTGGCATCAAATTGTTGTTTATTTACTCCGATCAAAGCAATGTTTCCCCAATTGCCAACTCTTCTCTGAATTGCGCCCACCGCAAAATTCTCAGCCGGACCAAGTGGACCACCTTCTGTCTGAAGGTCCATTAATCCTACCCTCCAATTTTCATTGATCGAGCCACTCAAACGAGCCCCGGCAAGAATAGGAACTGTCTGACCTTGGGAAAGACCAATTTGTCTTGAGAAGAAGGGGCGGATCATGCTAAACCCAAACCTTTCGAATAGGTCACTGTTTTCTAAGAAAAATTGTCGTCTTTCCGGGAAAAAGAGGCTAAACCTGGAAAGATTTGTGATCTGCACATCGGCATCCACTTGAGAAAAATCGGGATTGATGGTAAGGTCAAGATTTAAGGATGAGGTAACAGCAATTTTAGCATCAAGACCCGCATTTAATTTAAGTTGATCTTCAGTTCCATTGGCATAATCTTTATTCCAACCCATGATCCCATAGGGAATGAGTGAAACGTTTGTTCCAGCTTTTGGTGGCGATTTGTCCCAATTTAAAGTCCCTGTATTTGACAGACTTAAAAAATTAAAATTCTGTGGTACTTGGTTCCAAGTTGATATTTCTTGATTGATTAGATCGGTTCGAATAAAATTGACTCCCCAGACCATTTGATCTGATTTATAACGAATTGTTTTGAAGGGGATTTTCATTTCCAATGTCCACCCTGTTGGAGTTTTTACAGCATTACTATACCATTTGTTGTCCCATACATTGGATCCTCCAAATGCACCTCCATATTGAATGGTTCCCTCATGTTGTGTCCCGAATGGCGTAATAGAGAAATAAAACCCGTTAGTCTGATCATTGAGCGGAGAGATGGCAACCGTAAATGCATCATTACTTTCCAATTCAAAATCTCTGCCTAAGGACTGTATGGTGTAGTTATCAGAAGAGGATAAACATTCTGCGGAGATATATAAGTACTCTTTATCATAGAACATCCATACTTTCGTTTGAGATGTTGCTGGTAAACTGTCGGTTGGAAAGTTTTGAATAAAATCTGTTGTGGGCTGATTTGTATAAATGGAGTCGTCCAATATTCCATCAAGCTCAAAATGTTCGATGTTTTGAATTGAATATGCTCTCTGTCCAAATATTGAATTCATCCAAGAAAAGACAAAAGCCGTACAAAATATTATTGTGCTGAATTTGAGCATGTTGATAGAAAAAGGCGAAAATACTCAAGTTTATCGAGGAATAACGTTGGCTGATAAGGTAATGTTAATATTTTATCCTAAAAAAAACTTGATTCGTCAAAAAAAATAATCTATTTTTAGGCAACTATTGGAAAGCTATACGTCTAACGATTGTTATCCAACCTTCATTTAACCGATGAACATGATGTCAAAACTACTCTATTCACTCATTGCAATAGTATTTGCTATGAATTTGAGTTGGTCACAATCTGATTCTGCTTTGAGAGCTCAAGCGGAAATTGGATTAAAAGTGTACTATACTTCTCAAGCTACAAGGGATTATGTAGAAGCAACTTACAATCAGCCTGCTCTACAGTTCAAGATGAAAAATCAGCGAACGCTGATGGATTATTCCAAACAGGTCATTGATGCCTATGTTTTAGGTCAGTTTAATTTTGATACAATAGATCAAAATTTCAAGACTTTTCTTGAGATGAATCTGCCGGTTTCTGATCCAGATAAGCAGGTTACATCCGTTATTTCTCCAAATGCAGACGAGAATCCATTTTTTACGAATAGGGTAGCGAATGGCCCTTGTGTTAACATGGATTTTGAAGAAGGAACATTGAACGGTTGGGAGATGTATACTGGAAGTGTGAATACAAATCCTGCCGAAATGGTTGGTGCAACCCAGATTTTTACGCCAGGAACGCAACATACCATTATGGCTCCCGGGGCAGATCCTGTGGTTGGAATTTCAACAACCAACCCAAATGGAGGGAATTTTTCTCTTAGATTAGGAGATGGTACAGGTACAGGAGGATTGGCAGCAAGCGTTCGACAAACTTTTTTGGTGGATGCCAATAATGCGGTCTTTACCTACAGTTATGCGGTGGTATTAGAAGATCCATCAGGGCATGCCTATGGTGAAAAACCATTTTTTAAAGTCAATATTTACGATCAAGGAGGAAACGCTATTTCTTGTGGAGAGTATGAGGTAGTTGCTAGTTCGGGATTAGATGCTTCTTGGACAAGTTATGGTGCTGGTTGGTATAGGGATTGGCAAACGGTTTTTGCTCCATTGGACGCCTATATTGGTCAGAACGTAACTATTGAGTTCATTTCAGGAGACTGTTCACAAAGTGGACATTATGGATATGCATATGTTGATGCAGAGTGTTCTCCATTAGAAATTATTCCTCCGGGAACTTTGATCTGTGATGGGAATCCCGTTACCTTGTCAGCTCCTGCTGGAGCCGCTTCATATTTATGGAATACAGGGTCAACAAATCAGAGTATTTCCACCTCCACACCCGGAAACTATAGTGTAGATGTTATTCCTGTTCAGGGAGCAGCTTGTGGAATTACGATAAATGCAACAGTTGGAGGATCCACTGGTGCTCCGATTGCAGATTTTGATGCGGCACCTTTGTCTGTGTGTGTTGGGGAATCAATTGACTTTACAGATTTATCAACGGCAACCAATGGTGCTACGGTTGATTATTGGGATTATAATTTTGGAGACGGCTCAGTCAATGCATCTACGCCTGATGCAACACATGCTTACGGAACAAATGGTACTTACGATGTCCAATTTGTAGCGGGTGTACTGGTTCCAGGTCAGGGAGGATGCTATGACACACTTGTGAAAACAGTCACTGTTAATGAATCACCAACTGCTGCATTCTCAGTGTCAAATGTTTGTAAAGGAGCAACGACACAGTTTACTGATCAGAGTACAAGTAATAATGGTACAATTTCAACTTGGAAGTGGGATTTTACTTCTGATGGATCGATTGATAATACACAACAAAATCCTTCAAGTGTCATAGGTAATGACGGAACCTACACAGCAACGTTAATTGTATCTACCGGAGGAAATTGTTCAGATACGGTTTCAGAGACTTATTATGTTCATCCTATACCAGTAGCTGATTTTAGTTGGTTAGATGTCTGTGAAGGTGTTGCGATTGACTTTATTGATGAATCAAGTATATCTAGTGGAACAGTTGATGCTTATCAATGGGATTTTGGAGATCTTATTGGTAGTGATGTAAACCAAAATACAAGCTATCTGTATGGAACCCCGGGACAATATAATGTAGTTTTGACCGTAACATCAGATAGTGGATGTATAGATTCTGAAACCTATCAGGTGGAGATGTTTGCTAACCCTGTGGCCGATTTTACGTTTGTGGATGCATGTGAAAATGCACCGATAAATTTTGCGGACGCTTCAAACTCCAATGGTGCTGTGATCAGTACCTATAACTGGGATTTTACTTCTGATGGAGTTGTGGATTATAGCGGTAGTTCAACCGATTACACGTACACAACGGCAAATACCTATGACGTCACTCTTGCTATCATGACAAACGAAGGATGTGTGGATACATTAGTTCAAAGTGTTGACGTTTATCCAACCCCGGTAGCTAATTTCACTGGTGAGAATATTTGTGCTGGTAGTTCTTCAGATTTTACAAATAGTTCTAGTATTTCATCTGGATCAATTACTTCACAGTTCTGGGATTTTGGCAATGGAGGAACAAGTACGGTTTTAAATCCTTCTGAAGTTTTTATGGCAGAAGGGATTTATAGTGTTTACTTAGAAGTTACCTCAGATCAGGGATGTGTAGCATCAGTTAACAATTCAATTCAGGTTTATCCTAATCCAGTAGCTCAATTTGTGACGGCTGATGTCTGTGATGGTACGCAGGTTAGTTTTGTTGATTTTAGTAATGTCTCAAATACTTTTACTACGAATTCAATTTCGAGTTGGAACTGGGATTTTGGAACAAATCCAGCGAGTGGCACTCAGGGACAGTTTGCTAATAATTTATACAGCGCGCCAGGCACTTATACGGTTACTTTAGATGTTACCACAAACCGTACATGTACGGATTCTTACTCTATGGATGTTGTAGTTTATCCAAATCCTGAAGTTAGTTTTGAATCTCCAAACCCGAATGGTTGTACAGAATGGTGTCCAATAATTACGAATACCAGTACCATTTCATCAGGGATTAATAATTCATACTATTGGAATCTTGGAGACGGTACTGTTTCGACTGATGAATTTCCGGTACACTGTTATTCAAACAATACGCTTTCGAATGTGAGCTACAACGTAAGTTTAACGGTTACCAGTGATTTTGGTTGTGCTACAACTGTGAATGAATCTAATTTTATTACAGTCTATCCAGAGCCAGTTGCAGAGTTTTCTCATGATCCAATTGTTGGAGATATCTATAATTCTACAATCCAATTTATCAATGAATCTCAAATTGCTGATTTAAATAATTGGAATTTTGCTAATCTGGGATCCTCTAATCTTGAGCATCCGAGTTTTACTTTTCCAGATCAGGATAGTGGAATTTATGAAGTGTGCCTTCATGTAGAAACGATGTACGGATGTTTTGCAGATGTATGTCATGATGTGGAGATTATTGGGTATTCAAATATTTATGTTCCGAATACATTCACACCGGATGGTGATGGAATTAATGATTACTTTATTCCTTCAGTTTATGGTTTCTCAGAAGAAGATTATGAGTTAATGATCTTTGACCGATGGGGATTGTTGATATATGCTACTACTGGTCAGACAAATTACTGGGATGGTACTTACAAGAGTGAGGCATGTCCTGTAGATGCTTATGTTTGGAAGATAAAAGCTACAGACAAGTATACGGGAGAGAAAAAATCTTTCATGGGGCATATCAATCTTCTTAGGTAGAACGATAGATATCTGTATTTTTGTTCCTGATGATAGAAGTTAAATACATCAACAGGAATTCTGGTCAATTGGAAGTTGAAAAGGTTCCGGGTGGAGGATCAATGAATTTTATTTACGGAAATCCATTAGGAAAGCTTTCATTATGGCTCGTAGTGAAAAGAAAGTTTCTGAGTGTCTGGTTTGGTAAATATATGAGTTCTGCAGCTTCGGCTAAGAAGATTGCTCCTTTCATTGCTAATCACGACATCGATATGAACCAGTATATTGAGCCTGTGAACGGATTTTCAAATTTTAATGAGTTCTTTTATAGAAAAGTAGAGCCTTCTTTTCGCCCAATTGGAGAAAATATTGTGTCTCCTGCAGATGGAAGAGTACTTGTTTTTCCGACATTGGAAAAAGCCCATCGATTCTTTGTGAAAGGAAAGGAGTTTGATCTGACGACCTTTTTGAAGGATGAAAAGTTGGTAGCTAAATATAAGAACGGAGCTATGTGTATCATTCGCTTAGCGCCTGTTGATTATCATAGATATCATTTTCCCGTTAGTGGTCTTGCATCAGAAAGCAAAGTAATTAATGGATATTATTACTCTGTTTCTCCTATTGCTTTAAGAAGGAATATGAGTATTTTTTGGGAAAATAAGCGAGAATACACCGTGGTTGAAACAACTGATCATGGATCTGTACTAATTTGTGATGTAGGAGCAACGCTAACAGGTGGGATTCAACAAACCTACAAGGCGAATACCTTCGTAAAAAAAGGAGATGAAAAAGGTTATTTTTACTTTGGAGGTTCCACTTTAATATTATTGTTTGAGGAGGGTAAAATCTCATTTTCGGATGATTTATTGAATAATTCGGAGAATGGTTTTGAGACACTCTTAAAAATGGGAGAAACCATTGGTAATTAGACTCCGTTATAACCACAAAGTTTTCGCCATTAGAAATACATGAAATTATATTTATTAATATTTCTGCTAATTATTACTGGGACTTTCCGGGCTCAGGAGTATAGTTTCGTTCAGTATTCAGTGGAGGATGGTCTTCCTCAAACACAGGTTTATGCACTCGCTTCTGATGACCAAGGATATCTTTGGTTTGGAACGGCTGGAGGTGCCGCACAATTTAACGGTAAGGATTTCAAACATTTCGGTACCTCTAATGGATTGGTGGATAATATTGTTTCTGATCTAAAACAATATGGAGGATACACTTGGGTGTTTACGAATAAAGGAGTTACCAGAATAGCCGGAAAAGAAATTATTACCTACGATCTTACGGATGCGCTAAAAGGTAGCTATGTAGCTGCAGCAGGATTTAGGACTTCATCTAATACGTTGATACTTGCCAACAAGGACGATAAAATTTACGAGATCAAACTGAACGAAGAAGGAGAACTAATGCTGGAGACTTCAATGGAAGTTTTAATCGACAAAACATTTGAGAATATCAGAAGAATTTATGAAGACACAAGCAATGAGCTTTGGGTAGTTGGAGATGGTCTACTTGGGTACTTTGATGCCAATAATACTTGGAATAATGTTACGATAGATGGATCCGAATTGAACGTGTCTGATATTGAGCAAGATCGAAATGGTGATTTTTGGCTCAGTGTGTATGATGAAGGAATCTATCACTGGAGAAAAGGAGTATTGGATCATTACTCATACGAAGATGGACTAATTTCCTCTCTCATCAGGAATATTTTTATCGATAGTGAGGATAGGGTGTGGTGTGCCAGTAAAAGTGGTGTTTCGGTTCTTCGTGACGATGGGTTTTCAAATTTCAGCACAAAGAATGGTTTGCCAAGTGATAATATTGAAACAATTTGTGAAGACAGAGAGGGTAATATCTGGCTTGCGAGTGATGGTGCGGGCGCTTTCAGATTTACAAGTGATGAATTTGTGAATTATCATGCTTCTAGTGGCTTATCCACAGAATATGTTATGACTGGATTTCAGAGTAAAAATGGAGAATACTGGTTTGGAACCTATAATAACGGAATTGTAAGATCAGAAGATCAGTCATTTGATTATTTCAATGTAGAAAATGGCTCGATATTGAATAATGTGGTTTGGAGTTCACTTGAAGATTCTCAGGGAAGGTATTGGTTTGGGACATCGAATGGACTGGTACTGTTCGAAAAAGGTCAAATACAGAATTACGCAAAGGTGGATTGGTTGCCTTCAGACAAGGTTACTTCTATATACGAGAACAAATCGAATGGAGATATTTGGCTAGGAACCTCTAAAGGTCTGGGGATTTTAAATTCAGATACAGCATATGCGATAAATTCATCTGATAATTTTTCGTTAAAGAGCATTCGAACCATAGAAAAAGGTATCAATAACCAAATTTGGTTAGGAACATCAAATGGGGTAGTAGTTTCCGATGGAACTTTTTTTGAGCCCTGGATCTACAATGATCAACTGGAAGATAGGTTAGTCTATTGTATCAAGAATTTTAAGGATTCACTTTGGTTTATAGGGACGAGTAATGGACTATACTATACGGATGGATTTCAAGTAACGCGAATGGTATTGCACAGTTCATTTGGTGCTAATTTTATCAATTTCCTGGCCATTGAAAGAGATAGATACCTTTGGATAGGAACGAATAATGGAGTATTTGAAGTAGACCTTAAGTTCTTCTTGAGTTCACCTGGTCAGGGAGTATTTCATCATCGAAAAAATAGCGGATTAAAAAGTGTAGAGACCAATTTGAATGCTGTTTTTGTAGATAAAGATCAGTGTGTCTGGATGGGTACTGGAAATGGAACGGTTAGGTTTGATCGTTCAAAGAGAAGAAATGAGATCCTGGATCTTATTCCAAAAGTTCAGATTACGTCTATGCAGTTGGATCTTAAGGAAACAGATTGGACAAAATATTCTAATTCTGTTGATCCAAAATCAAAACTTCCAGGATCATTGTCATTGTCTTCAAGGCAAAATTACTTGACATTTTATTTTGAGGGAGTCAGTCTTTCGCACCCGGATGAAGTTGTCTATAGAATAAAACTGGATGGATTGGATGAAGATTGGACGCCTTCCATAGATCAAAGTTCATTCACTTATCCTAATCTGTCATACGGGACATATACTTTCAACGTTATTGCTAGTATTGATGGCAAAAACTGGTCGGATCCTGTGTCTTTGACCTTCGAGATAAGAAAACCCTACTATTTAACTTGGTGGTTTTTAATTTTGATGTTTTTAGCGATGTCAGCCTTGGTTTATATGGTTTATCATAGAAGAAAGGTTTCTAGAGAGCAGAAACAGAGAACTGAAAAATTATATTACAAATCAAGATTATTAGCATTGGAGCAGCAAACCTTGAATGCAAGTATGAATAGACATTTTATTTTTAATGCCCTAAATTCTATTCAATATTATATTAATACTCAAGATAGGATCTCTGCTAATAAATACTTAACAAGCTTTGCAAAACTCATCAGAAAGAATCTGGATTCATCAGTGAATGATACCGGTACCGTTTCACTGAAGGATGAGCTTGAAAGATTAGAGTTATACATCTCATTGGAGCACATGAGATTTCAGCAGAAATTTGAGTACGAAATAAATGTTCATGATTCGCTGGATCAGGAAGCTATTCAGATACCGCCTATGATCTTACAACCCTTTGTCGAAAATTCTATTTGGCATGGTCTTCTTCCTCAGGAATCAGGAGGCAAAATATGGGTAAATATTTTTCCTAGAGGGGGAAATGTTGTTTTTGAAATTGAAGATAATGGGATAGGAATTGATGAAAGTCTTAAGAATAAAACTGATAATTCCCATCATTCAAAAGGGATGTTGATCACATCTGGTCGAATAGAAGTGCTGAAAAAAGTTACTCAACAAAAGATGACGATTGTAGGTCCCTACCAAATCTATAACGAGGATGGTTCGGCAAAAGGAACTCGAGTCGAACTTGTTCTGGAAGAAGGGTAACCTTTTTGAATTTATTTAGTATAAGTATAGGAAGTTAAAAATATTTTGTATATATTTGCTTCGATTAGTGTATATAATACTATGAATATTAAGAAGATCATATCAGTTTTAGCGGTACTTACAATTGTTCTTGTCAGTAGTTGTTCCAAGATGGAACCATTGAAGGAAAGAGTAGAATGTTGTGAGTCAATATCAGGAGAAGCTCCGGAGGCTACTGCTATAATGGTGATTGATAATAACAATGATTCAAATGGTATTACAGATCCAGATCATGATGAAGAACATGACAAGGATGATTCTGCGGAAGCCAATAAAGGAGAGTAATTTTAATTTAAATATTTGAAAGGCCATCACCAAAAGTGATGGTTTTTTTTTGGATGAAAATCAAGAATTTAAAAATATATGGTTTGGGCATTTTGACCATGGTTGTTTTTCCTGTTTTGGGAATACTGTTGTATGGTATTATAGAAGGCACCTATTCCACAATTATTAATAGCTTTAGTAGTGATTTTAATATGCTTATTCAAATAATAGTCGGTGGTGCAGTAGGTTCGCTGTTTGGTTTTCTTGCTTGGCAAATGGTAAAGTCAAACTATATGAGACCAGTTTTAGTAAAGTATGGTCATGTTGTTAAATCACTTAATCTTAGCGTATTTACAATTTTCTTTTTAAGTCTATGTGCTGGTGTTGGTGAAGAGTTTTTCTTCCGTGGAATTTTGCAGGATTACTTAGGGGTTGTAATTGCAGCAATATTGTTTGTATTGATTCATGGATATTTAAATCCATTTGACAAGATAATATTTGTATACGGTTTGTTAATGACGTCCTTTATAGTTTGTATCGGTTACATGGATGTTTACTTAGGTTTGTTATCAGCCATGTCTGCTCATATGGCTATTGATGTGATCTTATTTTATAAATTGACCAATACCAACCTAGAAAATATTGCGAAAGTGTCTAAAGAGGACGTGCTGAGCGTAGAAAATAATCTATGATGGCCTCTTTTATTAGTTCTTCCTGCTCGGTTTCGTTCAGTTGCGGAATGGGATTGATATTGGTGAAATGTGGCCAGCCATCATCATCTTTACCCATGAATTCGTAATATCCGTAAGGTTCAAGCAAGGTACAGATAGCGATATGCATCACTTCGATTTTCTGATCTTTCTTTAGTTTTTGATACCCTAGATTTAATTCCTGAAGACCTATCAAGAAAATGATAGATTGTAAATCTAATTTTTCATCAAAATTTACTGAGATTTCACTTACAAGATCCCGCCACTTTTTCTCTAGCTCAAAATTCATCGGGCAAATGTAGTTAACTTTTATCTCATCAGGTACATCTTGCCAAATCCTTTGTGAAAGGACTGACTATCAGCGGAAGTAGATCGGTGATCTATATCCTGCCCATCAATTTTCGCTATTACTCTATACAGGTACACGCCATTGGCAAGTTGATCACCAAATTCATCCCTTCCGTCCCAGGCATAGGAAGTTCTGTTGTTTCCAATTCTAATATCTCCAAGATCATAGATGTCGATTTCTTTAACAACTTTGCCGGTTACAGTCATAATTTGAATTTGCATTTCATCTGGAATTACAGATCCGGTTAATGTGAAGACAAATTGAGTGCTCGTTGAGAAAGGATTCGGATAATTAAAGAGATGTGTAATTGATGATGCTGTGATCACCTCAAAATCTATTTCATAGCTATAATCACCACTTGCGTTATTGGATTTATCCTTCCCTTGAACTTGAAGGGTGTAAATTCCGTCTTTCAGGAATTTAGGATTGTATTCAATCGTAAATTTATTTTGCTCGTTCTGTGCTGGCTCAAAATGTAGTACCTCTGTTGGACCATCCATGAAATACACTCTTTCGAATGAGCTCTGATCAGGATGACGAACATATATAGTGAATAGGCTGGTGTCAGCTATCTCATCCATTAATAAGTAAGGATTCTCATCGTCAAGAGTGATTAATATTTTAGGTTCTGCACTAACTATATCCTCATTAATAATGTGTACACCATCGAAAGTGACATCAAGAATAGGATTTACCTCATCATGGGTTACATTAAATGAGCGTTCTGCAATATTGTTAAAATAGAATTGTTCTGGTTGATCTTGAACATTTGTCGAAACATATGGATTAGCAATGATCCAAGTATAGTTGATATCAGATAACCCTGTAGTTGAATATTTAACGGTATCTCTCAGTATTTCATATTTTTTAAGAGAATCTTGTCTTGGGTAGTTGGCAAGAGTTCTGTTTCCATAGGAAGTTAAATTCCAATATTCAACCATCAAACTATCCATGTCGAAGTGACTGACATTTTCAATGGCGATCATAATCTCAGCGGAGTCTCCTTCTAGATATTCAGCTGATTTCATATAAAAACCTTTCTTCGGATTTAATGCTAGTTCTGGAACAGGAGAATAGATGACTTGCCATCGTTGAAGTTGAGCGGGAGTAAGTCCGATAGTATCATGGAATTCAGCTTCAAGCCGTAGTTTTGGGTAAATGTTTGGGTTGATTAACTGATCAAGTGGTAAAATAGAGTCAGTTCCATTCATCAATGTATCGATTAATAAAGATTCACTATTGTTATACGTAATTCCATATACCCTCAACTGAGTACTATCCGCATTGACAGGTTCATAATCATGATGTTCCCAAATAACTCTATCCCAGGTAAATGCTGGCCCTACAACCTCTGAAACGATATAACCCACCTGACACCCCTGTATGGTGTCAAATAGAGTTAGGTTCTGGGTTGGATACGATATACCAGAAGAGATCGTATCAGGGGTATGTATTTCTACAGTGTTCGATGGGAGACCTTTTTGAGCAAATAAAATCCAGCCATCATCAGGTTGATTATTTGAAATATTCGTAGCTCCTAAATTCTGAAAGGCTGTAACAAGTCCCGGAGGCATTGCTCCGTATAAGCTTGTAGGAGATGTGTATGCGTCAGGAATGAAGGTGTAAGCTGCAATATAATAACCATCTGGAATGGTTTGGTTAAGAAATACCGTCAAGGAATCCATTTCGTCAGCGTCTTTATATCTGAAGACAAAAAATCCATGAATACGATCCCGTCCCATTAAACTTGTTCCTGGACATACATCAGGATCACCGTTGTATTGTCCAAAACACATGTCTTCATTATGTATGATGCCATCAGCATCCAAGTGAGGAGTTCCCCAGTTTTCAAGAGTGCAGGGGTCAATAACGGATACTAGAATCGCAGCTTGACCATCGGGGCCTCCATAGTCCAATAAATTACCATTTAGTGATATTGACGTATTCTGAAATGAACTGGTAGACCAGATTCCTAAATTACAGTTCATTGATATATGCAGTGTAGAAAAGTTTGAGCCGAATCGGAATTCCCGTAGGCTTGTGTCATAATCTATCCCCTGAAAATAGTCGTCTGAAAATTGTTGGAAATGGGCTTGTCCCCATCCCCAAATTCCTGGAATATACTGAAAAGAACTTTCCATCCAAGTTTTAACCGCGCTGTCCACACTGCATCGCCAAAAATAAACCGTACTATCTGTAAATACTAAAGAATCTAATCCCCCGGAGAGATTGATCCAATTCTGAGGGAGAGCTTCAATAACTCCACCAGAACTTGTAAAGTATTGGTGCTTTTTGAATGGTGAGTTAAAATTACGATTGGTATCAATTTCGATCACATATTCTCTTTCTGGTTCAAAAGGATTAAGCGTTGAGGCTTTTAAAGTGACCGTGTCGTATGGAATGATTCCATATTTATAGGGCCATATTGGTTCAAGTCCATTAGAGGTAACATAGGTGCTGAATACAATTTGATTATTTGAAATTTCATCTTGCTGTTCTTCTATTATAGATGTTGGAAGGTCTATGCTTATGTTAAAATGATTTAAACCACTAGTAGTAGATTGATTAGTAGGAAGTTTAATTATAATTGTGTCCCTGTTATAAGATTCAGACAAAGTTCTTATTACTGTCGTGTCAATGCCATTTGGACCAACACGTTCAACGACCAAGTCATGGTTTCCTATAAAGGCTCTTCCAATGTTTGTAGAAACTATAAAAAGTTCAAACGAATCCACTGAAAGATCTATTTGAGAAGGAACAGTCCATACTCGATTTTCATCTAAAACTAACTCAGGTTTTTGATGCCAGTTAGCTTTTAAACCCGGGTCCCCCTGCAAGGACATTCCTGTATAATTCGATTCATTGGTTATACTCCAATAGGCAGCCCCTTGCAGATTGTAAATTGAATCACAAGTCCTTTTCATATGAAGCCCAATACTCTCTTCGTAGTTTTCGTTAGCTAGTTGGCTATAAAAGATTTCTGAATAATATCCAATGTTTGTAAGGAATCCTTGTGTTACAGGGGATACTAAACAGATGGCGCCTTCATCTGGTATGTTAACAAGATCAATCGCATAAACATGATCGTCTTGATTGTGAACGTCACCAGTATAACAGCCTAGTCCACCTACAACAGGATATTTGCCATTATTGTCCCAATTTTCTGGATCGTCTATATTTAAACTGAAACCAGTTCCAGCGGATGAATGACCATAGAAATTAATAATTGACACTCCTTCTCGCAAATGACTTTGTACAGCATAATAGGTCGTTAAATCCAATGTGGTTGCGAATGGATCTCTATAATATTCAAAAACAACTGCGCCAAACGCAGTATCTTCAAGTCGGTTTCTGAATACACCATTGTAGGCCGTAATTACGTTATTAGTTAATAAGTCATCACCGCCTCCAAGAAGAAGTACATTTTTTTGCCATTCTTTATTCGGAATATCATATGTAGATGCTGAACTTTGGTGACTTTCATATTCTATTACTTTATCTAAATATTCTAGTACCTCATTATTTGAAGAAATTGATAATCGCCCGGTCGGGGTTGCAAAACTTTTTCCTGAGCCATTTATTCCTTGAGTTAGATGATTATCACTACCTGGATAACCCCATGTTGGGACTAGGTTTTTATGAAATGCAGCCGTATTTTCACGACTCCCGCCATCGTTAGCATGATTACTCACTGATTTACCAATCAGAAACAAATTGCCAGGAGGGCTTGGCCAATTTTCAACCCCAAATTTGACAAAATTCTTAATGCTCACAGGGTGCTTTTCGATTCCTCCTCCATACTGAAGATAAAGTTCATAAACATCAACCAGAATTACATCATGATTTCCCCCGTTAATGGATCCTCTGTAATTCGCATAATCCAAAGCGCTTGGAAGAAGGGAATTATGAGTGATAATTAGGTACGCATCTTCTGGAGATAATATTCCAAAATTCGTAAATTGCCCACTTCCGTTAATTGAAAACAACTCATTCACAGATGTATAGTTGTCGGTGTCTAAAACAATCAGATGTATGGAATCATTACTAACGTTATTAGGAATAACTGCGTTATAGTATCCCGAACTATCAATCATAGGAATTTCCTTTCCGTTATCATCATTAATCACGAATAATCTGAGATTTGATCCAATAATATTCGAAATAGATATAGATTGTTTCTGTGAAATTGAATTTGGTATGTAGAAAGGAAAATAACTAAGACCTTCAAAATTGTACGTATGAGGATAGTCAAGTGAAAAGGAGGAAAGCATCAGTTTTTCAAGATCTCCTTGCCCAATATTTACTCCTCTATGTTGAATTTTTGTTGTTGGAGAATCTAAGGTGCTAGTTTCTATATGGAGAACGTTTTTAATTAATTTATATCCTGCGAAACTAGAGTCTTGAATTAATTGCCAGCTGCTTGAATTCGATTTGTAAAAGATTCGGAAAGAGTGGTTGTTGATAGAATTTGGAACACTTGGGTCCGAAGCGCTGCTAATTGACGATTTAAAAAGTGCGTCTGGGGAATCCGCCCCAGTGTAAAAGTTCTTGGTTTGAATATCGGTAATTACCTTATTTTGATTAGGGTTAATAGAAACAAGGGCAGGGTAAGTCCATCCTTCACCATCATCATAAACTGGCGAAGACTGATTGTAAAACAATGGTCCATAGTTAAAAGTGTTGTTATACTTTTTGTGTTTATGTACCCAACAGAACTTACTTCTCGAATAATTAGAAAATAACGAATCTGTTTCAAGGACATACCGCTTACCAACGGAATTCCCAATTGTCAAGAAATAAACAATCGTATCATTTACAAAACTGTAGTAAGAATCAGCCATCTCTGTGGCAGGATCATTAAAAAGTAACGAGTCTTTCCATCCATCATTTTTCTCAGCATAAAATTCAATATAGTCTCCTGAATCAAAGGTTCCATCACCTCCATCTTGAACAATGATTGGTTGCTCCTTTTCTCTACCAAATATCTGAAATTGGTCTGGAGAAATAGTATTCACATCTATTCCTATATTTTGAAAAGCGGGTTCAACCACACTATAATCCATTCTATACCAACCAGTCTGGTAGATCTTGAAACCCAAATACTTCTGAGAATAATCAATCCACTCATTTCCATTTTGAGCAAATGAGAATAAGCCACATAAAACCAAGAACCATGTGAGTAAAATTCTATTCATATGAGCCTTTTTGTTCTTTTTTAGGATTAAGATCAAATCGAAGAGAGAAGATATTGCTGTACAAAGCAACTGATGCATCTCCTATGTCTGTAAGAGCATAGTCAATAGCAATTCCTTTAAATTTAATTCCGATTCCGATATTAGGTTGTACTGTCATCACTTCCTTCCCGTTCAATTGGGTAATTCTTTGGAAGTTTCCGACACCAGTTCTCAAATAGATCAATTTCTTGAAGTCAACTTCAATACCTAAATGCGGATCGAGAGAGAATGGATTTCCAACGATTAATGTATTTCTTTTTCCATCCGTGGTTACATCGGCATCTATCTCCGCCAGTAATCCGAATTTTTCTGACAACGCCCAACTTCGAGCCGCCCCTAGTATGATTCTCGGCATCGTAATTTCCAGACCGTTTTGAGGAATCTCATTTCCTGTTTGAGTAAAAACCTCAATAGTTCGATCACTCAAGGTATATGACCAGGCATTGAAAGTTGTGGTAACATCTCTTCCCATGGCAGCAAATGTCCAATCATTTATTTTATAAACGGCAGAGAAATCAATACCAAAACCCCATGATTTGGCAAAGCTTCCAACTTTTCTGTTGATTACTTTTGCACTTCCTCCTAAACTTAGATGTTCATTAATTTTTCGTCCGTAACTAAAAACCAACCCGAGATCAGCAGCACTAAAAAATGTAATTCGGTTGTAGTCCACATTTCCTTGGTTATCAATTAATTCGGTTGTATTCGGTATGTTGTCTACACCAAATCGAATCACAGAAAATGACATTGCACTTTTATCATCTATTCTTTTCGCAATTGCTCCGTAGTCATATTTTGCTATGCCCGCAAAGTATTCAGCGTGCATTAAACCAAATTGTAGATCACTTTCTATTTCAGTAAGTCCAACAGGATTCCAGTAACCTGAGGTCACGTCATTAGAACTTGCTATGATTGAATTAGACATGGCTAAAGCTCGCGCACCGACACCAATATTTAGAAATTCATTACTGTATTTTGGAGTCTTGTCATCCTGCCCCCAAGATATGCTGAGACCAGAAAGAATAAATAGGGTGAAAAAGGTTAGTTTTTTCATGTACTAATTGAATACGTAAAGTTAATAAATCCTAGGGATCTTTGGCAAATTTGTGATAATAACTCTGTTTTAATAAATTAATTGTGATTATTCGCCTATTTTTGGGGCGGTTGAGCATGAAAAAACACATCCCAAATATCATTACGCTGGGCAATCTTACCTGTGGTTTGTTGGCCATCATGTATGCCTTTTCTGATACACCCTGGATTGGAGCTTATTTCATCTTTGGAGGACTATTTCTCGATTTTTTTGATGGTTTTTTTGCAAGGATTCTGAAGGTAGATGGAGAATTAGGTAAACAACTGGACTCTTTAGCGGATTTAGTGACTTTTGGAGTGGCACCAGGGATGTTGATGTTTATGACATGTAGACAATTGATACTCGGTCATCTATTTCTATTTAATGAAACGCCCTTAGTTCCAAGATATGCAGTTGAATATGCCTATATTAGTCCGCACAATGATAAGTGGTTTTTACTACTTCCAATGATAGCCCTAATAATACCTTTGCTTTCAGCAGTGAGACTAGCTAAGTTTAATATATCTACTAATCAGACAAATGAGTTTATTGGGTTGCCAACTCCTGCGAATGCTGTTTTTTTTAGTTCTATCTCGATTTTAGTGTTTGACAATTTTGACAAGATTTCAATCTCTATGATTGGGTTAGTTTATTTACTTCTTGGAATAACTGTGGCTATGTCACTTCTCTTAAATGCCAACATCCCCCTAATAGCTCTCAAATTCAAAACATTTGGTTGGAAAGGAAACGAAGTCCGATTTATCTTTTTGGGAGCCTGTCTAGTTACAATTTTATTGGCCTTGTTGATAAGTAATGTATTCGTAGCTGTCCCAATTATTATACTTTTGTACCTGATCATTTCAATCATTAATAATCTTACAAAGCGTAAAAATGAAATTCAAAGCAAACATTGATATCATGCCATTAGAGGCGTTATTGGATCCACAGGGAAAAGCTGTTTCTCAGTCTATGGGGAATGTTGGACTAAGTGAGATCACGAATGTCAGAATCGGAAAACATATAACGCTTTATGTGGATGCATCATCTAAAGAAGTGGCTGCTTCGAAAGTGGATGAGGCTTGTAAAAAGTTGTTAGCTAACCAGATCATGGAAAGCTACGCTTTCGAATTGGAAGAAGCTTAAACTAGTATTTCAGCTATCTCTTTTATAACGATCTCAGGACTGATAAGTCTCCTGATGTCATTTACTTTTTGCAGATCTTTTTCAGATTTCAGTTTCCCGAATATAGAAAGAGGAATTGCTGGGTAATCCTGCTGTGAAAGAACGATGCTGTTCTCTTTATTGCTCCATGCATAAAAACCAAAATAGGGGTGTGTAGCGATCCAAATGGAAATTACCTTACAGCCTACAAGATCAGCCATGTGCATGTTGGAACTGTCCATGGCAATAAATAAATCACAGCTCTTCATAATGGATAATTCCTCTTCAAGACTGTACTGACCAGCTACAGATTGGACACATTTATACTCGAAGGTTAGTTCTTTGAGCTTTCGTTCTTCTTCCTTTCCGCCACCGAAAAGTAACACCTCCAGTTCCGTTTGTTGTTCAATAGCATGTAGGAAAGCCTTAGTGTTTTCCAATCCCCATTCTTTACTTTCATGAGCTGCAAAGGGTGCAAATCCGATTCTTTTCAATTTTTTTGAAGATGGAAATTCATTATCATGAACAGGAAGAACATAACGAAAAGCAGGATCCAGTGTAAAACCTGTCCTTGAAAGAACATCATTATATCGCTCAATTGAATGGTTGACTTGTTCAAAGGTTTTTAACCCTTTCAGCATTTGTTCTTTTTCGGATCTGCCTTTATCGAATACCATTACTTTTATTCCGTTAATCTTCAATGATGACCGAATAATTTTGCTTCTCAGGACATCGTGCATGTCGATGAAAAGATCAGGCTTCATAGATTTAATCTCTTTCGCGAACTTGATGAGTCCAGGCAGATTTTTGTGAGAGTTTTTAGTATCTATTGCATGAAAGAATAATCGTTCATGTTCTCCAAACAAAACCTCAAGTTTAGGCCTTGTTATCATGGTGATTTTTAAATCAGGATTATTTTGCAGTACGTTATGAACACTCTGAACTAGCATAGCCACGTCACCTATGGCTGATATTCGATAGATAATGATATGTTTAGGATCATTCAAAGTGAAACAAATTTAATCAAATGAAATTCATATATTAGATATGCCGGAATGGAAAAACTTTACTTTGAAAATAAATATTGTAAGATCTCTTTAAATAAAGAGGGGGAATATGAAGTTGTTCTGAAAAGAAATCGGGGAAATATCAGGAGATATCAAATCTTTAAGAGAAAGTGGATTCAGGAGCACTATTATTACTCCATGAAATATGATCCTGATTTGAAATGGTATTTTGTCGTTCCAATCTTACTAAGCCTCTTCTTATTACCGATGATCTTTGCTGATCTATTAAGAGAATCTCAAGAATTAATGATCTATTGGGATGTTGTGGAAATGATTTTAGCATTGATCACTTTTTCTTCATTAGCATTATTGCTTACATATCTATTTGTAGACAAACTATTTGATGTCAGATTTGTATCGATTTTACTAAGTACATTGATAAGGAGAAAAGTACATGGCTATGTCATCAAGCTAATACAAGATAAAGATCGAGGAATTGAAATCCCTCTTTCAAATGAAAAGGAACAGTTCAAGTTGATAGAATCCTTGAATTTGAAGTAGCTAATAATAGCTTCAGTTCAATGGATAATAATCTTCAAAATAAATCTCGTACCCTTTCAACTAATTTGCATTACATGTGTAGTATAATTCAAAATCAACCCATCATGAATGTAATATTTGCGGTTCTAGTTGTAATGACTAATCTTTCTTGTTCAACTGAATTAAGAAAAGATCAGAAGTCTTTTGATTCTACACCTCTATCGGAGATCCTATCTAATAATGAAATAAAAACAGAAGAATTATCAGTGTTGATTGATAAATCAGACTATCAGTTGTCCATTATACACGCTGACACGGTTGTCAAATGGTATCCAGTAGTTTTAGGTTATAACCCCGTAGGAGATAAAATGCAGGAAGGAGATTATAAGACTCCTGAAGGTGTCTTTGGCGTAAGAGATAAGTATCCGCATAAGAATTGGAAATACTTTATTTGGATTGATTATCCAAATGAAGAGTCGTGGAAAAGATTCGAGCAGAGAAAAAAGGATGGAACTATTTCAAAAGATGCTAAAATAGGTGGTGAAATAGGAATTCATGGAACTCCTGAAGGAGGGGACGGGTTAATCAATGACGGTCAGAACTGGACTTTTGGATGTATCTCGCTGAAACGCGATCATGTAGCTGAGATCTATCCGTACTTTCATAAAAATATTCAGATCACCATTCAGAAATAGTACTTTTTGAAAAACGGGGCCGACTCCTTGATTGTTTGTTCAATTGGAGTAAATGCGAATCCTTTTAAGGTCATTTTACTGTTGTCATAAAAATAAATGCCGTTCGCATTGCGAGCAGTTTCTTTCGTTAGTGTTGGTTGAACTCCTTTGATTTTAGATTTGATCTTGTCTAGTCGCCATCCTAGTCCAGTTAGCCATTTTGGTGAATACATGTACGGTGGCTTTCGATCAAATGCCTTGCATAATTCAGTAAATACTGTACGATAAGGTAGACTTTCTCCTACTAAAATATGTCTTTCTCCAGAATTTCTCTTTTCCATTACGAATAACATTCCTTTCGCAACATCACGAACATCTACAAATCCATTTTGTCCTTTGGTGTAAAATGCAATTCCTTTAGCTCCAGTTCTGAAAAAAGTTCCACTGCTTTTGTTCCAGTCACAAGGCCCTAGGATTACACCTGGATTTACAATATAGGTGGCAAAATCAGCAGAGTTGGAGGCAATAACTATTTTTTCCGCTTCATATTTAGTCTTGCTGTAGAAGGAATTGCTCCCGTTTTCGACCCATTCAGAATTTTCAGTATGTGTGCCAGATTCATTGACTCTACCAAGCGCTGCAATAGAACTAATAAATCCAAATTTCTTAACGCCTGATGATTTGGCAAATTCTATCAATGTTTTTGTAGCGTGGAGGTTGATTTGTTCCATCGCTGCATAATCATCCGGATTAAAAGATACCACTGCTGCCGTGTGGATGATCTCATCAAAGGAATATTGGTTAAGAGTTACTCTGAGATCTCCTCCCAAATCATCTACGATCCAGTTTACATTATTCAAAAGATCTAGTTGTTGATTCCACTCAAAGAGGTTAATTAGTGGTGTTAAATCACTATTCGTTCTCTTCAAGGCATAGCATTCAATTTCTGGATTTTGAAGGAGCTCCAGAAGGACATGACTCCCAACTAAACCAGTGGCACCAGTGATAAAAGTTTTTCTTTTCATTCAAATTTTGCACCTTTGGACACATGATCCATTTGTCTCGTAAAAATAGCAAAATTGATGCGGTGATCGAACTCACCAGGTCTAAAAGTGAAAGCAATCGAGCGTTGATTTTAGCTGGATTATTTCCTGATCAGATCCAAATTCATCATTTGTCTGATTCGGACGATACTTTAGTTATGATGGAGGCGCTAGCTAAATTTAAAGAGCAAAAGGAGATCAACGTAGGTCATGCAGGAACATCATTCAGATTTCTTACCGCTTTTCTGGCGATACAACAATCCGGTGAATGGATATTAACGGGTTCTGAAAGGATGAAAGAAAGGCCAATTGGAATTCTAGTAGAAGCATTAAAGAAAATGGGAGCAGATATTACCTATTTGGAAAAAGATGGATTTCCTCCGTTGAAAATCTGTGGTGTTTCTCAATTGGTGAATAGGGTAGTAGTAGATGCAAATGTGAGTAGTCAGTATATTTCTGCATTGATGCTAATTGGCTCTAAAATTCCCGGAGGACTTGAAATTCTCCTAAAAGGAGAGATTACTTCTCAACCGTACTTGATGATGACATTTTCAATGATGCAGGAATTGGGAATTGGTGTTGGTATGGATTGGGAAGATCAAAAAATTTTAGTAGAAGAAAAGGATCATCTTTTAGTTCACGAAATTGAGATTGAAGGTGACTGGAGTGCCGCATCCTACTGGTTTAGCATTGTTGCTTTGGGAGAAATTGGCTCCACTATTAAATTGAAAGGGCTTAATAAAAATAGCAGACAGGGAGATTCACGTGTTGTTTCCTATTATTTAGATCTTGGAGTTCAAGCTGAATTCAAGGAAGATAGATGGGTTTTACAGAAAATAGCTCATCCAAAAGTGAAATCGCTGAAACTTGACCTGGCTGATACTCCTGATGTAGCCCAGACACTGGTTTGTACTTGTGCCGGTTTGGGAATTGGAGTAAAGTTTTCAGGATTACATACCTTAAGGATTAAAGAGACGGATCGAATGCTTGCATTGCAGTTAGAACTAGCAAAATTTGGTGTTGATATGGAGATTTTTAGTGATGATGAATTATTGATCAGATCTGGACAATCATTAATGTCACCTACTGAAAGTGTAGCCACTTATAAGGACCATAGAATTGCCATGGCATTTGCTCCTCTTGCAATGAAAGTTGATCTATCGATAGAAAACGAAGAGGTCGTTAGTAAATCCTATCCAGAGTTTTGGAAGGATTTTAGCAAGGTAATTAATGTAAGATCTTAAAAATTAATTCTTTTAATATCTCAGCATCGGAAGTCGATGCATTTCCTACACCCTTGGACTTTAGGTCAGCTTCTCTCAAGTAAGTAATAATTTTTGCTAGCTTTCCCATGGTATATTTATGACTTGCTGCTTGGTATTCCTTTACAAAGAAAGGATTAACTCCAAGAGCACGCGGCAGTTCAGCCTGAGGAATTTGCGAATGTACAGCATGATACTTCAAAAGCTTACTGAAAAATCCATACAATACACTTACGGTGACCACAAGTGGGTGATTTTTCGGATTGTTACCGTAATGCGTACATATTAAATTGGCTTTTAGGATATCTTTTTGAGCTAGTGCTCGCTGCAATTCAAAGTCATTAAACTCTCTTGAAATTCCAACATGCTTGTAAACGATCTTTTCATCGATCATTGTTTCTCCTTCCAGAACTATTTTTAATTTTTGAAAGGTCTTTACAATTTTACTCAGATCTGTTCCAAGATTTTCTGACATCAGCATTGCAGCATTTGGAGCGACAACCAATCCGTGTTTTTTACCTTCTGCAATAATCCATTCGGGCATTTTATAATCTCGAATAGCTTCAGACGTAAATAAATATCCGTCTTTCTTCAACTCCTTGGCTATTTTGGTTTTGCCATCTAACTTTTTGTATTTATAGCAAATGACCAATAGTGTCGTGTCAGTTGGGGCTTTACAATAGTCTTCTAGTTGAATAATCGTTCTGGAGAGTTCCTGAGCTTCTTTAACAATAACAACCCTATGACTGGCCATCATTGGATATTGTCGAGCTTCATTCAATATATCTTGAATGGTAACATCTTTGCCATAAAGTATGCTCTGGTTAAAGTCTCTTTCTCCCTCATCCAGAACATTTTTCGCAATAAAATCACTTACCTGATCAATGTAATAAGGCTCTTCTCCCTGTAGAAAATATACAGGTTGATATTGTCCATTTTTCAGGTCATTGAGAACCGCATCAAAACTCATAAATTAGAATCTCAGGTGACGAACGGATTTACCTTCGTGGATGATCTCATTCAAAGAGTCTATCCCGATCTGAATGTGTTTTTCAACAAAGCCAGAAGTTACTTTATTGTCGCTTTTTGATGTTTTTACTCCTTCTGGAACCATTGGCTGATCCGATACTAAAAGAAGCGCTCCTGTTGGAATTTTGTTTGAAAACCCTCCAATAAATATGGATGATGTTTCCATATCAATGGCCATCGCTCGGATCGTTCTTAAATATTCCTTAAAAACTTCATCGTGCTCCCAAACTCTTCTACTTGTGGTATAAACGGTACCAGTCCAGTAATCAGTATCATGTTCTCTGACAACATGCGAAACAGCTCTTTGTAAGTTAAAAGCTGGTAAAGCAGGAACTTCTGCAGGGAAGTAATTCGTAGAGGCACCTTCACCTCTAATTGCTGCAATAGGCAAAATCATATCGCCAATTTTATTTTTCTTTTTCAATCCACCGCACTTTCCTAAAAATAGGCAGGCTTTAGGCGAAATGGCAGATAGAAGATCCATAATTGTAGCCGCGTTAGCAGAACCCATACCAAAGTTGATAATCGTAATATCTCCTGCTGTAGCACTTCGCATAGCTTTGTCCTGTCCCTCAATCTCAACACTAAACTTCTTTGCAAAGATTTCTACATAATTATCAAAGTTAGTTAGTAGGATGTATTTTCCGAATTTATCCAATGGAACACCTGTATATCTTGGGAGCCAATCGGCTACGATCTCTTCTTTTGTCTTCATATCTTTTACCTGATAAAGAAGGATTTTAGATTTCAATCCTTCTTGTTTATGTTGCACAAATGTACGAATTCCATACCTTTATCCAATTCAAACAAATATTCTTTGCAAAAACTTAATTTCCCTCCGTTTCAGTTCGATGTCAAGCGTGATGCTGATCAATTGATGATTTTAGATAAAGTTCGTAAGAAATGGGTGGTGCTTACTCCAGAAGAATGGGTACGTCAGCATACTATTGCGTTTTTAGTGATGGAACGAGGCTATCCGTCCGGTTTGATCGGAGTAGAGAAAATTGTCAAGATTAATAACATGAACAAACGATTTGATGTAGTTTGTTTCAATAATGAAGCAAAGCCTGTATTATTGGTTGAATGCAAAGCACCTGAAGTCGAAATCACTCAGGAAGTTTTGGATCAAGCTTTAAGATACAATTCTCAGTTGCAGGTGAATTACTTGTTGTTGACAAACGGAATCAGACATGTGATTGGCTATGTAGATTATGAAAATAGGAAACTGGATTATCTTAAGGATATACCGAGTTTCGATTCTTTAAAATAATTATTTCCAATGAATATGAATGGGTAAAGTATATCTGACGCGTACCCGTATCCCATTTTGTTTGCCAGGGTTCCACTTTGGCATTTTTTTGACATGCTCAACGTATGCTATTGAAACCGGATGATCTTCATTTATTATAGAAGTAACATTTGAGATTGAACCATCGCATTCAATGATAAAACTTACGTAGTATTTACCAAGAACAGCCATTGTATCAGGGAGGACTGGGGTTTTTACTTTGCCTAAAAAAGCATACATCTCTTGGATGCCACCTGGAAATTCTGGTTGTTCTTCTACCACTTCATACAAGGTAGTGTCACAGCTCTGAGAGTAAAACAGAGAAAAAACGATAGAAGAAATAAGAACAACAAATAGACTAACGATTTTCTTTTGGAGCATTGTATTTGGTCTTGAATTTTTTATCCGTTCTGGCGTCCACATCCTTCAGTCTGATCCATTTGCCATTTTCTAGAACATACCCATCATAACTGCCATCTGGACCACTCCAAGGACCATGACTAATGTCTTCGGCACCGGGCACAATCGAACTGAGATGGTCGTAAACGATCATCTCTATTTTTTTTGTTTTTTGATATTTAACAGACATTGTCGCTTCTTCGGTATATTCGAAAATCACCCTTCGCTTTGTTTTATCTTCCTCAGATTTGAACATTGCTTCTCCAAATTTCAGTTCATCTTTTTTATTGAACTTCATGGTCTCAATGATCTTCTTGTTGCTGAGCATGTTATTTCCATCCCATCCTAGTAGGGTATATTGTGTTTTAAAACCCTTCTGAATCGGAATGATTGAATAATAAAGACATCCATACCATTTTTTATCGGTGAGCGCTTTGAATTCGACATCTTCGAAAAAATCTGCAGAGTGATCAAATAATTCGATGATCACAAATTCTCCAGACTTTGGATCCTTTTTCATCATCAGACAATAATACTTGTGTTCTTTAAAGTCTCCATATTCCATATTCCAGTTGAAAATACGGAATGCTCCATCAGGAGATTTAATAGTGCTGATCAATTTAGCAAGCGTGTCAAAATCATGAGTAAACGTCTCATTGTATTCCATCAACTCTCTAATCTTCTCTTCGAAGGCTTGATTCTTCTCATGTTGTTCAGGGAGTGTATTGAACTTTCTTGCTTCGTGTAATAAAGTTACAGCTTCAAGTTCCAATTCTTTGATCTTCTCTAGATTAGCCTGAGAAAAAAATATCAGAGAAGGAATAAGAAAAGATATGCTCAACAACAATTTCATACAATACAACTTACTAAAATCAAGCCACAAAAAAACCATCACGTAATTTTGTGATGGTTATATAACGAATGAATTCGTTTACAGTTACATAAAATTAACCGAGATGGAGACTGTCTTTTTTCGATAATAATTCGTCTTCTGATTCTCGAATATCCTCATCATCAACACAGCAGTCCACTGGGCATACTGCAGCACATTGTGGTTCGTCATGGAATCCTTTGCACTCTGTACATTTATCAGGAACTATAAAATATACATCCATGTCTACAGGTTCATTTTCTGAATCTGCATCTACTGTATTTCCAGAGTTTCTACCTGTATAGGAACCTTTCAAAGATGTTCCCTCACTGAATTTCCACATTGCTCCTCCCTCGTAGATGGCATTATTCGGACACTCTGGTTCACATGCTCCGCAATTAATGCATTCATCTGTAATTTTGATTGCCATAGCTACTAATCTTTGTAATTTTGGACAAAGTTACAACACAAATAAATAGATGATGCCAGATTCAAAAATAAATGCATTGGTACAATTGGGAAATGTAATGAGATCAATTGGTGAGGACGAGGCTTGGCAAGGATTTGATCTGGGGATTACTGAGGTTGAATTCGAAAAGTTAAAAGTAGCTGTAAATCAGGCTAAAATACATAATGGATGGTTTGAACGTTCGGAAGTGTTAAGAGCATTTCGAGCATGGGGTGATGCTTTGAATGAGGATAATTTGATCCTCTGGATGAAGAAATACGCTCCAATTTATAGAGATTCTAAACGAATTGCGATAATTATGGCAGGTAATATTCCGTTAGTTGGACTTCATGATTTGATCTGTGTCTATCTAAGTGGTCATATTGCAAAGATCAAAATGAGTAGTGATGATAATAAATTATTACCGGCCTTGTTGGATGTATGGAGATTGTTTGACGACAATTTGAGTGAAGTTGTTCAGATAGTAGGACCTAAATTAGTAGATTTTGATGCTGTAATCGCAACGGGAAGTAACAATACAGCTCGTCATTTTGAGCAGTATTTTGGAAAATATCCGCACATCATTCGAAAAAACAGAACGTCAGTTGCAATAATATCTGGTCAGGAAGCAGAAGAAGAATTGAAGAATTTAGCTACAGATATTTTTGCATATTTTGGTTTGGGTTGCAGAAATGTGACCAAGCTCTATTTACCTAAAGGATATGATCTTAACAAGATATTTGGTGGGTTGTTTCATTATCAGGAAGTGGTTTACAATAAGAAATATGGGAATAATTATGATTACCATAAAGCCATCTTTATGTTGGAAGGATTTGATTTGCTTGAGAATGGATTTGTTCTGATGAAGGAAGATTCTAGTCTCACATCGCCTATCGGGACGTTGTATTATGAATATTATGATGATGAGCAGAAGCTTAGAGATGATCTAAAATTACATCAATCAGAAATTCAGTGTATTGTTAGCCAAAAGGATATTCCTTTTGGAAACGCTCAGGTTCCTGCCTTATGGGATTATGCGGATGGAGTTGATACGATGGAGTTTTTAAAAAATCTTTAAATGACTTCTTAATTACGAATTAGAAGTCCTTCATTTTAGCCATTTGTTTGGTGATGAAATTAATAGCTCTTCTGGAATTGAGGTTATAGAGGAAGTGCATCATTTTAGCATCTTTACCTACTCTTATTTGAAACTTATTCTTTTCGATAGCATCTATCATTGATGCGGCTGCTTTTGGAGCAGGTAAAGCTTTGAATTTTGCTTCTGCTTTTGTTTTGTCCATTTCTTCCTTGGTTTGCACTCCAGAATTGGACATTATGTTGGTGTCGATAGCTCCAGGAAAAACAACTGTGACATTTACATTAGAATTCAGCAATTCTGCATATAAGCCTTCCGTAAATAATTTTACAGCCGCTTTTGAAGCCCCATAAATCGATTGCCCAGGAAAAGGGATGAATCCCCCCATGCTGGAAATGTTCATAATGTGAGCGCTTGGGCGCAGTAAAAGTGTAGGTAAAAATGCTTTGGTCATGTTTACGGTTCCATAAAAATTGACATTCATGACCTTTTCTATCTGACCATAATCAAGATCTTTAATGTCTATAAATGGTTGAATGATCCCAGCGTTGTTGATCAATCCATCAATATATCCATATCGATCAATCACATCAGAAGCAAAATTTGTCACTTCCTCACGATTGGAAATGTCAACGATGTGTGTAGAAACCTGATCGATTCCTGCTATTTTAGAGGTGTCATCCATGTCTTTTTGGTGGATGTCAGCAATAATTACTTTAGCTCCTTTTTTTACAAGTTGAATGGTTAATTCTCGTCCCATTCCACTACCACCTCCTGTTACAACAAAAATTTTGTTGGCTATGTCCATTTTGATAGGTTATAATTTTAATTCCACTAAAATATTTCAAAACCATTTCCCAAAATATGATTTAAGTTAGTTCTCAAAATAAAAAAGCCCCTCTGAGAACAGAGAGGCTTTTTATATATATAATTCAAGATTAATTATTCAACATAACCGGCATCACTAGCATAAGGATGTCTTCACCTTCTTCTGCTGTGCTTTCAGGTAATAAAATACCAGCTCGGTTAGGGGCACTCAACTCTAGCACGAGTGCTTCTGAATCAACATTGTTTACCATTTCCATTAAAAATCTAGAGTTGAAACCGATCTCGATATCTTCTCCTTCGTAAGAACAAGTTAATTCTTCCTTAGCCGCATTCGAAAAGTCAAGATCCTCAGCACTGATAATCAATTGACTTCCGGAGATTTTCAATCTAACCTGGTGAGTTGTTTTGTTGGCAAAAATAGAAACACGTTTCAGTGAACTTGAAAATTGTGTTTTTCCAATGGTCATTCTATTGGGGTTATCAGCAGGAATAACTGCTTCATAATTTGGATATTTACCATCGATTAATCTGCAGATCAAAGTAAAGTTTCCAAATTTGAATTGAGCATTGGACTCGTTGTATTCTAGACTAACTTCACCATCAATGTTTCCCAAAAGCCCCTTTAAAAGATTCATTGGTTTTCTAGGAATAATGAATGATGCCATATTATCAGATTTCAAGTCAGTTCTTCTGTACCTAACTAGCTTGTGAGCATCTGTAGCAACGAAAGTAATGTTGCTACTATCCATTTGGCAGAATACACCGCTCATAACTGGACGTAGATCATCATTTCCAGCTGCAAAAAGAGTTTTTTCTATGGCTTTCTGCAAAGTTGTTGTAGGAACGGCAACCGCAGAAGGTTTTTCTAGAACTGGAACTTTAGGAAATTCCTCAGCATTATATCCAGATAAAGAGTATTTTCCATAATCTGAAGATATTTCAATTCCTAATTTCTCATTGATACTGAATGTCAATGGATGGTCTGGAAATGTCTTCAAAATATCCAAAAGAAGCTTTGCTGGTACGGCAATGCTTCCAGTATCTTTTGATTGTACTTCGATCTGAGTGCTCATGGTTGACTCCAGATCTGAAGCGGCAATACTCAAGGTGTTTTTTCCGATCTCAAACAGGAAATTGTCTAAGATTGGTAAAGTATTAGACGAGTTCAATACGCCTCCGACAGCTTGTAAAGCTTTTAATAAACTTGTGCTTGATACAATAAAATTCATCTCTGATTCTCGTTTTTTAGTAGCCAACAAATATAAATTTTCTGACTTTTATAGGTGAAGCGGGAATCGAGTAAATGTTAATAGTTTTCAACAATGAATCAGTCTTTTAGACTTAAAGGAATTCGTCCGCCTGAAAAGAAGTATTTCTTGTAGTATTTTTCAGACAAATTATTGATCATCACCCCTCTTGAAACAGAAGCATGTACAAAATAACCATCCTGTAAATAAAGACCTACATGCGAGATGCGGGATTTGTTGATTTTAAAAAATACAAGATCGCCTTCTTGAAGATCTTCCTCTCGAATTTGAATGCACCTAGAGAATATGGCACTTGCGCTCCCGTCCAATTCCAAATTGTAGACATCACGATAAAGCACCTTTATCAAGCCACTGCAATCAATACCTTTTCGATTATTTCCGGCATATTTATACGGTACCCCAAGCCATTCGAAGAACGTCTTGTATAGAGGAAGATAAGAGCATGAATCGATGTCCATCCCTGATTCACAGAATACATCTGTTTTTTCGACATGAATTGAACTGTCTGGAATACTCTGGCCAAAGTTTACACTTAATATAAGCGCAAAAGATATTAGCCAAAAGAGGCGCACGAATACATTAGATTTTCATGATCCAACCGAATTTGTCTTCCACTTTTCCGTGTTTGTAATCGGTTAGGTATGTCAAAACTTTATTTGAGAATTCTCTTCCCTCCACAGGAGGTAATTCATAAGTGGTTCCATCATAATGAATAGCACTGATCTGAGCAATTGTAGCGGCAGTTCCTGCCCCAAATGCTTCAGAAAGTCTTCCTTCTTTAATGGCGCTTACCACTTCTTCAACACTTACTTTCCTTTCTTCTACGGTATATCCCCAATCTTTTGCAATATCCACAACACTTCTACGAGTAATTCCTGCAAGAATTGTCTGACTTGAAGCAGGCGTAATGATCTTACCATCAATCACAAATAGCACGTTCATTGTTCCTGATTCTTCAATGTATTTGTGCTCTTTTGCATCGGTCCAGATCAACTGACGGAATCCTTCCTGTTGACCCTTCATTGCAGGGTATAGCGATCCGGCATAGTTTCCACCAGCTTTGGCATAACCAGTTCCTCCCTCTACGGCACGACTGTAATAGGTTTCAATTTTTACTTTAACCGGTTCAGAATAATAAGCTCCTACTGGACAAGTGAAAATGATAAACTTATAGGTATCCGAAGGTCTGATACCAACATAAGGGTCCATAGCGATCATAAAAGGACGAATGTATAAAGAGTATCCTTCTTGTGAAGGAATCCAGTTCTTGTCAACTGTAAGTAACGTCCTCAAGGCATCAATAAACATGTCTACAGGAACCTCTGGCATACACATCCTCTCAGCGGAGAGGTTAAATCTCTTAGCATTTTCCTCTGGTCTGAAAATCAAAATTTCTCCACTTTCAGATTTTGTAGCTTTCATTCCTTCAAAAAATGTTTGTCCATAATGAAGAATAGAAGTAGCAGGAGACATGCTCAGATCACCAAATGGTCTGATCACTGGGTTCTGCCATTTGCCGTCTATATAATCCATCTCAAACATGTGATCGGAAAAGACTCTACCAAACGGCAGATCATTCCAATCTAGTTCGTTAATTCTACTGTGGGTTGTTTTTGAAATTGAAATATTTAATAATTCAGTGCTCATCTTTCTGCGTGTGTGTCTTATTTTTGCTTAAATATGTAGGGCAGAGCGCCCCTTAAGCATTGCAAAACTAATATTAATTTTGCAGCATTGATAATTAACCAGCCAAAAAATATCCTATCTGAATTTTGGGGATACCATTCATTCAGAGAGAAGCAGGAGGAAATCATTGATTCGATTCTTCAGGGAAGAGATACGTTGGCACTACTGCCAACGGGAGGAGGTAAGTCCTTATGCTTTCAGATTCCTGCGCTTTGTATGGAAGGGATCTGTCTTGTGATTACTCCGCTGGTGGCTTTAATGAACGATCAGGTATTCAACCTTAAAAAAAGAGGTGTGAAAGCGATTTCTATTCATTCTGGAATGAGTAGAAAACGGATAGATTATGCGCTTGATAATTGTATCTATGGTGACTATAAATTACTTTATCTGTCACCGGAGAGGTTGAAAACAGATCTTTTTAAGGAGCGCTTAAAAAAAATGAACATTAGTTTCATTGCTGTAGATGAAGCCCATTGCATCAGTCAATGGGGATATGATTTTAGACCTTCTTATCTCGAGATTGGAAAATTGAGACAATTGCTACCAGGGAAGACTGTGCTTGCTCTAACTGCAACAGCAACTTTAAGAGTTGTAGATGATATTCAGGATAAGTTATTGTTTGAGGAGAAATTCGTAATTAGAAAAAGCTTTTTTCGCCCTAACCTGAGGTATTTTGTAAAAGATACAGAAGATAAGGTCCCTACACTTTTGTCTATTATCCAAAAGCAGGGGGGGGCTGGCATCGTCTATTTGAGAAGTAGACGACAGACGGTTGAGTATTCTGAAGTCCTGAGAAAACATGGTATATCTGCTGATCATTATCACGCTGGACTATCTCATGTAGAAAGAGAAAGAAAGCAAAAAGAATGGCAATCGAATAAAATTCAGGTAATTGTATGTACTAATGCCTTTGGAATGGGGATTGACAAACCAGATGTGCGCTTTGTTGTGAATCTCGATCTTCCAGAATCAATTGAAGCATATTTCCAAGAAGCGGGTAGGGCAGGAAGAGATGAAAAGAAAGCCTTTGCTGTACTGCTAGTTAATAAATCAGATGAGGTAAATTTACTAGATAAGGTCGCAAAAAAGTTCCCGGATATGGATGTAATTCGAAGGGTTTATGCTTTGGTCATGAATCATTTTCGTTTGGCCCTGGGAGCCGGTCTCATGGAATCTTATCATCTGAATTGGGAAACATTGGTCAGTAGTTCATCATTTAGTTATAATGAAATATATCATTCTGCTAAATTTATAGAGCGCGCTGGTTATTGGCAGTTGTCTGAAGGGTTGTCTGGAAAATCCGAAGTTCATATTTTATCATCTCCATCTGATGTTTATCAGCTTCAGGTAAGAAACCCTGAAGTTGATCGAGTTTTTCAGGTATTGTTACGAAGCTACGGAGGTTTGTTTGATGGTTACAATTCCATTCGAGAAGATTTGATAGCAAAAAGAGCTGGATTGAAGATGTCTGAAGTTGTTAAGGTTCTACGATATTTAAATTCTACTGAAGTTTTGGATTATAGGGAAATGAAAGAAGGTCAATATCTTACGATGTTGCAACCCAGAATTGATGTGAAGTATTTGAGATTGCCAGTCGAGTTTTACAAAGATCTTAAAGGTGTAGTTGAAGGGAATGCTAAGGCAATGGTTAATTATGCTTTTGATGACCACACATGTAGATCTAGGCTCTTATTACATTATTTTGGTGAGTTTAATTCAGAAAATTGTGGAGTGTGTGATTACTGTAAAAGTCAAAAAGAAAGTAGAGTAATTCGTTCGAAAGAGAACGATAAAGTCGTGAAAGAAATTCTATTAATAATGTCAGGAGATCAACAGTATTCTTTACAGCAGTTGATCAGTTTTGGTGAAACTGAAGAGTCAAAAACCGCTGTTAAATTTGCAATACAGTGGATGGTGGATAATGGCATTATTTTCGTTAATGATAATTTGAATTTGGAACTGACGGAGAAGTGAATAGATTAATTGTAGTAACATACATGATTTTCTTGCATTGTGTGATTTTTGCACAGGAAAGTCCAAGAGCTTATCTAATAAATAAGGGAAACTTGCTTTTGGAGGAAGGAAATTCAGATCAAGCGAGATATTATTATTTGCTGGCGATCAAACAGAAGGGTGAAGCGCCAACGGATGAAGAGATCAAAAGTAAAGTTATTCAATTGGATTCTACAATTGCATATGAATCTTTGAATGAAGAATTTGTTGATCTTCTAAAAAAGGCAGATAGTCTATTGAAAATGGGCGCGTACATTGAAGCTCTAAAGTTTTTTGATGACGCAAATGGCTTGGAGCCTGTATACGATTATCCTCATGGCAGGATCGATCAGATCATTGAAACTTCAGAATCGATAAAAAAACAACTGTTGATTTATAACGCTAAACAGAACCAGATGACATACCATAAGATGCAGAAGGATATTGAGCAGCTGGAGAATGGTGGTTTTGAGATAGAAGCGTACTTTAAATACAGAGAGTTTGCAAGAGCTTTTCATCAGGATAGTTCGGCTATTTTAAAATCTGAAACTTTATATTCAATTCATAAGGATGAAATTGAACTCTTGAAATCTCATGTTCAAGAGGGAGAACAGGCTTATCAGAATGGTGAATTTAATCTTGCTAAAACGTTATTTGAAAAAGCATTGTTGATTAATCCTTTATGTGGTGAATGTGAATATCGTTTGGAACAAATCGACTTCTGCATTGCGCAAGAGATAAAACACGTGGAAGATTTTGCGAAGAATCTGACAAATGCTAAAGAGGATTTCAAAACAGGTAAATACCAGAAGGCTTATTATCAATTTTATTGGTTGCAAAAGCAAAAACCTGATCATATCGAGATAGCAACTTATATTAATAAGTTAGAAGAGCTAATGGAAGCAGAAACGGATGAAAGAATGCGTAAATTTAATGCTGATATCACATTAGAAAAGGCAAATGAGGCTTTCTTGTCTGGTGATTTTGAAAAAGCACTCTCAAACTATTTGAAGATCAAAAATGCTTACCTAAATGTTGTTGACTATGCTCAATTCGTAGAATTAAGAATTGCTGAATGTCTTAATGAATTAGAGGATTAACTACTTTTTTAGAATTTCTTTGATCTGAGCAATAACATAGTCAACCTCTTCAATAGTGTTGTACTTGCTAAAGGAAAAACGAATAGCTAAACAGTTTCTAAGATTTTTAATTTCATTAATTACATGCGATCCCTGGTTACTACCGGAAGAACAAGCGCTCCCTCCTGATGCGGCTATCCCCCTTAAGTCGAGGTTGAATAATAGCATGTCATCGACTAGAGCACTAGGTATGCATAGGTTTAGGATCTTTGGTGAAACTTTTGGGGGTTGATTACCAATCACTTTAATGTTTGAATCAATCTGGCTGATCTTTTCAATAAAGTAATTTCGGATCAGAGTTAAGTGATCGTAGTTTTTATTTAAGTTTTCAGTTGCACTTTTTAAAGCTCTGCTCATGCCTATAATTCCTGCAACGTTTTCTGTGCCAGCTCTGTGGCCTCGCTCTTGACTTCCTCCGTGAATGAACGATTCAAGTAGAGAAGAATCTTTTACATACATAAAACCAACACCTTTAGGTCCATGAAACTTATGAGCCGAGCAGGTAGCAAAATCTATTGGAGTTGATTTCAAATCTAGAGGCAGAGTGCCTATGGATTGAACAGTGTCACTGTGAAATAATGTGTTAAACTTGTGACAGAGTTCTACCACTTCTGAAATCGGTAAAATATTACCAATTTCATTATTAACATGCATTAAGGAAACTAACTTCTTATCTTCAGAATTCGTTTTTAGTAGTTGTTCAAGACTGCTCAGATTGACATTTCCATCCTCATCAAGTTCAACTTTTGAAATTTTTATCCCCTCCTTAATGGAGAGGAAATCCAAGGTATGAAGGACAGCATGGTGTTCTATAGGGCTAGTAATAATATGATTAACACCTTTTTGTACAGCACTGGATAATATGGTGTTGTTCCCTTCGGTTCCACTTCCTGTAAATATGATTTGACCTGGAAGAACATTCATAGCACTAGCTATTTCTCTACGTGCAGATTCAATCGCGTTTTTAGTTTTTCTTCCAAAAGAATGCGTAGAGGAAGGATTACCAAAATGTTCTAGATAAAACGGTTCCATTGCCTTCCAAACATCTTCTGAAAGAGGCGTTGTGGCAGCGTTATCAAAATATACCTTCATATTAATCGACCCAATTTTTAATACGTTCAACAGCTTTCAGCCATTTCTCAATCCTTGGTTTAATTTCTTCTTTGTCAATTTCTGGCTTGAATATACGCTCAGATTTTCTGATCTCAATCAGGTCCTCCTGCTTCCATAGTCCTGCTTGAATTCCAGCAAGAAAAGCAGCCCCTAAGGCCGTAGATTCCTTACAGACTGGGCGGTCAATCGGTTTTTGAAGAATATCTGCTTGGAACTGCATCAGATAATTGTTAGCACATGCACCGCCATCAACATTCAGCGTTGCTAGGTCAATTCCAGAATCTTCAGTCATGGCTTCCAAAACATCTCTAACTTGGAAAGCTAAAGATTCCAGGGTTGCTTTAGTGATTTCCGCCCTTCCAGTGTCTCTTGTAATTCCCAAAATTGCTCCTCGGGCAAACATGTCCCAGTAGGGAGCCCCCAGTCCTGCGAAGGCAGGGATTACAACAAGATCTGTCGTATCTCCTGCTTGCAAAGCTAATTTTTCGGATTCAGCAGCATTTGTTAGAATACTAATTCCGTCTCGTAGCCACTGAATGGCTGCGCCTGCCACAAAAACACTTCCTTCTAGGGCATACATTACTGAGTCATTGATCTTCCAACCAATTGTTGTAAGCAGCCCATTCTCACTATTGATAGGATTGTTCCCTGTATTCATCAACATAAAACAACCTGTTCCATAGGTGTTTTTTGCTTGGCCAGGATTAAAACAACATTGACCAAAGAGTGCTGATTGTTGATCTCCAATAGCACTCAATATTGGAAGATTGATTTGATTTATTGTGGCTAAGCCAAAGTCATCCGCAGAGTTTTTTACTTCAGGAAGAGAATTTGAAGGTATTGCAAATATCTTAAGTAATTCTTCACTCCAGCTAAGGTTATGTATGTCGAATAACAATGTCCGTGATGCGTTACTGATATCAGTAGCATGTGTTTTACCTTCAGTAAGGTTCCAGATCAACCACGAATCAATTGTCCCAAATGCCAGATCATTTTGTTCTGCAAGTTTAGAAGCCTCTTCCACATGATCCAGTATCCATTTTGCTTTACTTCCAGAAAAATAGGAGTCTACAATAAGTCCTGTGCGTTCTTTGATAAAATCCCCGAGCTCATTTTTTATTTTCTGACAGTATGAAGATGTCCTTGTGTCTTGCCATACGATAGCATTGTAGATCGGTCTTCCTGTAGATTTTTGCCAGGCAACTAAAGTTTCTCGTTGATTGGTAATCCCCAATCCTAAAATCTCACCGCCAAGTTTTAATGAGTGCGCAACTACTTCTTGAAGGGTTGAGATCTGCGTATCCAGAATCTCTTGAGGGTCATGTTCCACCCATCCAGATTTAGGGAAGATTTGCTTGAATTCTTTCTGGGCTACAAAAATCTCTTCGCCCTTATTGTTGAACAATATACTACGAGAGCTTGTCGTTCCCTGATCTAGACTAACTAAAAATTTCATATTTTCTTAAATAAAAAGGCAACCTTAAATATGATCATCCGTCAAAGATGTAAAGATTACAATAATTAAGGTTGTTTTGTTGAAGAAATATCACTAATTGTACTCTTTGCAGTTAAGTGTGTGTTAAATTTGCAGAACAAAATATAAACTCTAACCTCCAAGGATGAAAAAAATACTATCCATTCTAACTTTTTTTAGTTTCATAGTCAGTACTTATGCCTCACACGTTCCGGGTGGAAATATTACTTATGAATGTTTAGGTAATAACCAATATCTGTTGACACTCACATTGTTTGAGGATTGTGGTACTGCCTTCGAATCTGGGTCTAATCAATCGGTTTCAATTGCTAATGATTGTGGTTATACATCTTTGACAACTGTCAGTTTGACGAATACCATTTTTCAACAAGAAGTATCTCAATTATGCTCGAGCCAGTTGCCTCAGTCAGAATGTAGTGGAGGTACGATGCCAGGAGTTTATATGCACCAGTGGCAAGGAGTAGTTACATTACCAGGGAATTGTGATTCATGGGTTTTTTCTTACAGTTCTTGTTGTAGAAATACGAGTACTAACGCCTCAAGTTCGTCAGCGAATTATTATTGGGAATCAGTATTGAATAGTACTACTGCTCCTTGTAATAATTCACCTGTAATTACAGGTCAGCCTATTCCTTATAACTGTGTCAATCAGCCTGTGAATTATAGTATGGGGGTTTATGAGCCAGATGGTAATACTTTGTCTTATTCGTTGATTCCAGCGATGACCTCTTCGACAGGTTCAATTACCTATTTAACAGGTTATACTGGTGCTTCGCCAATTCCTGGGATTTCAGTTGATCCGATTACGGGAGAGATTACATTTACTCCAACTACCATAGGGAACTACATTGTTGCCGTATTAATTGAAGAGTATGATGCAAATGGAAACTTAGTTGGTAGTGTAATTCAGGATTTCCAGTTTGAGGTGATTAGCTGTGCCGGTAATAATAACCCTGTTCCACCAGTTGCTGGTGTGTCAAACGTTTCGGGGACTGGATTTTCAACTGGGCCAAATGATGTACAATTATGTGAAGGTGACAACATCTGTTTTGATGTGGTCTTTACAGATGCGGCTTCAGATTCAATCTATTTGACCTCAACACTTCAAAATGTATTTCCAGGAGGAACATTTACTCAGACTTCTTGGATTGGAGGTACAGCAACTGCAACAATTTGTTTTACGGTTCCAGGGGGAGCGAACCCATTCTCTGTAATCACTATTAATGCTAGTGATAATGCTTGTCCAGTTGTAGGAGTGAGCTCGATGTCTGTTGGGGTGACCGTGGTGTCTAGTACTACAGCAGGAGCAGATGAAACGATTTGTTTGGGATCGCCAGTGCAATTGCAAGCCTCTGGAGGTTCGAATTTCCAATGGTCATTGGTTTCTGGAGATCCGATTACTCCGGCTAACTTTAGTTGTACGAACTGTCCGGATCCTATTGCGAATCCATCAGTTACCTCTGTTTATGAGGTCACTAGTAATCTTTCTGGAGGTTGTACCAATACTGATCAGATTACGGTTAATGTTGTTCCTGACTTTACATATTCTTTAACACAGAGTTCAACTACTTCATGTTTGAATAGTGATATAGATCTAGCTGTGATACCGAATATTGCGGGTAACTACAGCTATACTTGGTCTCCAGCGACTTTTTTAAGTTCAACGACCAGTGCAACGCCAACTTTAACGCCAACAACTCCAGGGAATTATACCTATGCGGTTGAGATAGTTAGTCAGGATGGATGTGTTAAGAATGATACAATTGACATAACAGTGGCTTCAGCTTATGCTCCTGATGTTACGGTGACTACAAATCTTACCAACATCATGTGTGGCGATACGATATTCTTCAATACAGATCTTGGAGGAGGTGTTCCAGCTTCTTGTGGACCTAGTGCTACTACTGCTTGTTCAGCACCATCATCAACCATTGATGTTGGAACAGCAACAGGAGCGAATACTACTACAACATTTCCAGCACCTTTTGGACACTGGTATCGTAATGCGAGACATCAATTCTTATTTACGGCTGCAGAACTTCAAGCTGCAGGATTTGTTGGAGGTAAGATAACGGAAATTGCTTGGCAGGTTACGGCTATCAATGGTCAAACAACTTATCCTGGATACAAAGTCTACATGGGATGTACGGGTACATCATCATTAACTACTTGGGAAACAGGATTAACTCAAGTGATGAACTCTCAGAATGTAACGATATCTACAGGCTGGAATACTCTGGCATTAACTACAGCTTATGAGTGGGATGGCATATCAAATCTAGTTGTAGAAGTTTGTTATGATTTGGTTTCAAGTGTGTCATATACGCAGAATTCGATTACTCCTTGGACCACTACAACTTTTACATCTTCATTGTACTACAGAAGTGATAGTCAGGTTGCTTGTGGAACAACAAGTGCACCATCTACTTCAACAAACAGACCAGTAACTAGATTTACTACTTGTCCTACCATTCCTGATCCGAATAATTATACATTTGAATGGACTTCAACAGTGGGGGGGACTCAGATAACAACTCCATCGAGTCAAAATCCATACGCTTTACCAATGGAGACTCAGGATATTCAGTTAGTGGTAACTGATTTGAATGGGGGTTGTACAGATACTGTTGTTACTCATATTGATGTTCTTTGCGATACTTGTCAGGCACCAATTCCTACTTTGACCAATATAACTTGTTTTGGAGGAGCAGATGGTGAAATTTTAGCTGCACCGTTTGGAATTAATGGACCTCCATTTGATTTGGAACTATTGAATCCAACAACTTTGGCAGTACTTGAGTCTGCACCAGGTGTGATGACGACTTATAACTTTACAGGTTTGACAGCAGGAAGTTACATGGTGAGATCTTATGATACTACCGGGTGTTGGGCAGATACAATAGTGACGTTAACTCAACCTCCAATTATGGCTTTGTCCACATCACAGGATACGATAGTTTGTATTGGAGGAACAGCAACGATGTCTGCATCCGCAACCGGAGGGAATTCCTCAAGTTATTCATATATCTGGAGTGGGTTAGCGGGTACAACAAGTGTTCAGAATGCTAGTCCATCTGCGGTTACAACTTATGATGTGTACGCTCTTGATCCATTTGGATGTTCTTCGGATACTTTGGGGATTACGGTTAACATGTATCCTCCAATTTTAACCACTCCGAGTGCCCCGGATACAGTGTGTCCTGGTTTTGGTGGAACAGTAGGGGTTACGCCTAATGGTGGTTTTGGAGCTTTCTTTAGTTATTTGTGGACGGATAGTGATGGTAATACCGTTGGAATGCAGAATATGATACCTGTAACTCCAAATGAATCTCCAGAAACTTACTACGTTACGGTGACTGATGGTTGTGAAACTCCTGCAAAGGTTGATTCGGTAACAGTTTACTGGTACGGAGTCCCTCAACCATTGATTTCTGCTGATGTCACTGAGGGATGTTATCCAGTAGAAGTAAATTTCACAAATAATACGGACCCATCGATGTTGTCAACTTGTCAATGGTATTTTGGTGATGGAGGTACATCAGGAAATTGTGGGGACCAGACTCATACATACAACAGTGTTGGTGTTTATAATGTAACACTTATCGTCACAAGTCCTGATGGGTGTGTTGGAGATACGACTTATATGGCTATGATAGAGGCTTTTGATTATCCAGTTGCGGATTTTGGAATTTATCCAAATCCAATAACAATTCTTGAACCAACTACAACAATGTACGATTCTTCATCTTCTGATGTGACTTCATTTGACTGGAGTTTTGGGGATAATGGAATATTGGGATCTTCAACTCATCAGAATCCTGAATTTACTTTTCCGGATGATAGTGCTACTAATTTTACTGTGCAGTTGATTGTTACGAATGCAAATGGATGTACAGATACTGCTGATAATATTGTAGTGATGAATGGAGTTTACAGTTTCTATGTCCCTTCAGGCTTTACTCCAAACGGAGATGGAGTAAATGATGAGTTCTTTCCTAAAGGAGAAGGCTTGAATCCACTTGAATATGAAATGTTCATTTTTGACAGATGGGGTAATAAGATATTTGAAACGACTCAGACTAACGCCACGTGGGATGGTAAGATTAATGGAGAACCAGCTCCATCAGGAGTATACGTATGGAAAATCTACACTACTGATATTTATAAAGATGAAAAGCATGAAAATCTGGGACATGTAACCTTGATTCGATAGATTGACAAAAAATAATGGAAAGCGGAGTTTTAATCTCCGCTTTTTTTTTTGGAACGGTTTCTGCATCTCTAGTCAGGAATCAAGGCAGGAACAAAAAAAATATTAACTTTGTGAATGTCGCATAAAAGACACTGATATTATGAAGAAAATTTTTCTGATAGGAACATTAGCATGTTTAGGTACTCTAACAATTGCTCAGGATGGAGATGATAAAAACCTCGTTCAAAATCCAAGTTTTGAAGCGTTGGCTGGTAAGTTGAAGAAAACAAAACAGATAGACAAAGCTGCTGAGTGGGATAGCCCAACAGCACTAAAGGCAGATTTGTTTTCTACTACTACTGAAGGTCTTCCATGTGGTGCACCAGTAAATGATTATGGAAAGGAGTCTCCATATGATGGAAGTAATTATGCCGGTATTGTTATGTACAGCTATAATAATAAGGAACCAAGAACATATTTGCAGAGTAAATTGATTGCTCCTCTGAGAAAGGATGTGACGTATTGTGTTAAGTTTTATGTTTCCCTTTCTGATCTTAGTAAGTATGCGGTTAACAATTTTGGAATGTACTTTTCAAAAGATGGTCTAACACTTGAGGAAAAGGGAGATATTATTATAGATAAGGAAAAGGAAAGAGAAAGCATTGCTTTAAATACAGATAATAGAGTCTATAACGAAAGATATAACTGGATTCCTGTCTGTGGTACATATACTGCATCAGGAAAAGAGAATTTCATTACAATTGGAAATTTCTACAACAATAAAGAAACTCAATATGAGAAATTGAAGAAATTGGAAAATTTCAATGGTACTCAGATTCCAACTGCATATTATTACATTGATCAAATTGAAGTATTTATAATGGAAGATCCAGCTGAGTGTGCATGTAATCAAGCTCAGAATGATGTTACAGAATCCGTTGTTTATAACAAGAATACGGCAAGTGAAGATGGGTTTAGTATTGACGAACAGGTTAAATTAGCAACTGTTTATTTCGATGTGAAGAAAAGTAAATTGGAGCCTAACATGGTAGGTGATTTGGATATTCTTGCTGGTTCTATGAAGGCAAATCCGGAGTATAAGTTGAAAATTCACTCACACTTAGACGCTGATGAAGGTGCTATTGTTAGAAAGGATCCAGAAGATCCGATCTGTAAAGATCTTGATGTGAACAGAGCTAAGGTGGTGAAGGACTACCTAATTAGTAAAGGGGTTGAAGAATCTAGAATTGCAGTTGAAACACATAAGGATAAGGAGCAGGTTGCATTTGGAACAACGACACTAGATCACGCGAAGAACAGACGAGTTGAATTTGAACTGGTTAAATAACATAGTCTTTTACATATTCATTTTGACAGGAGCCTTTTCTTTTGAGAAGGCTTTTTGTCAATCATACATACAGAATGGGAGTTTTGAATCCAAAACAGATTGTCCGAAATTCTGGAGTGAAAAAGGAGATGATTTTAAGGGAGAGTTCTGGTATTCGCCATCAAAAGCAACACCAGATCTTTATTCTAGTTGTAGTGAACAATGTAACAATCAATCTAACTGGATCGATGCAAGTGTGAAAACAAGCGATGACTGCTATGCAGGAATGATCATGCGTCAAAAAGATAAAAGTTATTCAGAGTATCTCCAGACAAAATTGACAGAACCTTTAGTTGCGAATGAGCTTTATAAGGTTCGGTTTAAAGTTTATTGGGCTGAAAAGTCTAGATTTGGCCCTGTGATACCGGGAGTCCTATTGTCGACTATTCCTATTAATTCAAAAAAAGAGTCCAATATCAGTGCTACTAATATCAAGATGCCTGCAATGAGTCTTGATACCTTTCCAAAGAATAGATGGGTTGAGTTAGAACTGATTTTTAAAGCGTCAGGAGGAGAGAAATTCTTTACAATTGGATGTTTTGATCATAAGTCAGAATTAAAAGAGGCTAGTTTTGGTCTGTATGACTTCTGCTATTATTTTGTGGATGACATTTCTATTGAGTTGCATAAAGTAAATTATGCTAAGCAGAGTTCAAATAATGGTCCAAATGTGATCAGTAGTTTTGAATACTTGGATGATGTTACTGCAGATCATCAACCTGAGAATTGTACTTGTTGGAATTGTATGATCTTATCGGGAAAAGTTGATTCTGAGATCACAACGATGGAAGATCTTGGAGATTTTTCATTGTCCGCAGGTCAGCGAATAGATATGAATAAGGTGGTGTTTGATTTTGAATCTGGAGAGTTGATCGAATCTTCAGGCTCGGAACTTAATAGGTTGATCTTTATCTTAATGGAGGAACCAACTGCTGAGTTACGTTTTGTTATCTATACCTATCCCAATAATCCAGACGGGAAATCAATAGCAAAAGAATCGGCTTTAAAGATCTATAATTACCTAAAATCAAAAGGACTGAAGAATAGTTTTTCTTACATTCATGCTGAGAAAGGAAGCCTCAGTCAGAAAGACGGAATTCCTAGAGATAGAAATGTGGAGTTATACGTGGTTAATAAATGAAAGAAATCCTTGATGATACAGTAAAAAAGTCCGCTCCAGTGAATGGACTGGTAAAGGGAGATAAGAAAGTTATGAATGCCTGGGCATTTTATGACTGGGCGAATTCGGTTTACCCGTTGGTAATCACAACGGCAATATTTCCTATTTTTTATGAAGGTATTGCTCGCACGAAAGAAATCGTTAATGTGTCCATTTTCGGTGTCGAAGGGGTTTCTATTGAACAAGAGTCAGATGTGGTTTCTTTCTTTGGGATTGATGTGATCAATACAGCCTTAATAACGATTCTAAGTGCTTGCTACTTTTTAATCATAGTTTTCCTCATGCCAATTCTTACTGGTATTGCAGATGCCTCTGGCAACAAGAAAGCCTTTATGCGATTCTTTGCTTATCTGGGATCTTTCAGTTGTATGTCATTGGCTCTTTTCGATCCCCAGCATCTAGAATTAAGTTTGATCTCCTATGTTTTAGCTGGTATTGGTTTTTGGAGCAGTTTAGTTTTTTATAATTCCTATCTGCCTGATATCGCAGAAGAAAAAGATCATGATCGATTGTCGGCAAAAGGATTTTCTATGGGATATATTGGAAGTGCAATCTTGCTGATCATTTGTTTGGCAATGGTGATGTTAGCTCCTGAGGAGTATAAAGGTTTAATGTCTAAGCTTAGTTTTGTTCTTACAGGAATTTGGTGGTTCGGTTTTAGTCATGTAACTTTTGCTAAACTTCCGCATCGAAAATCTGAACTTCAATTTAGCAAGTCTGTTTTTACGAATGGATTTAAAGAGATTAAGAAGGTTTATCAACAGGTAAGAAAAATAGATGCGTTGAAGAAGTATCTGACATCTTTTTTCGTTTACAGCATGGCAGTTCAAACAATTATGTTGGTAGCGACCTATTTTGGCACCAAGGAAGTAGGGGTAGAAACAACAGGATTAATCATCAGCGTTTTGCTGATTCAATTGATTGCCATTCCTGGGGCGTTAGGATTGTCCAGAATCTCAGATAAGTTTGGGAATAAAAAGGCTTTAAGTATCGTTTTAGTAATGTGGGTCTTGATCTGCTTTAGTGCTTTTGTCGTAACGAATGAAATACATTTTTACATAATTGCTGGTTTTGTTGGACTTGTAATGGGAGGGATTCAGTCTCTTTCGAGAAGTACTTACTCTAAGCTTATTCCGGAAGGGACTAAGGATACTTCGTCTTTTTTCTCATTTTATGATATAGCAGAGAAGCTTGGGATCGTTATTGGTATGCTTTCCTACGGATTTATTGAGCAGATCACAGGTAGTATGAGGAATTCGATAGTCGCATTGGTTATTTTCTTCGTAATCGGATTACTCTTGTTGTTAAGAGTGCCTAAGTTTGCAACTGACGTGGATAGTATAGAAGCGGAATAAATAATTAATATTCAAATCAATGGAAAAGATCTATGATATCGCAATTGTAGGAGGAGGAATTGTAGGGGCGGCAACGTTTTACAAATTACAGACCGCTTATCCCAACCTTAAGATCGTGATTTTTGAGAAAGAGAAGGCGTGGGCTGACCATCAGACCGGTAATAACTCCGGAGTTATTCATTCGGGATTGTATTATACGCCTGGATCTCTTAAAGCTAAGAATTGTGTAAAAGGAAGACATGAATTGGTTGCTTTTGCTCAAAAGTATAATGTTCCTCATGATGTTTGTGGAAAGGTAGTAGTAGCAACGAACGAAAATGAATTGCCATTCCTGAATAAGATTTATGATAATGGAATTGCAAATGATACAGAAGGAATTGAGAAGATAGATAGTAAACAAATAAAAGACATTGAACCCTTTGTGGAAGGGATAGCTGGAATCTGGGTGCCGTGTACAGGAATTATTGATTACAGAAGAGCTACAGAAGTTATGGTGGAGGCCGGACAAGCAGCCAATAGCGAAAGTTCAACTCATTTGAATACGATGGTCACCGGAATTCAACATCACAGTGAATATAGTCTGATAGCTACATCAAAAGGAGATTTCAAGGCGAAGAAAACAATTTTTTGTGGTGGACTTCAGGCGGATAGACTAGCTAAGAAGGATGGGGTTAACCTGAAAGAAAAAGTTGTAGGATTCAGAGGTGATTATTATGAATTAACAGATCAAGCTAAGCACAAGGTGAAGAACTTGATCTATCCAGTTCCAAATCCTGATTTCCCTTTCTTAGGTGTTCATTTCACACGGATGACCAATGGAGAGATCGAGTGTGGTCCCAATGCAGTATTCACTTTCAAAAGAGAAGGGTATAATAAAACGGATTTCTCACTTAGAGATACCGCCAGTGCCTTAAGTTATGGAGGTACATGGAAACTGTTTTTTAATAATATGAGTTTTGGTATCAATGAATATCGTAGAGCATTCTCTAAGAGGTTATTTTTAAAGACGCTGCAAGGATTGATACCGTCTTTAACAATGGAAGATATTAAACCGGGTAGAGCAGGAGTAAGAGCTTTATTACTGGGAGAAGATGGAGACACAAGGGATGATTTCAGAATTGAGTATTCTGAAAATAGTATCCACGTTTTGAATGCTCCAAGTCCGGCAGCAACAGCTTCACTTGCTATTGGCGATTACATTAAAGAACTAGCAGAGGAGCATTTTAATCTAAAATAGCAAAAGTATGCAAGTAACTGTTGAGATCAGTAAATACCCTTTGAAGGATGAATACGTGAAGCCGATAAAAGATTTTATAGATAGAGTAATTGTTGTTGACGGAATTACGGTGATCACAAATAACCTAAGTACGCAAATCTCAGGCGATTACGATCTTGTGTTGTCCATTATTACCAAAGAGATCAAAAACTCATTTGAAAAGTTTGGAAAGTCAGTATTCGTCATGAAAATACTATCAGGAAATTTACTAGAAGATTAATTACTCTCTTCTGTATTCTTCTTTTTCTTCTTCTTTCCTTTCTTCGGAAGTTTAATTCCTGAAAAAACACCTGACAATCCACCAAGCAAATCCAGTGTTCGCTTTAGCGCATCTGTAAACAATGTTATGGTTAGGAGTAAAGTCATGAACCAAATGACGATAACGTTTGCCCAAAAAGTATCTATATATGTTCCAAAGATCTTTTTCTCAGGAGCATAGAAATGGGATCTCATCCAGTCATTATCATACGGTAATAAGTAAATAGGATCCTTCTTCTGGATAATATTATCATGATTTTCATCAGTAAACTGAAGCGTGTTTGCTGCCGTTACAAAATCCTCAAGAGCTTTGTTCTTATTCTCATTTCTGAAGTTAGTGAATGCTAGGTCTAGCATTTTACTAGCAAGCTTCCTTACTTTTTTGTGATTTTTAGCCGAAAGAACACCTGATTCTTTCTTCTGATCAATGACTTCCATGAAAGCGGCATCAGGCTTGGTAAATTCCTTCTGAATACTATCTTTCTGTTGTTCAACGGCAAGATAAGTATTCATGTAGTTTTCTTTAAGGGCTATGAGAAAATCACTCATTACTTTTTCTGTTTGAGGAGTGAACTTTTCCAAAGAAAGATTTTCAATCTCTCCACAAAGAGCAGGCATACTTTCGCAAACAGAACCTGTGTAACCACCTTGAACAATTAGTTCATTTTGATATCTGATTTCCTTTTCGATCTCATTTTTGAAGATGTAAAGATGACTTAGGATCTCATCTTTGTCATCAGCAATTTTTACAGAATCAGTTTCATCTATATACCTTACAACATCTTTGAGTTTTCCCTCCATGTTGCTCACCCACTGGTCTTTTTTCCAGTTCGCAAATGACATTTGTTGATCATACTCAAAAAAGATTTCCTCATATTCATTTTCTTTAAACTGAGTTACAGCCAAAGCTTCGTAGGCCCATCTGGATGCCATCACATTTCCAATTGCAGGAACATGAGATTTTGAGGCAAACATAGGGTGTAGTTTATCAAAGGAAACGATGATCCCAGAGAATAATAGCTGAGGAATAATCAATATAGGAATGAGAATGTAAATTACCTTTACGCTATTAAAGCTCGAAGAGATATTCAGTCCCAAAAGATTGGCAAAACATGAAGTAGAGAAGAGAATGATCCAATACCAAAGGTTCATGCCGTGAATCTCCAATACCATATTTCCAACAACTGTGTAGAATAACATCTGAATGGCTGAGATCATAAACATGATACCTATTTTACTGAAGAGGTAGCTCCCTTTACTCAGATTCAGGAATTTCTCCCGCTTTAAGATCTTCAGGTTACCAATGATCTCTTCAGCAGATGTGGTTAATCCTACGAAAAGCGCTACAATAACAGATATGAAAAGGTATTGAGGTAAATTCTCACTTCCATAAAACGTATATTTAGTCTCTCCAAGCGCATTTTCAGACATGTACTTCATGAAGAATGCCAAAATAAGTGCTAAAAGAGGAGCCTCAAACAACGTTATCATCATATACTGAGCATTTGTCATTTTACTCAATACATCACGTTTAAAGAAGATCACAAACTGTTTTAGCTTATTTGGAATCTTGAAAATACTATCTGGAATTTCCGTGTATTCTGATTTTTTGGACTGCTTCTTAGCACGATCTTCTAGATAATACTGGTTCCACTGCTTAGGAGAAACTTTTCGGTTAGGCGTAAGATTACCATATTCATCCACAACCTTACTTTCAATAATATTGAAAATCTGTTCTGGATTTACGTTACCACAGGTAATACATTCACTTTCATCAGAGTTAACATGATTAACCAGTTTCTTGAAGTAAATAACAGCATCTACCGGGTTTCCGTTGTAGATCGGATATCCGCCAACGTCAAGAATCATTAGCTTATCGAACATTTTGAAAATGTCTGATGAAGGCTGGTGAATAACCACAAAGATCAATTTACCTTTAAGAGCTAACTCTTTCAAAAGGTCCATAATGTTCTCTGAGTCTCTCGATGATAATCCAGATGTTGGTTCATCCACAAACATCACCGCAGGCTCTCTAATCAACTCTAGAGCAATGTTAAGACGTTTTCTTTGTCCTCCTGAGATGGTCTTCTCAAGAGGAGAACCAACCTTAAGGTCTTTTGCCTCATAAAGACCGATAGCATGTAGGGTCTTAGAAACTAATTTAGTGATTTGTTTATCAGTATAGTTTCCGAAACAAAGTTTGGCGTTGTAGAAAAGGTTTTCAAATACCGTTAATTCCTCAATAAGAAGGTCGTCCTGCGGAACGAATCCAATAACACCTTCTAGTTTTTTCTTTTCGTGATGAAGATCAATACCATTAATGGTTACTCGCCCTTCAGAAGGGGTGTAGCTGCCATTTAGTACGTTCATCATGGTAGACTTACCTGCACCTGATCCTCCCATCAAACCAATCAACTTTCCTGATTCTTCGACAGACTCAAATGGTTGAATACCAATTTTTCCACCTTTGAAACGATAAACGATATTGTCAATATGGAACACGATCTTCTTAGTCGACTCATCGCTGAGGTACTGACTGATCACATCACTGTAATAGATCGGTTGTACTTTAGGCGAACGAATCGAAGACCCCTGACTTAAGATATGAACCCTGTCTTGAGTTAGAACCTGTCCGTTTAAGTAGAGTTGGTGATCACCGTAGTATTTAACAAAATAGGTATTTACCGAACTGATTTGAACTACTCTTAAAAACCCGATCAAAGATTCATGACAAATATGCTCAGATTGTTCGTAGGTGTTTTCCTCAATAGTATCAGCAACCAGATAATGAGGTGAGTCGATCTTATCATCAGCCTCCGCTTTTACGAAATCAAAACAAAGTTTGAATTCATCTCTTGAGATGTTGAATGTATCCGCAACTGTCTCAGCAAACTCATATTCCTGATCAGAAACTTCATCATTAGCAAAGATGAATTCAAGGATACGAATCAATACGATTACTTTCTGACGTTGAGTTAACTCTTCATTTATTTGAGTACAGATCTTAAGAACTTTTACAGAGTTTACTGATGTTCTTTTTCTCTTTGCACTAGCTTTTTTTAGTTTCCCCTGGTGAGTTTCAAGATGATCGTCAAATAGCGCCAGATATTCCTCAACCAATTCTTGGTTTAGCTCTTGTCGAAGAAACATATCTACGATGGTTCTACCACCAGAGTCCAAGATAAATTCTTCGGTTTCTTCATTAACCTCAACTTTCGCAATAATTGCAAAAAGTTGCATAAGGGCTTTGAGTATCCGTTCGCTCATTTTATTCTTTCAGAGTTAGCTTTAGTTGTAGAAGGGTAGGTTTAGAATGTTTCTGGTTATTGAGCCATTGTTTTCTCAAAACCAATCATCATTCTCACACATCCGGATAGTTTTTTATTCATATCCAGTTTAACTTCAATGGTGCAGTCAATTGTGTTGTCGATTTCAAAATCCCAGTAAGGAGCATTGGCGTAATCATAATTGCTGAACAATAGATTTCTGTCCTGATCGTAGATCTCAAATATAACATATTCGTCTGCGTTTCCTGCACTAGTCGCGATTCGATAGGTGCTGTTGCCGTAGAAAGTTACTTCGAATTCAGCAGTCTGGTCTTCATCAAGAAATGCACGATACACTTGTCCGTCACTGATGAAAACTCTATTCTGTATCTTGTCATTCTCTGTACGTAAATAGGAGTTGGCAACTGCCGCTATTGAATCACAGGTGATTTGGCTATATGATGCATTGGCAAATCCAATCGCAATAAAAAGTCCTAATAACTTAACTAATTTCATCTTACTCAATTATATCGTTTCTGATTGATTTAACTAAAGCACTGATCTCAGCAACTTGTGCTGGTGTAATGCTCACTTCGTGCTTACAAGAGATAGTCGTTTTCTTCTCTCCTTCGTTCGTAACGGGCTCAACGAAAGCATAAGTATAAGTGATTCCGTCAAAAATCTTTTGAAGGTCCTCAAGCTCAACAGCTAGATCGTCATAGTCCTCATTGTCTCTGTATTGTTTCAACATAGCGAGGATTGTTTTAAGCACGTTCTTTTGATCTGCAATTCTTTCTATAACCTCTGGGTTGTTCGTTGCTTCAGCCGCACCACAAGCAAAGTTCAAAGACTCTAACCATCCTCCGACAATTACTAACGATGCTACATCATCTTTCTGGTTTTCCTTCAAATAATCATCAGCAGTTTTATAAGCTTCGGATACAAGTGAAAGCATTTTTCCTTCATCCCCAAGACTTTCTGAGATTTTATTCGCCAGCTCATCATTAAATGCATTTCCTAAGCCTATTTGACCAGCAAGTTCCTTAACGGCTTTCAAGTAAGCAGTGGTTTTGTCTGTCATGTTGTAAACAGCAAGATAACCCAAGTCTGCACCATAAATCCCCATGTTTAAAGCTTTCTTAAAGTTGTCAGAGTACTTAGAAGCATTTTCAGTTGGATTCAAGAGATCAGAATCGAATGGAGCCTTTGACTTAGAGATCAAATCTGCAGTTTGAATAGGAGAAGGGATAACGAATACCTGTCCTCCAATGTTTACCAAGCCAATAGTCTGACTGGAGTCAACAGCTACGACAGGTTTTGGTCCAGTCTTTCCAGGGTCTTCAGTTTCAGATCCTCCGCAACTAACAGTAAATAAGGTAGTCGCAGCAATAGCAAGAGTGCTAAAAATTCTTACGTTTTTTTTCATAATTTTCTTTGAACTATAATGTTTCGCGCATTATGTGGAGTCAAAGAAAACAATTTAGACAGAAACCACCAAAAAGTTTTAAGGTGAAGTTGAAAACATTTTTAGTTTGATGATAAGATTGTGTGTAAGTTTGGGTTGGTGAATAGGGTTTCTTACGTCAGTCAATGTGTGGGGGTGGTGTTGAAACATATGTTTAGTTAAAGTAGTCTAAAAAACAGAAAAATAGATTCTTATGAAAAAAAGAATAGGGTTAATAACTTCAGGTGGTGATGCTCCAGGGATGAATGCGTGCGTGCGTGCAGTGGTGCGGACTGCTGCTCAAAATGATGTAGAAATAATTGGATTTATTAGAGGGTATGAAGGGGTTTTAGACAAGGATTTTGTGGTGATGAAAAATGAGAATGTAGCACAGATTATTCAAAGAGGGGGGACTATACTGAAAACAGCCAGGTGTAAGCGTTTTTATGAGGCGGAACATCGAGCAAAAGCTGCGGAGAACTTAAGAGAGTTAGGTGTTGATTCTTTGATTGCAATTGGCGGAGATGGGACGTTTACGGGGGCTGTGTTACTCCAAAAAGAGCACGGATTTAAAGTGGTTGGAGTGCCTGGAACGATCGATAATGATCTGTTTGGAACTGATTTTACGATTGGATATGACACAGCGATCAATACGGTGGTGGAAGCGGTTGATAAGATTCGAGATACAGCTTTTAGTCACGATAGGATCTTTGTGGTGGAGGTAATGGGAAGGGATGCTGGATTTATAGCTTTGAGGAGTGGTATTGCAGTTGGAGCAGAGGCGATATTAGTGCCTGAAACCAAGACAGATATTGATCGCGTTTTGAAGCGGTTGGAAGGAAGGAGAAAAAGTAAGCAAAGTGCAATAATTATTGTGGCTGAAGGCGATGAGTTTGGAGGGGCTGAGGATGTTGCAAAGGCAGTGATGAAGAAGTATGTTGATCGCGAGGTGAAAGTTACTAAGTTGGGGCATATTCAAAGAGGAGGGAATCCGTCTGCAATGGATCGTGTTTTGGCGGGCTTTTTAGGTGTGGGTGCTGTTGAGGCTGTGTTGGAAGAGGTGAGTGGAGTGATGATTGGTATGCAGCATAAGAAAATTGTTAGAATTCCGCTTGAAAAAGCGATAAAGCATCATCAAGATGTGGATGATAATTTATTAAGAATCACAGAGATGCTGTCTGTGTAGTGAAGTTTTGATCGAAGAAAGAAAAACATTATTCGTTGACGTTATTTTGCCCTTAGCTTTGCCTAAGGCCTACACCTTTCGTGTGCCTTTTGAGTTGAATAATTTTATTCTTAAAGGTCAACGCGTAGTAGTTCCTTTTGGTAAGTCGAAATTGTTGACGGCTATAGTAGCCAGGGTTCATGAAAATATTCCTGGCTACACAACTAAATATATTGATTTCATTCTTGATGAAAGGCCAGTTGTTACTGAAAACCAATTAGAGTTGTGGCAGTGGATTGCGGGCTATTACATGTCCAATATTGGTGAGGTGATGACTGCAGCGCTTCCAAGTAGATTGAAGCTAGAAAGTGAAACAAAGATTCTCCTAAATGATTCTGTTGATTATCAACAAATTAAACTAACGGAGCAGGAGATTTTTGTGATCGATGCTTTGGAAGTGAGGGGAGTGCTGGATCTCACGGAAATTGGGAAGATATTGGATCGAAAAACGGTCTATCCAATTGTTAAACGAATGCTCGATAAGAACTTGATCTATGTGGAAGAGGAGCTTCAGGAGTTGTATAAACCAAAGATCGAGAAGTATGTGGTTTTGGAAGAAGGGTTGGATAATGAAGCTAGTTTACAGGCGGCATTTGAGCAGTTGAAGAGATCTCCGAAACAGGAGGAAATGCTTCTTTCTTTTCTCAAACTCAGTGGTTATGGTGGGTTGTATGAACCGGTACTCAAGAAAACTTTGCTGGATGATACTGGAGCAGGACACGCTGTGTTGAACGGTTTGTATGAGAAATCGATCCTAAAGGAGGTGCATGAAGAAGTTGGTCGATTCAAAATTAAAGGCGGAGAAAATCAATCAGAAAGAGATTTAGCACCAGCTCAGCAGAAAGCTTTTGATGAAGTAAAAGAGTCGTTTAAAGAAAAAGATGTTTGCTTGCTTCACGGGGTGACAGGAAGTGGGAAAACAGAGCTTTTTGTGAAGCTGATCAAGGAGCAGATCGCTGACGGAAAGAAGGTTTTATATTTACTTCCGGAGATTGCTCTTACAACACAGATTATCAATCGATTAAAAAAGTATTTTGGTTCAAAAATAGCGGTATATCATTCGCGTTTTTCGCCCAATGAAAGGGTGGAGATCTGGAATGATATTCTCAATGAAAAGTTCAATAAGTATGATGTGATCCTTGGTGCCAGAAGTGCGGTTTTTTTACCTTTCAAACAAATCGGATTGATCATCATCGATGAAGAACATGAATCCTCCTATAAGCAACATGATCCATCGCCAAGATATCATGCCAGAGATACTGCAATGGTGTTGGCAAAACAGTTTGGAGCGAAGGTCTTGCTTGGAACAGCGACTCCTGCCATTGAGACGATGTATCATGCGGAAGAAGATCATTATGGATACGTGTCGCTCTCAGAAAGATTTGGAGGATTGCAATTGCCAGAGATCCAGTGTGCTGACCTGAAGGAGGCAACAGCTAAGAATAAGATGCATGGGATCTTTTCCAAGTTTATGCTGGATGAAATGAAAGAGGTGTTAGCAAATGGTAAGCAGATCATTTTATTTCAGAATAGGAGGGGTTATGCTCCGAGATGGGTCTGTGAAATGTGTAATCATACGCCTCAATGTACGCGATGCGATGTCAGTTTGAATTATCATAAGTATTCGCATTTATTAACGTGCCATTACTGTGGCTTTACCATGAAGCCGCCAACTCGTTGTTCGGCATGTGGAAGTACGGATCTAAAAATGGTGGGTATTGGAACAGAGAAGATAGAGGAAGAGATTGAGATTCATTTAGGCTCTAAAGTAAAGGTGCAGCGAATGGATCTAGATACAACAAGAAGTAAATATGCCTACCAGAACATCATTGATGATTTTGAAAACAAACAGATCGACATTCTGGTTGGAACGCAAATGGTTACCAAGGGATTGGATTTTGATAATGTGGCATTGGTAGGGATTCTAAATGCAGATGATTTGTTGTTTTATCCAGATTTTAGAGCCTTTGAAAGAGCTTATCAATTAATGTCTCAGGTGAGTGGGAGAGCTGGTCGTAAAGGAAAACGTGGAAAGGTGATCATTCAATCCTTTGATCCGAACCATTGGATCATTCAGAAGGTGATGTATCACGATTATGAAGGGATGTATAAGCAAGAATTGTATGAACGTAAGAACTATCAATATCCTCCTTTTTTTAGAATGATTCGTTTAACGGTGCGTCACAAGGATGAAGCGCGCGTTGATAGGTCAAGCCTCAAGTTAGTGTTAAAAATGCAGGAGAAGCTCGGAAATCGCGTTTTAGGACCGGAATACGGTTCGATAAAGCGTATTAGAAATCTTTACAACAAGATCATAACGGTGAAGTTTGAGCGAAAAGCGAGTCCAAGTAAGGTGAAAGAGTATATTGACGAATGCATCGCTCACTTCTCTATGGATGATGACTTTAAGTCTGTTCGGATCAAGATCGATGTAGATCCAAATTAGCGAAAGTTAACTTGATATTCTTAAGTGAAAGGATAAAGAATTAGTCAGTTCGAATTTCGTTTATAAAAATATCGTATGCATGCATAATAATTGATGTATGTTTTATAGTTTTGCCGGCATGATTTTACCCTCTCAATTTATTTGCCTGCAATGAGTGAAAAATTGATTCGATACAAAAAGCAAGTGTATCCAATAAAAGATGATCTTTTCGGTTATCTTAAGAAATACGGTAGAGGTATTCAGATGCCGTTAAAATACAATGATCTACTGAGGTTTTCAGGAGGGATTCCGATCTACGACATCAACGAAAAAGATACCTTATGGTTGAATACCTATTATCCGCCTGAAGAAAAACAAGAGATAGATATTGCTCTCAAGAAGATCTATTCCATTTTGTACGTGGATGGTGGGGATGAGTTGCTGCCATATCTGAATGTAGATTCAATCGATTTCTGTACTTATGGGAATACCAAGCCTTTTCGAATCAAGGTCAGAAATATACTGAATGATAACTATGTCTTTTTCTATATCAAACAGGCGGATGCATCACGTGTTTACGGTTTAGAACTGGAACATTTGCTTTCACCTAATCAGACAAATTTTCTGGTAACTGAAGATACGTTGATCGAAGATCACATTTCAGGAATTCCTGGAGATGTGTTTCCTAAAGATTTCCTTTCTAACTGCAGTAAACAGGAAAAGGCTGCTATAGCCAAGGATTTTGTCAAATTCAATGAGCGATGTTTTGTTCGGTTGTTGGGGGATATGAGAGCCTATAATTATGTTCTGGTATTGATGCACGATTTTGACAGAATTCAGTATCGCTTCAGAGCAATTGATTTTGATCAGCAGTCGTATGAAGGAGATATGAAGGCGTATTACCCTAAGTTTTATGAAGAGAACAAAGTTTATCAGGATTTGGTGGATGAACTTTTGTCAAGTGGTTCTGTAGAACAGTACAAGCGGGAAGAGAGAGCACTGATAGCAAAGAGAGCTAACAGTGAATGGTCCAGATTGCAGGACTTGTTAAGTTGCATGAAAAAGGAAGAGTTATCGTCCAAGGAGAATATTGATCAACTGAAGAAGCAACTCTTCAAATTCGCCAAAGACATTGAATTTAAGAAGGCCGTGAATATGGGAGAGATCATTGAAGCAGCCATCAATTTTGTAGTAAGAAATTATAAAAACATAAATCCATACATTATCAAATGAAAATAAAAAAAGTACTCGTAGCCAATCGTGGTGAAATTGCTATTAGAGTATTAAGATCCTGCACCGAGTTAAATCTGAGCACAGTTGCTATTTATACTTATGAAGACCGTTATTCGCAGCATCGCTACAAAGCAGATGAGGCCTATCAGATAGGAGAGGATGATGATCCTTTGAAGCCTTATCTGGATATAGAAGGAATCATTGCTTTGGCTAAATCAAAAAACGTAGACGCTATTCATCCAGGTTATGGATTTCTATCGGAGAACAAGCATTTTGCAAAACGGTGCGAAGAGAACGGGATCGTTTTCATTGGGCCTAGATCGGAAGTAATAACCAATCTTGGAGATAAGATCACAGCTAAGAATATTGCGCTGGAATGTGAAGTGCCAGTTGTGCAGAGTAATGAAGAGTTTCTGAGTGATAAAGATATTGCTAAGAAAGAGGCTCAGAGAATCGGTTATCCGGTAATGCTGAAAGCAGCTGCTGGTGGTGGTGGTAGAGGAATGCGGATTCTTCGTTCTGAAGAAGATGTAGATTCTTACTTTGATTCTGCAAAGAATGAGGCGTTAAAAGGATTTGGAGATGATACGATGTTTTTGGAAAAGTATGTGGAAAACCCAAAACACATTGAAATTCAGATTGTAGCAGATAATCATGGGAACATCAGGCACCTCTTTGAAAGAGATTGTTCTACGCAAAGACGTCATCAGAAGGTAGTAGAAGTTGCTCCTTCCTATAATTTGGATCAGGAAGTAAAGGATAAATTATACGATTATGCCCTCCGCCTTGCTAGAAAGGTGAATTACAACAATGTAGGTACGGTTGAGTTTTTGGTGAGTCAGGAGAATGAGATCTTTTTCCTTGAGGTAAACCCAAGAATACAAGTAGAGCATACTGTTACAGAAATGGTAACGGGTGTGGATCTGATCAAGACGCAGATTTTCATTGCTGGGGGGTATAAACTGGATGATGAGCAGATCAAGATCTATGATCAGCAGGAGATTAAATGTACTGGTTATGCAATTCAGTGTAGAATAACGACAGAAGATCCGGAGAATGAGTTTACACCTGATTACGGTACTGTAACGACCTACAGGAATGCAGGAGGTAATGGTATTCGGCTAGATGAGGGTTCTGTCTATCAAGGAGTGAAGATCAGTCCATTCTTCGATTCAATGCTGGTAAAAGTTTCTGCTTCGAGCAGAACATTGGATGGTTCGGTCAGAAAAATGACTAGAGCACTGAAAGAGTTCAGGATCAGAGGAGTTAAAACCAATATTCTATTCTTGCAGAATGTGATCAATCATCCATTATTCAAGGCTGGAAAAGTGGATGTTAACTTTATCCAGAAGACACCCGAGCTATTTGAATTCAAACAATCTCAGGATAGAGCTTCCAAGACAATTAATTTCTTGGGAGAGATCATAGTAAATGGGCATCCTGATGTAAAAGTACTTGATAAGAACAGAGTATTCAGAAAACCTCATGTGCCATTGTTTGATAAGATAGCTGAATATCCAAAAGGGACGAAAGATCTGTTGACGGAATTAGGTCCAGAAGGATTTAGCCAGTGGTTGAAGAATGAGAAAAAGATACATTATACAGATACTACTTTTAGAGATGCTCATCAATCATTGTTGGCGACTCGTATGAGAAGCTATGATATGTTGAAGGTCGCTGAAAGCTTTGCAAAGAACCATCCTAATACGTTTAGTATGGAAGTTTGGGGAGGAGCTACGTTTGATGTGTGTTTGAGATTTTTGAATGAGAACCCCTGGAAGCGATTGAGAGATATCAGGGCAGCAGTTCCGAATATCTTGTTACAAATGCTGTTGAGAAGTTCTAATGCGGTGGGATATACATCGTATCCAGATAATGTGATCGAAAAGTTTGTGATTAAGTCGGCAGAGAATGGTATCGACATCTTCAGGATTTTCGATTCTTTGAACTGGGTAAGGTCTATGGAACCTAGTATTAAATATGTAAGAGAGAAAACGGGTTCTCTGGCAGAAGCCGCAATCAGTTACACGGGAGATATTCTGGATCCAAAGAGAACAAAATACGACCTGAATTACTACCTGCAGTTAGCTAAGGATCTGGAAAATTCCGGAGCACACATCATAGCGATTAAAGATATGGCTGGTTTGTTAAAGCCTTACGCTGCTCAAGAATTGGTGACGGCTTTGAAAGAGACTGTGAATCTTCCAATACACTTACACACACATGATACTTCCAGCGTTCAGATTGCAACATACTTAAAAGCGATTGAAGCAGGTGTGGATGTGGTAGATGTAGCGCTTGGTGGACTTTCTGGATTGACATCTCAACCCAACTTCAATGCCGCTGTGGAGATGACAAAGTTTCAGGAAAGACATAATGATTTTGATATGGATAAACTGAACAGTTATTCTCAATATTGGGAAGATGTTCGTGAATACTACTATCCATTTGAATCTGGACTGAAAGCGGGTACAGCTGAGGTTTATCTGCATGAGATTCCAGGTGGTCAATATTCGAATTTAAGACCACAGGTCAATGCCGTTGGTTTAGGAGATAGATTTCATGAGGTTACGCTGATGTACCATGAAGTGAACATGATGTTTGGAGATGTAGTGAAGGTAACGCCTAGTTCCAAAGTCGTTGGGGATATGGCGATCTTTATGGTAGCTAATAACCTAACACCAAACGATGTAATGGCAAGAGGTCATGAGATTTCTTTTCCTGAATCTGTGATCAGTTTCTTTAAAGGAGATTTGGGGCAACCGGTGAATGGATTTCCTCAAGATCTTCAGAAGATCATCTTAAAAGATGTTGAGCCATATACCAATCGACCAAACGAACACATGCTGCCTATTGATATGGAGAATGGGTTCAAGGCTTTCAAAAAGAAGTTTCAGAGTGGATTCGCCCGTAAACTGGAGGAAGAGGATTATTTATCACATATTCTTTATCCAAGAGTTTTTGAAGATGCTTTAGTTGGGTTCAAGAAATTTGGCGATGTTTCTACGATTCCTACCAAGAACTATTTCTATGGAATGGATCTACACGAGGAGATCATGGTGAATATTGCTCCTGGAAAAACAATTTTGATCAAGTTATTGTCGGTCGGAACTCCAAATGAGGAAGGTTATCGAACCATTTTCTTTAAGGTAAATGGACAAAACAGATCTACTGAGATTTTCGATAAGTCGCTTAATATTCAAGTGAAAGAGAATAGAAAAGTGGAAGAAGGCAATGAGAATCATATAGGAGCACCATTACCTGGTAAATTGACCAAGTTGAATGTGAAGGAAGGTGATGCAATAGGAAAGGGAAATCCGTTGTTTATTGTAGAAGCGATGAAAATGGAGAACAGCGTGCTGGCAATGAAATCAGGGAAGGTTAAGAATGTTATTCTCGGAGAGGGAGAAATGGTTAGTCAGGATGATCTGATATTGATTATAGAGTGATTCTTAATCATATAACAAACTGAAAAGCATCTCATTTTGGGGTGCTTTTTTTGTTGGTGCTAAAATTAGATGGGTAAGAAATGAGTTTGATGTAGATTCGAGCTAATCGCTATTCCATTTCCTGAACGTGCAGACGTTTCTAAAGCCAGTGTAGGTATTGGCTCCGGTGGTGTCATATTCTAATTTGTTTCTAGGTTGACTGCATGAATCAACAAAACTCAGCCCAAAATAGAGGTTTGGTGTAGATGTAAACTCTCGCACGTTTCCATTCAGGTGGTTAATGATACGGTATTTTCGATTCCCTTTTTGAAAGACATGGGTTGTTGGTTCCAATTTTCCTCCTGACTGAATATTAAGCGGTTCAAATGTTTCTTTACACCAAATGGGCGACCAATTAGGGTTCTTTTTTAGGGGGAATCGATCAATTTGTTCGTTGACAGAGTCTTGCACGCTGTCCACAAATAGATAGTCGGATTCTGACGGGATTGAGTAAGATGGGTAATACATAAATCTACTATCAGGTTGATAATTCATATACTGGCCAGAGAAATATTTTTCGATCGTAAAAAAAGTATCAATGTTATAAGTCTTATGAAACTCAATGACTTCTTCTCTGATTAGAAGATATTCAAAAACCCTGTCGGATCGCCATTTAGCAAAATCACTTACCTGTTCATATGTTAAGCCTACTACAGGGTAGTCACGATAGGAAGGGTGTCTTAGGTAAAATGTGTCCAGAGCTGAGTAGGAGGGATCGTATTTTAGCCATGTTTTTGGATAAGGAAGTGCAGAACTATATTCTTCAGATTCTTCTCCGTAAACTTTGCTAGTCCAGTACAAGTATTCACACCAATGATGATTTGTAATCTCGGTTCTATCAAAATAAAAATTGTCTTTAAGTTTGATGGTGCCTGGAGGAAGTTCTGCTTCAGGATAGTTTGAAGCATCCAATCTGAATAGGGAACAACCTGTTAAGATTAGAAGATTTAAAAAGATGATATAGGTGCTGATTTTCAAAATATGAGCTCAAATAACGTAGATTCTAAGAATAGTTACAAATCACTATGAATTGAAATGTTAGTTGTTTTGTGTTTAATGATTACCCATCCTACAGCCATCTGCCATAAAATTATAACAAAAACGAGATCATCAAACTTTGTTAAATTACCTCGGATCTCGTAAGGAGAAAAGAAGAAAATCAATCCTATTAAAGATGAAATCCCGCCTGCTAGAAAGTATGGTTTTCTGGAATGTTCTAGAGATGGACGCTGTTCTATCAATAGCCCAAGAATTAGCGGGTTAATACCTCCTAATACAGGGACTGCTAAACCACTTGTGTCAAATCCGATTATGAAAGACAGGGTCCAAATAATTAGACTTGCTGCTAAAATCTTAACAATTACTGTAATTGACTTTTTTTCTGGAGTTTGAGTTATTAAAAAGATTCCAAAGAACAACGAAGGACTCAAAAATCCAAAGACTTCAAAAAAAGTAGGGTCATGATTAGAGAATAGGAATTCGCATCCAGGCACAAAGAAAATCCCCGACAAAATTGTAGTTACGAATAGATATACAAAGTCTATTAATCCAATCACTGATAAGCACTCTTGATTTTGGTCTAATTTAAATTAAAAAACAAAACCTCTCTCTATTACTGAAGTAATAAGAGAGAGGTTTAACCTGAACTATGAAAAAAACTACTATGTAGTACGATTATTCCTTATCGTCTGTATCTGTTTCAGACTCATTTGTTATTTCTGCTTCTTTTAATATTTCTTCGGCAGATCTAACTGTTTCATCTTGTTTTCTAAAGACCATTTTATTGTTGAACTCATCGATCACGATCTTGTCTTCAACTGTTACATCTCCCGCAAGGATCGCTTTAGATAGCTCATTCAATAGTGACTTCTGGATCACTCTTTTCACTGGTCTCGCACCGAATTGAGGATCGTAACCCATGTTGGTCAAGAAGTCGATTGCATAGTCTGTCGCTTCGATCTCGATGTGTTTCTCCTTTAGCTTTTTCGCTAATGAGCTCAACTGGATCTTCACGATGTCTTTCACATCTGCCTTAGACAACGGTCTGAACATGATCGTTTCGTCAATTCTGTTCAAAAACTCAGGTCTTAGTGAGTGTTTCAATAAACTGAATACTTCCACTTTTGTCTTGTCTGCGATCTCATCAATGTTTGCCTCGGTTGCTTTATCAAAGTTCTGCATGATGATATCACTTCCCAAGTTTGAGGTCATGATGATGATCGTGTTCTTGAAGTTTACCAGACGACCTTTGCCATCTGTCATTCTTCCATCATCTAATACCTGTAGTAACACATTGAATACATCTGGATGCGCTTTCTCGATCTCGTCTAACAGGATCACTGAGTAAGGTCTTCTTCGCACAGCTTCTGTCAACTGACCGCCTTCATCATAGCCTACGTATCCTGGAGGTGCTCCCACCAATCTTGAAACCGCATGTCTTTCCTGATATTCACTCATGTCAATTCTCGTCATGGCATTCTCATCATCAAACAAGAACTCACTCAAGGCTTTCGCTAACTCGGTCTTACCAACTCCGGTAGTTCCTAAGAAGATGAATGATCCGATTGGTCGTTTCTCATCCTGCAATCCAGCTCTGTTTCTTCTTACAGCATCACTCACTGCTATTATCGCTTCTTTCTGACCGACCACTCTTCGAGCTAATTCGTCTTCCAGTCGTAATAACTTTTCTCTTTCGCTTTCCAGCATCTTTGTTACCGGAATACCTGTCCACTTACTTACTACTTCTGCGATCTCGTCTGAATCAACTTCTTCTTTGATCATCTTGGAGTTGGACTGTAATTCAGCTAGATCAGCTTTGTACTGTTCAATTTGTTTCGTTACTTCTTGAAGTTTGCCATATCTGATCTCAGCTACTTTACCAAAATCGCCAGATCTTTCCGCTTGTTCAGCAGCCAATTTCAAATCCTCGATCTCTTGTTTTGCATTCTGAATGTTCTCCACTACTTCTTTCTCCGAAGACCATTTAGCCATTAAAGAATCTCTTCTCTCTTGAAGATTGGCCAACTCCTCTTGAAGAACTTCCAGCTTTTTGAAATCGTTCTCACGCTTGATGGCTTCTCTTTCGATCTCCATTTGCATGATCTTTCTTTCGATCTCATCCAGTTCTTCTGGTTTTGAGTTGATCTCCATTCTCAGCTTGGATGCAGCTTCATCAATCAAGTCAATCGCTTTGTCTGGTAAGAATCTATCGCTAATATATCTTTGAGAAAGTTCCACAGCAGCAATGATCGCAGCGTCTTTGATCTGCACCTTATGATGTGTTTCGTATTTCTCTTTGATTCCTCTCAAGATAGAAATTGCATCTTCCTGTGACGGCTCATCGATCAATACTTTCTGGAATCTTCTTTCCAAAGCTTTATCCTTCTCAAAATACTTTTGGTACTCATCTAAGGTGGTTGCACCGATCGCTCTTAACTCTCCACGAGCCAAGGCTGGTTTCAAGATGTTTGCAGCATCCATCGCTCCTTGACCTCCTCCTGCACCAACTAAAGTGTGGATCTCGTCAATGAATAATACGATCTGCCCGTCTGCACTGGTCACCTCTTTGATCACTGCTTTAAGTCTTTCCTCAAATTCACCTTTGTATTTCGCGCCTGCAATAAGGGCTCCCATATCCAGTGAGTAAATGATCTTATCTTTTAAGTTCTCAGGAACATCCCCTCCAATGATACGGTGTGCTAATCCTTCAGCAATGGCAGTTTTACCAACACCCGGTTCACCAATAAGGATCGGGTTGTTTTTACTTCTTCTGGTAAGAATTTGCAATACACGTCTGATCTCTTCATCTCTACCAATCACCGGATCCAGTTTCCCATCTCTAGCTAATTGGTTGAAATTAAGAGCGTATTTCTCTAGTGAGTTATAAGTATCCTCCTGACTTTGTGAAGTAACCCTTTGTCCGCCTCTCAAGTCTTCAATCACTTTCGTAAGACCTTTTTCGTTCATTCCCTGATCTTTCATTAATTGCGAAGTCTGGTCAGAACCTTTTACCAAGGCTAATAATAAGTGTTCAATACTAACGAACTCATCTTTCATCTTACGAGAGATGTCTGTAGCACTCACTAAAGTTGAAGAGGCGTTTCTTGAAAGTTGTACGTTACCACCTTCCACTTTAGGGTAAGATTCAACGATGCTTTCCAATGTCTTTTCAAAAACGTTTGCGTTGATACCAAACTTACTGAGAATATGTTGTGTTAAGTTCTCATCAGCTTTTAGTATCCCCGTCAATAAATGCGCATTCTCAATATGTTGTTGACCATTTGTTACGGCAGCCAAGTTTGCTTCCGAAATGGCTTCTTGCGCTTTGATAGTGAAGTTATTCAAATTCATAATGTTATAGTTTTTGTTTGAATGCCTGCCTGCCGGTAGGCGGGTTTAATGGTTTGATGCTGTCGAGTCAAATATTAGTCCAACAAGTTTACATGGAAATAATGTCAGATAAAATGATTATTCTCAGAAAAAAGAGGACTAAATGTCTTGTTTTACAGGGTTTTAACGACATTTTGTCTAGTTTTTATCTTTCATTTAATGAAGTTGACTTTATTATTCAATTAACGATATCTTTGTTCCGTATGAGTAAAGTACAGGGAAAAGCATGGGATACAAGCTTGTTTAAACGAGTGTTTAAGTTTACCAAACCTTATAAAGGTTTGTTGTATGGTACACTGGCTTTAATTGGGGGATTAGCGATTATTGGGCCTGTACGAGTTTGGATGATCGGATACATGGTTACTCATTTTATTGAAGATAAAGATCTTTCCGGACTGAAATTCTTTACATTTTTAGTAATAGGAATATTAATAATAGAAACGGTGTTGAGTTTCCTGACCACCTATCTTTCTAATAAACTAGGTCAAGAGGTTGTTAAAGATCTTAGAAATCAACTTTTTAGTCATATTACCAAATTACGATTGAAGTTTTTCGATAATAATCCAATCGGTATGTTGGTCACACGGGCCGTGAGTGATATGGAAACAGTTGCGCAAATATTCTCACAAGGTTTTCTTTCCATTGTGGGAGATCTACTGATTCTGTTGTTTGCTTTGGCGATGATGTTTTATATGAATTGGCAATTGACGTTTATGGTGCTTATTCCTATTCCGATCCTCATCGTAGCAACTAATATATTCAAAAAAGCGATTAAGAAGTCATTTCAAGATGTTCGTAAAGAGGTGGGAGCTTTGAATACTTTTGTTCAGGAAAGAATTACAGGAATGGCACTTGTAAAAGTGTTTGGAAGGGAAAAGAGAGAGTATAAACGATTTGCTGAGATTAACGAGCGACATAAAAAGGCGAATATCAGAAGTATCTGGGCTTATTCGATCTTCTTTCCTGTAGTTGAGATACTGAGTGGACTTTCTTTAGGTTTGTTGATCTTATTTACGCTTGCTCAAGTAGATAATCCAGGAGTGAATTTTGGTGTGCTTGCGGGACAATTGACGGCTTTTATCATGTATATCAATATGTTGTATCGTCCGATCAGAATGCTAGCGGATAGATTTAATACGTTGCAGATGGGATTGGTGGGTGCAGAGCGTGTTTTTAAAATTCTGGATACTGATGAAACGATCATAAATAATGGGACAGTGATTTCACACGAGTTTCAAGGTGCGATTAAGTTTAGAGATGTTTGGTTTGCCTATAATGATGAGAATTATGTGTTAAAGAAGCTCAATTTTGATGTTGAAGCTGGTGAGACGGTTGCTTTTGTTGGTGCGACAGGAGCAGGTAAGACATCGATCATTAACTTGCTGGGTAGGTTCTATGAGTTTCAGAAGGGGGTAATTACCATTGATGGTGAGGATATTAGAGATATAGAGTTGACCTTGTTAAGGGAGAATATTTCGGTTGTACTGCAGGATGTGTTTCTTTACAGTGGATCTATCCATGATAATGTGACATTGGGTAATCCTGATATTTCTAAAGAACAGGTGATCGAAGCGGCAAAATTGGTGGGGGCTCATGATTTTATAATGAACCTTCCTGAGAACTATGATTTCAATGTGAAGGAAAGAGGAGGTTTGTTGTCTGTAGGTCAGCGTCAATTGATTGCTTTTATCAGAGCTTATGTTTATCAACCGAAGATCCTTATTTTGGATGAGGCTACTTCTTCGATCGATTCCGAAAGCGAAATGATGATCCAGAATGCGATTGATATGCTGACCAAAGGAAGAACATCTATCGTTATTGCTCATCGTTTGTCTACAATTAAGAATGCGAACAAGATCATAGTTCTTGAAAAAGGAGAGATCATAGAAATGGGAAGTCATTCAGAATTATTACAGGTGGAAGGAGGAGCATACAGGAAATTATATGAAACGCAGTTTGAGACCAATGAAGTGTAATTTTAGTCTTTGGACGCTGGTTCTATTCATTTCGAGTTGCGCAGCACTTCCAGAGGTAGCTGATGGGGTTTCAATTAGTGAGCATCAGAAAATTGTTGTGGGTTGGGGACCAGAAGATTTTGAGATGGATCAATCTGGTGCTGTGGATTATCCTAGATTACTGGTAGGATGTGATGAACGCAGAGAGCAAAAGTCGCAAGGCGAGATCTGGGAGGTAAATCTGAATGATCTCAGCAGTCGTAAACTTGAGATCGTTTTCAAGGATTCATTGACTAATTTTCATCCTCATGGCGTGAGTGCTTATGAAAATTATTTCTTTGTGATCAGTCACAATGGTAAGAAGGAAGAGTTTTATAGGTTTAAGGTAGAAGAAGACAAGTTATACGAAGATACAGTGTTCACCGAAGGGGTGATAGGTCAGGGAAATGATCTGTTTGTGGTGGGAAAGGATGAATTTTATTATTCTGATTTCAAATATTTTGGAGGAAGTGTAGTTCGGTATTTTGAAGGAGGTTGGGAGAAAGTAGTGAAGCACATGAAGTATCCGAATGGAGTGTATGTTCTGGGAGATGCGCTATACATTACCACAACATTGCAGAATAAAGTCTTCGCGATTGACCATGGAGTGGAGAATAAGGAGGTTATTGCTAAAGTAAAAGGAGGGGATAATCTTGCTTATGACGGAACGAATTTGTATACAACCTCTCATCCGAAATTTGGTAAGTTCATCAAGCATTACAAGAATGAAGATAAGAAATCACCATCGGTAGTTTATGAGATCTCCTTAAAAGAGAATAAAGTCGTTTATAGTAATGAGGGGGAGCAAATTTCTGCAGCTAGTGTTGCCTGGAGATATCAAGATTACTTGATCATCGGACAGGTGTTCGATAATTTTCTGTGGGTGGGGAAGATCGAAGAAGAGAAATAGGAGAAAAAATCTATTTTTCAATTCCAAATTCCTTCAAATAACCATCTCCATGAGTAACATGCATGTCATCTGTGATCATCCATTGATGATCAATGTTCTCACCGGCTTCTATGGTGAAATAAAATAACTCACCGTGATTCTCTACTTCAACTAAGAGTTTTCCGTATTCAAATCCCTTCTGGGTGATAGTGTTTGAATACGTATTTTTATACTTCGCATCTTTCCAACTATATTTCCCTTTAAAGAGTTTGCTTCTTATCTCCGGAAACTGACCTGGGATATTCTCACTGATTATCTTATTCCCGCCTTCACCATACTCTTTGTCAAGATCTGTAAAAATCTCTTCAACCTTTTCTTCCGTAGCTCCACCTACTTCAATGGCTCCTCTTTTAATCTGTTCTCTAGTTGGAACAAAATAGATCATTCTATCGATGTCATTATCCTTAATGGCATTGAAAACTTCTTCTCCTAATTTTTCAGGAGTACTCAGATCGTATGGGTTGCCACTGCATGAGTATAGCCCGAGAAGTGCAACTATTGCGAAAATAAACTTCATGCGAAAGAATATAAATTAACTCAATCCAGAGATCACTCCATTGTCATCAATATCCATTCCTTCACTAGCTGGAACAGCAGGTAGTCCAGGCATACGCATCATCTGACCAAGGATTGGGATCAGGAATCCTGCACCGGCAGCAAATTCAAACTCTCTAACGTTGACCGTGAAATTCTTAGGTCTCCCGATCAACGATTCGTTGTCTGAGAACGACTTCTGAGTTTTTGCCATGCACACAGGTAGTTTAGCCAGTTTCAATCCTTCGATCGTTCTCAGGTCCATGATTGCTTTTTTACTAAATTCAACACCATCAGCACCGTAGATCTCTTTGGCAATGATCTCTATTTTTGTTCTAACGGATAAGTTCCATTCATACAATGGCTTAAAATGATTTTGGTCTGATTCTACCTCAGTAACTACGGCTTGCGCCAAATCAGTCATTCCTTCACCTCCTTGAGCCCAACCACGAGCAACTACAGCTTTCACGCCTAGTTTCTTGCATTGTTTTTGAACAAATTCTACTTCCTGATCTGTGTCGGATGGGAACGCATTGATCGCAACCACAGGGTTTAAACCAAATTTATGGATGTTCTCAATGTGTTTTTCAAGATTGGCAAAACCTTCTTTTACTCTCTTCAAACTTGGAGTATTGTATTCCTCTTTTGGTGAGCCACCGTGGTGTCTTAAAGCTCTGATCGTTGCCACCAAAACAACGGCTTTTGGTTTTAAACCAGAAGAAACACATTTAATGTCTAGAAATTTTTCTGCACCAAGATCTGCTCCAAAACCGGCTTCGGTCACTACATAATCGGAAAGAGACATTCCCATCTTGGTTGCAATAATTGTATTGGTCCCTTGAGCAATATTGGCAAACGGACCTCCATGAATGATGGCTGAATTTCCTTCAAGCGTTTGCACTAAATTCGGTTTGATAGCATCTTTCAATAAGATCGCCATCGCATTTTCTGCTTTTAAATCTCTCGCGAAAACAGGTTTTTTATCGAATGTGAATCCTACGAATATATTTCCCAGCCTTTTTTTGAGGTCCGAAAAGTTCTCAGACATACATAGTATGGCCATCACTTCAGAAGCGGGAGTGATATTGAACCCATCTTCTCTCGGTATACCATTTGCAGTTCCTCCCAATCCGATCACGATCTGTCTCAAAGAACGGTCATTCATGTCCATTACACGTTTCCATACCACAGTACGTGGATCGATATTAAGATTGTTGGTCTTGCTTTGAATGTTGTTGTCGATCAATGCACTTAACAAGTTGTTGGCTTTTTCGATCGCAGAAAAATCTCCCGTAAAATGCAGGTTAATGTCTTCCATGGGTACTACTTGAGCATATCCACCTCCGGCAGCGCCACCTTTAATACCAAAAACTGGTCCTAGAGAAGGTTCTCTTAAGACTACCGTTGTTTTCTTTCCGATCTTATTGAGTCCTTCAGTAAGACCGATCGAAGTAGTTGTTTTTCCTTCTCCGGCTGGAGTCGGAGTTAATGCTGTCACCAAAACCAAATTACATTTATTGATCTTCTTCTGATCGATCAAAGAGAGCGGAAGTTTGGCCTTGTACTTGCCATACATTTCCAGATCATCCTCATTGATGTTGAGTTTTGCAGCAATGTCTCTGATGTGCTCCATTTTTGCAGCCTGTGCGATCTCAATGTCTGAGAAGTTATGTGTAGTTGGTTTTGACATGATTCAATAAGTTTACTACAAGTTTAAGAAAATTGTTGGAATGAATATGTTACGACTATTTAAAGTAGTTAATTATTGCTGCCTTGTTATTTAAAGTATTTGAAAATAGAGTTAAAATTAGTATCAATCTGTTGTGGAAGTAATTTAATGGTTGAATTGGAATAGGGAGCGGTTGGATAATGTGTTGTGATTTTTTGTAACTTGTAACCATATACAAGATTATGAAAAAACTACTCCAACTGTTATCAGCTATCTTCGTGCCAGTTCTGTTAAATACAGTTATTGCAGCAGATGATATCTCCTTGACTTCCGCATCGATCAAGAACATGACGCTTGAATATGAGAAGATACAACTTAGTCAAGCTCAGGGATTGATCTTTCAGTGTAAGTTTAACAACATTGCCAATTTTGATCACACAGGAATTTTTGTCAATCTGAAGATCGTTGATTCAAATCACGATACAATCTATGATAATAATTCCATTCCAATTACGGTTGCGGCTATATCTGTTGACTCTGTTGATATTGCGGTGCCGTTCAATGCTCCTGAACCAGGTAAGTATACTTTTCTATTCACCATGTATCAGGATATTCCAGATGCAATACCGGGAAATAACTTAGCGAGTCTTTCAATTTTTGTTGATCAGAACATTTATCAAAGAGATGATGGATGGCCTTATAGTACAAATTCATGGTTGTCACCAACTTCTTATTATGAATTAGGAAACCTCTATGAAATGCAAGGACCAGGTGTCATTACAGCTGCTTCTGTCTATATCGATCCAGATACCGATATTGGTGCTTACATGTTTTTCACAATCTATGAATTTGATTCTCAAGGGTTTTTTAATCTTTTGGATTATTCTGAAGAACATGTCATTACAGCAGAGGATCTTGGCGATACAGTTACGTTGTATTTCTATTCTGAAGTTATGGTTACTGGGGATAATCCTCTATGCTTGATGGTTGGGAGCTACGGTGGTGCAAACCTTGAAATTGGAATGTCTCAGGCGGCACCGGATTTTACCGTTTTTTACGTGGATGAATTTATGGATTGGTATTATGTGCTTTCTACACCTATGGTCAGGATGTTGTTTGATGTCTACGAAAGCGTAGAAGAGCAACCAGAAGTCTTATGGAATATTTATCCTAATCCTGCTACAGGAATCTTTAGAGTAGATATTGATGATCAGAAGTTACATAACGTGATTGTATCTGATGTTACTGGAAAGGAGTTAATAGTACAAAGTTGTTTTTCGGGAGATAAAGTTGAGATTAGCGTACTGCCTTCGGGAGTTTATTTTGTCACTATTAATGAAGTAACAAAGAAATTAATTGTGGAGTAACTACTTTTTTGCAATCAGAATTACATTAGATTAAAGAAATCTCTCAACCCTGATTATATTTGCACTTCATTAATAAACAAGAACATGTCAGACGATAAGAAGATCATATTCTCGATGGTGAATGTGAGCAAAACAACACCACAAGGGAAACAAATTCTAAAAGATATTTATTTATCCTTCTACTATGGAGCAAAGATTGGTATCCTAGGTTTGAACGGGGCTGGTAAATCAACGGTAATGCGAATCATCGCAGGTATCGACAAAAACTATCAGGGGGACGTTGTGTTCTCTCCTGGATATTCGGTGGGTTATTTACCGCAGGAGCCTGAGTTGGATGAAACCAAAACAGTTAAAGAGATAGTTCAGGAAGGAGTTCAGGAGATCGTAGATCTTTTGGCGGAGTACGAAGAGATCAATAATTCATTCATGGATGAGGAGATCATGAGTGATCCAGATAAGATGGATAAATTGATCGAGCGTCAAGGGAAAGTGCAGGAAAAGATCGATCAAGTAGAAGCTTGGGATCTGGACTCTAAATTGGAATTGGCGATGGATGCCTTAAGAACTCCGGATGGTGATACGCCAATAAAAAATCTTTCTGGAGGAGAGAGAAGAAGGGTAGCGCTTTGTAGATTATTACTGAAGCAACCAGACATTTTACTTTTAGATGAACCTACCAACCACTTGGATGCTGAGTCAGTGCATTGGTTGGAGCAACACTTGCAGAACTATAAAGGAACTGTTATCGCTGTAACGCACGACCGTTACTTCTTGGATAATGTGGCTGGTTGGATTCTTGAATTGGACAGAGGAGAAGGGATTCCTTATAAAGGAAATTATTCTTCTTGGTTGGAGCAAAAGCAAAAGAGATTACAGGCAGAGGAGAAGCAAGAATCTAAACGTCAAAAAGCACTTGCACGAGAATTGGAGTGGGTGAGACAAGGTGCAAAAGGACGTCAGAGTAAAGGAAAAGCTCGTTTGAATAACTATGAGGCAATGCTTAATGAGGACATTAAGGAAAAAGAAGCGAAAATAGAGATTCCAATTCCTAATGGTCCTCGTCTTGGAAATGAAGTAATTGAAGCAGTTGATGTGGCAAAAGGGTATGGAGATCGATTATTGTATGAGCATTTGAATTTCAAATTACCGCCTGCTGGAATCGTAGGAGTAATTGGACCGAACGGTGCCGGAAAGACAACTTTATTTAGAATGATCATGGGAGAAGAAACTCCAGATGCGGGTCAATTTAAGGTTGGAGATACGGTGAAGATCGGTTATGTGGATCAAAGACATAAGGATGTAGATCCTAACAAATCTGTCTATGAAGTAATTAGTGGTGGAAATGAAGTGATCGAAGTGGGAGGAAAACAGATCAATTCCAGAGCTTATTGTTCGCGATTCAACTTTGCTGGTGCGGATCAGCAGAAGAAAGTAGGTGTATTGTCTGGTGGGGAAAGAAATAGACTTCACCTGGCAATGACATTGAAAACAGAAGCAAACGTTTTATTACTGGATGAGCCTACTAACGATATTGACGTAAATACATTACGAGCTTTGGAAGAAGGAATTGAAAGTTTTGCAGGTTGCGCTGTAGTGATCTCGCACGACAGATGGTTTTTAGATAGAATTTGTACGCACATACTTGCTTTTGAGGGAGATTCTACCGTGTATTATTTCGAAGGTGGTTATTCTGAGTATGAAGAAAATCGTAAGAAACGTCTAGGAGGAGATATCATTCCAACTAGAGTGAAGTATAAAAAACTAGTGAGATAATCTAAAGATCATCTCAACATCTTTTGAAGGGGCTTCGAGTCGATTTGTATGAATCAATTCGAAGCCTTTCTTTTGAGCTAAATCCTTTACTGTTAATTCACTATGAAAATTAGTGTGTATGAATTTGCTGGTATCATGACTGGCATAGACTTTCTCTGTTTGATCTTCGCCACACATAAAACTGAGGTAAACCATTCCGCTTTCTACTAATTGTATCGCCATTTCTGACAGCATGGTGTCGAGTTCTTCGGTCGATAAATAGGGAATTCCAAAACCACATACAAATAAATGTTGCTTTTCATGAAGGACATCCCTAAAAGATGCAATGTCATTTAGGATAAAGTTAGCATTAGGCATCTTTTCCGATGCAACTTTTAACATGTTCTCCGATAAGTCAATCCCTGTAATGAACAGATCTGGAATTGCTTGATTAAAATAATAAGATATATTCCCTGGTCCACATGCTAGATCACACAAGCGGTCGCCAGAACTTAAATTTGCCAATAAGAGGTCTAATGAGTTTTTGTATAGACTTACGTCAAAAAACTTTTCAGTATAAATGTCAGCTACACTGTTAAAAACGGTAACCGCTGGTCTCATATCGTTTTGATCGGTTTCTTCAAACCTCGCTTCTCCATGGGGTAGATATTGAATGTCCCCAATGCTTTAGAAACCAGCTCTCCAGTAGCTTCTTTGTAGATTTTTGCACTCGTACAGATCAAACTTTTTCCCTGAAACTCGATCTCTCCTTTTCCAATTAATTTATCTCCCAGAAAGGTAGGTTTAAAGTAGTTAACTTTGAACTCAACTGTACTAACCAAATTTCCGTCATCATAAACTGCTGTTAAGGCTGTAGTTCCCAATACGGCATCCATCATTGCAGCGGTGATCGCACCGTGTCCAACTCCTGGACTGCTCAGGTGTTTCTCAGCAATGGTTGTTCTGTATTCTATAATTCCAGGACCATAAACTGTCAATTCGAAGTCTAGTCCTTTATCTACATTATTGAATTTGTCGTATAAGCCTTTTACAGTGTCCATGATGATTTATTGGTTTACAAAACTAATTAATTAATCTTAGTATGCTTGCATACAAATTTATTTCAAGATGAATAAGTAGAAAGTTGAAACATGTTTCATTCTAGTCTCTTCAATTAGGAAGGGTAGAGTGATGTTGCTGATTTCTCTATTGTAAAACGTGTAGATTGTATCAATTTGACAATCGTTTATTATTTGGTCGTACCAATCTTGATTAACATAAATGGCTGATTTTTCACTTATATTTTTTAAATCTTCCAGTTCAACTAGCTTGGCATTCGAATAAATATCAAAACTTAGTGATTGTATAATGTTATTCGTATAAACGGTTGAGATATTATGTCTCTTCGTTACAAGTGCCGCCTGATAAGATGCATGGTATTTAGATAATTCAGGAATGAAGTGAAAGTTCATACTTGTAGTCACGAGAACAATTGAAATGATGCCTCTTAGGATAACTTGGTTGTCAATATTCCGCAATAAGAGAGATGAAATAAGCATTAATGACATAAGTACAAGCACTAGACCTATTAAAATTGATGATACGGGAACTAAGTAAAAACTAACAAAAAGTGTGAGTGTTAGAGAGGTGATGGCAATTGCTGATTGCGAAAGACTAAGCCATTTTGCTTTTGATTTCTGTGCTAAATATTGGGCACTAACTACAGAGATAAAAGGGATAATAGGATTGATATAATGAGGAAGTTTATAGCTTGATATTGATATTAGAATAAAGGGAAAAATAATACCTGAAATAGTAATCCATTCCTGATTTTTAAGATCGTTGAGATTAATTTTGATTTTAGAAAATAACGCAACAATACCTAGGGCAAACCACGGTAGAAAAGCCCATAAATAGGTATGAGTAAAGAAGAGTGGGGTAAGACCATTATCCCAGTTTTCTTTGTTACCTCCGAGTATTCTACCAAAACTCTGATCCCATAGGTAAAATTTTATTCCTGAGTAGTTCTGGACAATTGTGCCAGAACTAAGCGAAAAAACTTTATTCGGTTGGTTGTCAAACTGATTGTAAAGACCTATTAATGCTGGAGATATAATAATAAGAACAATGATAGATCCCAGAATCCATTTCCATTGAAATAAAATGTGCCACTGTTTTTTTAAGATTAGATCTGTGCCAACGGATACCAGAGGTATAAGAAAACCAATAGGACCCTTACTCAACATAGCGAGTCCCATCCCTACAAAGGCGCCAACAAAACTAATCCAATGGTTGCTTTTCAAGAAGCTAAAGAGTTGCCATGTACTAAAAATGATAGTATTGGTAAGCATACTGTCCGTTCTTACATCTTGATTAGAAAGGATAATAGTGAAGGAAGAGTAGTAAATTAGAGCAGCTAGTTTTCCTGTATTATTAGAGTACAGCATTTTTCCTAATTTGTAGGTAGAATATACTCCCAAAAGGGTGAAAATGAAAGATGGAAGTTTATAAGCGAAGCTGGAGAAACCAAATATTTTGAAAGATATGGCTGATAACCAAAATAGTAGCGGGGGTTTATCTAGATAATCTTTTCCGTGAAGATATATCTCCGACCAATTATTTGACTCACTTACTTCCTTTGCAATAGAAGCGTAGATTCTTGCATCTACACCATAAATAGGTGTGAATAACCCGCCTAAATACGGAATTGTAATTAAAATTAATAATAACGGAAACCAGTAGGTATTCCACAATTTCTGTAAATCCATTTTTTGGATTATTGTTTAATGGTCAAAGGTAGTATGATTCCATAGTTGGAATGGGTGTAATTCAAAAACTGTTAACAACATTTGATAGAATTGAAAAACAAAGCAGACATTAACTTTTAAATAGAATTTATCTTTGCATACCAATTTCTAAACAAATGAACGCAATAAAAGATATCGTATTCAATTTCCCTGGTCAAACCAAACATTATAAAGGAAAAGTAAGAGATGTTTATAGTATCGATGAAGATCTTTTAGTGATGGTTGCAAGTGATCGTATTTCAGCATTTGATGTAGTGTTACCGAAGGGGATACCTTACAAAGGTCAAGTCTTGAATCAGTTGGCAGCTAAGTTTTTGAAAGCTACTGAGGATATTTGTCCCAATTGGTTGATCGATTCTCCAGATCCGAATGTGAGTGTGGGAAGAAGATGTGAGCCGTATCGAATCGAGATGGTCATCAGAGGTTATTTGGCGGGACATGCGTGGAGAACCTATAAAAGTGGAGAAAGAGTATTGTGTGGTGTTACGATGCCGGATGGGATGAGAGAAAATCAAAAGTTTCCAGAGCCAATTATTACACCTGCTACTAAGGCGGATGAAGGACATGATGAGGATATTTCAAGAGAAGATATCATTGCTAAAGGAATTGTAACTGAAGCAGATTATTTGAAATTGGAGGATTATACCAGAAAGATCTTCCAAAGAGGAACAGAGATCGCTGCAAAACAAGGTTTGATCTTGGTTGATACGAAATACGAGTTTGGAAAAATAGGGGATGAGATCTATTTAATGGATGAGATCCATACACCAGATTCATCCAGGTACTTCTATGGAGATACCTATCAAGAATTATTGGCTGCAGATCAACCTCAAAGACAATTGTCAAAAGAATTTGTGAGAGAATGGTTAATGGCTGGAGGCTTTCAAGGTAAGGAGGGGCAGGTTGTTCCAGAAATGACAGATGAATTCGTTCAGTCGGTTACGGATAGATATATTGAATTGTATGAAAAAGTAACTGGAGAAAAATTCGTTAAGGCTGATGTGTCAGATCCTGTGAGTAGAATTCAAAAGAATGTCGAAGCTTGTTTGTCAGGCCTTAAAGTTTAGATTATGGGAAAGAATAAGGATAAGAAAAACGTGGTTTATTCAACCAATCCTAACTTTCAGTATGAATACGAAGATGAGGATGAATTGGAGACACTAGCGCCTGCTGAACAATTGTTGTATGTTTCCATTGATAAAAAACAACGAGGAGGAAAAGCAGTGGTTTTGGTGGAGGGATTTGTTGGAACAGATGAGGATTTGAAAGAACTTGGAAAATTGCTGAAGTCGAAATGTGGAGTAGGTGGATCGGCAAAAGATGGAGAAATTACCGTTCAGGGGGATAATAGAGATAAGGTGATTGAGATTCTGGAAAAGGAAGGATACAAGATCAAACGTAAAGGAGGATAGGTAAAAAGATTGTTAAGTTTTTTCAACAATCACCAACTATACCCATTACAATTGCTAAATTTGAGACAATTAATTAAACAGAAACATAAGTAACTAAATAAAATGAGTGTACTAGTAAATAAAGATTCAAAAGTAATCGTACAAGGTTTTACAGGGAGTGAAGGAACATTCCATGCTGGACAAATGATCGAATATGGAACGAATGTCGTTGGTGGTGTTACACCAGGAAAAGGAGGTCAATCTCACTTGGATAGACCAGTTTTTAATACAGTGGCAGAAGCTGTAGAGAAAGCAGGAGCAGATGTTTCTATCATTTTTGTTCCACCAGCATTTGCTGCTGATGCAATTATGGAAGCAGCTCAAGCAGGAATTAAAGTGATCGTATGTATTACGGAAGGAATTCCAGTTGCTGACATGGTAAACGTTAAAGAATACTTGGCGGATAAAGACTGTACGCTTATTGGACCTAACTGTCCAGGAGTGATGACTGCTGGAGAGGCTAAAGTGGGAATTATGCCAGGTTTCATTTTTAAGAAAGGAACCATTGGTATTGTATCTAAATCAGGTACACTAACTTATGAAGCTGTAGATCAAATTACTAAAGCAGGATTAGGTCAAACTACTGCTATCGGTATTGGTGGAGATCCAATTATTGGAACAACTACTAAACAAGCAGTTCAATTGTTAATGGCAGATCCAGAAACTGAAGGGATTATCATGATCGGAGAGATTGGAGGTAACTTGGAAGCTGAAGCTGGTAGATGGATTAAAGAACATGGAACTAAGCCAGTTGTAGCTTTTATCGCTGGTGAAACAGCTCCTAAAGGAAGAACTATGGGGCATGCTGGTGCTATTGTTGGTGGTCATGATGATACGGCAGCTGCTAAGAAAGCTATTCTTAGAGAGTGTGGAGTTCACGTAGTGGATTCACCAGCTGAGATCGGAAAGAAAATGGTGGAAGTATTAGGAGTAACAGCTTAATACTTTAAAGCAATAAATAAAAAGGCGACCAATTGGGGGAATTATGTAGCAGTTTCACCAAGCTCTTTTAAATGAATTAACCGGAGATTGAATATCAATCTCCGGTTTTTTTATTGTACTTACTTGTTTGATTGTATCCAATCAAGTATAACTGTATTAATTTTTCCCAGTTGGAAGTCAGAATCTTCACCTGATTGAGTTATTTCTTGGATTTGGTTTAACAACTTCTTTGTAATGGTAAGCTCCTTAGATAGAAGAATAAGTTGCAGTAAATTCTTTTTATGTGATAGTGGGTAATATTTTAACTTGTCGTCCATGATAGCAGTTTCTAATAAATAGTAATGAAAAACAAAAACGGCAACCATATTGGTTGCCGTAGTTAATTTAGAATAACTGTGAAGGTAGCTTTACCTGTGAGCACCTTGAGAACATATATTTCCATTGGAACTGTAATATCTCCAGGGCTCTTACTCCATTGTATTTCATCATTGTCTTCAGTTAGATTCATCACTGAATCAACAATTTCAGATTGGCCTTGAAGAAAATTATCTCTATCACCATCGTAACCGACTTCAAATAGACCATATCTCTGCAGTGTTTCCAAAATCACTTTATGCTTCTCTTCTTCTGATATTTGTTTTACTTCTAATAGATTTACCAAGGCCTCAATAACCCTGAAACCATCCTTCATTTGTCTTTGCCAAAACAAAAGAAGGTCCTTCAATTCATACAACTCCATCACCCTGCATTTTTAAGTTCATCCTGCTCCTTATTTGGAATCAGTTCTGCATACTTAAGTCTTTTACCAACAATCATTTTTAAAAAATCATCCACTAATGTTTGGTTTGACTCTTCCATTCGATTCCATCTAAAAGCTTGCTCAACTAAATATCTATCAAAGTGTCTTACAGATAAATGAAAGTATGTTCCATCGACCATCTTTTTCAAATGTTTCCATGCATTTTCCATGTTATTAGTATGGATGTAACCTTTTACATATTGTTCATCATGGTTTACAGATTCATGTCTTCTGAACATTTTGTGTGTATCATCATAAAGATTCCATTCATCTGTGATTAGAAATGAGTCAGATGATATGTGTTTCTTGAGATGTGGATATATGTTTTCCTTTGTTTTGACTTTATTACTTACACCTAACATTTTGAATACAACTTTACCATCTCTCTGAACCATACCAAGAACAATCTTGTCTTGCTCGTAAGGTGTCCTTTCACCTTTCTCTAATTTTTCCTTTTCACGTTGCTCCTTTTTTGCAGCTAACACTTCTTTAGTTGAACCTTTCTTTCTTCCTCTCTTTGCAGGCTCTCCTCTTATTGAACGTTTCTTAGCTTTTGTCATACCAAACAATTCGTCTTGTTTAGCATCATGCAGTTTCTTTGCTTCTTGAAGACGGGTGTCTCTACTAATTTGTGGACCAATTTGGGTTTCATCTGCCTCAACCACCCCTTCAAGAATAATATTGGCTTCTTCTGCCACTACTTCTCTAAGCCTCTGCATTATGAACCATGCTGTTCGTTGTTCTACCTCTAAGTTACGTGCCATTTGACATGATGAAATTCCTCGTTTCATTATCACAAAAAAGAATATTGCTTTGAACCACTTCGTTAAAGGAATTTTTGTGTTCTCAAAAATTGTCCCTTTAATAAGACTAAACTGTTTTCTACAGTTCTTTGATGAGCATTTCCACATGTCTCTTGTTGATAGGTAATAGTTCAAGTGCTTATTTCCGCAATGTGGACACTCTGGTCTACCATCTCCCCATTTTACCTCTTTGATGAACTCTTGACACTTTTCTTCAGTTCCGAATCTTTCTTCATGTGAGGGCAATCCGTACTTTGAAAGTTGTCTCGCTCTATTATTAGTCTTGTTTCTTCTCGTCTGTTTCATGATTTAAAAGTTTTATGTCTGCAATAGGTAATAGTTTCCCAGGGAACCTCATTTTGAGCTTCATGACTTTGTGGTCTTTGCACTTGTTCGTTCAGGTGTCTATTGACCTATTGCTGACTGATTATTAAATTGTGTTAACTACCTTAGTTCAAAGGTTAACTGGCTTTGGAGATTTCCAGCATTTCGATTGTAGGAATGGCATTCTCTGAGATGCTCTTAATTGAACCGTAAAACTCGATTGTAGAGGATAAGACTTGCTCCAAGTGTTTGGCTCTTCTTTTCCATAACAATTGCATCTTTCTTTGTTCGTCAAGATGCGAATCTTGCAAATTCTTGAACCCTTCTAAAATTGACTCAAAGGTTCCTCTGAAATCCTCACTTGTAAGATAATTGTACAACAGACTCATCTTATCCTTTTTGTCCGTTTGAGTAATCATAACAGCATGAGTTTTTAGAATTCCGAACTTCAACAACAGAGATAGGTCTCTGAGGTTTTCCAGAGTGGTAACCCATACATTGTCTATCAGAGCGTATTTACCTGTAACATTCTTAGGCATCGTTTTAGTAACTATTACCATAATGTCAGACTTAGATTGGAGATTATCCTGCTTAAGTTTTGAAATAAATGAATCGCTCCAATTTTTCGTATTCTTACTCTCGTAAAGAATTGAGCCAGCTTCAAACCCACTATAAGTTCGAATAGTTTGAATACAGTCGGCTCCATTGACCCCTTTCTTGATTTCAGAGATAGTATCCCCTGGGTGGGCTTCTCTTAAAATCTCTTCGATAAGAAGTTCTTGAGCCTCTCCTTGAAGTTGCATACTACCTTGAGATGCTTTTTGACGTGCCTCTTCGAGTTTGTTTTTCAGTGACTCGATTATGGTTTCCTTTTCTTTGATAACCAAGAAACTTTCCATCTGTAGTTGTTCCTTCATTGAAAGCTTTGCTTCCTCAAGACGCTTACTTAGCTCCTGCTCCTTTTGAAGGTGGATTTTCGCTTCTCGCTCCTCAAATTCACGACTCAATCTCTGAAGCTTAGCTTTAGTTTGATTAAGTTCGATTAACTGAGAGCTTTTTCTTTGAAGTTCTTCTTCAAGGTCTTGAAGTTGTTTTGTCTTTTCTGCTTCAACTTCTGCACGGATATTATCCTTAATAGTTTTCTCACGTGCGTCCATTTGTGCTCGAACACGTTCTGACACTGTTGTATTGATGTCATCACGCTCTTGCTGTAGGGCTTCCGCCATTTCCTTGAACTCTTCCTTCTTTTTGCGTAATTCTCGTTCACGCTTGTCAAGTTCTGATTTTAGGTCTTTTCGGATTGAGTCCTCAAACTGAGAAATCAATAGTTCATCCACATCCAGTCTTGTTTCACAATTAGGACATGTCAATTGTGGTTTTTTCGTTTTTGTGCTCATGGTTTAAAAAAGTATTAGTTTAACATTTCATAAATCGACCTTCGATTTATGGAGCAGAAGAAACCTATTTGCTACTGTCTGATTGGATTTTAAGTGACATCCATTTTTCTTTGCTGCTCATTTGGTTATACGCAGATAAAAAATAAATGTTACATATATGTTACATTTTAAATTCTTTTTGTTATATTTGTGGAAATGAAAAATTATGGATGAACAAGAATTTTTAGAAAAGTTAGGACAGCGTATTGCTGAGCTTCGCAAAGCAAAAGGCATGACTCAATTTGAATTTGCAGAAAAGTTAGATATGCAAAGGACGGCTCTGACCAGAATAGAAACAGGAAATGTAAACACAACTATTCTTACATTGAAAAGTATTTGTGATTTGTTGGATATAGATTTATGTCAACTTACAATATGAGCAGAACACTATTTAACTATTCTATTATTGCCATTTTTCTATTTTTTGCTCCATTTATTTGCAATGCAGGTAACGACTTACAAATAGAGGAATTAGTTTTCCAAGGTGATTTTATTTCTGCTGAAGTAATAATTTCTTCAAGACTAAGGAATACAACAATTTCACAAAAGGAGAAAGTCCTATTATATCATATCAAGGGGGATATGGCAAAAATTGCAGGAGATATGGAAGGAGCTCTGAATAATTGGAACAAGGCAGCCAAAATAATAGATAAGTTATATCCAAATAAAGAGAACTATCATCGTCTATGGAAATACGCACATTTGAGTAATTATCACTACGAAAAAATCAATCCAAAACTGGCTAAAGAATATGCTGACAGCTGTAGCTCTCTATTGAAAAAATTGTCTATTGAACAACAAAAGGAAATTGAGATTTTTAAAATCTGGAATATTCAGGGACAGGCGTATAAACAGCAAACTCATAAAAATGAGCAAGAGTATATTGATAAATATAATCAATGCTTCAGTCTTTATAACAAATCAATAGATTTTCAATTGCATCACCATACTCCAAAACATTATTTAGCAAACACTTATCATTTGTTTGGGAATGCCTATTTAGATTTAAGTGTACATTACAATGGCTTGGGTGATAAAGCCAAAACAAACGAGAACAAAGAATTGTCCCGACTATATCATAAAAAAGCTACCGATATTTGGTTGTCTGAATACGGGAATAAACATTATGAGTTGGCAAAAACCAAATTTGTTGAAGGATTATTGTTTCACTATTTAGCTAACGGAAATGATGAATACCGAACAATTGCCTTGAACTATTTCAAGGAATCTATTCAGGCATTTGGCTTAACCCCCAATCATTTCTCCGAAATTCATTTGGAGCTGATTCCTAACAAGGAAGACCTTTTGATGTGTTTGAAATATTATACGACTGACTTACTAAAGTTGGATAATAGCAATTCTGGTAAATCTGCTTTCTTTGAGGAGGCGGAAAAAGTAAATGTATTGGCCATTGATGTTTGGGAGCAAATTCATTCGGAATTCAAAGGAAAAAACACGAATCAAAATCTTGCTATTTATGACTTAATTCCACAACAAGAACAAATTGCAATTCTTCTGAGAAAGAATAATGACAACAATTTAATAGTAAATGAGGACTTCTTTTTAATTAATAAAAAACTCAAATATTATGACCTCTTTAAAGAAGACGTTTCATCTCAGAACATGGCGTTGGCAGAATTTCAGAAGAAGTTAAGTCCTAAACAAGTATTCCTTGATTATCACTATAGTCATATTAATAAAAAAGTTTATGTATTGTGGATTACCCGAGCAAACACCACGCTCCTAAGGATTGATGCTAAGGTAATAGATGAAGCGAAGGTTTTTAGAAAATCAATTATTGAGTTGAATTATGATGATTTTCAAAAGTCTGCCATAAGTATATTTCAATTATTATTTCCTAATGGCATTTCAGAAGTCGAAGAGATTATAATTTGTCCAGACAATGTATTTTATTCCATTCCTTTCGAAGCATTACTTTGTTCCGAAAAAGGTATTGCAGGTAAAGACTACCGCAAGTTAGATTACTTGATAAATCATGTAACGATTAGCTATGCTCTTACTACTGATTCGTTTGTACATCAAATAAATAAAACAAACTGGAATTTAAGTGTGTTTACCCCTTCTTTTCAATCGGATGAATTTATTGAATTACCTTTTTCGCAGAAGTTTGGAGAAGAAGCTATTAGTAAGCTTCAGAGCAAAACATATTCTGGAAATACAGCTACTTTGACTTCATTTAAGCAGAATAAAAGTCCTCTTTGTCATATCAGCACTCATGCAATTGTAGGAGAAGACATTGCTTCCAATTTTATCCAATTTTCGGACGGGGCATTTTATCAAAAAGATATAGAACAATTAGAATATTTACCCAACCTTATGGTGCTTAACACGTGTAATTCAGGGATGGGAAAAAACTTAGTGGGAGATGGCGTAAATGGTTTTGTACGAGAACTACACAAAGCAGGAGTCGGTACTACTATTTCTAATTTATGGGAGGTAGATGATAAACTATCGAATAAGTTGCTCGAAACTTTTTACTTGAATTTAAAGGATGGTATTGGTTCTGGTGTAGCACTGAGGTTAGCAAAATTGAACCAAATAAAAAATGCTCCCAGCTCTGAGCTAGGAGCGCCTTATTATTGGGCGGGACATAGGATGGTTGGGGAACAAGTAATAATCAACTCATCCTACCGAAATCACTTACCTATATCTCTTGTTTTAGGAAGTTTCATACTAATTGTAATTTCCTTATTGTCAATAATATATTACTTTATGAAAAGGAAGACTACAAAACTTATATAGCCTAAAGGTTAGGGACAAGTTTTTCTAAGCTCATCAATTTTCTCCTTTTGTTCAGATGTCATAAAGTACATTTCATTCATTAGATTGTAAAATGTAATGTTGCTCATGAAATATCCGCAAACGTTATCCGAATTTATACATTTTACAAATTGAGATATTACATTAGTTCTATCCGATTTACTCTTATAGTAAAAGTTGCATTTTTCCGCCATTGCAGTATTGCCAGATGCAGTTTCATTGACACAATCACACACAGAAAGGTGGCTTTTCGATAATACTCGGATAGCTTTAATATTTTCAAGGGCATAATTATTTGGTGGATGCTTATCCCAATAAGCAATTTTCCAAGCTCCGTTTATCTTAATTAAGTAGAAACAACCTATTGACTTGCTATAACTTTGAATATTATCCATCATTACCACAGAAATGGACTCATCTGCTCCTGCACTAACCAAAGCCTTGTACCCTCCTTTAACTATGTCGTCATATGCTACGTCCAATGTGCCAATTACATAGTTTGAAGATGTGTTGAATGTCAGTGATTTTGCATCTTTAGTCATTTTTGTAAATGCATCAAGAGTCATTTGATATGGTTTAGCGACAACTGATTTATACAATTCATAGTTCCCTTCTTGAAGTGATTGTAGCCACTTCTTTCCAAGAGAGTTTAAAGTATTAATATCGTTCTGCTCCAGTTTCTCATTATATTTTGCCGAATAATCTTTCACATCAAAAATTTCAACTTTTTTCAATGCAATTAATTTTAGACTTTTTTCAACATCCTTGAATAGTTTTACCTCAGGTTCCAGAGCGGTAAAAGTAACAGCATACCAATTTCCATTATTCTCAGAGTTTTTTAGAGTTTCAGCAAATTGTTCAGTTCCATTACCTTCGTAAAAGAAATATTCCGTATTGTTTTTTGAGTAAAAACTAAAGCCGATTTCTATTATATCCGCACCGCTGTCCTCATTGTTATAATAACTATCAAAATTCATGAGTTCTGTCGTTTCTCCTTTATCAATCAGCTGGACATCTTTAACTTCATAGTCATAATAATAGGAGTTTGACTTAATGTCAAGAATATTTGATGTTTCATAGTACTTTGGTGTGCCATTAGGGAAATTAACTTCGTATCTAAAGTTTGTAACCACATTGTTCTCAACATCAACTTTTATTGCTTCACTACCCATTATATCATAGTTCATCCAAGAGCTAATGAGATAACCGCTTTGGTTTTTGATTTCACCATTTATTTCTACATCATCACCTTTTAAGTTTATTTGCCCTGCAACGGATGTGTTTCCCCCTATATTTAATGATTCATATTGACCAGATAACGTTGTCTCACTGTTAACAGAATATCCCAAGTACTTTGAGAAATTAAATTTGAGTAGATTATTCAATTCAGAGAGTGTAATTCCATTGACATATTTCTGTTCAGCTTTAATTTCAGATTCCTTTAATGTATAGGATGGTTTTAATTCTCCATTTTCAACCAATCCTTGGAAACTAATTCTCATATTCTTTGACAATGAAACTGCTTGAAATCCGAGATAACCGTCAAGTTTTTTTTTGCCATTTAGTTCTGCGGTTTCGTACCTGCACTCTAAATCAATTAAATCCAAATTGCCAATTTCTTGAGGAAGATTAAAATTCAAAGCAGATGTAAACTCTTCATAGGACTTAAATATCTTATCTTGACTTGTTTTCTTAATCTTATTCTTAAAAGAACTCATTTCTTCTATCTTTTGACTAAGGAAACTTTGAAAATTCGAAAGCCTTTCCTCTGCCTCAAGACCACTTGCATCTGGAAATCTTGAAGAGTTCACTATACTCATATCCAATAATTGAACATTAGATTTACAGGTGCTAAAATGTGATTTTGCTTGCTGTGCATAACCAACATTTATTTCATTGTAGGCTTTCATTTCAAGTATTTTACCTGCCCAATAGTTCGCATTGGCGTGTTCTGGTTTTTGGGATAAAAAGTCTTGAAGAACAGGTAGGGCCTCATTATACTGTTCTGCTTTTATCAAAGGATATACATCCTTGTTATATTTGAGTTTATCCTGAGCGATTAATGCTGTAGAAACAACCACCAATGTTATGGTTAAGACCAGTTTTTGTAGATTTTCTTTCATGAATTTATTTCTTTTTACAGGTATAACCATTTTCTATTTTCTCCTTTATCCGAGCTTCATAATTCTCATCAGATTCACCATCATCTTTACAGTCATATGAATATGGTCCAGACTCCGTATAAGAGATGCCGTTCCAATAGGAATCCTTGCTACAAGAGTAACAACTATCATCTTCACCGCAAGAAACCAAAAATGTTATTATTCCTAAACTGAATATTATTGTAATTTTTCTCATAATTCTACTCCTTATCATATTTATTCTCATTCCCAGACTTCCCATCATTAAATCCTGCGCAATAGCAGTCATTGGCGTCAACATTGAGTCCCTGTTCAGCCATACCATCAGCCCAAGAACTACATGAGTAACTTTCCCCAGAAACTTTTACTAAACGGCCTGCACTGTAACCACTTTTATAGCTTGATACATCATCTTTACAATCAGGTGTACATGAAATACTGAGACATAGGATTGCTCCTATAGTAATCGTTTTTGTTAATTTATTCATTCTTATCATTTTTAGTGTTAAAGAGTTTAGTAAATTGATATTGGTAATTTTTTAGTCGAAGAAACAACATAACAAGCGAGCCAATAAAAATTGCCCAGTTTACATAAGTGACTGTGGCTTTAAACCATTGCCAGTCAGGATGCTCTCCAGCAAAATACGGGGCCAAAATGATAGCAGTAATTGAAGTGAATACGGATGCAACTAACCACCAATTTGTTATAGGTTCCTGGCGAGTTTTGTATGCTTTGAATAATAAATAGGCAGGACCTAAGATTAAGGCAAGCAGAATTATAATGATAGCGACAATTGCAATGTATGCTAAAGTATTATCTTGTACTTTGTTCCCGCAATTTGGACAATATTGTCCATCTACTGCATTCTTGTATCCACAATGATTACATGTTGCCATAACTGTTTTTGCAACTTCATCAAATCAAAAACAAAAAGGTAAGTAGAGAATTGAAAAAAAATTAAAGTTTTTTCAAAAGCTGAATAGAAACCTCAGAAAAATCAGAGTTTGAAAATGAGATAGTTTTAAAAATTTGTCTGGCTTTAACAATATTTCCTTGGCTCAAATGAGCAAGAGCTAATCGAAATTGTGCTTTATCATAGTAGGCAGAGCTTTTCTCTATTTTGGAGAACAAATCAATTGCTTCTGTATGTTCATTCTTTTCGTAACTGATTATTCCGAGGTAATAAGTAGACGTATCCGAGTGAATTTTTAATAACAACTTCTCAGCAACCTCATATTGTTTCATTTTGAAAGAATTCATTGCAGCATCATACTTTCCTACAGAACTCATTTTGACTGGCAACCCTTCTTCATGAGGCCAATATTCTTGTGCCAATTGCTGATAGTCTGGTTGAGATAAATGATTGAAAATGAAGATACCTAAAACAATTGCAGCAGCGATGGAAGAAGACCAAATGACCAGTTTTAATGATTTTGATTTTTTTGGTGTTGAATCCATTTTTTTGTCCACATCCTTCAACTTTGATTTCAGTTCATTTCTGAAATGCGTTTTTATTCCTGACTCGATAGTTTGATACAATTTGAATGCTTCTTTGAACTCTGAATCATATGCTAATCTTGCCTCAAATCCAGACAGTTCTGAAGTATCCATATCACCATTGCGATAACGTTCAAAAATTTCAATATATCCTTCGTCCTCAATCATAATATCAATAGCATTGATAATTTTTTTAGCTCATTGAACAAACTCTTCATGCATAACGATTTTTTTGACTTAGCAGTGTCCGCATTTTTATAATCCAATTCGCGAGCAATACTTTCCATATCAAATTCTTTGTAATAATACAGCTTCAGCACCTTCTGACAGTCTTCTGGTAATTTGCTGATTGCATTGTTAATTTGTTCTTGGGTATAGTTTTTATTTTCGTCTTCCATAAATTGACTTACTTCTCCACACTCTATCAATTGAAGAGTGTCATTGTAAGTCAGTCTGGCTTCTTTTTTCTGAATGTTAATCAATTTATACTTACCTATCTGGAAAAGATAGGTCTTAATGGTACTGGATAATTCTACTAATTGTCCTGAAATCACATTTTGATGAAAATCAAGAATTGCCTCCTGAAATGCATCTTTTGATTGTTCTTCGGAGCAATTATATCTTGACATAGACCAAACAATAAACTCGTTACGATACAATTCATATATATCATAAAGTGGAGTTTCAATTCCATTTCGGAGTTTGTCAAAAATGATATTTGGTCTGAAATCTTTCATATAATTACTCTACTTCATCTTAATTATGATTAAATAGCTTGATGAAGTCTATGATTTTTAATCATCTTTTAATTTGTTTCTTTTTATTAATAAATCAGCTACTTCACAGTTGAGCAACTCCGCTATCTTGTATAAATCCTGCAGTGAAGGTTGAACCTTATTACGGCACCAGAGGCTCACAGTATTAGCGCTTTTCCCTAATTCCCGACAGAGATAACTCTGCATCCTCCCTTGTTCTGATAGAATTTCTTGTATACGATTCATAATAAGCTTGATAGGGTTTAAATATACACATAAGACTTTAATCTATTCACAATGTAGGTTGTAATATTTTATTTCACTGTGATTTTTAATAATTCAGTTGACAGAGAGCTAAGGTTTTGATTCGAGAACTTTTGTACGAACTTTTGATATAGTACTGATTTCGCTAAAGTTCCAAAGAGATATTTAGAACTTTTGAATAGATTTTTGAAAAGATTGCATAAATGAGAGAAGTCACAAATAATATAATACTTCAAATTCCTCCATGGGTATGCTCGGCATCCTATGAAAAGAATTAATGATATTTCTGAGATAAAGTGTCTGAAGCATGCAATTAGAATGACAGATGAAAATTGCAAATTTCTACTGAAGAAAATGAGATGGAACGGGGTTCCTAAATGTCCCAAATGTGGTTCCGAAAAAAACTACTTCCTAAAAACGAGAGAACTATATAAATGTGCAAATAAAGATTGCTACAAACAATTTAGCATAACTACTGATACTATTTTCCATAACACCAAATTACCATTAAGTGATTGGTTTGCTGCTATGTGGCTGTTTGCAAGTGAAAAACGTGGACTGAGTTCTGTTCAACTTGCAGAACACTTGAACATTGAACAAAAGACAGCGTGGTTCTTACTTCAACGAATTCGTGAAGCAGTTAACGACTCAAATGGATTCATTCTTAATGGAACCGTTGAAATTGATGAAGCTTATTGTGGAGCTCGCTTAAGTCGTGATAAAAGAGTTGCATTTAAAGCTAACAAACGAAAGGAAGAACGAATTTCATTGAATGCAGAAGGGCCGAGAGAGAAGGTGAACAGAATTGCTTCTGAACAAAGAAAAAAAGCAAAAGGAAATAAACTTCCTGTTAGAAAGAACAATTATTATGACTTGTTAAGCACTGTTTCAAATGAACAAAGAATTATGTTGCAAGAAGATGATTTGCGTAGGAAAGCCTACCAACCGTTTTTTTATTCCAAAGTTATTCTTGGTTTAAGAGAAAGAGATGAATATGACTATATAATTCATGCAGACGGAACATATGAAGTTGTGAGAACGAAAGTTGGTAGAATTAGGCTTGTCAAATTAGGGAAGCATGCTGGAGAGGTTAATAGTCACACTATTGTTCCCTTGTTAAAGCAAATGATTGAACAGGACTCAAGAATTATTACTGATTCACACCCAGCCTATGTAAAAGCACTTTCTAACCATTTTAGAAGACATGATAAAGTTGTGCATTCAAACCAGTCTTTGACGGCTACAGAAGATGGAGACGATATGGAGGATACAGATGTTGAACATTTAAATTCTAACTCTCCCTTTGAAGAACTGAACTCAGAACTTGCTACTGAGCATGAGGTAAAAACAATGAAAAGAAAAAAGGGAGTTCAATATGTTGTCGGTGATAAATACACGAATAACATTGAAAATAGCTGGTTGCATTTAAAGAAAATGGAGAATGGGACTTACTTCCATTTTTCATGGAAGTATACTGACAGATATTTAAACGAGTTTTCTTTTCGCTTTAATTCTCGTCATTTACAGAATTTTGAAAAATTTGCTCAGTTATTTTCTGGTGCATTCGTAAATAAAATTTCGATGGCAACACTTAAGGGACTGGATGATGAGTATAATTTCGTTCCGAGATAAGCTCCGTTACATGAGCACATTTTAGAATTATCTCCCCTGTAATATTATACGTCTATTCTTATGTTGAATGGTGTTGAGGTAAACGTGCCGCTGTTATCAATCAATCCTGTTAGCCATATGTGCACGGCAGTAGGTGACTGGTTGTAGTTACTGGCATCACTATTATCAGGCTGGAATGTTCCGTCAGTAGCTTCATATATCTCAATGTATCGTTCATTGAGCTGGCTTGAGGTTGTGGCATTAAGCACTCGAATTCGGTACTGGTGTCCGACTGTAAATGTTCCCACTGGTGTTTGGGCTGTTCCATTAGAGCCATAACTTCCAATGCTCATGTCACAGACTGTTGAGTTCCCATCAGTCACATCATAGACAATGACCTGAATGCTCGTACCTTCAAAGCTATTTTGTGTTGTGCTGTTGAGTGAAGTTGTTACATCAAAAGTAACCATGGTAGGCGTAGGGGTTGGTTCTTCTGGAGTAGGCTCAACAGCTTCCTTTTTACATGACACTGAGATGAAGAGAATTGAAGTAAGAGCAAGTAGTTGAATAGTTTTCATATTAGTGTAATTTATAGATGCCACAAATGTCGTAATAAAAAACGACTTGTCGTTATATGTATTGACAATATTTACACGAAGACCTATGACATTTGTTTAATGTCTAAGGATAAATTACCAGAAAAAGTAAGGGAAGCAATTAAAAATGAACTTCCTGTTACTTTAGGTCAGAAAATTCGTCAAATACGAACTGAATTGGGTTTGTCTCAGACAGAATTGGCTGAAAAAATTGGAAACGATAGACAATATATGTCAAAAATAGAGCTTGGAGATGTCAACATAACTGTCGTTAAGCTTGCATACATTGCAGAAGCATTACAAAAAGACATAAAAGACTTCCTTTAAGTTTTCGAACATTTAATCCCAAATGGGATAAAAATTTCTCGGTTCAAACACAAATAAATTCTCAAGTCGTGGACACTTCTTATAAGATTCATTTTTTTTAGCTCCAAAGCAGTGCCTTATGGATTAAAAGGCGTAAATTTTCTCGTCAAAAAAATAATTCATAATGAATAAAGGAGACAAGGTTAGATGGACTAACAAGAATATCATAGGCACAATAAGTTCTTTGCAAGATTTTCAAGGTCTTAAAAGAGTTCGTGTGAACTTCGTGCCTGATGAGCAAATAAACGCAGAGAACAAAAAAAGAACAGATGAAGTGAATTTCGGGTTTAAATCAAAATGGATACACCCAGAAGAGCTTGAAATGATTGTTTGAATTTGGAGTTGTAATAACAAAAGCCTCCGAAACTAAGTTCCAGAGGCTTATAAAGGTTAAATTAAAGGAGCTTGGTGAAACTGCTACATAATTCCCCCAATTGGTCGCCTTTTTTTGTGGAATTATATTTTGATGTTAAAACTTGAAACCAACGGTAGCCATAATGTTGCTGCTTACTTTAGTTAGTTGAGCAGCGCTCGTGATCAATGGGTCATATTTATAATAATCACTCACTTGTTTGGTATAGGTGTAGGCAACATCCACATAGAAATCCTTAGCTCTGTAACCGATTCCCCCAGCATATGTCATCATTGGATTAGTTGAAGTAACTACAGAAGGGTTGTAACCATTTTGATAATAAGCAGCTCCTGCTCTTACCATCCATAGATTAGTAATGCGATATTCTCCTCCTAGACGAATGTTAATTGCTTGGTTAAAATTGTCTTTTACAGCAGTGTTCTCTAGTTCGAATGAGTAGCTGTCGCCAGATCCAGGGTGTGATTTCAGGAGTCCAGTTGTATAATCAACAAACTCCACATCAGCACTTATCAAGCCTTTGCGTTTAACTACAAAAGCAACACTTCCCGTAATTCTTCCTGGAGTTCTCATTTTGTAGGTAAATCTACCATCTGGAGAATCTACAGAATAGTATGTATCGGTTCTATAAGTGTCTGTCGTTCTCCAAAAAGTACTCACATTGGTATACCAACTATCTCTCATGGTGTAATATACGGTAGGAGAGTGGTAAGAAATCCCTAGTCTTAGCCATTGAGTAGGTAGATAGATCATCCCAAGTTTTAGGTTTACACCTTTGCCGATAGTTTTTAGATTTTCTGTGTAAGAGAAGGAAATTAAAGATGTGGTGTCGATCAAGGATGTTTCAGATTGTATTTTTTCTTGTTCAAATGAAAATCGTTGAAAGTTTACTGATCCACCAATATAAAGTTTATCGTTATAGTTGCCAGAAAGTGCAAATGACCATTCGCCCAGGCTGCCTTTGTTGATGTATTCGTGATCCTGCTGAATACTATCGACATACATTTGTGTGGTGTAAACATCTTTTCCTCCTTGACCGTTAAGGGGATCGATCAGCCATGCCCACCATGCTGGCGAAGCCATAAATGGTGAAACTTGATAATTATCCAGTTCTTCTGTTGTCGCGCCATAAGCTTGATCTGCTAAGACCATAGAAAATGAAGTCGTATCTAATGAGCTGATCAAAGTGTGTTCATGAAAATTGGCTAGTTTATTATAGCCAAATCCAAACTGGACAGCCCTCCACAAGCTAGGGCTTTCAGGATGAGCTTTGCTCACGAAAACTACACCGAGGTTATTAAGGTTGAAATTCTCCTTAGAAGCTGTAGCAGATGAACCATTATGTATGGAAGTGGTGGAAGACAGGTTCAATGTAGGAGTAAAAGAAAAATCAGATTCTCTGAACCTCCCCATACCGGCAGGATTAGTAGAAAGTACGGAGAAGTCAGCTCCCACAGCACCAAATGCACCGGCTACTGAATTGTAGCGTGCTGTTCCTCCAAATTGTGTGTGACTATATCTGTACACGTCCTGTTCGGATTGGCCAAACACTAATAAAGGACATGCAAATAAAATGGCAATAACAATGCGTTTCATAAGATGTGGATGTTAGAAGTTGAATAAATGCTGGAGATTATTTTCCTCCACGACCTGTAGATTTAGGAGAAGGAGTTGAGCCTCCGCCTGAACTACCTTTGAAACCTCCGCTACCACCTGAGTAGCTTCCAGATCCACCTCTGCTATTGTTGTACGTTCCTCCAGATCCTGAAGATCCGTTTACTTTAGATCCGCTTGAGGAGCTTGGGTAAGAATAGTCTTTTCCACCTCTTGATCCTGAGTTGTTGGAGCCAGAACCTGAGCCACCTCCAATGCTTCCTGATCCATTAGTTGGCTTGTAATAATTATTTCCACCAGAACTATTGTTGTTGTCGTACTTGCCGTTACTGCTCCCAGATCCATTATAATAATTGTTGTACGTTGGTTTTGGATTCGTGTATTTTACTGGCTTAGTGTTAGACCAAGAAGAATTGCCGCTAACAGGTTTGTCATAGTAACCATTATTCGAGATTGGTTTTGGATTAACAACTTCCTTGTTAGGAGAAACTGAAACAAATTCATTAGTTGGTTTCGAGTAGGTATTCGAATTATGTCCAACTGGTTTTTTGTCAGAAATTGAGGATAATGAATTGTAGTAATTCTGCGGTGTAGAAAAACTCTTGCCATTATCAACGGTGTTTACATCTGGTTTAATTGGTTTTCCTCCGGTAAGATCACCATTTGAATTGTCATCGATGGCAATTGAACCAGAACCTTTCTTAACATTGGATCGAGTAATGTCATAATGCTCTATACTGGTTCCTTCGTTATTGGAACTGTTAGTGGTGCTGGAAGACATCCCGCTTCCGTGATGTCCAGATATTACGTTACTGTTTGAGTAGTCGCTATTTACATTGTTTCCGTAATTGTACCAGTTGTTGTTATTGTAACCATAACCATATCCATAGTTCGAGTAGTAAGGACTATATCCATAACCGTAAGGGTTGTTGTAATAATAATTGTTATAACCGTAACCATAATATCCGCCATAAGGATTGTAATAGTTACTATATGAATTATAGCCGTAATAGCTATTGCAACCAGAGTATCCAGAAGAATAGCCATAGTTGTAGTTGCTGTATGGATAGTAATAATTTAAATATCCATTGTTGCAACCGCATCCTCCATATCCAGGAGCATTATAACCATATCCACCATAGTAGTAGTTGTTCTGGATGTACGTATTGTTCGAGTTAGGAGAGGTGTAGTAATTTTCTGATTGTTTGTTGTTTTGGGCGTACTCCTCATTATAGTAATCCTCATTCTCAAAATAATCATCAGAAGAAGCTGATCCTGCAACTACTCGTGGCTTAAGGTCACCATACACGTCATCATCGTAGGATAAATCCTTTGACGAAGAACAAGAAGAAAAGCCTAATACAGCCATTCCAAATGTTATTAAAGTTATTTTTTTCATAGTGTTGGTTATTATTGCTCAATACTCAAGTAAATATACTAAGAATTCATAGATTTACCCAAATTATTGAGGATTTAATTTATAAATTTGTTGATTCTATTAACAGAAAATTAACAAAAATCATACCAAAAAATGGCAAAAGGATTACCTAAAAGAAGTGAGGATTTCTCAGGATGGTACAATGAACTGGTGGGAATGGCTGATCTGGCTGAAAACTCTGGTGTTAGAGGGATGATGGTGATCAAACCCTATGGTTATGCGATCTGGGAAAAGATGAGAGATCAGTTGGATAAGATGTTCAAAGAAACAGGCCATCAGAATGCTTATTTTCCATTATTTGTTCCTAAGAGTCTTTTTGAAGCAGAAGAAAAGAATGCTGAAGGTTTTGCAAAAGAATGTGCTGTTGTAACGCATTACCGATTAAAATCTGACCCGGATGATAAATCGAAATTGATTGTCGATCCAAATGCAAAGTTAGAAGAGGAATTGATTGTTAGACCAACTAGTGAAGCTATAATTTGGAACACTTATAAAGGATGGATACAATCGTATCGCGATCTTCCAATTTTGATCAATCAGTGGGCGAATGTGGTTAGATGGGAAATGAGAACGAGATTGTTTTTAAGAACAGCTGAGTTCTTGTGGCAAGAAGGGCATACAGCGCATGCAACTAAGCAGGAAGCTTTGGATGAGACCGCTCAAATGTTGGATGTATATGCTGAGTTTGCAGAAAATTTCATGGCTATGCCGGTAATAAAAGGGTATAAAACAGAGAACGAACGTTTTGCTGGGGCAGATGATACTTATTGTATTGAGGCACTCATGCAAGATGGAAAAGCCTTGCAGGCTGGTACAAGTCATTTTCTGGGTCAGAATTTTGCGAAAGCTTTTGATGTTAAATTTGCTGATAGCGAAGGAAAACAGGATTATGTTTGGGCAACCTCCTGGGGAGTGAGTACTCGTTTAATGGGGGCTTTGATCATGACGCATTCGGATGATTTTGGATTGGTTTTGCCTCCAAAATTAGCGCCTATTCAAGTGGCTATCGTTCCTATCTACAAGGGTGATGAGCAATTAGCGCAAGTTTCTGAAGTGGCAAATGAGATTAAATCTCAATTGATGGAAAAGGGAATTTCTGTGAAGTATGATGATGATGATAATCGTAAACCAGGATGGAAGTTTGCTGAATACGAAGTGAAAGGAGTTCCTGTAAGAATCGCTATTGGAGCAAGGGATCTGGAAAACGGCACTGTAGAAGTTGCTAGAAGAGATACTTTGAGTAAGGAAACAATGAAAAGAGAAGATGTTGTGTCTCATGTGGTTGGGTTAATGGATGAGATTCAAAATTCATTACTTAACCGTACTCAAAAGTTTGTAGCAGGGAATACACATGATGTTTCTACATGGGATGAGTTTGTGGATGTGATTGAAAATAAAGGAGGTTTCGTCTCTGCTCACTGGGATGGTTCCGGTGATACTGAACAGAAAATTAAGGAAGCTACTAAAGCAACGATCAGATGTATTCCTTTTGAAAGTAAAGAAGAAGAAGGAAAATGTATATTTACAGGAAATCCCTCAAAGAGAAAGGTACTCTTTGCTAAAGCTTATTAATTTGAGTAATATGGAAAATACAGATAGTCAAGACCTGATTTTTCAGGTGATCCAGGAAAAATGCGTTCTGAAACAGGATGTGTTTCATAATATCCAGCTCAACTTTAAAATACTGAAAAATGTATTGAAGGAGGTTGGTGACGATCTTAAAGACAGAATGGATGGACTGGATGAAAGAGTGGTTATTGAATACAGAGATGTAGATGATTACGAAGCACATCTGAGAATTGCAGGTGATATTTTGATTTTTCACATGCATACCAATGTTTTTAAGTTTGATGATAATCATTCATTGTGGAAGACTTCTTACTTTAAGGAGAACGTTAATCGTGGCTATTGTGGGGTGATCAATATCTACAATTTCCTTGCGGATTCTTATAAGTATAATCGAGTGAACGATTTAGGGTATATGATCGCTAGGTTATTTATTAATAATGAGAACCACTATATGGTTCAGGGCAAACGACAATTAGGGTTTTTATATAACGATCTGATCAATTCGGTGATTGATAAAGATCAGATGAAAGCTGTGATCCAATCTGCTGTTCTTTATGCCTTGGATTTTGATCTTTATGTGCCGCCATATGATGAGGTAAAAGAAGTTTCTGTTTACGAAATGCAGCGATTAAGTGAAGGGTTAAGGATGAAAACAGGAAAAAGACTTGGATTTAGATTTCAGGCGGATTCGGATGAAGTATAAAAACAATAAAAAAAAATCACTTTTTGTTTGGAGGTAATTATTTTAGCATTACATTTGCAGCCCAAATCAATTGAATGATTATTCAGTTGGCCCGTTCGTCTAGGGGTTAGGACGCCAGGTTTTCATCCTGGAAACAGGGGTTCGATTCCCCTACGGGCTACTAAAAAAGATTAAATTAAAGATGGCAAACCATAAGTCAGCATTAAAAAGAATTAGATCTAACGAAGCAAAAAGAGTTAGAAATAAGTATCAGCACAAAACAACAAGAAACGCTGTTAGAAAACTAAGAGCGCTAACTGACAAAAAAGAGGCTACAGAATTGTATCCTTCAGTTGCTGGTATGTTGGATAAATTAGCGAAGAAGAACATTATTCACAAGAGTAAGGCTTCTAACCTTAAATCTAAATTAGCTAAGCACGTTAATTCACTGTAATTAATATTTAGATAGACGATTTGGAGACCCTGACGCGAAAGCGTTAGGGTCTTTTTGCTTTTAGAACCCCTAAAAGTAAATATATGCCCCTTAAACTAACGCTTCGGGATCTCGCTGAGGATGATCGTCCAAGAGAGAAGATGATGCAGAAAGGAACCATGGCTCTCAGTGATGCAGAGTTGATCGCTATTCTGATCGGCTCTGGCAACAGAGAAGAAACTGCGGTCCAATTGAGTCAGCGTGTACTTAATAGTTATAATCATAATCTCATTTCTCTTAGTAAGTCTTCACTCAAGGAGCTACAACAATTTAAAGGAATAGGTGAAGCCAAAGCTATTACCATAGCCGCAGCTTTGGAGCTGGGAAGAAGACGTTCATCACTACAGGAAAGGGTAGTGCAGCAAATTTCTTCCAGCAAGTCTGCATATGAGATCCTTAGAGCAAAATTACAGGATCTTCCTTATGAGGAATTTTGGGTGACGTTCTTGTCGAGAAATAATAAAGTTTTAGACACTCAAATGATTGGTCGAGGAGGAATATCCGGAACCGTTGCAGACGTTCGTGTGATCTTGAAAATGGCAATAGAACATCTTGCTTCAGGGATTATTTTGGCCCACAACCATCCAAGTGGAAATTTGTCTCCAAGTAATGCAGATATGACATTAACACATAAAGTAAAGGAAAGTGCCAAATTAATGGATATTGCTGTTCTTGATCATCTTATCATCACCGATACCTCATACTATAGTTTTGCGGATAATGGGAAGATATAATCATTACCTTTGTTGTTGATGAAGATTGTAACGATTATAGGAGCTCGTCCTCAGATCATAAAGGCAGCTGGATTAAGTAGAGCGATTGGAGAAAATTACAATGACAAAATTGAAGAGATCATTGTTCATACGGGACAGCATTATGATCAAAATATGTCTGAGGTTTTTTTCGAAGAACTTGGTATTCCAAGACCAAACATTAATTTGAGTGTTGGATCAGGAAAACATGGAGAGCAAACAGCAAAAATGATTACAGGCATTGAACAAATTCTTTTGGATGAAAAGCCAGATGCAATTGTTCTTTATGGGGATACTAATTCAACTTTGGCTGGAGCAATCGCTGCATCAAAAATTCATGTTCCTATTGTTCATATAGAAGCAGGTTTGAGATCGTACAATAAAAGTATGCCAGAAGAGATCAACCGAATTATGTGCGATCATGCAAGTACGTTACTTTTTTCTCCTACCAAAGCAGGTATTGAAAACTTAGAAAAGGAAGGTTTCGACCTTTCTTCAGTATCTCCATTTTCAGCGGACAATCCAGGGGCATTCCATTGTGGAGATATCATGTATGATAATAGCCTTTATTTCTCAGAACTCTCTGATGAAAGAAGTAATGTTCTTCAAGAAAATGGATTGAAAAAGGGGGGATATGTGTTGTCTACTATTCACCGAAATGATAATACGGATCAGCCAGAGCGTTTGACAGCGATCTTTGAGGCTATTTTGGAGATCATTGAAAAGTATAAAATCGAATTTGTTCTTCCCCTTCATCCAAGAACGGCAAAACAGATGGAGATCAATCTCTCTCAAGAACTAAGAAGACGTATTGAATCTGAAATAAGATTGAAGCTGATCGATCCAGTATCTTTTTTGGATATGATCGCGTTGGAGAAGAACTCCAAAATTATCGTTACGGATAGTGGGGGAGTACAAAAAGAGGCTTTTTTCTTTGAAAAGCCTTGTGTAATTCTTCGTCCAGAAACGGAATGGGTGGAATTAGTAGAATGTGGTGCAGCTCAGATTGTAGGCTGGGATAAAGGGTTGATCCTATCTGCGTTCGACCATTATATGTCAACTGCAGATATACAATTTCCAGCACTCTTCGGTGATGGTAAAGCAGGTAAATTCATGTGTGAGAAAATGCTCGAAAGTCTAAAGTGATTCTTTGTTTATAAGATCGCTATACCATTCTTTTGCAGTAACTACTGACCCATCAGCTAATTTTACCTGATACGGATTTCCTGAAATGCTCGATTTTGAAGCAATATTTTCTATGAATTGTTCTATAGTCATATTCTTGTTGCCCGAATTTTCCCATTTCGTTCTCAAATGATCTGCGGCTTCTTTTGGAGTGTGTTGATTTCCGTTTCGAATAAAGATAACATCGGATTGCTCAACCAATGTAATAAGATGCTCAATGTTCTCCAAGGAAATTTCAGATCCAGTGTTGTCGGCATCAATATCCAAATAACTATGTGAGATCACAAAATAAGCGTAGTCCTCACCAATCAATAAGTTGACCTGTTCTTTGCAAAAGATCACGTAGCTAGAATCTGATATGGAAAAGGTGACTTTCTCACCTTGTACGATCGATTGGTTGATAAGCTCCTGTTTGCCTTGCGTCAGATTGAGCAAAGTTTGTCCTTGAGTAATATCACCAATGTAAATGGTTAACGGATCAGAATTTGCAACAGCTATTTCCAAAATCTGTCTTTGATAAAGTTTGAATTCGTACGGAGTAGTAGGAAGTATTAGACCATCAACAATCTGAGCCTCATTTTGCTCGTGTTTATTAGTATTTTCTGGTTTTTCTTCAACACAAGAAATAAACAATAGGAAAAGAGGAACGAAGAATTTTAGAAGACATGTACTTTTTTTCATTACGATTAGGTAAACGTTTGTCATGGTAATTGGGTGAATTTATGAAAGCATAATCACTGAAAAAAAAACACCTCAAACGAATTCGTTTGAGGTGTTTTCTGGAAAATTTATTCCTAAATTTATTGTCCTGACCCTTCCAATAATTTAGCAAGAACTAAATCTGTAATATCCTCACCTCCAGCAACTAGAAGAGAGTTTATGTCAAAAACATAAACATATCCCTTTTCTTCTGCAACTGTTTTGGCTGCCTTTTGAATTTTGGCAACAATCTTATTGATTTTGGTGTTTTCAAGATTTTGTAGTTCCATTTCGCTCTTATATTGAAGCTCTTCAAAATTCTTCAATCGATCTTCATAGATCTGGTAAGCTAGTTGAAGACTTCCTTGATCACAGTTGTCTGGGTCTTTCTGACATTGTTGTTCCAATTTTACATATTCATCCTGTTTTTCTTTTACTTTCTGAGCAAAGAATTCCATTTCTTCTTGAGATTTTTGAACCGCAGCTTCTAATTCCTGTTGAGCTTGAGTATAATCAGGTAGCTGAGGAATTATCTTCTGTGTGTCCATGTGCGCCATGTTTTGAGCAGTGGCAAGTAGTGTAGTTAAGGCAAAGGTTATTGTAAATAATACTTTTCTCATATTCTCTGTTGGCTTTGACCTGATTTCAGTTGTTCAGGTGTTAATTAATATTCTTCTTATTCTTGTTTTAATTGCTTTAGAACATAATCACTCTTGTCGTATTTAGGGTCTACAAAAAGAATGTTACTATTAGCTCCTTTATCTAAAACGAAATCATATCCTTTATCGTCAGACATTTTCTTTACTTCCTTATAGATCTTATTTTGGATTGGCTCGATCAATTCCTTTCTCTTGGCAAATAGATCGCCATTTACTCCAAACTTTTGTTGCTGAAATAATTGTGCTTCTTGACGCATTTGATCTATCTCTGCTTGTCTTTGAGCTTTGGTTGCAGGTGGTAGAAGAATTTCTTCTTGCTTTAACTCATTCTCTTTCTTGGAGATTGCAGTATATTTTGCTTCAATTTCTTTCTGAAATTTATCTGCAAGATCGTTAAGTTGCTTTTGAGCTTCACTGTATTCAGGCATTTGATTCAATATATATTCCACATCAATGAAAGCATATTTTTGAGCAGAAACGCTTGTGATACAACTAATTACAAAAAGTGCTATATAGACTAATTTTTTCATTTGTGTTTGTTTATGAGGATTCAAAAATACGATTTAATTCCACTCATGATTAGAGCTCTCCAAGATTCATACCAATTGTGAAATGGAACTGTCCATGATAGCCTTGGCGAAGGATATCAGCGTTGTGAGAAGATGGTCCAATACCGTCCGGATCAACAGGGTCGAATCCAAATCCATAATCAAGTCCCATCAATCCAAACATTGGTAGGTAGATTCGTACACCTAAACCAGCAGATCGTTTAACCTTGAATGGGTTGAAATCTTTATAATTTTGCCAAGAATTACCCGCTTCAGCAAACCCCAATACATAGATGGTTGCAGAAGGGTTCAGAGATAATGGATATCTCAATTCCATCGTGTACTTTGCGATCAACGGATCTCCATTACTATTGGAAATAACTCCATCATCATAACCTCTCAATGCAATGATCTCTCTACCGTCAATATTGAATCCAGTAAGGCCACTTCCTCCCATATAAAATCTTTCAAATGGAGTAATGCCTTTTGCTTTCGACCAAGGATTCAATAGACCGACTCCAAATCTGGCGTTTGCCACGAGTTTTTTATCTTTAGTTAAAGGAGTAAACCAGGAAGTTGTGAATTTAATCTTGTTGTATTCAAGCCACTTATATTTTTCCTGATCAGATAATCCATCATAGTTACTAACCCCATCCACCCAGCTGTAAGGGAAAGTGGTTTTCAATGAAAAAGTAGTAACGGATCCAGTTCTGGTATAAAGAGGTTGATCTAAAGAGTTTCTTGATAGTGAAAATCTGTAACTGAGGTTATTTGCCTTTCCGTCTGAGAAAGCGAATACACTTCCGTAATCGTTGATGTTATAATTCTGAAAAGAGATTTCATTATACATCTGGAAATAATCATCAGGCCATTTTAGTCTCTTGCCAAGCCCAACAGAAACTCCAGTGATTTTCATATAAGTACGATCTTCTGTTTTAATAGCTTGCCCGTTTAAGTTTCGAAGAATCTGTCCGTTTGCGTTTCTTTGATAGATTGGTTCAGTAGATTGAACCGAATGGTATGCGGTAAAGCTAAAAGATTGAGGCTTTTTACCTCCCAACCATGGTTCAGTAAACGAAAGGTTATATGACTGATACCAGTAACCATTGGATTGAGCGCGGATACTTAATCGTTGACCATCACCTGCAGGTAATGGATTCCAAGGACCTTTAAAAAGTCTTCGAAGTGCAAAGTTATTAAAGGATACACCAAGCGTACCAACCACTCTACCAGCACCAAACCCACCTGATAACTCAATTTGATCACTAGGACTTTCTTCCACTACATATTCAATATCAACTGTTCCATCTTCAGGATTAGGAACAGGATTGACTCCAAGAGTCTCGGGGTTGAAATATCCTTTTTGAGAAAGTTCACGCTGGCTTCTAATTACAGCATCTCGGGAGAATAGATCTCCAGGTTGAGTATATAGATCTCTAATAATAACGTGATCGGAAGTTTTAGTATTTCCGGATACACTAACTGTTCTGATCCTAGCTTGTTTGCCTTCGTAGATCTGGAATTCAAGGTCTACTGAGTCGTTGAATACTTGCTTTTCTACTGGATTGATCTGAAAGAAAAGGTATCCATTATCCATATAGAGAGAGCTCACATCACTGCCGTTAGGATTCATATATAACCTGGTATCAAGTGATGCTTGATTGTATTCATCGCCTGGCTTGATGCCAAGAACAGTGTCCAATTGACCGTCTCTGTATTGCGTATTTCCAACCCAATTAATGCTTCTGATGTAGTACTTGTTTCCTTCCTTTATCTTAAGATCAATGTTGATGGTTTTTTCGTCAAAATCATAGATAGTATCCATTACGATCTCAGCATCTCGATAGGCCATGTCTACATACTTAGCGATTACACTGTTTTTGTCTTTTTCGTAATTTGAACTGATAAACTTTGATCTCCAGAATAATTTCCACCACTTTTTTTCTTTCGTGTCTTTCATTTGACGTTTGATCTGACCATCGGTCAAGGCTTCGTTACCTTCTACATTTATAGCGTTGATTTTAAAGCGTTCACCTTTTTCCAACTTTACAATGATATCATAATCTCCAATTAAAGTGTCTGCCTTAAGCCAACAGCTTGCTGAAGCTTTATAATAGCCTTTGTCAATAAAATAGCCTCTTACTTTTTTATTGACCTGAATTAGGTTGTCTGGTGTTAGTCTTTGTCCTTTGAAAAACCCCAAAGCTTCCTCAATATCATCAAGTTCATTCTTTGAAATATTAGGTTTGAACTTGAATTTTCCGGACCATTTTTCTAACTCAACGATTTTGATCACCAAAACGATATTTGTTCCTTTAACTGTTTCGGCAAAAATCTGAACATCTGAGAATTGATTTCCATCCCAGAGTTTATTAATTGCAGTAGCAATTTGCTGTCCAGGAACAGTGATTTTTTGACCGACTTTCAGACCAGAAATTCCAATCACGACATTGTTGTCAACATTGTGACTTCCTTCTACCTTGATCTCATGTATTGTATAGGTCTTGGGGGACATGTAGCTAAATTCCCCAAAGTTTTGTGTGAAACCGGTTATAGATACTGCAAATAATAATATAAAAGATAGGATCTTACTCATTCGATAATAGTTGTGCACTTGTTTTTCCAAAACGTCTCTCACGTTGTTGGTAGTTATATATAGCTTCAAAAAAGTGCTCTTTCTTAAAGTCAGGCCAAAGCGTTTCAGTGAAGTACAGTTCGGAATAGGCGAGCTGCCAAAGTAAAAAGTTACTGATTCTTCGTTCTCCACTTGTTCGAATCAACAATTCAGGTTCTGGAAAGTTTGCTGTATTAAGATATTGATCAATAGTTTCAGTACCAATGTTCTCTAATTCAAGCTTGCCTTCTTGAACATCCTCCACAATATTTTTAATCGCTCGTGTAATTTCCCACTTTGAACTATAGCTCAATGCAAGTATGAGATTCACTCTGCTATTGTGTTTTGTGTCGTCAATACTTTTTTGAAGAGCATCTTTACATCCAGGAGGCAGGCTATCAAGATCTCCGATCACATGCAATCGAACTTCATTTTCATTTAGTGACTCCACTTCCATAGTAATCGTCTTAACCAGGAGATCCATCAGCGCATCGACTTCTTCTTTTGGGCGATTCCAATTTTCTGTGCTGAATGCATATAGCGTAAGATATTTGACACCAATTTCACCAGCTGCGGTTAGCGCTTCTCTAACTGATTCAACTCCCTTAGTGTGACCAAAAACTCGGTGTTCACCTTGTTTCTCTGCCCATCTTCCGTTTCCATCCATGATTATGGCAACGTGCTGAGGAATTTTATTTGTATTTAACTGGTCTTTATACGACATGGATCATTGCCTTGCAAGGCTGCGAATTTCTGAAAAATAACGGGATTCTTAAAGTATTATTGGGAGATAAAATCTAAAAAATGTTAATGTTGTTAACAATTCTACTTTCTTCTTGGGCAAGTAGAGTATTCAAGAACTCGAAAACAAAGCGTAACACCTGCAAAAACGTACCAATCTTTATTGTTAGGATTACCTCTGGCAATGCTTTGTCCATTTACATTCGCAAAACTTGCTTCGTTATTCAAACTTTGATCTGCTAGTTCTGCAGAAAGTGAACCATTGGTTTCAGCAAGAAGGGCAGGATTAACATAATCTCCACTTACATCATCTAAAAAATCGGTAAAAGTTTTTCGAATTCCATATTCAAACCCAATTGCCCATCTCTCAGTCATGTTAAATTTAAAACCTAATCCAATAGGAATGGATATTTGATTGAGTTTATATAGTTTTCTATCCGAAAGAGCAGTTCCCTGACCTTCCGTACCCAGTGATTGAAGCTCAATCCAACTGTCATTGTATTGAGTCATTGGATTCATTTTGAAATAGGTTGCTCCAAGGAACATATAGGGTGTAAATGGTCTTTTATCACTTCCGATTTCATACGGTAGAAAATGGATTTCGAGCATGGGCCCAATTTCTAGAATTCTTGAACGGAAGCTGAGATTTCTGTTTAGTCTAGCAGGATCGGTACTCTCAGAATCAAAAGCTTCTACAGTTCCAAATCCAATTTGAAGACGATAAGACAAACGATCGCTCCGAGAAATTTTATCTCGATAGAGGAATGCTCCTGCAAATTTAGTGTGATTAAAATGCTGGTAAGGATTAAGATCTCCCAAGTAATAACTTCCCCCAGCAAGTATACCAATTTCAGGAACTGTCTGAGTAAAAGAGCTAAACCAGCTTGATATTATTATAAGAAATAGACTCCAGCGCATCAACTACACAACGCAAATCAGCGTTCAATATTGTCTGATTAGAATTTAGGTAAATTCAGTTTACCTTTCATGAACTTGTAGTTAGCCGTAATCAAAGTGAAGACATAAGCATCTTTGTCAGACGGATCTCCTCGCTGCATTCCAGGAGCGGTAGGATTATAGACATAGCTTCCATCTACATATGAATGAACCAGATCTAAACTTGGATCAGCTAGGTATTGAGTCATTGCATCGCTTGCGGAATGATCAATGTAAAGATCGCTCACATCATCAACGTAATCAGAAGTGGTGTATCTTAACCCGATTTCCAATCCTATACTAAGTTGATTTGATATTGCATATTTAACACCAACACCCATAGGGAATACAGCCATGATTCTTTTATAATCAACACCTTCTGTTTGCAAAGGTTTTAATGCTACCCATTTTCCATCGTATTCAGCTTTTGGGTTAAACCAAGCACCGCCTACGCCTAAGAAGATGTAAGGACTAAAATGGTTGACTTTTTTACCAACAACACCGTTAGTACGATAAAGGTGGCCAAAATACTCTCTCAACGGATAAAACTCCACTCTTCCTGCAAGTTCAATTACCGGAGATCTGAAACTAAGATTTCTATTCTGACGGAATATTTCTGTTGTTAAAGCATCATCACCATTCAAACGACCATAAGAAAGGTCTGCTTTCAATGCAAACATAGGACTTACATAAAAACGATAACCAGCGGCAACAGTAGGTCTTGTAAGTTTGAATTCAAGGTCTTTAAAGCCTTTAATTCCGCTTGATCCAATATCATTAGCACCTCCTAATTCCCCCAAGAAATGGCTGGTCCCCAGTCCAAAGGTAACCTCATGACGCATATATTTCCAACTCTGAGAAACCCCCGTTAGGGATAATAATAAAAGTGGTATTAGTATAAAATTCTTCATGAAGTGTCTATGGTTCAGATACAAATCTAATATTATGAATTAAAATGGCAACGATTTCTACGATAAATTATGTAAATAGATACATATTTTGTTTAAACGATAATATTAGTTTCGTTTATCTTGCCCCCAAAGTAATTTGTTTCTGATGGTTTTAAAGAAATTTTGATCGTCAAATTGAACAAGGTTGATATGAAAATCAGATTTGTACATTTTAAGACGATATTTGTTTGTGATCGTTTTAGATCTACTGTCCAAAGTCACTAAAAATTCTTCTTCTCTTCCTTCTACCTCCACAGTTATAATGGCTTCATCTGGAATGATAATTGGCCTAGCTGTAAGGTTGTGAGGAGCAATAGGATTGATTATAAAACTGTTACTCGATGGATCAAGAATTGGACCGCCACAGCTAAGAGAATATGCAGTTGAACCTGTAGGTGTTGATATGATTAGTCCATCTGCCCAATAGCTATTCAGAAATTCTCCATCCACATAAGTATGTAATGTGATCATAGATGATGAGTCTTTCTTATGAATAGTGATCTCGTTCAAGGCAAAGTTGTAATTTCCGAACAGATTATCCTCCGTATCCAAAGTCAGAACAGTTCTTTCTTCCAAACGATATTCTCCGGCTAATAGAAGATCAATTACTTTTTCTACATCCTCTTTTGAATTGTTGGCTAAAAATCCGAGTCTACCAGTATTGATACCAACAATGGGTACTTCACTGTCTCCAACGGATGAAATGGTATCGAGAATAGTTCCATCCCCACCAATTGAGATCAGAAAGTCTATCGGAAGTTCAATGTCTTTTGGATTTTCGTAAGTAGTTCGATTAAAATTAGGGATCGCTCTGGTACTTAAGAAATTAGCGAATCGATCATAGGTAATTGTTTCGATTCCCATCTGATCAAGTTTACGATAAAGTAAGCGGATATAATCATCTGCTTCTTCACCAAATTTCTTTCCGTAAACAACAACTTTCATGACATTATCAGGTTTGGATTACCCCAACATTGTAAGGTTTTTCGGCAGGAGCTTGATTTGCAGCTTCAATACCCATTGAGATCCACTTTCTGGTATCGATCGGATCAATTATTGCGTCTAACCATAATCTGGAAGCAGCATAATATGGGGTCGTTTGATGGTCATATCTACTTTTAATTTTATTGAAGAGTTCCTCTTCTCTTTCTTTGGAGATTTCTTCTCCTTTTGCTTTCATGCTAGCAACTTCAATTTGAAGAAGCACTTTGGCAGCCTGAGCACCACCCATTACAGCTACTTGAGCAGAAGGCCAGCCAACAATTAGTCTCGGATCATAAGCTTTTCCACACATTGCATAATTCCCTGCTCCATAAGAATTCCCCAGAATGATCGTAAATTTTGGAACGACAGAATTGGACATTGCATTAACCAATTTAGCTCCATCTTTGATGATTCCTCCATGCTCAGAACGCGATCCAACCATAAATCCAGTAACATCCTGAAGAAAAACTAAAGGAATATTCTTCTGATTACAATTCATAATAAATCGAGCTGCTTTATCCGCACTATCACTGTAAATAACGCCTCCAAATTGCATTTCTCCTTTGGTGTTTTTAATGATCTCCCGATTATTGGCAACTATTCCAACTGACCAGCCATCTATTCTGGCATAACCAGTTAATATCGTTCTCCCGTAACCTTTTTTGTACTCTGTGAACTCTGAATCATCCACTAAGCGTTCTATGATTTCTAACGTTTTATATGGGGTTACACGATCTTCAGGAAGAATTCCATAGATCTCTTTTTCATCTTTTTTAGGATTCTTAGTTTTTTTTCTGTCAAAACCAGCATTCTTCGTTGCACCAATCTTATCCATGATCTTTCTGATTGTGTCTAGACAATCCTCATCATCCTTCGCTTTGTAGTCACAAACTCCGCTGATTTCAGTATGAGTAGTAGCGCCACCTAAAGTTTCGTTGTCAATTACTTCTCCAATCGCAGCTTTTACTAAGTAGGACCCAGCTAAGAAGATACTTCCTGTTTTATCCACGATCAAACTTTCATCACTCATGATGGGAAGGTATGCACCTCCTGCAACACAAGATCCCATTACAGCAGCGATCTGAGTAATACCCATGGAGCTCATAACTGCATTGTTTCTGAAAATCCTACCAAAATGTTCTTTGTCTGGAAAGATCTCATCTTGCATAGGCAGGTAAACACCTGCGCTATCAACTAGATAAATGATGGGTAATTTATTCTCAATAGCAATTTCTTGAGCTCTTAAGTTTTTCTTTCCCGTTATCGGGAACCATGCACCCGCCTTTACAGTGGCATCATTTGCAACAACGATACATTGTTTGCCTGATACATACCCTATTTTAATCACAACTCCTCCAGAGGGACAACCACCGTGTTCAGGATACATTCCTTCTCCCGCAAAAGCTCCAATCTCGATACTGTCAGTTCCTTTGTCAAGTAAGTAAGAGATTCGCTCTCTAGCTGTTAGCTTTCCATTTGAATGATGTTTTTCAATTTTCTTCAAACCACCACCTTCGTAAATCTTATCTAACTTTTGGTTTAGCTCAGAAACCTTAAGCTTGTTTACGTCTTCGTTCTTATTGAACTTAATATCTAAAGCCATTATCTTCTTGTTTTGTCTTGCGAATATAATATAAAGTTAGGGAAATGACCTCGAATTAGCGGATTTACGGGATTAATTTTATTAGAATACCGAACTACTTTTTTCCCGATTATATTTGCAGGATCAAATTGAATATATGAAAATTGGAATCGTATTATATCCAACGTTTGGAGGAAGTGGAGTGGTTGCAACTGAGTTAGGTAAAGCATTGGCAAGGAAAGGACACGAAATCCATTTTATTACGTATAGCTTACCAGTAAGATTGGACAGACTAAGGGAGAATATTTACTTTCATGAGGTCTCTGTTAGTGATTACCCTTTATTTGAGCATACGCCATATGAACAGGTTTTGACGAGTAAATTAGTTGATGTAGTCAAATATGAGAATTTGGATTTGCTTCATTGCCATTATGCCATTCCTCATGCATCTGCGGCATACATGGCTCAGCAAATCTTGAAAATGCAGGGTATCATTATTCCATTTATAACGACACTTCATGGTACGGATATTACATTGGTTGGAAAAGATCCTTCTTTTGAACCGGTAATCACCTTTTCGATCAATCAGTCAACTAAGGTAACTGCCGTTTCTGAGAGTTTGAAGCGTGATACGTACAATCATTTTGATGTGAAGCGTGAAATTGACGTAATTCCCAATTTTATTTGTTCGCAGGAATATTATCTGGAGAATAATGAAAAGTATAAGTTGAGATATGCACCAAATGGTGAATTGTTAGTCACACATATTTCGAACTTCAGAAAAGTGAAGAGGGTAGGAGATGTGCTTGAAGTATTTAGAGGATTGTTGGAAAAAGGAGTGAATGCGAAATTAATGCTTGTTGGTGATGGTCCTGAAAGAAATAAACTTGAAAGATATTGCAGAGAATGGGGAATTTGTGGAAAGGTTATGTTTCTAGGTAGTTTGAAGTCAACTATAGAGGTGCTGGCAATTTCGGATCTTTTCATTCTTCCTTCTGAAACCGAGAGTTTTGGTTTGGCAGCGCTAGAAGCTTTGGCAAGTGGCGTTCCTGTGATTGCAAGTAACACTGGAGGTATCCCTGAAGTGGTGGAACATGGAAAAAGCGGCTATTTATCTGATGTGGGTAACGTATCAGATATGATTGAAAATGCATTAAAGATATTGTCTTCAAATGAAGCACTAATGGAATTCAAGAAAGCTGCAAAGGAAAGGTCAATGAAATTTGACATCACTAATGTGCTGCCACTGTATGAACAATTATATGAAGATGCTGTGGCTGAATCTAGAGTCATAGGATAGTGTTTTAGCACATAAAAAAGTCTGTTCGTCAAATAAAAATTATCATTGACAGGAAATTATCTTACATTTGCCATAGAAATCGGTTGTTGAGACAACTTTGATAGACAAAAACAGTTTATAACTCAAACGCTAAATTTTATACGCCTATAGTAAAACATCTACTTTAAAAATGTATTAACCCTAATCTGAAGGATTATGTATTTAGAACAAGTAGATGAAAAAATACTCGTAAGAGAGTATTTAGAAGGAAATGAGGCTGCGTTTGAGAAACTTCTCCGCAAAAATCAAGGTAAAGTATTTGGATACATCATGAAAATGGTTCGTGATGAAGAACTCGCCAATGATATCTTTCAGGATACATTCATGAAAGTGATTCGCACTTTGAAAAGTGGAAAATATAATGAAGAAGGAAAGTTTCTTCCATGGGTGATGCGAATAGCGCATAATCTAATCATAGATCATTTCAGAAAGGACAAGAAAATGCCAATTGCGGGAAGGGGAAATGGAAATGATGAGGATGAATTTGATATCTTTTCAATTTTAAAGATCAAAGATGCGAACATAGAAGATGAGATCATTTATACTCAAATTCTTAATGATGTAAAAGATCTGGTTGAATATCTTCCTGAAGATCAGCAGGAAATTATTAAAATGAGAATCTTTATGGGGATGAGTTTTAAGGATATTGCGGATCGTACAGATGTTAGTATAAATACTGCGTTAGGAAGAATGAGGTATGCATTGATCAATTTGCGAAAATTAGTGAAAGAAAAGAATCTTAATTTGACGCTGGCATAAATATATATGAAGCAATGCAATAAGTTAGATTATTCATCGTTTTGAAGATATAATCTAAAATAATTGAATTGCCTATGCATCGAAATTTTACTTTCTACACAAAAAATCTTACCGAAATATTTGAAAATGAGACGAAAACTGATGATAAAGTTCAGCCCAGGAATTCAGTTATTGAATCGCTCTTAAGTTATAGTAAGTCACTAGAATTCAAGAAATCGAACTATGTAAAACAAGTGGAACTCGTATTAAATTAACTAGAGAAAGCCCCTGCATATGCCGGGGTTTTTCATTTTAAATAATAAGAGAGGATATAAATTATTCCGAATAAGACCACTGCTATCAGTGCGTAAAGCAACAGTTTACTTTGAATATTAGTATAGTCTGGATTGAATCTGAATCTATTGAATGGTTTAAAATCGTCCTTATTTTCCATTTTGCGAATCTTCAGGCTTTTTTAAGGATTCATTCCAAATTTTATTTAAATAATTATGGTAGTACTTATACTGATCAGTAGCAAAGAAAACCAATATTCCGATTAATTCTTCCTGAGTTTTATATCCTGGATATATGGATAATCGGGTTAGGTTCTCATCTAGTACAACATAAGAAGGGTAGGAGGTAGCTCCATCCAGTATTGAGTAAGCAAACCAATGCGTCCTTCCTCTAGCGGTAGGTGATGATTTAACAAAAGCAGGATCTGAATTGGTGAATGTATGACCGTTAAATTCAATTGTGTCTCTCGTTTCAGCATCGAATTTAACAGGGTAATAATTGCTATTCATGTATTGAATAACACTTGGATCTTTAAATGTGGTTGCGTCCATCTTCTTACACCATCCGCACCATCCAGTAGTGAAGTCAATAAATACTTTTTTCTTATTCGTAGAGTCTTTTTCTCTCTGTTGGATCATCTCATCCCAAGTCATCCAATTTATCTCTTCCTGAGCATAACTTGAAGTGAAAGAAATGAACAATAAAGTGAATGCAATAAATTTTCTCATATTATAAATTTTCTAGGAGGTAATTAGTCATAAGATCGTAAAGGTGTTCTCTTGTATTTCCTCCATAAATACCATGATTTTTATTTGGGTAGGCCATGAAGTCGAATTGCTTGTTGGCTTTAACCAATGCGTCAACCATTTCCATTGCGTTCCGGAAATGTACGTTGTCATCAGCACTTCCGTGTATTAACAAATAGTTGCCTTTCAGTTTGTCAACATGATTGATTGGAGAGTTTACGTCATAATTTTCTCCATTTTCTTGAGGAGTTCTCATAAAACGCTCTGTATAGACATTGTCATAATATCTCCAGTTAGTTACTGGAGCAACGGCAATTGCAGTTTTGAACGTATCTGCCCCTTTGGTAATACATAAGGAAGACATGTAGCCACCATAAGACCATCCAAAAATTCCTATTCGGCTTTTGTCCACATAAGGAAATTCACCTAAGTTTTTTGCAGCAGCAATCTGGTCTTCTGTTTCATATTTACCAAGTTGTAAGTAGGTACTGTGTTTAAAGTCTCTCCCTCTATATCCAGTTCCTCTTGCATCTACAGATACAACAATGTACCCCTTTTGAGCAAGGGATTGAAACCAGAAGTAATTTCCATAGCTCCATTCATCATTTACTGTGTTAATGCCCGGCCCACCATAAACGAACATTAATACTGGGTACTTCTTGTCTTTTTGGAAGTTAGAAGGTTTAATCATCCATGCATTTAGGTCATCTCCAGCACTACCTTTAATGGTAAAGAATGTCTTTGGAGATAGGTCATACTGGGCCATGGTTGATAACAGCGCTTTATTGTCTTCGATGACCAAAGGCGTTTTTAGTTTAGATTTTTCATGATTTCCATGGATAGAGACTGTAAAAGGAGAGTTGGCATCTGAATGATAGACTAGGAAATATTTGAATCCAGCACTAAATTCGGCAGCGCTGGTACCTGACTGAGTACTTAACTTAGTTAAACCAGATCCATCAGTTCCGATTTTATACACTTCTCTTTGAGTTGGGCTTTCTTTTGCCGCCTGAAAGTATATGATTTCATTTTCTTGATCTATGCCATATACATTTGTTACCTCCCATTCACCGGAAGTGACTTGCATGACATCTTGAGTTGTAATATCCACTAGATAAATGTGGTTGTATCCATCTAATTCTGATGTCCATAAAAGAGTTTTTTGATCTTTTAATAATTGCATGTTGTCATGAACGTCAATGTAAGTTTTTGATCTTTCTGAGAAAACGAGTTCAGTTGCTACAGGAATGTTCATTTGTCTTTGAGGATCAAAAGATCCTGAAAAAACTTCAACTTGATTTTGTAGTCGTGTCATTTTTTGAACTAACAGTGTGTAGCCATTGTCAGCCCAGCAAATACGAGGAACATAAATATCATCATTATATCCCAAATGAAAAGGTTCAGTTCTGTTGGTTTCCAATTCAAAAACATGTATTGACACGACAGAATTAGCTTCTCCAGCCTTTGGATATTTGAACTTATAATGATCGGGATATAGCGTCCCGTACATTTCCATTTGGAATTCTTTAACCTGACTTTCATCGAATTTATAGTAGGCAATTCTGTCACTCTTAGGATTCCAGTAAAAACCTCTGTCGAAACTGAATTCTTCTTCATAAACCCAGTCAGTTGCTCCATTGATGATCTCATTTATCGTCCCATCAAATGTGACCTGAACTTCTTCTTTGTTGTTTAAAAAGCGGTAGAAGATATTGTTATTCCTAACGAACGCTACTTTTTCTCCATCCGGTGAGAACGAAGCTAAACTCTGCTTGCCTTTACTCATATCAGCCAATGGCTCAAGGCTTTTTGTTTGGATATCATAAATGAAATAATATGATTTCGAGCTATGCCGGTAGATTCCTTCTTGAGAGGACGCAATTAAAATTTTGGATTCATCGAAATTGAAGTCGTAATCATCTATTGAGATAGCTTCGTTATTATACTTCAGTTGATCCGAGGAAACAATAATGCCTGCACTTTTATAAGTTTCATAGGAAAACTTCTCAATGGCTGTACCTCCTTTCAAATAGGTCATTCGCGTAAAATGAAGACCATCATTCATGCTCTCCACACCATAGACGTTGGCCGCTCTGAAGGTTCCTGAACTCCAGATAGTTTTATTGTCAATTTTTTTTCCTTGACCAATGACTCCTCCTAGGATGAAGAGACCTACAAATAACAAATTAAATTTCATGAGCGATTTAAATTATAATTTCAAAGATAATGAATAGGATTATCTTCTGAAAGCCGCTCATGTATTACAAGAATTGAACCTAAATTTATTTACCAAATGGGATAATCTAATTCTTGATTCTGAATTCTTGCAGTTGGAGTCTGTTTTCCATGGGAAAGTTTAGTTACCATGTCAGAAACATAGATTTGCAACTCCGACAACATAATCTGTCCGTCTTCGTTAAGATCTGCGGACCCATTTCTCAATCCAAATAAAAGACTGTAAGTAAATAGTCCATTTTTCCATTCAGAACTTTCCATTGCAAATTCAGCACCTCCAGCTGAAGACAATACAGTTGCCCCAGTTCCTCTTCTAAGATCTGTAAAAAGTTCCTTCATCATTTTTGAAGGACTAGCTTCAATCGTAGATAATGCGGGGCCAACTGATCTGAACATTACATCTTCATTTTCGTCAACTTCATCATTACTCACCAATATTTCTTCTTCCTCCACTTCACCACTATGGCAAGTGTCCATTATCAAAATACGTTTCAAAGGTGCGATATTGTCTAACAGTGCTTCGAGTAAGTTGTAGGCAAGACCATGTTCTGATGGTTTGTTGAAGTTGACATTATGAGTGCCGTAGTAATAATCGTAATTCACATCCAGCAAGCCGTGTCCTGCTACAAATACCATTACAACGTCATCTATCTTTGCGTTGTCAAAGAATTCCTTCAAGTTTTTGATGTTCTCAATAGTAGATTCTTTGTCAGTAATTGTTTTAGTAAATACTTGTCCATAAATGCCCTTGTTGGTTTCAAATATCTTGGCCAAATCCTTTGCATCTTTTGCTGCATAGTTAAGATTGTACCGAGAGTCTTTGTATTGTGAGGTTCCGATGGTCACTAGATATAAATTTGGTTTCGCTTCATCAGTACAATACACTTCAATTGTTTCTTTTAAACTCTCTAGTCCATTCTTCCCAGAAACAGCCACCTGAATCTTGTTTTTTCCTGAAGTTAATTGTACGGAAATTGTTTCATTTAATGAAGTACCGCTTATTTCTTTACCCTGAATACCGTAAATTGGAACATCATTATTCCATACCTTTAATCTGCCTAGAGAGCCATTTTTAGCGTCAGCTGTAATATGAAAAGTCACTTGACGTTTCTCTGTAGTTAAAGGAAGTGTTTCAAGATCATTAATTGTAACGATCGGCAAAGTGCTAATGTTACCTAGGTCATTTTCATTCAAACCTAACTTCTTTAAACGCTTCTGATGCGCCATTTTATAAAGTTCAAGTAGTTCATGATCTTCGCTATTCATGGCTTTTAAAACGATGTCAGGACGGTTGAATTTGGCATCGAACTGTTCAAAAGGGTAGGCTTCGCTTCCTACTTTGAAAGTTACAAGGTCTTGTCCTTCTTTTGTAATCTTATAGTACTGATCGGGAGTTTTAAAGATTGCATTTTCATTTTCTCCAACCATCACAAATCGTTCCTTTCCAGTTTCAGGATCAAAGATGGTTAACGATCCGTCTTTTGAACTCACTCCTACATATCCAAATTTATTTACCTGAACGTCAGTTACCAGGTTGCAAGGTATAGGATGTGTTTGATTGATCTTGTCATCAATGATGTCCATAAAGTTGATGTTGTTATCGTCTATTGCGATAACGTGATCCAAAGGTCTATGGGTCATTACAGGAAATCCAGATACTTTAGCCTTTTTGATTCCTGTAATATTTGAAAGAGTTTCCTCAGAATTAGAAGAACTTCCCATAACGGTAGTAAAATCATAAGAATAAATGCCAAGTCCAGTATTCACAAACAGTTTATCACCCTTTTCGCTGAATCCAATGAATGGTTTTCTGGACATAGTTAGACGCATGTTGAAATCCAGAACACGATACCAGCTGTTCGTTCTCCAAGCCACAATTCTACCTGTATTGAATGCTGCAACAAGATAATTGCCATCGTTTGAAAGAGTTATAGCATTCGCTGCCTGGAACATTCCGTTCATTTTAAGATCTTCAGTTTCTGTTACTTCCAATTGTTTATCGGTTGTTTTCTGAATATCTTCAATGTAGATGATTGACAAGGGAGTCATTCCGCTGCCTCCTACTGCAATGTACTTTTCTTCGTGGTCAAAAATGATATCATAGAATTCCTTTTGTCCAGTCTTTACGTAGTCAATGTAGGTAGGAAGTCCATTTTCCAGACTATAAAGTCTCACCTCGTCATTTTTGAAGACAGTTAGCATGTAATTACCTTTCGGGGAAATAATGATCTGATCCTCCTGAAAGCCGAATCTTCTAAAAGCGGCTTTTCCGGCTAGTTTGCTTTCCTCTTTTGCATAGGTCTTGGCTGCAGTAGTCTTCTCATCAATCTTATTTTTCGCATCATCTTTGATGCTGCTAAAATCTCCTGTCGCCATTTGCTTCCACTTATTAACCTTATTTGCAGTTATAGTAGTATTACTAGCTTTATCTTTAATGTCTTCTTTCGTTTCTTCTGTTTTCTGAACCACATTGTCTTTTCCTCTATCTTTTATCTCGAGTTTTCTTTCTGGAAACAAGTAAGTTCCTAATCGTTGTGCACTGTTAAGTGACCAAATATCCAGTTGTTGACCTCTTAGGGTATAAAGAAAATTATCAGCTGGACTAAAAGCAAAAGCGTCTATTGGATTTACATTTCCTTTTAGAAGCTTGATCATGTTTTCTCTTTTTACATTCCAGATCTGTATCACATTATTCTTAGAATAGATCTTATCCAGTAATAAAGTTTTGTATCCTGCTGCTGCAATACTTTCACCCTGATAACTGAATGAGATTACTTTTGTCTTTTCACCAGATTCTTCGTCTTTCAAAGTGGAAATCAATTGTCCTTCTTTATCATAAACTTTAACACTACCATCCTGATCAATCATGGCTAATCTAGCAACATAGGCAGATGCGTCCAAACCAATCGGATCTTTAACTCCGCTGAATTCTTTTGTCACACTACCGTTTTCATTTACCACGAATACTTCGCCTTTAATAGTGGTGACGAAAGCAACTTTTTCTTTAGTGCCATGGATAGATTTCAGCGAATATTGGGAATTTACTTTGATCTCCTGAATTTCTGATCCTTTCTTATAGTCAAGAAGAACTGCCCCTTTGGATGTTGCTAACCATATGAGGTTTTTATCGGATGCAATTGAAGAGATCGCATTGATCCCCCCCTTACTCTTATAAATAGTATTTTCTTCAGTTCCCTTTAAGGATATCAGTTGATTTGATTTGAAAGAGAGTAGAAATTCTCCTGAAGGATCAAATGAGACAATCTCCTGACCGTAGCTAAGTTTTGAGCTATCGTATTTATTCCATGTATTTAGATTCCAATAATAACACAGGTTATCTTCATCAAGTGATACGATTTCATCTTTAACAGGATTAAAGAAGAACTTAGTAATTGGTTTTTGGTGACCAATTAACTTTCCAATCAATTTTGCAGATCTTACATCCCAAATCATGATGTAGTTGTCTCTTGAGTTGGTAGATGCTACATATTTGCCATTAGGACTATACTTTATATCGTTGATTACACCCAGCACTTTTTCCTGGGTGACTAATTCTACTTCCTGAGAATGATAGGGTAGAGTGAATGATAAAAGGATAGCAAATAATAAAATTCTCATAACTGACTATTTTTTGCAAAGGTAAGTCAGTTTGAGCCAAAAAAAAACCAGACGCTGCAAAAGCAGGTCTGGTTTTTTCAATTTGTTTTACTTCGATTAGAAGTGGAACATAACTCTGATTGCACCACCCCAGTTGTCAGTATCAATATTGAAGCTGCTAGACTTTCCAGTCATAGTAGTCAATTCAAATACTGTTTCAGTTGTAGCAGTTGAAGTTTCGAATCCGTATACTTCAGAAACTGTTTCACCAGCTCCAGTAGTACTGAATCCTAGACCCCATCCGTATTCAGCAGCAATAGAGATTTTAGGAAGTACAAAGTACTCAGCTCCGATAAATCCTCTCACTCCGATTCCGAACGTAGAACCAGCTTTAGAAGAAAGAGTTCTACCGTTAGTAACTAGACCTGCATTTAAGTTAGCAGTATCCATTGCTAAAGCATACTCATACTTCATGTTTGGAGTAGTTCCTCCTAACGTGATCAAAGCTTCACCACCATAGTATCCTTGAAGTCTACCATGTCCTCTTCTTTTCTCAATACCAGCACCTAATACGACACCAGCTCCAGAAGCTTTAATTTTGTTCTCCAAATAATCAGGAGCAGCATCTACAGTGTTTGTATCTTGTAAAGAAATTGTAGTTCCTGATCCATACATTAATCTAACAGATGCTCTGTAAGCTGTATTCTCATCAATGAACATTTTACCGTAGATAGCATTGTTTGAGTTAACAAACTGAGTAGACAAACTGTTTCCAGTTGATCCGTTAAATGCATTTCCTACGTAATCAAAGATAGGAGCAGCGTTGAATCCAATAGCCCAGTCACCAGCTTCTGGCGTAACAACTGTACCCTTGTCATTCGTCACCTGAGTAGTTTGTGCATTAGCGATAGATCCTAGACCTACGAATGCTGCAACAAAAAGTGCTTTTCTTTTCATAATGATAAATTTATAGTTTTTCAATTCAAAGGTAAATCTTAAACTATCTGTGCTTGTTTAGGTGAAATTGATTTGTTAACCTAAAATTGTTAATTACAGAATATAATTCTAAAGATTTACACTTTCGGAGACCTGAAACGGAGGAGTTTCAAAAAGGTTGCAATTTTTTTTGGTTAGAACTTCCATCCTACTCTCACGACCCCCATGTTTACTAGAGAAAGCGTGGAAGATTTTTGTTCAGGAATCGATGTAATAGTAGTTGCATCTGTTGTAGATGAAGCATCCTCAGTCTTTAATTCTCCTCTGTGAATTTTGCTGTTAACAAATCGAAGTCCGATTTCTGTTCCTAAATAAAGACCTTTATATATATTGAAATCAAATCCCGAGAAAACATCTATAGATACTGAACTGATTTTTTGTTCCTGTGAATAATTGAAGTCATTAATAAAAGTACTTCCATCTGTCCTTGAACCATATTCGCTATCGTTACCAAAACCATAGCCAATAGATGTACCTAGGTATGGGGACATTTTGTCGTAATTAAAATGTCTTTCATAGCCGAGAGAAATATTGTGACTAGCCCCAATAGATTCAATGGTCCCAACTCCGTCTCCATCTGTTTCCAGAATTTCATTCTTGATGGAAGCGAAAGAAAAGGTCCAATTGGTTCGAAGAACATGTTTATCATTAAAGTGATAACGAATTTTTAGGTTGTTATTAGATTCCCCTGAACTATTGAAAAGTTGAAATTGGGTCTCTATACTAATATTTGTCTCATCACGATCTTGAGAGAAAGAGATGAAAGACCACAAGGTAAATACAGATATAAGAAGAAATTTCATAAAATATTTTTATCTCAAACGTTGATGTGCTGTTAATATTGTTTGTCATTGAGCATGGGAACAAAACTGAAATTACCAAAAGATTCCTCGTAGATGTCCCCGTTTGAATCCTTTGAAATCAATTTCATAATTTGGGTTTTTCCTTCTCCAACAGGAATGACCATTTTGCCATCATTGGCTAGTTGATCCAATAATTTTGGAGGGATAAATGGCGCCCCACATGTTACGATGATTTTATCGAATGGAGCAAAGGAGTCCTTTCCCTCAAATCCGTCTCCGAAATATAAATTCGCTCTATATCCTAAACGTTGTAATACATTTTTTGTGGTAGCGAAGAGTTCTCTTTGGCGTTCAATAGAGTGTACTTTTGCACCTAGTTCCAGAAGAACAGCGGTTTGATATCCACTGCCAGTGCCAATTTCCAGAATCTTGTTACCTTTTTGTATTTCCAGTAAAGTGCTTTGGAATGCTACGGTTGAAGGCTGAGAAATCGTTTGGCCTGCACCAATTGGAAATGCAAGATCTTCATAAGCGAAATTATGATGAAATACACTGTCGAAGAACATATGTCTTGGTATCTTACCGATAGCATCCAATACTTCTTCAGAAGCGATTTTTTTTTCTCTGAGAAGGCTTACTAGCCCTTTTCGCATACCCTGATGCCTAAATGTGTCTTCGGTTTCAAACATGGTGAACAAAAATAGAACATCGCAATGGAAATCGAAATAGTTAAAAGTTCTTTAATGCTAAAATTAAGTTGTTAATAATATTAGGGATCTCGAGTAAAGAACTACTTCTCATACGATACTTTTGTTATAAAACCTGATGACATGCTTAAAATAGGAGTGATAGGTGCTGGACACCTTGGGAAAATTCATATCAGAATATTAAAGGCTGCTGAATTTGCCGAACTGATTGGATTCTATGATGTTTCAGAAGAGGTCAGAAAGGCAGTAAGTGAGGAATATGGAGTTCAGGCATTTGATGATCTGGATGAATTGATCAGGAAGGTTGATGCAGTGGACATCGTAACGCCAACCATATCTCATTTTGAAATAGCTCAGATGGCAATGCGGAATTTTAAGCATGTTTTCGTGGAAAAACCTCTAACAGAAACGCTGGAAGAGTCAAGGAAATTGATTGAACTGTGTATAGAAGCAAATGTAAAAGTACAGGTAGGACATGTAGAGAGGTTTAATCCAGCTTTTACTTCTGTTATTGAGGATTTAAATGATCCGATGTTTATTGAAACTCATCGCTTGGCTCAGTTTAATCCACGGGGAACTGATGTTTCAGTCGTTCTTGACCTCATGATCCACGACATTGATGTGATTCTAAGTGTGGTAAATAGCAATGTTAAAAATATTTCGGCTAGTGGAGTAGCTGTGGTAAGTGATACTCCGGATATCGCGAACGCCAGAATAGAATTTGATAATGGTTGTGTAGCAAATATTACAGCTAGTAGAATGAGTATGAAGAATATGAGAAAGGCTAGGTTCTTTCAAAAGGATGCATACGTGGCCGTTGACTTTTTGAATAAAGAGAAAGAGGTAATTAAAATGAAGGATGTTGATCCAAATAATGTAGATCCATTTGCCTTGACTATCGATCTTGGAGAAAAAGGACATCGCCAAATCGATGTAATTAAAGAAGAGGTTTCACAGGTTAATGCAATTGAAGAAGAATTAAAAGCCTTTGTTAAAGCAATACAGACAGACTCAGAACCTCCAGTTAGTATTCATGATGGAGATAGAGCATTGAGAGTAGCATTGGAGATTATGAAAAAAATCAGTTAGAACACTGATAAATAAATGCCGGAGGGAAATTTGCAGCAGTGAATTCAATTTTGACACTTGAAAATCTTTCCTCCAATAGCTTTTTGGCATTCAGCGTATATTGAAATTGGATGTATTTTCCGTCATCAGATAGAGCATTTTTGGCACGATCAAGTATGACGGTTTTTATTTCAGAAGGAATAACCGTTAATGGCAGTGACGAAACAATATAATCCACCTTTTCAATTCCATATTCCTCTATAACAGAAATAATATCCTCCGCGCTTCTGTTAAGCAGAGTAAGTCGGTGATCGTTAATCTCAGATTTGATTTGTTCGTAGAAAGACTGATTTAATTCGAAACTGAACAATTTGCAATCAGAATTCATTTGTTCCAGAATTCCTTTCGTAAAAATACCATTTCCAGGACCTAATTCGATAATGCATTTGGCAGTGCTAAAATCAATTGGCTTGATCATTTTTTTCATCAGAAATTTAGAACTAGGAGCCAATGCACCAACTTGTCTTCTTGCTTTGAAGAACTCTTTAATGAAACTTGCTTGCTTTGCCAATTACAGTAATTTTTAGATTGCAAAAATAAGTTTCTAAGTCAGTGGTAGACTTGAAGACCGCCAAAAGTTTTGCACAATCCTTGTATGAGGCAGAAGCAATCTATTTATAAATAAGTACATTTGTCCATTAAATTTCGCTAAATGAAAAAACTATCTATCCTTGTTCTTTTATTAGTTATTTGTGTTGTAAAGAATGTGGCTCAGGATGCTAAGCGAGCGGCTGATCTCTTTCTAGTCGGGAATTTCGGAGAAGCCCTTGATGAATATCTGGCTCTTCTTGATGACGACCCAGATAATATAGAGTATAATTACAATCTTGCAGTTTGTTATTTGAATACCAATATTGATAAATCATTAGCGATTGCACCTCTGGAGAAAATAACTCAGAACCCGAAAATTATTGCAGATGCTTATTATTTATTAGGGAGAGCTTATCACTACGGCTATCAGTTTGATAAGGCAATTGAAATGTTCAATAAGTTTATTGCTTCTGGTAAAGGAAGTGAGATGAATAGAATGGATGTGGATAAACAAATCGAATATTGTGAGAATGCTAGAGAGTTGATGAAGTTTCCTAAGAGTGTAGAATTTGAAAATCTAGGGCCGCAGATCAATTCCAGAGACGATGACTATTTTCCGTTTGTTCCTGCGGACGAGAAATTTGTGATTTTTAATTCAAGTAGAGAAGATCGTAAACGAGAGCCACTTGAAAATGGATCATATTTACCAACTGTGTACATATCTTATGTGGAGAATGGTAAGTTTACAGAGGCTGTAGAAGTTCCTGGAGTTAAAGGTAGTAATGACCTAAAGCAGGAAATTGTAGGTTTAAATGGTGATGGGACTAAAGCTGTGTTGTACTTTGAGGATTTCAACTTCGAAGGAGATTTATATGAAAGTGGAATTGAAGGTAAGGGTGTAAAGACGCCTGTAGCGCTCCCGGATGTTATCAATTCTGGGAAATACACTGAGATAGCAGGTTGTTTTACGGATGACAATCAGAAGTTTTATTTTGCAAGCAATCGTCCTGGAGGTTATGGTGGCGTGGATATCTACATGTGTCAAAGACTGCCGAATGGTAATTGGAGTATGGCTCAAAACCTAGGTCCTACGATCAATACTTCTCAAGACGAAGATTTTCCAAATATTTCTCCAGATGGTAAGTATCTTTTCTTTTCATCAAAAGGTCATGCTAGTATGGGGGGGTATGATATCTTCAGAGCAGAATGGGATGATGTTAAACGTAAGTTTACCAAAGTGCAGAATATGGGTTATCCGATCAATACACCAGAGGATAACATGAACTTCAGAATGTCTGAATCAGGCAAATATGGATACATATCAGCTGTTAGAGCAGGAGGTTATGGAGACAGAGATATATATCGTGTGAATTTCACAGATGTAGAACCTAAGTATACGATTATCAAAGGGACAGTAACTAATACTTTAAACAAAAGATTTGACGATATTTTTATTCAAGTAGTAGATGCGGAAACAGATGAGATCTTCGGTGATTATCTACCGAATGATAAAACCAATCGTTATGTGATCATCTTGCCGCCTGGTAATTACTATTTGTACATTGCCGCATATGGATATCAGGAGATATATGAAGATGTTGAGATTTTGGATAAATCATCTTTCAAATCATTTATTGACAAGGACTTTGTTATGGAGCCTGCAGAGGAATAGAGTATGAGTGTTACATTGATCATAGTAGTCTTGACCGTGATAGTCTCCATCATGGCGATAAATGATAATGATCTGAAATACAAGCTGACCTTCTCTCCATATTCAGTAAAGCATCACAACAGGTGGTGGTTGGTTTTTACTCACGGTCTTATTCATGCGGATTATGCTCACTTATCTATGAATATGTTTACGCTTTATTTTCTTGGGCAAGGATTAGAAGGTAAGATGATTGATCTCTTTGGGATTAAGGGTCAATTTTATTATGTTTTATTGTATTTGGGAGGTTTAGTTTTTGCTACTATCCCTTCGTTTTATAAGCATTCTGATAATCCTGGATATCTTTCATTGGGAGCTTCAGGTGCGGTGAGTTCCGTAGTCTTTGGGTTTATTCTTCTATTGCCATTAACCCCACTGATGATGATGTTTATTCCAATTCCCATTCCTGGATATATTTTCGGGATCGGATTCTTAGTTTTTGAATCATATGCTAACAGAAAAGCTAGAACAAACATTGCTCATGATGCTCACCTGGCAGGAGCGGTCTTTGGAGCACTATTTCTAATAGTGATTGATCCTTCTATACTAGTTGATTTTTTTCACAAAGTTTCAAGTGCTTTCCGTTAGATGAGGGATATTGAAAACATTTCAGATATTAAGGTTTTTGTAGATGCATTTTACCAAAAAGTACAACAGGATGATAGTCTTGGGCCAGTGTTTGAGTCTAGATTGGCAGGACATTGGGCTGATCATCTAGAGAAGATGTATGATTTCTGGAACACAATATTGTTTAGCAAAGGGAGTTATAAGGGTAGTCCTTATCAAAAACATGAAGCTCTGCCAGTAGGTAAAAATCATTTTGATCGCTGGCTCGAATTGTTTGAAGATGTATTGCGTTCGAAATTTGAGGGTAAACAAACCGATGAAGCAATTCAACGGGCAAAAGTGATTGGTTGGACATTTTGGAGTAAGATGGCTCAATATCAGTCTGCCCATGATCAAGAAAATAATTAAGATAATTCTGTTTTCGCTGGAAATTTTCTTCGGATTATTTTCTATTTACATCTGTTATGTGCTTGCAGGGATGCTGATTCCTATAAATCATGATTATATTTACAGTGATGAGGAGATACAGTTTTATGTCATCTCCAATGGTGTTCATACGGATATTTGTTTGCCTGTGAAAAATGAAGTGTTTGATTGGACTTCGTTTATTGCAACAAATGATTTTCAAGGATTAATAAATCAACCAAGCTATATCAGTATTGGGTGGGGAGATAAAGGGTTTTATTTGGATACACCTACTTGGGCTGATTTGAAATTCACAACTGCATTTAACGCTATTTTCTTACCATCAGAAACAGCTATGCATATTACTTATTATACGCACGAACCTCAGGAATCTTCACTGGCAATAAAGTGTAGTATGGATAAAGATGAGTATCAACGACTAATTTCTTATATCCAAGCTTCTTTCGAAAATTGTGGTAGTATTGTAGATGCTCAGCTAATAGAGGGGAAAGGATATACATTAAATGATAATTTCTACGAGGCAGATGGTAGTTACTGGGGTTTCAAAACCTGTAATACATGGACAAATGATGCATTAAAGATTGCAGGTGTAAAAACCTCATTTCATGCGCTTTTCGAACCCGGAATTATGCGATGGCTTCATTAACATTTTATTGTTGGCACAGAATTTAATAGACCTATTTCGTTAAAGGGTAGATTAATTAGGTTTGTTGTTGATGAAATATCTCAATCTCATAATTTTCTTTTCGGTTCTTCTGATCACACAGGTTCAATATGGTCAGGATAAAAAGATCGATAAACTAGAAATGCTCTATGATCAAGGTCATTATAAATTAGTGTACAAAAAGGCAGAGAAACTTATGACCAATGAGGAATATAAAGATCATCCTTCTCCTCTTGTATTTCATGCGCTGTCTGAATATCAGCTAAGTAGGGTGAATAGTAAGTTCTCTGGTTCGAATGCCGTTTATGATTATGAGAAGTTTCAGAAATTAGATAGTTCTCAGTATTATCAAACGGCCTATGGAAATTATATCTACGATATGAAGATGGGGATTGCTGAGGAGATAAGAGAGCTAAATGATAAGGGAGAACACGAAAAGGCTCAAGTAAAATATGACACTTATAATCGATTGTTTGGAAACGTAGCAGATTTTGAGGAATTGACCACTAGTCAACCGGTTGTTGAAGAGCCTGCTAATGAGGAGAGTGTAGATGTATCAAAGACAAGAGCGAATTTGATCAAAGAAGCGGAGAAACATGTCGGAACACCTTACAAATATGGTGGAGTATCACCCGATGGATTTGATTGCTCTGGATTTACCCAGTACGTTTTCAGTAAGAACGGAGTAGGTCTTCCTCGTACTGCAGGTTCTCAGGCTACTGCCTATGAAAAGGTAAAGATTAAAGACGCTCAAAAAGGAGATCTAGTTTTTTTTGGAAGGAACAAAAATGAGATCAGTCATGTGGGAATTGTTTATAGTAACGGTGAAGAAGGGCTAAAAATGATTCACGCATCATCTAGTCGAGGAATAATGATATCAAATGTTGATAAAGATCCCTATTGGAGTCCAAAGATTCAGTATGCAGTGAAAGTAGTCAAATGAGAAAGTTATTGATATTGATAGCATTATTTGGATTTTTCTGGATCCATGCTCAGGATAGTACAGCAAAGATGATCGTGGTAATCGATGCTGGTCATGGAGGAAATGATCCAGGTAATCTTCATCAGACTAATGGGTTAATGGATGAAAAAGATCTGAATCTCGCAATGGCATTGAAATTAGGCGGTTACATAGAGCAATTCCTAGGTCATAGGGTAGAGGTGGTGTATACCCGGACAGAGGATGTGTATGTTTCTCTTGAAGATCGTGTAAAAAAAGCGAATGAAATCAAAGCGGATTACTTTATATCCATCCATTGCAACGCTTCAGATAATAAAGAAATTCATGGTGCCGAAACACATATTCATTTAATGGAAAGTACTACCAGTAGTAAGTTGGCACATATGATTCAGGATCAGTTTAAGAACAGAGCTGCTCGAGTAAGTAGAGGTGTAAAACTCAAAAATGACAGATTATACAATCTTTTTGTCTTGAAGGAAACCAAGATGCCTGCCGTTCTGGTAGAAACTGGTTTTATGACTAATACTCAAGAAGAAGCCTATTTGAATTCTGAATATGGTCAGGATCTATTGATGTCAGCCGTTTTTAGAGCATTTAGAGATTATGTGAAAGAAGCACATGGAGTTGAAATGCAGACCGAGTCACAGCAGGTTGCTGTTCAGAATGAACCAGTATGGAAAATTCAAGTAATGGCTTCCACAGGCCCTGTGGCCTTGGATAATCCTGATTTTTTAAGTGTAAATGCACCCGTGGAAGAAATTGTGATTCAGAATCCTAATTCAGCCTTTAACTATAAATATTATGTTGGTGCCTATGCTGACAAGAAGGAAGCTAAAGCTAAATTAAAGGAAGTAAAAGAAGGGGTGTTTAAGGATGCTTTTTTAGTGAAGTTCGAATAGAATTAGTGTCCTCAAGTTTCTTAAATTTTATTTGCAATATTTATCGATGAGGTTTTGAGCTTCCTGATATCCAAGTTCCATTGCTTTCATCCAATCCTGACAAGCTCCAGACTGATCTCCAAGTTCTTTCTTAGCGAATCCCCGATTAACATAGCCAATTATATAGCCTGGTTTGATTTTGAGTGCTTTATCGAAATCTTTGATTGCTCCTTTGAAATCTTTTAGTTTGAATTTTGAGAAAGCTCTGTTATTGTACGCATCGGTATAATCCTTCTTCAGCTTAATTGCTTTTGAATAGTCTGAAATAGCTCCGGAAGGATCATTTAATTGATCTTTGCAATATCCTCGCTCAAAATATGCTTCAGCAAGCCGATATTCGAACTCAATCGTTTTATCAAAATCTTCTATTGCGCTTTTGAAGTCTTCCAACATACTTTTAGAGTATGCTCTGTTATAGTACGCTTGTCCAGTAGGTTCCATTTCGATGGATATATTAAAATCATCAATAGCTCCTTTAAAATCACCAATCTTTGCTTTGTCAACTCCTCTGAGATTATAATCTTTTGCAGAAATGAGCTCCTCCTCTGAATCAGATAATTCAAGAATGAGTTGATCACCCCATGAACCTTTTTCTTTTAATTTAGCCATGTTCATGGTAGGTGTGCCGTTATCAAAGGTTGAAATAGCGGGGTCAAAAGTGCCATAAATAGCAAAAGATTTCCTGACTTCACTTCTTATATCCAAACTTTCTAGTTCAGTTGCTAATGATCTTACGTCTTCAACTACCTTTTCTTTGTAGTTAGGAAATAAATTGATGTAGATCCAAATTGCCTTGTCATACTCTTTATTTTTGATGAAGGCTTCTGCTTGTTCAAATGTATAAGATTCGGGGTAGAGCTCTTTTTTCTCTTTGTCTGAAAACTGCCCAAAACTTGAATTCATCGCGAATAGTAATATTGCGAAAAGAAATGATATTATCTTCATACTTAAGAATTTTCAGTGTTGAAGATAGTCCATAAATGGATAAATGTGGGATAAGTTAAACGATGAAAGACGAATGTTAATCTTCTTTCACTTTACTCTTACCCACAAAAAGAAAGACGGTCTCATCCTCTTTTTTCATGATGTAAGTCTCTCTGGCAAATGTTTCTAATGCTTCAGGGTTAGTGGTTAGTTCAGTTGTTTTTTGCTTGATCAATACGATTTCATCTTCTTTTTGCTGATTACTTTCCATAATTTCATTTAATTGAGATTTGTACTTGTAAAGTCTGAAAAGATTTGTGTCTTCAAAAAACGTAAGAATTAACAAAAGCGCTAAGGTTGCCAAAACAAATTTGTTTTTGAGATAGGGCAAATATTTTTTGAGCGTTTCCAGTTCGAGTGATTTTTTACTAAAACAAAGGTAATTGATCGATGATGGTTATCTTAGCTTAATAATTTCATTTTTGAACAGATAAGTGTTGAGCAAGGATAATTCTGGATTTTCATTAGGACCGGCCATGTTGCTGGAGGGGTTATTGATTGGTATAGCACTAATGTTATATTCATTCTTTCCTTTCTTTCAGTTCTATTTTACTGGGTTGGATAATTTTGGATTTTCAGAAGGAAGTAAGTACGTTGAAAATGGACTGTATTTTCTAGCATTTGTTTATATAGCTCTTATTCCACCTGTTTTTCTGGACTACCAAAAAAAAGGTAGGCTTCCAAAGTCCACTGTATTATTCCGAAAACTGAGCACGGGGAATTTTGACAAGGAAGTTGCATTTATTCTTCGATTGTACGCACTAAAGTTCCTTTTTATACCTCTAATGTATCTCGGAGCAATCTATTTTGGAGAGATAGCAATATCTCACTTATTTGGAGTTTCTAAGGTCGGTTTGTCGAATTGGACATTGGTAATGTGGATCAATCATTACATTTTTCCAAGTTTTATGTATACTGCTATGACGATTGTTTTGATCATCTATGCATTTGGATACTGCGTGGAAAGTGATCGACTGAATAACAGAATTAGGTCTGTAGATGATAGCGGTATTAGTTGGCTGGTGACGATTATCTGTTATGTACCTTTCTATCCATTAGTATTCTATCTAATTCCAATGGGGGCTCAGGAATTTGCATTCTTCAAGAATGAAGAGATCACAGCAGTGGTGCGCGTAATTTTGATGCTCATTGTTGCGGCTAAGTCTTGGTCTATATTTACCTTAGGAACCAAATCATCCAATCTTACGAATCGAGGGATTGTAACCAATGGACCGTACCGATGGATTCGACATCCCCATTACCTAACCAAAATGATGGTATGGTGGATTGGAGTAATTCCGTCTCTCATTCATGAGTACTGGCTTATAGGAGGAATGATCTTCTGGACAACAATATACGTCCTTAGAGCTCTGACTGAGGAGCAGCATCTCAAAAAGGATCCAGAGTACAGGGATTATATGGAGCAAGTTAAGTGGCGCTTCATTCCTGGAGTTTTTTAGTTAAGGGTTGGTTTCAGTAAAAGAACGCGTACTTTTTTCTTTTTTATTTCATTAATTTTACCTCATGAGGATTTGGGTTTTAATAGCAATTTTTATCAGTAGCTTGAACTATGCTCAGGAAGGAAGTTGGAATGTGAAAATGTTAGACAACTGGACTGATTCGATGCAACAGGTCTGGTATCAGGATAATGCTTATAACGAAGTTTGGGGTTTCGTTCAGGATGGAGAAGAATATGCCGTAATAGGTTCAGCTGATGGAACAACTTTTTTGCAGATCACAGATGATAATAAGTTGCATAGGATACAATTCAGTCCGGGTAGAGAAAATACGGCAATACATAGAGATTATCATGATTACCAAGGGTATCTCTATGAGGTTTGTGATGAAGGAAAAAGTACTTTGAGAATTTATGATCTAAGTTATTTGCCAGATTCAATTCATCTTGTTTACGATGATAGTACGCTGATAGAAAGATGTCACAATATCTTTATCGACTCAAGCTCGGGGATTTTATATGCTTGTGGTGTTACTTATGGAACATTCGACAGTCCGATGAGGTTGTTGTCACTAGCAGATCCAGAAGATCCTCAGCTCCTATATGATTACACGTTTGTGGACTATGTACACGATGTATATGTTAGAAACGATTCTGCCTACATTAACGCAGCTTTTGAAGGGCTTAGAGTTGCAGATTTCTCGACACCAACGATGCCTATCGCTTTAGGTAGTTTAGAGTTTTATCCTGACAAAGGGTACAATCATAGCGGGTGGTTAAGTGAGGATGGAAGAACATATGTTATGTGCGATGAAACGGAAACCATGCGGTTTAAAGTTTGCGATGTTAGTGATCTTTCAGACATCCGTGTTACAGGACTAGCTAAACCACCAAGTTATGTTCGGACTTTACCACACAATGTGATGCTGAAGGAAGGAATCGCTTATTTCTCCTATTATTGCGATGGATTGCAGATCTATGATGTGAGAGAGGAAGGGGATATTAATCGAATTGGATATTTTGATACATTCCCGGATGACACGATCAGTTATCATGGGGCATGGGGAGTATATTCTTTTCTTCCTTCCGAGAGAATTTTGGTGTCAGATCGTAAGCATGGTCTTTTTCTTTTAGGGTATGATGCTCCTCCTCAAATTACGAACGGAACATTTGAATATACGCTGTATCCAAATATTGTCACTAATGGTTATACCTATTTTTATAAGGATCATACTGGAGTGGTGAATTATAATCTGGAGGTCTTTGATGCTAAAGGAGCTTTGATTAAGATCCTGCATGGAGATACAGATTATTTGAAGATAGAAACAGGATCTTTTGAAGCTGGTATCTATCTGTTTAGGTATGTTAATTTGTCGTCAGATGAGATTGGCGTAGGAAAGTTTATGGTTCAAAATCCTTAACATGAAACCTGAAACTTTTACCTTTTTTCATAATGTTCATGATGTTGCTCGATTGATCCCTAGAGGCAGGGTAACCAGTTATGGAGCCATAGCGAAATATTTAAGTTCACCTCGATCATCGAGAATGGTTGGTTATGCGATGAATGCAGCCGCGGGTGATGATTCTATTCCTGCGCACAGAGTCGTCAATCGAATAGGGATTCTTTCTGGCAAAATGCACTTTAAATCCCCAAAGGCAATGCAAGAGGCACTAGAGCAGGAAGGAATAGAAGTTAAGAATGATCAGGTGGTTGAATTCAATATCTTATTCTGGGATCCTACTAAGGAATTAGGTCTTTAATAATCTTTTCAACAATGTATGACATCAAAGTTTAGGATGCTATATATTTGCTTAGTTAATGCATAGAGTATGAAAAGAATTTTACTAAGTTTTGTAGTATTGGGCACAATTGGGAGTAATGTTGCTCAGCAGCAGTTTGAAAATCCAGGATTTGAGAATTGGGAAAGTACTTCTGGACCCTATATTGAGCCAACAGATTGGAGTTCAATTAAAACGAGTGACGCATCCTCATTAAACGCTTCTGCACCTCAGGTTGTGGATCGATCAACAGATGCTCACTCAGGAACTTATAGCCTTTATCTAGAAAATAAAAGTGTTTTTGGAATAGTAGCGAATGGTATTGTTTCAAACGGAAGGATTCACGCGGATATAAATCCAGATAATGGGTATGTGTTTACAAATAGTGCTGATGGACAATGGAATACGGCTTTTACTTCAAGGCCTGATAGTTTGGTGGGATGGTACAAGTATACGCCATCAGGTGCCGACAAAGGAAAAGTAGATGTGATTCTTCACACAACAACTGGATTCGATTTCCCAGGTGATGAGAATGGTGCTAAACATGTAGGTAGAGCCAGATTCGATCTTCCGAATTCAACCATATCTACATGGAAACGATTTTCGGTCCCATTCCATTACAATTCAAGTGATGCGCCAGAATACATTCTTGCGGTATTAACAAGTGGAGATAGTACTTCAGCAGTAAATGGCAGCAAAGCATGGTTTGATGATCTTGAATTGATCTATAATGTAGCTGGTGTTGAAGATATCACAACTGAGGAAATGAGAGTGTCAAATGGAAATAATTCACTGAAATTGTGGGCGTTAAATGGTTGGAGTCAGGATGTTAGAGTTGAACTTTTTGATCTTCAAGGAAGAGAAGTTGGAAATACAATTTGGAATGCAGGTGTTGATTTGGTATGGGATTTAAATGGCCTCAACGGTATCTATTTGGTTAAGTATTACGTTGAAGACAGAGTCCTTACCAAAAAAGTATATATCAACTAATCTGAATGCGCTATTGGCTAATCATATTTATTTTCTTTTCCGTTCAACTTTATTCACAGCAGAAAGGTGTTTTTAAAGGGACTGTTAAAGAAGGTGATGAAGTGATCATTGGGGCAAATGTGCAGATGCTGGAGGACAAGTCCAAAGGAGCATCAACTAATTTTGATGGTGAGTTCGCTTTCGAATGTCCTGTAGGTGTTCATCGCTTTGTGGTTTCTTTTGTAGGACTGAAACCAGACACGATTGAAGTCGAGATTCTCGCGGATGAGATTGTCACAAGAAACATAGAATTGTATGAAGATAGTGAGTTGCTTCGTGCAGTTGATGTCAAAGTAGGTAAGTTTGATAAAGATATCAAGGATATGACCATCTCTATGGAGGTTATTCGACCTGCTTTGATTGAAAATAAGAATACCAGATCTATTGAGACTGTTTTAGATCAAACCCCAGGTTTGAATATCATGGACGGAGAACCTCAAATTCGAGGGGGAAGTGGGTTTACCTTTGGTGTGGGAAGTAAAGTTGCGGTTTTGGTAGACGATATGCCAATGTTGTCAGGAGATGCAGGTAGACCAGAGTGGGGTTTTATTCCTGTTGAAAATATTGATCAGGTAGAAGTGATCAAAGGAGCTGCATCAGTGCTTTCAGGAGCATCTGCTTTAAGTGGTGCTATTCATATTAAAACGGCAGAACCGGGAGTTAAACCGCTAACCAAGATCAATGTCTATTCTGGATTTTACTCAGAGCCTCAAAATGATTCTGCTCTTTGGTGGAATGATTATCCTTACATCCATGGGGCGAACTTTCTGCATACACGTAAGATCAGACAGTTAGATCTTACCGTAGGAGGCTTGGTGAATTTTGATCATGGATATCTTGGGTCACCGAGACCTGGAGAGTTTGTTGTAGATACCATTACGAATTTTACGGATGATCAGATGAAGTCGCAAAAAGGAAGGGTGAATCTTGGTCTTCGTTATCATCCTAAGAAAGCTGAACGATTAACATTTGGGTTGAATGCAAATGCCATGTATAACAGTACCAACTTGACACTAGCTTGGTTGGACGATACGAATGGAATTTATAGAGCTTATCCTGGAGGAGTTATTCTACAAAAGCAAACGATCTTCAACGTAGATCCTTATCTAAATTATTTCTCAAAGAATGGAATGAAACATTCCATTAAAACAAGATGGTTAAGCACGTCTAACGAAATGAGTGCGAATCAATCTAATTTTAGCGATGTCTATTTTGCGGATTATCAATTCAAGCATACCTTCAAAAAATTCAATGATCTTGAAGTGATTGCTGGTGCTTCTACTTCTCAGACGTATTCTTTTTCTCAGATCTTCGTAGCAAGTGGAGACAGTACAAATACGCTTCAGAACTATAGTGGATATGTACAGGTAGATAAGAAGTTATTCGAAAGGATCAATCTTTCTTTTGGCTTCCGAGGAGAAGGGTATATTTTGAATGATACTATCAATAATGGAGCAACCATCTTTAGAGGTGGACTGAATTACAAACTTACAGAAGGAACTAACTTCAGAATGTCCTATGGGCAGGGATACAGATATCCAACTATTGCTGAACGATTTATTCGTACTAAAGTGGGAACATTTGGAGTTTTTGCAAATCCTGATCTCAAGCCGGAAACCAGTTGGAATGTGGAGGCAGGATTCAGACAGGGTTATAAGTTTGGACCACTTAAGGGGTATATTGATGTAGCTGTATTCAAACAACATTATGAAAACACGATTGAATATCTATTTGGTTTCTGGGATCCTACTTTCCAGTTTGCAGTGGCTGGATTTAAATTCCTGAACACAGGAGCTTCTCAAGTAGTAGGTTTAGATGTGTCTATGGCAGGGAAGTTTGAGAACAAAAAGAAATCAACAGTAACCTATATTCTTGGATATAATTATATTCTTCCAACTACATTGGAACCAGATCAGGTATTCGCAGAGGATTATCGTCCAGGTGGAAATGGAGAATTTAGTTACAATACAACAAGTTTTGATTCATCCAATCGCATTTTAAAGTATCGTTTTCTGCATACTTTTAAAGCAGACGTAGAGTACACTTTTAGAGAAAAATTGGCTATCGGAGGAAGTGCACGTTATTTCAGTAAAATTGAAAATCTCGACCGTGCGATCATAGATTTTGAAGAAGTAACAGTAAACTCAGGAGGTTCATTGCAAGGAATCCGGTATATTGATTTTTACCAAAACCACAACACAGGTAATTTGATCTTTGATGCTCGCATTTCGTATACGTTTATCAAAAAGTATAAGGCAGCAATAATTGTATCTAACGTTACCAATAAAACGTATTCATTGCGACCTCTCAAGGTAGAACCGTTGCGGACTGTCATGTTGCAGTTATCCGCCAAGTTCTAACTGTTTTTTGCGTTACTTGTTGGTTTTTTAAAAGGTGAATGTAACCTAAGTAACATTTTTGAGTTAAACATTTCAAATGGTAAAATAGGCTGTTTATCAATTAATTTGATATATTCGCACACCAATGAAATCATTAACCTACATAGCCCTAGTTTTAATTTTTACTTCTTTTACGTTTGATAGGAGCATCGTTACTAGTGTGGTTAATCCTCCTGTTGAAGAAGAAATCCTACTGGATTTGGGGTCTTTTGCTGAGGAATCCTACAATCGACTAGGGACTAAAGATTTGTTTTTTAAGCCGTACAACTTGGCTTTAAAAGGTTACTATCAATTACTCTCAAAAAATAAACTAAGAAATACAGATTATCTTACCATAGTTGATTTTACCAAGAGTTCTAGTGAAGAAAGAATGTTCATCATTGATACAAAAACCTGGCAGGTTGTTCATACGAGTTTGGTCGCTCATGGCATGAAGACTGGGGATGAGTTTGCCGAGACATTTAGTAACACGGAGAGTAGTCATCAAAGTAGTCTTGGATTTTACGTTACGGGCGAAGTTTATGATGGAAAGCACAACATGAGTTTAAAACTCGATGGGCAGGAGTATTCCAATAGTAATGCTCGAGATAGAGGAGTGGTGGTCCATGCAGCGGATTATGTGAGCGAAGATTACATCAAAGAAAATGGTAGGTTGGGCAGAAGTTTTGGTTGTCCTGCTTTGCCGCATGAAGGTTATAACTCAGTGATCGAAAAGATCAAGGATGGAAGTTGTTTCTTCATCTATTATCCTGAGAAGGAATACATGAAAAAATCTAAATTTCTGAATACAGAAATTGATGTTCAGTTAACGTGTGATGGGGAATTAGGATAATTCCTCAAGTTCTCGGCTTAAATTCTCTTTAGCTTTTTTTTCAAATTTTGATCTGAACAGATCTGATTTGTAGATGTTCTTCATTTCTAAGAAATGTTCAAGGACTTTTCTTCTTCCTGGCTTATAGAGAAGGTCAGGATATATTTTGTATTCTTCTCTGACACCAATAGAGTATCTCATATATTCTGTCCACTCACCGCCAAGTACAGCAAGATCAAAATCCAATAGAAAGTTAGTGTCACTATCTAGAGATGTTGAGTGTGCTTTTGTAAAGATGATTTGATTCCAGCATTTTTTGATGTCGTCATGTGGAACCCCCAAAAGTTTAAGTCTATCCTTTGCGAGTTCTGCACTTTTCTCTTCGTTGTCTTTTCTAATTGCTTTATAAATGATGTCGTGATAAAATATAGAAAATAGAAGTATATCAAAATTCTTAATTTGGTCACGATTATCGAAAGTGAGACTGACCATGTTTTCTATATGGCTCAAGTCATGATAGTGCCTTGATTTTTCATTGTAGCAAGAATTAATCTCCAACCAGCACTTTTCTATGAGATTTAAGTCTTGAGTGTAATTAGTGCAAAGCTTGTTCCATATTTCTTTGAGATTGTTCAATAATTATTTTAATATAGATTTAGTCTTTGAAAGGTAAAAAAAAAGCCCCAATCAAATTGATTGAGGCTTCTAATAATATTATAAGTTACTATTTATTGAACTGTAATGGTTCTGGTTGTTTCCCCTAATTTATTTCCGTTCTCAACTTCTAGTGTTATTGTAAAGGTTCCGGCTGCATTAAACGTAATCGTTTCGTATGGTTCATTGATACCTCCGCTGTATACAGCATCATCTGAATCACAGGTGTATTTCCATTGCTGCACATTTTCACTGCATGAACCATCACAAACCACAGATTCTCCCACGTTAATTGTTTCACTGTCTAAAGTAAAACAAGCTGTTGGTTCTTTACTACACGACACTACCGATACTCCCACCGTTGTCGCCAACACTAATGTTTTAAGTTGCTTAATCATTTTTTAGTAAAAATTAATGCAGCCCAAGATAGGGATTGCAGAACGATTTGCTATGTAACTAATGTTACATTTATAATAACTTAATCTGAGCGCTGCTTTCTCCAAAATAGTATTGCTCGAAGAGATTATTGAGCAAAGTGTCTTTTTGATAGATGTCGATCAAGGTCCTTAACCTTCCAGAACTATCTGTAGTACTTGTGAAATATCCGATGTGAACAGGATATTCTTTTTTCACCGTGAAGGTTTTAGTTGTCTTGTACTTTAATAAAGTATCCAATGTAGTTGGCCAATCAGGATTGGCTTCATTTTCTAATAAAAAGTTGGCAATTTCAAAAGGGTCTTGCACACGTACACAGCCATGGCTGTAAGATCTGATGTCTTTATTGAAAAAGGACTTGGAGGGTGTATCGTGGAAATAAACGGAATGAGAATTACTAAAGATGAATTTCACTTTTCCCAGAGCATTGAAACCTCCGCTCTTTTGTTTGATCTTCACATTTCCTGCAGAGGCGGTACTCCAGTTAACATTGTCTACGCTCGCTCCTGATGATAATACATAGCCATTTCTTTGAAGATAAGTAGAGTCCTTCTTTTGTTTCGGGATCAATTCATTTGCAGTGATGCTCATGGGAACATACCATTCTGGATTTACGATAAAATAGTCGATTTTACTTTCCACTTCAGGAGTTCGGTTCGTAACCGTTCCTACTACTGTTTTGTTTTTAATGATCAGTGAATCCTGATGATAGATATTGATCACGAATTCTGGAATATTCGCAAAGAAATAGGTGTCTCCCCAAGAATCGATCCATCTCCATTTTTCTAGATTGGCAGCAGCTTGAAAATACATTTTTCTTGTTGAGAGTTCTAACATTTGAACGGTATACTTACCAATTAATCCATCTGGAGTAAGACCATTACTTTTTTGAAATTCCTTCACCGCTTCTACCACTTTTTCTCCTTTGTCTTCAGCTTTAAGGTATTTCAGTTTAACCAGAACCTCTCTTGCTTTTTCATAGGCTGCAGCAGAATCTTTTTTAAAATTGGGAATGTAGATCGTTTCTTCTGTCAGTTCGTTGTTTGCATAGAAATTAGCTACAGCTGTTTGAAGGTCTTTATAGTAATGATGCTGTGGCTGCAGATTTAATCCAGCGATTACTATATCAGATTGTTGGAAAATATCCAAAAGATCTATGCTATCATTTTTGATTTTCAATGCCGTGATTTTTTTGTAATACTCAGATGGAATAATACCATAGCGAAGATGTTTTACAAATTTGTAAAAAGATAACGTCAATTCAAGTTCTATACTTGCTGCCATTTCAGGAGATAGTTGATCTGGCAATGAATCAAAGTATTGGGCATTATATAATTCTGGATTCAAACCAAAATGCTGAGCGTGCGAAATGTGGTCTATTGCAGCTAGTCCTTGTTGATTCAATATAAGGTCTTCATCCATCCAGAAGGAATGATTTTGGGTGTAGATTTTTGATAAAATAGAATCCTCTCTTGCTTCTACTTGAATATCCAATTCAGTTTTGAAATGTTTAAAATCTTCATTTTCAAATGATGCGGTTGTTTCCGATTCATCACTTGTGATACCTTCAGTACATCCTGTTAAAAGAAAGAAAAGAAGCAGTATAATATTACCAATTATTATTGTTCTCAAGGCAGTTTTTAGTTGTTAGCGTTGATGTAAAAAAACACATGAATTTCTTTACAAATGCTAAAATAGAACAACTTGTTATAATCCTTATGAATACTTTGTTAATTGTGATAAAAATCCGTAAACTCGCGTTCTTTTAATTATTTTTTGTAAAACCTTTATGGAAAAGATCAGATTGATACTGAATGCTTCTGAATTGGGAGCTGGAACGAGGGGTGCAAGTTTGGGGATTGATGCCATGAAAATAGCTTCAATTAAAGCTGGAAGTAAATACTTCGCGAATTACAATACGTCAATTATTCCAACTAAGAATGATCTGCTTTATAATGATATTAAATTCGACAAGGCAAAGCGAATTGATGGTGTGGTTGATAATTATGAGAAAACCATGGCTACTGTTAGCGATGTAATGAAGAATGGGGAGTATCCGATTGTCCTTTCAGGAGATCACTCTTGTGCTGGAGGTACAATAGCAGGGATAAAGAAAGCGTATCCTGATGTGAGGTTGGGAGTAGTATGGATTGATGCTCATGCGGATCTTCATTCACCTTATACTTCTCCTTCAGGTAATATCCACGGAATGCCATTGGCTACTGCTTTGAATGCTGATAATCTAGATCATAAGATCAAGGATTTGGATGAAGAATTACTTGTTCAATGGAGCAAGTTGAAGAATATGGGAGATGTTGTTCCGAAGATTGATCCAGCTGATTTGGTGTTTGTAGGAGTAAGAGATACTGAAGAACCTGAAGATTTTTTCATCGCAAAGAATGAAATAAAATTGATTTCGGTAGAGCAGGTAAGAAGATCAGAAGTAAGAGAAATTGCAGAGGAAGTCCTAGAGTATTTGAAAGAGTGTGACATGATTTACGTTTCATTTGATGTGGATAGTATGGATTGTGATCTAGTCTCTTATGGTACAGGAACTCCTGTTCCCAATGGATTAACTGAGCAGGAGGCAAGTGGTCTGATCAATAATTTATTGATAGATAAAAGAGTGAAGTGTTTTGAGATCGTTGAGATCAATCCTTGTCTGGATAACAAACAAAACAAAATGGCTGAAACGGCTTTCCGAATTCTGGATAGTGCCACAGTGATTATTGAAAAAAGAGGTTAAGATGAAATTATATTCGAAGTTGTCGGAATCGATTCTCGTTGGTTTTGAGGATCTTTTTGGAGCGACAATTACAGAAGACCAGATCCAATTACAGAAAACTAAGAAGGAATTTGAGGGACATGTTACGCTCGTAGTATTTCCTTTATTGAAATTAACAAAGAAAGGGCCAGAGCAAAGTGCAGAAACTATAGGAACTTACCTAAAGGAAAAGTCAGGCTTAGTTTCTGACTTTAATGTGGTAAAGGGATTTTTAAATCTTGAGATAGCTCCTTCTGTTTGGTTAAATATATTCAATGGCATTATTTCTACACCTAACTATGGTTTTGCTCAGTCGCCTTCAGGAAAAACCTACATGGTGGAATATTCTTCACCGAATACAAATAAACCCCTACACTTAGGACATCTCAGAAATATCTTTTTAGGATATTCCGTTGCTGAGATCCTAAAGGCGAATGGACATAAGGTAGTGAAGACTCAGATCATTAACGATAGGGGGATTCATATCTGCAAAAGTATGCTAGCTTGGCAAAAGTTTGGAAACGGTGAAACTCCCTCTTCTTCTGGTCTGAAAGGAGATCATTTGATCGGTAAATATTACGTAAAATTCGATCAGGAATATAAGACACAGATCAAAGAATTAGTGGCAGCAGGAAAGTCTCAGGAGGATGCTGAGCAAGATGCTCCAATCATGATGGAAGCTCGAGAAATGTTACGCCAATGGGAAGCAAAGGATCCTGAGATATATAGCTTGTGGGAAACCATGAATAGTTGGGTGTATGAAGGATTCAATGCTACATACGAAACAATGGGAGTAGATTTTGATTCTCTTTACTATGAATCGGATACGTATATCCTTGGAAAAGATGTGGTAGAAGAAGGATTGAGTAAAGGAGTGTTTTATCAGAAAGAAGATGGTTCGGTCTGGTGTGATCTCAGTGAAGAAAAAATGGATGATAAATTATTACTAAGAGGTGATGGAACATCTGTTTATATGACTCAGGATATTGGAACCGCAATTGAACGATTCAAAGATCATCCAGATTTATCTGGCATGATATACACAGTGGGAAATGAGCAGAATCATCATTTCAAGGTGCTATTCGCAATTCTTAGGAAATTAGGATATTCATGGGCAGATGAATGTTACCATTTGTCCTATGGAATGGTTGAACTTCCGGAAGGAAAAATGAAGAGTAGAGAAGGAACTGTAGTGGACGCTGATGATCTGATGGCTACTGTTATTAACGATGCAAGAGAGATGACTGAGGAAAGAGGGCATATTGATGGATTGACTGAAGAACAGAAAGAAGATCTTTATGCTACAATTGGTTTAGGCGGGTTGAAGTACTATTTGTTAAAAGTAGACCCGAAGAGTAAAATGCTCTTTGATCCTAAAGAATCGATCGATCTTAATGGTAATACAGGGCCTTTTATACAATATACCTTTGCAAGGATTCAATCTGTGTTAAGGAACTCAGGAGATCTGAAAAATACGGTTGATCTGAACTTACCATTATCAAATGTTGAGATCGAATTGATGCAACATCTGGCAGATTTTGAAGAAATCATCGCTAAAGCAGGTATGGAGTATTCTCCGGCACTTCTTGCAAACTACATTTATGAATTGGTGAAGTTGTACAATTCCTTTTATCAATCTATTAGTATATTGAAGGAGGAAAATGAAAATCTGAGAACCTTCAGAATTCTACTAAGTAAACAGGTGGGGGAGGCAATTCGAAGTTCAATGAAATTGATCGGTGTGAATGTGCCAGAAAGAATGTAATTCATCGATTAATTTCTAGCACCATGCCCATAACTTCTGAAAGATTGAGAACAGTGTGCATGTACTCAGATGGGATATAAACAATGTCTCCTGGTTGTTGAATGCACTCATATACTTTAGTTATTTCTAGTTTGTTAATTATCGCTGGAAGCTCTTTCTCGAACCAATCAATAGCATGCGTTCCAATGGGATACATATTAAAATAATGGTCGAGTAATGATTCTCCTTCTTTCGATGAAGAATTTGATGCATCATGAAAAATCCACTTTTTCTCACCAGATTTTAAAATATTAAAAGCATCTCTATGTTTATGCGGTAAGGTGCCTGCATCTTTGGGTGCGTGATAAAAGAAGTATCTATGGATATTTTTATCATTGAAAAATAGATTTGGAATCGGAATATCTTTTAATATCGGAAGAATATTAGTCTTATGATATGGTAGAAGGGTTAGCGTACTTTTTCCGATATGTTTTGAAAAATAATTTTCAATCGTGTCACTTTTTCGTGAAGCTGCTGGCCTAGAATCCTCGACTATAGCACATGGATATTTACCAGCTTTCTGGATAATGTATCCTTTATTCCATTTCCACATTAAAGGCCAATCTGAAGCTCCGTCCTTGATGAGCACAGGAATTCTAGGGTGAAAATAATTTGAAAAGAAAAGATCTATGTTTGAACTATCAAACTTTATTTCATCGATTTTGTGTAATTGATTCACTATACAATAAATTTAGAGGAATGAGTGAAAATGAATTCACTTTGGGAATCTTGAATGATATTTTCCTTCACATGCTCATATAGCTTTTGGTCAAATGAATTCAATATCCGAATTTCTTCTTTAAGAGATTCCGGGATCTCTTGCTTCAATTTTTTTGGAGTTTCTTTTCGAATTGTAGTGGTCCTTTTTAGTTGAATTCCAGTTTTATGTTGAAATTGTTCTGCAAAATGATCATACATATCTGTTGTTCCACAGTAGAATTGGGGTGAGTCAAGAATTTGTATGACGGTACTATACTCTTCATTTGTAACAGGTGTAGGATCAGATAATCTTCTTCCTAAAAGGAATTTTAATTGATAATTCTGAACATGTGGAAATCGAATATATTCCATGATGTCATTTGGTATCTTTGGAAGTCTAGATATTATTCCTGCTGCGGGATTTCCATTTTTTCCATTCAATATATGGAATTGAAAATTAAACTCAGAAATAATGCGATCTACAGGGTCACGCACAAGCATGAAAAATTTTTGATTTTCATTATGAAATACATCGTTTTTCAAACTAAACAAATGAGGAGACTTGATCTTACGATCTTCAGAAGAAAAGTCAATGTGAATGATAGTTACATTTCCAACCTGATTAGTTAGATGGGTTGGTTTGGAGTCGATTTCCTTGGGACTATTAATAGACTCTTTTAGAAGCCCAACAAACGTTGAACCACCAGTTTTTGGAATATGAATAAATATGTTTTTTGATTGACCCAAGAGATTTGTTTAGCTAAAAGTAACTATAATAAACCTAATAGGAAGGAATAATTACTAGTTACTTCGTAAGATAGAACCTATATATCGATTTGGATTCCTTTTCCTTTTTTGAACCAATTGAATTTAGGTGTTCTTCAGAATGGACTCCACATTATCCGAGGATCAATTAGTCGAGTTTGAATCTGGGATGGCTAACTTGTTGAATCTTGAGACTATCGATCATGGTTACTATGGATCACCTGCAATGACACCAAGAGGCGTTGTTGATAATACATATGATTTTGCTTTTGTAGTGCATTTTAGGTCAAAGGAAGACCACGATCTATGCCAGAAGGATTCTATTCATCTACAATTTATTGCCGACTATAAAACCTATTGGCAAAGAATTGAGATTTATGACAATTTTGTCATTACCGAGGGCTCTAAATAAAAGAAGTTTCATTTCTTGACTTTCGTCAAGGATTAACAGGTATAGCCTGTTTTAGTTTTGTGTCAATAATATAAAACTAAAAACTTCAAGTTATGCGATCTTCTCAATCACTAAGAAAAAGTGCTGTTCTTTCCGGAATTTCAATTTTGATAATGGCCATCGTAGCGCTAGTAATCATGCCAACTATTTTTAAACCCATTTTTGATGCTGATAAAGGCGAACTGCGAGATGTTTTTACGGATGTTAAGCCTTTTTTCTTATCTGGTGTTCTAGGCTGGGTTATTATTCTAGCTACAGACGTAATGGTGTCCTGGGGACTTTATAGATATTACAAAACTGATTCAAATCTAAAGTCTGAGTTGATGGGCGGTTTGAGATTATTGTATTCCGTGGGACTTGGAATTGGAGTTGTACAATTGGTACGGGCATATCTTCTTCTAAAATCATCAGAATACAGTGTCATGGAGGTATATAATTTAGTGATCTCATTTCAATCAATCTGGCAGTTATCCTTAATTGTTTTTGGAGTTCATTTATTAGTTCTTAGTGCTTTGGTTTGCAGAAAAAAGACTTTCAGACAAGCAATTAGTTTGCTGTTGTTTGTCGCTGGAGTTGGATACACAATAAGCAATACTGCGAACCTATTGATAGCTGACTACGATGAGTTGTACAGAGAAAAAATTGAAATAATTTTTATTCTTCCCATGTTGTTGGGAGAGGTCTTGTTGGCGTTTTGGTTGCTATGGAGAGGGGCAAAGTCGGATAGAATTGTCAATCAGGAGAAACTAATCGTTTCCTGATTCTGCTTAGCGATTCAGGAGTCATACCAAGGTAACTGGCAATTTGATTTAATGGAACTCTGTTGACCAGATCTGGTCTTGTTCTTAGAAAGTTCTTGTATCGATCTAAAGGTGATGATAAAATGAAGTTCTTGTATTCATTCTTGGTTCGATTGAGATCTGATTCAAGAATGTTTCGAGTAATTTCTTTTAGTTCAGGGAATTGGTCGAAGTGCTCTTCTTCAATTTGAAGATTTCCAGCAATAAGTAGACAATCCTCAGAACATTCTATAAAGGAAGGAGACGGAATTTGATCTGTGTAAGAATCGGAAGATACAGTACTGTTGGATTCTGTGTAAAAAGCAGTTGTTCTTTCGATTCCATCAATGAATTGATATTCTCTAACCAGTCCTTCTAATACAGAATAACATTCACTAGGAACCTTACCTGCTTCAACAAGAATGGTTCCCTTACTAGGAGCAATAACTGGAATCATTTCTGCCAAAGTCATTATAGTATCTTCTTTCAAGTTTGGGAAATTTGAAAGAAACGATATTAATGATTGTTTGGCAATGTCTTTATTCATTCATTATCTAAATGCAAATCCTACACGATAGAACAAGTCTGAGTCTAAACTCAGTCCTTCCTGATAACCTTGGCTTTTATAACCTATTGCCCCCTGTAAGTATGCATTTCTCTTCTTTAGGATGCGATAGCTGACGTTTACCTGACCACTCCCTCCGAAACCTGAGAAAGTTTCGAAAAGATCACCTTTTTTGAAAGAAAATTCAGGTTGATTCCATAACGACATTACTCCGTCAATTGCTAATTTTTTCTTCTCACCAAAAAGCAGGTTGAGAGCCTTAAGATCAAGTCCCATTGATTCTACATACCCGCCTATAGCATGATGAATATCCAACTGGACCATGGATCGATCAAATATTATAAAGTTCTGGTAATTCAATTCAGGACCAAAAGGAGCTAGATTCATTTTGAAGCTTGGAAGCCATTTCACTTTTTCACCAAACTTCAACCAGAGCATGTCCATGTATTCTTCTCCTTTTATTAAGTATTTTCCGATTCCAGCAATACTAGCGATATTCATGGGGTCAAGACCCATGTCCAGAAATGCAAAGGTTTTCAACTGTTCTACTGATAGATTGGCATCAGCATACATTGTATTGATCTGATCAACGTAAGCATAAATTTCATTGTATCCATTGTTTTTGAGAAAACCAATATGAGCAGCGAGGTCGTTATTAGAAAAGAGGAAAAGCATTGCATCCTCATAGGCAAAGTCTTGATTGATCAACATATTCTTCCTGGAAATATCAGCAAGAACAGAGCTCCCTTCATAGGCTCCAGAGATATTTAATACTTGCTGAAAAGGGGAAATAGAATCTGAAAAAGTAGCTGAAACCGATGCATAATCAAAATTGTAGGGTGCTGGTAATTTCATGTTGATATCGGTTGTTGCAGCTCCACTCTGATCCAATCGATATTTTGATCCAAAAACAAACCGTTGAGTAGCATAAACCTGATAATTGACCATATAATCCAGTAAGAATAGTTTTCCCAATCGATAAACTGAATTGCCAAATTTGGAAATGCCATTGTCCTTTTTGAAAATATTCTCTGGGATGAACTTATTTTGTAAACGGGTCAAACCCTGATGATCCGAAAGCAAATGATTTGCTCCGAAAGAAGCAGAAAGATCCCCCTCATAACCTAGATTAAACATTGAATTCAGTTCATCATGATCTCTTTTGTCCTTTTTCTCAGATTTCTTTTCCTTTTCTTCCTTGTTCCAGAATTGAGCTTGGGTAATACCAAAAGAGGCTAAAAGTAGAAGGCATAGGATGATCTTCATAGTTCATTGTTTGGTGTCAAAAATAGGTATAATTCTTTTGTTCCTTGATTATATCTGTTTTCAAACGTTACTCAAATTCAAATATTCATAAAACTTTTCACCAACTACCTTGTTCTTTGCACGCAAGGTTTATATTTGCATTACTAAACACACGATTTTATGGCAACGACAGCGACAAAAAAGAGTGCACCAGCAAAAAAAACTGAAGCAAAAATGGAGTTCAGTAAAGTGCAATACCTGAAATGGTATGAGGATATGCTGGTAATGAGAAAGATTGAGGAACGTGTTGGAGCATTGTATATTCAGCAAAAATTCGGAGGTTTCTGTCACCTATATATAGGGCAGGAAGCAGTGGTTGCGGGTACAGCTTCGGCATGTAAAAAAGATGATAAGCACATTACAGCCTACAGAGATCACGCTCATCCTATTGCGCTTGGGGTACATCCAAAGTACATGGTGGCAGAACTTTACGGAAAAAGATCTGGTATGTCTAAAGGAAAGGGTGGGTCTATGCACATGTTTCACAAGGATGTTAATCTAATGGGAGGTCATGGTATAGTAGGTGCCCAGATCCCTATGGGAGCAGGAATAGCTTTTGCAGAGAAATATAAAGGAACGAAGAATGTTACTTTTTGTTCTTTTGGAGATGGAGCTGCTCGTCAAGGAGCTCTTCACGAGACTTTTAACATGGCAATGATGTGGAAGTTACCAGTGATTTTTATCATTGAAAATAACAACTATGCGATGGGGACATCGGTTGCTAGAACAACGAATGTTTTAAACTTAGCAGAGATTGGAGACTCCTATAATATGCCTTCTTTTACGGTTGATGGTATGACTGTTGAAGCAGTGCATCATGCGATAGCAGATGCTGCGGCACATTGTAGAGCAGGCAAAGGTCCTGTATTATTGAATATTGAAACCTATAGATACAAAGGACACTCAATGTCTGATCCTCAGAAATATCGTACAAAGGATGAGGTTGAAGAATTCAAATCTCAGGATCCTATCGATAAAGTATTGAAGACAATCTTAGACAATAAGCTAGCTACTCAAAAGCAGATCGATGCGATCGATAAGAAAGTTAAAGCTATTGTGGAAGAATCTGTGAAATTTGCTGAGGAATCAGAAGAATTAGAAGGATACGAATTATACGAAGACGTTTATCAGGAAGCTGATTATCCATTTATCAAAGAATATTAAAAAATGGCTGAAATAGTTAGAATGCCGAAATTGAGCGACACCATGGTTGAAGGTGTTGTTGCAGAATGGCACAAGAAAGTAGGAGATAAAGTAGAATCTGGAGAACTCTTGGCAGAGATTGAAACAGATAAAGCAACTATGGAATTCGAATCTTTTCAGGAAGGGGTTCTGTTGTACATTGGAGTAGAAAAGGGAAAAGCTGCTGAAGTTGATGCTATTCTAGCTATACTTGGAGAGAAAGGAGAAGATATTTCAGGATTGCTTAAAGATGCAGAGGCTGCGAAGCCATCGAAGGAAGAGGCTCCAGCTAAACAAGAAGTGAAGGTTGATCCTACGCCAGTTAAGAAAGAAGAAAAGGCAGCTCCTGTTGCTGCTCAAACAACCGTTGCAAAACCTGTAGCGAATTCTTATCCAACAGTATCCACTGACAATGGAAGGGTGGTTGCTTCTCCTCTTGCGAAGAAGTTGGCCGAAGAGAGAAACGTGAACCTTAAGCTAGTTAGAGGAACTGGAGAAGGAGGAAGAATTGTAAAGAGAGATATTGATAATTATCAAGGTGGAACTTCTTTCTCAGGAGTAGAAAGTTTTAGAGATGAACCTGTTTCTCAAATGAGAAAGGTGATCGCTCAAAGATTGGGTGAAAGTAAATTCTCTGCGCCTCATTTCTACTTGACAGTAAGCATTGATATGGATAATGCGATTGCAGCTAGAAATTCTATTAATAAACAAATTGCACCAGAGAAAATATCCTTTAATGATTTGGTGATCAAGGCATGTGCTGAAGCATTAAAGGAACATCCACAAGTGAATGCTGGTTGGCATGGAGATTTTATTAGATATAATGATCATGTTCACATTGGGGTTGCTGTAGCTGTTCCGGATGGCTTATTGGTACCGGTGATAAGATTTGCAGACGGTAAGACATTGACTCAGATTGGAGGGGAAGTCAAAGTTCTCGCTGGTAAAGCAAAGGATAAGAAACTACAACCTGAGGACTGGGCAGGAAATACGTTTACGATTTCTAATTTAGGAATGTTTGGAATCGAAGAGTTTACCGCTATTATTAACCCACCGGATGCATGTATCCTAGCGGTTGGAGGTATTCAAGAGGTTCCAGTAGTTAAAAACGGTCAGGTAGTTCCTGGAAATGTTATGAAAGTAACGCTTTCGTGTGATCATAGAGTTGTAGATGGAGCCGTTGGATCAGCATTCTTAAATACGGTAAAAAACTATTTAGAAAATCCAATTGTGTTATTGGGTAAAACAAGTATTTAAAAATTATTTTCATAGATATTTTAGGCATCCTTTGGATGCCTTTTTTGTTTTTAGGAGTTTCATTTCCTTATGGTTAGCTAAATTTGTTTAGGAAAATAATTGTCGATAAAGTAATGCTACTGAACTATAAGAGATTTGGAAGTTTAGATAAAACTTAAGATATTAGCGTCAAACCTACTTACTCTTACGATGAATAATCGCGAACTACTCATTCGTGAAATAGAAACTGAAGACGCTATTTTTGGTCTAAGGCCAGATGGAATAGTTCATGTTTTTATGAAGGATGATCTGGAACTTGATGTTCCTGCGCAATGGCGAATGATGGAAGTCTATGATGAACTTACTCAGGGAAATAAAACACCATTTATTTTTGAAGCAGGAGTAGGGGTTAGTGTAACTAAAGAAGCTAGAGATAATGCGATTAAACTCGAGCACAGATCTCCGATGGGAGCATGCGCAGTCATAGTATCAAATACGGCTTAAGTATTAATTGCGAACTTTTACTACAAATTCAACAAGCCAACTATCCCTTATAATGTATTCAAGAATTTTGATAAAGGAATTGAATGGTTAAGAACAACTTCCTGTTATCAACCCCACAGAACTCTTAGTAAAACGGAGTGATGTAATCCCCAAACTGAAAAGGCAGATTGTGTGGACGTCTCGCGGATCATTGTAACTTTAGTATATAGAGCGTTGTAGGAAGCGTCCAAAACGATCTTATCTGACATTCTGTATTTTATCCCAAGACCTGATCCTCCACCAAATCCATTTCCTCCAGGTTTCTGATTTGTAATGCCTTGAATATTATGAACGATATTATATTGTTTGTTGTTCACAATAAAATAATTACGTTCTATCTTGACGCTGTTGAAATTTCCAAACAAAGGTAAATAACCTACTAGTCCATTGTTTTCAAATAATGTAAATCGAGCTCCTAGGTTGAAGTTCAGACGCTGTTCCTCTCCAAAAACAGGGAATTGTTCTAAAGGATAATTTACACTGCCAGTATTAGGGTTTTGTACTTCAACTACAAACACATCCTGAACTTTCAACATTCCAAAATTTGCCTCAGCAAAAACAGATAAACTGTTGTCTACGTTATACCCCAGTATCCCACCTATTTCCAATGATGGCCTATAGGTCATATCCTGAGGTAATTCTACGATTTCATACGGGTACTGGAAATAATTGTCAAAATCTGTTTTGTAATTTGGATAAGAAAAGGCCCATTCAATACCATATAAGGAGAAGTTTGAACCACCGCTGTACATGATTGCCGTTTTTTTATTGGCCATATGAGCCCCTGCATTAATTCCAAAGAATAATCCGGTTTCATCCTGTCCAATTGAAGTGAATGACAAAGAAAGAGCAATAAATGAGCAGATAAATTTCTTCATCTTAGAAATTGAGTAGTTTATTCAATTTGTCTTCAAAACGTTCTTTTGGAAGAAAATTATTTTCCAAAGGTATAGCGAAAGGTACAGGTGTGTCCAAACTTGCTGCTCTAACTACAGGAGCATCCAAATACTCAAAACACTCTTCCGAGATCAATGCAGCAATCTCTCCTCCAATCCCTCCGGTCAAACAGTCTTCATGAAGGATGATAACTCTCCCGGTTTTTCTTACAGATTCAAAAATGGTTTGAGTATCTAATGGAAGTAAAGTTCTAAGGTCAATTAGATCTGCATTTACTTCTGGGTGACTTTCTAAATAATTTTTAGCCCAATGCACTCCCATACCGTAGGTTACAATAGTAACATCAGTACCTTCCTGAACTAATCTGGCCTTACCAATTTCTGTCGTATAGTAATCTGTAGGAACGTTGTCTGAAACCGAACGATAGAGTGCTTTATGTTCAAATACCATAACAGGATTAGGGTCTTCGATTGCTGCTAATAATAATCCTTTAGCTTCAATTGGATTGGATGGATAAACGATTTTTAATCCAGGAGTATGGAAGAACCAGGCCTCATTACTTTGGCTATGGAACGGACCCGCTCCAACTCCAGCTCCTGTTGGCATTCGGATAACCACATCAGCATTTTCATTCCAACGATAATGAAGTTTAGCAAGATTGTTTACGATTTGATTGAAACCGCATGTAACAAAGTCAGCAAATTGCATTTCCATTACTGCTTTCTTACCCTTCATCGATAACCCCAATGCTGCACCTACAATGGCAGATTCACATATTGGAGTGTTTCGCACTCTTGCTTTTCCAAAATCGGCAACAAATCCTTCAGTTACTTTAAATACACCTCCATACTCAGCAATATCTTGCCCCATAATCACCAATTCATCATGTTTGGTCATTGCTTGATGAAGACCATTTGATATGGCGTCAATAAAACGCATTTCTTTTGTGTCTCCAGAAGTGGGATGAATTATCTCATTTGAGGAAGGAGCATAAATATCTCCAACTTCATTTTCTGTACTTACATTGATTTCTGGTTCAGCATAAGCAATATCCAGCTCGTCAGAAATTAGTTTTTTAATCTCACTTTCAATTCGAAGTTTTTCAGCTTCAGTGATCACCCCTTCTTCCAAAAGAAAGGCTTCAAAATTATCCACAGGATCTTTTATAGACCATTGATCTTGTAAGCCTTCTGGATAGTATTTTGTTCCAGAAGCCTCTTCGTGTCCTCTCATCCTGAAAGTAATACACTCCAATATGAAAGGCCGTGGTTTTTTACTCTGAGAACTTTTGATTTTCTTAACCGTGTTATAAACTTCTAGAATATTATTTCCATCTATCTGAACGGCTTCCATTCCATATCCAATTCCCTTATCTATGAACTGTGCACATCTGAATTGTTCATTGGAAGGAGTAGATAACCCCCATTGATTATTTTCAACAACAAATATTACAGGGAGATCCCATACCGAAGCAACGTTAAGCGCTTCATGAAAATCACCTTCGCTAGCACCTCCATCACCAGTGAAAACTAATGTGGTATTTTTTACGTCATCCAATAAATTAGCAAGAGCAATACCATCGGCAATAGCAAGTTGAGGACCTAAATGAGAGATCATTCCAACAACGTTATAGTCCATCGTTCCAAAGTGAAAAGATCGGTCTCTTCCTTTAGTGAATCCCAATTCCTTTCCCTGAAATTGAGCAAAAAGACGATGTAAGGGAATTTCTCTAGTTGTAAAAACACCTAGGTTTCGATGCATAGGAAGAATAAATTCATCATTTTCAAGAGCTGCAGTACATCCTACTGATATTCCTTCCTGACCAAATCCGGAAAACCATTTCGAAATCTTGCCCTGACGAAGAAGAATTAACATTTTCTCTTCGATCAATCTTGGAAGCTTTATGCTGTAATACAATTCTTTAAGTTTCTTATCACTTAAACTCTTTTTGTCGAATTTTATAGTCGCTTTTTCAATCGTGCTCATTGGTTATTGAATTATTAGTCAAATGTAGAAAGAATGTTGTGAAAAGTCTTAACTATGTTAAAAAGTTAGGGAGCTAAAGTAATGTGATTTGGTTGATGCAACAATTTGTAGTATTTTGCCGTCTGTTTATTCAATTAAAGAAGACTACTAATTAAAAACTATGAAGAAACTATTCTTATTTGCGACAGCAGTCATTGTATCGCTTTACTCTTTTGCTTCGCACGTAGTGGGAGGTAATATTGAAGTTGTTCAGACAGGGGCCAATTCTTACAATGTTACGATGAATCTTTTTAGGGATTGCTCAGGGATTTCATTGGATCCTACCGAATCAATTGAGATCTACGAAATAGGAACAAACATTTCTTATGGTTCAATTACTGTTTCTCAGCCAACACCAGCTTATGTCGTGCAGTTAGGTGATTCATGTTATACACCTACAGGTCTTTGTGTTGAACAGTGGACATATACTGGTACAGCGTCTTTGCCAAATAATCCGAATGGTTATTATTTCGTTTGGGGAGTATGTTGTAGAAATGGAGTAATTGATAATATTACTTCTCCGAGTTCTGCAGGAAGTTTATTTTATACAGAAATTCCTGATCCGGCACTAGCAGGCATGAATTCTACGCCTTCTTTTGGACCTTATCCTACAGACGGTTATTTCTGTGTGAATTATACTCAGGATATTGCTTCTCCTGTAGTAGATGCAGATGGTGATTCGCTCGCATTTTCATTTGTTACACCTTACGAAGACAATATACCGATGACTATGCCATTTCTTAATGTGACTTGGGCTGCAGGATATTCATTAGCAAATATTGTAGGTAACGTTGCTCAAGCTCCTATGTCTATTGATGGACAAACAGGAGTAATCACTGTTCACCCAGAACAGGCTGGGGTATATGTGTTTTCTGTTTTAGTTGAGGAATTTAGAAACGGAGTGAAAATTGGAGAAACAATTAGAGATGTGCAATATGAAGCACTAGCTTGTTCATTTGATTCGCCTCCCTCGATCAATATGCAGGATACTGTTGCAGTTTATGCTGGTGATAGTATTTGTGTGGATGTAACGGTAACAGATGTTGATGGGACAGATACTCTCTATGTGATTCCTTCTTCTGCAGACTTCGATCTTACAACAACTTTTGTATATCCTACTCAAGTGGGAAATACTTGGCAGTATAATAATTTTAACAATTCAGGATCAGCAGCTTCAATGGATCACTTTGATATTGTCAATATTGGTGAATATCAAGGGGTGGGAGAGATGTACCTAAGATATTGTTGGCAGCCTGACTGCGAAAGTGTAAACGATGTTTATGAGATCAATTTATTGGCCTATTCTCTGGGATGTTCGGGTAGTGATACTTCTCAGCGTCCTGTTTATTTTAATGTACAGTATGAACCAGCAGAAGTTACACTTGACATTCCTGATTCAATTACTGTGACCTATGATGAACAGATCTGTTTTGAATTGCTAACGGTTGATCAAACATATTCTGATTATCCTTTGGGAGTGAAGCCAACTGCAGGAAATTTTGATTTCGTTGGTAATTATGTAACGCCAAGTCAGAATAGCACGGGTTATTATTATGCTAATTTCTGGGGGATAGATACCGTTTACATTAAGGATTACAGTTATACTGGTGGAGAGATAATCGGAAAGGATACCGTGGCTATCCGCTATTGTTGGACGCCTGGTTGTGGTGATGTTTTCATGAAGGAATACGAATTGTCATATGAAGCTACGCTTTACACTGAATGTTTTGATCTTTCAGAAAATAAAACAATGTTAGTAAATGTTGAACCGCCTTCAAGTGAATTAACTAGAATTCCAAATGTATTTACACCAAATGGTGATCATGAGAATGATTTCTTTAAACTTGGAGGCACTCCAGATCCATGTTTTGATAGTATCACAGTTTCGATCTATAATAGATGGGGTAAGTTGGTTTACGAATCAAATGATCCATATTTTGAGTGGGATGGTACCATTAAAGGAAAAGGAAATGCGAATTGTGCTGAGGGTACATATTATGTGATCATTGGTGGTTCTTATGGTAGTACTTATGACCCGGTAACTGGGGAGGCAATACCAACAGCAATAGAGGAGAAATATACCATTCAACTTCTTAGATAATTCATCTTAATCTGACAGAAAAAGACGGCTTAGCCGTCTTTTTTTTGTTAGAATAAAAAATAAAAGAGTTTAAACGTAAACTTTCACAAAGTATCTCGTATAAACTTGCAGCATGACCCACCACCAGAAACAAAATAGATTAAATACGCATCCTTTGCGATTGATCTGGTATTTCTTTCCGATCCAGTTGTTGATTTTGCATTTCAAAAGAAATCACCTGTTGCTGTTTTTCTGGTTGTTATTATATCTGTATGTTTCTAATTCGATTGGATCCAAATATGGTATATCCTATCTCTTTTTGGCGCCTGAATATATGGGGCGAATAGACGAGTTTAGTTTTGGGATCTTGGGTTTTGCTTTGGGGGGATTTATTACTGCATTTAATATTTATAGCTATATCCTTCATGCTAATGAATTTCCTTTTTTGGCGACCCTAGCTAGACCATTTCTGCGATTTTGTTTCAATAATTTCCTTATACCTCTGTTTTTTTATATTCTAATTCTGCGTGAATCATATAATTTTCAAGTTACTCAGGAATTGATGACCTCTGGAGAAGCGATTTATAATCTGTTTGCTTTTTCTGTTGGTCTCACCGTATTCATATTGATCTCTACACTATTTTTTGTCTATTTCAACAAGAATATTTTCTCCCTATCGGGCAAGGATGAAAGTTATTACGAGTCACTTAAAACAGGAGCGAAAGTAAAGGAGGCGACATTCATGAAAGAAACGGCATGGTACAAGAGGATGAGTAGAGTTCGTGGATTTACCGTGGTAACTTATATTTACTCTCCTTTTTCGATCAAGCTGGCAAGAGATACGGATCATTATGATGCCAAATTACTGAAGGAAGTATTTGCTCAAAATCATATCAATGCTTCCATTTTTGAGTTCTTTCTGATCATAAGTTTCTTTGTGCTGGGAATCTTTCGTGATGTAGAATGGATGAATATCCCTGCTGCTTCAAGTATTTTACTTTTGTTTACGCTTTTTCTACTCGTATTTAGTGCCCTTTATAGTTGGTTTAAAGGATGGACTTTAACGATTTTACTGGGAGGGTTTTTAATGCTTAATTTCTTTTCGAATTATACCGATTCATTTAAGTTTAAGAACTATGCTTATGGCATTGATTACAGTAGGAAAGCGGATTATAGTTGGGAAGCGTTGAATAGAATAACATCCAATAAGTATTACTATGATACGGCATACAATCATGGATTGGTAATGTTGGAGAATTGGAAGGAGAAGAACGAAAAATTATTGGGACATAAACCGAAGTTAGTGCTATTAAATATTAGTGGAGGAGGATTGAGAGCAAGCGTTTGGTCGATGGAAGTTTTGTCATATCTGGACAGTATTACAAACGGTAGTTTTTACAGTCAGACTCATTTAATAACGGGAGCCTCTGGTGGAATGATTGGAGCGACTTATTTCAGAGAATTGTATCTGCAGCGACAAACTGATTCCACGATCGATTTGATGTCTGATAAATACACGACTCAACTTGGTGAAGATTTGCTTAATCCGTTAGCTTTTGGTATCGCTGCTACTGATTTACTTTTTCGATACCAGACATTGGAAGATGGAAATTATTCCTATACAAAGGATCGTGGATATTCATTCGAACAAAAGATGATTAAAAATCTGGGAGGAACTTTCGAGGATAAGCGAATATATGATTATTGGGAGGATGAGTTCAATTCAAAAATTCCTATGATCATTTATTCTCCATCTGTAGTGAATGACGGCCGAAGAGTTCTGATTTCTCCGCAGCCGATAAGTTACCTCACATATCACTCAGATTCGATGGGAGTGAATAATTATAATTCTATGGAGAACATTGAATTTACCAGATTGTTCGAACGCAATGACCCTTTTAATCTTAGGGTAACCAGTGCGATGAGGATGAGTGCCACTTTTCCATATATTCTTCCAATGGTAACATTGCCAACTGATCCACCAATAGAAGTCATGGATGCAGGAATTCGCGATAATTTTGGATTAAAGACATCGCTTGAATTTCTTCGTGTTTACAAAGATTGGATCGAGGAAAATACCAGTGGAGTAGTAGTCGTTCAGATCCGGGATAAGGAAAAGTATTTTGAAGTAGAAAATCCAAACAGTGGCATGGTGCTACAACGAATATTTGCTCCGTTTAATTCTTTTTACAGTAATACCACCAAGACTCACGATTATACAAATGATCAATTGCTAAAAGCGGTGCCAGATTGGTTTGATGGTTCTTTAGAAATGGTGACTTTCTTTATGCGTCAGGATGCTGGAACCCAGATCTCGATGAGTTTTCATCTTACTTCTTTAGACAAAAAGGTGATATCCAGGGCTTTATATTCAAAAGGAAACATTGCGGCCGCAGAAGAGTTAGTTAATGCATTAAAGTAGCTTTAAACAAGTGTCAAATCGTTACCTTTGTCTCTCTAAATGAGATGATCAATGAATTCTTACGTCACTTCAGATTTCAAACTGGGAATAATTTGCGGAGGTCAGTTAGGAAGAATGCTTGGTATTGCTGCCAGTAACTGGGATATTACAACATATGTTCTGGATGCAGTAGAGAACTGTCCGGCTAGTAAAACTTGTGATGTTCATGTGTTAGGTCATCAAATGAATTACGATGATGTCTACAATTTTGGTAAGCAGGTGGATATGCTCACCTTCGAAATTGAGCACGTAAATTTGGAAGCTTTGAGAAAACTGAAGGCAGAGGGATTGAAGATATTTCCGGACCCGGAGTTATTAGCGATTATTCAGGACAAAGGTTTGCAAAAACAATTTTATGCCGAGCACAATATTCCCACCTCTCCGTTTGAATTATATCAATCTAGTAAGGAGATTTTAAGGGCGATTGATTCTGGAAAAATCAGAATACCATTTGTTCAGAAATCAAGAGCGGCAGGTTATGATGGCAAAGGAGTATCTGTAATACAGTCGGCTTCAGATCTGCCGAAATTGATGGATACTCAATCTGTAGTGGAAGAGGCAATATCCATAGAAAAGGAGTTGTCAGTGATCGTAGCCAGAAATGAAAGCGGTGAAACAAAGTGTTATCCAATAGTAGATATGGTCTTTAATCAGGAGGCTAATTTGGTGGATTATTTGATGTGCCCGGCAAATGTTTCAGAGGCAATCGAGTACACGTGTCAGCAAATCGCATTAAACATTGCAGAAAAATTGAATCTGGTTGGTTTATTGGCAGTTGAGTTGTTTCTAGACCGAACGGGAAATGTGATTGTAAATGAATGTGCTCCAAGAACACATAACAGTGGTCATCATACCATTGAATCCAACTATACATCGCAATTTGAACAACAAATCAGAGCTATTCTCAATTATCCACTAGGAGATACAAAAATAAAAACACCTGCCGTGATGGTAAATTTGATTGGTGAAGATGGTTATTCCGGGCCTGTTTATTATGACGGGTTTGAGCACGTACTTGGAATTTCAGGAGCTCATCCGCACATTTATGGAAAAACAGACAGCAAACCGTTTAGAAAAATGGGCCACATCACTGTTTTGGGGCAAACACTCGATGAAGCAGAAAGAAAGGCAATTGAAATAAAAAGAAATATTAAAGTAATATCAAAATGAGTCCACTTGTAAGTATTATAATGGGATCAGATTCTGATCTTCCGGTTATGAATGAAGCAGCGAAGATCCTTGACGAATTGAATGTCAGCTATGAGAAGACGATCGTAAGTGCGCATAGAACACCTGAAAGAATGTTTGAATTTGCAAAATCAGCTCATACACGAGGGATTAAGGTAATAATTGCAGGTGCAGGAGGAGCGGCTCACCTTCCTGGAATGGTTGCATCTCTATCCCCTCTACCCGTTATTGGAGTTCCGGTAAAGTCTTCTAATAGTATTGATGGTTGGGATTCTGTACTGTCGATACTTCAAATGCCTGGTGGTGTTCCGGTTGCCACAGTTGCATTAAATGGTGCAAAAAATGCTGGTATTTTAGCTGCTCAGATCATTGGTAGTTCTGATCTCCAAGTACTGAATGCAATTGTTGAATACAAGCAAGGATTGAGAGACGCTGTTCTTGAAAAAGTAGAAAAACTTAATCAAAATCAGGGATAATGAAATTGATTTCATGGAATTTGAATGGTATCAGAGCGGTTGCTAAAAAAGGATTGGCTGACATAATTAGTGAATTGAATGCAGACGTGATTTGTTTTCAGGAAACTAAAGCGCAAGAAGATCAGGTGCTTGAAGCGCTTGACGGAGTGAATGGATATCATATTTATTCAAATGCTGCTGAAAAGAAAGGCTATAGTGGAACGAGTATATTAACAAAATCAGAACCATTGAGTGTGACCTATGGAATGGGTAAAGAAGAGCACGACAATGAAGGTAGATTGATTACGGCTGAATTTAAAGACTTTTACCTGTTGACTGCATACGTTCCGAATAGTCAGAGTGAACTGGCTCGAATTGATTACCGTCAGCAGTGGGATAAAGATCTTTTGTCTTACATGAAGGAATTGGAAGCAAAGAAACCTGTGATATTATGTGGAGATCTAAATGTGGCACACCAACCGATTGATCTTAAGAATCCGAAATCAAATTTCAATAAAACAGCAGGTTATACTGAATGGGAGATAGCAGGAATGGATAATTTTCTGAAAGCTGGGTTTACAGATTCTTTCAGACATTTTTATCCAGATGAGATAAAGTACTCCTGGTGGAGTTATAGAATGAATGCTAGAGCGAAAAACGTTGGCTGGAGAATTGATTATTTTCTAGTTAGCGATCGTATCGTTGATCAATTGGAGGACGCTTTCATATTGAATGATGTGTTTGGATCTGATCACTGTCCGGTTGGAATAACGCTCAAATGAGTCTGTTTGAATCTGTAACTGATTATTTAGATGACTTCCCCGAAGTAAAGTATTCCTTTCAGGGTGATAGAAGTCTGGAGGTTTTTGGAAATGATCGAAAAGTGGAGATTTCATTGGACTTTACTGATTTAAATGTATGGAAGCTTGACCCAGAGTGGTTAGTGTCATCTCCAAAGATCATTGCATCAAAGGTTATTAATGAACTAGGTTTATCTCATCGAATTTATGCGAGAAAATGTGCGATTGAGCGAGTGTCAAAACCTCAAATGGAGGCTTTTTTAAAAGAGCATCATCTCAATGGAGTCGCTGGAGCAAAGCACAAAATCGGATTAATGTATAATAATGAACTGGTTGCTATTGCAACCTTCGCAGCACCAAGACAGATTGATGGGAAACGATCAGCTGGGTTGATCCGATTTTGTGGAAAGTCATTTTGTTCCATTTCAGGTGGTTTGAATAAATTAATTAATCACTATATTATTCATTATCCCTGTGATGATATTTTCACTTATGTAAACGTGGAATATGGAGATGGGAAGGGGTTTGAAAAAGTTGGTTTTCAAGATGAGGGAATTCAAGACTTGAAAGGGAAGTATTTTAGGAAGTACCGTTTGATTATCGATAGAAGTTCATTTCATCAACGTACCTGAAAACAGGTTCTGTCAACATATATCTGACATCAAGACCGTCTTGGATGGCATTTCTAATAAACGTAGCTGAAATATTCATGATGGGAGCATCACATAATACGATTCGCTCATTTCCTTTTAATTGATCAATAACCTGAGCGGTATCATCTTCCGTACTGACATGAACTCTTGGGTATACAACTATTCGATGTTGTTTAAGTATCTCCTCATAATTCTTCCATTTATGGAATGATCGAAGATTATCTTCTCCCATAATCAAGACAAATTCCTTGTCGATGTGTTTTTCTCGAAGGTATGCAAGGGTATTGATGGTATAATTAGGTTGAGGCAATCCAAATTCTACATCACTGGCTCTCAATTGAAGGTTGTCCTCAATGGCTTCTTTTACCATTGCAAGTCGATGATGGTCTTCAAGTAAACTTGCTTTCTTTTTATGCGGATTATGTGGGGTAACCACAAACCAAACTTCTTCCAAGGAAGTAGCTGAAACCAGATAATTTGCAATGATCAGATGTCCAACATGAATTGGGTTGAAAGTTCCAAAGAATAGTCCAATTCGTTTTGCTCCTAGTGGAGAATCACCCCAAAGAAGTTTGTCGACATCAATTTTAAAATCACTCATGATCTAGAAAATCGCTAACCACTTTTTCAGCTTCTTTCAAAGCTATAGTAAGGTCATCATTTTTTAGAATATAATCAAAGTGAACAGCATAGCCCATTTCTTTTTCAGCCTTTGCCATTCGGATATCTATGCTCTCAGTGGTCTCAGTATCACGTAATTGAAGTCGATCACGTAAATGTTGAATGCTTGGAGGTTTAACAAAGATGGCCAAAGCATCTTTTCCGAAGTAAGACTTGAGGTTTTTACCACCAACTACATCTACATCAAAAATTACAGTTTTTCCTAGATCCCAGATACGTTGAACTTCAGATTTCAATGTTCCGTAGAAACTGTCTTTGTAAACTTCTTCCCATTCTACGAATTCATCTTGTGTTACTTTTTGCTTGAAATCTTCTACGCTCAAAAAGTAGTAATCTACCCCATCGACTTCCGTTCTATTTCTTCTGGGACGGCTACAAGCTGAAATAGAAAATTCAAGGTCATTCCTTGTAGATAGCAAATGTCTTACGATGGTTGTTTTACCTGCTCCGGAAGGAGCTGAAAATATGATTGCTTTTCCTTTACTCATCTTATAGGACATTTAGTACCTGTTCCTTAATTCTTTCCAATTCATCTTTCATTAAAACCACGATCTTTTGCATTTCTGCGTGATTAGCTTTCGACCCAAGAGTATTGATCTCTCTACCTATCTCTTGGCTTATGAACCCTAGTTTTTTGCCATTATCGGAACCTTCATTCATTGTTTTTAAAAAGTGATCAAGGTGAGCAGCTAATCTTACCTTTTCTTCTGATACATCAAATTTTTCCAAATAGTAGATCAATTCTTGTTCAAATCTATTTTGATCAATGTTCTTTTGTTCGATCAGATCATTCAAATTTTTGTTGATTCTTTCTCTAACGATAACAATTCGCTCATCTTCAAATTGAGGAACTTCCCCCAATAGGTTGCTAATAGACTTAATTCTTTCTGTTAGATCTGCTGAAAGTGATTTACCCTCTTCAAGTCTGAACTGATGAAAATTGGCAACTGCTTCTTTCACCAAAGTAAATGTTGACCTCCATTCTTCCTCAGTCAGTTCATCCTTGTTACTTACGAGTGCATCCGGCATTCTAAGCAAGGTGCTCATCAAATCTGAAGAATTAATAAAATTCTGCTGCTCAAAATCACGAATTTCCTTTAGATATTTCGCTAATAAATCATGATTCAGACTATGATTTTGTTCTCCTCCTAATACTTCATAGCTGAAGTATACATCGCATTTTCCTCGATTAACCTCATTGGATAGATAGGAGCGTAACTCCATTTCCTGAGCACGGTAATAACTGGGAAGTCTTAGGTTCAAATCCAACCCTTTGCTGTTCAGGGATTTGACTTCAACGGAGACTTTCTTATTTCCTATGGTCGCTTCTGAACGACCAAAACCTGTCATTGATTTTAGCATAAATCATATTTCTTTTGACAAAAGTACTTAATAATACAGACTTAGAGAAATTGCAATTTTTGTTGAGAGTGGAGAATCTTAAAAAGTAAAATCAAGATCTTAGATACTATTCCTTCCAGACCTTCTTAAACTTTTTTAATTTAGTGCAAATTTACAGAATGAAGGGCAAATTGTTCGTTTCCAAAAGCACCGGATTCAAAGATGTTTATAAACCTGAGAAACTGAGAGTGTCATTACTCAGATCAGGTGCTAATAAGGATATTGTGAATGATATTGTAAAGGAAATTAATGAGTTGGTCTATGAAGATATACCCACTCAACAAATCTATAAAAAGGCCTATTCATTACTTAAAAGAAGATCTCGAATTTCTGCTTCAAAGTATGGGTTAAAGAAAGCGGTGTTGGAACTAGGACCTACAGGATATCCCTTTGAGCAATTAGTTTCTCAAGTATTGAAAGCTGAAGGGTTTGAAGTGAAAGTAGGAGAGACTGTGCAAGGACATTGCGTTTCTCATGAAGTTGATGTATTAGCATCGAAGGAGAATATCAATTATCTGGTGGAGTGTAAATACCATAGTGAGCCATCGAGATTTAGTAACGTGAAAATTCCTTTGTATATACAATCAAGATTTGAAGATATTGATAGACTTTGGAAACTAAATGGAAATTCAGAAATTTACAGACAGGGTTGGATTTATACAAATACAAGATTTTCAGAAGATGCGTTAGCGTATGGAAATTGTATGGGGCTAAAACTGATTTCATGGAAATATCCGGCAAAAGGTAATCTGGAAAGTAGAATAAGACTGAATGGATTGTTCCCAGTTACCTGTCTGAATGAGTTAACGATCAGCGAAAAGCAGAGATTAATAGAAAAAAAGATAGTCACTGCTATTGAATTAAAAAACAGAAAGGAAATATTGTCGAAGATCGGAATAAATTCTCCATCGAAGATAAAGAGAGTGTTAAGTGAGATAGATGCCCTTTGCAATCAATTATAAGTTATGGAAATTCAATTTTTAGGAGCAGCAGAAACAGTAACCGGTTCTAAATATTTGATTAAGAATGAGAACGAGCAATTTCTTGTAGATTGTGGGTTATTTCAGGGAGTAAAGAAACTTAGGCAAATGAATTGGGAATATTTACCTATTCAGGCGGAACATTTGGATGCGGTATTTCTTACGCATGGACATTTAGATCATGTGGGGTATTTGCCTAAGTTGATTAAAATGGGATTCAAAGGGCCTATTTATGGTACGGAACCGACATTGAAAATAGCAGAAATCATTCTTGAGGATAGTGCAAAAATTCAGGAAGAGGAGGCAGAGAGAGCAAACAAGGAGGAGTATTCTAAGCATTCGCCAGCTGAACCTCTGTATACAATAAAGGATGCCGAGAAAGCTATTAGTTACTTTAAGGTAGTTCCTGAAGGAAGTTGGTTTGATTTCTCAGCAGATCTAAAGTTCCGATTTCAGACGGTAGGGCATATTATTGGCGCTTGTTTTTTGGAGATTGAGTTCAAAGGTAAAATATTGGTGTTCTCTGGAGATATTGGAAGAGCAGATGATCTATTAATGTATCCTCCTAAAAAACCAAAACATGCGGATATTCTATTTATGGAGAGTACGTATGGAAATAGACATCACATAGAGGAGGATGTTGAGCAGATACTACAAGACCTAGTTGTTGATACGGTAAACAAGGGTGGGGCTTTGATCATTCCAAGTTTCGCTGTGGAGCGTGCGCAAACGATCATGTATTTACTTTGGAAACTAGCTTCAAAAGGGAAGATACCAAAGATTCCAATGTTCCTTGATAGTCCAATGGGGGCAGGTGTGTTAAAGATTTTTGAGCAGTTTGAAGAGTGGCATAAGTTGGATAAGATGGAGGTCTATCAGATGGTGGAGCAATTTACGGTCGTTCAGGAGTTTAGAGAAACCTGGGAAGTGATCGATCTCAAAGGGCCAAAAATAGTAATCGCAGGTAGCGGAATGCTCACAGGAGGAAGAGTATTAACATATCTAAAACAGTTGTTGCAGAAGGATTCAACTAATGTTCTTCTGGTTGGCTATCAAGCGGAAGGAACAAGAGGAAGATATTTACTGGAAGGAGCGGATGAGATTAAGATATATGGGAAGTACATTCCTGTAAATGCAACAATTCATAGTTGCAATAGTTTGTCTGCTCACGGAGATCAACAAGATTTGTTAGATTGGTTGTCCGATTTGGATCAGGCTCCTGAAAAGATATATATTATTCACGGTGAGCTTTGTGCAGCAGATGAAATGAGAAGAAAGATCAGAGATGTTTATGGATGGGAAGCTACAATTCCCCAACTCTATCAGATAGACGAATTCTGATTAAGAGTTCTTATGACTTAAGTAGTCTGCGTATATCATTAAAAGAAATATACTTCCGATAACAACAATAGTAAAGGTCACTTCCAAGAAAATTGTTGGAAGATCTGAAATACTGTATTTATCCTTAGAATCTGATAAATATCCGAAAACAACGAAGAGGTTTATGGTTAGATGAAAGAATAACATTGTTTTGCCAACCTTCTTAAAATCCTTAATAAGAGTGTCTTTATTGACTATTCTTTCAAACTCTCTTTTCTTGACCGATGCCCTTTTGGTTGTTTTTCTCTTAATACTTTCAGAACGTTTAACGTCTCTTTTCTGCTTTTGATTCTTAGTGGTAGTGTACTTATAAAGTAAATTCCTAACTTTTTGCGGATCACTTAAAAACTCATAAGCTTCATTGATCTCTTTGAATTTTTTTGAAGCATCAGCAGATGAGTTGACATCCGGGTGATACAGTTTTGCTAATTTGAAATATGCTTTTTTGATCTCTGTTGAAGAGGCTCCAACAGGAAGTTGTAGTACGTCAAAGTATTTTTTCAAATAGTTACTCACTAACTAATTGAAAATCACTAACAGTCATTTTTTGTGTTGAAATCGACTGTCTATGACTCCAGTAAATCTGATAATCTTCTCCAAAATTGATTCTGCAATCAATAGTTTGTTTGAAAATTCCCATATTATCTAAAAGAAATTCTACGATCTCTCTTACAGCATGGTCACCCCCATTCTGAGTAGTGCTGAAATCAATCATCCCCATATGTTTTGCATGTTCCAAGAGAATTCTGGAGGAATCTCTTTTAACCATGAATCGAATTCCCACTTCTTTCGCAAGACTGAGGTCTAGTACATCATCAAAGACAAAAAGGATCTCCGAAGGGGAGATAGCATAGTTATCCAAAAGGTGATCAAGAATGATCTTCTTATCTTTTACTTTGTAATATAAACCATGAAGGTGCTCTCTATCGGCAAGATAATGTGCTGTTGGATTTTGTTCACCTGTAATTATCGCTGTGTATGGAATTTCACCATTTTGAAGGAAGAAACCAAGTCTGATGAGATTTAACCCCATGGAATCTGCTTCAGAAAATGTACTCTCTCCCAAATGATTCTTATGTCCGGAATGAAATACGCCATCCCAATCAAATAGAATGGCCTTAATGTTTTTGAAATGATCTAGTTTTTCAGGATGAAATACCTTCATCGATTAACTTAGAGTTTGTTAGTTTTCAATAGTTTACCGTCCTGATATTCCTCCTCCTTGATTGGAGATCCTCCTTCACTGAAATACAGCCATTTTCCAGTTTTGAAATAGTCATAAGCATCTTTGTCATATCTCAAAGTACCTGCCATTTTCTTTTTACCGGTAGAATAGAAATCATTCTGAGTATAATTGAGTTTCTTTTTGTCGGTTAATTCAAAAAGACTCTGAGCTTGACCAGATTCATAATAGGATCTTTTGGCAATATGCCACATCAAATTCTTGTTGTATTCCTCATAATATTCGATGTTTCCATTCATAAAATAGTCAGTCCAAACTAATGCTGCACCTTCCGAATAGGTAACCTGAGATTTAATGTTTCCATTAGGATAGTATAAAGTTACTTTTGATCGATAACCATCAACGTTCACAAAATTTCTCTCAACAGTTCCGTCTGGATAATAGTTTTTATAAACTTTTAATTGCCCGTCAATATAATATCCTTTGTGTAGTAAGGCTCCGTCTTCATAATAGTCTTCAATCCAGTTTTGAGCTGCATATCCATTGACCATTCTTACACTATCACCGGCCAAAGCCATGTTCAATGGTTCATATAATGTTATTCCATAAGTAGAATCGACAAGATCTGCTGTGTATACTGGTTTTTCTGGAAGTTGTTTGTCAAAATTACTTTGAGCATGTGCTGACGCACCAGTGACCACTAACAATGAAAGTATTAATCTCTTCATGATTTTTAAACTATTTTTTACGGACTCGTAAAGTTAACTATTTTAAATTAACTAGAAAAATCCTGTTATTAACTCTTTTTTAACTTGGCAATTTTTATGCCAAGAAAACCAAAAGTTATTGTCATTAAAGGGCTGATTAGATTGAAGATACAATAGATAAAATATTCTCCTGTCGAAATACCTAATACATTGGATTGAACGGCACCACAAGTATTCCATGGAACCAGAACCGAAGTTACAGTTCCAGCATCTTCCAATGTTCTACTGAGGTTTTGTGGGGCAAGTCCTCTTTTCTCGAATTCATTGGCATACATCTTTCCTGGGACAACAATGGATAGATATTGATCTGAAGCAGTTACATTGAATCCAACACATGTTAGAGCGGTAGTTGCAATAAGCGATCCGTCCGTTTTTGCTCTAGAGACCAGTGCTTCTGTTATTCGGTGTAGCATTCCTAAACTTTCTAAGGCTCCTCCAAAGATCATCGCACATACAATCAGCCAAATGGTATAAAGCATGCCTGACATACCTCCGGTTCCGAGAAGGTCGTCAACTTGTGAATTGCCGGTAGATACACTGGTTTCCGCTGTCATAGCATCGATCATTGATCTATATGCGCTTTCCAGGTATCCGCTTCGTGATAAACTTAAACCAAGTCCCCAATCTTCTAATCTACTTGTGCCTTCTACATTCAATACTTCATCGGATTCCAATCCAGCAGGAACAGTTATTGTCTGCATGATTTCTTCTTCCCCATTGGAAACTAATAAAGTATATGTTCCTCCATCGAGATTCCATGCATTATCTTTAGTGGATAGTCTTTCTCCATCTTCACTGAACCACTGGAAATCATAATTTTCAATATTTGTACCTGTGATGTATAGATTATTCTTCTTTCCGTGATCCGTGATAATATCAGGCTGAAAGATCACTCCAAAAATACCTCCCAACAGCACTCCAACAAATAGGGCAGGTATTGCATCCACTTTCATGATGATCAAGCCGATAACAACAGCTGGTACAATAAAAAGTACGGGGGATATGTAGAAAGAATTTTCCAACGCTACCAACATTTCTTGAATCTCTGTAGAAGAACCTCCATCTCCAACAAAAAATCCCCATACAAAGAAGATGATCAAAGCAATCGTTATAGAGGGAATAGTAGTGTAAAGCATATAGCGGATGTGTGTAAACAGATCGCTTCCTGCAACTGCCGGTGCAAGGTTAGTAGTATCACTCATTGGTGACATTTTATCACCAAAATAAGCTCCTGAAATTATCGCCCCTGCTACGAGACCTTCTGTAATACCCAATGCTTGACCAATGCCAAATAAAGCAACTCCCACAGTGGCAATAGTACTCCATGAACTACCTGTTGCCAAGGAGATAATGGCACTGATAACACATGCCGAGAAAAGAAAAAAAGTAGGGCTAAGTATTTTTAAACCATAATAGATCATGGTTGGAACTATTCCACTAATTAACCACGTGCCAGCCAAAGCACCTATAAGTAGAAGGATTATTATAGCGGGTAATGCAGTGCCAATGGCATCAGTGACACCTTTTAACATTTCAGAGAACTTATAATTTAGTTTCCATCCAATAAGCATTGCAACCGCTGCGGCAAAGAGCAAGGCCATTTGATTTGCTCCATCCAGAGAATTGCTACGCCAGATTGAAAGCACAGAGATAGCTAACAATACCATCAGCACGATGATGGGTAATAATGATTGTAGTAAAGTCGGTTTTTTATGATCCTTTGATAATTGCATACTAAAATTTTAATTCATTGAATTTCTTGATCTTCTTAACATAGAATTGATAGACAATGCTAGATTTTAGAACTCCGTTTAACTCTTTTAAAGATTTATTTCTTGATTTTAATTCGGCTCTTTGCTTTCGAAGCACATTTAAATGTCCATAATAATCGAAATGAGCTTTGATTATACTCCATATATGCTGTAGATCTCCACCTAAAAGGAATTTGAATCCAGCAATGCCATCCAGAATCAACCTTGCAAAAATGGCGTAAAAAAGTCCATCACCCCAGTTTTTGTGAATCGCAAAAAGACTATTTCTGAAGTTTAAATAGGTTTTTCTTGGATTCCTGTAATCAAGTGTTCCACCTCCAACGTGATAAACGGATGATGCTGGACAGGCAACAATATCATAGCCCATGTTTTGTAATCTCCAACAAAGATCAATTTCTTCCATATGAGCAAAAAAATGTTCGTCCAATCCTCCTGCTTCCCAATATTTTTTTGCCTTTATGAACATACACGCTCCTGTTGCCCAGAAGATTTTCTCAGGTGAATCATATTGTCCCTTATCTTCTTCTGTTTCTGTAAAGATACGTCCTCGGCAAAATGGATATCCAAGTTGGTCGATATATCCTCCGCATGCTCCGGCATGTTCGAATTTCTCTTGATGATTATAAGCAAGGATTTTTGGCTGTGCGGCAGCAATCTGATCATCCGAAGAGAGAAGGCTTAGAACCGGTGATAGCCAATTCTCTGTTACTTCGATGTCTGAGTTTAAAAGAACAAAGACATCTGCATCAATATGTTTTAAACCTTCATTATATCCTCCGGCAAAACCAGAGTTAGATTCGTTTTCAATAATCCTTGTTGAGGGGAAGTTCTTTTTGAGGTAATCCACTGAATCATCCGTGGATGCATTGTCAATCACAACGACTTCTCCTTCAGGACTATGTTTGATCACATCCGATAAGAACTTCTGGAGCCAGTTCACTCCGTTATAATTTAATATGGCTATAACTACTTTCAAGTATTAAAATGAAACGGAGAATTGGTTAGTTTTCTCCAACGAGATAAAATTTCCTTGCATATCAAAAGATAATTTGGAGAGATAATAAGAACGTTCTTTATTCATTCCTGATGGACGCTGAATCCACATTTCACTAACTACTTTTTCATCCTCAATGAATGTTTTTGGTTCGAAGAATTTACTTTGGTCAAAATCTTCATTTATGCTCCAAATCACGGTTTTAAAGGTGTTAATCACTTTAATGTGATAGGTTTCAGTTAGTTTTTCAGAATTGGTTACAAAATCATTTTTCAGCATGATTTCCGCTGCCTTTGAATGATCTCCAGGTAGTTCGTTTCCATCAAAATACATCCTTTCTAAACCGCATCCTCTGTCTGAAGCGAAAAATCCCATGACAAAGAGATTCCCAAATTCTTTCACTTCCACAATGCAAACATCGTTTTCATTTAGATCTGGATATTCTGTTTTGAGAAGGTCAAAAATAGTTTCCTTGGTATGAGAGGAAGTATTCTCTATGATTTCTTGATTAGAAGATTCAACGGATTTATTGTTCTTGTTCTCACAAGAGCCATGAATAAACAGAAATGAGATCAAACCTAGGACGAGTAGTTTCTTCATGAATTGATTTTTGCCAAAAATAGGTACAATTTTATTAACAATAAACTTAGGTTCCCCAAGTGATATTTATTTTTGAATCTTCGAGAGAAGATATCTATGGGAATGAAGTTGTGCATAGCAGAGAAACCAAGTGTTGCAAAAGATATAGCAGAAGTTTTAGGGGCTAAGACTAAGATGAATGGCTATTTTGAAGGGAATGGTTATTGGGTTTCCTGGACATTTGGACATTTATGTACGCTGAAGGAACCTCAGGATTACACTGAAAAGTGGAAATATTGGAATTTGGATACACTCCCGATGATTCCCGCACGCTTCGGAATCAAATTGATTGAGGATGGGGGAGTCAAGAAACAATTTGGTGTACTGTCTCATTTGATCTCTGAATGTGAAGAGGTAATAAACTGTGGTGATGCTGGTCAGGAGGGAGAGTTGATTCAAAGATGGGTGTTGGCTAAAGCTAAGAACGACAAACCTCTTAAGAGGCTTTGGATATCATCATTGACAGAAGAGGCGATCAAAGAGGGCTTCGCGAAACTTCAGGATGGGGCCAAATATGATCAGTTGTATGCTGCGGGTGCTTCAAGAGCAATTGGTGACTGGATGCTCGGAATGAATGCTACGAGATTATTTACATTGAAATTTGCTCAGAAGGGTCAGGTTTTGTCGATTGGTAGAGTTCAGACACCTACACTGGCGATGATCGTTGAGAGACAGCTTGAGATCGATGGATTCAAGTCTGAAAAATTCTGGGAGATAAGAACGTTTTATAGAGATACTGAATTTGCGTGTTCTTTGGGTAAGATTGAAACAAAAGAAAGTGGTCAGGAAATCCTAAATAAAATAACCGGAGAAGAATTTGAAATTGTCTCATTTGAGCAAAAGGAAGGTACAGAAAAGCATCCGATGCTTTTTGACCTTACTGCTCTGCAGGTAGAGTGTAATAAGAGATTTGCTTTTAGTGCTGAGGATACTTTGAACATGGTTCAAAAACTTTATGAGCAAAAGTTAGTCACTTATCCCAGAGTGGATACGACTTACCTAAGCGATGATATTTTTCCAAAAGTTGAAGGTATTCTGAAGAACTTAAAACACTATACGCGTTATACGAATGACCTCTTGGGACAACCAATAAGGAAATCCAAAAGAGTTTTTGATGATACGAAGGTTACCGATCACCACGCAATTATTCCTACAGGTATAGTGCCATCTGGGATTACTCCTAATGAGCAAAAAGTATATGATGCGATAACAAGACGATTTATTTGCGTCTTTTATCCGGATTGTAAGGTGAGTAATACGGTAGTGGAAGGTCAATCCGTGGAAGTTCCTTTCAGGACAGCAGGAAGACAAGTGCTTGAACCTGGTTGGAGAATTGTTTATGAAGATTATGCAGGAAACAGTTTAAAAAATGAGGAAGAAGAAATAGTTATGCCACTCTTTGAGCAGGGAGAAAAAGGAATGCACGATCCTGAACTACAGGAAAAGAAAACTAAACCGCCCAGGTATTATACGGAGGCCAGTCTGTTGAGAGCTATGGAAACTGCAGGTAAGCAGGTGGATGATGACGATCTAAGGGATCTGATGAAGGAGAATGGAATAGGAAGACCTTCTACTAGGGCTAACATTATTGAAACCCTTTATAAAAGGAATTACATAGCTAAAGACAAGAAAAGGATTGTGGCTACAGCCACTGGGATTCATTTGATATCCTTGATCAAAGATGATATCCTTAAATCAGCAGAATTGACTGGTCAATGGGAGAAAAAACTGAGAGATATTGAGAAAGGAAACTTTGAGGTAGATGCCTTCAGGAATGAATTAACCGAAATGGTGGCGCATTTGTGTCATGAGGTAAAGCATCAATTTGTTGCACCTCCTCCGGTGGTTTGTCCGAAATGTGGCCAAGGAGAAATGTTAAGAGGGAAGAAAGCGTGGGGATGTAGTAAGTACAATTCGGGATGTAAATTCACAATACCTTTTGCTTTTAAAAACGTGATTTTGTCCGATGCCGATATGAGAGAACTTGTCTTAAATAACCGATCGAGATATAAACTACCTGTGGAAGTAAAAAAAGGTAACATTCAGAAATGTTATGTTGGTTTAGACGATAAATTAAAACTAGTAGTATTGAATGAAGAATAATATCATTTTATTGGGTTTTATGGGGGTAGGGAAGTCTACAATTGGTAAACAATTGGCAGACGTGCTAGAAATGGACTTCAAAGATTTGGATGATTTAATCGAAAAAGAAGAAGGACAAACAGTGGAAGGTATTTTCGAATTGAAAGGAGAAACTTATTTCAGGTCGCTTGAAAAATCGTTGATTAATTCTTTGGAAATAAATAACACTGTACTTTCCGTAGGGGGAGGAACTCCATGCTTTAATGATAATATGCATCGGTTGAATGGATTGGGGACTACTTATTACTTAAAAATATCACCAGATAAATTAGCAGAAAGGCTTTGGGTAAAAAGAAAAAAGAGACCCTTGTTAAAGGATGTCAAATCGATTCCGGAATTAGAGCAATTCATTGACGATAGACTCAGGGATAGAGAGAAGTATTATATGATGGCGGAAAACATCTTGGATGTCAATGGAAAGGCAAGTTGTGAGATACTTGAAGATATACTAAAATTTGTAAAAAAGTTAAAATAGAGGTGCTTTTAATGTCGTACATTTGCACTTACGTAAACTGAATTATGAGGAATATTGTATTCTTTTTTCTGGCATTTTTGTTGGTCTCAAAACTTCAATTGAATGCTCAAAATGTTAATTACTCCGTCACGATTACAGAGTTATATGCAGATGCAGATGGTAATGATGGTGGTTTGGGCATTAATGATCAGGATCCTGTATGGTGGATTTATCTGATGGATAATGGGACTACTGGAACTTCACTAACTTCTTTTCAGGCTACCGGATGTATATCTACTACCAATACATATGGTACTTGGTGGTCTGGAAATCCGAGCCATTCTGGTCCTGCAATTCCCTTTGCTTGGCTAAATGTGTCTAATACTGATGCTACTCAATTGATCACTCAGATGGAAGGATGGGAAGATGATTGTAGTCCTTATTGCAATTACAATCCTAGTCCTTCGTTGTTTTCTATTTGTGTTGCTAATGGTGATGATAACCATGATGGATTAGGGAGTTCCGGAAATATTTCTTTCCAGAATGATGCACCATGTCAGAATAATCAATATGAGATTTTTATTGGAGATTACAGGGCAAGAATTCAGGTTTACTGGGATTATGTATCGGTAGATGCAGGGACGATAAGTGGAGATCAGGCGGTTTGTACTGGTGGAGATCCTTCAATTCTGGCAAATGTTTCTTCAGGTGCTGCAGGTACCTCATCTTGGTTTACATTTCAATGGCAACAAGATCTTGGTTGCACAGGATCTTGGGTTGATATTCCAGGAGCAACAAACGCATCCTATGATCCTCCTTTGGGTATCTTGCAAAATACTTGTTATAGAAGAAAACTGGTATACGGTTGTGGCTTTTTTCTGTCAAATGAAGTTACTGTTACGGTGGATTCGCCCCCGACTGCTCCCACATCTCTAACAGCAAATCCTTCAGCTTTGTGTGGGATTAGTCCTGTAACACTTACTGTAAACGGTGGAAGTATTGGTTCAAGCGCTGTATGGAATTGGTATGCAGGAGATCCGAACTCTGGGGGAACATTATTGGGGACTGGATCTCCTTTTGTAACTACGTTAACAAATACTACAAACGTATTCGTAAGAGCTGAAGGGCCATGTGGAATTACAAACACTGTGAATCAAATAGTTATAGTTGAAACTCCTTCTGTTGCTCCAACATCATTATCTGCAACTCAAAGTACTATTTGTGTAGGCGGTTCAACTGATCTTACCGTTAGTGGTGGAGCACCAGGTACCGGGGCTCACTATGCTTGGTACGATGTTGATCCTACGATAGGATTGCCGTCACCAGTGTTTACATCAAATGGAGTTAATTACACAGGAATTACCCCTCTTGTTACAACAACATATTATGTTAGATTAGAAGGTTGTGATACTACAGCTGCCGTGAGTACGACAATTACAGTGAATACACTTTCTTCGGATCCGTCAGGAGTTAGTTCATCAATTGGTCAGGTCTGTTCAGGTACAACTGTTGTTTTGACAGTTAATGGCGGCACTTTAGGAACAGGTGCTGATTGGTATTGGTATGCAGGAGGATGTGGTGCAGGTTCGCCTATAGGAGTAGGGACATCTATTAATATTAATCCAACTATAACCACAAGTTATTATGTTAGAGCCCAAGGTACATGTAACAACTCTGGATGTGCAAGTACGACTATTATAGTTGATCAACCATCAAATGATCCTGTTAGTGTTATTGTTTCTGATCCGAGTGTTTGTCCAGGGACTACTACTACACTTTCTGTGATTGGAGGAAGTTTGGGAGCCGGAGCAAACTGGCAATGGTATAATGGTACTTGTGGAGGGCTGAATGTAGGCACAGGAAGCACAATTGCAGTTAATCCAACTTTAACTTCAACCTATTACGTTAGAGCTGAAGGTTCTTGTAATAATACAGCTTGTGTGAATGAAACAATCAATGTAGAGACTTTATCTACGGATCCAACTGGAGCAACTTCATCCGCTAACAATATCTGTCCAAATACCTCTGTTGATCTTATGGTTAATGGTGGGACACTTGGCGATGGAGCAAACTGGGAGTGGTATCAGGGATCGTGTGGCGGAGTTTATTTGGGAAGCGGATCAGTACTTTCTGTCTCTCCTTCTTCTACAACAACTTACTATGTTAGGGCCGAAGGAAATTGTAACAATACGGCTTGTGAAAGCGTGACGGTAACTGTAAGGGCTTTGCCATCTCCACCAACTTCAATCATGGCTTCAAATGGTACAGTTTGTCCTGGGGGAAATGTAACACTTTCAACGAATGGAGGAACATTAATTGGTGCCGATGACTGGGTGTGGTATGAAGGAGGATGTGGCGCTGGAGCTTCGATTGGTAATGGGAATTCCATCAGTACGAATCCAACAGGAACTACAACTTATTTTGTAAGAGCAGAAGGAGTTTGTGGAAATTCTTCTTGTACGGATGTTACCATTACTACCTATGCCTTATCTAATGATCCTGTATCTGTTATCGCATCAGATGCTAGTATTTGTCCTGGTGATAATACCACATTATCCGTAATTGGAGGTAGCTTGGGAGCTTCTGCAAACTGGCAATGGTTTAGTAGTGCCTGTGGTGGTTTGAATGTGGGCTCAGGAAGTACGATAGCTGTAAATCCATCAACAACAACAACGTATTTCGTAAGAGCGGAAGGATTGTGTAACACCACGAATTGTGTGAGTACCTCTATCAACATAGAGGCATTATCCACGGCACCATCGGGGGCAAACTCATCGGTGAACAATGTTTGTCCAAATACATCCGTAGATGTTTCGGTTTTAGGTGGAAGTTTAGGAGATGGAGCTACTTGGGAATGGTATCAGGGATCTTGTGGAGGGATCTATTTGGGAAGTGGAGCGACATTAACTGTCCAGCCTTCAACTACAACCACTTATTTTGTGAGAGCGGAAGGTAACTGTAACACAACATCTTGTGAAAGCGTCACAGTAATTGTACAAGACTTGTCAACCACACCTACTTCTGTAGTTGCATCAAGCTCTTCTGTTTGTCCAGGTGGAAGTGTAACGCTTACGGTAAATGGAGGAACATTAGTGACTGGTGATGTATGGACTTGGTATGAGTCTGGTTGTGGTGCAGGAACTTCTATTGGATCGGGAACATCGATTAATGTGAATCCAACAGCTGCGACAACTTATTATGTAAGAGCAGAAGGGGCGTGTGGTGTTACCAATTGTGCAAGCGCAAGCGTTGCTTTAAATGACGTTAGTGTTGCTGCAACAGGGATCACAGCATCAGCTACCGCAATTTGTGTAGGTAACTCAGTTGTATTAAATGTTTCAGGAGGTACGTTAGGAACAGGGGCTAACTGGCAGTGGTATCAAGGAGCTTGTGGTGGTGGTCCAGTAGGTTCGGGAAATTCAATCAGTGTGACCCCTTCGGCAACAACAACCTATTTTGTGAGAGGAGAAGGTACCTGTGGTAATTCAACATGTGTCGATATAACTATATCCGTTGGTGCAGGCATCAATGATCCAACCTCAGCCTTCTCAAGTTCCAATAATATTTGTCCCGGAGATGAGGTAGAACTTACGGTTATCGGACAGGCATTGCCGGCCAACTATTCCTATGTATGGTACACTGGAGCATGTGGAGCAATTCCGATTGGAATAGGAGAAGTAATTCCTGTTTCGCCTACTGAAACAACTACTTATTATGTTGCGGCAGTTGGAACTTGCGGATCTACCTCATGTGCTGATGTCACTGTGACAGTTTTAGATGGAAGCATCGCAGCAGATGGAATTATAGCTTCCAATAACAACTTCTGTTTGGGAGAATCAACGACTTTAACTGTGGATGGTGGATACCTCACTAACGGTGCTCAATGGGTTTGGTATCAGAATTCATGTGGCGGCACATCTGTCGGGACTGGAACGACAATCACGCTTTCTCCACTGAACTCCACTTCCTATTACGTAAGAGCAGAAGGTGGTACTTGTGGTAATACTGCTTGCTCAGATGCTTTTATAAGTGTGATCGAAACGATTGTTCACACCAATCCATATGATACGTTATGTGGTATTGGACCTGAATTTACATTGAATGGAGGTGAGCCTAATGGAGGTTCTTACTCAGGAACAGGAGTTGCCAATAATATATTCGATCCTGAAGTTGCAGGAATCGGTATTCATGAAATAACCTATACCTACACTTCACCAAGTGGATGCGTGGAAACAGTAATGACAGATATAGTAATCGAAGAGACGGATTTGACGGCCCAGGTGAAGATTGATCAACTTTCATGTTCACAGGGAGGCACAACCTTATCGATAGTAGCTAATGGAGGAAATGGATTCCTAACTTATTCTTGGTCAAATGGAACATATGAATCAACGATAGATTTTGCTCAGGAAGGAAGCTATTATTGTTACATCAAAGATGGTGAAGGTTGCATTGCGAAATCAGATGTGGTAGAAGTTACTGATGAGATGGAATGTATCGAAATACCTAACACGTTTACACCTAATGATGATGGGATCAATGATACCTGGAATTTAGATTTTTCTAGTTACACAGATGTAAAAATGGTGGTGTTCTCGAAATGGGGAAGAGAGGTTTACTCAACCGGTGATAATATAATTCATTGGGATGGCATGTCTCAATCTGGAGCAAAACTTCCGAATGGGGTATATTACTATGTCTTAGAATTGAATGGAGGGGAAATTAATCAAAGTGGATTCGTAACCTTATTAAGATAAACTATGAAGAGTCTTGTGAAAATAACGGTTGTATTGATGATGTTCTCCTCGTTTTCTTACGGGCAGCAATTTATCATGAATAGTCAATACATGATCAATGCTTTTGCCATTAATCCTGCTGCCGCTGGAACCAAAACGTATGCTCCATTAGTGTTGGATGTTAGACGTCAATGGACAGGAATAAGAGAAGCTCCAGTAGGACAACATATCTCATATCATACAAATGTGAGTAAGCAGTTCGGTGTTGGTGGATACCTATTTAATGATGTTGCAGGACCTTCCAGAAGGACTGGTTTCATGGCTGCATTATCCACCCAGTTGAAAGTTAACAGGGAGATGTATCTTTCATTAGGAGTTGGAGCTTCATTGTCTCAATACGTTTTTGATAGAGACAAGTTGGTTACAGAACAGGCAAATGACCCGACTGTATTTAACTATACGACTAATTTATTGATACCTGACTTATCTGGAGGACTAAAACTATTCGGACAGAATTATCACATTGGATTTAGTTTGTTCAATCTACTTCAGACTAAAGTTGATCTTTTTGATGTAATGACACCAGTAACAAATGATCTTCAGAGAACAATGTACCTTACAGGTAGTTATGTGATAACTGTTTCCGAAGGAAATTTATATTTGGAACCTTCTGCGGTGGCTCGAATCATGCTAAATGCACCGTTTACTTTTGATTTGAATGCAAGACTGATTCATAATAGTGGTGTTTGGGTTGGGGCCTCATACAGATTCAAGGATGCGATAGCCTTAATGATCGGATTTGCAGGACCAAAGATTGGGATCAGCTATTCATATGATATTAATACCTCCGCTTTGAATTCATACAATTCAGGTTCGCATGAGATTACACTTACTTATAAGTCCAAAAATAAGTATGGTCAACGTGATTTTGGAGGCGGTAAGTATAAGGTGATCAACTGTCCAACGTTTTAGCATTATACAATTATCACGATATTTTGCCTTTTGTAAGATTTTAGTGGCGAAACAAAATTTTCAATCCTACTTTTGTTCCAAATTTATATTGGGATGAAAGTAAGACACATACTCGTTATTGTATTAACAATTGGTGTTGTTCTAGCTATAGTTGTAGCCTTCATGATAGGAATGAAGATAGGGACCAATTATGGAGTCGAAAATGCTGAGCAGATTCGTGAAGATCGTGAATTGGCAGCCAAGGAGGGGGGCGAGTCTGCAAAGGATTCTAGTACATATTATGTGAAAGCGCTACCGGTTACGAATGTATTAAAACCAATCACTGCAGATGGATTTGGACAGGTAAGCTCCTCTTCTATGATCAATATAACATCTGAAGTTCAAGGTGAGATCCAGGCGCATATTTCTTTGAAAAAAGGAACATCCTTTAAAGAAGGACAAACACTGTTTACGATCAAAAATAACGATGTGATCATGGCTCTGAAAGCTAGAAAAAGTAACTATTTGATGCTTTTGACGAACATATTACCTGATCTTAAACTTGATTACAATGATAATTTTGAAGCTTGGTTAGAATTCTTCAACAAAATTGATGTAGATAAGAAATTGCCTCTTCTTCCGGAAACAAAAACATTTAAAGAGAAAAACTTCATCGTTTCGAAGAATGTTTTAACGGAGTATTACAACATTCAAAGTGATGAAGAAAGATTGAAGAAATACGTGATTTCGGCTCCTTTCACGGGAAGTATTTTAAATGCTTTCACGGATGACGGTGCGATTACAGCTCCAGGAAGTCCAGTTGTTTCCGTGATTAGAGAAGGAAGTATGGAAATTGAAATTCCTATTGCAAACGATGATATTGATAGGGTAGTGATTGGGGCTAAGGTTGCCCTATCAGATGAAAATGGAGGATCAGCAATTGGAAAAGTCGTTAGAAAAGGAACTTATGTGAACGCAAATACCCAGACGGTTCCAGTTTTTATTGAAGTGACTGAAGCGGAAATGTCGATTTACAACGGGATGTTCTTGGATGCCAGTATTTCATGTGAGGGGGTTGAAAATATTGTTGAATTGCCTAGAAAAGCATTGTTCAATAAGAACGAGGTGTATACTGTAGTCGATGGTAAATTGAAACCAATTTCACTTAACATTAAAATGTTCCTCGAAGAAACTGTTTTGGTGAAAGACTTAACCGATGGAACTGTAATTGTAATGGAACCATTGATCAATGCCAAGGAAGGTCTTGAAGTAGAGGTGATGAAAAACTCAAATAATTGATCATGAGGAATTTCATTGCATTTTTTATAAAATATCCGATCTGGGCGAATGCGATCATAATTGTAACAGCAATCGCTGGATTCATTAACATCTTTACGCTAAATCATTCATTTTTTCCTGAGCTAGATCCAAATAAAATCACTGTTAATGTTGCCTATCCAGGCGCTTCACCAATTGAGATCGAAGAAGGAATTACAACGAAAATTGAAGAAGCTTTAATTGGTTTGGAAGGGATTAAAGAGATCTCGTCTAAATCAAGAGAGAATACGTGTTCAATCACTATCGAAACGGAGGAGAAAATTGATATCAACGTACTAGCACAAGAAGTTAAAAATGCGATCGATGGAATCAATTCATTTCCTGCGGGCGCTGAGCGACCAATTGTAGTAGCTCAGAAATCAAGAGGAATGGCAGGAATGGGTAATGTTGTTTCTTTCCTTTCTCTTACTAGTGAATCTGGAAATGTTGAAGATCTCAAATTGAAAAGTGATGAAATTGAGAAGGAGATTCTTGCATTGAAGAATATTTCTCAGGTGGAAGTGATGGGATTCCCTCCTCAGATTATTTCTGTAGAAATTCGTGAGCATGATTTGTTAAGGTATAATCTGACTTTTACTCAGGTAGCTCAGAAGATAAAAAGTCAAAATCTGGATGTAACGGCCGGTACTGTAAAGACCAATTCGGAAGAGTTGTACATTAGATTGACGAATAAAACTACTGATGCAGAAATGCTTAAAAATGTGGTTGTTGGAGCTGATATTGATGGTCAGTTGATTAGATTAATTGATGTTGCTGATGTGAAATTTGAATTTTCGGATATTGCTCTGAAAAGCTTTGTGAATGGAAAGCAGAATGCAACTTTTATTATCAAAAAATTAAAATCGGAGCACCTTGGAAAGATTTCAGGAGATTTGAATGCTTATATAGAGAAGTTTAACAAGGAGAATGATAATTACCAAATGAAGATATTATTCAGTTTTAATAATCTTCTTGGTCAACGTATTCAAATGCTGACATCAAATCTAACATTTGGTTTGATTCTCGTTTGTATTGTACTTGGGCTTTTTCTTAGTTTAAGATTGTCTCTTTGGGTAGCTTTCGGAATCCCTTTTTCTATGCTCGGAATGTTTTGGATGGGGGGCATTTATGGAATGTCGATCAACATGATCTCCCTTTTTGGGATGATTCTGGTGGTTGGAATATTAGTGGATGATGGTATTGTAATCGCTGAGAGTATATTTTCTCATTATGAAAGAGGTAAATCTCCTGTTCAAGCGGCCCTTGATGGCACTTTGGATGTGTTGTCTTCTGTATTCACGTCAGTGCTAACAACCATTGTCGCATTCGGATTTCTGCTATTTGTTGGCGGGGAAATGGCTATGATGGAAGAGATGGCATTTAGCGTAATTGCCTGTCTTGGATTTTCGTTGATTGAGGCGTTTTTAATTCTACCTTCTCACTTAGCAAGCAAAAAAATTCTTGGGCCTACTGAAATTGGGTGGTATCAGGGAATTAGAAAACGCATCGAAGAAGGTATTGAAAAAGTAAGAAATGGATACGGAAATCTGATCGGAAAGGTTGTGAATCATTACCGATGGTTTGTTTGGGGACCAATGGTGTTTATTGTAGTGGTCATTTTACTAATCGCCAACAATGTCATCAAGACAGCATTTTTCCCTAATATTCCATTTAACGATATTCAGGTTGATGTTGCATATAAACCAGGAGAAAGAGAAATGAGAACTGAAGCAACAATGGTTTATTTGCAGAATATGGTTTTCAATTATGCAGATTCATTGGAAAAGGAATTCGGAGAAGAGATAATTTCTAATGTGACTACAACAATTGGTTATGCAGAGAGGATAGGAGAAAGTGGAAATCATGCAGGATCATTGAGAATAAGTGTAAACGAGCAAAACTTTATTTCAGTGGTGGATATCTCGAACGCGATCAATGATATGATTCCGAAGGATACCCTAGCAACCTTCGAAAAATTTGCTGTAGGTGGAGATGGCCCTTTTGGATATGATATTTCTCTTTCAGTACAAAGCACCAGTAGAGAAGAAATTGGTGAAGCAGCACTCTGGCTGAAGGAGAAGATCAAAAGTTATCCGGAAGTAAAAGATGTGGTAGATAATGCAGGAGCAGGAAATCGTGAAATTCAGTTGGAATTATATGATAAAGCCTATGCCCTTGGATTGGATGAAGCACAAATCGTTAATCAGATCAGGCAAGGTTTTTTTGGTGAGGAAGTACAACGATTGATCGTTGGAAGGGATGAGGTTAAGATTTGGGCTAGATATCCTATGGATGAAAGAAATGACTTTGGTGATCTAGATAACATGAAGATCAAGACAGCTTTTGGTCAGGAATTTCCATTGTATACTTTAGCGGATTATTCAATATCTAGAGGTAGTGTTACAATTAATCACATTAATGGTAATCAGGAAGTTAGAGTGTATGGAAGCCTTTATAATAGTGAGCTGAGTTCTTCTTTGAATTCCAAATTAAATAGAGAGGTTTTTCCAGAACTTAAAAAGAAATTCCCAAATTCAGAGGTTGTAGTCAAAGGACAGGCTGAGAAAGCTGCTGATTCAGGTAAAAGACTTGCGCTAGCATTTACCATGGGGATTTTATTGATCCTAATCATTCTATCTCTCAATTTTGGCTCATTTTATCAAGCCAGAATGATTATCATGGTAATTCCCGTTGGAATTTTTTCTGCTTTACTCGGACATGGACTGGTTGGAATACCATTTTCAATGTTTAGTTTCTGGGGAGTGATTGCATTAGTAGGAATTTTAGTAAATGATGCCGTAGTATTGTTAGATCAATATAATAAAGGGTTAAAAGATGGTTTAACTACCAGAGAAGCTGCAGTTCAGGCAGGTAGATTTAGATTCAGGCCTGTGATTTTAACTTCGTTGACTACTGTCGCTGGCCTTTTTCCTCTGATTTATCTGGAAACAAGTTTTCAAGCGCAGTTTCTTATTCCTATGGCAGTTTCAGTAGCTTATGGAGTGCTTTTGGGAACTTTATTTCTGCTTTTCTTTTTCCCCCCGTTGATCATGTATATGAACGACATGAGAAGGGCAAGATTTTGGCTTTGGAGAGGAGGTGAGGATGCTCCTACAAGAATTGAAGTAGAACCAGTATACAAGATAGCAAAACGTAATCAGGAAGTTGATGGAGGTGATATGATTGAATTTAATAATTCTGAGACCTTTACGGATGAGAGGAATAAAGAATCAAGGGCAGAAGATAACTTGTTGGACCTTTAAAGTGATTAGATGATGAAAAGAATAGTTTTCGGATTTATACTGATAATAATATCAATATTTCAAGGGGTAGCTCAGGAAGCATTAACACTTTCAGATGCACTTCAGGTTGCTTTGAGCCAGAATTATAATATTCAATTGGTCAATAAAAGTATGGAGATCACGAAGATTCAGAATTCTTGGGGGGAAGCCGGTAGATACCCTACGATTACAATGAATCTAAAACAAGGGAATAATATTGCAGATCAAAGTAATAATCCAACATCATTTATTCAAGCTTTATTAATGTCCAATAGTGTTGAAGGAGGGGTCAATATGAACTGGGTCTTATTTAATGGATTCAGAGTTAAAGCAAGTAAGGATAAACTTGAGAAACTGGAGTCTCAAAGTGAAGGTAATGCTGCTCTGGTTGTACAGAATACGATTCAAGGGGTTGTTTTGGCTTATTACCAGGCAAAATTACAAAGTGAGAAAATGGCTTTGCTAAAAGAAGTATTGACCCTTTCAAGGGAGAAATGGGAATATGTTAAACTTAAACAGGACTTTGGCGTTGCGCTTACCGTTGATCTTCTACAATACGAATCGGCTTATTATTCTGATAGTACAAATCTATTAGTTCAGGAATTGGCTTATAAGAACTCAATTAGAAACTTAAATATGTTATTGGGAGTCGAGGAAATGACCAGCTGGACGCTCACTGATAAACTGGAAGTAGAGTATCCAACCTATGATTACAATGATCTTAAGAATAAGATGCTTAACAATAATCAGACAATAAAGAATGAATATATCAATCTAGAGGTGTTAAAACAAGATATTCAGTTAGCAAAATCTACGATGTATCCGGTGGTGGCTTTTAATGCTGGCGCACAAGCTAGTCAAAGTTCTTTTAAGATTTCTGATTATCCAAGAGCGAGCGGTGCTACTTTAAATTATTACGCCAATTTTACATTGAGTTTTACACTTTATGATGGGGGTAAAGTAAGAAGAGGTATCAATATGCTGGAAGTTCAGAATGAAGTGAATGAGATTGAAATTGAGCAGTTAAAGAATACCTTAAGTTCGGAATTATTATCCCAATATGACTTTTATCTCACCAGATTAAAGATTTTTGATCTGGCAAAAGAAGCTTTCAGAGTGGCAAGAAGAAATATGGATATTGCGCAATTGAAGGAAAACTCTGGATTGATCAATTCATTTGTTTTCAGAGATATTGAGATGGCTTATCTAAGAGCTGGTTTAGCAATGTTTGAAGCAGGTTATAATTTGATCGAATCACAAACAAATATTTCTCGTTTGACTGGAGGTTTGGTAAGTGAATAATTTCATCCTTGAATTTCATTCAATCAACGCATGATATGAAGTGTTGATAACTATTCGATCAAAAACTTTATCAAATTTGAAACTTCTGGAACTTCTTTGGCGTTCTTATTGCTGAAAACTATCCATAAAAAGTTTAAGTAGTAGATGAGACAATTAAAGATCGCTAAGCAGGTTACCAATCGCGAAACAGCGTCACTGGACAAATACCTGCAGGAAATTGGACGTGTAGAATTAATTACAGCTCAGGAAGAGGTAGAATTAGCTCAACGTATTAAAGCAGGAGATATGGCAGCATTGGAGAGATTGGTTAAAGCCAATCTTAGATTCGTTGTTTCCGTATCAAAGCAATATCAGAATCAGGGACTTACCCTTCCCGACCTTATCAATGAGGGTAATTTGGGATTGATCAAAGCAGCACAACGATTTGACGAAACGAGAGGGTTCAAGTTTATTTCTTACGCAGTGTGGTGGATTCGTCAATCAATACTTCAGGCATTGGCGGAGCAATCAAGAATCGTCAGACTTCCTCTGAATAAGATTGGATCGATCAACAAGATCAATAAGACATTCTCTGTTCTGGAACAGAAATATGGACGTCCACCAACAGTAGAGGAGATTGCAGAAGAATTGGATGTAACAATCAAAGAAGTTAAGCAATCGATTGCTAATGGAGGTAAACACGTAAGTATGGATGCTCCACTAGGTGAAGAAGAAGGTGCAAGCTCAATGTATGATGTACTGGTAAATGATGATAATCCAAGACCAGACAAAGAGCTAATGATGGAATCCCTAAGGAAAGAGATTGAGAGATCATTAAGCACATTGACTATGCGAGAGGCAGATGTCTTGAGACTTTATTTTGGTCTTGGCAATAATCATCAACATACGCTAGAGGAGATAGGTGAGAAGTTTGATCTAACTAGGGAACGCGTGAGACAGATCAAGGAAAAAGCGGTGAGAAGATTGAAACATACTTCGAGAAGTAAACTTCTGAAATCCTATCTTGGTTAATAAAAATTGAAAAAGGATATAAAGCCGTTCATGTTTATGGACGGCTTTTTTGTTCCTTTGTGCCAAGTAAAATGAAAAAAAATGGCACATTTAATCGCACCGTCTTTGTTAGCTTGTGATTTTGCTAATCTTCAACAAGAATGTGAAATGTTGAATGAAAGTGAAGCTGATTGGTTTCACCTGGATGTTATGGACGGAATGTTTGTTCCGAACATTAGTTTTGGAATTCCAGTAATAGACTTTATTAATAGACATGCAAAGAAGACACTGGATGTTCATTTGATGATTGAACAACCAGATCGTTATATCACGCAATTCAAACAAGTTGGTGCAGATGTTCTTACGGTGCACTATGAAGCATGCACACATCTTCACAGGACATTACAAGCGATAGAGCAGGAGGGAATGAAAAGAGGAGTGGCCATTAATCCACATACAAGTGTAGAGTTACTGGAACCAGTATTGGAAAATATCGATTTGGTTTGCGTAATGTCTGTTAATCCTGGTTTTGGTGGCCAAAAGTTTATTGAAGGCACCTATAGAAAAGTTGAAAGGCTTCGAACTATGATCGATCAAAGAGGATTAAATACTCTAATTGAAATTGATGGGGGAGTAACATCAGCTAATGCAAGAAAATTATTGGATGCTGGAGCAAATGTGTTAGTGGCTGGTAGTTTTGTTTTTAAAGCAGATAATCCTAAGCGTGTAATTCTAGATCTTAAACAATGTTAGATTAATCAATTGGAAATAAAAAAGGAGTGCAATTGCACTCCTTTTTTATTGTAGTATTATGTAAGATTAGTTTCTCTTAGATCCTAAACCTGTAGGAGATCCTACTCTGTCCATTGCACATCTGAAACCTAGGTATGCAGTAGAAAGATCTTCATCCAAGTATCTTCTTGTACCTGGGTTCATGAAGTAAGCTCTGTCTCTCCAAGAAGCACCTTTATAAACTCTTGTTTTATCAGTGATCAAGGATGTAGGTTGAGAACTATACTTCGGTTCCAAACCGGCCTGATACATCGCCCAGTCTTCGTTAAGACCACCTGCAGTTGAACCTTTACCGAAGTCATCTATAACGGTTTGGTTACGGCTATCTCCAGGGTAGTAAATAGAAGACTTCAAGTCACCATCTAAATAATCAATGTTATCTGCAACTTTATAGTTTCTTCTATTGATGTTCTCTTCAGCAGTAACTTCTCTCTCCTGAACGTTACCTGGAGTATTGATTTCAAATTCAGACAAACCAACTCTTAGCATTGGAATGATCTCCACTTCATAATCTCCCCATTCCATCCATTGTGGACCAAAATCAATTGGATTTCCAGCAGTGTCAGTCAAATCTCTGTTTTGTACTCTTGAGTTGAAATCTTCAAACAAGTTATCAAATATATCTCTGATTTTAATAGAAGCCTCGATCTCTTGTTTTCTATCAACCATGGCTTGAGCATCCTTGAAGATCAATTCGATCTCACTGATCAATACTAATTCAATAGAATCCATTCTATTTCTAGTAACGTAACCATAAGTAGTATTTGGAGTAGTTTCGAAACGTGCTTGTTTGAATTCTTCAAGATAAAGTTTCATACCAGCAAGATCATACATAGTCTCCTCATACTTATTCGAATAAGATCCGTCACTTTTCAATGTTTTAGTGGTAAATACGTTACCTCTAAATGGTCTGAATTCATCAAAATCTTCCGTTGATTGAGGACGATAAACATCCATTACCCATTCAGAAACGTTTCCAGCCATGTTGTACAAACCGTAATCATTTGGCCAATAAGAGAAAACAGGAGCTGTAACATCTGCGTTATCATTCAAGTGACCGGATACACCCATGTAATCACCTGCACCTCTTACAAAGTTAGCCATCATGTCCCCTTGCCATTTGTCATCCGCATTTCTAACCCAGTGACCGTTCCAAGGATAAATTCTTCGCTCAACAATACGTTCATCAACCGTATTTCCAATTAAACCGTAAGCAGCAAATTCCCATTCAGCTTCAGTTGGGAGACGATAACGAGGTAATAAAATACCATCCTCCATTCTCACAATTCTAGTAGCCATATCTTTTGATTTGAACTTACCAGTAGCAGGATCAAAACCACCTTTAGATGGATCGAAATCTGGCATTTGACCTGCAGGGTTTGTACCAGCATCATACTGTCCTATGTAGTAAGATTCAGTAGTGAAAGGTTCATTTTGCTGCATTGGGTTCATAATTAATATACCTTCTCTTATAAGAATGTACTCATTAACCCTATCAGTTCTCCACTGGCAGAAATCATTTGCCTGAACCCAGCTAACACCAACTACGGGATATTCTCTGTAAGAAGGATGTCTCAAGTAGTAATCAACGTATGGTTCGTTGTAAGCTAACTTTTCTCTCCATACAAGAGTATCTGGAAGCGCTTTTTTATAGATCTGGGTAAAGTCAGGAGAGAAAGTCCTGTCTATCCAGTAAAGGTATTCACACCAGTGATGGTTAGTTACCTCTGTCTCATCTAAATAAAATGAAGAAACAGTTACTCTTCGAGGAGTGTTATGATGTTCGTACATCACATCCTGTTCAATTTGTCCCATGGTGAACGTACCCCCTTCAATAAGGATAAGTCCTGGTCCTGTTTCTTGTTCTTCGTATGGTTTTTTCTCGAAACCACCATTCATTGGATTGTTATAATCCCACCCAGTTACTCTTGATTTTTCGTACGTACAAGAGGCAAGAAGGATGGTCGATAATCCAACAACAACTACATTTTTACCGGTCATCTTCATAATAAGATTTTTGCCTTATAACTTGTTTTATTAAAATTGGTTACAAATTTCATGAAATATTTTAAAAAGAAGGACAACTGATTGTTCTAAATGTTCTTCTTTTCGGCTTACATTTAAAATTGATACCCATAGTAACTTCATGAGCACCTCCTGTGGCCGTAGTTAACTTTGAAATTGTAACGTCATAGCTATAACCTAATTTAATTACATCTGTCTGTATCCCTAACAATACGATGAAGGAATCTTTATTTCTATACCAAACCCCACCAACTAAAGCGCTTTTCTTTACGTAAAGCCCCATGTTCAGTTGCTGAAAAGTTCCCTGCATTCTGTACATAATATTAGGAGAAATGGTTACATCATTTTCCGTATACTTTGATGCTCCTCCTGCCATTGGAATAACTGCGCCTGCATGACCAGTGATTTTCATAGGTAATGGTGAAGCTCCAATAATTACAGATTCTTCTGGTTGGGTTAAGTGATGAGCAGATACACCAAAGAAGAAAATATCACTAAAGCCTAAAATTCCAGCGGAAAAATCAACTCCACTCACATTTCCGTCTCCAGTAGGTTGATCAGCAGATTGGTATACAAATCCCCTTCTTGGGTCAACCATGTCTCCGAACTGAAGCTTGGTCCAGTCTAAGGATTTTTGAAAGAAGGTTGCTTCAGCACCAAGTCTCACAGAAAATTTTCTCGAAACTTTTACCTGATAGGAATAAATAGCACTGAAACGATTGGTTTTAAGAGTGTTAGCAGCATTGTCTGAGGAAAACATAAAACCAAGTCCTCCATTGATAGATTCTATATGTTGATCGTAAGATGCTACCGATGTTACATAGGTTCCTGAAATCCCTGGCCATTGATTTCTATGCACTAAATTTATTCTAGGACAACGAACTGTACCTGCAAAAGCAGGATTTAAATACAGAGGATTTGCATAAAACTGCGAAAACTCAGGGTCTTGAGCTTTGAATTGATTAAATTCAGCCGATATGAACAGTCCCCCAATGATGGAGAAAAGGTATACAAATCTTGTGATTTTCATAGTTACGTAATAGACAAATGTAAAAAATAATAGGAACTGTAAAAAATAATATTCCAAAAAGATTATAAACATTGTATCATGAACAATATTTTTGTGAGGAATAGGTTATTAGAAACTGAATTGAAATTTTCATTTGTGCGGTTACAGGTTTGTCTGATATATGTTTTGTTGTTTCTGTTCTCTGGATTGGAAACATATGCTCAAGGAGTATTTGTAGTTGAAGAGGTTGTGGAATATAAATTGACAACTATCGAAACTGGAGAGGGAACTAAAATAGTTGGGTTTGAACCAGATCAAGGTTATTGGGATCCAGTCTTTGAGCGTCCTGTGATCGTTTTGTCATTTCCATTGAAAACCAATGATTTTAATTATTCAATAGTTGAAGTTTCTTCGAGTGAGTTAGATCCTGCTCAAGAAAGATTGGTTCAGTTAGGAAATGAATATCAATCTGAGATGATTGATTATTCAGTCGCAAAAGCAGACGGTAGATATGTGGGGACGTTGATTTTACCGGCTATCCAAGAAGATGAGCAATTACGTAAATTTGTTAAGATTGATGAGATTAAGGTGGAGATCACTCCAAAGAACAAGGAAGTTCTGAAAAAGAAAAGTTTTACAACTTCATCTGTGCTGTCAACGGGATCAGGAGATTGGTATAAAATAGGTGTTACTGAGGACGGGTTATATAAAGTTGACTATTCATTCTTACAGAATATGGGTGTCGATGTTGCTGGTCTAAAATCATCACACATAAACCTATATGGAAATGCTCAGGGAATGTTGAGTGAAGATAATAGTGTAGCCCGCATTGATGATCTTCTTTTGAATGATATATGGATGAATGATAATGGAGATGGGGTATTTGATTCAGGAGATTATTTCGTGTTTTACGGCAAAGGACCTCATACGGTAAATTTTGATGGAACAAAATTCAGGCATGAAACGAATAACTTCACCGATACAGCCTATTATTTCATGAATATAAACTCCTCTGGCTCTTTAGGAAGAATTGGCAATATATCTCAGAGTTCTTCAAGTGTCACTTATTCGGTAACAAAGTTTAATGATTTCTTATTTTTGGAAGAAGATGAGCGTAACCTTGCAAAGTCAGGACAGGAATGGTTGGGAGATCTTTTTGATGTTCAATTAAGCAATACTTATCCATTTAGTGTCGCAAATTTGTCAACAAGTGATTCTCTTGATCTTGGCGTTAGAATTGGGATCAGTACACCTACTACGTCTAACGATTCTAAGTTTACGGCTTCTTATAATGGTAAAAGTATGCAGATCAAACCTTCTGCGGGATCTGGTCAAGGAAGCACCAGCCCAAAAGCTAGATTACAATACAACTCTTTAAAACAAATTCAGTCAAATAATACAATCAATGTATCACTAACTTATGATAAAGATGGTATGCCTTCGGCCAAAGGGTATCTAGACTATATCGAGATAAACTGCATCAGGAATTTAGTGATGGAAGGGAGTCAAATGGAGTTCTGTCATTTAGAATCTATAGGCCCAGGAAATGTCACAGAATATCAGATGTCTAATGCTGGAAGCGTAGCTTTTGTCTGGGAAGTTTCTGACCCTGTACATCCAAAAAATGTAAATATTAATCTGGGAAGTTCTATTGTTTTCAAAATGGACTCAGATTCCCTGAGAAAATTTATTGCATTTACGGATGGACAGTTTCTAACTCCAACCTATTTCAATCAAATTGAACAACAGAATCTCCATGGTTTATCAGCTACGGACGTTATCATTATTACAAGTCCTGAATTTCTTTCTGCGGCTCAGCGACTTTCTGCTCATCATGAAACGCTTGGATTAACTTGTCAGGTAGTTCTTCAACAGCAGATATTTAATGAATTTTCTTCAGGAATGAGGGATCCTGTTGCAATACGTCATTTTCTGAAAATGTTTTATGATAGAGCAGGAGGAGATCCAGCACAAACTCCCAAATTCTGCACGATCATTGGGGATTGCAGTTATGATTATAGAAATCGTTTGAATAGTAATAGTGATTTTGTAATTACCTATGAATCTGAAGAATCGATGTCTTCGGCTACCTATTCAACAGATGATTTTTATGTCATCCTGGATGATTCTGAGCAAATGAGAGGAACCGATCTCATGGATATGGCAGTTGGAAGAATACCTGTCAGAACATTAGACGAAGCAAATGACGTGGTTGATAAAGTGATTGCATACACAACGATTAATGCATCCGATGCTTCATGTAATAAATGCTCTGAAAATTCAACTGATATTTTTGGTGATTGGCGAACATCTGTGATAATGGTTAGTGATGATGCGGACAACAACGCCTATTTTACAGATGTTGAAAATATGTATGCTATTCTTAGAGGGACACATCCTGATTTAAATATTACTAAAATTCATTCCGATGCATATCAGGAAACGGTAACACCCGGAGGAGAAAGAAATCCAGATGCATCTGAAGCTATTCGGACGAATGTACAGAAGGGAGCACTTCTAATAAATTATATTGGTCATGGAGGTGAATTGGGGTGGGCTCATGAGGAGATATTGAATAATACAACGATTAACGGTTGGACTAATTCACCGAAACTACCCGTGTTTATGACTGCTACATGCGAGTTTAGCAGGTATGATGATCATGATAGGGTATCAGCAGGAGAGTATGTTGTTCTTAATGGAGCAGGAGGAGGAATTGGTCTTTTTACCACAACTCGTTTAGTGTTTACAACATCCAATAGACAATTAGCTAAGGTTTTTTATGATACTGTAGCCGACAAAGTAAATGATAAGCCTCAATATATTGGTGATATATATAAAGGTAGTAAGAACAAATTTGCTTCCATTTACGGGAGTACAGAAGCGAGAAAGTTTACTTATTTGGGTGATCCAGCGGTGTTGTTCGCTTTGCCACAACACGTAGTAGTTCTCGATTCAATTAATGGTGTTGAAGTTGCTAATTTTACAGATACATTAAAGGCGCTCAGTAAAGTTGTAGTTACAGGTCATGTTGAGGATGGATTTGGTAATTTGATCACTGATTTTGATGGATTTGTTTATCCAAAAGTCTATGATAAAATTTCTCAATTATCAACGTTAGGGAATAGCACAGGCTCATTTCCAGCGGACTATGAAATGTGGAAAAATGTGATTTACAAAGGTAAGGCAAGTGTAAATAATGGTTATTACTCATCCTCTTTTATCATTCCTCAAGATATCTCTTACGCCTACGGCAATGGTAGATTTAGTTTTTATGCTGAGGATGGTGAGGAAGATGCTAAAGGATATGATGAATCTGCGTTAATTGGAGGAATTAACACAAATGCTCCGGGAGATATAGAAGGACCTGCAATAGAGTTGTATTTGAATAATGAAAATTTTGTGGATGGAGGAATTACGGACGCAACACCTATTTTGATTGCTAATTTATTTGATGAGAATGGAGTGAATATGGTTGGAAATGGGATTGGTCATAATATTGAGTTCTGGATAGATGATAATTCTGAATCAGTCGTTTTGAATGATTACTATGAATCAGATGTAGATACTTATCAGAGTGGACAGGTTACATTTCAGATGAATGAGATAGAGGCAGGAAAACACACTATTCGATTCAAGGTTTGGGATGTTTATAATAATAGCTCAGAGAAAACAATTGAATTTACGGTTGTTGCGGAAGAAGATATTGCTATTGAACACTTATTGAATTACCCGAATCCTTTTACAACACATACAGAATTCAGTTTTGAGCATAACCAGGTATGTGATTATCTTGATGTGAGAATACAAATATTTACCATTTCTGGAAAAATGGTAAAATCTATACAGGAAAGAGTGTTGTCAGATGGTTTTAGGGTTGGAGGAATAGCCTGGGATGGACGAGATGAATTTGGTGATAAAATAGGTATTGGTACCTATGTATACAAGTTAACAGTTCAGAATGAGGCAGGAGAACAGGAAGAGAAATATGAAAAACTGTTCATTCTAAATTAATATTTGGTTATCTCACACAATAAAAGTCTAACGATTGCGTATATTTGTAGACTTATATCTCAACTGAAGAAGAATGAATTTAAGAAAAAGCTTTAAAATAGGGGTGGTTGCAGTTTCTGCAATGAGCTTGACTAATATGTCTTTTGGACAGATCTCTACTGGGAATTTGACAGGAGAATCCGGACAACAGATCAATACGATTACTACGGCTGTTCCTTTTTTATTGATCGCACCTGATTCAAGGTCATCTGCAATGGGTGATGCTGGTGTTGCAATAAATCCAGATGCCAATTCTACCCATTGGAATGCATCGAAACTATCTTTCATCGATGATAAAGATGATTTTGGGGTTTCTATTTCTTATTCTCCATGGCTTAGACAGTTAGTGAATGATATTAATCTTGCTTATTTATCAGGTTATAAGAAGATTGATAAAAATTCCGCTATTGGAGTTTCAATGAGATATTTTTCTTTAGGTAATATAACATTTACAGATATCACAGGTAACACGATCAGAGATTTTAAACCCAATGAGTTTGCTTTTGATGTAGCTTACAGCAGAAAATTGAGTCAAAATTTTGGAACGGCTGTCGCATTGAGGTATATCAACTCTAATTTAACAGGAGGAATATCTACTACTGGAGGTGAAACTCAAGCGGGAAGATCGGTTGCTGCAGATGTTTCATTATTCTATCAAGGAAATGAGTTTAAAATGGGGGAGATCCCAAGTAACATTAATTTCGGATTGAATATTTCTAACATTGGAGCAAAAATGGCTTACACCAGTGATGCAGAAAAGGATTTCATACCTACTAATTTGAGATTAGGAACGGCCTTGAACATGGAAATCGATGAGTATAATAAATTGACTTTTGCATTTGATGCAAACAAATTGTTGGTACCTACTCAACCAATATACCAATTGGAAGGAGGAGAGGTGGTTACTGATGGAGATGGAAATCCAATTATTTACAGTGGAAAAGATCCTAACGTAGGTACTGCTGCTGGAATGTTTCAGTCTTTCATTGATGCACCTGGTGTTGTGATTTATGAAGGTGATTCTACAAGTGCTGGTATTGAGTCTGGTTCTAAATTTAAAGAAGAGCTAAACGAAATCAACTTATCACTTGGTGCTGAGTATTGGTATAGCGATATTTTTGCAGTTAGAGCTGGATATTTCCATGAGCATTGGTCAAAAGGGAATAGAAGATTTATCTCATTGGGAGCAGGTGTTAAGTATCAGGCGTTGCAATTGGATCTTAGTTATTTGTTGTCGTTAACACAGAACAGTCCAATTGCTAATACAGTAAGATTTACCTTGAAGTTTGCATTTGGGAAAACAGGCGGTTCTTCAGCCGAAGGATAGGCTAACCAAAAATAAATACTGTGATGCCGTTCAGTTTATGAACGGCATTTTTTTTGTGTATCTTTGCATAAATTTATGAATATGAGAGTATTAGTTTTAACGATATTGACATTAAGTCTCATTTTCTCGAGTTCTTGTAGAAAGAGGAGAGATAACAGGTCGACTACTACTAGCCAAGATCAGGCGGCAGCAGAAGCCGGATTTGATGATGTTTTCAAAGTAACTGAGTCCGCTATCAAGGATAATGATCTTGAAAAATCTGGAAGTGCCTTTGAATCGATCTATGGTAATTGTGCTACCATCACGATCAATCCACCACTCCCAGATACTACATTTCCAAAGACGATTACGATTGATTTTGGTGCAACAAATTGTGAGGATTCCTATGGTGTGAATAGAAGAGGTGTAATCATAGCTGAGATTACAGGAAAATACAGAGATGTTGGTACTGTTATCACAGTTGCAACACAGAATTATTATTTAAATGACAATAAGATCGAAGGAACCAAAACGGTAGAAAACATTGGTCCAAATGCGGATGGTAATACAGAATTTACTGTGGAGATTGATAATGGTAAGATTATTTATTCCAATGGACAATTTACTACCTATGAAAGTTCTAGAGTTAGAGAATGGGTTATTGGAGAATCAACAGACGGATTGTTAGGTATTCTTGATGATGAATATGATATCACTGGTACAGCTACTGGTACAGATAGAACAGGTCGAGAATATGATATGACGATCACAAATCCGCTTAGAGTAGCTGTATTGTGCAGATGGGTGAAACAGGGAACTATTGAAATTCAACCAGAAGACCTTTACCTGAGAACTGTTGATTTTGGTAATGGGGACTGTGATGCGACTGTAACCGTGGAAATTAATGGAAATGTTTACACTTTCGTGATGAACTAATGACCAGTATAATGTTTTTTTAAGAAACCGTAGACCTAACCGTGTACGGTTTCTTTTTTTCCGTAGTTCTGAATAACCTGATCTTCATATTCCAGCCACTCTTGCCAACGTTTTTCAACATCAACATCTGAACCATATTTTCTAGCAAAATTCAGAAAAGTAGTGTAATGATTGGCCTCGCTTACCATCAAGTCACGATAAAATTTAGCAAGTTCTTCATCCTTGATATTCTCTGAAAGAGTTTTAAAACGTTCACAACTTCTTGCTTCTACCATTGCAGCAAATAGTAGTCGATCAGAAAGCGCCTGTGTCCGACTTCCATCTTTTTTCATGAATTTATAAAGTTCATTTACATAGCAATCTTTTTCCTCCATTAGAAGATTATAACCACGGTCTCGAATAATCTTAATCACCATATCAAAGTGTTGCATTTCTTCAATAGCGATTGCTGTCATTGTGTCCACAAGGTCATCAAGATGTGAATTGTAAGTAAGTAGTGCTATTGCATTAGAAGCTGCTTTTTTTTCGCACCATGCATGGTCTGAAAGAACCATTTCCAAATTATTTTCGATGAGATCTACCCATCTTGGGTCCGTTCTTAATTTCAATCCTAGCATTGCATTCAATTTTAGGACAAAGTTAAGGTAAACCACATTTATTCGTAATTATTTTATGTTGTTTCCTCGTATATTTGTTCCAAATGGAGTTTGCAATTGTCGATATTGAAACTACTGGAAGTCAGTATGGTCCGGATCGTATAACGGAGATAGGAGTTGTAATAACTGATGGAGTTAAAGAGCTTCATCGTTTTGAGACCTTAGTCAATCCGCAGGCCAGAATTCCTAAATTCATTACCCATCTTACAGGTATTTCGGAAGAAATGGTAGCAGATGCGCCCGTTTTCGAAGAAATAGCAGATAACTTGAATGAATTGCTAGGTGGTAGGATATTCGTAGCGCACAACGTTAACTTTGATTATAAGATCGTAAAAGACCATATGGAAAGAAGTGGTTTCTCCATTCCTTCCAAGAGATTGTGCACGGTTCGATTAAGTAGAAAGATCATTCCAGGATATCCCTCCTATAGCTTAGGAAAATTAACAGCAAGTCTTGGGTTTTCTCATCAGAATGCTCACCGCGCCATGGGAGATGCAGAAGTTACTGCTGAGCTATTTCATTTACTGTTCGATCGTAATACTGGCGAGATAGAATCTGCCTTAAAGGCGAATTCGAAAGAGGCGACTTTACCAGCCAATCTTCCGAAGGAAAACTATGAAAAACTTCCCGATCAGCCTGGGGTGTATTATTTTCATGATGCAAAAGGAAAAGTGATTTATATTGGAAAGGCGAAAAATCTAAAAAAGCGCGTCACTTCTCATTTTACAGGAAAACATCATTTGTCAAAGCGAGGCTTTCTGGAGAATATTTTTGATGTTTCCTATGAGCTTACTGGAAATGAGGTCGTGGCAAGTCTTTTGGAGGATGCCGAGATCAAACACTACTGGCCGGAATTTAATCGTTCTCAAAAATCACAGATTGTGAAGTTCGGGGTTTATCATTATCAGGATCAAGGAGGTAATTTGAGACTTGGAATTAATAAAATATCAGGTCATTATAAAGGAATAATGCAGTTTCCGACCCTGTCAAAAGCAAGAAACTGGTTACTTGACAAAATAGAAGATTACAGGCTGAATCCTTCTCTCTGTGGAATGAGTCATTTTGATGCGGAAGATATTTCATATGAAGAGCATCATGAAAACTTGAAAAAATTATTGAGAGAGTTTCTGGCTTTGGAAGAGACAATTGTTTGGAAGGGTAGAGGTCGAGATTCAAATGAAGAGGCTTTTGTTTTAATGGAAAATGGAATATACCGGGGCTATGGCTTTGTAGATCACTATGCTTCGGTAACATCAGTTACAGAGCTGAAAACCCACATTATACCTAGACATGAGACATTAATGGTGAGACAAATTCTAGCCTCCCCTAAAATAAATAACCTGAAGCGTGTTCAAATTGAGGAGTAGCTGTAATTTTGCTAAAACTTAAATTGAAATCAATGAAGAAGATAATTATTGTACTAATGGCTTTGTCGCTGACAGTAGTTTCGTGTGGAACGGAATCAAGTGGAGAAACTCAATCCATGGAAGAAGTAATGAATAAGCAGCAACGCGTTTCAAAAGAAACTTTTAAATCATTTCTGGCAGAAAATAAGGAAGTCCAATTAATTGATGTGAGAACTCCGGATGAGTTTCACGCAGGTACAATTGATGGGGCAAAAAACATGGATTTTTACGGTCCTGATTTCCATGCTCAATTAGAGTCTTTGGATAAAGAAAAACCTGTTATGATTTTCTGTAAATCAGGTGGAAGAAGTGGTCAAACGCTGGATATGATGAAGGAAATGGGATTCACTACAGTGCTTGAGCTTGAAGGTGGGTATAGCAACTGGTGATTACCGTTGCTTCAATAAATTTTACCTTTAATACATTTTTGTAGAGTTCAATACTCAAATCAAGCAATGATTTGAGTGGAAATGTTATTTTTGTTGGTTAAAACCAATGAATGTGAGGAATTTTTTAAGTATTCTATTTTTAATTCTTGTTGTTTCCGGATTCGGACAAAAAGGTACGATCCGAGGAACGATCTATGATAAGGCGAGTGGGGAACCAGTAATTTTTACCAATATTCTTGTGAAAGAGCTGGGGACAGGTGCTTCCACAGATGTGAACGGATTGTATCAGATTGGACCAATTGATGCAGGAACATACACATTGGTAGTTTCTAATGTGGAGTACGAAACTTATGAGGCTACGGTAAAATTGGAAAAAGGTAAAATTCACATTGAGAATATTTACTTGGTTCAAGGGCAACAATTAAAGGTTCTTGATGTAAATGGAACCAAGAAGGATAATCAAAATAATGTCAATCCGTCTACAATCAAAGCGACTAAGAAGGAGATTTCTGCTGTGGTATCTACAGGTGGAGAACCAGATCTTGCTACCTATTTTCAAACAGTGCCAGGGGTTGTAACGACTGGTGATCAGGGTGGTCAGATGTATATTCGAGGAGGGTCGCCAGTTCAAAATAAGGTATTATTGGATGGTATGGTTATCTATAATCCTTTTCACTCTATTGGATTTTTCTCCGTTTTTGATACTGAATTGATCAAGAATGCGGATATCTATACAGGAGGATTTGGCTCTGAATACGGAGGAAGAATTTCTTCTGTAATGGATGTTAGTACGATCGATGGTAATAAAAAGAAAATGGGTGGAAAAATTTCTGTGAACCCATTTGGAGCTAAACTTACCTTAGAGGGGCCGTTAAAAAAATTAAACGAAGACGATTTGAATTCAGGAACGATCTCTTATGTTTTATCTGCTAAGACGTCTTACTTGGAGCAAAGTTCTAAATTGTTTTATTCCTACGTAGATACAGCTGGTCTTCCATTTAACTATACTGATGTATTCGGTAAAGTAACTTTTAGCAATCCAAATGGAAGTAAGTTTAATGTATTTGGATACAATTTCAGAGATCAGGTTAAATGGCAGGCACTTTCTAATCTAAATTGGAATTCATATGGAGTTGGTTCTAACTTTGTGTTGTTACCTACTGGATCTCCTGTTCAGATTGGAGGGAAATTAGGTTACAGTAGCTACCAGATTGCAATGTCAGAGAAAGACGCACTAACAGGTGAGTCTGATACTACAAGAACTAGCGGAGTAAATAATTTCAACTTAGGATTCGACTTCAAATATTTTATTCGTGAGGACGTTATCAAATATGGTATTGAGGTAAGTGGATTCTCTACGAATTTTTCATACGTAAATTCAGTGGGAAGGACTATTACTCAGAACGCTAATACTACTGAAATTGGAGCCTACATCGATTATAAGATCAACAGAGGACTTTTGGTTATCAATCCAGGTTTCAGAGCACAGTATTATGCTTCATTGGGGAACTTTAGTCCTGAGCCAAGATTGGGATTGAAGTATAATGTAAACGAGAATTTTAGAATTAAAGCCGCTGGTGGAGTTTACTCTCAGAATCTTATAGCAGCCAATTCAGATCGAGATGTAGTGAACTTGTTTTATGGGTTTATAGCAGGACCGGATAATCTTCAGGACGTTATCATTACACCAAATGGTGAAAAGGATAGAAAACACTCTTTACAGAAAGCTACGCATGCGATTGTTGGAGTAGAACAAGATTTGGGTAAGCATGTTTCAATCAATGTAGAAGGATATTACAAATGGTTTAACCAATTGACCAATATCAACCGTAACAAAGTCTATAATGATGATGCTGATAATCTTGACAAGCCAGATGTCCTTAAGAAAGATTTTATTATCGAAACAGGTACAGCTAAAGGGGTAGATATGGTTTTGAAGTATAGTACGGATAGATTGTATGTGTGGTTCGTATACTCACTTGGTAAGGTGGATAGATGGAACGGAGTGGATACTACTTATGCCCCTATCTTCGATAGAAGACACAATATCAATTTCGTGACAACTTACTTCTTGGATAAGGATAAGAAATGGGAGTTAGATATGAGATGGAATTTCGGTTCAGGTTTACCTTTTACTCAAACGAGTGGTTACTATCATAACATTGATTTTACAAGTGGAATTGGAACAGATGTTACTACATCAAATACTGATAATCTAGGATTGGTTTATTCGGACCTTAATGGAGGAAGACTACCGACTTATCACCGTTTCGATATTTCGATTAAGCGAACAATTGAGATCAATGAGAATTCAAAAATGGAATTCAATGCAAGTGTTACTAATGCCTACAGCAGAAAGAATATTTTCTATGTAGATAGGGTAACCGCTGAAAAGGTCTATCAATTACCTATCCTTCCAAGTATCGGATTTAACTGGAAGTTCTAAGGATGATTATTCGTAAGGCTCATCATATGGATTATGCTGATGTCTTTAGGATCGGAGATGAACAACTAGGAGAGAATTACATGCAGGGTTTGTTAAATCCTATGGATGATAATCAGATTTGGCTTGCTATAGATCAGCAATCTGAACAAGTAGTGGGATTTGCTTATGTCATTGTCAAGAAAAAACAAGCAACAATTAAGTCTATTGCGATTCGATCATCTTTTCAAAATAAAGGATTTGGTACAAAACTGATTAACACAGCCCTGAGCGAATTACAAGCAACCGTTGAAACTTTTGAAGTGGTTACTTGGGAGAGATCGGATAGTCAAAAAATACCAATTGAGAAACTTCTACTGAATCTTGGTTTTAAGAGATCAAAAACAGAGGTTAATTATTGGTTTGAGGACAGTTTAGGTAGCGGATATGATTGTCCTTCTTGCGGAAATCCCTGTAGATGTAACGCTGTATTCTTTAGTAGCCCCAGTTCTTGCTTCGCAATGAATAGCGGTTTATAGCAAATTTTAATCGCGGATTGATATTGGAGTAATTGGAAACTGCTTCTACAAAATATACTCCAATACGAATTCTTGAACGTTGCACTTTGAAGACTTTCTCAAGTCCAACGAATCCCTCAGCATATCGGTAATTACTTTCAGGGATAAAAAGAGCACTTGAACCAACCACAGCGTGCACTCCTAATTTTTTTATATATGGAATATAATTTACGATAGCTCCGTTAAAATGATGAGCAAAGTGAACACGCATGTATTTGTCTCTTACAGTTAAAGTAGTATCCTGAATTTGCATGGACTCCATTAAAGAAGCAAAGAACCATTTATCTCCTCGCGGAAAAATGACCTGATCCACATATCTCAAATCGTTAGTATTGAAAAATTTACCTACGTGAATCTTATAGTTCGATGTTCCCAATGTGCCTAATTTGAAACTGTGTCTAATTTCTGCTGATATATAAGAATAATCGATATCACTACCTAATAAGTGAGGGATACCTCTCTCTCCGTAAAGGAACAAAGTTGGCCATTTACTACCAAGTACGACTTTTCGTTTAGGTTCAGTCATATATTTCTGAAAAGGAGTGTAGTTCAATCCCAGAGCGAGAATCGTACTTTGATAATTTTCAAAATCCAGTGGTACGTTTTGTCCGTTGAACCAGTCATCGGTTTCGGGATTGAATTTATATTCGTCAATTGCGTGCCGATCAATATACCTGAAATTAAAATTGGCATAAAATCCATTGAATAACTCTCTACTCGTAAAAGCTGAAAATCTATTTTCTTCTATCCAGTTGGAGCGAAGAAATAAATTACTCAAAGCATCGTTCTCGACTATCGTATTAAATAATTTACCCACATAAAAGCCAGCGTATCCTTGATGCATAGGATCGTATCTTCCGCGCATACTAAAGTCATATTTAATATCTCCATTACGAAGCCCAACATCAATGGAAGGACTGAGAGAAATGTACTTTTCGTTATCCCATTTTTTAAATAGATTAAAGCTTGGACCAACTCTTAATCCTCCGATTTCAAATGGATCCAGCAATCCGGCAACAGACGAGAAATACATATATCTTTTCTTCTTTCGGTTTGAGAATTCAATGCCATCCCAGAATGCATCCAATAAGGTTATTTTGTTGAAGACCGAATCAACAGAGTCTAGATATCTGTCACTATTCTGATATGCATATATACTGTCTTTTATTCTCTGAAAATTTTGTTCTTCCAGTGACAATGGAGTTGGTCGGATCTTTTGCCAGTAGCTAGTATCCTGATCGTAGGCTTCTTGTGTCGTTACGGCAACTTCATTTTTAAAGTATCTCTTTTCAAATTCAGGATTAAGGACATAATTCGAATAGGAAACAGTTGTATTACCTTCAAAATTCGATTTTCCACTTTTAGAGAGATAGATAAATTCCTGCGATTTTAATACTTGCACAGAATCCTCTAGAAAAAGATACTCCTGATGAATATTGAAGGCATCATGTATGATCAAACCTCCTTTACTCAATGAAAGATCGACTCTAACAAGGTTAAAAGACTTGTCCATGATCCAGATATCTCCTTCCCACGAAGCATTCCCAGCTTTTCTCGGGGTTACTTTGATCTTATAAATTTTCCTTTCTCCCTCAAAGACAGTTTCCGTTAGTTTGAATTTGTATGTAAGAACGCTAGAAAAATGTAGTGGACTAACGACAGGAAGTTCATTGAGATTGGGAAGAGACATCAAATTGTCGTAGAAATTAAATATTGCCTCAGAGGTGTTGAGGAAATATAATCCATATGTGCTGCCATATCGCTTGTATCCTTCTCTGATCTCTTTAATTTTATTCGGTTGTTCAAAATGACGTGTCAGATTGATCTCAACCATATTCATGTTTGGTTGTTTTAGCTTGTTTTTTACTTCACTCTGTTTCTCTTGATTTTCAAAAACATCTTCTGCTTGATTATTCTCAGTTGCTTTCAACTCTTCTTCAGCTTCTTTTTCACGTTTCTTCTTTTCCTTTTCTGAAATGACTTCTTTAGCCTTGATGTAAACACTACATGAAGAACTTTCGAACTGAGAATTCCATCTTTCTTTCTGGTCAATGGCATTTGCAATAATTCCATATGCAGGATCTCTCTTCTTTGAATTGATGATAATCTCTTCCAGCTCGTTCTCATCGGTAACCAGCCAAATATTGCGAACGATCTCATTATTTCCTTCTATGATGACCCTGAGCTCCTGAGTCTCGAATCCTACACTGGAAACAACAATATCATAAACGCCTGGATCACTGAATCTTAAGAAGTATTTTCCGTCTCCGTCAGTTGTAGTTCCTGAGCCCTGATTTTTTACATAAATATTCACGAACGGAACACCAGCGTTGGATTCATCCAATACATAACCGCTGATATTCTGGGAATAATTAACCCAAGACAGAAATATGAATAGTGTTAGTAGAAGGCTCTTCACTAGATTCCAAATGTATCTAATTAATAACTATAATCAGACAAAATTGTTTTGTTACAATTGGAAGTATTGTTGAAGTTCTTTATCCAGTGTTTGTCCTTTATCATGCAAATACCATTTCTGCAATGCAATCTGAAATTCTTCATAAGGGACCACTGGATTTCCCTTATGCTCGATAACCATATTTTGCGCTGGTTGAGGTCTAGGACCCCAATGATCATGATAATTCATGTTTTGATCCATTGCAACAAAAATAGGAATAGCACGTCCACCGTTCGTGAGAAACAGATTCATTATTTCCGGATTTTCATCACGTAATACTATTCGAAGGTCAATGTTGCCAGCGGCATTTGCCAGATTTACGATAAATGGAAGGATGTTACCAGCATCGCCACACCAACCTTCAGTAATAACAAGCCAATTCGTGCGAGGACTCTTTTTCACGAGTTCAATTAGATCTTCAGAAGGAACTAACGTTTTTAAGCCTCTTTGGGTTCTTGCGATAGTAAGTTTGGTATAATTCAGGAATTTTTCATCTTGATTATTACCTGTAGTTTTCCCCTCGGAGTACAGTTGCTGTAGATTGTCAAAATAGGTATGAAAATCTGGAAGACTCTCAAAAAAAACTTTCGTGATCATCATTCTGATTTTACAACCGTTTTTGCAACTCGATTGACATCATTGTAAAATACAAAACTATAGATGCCTTGAGAAAGAGATGTAGTTTCAACTTGGACATAGTTTACACCGACTTTTCCAGTTGAGATTTGATCGTTGTATATTTTTCTACCCTCAGTATCAAATATCTCAAAATTCAAGTCAGTCTCTTCGTTCAAATAGATTTGAAAAGTAATATTAGACGAAGATGGATTCGGATAGGCACTCATTATAATGAATTCTTCATAAACAAGATCCTCAATTCCATTGGTCATATGTATTGGTTCCTCAGGGGCAAGAGATGGATTGGGAACAAGCCGAGAAGAATATCCCTGTGACTGTTGTGCACATTTTTCACCAGAAAGAACCATGTAGCCATCCGCAAAATACTGACTTGAATTAGGGTCCTCGATATCACTCATATAGTAATAATCAAATTGGGTCTTGGTTTTACTTACATCCATAACTCCATAACCCTTCTCACTAAGATTGATGTATTGCATGTGAGAGTTCATGGATTGAATCAGACTTGGTCCTACATTAAATGGAAAACTGGTTGAAGTTACACTTGTTACAACAAATTCAACTCCGGCAGATCCTGTACAACTAGATGCGTCATAATTGTTTAGGGGAATATCGTTTACCCAAGAAGTGTGAATGTCTCCTGTTAATACAATGAAATTATTGATATTACTATCAGCTAAAACATTCAAAAGTTGTTCTCTTTCATAATTATATCCATCCCACTGATCGTAGTTAACGGGAAATCCAAATACTTCAAGTGGAGCAAACATAACTTGATTACCCACGATATTCCATTGAGCGGTTGAATTTGAAAGATTATCAACCAACCAATCGTATTGTTCTGATCCAAGTATTGATCGATTTGGATCATCTGTATCACCTGCTCCTCCTTGCTCATCACGTCCTTCAATTCTGGTGTCAACCATTGGTAGATTGATTAAATCTCCAAACTGGAACGATCGATAGATTCTAATATCACCTTCCTCTGGCGATCGAATTGGCAACCACTCGTGGTAAGCCTGACCGGAGTTACTGAGTCGATCTGTCCAAGATCCTTCAGTAGCTGGGTCATGATTTTCTGCTCCGTCTTTATACGAGTCATTCGCACTTTCATGATCATCCCATACTGTAATAAAAGGATAGTTTTGATGAATCCATCTTAGGTTTTCATCCAGTTTATAATGCGAATGTCTTATTCTATAATCTGATAAGGTAATTATTTCATTTGCAGGCTCATTTATTCTTCCACTAAGATTTGCTGAATAACCTCCAGCACCATATTCATAAATATAGTCACCTAGATGCAAGATGAAATCAACATCATTACGCTGAGTTAAGTATTTATAGGGTGTAAAATATCCGTGCTCGTAATTTGAACAGGAAACTACACCAAATCTTAAACTGTCTATATCACCTACAGGAGCGGTTCTTGTTCTGCCTCGGAGTGAAAAGTGACCTAATGCTCTGAAATCATAATAATACCATGTGTTTTCAGTTAGTCCAGTTGCATCAACTTTGAATGTCCAATCTTTACTTGCTTTGGCATATCCGCTTCCGTTGCTCACAATATTCATCATTGTGGTGTCTGTAGCAACACGCCATTCTACTAGTACTGAATCAACAGTTAATGTGTCATCAGTAACTCTTGTCCATAAAATAACTCTATCACTTAGTGGATCTCCTGATGCTACTCCATGATAAAATGGATATAAGTCAGTAATACCTTTCTCTCTAAGGTACTCAGTTTGGGCTAATGCTGAGTTGATTAGTAGTGAACTGAATATCCCTAAAATGGCAAGTCTGATTGTTTTCATGTTTAATATTTAATGATGGATTTTGTCACTTTGTACATTCCATTACTAATCACAAATTGGTAGGTTCCTTTCTCAAGATCATTGATTTCAAATTGTGCATAATTTACACCTATATGAACGTTGGTCATTAAATCTTCAAAAACCTTTCTTCCAAGCATGTCAAATACTTGTATATTAATCGGTGTTGTTTGATCCGCGTATAATTGAAAAGTTACTTTATCATTTGCTGGATTAGGATATGCTCCTAAAACCACAAAGGAAGGGGTTTTTAATTCTGGGACCGATGAAGGGTCGGCTTCCTCTGGTTGAGGTGCAAATATTGGAAATGGTCCAGGTCTACTCGATGGTCCTGAAGCTTCATTTGCACAATGTTCGCCATCATTAACATAATAGCTGGCTCCGTGATATTGACCTGTATTTACGTCTTCAGCATCATTTAGGTAATAAAAATCAAATTGAGTTCTCATTTTGTTTACATCAAGAACTCCATATCCTTTTTTACTTAGGTCTACATAATGAATATGTGAATTTGCGGCTTGAATAACACTTGATCCAACACCAATATCAAATCCAGGAGACGTAACGCTGGTAACCACAAATTCAACTCCTGAAGATGAAGTACATGAAGAAGCATCATATCCACTATTTGGAATGTCGTTTACCCAAGATGTATGAATATCTCCAGTGAGAACTATAAAGTTTGTCACATTCGTATCTACAAAATTCAATAGCTGACCTCTTTCATATGCATAACCATCCCATTGATCATAATTGACTGGATTTCCAAAAGCTTCTAAAGGAGCTATCATAACTTGATTCCCTACAATATTCCATTGTTTGGTCGAGTTACCTAAATTGTTTGTTAGCCAAGCGTACTGAACTGCACCAAGCATAGTTCTGGTTGGATCATTAGCATCTGCTTGACTGGAAATTTGCTCATCTCTACCTTCTATTCTAGTATCGATCATTGGCAAGTTAATAAGGTCTCCAAATTCAAATGAACGATAAATTTGAATATTACCAGGTTGTGGCGATCGGATTGGTAACCATTCATGGTAGGCTTGTCCAGATGCACCAAGACGATCTGTCCAAAGTCCTTCGGTTCCAGGATCATGGTTCGAAGCTCCGTCATGATAGGAATTGTCAGCAGATTCGTGATCATCCCAAACTACGATGAATGGATATTGCTGGTGTAATTTTCTTAAATCCTGATCAAGTTTATAATGGGAATGTCTGATTCTATAATCCTCCAAGGTTATAATTTCGTTCGTAGGTTCATAAGTACGACCTGATATATTATTTGAATATCCACCTACTTCGTATTCGTAAATATAGTCTCCCAAGTGCAGGATACAATCAATGTCATTTCGGTCCATTAAGTGTCTGTAAGCACCAAAATAGCCATGTTCATAGCTGGAGCATGAAACAACACCAAATCTTAAACTGTCAATATCTCCAACAGGAGCAGTTCTCGTACGTCCCATAATGGAATTCTCTCCCAAAGCCTCAAAATCGTAGTAATACCAAGTTCCTGGTTGAAGTCCGGTAGCATCCACTTTGAAAGTCCAATCTTTGCTTGCTTTCGCATATCCGAATCCACTAGTAACAATTGTTGACATGGTTGTATCTGTCCCCACTCTCCAGTTTACTAAAACAGAGTCTGCAGTCAAGGTATCATCCGTAACCCTAGTCCAAAGTATGACAGCATCATCTAAAGGGTCTCCAGAGGCAACACCATGATAAAAGGGATAAAGATCAATAACACCCTTTTCTCTAAGAAAGTTGTTGTCGTCCTGAGCGAAAGAATTAGCAACAAAAAACATTGATGCAACTAACGTAAAGATCGATTTCATAATAGGTTTCAAATTTTGAGGTTTATGTTGAGTAAAAATGGGCCTAAAAACCCAGATATGCAAAGATACTAAGTAATATGTGAGTATTTAATCATTTATCAGAATTAACAATAAGTTCATGTTTAGTATTAACTGGCTGAAATTAAGAACCATAAGTAGTAAATGCTGAAGCCAGATAGAAAGATAATCCCAGTTATACTAATTACTCGCATTATGGCTCCCGGACTGCTTTCTCCAATCTGACTTTTGGACACCAGTTTAAAATTTGCCCAAGCGATGAAAGGAGCTAAAACGAAAGATAGTGTTTGAGCAAAATTGACTAAAAATTTGAATCCATCGGCATTGTTTTCAAACAAAGCGATCACCAGAAATGAACCTACAACAGTTATGGCGACACCAATTTGATAATTTCTTCCCTCCTTTTCCAAGACCGATTTGGTATTAAATATTAGCGAGGAAACTTTGGCTAAAGATCGACCATATCCATCAAAGATAGCAATACAGGTTCCAAACATGATAGAGAAAGCCGCTGCCGCGATAATTAAATACGACCATTCTCCAATTGTAGTAGTGTACAGATTAATTACCTCATTTGCAAAGCCAGCCATAGATGGACTGAATTTCTGATCTGTTCCATACATGAGAAAAGCACCAAGGGTCACAAAACAAATAGACAGAGCAGCAGAGATCCAATAACCGATTCGAAAGTCCAAAAGTGTTTCTTTGAGTTTAGGCCGATAACCTGTTTGTTTGATTCTTTCAACTGTCCAGAGACTATTCCAAGCAGACAGATCTACAGCGGTAGGCATCCATCCCATTAAGGCAATCAGAAAGATCACGTTATCTCCCTCCGGGAACCAATTCATTTCGAATAGGCCTTTAGTACCAACTCTTCCATGGATCAAGGTCATGATGAAAGCAAAAAGCGTGGAGATCAGCAAGACACCGCCAATTATTTTGATTAATCCATCCAAAACCTTATATCTTCCTGAGATCAGTATTGCGCCACAAATCAGAAAGATGATCGTCATAGCGGTGTAAGTAGAAGAGATCCCAAACAGATTCTGCATAAATCCCGTAGTTACCTTACCTACAGCAGCACTTACAAAAAACATAGAACCGATCGTGATGATAAAATATCCCCAAATAAAAGGTTTTCCTAGTTTTTTATATCCTTCTATGATACTTGTTCCCGTAGCATTCGCATATCTCGAACCGTATTCAAAAAAGGGATATTTCAGAACATTGGCTATAATTACAGCCCAAAGCAGGCTAAATCCATAATTGGCTCCTGCCTGAGTGGACTGAACAAGGTGAGAGACGCCAATTGCAGTGGAAGCAAATAGAATTCCTGGTCCTAAAGTTTTAAGTAAATTCCGTTGGGTTTCTGAACTCATTATTTTGAAATGTACATTTCGTGAATTTAGTATATTTTTGCGAGGATGTCGAATTCGGTATTAAATCATATTTCCAGAGCTGGTGATTCTAATCTTATTCTAGATTATTTGGAAAAGAAAGAAGAATTAAAAGGTTTTATTTTTGATTTTCCTTCCTTGGAGTCTATTTTGAATGCAGCTGAAGGTCGCGATTTTTCTGCAAGCTCCAGAGAGGTGCTTTATCAGACGATTAGGAATCAGTATGATAGAGCGCAGATAGATATTCCAATGTTTTGGGGTGAAATTTTGAATGAAAATACATTTACCATCACCACAGGGCATCAGTTGAATCTATTTGGTGGACCAAAGTATTTCATCTATAAGATCATTTCAGTTCTAAAGTTAGTCGAGCGATTGAACGATCATCAGAAAGATAAGAAATTTCTTCCCGTGTTTTGGATGGCAACCGAGGATCACGATTTTGAGGAAATCAATCAGGTGAATATTTTTGGTAAGAAACTAAGTACTTCAAAGAAAGCTACAGGTCCTGTAGGACGTGTAGACACTTTGTTGTTTGAGGAAACTAAATTTGAATTAGCGAAGGTACTTGGGACATCCTTACGAGCGAAAGAATTATTAAATCTTTTTGACAGGGCATTTGAACATGCTAATTGGGCTGATTTTACCAGACAATGGGTGCATGACTTATTCGAAGGGAAGGTTGTTATTGTCGATGGAGATGACGCAAAACTGAAACAATTATTTTCCGAAATAGCAATTCAAGAGATCAAAGCACAGGTGACGGATAGAAATGTTAGCTTGGCAAATTCTTCACTTTCTGATTTGGGTTATCATGCTCAGGTAAGTCATAGGAATATCAATCTTTTTTACATAGAAAAAGGTATTCGAGAGCGTATCGATATACTAAACGGAGGCTATCGTATTCATAATCTATCAAGAAGTCTTACTTTGGAAGAAGTTACGAAGCATCCTGATTGCATAAGTCCAAATGCATTGCTTCGTCCTGTTTATCAAGAATTAGTACTTCCCAATGTTGCTTATGTAGGAGGTCCAGGAGAGTTGGCTTATTGGTTTCAACTAAAAGGACTGTTCGATGAATTGAAGGTATCTTTTCCTTTGCTTGTAATGCGTGATAGTTTTTTATTTGTTGAAAAAAGTGATCTAGACTTGTTAAATGACCTGGGTGTGAGCTTAGAAGAATTGCAGAATGAAAATGCTGTTTTGATTAAGTCATATATTCAAAAGAACGAACTCAAAAACATCGATTTTGAAAATGAGAGAGAACGTTTATTCGATATTTTTAAAACAATTGAAAACAAGATATCATCAATGCATCGCGATTATCGATCGATGATTGAGGCGGAAAAGACCAGAGTTCAGAAATTTATAGAAAAGATGGAACTTAGGGCGTTTAGAGATGCGAAATTCAAGGAGGATGTTAACATTAGGAAAGTCTTGAGTTTAAAGCAGAAGTATTTTCCAAATGGTGTGTTGATTGAACGAAAAACTTCTTTTATGGAGGATTATCTAGAATTGGGTCGAACAGAATATTTCAGTCAATTAATGAGTTGCTCAGATGTTTTTGACAGTAGAATTAAAGTAATCACTGTTAACAAGTAATTTACGTGTAAAACAAAGCCATTTTCATTCTTTGTATCATTACATGATCAAATGTACTGATATGAAAAAGTTTATCCTTGGGCTATCTATTATTCTGACAGGTTTGTTTGGTAGTTGTGGAGGTGAAAAAGAGAAGGACTCAGAAGAAATGGGCATGCTGTTCAGATATAATGAGCCAGCAAATATTAAAACTCTAGACCCAGCGCGTGTTGTTCGATTTGAAGATTTTATTGCTGTAGGTAATATCTTTAATGGGTTGGTTACATTGGATCAGAACATGAAGGTTCAGCCAGATCTAGCTGAATATTGGACGGTTTCGAAAGATGGTCTTGAGTATACTTTTTACTTAAGAAAAGGAGTACTGTTTCAGGATTCACCCCATTTTAATGACGGTTCAAGAGTACTGAATGCCTATGATGTGATCTACTCTTATTCAAGAATCATGGATCCAGAGTTTGGATCACCTGGGAAATATGTGTTTTCGAATGTAGATCGAAGTAAAAAATCAAATTATAAGGGGATTGCTGCAATTGATGATTTCACAGTGAAGATCTTCTTAAAGCAACCACAACCAAGCTTTCTTTATCAATTATCTCTTCCATATGGATACATAGTGCCACATGAAGTAGTTGAGGCTGAAGGAGAAATGTTTGGGCTGCATCCAATTGGGACAGGTCCCTTCAAATTGATAAAATGGAAGTACGATGTAAAGATGGTACTAGGGAGAAACGAACATTATTTTGAGGTGGACGATCAAGGAAATCAATTGCCTTATCTCGATGCTGTGTCGGTTTCATTCATTGCTGACAAACACTCTGAATTGGTTCAGTTCAAGAACAATAATTTTGAAATGATTTCGGGACTTAACGAAGATGAGAAGGATAATGTTTTGGATCTTAATGGAGATCTTGTATCAGGACTTCAAAATGATCATTATTTGATCAAAACACCATGGTTATATACGGAGTATCTAGGAATTTTAGTGGACGAAGAAATTGAACTTGACGATAATAAGATATTAATGAATCAAAAGGTGCGTCAGGCAATTGGATATGCGATTGACAGAAAGGGTATCATCAAATACATCAGAAACAATGTCGGTATTCCTGCTACCAAAGGATTTATTCCAATGGGAATGCCAGATTTTGACAAGTATGCGATTGATGGATTTAACTATGATCTGGATAAGGCAAAGAAATTACTTCTTGAATCGGGTTATGCAAATGCCTCGAATAAGCCTAAAATTACTTTAAGAGCTACGGTCGATTATAAAGGAATGTGTGAGTATTTACAGAAACAATTGGATGAACTAGGCTTGGATGTTACCATAGATATAATAGAAGGGTCTTACATGAATACTACCATTGCTCAATTTGAAACTAACTTCTATAGAAAAAGTTGGATTGCAGATTTTCCGGATGCGATCAATTATTTTCAATTGTTTTACAGCAAAAACTTCTATCCGGATAATGGCTTGAATTATACCCATTTTTCTGATGCGAGTTATGATGCAATCTATGAAAAAGCGATAGTAGAGGACAGCGTTGAACTGCGCTACAATTATTACAAGCAAATGAATCAAATTTTGCACGAACAGGCTCCTGTGATCCCTATCTACTATGGAGAAACACTTCGGTTTTACAATAAATCAGTTAGTGGAGTAGAGAGCAACGCTCTTAATATGCTTGATTTGACACGGGTCAAAGTAGAGAAATAAAAAAGGCACCCAAATGGATGCCTCTTCAACTATTAAACTAAAGTTATTAAGCCGCTTTAAGCGCTTTTTTCGCTTTAGATGCTTTTTTAACTGCTTTGTTAACCGCAGATTTTTTATTCTTAACGACTTTAAGCGCTTTCTTAACAGCGCTCTTTTTAGCTTTCTTCTTTTTGGCAGCTTTTTCAAGAGACTTCAATGAATTCTTAGCTTTGTTTACAGCTTTCTTCTTAGCATTTAAAGTTTTTACCGCCTTTTTTACTTCTTTTTTAAGTTTTGTTTTTTTTGACATTCTATTTGTTTTACACAATGATAATCCCGATCAATGTTAAATTAATATTAATACAAAGTTAACTAAAATTTACCAAACAAAGTTAGAGGGTGGTTAAAGTACAGATATACAGTTGTTTATGATTTTTAAAATGGATAGAATCTGGTTTAAAATATTTTTCTATTTACGAGATCAACGATTTCGGTAGAAGATTGGATTCCCATATATACCCAAGTAACGTTCATGGGTTGGGCTTGGTTAAATATTCCAGCATCCTTTTCAAGCAAATAACCTGTCGAGAATTCTTCTGATTCACCTGGTTCAATAAACCAAGGCCAATCATTGGCTTCTGTTCCGTTGCCTAGATTGAGGTCATTGGAATCCTCTCCATTGTAATAGAGTTTCAGAAATTTTACACGATTACTGACCCGATTAAGATTGGGAATGGGTTGGCTTCCGAGGTTGGTGATTTTTACTTTGAATCGAACAGCTGGTTTTTGGTTGAATTTCAGATCATAATAGGAATAAAACTCGACAATATTTTCAATGTGTACTGAATCCCTTAGGTATTGAAGATCAATAGATGCTGCCTTTATAGCTTTATTCTGTCCGTTGGAAAGTAAGGGGATAGTCAAAATGACAAATGCAAAAATAGTTCTCATAGGTGATTGGTTTGGAGGTAAGTACAAACAAACCAATCATTGGTTCAGAAAAGGCTATCTACTTTTCCAATTATTCTTTTCAATCGAGAAGATATTGACAGGAGAACCTTTGTAATCAGGAACGAATTTTTCCAATGTCATTCCATTGTTTCGAGCCACTGTTTCAGAACCAATATTATCTACATGGATCACAGAAATGATCGAGTCATCTAAGTTCATTTCAAACGCTTTTTGGAGGCAATAAGAAGAGGCTTCTTTGGCATATCCCTTATTCCAGAATTCAGGGAGAATTGAATAGCCAATTTCATATCTCTGTTCATCTAAGACCTCCTGTATCAATATTCCACATTGACCGATGATCTTACCTAAATTTTTATCGACCAAGACATTCATTCCTCCGAGGTCATTTTCATATCTGTGAAAACATTTGTTAAACCAAAGTTGACACATTTCTTCAGGAGACTTATTAGTGTCCATGCCTAGGAATTTGGCCACGTTCTCCTCATAAAACAGGGGAACCCATTTCTCGAAGTCATCTGAAGTAAGTAATCTAAATCGAAGACGATCAGTTTCATGATCAGGCAAGACCAAATTCATAGGAGTTAATTTAAATGAAAATCAAAATCAAGGTTAATGCGACACCAGCTAGACTAAAATATAATCCTTTCTTGAAAACAGAAGTGTTTGGTAAGTACATGTAAAATGCGGAAACCACAAAAAAGAGTAGGGCAACGCCAAAGAAGATATTTAGAAAAAATAGAGGGTCATTTGTTGACGATTTATGCAGGTGTGTCATTTTATCTAGGATAAAAGGCAGTTCTTCTTTTTTTGATGTCAGTATACCTGTTGATGTATCATACTTACCATGCTCAAAATAAATAACATTATCCTCTTGCTTTTCCGTTGGACCCAGTCGAAATTTTTTGCTGTCTATCTCCTGTTCAGATAATCCTTTTTCCAATTGAATCTCTTCTATTTTCTCTGATTTCAAAAAACTGGTTGATCTAAAGATCAACAGAATTCCACTTAAGGCATATACAGCCATGATCCCTGCTAGAAAATACCCCAAATATCGGTGTATTACTCTCATCTTCATACTCGTTGTTTGTTTCATTGTTTTGTCTTTGTTAATCACCTCTGACCCTGTAGAATGGAAAAGGTTTAATCAGGTAATTTATTTGGGCGACAATACTATGATAAATTGGTGATATCTGCCAAAAAGTTGATGTAAATACCGTATTTAGGGTAGGGTTAAAAGTATTTGATCTTTATTCCCAGTTTTACTGGTTCAGTTTTATTTGAATGAGTTTTTAAAACTACATAATACCAGTTGTTTTGAGGAACATCCACTGTGAATATTTCGCCTTGTTTGCGAGTTCGAACGGCAGCATCAAAATCGTCTACCATCATACCTTTATAAAACCAGCCAAGATCTCCGGTTGAGTTGCCGTCCATTGTGTACTCTTTTACCAGTGTTTCAAATTCTTCTCCATTCTTATAACGTTCTAGGATAATGGAGCGAATAGAATCAATCTTAGCAGATGATAGTTTAGAACCATCCAAATAGATGTATTTCACTTTACACAATTCTTCATCTACTTCTTTAAGGATCTTTAATGCAAATTTGGGGGCTTTAGAATGATGTTGTTTCTTGACAATATCCCCAATTTTTCCACCGGTAATTTGTGGAAATTTGATAGAGTCGGAAACTAATGTTTTGTCCAGTGAAATCTTCCAATCAGGATAATCTCTCATCAATTGCTCAAATTGCTCGATACGATCGATATTTTTGAGTGCCTTCTCAGCTTCAGCATAGGACTGACTGTAAGTGAAATACGGAAAGCAGGAAAGAATTAAAACGAAGAACTTTTTCATACACTATTTTGATTGGGAGAGAACCTCTTTCATTCTAAAAACAACCATTCTTTTGATTAGATCTTCAGGAAGTGGCTGATCTAAAGGAAACTGAACAGAACCCTTTCCTTGCTTAAAGGCCTTCAGTTCTTCAGAGAACGCAGCCATTGTGGTTGGGAAAGGATAGAACCCCACAAATTTTGCATATCCAGCCATCATGATCTGTTGGTCTCGTTTACCATTTGGAACTAGATTGAAAGAAGGAACTTTATAATTCAAAATTTCCACAGCATCTGGAGCAACGGTTTTTATTATTTTTCTCAGTTCATTGAGTTTAGTTTGCACTAATACGGGTTGATGAGCAATGTAGTCATCTATCGTTTTAAAATCAGGCATCGGTCCTTTTTTTGCCATAAGATGGATATTTGGTTTATCTGTGATGATTATTCAGAATTTCTATTGTGTCATAAAGATGAAGGGATACTTTCAACTAAAACTTCGTTCCCATTCATATCAAAATAAACGCATGTCAATACATCAAGATTTACCTTCCATTTTTCAATGCCTGATTCAGCACAATGCTTGCAAAAGGTGTGATAGTCTGTTTCTCCATTTTGGTGGCTCTTCAAATAAGAGATAAACTTCTTCTTTTCACATACTTTGCTGATGTCTAATCCAGAATATTGAGGTAGAGATTTAGAGTGGAACCCATTTTTCCCAAAGTAATCCGTGTGACTATCAAATACCCAAGTTTCAAAAGCGATGACACCAATTTGCTTTATTTCTTGAATGTATTTTGGGAAATCAGCTCCAGATTTTACCTTTTGGTGAGCAGCTTCAATTTGATCAATGGTGAACATAGTATATTATCAAGAATGAATGATCCTTAAAAATACTAAAATTATACAAATTATATCTTGTGAGATTAGTACGAGTCTTTCAAATCTTTCAGCTAGCATTGGCTAAACAATTATTAGGTAGTTTTGTTATGGAATAAAACATTGAAGAACATAACATGAAAAGACTGAAAGCAGGAGATAAGGCTCCGTATTTTGAAGGGACAATAGAAGATGGTTCAACGGTTAGTTTGGGCGACTTTAGTGGAAAGAAATTGATCTTATTTATTTATCCAAAAGACAATACACCTGGTTGTACAGCACAGAACTGTAATCTGGCTGAGAATTTTGAAGAATTGAAAAAGAAAGGTTTTGAGTTACTAGGTATAAGTGCAGATAATGAGAAGAAGCATCAAAATTTTATTGAAAAGTATAAATTACCATTTCATTTGATCGCAGATACGGATCACAAAATTATTGATGCCTATGGTTCTTGGGGATTGAAGAAATTTATGGGACGAGAGTATGATGGTATTCACAGGACTACCTTTATCATTGAAAATGGTGTGATCAAACACGTAATTGAAAAGGTTAATACAAAGAATCACTCAGCCCAAATTCTTGAAATCTGTGGAGAGTAATTTGGAATAGGATTTTGTTAAAATCTGAAACAATTTAGGAAATAATCTTACAACGTAAACACTTTACGATGTAATCCCTATATCTTTGCTCAAAACAAACACAAAACACGATGGCAGAAGTAAATAAAGAGAAGCTAAAAGCTTTACAATCAACACTTGACAGATTAGACAAGTCTTATGGAAAAGGAACGATCATGCGTTTAGGTGATCAGGCAGTTGAGAAGGTAGAAGTAATTTCCTCAGGTTCAGTTACGCTTGATAGAGCACTTGGAGTGGGAGGATTTCCAAAAGGTAGGATCATTGAGATTTATGGTCCTGAATCATCAGGTAAAACAACTTTAGCAATACATGCGATTGCTGAGGCTCAAAAGAAAGGTGGTATTGCAGCCATCATTGATGCAGAGCATGCCTTTGATCAATTTTATGCAGAAGCATTGGGAGTAGATACAGAAAATCTATTGATCTCTCAACCTGATAACGGAGAACAGGCTCTTGAAATTGCAGATAACCTGATCCGTTCGGGAGCTATTGATATTCTTATTGTGGATTCTGTTGCAGCATTAACTCCAAAGGCGGAGATAGAAGGTGAAATGGGAGATAGTCAAATGGGGTTGCAGGCTAGATTAATGTCTAAAGCGCTACGAAAGTTAACTGCTAGTATCAATAAGGCAAATACCTGCTGCATCTTTATCAATCAGCTGAGAGATAAAATAGGAGTGATGTTCGGAAACCCTGAAACGACAACAGGTGGAAATGCATTGAAATTCTATTCTTCCATTAGAATTGATATCAGAAGATCATCAGCAATTAAGAATGGTGAGAATGTTGTTGGAAACAGAACAAGAGTGAAGATCGTTAAGAATAAAGTTGCTCCTCCATTCAGACAGGCTGAGTTTGACATTATGTATGGTGAAGGTATATCTAAGATTGGTGAGATCATTGATCTTGGGGTTGAAAATGGAATCATTAATAAGAGTGGTTCATGGTATAGTTATGGTGATACGAAATTGGGGCAGGGTAGAGATGCAGTGAAAGAACTGTTGAAAGATAATCCAGAACTGACCGAAGAATTAGAAGCGGCTATCGTGGAAGCAATGAAATAATCCGTTGCTTCATTTCTCAAATACCTTTTAGAGATAAATGGTTAAATTTGCCTTGTTCGTCATATGACGGGCAGGGCATTTTTAATTTTATGAATAGAATTCTACTTGTATTAGGAGTTAGTTGGTTGGCGCTGTTTTGTGGATCATGTAAAGAAAAACCAGAAAAAGCACCGGAATCAGAAATAGCAATGGATGTTGAACAGGAGGTCACTAAAAGTACCCTTGAGGAGATCAATCAAGAGATCATTCAAAATCCTGAAAGTCCAAATGGATATTATAAAAGAGCGTTCTATTATAAAGAGCAATTTGATTTTGAAAAGGCGATTGAGGATATTAATCGTGCGTTGAAACTAACACCTGAGGTACCAGCATTAACTTACCTTAAGGCAGATATCCTGTTTAATCAGGGGTCCTATCTCCAAAATCCTGCGTTGTATGAGCAATCGGAGATCTATTTGTTAGAAACACTGAAACTTGATTCTACTTATCTGGAGGCGCTAGTTCTTGAAGGCCGCATCAACATGGGTAAACCAAATTTTGAAAAGGCTATGGCTAATTTTGATGCAGCATTGAGGCAGGATAAATTTCATGCACCGGCATATTTCTACAAAGCGATGGTTTTTGAGTTGATTGGACAGAAAGAAAATGCAAAATCTTCTTATCAGACAGCGATTGAAACAAAAGGAGACTATTACGATGCGTTACATCATATGGGAAACCTGTTAGCTTCTGAAATGGATGAAAAAGCATTGTCTTACTATGATGCTGCACTGGATATCGAACCTAATAGTTATGAAGTTTTAAGGAACAAGGGCTTGTTTCTTATTAAAATGGAGCAATATCAAGAAGCCAGAATGGCTTTTAACTTGATTTTGTCTTTTGAACCTGCTAATGAAGAATGTTACTTCAATATTGGAAATACTTATGTAGCTTCCTATCGAGATGATATGGATCAATATAGTAAGGATACGATAATTGATCATGCGATGGAGAACTTTCAAAAAGCAATGGAACTTAATCCACAGTATATTGATGCAATCTATAATTTGGGCTGGATGTATGAGTTCAGAGGAAATAAAAAACAAGCTATAGAACTATATCAGCAGGTTCTTGAAATAGATGACTATCATCAGCCTACATTAGATCGATTAAGTGCTATTGACTAGTTTATTTTATTTCAATTTATCTGAGATTTCTCCTAGAAAGGAACGAAAATCATTACTTATGCGAAAGGGACATTTGTATTCCCAGTTTCCTCCATTCTTCAAGTTGATTCTCAAAATGGATGGTTCCAAATCTTCAAAAAATCTATTGAAATGACCATAGTTCATGATCTTATTGTACCATTTCGAGTTTGGGTTGAAACATTCGATCGAGGAAATTGAAGAGTACTGGAATGGTCTGAATTCCCAATGATCTAAGGCTTTGATCTCAAAATGTTCTTCGTAGATCTTAAGAATAGGATAACTCTTTACTTCAAATATTTTCGGATCCTTTTTCAATAACTTCGAATATGACAAATTTAAATTGTTCATCAGAAGATATTCTGTGAAACGTTGCCCGCATTTTAAAATGAGGGTGGTTCAACAATTGCTCCAATTGAATACCTCCATCAGATATGCTGAACCAGTTATCCCAAATGATCAAGGTGCCTGGGTTCAGATCCATTTCAAGAACATGCTGCATTTCCATGTGCTTATTGTGATCAAAATAATCAACCTCCAAAGCACAACTTAAATAGGGATGTGAAAAGTAAAGTACATGTTCTTTATAATTTGGTAAAGTCTCCTTGACATAAGGCGTTACTTCCTTTTCGATCAGATCATGGTCTACTACATTGAACATGTATTGATCGTAAACCAAACCATTGTTTTTAGGAATAAAGGGAAAGCCTAATACCAGTAAAGACAATGAGACTAGGACGATTTTAATGTACTTAGGCTGTTTTATCTTTTTGTATACTATTTCGATGGATTCAAGAGAGATAATTATCGCAAGAGGCACAATGACGATCAATACTCTTGGGAGTCCCATGGAATTAAAAATGCCCAGATACCAGAAGAGTGAATGTGAGCTAAGAATAGCGAAAAATGTTCCAGAAATCAGAATGTATTTTATCTTGTTTTTATTGTAATCTCTCATAACGACTAGCTGATAAACTCCGTAACTGATTCCAAGGGTCAGTAATAACATGATTGGCTTCTCGATTACAAACATTAATTTGAAAATAAAGTCGAATGGTCCACCATGTCCATATGGACTTCCGACATTTGTATATGGAATGTCATTCATAACCCAAAGAAGATCCTGATGATAAATGGCTCCAATCAAAGTGTATGTTAACTGCCCCGTTAGTAATAGTATCATTAATTTCAAATGCTTTTCGAGTAGTAAATAGATTCCAAAAACTCCAATAACGATAAGACCTTCGGATCTTACCATGGGCAGAAATGAGATCAGAATGATAGCAGAGATCAACTTGTCTTTTTGAATCAAGTATATGCCTATCACGGTGATCAGGGCAAATAGATATTCCGTTAATCCTGAAAAGATGAGTTGAAAAAACAATGGAGCTCCAAGAAAAAAAGGAAAGATGAGTAGGGCAGATCTTAGTTGGAGGTTTCTAGCAATGTAATAGGTAAAAAGAGCAGTAAGTGATGTACATAGCACGTTGAAGATGATCATGCCTTTGAAACCGAAATAAGCAAATGGCGAGCTCAGTAGCACGAAAAGGGGCTTCGCCCAATGATCTAGAAAGTTCTCTGGATGCGAGAATGAATAATGAGAAAACAAATAGTGCATTACACTATCTCCATTATCTCCTGTGGTATTGACACTCATACCAATTCCCATTAAAAATAAAAAGAGGAGCACTGTTGCCCACCATTCAGGATGTTTCACTTTATTTTGTTCGGTCTCCAGATTAAACGATCTTGTACTTCAAAACTACGAAGTTTATCTCGAGTTATTGTCCAAGAATCTTGGCGTCTACATAAAAAACAGCATAAGATTCGATTTCGTGATCAGCGGCAATGATTTTGTCTGTAACCACTTTCAGTTGAAGTTCAAATTTATCCTTTTTGATATATTCCTGAAGATCGGCCTCCGTTGTTTGTAAAGAGAGATTTTTACCCACATTGTTGGGGACATCTTCTATGAATGCAACTTTGGCATCACTTAGACCATCTGCACTAATGAAGATCTCGGCAGATTTCAGAAAACTAAAATCACTGGACGAAGGAGATTTTAATGTTAACTCTAATTTTGTCAATTTGATCTCTTCAATGAGGTCTTTACGCGTGTCGTTGATCTCGAATTCAGTTGTTGAATTTGTTTCTATATCGGGCGATATAAAATTGAAAGGTAAATTCATTCCAACAGAAGAGGGAATTGTAAAAGTCTCGGTATACTCGAGGTTGAATTGTGTGAATTTATCGATCTTTTTACATCCGAAAAAAACAAAGATCAATACGAAAACGCTGAAAGTTTTTAGTATTCCCATTGAAATATAAGATGAAAAATAATCAGTAAAGGTTGCATTAAATGAACTACTTCTTAGCTTCTTTCATTGGATTGGGAGCTTGCCCATATCCGAAGTTCTCTCGATAAAGTTCAAAGCGCGTTGGTTCCATTTTTCTTGGCCAGGAATTGTTATTCACTTCAGTGTCAGCAGTTTCTAAGAAAGGATCTAATTGAAAGGAAATGATCTTTTTCTCAGAAATAAAGACTTTACTGATCTTGTAGTTATCCAATCTCCAAATCTCAGCCGGAATTCGTTGAACTTCTTTCGTTCCGTCTTCAAAGGTGAATTCAATTATCACCGGCATAACAAGTCCTCCTAAATTGTCAAAATGAACTTCATAATAGTTTCTATCTGAGTTTAAGATCTTTTTTTCCTGTGGAGACAATCCATCTAAAAATTCCTGATAGGACTTTTTATCGGCTTCAGTTACAGCATATTTATTATACTTATTGTAGAAATCAATCAAAGTAGGGTCTTGTTCTAGATAGGATTTTCCCTCTTTTTTGTTTGCATTTTGGGTAACATCCTTGCTCCAGAGTTCATCTTCTTCTTTTTCTTTGATCTTGTTCTCGATTTCTGGATTCTGTGTACTGAGTTTATAGTACTTCACATCTGAAATAGAAATATCTACATGATCGTTCGTAAAGAACCATCCCCTCCAAAACCAATCAAGATCTACAGCACTAGCATCTTCCATAGTTCTAAAGAAATCAGCCGGAGTAGGGTGTTTGAACATCCAACGGGTAGCATAAGTCTTGAATGCGTGATCAAATAATTCACGTCCCATGATCGTTTCCCGAAGAATATTTAGAGCAGTGGCAGGTTTACCATAGGCATTGGGTCCAAATTGCCACAATGATTCACTGTTGGTCATTATAGGTGTGATAAAGTTCTTATCTCCTCCCATGTAGTCTACGATTTGATGTGCAGGTCCTCTTCTACATGGATAATCTTTATCCCATTCTTTTTCAGTAAGGAATTGAAGAAAAGTGTTCAATCCTTCATCCATCCAAGTCCACTGACGTTCATCTGAATTAACAATCATTGGAAAGTAGTTATGTCCTACTTCATGAATGATCACGCTGATCATTCCATACTTCGTTCTTTCTGAGTAAGTACCATCTTCATCAGGTCTTCCTCCATTAAAACAGATCATTGGGTATTCCATCCCAATTCTGTGGGTATGTACACTTATGGCTACTGGATATGGATAATCAAAGGTGTGCTTCGAGTAAGTTCTTAATGTTTGAGCAACCGCTTTGGTACTATACTGCTCCCACAAAGGATTACCTTCTTTAGGATAAAGCGACATGGCGAGAACGTCCTTTGTAGATTGTTTTACGGTCATTGCATCCCAGATGAATTTCTTGCTGGAAGCAAATGCAAAATCTCTAACATTCTGTGCTTTAAATATCCAAGTTTTTGTACCATTCGCTTTCGTCTTTTCATTCTTGATTGCTTCCTTCTCACTGATAATAAAAACGGGTTGAACAGTTTCTTTCTTAGCTTGCTCCAATCTTTCTATCTGAACAGCTGTAAGAACTTCTGAAGGATTTTGAAGTTCACCTGTAGCGGTGACTACATGATTAGAAGGTACGGTAAGTTTTACTTCATAATCCCCAAATGGTAGTGTAAATTCTCCTGCTCCAAGAAATTGCTTATTCTGCCACCCAATTTCATCATTATAAACGCACATTCTTGGATAGAATTGAGCAATGGTGTATAGGTAATTTCCTTCTTCCTCAAAATATTCATATCCTGATCGTCCTCCTAGTTTCAAACGATCATTTACGTTATACCACCATTCCATGTTGAATGAAACGGACTCACCTGGCATCAGTGTTTTTTCTAGATCAATTCTCATCATGGTCTGATTGATCACATAAGGAAGTTCTTTTCCATTATCATTCGTGACCTTCTGAATTTTAAAACCTCCATCGTATTGTTCTTGGTTGTCGATCTTACTTAGCGTGTAAAATCCGATCTCATCCATAGTTCCTGTTCTGATTTTGTATGAATCTGAACTATTAGCTCTCACATTTTGATCTAGCTGGATCCAGATATAATCAAGTGGGTCCGGTGACGCGTTGTGGTATTGGATAGTCTCTTTACCTGAAACTTGTTGTTTCTCATCGTTCAAGGTGATCTCCATTGAGTAATCCGCACGGTTTTGATAGTATTGATGTCCTGGAGCTCCACTTCCTGTTCGATAGACATTAGGCGTTGCTAATTCCTCATGGAGTTGTTTGAATTTATTGTTGTTGTAGTTCTCCTGGGCGTAAGTAGAAATGCTACATGTCAATAAGATCAGTCCTAATACTCTAGTCATTGCATTCAAATTTTTCTAATGATTGATTTTTAGTAAAAACAAAACTCTTCTCGCATCTATCACTCTTAAAATGAGTTACATTCTGCTGCATTGCAAAGAGTTCGGTTAGTATATTGTTTTTGTATTCAAATGTTTGGTCCGGGGCTTTGAATTGAAAATAGATCCAGAGATCTTCATTCAATTCCAACTCGAAACCAACATATTCAAGATCTATATATTTCCCATCAATCATGATTTCAATCTTTGAAAGGAGATATTTTTTTAAAAGTTCATTTTGGCTATGAAGCTGAGTGTTGTCATCCAGATCGAAAGCTTTTCCATACAGAGCCCGAATAGCATTCTCGAGATCATGAGCGGTAACTTTCATGGAGCATTCCATCATCTGGGATTCATTATTGTAATTCCCTTTGGTTACACTCATGTAGTAATCGTGAGCATAACCCCAGGTTGAAATAGCAACAAAAAACAGTATGTGTAATATGCTTCTGATCATTATCTTTGAGAGATGCGAATATACTCATATCTTTGCAGAATGTACTGTTATTTTGGGATGGCCGGTAATACAAAGTGAAAAAAGCAGTAAAAAAATAGGTTAAAACGTTGGTCGAAATAAAATGAAATTGTACATTTGCAGCCCTAAATAATTTAAGACGCAAGAAAATGAGAAAAGATATACATCCAGAGAACTATCGTTTAGTTGTATTCAAAGACATGTCAAATGACTATTCTTTTGTAACTAAAAGTTGTGCTCCTAGTAAAGAAACAGTTACTTGGGAAGATGGAAATGAATACCCAGTGATCAAGTTGGATATTTCTCACATGTCTCACCCATTTTTCACTGGAAAACAGAAATTAGTAGATACTGCAGGAAGAATTGATAAGTTCAACAGCAGATACAAAAGAAAATAATAATCTTACCATAGATTAATTATTACATTACTTAAAGTAAAAAACCCTGGCGATCTCGTCAGGGTTTTTTTATTTAGATTTGTTCCGAATCAATAATTAAAATTATGTCTACAGTTCTTTTTGACGGATTAGGTCACACCAGTTTACAACCACTTACACTTACTAGACCCGTTTCTTATTTGCGCGTTGGAATTCTTACGATTCGAGAAAAATGGGAGAAGTACCTTGGTGAAGAAATAGGTGTGCGTACGAAAGATTATTTATCTATTAAGTTCAATGGAATAGATGAAGCCTGCGAACTTGGGATTGTGGCAGGTCTTTTACCTACTGAAGATTTAGTGGAAACGATTAAAGAATTGAAGGACGGACAGATCTTGATGAAGAATGGGGAGGTGCTTGCTCTGAAACCTTTTCCAGCGAGCACAGCAAACTTTGAAAAGATTCTGAAAGGGAGCACACGGTTGGAATATGACATGGATGTGAGCATGGTGAAAAGACCTTGGGATATTTTTCGATTGAATGGACAGGAGTTGGAATCCGATTTTGCATTGCTAACGGCAGGTAGAGAATCAGAACCATTGCATGAATCCAATACGCTGATCGGAGATGAGGAAAATCTTTTCATCGAAGAAGGAGCAGAGGTTTTGGCGTCTGTTCTAAACGTCTCTGAAGGACCTATCTATATTGGTAAAGATGCCGAGATCATGGAAGGATGTTTGATTCGAGGTGGTTTGGCATTATGCGAGCATGCAGTTCTTAAGATGGGTGCAAAAATCTACGGACCTACTAGCATAGGCCCTTTCAGTAAAGTAGGTGGTGAAGTTGGAAATTCTGTTATTCTAGGGTATACGAATAAAGGGCATGACGGTTATCTGGGAAATAGTGTTCTAGGTGAATGGTGTAATCTGGGAGCTGATACCAATACATCGAATTTGAAGAACAACTACTCTAATGTAAGAGCCTATTCTTATCTAGAGAATGATTACATCGAGACAGGATTGCAGTTTTGTGGATTGATCATGGGAGATCATTCGAAAAGTAGCATCAATACGATGTTCAACACCGGAACGGTAGTAGGAGTTTGTGCCAATGTTTTTGACGGAGGATTTCCTGCTAAACATGTTCCCTCATTTTCATGGGGAGGAAAAGAAGGTTTTGAGAAATTCAAATTAGAAAAAGCTTACGAAGTTGCTGAAAAAGTAATGGAGAGAAGAAAGATCGAATTGACTGAGGAAGATAAGAAGATCTTGGAGAAATTAAGCAAATAAAAAAGCCCCTGTATTTCTACAGAGGCCTTTAAACCAAATAAAACCTACGATTTATTCTTTGATGAACTTTTGCGTTCTTCCGGAATCAGTTTGGATCATATAAACTCCCGGATTTAAAAGCGATACATCGATCACGTTATTCCCTGAAGAAAGGGTAGTGGTGAAAATAACTTCACCCAGTAGATTGTATATTGAGATAACTTCAGTTTGAGTTACTTCAATAGTAAGTTGGGAGGTTGTAGGGTTTGGGTATATATCCAGCATGTTTTCTGTTTCGATTTTAGAAATATTACTGAATGTTGCACAATCGTTACTAAAACCAACACCAGAATCAAAGCTAAAGTTTGAACCTGACCAGTTGTAGCCTGTTGTGTCGGCATCATCAATTTGAATACAAACTAGATTAGATGTGTTCCATGCAGAGAATGTTGTAAGAGCAGAGGTGTTTCCATTAGCAACATTTACTTCGGTTAACTGTCCGCTATTAAAACACTGGAATGTAGTTAGTGATGGATTATTACTCACATCAATTGATGTCAATGATGTAGCGCCAAGATTTATGGTTGTGAGTAATGTATTATTACTTAGATCAATTGAAGACAGTTGATTCCCGGTTAAATTGATATAATCAAGATTCACATTGTCTGAAAGACCTACCGTAGTCAGTTGTTGCCAAAAGGCTTCTAAATGAGTCAAATCAGAGCAATTGCTTAAATTTAAACTGGTTAGATAACTATTACCACTTCCTCCATAACAAATAATAGATTCAATATTTGGACAATTGCTAAAATCTAAAGATGCAACAGAAGTAAATTGACCTGTATAATCTATCAAATTAGTACAGTTACTTAAATCTACTGAAGTCAAATTAGGATTACTATAACACCAAAGTGTTTCTAAGGCTGCGTTCGATGTCAGATCAAGGCTGGTAATAAGGTTGCTGTTACAAACAAGCCCTGTTAGTGATGTAAATGCCTCGATTCCAGTCATATCGCTGATATTGAAACTACTACAATTGATCGATCCTGTGAATGCAGACGCTTCGCTACACTGAATTTCATTATCACTGTTCGTATTAATAGAGGTGTTTGCTAATAAAATAGCTTTAAAATTAGCATCAGGGACGTTTACTGTGCATTGAGAAGAACAATCCAATTGATCTCCTGTTATGTTCCATCCAAAATTATTGATGATTTGATTTCTAGCGGCTTCACCATTACAATATGTAAGGAATGAAGCTCCTAAATCAACTCCGTTTATTAGTGACTGAGTCGACCAACCAATCAAAGTATTATCATAGTTTTCTGTACTCATTCCACTTCCAGTGAGCATTGTATTGGCGTTTGTTACGTTAGACATGTCCCAACCACCAAGGTCTTGATCAAATGAACAATATTGAAACATATAACTCATGTCTGTTACATTGCTCACATCCCAACCACTGATATCTTGATTAAAAGGTACAGGTATAGTTGTAGCACTAGCAAACATTTGATGCATGGTTGTAGCATTGCTCACATCCCAATTGGATATGTCTTGATTAAAACTATAATTGTGACGAAACATAGTGCTGAAATTGGTAACATTACTTACATCCCAATTGCTTATATCATCATTAAATGAAGAATTATCAAAAAGACTTTGCATATTTGTCACACTAGAGGTATTCCATGTATTTATCATCGGTACCGTGCTGTTTGGATAACTACCAAACATACTTTGCATCGTTGTACAATTGGTTAAATTGGGAACATCTGTGGCTGTAATTGTCAAATTCGTAGCACTATTAAACATAGATTGCATACTTGTCCAATTGGCCGTTCCCCATTGCTCTAAAGTTTGATAATAGGGCTTTACAGAAGTGCTTGCGGTAATTCTATTTAAGTTCGTTGGTGAAATTAAGAATCTTATGAGAGCACCATCAGGCAAAGAAGTTATTTGATTTTGCCCGCCATTTATGGTCGTAAAGGTACCACTTCCGCTAGTACCAGGGGGTATAGTCTCCCAGGTATAATCCACACTGGCTGTGGCAGTTATTGAGAAATTAGTAGAAGTAACTCCAGAAGGCAGTTGAACAGTAAGTATGAATTCTCCTTGAGCGTAAGTACTCAGAGATAGTAAGAATAGGAATGAATAAAGTAATGTTTTTTTCATGTTGATTGATTTAGTTACCCCAAAAATCGGTTGGACTAAACAATCAAATGAACCTCATTTCATGAAACGTTAAATTGAGTTCATGAAATGCAAAAGTGGCGATCCATTTCCAATGAGGCAAAGCAACGAATAAATAAACGTAAACTATTCAATAGTGAACCAGTCAACTATTTTGCCCAGAAAGATTGTCCTGGAATGCTTAGAGATTTTTTATGGATTTCGTTTATGGTATTTAAAATGTTTGGGCGTAAAGAGTTTTCAAGGAGATTAACCTCATAGATCTCATCAACACTCATCTGAAATTCCAATGCTGCTACCTCCGAACCGGTGGGAATATGAATGACTTTGATACCAGAGAAATTAGCTTTTTCCGAGAAGGACAACTTTCCGAATGTACTTGAGTTCTTTCTCAATTTGGAGAATCCAATAAAGGCAAAATCGTTTTGAATGGCTAATCCTCTACAAAAGCCATCGAATTTTTTGATCAATTCTTTTTCTTTGGTAATGGGATCGATAGAAATAAACTCACCGCTTGCAGATAGCAAAAGATAAATCTTGTCCTGATACAATTTTGGCGAATGAGGCATTGCTAAACCTTCAGCAATCATTTCATTTGAATCAATGTCCATCAAGAATCCTCCTGAAGTTATTTGATCTCTCCAACCATCAGCTTGATCTGATTGTCCAAGACCTGTTACGTATTTGGGGAGTCCTTCTTTCATTACCAGTCCATTCAAATGACATCTATCTTGAGAAGCAAGTTGTGTAATAAATGGAGGTTGCCAAACTGGAACGAAATTGTAGAATGAATCTACTTTGCAAACACAAGAAAATGAAGTGTTTATGGCATATATTCCGTCTTTTCCAAATGCAACATCATGCATATCAACAGTGCCAGTAAAGTGTGTAGCTCTTGGAACCCAAAGATTATCGTAAACATCAGGTTTATTAGGGTAATATTTAGCCAACTCTACTGAGTTGGCTAAAGTAATGATCTCATTTTTCGTGCTGATTGCCATTCTGTTACCATCTACTGCAATTCCCATAGGATTGGCAAAAGTTCTAGGTAATATAAGCATCGAATTCTGTTCTTCATTGGGACTTAAAGCGATGACTTTTCCTGCTTGATAAGTTGAAATGACAATTGAACACTTAAGCTTACCGAGAAGTTCTGGTAGTTGTGGACTATAAATGGCTGAAAATGGCTGCAATTGCATGAAGTTAGTTTTTGATAATCTTCAAAGTACTATCTAATTTTTCAGATTTCAAAAAGTAAATACCAGCAGGTAAAGGAGAGATGTCTACCACCGTTTGTCCAACGTTTATATTGGTTTTCATTTCTATTTCGCCAAGTACATTAATAATGCTAATCACATCATTCTCTTCTGTTACAATGTTCAACTCATTGGTGGCAGGATTAGGAAAAACAGATATTCCAATTTCGTTTTGCTCTGAAACTAAAGATGTGTTTGGTGTGGTGTTCTCGTAATACAAGTAATCAATTACCCATGGGTTACCTGGTAAAGTTAAATCTTGATGAATGTCTGTAGATAAAAGATCCATATCTCCGTCACCATCCAAATCACCAAAGGAACATGAACGAATTTTGTCTGCAGCAGGTAGCCCAAATGGATCTGTTTGAGCCGCAGCAAAATTGGGTGTCGATGCGCTACCTATATTTTCATAATATCTGATTTCAGCATCACCTGAAACAGAAAAAGCAGCCATTAAATCTAAGTCACCATCGTTATCAAGGTCTGCAAAATCTAGTTTCGTATAAAAGCCTGATGAGGAAGTCAATAAACCAAAGGGGTTTGTAGTGGCAGCTGCAAATGATGGAGATGAAGCTGTTCCAGTATTTTCATAATAAGTGAATCCACCATTGTAATTTCCCATCATCAAGTCGAAATCTCCATCATTGTCAAGGTCTACAAAATCAGGTGTAAAGTGTTGACCAGTTGAAGGAAGGTTAAAAGGATAGGTTTGTACAGTGCCAAATGAAGGATTAGTTGATGAACCTATATTTTCATAATATGAAAATAAATAACTGTACTCATAGATCATAAGATCATAGTCACCATCATTATCCAGATCACAGAAATCATGGTTTGGAGGAAGAAAACCTCCAGGAATATTAAATGAATTGGTATCTGGAGCAGTAAAGTTTGGTGACGTTGAAGTACCTATGTTTTCGATAAAAACAAATTCGGAAGATATAACGTTTGTTATATCCAAATCTCCATCACCATCCAAATCTATAAATCTTGGTTGAGACCAAGTTTCAGAAGCTGGTTGGATATTAAAAGGATTAGTCTGAGTGCTTCCGAAGCTGATTTGTGCATTGGCTTGCGTTGATCCAATGAGGATAAGTCCACTTGCAAGTAATGAAAGTTCTAGTTTTCTGAATTTGTTTTCAAATCCAATTTGTTCTCTAAATCGTTTAATCTTCTTTAAAATCTTATGAGATGTAGCTTTTCCTGAAGTGTATTTTGAGATATACTTGTTGTGAAGTTTAATTAGTTGGTAGAGATTTTTCTTCATGTTTCTTCAATTTGGTTTCAAATCAAAAATCGACAAAGAAGTAGGATGTTAAATAGTTCATTTCACCAAACGTCAAATTGAGTTCATGAAATGCAAAACATTCTTTTAATTAGAGAATTTGAGTTCTTTCAAACGGGCTTCGAACTCTGTTTTTTTATCTCTGGATATCGACACCACAAATGTGTTGTCCATGACGATGCTGCCTTCTCCTTTGATGTATTTTTTGATGTGATTCAGATTGATCAAAAAAGAGCGATGTGGTCGATAAATGAACGTTCTGTTAGACAACAGGTCTTCGAAGAATCCAATTTTTTTACTGACTAACATTTTGGAACCATTTCTCAGAAATACATGCGTATAGGATCCTTCTGCTTCGAGCATGATGATGTCTTGCACTTCCACGAATAGCAATCCATCGTTCATGGGTAAGGCAATCTTTCTTACCTCTTGGTGATCCAGATTTTCCTTTAAAAGGTCTATTCGTTGTTGAATATTAGTTTGGCTTCTCTTCTTTTTGAATTTCTCAATTGCCAGATGCAGCTGATCCATGTCGATTGGCTTCAATAGATAATCGATAGCAGAGACTTCAAATGCTTTAATGGCATATTCGCTGTAAGCCGTCACAAAAATGATCTCGAAATCTACATCTCGAAAGAATTTTAATAACTCGAATCCGTTGTATTCAGGCATTTCAATATCAAGAAAAACCAGTTGTGGTTTGTAGTGATTGATAGCTAAAACACCTGCCGGCACATTGCTGCATGATGCAAGGATCTCGATGTCAGGAGAGTCCATTTTTAACAATGAGGAAAGGGTGTTTCTTGCCCTTTCCTCATCGTCTATTATAATTGCAGTAATGCTCATGATATTATCTCTACAAAGTAAAGTAAATTATTACCAAGATACTTTAGCTTTTACAGTTTCAATTTTTCCGTCAGCACCAGTCATTCCCTGAGTACCATTTGCTCCTTTTCTAACTCCACCTTTAGCAGAAGTAGTGAAATTTATAGATTCAGGCACCGATGGATCCATAATAACCTTAATATTACCGGCAGCGTATCCTTTATCGCTTGAACTGACAACCGATCCTGTGGTAGAAGTAGTAGCATCTGTATGAACAGTAACTTTAGTGTTTGCAGAAACTTTTAAAGCGATATCTGGTTCAGTAGAAGCTCCAAAGTAGATCTTGTAGGCAATCAAATCCTCATTGTTTAATGTGTTTTTAACTTTTTTGATTTCAACTCTTGCGTCTGGTGATCTGTCCCAGTTGGATGTCGTATGTCTTGAACCAAATGATAATTCTTTGCTGTCACCAGCGTAAACATAGAGTGAATGATCCATCTTCAAGGTTGACTGTGTAGTTATTTTTGGGTTTGACTTAAGACTCGCAGTGATCGTAATGACATCATTTGGAACATAAAGAAAATCTTGAAAAATCGTACCTCCATTTAATATGTTCGCACTAACTCCATCTACTTTAATTGAATACGCAGACAAATATTCAGAATTTCCTGGGGTAATTTTCTTTGAACCATCTTTCAATGTAGCTTCTATTGAAAATTGAACTCTTTGGTTGTATTGAATTTCTTTTGCGTCTTCGGAGAATTTAATCTTAATGCTGGCTACATCCAAACCTTCCACAGATTCTTTTGCTCTTTTTTCTTCTTTTGCCTTTTGTTGTGCTTCTTGCTCCGCTTTTTTTACATCATCATACCAGCTTTTGTTAGTTTGAATGTAATTGGTTAAACTTTCAAGAAGGGAAGCATTTTTGTTAATAAGCGCCATTTTAGATGTAGCAAACATTTGTCTGATTTCTGTTACTTTATTATTTGCCAGATCAATGTCACACTTGTAGGCTGCACCATTTAGGAATATTAATACTAATTTCTCGTCATTATTATAGGAAAAGAATAAAGGGTTAATCTGACTGTTCGGTTTAAAACTATCAGCTTCACTTACGTTACCAGATTCATCCTTTTTAATGGCGTTATAAAATTTTTCGGCATAAGCTTTATCAGAAGCATTGATCCAATCTCCAGTGGCGTTTTTTATGAAGTAATTTCGTTTTTCTCCTGCTAAAAATTTTTCCGCCTCGATAAATTGATTACCAGTTTCACCAGAGATTTCCTCCGTTTGAGAACCTCCGCCAGTAACTTGACTAAACTTGTCTTTTAATTTCTGAGCACTTACACTAAATACTGTTGCAATTAACAACGCAGATAAGATTGTTTTTTTCATTTTGTTTAATTAATAATTTGGTTGGTCAAACCTAATAATCATTCAAAATGATGCTAACTATGGTTTCATGAAGCGTTGATTTCGGTTCATGAATTGAAATTTTCAATTGGAATATGAAGTATTACTTTGGTCCCTGTCGGCAAACCTTCATTTTCCAGATCGACTATTTCTATGGTGTGATTTTTTTTGGAGTTTTTAGTAAGTATTTCAGCTCTGTATTGATTCGCTTCACTGGAGAAAGATTGATGATCCGGATTTTGTCTTGAATTGATCTCTGCAGATTTTTTTCTGCCAATCCCATTGTCCTCAATGGTGCAAATTAATTGAGTAGTTTCGCATCTAAAATAAATAGATAGGCTCTTTTGTCCTTTTTTATGTAGTAATCCATGTTTGATTGCATTTTCCAGATAGGGCTGAATCATCATGGTAGGAATTTCAGTTTGATCAATATTACAGGTGTCATCAATTTCCAATTGGAATTTAAAATCATCTCCAAAACGAAGCTGTTCGAGTTCCAGATACATTTGGATCATTTTAATTTCACTCGAAAGTTGAAGGTAATTTACCTCTGAGTTATGCAGGATCATTCGCATCAGAGAGGCGAACTTGGTCAAATAGTAGTTGGTATTTTTAAAGTCTTGTTTTAAAATTAGATCCTGCAAAGAATTTAATGTGTTGAACATGAAGTGTGGGTTCATCTGTGAACGTATGGCCGTCAACTTGGCGAGATTAAGTTCGTTGAGTCTTTTCATCTCTTTACGCTGCTTGTTGAGCTCTCTTCTCACAAAGTAATAAATGATCATGCTCACAAATAAGAATATTATAAGCATGAACCACCATCGCTCCCAGAAAGGTGGGTAAACATTTCCTTGGATGATTATTTCGTTCTCAGAATCTCTTCCTAAATGATCAACTGCCTTAATTCGTATTTTGAATTTTCCGGATGGAAGATTTAAAATTTCAATTTGTTCAATGTCTGCCGGAAGCTCTATCCATTCATTTTCATTAATCTTATAGAGATAGGAGTATTGTCCGTTACTGGAATAACTGCTAACTTCAGGATCAATAATAAGGGGCGCTCCATACTCAAGTACAACAGAATTGTTGATTAGGTCTTTGTTTTTCAGGTAGACAGCGGCTGAACTTTCATTAATCTGCACCGGAATAGGAATCGCTTGTAATCCTTTTCCAGTTGCTAGCCATAGTTGATCCTTTTCAATCAGTAGATCCTGAACATTATTTGACGCTAATCCAGATAATCGGTTCAAATGAATAAAGTATTTCGCCTTAAGATCATAAACAAGCACACCTTTATTGGTGGCAAAATAAAGATTGTTTTTATAATATCGAAGGATCTTCGACTGTATGCCTTCAGGAAGACTAATCGTTGAAATGTGTTTTTGATCCTTAAAAACTTGGACATTACCACCGAAAGTTAGCAGATAAATTAAATTTTCATCAGTGGAGATATCAAATGAACTGATTTGTACACTTGGAAGTAGGGTGTCCGAAATCTGCCATTTGTTTTCTGTTTTATTGAGTTTGATTAATCCATCGGTGGAAGCAATCAATACGGAGTGATCCTCTTCTCTATATTTAATTTCTCGGCACCAGCTTTTAATCGTGTTTTCACCTGTCCAAATGTTCTGTGGGTTGTAAATGATCAAGCCGGCAGAGGTACCAAAGAAATATTCGTTGTCCACTTTCTCTGTGCACTTTACAGAAGAGATTTTATTTGGAATTAATAGGGTTGACTCGTTCTCCAAAAGTCCGTATTCATTGGTGCCTTGATAAAATGTAATTGAAGAATCTTCGGATAAATAACTGAGATGCTGGATATCTGATTGTAACTGAATATTGTAACTGAATATCTCTCTCGTCATTGGCTCTATTCTCTGGATAATACCATTCACGTTTGAGAAATATATGTAATGGCCATCTGAAGTAAGATGAGTGAGCTTATCATTCAATATATTTTCATTTGTCATATTCCAAACCAGGTAATTCATATTTGGAACTCTGAAAACTCCTTCTTGCAAAGTCGTAAACCAATAGTTATGCTCTCTGTCAAGAAGAACATCAGAAAAAGCGATATTCGGAAAAAGTATCTGAGTATTGTTATTTGATGGATCATATTGAATGACGCCACTGTAGGTACAGATCCATATTTTTCCATCTGATAATGTTTTCAGATTGGTAATCTTTCGGTTAGCGATCAATTTTATAAGGTCTTTATTCTGATAAGTAGAGATCTCATCACCACTAATTTCATGTATAGACTGACCATCCGTATGGAACAGGAGTGTTTTATTTTCTAATGGTTCTATCATGTATTTGCCCGGCACGATCAACGTATCTGATGTAAATAATTGTTGAAACTCTCCATTTTGAATGGATCCAATCCCACGCGTATTGATGAAATTTAACGAGCCGGAATTTTTCTTTATGGAATTGCTATAACATTTGGTGCTTAACGAATTTTCCATTCCAAAATCATTGATAGTTCGCCATTCCTTCGTTTTCTCATTATACACAGAGATTCCTTGATCGTGTGTAAACCAGATCTGATGAAGATTATCCGTCAATAGATTATTTATTTTTGACATCGAGTGCTTTAACTCTATTACATGGTCCTGCTCAACTACAAAAACCTGATGTTTGAAGTTCATGTAATAGATCTTCCCAGAACTGGAGATAACGAGATTCGCTGCTGAATTGGTTTTTTGACTTGCTGTATTGTAGTAATGATATCTTACACCATCGTATTTGTACAACCCTACACTCGTCCCTATCCAAATAAAACCCTGATGGTCTTGCACGATACTGTAAACTTCATTACTTGGCAATCCGTTCTCATCATCATAGGTGAAATGCTGTGGATATTGAGCATAAACGATCTTAAGACAAGATAGTATCATTGTCAAGATCAAGATATGATGTTGAATTTTCAGAGGTTCGCGGAATAATCTAAATTACTCTGTCAAAAATTATTTAACAGGATGCCACACGTTATTGGTGACTGTTTTTTCTGATGACAACTGAAGGATCATCATGAAATAGTCATTTTCAGACATTTCGCTTTGTTTGATAAGATGCTTAAATGCAGCATCTGCGATATCAAAAATTGAGGTGATATCCAGCTTCCATTCTCCATTTTCTTTCTGAAATCTCATTTTAAAAGGAGTAGATTTACCTTCAGTAAGAAATTCTCCAAAAGCTTCATCTCCTTTTATTTCGACCTCTCCAATAGATTTCCCTTCCATACTTTCTTTTCCGATAATTCCGTTGTCAACAGCATAAATGATAATTGATTCATCATCCATTGAAAGAATAACTTCTGCATCTGCTTCTTGTCGAATGATCAAGACATTCATTTTGTCCAAAAGGTCTAACTGATCTGTCTCTACTGAATCCGCATTCTTGACTAACTCCAAAAGGTCTCCATAATACTGAATGGTTTCGCTGCTCAAACATTCTAATGCCTCTTTTCCGTTGCTGTTTATAACTGCTTTCGCATAGTTTTTGAAAGTCTCCTTTACTTGGGCTATGTCCTCAGGATTAGAAGTTGCTTCATTTTCCGAACATGAATAAAGCGTAGTTGTCATTGCAACCATCAGGATGTATATAATTCGCATATTTTGTATTTTTAGTTTTTCTCTTTACTATCAATTATTATCGTTACTGGCCCATCATTCACTAAATGAACCTGCATCATCGCACCAAATTCTCCAGTAGCCACTTTATCACTTCCCAATTCAGTTTTAAGGGACTCAATAAATTGCTCATACAAAGGAATGGCAACTTCTGGTCTCGCTGCATCAATATAACTTGGACGATTTCCTTTCTTCGTTTTTGCATGAAGTGTAAATTGCGATACAACCAACACGGAACCGTCAACTTCTGATATGGATAAGTTCATCTTTCCATCCATATCATTGAAAACCCGCATTTGAGAAATCTTTTTGATTAGATAATCTAAATCCTCTACAGTGTCATCATGTGTTATTCCCAAAAGGATCATAAATCCTTGATCAATGGCTCCAACAGTTTTGTTATTGATCTCAACACTTGCTTTGATAACTCTTTGTATTACCGCTTTCATGATTAGTCGTGAGCGTTAATTCTCCAGTGATTTTCATCTTCATCCAACATCATTGCGACATAATTGTTATATCGTTCAATTGCGATTTCTCCAGCTTCAACAGCTGCTTTTACGGCACAATGAGGCTCATCCAGATGTTTGCAGTTACTGAATTTGCATTCAGGCAACAATGCCATCATTTCCTTGAAGTAGTGATTTAATTCATCTCGCTCGATGTCAACAATTCCAAATCCTTTAATTCCAGGCGTATCAATAATATCCCCTCCAAAACTCAAGGAAAACATTTCAGCAAACGTTGTGGTATGTTTGCCTTTGAAATGCGATTCAGAGATCTCACCAACTTTAGTTTCTATACTTGGATCTACAGCATTAATTAAAGAGGACTTACCAGCTCCACTATGTCCTGATAGAAGTGTGGTTTTATCCTGAAGTAATTCTCTAATTTCCTCAACTCCAAGTCCAGTCAGTGCTGAAGATTCGATACAGCGATATCCAATGACCGAATAAACAGCGATGAGGTATTCCAATTCTTCTTTTTCGTCTTCAGAAAGCAGATCACATTTATTGAAAACAATGACAGTTTCTATTCCGTAAGCTTCTGTTGATACAAGAAAGCGGTCAATGAAACCTGTAGAAGTTCGAGGATTTGCTAAGGTGACAACTAGTAATGCACAATCGACATTTGCACCAATTATATGTGCTTGTTTAGAAAGATTCACCGATTTTCTGATCACATAGTTCTTACGATCTTCAATCTCAGAAATAACATATTCATTGTTTTCACCTTCGAAGAACTTAACCCAATCACCCACAGCGATAGGGTTGGTAGTTTTTATTCCTTTAATACGAAACTTTCCCTTTATTCTGGCATCAACGATATCGCCATTTTCTTTTCGAAGAATGTACCAGCTACCGGTACTTCGCATCACTTGACCTCTATGTAATTCTGAACTCACCAAACAAAGATAGGCATCAAAATTGTACCCTTTTAATTCTATTGCATTATATGGTTATGAAAAAGCTCTTTTTATTTCTTTCAATGTTCGGATTGGCAATCTTTTCGGTTGCTCAAAATCATCATGATGTCCAGAAAATGGCTATAAATGATCGCCCTCCACTGGATGACTATCGTTATACATTTCCATGGTTGGATGATTACAAGACAGACAATACGATCATAAACCGTATTCGGGTTCCTTTTGGATATGATCGCTATCGCAATTTACCTGGAACATTTGCACATTGGTTACAACATCTGCCGCTAAAGGATGGTAATCCAAAGGTTTATCTATATGACGGTTCTCCAAAATGGAACCAAAATGCACATTGCTATGTTATTGATATTGAAACGGGAACTAAAGACCTGCAACAATGTGCTGATGCTTTGATGAGATTAAGAGCGGAGTATTTATATAGTAATGATCAACAAGATAAAATTCATTTTAAATATACAAATGGAGCCGTAGTAAGCTATAGTAAATGGAAAGATGGATTTATGCCAATTCCTCAAAGCGGAGGAACAGTTCAATGGGTGGCTTCTTCAAAGGCTGGTTCTGGGTATAAGAAATTCAAAGACTACTTGATCCAGGTGTATAATTATGCAGGAACTCACTCATTGGATAAAGAATTGGATTCAATTGCATTTTCAGAAATGCAACCGGGAGATATCATAATAGAGGGAGGTTTTCCTGGTCATGGAATTATTGTGGTAGATATGGCAAAACACAGAGAAACAGGGGAGAAGTTATTTATGTTAGCTCAAAGCTATATGCCTGCTCAGGATATTCAGATTCTGAGAAATAACAACAATCCTAAATTAAGTCCATGGTATAGCATGGATGAAATTGACTATATCCTTGATACGCCAGAATGGGAATTTGATACAGATGATCTTCGAAGATGGAACTAAGCTTTGAGAATATCCCTCATGATCTTCAAATGATGATACGTATGGATGTACAGAAATTTGCGAAGTGCTTTAGCATTCAGATGCCCAAACAGGGGATGAGAGAAATATTGATTCGGTTTAAGCTGTTCTAGTTTTTTCAAATTTTGAAGCGCTTCATGGTGCTGAAGATGGAGGTCTTCTTTACTCACCGAGTCGGATGTGACAAATTTAGGAGCCTTGGCATTTCCTCTTGGAATATAGCCGGTAGTCATCACAAAAAGCTTGCTGAAGTTTTGCTTCGGATTGTATTTTTCTTCGATGCTATCAGGAGCAACATTGCAAACAGAGTTGATCACTTTAAGTGAATGATCGATCTGCCAACCAATTGTGCTGTGAGAAATAGATTCAACTTTCTTTTCTTGATGCTCGATCAAAGAGGCCAGTTCAGGCAAAAGGTCTTCAACTTTTTTTGACACTTTTTAGAACATCAATAGTTTTCTTCTTCCGCAATTAGCTTTTGCCATGTATGCAAAATCTAGATTCGCTTCAAAAACAAGTTGCACTAATAAAGGATGTGAAGCACTTTCAGTTGGAGCTTGAGAACCGTTCAAAGAAGAATATGTAATGTAGTGTTGACCAAAAGGATATCCTTGAGTTGGGGCATTCGAATTATTGATCAAATCAGAGAACATGTATGAGATTCTAAGTCCACCAGTGATCCCAAAGTTGTCAGTTCCCATAAAATAAGCTCCAAATCCAACTGTAAGACCATATTGCATTGGGTTAACATCATCCATATCAAAACTATCGTCTGTTCCGCTGAAATAAAATGAATCAGTTCTTTCAATTGATCTAATTTTAGACAGTACGGGACCTACTTCGAAGTATTTGCCATCTGTATTACTTCTGTATAGAAGCATAAAATCAAAACATTTGTAACTGATAGATGAGTTGTATGCCTGGGCTGAAGCAGAACTATCAAGTTGCATACTATATCCAAAATTTTGAGTAAGACCACCCACCATAAAGTCGAAAGTAACTTCGTGATTTTGATTGAAATTATATCCCAATTTTCCGCCAAACATTCCTCGTCCTGAAATCTGATGATTGTATCTGCTGTCGTCAAATACTTTTTGATTGAACAAGAATGTTGGTCCCCAACCACCTTTAACACCTATGTCTACCCAACCTTGAGCCCAAGACATATTAATTCCAGAAAATAAGATCAACAGTATAGTCAGTTTCTTCATTTTAGTATCTTTGAGATGAGATACAAATGTAAATTAATCTCTTAGTACTGATTAAGCAATATTTAAAAAAAAATACAAAATGACATTATTGAAGGGTAAAGTGGCTATTATCACGGGTGCAACTCGAGGAATTGGTAAAGGTATAGCATTGAAATTCGCTGAACAAGGAGCGGATGTTGCATTTACATACGTGTCAAGTAGTTCTGCAGCTGATGAAGTGGTTAAGGAGTTAGAGGCCTATGGAGTGAAGGCGAAGGGATATCAGTCAAACGCTGGTGATCTTCAAAGTGCTGAAGATTTGATCAATCAGGTTTTAGGTGATTTTGGAAATATTGATATTGTTGTAAATAATGCGGGTATAACCAAAGATGGTCTTCTGATGAGAATGAGTGAAGAGAATTGGGATGATGTGATGAATATTAATTTGAAATCTGTTTTCAACATGACTAAAGCCGTTCTTAAAACCTTCTTGAAGAACAGAAGTGGAGCATTCATTAATCTAAGCTCTGTTGTCGGTGTACAAGGTAATGCAGGTCAAAGTAATTATGCAGCCTCAAAAGCAGGGATTATTGGTTTTACTAAGTCTGTAGCTCAGGAATTGGGAAGCAGAAATATCCGAAGTAATGCAATTGCTCCTGGATTTATTGCTACCGAAATGACAGGTAAATTAGACGAAAAAGTAGTAGAAGGTTGGTTGGAGAATATTCCGTTGAAAAGAGCAGGAACTCCAGAAGATGTTGCCAACGCTGCATTGTTTTTAGCGTCAGACATGGGCGCTTATGTAAACGGTCAGGTATTGAGCGTTTGTGGTGGAATGATGACCTAATGGTTTGATGCTTAGACTAGCTTAACTACGTTAACAAGACTTGAAGCCTCATCATTTTTGAATATCATTTTTACATATCCTTCATGGTTAGTCTTGTTATGTATTTTAGCAGGGGTTTCCTACAGTGCTGTTTTTTATAGAAAGGATAAGGCACTGAATGAAACTCCTCAGGGATTGATTTATGTGATGTCATTGGCAAGATTCTTTACGGTCTTTGTTCTTGGATTACTTCTGCTTAAACCATTGATAGAGAGTGAGTCGCAAAAGATCGAAAAACCTATTGTTGTCATAGCAGTTGATAATTCTGAGAGTGTTCTCTTTAATTCAGATAGCCTGTACTATAAGACTGATTTTCCTGGTTCAATCTCAAAACTTAAAAACTCGTTAGAGGAAAATTATCAAGTTGAGGTCATTTCATATGGAGAGCATATTGATGATACTTTACTTTTTGATTTTGTTGATAAACAAACAGATCTATCCTTATTAATGAATGAGCTGGAATCAAAGTTCTTTGGTAGGAATCTTGGAGCTGTTATACTAGCAGGTGATGGAGTGTATAACAAAGGACAAAATCCGCTCTACACGAATAAGTTTGTGGAGACAACCACTTTTTACACGATCGCATTGGGTGATACCAATAAGAAGAAAGATCTGGCCATTGGCAACGTAGCTCATAATAAGCTAGCTTATTTGGGTAATGATTTTCCGGTAGAGGTAGTGATAAATGCTGATTATCTTAAAGGTCAAAATGCAGTAGTATCTATTTTAAGAAACGGTAAAGAACTGGCGGTCCAACAAAAAACGATCGGAGGAGATAATGAAGTGATCACGGTTCCTTTTAAAATAGAGGCAGACAAAGCAGGTAAACAATTGTACACCATTGAATTGAAAGCATTGGACGGTGAGTTTACTTTATTGAACAATCAGCAGGAAATATTTATAGAGATTCTGGATAATAAGCAAGAGATCTTGATCCTGACCGCTGCTCCTCATCCCGATGTGGCAGCAATAAAATATGCGATAGAAAAGAATATTAACTATAAGGTAGATGTTTTACAATTAGGAGATTATTCAGGAGGATTGGACAAGTACAATCTGGTTATTCTTCATCAGGTTCCAAGTTTAAAAGGTGGTGAGCAGAAATTGTTCAATGATATCAAAAAAGATAAAATTCCAGTTTTGTATTTTGTAGGGGGGCAATCTAATTATACGGCATTTAATCAACTTAAATCGGGTTTAACTCTCGTTGGAGCCAATGGTAGTACAGATGCAAAGCCAGCATTTAATATCGGGTTCAGTAATTTTGTAGTAGAGGATGGGATCAAAGATCTACTGCCGAATTTGCCGCCTGTACAGATCCCTTTTGCGAGTGATTATCAGATCACCAATGCCGTGAATGTTCTTTTTAGTCAAAAGATAGGAAATACTTCAACTGATTTTCCTCTTATTGGATTCAATGCTAGTGGTGATTCAAAAGTTGGATTTGTCCTTGGTGAGGGGATCTGGAGATGGAAATTTCAAGATTATATCAAAAACAAGAACAATGATGCTTTTGAGTCCTTGATCTCAAAAATGGTTCAATACTTAGCTGTCAAAGAGGATAAAAGTAAGTTCCGTGTTTTTGCTGAAAGCGAATACCTTGAGAATGAAAAAGTGATCTTCAATGCAGAACTTTATAATGATATCTATGAGTTAGTAAATGATGCTGAAGTAAATCTGATCATTACCAATGCAGAAGACGAAGAATTGCCCACCAAGACATTTTCAAAAGCAGGACAGAGTTATCGATTAGATGCGGGTGTCTTTAATCCAGGTAAATATGCTTACAAAGCTGTGACTTCTTACGATGGTAAGAATTATGAAGTCGAGGGCGAGTTCGTAGTCAAAGCGCTTAAAGTGGAATACTTGAATACGGTGGCAGATCATCAATTACTTTTTAGTCTTTCGGAAAAGACAGGAGGTAAAATGTATAGTAAAGAGAGTTTCGATCAGATCCTTGTTGATATGAAAGAAAACAACAAGATAGCAGCTATCAGTTATGTCAATCAGGAATTGACAGATGTGATCAAATGGGGCTGGATCTTGGTATTAATAATTTTCTTATTATCTCTTGAGTGGTTTTTAAGAAAGAGATATGGCGCATACTGATTCTTTGAATTAATTTAGCTTCGACATAATAACCCAATGAAAATATACTTACTAACACGAAACGCTGGTCTATATTCTTCCAGAAGAATTCTGGAGGCAGGCCGATACAGAGGTCATGATATCCGACCTTTGGATTATTTGAACACATCTCTTGTTCTGGAGAAAGGTAAAAGTCGCATTGTCTACAACAATGGAACCTTAGCATTGCCCGATGCTATTATTCCGAGAATTGGTGCGTCCTATACCTTTTATGGGGCAGCAGTTGTCAGACAGTTTCAAATGCTGAATGTTTTTTCAGCGGTTGATTCAGATGCTTTGTTGAGATCACGAGATAAATTCAAGTGTTTACAATTGCTCAATAATGAAGGAATTGATATGCCTATTACAGGTTTTGCAGGTTCTAACAACAATAGTGACGACTTGATCAAAGCTGTGGGAAATGCACCATTGATCATCAAATTATTAGAAGGAACTCAAGGTCTGGGTGTGTTGTTACAGGAAACCAACAAAGGAGCACAATCAGTTCTGGAGGCATTTAGCCAATTGGAGGCAAGAGTGATTATTCAAGAATTCGTTAAAGAATCTTCTGGAATAGATGTGAGAGCCATTGTTGTTGGAGGTAGAGTAGTGGCTTCTATGAAACGAGTTGCACCGGAAGGTGAATTTAGAAGTAATATTCACCGAGGTGGTAGAGGAGAAAAGATCATTCTAACACCAGAAGAGGAAGAAGCGGCAGTTCGATCGGCACAAACTTTAGGATTGGGAATTGCAGGAGTAGACATGCTTATTTCTGAATCAGGACCCAAAGTAATTGAAGTAAATTCCTCTCCAGGAATTGAAGGAATGGAAGGTTGTACCAAATTGGATGTGGCCAAAGAAATAATTATTTATCTCGAGAATGAATTCAAGCAAAGTTGATAATATCATGAATATTAACGGTACTGAGATCCCATTGGGAAAACATGAAACCGTTAAAATTAAAGTAGGTTCTCTACCCTCTGGAACCACCATAAATCTATTTGCTCACGTCTTTAGAAGTAAAAATCCTGGACCAACGATGCTGCTGCTTGGAGGTGTTCACGGAAATGAAGTGAATGGAGTGGAGATTGTTCGAAGAGCTGTAAAAGTTGGTTATTTCAGACATTTAAAACATGGAAGTGTCATTGCAGTTCCGCTTGTGAATATTCATGGATTTATAAATTTTTCCCGTGATCTTCCGGATGGAAAAGATGTAAACAGAAGCTTTCCAGGTTCCTCAAGGGGGTCCCTTGCGTCAATTGTAGCTTATATGCTAACCAAGCACTTTTTACCCGTGTGTGATTTTGGAATCGATTTTCATACAGGAGGTGGAAGTATCTACAATTACCCGCAACTCAGAGTAAGTGAGAATGACGTAGATGCGTACAAGTTGGCTGAGTTATTTGGAGCCCCCTTCATCATTAAAAGTGATATGATCAATAAGTCTCTTCGTAAGGAATGCAACAAAAGAGGGATACCCATGATGGTGTATGAAGGAGGAGAGTCATTAAGATTGGATTCTTTTGCGATCCAAGAAGGGTTAAACGGAATCCATCGCGTAATGAGTAGTTTGGGGATGATCGATAAACAACCCTTGACACCGAAGGATCCAATTATCTTAGAAACAAACAGATGGATTAGAGCTAGTCAGTCAGGGATCTTGATATCCTATAAGAAGGCCGGTGATTTTGTGAAAAAAGGAGAGATATTAGGACATATAACAGATCCTTATGGGGTGAAAGAGTCGAAGATCAAAGCTTCGTTTTCAGGTTATATTTACGGACACAATAATATGCCAGTAGTGCACAAAGGTGATGCGATCTATCACGTAGGCTTCGAAGCATAAATGAAAGAAAACAAAGGAACATTACCCTATTCAGACGAATTTCAGGAATTCTTAGCACAGTTTCTTACTCCGGAACGAAAAGAAGTCATGAAGACCGTAATCGAAGAGAGAACCCGTCATATTACCATTGCGATAGAAGATATATATCAGCCTCATAATGCCAGTGCAGTGGTTAGAACTTGTGATTGTTTTGGTATTCAAGATGTTCATATCATCGAGAATAGAAACAAATATAAGGTCAATCCAAAAGTGGCATTAGGCAGTGGACAATGGGTCAATATAATCAAACACAACGAGCTTGAACATAACTCAGAAGCTTGTATGTTGCATTTAAAAAAGAAAGGCTATAAAATAATAGCCACCACACCACATACGGATGACATAAGTTTATATGATCTTTCGATTGAAGAGCCTGTTGCTCTAATTTTTGGAAATGAGAAAAATGGAATAACAGATGTTGTTCGCAAACATGCGGATGGATTTCTTAGAATTCCGATGTATGGTTTCACCGAAAGTTTCAATATTTCGGTAAGTGCTGCAATTTGTTTGTCAGTATTGGCAGAGAAATTAAGAAAGATGGATTTTGATTGGAAATTGAAGGAAGAAGAAAAGAAGTTGATTATTCATGAATGGACTAAATTTCGTTTAGGATCGATCGATAAATTTGAGCACGAATTTAAAAGACTACAAGAGCTAAAATGAAACAAGTTCATCTGATCGTTCATACCACCCATTATCGAAAAGGAAGTGAGCAGTTTGCCGTAATCGCTCAAACGATGTATCACGAGTTAAAACTGAATCATCCTGACGATGAGGTGAGAATTGAATCCATCTTTGGAAAAAAGGATTTAGTTAAGATCTTCAATGAAATAAGTGATAAAGGTCAACAAATTAAAGCTTATCATTTCATTGGTCATTCAGGAATGTATGGGCCAATGTATGGAACCACGGATTACCCAGAGCAGTTTAGTCCTTTTGAGATCGAGAAGTTAGTGATCCCTTTTTCCAAGAACGGTGAGGCTTATTTTCACTGTTGCAGGTCTGCTAGATGGTTTGCTCCTTTTTTTTCGAGGACAAAGCAAGTTACAGCATACGGTTATCAGAATTATACTGCTTTTACTAGGTCTAAGCTAAAGTATCAGAGGATCAGAACCAATTCAGTTCCAATGTATGCTATCGGTTGCGCAGGCAAGAAGTCGCATGGGTTGATTGGAGCTATCAATAAGCATCTCTTTGGAAAAGGATTAGAGAAGTTGAAGAAATTTGAATTTCAAGCAGAACAAGTAGATAGAACCTATAACAATGTAGCACATTTATATGATGCAGTATTTCAGGATATCAAGGTGAGGGAGGACGAGTGGAAATGGATCAGAGAGCATCTTCCAAAAAGGCAAGATATCGATGTGCTAGATATTGGTTGCGGTAACGGTGCCTTATTGAAGGAATTGGCTCCAAGAATCAAAAGTGGGGTAGGAATAGATCTTTCTAAGGACTTATTAGAATTTGCAAAAAAGAACAACGCAGTCAACCAAAATTTGGAGTTCAAACAAGTAGATGGTCCTCAATTGCCATTGGATGATCAAAGTGTAGACTTAATAATTTCGATGTTGTCATTTCGTTATTTGGATTGGGATCCATTGATGGATGAAATCAAAAGAGTTTTAAGACCAGGAGGAAGAATTCTAATCTTAGATATGATAGCTGTTCCCGCGAAACCAATTCAATATCCACGCCTTCTTTTAGATAAATTTAAGCAAAAGAAACAATTGAAAAAATATCCTCAATTTGCTCAGGCATTGGCAAAATTGGTTGCGCATCCGGATTGGAAGAAAATGTTGCACTACAATCCAATTCGAGCGGAACATGAGATGAAATGGTATTTGGAAAGCAGATTCCCGGGAAGGAAAATTGAGAAGATCAATGTCGGATTTCATTCTTCCATTATCGCTTTTGATAGTGGAGATATTCAACATATTAACGACATTCATTTAACTTATCCCTAATGGCTAAAATTGGTATTTGCGATTGGGGAATTGGAGGGCTAGGTGTATACAAAGAGCTTAGAAAAAGAGGTTCAAATGCCGATATAGTCTATTTTTCAGATTCTGGATATACACCCTATGGAAAAGTTCCTAAGGACGAACTTCATGAGAGGTGGCTGAAGGTAAAGTCTTTTTTTGAAGATGAAGAAGTAGATCAGATCATAGTGGCGTGCAATGCATTGAGTACGGTTGTGCAAGAACAGGGACCAATCGTGATAATTGCCACTGCGGTTAGACGAGTGGTGGAAGATAATCGTAATCAGGCAGTTGGTATAATAGGTGGTATCAGAACTATAGAAAGTGGCATCTATGATCTTGGGTATGGTCATTTAGGAAGTGTTGCTCAGCCTTTATCCGCATTAGTTGAAAGTGGAATCATTGTAGGAGCAGAGGTGGAGGAAACGATAAGGAATGTGGTTGAACCGATATCATCTTCAGAGCTCATTGTCTTGGCCTGTACGCATTACCCTGTATTGATCCCTGTTTTCAGGAAATTGTATCCCACCAAATTATTTATTGATCCAGTAAATAATCTATTTGAAAAGGTTTCTTTTCCTATGGATGGAAATTGCAAAGCCGATTTTCACACTTCAGGGAATATTAAGGAAATGGAAAGTTCTGCTGAAAAAGTCTGGGGTCTTCAATTGAAGAACGTCAGAAACAGTATCCAAAACTGAATCCTCCCCAATGACTTCTGTGAGATTCATTATCATTAAGATCGTAGAAGAGATAGGGACAATAGGTTATTCTAATGATAACATCTTTATATTTTGGTTGTAATCGATATCCTAGGATTAAGCAATTCAATAAGCTTTTTGATGAATTAGTTGAAGACCATGAAAAATCAATACTTGTACTTATTCCGAGCTCAATTTTATGTCTGGTCTTACCTGATAATAGGCTAATGGAAAATGGAGAACCGATAGAAGAGCTTTTATGTCCTAAAACGTACATATTAAAATAATAGATGCTACTACGTCCAGCCAGTAAGATTTTCTTGTTCCTAGTGGTGAACAATCTTTCATAGTTCAGAGAAAAGAAACCTGATTGACCTGCAATTTCAAAATATATGTTGTTTCTTGAAGTCTGGGAAATCGTGTCTTTTGATTCCTGAGAATACCAACAGTTTATTAGGAGTAGTAGAAAAAGGAAGAAAACAATTTTCATCGACACATTAATAAAGAATATTCGAATATATAAACTGCGAATTTTCTTTAGAAATAGCAAATAATGAAATACGTACTTTAGGTATCTAACTGCTTATGTGATCCATCACAGCCCGGCATTCGCTTGGACAACCCGCAAATGCAATCATTCATTCCTTTTCCCATCAGTATTCGTTTTTCGAATTTGTGGATTCGGTCTGTTTTTGTTTTAGACTGTTTAGCCTGATCGAAGAACATGATATAGGCTCTTTTACGTCCGGGAGTTAGATTTTCGAATGCTTGTTTGAATTTGGAATCGGCTTCCATTTTAGCTAACAGTTCTTCAGGATAGACTAATTGCTCCTCTTTTGGAGCATCAACCTTCAGTCCTGCTTTCTCTACTTCAATAGCTTCGAAGATGTATCTTTTGATTAAATCTTTATTCAATTGATTTCTTTCAGGATCTTTGAATTTGATCATTCTTACCGTTCTGGAATTTTCGCCTGGAGCCTCAAGAACTTTTTCTTCGTCACTCAAAAACACTCCTTTGAAGAAACTTATCGCGCAATAATTTTTAAACTTGGCAATTATAGCAACGTTCTTTCCTTGATAAGAATAACAAGGTTGTTTCCATTTGTATTCCTCTTCCAATCCGCATTCAAGAAGAATGGTACGCATTTGCTCCATTTCTGTTTTCCATTGGTCAGCATGTTCTATGTAGCGAGTAATATCAGCGTTCATTTTTCTTTATTTTCGTGGCCCTAAGTTATTAATAAAGAATTGGGAATGCAATTTGCACCTAAGCAACAATTTCTATTTTCATTCGTTCACTATATTTGCACGCCCAATGAGGAAGTATTTACTCATATTGATTTTAATGTCCGTAGTCGGAGTTGGTTATTCTCAAAAAAGAAAACCCTCTCGAGTACCGCTACAGAATTTACAGAATTTTGATAAACAAAAGTTCCATTTCGGTTTTATTCTGGGATATAACTCAGCAGATTTCTTTGTAGATGTTAAACCTAATACATTTCAATCCGACTCATTGATCAGTCTACGAGTTCAAAAGAAACCTGGGTTTAATTTGGGTATTGTGACCTCTTGGGATTGGTCTCCGATGTTCAAGCTTCGTTTTCTGCCAACACTCTCATTTCAAGAAAGAAGTATGAACTACAATTTCTTCACGGAGCCAGACACAAATACGTACTGGTACAAATCGGTGCAGTCAACTTATCTAGATTTTCCTTTGTTGCTGAAAATGCGCTCCCAAAGGATTAATAATTTCGCAGCGTACGTTGTGGGAGGGGGTAGGTTTGGTCTCGACATGCAGAGTAATAACAAGGTGGATAACGATAATGCTTCTCCAAGTGAGCAGGTGATCAAATTGACCAAGCCGGATTACGGGATTGAAGTAGGAGGGGGATTTGACTTCTTTCTTCAGTATTTTAAATTCGGTGTTGAATTAAAAATGGGAATGGGATTCAAGAATATACTCATTCAGGAAAATACGATATTCACCTCTCCAGTCGATGCGATTCGGAGTAAAGTGTGGACCGTTTCACTCACATTTGAGGGATAAAAAAAAACGCACCTGAAAATCAGATGCGCTTAAACTCTTTGAATTTTGTTTATTAATCGTTTAGATCAAAATCAGGAAGCGGAGCTTCTTTGTATTTTTTCTTCTTAGGTTTGATAAGATCTGTAAACATTAAGTTGATCTGTTCATCTTTATCAGTAACTCTTGTTCTAGACATTCCATTGAAGATAGTCCAAGCAATATTATCCTTAAATTGAAATTCCATTACTTCTTTCGTGTCATCTTCATAGTAAACAGCGATCTCCACTACATCACTATTTTTTATCGTAACCTTACACAAAATACATTGTGCTGGTTCATTCTTTGGTCTGATCGATAATACCACATTATCGTGCACACCATCTTCAGCTTCATAAGCCCCTCTATTCTCAAAAACTTTACGGTACTTTTCATAACAGCTCTCGCTTTCAGTCTGAGCTAGTAACGATGTCCCAATAAAACTTAAGAATAATAAAAAGTAGAGTTTTTTCATTTCATTCGATTTTAGTTAACAAATATAAAAGTTTTCATGCCAATTCTGTGCCACAAAATTTGAATTGTTTCACATTCCGCAATATAATTTACTTTTACGCTATTGTTACTCGATAAACGTCCTGTTTATTTCTGGGAATTTCATTAACCACAAAACCTCCAGGTTGTGGGATCTCCTCTACAAGATCAAATTTGATACAATCTTTACTTAACCCCTCAAAATACAAAGTGAATCGATAATTACCGGATTGATCCATGATCGTCCAGGTTGGATGCATAGTGATATTCTCGGCATGCAGAAGTTTCCTCTTTTTTCCACTGGGATATTCGATTAAAAAGGTTGATCTCCAGATTCGGATACCATCTCCAGCATTTAAATAATGTTTGCAGTGCACAATCGTCTGACGCTCGAGTTCTTCAAGCATTTTGATCTTAGTCTTGCTTTTCGTTTTAACAGATGGAGCTTCTAATGTTTCGATTCTTGACATGCGAATAAAAAAAAGCCCTGATCTTTAAATCAGGGCTTAAGTTGGAATTAGTTATTTAACGATCTCGATCAATTCAATATCAAAGATCAAGGTAGCAAATGGTCCAATCTGACCTCCAGCACCTCTTTCTCCATACGCAAGGTTGTATGGGATGTACAATCTCCATTTAGAACCAACAGGCATCAATTGTAAAGCTTCTTGCCATCCTTGGATTACTTGAGTAACTCCAAATGTAGCCGTCTGTCCTCTTTCAATAGAACTATCGAATACCGTTCCATCGATCAAAGTTCCATGATAGTGTGTTCTTACTTTGTCAGAAGCCTTTGGGATGGGGCCGTTTCCAGCTTCAATGATCTCATATTGCATTCCGCTAGGAAGTGTTACAACACCATTTTTCTTTCCATTTTCAGATAAAAATTCTTCTCCAGCTTTCTTGTTAACGTTTGCAGCTTCCATAGCCTTTCTCTGCATGTATGACTGAATGATCTGCTCACCTTGTTCTTTAGAAATTGCAAGGTCGTTCTTTGCGAAGAAATCGTCCATTCCTTTAGCCAAAGCTTCAATGTTCAATTCACCAAGTCCTTGGTTTGATAGGTTCTCAGCAATGTTTAGTCCAATGCTGTAGCTAACTGAATCTACTTCTGTTGTTAGTTTCATTTTTGATTTGTTTTTTGATTTATTCGTTCCAGCATCTTTTGAAGTACTACAAGAACTAGCAAGAACGATGATGATTAAAAATAGAATATTCGTGATTTTCATTTACGTTTTATTTCGATTGCAAAAACAACTTTTACCATCTGTTTAATGGTCGGCAAAGGTAGAAAAATAATGGTGGTGATGTAAGGTAAATGCTTACTTTTGTCAATATAAAAACACATCTATTATGAGTAACGAACCTAAAGAAGGTCAATTAAATATTGAATTATCAGAAGAAGTGGCAGAAGGAACTTATTCCAATCTAGCTATTATAACACATTCCACTTCGGAGTTTGTGATCGATTTTATTAGAATCATGCCGGGTGTTCCTAAGGCAAGAGTTAAGAACAGAATCTTAATGACTCCAGAACATGCAAAACGATTAATGAGAGCCTTGGCAGAAAATGTTGCCAAATATGAATCTCAATTTGGAGTGATCAGAGAAGCTGAAAATATTACTGGAGGAGGAATTCCAATGACCTTTGGTGGTCCAAAAACGGAAGCATAGTAGCTTGAAGTTAATTTTATTGGCATTACTGCTAAGTCTGAGTATTTTTCTGCGAGCTCAAAAGCCTTTCTATTATATAGAAAACGGCATTATTCATCAGATCGATACCGTTACTCTAGACCATGTCGAGGATTATGGGCAGGAAGCTTTTGTGATAAATTTAGGTAATCATGGTTCTCCTGAATTCAGATTGAAACCAGAACTGAATGAATTGATCACCAACGATTATTCTGTTCTTTCCTATTTACCTGTTCATCAGTTTAGAAGATATAAAGTCTATACACCTATTGTGGACGCAAAGTATGTGATTGGAACGGGTCAGGAGCAACACTTCAACTTCCTTCATTCGCAGAATGTGAGTGAAAAGGTGAATTACAGTATAGGATTGGATAAGATCAATTCTAAAGGGGTCTATCAGAATCAATCAACTAGCTTCACGGATATTTTCTTCAACATTTATGGAGATAAATTATCTAAAGGAAGATATAGTTTTGATCTTCAATTCAATTATATCAGTGCTGCAGCTTCACTTAATGGTGGTTTGATCGATGATTCTACCTTCATCAATGATACACTCGACTTGCAGAACAGAGAGTTATTAGATGTTAATCTCACTAATGCATATCAGGAACTAGGAAAATGGTTTGGCCAATTGGGACAATCCTATGCCCTGATGCATCAATTGGACTCAAATAGTAATGGTCAAAAACTCTTGGTATCTAATTATTTCCAATATCAATTTAATTCGAGACATTACTATGATTCGGTTCTGAATACTGCTTTTTATGATCGAATTTTGAGTGATTCCAACGTTACGGACGAAGAGATGAACTTTCAGTCTTTAAAGGGATTTTTAGGATTGCGATTCGAAAAACGAAAAGATGTAAGCTCATTGCTTTCTATGGAGTTGGGTTCAGAATTGAGTCAGAACTGGTATCGTCAGGATGACCTAGATACTACAAGAACAGATGTTTTATTGAAATTGATCGGTGATTATCATAATTCCGGATTATCTGTCAATGGTAAACTAGATTATTTGATCAATGATAGCTACTCCAACAAAGATTACAATGTTGATCTTCATGCTAAGTATTTCTTTAGAAATTTTCGATTGAATGCAAGCGCATACTTGAGTAATGAACGTCCTCAACTAGATCTGTTAGGATATTCTGGAAATCACGTATCATGGAGTAATTCATTTGAAAAATATCAGTTGCAACATTTTATGGTGGCTGCCAAGTACGATGGAAGATGGGATGTTGAGGCAAGTGTGAATTATTTGGATGTCCATAATCCGATTTATTTTGGATATGATAAAACGCCTTATCAAGCATTGGGAGTAGCACAGTTGATCAGAACTTCTGTAAGTGCTTCCAATAAGAATAATGATCATTGGGATCTGTCAGGGGAAATTCACTATCAATATCAAGGAGGATACAATGTTTTTAGATTGCCAGATGTTCTTGCCAAAGCGAGTGTAGCATATAAGTTTAAGACATTCAAGAAGAAAATGACAGCGGCCATTGGAGCCGACATAAACTATTTTTCCAAGTACGAAGCAAAATATTTTGATCCGGTTACGGGGCAATTCTATATTTATTCTAACGGTGAGTTAGGAAATTATCCCTATGCTAACCTATTTATAAAGAGTAGGGTACAACGTGCCACTTTCTTCCTTATGATGTCGCATCCCCATCAAGGTCTTTTTGGTTATCGATATTTCTATGCTCCTGGCTATCCTGCAAACGATCGATTTTTCAGAATTGGAGTATCTTGGTTGTTTGTGAATTGATTTTTAACCCCTTTTAATCCTTAATTTACCGCTGGTCAAATAGTTTTCTTAGATTATTTGAGATAATAGCTATCTTTAGGCTTAGAAAATGTAACAACATGAAGAAATCAATTTATTTAGTAGGTGCATTATTATTCTCAGGAGTTGTTTTAGCACAAAAGGGACGACCAGAGAATTGGTATTTGTTAGATCCTTCTGCAGATAAGGTATATGGTGCAGGAATCGAGGAAGCATACAAAACCCTTGGAGAAAGAAAAGGAGAAAAAGTAATTGTAGCGGTTATTGACTCGGGTGTAGAAGTAGATCATGAAGATCTTAAAGATGTGATCTGGACGAACGAGGACGAGATTCCAAATAATGGAATAGATGATGATAAAAATGGATATATTGATGATGTCCATGGATGGAGTTTCTTAGGTGGTGCCAAAGAAGATATAAATTATGAAGCATTAGAATTAGCTAGAATCTATCAAGATCTGGAGCCAAAATATAGTTCACTTCAAGAGTATGAAGTTCCTGGAGATAAGAAAGAGGAGTACAAATATTGGTTGAAGATTCAGGTTGAATACGAAGAAGAAATGAATGCAAACATGCAACAATATCAAACCATGTTGTTGTTGTTGGATTACATGGATCGAGTTGAAAAACAAACGAATCAATCTTTCTCTAAAGCTGCAAATAAGGCATATGATCCAGGAGAGAATGGTACCGATCAGCAGCTACAAAAGATCATGAAGTTGATTCTTTTAGGTTCTGATCCAGGATCTTTGAGAGATGAGCTTGAACATGGTGCAGAGGCATATGGTGGAATGGTAGAATATAGTCTAATGGATGCTGATTCCCTAAGAAGAGCAGTGGTTGGAGATAATCCAGATGATCTTACAGAGAAATTCTACGGATGCAACAGATACGAAGGGCCAGATGCGATGCACGGCTCTCACGTAAGTGGTATTATTGCTGCTTCTAGAACAAATGATTTAGGAATTATTGGAGAAGCAAAGAATGTCGAGATCATGGTTCTTAGAGCTGTGCCAAATGGGGATGAAAGAGATAAAGATGTGGCCAATGCAATTTATTATGCAGTAGATAATGGTGCTAAGGTGATCAATATGAGTTTTGGTAAATATTATTCACCAAACAAAGACGCAGTTGATGCTGCGGTGAAATATGCTCAAGATCATGATGTATTATTAGTTCATGCTGCAGGTAATGATGCGAAGAATAAGGATGTTGAAGATTCTTACCCAATGAGATACCTTAATGATGGTTCAGAAGTTACTAACTGGCTAGAAGTTGGAGCAAGTTCGTATAAGAAGGGAAAAAATCTGATCGCTAGTTTCTCTAATTATGGAAAGACTAAAGTAGATCTTTTTGCACCAGGTGTTGATATCCACTCTACTGTTCCAGATCAGAAGTATGAGGATGCTTCTGGAACAAGTATGGCATCTCCAAGTGCTGCAGGTGTTGCAGCGATCATCAGAAGTTATTTTCCTGAGTTAACAGCTGCTGAAGTTAGGGATGTAATGATGAAAACAGTAGTTCCTTACAAAGGGAAAGTACTACTGCCTGGAGGTGAAGTGGTTGAAACCAAGAAAGGACCTAAAACTAAGAAAACAAAAGTTACTTTGGAAGAGATCAGTATTACAGGAGGATTTGTGAACTGTAACAATGCTGTAAAATACTTGATGGAACAGGGAAAATAAGAACTTAGTTCGAATGAATATAGAAGCCGGTTAGAGTGATCTGATCGGCTTTTTTTGTATTTTTAGTTCATGAGATTGTTCACTATTCTATTGAGTATATTCGTGTTATTGAGTTGTGATTGTTACAGATCGTATCAAGGTGTTGTGGTGGATTTTGAAACGGGAATTCCACTTGATAGTGTCAGAGTTTACAGTGCTCCAAATAAAAAGTATCTTATAAATATGACTTCTTCAAGTGGGACATATCAAGGTCAACTGTTGATTGGTTGGAGATGCACTAAGCCTAAGTATCTACTTTTCACCAAAGAAGGTTATCATGATACATTAGCTGTGGACTCAGGAGAATTGAAGATGTTCAAGCAGGAAAACTAAAGATCTTTAACTGTTCATACAATTCTAAATTGTTCATAAAACATCCCCGATTCAGCAGTCGTTAGCCGTTGTCTTTATTAATTTTATGCTTCCAAATAAAATCAAAGCATGTACTTAATATTCGATACTGAAACCACCGGACTTCCAAGAGATTTCAATGCTCCGATCACGGATACGGATAATTGGCCAAGGTGTGTTCAGATCGCATGGCAATTGCATGATGAATTGGGTAATTTGATCGAGCAGAAGGATTACATCATTCAGCCAGATGGATATGATATTCCTTTCCAGTCAGAGCAGATTCACGGAATCTCTACCAAGTTGGCACAAACTAAGGGTGTTGATGCTAGACAAGTTTGGGATGAATTTGCAGAAGTGCTGAATCGATCAAAATTTGTGGTTGGTCAAAACATCACTTTTGATATCAATGTGATGGGCTGTGAACTCTATCGATATGGTGTTGATTCCAAACTGGCTGAATTACCAGTTCTAGACACTTGTACAGAAGTAACAGCTGAGCTTTGTCAGATTCCAGGAGGTAGGGGAGGTAAGTTTAAATTACCAACACTTACGGAATTACATGCACATTTATTTGGAGTGCCTTTCGCGGAAGCACATAATGCCACTGCCGATGTGGAGGCAACAACCCGATGTTTTCTGGAGTTGATTCGTAAACGTTCTTTTACTGCTGAGGAATTGCGGCAGGATGAACAGTATTTTGATAGATTCTTAGTAGAAAATCCCAATCAAATTGGAACATGGGATATTAAACACCTTAATCTAAAGGCTGAATCTGCTGCACTTAAGGAAGACGAAACAGAGGGCAGTATTTCTAAAAAAGACCTCAATGAGAATCTAAAGCGGTTAGAGAATGTGCGATTTACGCATCTGCATAACCATACCCAGTTTTCTATTCTACAGTCTACTACAACGATAAATGATCTTATCGCTGCTGCAGCAAAGATTGGAAGCCCTGCTGTTGCGATAACCGATATTGATAACATGATGGCAGCCTTTCAGTTTGTGAATGCTGGAGATGGTTATAACAAGGGAATAAAAGGACAAATAGCCGATAAGGAGGCTTTGTTAAGTGCAGGTAGCAGAATCCAAAAGAATGAAGAAACGGGAGAAGAGGTTGAAGTTCCGTTGGTGGAAGAAGAAATAGCTAAACTGGAAGAGGATATATCGAACCTTCAAAATCAATTCATTAAACCGATTGTAGGATGTGAACTATGGGTTTGTAAGGATCGGCTGAATAAATCAGTTAAAGACAATGGTCAGTTAATGCTTTTTTTGGCAAAGAATAAAAAAGGATATCACAACCTGGCCAAATTAGCTTCAGCGGCTCATATTGAAGGGAAATATTATGTTCCGAGAATAGACAAATCGATCATTCCGGAATTAAAAGAAGATATTATTGTTACTACAGGGGGATTGGATGGAGAGATTCCTCAATTGATCTTGAATGTTGGTGAGCAGCAGGCAGAAGAAGCATTTGTATGGTGGCATGAACAGTTTGGGGATGATTTCTATGTAGAATTGAATCGTCATGGATTAGAAGAGGAGGAATTGGTAAATAAAACACTCCTGAAATTCGCGGAGAAATATGGAGTAAAATATTTCGCTGCAAATAACAACTTCTATATCAATAAAGCGGATGCAAACGCCCATGATATCTTGCTCTGTATCAAAGATGGAGAGCAACGTTCAACACCTATTGGTAAGGGTAGAGGTTTTCGTTTTGGTTTCCCTAATGACGACTTCTATTTCAAGACTCAGGAAGAAATGAAAGAACTCTTTGCGGATCTTCCCGAGGCGATAGAATGCACGGAAGAGATTGTAGCAAAGATTGAAGCTTATACATTGGGAAGAGATGTCTTGCTTCCCGCATTTGATATTCCAGAAGAATTTCAAGATCCAAGAGATGCAGACGACCCAAGCTTAAAAATTGGAGAGAACAATTACCTCAGACATCTGACCTATGTTGGGGCTGAGAAAAGATACGGAGAGGTTACACCTGATATTAGTGAGCGTCTCGATTTCGAGTTGGCAACGATCAAAAATACAGGTTATCCAGGTTATTTCTTGATCGTTCAGGATTTCATTGCAGCCGCTAGAGATATGGGCGTGTCCGTTGGGCCAGGTAGGGGATCTGCGGCAGGAAGTGCAGTAGCTTATTGTATTGGAATTACGAATGTAGATCCTATTAAGTACGACCTACTTTTTGAGCGTTTTCTGAATCCAGAAAGGGTGTCCATGCCCGATATTGATATCGACTTTGATGATGAAGGTCGAGGAAGTGTAATACAATATGTGATAGATAAGTATGGAGCTAATCAGGTAGCTCAGATTATCACCTATGGTACGATGGCGGCTAAGTCATCTATTCGTGACGCTGGACGTGTATTGGAATTACCGCTCCCAGATACCGATAGAATTGCCAAACTAGTTCCAGACATGAAGCTCAACAAGATGTTCGCGATGTCTGAAGAACAGTTAGCCGAGAAGCTGAATGGTGACCAGATGAAAATGGCATTGGAACTTCGTGAAATTCTAGAGAGTAGAGGCATCGAAGGAGAAGTCGTTCGTCAGGCAAAGACCATTGAAGGATCCATGCGAACCACAGGAATACACGCTTGTGGGGTGATTATTACCCCTAGTGATATTCGGGAGCACGTTCCTGTAGCATTAGCAAAGGACTCTGAAATGTGGAGTACCCAGTTCGATAACTCAGTGGTTGAGTCTGCAGGATTACTCAAAATGGATTTCTTGGGGTTGAAAACGTTGACCCTGATCAAGGATACTTTGAAGATAGTAAAAGCACGTCATGGCTTGGATATCGATATCGAGAAGATACCAATAGATGATGAAGCAACTTATGAATTGTTCCAGCGAGGTGAGACCGTAGGAATCTTCCAGTACGAATCCACGGGGATGCAGAAATATTTGAAGGATCTAAAGCCAACGGAGTTTTCTGACCTTATTGCCATGAACGCGCTGTATCGTCCGGGACCATTGGAATATATTCCGCTTTTCGTTAAACGTAAGCACGGAATAGAGCCTATAGAGTACGATCTTCCAGCCATGGAGGAATACCTTCAGGAAACGTATGGAATTACGGTGTATCAGGAGCAGGTAATGCTTTTATCTCAGAAGCTGGCTGGTTTTACCAAAGGTGAGGCAGATACCCTTCGAAAAGCGATGGGTAAAAAACAGAAAGCCGTTCTGGATAAAATGAAACCAAAATTTATCCAACAGGGGGGTGAAAATGGTCACGATGCAACCATCCTTGAAAAAGTATGGAAAGATTGGGAAGCTTTTGCATCCTATGCCTTCAACAAATCACACTCTACATGTTACGCTTGGATAGCCTATCAAACGGCCTATCTGAAGGCACACTATCCAGCAGAGTATATGGCTGCAGTGTTGAGTAACAACATGAATGATATCAAAACGGTGACCTTCTTTATGGAAGAGTGTCGTAGAATGGGATTGAAAGTATTGGGGCCAGATGTCAACGAATCGTACTACAAATTTGCGGTGAATGACAAAGGAGAGGTTCGTTTTGGTATGGGAGGAATAAAAGGAGTTGGACAAGGTCCTGTGAAAGCAATTATTGATGAGCGAAAAGACAATGGTCCATATACTTCATTCTTTGATATGGTAAGACGAGTGTCTCTTAAGGATTGTAATAAGAGAGTCATGGAGAGTTTGGCCTATGCCGGAGCTTTCGATGGTTTTGGTGACCTGCACAGAGCTCAATATTTTGGAGAGGATGAGAAGGGAAGATCTTTGATCGAAAATTCTTTGAGATACGGAACGGCTTTTCAAACGGGACAAGATTCTAATCAGGTGAGTCTGTTTGATATGGCGGGAGGAGAAGAAATTGAAATTCCTGCACCAGGGATTCCAAATGTCAAAGAATGGAGTGTATTTCAGGAATTAAGTGCGGAAAAAGAAGTAGTAGGAATCTATATTTCTGGTCACCCAATGGATGACTATTCTTTAGAAGTTGATAATTTCTGTGATATTCAACTGAACGATCTGAATGAACACATGAATAACCTACCGGATAAGGAATTTTCTGTTGCTGGTATCATTTCCAATATGGCTCATTTGGAGAGTAGAAAGGGAAACAAATATGGTTTCTTTGAACTGCAGGATAAATCAGGGTCCATGGAATTCAGACTCTTTGGGGAGACTTATTTGAAATTGCAACACTTTCTCGCTCCAGGAAATTTCTTGTATGTAAAAGGGAAAGTCCAATTGAAAGGAAAAAAGTTCAACCCAGATGGGAAACAGAAAGAGTACAGTGTTCAGTATATTGAATTGTTATCTAATATTCGGGAAAGACTCCTGAATAAGATCTACCTTCGATTTGACGCAGCAATGATCACGAGAGAGAGTCTGGCAGATTTGGAGGATATCTTGGCGAAATATGAAGGAAGTAGAACCGTCTATCTAGATCTAATCGATCACGATGAGGTAAGTGGGGTAACCTTGTTAGCAAGAAATAATAAAGTGAATGTCACGAATGACTTTTTGAAGGAGGTAAAAGAGATCATGGGGTATGAAGGTTTTTCAGTGAATAAATCCGATCTTAACAAACGTCTGCACCGATTGAAGATCGAACAAGAACAAATGAAACAAGAATCAGAAGAATTAGTAGAAGATTGATGAAATTACATGCATTAAATACAGGAAATTTTAAACTGGATGGAGGAGCGATGTTTGGCGTAGTTCCAAAGACATTGTGGGAACGTACCAATCCAGCAGATGCCAACAATATGTGTACATGGTCGATGCGCTCACTTTTGATTGAGGACGGAGACCGATTGATGATCGTGGATTGCGGAATAGGAGATAAGCAGAATGAGAAGTTCTTTTCCCATTACTTCTTACATGGTGATGATTCTTTGGATGGAAATTTGAAGAAACTAGGATTCTCTAGAGAAGATATTACCGATGTGTTTTTGACTCATTTACACTTTGATCACTGCGGTGGAGCAGTGGAATGGGCGAATGAGGATCATACGCATACAAGGACGACCTTCAAGAATGCTCATTTTTGGAGCAATGAATTGCATTGGCAATGGGCTACAGAACCTAATCCTAGAGAGAAGGCTTCTTTTCTGAAAGAGAACATTCTGCCTATTCAGGAAAGTGGTCAATTAAAGCATATCACCAGAGGAGGAAGGATTACTGAAAATGTATTTCCGAATATCGATGTATTCTTTGCTGATGGACATACGGAAAGTCAAATGATCCCTCTTATCAATTATAAGGGAAAGAAGATCGCTTTCATGGCTGATCTGTTGCCTAGTACAGGACATATTCCTCTTCCGTACGTTATGGGCTATGATACACGTCCATTATTAACGATGGACGAGAAGAAACTGTTTTTGGATAAATGCGCTGACGAAGAGATCATTATGTTTTTGGAACATGACTCGGTGAATGAATGTTGTACTGTGCAACATACGGAGAAAGGAGTGAGATTAAAGGATACGTTTAAGTTGAGTGAGATTTAATATACAATCAACCTAAAAGTTATGAATATTTAAACCTTTCGTGTTGAAGTAGAGGGAGTACTCATCTTTGAGCCAGGATTCATTTTTAGTGACGATGGATTTGTCTGTTTCTAACATATTGCTTTCAGAGTCGGCATAAAAGTGATAAGACTTACCTTTCATAAAGACTACAAAGCTATAGGATCCAAGTTTGTAAGAACCAGGAGTAAATTCCATTTTTGCTAATTCTATTTTGAACTGATCGAGTTGATCATTGGTGAGTGAATGATTGCCTTTAACATTATCCATTCGAACAGAATCAATTTCATTAACCTCCACTAGATCTGAGAAGTATATTTTATCAGGTGTTGAGGCCCCTTGATCTGAGCATCCAAGAAATCCTAACGACATCAATATGATTAACAGAGTTAGAGGTTTGAGAGGAATGCTCATTAGATCTTACTTTCCCGATTTTTAAATCGGTCCAATTCATCTCCTCGCAGATCCAGATCCTTGATCGTTTTTCTTTCCGTTGGACTATAGGTCAGCATGATCGAGATACACAAAATGGCAAAAATTAGATAGAACTGATTTCCTTCTTGAAAGAAAGCTACGTTGGCAATGATAGCTGGAGATTCGCAAAGCGCTAGTCCGATGATCAAGGCAGTACGGTAGGCGAGTAGTTTTCGTTTTAAACTTTCAACTTGTTTGGCCATGTTCACAAATCGAGTAAAAACTGTTTTGCTCATAAGTAGACCAATAACGGTGACAGCTGGAACCACAATCATGAAGATGCTCTTTTCGAAGTCCATGTGAAAGATAGGTTCTTCTGCTAAACCTAGAAAAACAATAGTGATCATTGCTACACCAATAGAAAGTGCGGTGTAGAGAATTTTATTGACTTTCAGGTAGGCTGCTGGGGTAAAATCAGGTGAACTTGACATAAAGATTAACTTTTGGCTTCCGCTAGTCTTTTCTCACCATGCGCAATAGCATCGTATAAGACTTGCATGATACGGGTTCTTGTTCCTAGTGAAATGATCTGTTTGTTCTCTGCATCCGGAAAAGTACGATTACTTAGAAAAACAAATACCAACCCAGTTTTGGGATCTGCCCATGTAAGTGTACCAGTAAATCCACTATGTCCAAAGCTCTCATCCGAAGCACAACCTGAGCAAGTAGGCCCGTTTCCGCCACCTCTAACCGGTTTATCGAATCCAATTCCTCTTCTGTTTCTGTTCACTTCATAGTAAGGTGAAGAAGTGAATAACTCCACCACATTCTTATCGATGTAACGCTCACCTCCATAGCGTCCGTACTGCATGTACATCTGCATCATTACGGCTAGGTCATTCGCATTGGCAAACAAACCTGCATGACCTCCAACTCCTCCAAGCATAGCAGCTCCCTGGTCGTGAACATCACCATGAATAATTTGATGTCTGAAGGTTTTATCATCTTCCGTAGGAGGTATTCTGGTAAGATCCCACTTTTCTCTAGGTTTGTAACCAATGTTGTCTAATCCGAGAGGCTTATAGAATGTCTCTTCCACATATTGATCTTGAGACTTTCCTGTTTTTTGTTGTATGATCTCATTTAAAAAGTAGTAACCGATATCACTGTAGAGATACTTCTTTTTAGAACTCACTTCTGTAGATAGGATCTTCTGAAAGATCGAATCTCTAATTCCTCCATGGATATATAGATTTTCTGCTACCCTTAAGTTGAAATAATCGGTCTGATGAATCGAATATAATTCAATCTTGGGTTGCCCTTTGTGAAGGGTTCTCATATAGAATGGAATCCATGCCGTAAAACCGGCTTGGTGCGTCATCATCTCTTTCAATGTAATGTTTTGATACGAAGTAGAATCGACCAAGTCATGAAGATAAGTATCTAATGTACTGTCCACATTTAACAAACCATCATCCTGTAATTTCATAATAGATCCAGTACTACTCGCAATTTTGGTGATGCTGGCCAAATCATAGATATCTGTGATCTCTACATCTTTTGAATCTTTGTCGTAGGTATGTTTACCGTAACCTTTGTACATGAAGATCTTGCCATCTTTTGCTGCCAATATCTGACATCCAGGAAATACTCCAAGATTCAAGCCTTCTTGAACAATTTCATCGATCTGTTTTAGATCAGCATCTGTAATTCCTAATTCTTCAGGCATGGTATATTTGAAGCGAATCGGATCTTTGGTTCTTAGTCCATGACCTTCTCTCCATTTGTTTCCCACACTTACAGGCAATGTTCCATGAGCTGCTATACCACCAAAGATCAGCTGAGCAGAAAGCGAAAAAGTTTCCTCCCGCTCTTCGTAGTTTACGATAATCGCATCAACTACATCGGTACAATCCATTTTATCCAGACAATATGGATTTCCCATCACGTTCAAAATGATCGTCTTTGTAGAATCTAGCGCAAGAAGTTTGATAAAGTCATTGGTCTCTTTGGTAAAACCAAAATTCTGATAGGGACGTTGACTCATATCATACGTTGAGATAATAATGGTATTGTAACTAGCTAGCGAGTCTATCAATTTACTCGTAGTCTCAAAGGAAGCATCGGTGGCTAGTTCAAATTTCGATAAGGAACAATACCTGTCTGCCATGCTGGAGAACAAATTGTCTTTTGTGGTTCCTACGTTAACCGTAGCGATTGTCTTGTTCGTTAGCTGACGAATGGGAAGAACTTCTTCCTCATTTTTTACGATAGTGACGGCTGATTCAAATAGTTTTTGGTTCAAGTATTTTGCTTCAGGTTTATTGAGATCGCTAATTAGATCTTTTATGGGAATAGGAGTGTACTTGTTTAATCCTACCCAGTGTTTTGCTTGAAGTATTTTTTTGCAATGTGCATCGATCTCTTTGATCGATAAAGTTTTGTTTTCCAGTGCCGCTTTTATTGCTACTACTGCAGCAGGTACATCTTCCGGAAATAAGAGCACATCATTTCCCGCTTCCAGCGCAGCTACTTCCAGTTGTCCTGGGTCATAGTAAGCGCTTACACCTCTCATGTTTAACGCATCTGTAAAGATCAATCCCTGAAAACCAAGATCTATCTGTAGCAGATCCGTTACGATCTTTCTAGAAAGAGTAGAAGCTCTATTGGGTGTGTCATCCAAACTAGGAATATAAAGGTGCGCTACCATCATGCTTGTAAGACCACTATCGATCATGTGTTTGAATGGTACGAACTCGATCGTGTCTAATCTTTCCAGATCATGTGTGATTAAAGGAAGTGTTTTATGGGAGTCAGAATCCGTGTCTCCATGACCGGGAAAGTGTTTTCCAGAAGTGAGAAGGTGGTTCTTTTGCATGCCTTCCATGTAAGCAAGACTTTTCAACGTCACTTTTTCTCGGTTCTCTCCAAAAGATCGATAGTTGATCACTGGATTGGAAGGGTTGTTGTTGATGTCTGCTACTGGAGCAAAATTGATATGAATACCCATTCTTTTACATTGGTCAGCGATCTGTTCACCCATCTGATGAATCAGTTGATTGCTCTCGATAGCTCCCAACGTCATTTGTTTTGGATATTTGATCGTGCTATCCAAGCGCATGGCCAGCCCCCATTCTCCATCAATTCCGATCATCAAAGGAATCTTACTTTTCGATTGAAAGTGGTTGGTCATGTTTACCTGTTTGGTTGGACTCCCTTGAAAGAAGATCAAACCACCGATGTGGTAATAGCTAATCAATTCATCAATTACCTGTTGGTGTTGCTCGTCCTTGTTAGAATAAGCAGCAACCATAAACAATTGACCGATCTTTTCCTCCAGGGTCATGGTTTGCAAAACGCTATCTGCCCATATTTCTGATTTTTCATTCAGAAAGGCGGGAGCCACTCGATCCGTTTTCTTTTTGTCTTTTTTCTCTGTAGAATTGAGAGGTTCATTGAAGAACAGGAACCCGGAGAAAACAGTAAACGCAAGGATAGTTATGCCGAAAAAGATTTGCCTCATAAAACGTATATGTACAGTTTGAACTAGCATAAAATTAATAGTTATGATCCCTCTAAAAATTGGAGTGATTCGGAATTATCCACGTGATTTTGTGGAATGACTTGCAAAAACAATTCCGCAATCAAATTTGAAGCATTTGAAGGAGACTTGATCTACGTGATTATTATGTGCTTTGATTGAGTGATTAGATGTAATCAGATCTCAGGCAGACCAACATAACTGTCCGGTGTAACTAAACCAGATTTAACGGCCAGCATAACCAGTCCGGCAGTGTTGTTGATTCCTAGCTTTTTCATGATGTTCTTACGGTGAGTATTCACCGTATGGTTGCTGATGTAAAGCAATGCTGCAATTTGAGCATTTGTATATCCTTCCGCGATCATCTTGATGATCTCCAACTCACGGTCTGACAAGGAGATCGGATCACAGCTCAATGCCTCTTTCTCGATGTTCTCTACATTTACATTTTCGTTGCGCATCTGTTCCATAAGATCCCCACAAAAGAACTGATTGCCCTTGGCAGTTTCTCGGATAGCATCAACGATCTCCGTTGCAGAACATTCTTTCTTGACGTAACTTTTGATACCATTACGAATGCCTTTCAGAACAACTCCTCCCGTTTTTTCACCAGTGATCCCGATGAATTTAGCGTTACGATTGTGAAATTTCACTTGCTCTATTACGTCAATCGAGAAATTTTTAGCATGATAATCAAATAACACCACGTCATAGGGATGACCTTCACAATATTCAATCAATTCTTCATTCGAATTTGCTACGCAAACGATCTTGATGTCAGGAACGTGTGACATGATGTGACTAATTCCAAACTGAAAAAGTTCACTACTATCTGCTATGATCAATTTTATTGATTCCATCTTACAAGACTGCAAATCTATTTATAAAGTTTCTAAATAAGAGAAAGGTTGTGTATGATTTTTGTCATAAATCACAAAATTGTGTCATTGAACTTATTTGTCTAATGCAGTTCTGTATTCATCTAAAATCTATGAAATAAAAAGACCTTTTCAGGTTGCCGGCTGAATATTTTGTTACATTCGTTCGTTAATTAAACCTAGCAAAAAATGATGAAGGATTTACTGGATAAATTTGAGAATAAACGCCCCGAGATAGTTTTTGAATGGAAAGATGCCGAGACAGAAGCAGAAGGCTGGGTAGTGATCAACTCTTTGAGAGGTGGTGCTGCCGGAGGAGGAACTCGTATGAGAGTTGGCTTGGATAAAAGAGAAGTAGAGTCTTTGGCAAAAACCATGGAAGTTAAGTTTACCGTTTCAGGACCTGCAATAGGAGGTGCTAAATCGGGAATTAATTTTGATCCAAATGACCCAAGAAAAAAAGGTGTATTGGAAAGATGGTATGCGGCAGTGACTCCGTTATTGAAGCACTATTATGGTACAGGCGGAGATTTGAATGTAGATGAGATCCATGAAGTAATTCCGATTACTGAGGATTGTGGAGTTTGGCATCCACAGGAAGGTGTTTTTAATGGGCATTTCCAACCAAGAGAAGCACAGAAGATCAATCGAATAGGTCAGTTAAGACAAGGTGTGATCAAGGTGATCGAAAGTGAGAACTTTAGTCCAGATGTCCATAAGAAATATGTTGTTGCAGATATGATCACCGGTTATGGTGTAGCAGAGTCAGTAAGACATTTTTATAACATTTACGGAGGTGATCTTAAAGGAAAACGCGTGATCGTTCAAGGATGGGGTAACGTGGGTTCAGCTGGTGCTTATTATTTAGCTCAGAGTGGAGCAGTGATTGTAGGTATCATTGATAGAGTAGGAGGGTTGATCAAGGAAGAAGGGTTTTCTTTAGAAGAGATCAGACAATTGTTCGTTGATAAAGATGGAAATAAACTGAATGCAGAGAAAATGCTTCCATTTGACGTAGTTAATGCTAGAATTTGGGATGTACCCGCAGAAGTGTTTATTCCATGCGCAGCATCTCGATTGATTACTCAAGATCAGGTAGATAGAATGATCAATGCAGGAATGGAAGTGATCGCAGCAGGAGCTAATGTTCCTTTTGCTGATCCAGAGATCTTCTTTGGACCTATTGCTGATTATGCGGATAATCGCTTGAGCGTGATTCCTGATTTTATATCTAACTGTGGAATGGCTAGAGTTTTTGCTTATCTGATGTCTAGTGATCTTGGAGATGTGTTGTATGATGAGTTGATCTTTAAAGATACTTCAGACACCATTGAAAGAGCATTGATCAGATCTCACGAGAAATCGAATGAGAAAACAAAGATTGCTAAAACAGCTTTCGAGATAGCTTTAAATCAATTGATCTAAGGGAATTCAACAAAACGTTTTTTAAAATTGAATAACGATTAACTAACCACCCCTCGATTATTAATTAGATTTGTAACGATTTTGAGTGTTTTCACTCATCAATAACTAAAAAAATGGAAGTAGCGATAGTATTAGTATTTATTCTTGGGTACCTCGGAATTACTCTAGAACATTCATTAAAAATTGACAAATTGGTTCCGGCTTTATTGATGATGGCAATTGCCTGGATTCTTGTGGCTTTGGGACTAGATGGATTTGAGAATTGGTTCGATTCGAACAATAGCGCATTGGTAGATGGCTTCAAAAGTTTGCCGTTGCACGATGTGGATGAACTGCATGAATTGAACGAGCATTCTTATGCCCACAGTAAGATGGGATGGTTGGAGCATACCTTGCTACACCATTTTGGTAAGACCAGTGAGATTCTTTTCTTCCTGGTTGGAGCCATGACCATTGTAGAGATCATCGACCATTTTGATGGGTTTGAAACGATCAAGAATTTCGTTAAAACAAAGAAAAAGAAGACTTTACTTTGGATCGTTTGTATCCTTGGGTTCATCCTTTCTGCTATCATCGATAACTTGACTGCAACGATCGTGTTGATCACTATTTTGAGAAAGCTGGTGCCAGATGCAAAACTGAGAATGTATTATGCTGGTATGATTATTATTGCTGCGAATGCAGGTGGAGCATGGTCACCAATTGGAGACGTTACCACAACGATGCTTTGGATGCAGAAAAAAGTGTCTGCAGTTGGTTTGATGGAGTATTTGATTGTGCCTTCTATCGTTTGTATGGCGCTTCCAACTTTGGTAGCTACGATGTTGCCCGTATTCAAAGGTGAATTTGAAACCGGAGAAGCAGACGGACATAAAGCTAACCCTAAAGGACCTATGATGATGTATTTAGGATTGTTCCTGATCGTGTTGGTTCCTGTGATCAAGACCTTTACGCATTTACCTCCATACGTTGGGATGATGTTCTCTTTAGGTTTCTTCTCATTGGTAGCTGAAGCAGTAAGTGCAAGACAGTTTAGTTTGAGTAATCCGAATGGAATGCCAGATGTACATGGTGGACATGCAAACAGTCCTACCTTTAAAGCTTTGAGTAGAATTGAGATGCCTTCAATCCTTTTCTTTTTAGGAATCTTGATGACGGTGGCAGCTTTAGAATCGTTAGGATTGATCTTCAACTTCGGTAAGTCTGTATCAGCTAGTATTCCAGAAAATCTATTCGTTTCCTTATTGGGTGTTGGTTCTGCAGTAGTAGATAACGTGCCATTAGTAGCCGCATCAATGGGAATGTTTCAGCATGCAGAGGATCATGAGATCTGGCATTTCATTGCATATGCAGCAGGAACAGGTGGAAGTATGTTGATCATCGGATCAGCTGCTGGAGTAGTAGCAATGGGGATGGAGAAGATCTCTTTCTTCTGGTACCTTAAAAATATTGCTTGGTTAGCATTGTTAGGATATCTTGCTGGAGCGGGAGTTTTCCTAGCTTTCTTTAGCTAAGCATTTCCCGAAAGGGAGCAACGTAACAAAACAAACAAAACAAGTTATTAAGAAAATTATTTAGCATGAACCTATTTGATTTCATCAACATCCAGATCGATACCGCTACAGAAGCAGCTGATCAAACGGGTGAAACAGTTTCAAGAAGTTATTCAGATCTAATCCTTGGATATGACCCAACAACAGGAGAATACAGTATCTCCAACCTTTTGGTGATGTTGATCCTTTTAGTTTTACTAGGAGTAACCATCTTCATTTTCATTGAGAGATTTCTAACGATCCGAAAATCACTTCAAGGGGAGAAAGATTTCATGCGTCAGGTGAAAGGATATGTAGAAGATGGAAAACTGGATGCGGCCGTTCAGTTGTGTCGTTCTACCGATAACCCAGTTGCTAGAATGGTAGAGAAGGGAATTACAAGAATTGGTAAACCCATGGATGATATTGCTACTTCGATAGAGAATGTAGCGAAACTAGAGGTTTATAGTTTGGAAGCAAGAATGTCTGTATTAGCTACTATCTCTGGAGTTGCACCGATGCTTGGAATGCTTGGAACAGTGTTGGGGATGATCGGGACACTATCCGTTATGGCAGCTCAGAACAATGTACAGATCTCAGAATTGGCGGGAGGAATCTATGAAGCAATGGTAACTACCATCGGAGGATTGGTAGTTGGTATTCTAGCTTACGTTTCTTATAACTATTTAGTAAGTAAAGTAGAGAAGGTGATCCAGAAAATGGAAGGTGGATCGATCGAATTCTTGGATATTTTGGAAGCACCAGGTAAATAATTCGCTATGAAAGATTTACGTTCAAAAAATAGAGTTAAAGCAGAAGGCGGAGGATCAGCCATGACCGATTTGGTATTCCTCTTACTGATCTTCTTTATTCTGGTTTCTACGATGGTCAGTAATCCAAATATTGCACTGAATCTTCCTACGGCATCACCCATTGATGTGCCTTCGGATAAAGAAGTGATCAAAGTAGGAGTTTCTGCGGCTAATACCTTCCACGTGGGAGCGGATGGAACAGAAGTGAATGGAGATGATCTAGAAGCTGCGATCATGGCTCAAGTAGCCATGACAGGAGATAGCATCGTTGAATTATCAGGTGATCAGACCTCTTATTGGCAGTCTGGAATCATGGTTATTGATGTCGCGAAAAAGAATCAATTGAAGTTAGTGGTGAAGACCAAGAACTAATTGAACTTTTTTACGGTTGCGTTGTAACAATATACACAAATCAAAGTATAACGAGTCATGCAAGGAATCAACCCAAAATACAACCGTACAGGAAAAATTACAGGAGCCACAGTAGTCATTCTATTGCTGTTCTTATCTTTTATGTTTGACATCGATCCGCCAATGCTGGTTCAGGATGAGGAAGAGGAAGAAGAAGAAATCGTAGCGATCTTGGATTACACCAATGCGGGTGGAGGTAGTTCGGGTGGTAGTGAAAAACCAGCTGAGACACCAGAAGAAGATGCTGCTCCGGATAATCATGAAACGGTTACGGATCCGCAGCCTGTTCAGAATACACAAGTAGAAGAATCTCCCGTATATACACCTCCTACACAAGCTTCGAGCGAGTCGGATGGGGGAGGATCTTCACAAACTCCTGCTAACGATTGGGGAAATCCATTCGGTGGTAATGGTGGTGGCCAAGACGGAGGAGAAGGTGGCGGATCAGGTGATGATGGAGTTGGTCCTGGAGATGGTCCTGGAATTGGAGGTGGAGTAGGGAGTGGCGATGGTCGACTAGTACTAGAAGAACCACATATTACAAACCCTGTTCAGGATGAAGGTAGAGTAATGTTGGAATTGATCATTGATAGAGACGGTAATGTGATCTCTGTGAAAGTATTGAAATCACATTCATTGACTACCACAACCAATCCAGCTCACTTTGAAGCAGCTAAAAATGCGGCTTGGAAGTGGAAGTTCAACAAAGATCCGCAGGGAGCAGAAAAGCAGAAACTTTTCAAATCGATCAACTTTACTTTGGATTAATGACCTATCAAGAAGTGCTGGATTATCTTTTTCAGCAATTTCCTCAGTATCAGAAAATAGGAGGTAGCGCCTATAAACCCGGATTAGACAATATTATCAAGTTGTGCGATCATCTGGGGAATCTTCAGAATGAATTAAAATTTGTGCATGTTGCCGGCACCAACGGCAAAGGATCTACGTGCAGTATGTTGGCTTCTATTCTTAAAGAAGCAGGTTATAAGGTGGGATTGTTTACCTCTCCTCATTTAGTAGATTTTTCAGAGCGAATTCGGATCAATGGAGAAATGATCTCTCAGGAAGCAGTGGTGGCCTTTGTAGCCCAGCATAAAGACTTCTTCGATACGTGTGGAGCTTCTTTCTTTGAGTGGTCGCTTGCACTTGCTTTAGATCACTTTAATAATAATCAAGTGGACATCGTCATTCTGGAAACAGGATTAGGCGGAAGATTAGATGCTACGAACATCGTAACACCAATTCTATCTGTGATTACCAGCATCAGTATCGATCATACCCAGTATCTCGGGACCACGATACATGAAATCGCTAAAGAGAAGGCAGGAATCATTAAGGATCAAGTTCCGGTGGTGACTACTATTTCTAATCCTGTAGACGCTTTAGAAGTGATCAATGAAGTAGCAGATGACAAGGATTGTTCGATCTATATGGCGGTGGCCGATGATGAATATCCTTCAGATTTGAAAGGAGGTTTTCAACAGATCAACAAAGGCGTTGTACTGAAGTGTTTGGATGTCTTGGAGGAAATGGATTACAAAATTACGCAAGATGCTATAGAGCGAGGGTTTCTCTCTGTGAGGAAAAACGCAGGTTTAAGAGGAAGGTGGGAAACATTACAAGAAAATCCGCATGTCATCGCAGATATCGGACATAATTTAGATGGAGTTACCGAGGTAGTAAGACAACTCGAGAATGAAAGCTATGATCGTCTTCTTGTGGTATGGGGGATGGTAGAGGATAAGGAGATCGGCAAGGTGGTGGAGGTCTTACCGAAAGACGCTACTTATTATCTTGCAGCACCGGCAATCAAAAGAGCAATGCCAGTAGATAAGTTAGCCGAAGAATTCGATGGAAAGTTGTCTTATGAAATTTTTTCAAACGTCCCACAGGCATACGATGCAGCGGTAAAGTGTTCAAATTCAGGTGATTTGATTTTGGTAGGAGGAAGTAACTTTGTAGTGGCTGAAATTATTTCTGATTTTTTTTAGAAAAACCTTTGGTAATATCATTTCTAAACCTATATTTGCACCCGCTTTCAAAGGAAAGCAACCCTTTTAAAGGGCGATTAGCTCAGCTGGTTCAGAGCACCTGCCTTACAAGCAGGGGGTCGTAGGTTCGAATCCTACATCGCCCACCATATAGGAGAAATTATCAAAATTGATGGTTTCTCCTTTTTTTTGTCCTTTCAAAACCCTTGCTATTTCTGGAATTGGAGCGAAAAGAGCGTTAATTCTAAAAGTTCGAACTCTGTCATTTTCTCGATCATAGAAGATACCGTCAGGAAACATAAGGTTTTGCAATCTCATTTTTAAATCAATTTTTGACATCTCCCACATTTTCAACGGATTAGAAAATGTTTGAGATATGAAATCAAGGCATTTTTCAAGGTTCGAACTCCCAACAGAGGTATTTCCTATCATTTTCTCTAAATCCTCAATCTCTCCTTTGTACTTCGCTTTATACTTTTGAATAACTTCTCTGGAATATCACCTAAAACATACTTCTCTCAATGGATTCGATTTTAGTTTTAGCTTCAGAGATTTGAGCTTTAAACCTTTTATTGGTTTCAAATTGCTCTTGAAATAAATCAGAGTAGATTGATTTAAGACCATCCTTAATTATATCAATCTGCCATTCTTCAATTGAGAATGACGATAACATCGTCTCAAACTGCTTGTGAAGCTTTTTATGCTCTTATTGTTCTTGCACCCTTTACTTCGACATTTGTAATAGTATAATCCTTTCTTTTACTAAATACCCAGTCATAGGGAGTTTACAATCACACTTTAGGAAACGTTTTAAAGGTAGTTCTTCATCTTCTTCCTTATGTGATACTGGATGACTCCTTTTATTGTCTATAATCTCATTTACTCGAATAAATAAGTCTTGACTAACCATAGGTTCGTGTTTTCCTTGGATAACCTCTCCAGGAATAAGTCTATTAACTATGATGCCACAGGAGAAAGTAACGTTCCATCGCACAATCCACCAAAAAAGGCGAAATGCGTGGTTCACAGGAAATATTGCATAATGTGGATATAGTATTGAAAGTTGAAGATGGATTTGCCGAATGTACCAAGAACAGGTTTGCACCTTTAGGCTTTGAATTTTCTATTTTCTAGGCGTTTTACGGTTTTACGTAAAACCGTAAAGTATTGTTAGTCTGATGTTTACGAATAGAAGTAATGCTTTTTACCGCGTAACTAAATCAAGGAATTTATTTGCTTGTCATAGAGGTATTTGGAATACTGTTGTTAATTGTGTCTGCTCAACTTTAAATACACACTCAGCCTTGATCAACAAGGATATTTAGAATAAAACCCGAAATCAGTAATATAATTCCAACTATATAAAGTGGCAGCGAGATTTTCTTAAACTTCTTAATTCGCCTTTTCAGTTCCTCCGCCCTAAATTGCTAATGTCTTTTAAGCGGTTATTTCCAAAAATGGTTAATTGTTTCAAGTTTTTAAAATCAAAAAATTCCAATCCTTTCGGAACCTTGTCAAAATTTAGAATTAATGTTGTCTGTGTAAGAACGTTTAGATGTTCGATTCTCCGCAAATCTGTGGTTGAATCAATTTCTATTGGACAAAGTTTACAGAGTGGATCTTGAATACATTTTTTAAGTTGATTAGAATCAATATCATTAAGGTTTCCTTCTAATTTAAACGCCCATCCAGGTTGAGCTTGTAGACTAATGCTACACACCAAGAAAAGCAAAAAGATTAATATTTTGTTTCCGTTTTCTTTCACAAATCGCCAGTAGATATTTAGTCTTGCCAAATAAATTACTATTACTCAAAAATTGAATTCAGAATTTTAGCTACCGTCATCGGTTTTCCAAGTTTTGGTTGCTGAATATATTTTTCGAGAGTTTCAGTCGAGATAGGTAGATCACTAATTTTATTGGCTTCCATCCCCTTTTGTGAAATTGTTAGAATAGTATTGCCTTTCAAATTGGGATGAAGTTCCCTAGTGATTTTATACCAAGGTTCAATTAATTCGCATATAGTCTCATGTGACTTCGGTAATTCACCAGAATTGTAATTCTTAATTTTTTCAGATAAATCCACATGTAGCGGTTTTTTCATGTCGTATAAATCAATGAAGTAAGTCCCTTTTTGTAGAAAAGAAGTAACATTAAATATCACTTCTCTCTCAAGATAATTTGCACCAATTCCAAGCCTGTTTTTCTTCATTAAATCATCAAAAAAGTAGGCCCTTTTTGAGTCAATAAGGATATATATAGCTATCAAATTACTATTATTCCATTTCACCTCTATTGAATAAAGTGTAGTAGTATCTCCTCTTCTTAAAAGCTCACCCTGAGCCGAAAATTTGCTAAAATGATTCTCTCCTGAATTGATTCGCCTTAACGATAAATTCAGGCTACCAAAGTCCTCTGGCTCTTTACCGTCAATTCTAACGGTAACATTAAAATCAAAATAATCTACTGAAACCCTCTGTGCGTAGGACATCTTTGCATGGTTAAACACAATGGATAGCAAAAGAAGTATTCCCGTCCAATTTCTCATAGACCACCAATAAATTGCTTTATTATAAATTCAATATCCTCCAACATTCTGGTCCTGTCGGTATTAGGATCTACACTGTTAAACCCAATATGAATATGTCCAGTAGGTATGTCGTTTCCTTTTAATTTGAAATTTTCTCTCAAAAAGGCTACTCTATAAAATATTTCGTTGGACATATAGCTTCCACCAGAACCACTTCGAGCTTCAATTCTAATATCATCATGAGTGATTTCAAGCGCAGAACCTGATCGCTTAACGGAGCAGGAGGCTCAATATCGAATGGCTTTTTGGAACTATCGTTTTTCTTCTGTTGCATTAAAGCAGAGGAGAAGTCATAAAAATCAGGGTTTAAATTTCTTATTTCCTTATAACTTGTGGCTGGATTAAAGTTGGCAAGAAAATCTAAATAATCCTCTTCGTTGCTCCCATCCGGATTTCTGACCGGACACTGATTAAATTGAGTTTGTGTAATATCAGGATGTTGAATGAAAAAATTATTAATGTCATTAATATCTATCCTGTCAGGAGATCGAAATGTTTTGAACGTAAATAAGTTCGACTTGATTTTTGGAATTGCCATACTTTTTCTGTGTTATGGGTTAATGATTAATCTAATGCTTTCTACAACGATTAATATAGTGATTTATTGTGGGTTAAATGCTGTAAAAAACGATTTTTTATTCGATCGCTAGTTAGAACATTAGAAGCAAGTCTTATCTCAAGCGAAAAAAAAGTACAAATGCGTATAAATGCGAACAGAAATGTTCAAAAGCGAATAAAGCGATATACAGCTGGTAATTTCTTCCGAACTTTGTTATGAAATTCTGTTCTCGAAGCAATAAGGATAATTCAGTCAGAGTTTTACGGTTTTTTACGTAAAACCGTAAAATATTGTTAATCTGCTGTTTACGAATGGCGATAATACTTTTTACCGCATATAACTGATCAAGTAAGTTTCCTACTTGTCATAGAGGTTTTTGACATATTATTGATTATTCTCCGTTTACATTTCGATCAAAATCATTCTGAAAAAGTAACATTTTCAAAATGAATAAAATAGGGCTTGAAAACAGATACTTTCTTTGTTTCCTTGGGTTCCTTTAATTGATGGAGTGTATCAGGTAGTACCAATAAAGAAATCCCATTCTGATTATCCTCGAATGACATTCCCTCATCTTTTGGTATAAAATCTTCCAGATTTAACTTAATACCAGTAGTGGAATATCCGTATTTAAAAATCCCCATTTTCGCTCCTATAAAGTAATAAGTCCTAATGTCACTTAAATCACTTCCAAAATCATATTCCCAGTAATATTGGCAGATCAGCAATGTATCATTTAATTGATGAAATATCACACTATCAGGGAAATGTTTATCCTCAATCATTTTATCAACCTTTTTCCCACTTTGTTTATAAAAAAGGTCTACTGAAGATTCTGCTGGGTTGTCTAAAACCAAAACAGAAAAAGTACTCTGATTTATCAAAGTTGAACGCTGTAGTTCGTACTCCTCAATACTGATCCATCTTATGGGAGCAGTCCAGTCTTTTTCATTGTCGTCCCATCTAATTAACGAATCATCATTTTTGAAAAAAATAAGTTGATTAAGACTGTCAACACTTTTCTTTATATCAAAAAAGTATGCTAAACCTTGTTTAGTAGTATTCTGTGGGGTACCAATATTACTTGTGTCGTTCACAATATTGGTCAGTCTAAAATCATCATCTGTTTTATCGATTCCTTGTAAGGGATTTAAGTCATTCTCTGTGCCATTCATTGAGTCGCTACAAGAAACGATAAAACAGAGGATGAAAAATCCTAAAGTCTTATTATTCATTATTTTGGACTTAATACTTGTTTATATTTATTGCTCCTCTGACATAATCAAATTTACCGCTTGTTCCTTCAGGAATAGCTATATCAAAGTCTCCGTTTAAACTATTGGTCTGACCATCTGGAGGAATGTGAGCATAATAAATCATCTGTTCAAATTGTTTCACTTTGCCCTTCGGTACCCCGGCTAGTACCCTGAGTGAGACTCGAACTTTTATATATTAGCAAATTCAATTTTGTTATTATAATCCGTTAATACCACCAAAATACGTAATAATCAGAAACCTGATTGGCTGATATCCAACAAATATTTTGGAAACATTAACGTACAACGAGATTTCCGTAAATGAAACAACTTTTTCTGATTTTAATTCGATGATAAAAAGAGCGTCTTACCACACAACCCTAAAAGAATTAACTCATTTTGGATTGTTACCTCCTAAATATGAGAAAACCATTCCCAGAACCAATATTCATAGATGGAAACATGATGATAACATCAATCGTTTTGTAGGTTCTGAGATCAATCAAATAGCTGATAAGCATACGGAGCTAATAAAAACACTGAATGAGTACCCAAAGATGTTTTATGCTTATGGACGATTAATTAAAACCGTAATTAGAATTGTAGAGAAAGCTCAGGATTACAGAAAGCTGGTGAAATCGTCAAAGGAAGAAGTTGTTCAAGCAATCAACAGAGTACGTGAATATGTGCCGATAGATAAAGCTGTCAAACTTTTTAGCATTACTCGATCTACCTTTTATACATGGACATCAGACGTAACAAATAAATGCAAGAATTCCTATTTCAACAGATGTAATAAATTGTACTCAGGTCAAATAATTCCATCTGAAATTCAAAAGGCCAAGGAATATTTAACCAATCCGGCCATTTCACATTGGTCAATAAAGAGTATTTATCATTATGGAATCCGTAAAGGCGATTTGTCTATTTCATTGAATACTTTCTATATGATTAATAATAAATTGAATTTGAAAGAGACCTATGGTGGTAAGAAGAGGTTTAAAAAAAGAAAAAAGGGAATTCGAGCCTCAACTCCCAATCAGATATGGCATGCAGATATAACTATTTTTAAAACGCTAGACGGAGTGAAGCATTACATATATTTTGTCATTGATAATTATTCCAGAGTGATTCTGTCTTATGAAATATTGGATCGTGTTTCTGGTTTAATTCGACTTTCAACCCTTGAAGATGCATACAATAAGGCGAAAAGTGTGTCCAATCACTTGAACGTCAAATTGATAGTGGATGGTGGAGCAGAAAATAATAATCTGTACATTGATGAATTCATTAATCGAGAAGGAATCCATATAGAAAAACTCATTGCTCTAAAAGATATTGATTACTCTAACTCTATGATAGAAGCTACCAATAAAACGATTAAGTATAGATACCTGTTTCCTGTACACCCTCATAACATTGATGAGCTACGAGAAATATTAAATTATGGTGTGAAAGATTTTAATGAAACTTGTCCCAATGGTCAGTTGAAAGGTTTGACACCTTATGAAGCCTGGATGGGAAAAACGGTTAAAAGTATCAATCAACAACGAACAATATTGCTGAAAGAGGCTAAAAAGAACAGATTAGCCTATAATAGAGTTCATACTTGTGAACTTTGTAATCACTGATGAGTCAAAAGATAATAAAGACAGGTAGTTGACTTTCTATTCTTGTTTTCAAGAAATATATTGTCAGAAATAAGTAGTATCGAAGGTGGTTCTAAGTGCCAGAAAATCAGATGTGTCCTTATACGGAACAAAGGTGTATAGTACACCAAAGGAAAATATGGCGATAATAATACAGTGGGTCGATTTCTCAGCGAATGTAATCAAAAGATTTGGAGGTTAATTCGTTTGATAATTTGCAACTAAGTAGCGATTGATGCGTAAATGGTGTATATTTACATCAAACTATAAATCATGGCACGACAAAGTATATCCTTTACAGAACCGAATGACGAATGGTTAAAGAAAGTGGTAGATTCAAAAGAATACACCAGCAAAAGTGAAATTGTTAACGATTTGATCAGACAGGCCCGTCAACATCAGATGAAAATTGATTGGATAAACAATCATTTGGAAAAGGCTGAAGAATCAGGATTTACCGGTGATACAAAAGCTGAAATCCTAGCTCAGGCAAAAAAGTCAGCCAATGGCTAAATATAAATTAAGCGAAGTCGCTAAAGCTGATCTAATTAGAATATACAACTATGGTATAAAATCATTTGGTCCCATTCAGGCTGAAAACTACTTCGATGCTTTTTACCGGTATTTTGATCAAATAGCAGAAAATCCTTTTGCTTTTGAGTCTGTTGATCATATTAGAAAAGGTTATCGCAGATGTGTTTGCGGTGTGGATTCAATATTCTACAGAATAAACCATGGAACTGTAGAAATCATGGCAATTATAGGTAGACAGGATTTAGAAAACCTGATTTAGATTTAAGTTATTCAGAAAGTCCATCAATATTCTTCTCAATTAACTTAACATCTTCAATGAAAAAGTTCGAACTTTCTCTGGTATCGCCCACATTTCCAAATAAAACACCGAATTACTTGTAGTTCGGTGTTTTTTTATGTTGTAATTTTTATAAATTTCGAAATCATATTTCAGCAATTAAGTATTTGATTATTAGATTGTTTTAATTCAACTAGACCTAAAGTGTTACGTGTGGTACCGCCCTTGGACTAATTATCGAAAAAAACCTATACCTTTGTTAGTAAATACTAACTACAGTAATTATGAAAAGCATATTTAAAATAGCAGTAATAAGTTTAACGCTAATCACTAGCTGTACGAACCAATCAGATTCTAAGGAAAATTCTGAACCAAATAAGAATACCTACAATATAGAATTGGTAAACAATGAGAAATGGGAAGTGAACAAGGAAATGATGGTTCATATTAAAGATATGGAATCAAATATAGAAGCTGTAACAAACCAATCCAGTCCAAATTATGAGGAACTTGGATCTAAGTTGGATGAAAATATTGGTCTTCTAACATCTAATTGCACAATGACTGGAAAAGCGCATGATGAACTTCATAAATGGCTACTTCCTTTTATTGATTTGGTAAAAGAACTCAATGCAGCAGATTCAAAAGAAAAACAAGAGAAATCTTTTGAAGCAATACAAGAATCAATGAATGAATTTAATACGTATTTCAAATGAATATAAAAGACAAGCACTCAGACAAAGTCATTTCCGCATACCCTTTATTCAAAGGAATTGAGGGAAGCGCAACTGCAATACAAATCCAAAAAGGGGAACAACTGAAAGAGCATATTACTAAAACGGAAGCTTTTTTAATTTGTATAAGCGGTTCTGCTCGATTTGGAAATGAGAAAGGAGAAACACACGATCTTAAGAGTGGTGACTGTGTTTTAATTGAACCAATGGTAAAGCATTGGGTGGATGGAATAGAAACCAGTCAACTCATGTTATTGAAATAAAATTTTTTGCGTTATGAAGTTAGTAAATACTAACGTGTTGATTTTATTCTTAAGTAGTATAAATCTATACGGACAAACATGGACACTAGAGCAATGCATTGATAGCGCTTATGCGAACAATCAGAGAATTGCCATTGCTGAGAATACTCAAGAATTATCAGCTCTGAAACAAAAGGAAGTTAAATCTAACCTTTTACCAAAACTCAGTATTAATGGAGAGTATAAATACTTCATTGAACTCCCATATCAGCTCATGCCATTATCGGTTTTCGGTGGACCAGAAGGACAATTTAAAGAAGCTCAATTTGGAGTGCCTCATAACATTAATGCGAATGTACTGTTACAAGTTCCTATTTATTCGTCTGGGCTGATGGGCAACATTAATAAGTTGGAAACCTCTCAAAAAATAGTAGAGCTAGAAGTTCAAAAGACGTATGACCAAATTTATTTTGAAGTCTCAAACATTTATCGAAATGCTCAGCTATTAAAGAGCCAGATGGTTTTTATTGATTCGACCATTTCAAATACAGAAAGAGTAAAGCAAAATATTGAATTATTAGCCGAACAAAAGTTAGCGAATCAAAATGATGTGAAGAAGTTGGAATTAAAAGTATCTACACTACAATCGTATCACGCCAATCTTGATGTCAAATTACAGCAAATCTATAATGCACTTCAATTGCTTACAGGAAGTGCTTCAACTATTGAGGTAGAGGACAATATATTAATGATTGACCTTATGCAGTATGAAGACAATGGTAATAAGGATATAGAAATCATTCAATTGCAACAAGAGATTATCAATATAGATTTAAAGTCACTGAAACAATCTAAATACATACCAGAGGTTGGATTTGTGGCAACATACGGAACCCAAGGTTTTGGATATGATCAGAGTCCAAATCAGTTTCTAAACTTTTACCCAATCGGATATGCAGGAATAAGATTCTCTTATCCAATATTCAATGGAACTGTTACGAATAAAAAGATAGATCAAAAGAACTTAGAGTTGGAAAACTTAAAGTTAAAGGAGGAATTAACTATAGATGCGCAACAAGTTGAAATTGAAAATGCTGTTTTGCAATTAGAAAATGCTTTCAATAATGTTACGCTAAGCGAACAACAAGTCGATCTGGCTCAGTCTATCTATGAGCAGGAGGAAAAGAAACACAAACAAGGGCTAATTTCTGTGAACGATTTAATGATCGCACAAAACGAGCTTATTCAGAATCAGCAAAACTATCTCCAAAGTATAGCTGAATTCCTTGCAGCTGATTTAGAACTAAAAAAATTAACCAACAACATTTCAAATAATTAGGATCATGAAAAGAATCATAAGCATATTAATAATTGTGGGCTTGCTTGCCATAGTTGTTATCCAATTAGCTCAAAACAAAAAAGAAGCAGAAAATCGAGTTTATCAATACGATAAAGAAGCACCAGTAAAAGTGTTTGGTGAAGTAATAAAAGATAAAAACGAAACACAAAACAAGACTTTTAGTGGTTTGTTTGAATCTATGAATGAAGTAAAAGTGAGTGCTGATATACAAGGCAAAATCACCCAAATCTTTGTGAAAGAAGGTCAAAAAGTTTCCAAGGGGCAAGCCTTACTGAAAATGGATGATCAAATGCTTCAACTTCAATTGAATGTTCTTGAAACCAAATTAGATGGTTTAAAAAAGGATGAAGCCCGCTATCTAACTTTATCGAATGAAGATGCTGTTCCTGCTATCACTTTGGAAAAAACGCAAAATGCGATTGCTACCATTGAAGCAGAGAAGAAAACAATCCTTGAGCAAATCAATAAATCAACTGTTCGCGCTCCTTTTAATGGAGTGGTATCTATGAAATTTTGTGAAGTGGGTGGATTTGCGTCACCTGCCGTGCCTTTGTTTGAATTAATCAATCAAACTGAATTAAAGTTTGTAATTAATGTTCCCGAAGAAGACCTGCATTTGTTTACAGAGAATCAACCTTACTCTGTAACAACAGGTATATCTGCCAATTCTATTTCGGCAAGTTTAAGCCAAGTAAGTAGTAAAGGTGGTATGGGTAATAGTTTTAAAGTAGAGTTTGCACTAGACAATTCAAATGGAATAAAACCCAAAATGAATGGTGAGTTAAAATTCGTAACCAATCAAAACTTGACTGATGCATTAACCATTTCCTCAAAGGCAATAATTGGATCTGAATCAAATCCAGAAGTATATGTTGTATCCAATGGTAAAGCGGTTAGAACGCCAATATCAATTCTATCAAGAAATGGAGATTATCTATCCGTTAAGGGTGAAATCAAAAAAGGAGATACAATTGTAATAGGAGGATTTATCAATCTTTTTGATAACGCCAATGTAATTGTGAATCAATAATCCAAGCGCCATGAATATTACCGAAATTTCGATAAAAAGACCCTCACTGATAATTGTGTTATTCAGTGTATTTATCCTATTGGGATACATTGGGTTTAAAAATTTGAGTTATGAGTTAATGCCCGATTTTAATCAGCCAGTTGTGGTAATTAAAACGGTCTATCCGGGTGCAGAACCTCAAGAAGTGGAAACATCTGTGTCTCGCAAAATTGAAGATGCACTTTCTAACCTTGAAGGAGTTGATTACTTGGTAACAAAATCATTACCCAATGCTTCAGTAATTATTGCCAATTTGGAGTATGGAACTGATTTGGACAAAACCATGCAAGATGCGCAGAGATACATTGATAACATCAGTAAGGATTTGCCGGATGATGTTTTGAGTCCAGAAATGAGTAAGGTTTCTCCGAACGACTTACCGATAATGTCGATTAGTGCAACCAGTGATTTGCCTGCGACCGAATTCTATCAAAAAATGCAGGATGAATATTTACCTCAAATTCAACAAATAAAAGGAGTTGCGGAATTAACGATACTAGGTGGTGAAGAAAGAGAAATTCAGGTACTTGTAGATGAAAACAAATTGGAATACTACAAGATTCCAATGCTCCAAATAGTAGAATCGATCAATAGATCTGGATTGGATATTCCAGCAGGTAAAATAGAAAATGGAAGTCAATCCAACTCTGTTAAAATATCGTCCAAGTACAATACAGTAGAAGACATAGAGAATATTCAGGTAGCCATTTTTCCACCAAGTACTTCTATTTATATTAAGGATTTGGCAGTTGTTAAAGATGGAATTAAAGAAATTACTTCTGTCAGTCGTTACAATGGTAAAAATGGTATTGGTATTCTACTCAAAAAACAGGGGGATGCCAATGCAGTTGATGTATCAATAAAAGTAAAAGAGAAATTAAAATGGATTGAAGATCAAAACAAGGAAAGTAATGTCAAATTCATTGTGGCAGATGATAGTACAGACAATACAATTGCTGCCGTTAATTCGGTTGTTGTGGATTTGATTATGGCTGTGTTATTGGTGTCTCTAGTTATGCTTCTGTTCTTGCGTAGTTTTAGAAACTCCCTAATCGTATTGGTCGCTATTCCTACCTCTTTAGTAACCGCTTTTGCAGTAATGTGGATGCTTGGGTACACACTGAATCTAATGACACTTTTAGCCATGTCCTTAATCATTGGGATTTTGGTAGATGATGCAACCGTAGTATTAGAAAATATCCAACGCCACCTTGATATGGGGAAAGATAAACGAACAGCATCTATGGATGGACGTATGGAAATTGGTTTTTCAGCCCTATCCATAACGCTAGTTGATATTGTGGTTTTCCTACCGATTCTCTTTTTGCAAGTATTTGTAGCAGATATGCTGAAGCAATTCTCGGTAGTTGTGATAACTTCAACCCTCACCAGTTTATTGGTTGGGTTTACCTTAACCCCTTGGATGGCTTCCAGAATTGGAAAATCAGAAGACTTAAAGCCTACCAATTTCTTTAATAAGTTCTTGATTTGGTTTGAAGTTCAACTCGACAATTTTACCAATTGGTACGGAAACCAGTTGAAATGGGTACTGAATCATAAGCTCATTTTTACAGGAATTCTTTTGGCTCTGTTTGCCCTCACGGGAGTAATGCTAAAACAAAATATCATAGGAAAAGAATTGATTGCCACAGGTGATCAAGGAAAATTTCGTCTATCTCTGGAATACGATAAAACAACTTCAATAAAACAGAATAACATTGTTTCTTATCAAGTAGAACAGTTCTTGTTAAGTCAACCTGATATTTCAACAGTATTTAGTAATGTTGGAGGTCCAAGTACAGGAATTGGAAGCTTGGGAGTTGGTTCACCCAATATTACAGAATTCACCATTCAACTGAAGCCAAAAGAAGATCGAGATTTTCAACCAACAGAGACTTACATGAAGGATCTTAGAGTTGAACTTCAAGATCAGTTTACAGGAATTAATTTCTCCATGGCAGGATTAGGTTTAATTCCGCGCTCTGCGCCTATTGAATTGACCATTAGTGGAGCTAGTTTTGAAGAGGTTCTGAAAGTATCGACCAATTTACAAAATGCTATACAGGAGATTCCAGGAGCAGATAATGTTCAATTGTCCGTAGAAAATGGCGCACCAGAATACCGAGTTATTCCAGATGATATATTAATGCAGAAATACGGTTTAACAGCAGCTTATGTAGGAATAAGTATCAGAAATGCACTAACTGGAAATGATGATGCCGTTTTAACTCAAGAAGGGACAGAATATCCGATAAGAATCTATTTTGATGAGTTCAATCGAAACGATTATGACGATCTGAAAAACATGACCATTATTAATCCAAAGGGAATTCCAATTAAAGTTTCTCAGTTTGCAGAGGTTGTGCAAGAAGAATCGCCATCATTATTAGAGCGAAAAGACAGACAGCCTGCTGTTACTATTACAGCAGATGCGTTAGGGCGTCCTTCAGGAAGTGTAGCGGATGATGTTTTAGCTTACATCAATGAAAATCCTTTACCAGAGGGTATGCAAATGACTTGGGGAAGTGACATAAAAAGACAGAACGATAGCTTTGGTGCTTTAGGTTCTGTTCTATTGATTTCATTCATTCTTATTTACCTCATTATGGTTGCACTGTATGATAGCTTCATTTATCCATTTGTGGTATTGTTTTCTATTCCAGTTGCAGTTATTGGAGCTTTCTTAGCATTGAATCTTTCGCAAAGTCACTTAAGCTTATTTGCCCTATTAGGAATGATTATGTTGATGGGGTTAGTGGTGAAAAATGCCATTTTAATTGTCGATTTTACCAATCAATTGAAAGCACAAGGAATGCACTACAAGGATGCTCTTATTGAAGCAGGAAAAGGACGTATGCGTCCAATTTTAATGACTAGTATTTCTATGATTGTAGGGATGTTACCAATTGCCATGGCGCAAGGAACAGCAAGCGAATGGAAGAATGGATTGGCATGGGTAATTATTGGAGGAGTAACATCATCACTCATTCTAACAGTTTACCTAGTTCCAGTTGTTTACTATGTAGTTGATTCAATAAAAGAACACTTTACCAGTAAAAAAACACTTGTAAAACAGTAATAAATTAATCACACTAACTTACCTTTATAATATGGACTACACGTCACGACAAATAGAGATAATCAATGCAGCAACCGAACTAATAAATCAGGGAGGAATTCAACAACTAACCACCAAAGCATTGGCTGAAAAAATGGGGTTTAGTGAACCAGCCATTTATCGTCACTTCAAAAACAAGACGGATATTTTATCGTCCGTCTTGAATTACTTTGGAATGGGGTTGAAAACAAAGATGACCGAATTGATTCAAAGTGAAGATAAAGGGATAGAGAAGTTAAAACAGATCATTGATTTTCAGTTTGAACATTTCTCCAATCACCCAGCAATTGTTATGGTTATTTTTGCAGAAACTAGTTTTCAGTATGAAGAGAAACTGTCAAGTGCAGTTCACAACATACTAACGAATAAAAAAGAGAGAGTTATTAGCATTATTCAACAAGGACAGAAAGATGGCTCTATCCGTTCAGATGTAGACCCTAATCAATTAGCTTCAGTTTTCATGGGTAGTATGCGTTTTACTATTCTCCAATGGAGATTAAACAGCTATCGGGATGATTTAGTTAAAGAAGGTACGCTGTTATGGAATGTGATTATTAAATTGCTGAAGGAGAGTAATTAAATTATAGACCTTCTTTTAATCATCCCACCTCTAGCATCTTTTAATGGATATTGAATAATGAACACATCTGGGTCAATTTGTTCAATATGATTAATTAGGTTGGTGACTTCGAGTCTTGTAATGGCACAAAATAAAATATCCTCATTTATACGCGAGACGCCATTCGAACCATATCCTTCACCTGATTTAAACGCTGTAATACCTCGACCTAAATCATTGATAATAGACTCTTTAATTATCTGATTCTTTTCAGAAATTATGAACACGCCTATATATTCTTCTATACCATTTAGGATAAAGTCAACTGTCTTCGAAGCGGCCAAATAAGTAAGCATTGAATATAGGGCTACTTCAATATTGATAAGAACTGCTGCCAGACTGAATAATAGAACATTAAAGATAGCTATCACATCACCTACTGATAAACTTGATTTCCGGCTAACCATTATTGCAAGAACTTCAGTACCATCAATAACTGACCCGCCTCTAATCGAAAGTCCTATGCCAGCTCCAAGGAAAAAACCTCCGAATACAGCGATAAGTAATTTATCTGTTGTGACCATAGGTATTTCGATATAATGAACTAGTACCGCAAGAACAATTATTGCAATAGTACTTTTAAAAGCAAAAAGTCTAGATACTTGCTGATAACCAAGGAAAATAAATGGCAAGTTCACTACAATTATTAGTATTGAAAGATTAAAGTCGAATAATAAGTTTCCCATTAATGATACTCCCATTGCCCCACCGTCTAAAAATTCGTTTGGTAGTAGAAACCCCTTCAATCCAATACTAGCCATTAATACCCCAAGGGTAATAAATACAATATTTTTAATATGTTGATTAATGGAGATTTTAAGTCTAAATAGATGCATTTTTACTTGGTTGTTTTAGGATAATAAAACCGATTAGGCCAGATAATATTGAAGCAAATAGTATCCCCGTCTTTGCTTGACTTATATAGCCCTCATTAGTTAATGCTAAACTGGCGACAAACAAAGACATTGTAAATCCTATTCCAGCAATGAATCCAACTCCAATTATGTGACGCCAATTAATGTCTTGGGGCATTTTAGCAAGGTTCAGAAATCTGACTAACTTAACCATTATTGTTACTCCAACGACCTTTCCAAATACAAGACCCAATATAATTCCATAGGTTATTGGAGAGAGGAGATCACTTAGAATATGGTTGTCAAATGTGACACCAGAATTGGCTAATGCGAAAAGAGGTAAAATGATAAAAGCTACTATTGGGTGAAGCATATTTTCCATCCTTTGAAGAGGAGTGATCGCTGCGTCCACATGAATTTTCATTTTTTGAGCCAGTTGTAACTGATCGTTTGAGACAAGTGTTGAAGACTTTTCACTAGAGTTTAGGTTAAACTTAGACAACAGTTCTTTCATCTTAGTCACGAAGCTGGAACTATCTATTTTAACATCCCCGGGTATTGCAAAAGCCGCCAACACACCAGATATAGTAGTGTGAATACCGGTGTTTGAAAATGATAACCAAAACCCTCCCATACCTACAATTGAATAGAACAATAAGCTCCTAACTCCAAGGTAGTTGGCAATAAACATAATAGAAAGGAATAACGATGCAATTCCCAAACTATACATTGAAATTTCAGAAGTATAAAAAAATGCAATAACCAAAACCGCCCCAATATCATCGGCAATTGCAAGCACTGTAAGGAAAATTTTGAGACTTAAAGGTATTTTATTTCCTAAAAAATGTAATACTCCCAAAGCAAATGCTATATCGGTAGCCATAGGAATTCCCCATCCATTCGAGGCTTCACCACTATGGTTGAATGCTATAAAAATAAGTGCAGGAACAATCATTCCTCCTATACCAGCAGCAATTGGCATGATTGCATTCTTGGGGTTAGAAAGTTCTCCATTCATGATTTCTCTTTTAAGCTCTAATCCAATCACAAAGAAGAAGATCGCCATTAGGCCATCATTAATCCAATGATGAAGACTCTTAGAGACTTCGTGACTACCTAGTTTTATTGAGAAATCATACTCCCAGATTTCATTAAAGGAAAATGACCATGGAGAATTAGCAATTACTAGAGCTGCTATTACTGAAATGAATAAAATAATACCACTAGCAAATGAACTATGAATTAATTTACTAACAGGAATTACTATCAGACTATCAATAGGAGTTTTTTTCATGTCGCGAAGTTATTTTGAATAATGATGACTTATACAGCGTATTTCAATCACAATATTTGAGCTTTGTGAAAACTGGAAAAAATAAGGGGGAGTATAGTATCGTGGATACATTTTCCTAGCAGTGTTAATCGAGGAAAATGCAGTTATGTTAAAATCTGTTAAAAATGAGGGGTGGAATTAAGACTCTAAAAAGAAAATGAATCCCAAAGAAGATTTGAGCAGTAACATTACTAATCAAACTTTAAAACTGATTTAACATGCCTAAAAGATTAAAGCTAATAACTGCCACACTAATGGTTTTTATATTGATTCTTGCCACTAATTTAATTGACCAAGGCAACTTTCAGCAAATTAGTAACTCAACAGCCCAAATACATAATGATAGGGTAGTCGCTTTAGAGATTATTTATAATTTGAGAGAAGAAATTTATAAGAAAGAAATAGCTCTAAGTTCTGATTCGTCAGATCTTAATCAATCTCAAGTAAATGCTTCGATTTCGAATTACATAAAATTATATGAGGTAACTTCTATGAAAGATGAAGAGCTAAAGTTGTTCGATGATCTTAAAGGGAATATTGATGACCTTGAGACGTTAGAAACAGAAATAGCAATCATACAAAGTGAACATGGAGACTATGGTAATTATACTCAATTAGCGAAGGAAGAGCTAGCTAAAATAAAATCTAACCTAGAGCAATTGATATTAACTCAAACAAATGAAAGTAGGAAAAAAGTTTATGAAACCAAGTACTTCGTGAACATTTCAGAGTTATTCACCAATATAGAAATCATCGTGCTAATTGTACTGAGTCTCATAATCATTATTGCAGTTTTTCTTCCTAAAAGCAAGAGTTCATCAAATTAAGTTTACTTTAGAGGGTGTCAATTAGTGACATTTTTTATTTAGTTAAATGAACTTTTGAGGATAATGGAAAGTTATACGGAATTCGAGTACAATTTACTTTCGAAGAAATTGACAGAAAGGGTTAAGGAATTAGAATGCTTGTATAGTATCTCTAGGATAGCTAGACACCACAAAAATAATCTAGATAAATGTCTGAATGAAATTATGCAAGAAATTCCAAAAGGATGGCAGCACCCAGATAGGATACTGGCATACCTAACCTACGGTGATTCTCATTATGGAGTAGAACCGAATGGAGGGAAGTCTCAAAGAACATCTTTTCAACTTACAAATGGAATCAAGGCTGAATTAGTGGTGTTTTATAAAACGAAGGATGTAAGCTTTATTGAACAACCCTTTTTGTACGAGGAGCAATTTCTACTAAATCAAATAGGTTATGAGATTCAAAGTCTAATTGAGATTGAGATCAAGAATCGGAATGAGTTACTTATCCAACAGAAGCTAAGGAAAGAAGATAAGCTTAATCTTCTTGGAGAAATTACAGGTGGCATTGCTCACGAATTAAATACACCATTAACTAATATAATTGGTTATGCCCAGTTATTAATTGACAGAGAAACAGACCTTCAAAAAATTAGAGACTTAGAAAAAGTGTTAAAGTCATCTAATCATGCATCTACAATTGTAAAAAAGCTAATGTATTTTTCATGTGAGATTCCTTCGTCATTTAAAAATATTGACGTAAATGAGTTAATTGTTGAAAGCATAGATTTGCTAAAACTTCAACTGCAGGAGAAAAATATTTCAGTCAGTTTGCGTCTAGAAGAGGGTATTCCAAAATTAAAAATGGATCCAACCCAATTTTCGCAAGTTATTTTCAATATTATTTTAAATGCGCTTGATGCTATGAAGGAGCATGGAAAGCTAATAGTTTCTTCTCGACATTTGAATAGGGAAGTTAGACTTGTGATTACTGACAATGGAATAGGAATGTCAGAGGATGAATTAAAGCTGCTATTTCAACCTTTCTATTCTAAAAAACGAAATACTACCGGAACTGGGTTAGGATTGCCTGTTAGTAGAGGCATAATTCAGGCTCATCAAGGGAGAATTGAAATAGATTCCAAGGTTGATAAAGGCACATCTGTTACTATTATTCTAAAAGTTTGAATCGATGAAGTTAATATCGAAAATTTTAATAGTTGATGACAACAATGACCTACTGGAATTGTTATGCAGGCAATTGGAGAGTAAGGGTCTGTCGCCAGTAACATCAGATAATGTTATGGATGCAATAGATATACTTGAACATAGCGAAATTGACCTGTTAATTTCTGATATTAAAATTTCAAACATAGGTGGCGAACAACTCATTCGCTATGTTTCTGAACACTATTCCGACCTTCCAATGTTAGTTATGACGGGATATCCCGATGTCAACTCAGCTGTGGATTTAATGAAAATGGGGGTTTCTGAGTATCTAATAAAGCCTTTTCCTGCAGAAGATTTATATGATGCGATTATGAGAGTCGGGCCGCTAGAAGTATCAAAGCCAGACACGATTAATGATAATGACTATACCAAAGGGTTTCCAGGTATTATAGGCTCATCACCAAAAATGCTAGAGTTATTTGAGATGATTGAAAAGACACTCAATAATAAGGCAACAGTTTTAATTAATGGAGAGAGCGGAACTGGAAAAGAATTGATTGCAAGAGCGATTCATTATGAAAGTAAATATTCTTCAGCTCCATTCGTGCCAGTTAATTGTGGAGCAATACCTGAACAGTTAATTGAGAGTGAGTTATTTGGTCACTTAAAAGGTAGTTTTACTGGCGCCATATCTGACAGAAAGGGCTTTTTTGAGTCTGCTGATGGAGGTACGATTTTTTTGGATGAGATTACTAATACTAGTCTTGGGGTCCAAGCTAAACTTTTGAGAGTTCTTCAAGAAAAGGAAATCACTCCAGTTGGTAGCTCTAAATCTAAAAAAGTAGATGTTCGAATAATTTCCGCTACAAACTTAGATATTAAAGAACTCGTTAGACAAGGAAAGTTTAGGGAGGATCTATATTATCGGCTTAACGTACTTTCATTAAAAATTCCTGCGCTAAGAGATCGAGATGGAGACATTATTAAGTTAATCAACCATTTTACCTATAAGTTTTCCAAGGAACATAGTTTGCCCGTTCCGAAATTTGATAAAAATGTTCTAAAAACCTTAGAGCATTATGCTTGGCCTGGAAATGTAAGAGAGCTAGAGAACTTCATTCATAGGTTGGTTATTCTTGTCGGAAGTAGAGTTTTAATGACTCATATTCCAAGCTATATGAAGATGACAATCGAAACCAATTCATCAGAAGATGACTTTCTGTCGTTGGATGAATATCAGATTAAGTATATTAAACGGGTTCTCAAGGCAACAGGAAACAATAAATCCAAGGCGGCAGAGATTTTGAAGATAGATCGTAAAACTCTTCGGAAAAAATTAGGTGATATGGGGTAATACTACCCGCTTGGGTATTTTTTACCCATTTATTCACAATTTCAAAACCGTACACAAACTCTATTTAAAATTACAACAAACTGATAAACAGGTTTTTAAATGTTTGTCGGTTTGGTTTGGCATGCCCTTCGCTAAAGACATTAGTAATTAATGTTTTGATATGAATTAAATGACTATTTGTAGTGATTGTCTGAACAGTACTAGGTGCGTGTATCAGAAAGATTTGCCTCATCGGAATTGGTGTTCAATGCACGAATTTAAAGAACAGGAAGAAATTCCAAAAATAATAGAAAATGATCTAGCAAAATTGAAAAGGGAAAATAGGGTAGTAAAGGTTAAAAGTATATGCCAAACATGTGACCTTTTTACTACATGTACTTTGTCTTTGGATAATGAGAAAAAAACATATTGTGAAGAGTTTAAATAATTAAGAAATGAAAGTAAAGGAAGTAAATAAGAAAAAAACGGGGATGTACGAAAACGTTTTGAAGCAATTTAATAAAGCTGCTGATATTGTTGCATTAGATAAAGGTGTGAGAAAGATACTGTCTCAAACAAACAATGAAATCGTTGTTCATTTTCCCGTTAAAATGGACTCTGGAGAGATAGAGGTATTCACTGGTTACAGAGTTCAACACAACAATTACTTGGGTCCCTATAAAGGAGGGCTTAGATATCATCCAACAGTAGATATAGATGCAGCTCGTGCACTAGCTGCCTGGATGACATGGAAAACAGCACTCGTAGGTCTGCCATACGGAGGAGGTAAAGGAGGCATACAGATAGATCCTAAAAACTACACAAAATCGGAACTAGAGAGAATCACAAGAAGATTTGTTTATGCATTAGGGGACAACATAGGTCCGGATCTAGATATTCCAGCTCCAGATGTTAATACAAATGCACAGGTTATGGCATGGATAGCCGATACATATGCTGCCATAAAATCAACTTCTGAGAGACAAAAAAACATGCACGTTGTCACTGGAAAGCCAGTTGGTTCAGGAGGACTGGAAGGACGTGATCGAGCCACAGGATTTGGAGTGGTTTCAATTATTAATGAGTGGGCGCAACAAAACGATTATGATTTAAAGAATAAAACATTTATTGTTCAAGGGTTTGGAAATGTTGGATATTGGGCTGCCAAATTTCTATGTCATCTTGGTGCGAAGCTAATCGCAGTACAGGATATTAGTGGAACCATTCATAATGAAAAGGGGATCGATCCTGATCAATTGAAGAACTACTCAGCAATCAACAGTGGAGATATAGTAGGATTTGTCGATAGTAGATTAATGGCTAATCAAGAGTTTTTTGGTATTGATTGCGATATTATTATTCCAGCCGCACTCGGAAATCAAATTACTTTGGAAAACTGCAATAATATTAAGGCGGGTCTCATTGCTGAAGGTGCAAATGGCCCCATAGATGTTGATGCAGAAAAAAGTCTTTTAGAGCGCGGGATAGTCATTTTGCCCGACATTCTTTGCAATGCAGGGGGAGTAATTGGAAGTTACTATGAGTGGCTTCAAAACAAGAGAAGCGAAAACTGGAAATTAGAAGAGGTTCTCCAAAAAATAGATGAAAAATTGTCGGATGCTTTTAAAAAGGTTAATTCAACTTCCATAGAACTATCTACAGATTATAGAACATCCGCATATGCAGTTGCATTGAGAAGGCTTGAACAAACTTATTTAGAGCGAGGTCTATTTCCCTAATTTGTTAGTTATGAAAATAATTGGAGTTGTTAAAGAATATAATAGTAAGGTGGTAGCATTGACCCCTGCAAACGTAAAGAGTCTCTCGAACATCGCTAAAGTGATAGTTGAATCAGGAGCAGGATTGGAGTCTGGGTTCACAAATGAGGATTACGTAAAAGCAGGGGCTTTGCTAGCCTATAACAGAAGAGAATTAATCAGAAACTCGGAAATAATCCTAACTTATAACAGTGATATTGATGTTCAATGCCATGATGATTTGAAAGTGGTATTAGGGTGTCATCAGGTTTATGATAGTTATTTCTTATTACTTAATTTCCAAAAAAGACCGGTTAGATTATACAGCCTAACATTACTTCCGAAAAATACATTATCAAAGTATATGCGTGTAACTGAAGGTATTGAAAGATTATCTGGATATCAGGCTGTAATTTCTGGAGTTAATAAATTAAATAAAGTTGTTTCGATGATGCAAGGTAATAATGACTATATCCCCCCTTCCAAGATTATGGTTATAGGAGCTGGGGTAGCAGGACAGCAGGCCATTGAGACAGCTAAGAATATTGGAGCCGTTGTATTTGTATTTGATAATTGTGATAGGGCGATGGATGTCGTTGAAAAACTGGGGGGCATTTTTATCACCAAAGAGAACTTGTCTGGAAATAAAAATAACTCCAGTGAAATACTGGCATCATACTTAACTGAAATAGATTTAGTGATATGCACATTAGGATATGAGGGGTTTTCCAATCCGTCATTATTATCGAAAAAAATGATTAGTACAATGAAAAATAATGCTAAGATTATTGATTTAACGTCAAGATATGGAGCAACAACTGAGCTAACAATTGAGGGAGCCATAAGTAGCTGTGAAGGTGTTGATATAATAGGTAGCTCTGAGTTATTTAATGATGTGCCACTCACATCATCTATGATCTTAGGAAATAAAATGGAGTCGTTTTTAAGGTATTACATGGATAATGAAATTAATCAAAAGCAAAATGAAATTTTATTGTCTGCACTAGTAGTTGATAATGGTCAATTAGTAAACGAAAAAATTCTCGATGAAATAGAATCTTTATAAAAAAACAGAGGTGGGTAAGTTCTGATAAACTGCAGTGTCTATTAATTGGTTGATTTGGTTACTCTGGGAGTTAATTGTGTGTTCGTTTTAGTTAAATCCAGAGTTTGTTGGTTTACATCTAGTAATTCCTTTTTATTAGTTAGCATCTGCACGATTGAAATATCAAAACTTCCCACCTCTTACTAATTATTAATGAGATTTTTATTATTCTTCATAGCAGTGGTTGTTCCAATTTCTTATTTCTCGCAGATAAACAACCGTCAGCTAGGTGGTTGGTATAGCATAAAACTTGAAAACAGACTCCAGAATGACTGGAGTATAAATTCTGAAGTTCATAGCAGAAATTGGAGGGTTATAGATGACTTACAACAATTTGTTATTGGGTTTGGTATTCGAAAAAGAACATCAAAGCGAAAAATTGCATTTTCAATGGTTAATTCGTTCTTTTTATCAAAAATGCCAACTCCAAATAATACGACAACTCCTGAGTTAAGAATTCATCAAGAGGTATCAATTCCATCAATTATTTTAGGTAGGGTATACCTGAGTTCTATCATAAGAATGGAACAACGGTTTATTCAGAGCGAGCCATTTCGTTTAAGAATAAGATTAAATCAAATTATTAGAGTGCCATTAAACAGTAAGCGTATCAGGGTTAAAACATTATACTTGGAATTTTCAAACGAACTATTCACTAACCCCAAATTGTCATCTGTGAATTCTCACCTAAACTTTTTTGACTTAGATCGACTGTACCTTGGAAGTAGCTACAAATTGTCTGAAAAAGTTATCTTAGAGTTGGGAGCAATGCGTCAGGTAACAAGTACTTGGTCAAAGAATCAAATATTATTAGGTGCTAGGTTCATTATTTAATGTATTCCTTGCGAATTTGAGATAAGTGTGGCATAGTCATAAGGTGATCAATGTCCTCTTGTTTCAAATTTTGAATTAATACTTCGTCTTTTTCGAAGTTTCCATTTTCAAATGAGAATATGAGTTTACTATTGGAAATCGTGATTAAAAGGATTTTACTGTAGGGGATAAAGAAAATACAGTTAAAATCGGCTTTGTAATAGTCCATTAATCTAGCAATTGCTATGGGAGTTAGGATGAAGATACCAGGAAATACAATTAATAATGGAAGGAACAAATAAGTAAACCCAATAAATAAAAAAAATAGGCTCAGTTCTAAGGATAGTCTTGACCGAATTCGGAGTCTATTCGTTGCTGATGTTAAATGAGTGCGCTCCTTTAGGTATCTCGTCTCTTTTAAATTGCTGGAAGAAGTAAGATATAAATTATGTCTACCACATCGTAGATAGCCATTCTTGTGTTCCGCAAAAAAGCTATCCATTTTTTCTATCAAGCTTTTTTTGAAGAGAAATACTTCTCGGAAATAGAATATTGTTCTCTAAATGAATGTGTAGATGAAGATCTTTTTCAAATTCAGACAACAATGAATATGTTCGAATATAGGTGTTACAAGCATCTTCAGGAGGAGTGTATGCATTTGTTAATTCGTTGATTTTTTGAAATCGCTCACCTTCTATATTGTGTTCATCCATCATTTGGTCTATTGGACTTTTGACCCCATTTGTAGAGATAATAAACTGGTCAATTTCTCCATGGGCAGCTTTGATCATTTTACTAATGAATGGGAACAATATTAACTCTTCTTTCTTCATGTGTTTTGCCAATTCTTGCACTCCTTCTTTGAAAAGACTATACACTTGTTGCAATTCGGGGTGTTTTTTACCATGTACATTTCTAACCTTTTCTAAGAGTGGTAGAATTTCATTAGATTTCTGTTCAACATAGGTGTGATGATGCTTGACGATGTGATCGGCAAGTTCATTTAGCTTAAGGTCTGAGTAGTTTATACTCTCGTTTGTTTGCATTCCTAAAACAGCATTGATCTCAATGAGTAATTCATTGGGGTCGTAAGCTATGGCTTCGCAAGCCTCTCGTAGGGACCTGTTTCCTTTACAACAATAGTCGATATTATATTGTTCGAATATTTTTCCGATGCGGTAATCAAAGGCTACAATTTCTCCTAAGCTGGTGTTTTCTGTTAACTCTGTCATGTTCTTATAAATAGTTTGATGGTTATAAAAGCTAAGGCAAGTAGTTTTAATAATTCGGCAATAACGTAATAGAGGTGGAGAAACGAGCTTGCCACATCTTTACCTTGGATGTGGTCTTCAGCTCTAGCGTCTAATAAAGGCAGTAACCAAAATGTTTGAAGGATCAATAGCACAAGTAATAAGGAGCTTACTACTAAGAGAGGGGAATTAAAATGGCTTAGGTACATAATCAAATGTAAGATCAAAATAATAGCAAGAATCCATTCGATCTTATTGAGCACAAAAAACACGAGTCTTCCTATACCAAGCCCTAAGGGTAGGGTAATGCCAGGTGCTCTAAATTTCAACCAGGCTTCCATGAAACTAATGGCGAGGATAAATCCTATCCATAATACACTGCTTATTAACAGTATTGGGTGCTTTGTTATAAATGTAGTCATCGGTTTAAGTGTCAGTTTTTATTAGTTCTAACTTTGTTTTGAAGACTTGGGCGATTTGTTCAGATCTTTGTTTGGCTATTTGAGCCCTCTCTCCATGGAATTTATCGTCAACCGTACGATGAAAAATTTCTACCCAACGTTCAAAGTGTTCGGCACGAATAGGGAGTTTTACGTGAGGAGGAAATGGAGATCCAGAATAAGTATGCTCCTCTAGTAGGAGTGTTTGCCAGAACTTGTACATTTTTTCAAGATGGGGTGCCCAATCTTTTATGAAAAAAGTAAAAATAGGTCCCACAGTATCATCCTCTCTTACAGATGTGTAAAAATGGTCTACCATTGTTTTAATATCGTCTAAAGTCTCTATATCTTTCATTTCAAATTAAATTGTTCAGTAGGATTAATAAGAAGTTGGTCAAAACGCTTAATAAAAACGTATACAAACACCATTTTGCTGGAGCCTGTGCAATAAAGGCTGCATTCGAGGCCATTGTGATCGTTGCTATTATAGCTAATTGTACCATGTTATTTGTCATAAATGTGTACATGGCGGCTATTGAACCAAGACAACTTTGAAACGTCATCATTAATGTCATAGCTCCAAATCTGTTCCTTTCGAAGAACTCTATAAAATCGCTAAGTAGTGTTTTGTTTTCCATAATATAATATATAAAGATCTTTTTATCCTCTAATTTTTCAAATATTTTATCGTTTTAATACGGTATATCCATTTTCTAAATCATTTATCAACTGAGATAGAGTAGTGCTAGATAACATTTTCTTAAGGTCATCTCTTATTGAGACAAAGTGATCATGAACAGGACATGGATGTTTTGAATTACATTCCTTTAACCCAAGTCCACAACCATTATAGATATTATCGCCATCAATTGCTTTTACAAGGTTCATTAACGTGATTTTGTCTAGACTAGCTTTGTCTATTTCAAACCCTCCTGACGGACCTTTAACAGAAACTAATATTTGACTTTTAACGAGGGTTTGCAGGATTTTTGCAGTAAACGCTTCTGGAGAATCAGTTTGTTTGGCAATCTCTTTGACGCCTGTACGCTTTCCTTTTGCCGATTGCTCTGCAACAAAAAGAGTAGCTCTAATACCATATTCACATGCTTTTGAAAACATTCTATTGATTATTTCTGATACAAATATAGGTCTCTATTTTTAATAAAGGATATATTTGTCCGAAATATTTTATCATGAATACTACCAAAGAAGAGAAGGAGGAGTTGAGAAGTCGAATGTTGGCTTTGAGGAAACAATTGAATCCTAAAGAAAAACGTAGATTGGATCACGATATTTGTGAAAGACTTAAGCGAATTATTATTCGAAAAGATGCTCAGGTTGTTCATGCTTATTTGCCAATAAAGGGGGAGGTTGATATCACACCTTTTATCAATTGGTTGTTAAAAAAAGGTGTTCAGGTAATTTGCCCTAAAGTATTGCCAAAAAGACAATTAGAGAATTTAGTGTTTACAGGTTTCGATAATATTGAGGTTGGAGAATTTCAGACCATTCACCCTTCTGGTAATCACTTATATGATGGACCAATAGATGTGATTGTGATGCCAGGATTAGCCTTTGATAAGGAGCTAAATAGACTTGGATATGGAGGGGGCTATTATGATCGGTTTTTACTAAAACACCTCGATTCGCTTAAAGTTGCAGTTCAATACGGCTTTCAAGTCCATGAGACTATTCCAATCGAAGACCACGATGTTAAAGTCGATACTCTCTTGAATTGAGTTTATATTGCCTCAATATACCGTTCAACCAATTTAACATCTTCAAAGAAATAGTTCGAACTTTCTCTGGTATCGTCCACATCGAGAAGCCTCAGTTTTCACTGAGGCTTTTTTGTTTTCGAAAGATTGGAGTTTACACCTAGATTGAAGAAATAAAAAAGACGAGTAATGACCGAAGGGAATGAGGCTTCGAGATGTGAGTCCTACCCAAAAATGGATCACGAGCGACAAGTTTCGAGGAAGCTAGGAGCGAGTAATCCGTTAACCTAGCTTTATTCTCTTTATTGATTGTTTCTATTGGATCGACTTTCTTTTGCTATCGCCCAAAAGAAAGTAGCAAAGAAAAGGGCTCTTTTTAAATCACAACAAGGCATTTTCGCTAGCGCGAAACCGAAAGCCTAAAAGCTAAAAGCGGTCCAAGGCTTCCCGCTTCCTTTACGCTTTTACCTTTTTATGCTGTGTTGTGATTTGTCAATGCGTTGCATTGAATCGGATATTTGATGCAGCGATGGATGGATCTAAGATGATCTCACAATTAAGCATTACTTTTCCCATCATGCGCATTAAAACCACGTAATTTCCCCCCACTCACAATTAAATGGTCAACTTCTTGATATTTTGCGTAACTTTGTCCCATTAAAAGAATTCAGAATCTAAAATTCGAATGAACGCTTAAGTCATTTCCAATTTGTTTTTCAGAATTATTTTAAGGGTGTAAGCATCCGATCAACTCGCTTGATTCAGGTATTGTCTTATGCAAAGTATAATTTAATAAGACCTATTATCAAGAGCGTTCAATTTTCAAAATCTCGGAACAACGAGTTCACAAAAGAACTCAAGACCCGAATCAATCTTTATTTTCAAGAGAATAACAAAAGAAAACAAGGCGGGCTGCAGATGTATATCAAAGCAGTGGTCATGTTCAGTATCTATTCATTACCTCTGATCATGGTGATCACCAACGTGGTCTCTCATCCGTTTTGGGTGATCATGATGTATGTCATCAGCGGAATCGGTATGGCAGGTATTGGTATGGGGATCATGCACGATGCCAATCACGGATCACTATCCAGAAAAAATAAGATCAATAACCTGTTTGGTAAAAGTCTTGATTTTGTGGGGTGTAGTTCAGCTGTTTGGAAACTTCAGCATAATGTACTTCATCATACCTTCACTAATATCGATGACCATGATGAAGATATCGAGACACCCTTTTTCTTGAGTTTTTCTCCCAATACTAAGAAATACTGGATCCATAAGTTCCAGCACTTGTATGCGTGGATCTTTTATGGTTTGATTACCATTTATTGGGTAACGGCTAAGGATTTTCTAGCATTAAGAAAGTACAGAAAATTGGAATTGATCAGAGACGGAAAGACCTTTACAAAAGAGATCTTTAAAACCATCTTCTGGAAATTATTCTATTACTGCTACGTACTTGTACTACCCATCATCTTCAATTCGGTAGGGCTCGGTTGGTTAATATTAGGATTTTTTATCAGTCACTTTATTACAGGGTTATTCATCAGCATTATCTTTCAGTTGGCACACGTTATGCCTGATATGAGTTTCCCGAAAGCAGATGAGAATAATTTAATACATTCCAATTGGTTCGAACACCAATTGGAAAGCACGAGTAATTTCTCTCCCAATTCACCAGTGCTATCCTGGTTTATTGGAGGATTAAATTACCAGATCGAACATCATTTGTTCCCCAACATTAGTCACATTCACTATCGTAAGATAAGTAAGATCATAGCTCAAACCGCCAAAGATTATGACTTGCCTTATCATGTTAATGAAAACTTCTTCGTGGCTGTTTGGAGACATTTAAAAATGCTTCGCACGCTTGGCAATATGCGGAGTGCAATCTAATAATTACGCCACTTAACTCATTATAATGTATAAGAAACAACAGAAGAGACGATTTTCTGGAAATCGTCCTCGTAAAAATAATTTTAGAAGTTCTAAGACCTTAGATCCCTCTAATTTTGTCAAAAAAGCTCAGCCCGTAGAGGAGAGAGAATTCATTGCTCCAATCGCATTCAAAGATCTGAAGATCCACGAGGAATTGAAGAGCAACATCCTAGCAAAGGGATACGTCAATCCTACAGAGATCCAGTCTAAGACGATCGATGATCTGATCGAAGGAAGAGATATCGTAGGAATTGCCAATACAGGAACTGGAAAAACAGGAGCCTTTTTAATTCCGATCATTCACCAATTGTTGAATACAGATCAAAAATTCCAAACGCTCATCGTATTGCCCACCAGAGAATTGGCACTACAAGTGGAGCAAGAATTCAAAAGTCTAACGAAAGGAATGAAACTCTATTCAGCTACGTTGATTGGAGGAACCAATGTAGGCAAAGACATCGCGAAATTGCGAAGAATGAGTCATTTCATCATCGGAACACCAGGTAGGATCTTGGACATGATGAACCAAAGAGCACTTAAACTAACCCATTTTAATACCTTAGTATTAGATGAGTTCGACAGAATGCTGGACATGGGATTTGTGAAGGACGTTCAGAAGATCGCTTCAGCTATGCCCAATAGAAATCAGACCATGTTGTTCTCAGCAACAATAGATGACACGCAGTACACGCTGATCGAAGCTTTGGTTGACAAGCCACTTCATATCAGCGTGAGCTCAGGAGTTACCTCTTCTGATGCCGTAGAGCAAGCCGTGGTTAAATTAGCAGGAAGAGATAAATTTCAGGTCTTGACCGAACTGATCGACAACGAAGACTTTAAGAAAGTGTTGATCTTCGCGGAGACCAAAAGGGTAGTGAATCAGCTGAATAAAAAGTTGAATCAATCCGGTTTCCGTTCAGACATGATACACGGAGACAAATCGCAGAATTATCGCGTGAATGCACTACAGAAGTTCAAGAACAATAAGATCCAGTTCTTGATCGCAACAGATGTAGCCGCAAGAGGAATTGATATTTCAGATATTTCACACGTTATCAATTATCAAACACCTACTTCGATGGATAGTTATATCCACAGAATCGGAAGAACCGGAAGAGCAGGAAAGATGGGACACGCCTATACTTTCATTGATTAATTAAATATATAGAATGGCAAAATCGCAGAACGCATTTATCAAGAAGCAGAAAGAACAGGAAAGAGCTAAGAAAAAGAAAGAAAAACAAGAAAAGAAGGAAGCACGTAAAAGTGCTGGAAACAACGGAGCAGAAATCGATTGGGATAGCGCTCCGGTGAACAAAACCTTATCAAAAGACGAAGAACGTCAGAAAGAGCAAAACGAAAAACAAAGTAATAATCAATAATTAAAGTTAAAATGAAAACAGGAACAGTTAAATTTTTCAACACTGAAAAAGGATTCGGATTTATCAAAGATGATGAAACAGGAGAAGATATCTTCGTACACAAGTCAGGATTGAGAGATAACATCAGAGAGAATGACCAAGTGACTTTTTCTACCGAAAAAGGACCAAAAGGAATGAACGCTGTAGACGTTAAGAGAAGCTAATTTTTAGTTAGATCTATTTCGAAAAGCCCAATACGAAAGTGTTGGGCTTTTTTGTTTTTTATCGACTTTCTTTTGCTAGAGATTTCTATTCATTTCTTTTGTCCCCGAAGCTGTGTTCGGGATTTTAGGACTTGATATTAGTTTTTATTCAACTTTCTTTTGCTAGCGATTTCTATTCATTTCTTTTGTCTTGACACAAAAGAAACGAATCAAAGAAAAAGTCAAGGCTGATCAAACTCCGGAATCGATCTATGCGCAAAGTCTAAGTGCGGCCGAGTGATCGCTCTGCGCTTCTCGGTCTTACTAAGTCTTTTGCTGTATCTCTCATCCATCGTTAGATAGGCCATGAATCAATGCTGTGCATTGAAATGGTTTAAGGCTTGGGTTGTGTTAATTTACCTTCCTCTAACTCCCTCTACAGACGTACGGACGCTAGTTGCGCTCGGTAGGGCTGTTGTTATTACTTCTCATTGCATTGCGGGGTAACCTCTACCATCCCTCACAGGGAGTTGTCCTCCCCCCAGCCCCCTCCGAAGGGGGAGTTTTTACTCTAAAGTAAATTAGTAGAATTCCCCCTTTGGAGGGGGATAAAGGGGGAGGATTCTGGAAGGCACAAAAAAATCCCTTGCCAGTTTTCACCAACAAGGGATCTAATAGGAGGAAATGTCCTCCGCTTCATTATGCATCATCATAAGCTTTGTGTTTTAGATGCTAGATTTTTGACTTTAGACGTTTGGATCTAGGCATCTGGTTATTAATTTACTCCGCTACAATGATCTGCATTGCTTTGTCGGTATCGAAACCGTAGTACTGACCATTCACGAATTCTAGGAACTCAATGCCCAGTGCGCCAATGAGCACTTCATCTGCGGCTAATACGGGTAGATCAGGCAATTGTGCTACGAGGGTAGTGGGCTGACCCACCATTCCGCCTATTGCGATCTCTACCGTTGAAACCAGCGTATGCTTGGCTGCATTGGTGTCGTTTAGACTATGGTACTTACTATTGTTGGTGTTAAAACCATGGTTACCGATAACACCCAGTGCTAAGTGAAACTTCAGGTGGGTGACCGCCTGTGTGATGTGCACATCGTTGATGGTAGAGAAATCAGGGATATCTATTACCAACTCGTTGCGATCAGCGTTTACTGTAGTTGTGATCGGTGCGGTGAAGATCGATTCGAACTTATCTACACTGTTTAACTCAAACCCTAGCAGTTTGTGTTTGTACTGTGCCAAGTCGATCAACCTTTCGCCTCTAGGTCCGGTACCCAGCTGGAGGATCTCTCTCATGATTGCCGAAGCACGATTTTGCGTGGTTTTATCCATGAAGGATTCTCTCACTTTGGATAGTGCTTTTAGCAAGGCCGTAGCGCTTATAGCGGTACCACCGAACTCCTGGTTGTTTTCTTTAACACGTTGGTTGGGGTTTTTCTTACTAAAGCTCGCTCCAACCATGACGACTTTGCCGTCTTTGAATTTCATGTCACCTAACGTCCCGTTGAGGTGAAATGGACTTTTGTATTTTGCCATTTTTTCTAAGTATTATTCTTTAATTCCCCCTTCGGGCGCCTACGCTAAAGCTTCAGCGACAGCGTGAGGGGGCTAGGGGGAGGATTATCCTCACGCCAATTAAAGAGAATTATTAAATACACTGTTTGACTCTCAAACAGCGGTTTTTTCTTAGTATTCGTCATTGCGAGGGCGTTAGCCCGTGGCAATCTCATGAAGTATAAGAATTTTGATGTTGGCTATCGATTTTTTCAGCCGGTTATTAAATACCATCGCACTTCAAGCGATGGGTGCTCACTTTGAGTAATAAATGCTATTTTGATAGTTTGAGGTTTTATGTTCTTTTGATTTGATCCTTAAGGACGAAAAGATTTCGAAGTCTTTTATCGACTTTCTTTTGCTGGCACTCAAAAGAAAGTAGCAAAGAAAAGAGCGCTTTTTAAATCGCGACAAGGCATTTTCGCTAGTGCGAAACCGAAAGATTCAAAGCTAAAAGCGGTCCAAGGCTTCCCGTTTTCTAAACGCTTTCAACTTTCTATGCTGTGTCACGATTTGGTCAATGCATCGCATTGAAATGGTTTAAGGCTTGGGTTGTGTTATCTTCTATGCTTGATCTGGGTCTTAGACTTGAAACAAGTTTTTATTTAACTTTCTCTTGCTAGCGATTTCTATTCATTTCTTTTGTCTTGACACAAAAGAAACGAATCAAAGAAAAAGTCAAGGCTGATCAAACTCCGGAATCGATCTATGCGCAAAGTCTAAGTGCGGCCGAGTGATCGCTCTGCGCTTCTCGGTCTTACTAAGTCTTTTGCTGTATCTCTCATCCATCGTTAGATAGGCCATGAATCAATGCTGCGCATTGAATTGTTTTTAAGGCTTAGGTTGGGTTATCTTTCTATGCTGTGTCACGATTTATTCAAGGCGATGCCTTGAATCGTTTTTTTTTGTAAAGCAGCGTTGGCCAGATCAGCACATCTAGTCTTGTTAATTCCCCCTTTGGGTGCCTACGCTAAAGCTTTAGCGACAGCGTGAGGGGGGAGGATTACTCCACCTCATTTTCAAAGAACTCATTCACAATTAGTATTGGTTGTTAAGGTTTGAATGAGTAAGCTCAATTGCTTGTAGAAATAACGCCAACGAATATGCCAAAGTTTCAAAACCAAGGTTACCCAATTTCTGTTAAAATGAGTAACTGGTATGCCTCATTGAGTAACTCGATCGTCTCACTGAGTAACCTGTAAATGAAGGAGTTGGGATTTAACTTTTGTTAACAGAAAAACTTCCCCCTTCGGAGGGGGATAGAGGGGGAGGATACCTCAAAACCATTCAAAAATAACCTGTCATATTGAGCGAAATAAGGAAGCAAAGCGACCGAATGTAGTCGAAATATCTCACCGTATTAAGTACAATGCCCATGTATAGCAAAAAAAAATCCTCCCTTTCGCCTGCCTGCCGAATGGCATGGAGGGGAGGAGCCTTCAGGCGGAGGGGCTATTCACACATCCTTAGGGAGGTGCCTTCAAGTCGAGCAGATGCTGTAAATCCACCTTAAAAAGGTAAGATAGGACTCAATTCACGTAATTGATACGTATAAAACCACGTACTAATACGTATTGACATTTATTTAATCTATCCGTAAGTTTGGAATGGCTATATTTAAGGCTGTAACTGCTAACTCATGAAATGCATTTTCGTCTATCTATCATTGATCTTTTTATTATCTAGTTGTGGCGCTAATGAAGTTTCATACAATGATGTATTTGTATTGAAATTTGAAGAAGGTAGTTCGGTGAAGTATGAGTTCCATTCTGAGCAAGATCAGGAAATGTATATAAGTTTGAGCGATACTTCTGAGAATCAGCGTATGATCATAATTGTAGATGGGGTTCAAGAACTGAAAGGACTTAGCGAAGACGAAGCTAGTATTTGTCTGTACAACATGTCTTCTAAAATGACAACTTATCATGGAGGGGAGGAACATACCCAAACAATGGATGAAGATCATGATTTAGAGAATGACATGCCTGGACTAAAGCCCAATGGAAAGGTGGATGGAATAAGCGGAATGAATGCATTTGAAATGATCTTTGCTTTACCTGCGAATGATCTTCAACTTGGAGAGTCTGTTGAGGATGAAGTGTTGTTTCCATTGAACTTAGGTGGTAAATCTTCTGGAATAACTGGTTTACGATCTATTACTTATGAACGTGATACGCTGATTGATAAAGAGGATTGTGCTGTGCTAGTATGGAAAGTGGAAACAAAAGGTTTGGAAAATAAAGCTATTCTTACCCCAGATTCGCATGGTACGTTTGAAGCTTTAGGTATCTGTTATTTCGATAAGAAAAGAGGTGAGTATGCCGGAGCAAAGAGCGAGTTAAAGTTGGATGGAAGTATTGAATTGATTGAAAAAACAGATTTTGTGGAAGGAATGTGGTTTATGATGAAAACGAAATCGACCTGCTGGAGGAAGAATGATTAACTTAGAGGATTGAAATAAATAACCATGCTTGAATTTGATTTAAATAAAATAGAAGAACTTCAAAAAGAGATAGATAGGTATGGAGAGTTTCCAAAAGAAGTTAAGGATAAGATCTACTATAAGCTTCGCTTAGACTGGAACTATTATTCTAATAGTATTGAAGGTGGTACATTGACTCGAGAGGAGACGAGAAGCGTGATGTCTGGTGTGTTAAATCTCAAGAATAAATCGAATAAGGATTTTAGAGAGATGGATGGACACAATCGATTGGTGATTGATCTATTCAAACTATCTAAAGGGGAAATGCGACTGGCTGAAGGACGCATCAAAGACTTTCATAAACAAATCATGTTTGATGAAGATCCTGAGAAAGATGAGCAAATTGGGGAATGGAAGGAGCATAATAATGAAGTCATCAATTACAGAAACGAAAAGATCACCTTCGCAAAGGTAAATGAAGTGCCAGATTTAATGCATGATCTACTTAATAAATTGAATGCATATTTGGATCACTATCTCAAGAACCCAGCAAAAGTAGAGAAGCACCCTGTTGAAGTAGCGGCAGATTTTCATGTTGATTTTCTTACGATTCACCCTTTTTATGATGGTAATGGCAGAATGGCGAGGATATTATCGAATTTGATTTTGATTGCGTGTGGTTTTCCAATCTTTATTATTTCTAAAGATGATAAGGACGCCTATAACCAGTTATTGTCAGATATACAAGCCTATGGAGGGGATCGAAATCAATTTATAGAATTTGTAGCTGAACGAGTAATGAAGACGCAAGAGATGATTTTACTCGCATTGAATGGTGGTGATATCGAAGAGGAAGATGATTTGGATAAGGAGATAGAGTTGTTTAAAAATCAATTTAAAAAGGAAGAAAGACTTCTTGTAAAAAGCAGAGAGCATGTTTTTAATCTGTACAATAATAGCTTCAAAAAACTCATAAATGAGTTTTACAAGACTTTAGATAAAGACTTTTATGAATTATTCGTTAAGTCGGAGACTCATGCTTATTACAATAATGGATATTCTGGAAATGATCCGATGAAAAACCTTATTTTTAATATGGCTAGTTTATTAGATGAAGAGAACCCTAGTTCTGATCCAAAATCAATTAGTGTAGGTCGAACTTACAACGGTTTCAATAGTCGTAAGACGTCTAAGTTTAGTGCTCATGCGAATCTTGATTTTCAGTTTAATGAGTTTAATTATGAGATAACATGGCGACCTCATTCTCGTGAAGACATGAAAGTAATTAAGCATTATGATGAAATGATAAACAAAGATGAACAGAATTCAATTCTACGTGATATTAAAAAGAACTTATTCGAACAGATCAAACAAAGGACCTCTAACTAATGACACACAACGAAGACAGTAGAGTAAAGATACCAGGCATACTGCACCTGATGAAGTTGGGGTATGAATACCTGAGCCTCAAGGATGAACGAGCTGGGTATGATGAGCCGACCAACATCTTTACGGATATTTTTCTGTCAGCGATGAGTCGGATCAATGAGAATTTTACGGTAGATCAGGCGAATAAACTGCTGGATGAGATTAGACTGGAACTGGATTATGAGGATCTGGGGAAGGCTTTTTATCAGCGATTGGTGGATCGCTCGGGGATAAGGTTGATTGATTTTGAACATCCTGAGAACAATAGCTACCATGTAGTGACCGAACTGACCTGTAAGAATGGGGAGGATGAGTTTAGACCGGATATTACACTTTTGATCAATGGTTTGCCATTGGTGTTTGTGGAGGTTAAGAAGCCGAATAATCTGGATGGCGTACAGGCAGAGCGCAACCGTATGGAAAAGCGTTTGCAAAACAAGAAGTTCAGACGATTTATCAATGCTACGCAACTGATGATCTTCTCTAATAATATGGAGTATGAGGATGGCGCTGCTGAACCATTGGCTGGGGCTTTTTATGCTTCTACGTCATACCATAAACCGGTATTCAATTATTTTAGAGAGGAAGAGGAATTACAGTTAACTTATCAAAATGTGAGTGATGCTGAGGAGGATTTTGTGCTGAAAGACAATAACCTCACAGTGATTAAGAAACAGGCGGAGTTCCAGACGAACAAAGCTACTAATACCCCTACGCATCGCATTTTTGATTCGTTATTGAGTAGAGAAAGATTGCTTTTTTTCCTAGAGTTTGCTTTGGCGTATGTAGATGAAACGAGTGGATTGCAAAAACACATCATGCGTTACCCGCAGTTGTTTGCGACCAAGGCAATAGCTAAAACTTTAGACCAAGGAATAAATAAAGGAATCATTTGGCATACGCAGGGAAGTGGTAAAACGGCTTTGACGTATTACAATGTAAAGCACCTCACGCATTATTACCAACAGAAAAAGGTGGTGCCGAAGTTCTACTTTATTGTGGATCGTTTGGATTTGTTGACCCAAGCGAAAAGAGAATTTACCGCAAGGGGATTGAAGGTACATGTTATCAACTCTAAAGAAGAGTTTGCGAGAGATATTAAGGCGCAGACAGCCGTACACAACGATAGAGGACAACACGAAATTACGGTGGTGAACATCCATAAGTTTAAGGATGATCCTTCTGTGGCAGTGGGTAGTGGTTATAATTTGGAATTACAACGGGTGTATTTTATGGATGAAGTTCATAGAAGCTATAACCCGAAAGGTAGTTTCTTGGCGAACTTGATGCAGAGCGATCCGAACGCCATAAAGATTGGATTGACGGGTACACCGTTGATCATTTCTCAAAACGATAGAGATAAAGTGCTGAGTGGCGAATCTGATAAATACGATTCTAAGGCATTGTTTGGGGATTATATTCACAAATATTATTACAATAAATCCATTGCGGATGGATATACGCTGCGCTTGATCAGAGAGGAGATTGAGACTTCTACCAAGATGGAGTTGAACAAGATCTTGGAAGAGATCAAAGTAAAGCAAGGAGATGCTGATAAAACATATGTGTATGCACACAGAAGGTTTGTAGAACCGATGCTCGACTATATCATCTCTGATTTTGAGATGGGAAGAATTACCCACAATGATGATAGCATAGGGGCGATGGTGATCTGTGATTCTTCTGACCAAGCGAAGATGATGATGGAGGTGTTTGCCCAGAAATATGCTGAAGTTGAAAATGGGGTAATGTATGATGCTGCTGAACCACAGGCGGCTTATGGTAAATTAGAAACGAACCATAGGAAGATTAAATCTGCGGGGTTGATCTTACACGATGTGCAAGATAAAGAAACCCGTAAGGATGTGGTAGAAGATTTTAAGGCGGGGAAGATTGATATCTTGTTTGTGTATCAAATGCTCTTGACGGGGTTTGATGCCAAGCGATTGAAGAAATTATACATTGGGCGTAAGATTGCTGCGCATAACTTATTGCAGGCGTTGACCCGTGTGAATAGAACTTACAAGGATTTTAGATACGGCTATGTAGTGGATTTTGCAGACATTGAAAGCGAGTTTGATAAAACCAACAAAGCGTATTTTGACGAGTTGACCAATGAACTGGGTGATGAGTTGGAGCATTATTCTAACCTCTTTAAAACAGAAGAGGAAATTGAAAAGGACATCACAAAGATCAATGAGGTCTTGTGGCAGTTTGATCTGAACAATGCTGAAGTGTTCCGTAAGCAAATAGAAGAAATAAAAGATCGTAAAGAGATGATCGAGATTGTGAAGGCGCTGAATAGTTCGAAGAGTTTGTACAACTTGATTCGTTTATCTGGGCAGTATGACCAATTGGATAAATTGGATTTTAGAAAACTGCAACTCTTGGCCAGAGAAGCACAGCACCGTTTGAATTTGATCAACGCGAAAGATGCGCTGGAGAATAAAGCGGATACGACCAACTTATTGAACTTAGCTTTGGAAGATGTGGTGTTTGCTTTTACGAAAGTGGGCGAAGCAGAATTGGTGTTAGCCGATGAGCTCAAAGATACCTTGCGCAGAACGCGTGAGAAACTGGGCGGAAGTTTAGACCCGATAGATCCGCAGTTTATAAGTTTGAAAGAAGAACTGGAGCGTTTGTTTAAGAAGAAAAACATTACGCAAGTGGAGAGAGGAGAGATGGAGCAAAATATGCAAGAGCTGAACCGCATCTATGATTTGGCCAAAGAACTGGATAAAAAGAATGCCCGACTCACAGCTAAGTATCAGAACGATGTGAAGTACATGCGGATTCATAAACGCTTGAGTGAAAAAGATCCGCTGACGGATAGTGAATTGAAACTCTTTGAAGCGTTGAACGATCTGAAAAAAGCCATTGACGAACAAATACTACAAAACGCTCACCAGATGGAGAACGAGACCTTTGTAGAACGAATGATAGAACAATTAGTAATTAAAGAACTGTATAAAAAACACGGTATTCAGTTGAACTTAGAGAAGACCAAATACATTGGTCATTTGGTGTTTAAGGAATACATGAATGAATACGTAGGAAATATAGCATGACAACAACAAACGATTTTAAGGTAAAGACGGAGCGGCTGATTGATGATTTAAAAGCCGTTTGTGCGCAGTATGGATTAGGAAACGATGGGAATGAGTTTAAGATCATTACCCAGGCGTTTTTGTATAAGTTTTTGAACGATAAGTTTGCCCGTGCAGTAAAGCAGGAAGATGCGAAATTGGCGAAAGCCGATAAAGATTGGGCGAAGAAACTAGGCGAATATAAGGCAGACGAATACGAGTTTTTGATGATGCAGCTGGACCCGAATGTGGCGCGATTGAAACCAGAACATTTGATCCCAGCGTTGTATCACAGACAGAACGAAGCCAATTTTGCGACTTTGTTTGATAATACCTTGACGGAAATTGCGATGCTCAATGCAGAACTGTTTTCGGTGTTGACTTCTGGAGGTCAGAAATTAACATTGTTTGACAAGTTGAGTGGATTTGTAACAGACCAAAAAGATGCTTTTTGCAAAGCAATTGTGAATAAACTGGCAGACTCGTTTAGTTTTGAAGCCATCTTTGAGGAGAAGTTTGACTTCTTTGCCAACATCTTTGAGTACCTCATTAAAGACTATAATTCGAACAGTGGTGGAAAGTATGCCGAGTATTTTACTCCACATGCAGTGGCAACCATAATGGCGAAATGCTTGGTGACGGATGAAGTGAGCAATGTAACGTGTTACGACCCCTCGGCAGGTTCTGGGACGTTGTTGATGAACTTGGCGCACGCCATAGGAGAAGAGAAGTGTACCATTTACTCACAAGACATCTCGCAGAAATCAAGTGGGTTGTTGCGTTTGAATTTAATTTTGAATGGGTTGGTGAGTTCTATCCCTCATATTGTAAAAGGAAACACGATAGAACACCCTTACCACAAAGATGATAAAGGAAACTTAGACAAATTTGATTACATCGTATCTAACCCACCGTTTAAGTTAGACTTCTCTGATTACAGAGACGATATTGATAGCAAGGAAAACAAAGAAAGGTTTTTTGCTGGCATCCCTAAAATTCCAAAGAAGGATAAGGACAAAATGGCAATTTATGAGTTGTTTATACAGCACATCATGTACTCGTTGACCGAAAAAGGAAAAGCAGCCATTGTATTGCCTACGGGGTTTATTACTGCACAGAGTGGAATTGACAAGAAGATCAGACAAAAGTTGGTAGAAGAAAAAATGCTAAGAGGGGTGGTGAGTATGCCCAGCAACATCTTTGCGACTACCGGTACCAACGTATCTATTTTGTTTATAGACAAAGAAAACAAAGGCGATGTGGTATTGATTGATGCCTCTAATTTGGGAGAGAAAGTAAAAGAAGGCAAGAACCAAAAGACCAAGCTCTCAGTAGCCGAAGAAGGGCAGATCATAGACACGTTTAACCGAAAGGCTGCGGTAGAAGATTTCTCTGTAGTGGTGAGTTATGACGACATTAAAGCCAAGAATTACTCCCTCAGTGCCGGGCAGTATTTTGAAGTAAAGATAGAGTATGTAGATATTACCCAAGCCGAGTTTGATGCGAAGTTGAAAGGGTTTGAGGCTAATTTGAAGGAGTTGTTCGGGGAGTCGAAGAAGTTGGAGGGAGAAATAATGAAGAATACTAAAACTTTGAATTTTGACTGGAAATAAGACATTAAGCGAAGTTTGCGAGTTTCAGGAAGGATATGTAAATCCCTCTCAGAAAGAGAGAAGCTACTTTGGAGGTGATATAAAATGGTTACGTGCTTCAGATTTGAATGATGGATTTGTTTACGATACGGAAGCAAAACTTTCAGAAAAGGGATTTTTAAGTGCTGGTAAAAGTGCGAAACTATTCAAAAAAGGTACGCTTGCGATTAGCAAATCAGGAACTATTGGAAGATTAGGAATTCTTCAAGACGAAATGTGTGGTAATAGAGCTGTTATCAATATTGATGTAAATGAGGATGAAGCAAACCTGAAGTATGTTTTTTATACGCTTAAGTACAAAGTCAATGAGCTAATAGGAAAAGCGGGGGGAAGTATTCAGAAAAATCTCTATATATCAAGTTTAGAAACCTTAGCCTTAAATCATAATAGTAAATCAGACCAACAAAAAATCGCCAAAGTCTTGAGTGATTTAGACGCCAAGATTGAGTTGAACAACAAAATCAATGCGGAGTTGGAGGCGATGGCGAAGTTGATTTACGATTATTGGTTTGTGCAGTTTGATTTTCCAGATGCCAATGGTAAACCGTATAAATCTTCAGGAGGAGCGATGGTGTATAATGCCGAGTTGAAAAGGGAGATTCCGAAGGGGTGGGAGGTGAAGAAGTTGGAGGAGATTGTCAAACATAACTACGATTCTCTTGATAGGAATAAAAGAAATGCTCAAATCGAGTATTTAGACACGAGTAGTTTAACTAATAATGTAGTTAATGGAACTCAATTTTTGGATAGTAGGATAAGTAAAATACCAAGTAGGGCTCAAAGAAAAGTTAATTCCAATGATATTTTGTACTCTACCGTTAGACCCAATTTGTGTCACTATGGTATTATTAAACATCCTAAACGGGAAATGGTCGCATCAACTGGATTTGTGCAACTAACAAGTAAAAATAATGAGATTACTAGTGATTTGATTTATACATTTTTGACATCGTCATGGGTGACAGAGAGATTGCATCAAATAGCTGTATTGTCTGTATCTGCCTATCCTTCGATTTCTGCTAAAGACGTTTTAGAATTGAAAATAGCTTTGCCTAAGGATAAAAAAGTTTTAAAAACCATAAACACAACGCTACATAATGTATATGCTAAAGTGTCTTTAAATCAAAAACAAAACCAGCACCTTTCCAGTTTACGGGATTGGTTATTACCGATGTTGATGAATGGGCAGGTTAGGGTTGGATAAAAGATTATGGAAAAGGAACTTAATTCAGAAGAATACGAAAGAAGAATTCTTTCAACGAAAAAAACCATTGAAGCTGTTGTTCTGGGTGAGCTTCCTGCAATTATCAATTGTAATGGAGCGCCATACATTAAGTTTCTTTTGTTTGCCCCAATACTAGAGTTCTTAGGAGCTTGTTTAGATAATGAAAATTTTACAAAAGAAGGTTTGTCTGAAATAAGGTTTAACAAAGGAATGGAGCTTCTGCCTGATAGATATAATGGATTTAGAAATGCAGGATCTGATCATTATATGTACGAAGGATTCAGATGTAATATGGTTCATAGGTTAGTACCCCATGGGTTTACATTTACAACTCGAAAAGAAGCTCTTGAAGATAAAAATGTTCATTTGAAAGAAGATGTTTTTAACAAGGGAAAGATTGTATTGGTTTTGGAAGATTTCGCTGAGGATATACAAAAGGCTGCAAAGAAGTTATTGAATATGTATGATCAAGGCAAAGCACCTAAAGCTAAAGGAGATGAACCGATGATCAAGGTTACGGGGAAGAAGCCTTATAATATTAACTAATAGGTTGGATCTGTATAAAAAGCTCATATACTGTAAATAAGAAAATTATTAGAGTTATAATATTAGACGAGATAAAATGGAAGAATCAGATGAAATAGAAGAAATGTTTAAAGGACCTGGCTTGAATGGGGTTCTAGCTGCAAGATTGTATATTATTCTGATCCTCCTTAGTATTTTGATTTTTACTTATTTCCATAGTTTTTTTGTAGATAACCTACTTTTGCCATTAGCTCAAAAAGAGCAAACGTCTTCGTGGTTGCTTAATGTAATTGTATTTCTATTTTCAGGTTTTAATTTAACTATATTGATTAGGTTAATACTTAATCGATATAGGCCATCGGCAAAGGAGTATTTACCATATGTGATTGCTTGGATCTTTTATTTTTCTTTTAGATTTTCTGTGTCAGATAAACTGACCTTTGATTCTCCTGCCGGAATTCCGAACGGTACATTTTCATATTATGACTGGATTATGGTATCGACATTACCATTTCTGATAGTTCTTTTCATTTCGATTAAAGACTTTTTTAAGCCACGAAATCCATTCTTAGGAACTGAAAATTATTTCATTGAGGACATACCTTTAGAGTCAAATTATGTAGATGAGATAGGCTTTGATCAATTAGTGAACAACTTGTACGTTTCAATTATTTCTGACTATTACAAAAAGTCCTTTACAGTTGGTATAGTTAGTCCATGGGGAAGTGGTAAATCTAGTTTTATTGCAGCCTTGAAACGTAAAATTAATGTAACACAAGGAAGTAATGTTATAACGGTAGAATTTCATCCTTATTTGAACCATAGCTCAGAAGATGTGATAAGTGAATTCTTTTCTATTCTGAGTCATGAGATGTCTAAATACAGTGGTAAAATATCATCTCAAATAACAGAGTATTCAGATAAATTAATTCGGCTATACAAAAATGGAGAGATTGATGGAATTCTAAAAAAAGCTAAATTTCGATTTGACGATAAGTCAATGCATGAGCTATATACTGACATAGATGATGCTTTACGTCAAATTAGTAAACCCGTTGTTGTTTATATTGACGACTTAGATAGGTTAAGTGCCCAAGAAATATTAAATGTTTTAAAACTAATTAGAAATACAGCAAATTTTGCCAATACCGTTTTTGTCATCGCCTATGATAAATCTTATGTAATCAAGTCTCTAGACAATGAAAATGTACCAGATAGTGGAAGGTATTTGGATAAATTTTTTCAACTTGAAGTATTTCTTCCGCAGATTGAAGTGCAAAAGCTCAAATTTAAATTTTTGGATTTGATTAACATGAAAAAGGAGAGTGACATCACTCCATTTGTAAAAATTAGAGTAGAAGAGGCTTTAAATGATCCGAAATGTCTGTTTGACAGGTATGTTCACAACTTTAGAGACGTGAAGAGGTTTTATAATCAATTTATATTTGAAGAAAGAATATTAAGGTCAGAAATAGATTTGGTAGACTTGCTAAATTTTATCTTCCTTAAGAGTAAGTATCCAAAATTTCTTCAGTTCCTGTTGAATAAGCAAAAAGAAATCTTCTTGTTTGAAAATTATATAGTATCACTTAAACCCCATGAAGACTATGATTCAAGAATAACATATCTTCTCAAAGATGAGGAACAAAGCATTGCAAAAGAGTTAAATCTTGAACCTATTGAAGTTGATCTGTTACTGGAAACCCTGCGGTCTTTGTTTGGCGAAGATGTGACAGACATTAGTGCAATAAGTATTAAAAGACAACCGGTTTTTAACCGAATGTTAAGACTAAAATATGGTAGTCATGATCTAAGCGAAATAGAGTTTCAGGACATATTAAGAAATAGTGTAAGCAATGAACAGATTACTGAAAGATTAATAGAATTACGTGATAGTCATAAGTTGGAATTGCTTCTGGATCGGATGAGTTATTTTATAACAGAAGACATTATTGAAACATTTCAGATAATAAGAATATATTTAATTTTATTTGATTCATATGAAGATTATAGGATTGGAACGAATTACATATTGCAACCATTGTCGAAAATAATTCACTCAAAGTTTATTGTAGACGAGAATGCAAATGACTACCAAGATGATTTTCATCAATTTATTAGGGAAAACATATTTGGTAATAACTTAACACTATCCTCGCAACTTGAATTGTTACGCCAATTATGGATATCGAAAAGTGAAAATAAATTATGGAATTTTTCGGAAGAAGAAATTTATAAGATATCCCAATCTCTGATGAAAGCTCTTCTTGAAGAATATTCAAAAGAAAGAGAGATTGATTATTTATTCTTCAGAGGCTATCATGCACTCAAAGGAGTAGTTATTTCAGACCAAAAGCTATCGTTGAAGACGGAGTTAAATAAAGAGGTTGTTACACTCCTTCAGACTAATGAAACTGCTTTGTTTGGGTTCTGTAGAATGATTCTAGATCCAGACTCTATTGGTAATTTATATAGACTGTCTGATGTGGTTGATGAGATATTTGAGTCGAAGAAATCATTTGCACAGTTTGTAAAGAATTTAGAGATTTCTTTTGTAGGGAAACCAGAGTTTGAGAAGTTTCTATTCCTTCAATCTCTGACAAGATTTTCTCATTCAATAAAATTCGTTTTTAGAAATTTCTCTCCTAGAGCTAGTGAGTATATAGAAAGTCAAAATCCAAGGAGGATTGAATATCTCAAAGAACAAGAATCTAGAATATTACAAATATTCTTTAAAGTTGATGTTAATATAAAAGTTTTGGAAAATAATACCGAGTTTAAGAAGTTAATAAATACTTCTCATTCTGAGTTTTTAGAGTATGAAGGCTCGAACTATTTGTATGTAGCCAATTCGAATGAAGACCATCGAGATTTTTTATATCGAATCCTTGGAGTAATGATGCAGATTATATCTGCAAGCACTAAGTATGTTGAAGGAGAAGTTCCGGCTGAATTAATAAATAACACCGTATACTATAACCAAAAACCAGTTGTAGAGTTAGTCTCTTGTCAACCCGATGTTTCGATTAATACAAAGAATTAATCAGATTAATTTTATTAGAAAAACAGAGAATAAAGATTGTTAGAATATTGACTTGACCCAAACCATCCTAAATAACATCCTAGCCTAGCTCCAGCTTCATGGAAAAGCGAAAGGAAGAAAAAATGACTTTTTGCTTAAATCTGTTGAGCAAAGCAAGATTGTTTTAGAACGAGAGAATGGTAAAGATGTAGATATTCTATTTAGTACGCTTAGAAAAGTCATTACAGCTTGTACTGAAGATCCATTATTTTATGACGGTGGCTTAAAGGCAATTGAAAATTTAGGCGTTATTCATATTCAAAGTCCGGTTTGGGCTTTGATACATTTATTAGAAAAAAGAGAATATATTAAAGTACAAAATATGACTCCAAAAGAATTAGTAAAAAAAGTTAGGGAATACCTTGAAACCTTACAACCAGGTGATCAGATAGGAAATTGGAATTTCAAAGAAAAGAATACTACCATAGCATTCGGTACACCAGCAGGAGCTTACAATCCGAACATGGATCCCGGTTTTGTTTTTAAGAATGATAAGTGGGAGTTTATTTTGAGAACCATTGAAGATTTTGGCGATGGTAGAAGTTATTTTGTTCTAGAGTCGATAACCACCAGTAAGCAATTGGTGAATTTCAATCTGTCGAATAATCAACGCTATAGCATAGTAAGAGGTTTACATCAACTCTTTGAAAATTACTCAATGACCATTGGATTGGGAGCTAGGAAGAAGGTAGAGGTAAAAGCCGCCTTTGATGAATTAGGTTTCGATCCAAAAGGGTTAATAACTTCTTTTGAAGAGAGCAGTTTTGATGTGGTTAGATTTATAATAGACTTTCTTGATTATGGAGCTGTTAGACAACAAGTAAAGTTGAATATTCAGCAGCAAATTTCAGCAAAAGCCGCGAACCAAGTAATAGAAGAGAATGAAAGTGATGCAGAAGAGGAGACAGCCGGTCTTATAGAGCAATCTATAAATCTTATTCTATACGGTCCTCCTGGAACAGGAAAGACTTATGCAACAAGAGAAAGAGCAGTTGGTTTAGCCAATCCTGATTTTGATGATGTTGATTCAAGAAAGGAGATCAAGAAAGAATACGAGAGATTAGTGAATAAAGGGCTCATACAGTTTGTTACCTTTCATCAAAGTATGGGATACGAAGATTTTATCGAAGGTATAAAACCAATTCCACCAACTGAAGATAATAAGGAGGTGGCGTATGATATAGAGGATGGAATATTTAAAGAAATATGTAATCGAATTAAAAGTGCTAAGAAGTTAAGGCCAAAGAGTTCTATTAAATACGTGTCAAATTTTGAAGAACTTTATAACGAATTCATCAATCAAATATCATCGATTCTTGATGATTTGGAAGAAGGGGAAATTCATACAATTCCCTCAAAAAGAACAAATGTTAGGATTTTGTCGATTGATTCCAAAACAAGTACAATGCTTACAAAAGGGGAAAGAGCAGAAACCACAGTTTCGATAGATAAGGAGAAACTTAAAAGAATATATAATCACTATAACACTGAAAAAGTACTAGAAAATGCATCCCAGCTAAGAAAAGAAATAGGGACAGATATAGATTGGGAAACAAATTATTATGCTGCTTATAAAGCTCTGAAGGAATTTGAAAGGTTTACAAGTCAGCAAAATAGCAGTGATCAGGTTGACAACTACGTCCTCATCATAGACGAAATCAACCGAGGCAACGTCTCCGCCATTTTTGGAGAGTTAATCACTTTACTAGAACCCGACAAAAGATTGGGTCAACCTGAAGAGTTAAGATTAACCTTACCTTATTCAAAAACAGAGTTTGCAGTACCAAGTAATTTACACATCATAGGCACCATGAACACGGCAGATCGTTCTGTAGAAGCGTTGGATACGGCATTGAGAAGACGTTTTGAATTTGAGGAGGTGATGCCAGATCCATCGGTGATCAAAGAAGAAGGAAATAGTGGTGGAGTCATAAAAGATGATAAAGGAAGAGAAGTTAACCTAGTTGATTTGTTGACTAAGATCAATGAACGCATCGAAGTATTAGTAGATAGAGATCATACCATTGGTCATTCCTATTTTATCAACGTAACAAATGAAGATGATCTGAGAGCGGCCTTTAAGAATAAGGTGATTCCATTGTTGCAGGAGTATTTTTATGGAGATTATGGGAAGATAGGGTTGGTTTTAGGGACTGGTTTTGTGAAAGAACCAGATAGTACACCCGTTACTTTTGCGGCATTTAATTATGACAATAAAGATGAATTAGGACAACGAGGATATCAATTGAAAACGATAGGGGAGGGGTTTGATATTATTGGGGCTTGTAGGGTATTGATGGGGTTGCCTGAAAAGGGTGATCCTGCAAAAGAGCAGGAGACTCTTCGCGATGCTCAGAGTGATAAGTAATTTGGGGCTATTGGGTATCCTCCCCCCAGCCCCCTCCGAAGGGGGAGTTATATGAAGAGACCAAACAAAATAGCAGTATTTGAGCATCAGCGATTAAAGGTTGATGGGAGGGTGTTTACGGATACACATTTGAAAGCGTTGATGCGATTGAATGAATATCACGGATTTTACTATTTTGATTTTATTCCAAATGGGGTTCAGTTTAAGCAGTATGTGGGGGTGATACAAGTAGATGGTTTAACCATTGAAATCCTCCCAAAAGCTGATAAAGATTATGTGAAGTCTGGAGATGAGGAGCAGGAAACCAAATGGCGAGGAGTGTTGTTGCAGATGCTTAAAAAGTGTGGGCGACTGAAAGCTGATACTGCTGGAGCGGCTCATGTGAGAAGGCAACATTTAAATTTATTGGAGGTTTATTTTGAATTGTATTTAGCAGAGCTTGATGGTTTGATTCGTAGAGGTTTAGTCAAACAATACCGTAGAGAAACCAAGAATGTCAATGCGCTAAAAGGGAAATTGGAGTTTGCTGGGCATATTCAGAAGAACTTGATTCATAAAGAACGGTTTTATACAACGCATCAGGTGTATGATACGAATCACCAACTGCATCAGGTGTTGTATGCCGCTTTGGAAGTAGTTGATCAATTTACAAAAGGAGGACGACTAGCGGATTATTGTAAAAGGGTAGAGCTGGGATTTCCAAAAGTGGAGCGGGTTAAAGTGACTGAGGCTTTGTTGAACGGTGTTAAACTCAATCGTAAAACGGAGCCTTATGCGTATGCGTTTGAATTGGCGAGGTTGATCTTGTTGAATTACTCTCCTGATATTTCTGCTGGTAAAGAGAGGATGTTGGCGTTGTTGTTTGATATGAATGAGTTGTGGGAGGAGTATGTCTTGGTGATGTTGAGGAAACATGTTGCTGAGCATAACAAGGCTGTTGATGAAGGTAAATCTAAAGGTTTGAAATATAGCGTTAAAGGACAGGATAAAAAACAATTCTGGCAAGATAGTGAGACCCAATACTGGAGGCATGTGAAACCTGATATAGTACTAAAAGAAGACAAAGAGAATGGAATATCTTATATCATCGATACAAAATGGAAGCGGCCAACTGATCAAAAAGCATCTATTGAAGATATTCGACAGATGTATGCGTACAATCGATTGTATAAAGCCACCAAGTCGCTATTGTTATATCCAGGCGATAAAGCACTGAAATCTGGGGTGTTTAAGGATGATATTAACGGACTGCAACATCATTGTATGTTGGGGTTTGTGAGTGTGTTGGATGGTGATAAATTGAGTGATAAAATTGGGGAAGAGGTGCTTGAGATGGTAGTGCCTAAAGTTTCAGATAATTGATTTTATTAAAATTTGAATAAGTTCTACCGATTTAATATTTTTAGAAAATGAAGTTGCTATTAGCTTTTATAAGTGTATTTATTTGGGTGACTGTCTCTTTTGCACAGGGTAGCAACTCCTTTTCCCGTGAAGACCTTGAGAAGCAGAAACAAGAAGCAATAGCGAATGAAGACTTCCTAAAAGCGAATGAAATCAAACTTAAAATCGAAAAGTTTTCAACCTACCAAGCTGAAATTGAAGAATACAACAAAAAAATTGAACAAGCGGTAAAGGCTGAAGATTATGTAAAAGCGGCTGATTTAAAGAGCAAGAGAGATTTGATCTATGAGACCATGGAAAAAGAACTCAAGGAGGGTGAATTTGGGAAAAATGGACAATCTCAACAAGCTAACGTCAAGTCAAATGGTTCAGCCCAAACAAAAGATAATGTACCTAGTGGGTCGTATGCTGTTTCAAGTGAGGTGTTATTGGATGAAATAGAAGAGAAAGAAATGCCTGAAGTATATCGAACTGACACCATTTTTTATTCTGAGAACTGGTATGGAGTAGAGAGTTTTGAAGAATGTACATTTTATCGGTTAGTCGATTTCGATAAGCACAATCGAATTATTAATCCTGTTCATGATTATTACAAATCCGGGGCACTGGAAGGAATGGGTTATGTTAGACTGTTAGATCATGATGATGATAGCAAGACTGAATGGAGTGGAGTTGTTGAAACCTACGATGAATATACTGGTGACGTAACGTTTCGAAGAGATTTTTCAGCGGTTAAAGGATTAGTTTATTTGGAAGGTGAAGCTGTTCAATACTATAACCACAACAATGTTATCATTGCCGTGATGCTATCCCATGAAAAGCAATATGGTAACTATTACACTGCATACGTTACAGTAACCAATGTTGGCGATCAAGAGTTTTTGTTTGATCCTGAAGAGATTGAAGCCATTTTCGAGATTGATGGAGACATTGAATACGGAGATGTGCTGTCTCATCAAGAATACATGAAAAAAGTAACAAACAGACAAGCATGGAATTCAGCATTAGTTGCTTGGGGAGAAGTATCTGCAGCAAACCAGGCGGGATATTCATCAGCTTCGTATACATCGAACACGTACGGTTATTCTTCCTCTTACGGGTCAGCTTTCGGGTATGCATCTGATGGAAGGGGGAATAGCGCAACCTCAAACGTATTTGGTAGTTCAAGTACTTCTTCTTACAGTACGACTAGCGGAACAGTCTCAAGCTACAATGGCTCAGATGCTTATGCCGCTCAACAGAATGCTCAGAATAATATTAATAATTTTGAGCAACAACAGTATCAAGTAAAAGAAAGGCTAAACCAAGACTATTTAAAAAAGAACACAATCTTTCCTGGTCAGGAAATCTACGGAGCCATAAACATTAAATTTAAAAAAGCTCAAAAGGTGTATTTGCGTGTTCCTCTTAATGGAGAGACCTACACCTTTGAATGGGGAGAGTGATATCTTGAATATGAGCTGTTTTACATACGATTTTCACGTTGTACTCAATCACTCACCTAACAACATATCATTCATCATGATCTCTTCTGCTTTATTGAGCCACTCGCGTTCGTGGTCGATGTATTGTTTAGTGTTCATGAGGGTGAAGGTAGGAGGGGAGAGCGTAAAATGGTTACGTTTTGGGGTTGGTGTTTACCTCCCCCCAGCCCCCTCACGCTGTCGCTGAAGCTTTAGCGTAGGCGCCCGAAGGGGGAGTTGTGAGTTGTTCTCGATACGATGCTTATTTCTGTCGCATCACTCGAACTGACCATCAGGCAATTAATAGTTGAGGTTTTTAATTGTACAATCCTCCCCCTGTGTCCCCCTCACGCATTGGCGTGACAGGCTATCCAAATAGGTAGTTAGATTTATCTTAGAGATTAGTCTTTGTTACTCTTCCTCATCTAATAACCCAATCAACTTCATGTAGAATAATTCAGCAAGGAAAAGTTCGTCATAATCGATTGTTCCTAAAAAGATGTCTTCTTCTATTAATGCTTCTGTCAAGTAAAGCGAACACTCAGGATCGAACATATTTGGTGAGATCCCTAAAAGGTTTTTTTGCTTGATATATTCATCGACATGGCTGAAGATGGTTTTTATGTTCTCTACAGAGATCTGTTGTTGTAATCTCGTACTGACATTTAGGTAGATAACTTTAGCTGCTTGATCCATTTGGTAGTTGTGTTTTTCAAACATCATTTCACCAGGGACTTTGACCATGTAGTCGCCATTGTCAATTGTTATTTTTTGAATGAAGTAGTGCATATTGCCGCATTTCTGTAGAAGAAGTGCAAAAAGAGTGCCGAGGAGGGCAGGTTTTTGTCAAAGCGTTATACCATGTTCACTCATGAAAAGACTTGTCATTCAACATGATGATAGAGTGGTTGAGTGGGCAAAAAAAATGATCACCTAATTAATATCTATTCATCCACCATTTTAACGTCTCTTTATCACTTTCTCCTTTCACGATCTTGCTTAAATTTCTTTATTCTTCAGCTTTTTCATTTGCTCCAATCTTTTTCTCCGCTTTTGTACTAGTTTCCTTTTCTGTGGAAATATCTTCATAATCCTCTAACCAGATTTGCTCTTGATAAAATAGTTGATTGTATTTCTTTTTATTCATAGCTTATCACTTTATTACCCTCAACTCATTCCCACCATACAGTTCCTGATACTCTTTAGGAGCCTCGATCAAAAAATCTAATTCTCCTTCGATCACTCGTTCGATCAATTCTCGGTACCGCAGTTGCTCTACAGGGTTAAGTTCTTTAACTACTTTTTCGTTGAGCATCAAATGCATGGCTTTGCTCAACCATTTGCGCTCGTGCTGGATGTATTGTTTGGTGTTCATAGAATCAAAAGTAGGGTAGTACTTCGTAAAAAAGTTATGTTCAGAGGAATGAATCCAATTATCTATATTTACCATCATGCAAAACCTAGATACAGAAATCATCCCGAGTACAGTAGCTCAAGAGCGATCCTCCAAACGTAAAAGACGAACGATCATTGCTATTGTTGTTTTGCTGGTGCTAAGTGTGATGACCATGCTGGTGCAATCGATGATCCCACTCATGTTTGATTTAGTGCCTTGGATGGAGCAAGCCTACTACATTGGAGTCACGTATGGATTGCCCTTAACTTTTCTGATTCTTGCGCTAGCGTTGGGAGCGAGTATAGCTTTATTAATGAGCAAGACAAGATCCTACAAACAACGTTGGATGCAGAGTTTTAGAGTGGTTTACTTGGTGTTGATGAGTATAGCGTTCCTTTTTCTGGTGATGATGCAGATCGGAATAAGTATAGATACCTCGGGTTCATTCGGAAAGGGTGAGAATTATCAGGAGATAGCTGCTTTTCAAGGAGATACAGAAGATATCCGCATGGGTAAATTTTATTTGAATGGAGATCTTTTATTAGAACGGTTTGAAGATTATCAAATAGAGTATAATCCGATTACAGGAGATTCTACCCGCTTTGAACTAAAATGGATTAGTGGATCGGAGTATTTCATTGTTGCCCCAAAAGGACATGCCGCAGCTGATACACTTTTTGTTAAAATTACGGATAACCAGCCCGCCTATTACGCGTTTGTCCTATCCTTGGATCGAGTACAAGGGATGCATGGCAAGTTAGATAAACAGCCATAAACGGTTAACTTACGTTATCAACTCAAATGACTCATTTCCCTCACCAACTCCCCAGGAGGTAGATTGCCCGTTTGTTCGGTCAGTTGAGAATTCAGCTTAAAGAGTTGGATATCGTATTTCCGTTCCTCTTCTGTAGGTAGGTCTCGTTTAATGATCTTGAGTTGATCCAGTTTACCTTCTAGGTACACGATGTTCATCATGCGCCTGAATTGCGTAGGAGAGAGGTTGATCATGCCATGATCTCGGATGGTGGCTGCGAAGTGTTTGGTGTAAGACATTTTGTTACGTTTTGTAACAAAGGTAATCGGTTTTAAACGTAAAAATAGTAAGGAGTAGTAATTATTAGAGCATCCATTTTATTTCTCCACTTCTAGGAGAGGGGTAGGGTGCTCAATGATTCCCCTCCGCCATTTCCCAACCTAAAATGCAAGTGCGTTGAAAAGAACAGTAAATCGCACTAGTGTTAAAATATCATTTGCTATTTTAGCTCCATGAAAAATATTATTCTACTCGTAGCCGTCACCTTTTTTGCCCTTTCTTGCGGAAATTCTGAAACCCCAGAGGTCGAAGAGACAGCGCAAACCGATCATTCATACCCACAATTTGAGGAAGTATTATCTCACCTAAGAATGCAGGTCAATACCGGTTGTGATGGATGCGTATACGCCATTACTAAAGATCCTGCAGGTTATTCATTAGAAATTAAGTCAATCCCAGAACTGGAGGTCATTGATCAATTCACTATTTGGGATGTGCAAAGTGGTGAGTTCCAATCGCTAGAAGGTGTTAAAGAATATGCCATAGACCTACTTACCTATACGCCTCCAGGTGGCACCGCTGCGGATGCACTGAAAGTCGCATTTGAATATGATCTGAGCGGACTGGGTAAGATGATGTCTAAAGCAACCAGCTATGACTTCTTTATGTACTATGGCTATGATAACTGGCCTATTGACGTGTTGGAAGCACTCGAGCATAAGGAGCATAAAACGGAAGTAGAATTAGAAATGCTCGCCCGATCTTGCGACATGATCTCAGGGGATTACATTCACCCGGGTCAGTTTGGAGAAAGTCCACTCAAAGGGAAATACGAGGAAACGATCTACAAAAAGGTGTCACCAGAGCAGGTAGACGGAATGATCGAGTATGCTGAAAAGTCCTTGGATTATTATCAGCAGTTGATAGCACTAAACCCAAATTACAATACACTGGCAATAGGGAACGTTCAACTCAAATACGCCAATAGTTGTCTGCATTATTATTACAGCTTGAGGTCGATCTTGGAGCCAGAAAAAGCCCAAACCTTTCTGGAGAAAGCGGAATATCCAACTCCTTACCTCACTTTTGCAAAGTCCCTGTTGGATGACTGTGCACCCAATAGTTTTTTGTTTACCAACGGAGACAACGATTCCTACCCATTGTGGTACGCACAATTAGTGTTGGGATACAGAACAGATGTCATCGTGTTAAACCAGTCTCTAATGAGTTCTCCTGCTTATTTTAAGTTATTTCAAGACCTGTATCAAGTTGAGACGAATTTACCGATACAGGAGATACAGGCCAATAAGTCGATGTATTTGGTGGTGGATCAAGAAAACGATGAACCAGCTTCCATCGAGGAATTGACGGCCACCTTGCTCGATCAGATTAAATCGGGAGAAGAGGATGTCATGAAATTCGACAGGGTTTCGGCTGCGGTATCGTTTAATTATCAGGGAGCCAACTTGGTATATCACCATAAAGGACAGCTGTATTCACTAGGAGATCTGGCAGTATTAGATTTCATGAATAGCAATCCCGATAGACCAGCCTATTTTTCTTCTGATTTTGTGCTAAAACGTGCAGGACTACTGGATCATACTAGCAAAAAGACCATGTGCGTAGCGTTAACGCCTAGTGTAAATCTAGAAGAGTATACTGACACGGTCATTGAAAGAACACTTTCCGAAGTGGCCACCATCACTGCTTCAGATATGCGTCTTTTAGGTAGGCTGGGGAACTGGAAATTAATAATCTGGACGAAGTTGATCGATCATCTCGATGATCAAGAAGATCCAAGAGGTGTTGAAATAGCTCAATTGATCGATGCCAACCTAAAGGATGAGGAAATACTTGCAATAGGAGATTGGGATATCCTTAATTATTTATTGAGGATCAAAGCATACCTCGCACCAGAAGATAGGAATCTTCATGCAGATGCCATCAACGATTATGCATTAGAAGTGTTGGATGAACTGGAGTCTATGGAAAGGATGGTAGATAAGTACGAAGCCATCATAGGAGTGCATTCGTATTGTGCCACAATGAATGCCGGTCTGATCTATGAGGCTAGTCCTACTGAAAAAGAAGGATTTGATAAGGTGCAAAAAAAATTATATCAAACGATCGATGAACTATTAGCCTCTCCAGAGATCGATAACTTCATTTGGACCAAGAAAAAGATCGAAGCCATCATAGCACCTTATTAAATAGTTGTCTTTAAAGCGTTATTCATGGCATTGAAAAAATGATCCTTTTCTTTCGCACCAAGACATTTGAAACAAAGAATCATCAACAAGTGAAAGCATACCATTCTAAAATCCCCCTTCCCTAAAGTCCTCCTCTTCGAAGGGAAGGTGCTGCCAAGCGGAGGGGTAAAATACCACCACCTTCTTAAATCCCCCCATTCAATTAATACACCTTCAGCACCATTTCGTGCTTGTCATTCACAATACGTGTACCCGGATTTTGTTTGCCATTGGTCGCCTTCCTTACTTCTTCGTTGAGGTAAATTCTCAATTCATTAACCGTAATTTGATGATCCCCATTAAGGTCAGCTTCGTTAGCTGTCAATCCTTTTCTTAGGAAGTAAGTGAAGATACCGTTTTTATAGATATCACTTTCTGCGGCATATTCAGCCCCTCCAGAGCTGGCAATCACCGTGGCGCCTACACCTTTCCGGAAATCTCCAAAGAAGCTTTTCGATAGCTCACTCGCATTCGTGGGTTGAGCCAAATAATTAAAGGTTTTACTGGCTCTGAAAGCAACATCGCCATCTTCGGTTTGTTCAGTCTCATTCAGGGCAAGTTCTTCTTTGTCTATTTCACCTCCGTGGCAAGTATCAAAAAGCAATAACTTCTTGTTGGCTTTGCTCTGACTGATAAGTTTTTCAAACAGATCATAGCTCCATCCCTTAGTTGCAGGATGATTAAAATCCACATCATGCACGGCATAGTAATAGTCAAAATTCTCGTCTAATAACCCATGCCCAGCTACATAGATCACCACAATATCATTGATGGTGGCTCGGTCTAAATATTCCTGGATCTCAGACAAGGCTTCTGATGTTACGTCTTCATTTAGTAATGTAAAATTACTGACCGTGTCAAAGTTTTCTAGTTGAGTAAACACACTGCTCACATCTTTTGCATCTTTTGCCGCATAACCGAGGTTGAAGGTGCTATCCATGTATTCGCTAACCCCAATAGAGAGCACATACAGATTGTTGCTCGTTTTAGTCGAATTACGTTCAAGGGTGTATTGCACCGGAAGGGTAGAATTCCCAGTGGAAGTTACTCCCTTGAGTTCGATCTCATTCATCCCGTTCACGAGTTCTACCGTAAAACTATAGCCAGATTCGATAGGCGTAATGCTGGTAGTTTGTGCAACACCGTTTACCCAAAGTCGAATGTTCTCTAGAGGTGTATTGCAATTGGCAATGATCTCCAATGTACCATCGTTGGTGAATTTGGGTAAATACTCCAGGTTCTCGATGCGTAGCACAGGTAGTTTTTCTATTTCGAGGTCTACTTCCTGAATATTCATTCTCTTCAAACGCTTGTCATAAGCTACTTTATAGGTTTCTATCAACGCGGATTGATGTGAGCCGAGGGCTTTTAAAATAATATCTGGTCGATTGAACTTCATGTCAAAACTTGATATCGGAATAAAGTTGTTTCCTTTTCTGAACCCTACGAAATCAATGTTGTCCTTGGTCGCTGAATAATAATGCGCTGGAGTGATCATAAATAACCCCTCTTGATCGCCATAAAAACGAAGGCGTTCAGAAGGAATAGGGGTAGATAGATCCCAAAGGATCACGTTTCCATCATTTCCAATGGTGAGCATTTCAGTTCCCATCAATTGGATCATGAGTGGATGTTCTTCATGTGCATCCCATTTAGTAACCAATTTCATATCGGGGAGCGTGTATTTCCCAATTCCATGACCTGAAGTGGGAAGGTAGATGTATTGATGATCTGGTGTAATGGCAAAAGCGGCTCCACTATTGAAACCTTCATAATTGAAAGAACCGCTTATTTTCAGCTCTCCAGTTTTATTGTTTTCCAATACCTTAAGGTAAGCGGTCGTATCTAAACCTAATCGATAACTAGTATCTGTCTTAAGTGAAATGTCTCTTAGATCTGAGATTTCCCAAAGCACATCATCATTATCCCAGTTTCCGCGCCAATCTCTTGTAATGTAAAGATTGGGAGAATTGTTTTCGTAGAAATCAATGCCGGTTTCATCTTCAAAATAACGTTTAAAAATGCCTGTATGGGGTTGCCACTCATACTCAAAGCGGGTGGTCCCATTACTGTAATCATGAGAGAGTTCTCCATAAACCACCGGATCACCTTCTGTTGTAGTTCGGATCACTGAACTACCGTAGGATACGCTGTAATTAAAACTTTCTTGTTTGATCTTGAGTTGCTGGATCTCCAGTGTCTCTCGATCCAATAGGTAAAGAAACCCGACTCCCTGAAACAAAAGGTATCTCATGCTGCTATCCGTGCGAACCTGCATTGGCTCTACGGGATGGCCAGTATGATGTCTGAATTTATGCAGTGTAGTCACATCATATATACCTAATGTTCGGTTCGTATTCGCTTCTTCCAACCAGTTTAATTCACCTCCTTTGATCTCCCATACACGAGAAACAAGATATTTGCTATCAGCTGAGAACCTCACCGGTGCTTCAAATTTGTATACGGTAGTGTCGATGATGGTGCTGAATTGCTTCGTTTCCAGATTAAAAAGTTTAATTTTCTTATAGGCAGGATAGGCAAAGTACTTATGATCCGGAGAGAAATCACCTTTCAAGTAAACCGGAGCATAGTTGTAGTCTCCTTTTGGATAACCTTCAAGGTTATAACATTCGTTATTCTTTTTGTCATAGATCACACTGTCTGAGACAAACCAGTTTCCATTCGGACTAACAAATCCATTGGAAAGCAAGTCAAACCTTGATCCATCTGATTTTTTTTGCATGTTTTGTTCTATCAACTCCAGTTCAGATCCACGATAACTATCCGTATAGACCGATAGATTTTTGTCTTTAGGACGAGCAATCACTTTATTGTTGCCAACCATGGGCTTTTCCACCATGTAATCCCCCTCATAAGAATCGATCGGGATCATATTGGGTAGTGTATAGAGGTTATTCTGATCATCGATCACAAAACGACCATCGTCAGATAGGGTAGCATATTCAAAACTATTTCCTTGTCCGATAATCTTACCCGTTTGATAATCCAGACAGATGCTTCCCTTGTATCTGGTGGAGGCAATGATCCAGGATTGGGTAGGATGAAAGGTCATGAACGTAAAACTGAATTCCCAATCCGTTTCATAAGTTTGCCAGTACTTTTCAAAATCATTGATTTTTGAATAGTCCAATTCTTTAAGTTTCACACCTGTGTGGAAATCCCAAAGGATGATCTTGGTGTCTTGCCCACCCGTAGCTAAATACTTTTGATCAGGGCTGATCGCAAAGGACTCCACAGCACTTAAATGTCCTTTTTGATCCATGCGAATAAAGGCATCATCCATATACAATTGAGAAGTGGTACCACGATGATCAGCTGCTTCTTGAGTTGCTTTCGGTTCTTCTTGAACACCATGTTTATATACCATGGCAGAACTAACGATGTTTCTGATCACCAGATCTCTAACTTCCAATTGCTCATAGGTTTCTTCCCCCAAATAACTATAGAGACTAAAGCTCTCATCTTGTTTGTAGAAAGTGGAAGTATCTCTGGTCATCCAGGTGTTCTCCAATACGCATAACGGATCGATGGTATAATTCTCAAGATCTTCATAACACATGTCAAACCTTTCAGCGCCTAAATATGCACCTATCTCATCCGAATAGGCAACTAGGTCTTCTTCTTTGGCTGGAAATGGAATCAAATGTTCAATATGATTCATAGATAAATAAACGGGATATGCGTAGTTGGTATCCTTAGAAAAATAAAGATTGTCTAGGGTAACAAATGAACTCGGTCCCCGCTGACCTGTTGGATCAAAGGAATAGCTTAAGTCAAAATCAAAGCCCTCAACTACTATTTCATCAAAGGGAAGATGCTTGCGCTTAAGGCCATGCTCAGGATCAATACGATCAATATAGGTAGCCTTTTTTTGAAGTACATAGGGAGGATTTTCTAGAAGGTATTCATCAAATCCATAGTCCTGCGCATAAAAGGAGAGATGATTATCCTGGTTGAATATATACTTTGGTTCCGCAGTGATTAAGCTATCTTGAAAGGCATAGGGGCGTACTAAAAGAGACGGGTCGTTCAGTTCTGTAAACCATAGTCCCTGATAGGGATTGGAGTACGCAATGGTGTGACCATGTCGCAAAAAGGTGATCTTCTGCGTGGAGCCGGCATATTGAGATTCATCATCATTGAGATAAGGATTCCAATAATATTTCTTTGAGTCGCCTTCATAAGCTTTGACCTTTTTATTTAAAAGTTCCTTGCCGTAAAGCCATTTTTGATCGATGATACTGTAGAGGGCAACACCTTTTGCTGCAGCGATGGCAAGAATACCATCCACACTTACATCAAATTCCAATGGGGGGATCTGACATTTGAGACTTTGTTCTTCTGCAAGCGTTTTTTGATGGTGCACTTTGATGGTGTGATCAAAACTGGAGGTGATGATCTTGTCCAAAAACAGTTCTATCCGAGCAATCCCTTTGCTATGGACTTGGTATTTGTCCACCCTCTTTTCGACCCAATTGTATTGTATAAGATAACCACTTGCATCGGCTGCCCAGATAATATGGGGATCTATATTCGAGAATTGTACATCATTCAACGTGTTAGGGAGGGTGGTATTGAGCAATACTTCTTGGTTTTGAAGATCGTAGATGATCAATTCCTTTTCAGAACTAGCAATAGCCATCAATTCTTCGCTGTAATTAGAAAATGGTTGATAATCAAAGGCTTTCAAATAACCGTTATAACAACGGATGGTGTCGATCGGAGCGAATACCGGAGTGGTTTGATATTGGATAATTCCCTCTGTGTAAGTACCTAAAAAAACCTTGTCACGTTCGGGTCGATACCTGTCTTGATAATATTCTGAATAAGCAGGAATATGTACCTCTTCTCCCATAAAGGATTCGAAATACTCTTGTGGATAATATCGGTGGGTTATAAGTAGGAGAGTAGCTATAAATAGTAGCTTGGATAAGGACATAGTGTAATTTTATTCGCACAAAAATAATCAATTCTCCTAGCGACTTAGGAATTCGATTATGAAGATAAGTAGGAGATTTTGAACAAATAAAAGCGAACCTTCAATATTTTCCTCCCCTGCAAAATTCTTTTCCTTCCGCTGCCTGTCGAATTATATGGAGATTGGATGACAAGTATTTACGGGGAGGTGCCGCCCAACTCTCAAGTGATTACAACACGTTTAATTCACGTCAAATGATCCTCCTCCCAAAACTTACTAAAATTCAACAATAGTTCTTGAGGAAGATCTGGGACAAAAAGGGTGCCTTCGTAGGGTGTTGATAATGTCTGAGGCGGACGTTTCGGGGAGGATGAGGGGTTGTATGGGGGAGAAAGGTGGGCGTACCTGTGAGGTATGGTAGGGGTGAAGGTGGGGTGGAGACCTAGGTAACCCCTAGAGAAGGCCTAGTTAACCCCTAGTGAACCTTATGGGTTTTTTGTGTAATGGTTACGGTTTTATATCCCTCCGCCTATTGGCACCTCCCCACAAAGGGGAGGAATTGTGTGTGGGTGGGAAGATGCTTTAGGACTGGGTCTTGGACTTAATATAAAAGAAACGAATCAAATATTTTATTCACTTTCTTTTTCCATCGCAAAAAAGAAAGTGACAAAGAAAAGTGCTCTTTTTAAATCGTGACAAGGCATTTTCGTTAGCGCGAAACCGAAAGATTAAAAGCTAAAAGCGGTCCAGGGCTTCCCGCTTTCTTAACGCTTTCAACTTTCTATGCTGTGTCACGATTTGGTCAATGCTGTGCATTGAATCGGTTTTGTGATGCGGGGATGGCCAGATCAGAACAGCGGGCCGGGGCAGGCGGTGAACAGCGTTCATAAGATTTTCAAGAGGGCAGCCTGCTGTTAGAATTGAAGATCGAGGCGAAAGAAGTGAAGTCTCAATTATCTTCGATTCCCAAACGCTCATAGAAAATCAATGAAGGATGAGGGGCGCGGTGAAGCTTTGTTCTGATCTTGATTTTTTCGTCCTTTTGGATCAAGCCAAAAGGATATTAACCAAAAAAAGTAGTATAATGACAAGCGTATGAGGCGTTAATGTATGTTAAAAGAAAAGTAAGCGGGGTTGTTTGGAATGTTTGTTGTCTCTACTGAGTTATGGCAAAGGCAACGAGCATATTGAATTTAAACGGAAAACTGGATAATGTGGTCATCTATCAGCTGAACGGGGTAACGGTAGTGAGGAAGAAGGCGGAAGGATTTGGGAAGTTGATCAAAGAAAATGCCGCTTTTGAAGGACAAAGAAACAGAAACTTTTACCTGCAGTTTGCGAATTCATGGAGTACGGCCATCTATCGAATGGCAAAGGAACTGGCATATAAGATTAACTATCGTATGCAAAACAAGATGAACGGCATGATCTATCATGCGATCAAGTTTGAAGAGCTAGAGAAATTTGATGGGATAAAAGTGAGAAAGGCGTTGAGCGGCTTATCACTTAACTTTAGGGATACCTTACCTATAGTAGATGTCTTCATGGACGGGCAGGATGTACTGGTATCTTGTAATAGAATGCTGGATGGTCCGGTACAAGTTAGTTTACTGATTGGTACACTACCTGCGGTGAAGCAAGTAAAAGGAGTGCCGAAAGTTACTTATGATATGGCAGATGTGGAGGTGATGGAATTGACGCTGCAAAAGGAGGATCATTTGCAGGCTTATCGTATAAATCTTGGGTTGGCTAATGATCAGCTAGTAGTGGCGATTGTGCGTGTGATCGGAGAAGATCGTAATGTGGAATGGGTGAGGGTGGTGTAACCCCTAAGGCTAGATTTTTTTAAGAGAATTGGTATAGTCTTTTCGCTAAGTCTTACCTTAGTCGCATGAAAAAATGCACTCATCTGCTGTTGGTTGGTATGCTCTTCCTATTGGTGGGATGTAAAGAACCACCCAATCACGATGTGAAGGTTTTCTTTTCATTTTACTCTAAAGAAGAAGCTGCAAAGGCGCGTGAGAAAATGGAGAAGTATAAACTGATGGGGTTTGAAATTATCAAGGACGAACCTTATTCATTTGCTTTTAAAATGGGCAATTATATAACCGATGAAGCAATTTTTCGATTATTAAAGAAGCCAGAGCAACTGCAGTTTATTTCTCCTGTGGAGCTAGATTTATTAAAATATTATATTCCTAAAGAGCATTTTCAATCGTATGTAAGTCATTATTCCAATAATGAACAGGATCGTTATAACGGATTGGTTAATGGATCAGATAATTTGCAAAAACTCAAAGAGTCCATTGAATTTGAGGAGAAAACTAAAGGTCAAATGCCTTTTCAAGTGTATTTCTCAGAACCCGATGGTCATGGTTCAGTGAACTTGGTTTTGTTTGATTTGGATGATTGTATCTATCTGGGGGGAAATGTAAAAGCTTTGGCAATAAGAAAAGAAGATCATGCGCAACCAGCTGTAGTATTTGAATTCCATGAAAGTAGAGAAAATGATATTTATGAGTTCTCGCACAAAAACTTAGGAAAGCCTGTCGCGCTAGCTATAAACGGAACGATCTGTACGGTAGCTACGGTTGCGAACGAGATCAGTATGCCGTCCTTACAAGTGTCTGGAGAGCAAATTGTTATAAAAGTACTGAGAAGTCTTTTTGATGATGGAGAATTGGAGATCATTTCGATTGATATTTCCATCTGATAGTTCTATAAACAGCGCATCGGTATTTTTTGAGATAAGTGACTAATTCCCACTGAGAAATGCACAATTTCGACAGTTACTAACAAGTGTCTAAATTTCCATTTAGTTCCCTTTGTAGGTCGTATTTATTGTAATATTTTCGAAGAAAAATAAGCGAGAATGAAAAAGTACTTAATTACCCTCCTTACATTGGCTTTGTGGTCAGTAGTGGATGCGCAGGGAATCAACTATGTGGTTACCTCTACTTCTGATGATCCTAATGATGGGTCTGGAACTTCTGGTAGTTTTAGATATTGTGTGAACCAAGCGAACTTGTCGCCAGGAAGAGATAACATTCAGTTTCACCCTTCTACAGATGGAGTGGAGATCATTTTCGATTCTACGGTATATGCACACGAACCCTTCAATATTGTGGGTAGAGGAAAAGGTAAAACGATCCTAAAGGCAAGTGCCTCTGAGCAATTGATCTTTGATATCTACAACACGGTACCAGGAATTTTTGAGTTCAGTAATACGTCCTTTAAGTCTACTACCGTCAATTATTCCTTTGGATTTGTTCAGGATCAAGGAACTGCCGGTGATGTTATCTATGTACACGATTGTGACTTCTACGATATGGATCAGTCGATCTTCTTGGACGATGCGGTGGCACAAAATACCTGCGTGATCGAAAGGTGTGATTTCTACAACTGTAATGTAGGTGTGGTATGTCAGAACCTCAAAGAAAGTATGACGGTGAATAATTGTACTTTCAATGCAAGCATCCTTGGGGATATGTACATCATCTCGAATAACTTCTATGTGAAGAATAATTTGTCTTTTGATGGACAATCAGGAGGTTACGGTGGAATAATTATCGTAGATCCTCCTGCACCTGCTACTGGCGATTATATTGTGACGAATAACACGGTATACAACAATGGTTCTGCTGGAGTTTACATCGATGAGCAGAACGGGAATGCCGGAGCGATCATTTTTGCAAATAACATCTTCTATGGTAATAATGTGGATTACCTGCAGCAAACGGGTTCCAATTCTCCAATGTTCTTGAATAACATTGGAAGCAGCTCTACTGGTTCTACAGTGGTTCCATCGTGGACCTTCTCTGTGGATCCATTACTGGATGCAAATTATTACCCATCTGCTGGCTCAGTGGCAATTGACGCTGCTGAAGCTACTTATGCCACCAATAGAGGTTTGGATGGATACCTTGCTCAAGGAACAAGAGACATAGGGGCAAATGAATACAGAGGTTGTGCTGGTTTTTCAGCTTCCCTAGCGGTGGATCAGGATGTGACCTGCTATGGAGGGGCTGACGGTCAGGTCACGGTAACCGTTTCTGGAGGAACTACTCCCTATGCCTACCAATGGGATGGTCAGCAACAGGTTCAAAGTAATGTGAATAGTCAACTTTCTGCGACTACTGCAGGTACCGTATTGATCACGGATGCAAACAATTGTGATATTACGCTGAATTATTCTCTGACAGAACCTGCTGAAATGTCGTTGGATATTAATGAGATCATTAAAACAGATCATTCTTGTTCTACAGTTGGGTCAATTGTTTTTGGTGCGAATGCGGTGATCAATCCGGTAGGCACATTAACCTACTACGTAAGAAATAGTGCAGGAAATGCTACGAATAATGCAACAGGTACATTCTCCGGTATGGCTCCAGATGTATATACCGTACAAGTTGTGAATGACCTTGGGTGTAAAACAACCACAGAAAATATCGAAGTGTTGAATGCAGCTAGTGAACCTGTGATTGCTTTGGTTGAAACACCCGTTACTTGTTCAGGTAATTCGGATGGGGTGATCACGGCCAACGTTACGGGAGGAACGCCAAACTATTCATATTCCTGGAATGCAGCTGCTGGTAATACAAGCAATATTCAAAACGGCTTGTCTGAGAACGTGAACGTAGTTTGTACCGTTACCGATGCAAATGGTTGTTCTGCTTCCAGTAGTTTAACTACAGCTACCGTTTCTGGAATGACTTTAACATCAGTAGTAACAGACGAGACCTGCGGTTCTGCAAATGGGGCGATCGATCTTACGGTAACGGGGGGTACAGCTCCGTACCAGTATGGATGGTCTGTACAAGGAGCATCTATACAGGATCTTACAGGAATCTCGGCAGGGTATTACCAGGTAACTGTGTTGGACGCAAACAGTTGTCAAGCTCAGACCGAAATAAAAGTGAATGCAACTGATTTCACCATTTCAGGAAGCCCTTTTTCACCAAGTTGTGAAGGAGCGCAGGACGGAGGTGTAGATATCACGATTACTCCTTCAGGCACTTATACTTATCATTGGAGTGATGTCAATGGTTCAGATACAGAAGATCTTGCAAACGTGGGTAGAGGAATCTACAACGTAAAAGTGACTGATCCAAGTGGGTGTGTTGTTACTGAAGTTTTTGAAGTATTGGGCGCATCGAATCCATTGAGTTCTGGAATTGCAGTAACATTGGCTTCTGGTTGTAATGCATCGGATGCGGTAGTAGATGTTTCTTCTTTGGATAATACTTACACGTATACTTTAACTCAGATCGTAGATTCTGAATGGGAGTTTGTGGGGAATTCTGGTTTTACAAGTGGAAACTGTATCTCACCCAATATTGAATTAACGAGTGGAGGAACGCCAGTAGTGTCTTATGCCAAATTGAGTGGAAGTGGTAAATCCACTGCAGAGTTCTTCAACGGTTCATCTTGGTCTTATGTAGGGCAACAAGAATTCACACCAGGAGTAGCGTTATATGCCGATTTGAAATTGGATGGCGCTGATCTTCCGATCATTGCTTTCAGAGACTTTAAGAATGGCTATAAATCAACGGTAATGAAGTTTGACGGGAGTGACTGGATCATTCTGGGATCTGCTGGATTCTCTACCGGCAAGGTATTATTCCCATCATTGATAGTCAATGGTTCTGATAATCCTGTGATCACTGTCCTCGAAACGAATAACAATCTCAAAGCAGCTGTTTATGAATTTGATGGAACTACCTGGCAACAGATCGGTTTATTGGGTAACGGAGCAGGTACTGAGGACTGTAATGCGGTGATTCAGAAAGATGCATCAGGTAATTACTTTGTTGCCTTTACAGAAGGAGCAACAGGTGATAAGATTACCGTAATGAAATATAATGGAAGTAGCTGGACGATCGTAGGAAGTGCCGGTTTTACTGCAGGTGCAGCCCATCAATTGAGAATGGAAGTTGATGCTGCTGGAAACCCGATCGTTTCCTTTAAGGATGCTACTGTGAATAATAAACTAACGGTGATGAAGTTTGACGGGAGTAGCTGGAGTATTCTGGGATCAAGCGGGGTCTCTGGAATAAATCCTTATACTTCTGTTTTGAAGCTGGATAATGCCGATAATCCATATTTAGCATTTAATGACGCCTCCAATGGAAATAAAGCTACAGTCATCAGATATAATGGTTCAAGTTGGAATACGGTTGGTGGTGCTGGATTTACAGACGGTGCTTCCTGGAACTTGGATATGGCGATCGATGCAAATGCTAATCCGATCATTGCTTTTCAGGATGAATCTAAAGCGAACAAAATGTCTGTTTTGAGATACGTGAGTTCTAACTTAGGCACAGGACAAATTTGGTCAGGATTGGAGTCAGGGTCCTACAAGTTGGAAGCTACCAATGGAACCTGCACGTACGATATGATCCTTGAAGTAGGAGCTACAGGAGGGTTGAATATTTCTACCAACACGATCAAGGAGCCAAGCAGTTGTTCTACTGCTTCTGCAGATGGTGTATTGGAAGCAACGATGTCTGGGACCGGAACAGCTCCATATACATATGTATGGAGGAAGTTTGAGAATGGAAGTGTTACAGAAGTATCCAACATTAGAAAACCAAATCAATTGACTCCTGGGGAGTATTTTGTGGAGGTAACAGACGCTAACGGTTGTGTGGGTGTTGGTAATGGAATATTGACTACAAAGCCTTTGGTGAATACTGAAATCTGTAAAGTATCTGTGGAATATGATCAGGTAACTGGACAGCAATACAATGAATTGATCTGGGACAAGACTCCTTTCGTGGGAATGGGAGTAACCGATTTCATCGTAGCGAGAAAGAAAAATTCAGGAGATATGGAACCGATTGCAGTTGTGCCTATGAGTTCACTAAGTATTCTCAACGATTATGGTGTAGATCCTGATAATGCAAACAATACGTACATGTTGTTTGCCATCACTTCCTGTGATGATCATGGGATGTTCCCAATTGCGATCAAAAACCAGCGTACGATACAGTTAGCGTTTGACAATTTGGTTTCCGCTTCTGGAGTTGGTGCAACAGATGGTTCATTGGATCTATACTGGAATGCTTATGTAGGAATTGATGGTATTACGGATTACCAAGTGACTCGTACCCTTGTGGTGAATGGAACTACCACTGAGTATGAGAACGTGATAGGAACAGTTTCTGTTTCGAATCCAACGCCTTCAGGAACGAATCGTTATTATTATCATGATAACACAGTTCCTTTTTTAGATGGAAACACTTCTGTCTTCTATACCATCAAATGTGCTGTTCCTTCACCTTGTGAGCCAACAAAAGCACAAGATTATGGTTCAACAAGGTCAAATAAGGCGACCATTTCCAACGCTGGTGGACTTCCGGTAGATCCAAGTAGTGAAGTAGAGGAAATAGAAAACGAATTCAGTTTGTATCCTAACCCAGTTGCAGATGTGTTAAATATCATCTCCATGACTGAAGAACAATATGAAGTGGTGATCAAGGATATCAATGGTAGAACAGTTAGCGCCTCCAATGAATTTGGAAATGCATCACTTAATGTGGGTGGAATGAGTAGTGGTATTTACTTGATAGAGATACACAGAAATGAGCAGGTAGTGGAGAAAATTAAGTTTATCAAGAACTAATTGAATTAGAATTAAAGATTATTGAGATGTACAGTTCCGTTTCGGCTGAAGAGGCAGTAAAGATCGTCAAGAACAACGACCGCGTTTATATTCACGCTGCTGCTGCTGCACCTCAAGCGCTGATGCGTGCGTTGGCAGCTAGGCATGATGAATTGCGTAACGTAGAGGTTTGTCACCTTCACGTAGAGGGAGAGGCACCCTATGCTAATCCGGAATACATCGATAGTTTTCATGTCAATTCTTTCTTTATTGGTAGGAACGTGCGCCACACACTGGCGGCTGGAAATGGATCATATACACCGGTGTTTTTAAGTGAGTTGCCTTTGTTGTTTCAGCGGAATATTCTGCCTTTGGATGTCGCTTTCATTCAGGTTTCACCACCTGACAAGCATGGTTACTGTTCGTTAGGTGTTTCTGTGGAGGCTACTTTAGCTGCTATTGCTAACGCAAAGCACGTAGTAGCGCAGATCAATCCTAAAATGCCTCGGGTGCACGGAGACGGGATCATTCACATCTCTGAATTGGATACCTTCATCGAGCATGAAGAGGAACTACCGGAAGTGATCCTAGGTGATCCTTCTGAGATCGAAAATAGAATAGGGGAGCACGTAGCCGGACTGATAGAAGATGGAAGTGTCTTGCAGATGGGAATCGGAAATATTCCGAATGCGGTGCTTTCTAAATTATTTAATCATAAGAACCTAGGTATTCACTCAGAAATGTTCTCAGACGGGGTGATCGACCTGATCCTAAAAGATATAATCAACTGTAACACCACAGCGCTCAATCCCGGACGTGCGTTGGCTACCTTTCTAATGGGAAGTAAACGCTTGTATGAGTATGTAGATGACAATCCATTCATAGAAATGAGTTCCTCTGATATTGTGAACGATGTGCGCAGGATCAGTCAAAATCAGAAAATGGTAGCGATCAATTCGGCCATAGAGATCGATCTAACTGGGCAGGTGTGTGCCGACTCCATTGGTGGTAAGATGTACTCTGGTGTAGGTGGTCAGATGGACTTTATTCGCGGAGCTTCTTTAAGTGAGGGTGGAAAAGCGATCATTGCGCTGCCTTCTACTACTAACAAAGGAGTTAGCCGAATCGTACCTTTCCTAAAACAAGGTGCAGGCATCGTAACCACTAGAGCGCATGTGCATTATGTGATCACTGAATATGGGGTAGCGAATCTTTATGGGAAAACTATTGAGCAACGTGCAAAAGCACTTTTAGAGATCGCTCATCCAGATCATAGAGAAGAGATTGAGCGGGAGAATCATGCGTTTTTGCAAAAGAGTTATTTTGGGAAGTGATTGGATAATATTCGCGTAATCCTCCCCGCTGTCCCCCTCCAAAGGGGGAGTTATTGATGCCATCCAAAGTATATTAGAAGTATTTTCCCTCCACAGGGGGAGGAATGCTGACGTAACTTAATATCCCTTTTGCTCCTTCAAACTATCAATAATATGAACCAAATCTTCATATACTCTTTCGAATTGATTGAGAACAATTCCTTCTTCAAATCGCACTACGGTATAACCTAATGATTCTAGTTCTGATTGTCTGAGATGGTCTTCTTTTCCTTTAGAATGATGAGAGTTTCCATCGATCTCTATGATGAGATCAAGTTCTTTACAAAAGAAGTCAACAATGTAGTTCCGAATAGGTCTTTGCCTTTTGAAACCGAACCCTAGTTGTTTTCTACTCAAAGCTGCTTTCCAAATGAGCATTTCAGCCTTAGATACAGAATTGTTCCTAAGATCTGAAGCCAGGTCTTTTAAGTTAGAATTGTAGTGATGATTTTTTAGGGGCATTGAGTAAATATAGGGAAATTTCGTAATCCTCCCCCCAGCCCCCTCCAAAGGGGGAGTTGATTTTAGCTATAGAAGTAAATTAGAAGGATTCCCCCTTTGGAGGGGGATAAAGGGGGAGGATAGTTCAATGCATCTAATTCACCCAACAACGGTTAAAAAACTATTCCTCCTCTCTAGGAGTATCCAAAATCTCTGGTTTACCTCTAAATACATTCTCAATCGACTGAATGCGCGTAACGAGTTCTTCCAAATGAATGGCGATCTGTGCACCAGTATTGTCTTCTCCTAATCCTTTGATCTTTTGTTCTAAGGCAAACTGCTCTAGGATCTGTTCTCTTCTTTCTACTTCTGCTTCTGTGAGCCATTCCATCATGCTCTTGAACTTCAATAGATTGGACTCTGCTCCTGATGTAAGTGTTTGAGATTCGCTCTTGTAGTGGCTCAGAATGATCGTCTCCAGCTCTTCCTGATTCATGATCGGCACCAGCTTCTCTACGATCTTATTCATGTCACGATAAGATCCCTGCAACTGGAACTTCGGTTCTACACGGTTCTTGTCGTTCTGTGAAGCGGATTCAATATACGCCATGTTCACCTTGAAAACTACATCTCTTACAAAGACCACTTTCTTCAGTAACTCCACATAGTCTGAAAGTTCCTGTGGTGAATGGTTAGCTTCTAATGTCAATCCCGACTGATCACCTGTTTTAGCTACGCCAATCAAGCTTTGTACGTCTTTGGTAGACTTCGTTGCCAATTGCGTTAAGATCGCATTAGAAGTGATACAGTTCTCTATGTAACTGTTTTGGAAGCTGTCGTCTTGTCCACCAATGATATCTCCTAAGTTGTAAATATCGGCACGGTTGGCTAGCATATCCGGGATCTTGAACTTAGAACCACTCTCGGTATAAGGGTTACCCGCCATAACGATCACTACACGTTTCCCTTTGAAATCGTAAGTCTTGCTCTGTCCTTTGTACACCCCTTCGATCTTTCTTTGCGCATCACAAAGAGAAATGAATTTCTGTAGGAACTCAGGGTTACAGTGCTGAATATCATCAAGATAGATCATCACGTTGTCACCCATCTCGAATGAAAGGTTGAGCTTTTCTAATTCCTCTCTCGTAGCTGAGTTATTGGCAGAAGCAGGATCTACAGAAGTAACCTCATGTCCGATGGTAGGACCGTTGATCTTCATGAAAATCAATCCCAATCGATTGGAGATATACTCCATCAACGTAGTTTTACCATAACCCGGAGGGGAGATCAAGAGTAATAGTCCCATGAGGTCAATACGTTTGTCTTCTCCAGCGGTACCCATCTGCTTGGCGAGGTTGTTACCGATCAATGGTAAGTACACTTTATCGATCAATTCATTTCTTACGAACGAGTTCATCACCTTAGGTTCGAACTCCGAAAGTTTCTCCGACTTTCTGAATTGCTCGATCAGTGCATGTTTATAGTCCTGAAAGGCTTTGAAGCGAACTACGGTGTCATTGCTGAACGCACTTAGTTTATTGATGAACTCAATAAAGTTGATGTGGTATTTCCCATCCTCAATGATGCGGTGTTCTCCTTTTAACTGACAGTTCAGATCGAGTTTTACATCAATGATTCGTTCGTTCAGTTTTGTACCAATGCAATCTGCAATAGCGTATTCTTCCACAAAAGGAGCAAATTCTTCTAAGCCAGCATCACGGATGTAAGCATCGATCCAAGACTTTTTCATCAGGAATTGATCATCCAGTGTATCAAATTCCTTCTTGATGTTCTGGAACGCACTATTTAGATCGTTCTTCTTAATGTAGGCTACGAACGACTTTTCAAGGTCTGCAGATGCTTTGCTTCTTGCAAACGTGTCGTGCGCACTCAATTCTTTCAGCAGGTAATTCGCCATCTCGCGCGCGTTTTCATTTTGCGCAATAATGGTATCTACCAATTTCTGTTCGATCAACTTTTGCAATTCGATCACAAAGGCATCAAACACATTCACATTTTGGAATGCTTGAGCGATCATCCCAGCTCCTTTTAGTTTTTTGATGTAGTAACTTCTTTCCTCATTGGTCAACATCGAAGACCAGAAAAAGCGGGCTATGGCTCTGGTTCTTGGATCAAAGGTCAAAGTACTGGCGTTACTAGAAATATGGATCAATTCATCCAAGATCAGCATGGCATCATGGTCGTGTAATCCTCTGGTGTATCCTTCGTCATATTTAGAGGCCATGAACTTATAGATCAAAGCCAATTTCTCCTGTTCGTTTGAACTGATATAGATGCTCAAATTTGCCTGTACATCATCATAGACCAGTTTTTCTTTTCTCAGGAAAAGTTTCTCGTACAACTGATAAGCTAAGTATTCTGCTCTGTAAACGTCATTGTTCTCAGAGATGAGGTGTTGTTTCCAAAGGTCTTTGAACGATTCGAATTTCTCATCCTTGATGGCACTGAAGAAGTTCGTACCCGTCATGTGATAGCACATCTGGTCGTTCTTTGCCACAATGGTCACATCCAGTTTGTTCTTGTTGACTGAGAAATGATGGTTACCAAATTTGATCGTATCGTCACCCGCCACAAAGAGTTCCTTACGGTCTCTCAATTGTCTGAATGCATCTTCCTTAGCAGACTTCAACTGACTCTGGATCTCGTCTGCTTTCACCACATCCCCCAATTCTCTCAATTGCTCCACGATCTTACGGACTTTCTGAACTAGAATGTCTGAGGCATAGTATCCATTGATGTCCGAAACTGATTCAAACCCTTGCAAACGATTCTTGATCCCGTTGATGATCCTGTCAGCAGAACCGTGAAGCGCATTGGCTTTATTGTTTCTGAATTCCAACAGGGTGATCTTTTTAGATTCGAAAGCATTGTAAACTTCCTCTCTGGCTTCCGCTAGAGGAAGCCCAAACTCTGGGAAATCTACGTATTTACCTTCCAGTTCTTCAAACTGGATCATCAGTTTGTTGAGGTACTCTTCACACTTTTCAGGTGTTTCAGAGAGGTTCAGGTAATTCGTAGAACTTTGGTTGATCAGTTTCAACTGCGAACCGAATTCTGCTTTTGCTTCTTTCGAGAAGAGGTTCTTTCGCTCTTTCTTCAGATCAGTCGCCAAGAGGTTGATCCTACCATAGATATCTGTAATGTTGTCTATGATCTTGGTCGTCTCCGTAGCATCATTGATGTCGAGGTTGCTGACTACCTGTATTAATAGATCGAGTTCTGTAGATACCGTTTTGATCTCTTCATCGATCTGGTCAGCCTCTACCACCTTTTTGATCTGTGTGATCTTTTTGGCTAATTCATCTTCTTTGTTCTCGAATGGAATGAGCGCTTTTTCGGTCAGAAGGAACTTCACGCACTTCTGTGAAATATCGTTCTGAAAGTCGACCACTTTCTTCTCCATCTCATCGACTACAGTAAGGTTGATGTAGCGCAGATCTTTTAATGAGATGATGTTTCCTCTTAATTTTCTTAAGTCGGCCAATGCATGCACGAAATGATCGATCAGATCGAAATTTCTGGAGCGAATGGATCGTTGCACCGTATCAAATTCGGCTTCTACCTCATGCGTTTTAGTCACCGTACTTTTCTTGAGCTCTACTACTTTTTCAAACTCATCAATAGCCGTAGATGCAGAAGATTTGATCTCCTTCAATGGATCGTCAATGTGAAAAGCTTCATCGTGATTGATCCAATGGTAGGTATCTAAAATGTCCGTAGAGAATCTTACAATATCAATATACAGGCTAGGGTAGGTCTCCTTTCTTTTTACCAGTTTGAAGACCTCATTGCAATTCGCCATCAAGCGTACGATCTCCTTGTTGCCCACTTTGTGCAGATAGCTATTGTTCTCTGTCTTTACTTCGTAATTGTAACCATAAAATGGCGTTTGCCAGATCTGGATCGCATGATGTTTTTTCGGCTCACTGTCTGCTTTGAAAATGCACATTTCTCCGTTCTCAAAGATGGACAGCCCATTACAAACGATGGGTTGAGCCAGCGACTGCTCGATAAGGTTATATCTCAACAACACGTAAGTGCCGTGCACTTGATTGTAAAAGACGTAAAGGAAGTCCTCACCATTGGGAGAAGCGACCTTCTTTTCGAAGAACATTCCTTCCATGCTGATGTCGAACAGTTTATGCTCACCGGAATGTAGATAATATCCTTTTGGGAAGATCACCCCATGGTCGTCCGGTAACAAGACACAGGCATTCTCCAGCGAATCTATTCGAATGGCTTCCTGCAATTTAGTGTTGCAAATGAAGTAACGGTATTTCTTTTCCTGATAGGGTAGGATCTTCAGGATCACCAGCTCACCAACGATTGCATACAGTATCTCTGCATCATCTAAAGTCTGATTGGCGTAATCTACTGGTTCGGCATAAATTCCTCTGCCCGTTTCCGTATTATCTTCTACCTTAATGGTTAAATCTCCACCAATAGTCTCTACAAAACAAAGGTCTTCAATAGAAACGTGTGGGTGAGCGCCTCTTCGGTGATTGTCTGCTGTAGCTCTTTTCCAGGTAAACTCATGTTGTTCTGGAAACTTAGCCTCATGTTCGCTTCTGCCACCGGCATATTCCAATCGGTTGTCGTTCGTAATCTGCCATTTAAAAGCTTTGATGTCCTCTACCGATTTTCCGATCTGGAAAATGAAGTAGATAAATGGACCGATCTGAACAAACTTGGTGAAAACGGTCGACTTGTAGTATTTGTAAAGGTTCTGAAATTCACTTTCGAACTCGTCATTAGCAATGATGCTCAAAGATTCTTGTTTGAAGGAACCATTGGCATAAGAGTAATAACCAAATACATCGCTGAGTTTCGTTTCGGTTTTAAGTCCGATATGTACGTTATAACCAAATAGGAAGTTAGAACCGATCGGAATCATGTCGCGGGCTTCACAGTTGTTGTCCGTACCGATCCTCTCATTTCCGATCAATTGGGTCTGGATGGTACCGAACACTGCCTTCCTACTTTCGTTCAGTTGGTTCAGTTTCTCCTGGAGAATATTGCCCTGTTTCTCCAGCCGCTCCTTGATGATCTCATATGTGCCTTGCTCCAGGGCAGTATTTTCCTCTTGGTTATTATTTTCTAATTCACTCATTAAGCTTGTGTTTTTGAGTCAAAAATCTAGTGGATAGTTCTGGATGTGAAGATTATTCTATCCCAAGAGAACCAGCTGAGTTTTGATCAAATCCGAACTTTTGAGCAAGTCCTAGTAATTCCTGCAAGAAGCTTTTATCCTCATCAGACTTCGATTTCTGGATCAACTTCATCAATAAAGCTGAAATAGATAAGTTCTTAATATCGTCTGACTTGATATTTGAAGTGGATAGTAAAGATTTTACTTTATCAAGTACGTCTTGTTTTCCATCAAGGATCTGATTGGATACCGTACCGATCACCTCACTTTTCTTCGTGTATTGGTCGATCATCTTAGCATTGGAAACAGCATTAACGATCTTATCGAAAAATACCTGTTCACCACCCACGATATCGATCTTAGCAGTTTGAAGCGCTTGTGCCAGTACGCTAGCCTGCGCAGCAGCGATTTCTTTCTGGATATTGATGTGAGCCAATTCCACGTCTCTTTCTTTGTTCAATCTCAACTTGAACTCTTCGTGTTCCTGACCAACACCATCCAGTTGTTTCATGGCTTCAGCTTTATTTCGGATTCCTTCTGCTTCTGCGTTCAGTTTTTCTTTCATCACATTTGCCTGAGCAAAACCTTCCTCTTTGATAGCAGCCGCTTTGATGTTGATCACTTCTGCTTCAGATTTTCCTTTTTCCAATTCAACTTTCGCTTTCGCCAATCCTAATTTGCTGTCTGCTTCAGCTTGGGCAGCACTTTCTACCTCAATTCCTTTTGCTTTAGCAATAGCCTGCGCTTCGATAACGTTAGCTTCCGCTTCACCTTGTTTCTCTCTTGCATCTGCTTTAGCCGTCATCACTTTAGCCTCAGCTAGACCAACTGCCGCTTGTCTGGTAGCTTCCGCATCCGCTAGGATCTTGATCGCCTCCGCTTCTTGGTTAGCAGCTTGTTGAGCAGCTTCCGCTTCAATGATCTTACGCTTAGCTTGGTGCTCAGCAGCTTGCTTAGCAGCCTCAGCTGATTTGATCTGAAGTACTAATTGCGCTTGCGCCTGTTGTTCCGCTTGCTTGATCGCTACTTCTTTAGAACGATCTGCCTCAGCGAATGCTTTCGTATCCTTGATCTTTTCTTCTTCGTCTACCACTGTTTTCTCAATGGCTACGCGCTCACGAATTACTTCCTGAATGTTCTTTTTCTCTACCTCCAGCGCTTTTTCTTTCTCGATCTGCGCAAGGGTAACGATTCTTTCACGTTCGTTGATCTCCAACTGACGGTCTTTCTCTACCTGCTCGGTTTGGATAGCTAGGGTTCGTTCTTTGTTTTTAGCAGCAACAATTACTTGTCTTTGCTTGTTTTCTTCAGCGATCATTACTTCCTCTTCTGTAGCAATTCTAGCTCTTTCAGACTTCAAACGCTCTTCTTCGTTAACTTTAATAATCTCCGCATTCTCTCTGGATTGAATGTTAGCGATCTCTCTCTTTTGCTTTTCTTCCTTCTCTGCTAGTTGTCTTTCTAACTCTAAGATAGCTTCTCTTGCTTCAACATCTTGTTGCTTGATGGTTTTCTCTTCTTCACGCGTGATCTTGTTAGAAAGGATCTTCTGAGCTGCAGTTAATTCCGTGATCTTCTTGATACCTTCTGCATCTAAGATGTTGTCGCTACTCAACGCAGCAATTCTAGTTTGCTCTAAGTAATCGATCGCAGCATCATCCAAAATATATCCGTTGAGATCTTTACCGATCAAGTTCAGGATCTCCTGACGGAATTCATCTCTTTTGTTGTATAGGTCAACGAAATCAAATTTCTTACCTACTGTTTTTAATGCTTCAGAGAATTTAGCTTCAAACAATTCGTTCAAAGCTTTAGGGTTAGACGCCCGTTCACAACCTACCGACTGCGCCACTTTGATCACGTCATCTTTCATTTGGTTCACACGAACGAAGAAAGCTACTTTGATATCTGCTCTCATATTGTCTCTACAGATCAATCCTTCTGTGTTTAATCGCTCGATGACGATCGTTTTCAAAGAGATATCCATGAATTCCATTTTATGGATAACAGGCCAAACCATCATTCCGGCAAAAGAAATCTTTGTTCCACCCACTCCTGTTCTTACGATGGCCTGACCTTGAGAGGCTTTCTTATAAAATTTAGCAATGGCAACAAGTAGTCCAATCACGATGATCGCTACAACCACACCAATGATAATAGTCATGTTTGAGGCTAATTCTCCTGTGTTCATAATTTAATTTTCGTTTAGTTTATGTTTAATCAATTGTATAATGTATTTCAACTAGATAAAAATCACTTCCTTTATTCTCATCGATCACGAGTACTTTATCTCCTGGTTTAAGGTCTAATTCTGTATTTGATCGGATGTTGATCTTTAAGAAGGAATTTCCTGCTTTTACTTCTGCCTGTCCTGTTTTTGAACTGGTAGCAGAAATGGTTACTTCGCCAATCGCTCCTAAGATCTCAGGGTGACCATCTTCTTTATCCAAAGCAGCAAAGATCTTTACAAAAGGCTGGGTAAGGATCTTGGAGACAATCAAAGCAGCAAAGAACATCCCACCTGTTACTAATAATCCCATAATGAAAGATTCGAAGCCCATTAGATTGTTAACGATCACTGTTCCAAACCACCACGGTAATATTAAAAACGTTAAGAATACCATGAATGGGATCTTTCCCAGATTGAAAAAAGTAAGGATCTTATTCAGTCCAAAAATATTACTGCTATCGCTATCCACATCGGCATCCACATCAGCATCTGCGTCTACATCAAAATCGAAGTCAAATGCTTCGGTGTCAATCGCTCCAAAAAGAACGATTAACCAATACAGCACAATCACCAAAAACAATGTGGTTACTATGAGATTTGCAGGGGCAAATAAGATATCTATCATGTTCTAAAAATACAGTTTAAAGTCTGACCAATTTTAAAGTTTGATCAATTGTTGAAAAATGTATGGATTTATTGAATAACTAGTTTAATCAACGTCTTTTTGATCGATATTTTTCAACTTTAATTTCAATTCTTCCAAGTGCGTTTGAGCGTTCTTTTTATCAATGTCTTCAAGCGCTTTGTCGATCTCTTCGTCAATTGTTGTGTTTTCGTTTGCCAATTCTGAGTATGACTCTGCTAATGCTTCTTCCTGAAGTACCTTCTCCTTCATACGCTCTAACATACTTACGGTGCTGTTGCTATCAATCTCAGCCATTTGCTTATTGATATTCTTTGTAGCATCCGCCACTTTAACACGCGCTTTTAAGGTCTTCAATTCGTTCTCGTATTTGGAGATCATTGCTTTCAACTTTTTCACCTGAGCTTCTAATTGCGCAACTGAACCTTCTAGTTTTTCTTGGTTCTCTCTTTCCAAACCAGCATTCTTCAGGTTGGTCTCTTTTCGAATAATCGCTTCCGTAGCTAATTCATCTGCTTTAGCAGCGTCCAATTCTCCTTTTTGAGCTTGTTTCAATAGCTGAATAGCCTTTTGTTCGTAGTCATCGGCTTTGTTGATATAATTGTCTTTCGCATTTCTTGCTCTAATGGATTGAGCTTTGACTTGCGCCAAAGCAGCTACTGCCTTTTCGAGATCAGCTTTCAGGTCCTCAATGCCCAATTCGGTCATTTTTATTGGGTCTTCTAATTTGTCTAACGCATTGTTTGCTTCAGCGCGACCAATGTTGAATAATCTTTTAAATATGTTCATGTCTAAATGGTGTTAAAGTTTTGAGAATTTGATGATCGTAGATGAGTATTCACTCAGGAGTAAACTGAGGGAATTCAATGAGCCTTCTAATTCGTTCAGATCCAGGTTTTCCAGTTGCAAGGTATCTCTGAAGATTACTTTTTTACCGGATTCGTCCAAAGCGAAAGCACCGTGCACGATATCTCTGTTTTTCTTCAGTAAGGCAAGCGCGATCTCGCAATCGTCATTCTTGATATCAAAAATATGTTGTTCCATGATCAGAATAGGGTCCATGCACCCAATTACCATGTTGTTGATACCTTGATTAGGATCACTGATGATCAGAATTCCCTGTTCGGGATTTTCTTTCTGGATATCTACGTTAAGTTCCGTCAAATAATGTTTGACTTTTTCAAAGGAGTTGTTCATAGTTGTCAATTAATTTATTGTCATAAAAATAGGTTTTAATAGCATTTATAGATTGATCGATCATAATCACATGGCTAATATACAAAGAATACTAAAAATAATAGCAAAAGTTTCAAAAAATTGCTAAAAATTTTATCTTTGTATTTAATAAAGCTTTTAAATCCATTCACATTGTCAGACTTTTTAGCACATAATCTAAAGAAAATAAGGGCTGTAAAGCAATTGAATCAAAAAGATTTTGCTGATCTATTTGGTTTAAGCAGAGCTAATATTGGATCGTATGAAGAGGGTAGGGCACATCCAAAATTAGAAATTCTAGTAGAGATAGCTAAAAAATTTAGCATTAATTTAGAGCAATTGGTTAATGCTCAACTATCTGTGAACGACATTCTGAATTTTGGAGAAGTTGGAGATTCGGAAAACGATCATTATAAACGTCTGGCTAACGAGGAGAATAATGCAATTGTTAATGTCCCCTTTGTAAGTGTTAAGGATTCTTCGCTTTATATATCATTGGGAAGGACGAATGTGGTGCTAACCGTTCCTAGTTCTTTTAATGCAGATCTAGCAGTTGAATTAGCTGATACATGCTTAACAGATCAATCGGGTCGATATCAGCCTGGTGATGTGTTATTGTTGAATAAAGCTTTGTATGATCAGATCAATAATGCACAAGTCTATGCGGTAATTCATCATAAAAAATGGAGTTTCGGTAAACTTCAACGTATCGAGAATCAGCTTCATCTTGTTCCGTTAAATGATCTTTTTCCTCCGGTTAAAGTAGATCCAAAAACTGGTAAGCTATGGGAGGTGGTCTATTTCTTAGGGAAAAACAGACGTTAGATCCTGAAGGAGATTCCTCCTTGAAGGAGTCCACCACCACCGGCACCTAATTCAAAATTCAAGCCCAGGAAGTTGTTGAAGAAATATCTACCGCCAACAAAAAATCGAAAAGCCACCGGAATAATAGCGCTAAATTCTCGGTCATTAAAGTTCGGGTCCGTTGTTTTGAAAGTCCATTGGGAACCGTTATAGCCCAAGCCGATACCTAGAAAAACATCCACATGATCATCTTTCAATAAGTGAAAGTTGATGCGTGGAAGTATTCTTAATACATTTCTAGTCACTTCATAATGATAAAATATCCCTAGTGTATCTAATTCTTCGATCCCATCAAAGATCAAATAGGCAGAGGATGTATTGACGTCTACACTCACTCCGATCTGATCATGAAACATATATTCGATCTTGCCTCCATAAGGTCCGTTTCCGCCTACATCCAAATTCAAAACTTCTTCAAAAGATCGGATCTTGCGTTTCAAAGTGAAGCCGATCAAATTGGGAAAGCCATAATAACCATCTATGAATACTTTGTTCTTTTGATTGATCTGTGCGTGATCCGCTTGAGGAATTAAAAGCATTACTATCAGAGCGATCAAAGTGAGAAATCTCATCATACCAACTTATTTTTTGCTAAAGATAAAAAGTATAATCATTATCAAACCGATCATCATTAAACCTAAAGCGATATAGGTAATTAACGATTCATGTTCTCTGATCATCTCCTCAAAAGTAGGTGATACTGTCCCTTCCTCTTCATGATTTTGAGATTTCTCAGAGGTTGTCGTCTCAGGTTTGTCTCCACTCTTAATGAATTGAGGAGCAAGAATGACGGTGTCTGAAAAAGACGTAATTGTGAAAACAGGGTCTGTATGTTGATCATCCCATCCAATGAACTTATAACTAGGGTTAGCAACAGCTTCCACCTTTAAGGGGATATTTTTAAAATATCGACCTTCGAAATGCAGAGGAAGCGCATAGTTGTCATTGATCTTTACCATTCCATTTTGGGAGATTGAATCGTATTCAAACTTGATCCAGAAGGTGTCATCCAGCCCAAGAACGGTTTGAAGATGTGTCCACATGACGGTTGGTCTAAGTTTGGCGTAAGACTTTAAAGAATTGACGTCTTCCATCCATTTCTCCATGGGAAAGATGACGCTTTTTAAATGTGCTGGTCGATCTGACGCTTTTGTCGGTAATTCGCCTTTATACAATTCTTCGAAAAGTGTAATAGCATTCAGCATAGTATCGCGATGGAAGATCGTATTCATTTGATGGGCAAACTGGGTAACGAAGTCATTCTTGAATTCCGGATGCTGCATGAGCTTAGTCAAGTACATTGTGCTCCAGGTTGGGTTAAACCAATCTGTAGGATTGGTAGACATACATCCTTCCAGGAAGTTGAAGCTGTATTTTCCATAACCCAGATCGGTATCATACAAGATCATTCTAAATTGAGGTTGTTCCCCTGAAACATTATAGTATCTGATGTTTCCTCTGGAGTCTTTATTGTTGATGTAGATCTGAAATATGCGATAATTGATGTAATTTCTAATGTCGATAAATTGCTTTGCTTTTTCGTAAGCCTCATTATCCATGGTGTCCAAAGCTTCAAACCAATGGTACATTTTTAGGTAGTCTTTAGAACTTCCTTCCTGCCGAACCCATCTACCCATAATGATGTTTACACTGTCTTTGTTCACATCGTGATTACTTGATATATAATGTTCGTTGACCTTTTCTCTCAGGTTGTATACGCCCCAATATTCTCCGTTAATATAAAGATTAGCAGGTTGATAAGCCATGTAGTCTAATCCTAGATTTCGAGCTAAATAGGCACTTAAGACATCTTTGAATCTACTGGCATTGTAGTCATTTCCAGAGGTTCGGATGGCTATTTGTTTGAATTCAGTAATCGGTTTTTGAGCAAATACTTGATATGAAAACTCTTTCTTACCATATTCGCTTCTGGCTACTAACTTCATGGACTTGTCAGGCTGTCTTCTCGTACTCTCACCAAATATTTTTAAACCACATTTTTGAGAAAATCCGACTACGTTGTTGGTGTCAATATAAGTGGCGAATATTTCTTTCTCCCATTTTTGTTGATAGTTGCAATTTTCCCAGTGTCCTGTTGAATCACTCCAATACGCGTATTTGCCTTTCACGTAAATGCCAGTGGTGTCGTTCCAAAGATCTTCCGGATTGATCGCTATGGATAATATAGGAAACTTAGAATAATAATCAAAATGATAGGAACGGTGGATGACGGTGTCGATCTCATCAGATTTTACTCTAATTAGATAAGATGCTGTTTTATTGATCTTATGTTGATCTGTGATCCATGTAATATTCCCTTCTTCCAGTCGTCCGTTGGTAGAGTAATAAACTTTTTCATTGGCTGCAGGTAACCACCTGATCTCAGTTGCATAGATACCCGATTCTGGATATCGATCCACGAATAGATCTGCACTGAATTGGCAATAAAGATCTAGAGAGATCAAGGATAGTATGAGCACAAGGAAGCGCATCTATCAAAAATAGATGATTCGCACCTTGAAATACCTTTTGCCGATTTACTTTTTAAACGGTGATTTGTGAGTTCTCAAAGATGTAAGGACAACTTTTCGGGATCAATTGAACTATGGGAAGAGGTATGAACACATTTCCCATTCTTGATCAAGAGGATCTGTGGCGATTGATGATCTATGCCATAGAGTTCAGCAATTCTATTCGAGACATCTCTATGACTAATCAAGTCTAGATAAACTGGGATTACATCTTCATCGTTGTAGATCCAGCCTCTTTCAAAACGATCTTTAACCATAGCGCTAATGGAGCATCTTATCGAATGTTTGAAAAAGACCACTGGTTTTTGAAATGAATAGTCATTCCATGTGTCCAAGCCTTCCAGATCCTTAAGTATCCTCCAGTTAATCGTTTCTCTTTTTTCTTCTGTTGTTGACTTTCTTAACCAGCCCATATTTTACGAATTATTGTATACTTCCGTGTCCAAAACTGGATTTTGTCGATCCATCTTTGAGCACAAAAGACAAATATAATTCATGCGTACCACCTGAATAGTTACGAATGTTACTTACGACATAATCGTAAGAATATCCAATTTTGAATTGTCCTCTTTCCATTCCGACCATGGCCACTAAGGAAGCTTTGTCTCTGTAAGAAACGCCTACCCACATCGCTTGGCTGTATATCAGTCTGGCATTGATATCAAATTGGAAAGGAGCTGAAGGCACATATTTTAAAAGCGTTGAGGGCTCGATCTCAAAGTCATCATTGATCTCAAATTTGTACGCTCCTGTCAGGTAATAGTGTCTAACCTGCTTATTGATCTCCTCAAAACTAGTTCCAAATTTGTACTTGTTCTCTATCAATTGAGGTGCTGCAATTCCTATATGGAACTTTTCCCCGAAATATTGTATTCCAAAGGAAGCATCGGGATTCAGAGATTTCATATTTCCATTGTTCAAGGTAGCATCTACTTCGTCATTCAAAACAAATTGAGAGGCATCCAGCACGTGTTGAGTCATACTCAACGAAAGTCCAAATGATAGCTTACTCTCGTCATTTATGGGCAAGTGATAAGCATAAGATCCTACAAAACCAATATTTCGAAGTGGTCCAGTCACATCGTTATAAATAACCGCACCAACACCCATGTTATCTGCTGCTCGCATATTGAAAGAAAGCATTTGCGTTCTTGGAGCATCGTTAAATCCAACCCATTGCTGTCTGAAACTGGTAGCAACATTTAATCGTTCATTCGTTCCAGCTGCTGCAGGATTGATCAAATATGGATTCAACATATACTGGCTGTTGAAAGTTAACTGCTGACCAAAGGATAAATATGATAATCCCAAAGCCATTGTTGTATATAATAGTTTTTTCATTTGATTCTGATTTTAGGATTATCTAATTACTGTTAATGATCCGGTGTAAGTAATATCATCATTCAGTTTAATTACGTAGTAATAAACACCTGCACTCACATTGTCTCCATTATAGGTTCCATCCCAGTCGTTCTGGTAATCGCTGCTAGAATAGAGCAATGATCCCCATCTGTTGTAGATCTCTACTACAGCTTCTGGATAATCGCTGAGGCCTCCAATTACCCAAGTATCGTTAGAACCATCCGCATTTGGAGAGATCGCTGTAGGAATATGGATACAATCACCTCCTTCATTCTCAATCGGAATGATCAAACTTACGATACAATTATCATCATCAGAAACAGTCAATGTATAGTTGCCTACTCCAAGATTCTCAATCACAGCAGTGGTAGATCCATTGGACCAGATATAATCATAAGGAGGTTGTCCACCTGTCACGGATGTTGCAATTATACCATCTTGTTCATTAGGGCAGGATTCATGAGTCACATCAACATTTACGACCATAGTACTCGAACTATTTACGGTCAGAGAAAGTGAATCGATACATCCGTTACCATCCGTAACCATCACTTGATAAATTCCTGCGGCAAGATTTGTTGCTACGTTATTGGTTTGGGCAAGCGGATCATCCCATAGGTATGCATAGGAACCAGTACCACCGGCTGCAACTACTGCCGTATAACCATTGTTCTGACCACACACCGCATCTGTTGCTGTACCAGTGATCGTGATCTGAGAAGCACTAGCAATATCTGCAGAACTAGAAACAATACATCCATTACCATCTTGAACATCAATGGTTACAGTTCCAGTAGAACCATTATAGGTTCCAGAGCTTTGGTACACTCCACTATTGAATGAATAGGTTAGTGGCGCTGTTCCAGTTGCTGTAACATCAACACTTCCATCGTTCAATCCGAAACACGATTCATCAGTAATATTTAGTGAACTGATTATTGGACCATCTGCATTGATAACCATTACTGTATTGGTAGATTGACATGCGTTTGCATCTTCAACTACAATATTGTAGGTACCAGCCATTATGTTCGTAAAGGCTCCTAATCCTTGGGATGAACTTCCAGCGTCAATGCTGTATTGAAGAGTTCCTGTTCCTCCAGTTGCCGCAATTGTGATCGAACCATCGCTGTTTCCACAAGTGGCATCCGATGTAGAGGTATTTATTGCAATGGCAGACGGTTCACTGATAATTAAACTCGAAGAATTGGTAGAACATCCGTTAGCATCTTGAACAGTAACCACATAAGTGCCATTATCTAGTCCTGAGAATGATCCAGAGGCTTGATAAGTACTACCGCCATCAATGCTATAGCTTAGTGGGGCAACGCCAGAAGCAACAATATTGATCGATCCATCTATATTTCCATAACAACTGATGTTATTTGCTGCAGAAGACAGAATTCCTGGTCCTGGAACCGAATTTACAGCTGCAGTTCCTGATTGCTGACAATTGTTTCCGTCTTCAACCACAATATTATAGGATCCAGATCCGATTCCAGTAAATGTGTTTGACGATTGGAAAGTTCCGCCCCCGTTATTGCTATAAAGTAAAGTGCCCGTTCCTCCTGTCGCTATGATCTCTATCTCTCCATCATTGACTCCACAAGTTGCATTTGTAATGTTCGTGGAGAAACTGATAACGCTAGGTTCGGTAATTGTAACGGAACTACCGTTTGTAATACAGCCACTTCCATCTCTAACCACGATGTTATAGGTGCCAGAGGCAAGGTTAGTGAAAACACCTGATGAAGTAAATGTAGCTCCACCATTTATACTGTAGTTTAGAGGGTTATTTCCTGTTGCTGAAATGACGATTGTAGCATCGTCAGCGCCATTACATGATACATCCGTAAACGTTTCATTTGTAATTGAAGGACCTGTTGCAGAACCAATGTTATCAATACTGGATACCTGGCATCCGTTTGCGTCTTGAACAACAACATTGTAGGTTCCCGTAGACAATCCAGTAAAAGTTCCGCTCGACTGGAAAGTTGTTCCACCATCTATACTATATTGAAGTGTTCCCGTTCCGCCTGTTGCTGAAATGGTGATGCTTCCATTATTACTTCCACAAGTTGCATCCATAGATGAGGTAGAAATAAGGATAGATGTAGGTTCAGAGATGGTGATGGATCCTCCTGAAGATGTACATCCATTTCCATCCTGAACGATTACGTTATAATTACCTGTATTCAAACCACTGAAGCTATTTGAAGATTGATAAGTAGCTCCTCCGTTGACACTGTATTGAAGAGTAGCGGTTCCAGTAGCAGTTATTGTGATGGTTCCATTGGCTGCTCCATTACAGGTGATATTAGTGTTCGTTACCGATCCAACAGCAGGACCTGTTGTTGTGTTGATCACTTCCGTGCCACTATTGAGACATCCATTATTGTCTTTAATAACCACATTATACGACCCATCGATTAGACCAGAGAACGAACTAGAAGATTGAAAAGTAGTTCCTCCGTTGATACTATACTGTAAAGCTCCGGTTCCTCCTGAAGCCGAGATGGAAATTGATCCGTTACTATTGCCACATGAAGCGTTAGTTATCATTGCGGTGTAGCTGATCGATGTTGGTTCACCCAGAATCATCGTTGATCCGATAGTCGTACATCCATTTCCATCTTTAACAACAACATTGTAAGTACCTGCAGACAATCCGTTGAACGTCCCAGAGGTAGTAAAATTACTTCCACCATCGATACTATATTCCAGTGTGCCAATTCCAGTTGCTGTGATCGAAATACTACCATCATTTCCACCGTTACAAGAAACATCATTTCTTGATTCATTTGTAATAATAGGACCAGTTGTGGTATTTATAGTTTCGGTTCCTGCGATTTGACAGTTATTTGCGTCTTTGACAAGGATATTATAAGTCCCGGATGACAATGAGTTGAAAGTTCCAGATCCCTGGAATGAACTCCCTCCATTAATGCTGTATTGATAGCCTCCATTGCCTCCATTTCCAGAGAGAACGATGCTTCCATCATTACCGATACAACTTTCATCACTTATGGTTGAGGAGTATGTAACTGCTAATGGCTCTCCAATAGATAGAGTAGACCCCATTGTAACACAACCGTTTCCATCGATAACAGCAATGTCATAATTGCCAATTCCAAGTCCAGTAAACATACTGGTAGAAGCGTAATTGATTCCTCCATCAATACTAAACTGAAGTGTAGCAGTTCCTGTAGCTGAAATGGCAATGGAACCATCGCTCGAACCATTACAGCTCACATCGTTTGAATTTTCACTTGAAATTGTTGGTCCGTTGATTATTCCGACTGATTCTGTATTGGTTATTTGACAATTCGCAGCATCCTTGATTACAATATTGTAACTTCCACTTGACAATCCTGAGAAGGTTCCGCTTGATTGGAAGGATGAACCTCCATTTATGCTATATTGAAGTGCTCCGGTTCCTCCTGATCCTGCAAGGGAAATTATACCGTCACCATTTCCACAAGTTTCATTTGTGATAGATGGTGTGTAAGATATTTGAGATGGTTGATTTAATGTAAGTGTTCCTACGTTGAGTGTACATCCAGCACCGTCCTTAATATATAAGTTGTAAGTAGCTGCGCTCAATCCAGTAAATATGTTTGAGGTTTGCCATGATGTTCCCCCATTAACACTATATTCAAGAGTTCCAACTCCACTTGCCGTGAAAGTAATTGTACCATTCGTTCCACCAAAACAAGTAGGGTCTGAATCTGAAACAGAACTGATCATTGGACCGTTGTTGATTCCAACAGAAACAGAACTATTGCTTTGACATGAATTCCCATCCCTTACAACAATGTTATAAGATCCATTATTCAATCCACTGAAAGCACCTGTTCCCTGGAAAGTTGTTCCTCCATCAATGCTGTATTGAAGTGCGCCTGTTCCACCTGATGCAGTAATAGAAATGGAGCCATCATTGTTTCCACAGTTTTCAGCTGTAGAAGTTGATGAAACCGTTATTGCTGATGGTTCAACGATAGTAGCAGATGTTGAAGATTGACATCCATTTCCATCTTTTACTACTATAGCGTAACTAGCTCCACCAAGACCATTGAATGAATTAGAAGTTTGAAATGAACTCCCTCCATCAATGCTATACTCTAGGGTAGCAGTACCTGTAGCAGAAATTGAAAGGTCACCATCGGATACGCCATTACAACTAACGTCATTAGTAGTAACAGAAGAAATTGATGGGCCTGAAGTTGTAGATATATTTGCTGTTGAGATTTCCTGACAATTATTAGCATCTTTTACAACAATGTTATACGAGCCCGAGGCTAAACTATTGAAAGTGGAGCCAGTCTGGAATGTACTTCCTCCATCTATACTATACTGTAATGTGCCTGTTCCTCCGGTTGCAGTGATAGTAATAGAACCGTCTGAACTACCACATGTAGCAGCTGTAGTACTTGGTGTGATCGAGATTGGAGTAGGGTCCGAAATAACCACGGTAGCATAGACAACACAACCATTTCCATCTCGGTAGGCAACATTATACGTCCCAGCAGATAGTCCTGTGAAATTGGTATTGTTAACAAATGTAGTACCACCATTAATACTATATCTCTTAGGATTTGGACCAGTGGCACCGCTAAAAGTAATAGAGCCATTTGATCCGCCCACACAACTTGGGGAGGAAGAGGTTGTATTAAATGTATTTGCAGCAGGTTCACCCACTGTAGCTGTAGTATTGGATTGACAATTATTTCCATCTTCTACTACAATATTGTAGGTGGAAGTGGTCAAACCAGAGAAAGAACTAGAAGATTGAAAAGTAGTTCCGCCATCAATACTATATTGAAGGGTAGCTGTTCCTGTAGCAGAAATAGTAAGATCTCCATCATTTCCTCCATTACAAGAGGCATCATTTGTATTCACTCCTGATATAGATGGTCCTGCTGTATTAGCAACTGTCTCGGAGGATGTTTGTTGACAAGAGTTGGCGTCCTGCACTACTATGCTGTATGAATTAGCAGCTAATCCAGAGAAGCTATTGCCAGATTGGAAATTAGTACCTCCGTCAATGCTATATTGCAGAGTGCCTGTTCCTCCAGATGCTGTTATCGTGATTGTTCCATCATTATTTCCACATGTAGCGTCTGTAGCACTCGATGATATAGATATTACGTTAGGAATTGTTATTGTTTCTGATCCAGTTACCTGACAATTATTTACGTCTTTAACAACTATGTTATACGCACCACTAGCTAATCCGGTGAAGTTACCGGTACCTTGGAAAGAAGTACCGCCATCAATACTGTATTGTAACGATCCTGTGCCTCCAGAAGCAGTTATTGTAATCGACCCAGTTCCCGAAGAACAAGCTGGATCAGATGAGGTAGAGCTCATTGTGATTGCCGGTGGTAGAGAAATTGATTCTGAGCCTGATGCTTGACAACCATTTATATCTTCGACAATGATGTTGTAAGTGTTAGCTGCTAATCCTGTAAAAGAACCAGTAGCTTGGAACGAAGTTCCGCCATCAATACTATATTGTAGGGTTCCAGTTCCCCCTGAAGCAGTTATGTTAATAGAACCTGTTCCCGGATTACAGATAGGATTACTCCCTGAAGAACTCATGCTAATGGCAGATGGATTAGTTAACGTAACAGAGACCGGAGTTGATGTGGTTAATGTGACATCTCTAACAACAGTAGAGTAAGTTCCTGATGCTAATCCAGTAACAGGGTTGGATGTTGTCCAGGTTGATCCTCCATCAGTAGAGTATTCATATGGAGGAGTTCCCCCACTCACAGAGAAGGTAATTGAACCATTACTGTCTCCATTACATTGAGGGTCAGTTCCAATTGCAGTATGACTTAAAGAAGTAGGAAGATTGTAGATTCCTGCTCCAAAGCCACTTAAACTAAGACTACCTCCCAAACCTGTAGTAAAGGATGAGGTTAAAGTTACATCAGAATTAAAAGTTCCTAAGGTTGCTGTTAGATTTTCGATCGTATAACTAGAGTAGTTCGCAGGTGTAACTGTATTTATTGTCGCGTCTTCCACTTTAATGATCTCAAGATTTGTTCGGCTGTTTCCAGTAATGGATTCCCAAGCGGCAACTTCTGCTTCTTTGTAATACAGCGTAATATTGTAAGAATCTGATGTGCTATTATTGGTTGGAACAACTTTGTAAGTTTTACCATGAAGATAGTCAGCAACAGCCGCAGAATTAAACTCGAGAGCAGTTGGCGCTGTTCCATCTCTATCCACTTCAACTGTTACACACCCATAATCGAAAGAGGAAGTATTCTCCAAGGAAATCATAATATCTCCAGAAGTTGGGTCGTAAAAGTGAACGGTCTCATTAGGACCTAAATTCCCTGTCATTCCTGTTCCTGTATTGACAGCTGTTTGAATATCAATATTTGGGATCGTTCCGGTGACAACAAGGTTGTCGATAGAGCAACCATATAACCAGCCGCCTGCATCTGAATATAAGATGGCAAATATTACATCTGGATTTCCAACATAAGCTGACACATCAAAAGATTGAGATGTCCAACTCACATCAATTCCTGATGCCACTAACGGACCGACAGTTGTGAATGTAGCACCTCCATCTGTTGAAACTATCAGATCGGCATTTTCGTTGATGCTACTGTACGTATTATCCTCGAAATAGGAATCAAAATTAATGGTGACAACACTGTATAGAGATAGGTCTAGGGAAGGAAGATAGAGATATACGTTATTCATGTTACAGTTACAATCATCATCATTTACATAAGCAAATTGCGTGGCGTTATCGCTTGGTATGTTGTATGCTGTAGTCTGAGCTGTTGCTTCATCTCCAATCTGAAAAGATGCTCCGCCTCCAGGGTTTGAAGTAGTAACACTTCCAAATCCACTCTCAAAATCTTCACTGAAAATAACATTGGTAGATCCAAAAATACTTGGATCCAGATCGTTGTCAATGATGGTGATGGTCACAGTTTGATTTGTAGTTCCGGCAGCAGCATCCCCTCCGTTAGCGTTTAGCGTATAATCTAAAATGATTGTTTCATCTCCTTCAACATTGTAATCGTCATAAACTAGAATAGTTGCACTTCCTGTCAAAGTACTTCCATCCAGTGTTAGATTAGTTCCAGAGATAGTGTAGTCAACATTTTGAGTAGCCGTTCCACCTGACACGTTGATCGTGATGTCAGCAGGTTGAGACGGGTCAATTGTAATGGAAATAGGAACATTCAGCGTATAATAATCCATACATCCGCTTACTACATTAGCATCAGCTTCATTCACTGTATAGGTACTGTTGTCAAACTGAACAATAGGATTACAAGATGCGATTTTAAATGCAGCATTTCTAGTAGACCATTGACTCGATGGGTTGTACATTGCAGTACAGTAAAAGGTTTCCCCATCTACAGGATCAAGCCCCATTGAGTTGTAATCACCATATCTTCCGCCAGTTCCACTACCTTGAGATCCTGCGCCTGTAATTATTACAGTTTCAGGCTCTGTCATTACATTCAGTGGGTCACAAACTTTACGTCCAGTATATCTGATAGAAGGATAGATGGTTGAACTGGAAATATTGAACATTAATCCGATATTTCCTGTAGCTGAAATTCCAATGGAGGCCATGAATCGATTGTGACTATCGGGAGCGTAAGTTCCCTGTTGATATATCGTCCATGAACTACCAGCGCCTCCAGTTCGTCTTAGTTCGTACCATCTGATTCCTGCATGATCCGTTCCATCTACGTCCGTAACGTGACAGCATACGATAGATTCGTGAGTGCCAAAATTCCTATAATGAATTCGGTTCATCAATACCTCTCTAAGCGGGTCTATTTTTGTTGTAGTTCCAGGTTGAGGAATACAATTAAATGTTGTGTAACCACACATGTCAGAATCATACGCTGCAATTCCTAAAACCTGACTTTGAGAAAATGTAGAGTTTCCAGGTGTTACCCAATCAATATCTAAATTCCAGATCTCTAGAGCATCTGAAGATACTCCAGTCCAAGCATCGTCTCTCATTCTCATAACCATTGCAGGTGCGCCAGAAGGAGGGTTAGTAGTTCCGTTTAGGCTAACTGGAGTTGCCGCCTGAAAAGAAATGGTTCCATAGTTTGATTGTGTAAAATACTGCGTATTTGCAGCACCACCAGTTAGCATGCTGTTTCTGTCGAATGCGAAAATGTCAGAAGACCCAACGTTGGCAGTACAGATATAAGAATCTTCCCAGATAGAGTATTTAGGATAATCAGGAAATCCTCCGGGCGAGGTTACGCTATAAGTATAGTATGATCCTGTAGGATCCGGAGTAGTTGAAACAGCTATGAGTAATCGGTTTCCACTGCTTAAGAATTCCGTAAGTACCCATCGGTCAGCTCTTTCATCATACATAACGATTGGATCCCCATCACCAGCAGTTGTACCACATAAAGTAGACATGTTAACGACTCCTGTCAAAGCAGTACCAGTTTTGTCAAAAATCTGAACTTTTGTACCAGATGAACCATTAAGCATCTGTACAACGTGATTTGGACCAACATCCAATGTCGGGTCACCAGGGTTTACAGAAGTATATCCAATTCCTTCCCAGTTATAACTTGTCGCTCGGTTTGTAGCTGGGGCAGGGTAGTCTGTTTGTAAAGCAGGATCTTTACCTTGCGGAAGAGGATTTGGATTAGAATAGTCGTTTTTCGGCCAACCTCGTTCATTTCTTGGTTTAGCCTGAACAGGATTACTCATATCCACGGTTCTTACATCTCTCAAGTTGGGTGTAATTCCCATAAAATCCATAGGAACAACGGTGGAGTGCAATACGACTGTGTCTGAGTTGTAAAACTCTCTTGTTTGACTTGCTAGTTCTTCAGCGTGTTCTTGTTCATATTCTTCCCATTCCTCATAACTCCAGTCTGGATGGTTCAATTCGTAAGAATGATTTTCCTCTTCTTCAACTATTGCATTTTGAGATGCTGAAGAGACTGTGCTAGTGTTATGATTAAGCTGAGGTGTTTGTGAAATAGCAGTATTGTATAGAGACAAGGCTGCCAATGAGACTAGAATTCTTCTCATAATTTTGTTAATGTTTTATTGGGTGTTTCAATTGGTTGCCCTAAAATAGTTGTAGATTGGTGAAAACCACACCTGTATGTTAATAAGTACCAATAAATTGTTAATAACCTTGATGGTTTTTAGAGTTGACACGGTTGAATGGGGCTTGTAGATACTTGGTTGATATTTGTCGTTGATTTATTGAGGTCTGACGAATAGTACATTTTTTACGTGCAAGTCGTTGAAACACAACATAACTTTGTCCCTGAGAAAATAGTTAGATTTTTTCATAGTTAGTAGTTTAGTAGATGGAATTAGGGGAATTCGCAACAGTGAATTTCCCTATTTCTTTTTATAACTATTGATCTTCTAAAATGAGTTGAAGAAAGACAAGTTCTAGCCATTTGTCAAATTTGAAGGCAGCTTTTGGAATTCTGCCAACTTCTTGAAATCCAAATTTTTTATGAAACTCTATACTTGCGGTATTGGAATTATCTATTCCCGCGATCATTGATTTGAGATTATTTTGTTTTGCTTGAACGATTAGATAATTCAGTAAATATCTGCCAATTCCTTTGCCTTGAAATTGAGTAGGGATATAAATGGAGTGTTCAACTGTGTATTTATAACCTTCTTTTTGTCTAAAAGGGCCATAAGTCGCAAAGCCTGCCAATTGTTTATTTACCAAGGCAACAATCAAAGGAAAATTATTTTCCACTCTACTTTTATAGAAGTCTTTTATTTCTTCAGATGTTTTCGGTTGGTAGTCAAAAGTAGCTGTGCCGTTAAGAATTTCATGATTTAACGTATCTTGAATAAAAGGAAGATCGTATTGATTCGCATCACGAATTACTAGGCCCATGATTACATTAATTTAATATTTTTGTGATGTCTGTCCTTATCTCGATCAGTCTTTTTTGACAGATTTTTTTTTAAAGCACTTTCTAGATCTACTCCTGTTTGATTTGCCAAACAGATAAGCACGAAGAGAACATCCGCCATTTCATCACCCAGATCCTTGTTTTTGTCCGAATCCTTCTCCGATTGTTCGCCATATCTTCTGGCAATTATTCTCGCCACTTCACCTACTTCTTCAGTAAGCATAGCCATGTTGGTGAGTTCGTTAAAATAACGCACACCATATTCCTTTATCCAAAGGTCAACTGAATTTTGAGCTTCTTTGATGGTCATGTGACCAAAGAAACTAAATTTTTCTCATTCTCAAACTTACTGGAGTAATTTCCAAGTATTCATCCTCATTGATGTATTCCATAGCTTCTTCCAATGAAAACTGGATCTTTGGAGCTATCTTCATCCCTTCATCTGAACCAGATTTTCTCATATTGGTCAATTGTTTTCCTTTAATAAGATTAACCTCTAGGTCATTTTCTCTCGAATGTTCACCAATTACCTGACCTTTGTAGATCACATCTCCTGGATCGATAAAGAATTTTCCTCTATCCTGAAGTCTATCAATAGCATATGCCGTAGAAGGACCTTGTTCCATTGATATTAATGAGCCTTTTAAACGTGTAGGAAGCTCTCCTTTGAAAGGGCCATATTCTCTAAATCTATGGGTCATAATCGCTTGACCAGCTGTAGCTGTAAGAATATTATTTCTTAAACCAATCAAACCTCTTGAGGGAATGTCAAATTCCATATGGATTAAGTCGCCTTTTGGTTCCATAACCAAAAGATCTCCTTTACGTTGTGTAACTAATTCGATGGCCTTACCAGAATAGTCTTCAGGTACATCTATTACCAATGTTTCCATTGGTTCATTTTTTACCCCATCAATTTCTTTAATAATTACCTGAGGTTTACCAACCTGTAATTCATATCCTTCTCTTCTCATCGTTTCAATAAGTACAGACAAGTGAAGAACTCCACGACCAAATACATTGAATTTATCTTCGGTTGAAGTTTCTTGAACTCTCAACGCAAGATTCTTTTCAGTCTCTTTGTATAATCTATCTCTTAAATGTCTTGATGTAACGAATTTACCTTCTTTACCAAAGAAAGGAGAGTTGTTGATGGTGAACAACATGCTCATTGTAGGTTCGTCCACTTTAATTCTTTCTAATGGTTCTGGGTTTTCAAGATCGGCAATGGTATCACCAATTTCAAATCCTTCAATTCCAACTACAGCACATATGTCACCACTTCTTACATGGTCCACTTTTTCTTTTCCTAATCCAACAAAGGTGTGAAGTTCCTTTATTCTGACTTTCTTGTTGCCATCTTTGGTGCAAAGCATATAATCCTTGTTTGGAACCAAATCTCCTCTTAGAAGTCTTCCAATTGCAATCCTTCCTGTAAATGCAGAATAGTCTAATGATGTAATTTGCATTTGAGGTGTTCCTTCTTTATATGGAGCCTCTGGAATACTTTCAAGAACAGCGTCTAGCAATGCGAAAATATTGTCCGTTGGTTGTTTATAATCTAAACTGAACCATCCCTGTTTTGCAGATCCAAATATGGTAATGAAGTCCAACTGATCCTCATTTGCACCAACGTTGAACATCAGGTCAAAAACATTATCCTGAGCTAAATCAGGAGTACAGTTATCTTTGTCTACCTTATTAATCACGACTATAGGCTTCAATCCTAATTCAATTGCTTTAGTCGTAACGAATCTTGTTTGAGGCATCGGCCCTTCAAATGCATCTACTAGCAATAAAACACCGTCAGCCATTTTCAGAACTCGCTCTACTTCTCCTCCAAAATCCGCGTGACCAGGAGTGTCGATAATATTGATCTTAACATCTTTGTATTGAACGGATACATTCTTAGATAAAATTGTGATTCCTCTTTCTCTTTCAAGATCATTGTTATCAAGGATCAATTCTCCAGATTCCTTTCTAGGATCCAAAGTTTGACAAGCGTAAATGATTTTATCTACTAAAGTTGTTTTTCCGTGGTCAACGTGTGCGATGATCGCGATGTTTCTGATTGATGACATACTATTATATTAATTCGGCTGCAAAAGTAGAATTGTATTTTGAATAATTAGGTTCGATTATAAAATTAATATGGAAAGGAATTAGTTAGCAAGGTAAAGTGTTGGTTTTCAAATAGCTTGAAAATGGCTATTCTCCAACTAGTCTTAATTTTATGTTAAGATAATGTCAATGGATTTTTGGATTCACATTGTTTTGATTGAAAAAGTTATTTTTGTGCCAATTATTAACCAAAACGCCAGCGCATAATGTCGTGGCGGTTTTCGAAGCCAACAGTATCCACCGAACGTTTGCGAAATATAGTAAACAACTTACAGATATAACACAATCGCCCGCCATGCATTATGCGCATTGTTAGGCACAGTACTATTCACTTTCTGTTTTCACAAGTGTTACTGTATATAAAATCGTAAAATATTGTCTGGGTAATGAAAGCCTTTGTATAATAATTTGAAAAGTCTACTCTTTCTTTATTTTCCAAAATTCCTCCAATTATTATGTTTGGGCTTAAGTGTCCGACTTCTATTGTCATTTCAGCGCCTTCATGCACAAAATCGTCATTGCTATATTTATGGATGCCGGAAATTATTTTACTATGTTGACTGCTTAATCTACGTATTCGAGGTTCATAGTCATCAATTGGGTTACTCTCTGGTTCGGGGACTTCTAATATCTCTTCAAAGTCGTCATTATATTTTATGGTGTCAAAAGGCTCATCTGAGTAATTTTTATTTTTAACGTCCAAATAATAATGAATAACCTCCATATCATCGTATGTCTCATTAGTATACATCCAGAACTCCTTTTCAAGATCAGTTTTCTTGATTTCGTCAATCACTGCCGTAAATTGCTCACAATCCACTTTCCATTTATTCAGTGAGTCCCAAGAAACCAAAAGCGTTTGAAGGAAATGCAAGGAAAACTCTGTCGATGATTTGGTGCCACGATTAATATTAACAAAGTCGTCCCAGGCTCTAATTGCCAAATTAAGAGATGCGGCTTTATCTTTTCCTAAATAGTCCTCGAAAGACTTAACATGGTCAGGCTTGTGATTACATGAAAACAAAAGAAAAATGATAATTAAGTATCTCATCTGTCCGAAGTATTGTGCCTAACATATATATAACTATGAAAAAACTTTATTTGTTGATTCTGGCTATGTCAATGATGTTTGCTTCTTGTATGTCTAGTCGAACGACTACTACTCGAGAGATAAAGACATCAGAATCAACTGTCTATCAAAAGAAGTTGATAGCAGAATTGGAAGTGGATGTCACGAAAAAGATCAATGGTACAGCTACCGTTAAACTGACTGGAGCAGATCAGTTGGAGGGAAAGATCGGAGGAGGAGATCCTTATGAAAGAGCTAAGAATTTAGCAAAGTGGAATGCGATCGAAACAAGTAATGCAGATGCTATTGCGGATCCAATTTATAATATCAATCAGAAAGGAAATACGGTAACGGTTGAAGTTCAGGGATTCTATTCAAAATTTAAGAATATTGAAGTTGCCACGAATGATGATCTGTTATTGTATATTGAAACAAAGTTGTCTTCTGGCACTGGAATTCTTGGGGTTTCGTTTGAACAGTTCAAAGCATTCTATGAGACAAAATATGAAGCTTATGACATTCCGGAGGATGAAAAAATGTCGGAAGTGGAATTGGAACAACTCTATGATCAATATGTTGATCAAGCTTTAGAGCTTCAAGCTACGAGTAAATCAAGCACAACTACCACTGGAAAGAAAGGCGTTGGGAAAAAGATTCTTATAGGGTATCTAGCGGCAGGAGTGGTCGTACTAATCCTTGGAAGAACTATAGCATTATTATCATAAATCAAATTTTAGAAATTACAAAAGACATAAAACATGAAAAAGAATATACTATTAGGAGTGGCAGTATTAGGATTAATGTCATCCTGTTCAATGATTAAAACTACAAAGACAACACCAAGAACTGTAGAAACATACAATTCTAACATTATTATCAAACCATTGGTAGCTGAAGTTGAGGTTGATGTGAATAAAAAAATTACGGCTACAGTTACTGTTACGAGTGGAACTGAAGAGTCAGCTAAGGAATTGGCGAAATGGCAGGCAATTCAGGATAGTGGAGCGGATATTATTGTTGATCCGGTATACCATACTACCATTCTGGGAGCTAAAATTACAACTACTGTAACTGGTTATTACGGTAAATATGTCAAGATTGAAACAGTTAGTTCAGAAGATGTAGAAAACCTTAATATGTACATGCAGTCTGAGAATGGAGATGGAGGAAAAGGTTCTGTGGTTACCAAGTTGAAAAAGTTGAAGAAATAATCGTTTTTTCATAAATTTATACCGCTCCCATTCGAAAATTAGAATTGGGGGCGGTTTTTGTATATACCCTTTTTGTATGAAGTTTTTTCTAGTAGTTTTAATTTTTTTTAGCTTGATCGGTTATGGGCAGACCGATTGGATCTCTGCATATAATCTAGCAGAGGAGTTTTACTCTGGTGATGATAGTGAGCTTTCTATCAAATATGGTGAAAAAGCTCTGGAGTTGGCTGTTGTTGAGTTTGGTAAAGAATCCCTTGAATATGGTTTGACGCAGCAATTGATGGGGATGATCTACTTCTCCTCCAAGCGAAATGACAAAGCTATTTACTACTTTAATGAATCTATAAAATCTTTTGAGACTATTGGGGAAGAAACGAATAAAGGCGTTTCAAAATATTTGATTGGTTCCTTATTTGTTTCTCAGAAAGATTTCGAAAAAGCAGAAGAACAGCTTCTTTCTGCCGGAGAGATATTTGAAAATGAAACTACGGAAGATAATAGTTATTACTATGGATTGGTATTGGAGGAATTGGTTGAAGTTTATACTTCATATGGTCAAACGGAAGTAGTCTATGATCTATTAAATGGGCTGATCGATCATCAGATCAAGATCGGTACCGTTCGGAATCCTGATCTGGCATCTTCTTATAATAAATTGGCTTTGGTCAATATTAAAATGGAGCGGTATAACCGATCAGAGGAAAATGCTTATAAAGCGATTTCTGTGTGTGAAAAAAATGGATTAGAAGGTTCGTTAGAGTATGAAAAAGCAATGGGGATTCTCGGTATTAACTATGTTAGAAATGGTAATGCAAATCTTGGGGAGTCACTTGTATTAGCATGCAAATCGTACTATCAGAAATTAGGACTGGAAAAAGATCCATTCTATTACAAACTATTATTAGCATTAGGTAGATCAAACTATTACATGGAATACTTTGGAGAATCGTATAAATATCTTTTGTATGCTAAAGAATTGTATCCAAAGTATGATTGGCTGGTGGAAGATTATTCAGAAAATCTGGAACTGCTATTCAATACGTTATTGAAAACAGGTAATTATGAGGAAGCTTCAGCTTATATGGGGGAACTCAAGAAAGCCAATCAGCAATCAAAATTTATGGAAGATATAGCTCTTATTAATCTGGAAGGAGTGTTAGCGTATAAGAGAGGTGAGTTGAAAAAAGCCGAAGAGATCTTGTCCAGAACGATAATTCTAACTAATGATAAAATCTCCTTGGAGCAATTGGAATATTTAAACAATTACGCCAATGTATTATGTGATCTCGGAAAATTTGATGATGCCGAGAAATATTATCTACAGGTTATTGAGATTTTGGAAAAAAGTAATACCAATAGTATTGAAAATTACATAGGAGCACTTAATAATCTAGCTCTTCTTTATCTGGATCGCGGAGACTATTCCAAAGCAGAACTGTTACTTTCCGAATGTGTCAACATGAGCAAAAGAGTATTTGGAGCCGCCAGTAATGAATATGCATTAGCTCTTAATAATCTCGGGGCAATGTATTATGAGATAGGTAACTATGATATAGCAGTTGATAATTTCTTAAATGCCAGTGATTTGTATGCTCAGAACTTTGGGAAGGAAAGTGTTGAATATACTAGTTTAGAGAATAATATTGCACTGCTGTTCAGTACTGTAGGAGATCATGAAGAAGCATTGATTCGATTAAATAATGTGTTGTCAGTCGAAAGTAAAATATTGGGAGAAAATAACTTGAATCATGCGCAGAATTTATTATCAATAGCCAGAGAATATTATGATATTGGAAATATGATCAAAGCAGATCAGTATGCTCAACAATCGAGTAAACTTGTTAAGAAATTGGTAGGGGAGGATCATATTGATTTTGCGCATTCTCAAAACTTGATCGGAATGATTAAATTCAGATCAGGTGATCTAGAGAATTCTAATGTTTGTTTTAGTCAGGCAGCAAATGTATATAAGGATCTCTTTGGTGAAATGAATATTGATTATGCAAGGTCTTTGTTGAAACTAGCATCTGTAGAAGCCCAGCAAAATAAGATCGGTGATGCAGTAGAGATGTTTGAGAAAGCAAAGCAAATTTTGAATTCCAATATGGAAGATGTGTTCGCGTTTCTCTCAGAGCAGGAAAAGGAAAAATATCTTCAGACGCTTTATAATGATTTTAATGATTACTTTAAATATACGTTGAATATGGCTGGTGAACAAGCTAGTCTGGGAGGAGCGATTTTTGAGCAATCAGTAAAACTAAAGGGACTATTACTGAAGTCATCTTCGGTAATGAGAAATACAATATTGAATGGGTCAGATGAAGAGTTAAAAGATATGTATAATTCCTGGGTAAGTGTAAAGAAACGCATTGCAGATCTGTATGCTACGCAGGGAAATATTCAGAGTAAGAAATTAACAGAACTGGAAACGGAAGCCAATAACCTTGAAAAGGAACTTTATTTGCGCACGAATTTATCAGGTACACTTAAAGATGTGGAAGCAGATAATTGGCAACAGATACAGAAGAAACTTAATCCTCAGGATGTTGTCCTTGAATTCATAAGTTACCTCGATGAATCCACAAATGTGGTTGAATATGCCGTAACTGTACTGGATGATAAAGTAGAATATCCTAAAGTCATAAAACTGTTCAGTGAAACTGATATTATGGAGATTCTTGGAGAGTATGGCGCAAATAATTATGCTTACGTGACAAAGATTTATGGAGATAATAAGAACCATGAGACTGCCCTCTATGATTTGATTTGGAAACCACTGGAAGAAGAGGTAAAATCGAAGAAGAATATTTATATTTCTCCGACAGGAATACTCCATAGAATATCGTTATGGGCCCTAGGCGCAACTTCAGATCAGCTAATGATCGATATGTATAATATTCAGAATTTAAGTACCTCATTGAACTTATTGGATCCTGTAAATGTTTTTAAAGAGGATATTAAGAATGTTTCTCTATTTGGTGATATCTCTTACAATACGCCTCAGACTGAAGAGGAACATTGGAATTATCTGGAGGGGACGGCAGCAGAAATAGAGGGTGTAGAGAAGTCATTTAAGTCCAAGCAATATAGTACAATGGTTGTGAGAGGACTTGATGCATCAGAGACATCATTCAAAGAAAATGCCGGTCATTCTAATCTGATTCATGTTGCAACACATGGTTTTTTCTTTCCTGATCCAGAAAAATTGATTGCGTCTGTAGAAGAAGAGGTTGTTGAGGATGTAGGATTCAGAGGGAGTAGTAATATAGTAGGACTTTCATCTTTTACACACAACAAAAATCCGCTTATGCGTTCTGGATTAATTTTTGCAGGAGTTAATGATCTGTGGAATCATGAAAGGTTTGTTAAAAAAGATGACGGAGTTCTTACGGCCTATGAAGTAACTCAAATGGATTTTACAGATACAAAACTGGTTGTTTTGTCTGCTTGCGAAACAGGTTTGGGAGAAATCGAAGGGAATGAAGGTGTGTATGGTTTGCAAAGGGCTTTGAAAATGCATGGTATTCCATATATAGTTAATAGTTTATGGCAGGTTCCTGATAAAGAAACGCAGGAGTTTATGAATTACTTTTATAATGAATTGTTAACCAAGCAAATTGATGTAAAAGAAGCTTTCAGTAATGCAAGGATGGCCATGAGAGCAAAATATTCGCCTTATTATTGGGCGGCTTTTGTCTTAATTCAATAATTTGAACTGTTATTCGCTAAGATCCTTAAATTGAAACGTATAAGTTGTTCCATCGGAAAGTTTACTTAATTCAAACGTTCCATCTAATTGTTGAGTAAGTGTATCAATAAGTTCCAGACCAAATCCATTGGATTCTGAGTTTTTCCAGTAACCGCTATCTTTGTAGATCATTGTATAATTTTCTTCTGTTTTTGTGAAATTAAGTGACACTACACCGTTTGGTTGATCATTGAATGCATGTTTAAAAGAATTCGAAATCAGCTCATTGAAAATGAGTCCTACAGGGACTATTGATTTTAAACCAATTTGCTCAATACTAATATTAAAATCAATTGAGATATTCTTCCTGCTATTGTGGATTTTCATGATATCAAATGCCAATTCTTCAAAATACTCTTTAGGCTTAATATTAGATAATGAATTTCCCTGATAAAGTTTTTGATGAATAAGCGCCATTGTCATCACCCTGTTTACTGCTTCTTCAAACTGAGCTTTGGCTTCATGATGTTCTATTTCATTGCTTTGCATTCGCAATAGTGAAGAAATTATTTGAAGGTTATTTTTTACCCGATGGTGAACTTCTTTGACCAAAGTGGATTTTTCTTTGTCTTGTTCAATGATCATGTCGTTTTGAAGTCTCAATTCTTCATTAGCTGCTAGAATAGACTTCTCAGAATATCTGTAGAATTTGGTCATTAAATAGACAATATAGATACCTGATCCAAGACCAGACACGAGTTCAAGAAATAATGAGAATTTTTGAAAGTTATTTCTTGGTTGCATAATGAGTATGTTCTCATTGAGACCATGAATAGTAAAAGTTCCGATGTATATAATTGCAAGTACTAGTATCGTGTATGCAACTTTTTGAGGAAGACCATAGAACGCAAGTGCAATTGCCGAAAACATCCAAATAAAATCACCATAGTGAGTAACTGTTGGCACAAAGTTCAGTGTAAAACCAACAACGTTTACACCAAGGATACTGTAAGTCCAGTAAACAAGTTTGGGATTTTTTGTCCAATAGGTATATATCAATCCAAATGAGCAGATAATAAAACCTGCCCCCATAAGAATTAGGTTTTCAATGGACTCAAAAAAGTGAGCAATGGTTAACACAGCAAATACGAGCGTAAAAGTTATTGATAGCTGTAGAGCTAATTTGTATTTTACACCTTTTAAATATTCGTTAAGTTCCTTTTTTGGGTCGTATTTGAAGGTCATCGTCATTAAGACAAAATTAAATTTAAAATTTAGACTGGGAAAAATGGACTATCCTTTTGTTGATAGTATGCGTGCATAACTTTTTTGAATTTAGTATGCATGCATAACAAAAAATATATATATTCGTCTCACTAAATTTCGCAGGAAAAAGCATGAGACCTGAAGAGTCAATAGATTTTCATATACGTTGGGCTTGGTATAATATCTCCAGGATGTACAATGCAAAAGCGAGTGATTTTGGAGGTTCCATGGCCATGGGGTATGCTTTGTTGAGTATTGATGAAGAGGGGACTCCTAGCACGAAATTGGCGCCCAAGATGGGTATGGAGCCAAGAAGTCTGACACGTATGATCAAAGCATTGGAAGAAAATGGTTTTATCAGGAAGAAGTTGGATGAACAGGATAAAAGATTGGTAAAATTGTATTTGACCAAAAAGGGAAAAGAGAAGAGGGATGTAGCAAAGGATGTTGTATTAAGGTTTAATGAAAAAGTATATCAGGCTATACCTCAAAAAGATTTAAAAACTACATTCGAAGTACTTTCTAAAGTGAATGAAATAATAGACGATAATAAAATTTTTAACTAACAAAAAAACACGATAATGAAACGAAGTATTCACAAGGTAGCGGTATTAGGTTCCGGAGTAATGGGGTCTAGAATTGCATGCCATTTTGCAAACGTTGGTTGCGAAGTGTTGCTTTTGGATATTGTTCCAAAAGACGCTGAAGATAGCAAAGATCCAGCAGCAAGAAATAAACTGGTTAATGATGCATTAAGTTTTGCATTAAAGTCAAATCCTTCACCGATTTACAGTAAGTCATTTGTCTCTAGGATTACCACAGGCAACATGACAGATAATATGAAGGATATTGCTGATGCAGATTGGGTGATCGAAGTAGTTGTTGAAAGATTGGATATTAAGAAGATCGTTTTTGAAAACGTTGAAAAATACAGAAAGCCTGGAACATTAATTACATCAAATACTTCAGGTATTCCAATTCACATGATGTTGGAAGGTAGAAGTGAAGATTTCCAAAAGAACTTCTTCGGAACGCACTTCTTTAATCCACCAAGATATTTAAAACTTCTTGAGATTATTCCAACACCTAAAACAGATCAATCGGCAATTGATTTTGTAATGGATTATGGTGCAAAAGTTCTTGGAAAGACAATGGTTCTTTGTAAAGATACTCCTGCTTTCATTGCGAACAGAGTTGGTGTGTATGCTATTCAGGATCTTTTCCATACAGTTGCTAAAATGGGACTAACAGTTGAAGAGATTGATAAGTTAACCGGTCCAGCAATGGGAAGACCTAAATCAGCTACTTTCAGAACTTGTGATGTGGTTGGGTTAGATACTTTGGTACATGTAGCTAACGGGGTAAAAGATAATTGTCCTAATGATGAAAGAAAGGAAGTTTTCGAAATTCCGTCATACGTTTCAAAAATGGTGGAAAATGGTTGGTTAGGCTCTAAGTCTAAACAAGGTTTTTATAAGAAAGTTACCAATGCAGAAGGAAAATCAGAGATTCTAGTACTTGACCTTGAGACGCTTGAATACAGATCTCAAAATAAAGTAAAGTTTGCTACTCTTGAAGCCGCTAAACTTGAATCAGATTTAGGTAAAAGAACGAAAATTCTTTTCGGAGGAAAGGATAAAGCAGGTGATTTTTACAGAAGCGTGTTTACTGGAGTGTTCCAATATGTGACGAACAGAATTCCAGAGATTTCAGATGAGTTATATAAGATTGATGAAGCTCTGAAAGCTGGTTTTGGATGGGAAATGGGACCTTTTGAAACTTGGGATGCGATCGGATTTGATAAAGTAATCGCTACCATGGAAGAGATGGGTAAAAAACCTGCGCAATTCGTTTATGATATGAAAGCGAAAGGTGTTACCTCTTTCTATAAAGTAGAAGACGGAAACAAGAAATATTACGATATCAACGCTGGTGCTTATAAGGTAATTCCTGGTACTGAAGAGTTGGTGTCTTTAGCAAATCTTAGAGAAACGAATACAGTTTGGAAGAACGAGGATGTACATATCATTCATTTAGGTGATGGTATCCTATGCGTTGAATTCCATACGAAGATGAATACTATTGGAGGAGGAGTTCTTCAGGGAATTAACAAAGCTATTGATCTGGCAGAACAGGAAGATCAGTACAAAGGAGTGATCATCTCGAATGAAGGAGAGAACTTCTCAGCGGGAGCCAATGTTGGTATGATCTTTATGATGGCTGTTGAGCAAGAATACGATGAGCTGGATTTTGCGATCAGAGCATTCCAGAATACCATGATGAGATTAAGGTATTCTTCAATACCTGTTATCGTTGCACCGCATAACTTAGCTTTAGGAGGTGGATGCGAAATGTCATTGCATGCTGATAAAGTTATTGCTCACGCTGAAACTTATACAGGATTAGTTGAGTTTGGTGTCGGATTGATCCCAGGAGGTGGAGGAACCAAAGAGTTTGCTCTTAGAAATCATGATGACTTAAAAGAAGGTGATATCAGAATCAATAACCTAAGAAATAGATTTTTGACTGTTGGTCAGGCTAAAGTGGCTACTTCGGCTTATGAAGCATTTGAATTAGGTTATTATAGACAAGGTGTTGATGAAGTAGTGGTATCCAGAGCTCATCAGTTAGCTTACGCAAAACAAGTTTGTTTGAATATGGCTAATAAAGGTTATCAGCAACCAGCTAAGCGAAAAGATATCACCGTTTATGGTAATGAAGGATTGGGAATCGTTTACGTAGGAGCAAATTCGATGTGGAGTGGAAAGTACATTTCTGAACACGATAAATTGATCTCTGAGAAATTAGGATTCGTAATGTGTGGTGGAGATCTTTCTGAACCTACACAAGTTTCTGAACAGTACTTATTAGATTTAGAAAGAAGAGCTTTCTTGGAGCTATGTACTGAGAAGAAAACTTTGGAAAGAATACAAAGTATCTTAACTACAGGAAAAATATTAAGAAACTAAAAAAGCGTAAACAAAATGAGAACAGCATATATAGTAGGAGGATATAGAACAGCCGTAGGTAAAGCACCTAGAGGACTGTTTAGATTTACTCGACCAGATGATTTAGCTGCAGATGTGATCAAGCATTTGATGAAGGATTTTCCAAATTTAGATCCTGAAAGAATTGACGATGTAATTGTCGGAAATGCTACACCAGAAGCAGAACAAGGTTTGAACATTGGTCGTATGATTTCTTTAATGGGATTGAATTCAGAGAATGTACCAGGTATGACGGTGAACAGATACTGTTCATCAGGACTTCAAACGATTGCATTGGCTGCAAGTCAGATCGCCTCAGGTGCTGCAGATTGCATTATAGCAGGTGGAGTAGAGGTAATGTCAGGAATGCCTTTTGGAGGATGGAGAATCGTTCCAAATGCTAAAGTTGGAAAGGAACATCCAGATTGGTATTGGGGTATGGGATTAACTGCTGAAGAAGTAGCAACTCGATACAATGTGACTAGAGAAGACCAAGATCGATTCGCTTTAAGTTCACAAGAGAAAGCTTTAGCGGCTGTACAATCAGGACGATTTAAAGACGATATCGTTCCGATTAACGTTAAGCACGTTTTTCTGGATGAAAATGAAAAAAGACAAGAGAGAGAATATATTGTTGATACCGATGAAGGCCCAAGAGCATCTTCATTGGAGGGATTAGCAAAATTGAGGCCTGTGTTTGCTCAAGGAGGATCTGTAACTGCAGGTAACTCTTCTCAAACATCGGATGGTGCTGCTTTTGTAATGGTAATGTCTGAAGAAATGGTGAAAGAACTAGGCGTAGAGCCGATCGCAAGATTGGTGAATTACAGCGTAGTAGGTTTGGAGCCTAAAGTGATGGGAATGGGACCATTATACGCAATTCCAAAGGCACTGAAAAAAGCAGGGTTATCTTTGAATGATATTCAACAATACGAGATTAACGAAGCATTTGCTTCTCAGGCAGTTGCATGTGTCAGAGAGTTGGGGATTGATCCAAATCTAGTAAATGTGAACGGAGGTGCCATTGCACTTGGACACCCACTTGGTTGTACTGGAGCTAAATTGACTGTTCAGCTATTGAATGAGATGAAGAAAAGAGAGCAGAAATATGGTGTAGTTTCTATGTGCGTAGGAACTGGACAAGGGGCTGCAGGAATTTTTGAACTTTTATAAATTAAGCATAAATCACTAAACTTAAATATTACGTTATGTCAACAGAAACAAAAAATAAGTCAGCAATTAAAGGTGGTGAGTTCATCATCAGAGATACTGAAGCTCATGAGATTTTCATTCCAGAAGAATGGAGTGAAGAGCAGAAAATGATTGCTCAGATGTGTATGGATTTCTTGAAAGCAGAAATTCATCCGATTTTAGATGAGATAGATTCTATGAAAGATCCTGAATTAATGCCTAGATTGGTTGAAAAAGCAGGAGAACTTGGATTATTAGGACTTTCAGTTCCAGAAGAGTTGGGAGGAATGGGAGTTGATTTTAAAACTTCACTTTTGGCTACTGAAGCTTTGGGTGGAGGTCACTCTTTCTCCGTGGCTTATGGAGCTCATACTGGAATTGGAACGTTACCAATTCTTTACTATGGTAACGAAGCTCAAAAGCAAAAGTATATTCCAAAATTAGCTTCAGGAGAATGGAAGGCTTCTTACTGTTTGACTGAACCGTCAGCTGGTTCTGATGCAAACAGTGGTAAGACGAAAGCAAAACTTTCAGATGACGGAAAATCTTGGATCATTAATGGTCAGAAGATGTGGATCACGAATGCAGGTTTTGCAGATGTATTAACTGTTTTCGCTAAAATTGATGACGATGAGAATTTAACAGCATTTATTGTCGAAGCAAATACTCCAGGTGTTACTATGAACGCTGAAGAGAAGAAAATGGGTATTAAAGGTTCTTCAACAAGACAAGTATTCTTCAATGATGTGGTTATTCCTGTTGAGAACCAACTTTACGAAAGAGGACAAGGGTTTAAAATTGCAGTTAACATCCTAAACATCGGACGTATCAAGTTAGGTGCTGGTGTAATGGGAGGTGCTAAAATGGCAATCAACGAGTCAGTTAAATACGCAAACGAAAGAGAACAATTCGGAAGACCAATCTCTAAATATGGTGCAATCCGTCATAAAATGGCTGAGCAGTGTATTAGAACATTTGCAACAGAGTCAGCAACTTATAGAGCAGGACAAAATATTGATGATGCTATCCAAGCCTTGATGGAAGGAGGAATGGACAAAGCTGAAGCTACCTTGAAAGGGATTGAACAATTCGCTCCTGAGTGTGCTATTTTGAAAGTTTATGGTTCAGATACATTAGACTATGTTGTGGATGAAGGTGTTCAGATCCATGGTGGTATGGGATTCTCTGCTGAGACACATATCGAAAGAGCTTATAGAGATGCAAGGATCAACAGAATTTTCGAAGGAACTAATGAGATCAACAGAATGTTGACAGTAAGTATGATCCTGAGAAAGGCGATGAAAGGAGAGTTAGATCTTATCGGGCCTGCAATGGCAGTTGGAAATGAGTTAATGAGTATTCCAGATTTCGGAGCTCCAGATGAAACATTATTTGCTGCAGAGAAGAAGTACATCAAGAACTTCAAAAAAGCTCTATTGATGATTGCTGGAACAGCTGCTCAGAAATTGGCAGAGAAAATGGCTAAAGAGCAGGAGATCTTGATGAATGTGGCTGATATCGTTACATGGATATACGTTGCTGAATCTACATTGTTGAGAGTTGAGAAAATGGTATCTATCAAAGGTGAAGCAGCATGTGCTGAGCAATTAGATATGATGAGAGTTTTGATCTATGACATGTGCGACTTGATCAACAAGGCAGGGAAAGATGCTCTGAATTCATTTGTGGAAGGTGATGAGTTAAGAATGATGATGATGGGATTGAAGCGTTTCACTAAGCATGAGCCGTTCAATTCTAAAGAAGCAAGACAAAGAATCGCCCAAAAACTGATTGAAAAAGGATCTTATTGTTATTAACAGTTTGATTCAAATCAATATATCGTGTGTTAAATCCCTGTTCATCATAGATGAGCAGGGATTTTTATTTAAGTTTACGCCAACATTACTTTTATGGACGTTTGGAGTGAAATAGTGAGTGCCGCACAAAATATGTCTGAATTAGAAATATTAGGCGTTACATTTGGGGTTTTAAGCGTCTGGTTTTCTAAAAAGGAAAATATTCTAGTATATCCTACAGGAATAATTTCTGTTCTTATCTACGTCTATTTGTGTTTCGAAATAGGACTTTATGCAGATATGGGGATCAACGTTTTCTATTTCGGAATGAGTGTTTATGGCTGGGTAAACTGGAAGAAGAAGAAGGAAGGGGAAGTGTTATCTATAACAAAGAACACGAGAGTACAGAATATTTACAGTGTAGCTCTGATTGCAACTTTTTGGGTGATCATTTATTTTATACTGATCCAATATACAAAGAGTACGGTTCCATTTGTAGATTCATTTACCACAGCGATTTGTTTGGTAGGAATGTGGTTGATGGCTTTGAAGAAGATAGAGAATTGGATCATGTGGATAGTTGCCGATGTGATTTCAATTCCGCTTTATTGGTACAAAGGACTTCCTTTAAGCAGTATTCAGTTTTTGTTGTTTACCGCTTTGGCAATTTCGGGATTTCTGGAGTGGCGAAGAAAATTAATTGACGGATGAAAAAAGTTGTTTTAACAGGTCCGGAATCTACGGGAAAAACCACCCTGTGTATACAGATGGGGGAGGAATATGATTGCCCAGTTGTAGAAGAATATGCTAGAAGTTATATACGAGAATTAGATCGTCCATATGATCTGAATGACTTAAAGAGAATAGCAGAAGGACAGATCAAATTGGAGGAGAGAATACATTCAGCAAGTCATATGATAAGTGATACAGATCTGTTAACAATCAAGATCTGGTCTGAATATAAATACGATGCTTGTGATCAATGGATTTTGGATAATCTGAATGAAAGATTGCCTGATCTATATCTATTGTGTTATCCAGATCTGATCTGGGAGAGCGATCCTTTGAGAGAAAATCCGGAAGATCTGATGGAATTGTATGAAATCTATTTAAAGGAGATCAAAAGATTAAATGTTCCCTACCGAATCATTAAAGGTTCGGGTTCCATTCGATTGGAGAATTGTAAAAATGCTTTGCGAGAAATAAATTTCAAGTAGCTCTTGGAAATCAGGAGCATTGATTTACCTTTGCGCCCAACTCAAGGGGTGCTGCATCTAATGTGGCTGAGATTATACCCAGGAATTGCCTGATTAGCAATTTCGTACCTGATCCAGATAATGCTGGCGTAGGGATTAGACAGAAAGTAAACTTTGCTGCAGAAAAGTGATGCTCTAAGTCGATTAAATGTTTGTTGTACCGTGTTTATCTCGCCTCTGGTTGGACACATTTAATTTAAATCAAAATGAAAAAGGTAATTGTTACCATTACAACAGTTTTTGCACTTCAAAGTTTGGTGCAATCACAAACAGAAAGTGAGGTCAAATCAGACTCACTTAAAACCTCCAAAACGACTGAACTGGAAGAATTTGTGGTGAAAGCAACAAGAGTTAGAGCGAATGCTCCTGTTGCGCATGAAAATGTAACCAAAGAACAGATCCAAAAGAACAATCAAGGTGTAGATCTTCCAATTCTTTTGGATCAGCAAACCTCAGTAGTTACAACATCTGATGCTGGAGCTGGCGTTGGTTATACAGGAATGAGAATTCGTGGTTCTGATGCCACAAGAATCAATGTTACGATCAATGGAATTCCGATCAATGATTCCGAATCTCAAGGAACCTATTGGGTTGATATGCCGGATCTTGCCTCTTCTACAAGTGATATTCAGATCCAGAGAGGAGTTGGCGCTTCGACCAATGGAGCTGGGGCATTTGGAGCCAGTATTAATGTCAATACTTTACAAAGCAGTCCTGATGCTTATGGGGTTATTTCCAATAGTGTTGGATCGTTTAATACGTTGCGCAATTCGATTCAATTTGGAACGGGTATGATCAATAATAAATTCGTGTTTGATGGAAGATTGTCAAATATTCTATCTGATGGATACATAGACAGATCTGCATCCAATTTAAAATCTTTTTACTTATCAGGGGCTTATGTTGGAGAGAAATCCATGATAAAAGCAGTCACATTTGGAGGTCATGAAAGAACATATCAGGCGTGGTATGGCGTGCCGCTTAGCTTTATGGACTCGGCTAGAACCTTCAATCCTTATAACTATGCTAATGAGGTAGATGATTATACCCAAACCCATTATCAATTGCATTACGTGTACAATGCAAGCAAAAGATTAAAATTTAACGCTGCTCTTCATTATACACGTGGGATTGGATATTATGAGCAATATAAAGGAATTGCTCACAACGCAGAGATCAATTATTGGTCAAAGGAGAGCCTATCCGCATATGGATTGAATGATGTGATCACTCCAGCTGGTGATACAATAACGGAAACGGATTTGATCAGAAGAAGATGGCTGGACAATCATTTTTATGGTACGGTGATGTCTGCGGAATACAGTTCTGATAAGTTGGATTTAGTAATTGGAGGAGGTGCAAATCAATATCTTGGTGGACACTATGGAGAGATCATTTGGGCAGAATTTGCAAGTAATGGATCTTTAGGTCATCGATACTATGAAAATGACGCAACCAAAAATGATATCAATGCTTATGCTAAACTTAATTATCATATTACCGAAGATTTAAGTGTTATGGCAGATTTACAGACAAGGATGATATCATATTCTTTTCTTGGATTTGATAATGATCTAAACAATGTGGATCAATCCGTTAATTTGAATTTCATTAATCCTAAAGCAGGAGTTAATTATGCGATCAATAAAAATCATAATGTATATGGTTTTTTCGGAATAGGTAATAAAGAACCCAATAGGGATGATTACACCAATTCAACTCCGAATAGCAGACCTCAGCATGAGCAATTGATGGACATAGAAGCTGGATACCGAGTGAAGTACGACAAATTCTTTGGGAATGTAAATCTGTATGCAATGGAATATAAAAATCAGTTGATCGTGACAGGAGAATTAAATGATGTAGGGGCGGCTATTCGTCAAAATGTTCCTGAGAGTTACAGAAGGGGAGTAGAGATCAGTGGAGGGGCACAATTACACAAGAAAATTCAGTGGATGTTGAATGCAACTATAAGTACAAACAAAATCAAACAATTCAATGAATATATTGATGACTGGGATACCTGGGGACAGATCGAAGTGATCCATGAAAATACAGACATCGCCTTTTCACCTGGAATAATTGCAGGAAGTCAATTAATGTATTCTCCAATTAAATCTGATAAGCAAGAGTTAGAAATTGCTTTTATAACCAAGTACGTAGGAAAACAATACATTGACAATACGCAGAGTGAGTATGCTAAGTTAGATGCATACTTGGTCAACGATGCACGAGTGACCTACAGCTTGAAAACGAAGACGATCAAGGAGATTAATCTGAGTTTATGGGTAAGAAATCTCTTTAATGAACAATATGTTTCTAACGCCTGGAACTATCGATTTCAATCTTCAGGAGGTTCTTATGGCGATTTGTATGAAGTTGCAGAAGGAGAAGGAACTAATAGATATAGTTTGACAGGATTATTTCCACAGGCCGGCACCAACTTTTTTCTGGGATTGACATTGAAATTCTAATTGAACCATTTTTTCCAAAGAATAGGAAGTACTCACATTACTTCCTATTTTTGCTTATGCTTAGTCCAGAAGAATTTAATAGATACCAACGTCATATTTCACTTGCAGAGATAGGTATATCTGGTCAGTTGAAGTTAAAGGAAGCGAAAGTGTTGGTTGTAGGTGCAGGTGGATTGGGTACTCCTATTCTTCAGTATCTCGCAGCAGCAGGAATTGGGGTGATAGGAATGATTGATGGAGATAGAGTTGATCTTTCAAATCTTCAAAGACAGATTCTTTATTCGAAAAGTGAAGTTGGAAAACTGAAGGTTGAAGTAGCTGCTGAGAAACTGAAAACATTAAATGAGGAGGTAGAATTTGTGTTATTTAAGGAATACCTAACTCGAGATAATGTATTTGATGTTTTGAGAAGATTCGATATTGTAGTGGATGGAACAGATAATTTCGAAACAAGGATGCTACTGGGAGATGCAACGCTCATGTTAAATAAACCTCTTGTTTATGGCTCTATTTATAAGTTTGAAGGACAAGTAACTGTATTCAATTTTGGAGAAGGTCCATCCTTAAGATGTTTGTTCCCTGATAAACCTAAAAAGACAGATCGACCTAATTGTAATGAAGTAGGTGTTCTGGGAGTTCTACCAGGGTTGATTGGTCTTCAAATGGCTACTGAAGTAATGAAGATCGTATTAGATATTGGAGACGTACTGAAAGGGCAATTATTCGTTACAAATATTTTAAATAATACAAGGTCAATCTTAAAGGTCACAAGAATTGAAGAGAATTTCAAGCGGGTTGAATTGGAAGATGATTATTCTTTACATTAATGAAAGAACATTGATCAGGATGTTTTTTTTCAATGTAGAGACTTATTATTTCATAATGTCTAAATGATTTCCTAATTTAACATATTCTTTACAAGGTAAATCAAATTGATAACATCCTTGGGAATAACTTAGACAACGAAATTAAATAGCCTATGCGTACACTTTTTACTCTGTTTATCTTAACTTTTACTTTTAGCAGTTTTGCTCAGTTGATCAATTACAAAGTTGAGATTGTCTCTTTTAGTATCACGGGATGTGATGACGGTTTTGGAGACGATGAAGAACCAACCTGGAAGTTGTGGGGAAGGGATGATCAAAATCCATCCTGGACAGGAGGTACTTGTCATTCTTCAGATGGAAATGCTGTATATACTCATGTTCCATCAGGTGCGGACAAAATTTTATTGGATGTCACAGGAACTTCTGCGACAAGTGTTGAATTGAAATTTGAAGCATGGGAAGATGATAATTTCTCGAATTCTCCAGGTTCAACGGATAGATGTTCGTTCGATAGCGGAGATGATTGTCATGAACTTTGGTCTCCGTTGGTTGGAAGTTTTGGAAACTATCCAGCGATTAACATATATGCAGGAAGTCAGTGTGCTTGGACCAATTATTCCTATTCTGTTGGTGATTTTGGTTTTGAAGTTAGAGTAAAGTGGGAATACACCAACTTTAGTGGTGGACCTTCGCAATCTATTTGCGGAACTGGAAGTATTAATTTGGGGGCAGAAGGAAGCGGAGAATGGTCAATATATTCAGGGACCGGAGGCGGTTTAACTAACGATCAAAGTCCAACTTCTGGATTTAGCGGAACGGTAGGAGAGACCTATCGTTTATTATGGAGCAATTTACCTGGTTGTTTGACTGCTCACACAACAGATACCGTAAACGTATATGTGTACAATCTTCCGGCTCCTCAAATAACAAGTAATGTTACAAAGTACTGTGAAGGAGATGAAGTAACCTTCGATGCCTTTAATGCCACCAACTATGAGTTCTATGTTAATGATTTATCCGCGATTGAAGAATCTAATGTAACGGGTGAATTCAATTACGTTTTGCAGCTAGGGGATTCTGTGGTTTATGTTAATGGTTCTAACACTAATTGCTCTGGAATTGATTCTGTTGAGTTTGAAGTTTTAGCAGCACCTGATCCAGTTATTCAATTGGTAAATGGTGTTTTTTCGACAACGATTAGCTATCCCTTTAATCAATGGTATTACAACGGTGGTATGATTGGAGGAGCTACTACATCCTCATATACACCTACCCAAAATGGTTCCTACACGATAGAGGTAGCTAATTCAGATGGTTGTGTTGCAAGTGATACCTATATTCTAAACAATATTGGAGTTTCAGAATTACAAAATGAATTTATAGTTTATCCCAATCCTGCTAAAGATGTGTTGTTCATCGAAGGTAATGTGAATGGAATGTACTTTGAACTTAGAGACAAACTAGGTAGAATTGTTCAGTTGGATAAAGTGAACGGTCCAATTCAGATTAATTCGTTCGAGTCAGGAATGTATTTTCTAAGAATTTTCAACGAAGAAGGAAGATCTTCAATACACAAAATAGAAATCATAAAGTAAGATGAAGAAGAGTTTATTATTATTCTCTTTACTTGTAGGATCTTTGGTTGGTAGAGCCCAGGCACCGATCAATTACGAGTTTGAGATTTTGGAATTTGTACAACACAGTTGTCAGGATGGATCCGGAAGTGATAATGAAAGTACCTGGAAGCTATGGTATAAAGACAATACCATGGGGACAACATGGCATCTAGGAGATTGTCACTTTACGGATAATACGTTGCCTAACATCTATCAGCCAGTTGTACAAGGTGCAGCTTTAGGGACTTATTATGAAAGACAAACGAATACAACAGCATCTTTGCTGGATATTCGTATTGACTTTTGGGAGGATGATTGTGATGGAGGAACTGGAGCTGATCGATGCTCTTTTTCTAGCTCTTGTCTAGCTGGCCTTCAAGAAGATGATGACAGACAAAATCACAATCCATACATTGGTTCTGGAGGCTCTCATCCTAGCATTAATATGAGAGATTCATCATATTGTGAATGGCATATCGGTGAATATTCGGTAGGATGTTTTTCATTTAAATTTAGATTTAAATGGGAATACAGTACGATCGATGCCGGAACTGCAACAGCCGTAGGATGTGATGATTCTCTTCAGTTAGCTGGTTTTGGAAGTGGACAATGGAGCATTTTAAGTGGAGGTACAGGTGGATTTTTGGATGCACAGGATCCAAATACAATTTTCCATGGAAATACAGGAGGAATGTACACCTTGAGTTTTGATTATCTACCTGGATGCTACAGTTCACAATTTGGAACTAATGATGTTTTGGATGTGACAATGGTTTCTTCAATTAATCCTCAACTTCAATTAACCAATGCGCCATGTATTGGTTCAGATCAGGAGTTTGATGTTGCTGATGGTGGCACTTACTACTGGGCTGAAGGAAGTTTATCTAATCATATTGATACTACAACAGCAAATGAGTTTACATATTCACCATCAGGTTCTAATGTAGATATTTATGTTACTGTAGTCACACCAGAGGGGTGTATCAGTTATGATTCTTTGAATTACAATCTATTAGCAGGACCAGTTGTTGATCTAGGAAATGACACCACTATTTGTCCTGGAACCTCTTTAGGATTAGATGCTACAAATCAAAGTGGTGGCTTAACTCAATACTTATGGAATACAGGTGGACAAAGTTCTCAGGAAACGGTTTCTTCAGCTGGTATTTACTATTGTACTTTGACTAATCTGGATGGATGTGAATCGCGTGATTCGATAGAAATCTCGTTACATCCTGTTTCACCATTGGATTTAGGAGGAGATGTTGAGTTTTGTATCGGTGATACAGTAGTTTTGGACGCAGGAAGCCAATTTACTTTTGATACCTATGCATGGTCAGATGCAAGTGGGAATCCAACATTGGAGGTGACTCAGTTTGGAGAATACTCTGTAATTGCCACAGATGCCAATAATTGTGAATTCTATGATACAGTGACTTTCTCTCCGGAATATACCTATTTCGAACTATATGAAGATACTACGATCTACATCGGAATGATCATCGATCTTATTGCAGAGAATGGAGTTTCTTATTCTTGGAATACGGGTGAAAATACACAGACAATTACAGTTTCTCCACAAAATGATACACTTTATGAAGTGGTGATAGAACAAACTAATGGTTGTTTCAGAGTAGGAACTGTAAATGTATTTATTGATGAATCGATCATTGTATTCGTTCCGAATATGTTCAGTCCAAATATGGATGGGAGTAATGACGAGTTTCTGGTTTATGGTAATGGAATTGAGACGATCCACTTTAAGATCTATAACAGATGGGGAGACATGATCTATGAAACGACTGATGTCAATGAAATGCAGACAACAGGATGGGATGGAATGGCAAATGGAGAGGAACAACCTGCTGGAACATACGTCTGGACCTTGGAGGGAACTGATATTTATGGAAATACCATAAGTTTTAATGGAAGCAATAAAGGAACAGTTTTACTCAGAAGATAATTAGAAGATATGAAGAATTTACTTAGCATACTTTTCATCACTGTGTTAGCTGTATCAGTTAGAGCACAGGATGCATTTTACTCAAATTTTGAATATTCAACAGCATTGTCTAATCCATCTGCGATTGGAATGCGTGATGATATAAACCTTACTTTAATCCATAGAAGTCAGTGGATGTCAATCGTTCAGCCATTCTCTACTTCACAGTTTGAAGGGATCTTACCAATCAGAAAAGCGAACAGCAATAAAAAGGTTGCTGTGATCAGTGGTTCATTCATCAATGATAGAGTAGGAGAAGGAGGATATTTAAGAACAAATCACTTTTCTTTAGCAGGAGCATATTTGTTGGGAATTGGAAAAAGTCAGTTATCAATTGGTGCCAAAGTTGGTTATTTCAATGGTACCACTGATATTGGTCAGATCCAAACGGGGAGTCAGTTCCAAAGTGGAAATTATAATTCCTCTTTATCTCTTGGGGAAGATCTAACGAACCCAGTAGTAAAGGGGTTGGAAGTATCTCCCTCCATAACCTTTTTTCAAAATGATTCTCTTGGGTTGAATAAATTCAATTTGGGAGTAACTGCTTTTAATGTGAATCAGCCGGATAACTCACAGCTCATCGCTGGGTATAAATTGCCAATGAGATTCTCAATTGTGGGAGGGTATACCCACAACATTAACCTATTGTCGATCACACCGAGAGCTTTGGCTATGGTACAAGGAACTGAAACGCATGTGTTGGTCGGAGCCGATTTTGCTTACTACCTTTCTAAAACTCAAGAAAAGATCATGGGATTCGGACTAGGAGGAGCCTATCGTTTAGGAGATGCTGCGGTGATTGGATTAAAGTACCTATCTACCAACTTTAATATAGGAGTAAGCTATGATGTGAATACATCAAGTTTAAGTGATCCAATTGGAAAGAAAGCGGGTTCGGTTGAGGTGTTCTTGAATTATAAGATAAAGCAAAGTGAAAAAGTAAAACAATACTTCTTACTGGTAAATGTATTCGAAGAGGACTCAATTACACCGGTTAAGGCTAAAGCTGAAATAACCAATGTTACTCGAGAAGAAAGAGAAGCTACACTATTCTTTGACTATGCTGAAAAAGGAAACAGACTGATCAATCAGAAAGAAGAATACAAATTGGTAGTTTCTAAAGAAGGATACCATACGCAAGAGATTTCTATTAATCATGCGAATGGAGAGGATCTTGTTCAGCAGGTTTATTTGAGTAAAACGATCAAGTTTTTTGATCTGGAGTTAGAAATGCAGGATAAAGAAACTGGAGAACCAGTGAAAGTGGAGTTGTTTGTGATTAATCCTGATACAGGTCAAGAAGAAAGTCTGGGACAACATGACAAATTCAATAAAGAATTTGAGGTAGGTCCTGAGCATAAGATCATCGCTCGTGCTGAAGGTTATGACGATGCAGAATTGACCATTAAAAGAGATAAGGAAGGAACGGTAAGTAAGACGCTTTTGATGAACAAAGAATTGCTTGCAGCGAATCTGAAGTTGACAGTTTTGGATGAGTCTACTAAGAAACCGATCAAGACAAATATCATTGCGACTAGTGTAAGTGGTGAGAATGAAGGAGAAAGTTCAGTAATTGCCATGAATAACTTGCCTCCTGCTGGTTATCCTTTAAAGATCAATAACAAGTTCGAGATCTTGATCTCTAAAGAAGGATACTTCAACAAGACAGAAAAGATTACGGTAACTGAGATGGTGGATATCGAAAAAGTGGTGATGTTGACGCCTATTGAAGTTGGAGCAAGTATTGTCGTGGAAGACTTACTTTTCAAAACAGGTAAAACGGATCTGGATGAGCGTTCATACAGAATTTTGGATCAATTGGCTGACTTCCTGAAACAAAATCCTACGATCAAAATCGAACTTCAGGGACATACAGATTCAGATGGTTCTGCTTCTTCTAACCAAAAATTGTCTGAAGGTAGAGCACAGTCTGCCGTAGATTATCTGGTAGGGAAAGGTATTGATCGTTCAAGAATGAAAGCAAAAGGATATGGAGAAGAAGTTCCTAGAGCAACCAATGCTACACCAGAAGGTAAAGCGTTGAACAGAAGGGTAGAGTTGAAGATTACTGGAAAGTAATTGATATCGATAAATTGGTTTAAAAGGGAGCAGGCGTGATGTCTGCTCCTTTTTTTGTGTTGAATTTCCTCAAGTCACTATTCCGACAATGACTTTTCCTTTTTTCTTAGATAGATTCCCCATCCTAAATTCCATGCGCCATAGGCTCCGATGGCGATTGCTAATAATTGTAAGTAACCTGTCTTGGTAAAGTAACCAAAGATGCCAGCACCTATGAAGAAAACTCCAATGATCAATTTATAAATACTCTTATTCGCCATCTTCCATCGAGCTTTCGTATTTCTTATTCAGTTTGTTATTGTTGTAGAAGTAGTGTCCAATTCCAATAAAAATAAATAACATTCCTACCACAAAAAAGAGCCAGTAGTATTTTCTAAGGTCGTCTAGATTCTCAACGGTGATCACGGTCAATCCCATTACCAAAAAATAAAAACCTGTACGTAGCATAGCCAATAAAGTACGTTGATTGGCCATCTTGGTTCTTTCCAACGCAAGCCAATCGGTGATCTTCTCTTTTTTGGAATTGTGAACTGGCATTATAACTCGATTACGTCAATACTGTTTCGGTGCAATTTTACCTGACCGTCATTTTCGAGTTTTTTGAGAAGTCTGGAGATCACCACTCGACTGGAATGTAGATCTTTTGCGATTTCCTCATGTGTAATATGAATAGTTTCACTGTGTCCAATCTTGGTCTTGTCCTGAAGATAATTCAATAATCGCTCATCCATTTTAAGGAAAGCAATGCTATCCACTGTTTGAAGTACTTCATGTAATCTAGCTTGATAGGAATTCAGGATAAAGTTTCTCCATGAACGATACTTTACCAACCAGTCTTCCATTTTTTCCAAAGGAACCATCAATAGCGTTGCATCCGTTTCGGCAACGGCCTTAATCTCACTTTTGGATCCTTGCATACAGCAATTCAAGGTCATAGCACATGTATCACCACTTTCAATAAAGTACAACAATAGCTCGTCAGCATTTTCATCCAGACGTGATACTTTGATTACTCCCTCCATCAATAAAGGAATACTCTTGATATATTGTCCTGGATCGATTAAATGTCCTTCAGCCTGAATAGTTCTAATAGTACCTATCTCAGCAATCTCATCCAGAAGTTCATTTTCCAGAAGATAACCATATTGTTCTTGTAATTTCTCTCTCATCTAAATTCAATTTGATCCAGCTCATTCTTGAGTGGATGTTTCAAATTTATTGAAAATACACGCAGCTACTAATGAATAGGCAAAAAAATAATATGGAAAGTCATTAGGAAGGCGAGTGATCGCTTCGGCAAAGTTTTTGAGTACATTTAGATCATGAAAACAATTCTTATCATATTATCTGGATTATTTTGGTTCAACATGTCAGCACAGGAGTTGAACTGGACAAGTATTCATGACATTGAAGATAGTATGGCAATTAAGGTGAAGCCAATCCTTGTGAAGATCGAAACGCCCTGGTGTGGTTACTGTAAATTAATGGATCAAAAAGTCTACCCTTACAAGAAAGTCAAGAATGAATTAAACTCGAATTATTACTACATCAAGTTAAATGCAGAGGAGAACCAAACCATTACATTGAATGATACCACGTACAATTATAAGATCTATGGTGGAAATAGGGGGATTCAGGATCTGGCTAGAAAATGGGCAAAAAAGGATGGAACGATAAAGTATCCGACAACAGTGATCCTCGATGAGAATTATCAAGTGGTCAAATTTTTGGATGGTTACTTGCCTAAGCAAAATTTCTATTATTGGTTAACGGATGAAGATTAAATGAAATGGATAACTTACATAGCGATCCTTTTTTGTTTTCAATCAATAGGAGCTCAGAAGAATTTGGTGATCAATCCGGGTTTCGAAGAGACTAATTATACTTCAAATGGTACACGACAATTGAAGAAGGTAGGTTATTTATCCAACTATTGGTATAGTCCTTTGCACAAGCGTTCCCCTCAGCTTTTTATGGAGCCTGAAAGAAGCGTTGCAAAAGCTAACTCAGGCTACAATGCTATCGGAATGGTTCTCGGTAGTTCTAAGCAAGAGAAAACAAATACGGAATTTATTACAGGACAATTATCCCAACCTTTGGTTAAAGGTCAGGCATACTGTATAAGTTTTTCAGTCCTTCTTCACCGTTCATCCAAATGGGCAGCTGCTGATCTTGGGATTTTGCTTCATCATGATCGCGACCTGATAACAAATACGGAAGATCTGACTTCTTTGAAAGCTAGCTTGTATGCTGAGGATGGAAAGTTTGTGACTGCAACTAAGTGGATCAGGTACAATGGCTATTACGTGGCCAGTGGCGGAGAGCAGTTCATTACACTAGGAAAGTTTGGAAGTAGCGAAGCAGTAGAAATGAAGGAGCTTGGTTATGAACCTTATTTTCAGGTAGATGGTTTGAGTTCGAAAGCATTTTATCAGTTTGATGATGTGACCGTAATTGCTCAGGGAGAAGGAGTAGAATGCGGATGTGCTGAACCTCCTTTGACAGAGGAAGAAATTCAGAGTGATCGAAACGGATTAAGACCTTACTTATTTGCTTTGGATGCTTCGGGTTCAATGAAAAGGGGAGGCGTGTTCGATACGTTGAGAATAAATCTGGTGAGCCTACTGGAGGAGTTACCTTTAGGTACGCCTGTTACTTTTTCTACTTTTTCTTCGGATGCAAGTTTGATCTTTTCAGGGAGATTGGATGTAAATACTTCACATAAAGTTGATAGCTTGTTGGGTCTGATCGAATTGAAAGGCGGGACAAGTGTTTTATCCGGATTAGAAAATGCATCCAGAAGTTGGGATGTAGGACGAGATTCAGCTCGATTAATCCTAATATCTGATGGATCATTGACGGTTTCAAACAGCATTGAGGCATTTGTGAAGAATCAGTATGAAAGCAAGGGGAGAATGCTAACAGTGATTCAGATCGCCAATAAACCTAAAGGAGCAGAGCGTCTAGAACCTTATCAAGCATCCTTTCTTCAGGTAGCTTTATCTGAGTTGAGAAGTGCTTTATTTCAAATGCATCATCCAACTATTCAAAATGCAGTTGCCTGTCCATGTGCCAACATTTATACCGATACAATGAATTATCACTTTGTGATTGATTACTCTGGTTCGATGAAGATCAGTAAGAATAGGGCAAAGAAAGCGGTGTTGAATTTATACGAACAGGCTCCACCAACTGCTGTAATCTCAATTACTGCATTTAGTGAGGAAGCTACCCAGTTGTTCATGGGAAGGAAATCTGACATGAGTCTGGATGAATTGGAAAAATTGTTGGAGTCTCACAATGCAAAAGGAGGAACAGATCCTGCTCCAGGAGTGAAACATGGCTTATCCATCGCTCAGAATATGGCTTCACTGAGATTCAGTCATTTGATTTTGGTTACTGACCTTGAACCGCTTCAGTTAAATGAGAATTATGGATTGAAAGGGGAGATCCTTAAGATGTCTAAAAATATTGATCTGGCTGTGTCAGTGGCAACGGTTGATCTGGAATCTAGTATAGACTTACTGGTTTCTGGAAGGTCGCAATTTGATATAACCTCTGGAACTTTCAGAGAGGTATCCAAGCAAAAATTCGAGAAAGATCTATTCGACACTACTCGTTCCGGATGCGACTATACAACACAGCCCTATCACTATAATCCTGCTGGAGATATAGCCAAAGATGCTTCAAAGAAAACCTTAAGATTGATTCTTAGGGAACTGCTGGGAGTTGGTGTGTCGATTAGTACAGGTTAGTACAGTCAGACTCTTAGGATTTTATCCATAGCTCTTCCCTTTGCAAGTTCGTCAACTAGTTTGTCCAAATATCTTACCTGTTTGGTTAATGGAGTGATGATATCTTCAATTCTGTAACCGCATATGACTCCTTTGATTTGATTCGCATTAGGATTTAAAGTGGCTCTTTCAAAGAATTCTTTGAAGGTAGCTTTAGATGTAATCAATTCCTCTATTTCCGCTGAATTGAAACCAGTCAGCCATTTGATCACCTCTAGCAAATCCTCCTCACTGCGATTCTTTTTTTGGACTTTAGAAACATAATGAGGGTAAACCGAAGCAAAGGTCAATTCAGCAATTCGCTGATCGTGTTCTGGTGTAGTAGTCATAGTTATTCGATTAAAAACACTGTTTAAATGTGTTATTTAATGACATAGAAATTAGTTTTTGTGGTTATTTCATTTTTAGGATCTTCCTTATCCCAAACTCTAACGGTTAAATATAATCGATGTCCTATATCTTCTCCTATCAAGGAGAATTCATAATTAAGATTTTTATCAATAAAATCAGCAGCTTCAATAAAAGCATCAGACCCACTGATAATATCTTCTTTATAATCAAGGGTTTCTCCCTTCTCATTCTTTAATGTGATCTCGAGTCCTAATTTGGCAATGCTATCTTTAAGTACCATACCATGAAGATTTCTGAAGGTGAGGCTGTGATCTCCAGTAAACAATGTGTCTGTGGTATAAATGAATTCACTTTCATCATTATAGAGAAATACTTCATCGAATTGCATGTTGCCTTTTGTTTCATTCTCAATAAATGGACTCGAAATTATCTTTAGATCAACAGAAAATGATGTCCTTTTGCCACTGCAAATATCTGCAAATTCAAGTGTCCAGACATATATCCCAGAAAACATAGGAGACCCAGTGTTTAGCTTTTCTGTGTAGACAACATCGTTGCTTCCATTTGCAAGTAGAATGTCTTCATCATCTCCGTCTGTAGACCAATGATTATCTACGATCAAAAATCCGTCACTTTTTCGTTTAATAGAACTTTTTGACAGTAAAAACGAATAACCATCAAACGTGTTCATTTCATGGATGCCAGTAACTTCCATTTGTAACCAACTTCCAAATACGACACCGTTGTCGTACGTGTCGTCCCTCAGAATTTTAATAATTGCCTTGTCATACTTAACAGCATCTCCTTTTACAATTATCTTCTTCGATAATTCCGGAATTTCGATAAAATTCTCTGTTTGAGCATTTCCATTGATATGGAAAAACAAGAAAAATAAACCAAGAAAATAGTAATAAGGGGTTTTCATAGTGTTTTGTCTTTAGAATTTGCTCACCTGAGGTGAGATGATTAATAGATTTAATTCCTCTAAAATATAAATTATATACAGGAATAGATGATGAATTTTTTATTATCTGCAGAGATAATTACATCCTTGAATAATTCCTCCAAAACTGGCTTGTAAGGCAAATGACGATTTGCTACCAATTCAAATCTACCTCCGGATTTAAGTTTGGTCTTTACTTCTTTAAACAAAGAAAAAGTAATATCAATATTCGTTTCAAAGTCAAAATGAAAAGGGGGATTACTGACAACCAGATCAAGAGAGTTGTTTTCTATTTGTTCCAGATTATCAGCATAGTGAAAAATGTTCTTTCCATTTTCAAGATTAAGCTTGGATGAAGCTATGGCTAACCAAGAATCATCACATAAATGGATCGTTGCTTCTGAATTTCGATCTCTTACGAATCTTGCAATAACTCCATTTCCAGAGGCTAGATCAAGAATGTTTTGCTCATTAGTTGAGACATTAAGATGTTCCAGAAAGAACTGTGTTGCGTAATCGATATGTCCTGATGAAAAAACTCCGAGATATTGTTGGTACGAATGCTGATTCCAATTAAAAGATTCGATCAGATCTACTTTTGGTTTGTCTTTCTTTCCTTGCAATATCATTAGTCGAGCTTTCTTCTGGGCTTTAGTCTGTATGATATTTTCAAAATAGGCTTCAGCAATTGTCAAGAATTGAGGAGAAAAATATTTAGTCATGAAGCCACATATTACTAAACCATCGTCACTTAATTTATCGAATAGATGGTGCAGCATAAACTGAAAAAGATCCAGCGACTTGGGGATTTTAATGATCCCGAGATCTGTTGGTTTCGCTCCAGTCAGAAGTGGTGAATAATATTCGGTTTGAGGAAGGTCGTTGTTTCTTAGATTCAGGTCAATAGCTTTCTCCTGACTTCTATAATTTCCAATTACCTGTGGTGACTTTTCGATTAAATGACACGCTAAATATCCAAAGCGATCATTAAAGATAATTGGAGCATTACATTTGATATTTTCATTTTCAATATAATGAAGTATTAACTCATCTGCAGCATTCCATGCTTTAAGAGATGCATCAGTTGTTGAAGGATATCTATCAAATTTCATCACAGCTCACGAACTTACACAAAGTTTTCGGTAAGCCACTTAATCGCACTTTCTCTGGTTTTGAATCCTTTGGTTGGAACTACAGGAGTACTTACTCTCATAAAGAAATTCATCATTAAGACCTGAGCGAGATTTTCATTGACTACGGCAATCGCTTTGGAGTATTGTACTCCTTCTTCTGATGTTGCGTATGCCCTTCCTGATTTTGAAGTTGCGATCACATGTTTAGGATCAAAAAGAAGAGGCATTTTTCTCCCCCCTCCAATTTCTTTGACCGTATTTTGCATTTCAATAAGATGTTCTGGCTCCACCTCCAATACATCTTCGTGCCATATAATCTCCACGATTCCCTTATCGAGTAGTTTAGCCGTTAGTAAGTTGCTTACAACAATTTCTGTGAGGATTTCTGAGGTCAAAATGTAGCAGTTGGTTGTTTCTAAAGTAGTTAATTTTTTTAACTTTCCGTAAATTCTTAAGTATATTCAATAGTCAACTTAAGTCTAAGTTATATTATTGAATGAGATTATCTACTTTCTCAACAATCCGATCATTGTCTTTTATCCTAATAATTTTGCCATACCAGAATACCTCTTTTCTTGAAGGCAGGTCCTTTCTATTGGAATTAAGATCGGCAGTAAGTATTTTCTTATAAATAACCTTGCCTTCCTCATTATAAGAAAGCACCTTCATTTTGGCTTTCTTTTTTCCCATAAGATCAACAATGGAATCATACTTGATTCTCTCTTCAGGAATGTACATTTTCTTTTGATAATAGAATAGGGAAGTGTCATCATAACAACATTCAAAAACTTCACTGATCTTGTTTTTGTTGGTATCTGTTATAATGTTTCCCCCAGCACGATATTTCTTCTTATAGACAGAATTGTAGGAAGTATAGGTATTATAGTCTACATAAACAGAGTCCGGATCAAACTGCGAAATTCCAGCTAACGAGATGATTAGACAATTAATTAATACTAAAAAGAGTTTCATCTGAATGGGCAACGAAATTACCAGATACTCCAAGAAGAATATTATCTTCTTTTTACCTCTTCCGGACTTTCTATTCCTCTCATTTCACAGAAATAGTTGACCACATCTTTGTGGGCAACAACTTTATCTGCAAAGTAAGCTGCTGTTTTCTGTTTCTCTTCCTCAGTTGCTCCTAATTGGTTAAGGATATTCAACAAATGCATTTTCATATGACCTTTCTGAATTCCAGTAGTTACCAATGAACGAATTGCTCCGAAATTTTGAGCAAGCCCAACTGTAGCGGTAATCATCATCAATTCTTCAGCGTTAGGATTTCCAAGCAATTTGTGCGAGAAACTGACCATTGGATGTAAGTTCGTTAATCCGCCCACTGTTCCAAGAGCCATAGGAATATCTATCCAGAATCTGAAGATTCCGTCCTTCACTTCCACATCGGTTAAACTTCGGTATTGACCATCTCTGGCAGCATAAGTATGTCCACAAGCCTCTACTGCTCGAAAATCGTTTCCAGTAGCGATAACCACTGAATCAATACCATTGAAAATACCTTTGTTATGTGTAGTTGCTCTATAAGGTTCAATACGCGCTACATGGATCGCCTGCTCAAATTTCTCACAAAATTTCTCAGGAGTAATCTCAGTTCCTTCCGTCAATTGTTCAATCGGACAACTTACTTCACTTCTCACAATGCACTCAGGTGTATAATTACTCAAAATACACATGATCACCTGAATTCTCTTTTCATCAGCATTTAACTCCGTATCAGCTTCCATTTCTGCCTGAAATACCTTTGAGAATTCTTCCAGACAACTATTGATAAAGTTGGCCCCCATCGAGTCACAGGTTTCAAAACGAGCCATTAATTGGTAGTAATTCGGCTCAAGATCAGATTTATTAACCAATTCAATAGAGAGGATCCCACCTCCGCGAGCTCTCATATTGGCCGTTAATTCTTCCGTGCCTTCAAATAATTTGTGTTTTACTTTCTCAAAGAATGCTTGCAATCTCTCGTATTGACCATACCAAGCAAAGTGAACATGACCAATCTTTATAGTAGAAAGTACTTTAGCCTTGAATCCCCCTCTTTGTAACCAGAAAGAAGCAGATTTAGCAGAAGCGGCAACTACTGAACTTTCCTCGATCGCCATGGGCACACAATAAATTTTATCGTTGATCCTAAAATTGGGAGCAACACCAAATGGGATATAAAAGTTAGTGATCGTATTTTCAATGAATTCATCGTGCAACTTTTGCTTGTCAGCATCAGGGTGCCAGTAGGATTTAAGGAAGTCAACAGCATCAGAATCATTATTCAGATATTCTTTCACGATCCATTCCATCTTTGCTTCTTTTGAAAGCTTAGAAAATCCTTTAATTATTTTATTGTCACTCATCTCGATCTATATTATGGCGTTAAGCCTTTGATTATACAAAGCTAGTTCATTTGTATTAACAATTGGAACGACTTGTTAGTATTTCAAGGAATCCAAAAAATGTTAAATCACTATTCTGAAACAAATAATACCTGGAAATGTTCTTTAAAGAGTTAAGCCAGATTTCTGGAAATGACCGATTTTAGTTCATCCTTATGATAAACAAAATTACTCACAGAGATGGGAATAACCTTTATTCCTAATCGGGAAAGGATCTTTAACTTATTGATATTGATTGCTGCTTCAAAGTTTCCTGGAAATCCGACTGCATCAAATCCAAAATGACGATCATTGATCTTTGCCCAGATATCAATGTTAATTCCGGCAATTACGTAATCGATCTGAATGTCCTGAACAAGAAAGTGTTCCTTCAGCCATTCTGTTACCGAGTAAAGAGATAGATCATCTTCGGTTTCAATTTTTACCTGTGGAATATTGTCTGTGAATTCAAATAGATATTCATAAAGTAATTGGTCTTTAAACTTACAATTTCTGGTTAAAGAATGAAGGACATATTGTCTTTGTCGTGCTCTTGTAATACTTACATTGAATACATCAGATTTGTTTACGTGAAGAAAAGTCCCGTGATGAGCGACATCATCTACAACGGTTGAAATGATCATAATGTCTCGTTCATTACCTTGAAAGGTATGTGCAGTTCCACATGAGATTTTATGTCTCTGAATATATTTCAGTTCAAAAGTGTCTCTGATCAATTTTTCAATATAGTCGATTTGTTTTCTGAAAGGGCTCAATACACCAATGCTTGAATTATCTATTGGTAAAGGTTCAGCCTGAATAATTTTTTGAATAATTCCGATACATTTTTCAGCTTCTTTGTGGTTGATCCCTTCTGATGTCCTGATTCCTTCGCAAAACTCAAGGATCAACCCTTTCTTTTCAGCATTCTGAGGTAGCTGAGTCATAATTCTCAGTTCATTATTGTAGAAATGACTGTTGCTAAAAGAAATGATGTCCGGTAAGCTTCGATAATGCTCATCCAAGAAAAATAGTTGGGTTTGATCTTTAACGTAACGGTGACATACATCCAAAAAACTCTCGTGACAGTAATTAAATTTTTTAGCTAGGGTTTTGTCTCCTGCTTTGAAAGCAAGATCCTCCTGTTTGGTTCCCGATAAAAATGTTACTGGTGACAATTGTTCCGTGTCTCCACAAACGATTGCTTTTTTAGCCCGCTGAAATATGGGAAGTATTGTTGACATATCTATTTGACTAGCCTCATCTACGATGACCACATCAAACATTTCCTTTTGCAATGGAAGCCCTGTTCCGATATCATTGACGGTAGAGATCCAAATTGGAAATACATTCGTTAGGATTTCAAAATCGATCTTAGCAAAAAGTTCCTTAACAGTACCACTGGTTTTTGTGTTAAGCGCTTCTCTAAATAACAGGAAGTCACCTCTGTTTTCTTTAATACTTTCTCTAATAATTGAACGTTGGGCAGAATGAATATACTCTTGTCTGTGACTCACTAGATCAGAAAGCCCTTTTGTAAAATCCTGAATCAGTTCAGGATGGAGTTCGATTCTGGAGAGAGAGTTTTTCAGGAAAAATGTTTTGATTTTGTTGACCAGACCTCTTTTGTTATCATAAATTAGTTTGCCAAGTTTGATCTCGTCATCCGTGACTTCTTGAAGTTGATCTTCTATTTTGGCGATTTTGTTTTCAAGACTTTTGATCTCTTTTTCAAAATGTTTCAGAGTCTGTTGATTTTCCCTCTTTAGTCCAATACCTTCGAGCCATTTCTTTAAATTTCTATTCAACTCGGATTTATAACTTCTGTTCTTGCTGATGCGTGCCGAAATGTTACTCAGCTTAAAATCCTCTTTGATCTTATCTTCAATGGCATTGTTAGCATGATCACTACCAGTTACGATCAGGACACTTTTTCCATTAAGGGCTTCATTGATAGCAGCAGCAGCAATGGTAAATGATTTGCCAGTTCCGGGAGGGCCTGTTACAACCATACATTGATTGTGGCAAACATCTTCTAATATCTTCGTTTGTGATTCACTTAGAATTGCAGGAACCTTAATTGATCTTCCGGGATAATAATTAAAATCTCTTTTTTCAAAGGATTGATTAAGATAATTAAGAAGCAATCTACTGTATTGAATATCTGGAGCCAAAAGTGATTGAAGTTCATTGAGAATACTCTGCGTATTTTTTGTTTTCTCCTGTATGAACATGCAAGCAGCAGATCTTATCGCTAAGTGTTCTCCGATTTCTTTGAGTTTTTTTTGATTGATAAACTTGGGATAGGATTGTAATTCCCTTGTGTCTATGGACTCTGAAAAATGATCAAAGATCTGTTTGATCTGGAGGATGACACCTTCATCTAATCCTTCAGATATTTTGACAAGTTCTTCTATGCTTATTTTAATGCCTAGCGTTTGTTCCCCATATTTTTCCTCAAAGATTTTTAGTGCGGCCGGGTTGATCTCAAAAGTATCCTCCTTTAACTTTAGAAAATAAAATTCATCGTTGATGATCTCTGCCTCAAAAAGAAATAATGGGCAAACATTTTTTGAGATCTTTCCCAAGACCAACGATTCGTAATTAACAAAGAATAGCCCAACTTTAAGTTCTTTCTCTGTTATGTGAATCTGTAGATCTTTGAGTATACCGATCGCATACTCGGTATCAAGTAACAATAATTCACTCCAACTATTAAAAAAAATGCCATCTTTCAGAAACTTACGATCTGTGATTTTTGAGCTATAAATATTTGTGATTAGATTACCACGATTGTCCTGCTCAAAACAAGATTTTAGATACTGAATTGCATTTTTAGGTAAACTCATATGGCTAAGTTATACAACATATTCATTTGTCCAAGGTTTTAGTTACACCTCTCGTTTGCCAATGTTTTCCACATTCTGTGTAAAACTATATTTTAAAATATGGTCCAGTTCTTGGTATCTTCACGGACACTGTTAAAACAGTAAAACTAATTAACCATAAAACCAGATTTAATGAAAAAACTGTACTTATTCATGGTCGGTGCACTGATGACCTCACTTAGTTGGTCACAAGTAGAACTGACACCTGAAGAGCAAGCCTATCAGGATAGTATTAATCAGATCAATGCTGCGAATGCAGCTACTGCAGAAGCGCAGGAAGCCTATAATATGGGTATTGAACTTTTTGGGAAAGGAAAATATAAAGAGGCGGTAGGATCGTTCGATAAAGCAATTTCCGGAGATCCAAAATTCGAAGCAGCTTTTTATAACAAAGGCGTGGCTCAGTATAAAATGAAAGATTATAAAGGAGCTATTTCATCGTTGTCAAGTTTGCTTAAGATCAATGATGAGCACGCAAAGGCTTACTTTCAGAGAGGTCTGGCTTACCAGAAGAGTGGAGATCTTGAGATGGCGTTATCGGACTACAATCAGGTAACATTCTTTGATCCGAAGGATGCAAACGCCTATTACAATGCAGGAACTGTTTTATTCCTCCTAGAGAAATATGAGGATGCAGTGCCTTTGTTCACAAAGGTGATCGAGATGAAACCAAAAGATTTTGCTGCCTATAATGATAGAGGTTCTTGCTACAGAATGATGCAGAAATTCGATATGGCCTTGGCAGATTACAAGAAAGCAGGTGAATATGGACCGAAACATGCTTTTGTATTTAACAATCTGGGTTCGGTAAAAAAGATGATGAATGATTTCGAAGGTGCGAAAAATGATTTTACCAAAGCAATGTCATTGGATCCTAAATTCTACTTGGCATATAATAATCGAGGAGCGATGTTATTGGAGCAAGGAAAGAACAATGAAGCAATTAGTGATATTAACAAAGTGATCGAAATGAATCCTAATTATGCTCCTGCTTATAACAATCGAGGGATCATTAAACATAGACAAGGTGATTACAAAGGAGCAATTGCGGATTTTGATAAAGCGATTTCGTTAAATAAGAATTTTGCAGATGCTTATGCCAATAGAGGAGTTTCTCGTGAGATGAACAGAGATATGGAAGGTGCTTGTGCAGATTGGGGTACTGCTTCAGAATTAGGTTCTTCGGCAGGTAAGAGTTATCAAGCAGGAAATTGTGAATTTTAATAGTTGAGCAAAAATGAAAAGAGTAAGATTAACGATAATATCAGGATTATTCTTCATCGGGAGTGTAGCATTTGCTCAAGATGTTGAATTTAAAGCAGCCAATTTTAAAGAAAATAAAGACGAATTCAAGGTGGCACTTGAACATTTTGAAAAAGGCCAAGAGTTTCTGTCTGCAGGAAATGAAGCCATTTATGCCGTTGTAAGTCCAGGAAATAACTTCCACGCAGCTTTGCTGGAGTTTGAGAAGGCATATCAATTTAACCCTAAGAGTGCTCAACTGAACTTCTTTATGGGAAATGCCTACTTATACACAAATGAGAAATATAAGGCAAAGAAGTATTTGGATGAAGCGAAGAAGTTAAATCCTGAAGTGGATGATTTTCTGGATTTCTACATGGGAATGGCAGAGCAATTAGATATGAATTTTGGTGAAGCTTCTAAACTTTATAAAAAATTCGAAGCAAATTCTAAGAGCAAACAAATTGAATCTTTAGGAAGAATGCTGACTCAAAGAATTAAAGAATGTGAAAGCGGAATAAAAATTACGTCAAAGCCAGAGCGCGTTTGGATCGATAATGTTGCCAATCTGAATTCACCAGAGGATGATTATTCTCCATGTATCACAACAGATGGTACTACGATTATGATTACATCAAAAAGACCAAATGGTCATCAGCCTGATGAGGTTGGAAATTATGATGGTGATATCTATGTGTCTGAATTTAAAAATGGTAAATGGACTTCTCCCGCTAACGTAGGAGCGCCATTGTCAACACCAAATGATGAAACGGCTTCGATGCTTTCTTATGATGGTACTAAGCTATTGACCTTTGCTACTGAAGGAGAGGATTACAATGTGTATCAGAGCAAGTTGAGTGGAGCAAAATGGAGTACGCCTGAGAAGATGCACAGAAGTTTGAATACAGTAGCCAATCAGACTTATGCAAGTTTTTCTCCAAACAGAAGAAGGATATATATCATTACGGATAAAACAACAGGAGGTCAAAGTAAAGGAACAGATGTTTATGAATTAAGTTTGATGAACAGCAGTAATACAGAATATGGTGCGGCAACTTCAGTTGGGGTTACCGTTAACACTAAATTTAATGAAGGTTCTGTATACATTCATCCTTCTGGTGATTACATGTATTTCTGTAGTGAAGGGCATAATTCCATTGGAGGATACGATATTTTTGTTTCAGAGTTCAAGCAAGGACAATGGCAAGAACCTAAGAATTTAGGGTATCCAATAAACACTCCATACGATGATTACTTCTTTGCAGTAACAGCAAGTGGTAAGTATGCATATATCGCTTCAAACCGAGAAGGAGGTAAGGGAGGATTAGACATTTATAAGGTGACTTTCTGGGGAGATCCTAAAGAGCAAAGTTCGGCTACTGAAGATTATCTTTTGGCGAGTATTGCAAACCCTATTCAGGATGTTCAGATAGAAAGAGAGGTTAAGGTAGATAAAAAAGCATTGACTGTATTTAAAGGAACTACGGTAGATGCAATCACAGGTGAAGCTGTTGAGGCAACTATTGAGATTACCGATAACAGTACCGGAAGTGTGATTGAAACGTTTACAACAAACAGTGCAACTGGTAAATTCCTTCTTTCTTTAACTGCAGGTAAGAACTATGGTATTGCTGTTAAGGCACCTGGATATCTGTTTCACAGTGAGAATTTTGATGTGGTCCAACCAACAGGATTTAACATGATCAACAAAGTGATCGAATTGAAGAATATCAAGAAAGGAAGTAAGATTGCTTTAAGAAATATTTTCTTTGACAGTGGAAAATCTGATCTGAAATCAGAGTCTAATTCTGAGCTGGATAGATTGGTTCAATTAATGAAAGATGTTCCTTCGTTAGTGATTGAGATTTCTGGTCACACAGATAATGTTGGTAGTGACAAAATGAATACTCAATTGTCACAGGACAGAGCTGATGCTGTAGTAGCTTACTTGGTGAGTAAAGGGATCAAAAAGGACCGTCTAAAGAGTAAAGGTTATGGAGCTGCTCAGCCGGTAGCAAGTAACTCGACTGCAGAGGGGCGTCAGCTGAACAGACGAACTGAATTTGAAATTTTAGCAAATTAATTTGAGAAAATTATTTCTGATCATAGTTTTAATATTGGGCGTGCTTCAATCGAAGCATGCCCAATTTTTGTTTGAATATCATCTTCATTATGATAGCATCGCCAAGTTAACATTGGATAAAAAAGGACCTTATTTTTATGATAGCTTAAAAGTAAGATATGAGAAAGCTGATACTTCTTTAACAGCATTTGATATGCTGGCCTTGATGATAGGAGAGACGAAGCAGGATCATTATTATCCTTACGATTTAGTTAAAGTTGAGCAAGACATCATGCATCTGGCAAATAAAGGTGAGTATGCAAATGCATTGAATAAAAGTGACAGTTTACTCAAGATACATCCTCTTAATCTAACGGCTACGATCCACAAAGCGTTTTTAGAGGATAAATTAGGTAGTCTTACAGCAAAAAGATCCAAGTTTAAATTCGTTCTTTATTTAGATGTTCTAATGTCAACTGGAGAAGGAACAGCAGAATCACCAATGATGGTTCTTGGACCCGGAGATGGACAATTACTGATCAGATATGTATTTGGTGCTGGAATTGGAAATATGGGGTCTGGAGAGGATAACCATGGGTACTTTGTGGATATTTTGGAAGTACTAAAAGAAGGGGAGGAGCCTACACTTATGTATTTCAATATTGAACATGCTGTAAAAAGAATGTTCAAAGAAAATATGATGAAGGAATTTGAAAAGAACTTCAAAAAGGACCAAAAAGAGGCTAAAAAGAAGAAGAAAAAAGACAAGAAATCTTCCAAATAATTACTCCAATCGCAGTCCGATTACACAAACGTCATCCAATTGATCATACCCTTCTTTCCATGCATTAAAGTAAGAGTGGATTTTTGTCTGTTGCTCAGACATCTCAAATTGTTGAAGGTCAAGAAGGAGTTTTTTGAAATTACCAGTTTTCAGCTTTTTACCTGCTTCTCCACCAAATTGATCCGCAAATCCGTCAGAGAAAATATAAAGGGTATCACCTGAAAAAACCTTTAAGTCGTGGTTGGTGAAATTCTTGGTAGAATCGCTTTTTCCAATAGGTTGTTTATCTCCTTTAATCTCCTCAACTTCATTGGAGTCTTTTCGAATAATCCAAAGAGGATTGTTAGCTCCAGCATACATTAGATGGTATCCATCCTTTCTTAATTCAAGTCTACATAAAGCGATGTCCATACCATCTTTCACGTCTTCAGAGGATTTGGAAAATTCATCCACAATGATCTTCTTCGTTTCGTCAAGGATCTCTCCAGGTTTCATGTAACCCAACTCTCCTACAACTTTATTAAGAGCACTGTTGCAAACAACACTAACCATTGCTCCTGGAACTCCATGACCTGTACAATCAGCTGCTGCGAAAAAGGTAATATCCTCCTTTAGTTCAAGCCAGTAAAAGTCTCCAGCAACAATATCCTTAGGTAAATAGAGAACAAAGGCATTTCTCATTAAACTATCCCATTTTTCATCAGAAGGGAGAATGGCAGTTTGAATTCTTTTCGCATAGGTGATGGAATCAAGAATTTCCTGATTCTTTTCTTCAAGTGTCTCGTAAGCTGCGTCAACTTGATGTTTTTGATCCTCAATTATTGATTTTTGCTTTCTGGTAACTTGAAAGCGATTAAAGATGAAAAGCCCGAAAAGAACCGTAATCGAAAGTCCAACTATTAAGAAAATATTTTGCTGTTTACGTTGCTTACTTTCAAGCTGTAATTTTTCTTTTTCAGATTTTTCGGCAGCGAGTTCGGCCTGTTGTAATTTTTCTTTTTCAGCATTTTTAATACTGTCTGCAGCAACCTTGGCGAGATACTCAATTTCAAATTGCTGTCCGATAGTGGCTTTTTTCGTTTGTTCATTCAGCAATTGATCTCCAAGTTGTTCATGTTTTTTTTGATAGATTAAAGCGGATTCAAAATCCTTGATCGCCATGAATCCATCGATCATTACTTCCGTTACCTCATACTGAAGTTCAAGCGAACTCATATTAAGAGCATCTTTATATACCTCTTTAATAAGTTTTAATCCTTCTTCTGTTCGATAAGATTGAATTAAAAATTTAGCATATTCTCTTTTAGTTTTTGCCAGTTCATAATTAGTTTCCAATGACGTGTAGATGTCAATGGTTTCTTTGAATTCTTCCTCTGCTTTTTTGGGTTGTCCGGTTTCAGAATGGATTAAAGCCAGATTAAGTAATCCAGAGGCATATTCCAATGGGTTATCCATTTCTTTGTAGTAAGCAATGTTTTTTAGGAAGATCTCTTCAGCTTTTTGCTTTTCTCCTCTTTTGTTGTAGATGGTGGCGAGGTTGTTAAGATTGGTATAATAATAATCCGTTTCAAGATTATGGCTTAACTTCAGGAGTTCAATTGATTTTAAATAATTCGACTCGGCAGATTCTGGATCATCTTGATCACTGTAAATGGTTCCCATATTTGTTAAAACGTAGGCCATTCCTGCCGTATCAGCAGCTTTCAACATATTACTATATGCTAACTCATAGTAATGGAGAGATTGCATTTGATTACCTAAATAGTCATAGGTTACTGCCAAACCATTGTAAGCTTCTGCAATTAGTTGCAGGTCTTTCATTTTTAAACTTAGATCCAACGCCTGATTCATCAAATCTAGCGCATTGACATAGTCGCCAATATCTTGATAATGAACAGCTAGATTCCAGATGGATACAGATAAGTTTGAGGAGTCTTTTTCTTTTTCAAAAATATCGATGGCTTCGTGGAAATGAATATCAGCCTGATTTCTTTCACCAATATAATCACTAATGAAGCCAGCAATATTATGAGATAATCCCTTGGTTAGAATGAGTTCGTTATATCCTTCGCAGGCATTGATGATGGAATCCCAGAAAGACAATCGAAAGGTATGCTCGTAGTTTCCTATTTCATACTTAGTCTTAGTGCAAGAAACGTGATCGGTACAATTTTTTAGTTCAGTTTCCAATGAGTCCAGAACCAGATCCTGTCCAAAACTGATTACGGAAAAGATTAGAGATAATATGATCGCTACAATTCTCAACTCCACATTGATTATTTATCTAAGGTAGTTAAAGGAATTATTGAAAACAAAAAAAGGAGCTCATTTCTGAACTCCTTTTCGTGATCCGTCTGGGGCTCGAACCCAGGACCCCAACATTAAAAGTGTTGTGCTCTACCAACTGAGCTAACGAATCATCGTTTTTTCAAACGCGGGTGCAAATATAACCGCAATATTCGATTATCCAAGTGTATCTGTGTGATTTTTTTAAGCTATTAATGTATGTTGTTGAATTACAGTAATATAAAATATTGTCAGATTATATATAAAGCGCTCTTGGATAATGATTTTTCTATTATTTTTAAATTATGAATCGATGGGAAAAAAGAAAAGAACACATTGAAAGCTTAAAAGCAATATGTGGTGAAGAAAATGTAATTGTTAATGAGGAAGTTTTACTTGAGTATGGAAGTGATCATACAGAAGATTTGAGCTTTCCTCCACAGGTTCTTGTGAAGCCAGGAGATACGCAAGAAGTTGCAAATGTGATGAAATTTGCTTTTGAAAATGATATTCCAGTGACTCCCATAGGAGCTTTAACAGGGTTGAGTGGGGGAGCTCTGAGTATTTTTGGGGGTATTGGACTCTCCTTGGAAAGAATGAACAAAATTCTGAAAATAGATACAGAAAATATGCAGGTAACTACTCAACCTGCTGTGATCACTCAGGTGTTACAGGAGGAAGTTGCCAAATTAGGATTGTATTATGCTCCTGATCCTGCGAGTCGTGGAACATGCACAATTGGAGGGAATCTGGCAGAGAATTCGGGTGGTCCAAGGGCGGTGAAATATGGCGTCACAAAGGATTTTGTTTTGAATTTGGAAGTTGTTTTACCAAATGGGGAGGTGATCCAGACAGGAGCGAATACACTGAAGAATAGTACGGGGTATAATCTTACTCAATTAATCGTAGGTTCAGAAGGGACTCTAGGCATCATTACAAAGGCGGTTTTAAAGCTTTTACCGCTTCCGAAACAGAATTTGTTAATGTTGGTACCATTCTCTTCTCCGATTAAGGCATGTGAGGCTGTGGCTGCTATTTTTAATGCAGGGATCACGCCTTCTGCTTTAGAGTTTATGGAACGTGATGCAATCGATTGGACATTGGATTTCGTTGAAGAACCACCACAGCTGAATATTGCCGATCATCATCAGGCGCATTTGTTGATCGAAGTTGATGGAAATAATCAAGAAGTTCTTTTTTCGGATTGTGAGAAAATTGCGGAAGTCGTTCAGAATTTTGAAGCTGATGAGATCATGTTTGCGGACTATGAAGCGCAGAAGGAAGCATTGTGGTTTCTTAGAAGAAGAGTAGGAGAGGCCGTTAAGGCTAATTCCATCTATAAGGAAGAAGATACTGTAGTTCCAAGATTCGAATTACCAAAGTTATTGGCAGGAGTAAAACTGATCGGAGAAAAGTATGGTTTCAAGTCGGTTTGTTATGGTCATGCAGGTGATGGGAATCTTCATATTAATATTGTGAAGGCAAACATGACGGATCAACAGTGGAAGGAAGATCTTCCAAAAGGAATTAGAGAACTGTTTGAATTGACAGTAAAATTGGGGGGTACTATTTCTGGTGAACACGGGATAGGATATGTCCAGAAAAGCTACATGGATATTCCATTTTCTCCAATTGAACTAAATCTGATGAAACAGATCAAACAGGTTTTTGATCCAAAAGGAATTCTAAATCCAGGAAAGATCTGGGAGTAATCTTTGGTTATTCTGTATGATAGGTTGACTTTCGGATGGCGTAAGTATTGTTTTTGTGTTGAAAAAATAATGTAAAAAAAAGCCCCTAATCATATGATTAGGGGCTCTTAATATAGTAAAGAAATATTTTACTCTTGTTCTTCAGCTCCTTCAGCAGCTGGTTCATCAGCTGGCGGTGCCATAGCAGCAGCTAATGCTTTTGCTCTTTCCTGATTCTGCTGTTTTTCAGTAGCTAATTGAGCAGCAACTTTATCAGCAGCAGCTTTACCTAGACCATCAATCTTAGATTGGATCTTAGAATCTTTATCAGCTAACCATGACTCGAATTTCTTATCAGCGGCATCTTGAGTTAAAGCTCCTTTAGTAACTCCTTTGTTCAAGTGGTTTTTATAAAGTACTCCTTTATAAGAAAGAATAGCTCTACAAGTATCAGTTGGTTGAGCACCCACACCTACCCAATACAATGCTCTATCGAAATCAATATCAATAGTAGCAGGGTTAGTGTTTGGATTGTAAGTTCCAACTTTCTCAATGAACCTACCATCTCTTTTAGCTCTTACATCTGTAGCTACAATGTGGTAGAAAGGTTTACCTTTCTTACCGTGTCTTTGCAATCTTAATTTTGTTGCCATTTTGTTATTAATTTTAAAAGGGTCCTAAACCCGGTTAAATAAGTGAAAATGACTATCATCTCACTTAAGGGCTGCAAATGTCTATCTTTTTTTGAAAAAAACAAAAAAAGTCCTGAAAAAAATCAGGACTTTCGACAAGAGTTAATTATCAATTTTTAAAAGCAAGTAAAATGATAATAATTTTTTGCAAAGGTAAATGAATTAATTGTTACGTTCAATGAAATATCCTCACAAATTTCGAATCACTTTGTGACGCCTTGCTATCACTTGATTTTATCAAATTCATCTCCTTTCTGTAAGATTTCAATTGCAACTTGAAGCTCTGAATTTAGTTCGTTGATAATCTCATAGAATTTCGCTCTGTCATATAGGTTTTGAGCTATGTTTGCTTTCAATCTCGTATGAATGGCAGTTTTCGCCTCTTCGTAACCAGTTTCGTCATATGCTACACCTTCGTTTTCTCCATATTTGATCAGTTCCTTGATCACTTTGTCGACTTTGAAATTCTCTTTATACTTATCAAAAGTAGGGTACTTGTCTTCTAAATTCTTACGATTATCATTGACATAATTTAATGTAAATCCACTGAAGATTCCATTTCTGATCAATTCAGAGAAATAGTCACTAGTACCTGTAGTGTCTAACGGAACGAAGACATCAGGAATGATTCCTTCTCCTCCATATACAGGTCTATTCTTGATCATGGTATAATGAACATCATCAGTATTTACTTTGATGCTATCCGCATGGAAAAGTTCTCCTGTTTCATATCGATCGTATTTTTCCTTTCGATACTCTACCGAGCCATTGTCATATGGTTTTTGAATGCATCTACCGCTCGGTGTGTAATAACGAGAAGTAGTGATCCTTACTGTAGTTCCATCTGGAAGAGAGACGGGTTTCTGAACAAGTCCTTTCGAAAATGTTCTTCTTCCTACGATCAGTCCTCTATCCCAATCCTGTACCGCCCCGGAAACGATCTCGGATGCTGATGCGCTATTTTGGTCGACAAGCACAATGATCCTTCCTTCTTCCATTAGTCCCTTGTAGCGTGTATTGTACAGCTTTTTTGGATAAGCTCTCCCCTCAGTGTAAACAACAGTTTTTGATCCATCCAGCAATTCGTCAGCTAAATTTACGGCTGTCATTAAATATCCTCCTCCGTTGCTCTGAAGGTCAATGATCAGATCTTTCATTCCATCTCTTTTTAGATCATTTATCGCTTCACGAACTTCCTCAACAGAAGTAGCTGAGAAATTATTCAACTTAACATACCCAATACCTGGTGCAGCCATGTAAGCAGCATCCATACTGTAAATCGGAATTTTATCTCTTTTGATTGTAAAAGTCAGCAGCTCACTAACTCCTTTTCTTTTCATTTTTACTTTTACCTCCGTTCCTTTCTCTCCTAATAATCTCGAGCGAACACCACTATTATTGATACCAACTCCAGCCACCAGTTCATCATCAATAAAAATGAATTTATCACCGGCCATGATTCCTACTTTTTCGCTTGGACCTCCTGGGATAGGTTCTGCTACTACAATTGTATCCTTATCAATTTGAAATCTAACTCCCACACCTGTGAAAGATCCTTTTAAGGGAGCTTCCATATCATGAAGATCTTCCAAAGAAATGTAGCTTGAATGTGGATCAAGTTGCTCCAGCATATAACGTATACCATACTCGGTTATCAATCCATTCGTCACAGAATCAGCATAAATATGATCAAAATAAGGTAATGCTTCGTTATAAGTATTGATTGAACCTTCTAGATTTTCATATCCAAAAATCACAATTCCTTTACCTTCTATAGTTGATCTAGTAACTGATGCAGTTTCAACTTTTCCGTCTCTTGCATACTTAACAGTTACAGTAGAATTTGGTTCGCCTATCAACTTTGGATATATCTCACAGAAGTAATAATCATCCTGAAAGTTCTTTCCATCGATCTCAAAAATTTTATCACCTTCCTTAATACCAGCTTTTTCAGCTCCACTTCCTTTGATCACTTCATTTACGCTAAGGGAATCACCTTTGAATTTAAAAGAAATTCCTATGGATTCGTAGAGTGAAACATAATCCGGATAAATGGTCTTTATCACTTTTGAATCTTGATAGATCGAAAAGGGACGAACGCCATTGTATAGACCTTTTACCAAGTTCATTTCCAATTCCTTTTTATTCACCTCCTCAACATACATTAGATCAATGTTTGCCAAAAGCTGTGGAACTTTGAGGGTTGTCTGAAGTTTTTCCTCTTCACTGGTTTCCTGACCAATTAAAGGTTGACCAATAAAAAGTAAGGCAATCAGAGAAGTAATGGTATATTTTGATATGATTTTCATCTAAGTTGATTTTATGAACTTTAAATATAGTGGAATAAGACCGCTTTGATGTAAAGTTACTTGTTAAAAAAACTAAATTTGAAATTCTATAGCAATTTTTGAACCAATTATTAGAATTAATCCCGTTTGATAAAAAAAGTGTGTTATGCTGAAAGTAGGAGATAAAGTGACTTTTCTTAATGATGTAGGAGGAGGAGTTGTTTTGGAGATCATTAACGAACGTTATGCTTTAGTTGAAAACGAAGATGGCTTCGATGTGCAATATTTGATCAGTGAATTGGTGCCGGCAAAATCTGAGAAAGAGTATAAACTAGATGGTATTGAGCACGTTATTTCAGTTCAGGAAAAAGTGGATTCAGAAAGGAAATTTGAGCGTCTGGAAGATTTTGAGAAAAAGACCAAAGGATTGGTTTCCTATGTGAAGGATGAAATGGAGATCGACCTGCATATAGAAGAGTTGATTGACAGCCATCACGGAATGACGAACGGAGAAATATTGTCTGTTCAAATGGCTAACTTCAAAAGACAATTAAATATTGCCATTAGAAGAAAAGTCAAAAAACTGATTGTTATCCATGGGGTAGGAGAAGGTACGCTTAGAACGGAAATTCGAACAGAACTTTTGATGAACTATCCTGATTTTGAACATCATGATGCTTCCTACCGTAATTACGGATACGGAGCTACTGAAATAATTCTTTATTAAAGGATTAATCGTTAGGAGGATCGTTGATCAATTTTGCTCGAAGATCCATTGTAGTTTTGATATTTGCAGAATTCTGAGTGAATGCTTTATCAAAAACCATAAAAGTGTAGGTTTGAAAGTTCTGAGCATGAATAAAACGATCCAATCTTGCATCTGGATTTAAATCTAGCTCTACAATATCGCCCATACCATCATAGAAATTGTCAAAACTACCTAATAGTACTGCGTTGTAGTAAGGTCCAACTTCTGTTGCTGTGGTACTACAAGTGCCGTGATAAACAACACCGTCTTCTTCGAGAACCATTTTTGACGCATCATTGATTACATTTCCACATGTATCTACAAGATCCACAAGGTAGATTTCAACAGACTGCAACATGTCAAAATCACAATCCGGAACATCTGTCAATTCCATCTGAACTCTTAGTGCTTGAATATCATCTACTAAATGAGCGTATGGATTTGGATTCTGTGTAGCAATAAAAGCTTCATAATTCGAAGTAGCTCCGAAAGGAAGAGATGTACAATTTAAGAAGCCTCCCCAGCTAAAAGCTGAATTAGGAATATCTAGAGAGATGATTTCTGAAATTGTAACTTCCGTCTCATTGAACGGAACATTATTTCCTTCTAGATCTTCAATCTTCTTTTTACATCCAAAGAATGCAATACTTACAGGTATAATGAGCCAAAGTTTACGCATGTGTGTAGTCTATTTGAAGTGCGGAAGTTAAGAAAAAGTTGATAATTTCTTAAACTTTATTCCGAATAATTCGTCTTTAGGATAATAATGTTGAAGTAAAGAAGGGTAGGCAACTATTAATTTTTTTGTAAGTTTATAAGGTGAAAACGGATGAAAAAATAATGCATGCAAGCGCTACTATAAGAGTGCAAGCCCCGACTACTTCCGAATTCATCAGTAAGTCCAAATCCATGAGTGAAGAGGAGTTAATTGAAGGCTGTCAGAAAGGGAAAAGAAAAGCACAGAGTCAACTCTACAATCAATATTGTGGAGCCATGCTGGCTATTGCAATGCGTTATTGTGAGAACCGTACGGAGGCAGAAGATGCTTTACAAGATGCTTTCGTAAACATTTTCAGACGTATCAAGGATTTTGAAGGAAGACGAGAAGGGTCACTTACAGCTTGGATTAAGACGATCGTTATCAATTCCGCTTTGTCTTTGAATAGAAAGAATAAAAAGCACAACTATACAGAAGACGTAACTGAATTAAGAATTGCAGATCCAGCTGCTACCGCAATTGATGATGATAATAGCGATGATATCAAACGTCAGAGGATCATGAATGCTGTTCAGGACTTGCCTTCAGGATACAGAGCTGTTTTTAACTTATATGTGATGGAGGGTTATTCTCACAAAGAGATTGCTGAGATACTGGAAATTTCAGAGAACACATCTAAATCGCAATTGAGTAAAGCTAGAAAATACTTAAAAACATACTTAGGAATAAACGATTAATAACTGAAATGAACAACGAATTATTTGATAGAATGATCAAGGAAAATCTGCAGGAAATGCAGGTAGCACCTTCTGCTGGGATGAAAAAAGTGCTTGGCTGGAAGTTGTTTTTTCAGAATCTGATAGTTTTCCATAAAGTGAAGGTAATTGCGGGTTTGTTATTCGTCACTTCAGGTTCTACATTCTATTTCGTTTCCAATAGTTCTGAGGTTGGTTGGAACGATCAAGTTACTGCTATGTTGAAATCAAGCACTGATGATCAAAATATTCTAGTTGTTGAGCAAATCGAAAATGTGGAAGATCATTCATCTAAAGATTCAGATATTCAGAATGTTGCGGAGAATAAAACAGATGATAACATAGTAAATAACGAAGTTTATACCAACGTCAATCAAAATAGTTCAGATAAGAAGAACGAGAAAGTAGGTACTGAAAAATGGAACAATCCTAATCTATCAAATACCAATGCTAAGAATTCTGTAAAATCGAATACTTCTAAAGTTCAAGTCGTTCAATCCAACGAGAATAATTTAGTGTCGAAGAGTGAAGATTTGGCAACAACAAGTTTGGAGAACGAAGAATTCGTGTCGCTATATCATGAAGATCATAGATCAATTTCGCTTCTTAGTGAATCAAACTTGACCACTCCTCAGGAAGGTGGAGAAATGGGAACATTACCATCAATTGTTGAAAAAGGAGTTTACAGAGAATTGTCTTTTGACCTTTATAAAGGTTTAGTAGGGCAGAGTGAGCTTGAGAGCCATTTGAGTAATTCGATACATAGACAATATTACTGGGATTTTCATGGCGAAAAAGATGTGCTGAACATGAATGTGATTGGTGGAGCAAATGTAAATTACACGTTTGGTTCTGGTATTTTCAGGATCAAAGCGAGCACTGGTGTAAGCTACTATCAATTAAATGATCAGCGTGCAAATTATGAGTTTAATGAGATCACTGATGAAGACTGGCTTGAGTTTTTCAATACTGATGAATTGTCTTGGGTAAACACGTTTGGAAAAGATACTTGTATGCAATGTTTCTACGCACATAAAACGGATGAGCTGTTGGAACAAATGGAACAGGAATACAATCAATATTCTTATTTAAGAGTCCCTTTACAAATTGGTACTCAATTAAATTTCAGATATGTAAGCGTAGATCTTTTAGGTGGTGTGGATATGAATATTCTTACTCATTCCAAAGGTCTTTATGTTCAGGAAGGCTTGAATCCTAATTATGAGAGATTCTATTACTGGGATGATCTTCAGCTGTCTACTTTGTCAAAGGGAAATGAAATGCTCAAGAAAAGTTTCACGTCATGGACATTTGGAGCAAACTTCAGAGTAAGAATTACGAAAAACTTTGACCTATTAGCAGGTTACCAGATCAATAAATCCATGGGTAGTATCACAAAGGATAGTTACTTGATGGACAAATCGTTGAAGTCATCAAATGCAACTGTTGGATTGACGTTCTATCCTGGAAGAAAGGCATTAAAAGGAGGTGATTTCTAACCTCCAATTACGTTAGCTGTAATTTGTAATTTGATCACGCTTGGAGTACAATTGGTGATAACAGACACCGTTTTGTAAGTCTTCCCTGAACCTTTTGGTGTGAATTCAATAGGAATAGAACCTCCTTCACCCGGTTTAATAGCTCCCTTAGGCCAGTTCTTAAGAGCAGTACATCCACAAGAGGGTTTTGCATCACTGATCACTAGATTGCCCGTACCTGTATTGGTAAATTTGAACTCATAGGCAACAGTAGATCCCACAGCTACATCTCCGAAATCTACATCGGCATTCTCAAATGTAATAACAGGAGGATTCTTGGGGTCAATATCTTCAGCTGTTAATCCACTTGCATCGCTTTCATTAGCATCTGACAAGGTGCAAGAGGAAGTTGCCAATGATATCGCAAGTAATCCAATAAATATCTTTTTCATAGTAATATCTTAAGCTTCGTTAAATACTCCCATTGAACCGAATTTCTCAATTCGATGCTCAATTCTTTCTTCTGGAGTTTGATCTTTTAATTTGGTAATATTTCTTTTGATCTCGGTCTTTAGTTTCTTATACATCGCCTCAGGATCTGCATGAGCTCCTCCGGTAGGTTCCTTAATTATACCATCGATCAATTTATTCTTTAGCATATCCTTGGCTGTCAACTTCAATGCTTCTGCAGCTTTTTCTTTGTTGTCCCAGTTTCTCCATAGGATAGAAGAACATGATTCTGGAGAAATTACAGAGTACCAAGTGTTTTCCAACATCAAAACACGATCACCAATACCGATTCCTAAAGCTCCACCAGAGGCACCTTCACCGATAACAACGCAGATAACTGGAACCTTCAGTTTGATCATTTCATAAAGGTTTCTTGCAATCGCTTCACCTTGTCCTCTTTCTTCTGCCTCCAATCCAGGGTATGCTCCCGGAGTGTCTATCAAACAGATGATAGGTTTGTTGAATTTCTCAGCCAGTTTCATCAAGCGAAGTGCTTTTCTATATCCCTCAGGATTAGCCATTCCAAAGTTTCTGTGTGTTCTCTGTTTTGTGTTTCTTCCCTTCTGTTGACCAATAAACATCACAGACATGCCATCGATGGAACCAATACCACCAACCATAGCTTTATCATCTTTGACATTTCGATCTCCATGTAATTCGATGAAATCTCCTTTAGTAATTGCTTTGATATAGTCTAGTGTATAAGGTCTATCTGGATGTCTGCTCACCTGAACTCTCTCCCAAGCAGTCAGATTCTCATAGATATTGTTTGTGGTGTTCTCAAGTTTTGTTTTTAGTTCTTCAATTGCTTGAGACATATCAACATCACTAGTTTGAGCGATCTCTTCTGTTTTCTGGATCTGCTCCTGTAGTTCCTGAATTGGCTTTTCGAATTCTAAGTATGTTGTTACCATAGTTTTCATTTTTGGAAAAACAAAATTAGTATTTTTACCCATGGACAGTATTGATTGTTCAAAAAAAGCAGAAATGGGTAGAAAGCCAATTAAACGATATCGATATAAAGATCCCAAGGTAAAGGAGAAGCATGCTATCCGATTCATGATCTACTTTCAGGAACATGGAGTGGAGAAATTCTCGATGTCTAAAATGGCGGCAGATCTGAAGATGAGCAAGACCACTATTTATAATCATTTCGAAACGAAGGAAGAGGCAATCGAAGCAGCTTTGGACTATAAATTGAGTATTATTAAAGACTATCAAACGGTTTTAGAAAATATTACTCTACCATATACGGAGAGGTATCGAAAATCAATGCTATTCTTTTGTGTACAAACGTTTGATATTTCAAATAAACTTTTATTTCAACTTGAAAGTAGTTATCCAAAGATCTATAAAAAGGTAGAATCCTTTCAGCGTAAAGTTTTTGTCAATTTGAAATCTTATTACGAGGTAGGAATCGATATTGGAGTCTTCAAGGAAGACGTAAATCCATTGTTACTTGCTTTAGATGACCAAAAGTTTTTCGAGATGTTGTCTGAACGCGACCTTCTAAAGGACCATAATATTGAAGTTTTGGATGCCTTCGCTCATCATTTTAAGATGAAATTCAGAGGAATCTTGAAGTAGCACGAAAAATCAAACTTTACTAGCATTTAATTTTCAGAAGATTGATCTAGTTAGGAAGAATGTATCTTCGTAAAATGAATTTCTGGTCGAAAATAAAGTCATTTCCTAAAAGGTCTGTAAAATGGATATGGAAACAGAAGTTCTATTTTTTGGGAGCCTGGGCAATTGTTTTTATCATTTGGCTTTACTGTACGCCAGATGAATTCTTTGATGATCCCACTTGTACGATTCTGACCGATAAAGACGGAAATATTCTAAATGCTAGGATAGCCGATGACGGACAATGGAGGTTTCCTCCAAGAGAAGATGTTCCGTATAAGTTCAAACAAGCAATTATTCAATTCGAAGACAGAGATTTTTACGAGCATTGGGGAATTAGTTTTAAAGCTTTCGGAAGGGCGATGCAACAGAATATTTCAGCCGGAAGGGTAGTGAGTGGAGGAAGTACGATCACCATGCAGGTTGTGAGACTTTCCAGGAAAGGTCAGTCTAGAAGTATCTCCGAAAAAGTAGTGGAAGTTTTCCAAGCGACCAGAATGGAATGGACCTATTCCAAAGATGAAATCTTGGCGATGTACGCATCTTATGCACCAATGGGAGGAAATGTAGTAGGAATTGATGCAGCAGCATGGAGGTATTTTGGTCGTAAAGCAGAAGATCTGAGTTGGGCGGAATCGTGCCTGCTGGCAGTATTGCCCAATGCTCCAAGTTTGATGCATCTTGACAGGAACAGGGATCTGCTGTATGAAAAGAGAAATAGATTGATCGATAGACTATTTGAGGTAGGAATTATAGATGAAACGGAATGGCAGTTGGCACTGATGGAAGAACTCCCTTCTGCTCCACCAGATCTACCAAGTCTGGCTCCTCATGTTATCGATAAGGCAATAGGAAATGGACTAAAAGGTCAGTGGGTGAGTTCAACCTTAGACAGCTATCTTCAAAATGAAGTGACTAATATTGTAGCTTATCATCATGAACTACTTGAGCAAAATGAGATCCACAATGCTGCGGCTATTATTTTAGATCTGGAAACAAAACAGGTGGTAGCTTATGTTGGAAATTCCTACAATAAGAACAATGATCATGGAAATCAGGTAGATGTAATAAAGGCTCCGAGAAGTACTGGAAGTATTCTTAAGCCATTTTTATATGCAGCAATGATAGAAGATGGAGAGATCACTCCAAATCAATTAGTTGAGGATGTTCCGATGATCGTTAGTGGTTATGCACCAAAAAATTACGATGAGAAATACGATGGTGTTGTTCCCGCTCATAGAGCATTGGCAAGATCTCTGAATGTCCCTATTGTAAAGCTCTTGAAGCAATATGGGGTGCAGAAGTTTCATCAAAAGCTTAATGATATAGGATTGACAACCGTTAATCGTCCGAGCTCTGATTATGGTCTTTCACTTGTTCTTGGTGGTGCTGAAGCGTCATTATGGGATTTGACCACCATTTATGGGAATATGGCAATTACTCTAAATAACTATAGGTCGGGAGCTAAAAACCAATTTGAGAACTTTAAGTTATACGATGCGAATAAGAATGTCATAGGAAAATCTTTTTCTCCTGAAGCCGTTTGGACAACTTTTGAAGCTTTGTTGGATGTAGCACGTCCAGAGGAAGATGGTAACTGGCAGCAATTCAATACTTCACAAAAGATTGCATGGAAAACAGGAACATCCTATGGATTCAGAGATGCATGGGCAATTGGAGTAACCCCAAAGTATGCTGTTGGAGTATGGGTCGGAAACGCAGATGGAGAGGGAAGACCAGGTCTTGTCGGAATTAAAGCTGCAGCACCAATTTTATTCGATATTTTTTCCAGATTGGATGGTACAGAGTGGTTCAGTCAACCTTTTGATGAAATGGTCGAACTAGAGATCTGTAAGGAAACAGGATTTAAAGCCTCTCATATCTGTCCGCATAAGGAAACCACTTCAGTGCCAAAATCCTGTGAATCAGCACAGGTTTGTCCTTATCATCAGATGATTCATACCACACTTGATGGGAAATACCGAGTTAATTCCTCATGTGAATCTCCGCACCAAATGAAATCTGTTCCTTGGATGATCTTACCTCCTCTGGCAGAAAAGTATTACAAGCAGAAAAATCCTACGTACCAGTCGGTTCCTTCTTACAGACCAGATTGTCAATACGATGACCTTGCCAAACCACTAGCGATTGCCTATCCGAAAAAAGAGAGTCATATTTACATTCCCACCAACTTGGATGAGACGAAATCAAAAACAGTTTTTGAAGCAACTCATATTCGTTCACAAGCCACCATCTATTGGCATCTGGATGATCAGTTCATAGGTCAAACCGTAGGAATTCATCAGGTAGAGTATGTGCCTGCTCTAGGACAACATGAATTAAAGATAGTCGATGATGAGGGCGTTGAAACTTCGGTGAAGTTTGAAGTGATCAATGAATAAGTTGCAGTTAGATCTTTAGTCATTTTAATATTATCTCTAAAATCGAAATAAAGTAAGAAGATAAGCCTTGGTCCGGTTAAATTGCTAATTTAGACTGAAGTATGTCATATTCACTTGAAGAAGTAAGAAATAAGCTAAAGAACGATAGACTTTATCTTCGGGAATTGCCCTCTATGATACAGAGTAATTTTGCTATGTATTACTCTTACAAACATCAATGTTACATTAGAACTGCCGCAAACATTTCTTTTGATCAGGAAAGAGTAAGTCTATCTGGTCCATACTTCTATAACGAAGAGGAGTTTAATGACTTTTTTGAAGATACTGGATCCTTTGGTTACAAAGATCGCCATTTTGCTCCGATCGAGAATATTCCAGACCAGCTAAAGCATTTTGATCGTTTGATCGATCAGGCTAAGATAATTATGGCCGGATTGAAGCTGAATCAACTTTCAGGGTTTGAATTTGGTTTAAATTTTCTACTTCAATATAAACCGGTAATTGGTTGGTATGCTGTCGCGGAGACAGACAGAACTCCTTTTTGGTATAATTTCATTATGGAAGAATCAAGAGCGTATAATGAAATAATCAACACCTTGTTTAAGACGAATAATAATCCCATTATCACTGAACTAACTTCAATAGTAAAGGAGAGAAGTTTATGGGTTTCTGATCGAATAAAGAAACTTTTTAATAACGAGGTTATTCCTTTGGCTTATTACCTGCGTAATGAGACAGAAGGATTTCATGTTTTGCCCTCAGGAGAAGCTTTTTACATCACTTTTAAAAAAGAACAAAAGGCGATTGGTAAATTCACTACCGAACAGTTCGGATATGTAGATATGGATACTTTGCCTGAACATCTTATTTCAATTGTCAAAGAGGGGTTGAAGCAAGATTTTGAGTTTATGGTTTCGAAGTTCTTAAAAACAAGTCCCAAAGAACATAAAGGGGTTTTGTTTGAAATGATAGAAGATGAAAAGTCTATAGTAACTTGTTTCAGAGCTGAAGATGCTAAATTGAATGCGTTGTACGAGTGCTTAGACTACAGCAAGATTTATAACGCAATAGAGACTCAATCATTAATAAAGTCAGGTGTAGTAAACTTTACTTGTGGAGAGTTTAGGTCAACAGATTATCGTGTTCAGGGAGATGGAGAGGAATTGTATTCCCCAATTCTAAACAAAAGTTACCCATTCGTTAAAACCTTCAATAAGGTTAAATTAAAAAGGGGATTTTTTGCCTATTATGTTCAAGAAAAAATGAATGCTTTTAGGACCAATTAATTAAAGTCCACTAAGTAATTCATGTAACCCATGAAGCATCATTTCTTCCTCAGGAGAAACGTGTCCATCCGCTTTGATCACAGTAGGGATAAAAGCCATTAATTCATCAAAATCTGACTTATCCATTTGATGGGCTTTAGCAACACTTAGTATACGTTCCGCACGAACGCGATCATTGTCCTGATCAAAGATCTTGTGAATCTCAGTGTAGTTTACGGTAGGATATTTTGCTTTGATCTCGGCCTCTTCATAGATGCTTTCATTAAAATCAGCATTTGCACAATAGAGAAGCGTGTAAACAAAAAGATCTGATTTACTCCAGTGTTCTGTAGATGAATTCATTGTAGTTTTTTTTGTAAATGTAAATGATCACTTGTAAAAATAACTGATCTAAATCAATTCTAGGACTGATTTTCCTATCTTTGATAGAGTGAAGCTACTCATCTCAATAGTATTTATTGTATTTCTGTCAAAGTTCTCTATCTCTCAGGATATTCACTTATCCATGTGGGACATGTCACCTTTGAATTTAAACCCTGCCAATACAGGAATGTTTGATGGAGATTATAGAATCAATGCGAATCACAGAAATCAGTGGTCATCTGTAACGGTTCCTTTTACCACCTACGCCATAAGTGCTGATGCAAAGAATGTGTTAGGCCATAAGCCTTACAGTGCCGGTTTACAGATCAATCAGGACAGGGCAGGAGATAGTAAATTCAATACATTTCAGGTAAATCTAAGTGGTGCATATGCTTTGGATCTAAATGGCGATAGTTTGAATCAGTTGTCATTTGGAACACAGTTGGGTATTACGAACAAGAACCTAACTTATAATCCGCTTCAGTTTGATGTTCAATACGATGGTTTTCAGTACGATGCGTCTTTGCCGAATCAAGAAAATTTTGCTCGGGCGAGTCGAGTATATGCGAATTTAGGTCTTGGAGTAGGGTACTTTAGGAAGTTGGATGTTCGTAAGGTCATTCAGGGGGGAATAAGTGCTTACAATTTGCTAAAGCCAAAACAAAGTTTCTTCAATGATGATGATATCAGATTGGATGTTCGCTACAACTTTAATATTAATGCTGAATGGAAATTGGCCGATAAATGGGATCTTCTACCGAATGTTTTACTGAGCTCACAAGGAAAGTACAAGGAATTGAATTTGGGTGCTAACGCCAGATATGTGTTGACTGATTTTATGGGAATGTATCGAGCAGTTTGGGCTGGAGTCTTTTATAGAAACAAGGATGCAACGTTCATCAGCATAGGAATGAATTATGACGCATGGAAAGTTGGAATTAGCTATGACATTAATTTATCTACTCTAAAACCAGCCAGTAATCTAAGAGGTGGTTTTGAAATTGGTGTGCAGTATATCATCAAATTTGCTAAACCTCAAAGGGTTATGCATAGAATTTGTCCAGATTATATCTAACATCCATAACTAAATTCTACTTGTAGCCATTTTGTTTCCAATAACCCATTGTTATGCCTTTCGATGGTAATAATGGCAGTAAACACATAGTAATCTACAATTTTGCTTTCACACAACCATGCTTCTCCAAGGAAGTCTCCTGACATTTCACCGTGATACCAGTAACTGGTATCTCTTAGTTCAAATTGCTGAATCCTTTTTTGCATAATGATGTCGTTGGGATTTCCAATATTTGGAAAGATGTACTTGTTTTTATTCGAAGTAGATTTCCAATAAAATTTATTCGATGTATCTCTCAAAGTAAATGGATCCCAATCATCCCAAGTACCAAGGTAACCAAGTGAATCGCTTTCTTTTAATTCACTAAGCCAATCAATAGTTTGAATGTAAATGTGAAAAGTGTCCGCTTCATTTTTTGGTTTGATTGTTAGATTTCTGCCATAAACATATTCACCTACCCATTCATAGAGATAGGTTGTGTCTTTTGTAGATTTTGTTTCAAATTGAGCATCTATTTCCAACTTGAAATTTCCATAGTTGATTTTAGTTTTACCAGTTAGGTCATTCATATAAAAACTACTCTTTTCTGAATAGACCGTGTCCATACGATTTGCAGCTTCGTCAAGGAGGTGCATGTATTCTATTGTTAAACTGTCTTTCAAATCACCTTCCTCGATCCTCTCATCCCAGAAAAAGTAACCATATTGATCCTTTGCGAAGCATCCAGCACCTATTGTGGTGAAGAAAGAGTTATAATCTACTTCTTCTACGATTTCACCTTTCTCTGTGTAGACGAAATTCTTATCCTGTGCGTAGCAATCTCCTACAATATGAAAAGAACCTGCATCTGCGGTATCTAGTATCCTGAAGATTCCTCCATAAGCCATAGGGTAGTAATTATAAACATGAAATGCGTCTTTGTAAAATTGATTTCCCAGATAATCGAAAGTCGGTAAATTAATGATATTACCGATTGGGGTTGAATCGATCTTTGTAATGTAATCTGTTACAAATAGCATGGAATCAAGATAAACCATTCTACTTTCCTGAATTCCGTAATATCCCGCATTCGATAACCAAATACCAGGTTTTACTTCTTGCCATTCGAGCGTTGCGTTTAAACTATCAATTTTGGCAATTTTCGCAATTGCTTTCTCATATTGAGGATCTGATTTTTGTTCATTGCTAATATCAGATGTTGATTCTTCTGAACAACTCATCATCACCAACATGAGCGCTCCTAAAAGGAAACTTGTAGACTTCATAATTCAAATATAGCCAACCTCGTTCTAATGTTGTTGATCAATTATTATTCGCTGCGAATAATAGATTTACTAATTTTGAGAATCAATTTTATGCTTATGAGACTGCTCCTTTTGTTCTTATTCTTTGTTGTGAAGTTTTCTGTTAACGCTCAATCTAACCAGAATGTATCCCAGGGATTCGTTTTTGATGGGGAACCCAATCTGGCTGTTAACCCTCAAAATTCGCAACATATTGTGGTGGCCTGGATGGGGTATAAGTTCAATGAGATCATCGTAATCAAGACAAAAAACTCTACAGATGGTGGAAATACGTGGAGTACGGCAGTTACCATTCCACATCAGATAGCAGGCAATCAATCTGCAGACGTGTCTGTTCAGTTTGATCATCTGGGAAATGTTTATCTGTGCTACATAGATTACAACAGTACAACGATGTCTAATGGCGCAATATATGTGGTTAAATCAACGGATGGAGGAAATAGCTGGGGAACACCAGTAGAGGTGATCAGTATTGCTGATTGTCCCAATAAATATTGTATAGATAGACCTTGGTTTGAGATCGATAGAAGTACAGGTGTGAATCAGGGAACGATCTACGTTACATCTATGAATGCCGATAGAAATGTATCACCACCTTATAATCCTTATCTTTCTGTGAGTACAGATGGAGGTGCTTCTTTTCAAACTCCAAGGTTTTTGGATACAACTGGATATTTGGCTGGCGATCTGATCCCTCAGCCAATGCCTTCTCCTGCAATAGGTGCAGATGGTGTATTTTATGCTGCTTATCCAAGTTACGTCACAGCACAGAGTTTATACGCAACGGTTATTCTGGCAACCTCCACCGATGCTGGAGTTTCGCTAGGGCATGATTTTATTGCTTATGGTGGAACAGGTACTTCAGTAACAGATCCTTTAGCTAAAAAAGCGAGTTTGTTTATAACAGATGATAGTGATGAGGATCACATGGCGATGCTGATTCTAGCGGAATACAATGGAGATGCGGATATCTTTCTTTCGGAGACGTTCGACAAAGGTTTAAACTGGTCCAATCTGGAAAGAGTAAATCAGGATCCTGTTTCAAATGGGATTCTTCAGGATCTTGTTTGGGCAGATTTTAATGAGAATGGAGATCTGGCCGTGACTTGGAGAGATAGAAGAAATTCTGGAAATTCTGGATATCAACAGTCTACTGAGATCTATGCTGGAATCAGGTTGAAAGATAGTACTGGTTTTACTGAGATGATTCTTTCTGATCAGGTTGTTGCACATGATACCATATTGGAAGGCAATGGAAATGACTTCATGGATGTGGAATTGGTAGGCGATACACTTTATGCAGTCTGGGGGGATAAAAGAGCGAGTTCACTGAATATTTACATGGTAAAAACCAATATTGTTGATGGAACTAGTTCAGTATCCAATATTCAGCAAACCAATATTTTGGAAGCATATCCTAATCCTACTTCAGATGTTATTTTTCTGAATGATGTGGAGCCAGGAGAAAATTTCAGCATACTTAATCTGCAAGGAAAATTGATCATACAAGGAAATTATGATCGATCCATTTCAGTATCTGAACTTCCATCAGGAATTTACTATGTGGTATTACACCGCGCTGAGCAAACTATAGTGAGATTTGTGGTGGAGTGATCAGCTAGACAGATATTGTTTATTCTGTTTTCGTTTGAATAATAGGTATATCCACGATCTCAAATGTTGCTGATGCGAGCTTAACTTTTCCTAATGTTGCGGTTAAGCGTTTTTCAATATTTTCATGAAGTAAATGCTTCGTCAACCTCCTTTTCTTATAATCAACGATGTATCTCAAATTGAATTGAATCCAATTGTCCGTCAGAGTGATAGCTAGTGTTGGATTTACTTGTGCATCTTCTATGTAATATTTTTCAACAACACTTTTCCATTCTGAAATCGACTCGTTTACATATTGAGAGAGGTTTTCCTGAGCTACGTCAATTATAATTTTTTTTGCTAGATCAATATCAGACCCATACCGAATAGGTAGATTAAATTCATCCCAAACAAAAGGAAAATCCTGTGAGTAATTATAAACCGGACCTTTGAAAACAAAGGCGTTACTCAGTTTCACTATCCTTCCGCTATAATTGTCACTTGAAACCCATTCGCCAATTTCCATCATTGTAGTGTAAATACTGTCGATATCTATCACATCTCCTTTAATTCCGTTGATTTCTATACGATCACCTGGTTTGTATACTTTTACAAAAAAAATGTAGAACGATCCAGCTATGCTCAATATCAACTCCTGAAGAGTAATAGTAACTCCTGCCGTAAGCAATCCAATAGCAAGACCAAAATCTTTAATACTTCCTGTGAAATAGGTAATTGTTAGGACGATGATTAACAAATAGCCAATTACTTCGATGCCCTTTTGCGACTTATACTTTAGGGAATTATCAGGCAACTTTTTTTTTAAGAGTTTTCTAATTCCCCTTACAGCTAAAAAGATGACGATAACCCAGATTAAGTACTTGGCTACACTAATAATCACAGGATGTTTATCTATCCAAAGATTCAAGTCTTCCATGATGATACTGTTCTATTGATTTGCAAATTAAAAATCATAGTTTTTTCAGATTAAAGATATCAGTCCTTCTATCCTTCAAATTTCTCACACTTCCAAACTGATGTAACTCTCTTAATAGATCAATGTCAAGATCTGCGATCAGTATCATCTCTGTATTGGGCGTTGCCTCCGCCTTAATACCGTTGGTTGGAAAAGCAAAGTCGCATGGAGTAAACACCATAGACTGAGCATATTGAATATCCATATTATGTACGTTTGGCAAATTTCCCACACTTCCAGCAATGGCAACATAGCATTCATTTTCAATGGCTCGTGCCTGTGCACAATTTCGTACTCTGGAGTAGCCATTTTGGGTGTCTGTTAAGAAAGGAACAAAAAGAATATCCATTCCTTCATCCGCTAAAAGTCTACTCAATTCAGGAAACTCAGAATCGTAACAGATCAGAATCCCAATTTTTCCACAATCCGTATCAAAAGCTTTTAGGGAATGACCTCCTTGTAGTCCCCAGACTTTGGCTTCGTCTGGAGTAACATGTAATTTCTCATAGCGTTCAATAGTTCCATCTCTCTTGCATAGATATCCCACATTATATAAAACACCATCCTTGATCTCCGGCATACTACCAGCGATGATATTGATGTTATAGGATATCGAGAAATTAGAGAATTTTTGAACGATCTCTTCAGTATGTTTAGCGAGTTCGCGAATAGCTTCAGATTCAGACAAGTGATTATTTTCTGCCATCAAAGGAGCATTAAAGAATTCAGGAAATAAGGCAAAATCAGAACGATAGCCTGAAACCGCATCTATAAAATACTCCGCCTGCTGAAGCAAAGCATCAATATCAGCATACGGTCGCATTTGCCATTGGATCAAACCAAGACGCACTACCTTTTTTAGTGTGGCGGCTTCTTTTGCTGGTTTTTCATAATAGATATTATCCCATTCAAGTAAAACAGCAAATTCTTTTGATGATTTATCTCCTTCCAAGTAGCCTTTTAGAATTCTGGTAGGGTGAAAATCATTGGAGATCTGAAAATTTAAAACGGGATCATGAATTTCGCGTAAACGAACTTTTTCAATGTATTCTTTAGGAGATAATTGATCTGCATATTTATGGTAGTTAGGAATTCGACCACCAAAAGCCACTCCTTTCAAATTTTTCTTTTCACACAATTCTTTTCTATAATCATAGAGTCTTCTCCCAAGCCTCAATCCTCGATATTCCGGCTTAATAAAAACGTCTATACCATAGAGTACATCGCCATTCGAATCATGAGAATTGAAGGTGTAGTTATCAGTAATGTCTTTATAAGAGTGATTATCATCAAACTTATCATAATCTACGATGATTGACAATGCACATCCGGCAACTTGATCATTTACTTTGATCACCACTTGTCCTTCAGGAAACTTTTGCAAAAGAGCCTTAATGTGAGATTCACGCCAGTATTGATCCGGCATGGATGAATATGCAGATTGCATCACATCTTTTATTTCCAGATAATCTGACATTTGAAGATAAACGAGCTCTATTTTATCAATTTTGCTAAGTTTCATTTTTGTGTTTTAAGATTTATGATTTGATCCAAAGTTACTGAATCTAAGTGCCATTTGAAAAGGGAGAAGGATTTATACTCGTACTCCGATGATACAAACATCGTCAATTTGCTCAATGTCTCCTCTCCATTCTTCAAAGGTTTGATCGATGATTCTTTTTTGTTCATTCATTGATTTTTCTTGAATAGATAACAACAATCTTTTGAAATTGGCAGTTTTGAATTTCTTGCCTTTATCCCCTCCAAATTGATCTGCGTAGCCATCAGAAAAGATAAAGAAAGTATCTCCCTTTTCTAATTCTATTCGATGGGTGGTATAAGGCTGAGCATGTTCAAATTTACCGATCGGTTGACTGTCTGCTTTGATCTCATCTATCTCCTGACTTCCGTTTCGAATGATCCAAACAGGATTGTGAGCTCCAGCAAATTCCAAAATATTTCCATCAAGTGCACATAAAGCGATATCCATTCCGTCTCTTACTTCTTCTTCACTCTTTTCAAATTCTTGAATGACAATTTCTCTTGTTTTGTCCAGGATCTTACCCGGTTCGGTGATTCCATATTCCCTTACCGATTTATTCAATCCGTTGTTACAAACCACACTTACTAATGCGCCAGGGACTCCATGTCCGGTGCAATCACAAGCGGCAAAGAGTACCTTGTTATTCACTTGTTCCATCCAATAAAAATCTCCTGCAACGATATCTTTTGGCTTGTAGAGAATAAAGGAATCCTGTAAGTACTCTTTTACGATCTTTTGGGGTGGAAGAATGGCTGTTTGAATTCGCTTAGCATAGGTGATAGAATCCAGAATTTCTGTGTTCTTTTCTTCCAGTTGGATATAAGCTTCATCCACCGCTTCTTTCTGTTTTTGGATGGTCATCGCAGCTCTTTTTTTATTGAGGTAACTTCTGATGGCTATGATCACCGCAACGATGGCTAGAATAATAATGATTGTTAGTCCATAGAGCAACAGGTTTCTTTTCTCGATTTCAGCCTCCCTTTCTTTGGTCTTTGTCTTTTCCTGATCTAATGCTGCATCACTTTTTTGTTTTTCCAGTTCGGCTTCTAGATTAGCAATATTTGCTGCAGATTCCAAAGAAGCTTGATCTTGTTCTAATTCAAGAAATGACTTTAAATGATATAAAGATTGTTCATAGTTCTGATCCATTTCGTGAGCCTCTGCTAATAAAGCATGGAGATCTTTGATCTCTTTCTTAGCACCAATTTCATTGAGAATGGCGATGGCTTTTTCACCGAAGATCACAGCGCTATCAGCTTTGCCATTGCTCATGTATCCTCGTGCCACATGAATCGTCATAAATGACTTCAACTGTAAATTTCCTTCAGGAACGATTTCATAGCCAAGTTTGCCATATTTCAGAGCAGTATCAGGTGATCCTGCATCGATGTAAGCATTGGATAATAGAGAATAGACACGATTCATAGTGACCGAATCGGTTGGTTCGATTTCTTTACTGATCTCTTTAAAAGCAGTGATTGCAATATCAATTTTACCCTCATGTTGATCCAGTTCTGCCAGTCCTAACTTAGCAGTGATCAGCAGCGTCTTCATCTCAAATTTTTCGGCATGTGCAAGAAGCAATTCGCCATATTCACGTGCCTTTTGAAGATCGTGTTGGACATGTTTGATCCAATAAGCGATATAGTAAACATCTCCCATGACAACAGGGAAGAGTACATCGCTGGATTTTTGTTCTAATAATTTTCTGATCTGAACAAGATATTCAAAGGACTTGTCAAAGTCGGCCTCGATTGCTACGTAATATCTCATTTGCTGATGCAGAAACACGATCTGCTGATGGAAGTCACTGTAAGTCTTCCCGGCTGTATATTGAATAAAATAAGAGGGGTCAATCGAGTAGAGCGGAGTTTTGGAGACTTTTCCAGCTAATTCCCAATCATTATGCTCAATCGCATCATCTAACACCTCAAAGAGCAGCTCAAATGAAGCTTTCAGATCACTTCCAGCAGATTCCATTGCCTGATCCAATCTGGGATCAGTTTGTGCTGCGAACTTGAAATGAAGTCCAGCGAACAGTAAAATAACAATTGTAAAAATATACTTCATGAAGTGGGTTCGATCTGATCGATCAAAGTTAATTAATCCTCAGAAAGGTAAGAAAATAGTGGAGGTCAAATTCAAACACATGAAATTCTTTTTACTTTGCAGATTATGAAAATAATTACCCTATTTCTCTTCATTCTACTCTTGAGTAATAACGCTAGATCACAGTCATGGCTGGATCAATACAATCAATTGGAAACCGAGATCGCCCAAGGCGAATACGCTGGAGCGATCAATTCCGGTAAAAAGTTACAGCAGGAATTGGATGAAGCTGGTCTAAAGGAAGATACCACCAATGTAAATGTACTCTATTATTTAGCGAATGCTTATTTCTACACGGCAGACTATTATGCTGCAGTAGAGTATGGGAAACAAGAAGTAGAATTATGTGCAAAAGCTTATGGAGAAGATCATTATTTCTATCAACAGTCCAGATATTTGCTGGCGATCCTAGCTACATATACGGCTGATTATGACGTATCCATCCCCAATTTTGAAGCAGTGCTGGCAATGATGAAAACGAATGGAGAGAAGGATACAGATGATTATTTGACTATTGCGTTTCAATTAGCGGGGATCTATGATCTGGCAGGAAGTTATGTCGCTGCTCAGGAATTGTATGAAGAATCGTATAAGCAGGCCAAAGTACTTCATCAATTGGAAGATGAGATTATGCAACAATGGACCAATTCCATTTCCAGTTTTTATTTGATGCATGGAATGTATACAGAAGCAGAGCCTTTCTTCTTGCAGTCTTTAGCCATGATGGAGAAATATTACGGTAAAGAAAGTGAGAACTATGTAACCGTGCTGAATAGTTTAGGCGAATTCTATCTCTATGCTGGATGGTATCAAAAGTGTGCCGGTGTTTTCAATGATTTTGTGGTATTGTGTAAAAAGATCTATGGTTCCAAAAGTGCGGATTACGCTACTTCCTTGAATAACCTGGCAGTTGCGTACGAGAAATTGGAAGAGTATGAAAAAGCAGAGAAGTACTACCTGGATGCATTGAAGATCAAAGCTAAAGTGTATAAAAAAGAAAGCGATTTTTACGCGTTGACCTTGTCCAATCTAGCAGTGTTATATGATAACATGGGCAGACGTCAGGATGCGGAAAAACTATATGATGAAGCAATTTCTATCTACAAAAGTATTCATGGTGCTAAGTCAGAAAACTATGCAGTAGCCATCAGTAGTTTAGCATCTGTTTATTCCAGTTCAGGAAAGAATGAGGAGGCAGAAAGATTGCTGCAAGAAGCGTTGGCAATTCAGAAAGAACTTTTTGGTAGTAAACATCCGGCTTATATTACATCTTTGAACAACCTCGGTCAAGTTCACTATCAATTGGGGAATTATGTCTTGGCGGAAAAAGAATTAGAAGAGGTTTGTGCCCTTAGGAGAGAAGTGCAAGGTGAGACACATCCTGATTATGCCATTTCCTTATTGGTGCTTTCCAACATTAAATCAACCCTGCAAAAATATGGTGAAGCGGAGTTGTTACTGAAGAGCAATTTAACGATCATTGAAGCTACTCAGGGAATTTGGAACAGTACCTATGCGAATTCGCTTACCACATTGGCAGGTGTTTATCTGGAAATGGGCCGATATCTAGATGCAGAATCAGCTTATTTGAAAAGTCTGGAAATATCAGAGAAAATTAGAGGGACATCGCATCCTGAACATGCTACGATCCTCAATAACATGGCGCAGCTTTATGGAGAGATGGGGTTGTATGAAAAGTCCATCTATTGCGGAAATCAAGCGATTGAGATTACCAGGAATGCTTTCGGTGATAACGATCCGAATCTAATTTACCCCTATACCGTTCTAGCCAACGTGTATAAGGATCTGGAAGATTTCAAAACAGCTGAAGATCTAATTCTAAAGGCGAAGAAACTAACGGAAATCAATTTTGGAACGGAACACCCCAACTATCTGAATACCATTCATAACCTAGCAGCATTCTACTATGAGATGGGAAGTTTGGAAGAAGCTGAACCCATTTATTTACTAGTTGCAGAAAAGTACGCAGGGATCTATGGCAAGCAACATGGTGAATATGTCAACGTACTGAATGGATTAGGAGCCCTTTACATGACTAAAATGATGTATGCGCAGGATACGGTGAAGTTTAAAGTTTATGCAGAAAAAGCAGGTGAATATTTTAACCAGATCCTCAGTATTGATTCAGTAATTCTGGATCTGAAGGGTCAGGATTTTGCCTTGCATTTGAATAATGCCGCTGAATTGTATAGAATGAGTGGGAATTATACGTTGGCAGAGTCCTATTATTTAAACTCGATCGAAAACATCATTGGGTTGTTTGGAGAAGATCACGGAAGCCTAGGTGTTAATTATAATAATCTGGGGCTACTTTATGAGAATATGGGTGACCGAGATCAAGCTGTGAAATATTATTTGAAATCCATTGAGATAAAGGAAAAGAGGTTTGGTTCAATAAGTTCAAGTCTTGCTAATTCCTACATTAACCTAGCAAGCCTTATAGGAGAACAGGGGCATGTGAAAGAAGCGTTTGAATATTTTAAGAAAGGATTTGAGATAGATGATTACAATATCGACCTGAATTTTTCCTTTATGACTGCTGATGAAAAATTGAATTACCTGAAGAATTCACGGTATTATGGAGACTTACTGAATACTTTCGGTGATGCAAATCATGAAAACTTTTCCGTCATTACCACTATGATGTATGATGTGGAATTAAGAAACAAAGGGTTGGTATTGAAAACCTCCAATCAGATCAAACAACAGATCTTGAATGGAAAAGACCAAGAATTGACCGAGAATTATGAGCATTGGATTTCCTTAAAAAAGGAATTAGCCAATCAGATGTCGATGTTGGAAGAGAATAGAACGCTGAGTATTGATACGCTGGAAAACCAGATCAAGTCGCTCGAAAAAGAGATCAACAAAAGTGTTCAGTTGACCGAAAAGCAGAGTTGGAGTAACTGGAAGGAAATAAGAAAGTCGCTCAAAGAAGGTGAAGCCGCGATCGAATTTACCCACTTTTATAAGCAGGGGGAATCGCCAGTCTCTACTTATGGAGCACTAATCTTGAAAGCTAATTCAGAAGTACCTGTTTATGTGGAGTTATTTGAGGAAAGTAGATTGCTCGACATTATTGGAACATACGCAGGAAATGATCTCGCATATATCAATGAAGTATATGGTAAAGCAGGACAATTAGATACACGACTTTTCAAGTCGATCTGGGAACCAATGATGGAAGAATTAAAAGGAATTAAAGAAGTTTATTATGCTCCAGTTGGTTTGTTGAATAAAATCTCTTTTGGCGCTATAGGGGTCTCCGAACAAAAGTATCTATCGGATCTATTCACTTTGAATCAAGTGAGTTCTACTGTTTCTATTAATACATACGACAAGCATATAAGCGTGAAGGAGATCTCTTTGTTTGGAGGAGCTAAATATTCTGAGGAACCGAATAAGGATGATATCTGGAAATATCTTCCTGGAACAAAAAAAGAAGTGGAACAGATTGCACAATCATTTAAAGATAATCAGCTTACCGCCAGTTTATGGGTGGGCGATGAAGCAACAGAAGAGCAATTCAAATCTTTGGAAGCAACAGCTGCATCAATCGTGCACGTAGCTACACATGGATTCTTTTACCCGGATCTTTCCGAATTTGAATCCGATGAAATGGCGGTGAATGAGGTGGAAGAGGTAGATTTTAGAGGAGGAAGTAGAGGTTATAAGACATTTGTTACGAGTAAAGATCCTTTAATGCGAGCGGGAATCGTTTTTACTGGCGCCAACAAAGGATGGGAAGAACAAACTGCTGGAAATGAAGATGGTGTCTTGACAGCTTATGAAGTCTCCAATTTGAATCTAAGTAAGGTTGGCTTGATCGTATTATCAGCTTGTGAAACTGGGTTGGGAGAGATCAAAGGAAGCGAAGGTGTATATGGACTGCAACGCGCGTTTAAGTCGGCTGGTGTTGAACAAATGGTGATGAGCTTATGGCAAGTGCCGGATAAAGAAACGCAGCAATTTATGGTGCAATTCTATGAGGAATTATTGAAAGATGGCAATGCACCAAGAGCATTCAAAGCCACACAGAAAATCATGAAGAAAAATTTAGATCCTTTTTATTGGGGTGCTTTTGTGTTAGTGGAGTAATAGATGAATTCAAGAGAAAAGAACAAACAACCCTGGCCCACCAAAGATGCCATGCAACAGATCTATGAATTGAATCTTTGGGGTGGGGAAGACGGTAATTTTTATTCTGGTTTGGGATCGCATGACAAAGCTATTGTCGAACCCTACATCGAAGTTGTCAAAGTGTTTTTAAATTCATTGGATGTTCCTGTGACTATTGTAGACCTTGGTTGTGGCGACTTTAACGTAGGTAAGGAATTGGTTACTCATTCACAGACATACATTGCAGTAGATATTGTACCTGAATTGATAGAAAGAAATAGAGAGAAGTTTATATTAGAAAACCTTTCATTTCAATGTTTAGATATAGCAAAAGATGAACTACCAATTGGAGATGTGGCTTTGGTAAGACAGGTTCTTCAACATCTTTCAAATGCGGAGGTGAAGCAAGTTGTTGAGAAATTAGATCAATACCAATATGTGATCCTCACAGAGCATCTACCAGAAGGCGAGTTTGAACCGAATGTTGACATTATTTCGGGTCAGGGAATTAGATTAAAGAAGGGTAGTGGTTTAGATCTGATTCAAACTCCTTTCGAGTTTAAAGCTAAAGTGATAAAGAAGTTGTTATCGATCCCTTACCCAGATGGTATTGGAGTGATTGTGACTACTTTATTTGGACTTTAATTAGGTCTAGGGTTTTTCAAATTCCAACCACTCACTTTCCACATAAGCATAATCAACGATCGACATATTCTTTCGAATCCCGATCTTACTAAATCCTAAGGTGTCCGATACGTATCTTAAAGAAATACCTTCATCTTCCATACCGTAAGATTCATAATACGAACCATATTTGCAACCGAAAGGGTTTCCTTCTACATCATCTGTAAAGACAGACAATAAGAACATCTTTTCAGATTCGGTAGATGGAGAAGCATATCCAAAAATTCGATAATCCTTTGCCATATCTGCATATAGCCAGATACTGTTATCACTGCTTACTTCAGCTCGTTTACTGTATTCGGCATCAAATTTATATTCTTGTTCAGGCTGAATTTCCTTCTCCTCAACTTCTTGTGGTGTTTCAGAACTGGTTACTTCTTCAGCATCCTGATGTTGATCATTGTCAGTTTCTGGAGCAGATTCTTCGCAGGCGATGAATAGGAATCCTAAACACAGTAGAGTAATAATTTTAGTTTTCATAGCTGCATAGGTTGATAGTTTAATTTGATTCAGTGTATGTTTTGAAGTTCTCTAGGATAGCTTGCCATCCGTTTCTCTGCATTTCTATAGGATTCTCGCTTTCGGGATCGAAAGTCACTTCGATGAGCGTGTTTTCTCCATCAGGTGTTATTGACACGTCAACAGAACGGTCTGCAAAACCGTAACTAAATGAAGATCCGATTTCAATTTCTGTATAGATCGCTTTGAAATCGAAACCAAAACTTCCGTCTCTGGCTTCTATTCTGGCGTTATAAACACCACCAATGCTCATGTCGTTAGTAGCTGAAGGACAGCACCAGGAAGGATCCGCAAAATTCCAGTTAACAATGTGTTCGGGAGAGGTGTAATATTCCCATACTTTGGAAGGAGTGGCTGCTATAATGCAACTTACGGTGATCTTGTCCATGATTTTTAGTTTAAGTGGGAAAATTATGGATTTTTCTCCATTTTTAGCGTTAAGGGTTGATAATTGGAAACGCCCATCTCCATTTCGATCGATTGATAGCCTTCCAATTCAATTTTGATCTGGTAGAATCCTGACATTTGAGTAGTAATTCGAAAAACCTGATCCTCTTTCCCAAGTAAAGAGTAAACAGAAGTCTTTGAGTTTGGGTCATCAATTTTTGAATAGGTGAGAAGGGCATGTTCGTGATCTTCAATCCCATCCAGCAAGATCTCGATCACTTGCATTTTTTCAGGACGTGTCTCTTCTGCAAGTTTGATCTTGTAAATATCAGCTCGGCTATCTGAAGCCTGAGAACTTCTGGATAGAAAAGCATACTCACCATTGGCATCCAGACTCAAATAGGTGTCATGACCGTTAGAATTGATCACAGGTCCCATATTGAGCGGTTTGCTCCAGTTTTGCCAGGTATCATCCAGTCGTTGAGACATGTACATGTCATATCCGCCATAACCACTAAAACCTGTAGATGCAAAATAAAGCGTTTTTCCGTCTGCAGCAAGAAATGGTGCCATTTCCGTAGAAGCAGTATTGATCGTTCTTCCTAAATTTAAAGGCTGAGACCAGTTATTTCCTCCTCTATCAAAACTTACATAAAGGTCTTTAGCTCCATACGTGTCTTTTCTCCAAACGGACATTACGATTACCTTAAAATCACTGGTTACATGCGCTTCCATGAATTCGCTGAAGTTATAGTAGTTTGTGATGTTTAACGTATATGGAAACGACCATTTTTCTCCATCAAAATTAGAGGCGGACATCCCGATTCCCTTGTTGGTATTGGAGCCATAGATATTTCCTAAAAGAACTTTCGATCCATCTGCACTTACTCCATTCACATAATTGTGTCCGTTGTTGTTTAGTGGAGCTGGAAGCTGATAAGCCAATTCCCAACCATTCGGACCAAAATCTGATACCCAAATGTCATCTTTCTTCTCAGGTCCGATATTATCTGGGTGTTCCTTTCTCACAAAATAAAGTGTTTTACCATCTGGACTGATGATTGGTTTAAGATCGCTATACTCGCTATTCACATTAGTGCTGAGGATCTCCAAAGCGATGTTCTCTTTTTCAGGGGCATTGTTGATCTTTGCTTTGATCGGTTCGTTAGAGTCCGAAATCCCAATGGCATCAATATGATTCCAGCCTTTGATCAAAGATGTTTTAAGGCACACGATCACCTCTTTCACCTTGTATTCGGTTAGTGGCATATATACATTATACATTCTGCTGGTCTCACCTGTTTTGGCTTGGGTAAAAGTTTTGATCTTATGATATTTTCCTTCTTCATCTATCAATTTTACACAAACGATCGTACCACAATTATAACTCTCAGCAATGGCTACCTGTTTGATCTGCATCGGATTCACAAAGGCAACATGGATCCATTCTTTTCCTATCTTGCTTTTCTTCTTCGGAGACCATGCACAAGGACTTTCTCCGCCTTGAGGCAGAACATTGGGCTGATCCAATACCTGTACAGCTCTGTATCGCAGCGATTTATCCTTGTCCTTGAATTCTGAAGAGCAAGCTTTTACCTTGCTGGCCCATTGAATGGTCTGAGCGTAAGGGTTTTGAAGTAGAAAGACCAATAGAGCTAGAAGTAGTGGCTTAAGAGAGGAGGAGCTTGTATTGGTCATTTAATATGCATTTAATGGTTGAAAGTAGAGATCAATTGATCTTGCAAATTGCTGACCAATTTAAATAGAATAATGAAAAGTACTTTAAATATTTAAGTCAGATAGATTACTCTTTATCCAGATCCAGCAATTCATCATTAGAGACATCCATTTGCTTGTATTTTTTTTTCATTTGAAATCCATATGCAAAGGTAAGGAGCATAAATATCCCAAAGAAAATGATGAAACTGATTATTCCATTTCTAGTCAGATCATTTCCTGTAAATTGATGGTAGAGTTCCATGAAAAATCCAGTAATCGCTAAAGCGAACAAAAATCTGAGCCAAGTTTTTGAAAGTACTTTCATATGTCATTTATAGGAGACTAAGGTATAGAATAGTTAAGAATATATTTTGAATTTTCAACGGTTCTTGTTGAATCTAACAGAGGTTTTTAAAAAGAAATTCCGTAAAATCAGTATATTTAACTCCTATGGAATATAACCACATCGAGTACAAAAAGCCCTTTTACAAAATTAAAAAATCACTGAAAGATCATCTGGAACAATATTCAAGATATGTCGACTTGCCGATCAGTTATGAAGATCTCCTCAGGCATAACGATCTCATTCCATTGGTGGATGATCAAGGAGAGGACACGCTTTGGAATGCTGTTCTATATAGTCCAAGTGATTTGGAGTCAATTCATAGAAATTTGAAATTAGTATATCAAATGTTGAGTGCAGATGGAATTGAAATACCGTATGTTAAGATAGCTAGCATAGATTTTTGCACCTATGGAAATTCTAAGCCTTTTAGAATTAAAGTAGTTAATGAGTTGAATGACAATCATGACTATTTTTATATTAAAAAAGCAGACGCATCAAGAGTCTATGGACTAGAATTGGAAGATACTTTTTCTCCCGACAAGATCACTTATTTAGTCGATCGGGAAACATTGGTTGAAGAACATATTGTAGGTATTCCAGGTGATATTTTTGTTAAGAATCATGGTGAAGAGAAAGTAGCGAACCGCTTGAGATTGGCTAAGGAATTCGTGAAATTCAATGAGCGATGTTTTACGCGACTGTTAGGAGATATGAGGGCTTACAATTTTGTGGTTGAGATCACGCAAGATTTTGACAATGTGCAATATCGAATTCGCGCGATGGATTTTGATCAAGAGTGCTTCGAGGGTAGAAAGAACATGTACTTGCCACAATACTATAAAGACAATATAAAATTCGTAGAATTGGCTCAAGAATTAATGACTGCTCAAGTTGCTCAACAGTACCAAAAACAGGAAAGAGCGGCAATGAAGAAGAGGTTTTTGGCAGCAAAGCAAAGAACAAGAAGTATTCTTCGTAGATTAAAAAATGATGTCGTTTCAACGCAAGAGAATGTAATTGCTTTACGTAATGATCTATCTCGTTTTCATAGAAGTGAGGAGTTTCTGTCTTGTGAGACCATGGGAGAACTATTGATCCTTCACTTAGAATTTCAACTAGGTCTTCGAATTTTTGTGTAAAAAAAAAAGTCGCTCCCCAGCGACTTTTCTTAAACCAATGAAACCAATAAACCAAAAACTTTTGATTGTATATTGTAAGTTATATCGTGTTTGATATTACCTATCATAAACGTTAACTATGGTTTGAATTTAAATAAAATGCATACACCCAATATGCATTTTTTACGAATGGCTTATTTTAGTTTACGAACTGTATTAAATCCGAAAGGAATGGCAAAAAAAAAGGGATGCTACTTTTGGTAACATCCCTAAACATTTTCTATTAAAACAATTTACTTTTTTGTCTTTATAGCGATCTCAACATCTCCACCGCCACCGCGACCGTTTAGTGAACTTACCAATGCATCTAAATTTTTTATTTCTGATTCAGTCAAAGTACCTTTTACTGTAACTTTAGTAATAACTTTCACTTTGTCTGCTTTTCCTCCATTCTCTTCAAATGATACTCCGTCTGCCAGCTCAAGTGTTGAAGGAACATTAGTTGTTTCAATTAGAGTTTGATTAGAATCCTTAATAATTTGAGCAGAGCTTCTGTTTGAAGCAATACTTTCAACTACACCTGTTTCAGTTGCCATATTTTTTTAATTTTGATAGTTAGTAATAGCTTCAATAATAGGGATAAATCGGGAGTCGCAAGGTGAAATATTTAATTTTTTTCATAATAATTTGGATATCAGTATTTGAGGGAGTTGGTCAGATAGATTCTTTATTGATGGTATTTAATAGTAGTAGTTCGGATAAAGAAAGATTTTCATTAGCAATAGAGTTGAGTGATCAGTTTATTTATGTAGATAAATTGGAATCAGAGTATTATCTCAATGAAGCGAAAATCATCGCTAAGGAAATGAACAATCCTGCAATGTTGGCGGAGGTGGATCTCCAGTTGTTTGAATTGTTGTTCTATCAGGAGATGAATAATGAGTGTGTTGAGTTAATGATCAGTACAATTGATTTTTGTAAGAAAAATAAATTGAAATCAGAGTTAGGTCATGCTTACAATAAGTTGGGATCGGTTTATATCAGTATACAGTTATTTGATAAGGCACTTGAATATTTTGTTTTAGCAAATGAGACTTTCAAGGAGAATAAGGATTATGAAAGTCAAAAGAATTCCTTAAATAACATTGGCGCTATTTATTATTATCAAGATGATCTCGAGAATGCAATTTTATATTTTGAACAATCCTATGAAATTGAAAAATTAGTGGGTAATAATATTGGAATGGCACAGGCACTTGGGAATATAGGCGCTATGTACTGTAAAATGGATCCGCCAAATTATAAATTAGCAGAATCAACATTGTTTGAGTCATTGAAAATTGCCCAAGGATTGGATAATCCAAAGGTTTTGTCAGCATCTTTGAATAATCTGACCTATTTCTTTATACAAACTGAACAGTTAGATAAAGCAGAAGAGTACAATGAGCAAGCTCTAGAAATAAGTTCTACCAGTGAATTGGATAATTCTTTGCTTAAATGTCTAGAAAATAAGCTGGAAATATTAAGGCTTCAAGGTGATTTTGAGAATGCCCTTGATGTAGCTCAGGAAATTTTAGATTTTACGAATGACATTTATTCAGTCGAAAATACAAAAGCACTGGCAGAATTGGAAACCGTTTATCAAACCAAAGAAAAACAGAAAGAGAATGAACTGCTGAAGAAGCAAAGTGAAATGGATCAAGTAAAACTGGACTATGAGCAGCAAAAGTCTTTCTATTTGATATTCGGTCTGGCTATTGTTGCGATTTTGGGAATATTTGCGTTTAATCGTTTTTTAGTTAGTCAGAAAAGAAAGAAAGTTATTGAAAGGCAGAAGGAGCAGGTGGAACAGCAAAAGGAACTTCTTCATGAACAAAATGAGATCGTTAAAGAAAAGAATTTGGAGATATCTGATAGTATAACCTATGCAAAGAGGATACAATCGGCAATACTTCCTCCAATTGATGCTCTAAATTATCATTTGAAAGATGGATTTTTGATCTTTAAACCCAAGGACATCGTAAGTGGAGACTTCTATTGGATGTATGCCATACATAATCGCGTGTATTTCGCAGTGGCTGATTGCACAGGACATGGGGTTCCAGGTGCAATGGTGAGTGTAGTATGTAACAACGCATTAAATAGAAGTATTAGGGAGTTTGATTTAGTCAATCCTGGTGAAATACTGGATAAAACAAGAGAGTTGGTCGTAGAAAACTTTAGTCTGAATAACGGAGCAGATTCTCATGAAGGTACGATCAAGGATGGAATGGATATATCACTATGTATTCTCAATCAAGAAAACAATGAGCTGATGTGGGCAGGTGCAAATAATCCAATCTGGATCATTCGAAAGGGAGAGTTTATATATGAAAATGTGAAAGGGGAGATGTTAGGTGAATGGGGATTGTATGAAATTTCAGGAGACAAACAGCCTGTTGGTGCACACGAGCCTAGCGAGCCTTTTACGGATCACAAGTTTGAATTGAAAAAAGGAGATCAGATCATGGTTTTTTCTGATGGATATGCCGATCAATTTGGAGGGGAGAGAGGTAAAAAACTCAAGTATAGACCATTCAAACAACTCCTTTTACAAAACGCTAAAGAAAGAATGGAGATTCAAAAGGAACGCCTCGAAACTTTCTTTGAAGAGTGGAAAGGTGATTATGAACAAATTGATGATGTTTGCGTTATTGGTGTTAGGATTTAATTCTTACTAAGTCAATAACGAAACATCAAATTTAACATCCTCTAGAGTAGAACCCTAAATTGAGTTGATCTTCGTTGTCTCCGCCATAAAGTAAAATCCATCCCGAGACGGTTGGTTTGGGGTCCATTTCGATTCCTTCGCATGGAAGAGAGGTGTGATAAACAAAATCAACTTCAGCCCACACATCACCTCTAAAGTTAACGACATCTTTAACTTGGAAAAAGCCTTCTCCATCATGACTGACCGTTAACAACTGTTTTCCATATTTGTCTTTCTCAGGGAATACGTTCACCGTTTCAGTTGGATAATATCCCAGCACATAGCCACTTTTTTGTGTTGTCCAATATCCATCACCTTCTAAATAGTATCCTTTTTTTTCAAGTTCTTTTACCGATAGGTAGAAGTCTTTATTTCCAGTTTGTACAAGAACATATTCAGAGGAAATTAGTTTTTGGAAACGTAAGCACTGAAATTCATAATCTATCTCCATCATTGCTCCTGATTCCCAATCATACAAACCGTATTCTGATCCATCGTCAAATTGGATCATATTGTCTTTTGTAACGGTACCATTGGATACTACACCAAATCCATCTCCACCATCATGTGTATAAACGTTAATTCCAGCAGGAAGAAGTTTTGGACCGTTCAAATACTCATCTTCAGACTGTTCGTGTAAGATTACACCAGCTCTTAGTTTTGAGTTGTTATTTTGAAAATGATTGGTTTTGAAAAATTGTTCTGCATCCGATTTATCACTGAAAATCATCTGGGATGATGGGTGTAAGTAACCATCTACATCAATGCTTTTTAGAACAATATCTACAACTGTATGTCCATCCATACTTTCAAATTCACCTGAATATATACCGTATGAGTTTTCTTTAAATGAAAGCCAGAAACCAGACGCCACACTATCAGCAAACTCATCTATTGAATATACAGGCCCTCCGTGCCAATCAACTTCTAGTCCAGATAAAGCGATTTTTTTTTCATATTTATCATAGTAGTAATATCCTAATATCATTCCTTTTTCTTCGTTAAAATCCAGATATGCTGATATTGGGCTGTTTCCAATAAATCCAGTGAAGTTTATTTCTCCTTCCATAGGATTGTTAATTTGAACTTCTAGATTTTCAGTGGATAAAACTTCGTTTTGTTGACTGGTTGTAGCGGTTGATTCGGATGTGGAATCTTCTTTGTTTTCAGAACATGAACTGCTCACTACACTAAAAATCAAAATAGGGATAAATAATTTGTTCATAAGTGGTTAATTGTTTTCAGCTTCTAAAAATAAGTGCTTCGTTGATTCTCTGCAAGTTATGGAATTATTATTGCAACGAATTGTGAAAATCTTTTACAAACAGCTACAATACGAACGTTTATCTTTGCATTAAATGAATAAGGGCCATATAAAAATTTGTCTGATCATCGTTGGAAGTGTTCTATGCAATTTTCATGAAATGTTTTCACAGTCATTGAAGGAATTGGAGGAGCAGTTGATAGAACTGAAATCAGAACAAAAGGAGGTTGAAAATAAGATAGAGCTTGCTCGGTTGACATTATTATCTGAAGATCTTAAGTCAGTAGGTTACCCGAAATGGAATCAGGAAGTAGAGGTGGTAGAACACAACGCCATGGTGCTGGGATATTCAGAAAAGCATGAACAAGCAGCATGGGTAGCTCATATTATTCTTCCTCAGATTGAATTTGGAAATGTGTCTAGAACGAATGACTTCAGAGAGGATTCATTGGTTTCTACTGGAACAGCAGTGAAAGAAGATTATTGGTACAGCGGATATGATCGCGGACATTTGGCTCCTTCAGCGGATTTCAGATGGAGTGCTACCGCACTGAGTGAGTCCTATTTTTATTCTAATATGGCACCTCAATTGCCTGAATTGAATAGAGAAAAATGGGCTGAACTTGAGAATTTGATACGTGATTATGTAGTCAGAAATCAAGAACAGTTATATGTGGTAACTGGTGGTGTACTTAAAGATGGACTTCCAACCATGAAGAATGAAGGTAGATTGAACGAAGTGTCAATTCCAGAGTTGTTTTATAAGGTGGTCTTGGACAATTCTGGGGAAGAAAAAAGAGGAATTGCATTTCTGTTACCCAATGGTAAATGTAACGAAGCAATGCTGATTTATGCCGTTTCGATTGATAGTGTTGAAAGTTTGACAGGATTGAATTTCTTTCCAGATATTGAAGTTAATGAAATTGAAGCAGGTTCTGATGTTGAGCCCTGGAGAACTGAAGAAATGACAGGAGAGGTTTTGCCAATGAATCCAGCCACGTTACCAAAAGGAAAGATCAATTCGACAGCGGCAAAATTCAACATGAACGAAAAGGCTTGTGTTTGTGGGACAGTTGTTTCTACCAAGTATAGTGAGAAGTCCAGCGCTACATTTCTTAATTTGGATAAAAAATTTCCCAATCAAGTATTCTCAGTGACGATCTGGGGAGATGCTAGGAAAAATTTCAGTTATTTACCTGAAGAGTACCTGGTGGACAAAAGAATATGCGTTTCCGGTTTGATAGAGGATAGCAAAGGAACTCCTTCGATCAATGTTATTAATGAGAAATCCATTGAGATTTTAGATTAATATTTTAGTATTTAACTTAAACTTAGATATTTGTTCTGATCTTGATTGTTTTATCAGTATTTTCTTCTTTAACTTTTTGTTAATTTAAATTAATTTTTTATATTAGTCGACAATAACGTGATGTTGGACGAAGTAAAGATCATATTTGTGAGATTTAGTTCGGTGTGTGGGAGAAACTTATGCCAGCAAAATGAAATTAAAACTACTCTACCTTATTATCGTAGTTCTTGTAGAATTACAGTCTTTTAAAGCACAGTCGTTCAATCATCCCTCAGGAGGAACCTCTTCTCAAACGATTACTTGCGGAACAACCTATACTTACTATGATTCTGGAGGAAGCGGAGGAAATTATGGTGCAAGTGAATCGGGGGTTTTAGTTCTTTCCCCTTCGGATCCTAGCCAATCTGTACAAATTGATTTTATAGCAGGAACTTTTAATGTTGAGCCTAATGGAGGAGGATGTTATGATTACATTCGTGTTTATAATGGTTCTAGTATATCCGCACCATTAATAGGAACATATTGCAGCTCTAACTTACCTGGAGTGATTAAAGCCTCAATGAACGGTAGTTTAACGGTAAGATTTACTTCTGACAGCGGAGTTGAAGAATCAGGTTGGGCTGCGACAGTTACGTGTGAAACTACGGATGCTCAAACGATTAGTATGCCATCTGGAACGAATACCTCAAACGCATGTACAGGTACTTTTTATGATTCAGGAGGTAGTGGTAGTCCATATTCGAATGGGGAGCATAGAATTCTGACATTTTCTCCTGGAAGCGATGTCACGATGACATTCACATCATTCAGTGTTGAGAATCATTCTTCATGTGGATATGATTATATGTCAATTTATGATGGACCTACTACTTCTTCAACACTTATTGGAACTTATTGCGGTACGACTTCTCCAGGTACTGTGGCTTCTACAACAGGTTCCTTGACCATATTGTTTCATTCTGATGGTGGTGTTACAAGTACGGGATGGGCTGCAACTTGGAATTGTTGTTCTGTAAATGCAGGTTCAATTTCCGCAGGAACAGATCCAATATGTAATGGTAGTTCTACCACACTGACTTTAAGTGGACATAGTGGAGGCACTTCTCTTCAATGGCAGTCCTCTCCAAACAACTCAACTTGGACAAATATTGGAGGAGCTACAGGATCAACTTATTCAGCTTCACCATCCTCAGATACTTACTATCGAGTTGCTGTTACTAATGGTTGTACTGTTTATTCTTCATCTTATCTATTGGATGTTTCTAATTCTACAGCTGGTACTGCCTCAGCATCAACCAATACATTGTGTTCTGGAAGTTCTGTTACCATGTCCCTGGCTGGATATAATGGAAGCATTCAGTGGCAGTCGTCAACAAATGGTTCCACTTGGTCGGATATTGGAGGGGCAACGAGCAGTACATATTCTCCTTCCCCTGGAAGTGATATCTATTATCGTGCAAAGGTGACTGATGCACCATGTAGTCCAGTTTATTCCAATTCAGAATTTATTCAGGTCAATTATTGTGTGAACATTTCGAATGGTACTACCACAAACTGCTCTGGATTTTTATACGATGATAGAGGGCCAAGTTTGAATTATAATGCATCAAGAGATTATGTATATACGATTAATCCAAGTGCAACAGTTTCTATTACTTTTAATACATTTAATGTCGAAGCTCATTCTACGTGCGGTTATGATTATCTGGAGATATATGATGGTCCAAATACATCATCTACTTTGATCGGGAGATATTGTAATACAACTGGAAGTCCTGGGACAATTGTTTCTTCTGGTACATCCTTGACGTTTAAATGGCATTCTGATTCAGGAACCGAACTTTCTGGCTGGGAGGCTGAGTGGTCATGTTGTTCTGTAAATGGAGGGACTTCCTCAGCAAGTCCTTCTACAATGTGTGTAGCTGGAAATGCAACCCTGTCCTTAAGTGGTCATGACGGAGGAACAACTATTCAATGGCAGTCGTCTGCTGATGGCGTAACATGGTCGAATATTGGAGGTGCTACATCAGCAACTGAGGTCGTTGCAGTATCTTCATCTACTTACTACAGGGCAAAAGTTACCAATGGTTGCGATAGCTATTCATCCACAAATTATGTTTCAGTTGGAGGTACGCCAATTCCAACCAACTATTATGTAAATGATAACTCAACTACAGGTGATGTGTTCTGCACAAATGTTGGAAATGCTGCAAATAATGGACGAAACCCTTGTTCTCCTAAAACCTCCTTGCAAGATATCTTTGATTCTTATGATATTGATCCAGGAGATACTATATTCGTTGATGCGGGAACCTATACAATGGGACTGAATGTCACATCATCGACTGATCAAGGAAATTCAACGTCTGATGTAGTAATTATTGGAGCAGGAACAACATTGACTCATATTACGGCTCCAGCTAGTGATGATAATTTTTATTTCAGTAATGTTCATTATTTCATGGTGCGTGACATGCATTTATTAAGTACGCAATCTGCTAACTATAATTACTTTATTTATCAAGGAAATGATCATCACTTGTATAACTGTCATCTGGAGCAAACGGCAGGAACTAATGTGTATATGCATGAAGCTGGTGGGGCTTATGATATTGATGATAATTCGGTTTCGCATTGTGAAATTGAGAATACTTCAAATTCAGGATATAACATATGGATAAGAGGTGATGCAGATCATGATACCATCAGAAATTGTGTGATCACAAGCACTGGCACAAGTGCAAAAGCTGTGGTTTTAAATGATTATTACTCAGGATCTCATGACGGTTGGCCTACTTCAATACATTTCTACGGTAATAATGTAACTGCAGATGATTACGGTATCGTAGGAGACGTAGTGGATGGTAATACCATGGAGACTTATGATGTTCATGATAATGTTTTTAATATAGTCTCGAGTGATAGATCAGATGGAGCAGCTGTTTGGCTAGATGATCATGGTATCTCTTCTTCTGATATAAGTAATATTTATAACAATGTTATTTCGGGTGGTAAGAATGGGATTTATCTATCTTCAAGTGTTGTTTATTGTCATTTTTACAACAATTTTATTTGCAATACAGAATATGGAATATATGTGAGTGCAGATAATAGTGATGATAATGATTTTAACTTTAATTCGATTTACAGTTCAAAGGATTGCATGTATTTTACTGCCGATTCGAAGGGGTGGTGGTATGTTCAAAATAATATTCTTTATACCACAGGTAATTCAAGTTACGCTTGTATAAATGCGGGCAATAGTAATGGCTCGTCAACTTTTGTTCGATGTGATTATAATCTTTACTATATGCCAGGAGGTGCTTACGCAGCGAAAATGGGAGGAACAAATTATTCGTTCGCAGGATGGCAAGGATACTTTCACCATGATGGAACAGGAAATGGAGATGCGAATTCAGTTAATACGGATCCTAATTACAGAAATCCAACCTCATGTCAGCTTGATTTAACAGGTAATTATCAAACAGGTTTGACGCTAGGTTCTGTTGCTGTTGATGTCTATGGTACTGGTAGAACTCATCCTACAATTGGGGCATGGGAGGAAGGTTCGACATTGCCTGTTGTTTCATCCTACGCAGTCGTTAGATGTGATGATGATCGCGTTGTTTTAGATTGGAATACGCTATCTGAACAAAATAATAATTACTTTATCGTAGAAGGTTCTAATGATGGTCAGGTGTATTCAGAAATTGAAATTATTTCCGGAGCAGGAAATTCGACCAGCGAATTAGTATATTCATTTTCTTTCGATAATTCGGAATGGGGATATGAATACATTAGACTTAGCCAAGTTGATTTTGACGGAAAGTATGAAGTATTGAAGTATCTGAAAATTAATTGTAATCAAGATCAAGGTTTTGAGTTAAGTGAAATGTATCCTAATCCTACAAATGGAGAGGTTACTGTTGTAGTACAGTCGAATCAAGCTCAAGTAATCGATTTGGAATTGATCGATGTTGAAGGTAGGGTGATTTATATGTCGCAGCAGGAAATTGCCAAAGGCACAAGTTTTATAAAATTATCTTTTGAGGAATTGGCGGCCGGAGTTTATATGATGAAAATTAGAAGTATTTCGAATGAATTTGATGTTAAACGATTCGTTAAGCAATAATTTCAGGCAGGTTTTTGCGGGGTTCAGTATATTTGATTGCTAATCAAACGATTTCATTATGCTTCAAGATAAGATCCAAAAAGCCATGAAGTTTGCAGGGGAACAACATTGCAATCAAATATTACCGGGAACCAAAGCGAATTATCTGCTGCATATTTCAAATGTGTTAATGGAAGTATTAGTAGCCTATCAAGAGCTACCTGATTTTAATATTGATCTGGCTGCACAGATTGCTGTCTTACACGATGTGATTGAAGATGGTGATGTTACACCAGATGAAATGGCAAGGTTGTTTGGGGAGGATGTTACAGAGGGAGTGATAGCTCTCACTAAAAATGAAAGTCTACCTTCAAAACCAGAACAAATGCAGGATAGTCTCGATCGAATCAACAGGCAGAGTAGGGAAGTGGGGATTGTAAAGTTAGCGGATCGAATCACTAATCTTCAGCAACCTCCTTCTAGCTGGACGATTGAAAAGAAATTGTATTACATCAAAGAAGCTAACCAGATCGCGAATGCAATGGTTGGAAAGCATGCCTATCTAGAGAATAGAATAAAAGAAAAGATTAGGGAGTATGAGAATTATCTTTAGTTAAGTTAACTGCTCCAGTCTTTGCCTAAGGTCATTTCCGCCATTCGTATTTACAAATTCGCGCATGGTCCAGTTTGCACCGTTGCTGCAATGCCCATTCGTTACGTTATTGTGGAAATTGATGGAGATCTTACAGTTCATAACGTCTGCAAAATTTTTGTCGCTCAAAGCACTAATGGCTTCTTTGAGGCATTTCCAACTGTGACTACCAAATAATTCAACCACATCAACTCCGTTTCCATATTCAGGTGGTGGGAAATGTTTATCAAAGAAATCCAATCTAAGCGTCTGATATAGTTCTTCTCTGTTCATTAGTAGGGGTAGATTTCATCGAATCGCATGACTTTGTTTTCTTCTACTCTTCGATAAATAAGATCTCTTCGTACGTCATCGGTACCGTGTTTTCCTGTTGCCTCCAGAATCTCTTTCACTGCGAAAATGGTATTCTTGTGAAAATTAGCAACACGAACTGTTTTATCTGTTACATCTAATCCTTTCATCAAGGATTTTTCCTGGGTTGCAATTCCTGTTGGGCAGTGACCACTATCACATTCCAATGCTTGAATACATCCTAGGGCAAACATCATAGCTCGGGCACTGTTCACTCCATCCGCTCCCAAAGCAAGAAGTTTAACGATATCAAATCCTGTCATAACTCTTCCAGAAGCAATGAGTTTTATTTCGTCTTTAATTCCGTAATTAACCATTGTGTTGTAAACGAAAGCTAATGCATCATATAAAGGTGTTCCAATTCGATCAGAGAACTCCAATGGTGCAGCTCCAGTTCCTCCTTCGGATCCATCAATGGTAATAAAATCGGGATAAATTCCTGTTGATTTGATGGTTTCACATATTTCTTCAAATTCTTCCTTTCTGCCCAAGCATAGTTTGAAGCCAACAGGCTTTCCTGCGGATAGCTCTCTCAATTGATTTACAAAATTCAAAAGACCTTTACTGTCATTGAATGCGGAATGTCTTGGAGGAGAAAGAACGGCTGTACCAGCCTTTACGTGTCTGATCTTTGCAATTTCTGGCGTGTTCTTTTTGGCTGGTAATATTCCTCCATGACCAGGTTTTGCTCCCTGAGACAATTTGATCTCAATCATTTTTACGGTAGGTGTTGCAGCGTTTTTCTGAAATAGATCCGGACTGAAGGTTCCATCTTCATTACGACATCCAAAGTATCCTGTTCCGATCTGCCATATAAGATCTCCCTCTGGTTGTTTGTGGTAGTCACTTATTCCTCCTTCACCTGTGTTATGAGCAAAATTGCCACGTTTCGCACCTCCGTTAAGTGAAAGAACCGCATTCATGCTGAGAGAACCAAAACTCATGGCAGAAACGTTCATGATGCTAGAATTATAGGGTTGCTTACATTGGCTTGAGCCAATAGTAATCCTAAGATCATCTTCTTCAATATGAGATGTGTAGAGTGAATGAGTGACCCATTCATAACCAGGTTCATCCGTATGAAGTTGTGTTCCGAAAGGAACCGTTTGTCTTACGCCTTTCGCTCTTTGATAAACAACACTTCTGTCTCTTCTGTTAAACGGTCTCCCATTTAGGTCTGATTCAATAAAATACTGAGAGATCTCAGGTCTTATCGATTCGAAGAAATACCTTAAACGACCTAATAGCGGATAGTTTTTTCGTATCGTATGTTTGGTTTGAAGAATGTCAAAAAATCCCATGATGATCAATGGAGAGAATCCCACAAGTATCCACCAAAAAGCCTGATGAACAAAGTGTCCTGCGCTTCCTAGTCCAATAACAAGAATAGTTGAAATTCCGATGAATAAATTTCTCATATCAATAAATAATTAAGTGTTTTGTAAGAGTTTTAATTCCTCTGTAAATCAGTGTGTAAGATCCTTTTGAGAGGTGTTTTACTTCAATGGTTGTTTGGGTGCTATGAAGTAACTCCGTAAGAACAATTTTTCCCTCTGAGTCAAGAATTTGAATGGTTGCAAAATAGTCTTTTCCCATGGTTGGTTGAAGATTCATTTTAGATGCATCCAAGTAAATAAATTCACTTGATGGATTAGGGTAGATTTGGATATTAGATTCAAACTCTGGAATTGATGCTTCAATTCCCGGCTCCACTTCTAGTTCAATAACAGGAGTGCCATCACTCCATTCGCCCATGAATCGTTGTTCTGGAGTGTCTCCGAATGCGTATTCACAATCAGTTCCATAGAAAGTGCAATTCAATAGTGCGTCTGCAAGTTTCCAGTAACAATAGTAATCAACAGCATCTTGTTTGCTTGCAACGTAGCCCCCTGTTATAACAGCACTTACTGTTCCTCCATCATAGTCGTTATTTGAACATAGCGGTTCATTGTGAGTGGCCTCTAGGTTTGGTGATCCATAGCTGTCATTATAGTGGGTGATATAATTCTTATGAGAAGTTGATATGGATGTACTGTCCATAATTTCTCGCCCGAATGTATTTCCTACGACTATATCATCGTTGCCAACAACAATTAGCGCATTGTAACTCGTATCCATTGAGGTGTATGAAGTTAAGCGGCCTCCATTGATGCCTCCTGTTCCAGGTTGACACAGCATAAAACACTGTGGTTTTGGGGTACCATAGGTAGCATATTCAGTTACTAAATTGGATGTAACAACTCCTCCATACGAATGTCCTATGATCGCGAAATGTTCCATTCTAGGTTTCACTCTGGCTGGATTGGTATTTAATTCATCCAATGCGTCAAGAATTCCTGTTATTGCATTCGGTGTGTATGTGTTTGGTAGAGATGCGTCATTCAATTGATATTTTGGAAAAATAACGATGTTTCCTTTCCGAACAAGATGCTCGATCCATTGGCCATAGGGCCCAGGGTTAAAAACACCGTATCCATGATTGAAGACAATTACATCTGCGCTATCAGGCTTAGGTTGGTTGGGTTCGAAAAGCCAGTATCCATCTCCACTTAGCCAAGAAGTAAAGTCAGAAAAGATTACTCCATTATGACTATATGAACTTCCTCCAGGACCAGTTCCGGGTTGTAAAGGAGGTGATTGAGCCTGGATATTACTGATGCAAATCCCTGTAAATATTGATAGAAAAAGGTGTCTCATGATAGATTTTATCAGTCTCTAAAGTAGGAAAAAATAATCAATCGGGTTTTTATAGAGAAAAAGATTAAAATGTTGCTGTTTGTCGAATTAAAATTCTAAATTAGAACTTTTACATTAGATTTGTATTACTTTAAGTAAAAAGAAGTATTAGATGGCGGTTCAAATAAACCCAACAGAAAAGACACCTTTTGTTCACCTCTGCTCAGATCAGGCACAGTTTATCTTTGATGGTATTATTCTTCCTGAAGATGCGGTTGAATTCTTTGGACCTATCAATACTTACATAGGGACGTATCTTAAGGATCCTGCACCTAATTCAGAGATCATATGTAAGTTGGAATATTTCAATACTTCTGCGTCAAGAATGCTTTTCGCGATGTTCAAGGCTTTTCAGGATGCGAATCACCAAACCAAAACTAGGGTTATCTGGTATTATGATGAGGATGATGATGCAATGGAAGAAGTTGCAGAGGAATTTCAGGAGATTCTACCTGATCTTAACTTTGTGAAGACTCCAAAAGCTTTCGAAGACCTTCCGAATCTTAGGAAATTAGTTCCGATAGAAAGCTAGAATTGTTGTAACTCCCTGTAAAGTTTGTGTAGTGGAAGTCCCATTACGTTGTAGAACTCACCATCCATCTTTTTTATACCCACATATCCCATCCATTCTTGGATACCATAAGAACCTGCCTTGTCAAACGGCTGACACGTTTCTAGATAATAGCTAATTTCTTCCGGAGACAATGGATAAAAAGTGACGTCAGTAGCATCGTAAAAAGTTGCTGATTTATTTCTTGTTTTGACAGTAACTCCAGTGAAAACAGTATGAGTATTTCCACTCAATCGCGTTAACATCTGAAATGCATCCTTTTTATCTTTTGGCTTGCCCAAAACCTCATTTTCAAAGCATACGATCGTATCAGAGGTAATGACCAATTGATTCTCTTTAAGGTCATTAAAAGCTGCTGATTTAAGTTCAGAGAGGTACATTGCCACTTCCTCATTTTTTAGGTGATCAGGATAGATCTCATCGACTTCTCTAACTTCGATGGTAAATTCAGGTATGATCTCTCTGATCAATTGCTGCCTTCTGGGAGATTTGGAAGCCAGGATGATATCGTATTTAGTATGAATGTCTTTGAGCATTTTAGATGAAAATAGCAGTTAGTAGTGCAAATAGCATGCTCAGTTTAATAGTCATGCTACTCAATTTTGTACGCTCTTTCCACGCTTTTTTATTCCAGAGAAGAACAATACTTCCAAGTACAAATAGCAGTGTTAAAGCTCCAAATGCGATATTGAGAATGGAGAGTGATTCTAGATTTTTCTTAAGGACATTGAACCACATTAGAGCTCCAATCGTAAGAAGTGCAGAAGCGGTTATTCCCGCAATTTTCTCATTTATTAAAATGGGAAACGTGTTACAATTTTCTATCCTGTCTCCCTCTATATCTTGAATGTCTTTTATAATCTCTCTTGCTAGACTGATTACGAACATTTCAACAAGCAGTAGCATGGTTATTTGAGAACTGAAAGTGTCGGATTTTAGTAGGTCAAGGCTTTCATTTGTTAATAATAATCCGGTTGGTAACCAGAAGGACAAAAATGCAACGGAAATATTACCAATGAGAGGTAGTCTCTTTAAGGAGGCAGAATATAACCAAAGTACAATCGCAGGCATTAAAATGAATCCTAAAGTAAATTCTATGCTGTAGAAGATGACGCCAATGGTTAATCCAAATGCTACTAATACTAAGCTAATTCCATAGGTTTTTGTTTTGTTAAATGGAAAATGATAGCCTGGTTTGTTAATTCTATCGATCTTCTGATCAAAATATCCATTGATCAAATATCCTGCTGCGGTGACCATCATTGCGCCTATGGTGAATGCAATAAACTCCAGAGAAAATGCAATATTGGAGCCATGCAATCGATGTGATAAAACTTCAAAAGTTAAGCAGATCAGAGCTATGATCAATAAGTTGAATGGTCGAAATGCTCTGGTCATCAAAAACTGATTGTTGGATTTTTAGCTAAGTTAGGCCATTTACCTTGAACTCTCATTGTCTGTTCAATTACATCCCTTACGCATCCTTTTCCACCATCAATATGTGAAATGTAATCGGCAATCTCCCTGATCTCAACCACAGCATTATGTGGGCATGTTGCCACCCCAACATTTGTCAAGCACTCAAAATCAGGAAGGTCGTCACCCATATAGAGCACATCATCCATATGGAACTCATTTTCAATACAAAATTTCTCCAACTCATTGAATTTTCTGTAAACTCCCATTCTAACATGCTTAATGCCAAGATAATGCATTCGCTCTTTTACTTTGTTTGAAGTCCCTGCACTGATTACTAAGATTTCCAAGCCAGCTTGAAGTGCTAGTTTCATGGCTAGGCTATCTCTTGTGTGACAATTCCTCATCATTTCGCCATCCGCATCCAGATAAACAACACCATCACTAATAACTCCGTCTACATCAAAAACAAAGAGTTTTACATCTCTCAATTTGATCTTATAGTTCAATTTTGTCGTCATGATTTTCATTGTAGATTAAATAACTCATTGTTTTGTAGATCTCAGCCAAATTCTGGTTTTTTGACAATACGTCAAGATGACTTCTCATTGTAGCCAGATCTCCTCTTAAAGCTGGGCCGGTCTGAAGATTTTCCGGATAATCCAATGCGAAATTGATCGTTTGCTGCAGCAGCGGTTTTAATAGTTCTTGAGAAATCCCATGTTCCACACAAAGGTTTTTAGTCTTATCGAGGATGAAGTAGATAAAATTATTCAGAAATACTCCAGCTAAATGAAGCTTTTTTCGTTCCTCACTATTCAATTCATGAACCGAATTGCTCAGACTCCCAGCGAGTTTATAAAGTAGAGCGAGCCCATCTTCATCACTCATTTCAAGAAAAAAAGGAACAATGCTCAAATCAACAGCTGCAGTTTTTCTGAAGGTCTGAAAAGGGTAGAAGGCACCATATGCTAGACAGTATTCCTTCATTCTGTCTGTGTCGTAACTACCTGAAGTGTGAACTACCTTGGAATTCTTTAATAATCCTGAAGACAAGACCTCATCAATGGCATCGTCTTTAACAGCAACCAAAACCAGATCTTCGGTTCCCCAGAGATTATATTTTTTTATATTGTCGTATGCCTGAGCTTGTACCAGATCACCTAAAGATTTTGAATTTTCCATATTGCGACTGATGACCGCAGTTATCTTGATCCCACTATGGAATAAGCCTTTAGCGAGGTGAGTAGCAACGTTTCCAGAACCAATTACAACAATGTTCATTCTAATAAATTAGGCTGCAAATATACAGTTACGAACTGCATGAGAGCATAGAACTACCAATTTTATTGGCAGCCCATTCTGGACGTTTGGCGAACCATTTCTGATAGTGAGGTTGGTCATCGTAAGGGTTTAGAAGCATTTGATACAATTCATCTATTAAAGCGTAGTTTCCTCTCTCAGCCTCTTCAATAGCTATTTGAGCCATATAATTCCTCAAGACATATTTTGGATTGATCTGCTTCATTTTAGTGCTTCTTACTTCCCAGTTCGTGGTTTCATAATCCAAATGTTCTAGATAGTGCCCTAACCAGTCCAACGAATAACCTTTCATGGCTTCTACAGTTTCTTTATTCAGGTAGGAACTTGCGGATATGATTTCAACAAATCGACTTTCTGTGATTGGTTCTTCAGAAAGTAATCGAAAGAAAATGGTGTAATCCAGTTTTAGTCGATTTAGAAATTCTTCCGTAAACGCTATAAACTCCTTTGGAATCTCCTGATTGTATAGTCCAAGTTTTGCTAGCATCATGGCTTTATAATCTCTATGAAAAGTTTCTTTGTATTCTTCTAGGATCTCTTCCAATGGTTGAGGGTTCTCGATCAACGTATACAGAGCGTTGGCAAGTTGAACTAGATTCCACAAGCCAATGTTGGGTTGATTGCCATAGCGATATCTTTTCGTGTCTCTGTCGGTAGTGTTGGGTGTCCAGTTATGATCGTAATCTTCCAACCATCCATATGGACCATAATCAATGGTCAGTCCATGAATGGATAGATTATCCGTATTCATTACACCGTGCACAAAACCAACTCTTTGCCAATGGATCATAAGATCTCTCGTTCGCTGAGAGACTTCCCTGAAGAACGATAAATAAGTTTCTTTGGATGGAGTTCCTAAATGAGGAAAGTGATAGAAGATGGTATAATCCACCAGTTGTTTTAATTCATCATATTCTTTACGTGCTGCAAAGATCTCAAAGTTTCCAAAGCGAATAAAACTTGGAGCTACACGACAAACGATTGCGCCCGGTTCTTCTTTTGGATCACCGCTGTACATGATATCTCTGGTGACTTTATCACCAGTAGACACAAGAGACAGAGCACGAGTAGTTGGTATGCCTAGGTGATGCATTGCCTCGCTACATAAATACTCTCGGATTGATGATCTTAAAACAGCAAAACCATCCGCTCTTCTTGAGTAAGGTGTAGGCCCTGCGCCTTTTAACTGAAATTGATACAACTGATCGTTGAGATCTGTTTCAGCAATGATGATTGCTCGTCCATCACCTAGCTGTCCAGCCCAGTTTCCGAATTGATGTCCGCCATAGCACATCGCAAATGGTTTGAAATCATTACTCGGAATGCTTTTTTCTCCGCTTAAGTAGGAGGATACCTCATTTGGTAAAATCTCCAATCCTAGTTCTTTTGCCAGTTCTTTTGAGTGATGGATATATTTAGGAGAACTCGGAACAACAGGGGATACAAAAGAGAAACAGGAATTATTCACAGGACGGGATCTGTTCTCCAAGCTGGGATCTGCGGGTAAATATTTACTGAAATGAGGGTGAACAGGTATTTCGCGTAATTTCATCATTGTACAAAGTTACTTCACCAATTCGAGTTTGACAATTGAAGGTAAATATGCTTCTGTCTGAACGTATTCTCCTGAACAACACGGAAAAGAACTAAGTTTCCATTCCCAATAAATTTTAAAAATCTTACTTAGATATTTAGGATTGTCATCGTAAAATTCTCCTTTGAATAATTGGATGTTACCGAAATCATTGTTGCCAAATCCAAAATCATAAATATGATTTGTGTCATCCTCAAAAATGATGTGAAAATAATCTCCGAATTCGTTACCATTATAGGTTGCGATGAAAGGATTTCCTATGTTGCTCCATTGCTTTTTTTCGTATTCAATGAATTGTATGAGATCTTCAGAATAATTTTCTGCTTCAAATGAAACGATAAAATCAGCTATTTGCCAATTTTTAACCATGTCATTTGGATCTGTTGATGTAAGGTATAGCGTATCATTTTCAATTTTCAATATTTCCAAGGGGGGAGCAATACAGGATATAACAGTGTCGGGTCCTAAACTATCCGTTTTATTTGAACTTAAGAAAGGCTTTTCAGTTTTAATTTCTGAATCTGATGAACAACTCATTAGGAATGGGAAGAGTAATCCAATCGATTTAATTGAGTTCAATGTAGCCATGATTTAAATTGTATTTATGAATCAATTCTTTAAGGATTTGAGCATCAGAGGGAAAGTGTTTTTCGAAATTTGAAAAGTTCTCGATGACGAGCACATCGGGCATTTCAGCTAGCCCAGTGATAGCGTCCCAGAATGCATTCCAGTTGTTACCATAGAAATCCGGGAAACCTAACCGTTCCTTGAATTGTTGATGGAATTCTTCCATTGATGATATTTGGGATAGATCGATGGTCATTTCTTTTCGAAATTTAGCAAATTCTAGACATATCTCCCGAGTCTCAAGTATAATGATCCTCCTCTGAAAGACATCCAGATGACGAACGCCAGCCACACACTGAAGATCTCCAGGCCAAAGTGATCGGATAAGATCAAAGTAGGAATGAAGAGACCAAATGTGCCAATCAATAACGTATTTCGCAATAATTTAGCTTTCCCCATTCCCTTATAAACGCCATCCATGGTAAAAGCAACGCTGTTAAGGGGTTGTGCCAATATGATGATCCAGAAAAAGGACTGAAGATGACTGTTTACCAGCATTGAATCATTGAACCAAAGACCAATCACATTATAAACCAGTAAGTAACACAAACTGAGTATTCCTGCCACTAACAGATTGATCTTTAAGAGTCGGTTGACCATGTTTTTAAGGGCGATTTTATCTCCTGAACCAATAAGTTTACCGGATAATGCATTTCCTGCATTGGAATAGCCATCGATAAAAAAGGAAGAGAATAACCATATCTGAATACCTATGGAGTAGGCGGCAAGCGTTTCCTTACCATATTGACTGGCATAACGCAATGCTAATAAAAAGGCAAGATTTAAAGCCAAAGTTCGGATCAGCATGTTTCCTGCGATCATTAGCATGTTCTTGAATTCAAAATGGATCGGAAAAGTAATCCTTGCTTCAAATGGAGTTTTTTTCTGAAGGAAATAATAACAGGTCAATACCATGACCAATTGAGAGATCACACTGGCTAAAGCTACACCTTGAACACCCATAGCTGGAATGAAATACCAACCGTGTACGAAAGCCAAGTCTAGAATTACGTTAACGCCACCACCAATCAAGGCTGCATACATGGCAAAGCTGGTATTCTGGTAGCCTCTAAATACACCAAAGAAACCTGCAATGAGTAAGGATAAGGGAAGTCCCAAGGACCTGATCTGGTAGTATTCATCAGCAAATCCAAGGACTGATTTTGAATCTTCCTGAAACATGAAATTGGCAATGGGGAGAAAGAATGGTGCAGTGATCGCCCAAAAAAGTATTCCCACCAATAAACTGAAGTATAGTGATTGCGGAACTAATGATTTGATCTGGTCAAGTTGATTCTTACCTAGATATTGGCTAACTAAACTGGAAACGGCTGTTCGGATTTGTGCCAATCCCCAAACTAAGGTAGATACTAAACCTGCCGCTAACCCTATACCTGCTTGTGCGGCTACCGTATCATTCGGCATTTGACCAATTACAGCCGTGTCAACCAATCCTAGTAGTGGTTCAGCGATATTATATAGTATCGCAGGAAGTGCAAGCTTATTTATTTCTTTGAGTGTAGACACTTAAAATTCAATGCGATCTTTTTGATCACCGTAAAGTATCTCTTTTATTCTAGGGAGCTGAAGGAAATCATTTGGGTTATTTGGTCCGATAGCACTGATCTCATCCAATTGCACCATTTGCTCCTTGGTCAATTCAAAATCCAAAGCAGAAAGATTCTCCTGCATTTGATTCAAATTTCTTGCACCAAAAATAGGAGAGGAATTCTTGAACTTTTGCATTGTCCATCGAATTGCGACTGCTGAGGCAGGCAATCCCCAGGACATGGAGAGATCAACCAGTTTTTGACTGAGATCAAGGTTGTGTTGGTTCAAACGATGTGAACGTCTCACATCCATTCTTCTTGGTTCATCAGATTCATAAAGGTATTTACCAGAAAGTAATCCTGCTCCTAACGGTCCAAATCCACATAAGGTCATGTCAAATCCTGCTGTACATGGCATAATCTCACGCTCTGCTGTTCTTTCGGATAAGCAATACTCAACTTGAGTTGCAGCAAATGGTGTCCATCCTCTCTGTTCAGCAATCGTATTACACTTGCTTATGATCCATGCAGGTGTATCACTTATCCCAATACTCAATACTTTCCCTGAAGCTAATAGATACTCCAAATTTCTCATCAGTTCCTCAGGATGTACAGTTCCATCCCAAGCATGTACATAGTAAAGATCAATATAGTCGGTTCCTAATCTCTTAAGTGAACCTTCTACACTCTGCATCATGTTTTTTCGATGATTACCAGCTTGGTTTGCCTTACCCGCTTCAGAGAGCGAATATTTGGTAGCGATCACCATTTCTTCTCGGTCTTTACCAATAAACTCTCCGAGCATTTTTTCTGAAGTTCCAGTCGTGTAGATGTTGGCCGTGTCAAAAAAATTACCACCTCTTTTCAAAAATTCATCATAGATCTTCTTCGATTCTGATTTTTCGGATCCCCATCCCCAATCTGTTCCAAAGGTCATTGTTCCTAAACACAATTCTGACACTCTGATACCTGTTCTTCCTAGTAATTTGTAGTTCATTTGCTTCATAGGGGCAAATGTAACCTTCATAAATAAAATGTGATTGCTTAATCTTCCTTATCTTCACCTAAAATTTGAAGAAGATGAGAATTCTAACCATTTTAATCGGTAGCTTCCTTTTTTTGTCAGGGACTGCTCAAAGGCTTTCACAAAAAACGATCTGGACCATTGATGATCTAACGGCTAAATCCGTTGACCACATCGATCAGAAATGGGTGGAACAAAATGCGTCCTATTATCCTGTTTACAAAGTTTATGGAGAGTTTTGTTTATCGATGGTTGGATTAAAGAATGAGAATTTTCAGGAAGCAGATCTAAAAGGGTTGGCTTATGTGGGAAGTTCTGTGGGGAATGTTGTAACGATCAAATTTCCGATCCGTAATTTGAACCAGATCGATCAAATCAAGAATATAGAATATTTGGAAGTTGCTGATAGAATAGGAGGAATGGCGTTGGAAAGATCCGCAAAAGACACAAGAGTAGATAGTGTTTGGATTGGATATGGATTGTCTCAACCATTCACAGGGAAGAATGTATTGATCGGGATCACAGACTGGGGATTTGATTACAATCATCCTATGTTTATGGATACTACCTTGACGACCTCTAGAGTGAGAGCTGCATGGGATCATTTCAAATTATCTGGAGATCAACCTGCTGGCTTTGGTTATGGAGTGGAATATGATACTCCGGCAGAGCTTACAGCAGCTGAATCTGATACAGCCGGTACTTACTATGATTATGCCACACATGGTTCTCACGTTGCAGGTATAGCAGGAGGAAGTGGAGCCGGTACGAAGTATAGGGGAATGGCATTTGAGTGTGAGTATTTATTCAATTCAATTCAGTTAGATGCTGGATCGGCAATTGATGCATTTAATTGGATGAAAGGAATTGCTGATGCTGATGGAAAAAGATTAGTGGTGAATATGAGTTGGGGCTTGTATTACATGGGGACGATGGATGGAACTTCCTTAGTTAGTCAAGCGATTGACGATCTCTCAAACCAGGGAGTGGTTTTTGTAACTTCCGGAGGAAATAATGGCCAACCGAAGTTTCATATTAAAAAGGATTTTGCAGGAGATACGGTAAGAAGTAAGATCCAATTTTATGGATATAGTCTACATGATAACATGTGGGGTGAGAGTATTTCTTCGTGGGGAGAAGTAGGCGAGAGCTATTCAATGCAGTTCGAAGTATATGATAACACTGGAGTCTTATTAGATTCAACACCTACATATGCTTCAACTGATGTGGGATATTATGATTCAATACTTAAGATAGGATCGGATACAATATTTTACAATTTCACCATAGAATCAGCTCATACGTTGAATAATCGTCCAATGATCTGGGGACGAGTGAAGAATACGAATACAACTTTGAGTGTGGTGATGAAAACATTTGCTACGAGTGGAACGGTTCATTACTGGAACGTGGTGGAATTGGATAATGGTGTCGGAAACTGGGGGCAGGATTTCATTTCTTTTGGTAATGGTGGAACCGCAGGAAATACTCAGTATGGTGTTGGAGAGCCAGCATGTACCGAAAGTGCTATAACAGTTGCGGCACATACAGGAGCAAATTATTCACAGTCCGGAACAGAGTATCCTGGTAGTTTGGCAGGTTTCTCTAGTGAAGGGCCAACGTATGATGAACGCATGAAGCCAGATGTTTCTGCTCCAGGAGTTGGAGTGGTTTCGTCAATTAATTCGTATACTACCGCATCCTATTCCACTTCATCTTCCATCATTTTCAATGGTAGAACGTATGATTTTTCGGCATTCTCAGGAACATCAATGTCATCACCAACGGTCGCTGGAATTGCTGCATTAATGTTGGAGGCAAATCCAGATCTAACCGCTCCTCAATTGAAGGATCTGATCAAATCCACAGCGCGTCAGGATTCGAAAACAGGAACAATCACATGGCCCGGTGATCCAGAATGGGGTATGGGTAAAATTACAGCTACGGTTGCAGTCGCAAGAGCTGAAAATACGCTTAGTGTTCAGATAACTGAGCTGGGGAGCGTTGATGTGTATCCCAATCCAACAGATGGAATTCTCTATTTGAGAAACACGGAGTCACAAGATTTTAGCTACGCTGTTTATAATATCCAAGGTCAGTTAATTGAATCCAAATTTTTAACAACCAATCAGATCGATTTGACCGGATATAAGGCTGGGACTTATATAATAAAGCTGAACAGTAAAGAAGGAACTCAGCAGTTAAGGGCAATTAAACTTTAAAAGTTTCAAAATTCTCAAAACACCTAGACCAGAATTCCGGTAGTTGAGCATGAAGCTCAATTTTTTCATTTGTAAAAGGATGAATGAATTCAGTAGACTTACTGTGAAGAAATAAGTTAGGTAATTTGAATTCTTCTTCGAACATTCTGTTGTGATGTCGATTTCCATATTTGTGATCACCAATGATCGGATGAGCAATTTTATTCGCATGTATTCTTAATTGGTGAGTTCTTCCAGTTATAGGTGTCATTTCCAGTAGCGTGTATCTGGAAGTAGGATAGGGTTCTACGGGAATGTTTAGATTGTAATACGCCATAGGATGAACTTTCGATAAAGCTTCTTTATAGTTTCCACGTTCGTTTTTAACAGGAGAATCGATAACCATTTTGTCCATCACATGTCCTCTAACTAGTGCATGATAGATCTTTTTAATTTTTTGGTTTTCAAAGAGTTCTTGGAAGAGGCTAACATATTCTTTTTCTTTAGCAAGTAAGACAATGCCAGACGTTTTTCGGTCCAGTCTGTTAATAGGGTAGAAGGTTAGCCCTAGTCCCTTTTTTAGTAATTGTAGCAAAGAATCATCTTCAATATTCCTTGCATAATAGGAATGATGAACCAATACATTATTCGGTTTATTGACCACAATCAACCAATTGTCTTCATATACAATATCAATTGGTCCAGTCATCTAGATCTCTGCGGTCTTTTTTTGTAGGTCTGCCTTTTAGTCCTTGCGAACGATTTTCTCGATTGGTTTGTGCAATTTGATGAATCAAGTCAAGATCAGCCTGTGTAGTGGTTTCAATTATGAGTGTGTTTACAAGTTTAGCTCCTACTCTTGATTTTGGAATTTCAATAATTTTAAAACTTCGCCAGATCGGATTGACCTTGAATTTTAGAACTGCATTTGGATAGATCATCTTGGATGGTTTCACGATCTCATCATCGATCATCACCTTTCCGTTCGAACAAAATCCGGTAGCTTCACTCCGTGTCCGGGCAAGTCTTACACACCATAAAAATTTATCAATACGCACAGCGCAAATATACAGGAGATAAATCTATCTTTGTAGGCAACGATTCAATATTAACCACGTTTCTTAAAGCAAATAGAAAAACACTATGAAAACTACAAAATTGGCAATCGCAACTTTGCTTATAATTTCAGTTGCAACTTCTTCTTGTAAAAAAGGATGTATGGATACTGATGCAGAGAATTATTCATCAGAAGTGAAGAAAGATGATGGGTCTTGCGTTTACGCTCCAACCATTACTTTGAACGGTGCTGCTACTATCACTTTGAGCGTTGGAGATACTTATACTGACTTAGGAGCAACTGCTCAGAATGAAGATGGAAGTTCAGCGACAGTTACTGTAGATGAGTCTGATGTTAATACTGCTTCTGTAGGAACTTACACTGTGACTTATACCGCATCAAACGAACACGGAACTGCTGTAGCAACAAGAAAAGTAGTTGTAGAGATCAATCAAAGTACTTTCATTGCTGATTGGGATTGTGTGAGCGATTGCAGTACAACACAATTTCCAGTGGATGGAACTAGAACTTTAATTGCAGGAACAACTTCCAGTGAATTCATTATTGATGGAGCATTTACTTTAGTTGGAGGTCAAATCTCTTGTCAAATTTCTGGAACTACTATTACAGTTCCTTCGCAGACTGTTGCCGTAACTGGAGGAGATGTAACGCTTTCTGGTTCAGGTACAATCAATAATACTGGTACTGAATTTACTGTTGATTTTACTTATGATAATACGATTCCGTTTATTGGCGGAACAGGAGCTTGTACAGCGACTTATACAAAGCAATAATCATTACTGCTTAAATAAAAAAGGTCTTCTTTTGGAAGACCTTTTTTTGTTTATAGCTTTTTGTATTTTCCAGTCAACCAATTATTCACTTCATTGGCATAGTATTTTGACCAGCGATGATCAGAAGCACCTCCTGCCAAAGCGGACTCTATAAAATCTGTTGACATATCTGTGATAAAACGATAGGAAGGTGTGAAACTCGTTAACCTTCCAGCTGAACGATAGATTTGTCCCTGATGAACGGTTGATCTACCTCCTTTTAATTCAATAGGACCTTTGTCATAACCCATAAATCCGGGTAGTTTGCCCCCAAAGAACATATTGGTCATGTTGAAACGATTTTCCTTTCCCCATTGAACAATTTTATTGTGTTCCAATTTTTTAACAACATTCTGAATCATTTGATCTCTGGAATTCCTTTTGAACCAACTGGAATTTTCATTATGTATGATTCGATCAAAATTCAAATAAAAATCAGCTAAAACACCTGTGTCATTCAAAATGTGTTGAGCAACTTCATAACCAAGGTTTGTTGCAAGTAATTCGGATATCAAACCTTTGTAAAGCTCCTCGAATATTGTTGGTTCAATTTGGGAAGTTCGATAGCAAAAATCCCAATTGCTTAAAAGGTCTTTTTGTTGATCATTTAGGTGAGGCAAGAAGTAGTCTGTTAATTCCTTTGCTTGAATGGAATAAACATCCTGCTGAATCTTCTGAAAACTTTTAGAATCATGCTTTTCTGTTGAATTGATCATTTCAGAGACTCTTCTGTATCGATAGTCTCCCATCGCTATATTAATGGCTGTCACATTTCCGTATTCATTCAGATCTTGATTACATGTTACGAAAAAACCTTTCTCTGGATTATAGATTCTTGGAAGATCTTTATGATGGACAAAGGAAATCCAGTCATTTTCCGATAGCCAGCCCGGAACCGGATAGAATCCAGACCATCCATCTTTTCTCTTTGGAAGCAAGCCTGACATCTGATAGCCAATGTTCCCATGTATATCTGAGAGCACCCAGTTAAAAGAAACCTCCAGTTGGCCAATTTGGTTCATTCCTTCTTCAACATCTCTTGCAAAGAACATGTTTCTAATTGCACGAACACTTTTATGCCCAGCACTGTTGGATGCCCATCGTGTAGTGAGGTAATACCCGTTTTCGACAGGTAAACCATCCAATGTACCATGATCATTTTCATAGATCTCTAAAATATGATCTGGCTTCTTTTTTCGTTTGATAATTTCTGTACGCATTATAAAATCATGTCGCTGATCGTTTTTGAGATATTTACCTTCTTTAACATCCTCAATCCAGCTATCCATGGCATCCATGAAGGTATATGTCGCACCCCAAGCCAAATCGTTGGTTCTGCCGATTAGACAGGCAGGTAATCCAGGCATAGTGCATCCTTTGAAAAATCGATCATTCAATGAGATACTTAATTCATACCAAATATTGGGTAATCGATTCGTCTCTAAATGAGGATCATTAGCCAAAATCGGTTTGCCTGATTTCGATCTATTTCCAGAAACAATCCAGTTATTCGATGCGATTGCTGCACTGATCATATTTAGCCATTTAACACCATCTGGAACAAGTTTTTCTTCAAATTGGATCTGCTTTAATAATTCAAAGTCACATCCTTTCAGAATGTTTGGAAATAATTCATGAATTTGATCTTCAGGTAGTCCTTGCTTTACAAGTTGCAGAAAAAACCGTTCAACTTCTCCCTGAGACTGAGCAAGGCTTATATATCCGGTCATTCTGGATATCAGCATGGAGTCTGCTACTGTCCATGGTTCGGGTTTGTATCCGATCATTTTAAAGTGCGTAGGTCTTTTATGAAGGATATATTTATTAACTCCATCACAGTAAGCATTTGCAAGTTTCAGTTCTTCGGGTGTCAATTGCGCAACTTCACTTTCTAACTCTGATTTCCAGTTCATTTTTCGAAAGAAGATATCCATTTCCAGCATCTCATCCGTAGACATCAAGTGTTGAGAAGCATTTCCTTTCCCTAGAATTCGCATTAAGAGTAGTTGAGTGGTACGGTCATAGGCATGTGCAAAGCCCATGGCGTAGTAAAAATCAATTTCCGAGGAGGTGTTTATTTGAAAAGTACCCATTTCAGTACGTTGAAAAAGGATCTCATTTTGATAAGTTAATTTCATACGTTGAATTTACTAATTTGAAGAGAATATTTCTTGAGATATGTAAAAATTAGTATCCGTCCAATAGACGTTGTAGTATTGTCAAATAAGTAGTAAATTGCTCCCAAAAGCTACAGAAGTGAAATTCGAAAAGATCAAATTGGTATACTGGTCATTCTGGCCAATATTAGCACTATTTGTATTTGGTGGGTATTATTTTGTTCCTAAAGTGACCAATCAGAACCATCTGGAGGTAATTCCTTCAGATGCCGATGCCGTTATATTGATTAATCCCATATCGCTATTTGCTGCATATGAGAGACTTCTCGAGGAAAATCCTGTTGCTCTTAAAGAGTTGGAATCGATCAGAGAATCTGGAGGTGAAATTGACCCAAGTATCGGTATACATCCTTTGAAAAAGGTCGCGATTGTTCATTTTAAGAAGAGCCATGAAGAACAGGGATTTGCCGTAGTTGTTCAATTGACCAGTTTTAAGGAGTTTGTGAAAAATGCAAATCGTAGAGATAATAAGCCTGATGCTGTTGACTACAAAAATGGAAAATACATTTTGATCGAGAAGGATGATCAGATCTTTTACGAGAAAGATGGTGTTGGAATCCTTTATCAGGCACAAGCAGGTGGTGTGAATACTTCACTCGCAGAAGAGATTTATGAAGTTTTCTTTGAACATGAGAAAAGTTTGATGTCTGCAGAACCTACTTTTAAAGAGGCTGTGGATAGTAAAAGTCAATTTTCTTATTGGTCGGTAAATTCAAGCAATATTGCCAATAATCTGGATCCACAGATTTCTGCAATAAATAATCTGTTCAACAGAAAAACAGTGACCATGAACATTGCTGCCAATGGACTAAATACAAATGGAGCGATGGAGTTGATGGACGAAGCTTCTATTATTATTCGAGAAGAAGAAGATGTTGAACTAGTAGGAGATGAGTGTTTCAGGTTTGCAGCAAGTGTGAATCCGGATGATTTCTCCGGCTTTTTTGATATGGTCTTGAGCGAGGATAAAAAATACTTGATCGATAGTTGGAACGGAGGTGTTTGTGCTTCCATCAATGGTTTTAAGGATGTAGAATTAAAGAAGATCAACATTACTCCAAGCACAGATCCACTTTATCCTTTCAAGTATGATACTGTCGGAGTGCTGAGTGCAGGAATCTCTAGTTTTGCAGGGAAATTTGAGAACCAGATTAGTTATCCTTTTTTCACTGTTGCATGCGAATTGAAGGATATTGAGAATTTGAAATTGAAGATCGAGGAAGATTCATCGATCACCCAGGTGAGCGATTACTATTCGTATGTATTGGATGATTATTTTGTAAAGAAGAAAATTTCGTCAGGTTTATTCGGTAGTGAGATTGTTCTTGAGCCTCAACGAATCTATTTTTATTTCGTGGGTCAGTCTATTGTGTTTTCACCTGAATTGCCCGATGTAGATTTTGTGCCGCAATATTCAACTTTTCATGTAGAGTTCAGCTTTCCGAAATTCTTTGAAACCTATCAGTCCAAGAACATGTTCGATGCTTTTATTATGGAGAAGGCAAGCGATTTTAATTTCGGCACCTATAAAGTGAATTTCAAAGAAATAAAGGATAAAACGGTTTATTTGGAAGGTAATTTTAATCTAACCGAAACAGATAATCATTTCGTAGGATTTCCATTGTTGATTAATAGGATAGGATCTTTGGCTTCTTTACCATTGTTGTGATTTGGTAAGGTGAATTGTAACATTTAAAAGGATAATTGGTTATTTAATCGAATCGTTGAAAACTTTGGTAAGCTATTTGTTTTCACTTCGATGCATCCCTTTAAATTTGTAGTAATGAGTGGAATGAAATTAGTTAATTTTCAAGGGGAATTATTGAATAGTGACCTGCCATTTCTAAAGGATAATAGAGCCTTCAGATATGGTGATTCCTTGTTTGAAACAATACGAGTGATCAACGGTGCACCTCACAACTTGTCGAGCCATATCAATCGATTATTTTCAGGAGCAGATGTACTTTCTTATAAAATTCCCTCACACTATAACGAAGATTTCTTCAGAGCTGAGATCGGTAAATTGCTCCGAGGTAATGAAATAGAACTTGGTGCAAAAGTTAGATTGCATCTCTTCAGAGCAGGTAATGGAACCTATCGAAGTGATAATGATGAAGTTCATTATTTGTTGACAGGAGAAACTTTACCTAGTAATGACTTTAAACTGAATTCTGAAGGATTGAGTATTGATGTCTATAATGATATTAAGAAGGAAAGAAGTATTCTTTCAAATTTAAAGACAGGCAATTCATTGTTGTATGTAATGGCGATGAATCAAGCAAAGAAGAAAGGTTTGGATGAAATCTTGATACAAAATCAGAATCAGGCGATTATCGAAGCTTCTCAGTCTAATCTCTTCTTAGTTAGTAATGGGGTACTCTATACACCTCCTTTAAGTGATGGATGTGTTGGAGGAACAATGAGAATGAACCTGATCAATCTTGCATTGGAGAATAAAATTACGGTTTATGAAAGTTCTTTGACGCCTCAGAATCTACTCGTAGCAGATGAGATCATTCTAACAAATGCAATTCAAGGAATTCAATGGGTAGGCGCTTTTAGAGGTAAGCGTTACTATAATAAAATGGCTCGCACCTTCGTTAACTATTTGAACGGAATCAAGGAAACTAATTCAGAGAAGGATCTTCAGGAAAATTTGAAATCATCTTAAATTTTCCTCCCAATTGATCCAATAGTGATTTCCACAGTGATTTATCTACGGTCTTCAAAATTTCTTTAGAGTTGAAATCGGCAACGATCCAAGAATCTTCATCCAATTCTTCTTGTAACTGACCAGCCGACCAACCAGAATAACCTAAAAAGAATCTGATCTCATCTTCTTTCAGTATTCCTGTCTTTATCAATGTTTTTATTTGATCGAAATCTCCTCCGGTATAGATACCCTCGATCACTTCAAAGGAACCATTAATCTTATCTCCAGCAGTGTGTAAGTAATAAAGGTTGGTAGAATTTACCGGACCACCAAATCCAACTTCGAATTCACAACCTTCCAGCTCATCGAGAAGTTCACCGATACCTACGGTAAGAATATTATTCAATACAAAGCCAAAAGAACCTTCAGCATTGTGTTCACACAAGAAAACAACAGATCTTTTGAAAAAATTGTCTTGCATGAACGGCTCTGAGATCAGAAATTTTCCCTTGGAAGGAGTGATCTCATTTAGTTTAGCTATGTCATATAGTTCTTTCACTCATACAATTATACCAATAATTGTGATGGATTGCAAAATAAGATGTCAACGTTTATCACTCCTCACTATTTTTTGATAAATTGCAGTAAATACACATGAAGTAAGCATTGAAGTCAGAAATTCAGCATAATAAAGCAAGGAAATTTGGAAGTCTGGAGTTATTAGCAAAACAAGCGGTAGAAGGATTTATCACGGGGTTGCATAAAAGTCCTTTTCATGGTTTTTCAGTTGAGTTTGCTGAACATAGACTTTATAATCAGGGAGAATCAACCAAGCATATTGACTGGAAACTTTATGGAAGAACAGAGAAGTTATTTATCAAACGATACGAAGAAGAAACGAATCTTCGATGTCAAATTGTGATAGATACTTCTTCTTCAATGTATTTCCCTGTGGGAGAGGAGTTGAATAAATTGAGTTTCTCCATCGATAGTGCAGCAGCTTTGATTTATTTAATGAGAAAACAAAGGGATGCCGTGGGGATTTCAATATTCGATGAGGCACTGCGATTGCATACACCTTGTAAGTCTTCTATGACGCATCATCGGTTCCTTTTTTCAGAATTGGAGAAATATCTGAGAGATTATTCTGCTACCAATGTCGCTAAGACCAATGTCGTTGATGCTTTACATTCTGTTGCACAGCAAACTCATCGTAGGAGTTTAGTGGTGATCTTCAGTGATATGTTGGATAAGCTGGAAGGACAAGATGAACTTTTTGGAGCCTTACAGCATTTGAGACACAATAAACATGAAGTAGTGTTATTTCATGTAATGGATCAGCAAAAGGAGTTGAATTTTGAATTCCATAACAGACCTTATACGTTCGTGGACATGGAAACTGGCGAAGAGATTAAGCTAAATCCAAATCAATTACAGGAAAAAGTAAAGGAGATTGCGAATGCTCGTCAAAAGAATTTGAAATTAAAATGTGGAATGCATCGGATTGATTATGTTCCTGCTGACATCAATCAAGGGTTTGATCAGGTATTATTGCAGTATTTGATCAAACGTCAAAAAATGGTTTGATGGATCACAGAAGTTTCTTTGGATCTGATTTGTTTTTTAAAATTGCGCTCTATGGAGGAGAAGCGCTCATATTGTTTGTTCTGGTACTATACAAGAAATATGTTACCTTGAAGATCAAGGAAATCTTTGCGGCAATATTTATGATGTCAGGAATTAGTTTGTTTACTTATCTCACGGTTAGAATGAACAGCATCCCTTTTAAATTTGCATTCTTCGGATGTACGATTATCATCGCGTACATATTCTTTTGGATCTTTATCAAAGACGGTGGTGAGAATAAAAAGCACTTAAACTAATCCTCGGCCTACTTTTCTTATGGAGCCGTCTTCCTTGAGATCGGCAAAAGCCTTATCCAGAACCCCATTGATAAAAACATTGCTCTTTGGAGTACTGTAGAATTTAGAGATCTCGATATACTCGTTCAAAGTAACTTTTAATGGAATAGAAGGAAATTCTTTCGCTTCAGTAATGGCCAGGTTCATGATCATAATGTCCATTTTGGCTAAACGATCACTTTCCCAGTTCTGGGTGTACTTATCTAGAATTCCAACATGATCGGTAAAGTTTGCTACCGCTCGTCTGAATAGTTTTTTAGTGAACTCTTCCTCATCATCCTTATAGAGTTCCATAATCGCAGCGTTCTCATTCGCATCTTCCTTGATGGCCTTCAGAGTTTTGATTACCATGCTGAATACATGGTCAAAATCGTCTTGCCAGTGAATACGCATTTCTTCAAAATGGTTGAGAAGAATAACAGAATTGGCAATCTCCTGTTTAAAAAGTCTTAAAATGAAATCTTTATCAACTTCAAAGTCAGTAGACTCCAACGACATGTATTGTTCGTAGATCGTGGATTTTTCGATTTGCTGATATAGCTTTTTGATTAGATCCTGATTAACGTCACCCACCCAATTAAGCTTAAGATCTTCTGCTTGAGTATGCAGCATTCTGCTGTTAACCAGTTTTTCAAGAAATCGATTGTTGACAAAGTTTAAATTTGGATTGATATCCTCTTCAGTAGGTATGATTTTTCTTTTTCTTTCTTCGATCTTTCTATCCGCAAATGTGATGAGTTCTTCGAAAATGAGCAAATACAAAATATAAAGATCATACATCTTGTCGATGCTATGCATTAATTCTTTCTCCCCGGCAGAATAATTCTCATTATCTGATTGCTTGAAGGCATATAGTGCCTGCAATACTTTTATTCTTAAGTGTCTTCTATTCAGCATCCTGTTGTAGAACTCCTCGTTTGGAGTTCAAAATTTATTACATGTATTTTTTAATGTTTGCTAACTGACTGATTCTTTCCTCAGCCTTCTTGTTTGCAATTTGATACGTTGGAATATTATTGGCTTGAGAATCCTTAATGATATCCAATGTAGTATTGTAGATATTCTCAGCCATATGCATAACCATTGGTTGAGCAATACCAGCAACTTCACCGTAACAATTCATTACTCCACCAGCATTGATAAGGAAGTCAGGAGCATAGATCATTCCTTTTTCCATTACTTTTTTACCATGAATCTCTTCTTTTGCCAATTGGTTGTTTGCAGCCCCAGCAATGATCGAACACTTAAGTCTTTCTAAAGTATCATCATTTACAGTGGCTCCAAGTGCACAAGGAGCATAGATATCCACATCCAGATCATAGATTTCATCCTTTCCAACGATCTCAGCATTGTGTTTTTTAGCAACTTGAAGTAAGGTTGGTTCGTGAATATCGGAAACATAAATCTTAGCACCTTCTTTTGCAAGATGTCCAGCCAGATATTCTCCAACATGTCCAACTCCTTGTATAGATACTTTTTTACCAGCTAAACTATCTGAGCCAAACTGTACTTTAGCTGCTGCCTTCATACCCATGTAAACACCGTAAGCGGTAACAGGAGAAGGGTCTCCACTTTTACCAGGAAGTCCAGCTACGTGATTGGTTTCCATAGAAACCCATGTCATATCTTTAGGAGAAATTCCTACGTCTTCAGCAGTGATGTATTTTCCTGCCAATCCATTTACGAATTTTCCAAATCTTCTGAATAAAGCTTCGTTCTTTTGGGTTCTGGAGTCACCAATGATCACAGCTTTACCCCCTCCAAGATTTAACCCGGAAATAGCATTTTTATAAGTCATTCCCCTTGACAAACGAAGTACGTCTCTAAGTGCTTCGAACTCATTGGTATAATTCCACATTCGTGTTCCTCCAAGTGCAGGACCACAAACTGTGTTGTGAACAGCAATGATCGCTTTCAATCCTACTTCTTTATCTTGACAGAACAAAACCTGCTCATGTTCCAAATTGAACATTTGTGCCAAAACACCTAGTTCTTCAACAGAACTTTCCTGAATATTCCTTACTTCCATAAGAACTTTTTTATGTTTAATGAAGTCTCATACTCCTGATTTAATCAGTAACTTCGTCCTGCAAAATTAAGATAAACTAAATAGGTTGGTCATTTTTAAGAACAATTTTATTGGTTTTATTAGCAGATAATTGATCGTCAGAGGATAAGTAGAAAATGAAGAATTTAAAACACCTGAATAAGTACTTTCTAAAGTACAAATGGCTGCTTTTAATGGGAGTTCTTTTTATTGCTGCGACTAATTTTTTCAAGGTGCTAATGCCTCAGACATTTGGAACCATTGCAGATTTGATAGAAGATCAAGTAAAAACAGAGGGTGCCGATCCCAATGGTGTTTTTTTCAAAGGTCTCTCTTTGTTTGGGATTTTTATTGCTTATGCATTGATTAATACTTTCTTTCTCTTCTTAACCAGACAAACCATTATTGTGATGTCTAGACTGATCGAGTTTGACTTGAAAAACGAGATCTATGAGAAATACCAAAAGTTGAGTTATTCCTTTTACAAAGTAAACAGCACAGGAGATATCATGAACAGGATCAGTGAGGATGTTAGCCATACCAGAATGTATCTTGGACCAGCCGTGATGTATACCATCAACGTGTTTTTTCTGTTTGTGTTTGTGATCTATTTTATGATCCAGAAAAATTCGGAACTTACAATGTATGTATTAGCTCCGTTACCAATTATGTCTTTCATTATTTTTAAAGTGAGTAGCAGAATTAATAAGAAAAGTGAAGCTGTTCAAAAGAAGCAATCAGCCTTATCTACATTTGTTCAGGAATCATTCAGTGGGATCAGGGTCTTGAAGGCTTTTGGAAGGGAAAAGCATTTTGGAGATGAATTCGATAATGAAAGTGAGAACTACAAAAGAGCAAATTTAAGTCTGGCCTGGACCAATGCACTATTCATTCCAGTGATCGTTGGATTGATCGGATTGAGCACGGTAATTACGATTTATGTTGGAGGAGTAAAGGTAATTGGAGGAACCCTAGATGTTGGAGATATTACTGAGTTTATGATCTATGTGAATTTTCTGACCTGGCCATTTGCTTCCATCGGCTGGGTGTCTTCTCTGATCCAGAGAGCTTCTGCTTCACAAAAAAGGATCAATGAATTCCTTCATACTGAAGTGGAGGTAAAAGAAGTAGAAAAGCCGATTGATGAACCGATTAAAACCATTGAATTTAAGCAGGTTTCCTTTACCTATCCAAATACAGGAATAGAGGCTTTGAAGGATTTGTCATTTAAGGTGGAACAAGGACAAACCATTGCGATAACGGGAAGAACTGGTAGTGGTAAATCTACCTGCGCAGCACTTATGGAAAGGTTGTTTGATGTAACGGGTGGTGAGATTTTGATCAACGGGAAGAACATAAAGGAATTTAGTCTAGAAGGATTTAGACATCGCATAGGATATGTTCCTCAGGAGGTTTTTCTTTTCTCAGATACTATCGGAAACAACATTGCTTTTGGAGTAGATCAGGATATGGATGAAGAAACGATAAAAGCTGCAGCAAAGGCTGCTCATATCCATCACAACATAGAGCAATTTGAATTAGGATACGACACAAAAGTAGGGGAGAGAGGAATCACTTTATCTGGAGGACAAAAGCAAAGAGTCTCCATTGCAAGAGCGATCATTCGAAAACCTGAAGTATTGATTTTTGACGATTGTTTATCTGCAGTAGACACGGAAACAGAAGACGTGATCTTAAAGAATCTGGATGTAATTATGAAAGATAAGATCAATGTGATCATAGGACATCGTATTTCATCACTAATGGATGCTGATCAGATCATTGTCCTGGAAAATGGTAAGGTGTTGGAAGCTGGAGACCATCAGTCTCTCCTTGAGCTTAACGGGTGGTATGCAGAAACCTATCAGCAACAATTGGTTGAGGAAAACTAAATTTTTGAAGATTTTTTTTATGTTTGGTTGCAAATAATTTATATTTGTTAAAACGAAAGCTAACTAGACTACTGAACAACTGAAAAAATTACTTGTCTTATGAATGATGAAAATGGTGCTGGAGGTTACAGAGATGAAATCTATTCGAAGTCGGTAAGAGCGGGTAAGAGAACCTACTTTTTCGATATTAAATCAACAAGAGGGGGAGATCTTTACGTGACGATTACGGAGAGTAAAAAGAAGTTTAATGGAGATGGGAAGTTTTTCTTCGAAAAGCACAAGATCTTTCTCTACAAAGAAGATTTCGAGAAGTTTTCAGAAGGGTTGAATGATGTGATCGAAGAAATAGACAAGTTAAGAGCTACAGGTGATTATCCTGCAGCCAATGAAAGTTACTCAGATGAAGATGATGATCGTTCGGATGATGTAAATTTTGAAGATCTTTAATAGAACTAAATAATACAGGAAGGGAGTCAGTTGGCTCCCTTTTTTGTTGCTTGGAAAACGGTGGTAAAAGGATGTTTGTATCACGCAAAAGGATTCGCGCGTCAACGGGGGTTAAAAGGTTGTCTTTGAGTGTTAATATTGATTTATTCGATACCTTTAAGAAGATAAATGGTTAGTTTTGATATTCAAATTTAATTCAAATGAAGAGTCTCTTAATTATTACATTAATGTTCTGCTTTCTTGATTTCTTTGGGCAAGAAGATCAGCAAGTTTTTAATTATAACTATGATGAGAGTCATTATTTGAAGGAAGTAGATTCTACACTTTTTGGAAGCTCTCTACATCGTGTTCATTTGATGCGGGATGTAATGGTTAGAAGAGCTAATGGGACATATCACAATGGATATCTTGTTTTTTCGTTCGAGGATAGTTATAAACAATTTAGATCGGATCTCTATCTTATTCCAAACCAAAAATTAACCGGAGAATATTTGAAAGCTTCTCCTAAGGCATTTGATATTTGGAAGAAAGGTAAAATGAGAAATATAATAGGATTTAGTATGATGGGAGCCGGAGCAGCTGTAGTATTTCTTGAAGCACCTCTTGGAGCAAAAGCTCCTACGGGTTCATTTATGGAACAAAGAGGATTGGCGGTATTTGGAATTGCTGGTTTATCACTATTCACTTCAGGATTCATAGTTAAATTTTCAGGTAGCAAATTAATTTATGAGAAGTCTATCCTAGCTTACAACAAAGAATTATATCCAAAACATGATTAGAACACGGAAGGTGTTTCGAGCACCATTTGGTTCATTAATTAGTGATATTTAGTATGCCAATTTATGCAAAAACTCTAATTGCCTATCGATGAAATATTGACTTCTTCTTGGACTGTCTTCATATTACCACACGATAGAATCGTGCGGCAGCGGAGGAATCAGTTGACTCCCTTTTTTATATCAAAGAACAACATCTGGTTAACGTAAATATTCTTCACGGCAACTATTCCTTTCAGAAACCAATTCATCGAACAATACAGGCCAAAAAGATAGTTCGTGAGAGAAAATTCCAGAATCTATTTTTCTTACATTACTTATAAATGAATTATAACTATTATCATCAAATTCTGATAAAAATCCTGCATTTGGGACAATTTCTCCCATTGACCTACAAAATCTCACATACTCCAGATATACTTGGGACAAACTCTCTAAATTTTGATTAATGTACCATTTAAGATTCCAGTCACCTTCGGCAATGTAGAAAATGGTTAAATCACGATTGTCAATATAAACCCTGTCTCCAGAGGATGATGAATATCCAATATTAAAAAAAAATGCGTTTTCATGAGATACCAAAGATGCTCTTCCATCCATAAGATAAGAAAAATCCAAAATATCAATTTCATTAGGAATTCCATTAGCAGTCAGAAAGCTAATGATATCATTGTTCAATCCAATAAACTGATCAAAGTAATTGTCTAAAACCTTAATTACTCCTAACTCCGTTCCCCAAGGTTTCGCATAATCAATAGGTAAAAGTTTCATAGTATTTTATCATTAATCTAATTCTACGTCAAAAAACCAACAAAGTATCGCTTAGATATCAACAAAAAAGGAGTCTTTCGACTCCTTTTCATTTATTCATTTTATTAGAACTTATTCTTTATCGATTCGTTCTTGTTGTCATTTTTGTTGCCATCTCCTTCTTCGATCAAACCATCTTTCTCTTTTTTGTTCATGATCAGTTTTAACATGATCTCATGTGAACCTCCAGTGCTGCTTCCGAATCCGGATTTTCCAAAATCATAAGCGTAGTTTACTTGGAATTTATCCTTGATTCTAGCTCCAACATTCGCAAGAACTCCAACTCCCTGTCTATAGCCAAGTCCTAAGATCAACGTATTGTTGAATTCAAAATTGGCGAACACATCAAACTGACTGGATGCGTTGGAACGTCTGTACAATATCGATGGAATAGCTTTTACGGATTCATTGATTTTTGAATCGTAGCACAGGTACACATTCAAATGTGAACGAAGATCATAGCTCGTTTCAAAACTAGGCGTTGGAACTGTCATTCTTGGTTGTAACAGTTGTGGTACATTAACACCTAATCTAAAGTCCTTATAAGAGATCAATGTTCCAAATTGAGCATCAAAAAGTACTCCTGAGGTATTTCCACTTTCCAGTATTTCATCCGTATAATCATCTGCAATTACATTTCCTGTAGAAATTGTACTTTGTTGAATACCAATCCCTAATCCAAATGAAAGTTTGAAATCCTTCGCAAGTTTCAAGTGGTAGGCATAACTCAATTTAGCATCTATGTTCTTAATGAAGGCCATCTCGTCATAGATGATAACGCCTCCCAACCCCATTTTAGGATTCAAAGCAGTGTGACCAGTGATCCAGGAAGTAGTTGGCGTTCCTGTAATTCCGGTCCATTGTTTTCTGAATGAAAGACTAACATCTGTAACGTTGTTGTATCCCGCTTCTGCAGGATTCACAATCACCTTGTTATAAGGAAATAGTGAACTAAGCTGTGTTTGCTGAGCATTAACTTCACTTGCAGTGAATGCAGCAATGAATAGCACGAATGTATATTTGATCATCTTCATAGCTATGTGATTATCTCATTAATAAAATTGAACCGTTGATCTCATCTTCACCTTCACATGTGATCTTGTAGAAGTAAGTCCCGTCAGGCATCTCAGTTCCTTTAGAATTCTTTCCATCCCACTGGTTATTGTAGGCATTGGATTCCCAAATCAGTTTTCCCCATCTGTCAAAAATCGAGACGTTGCATCCACTGATCAAAGATGGTTTGGACATTGTCCAGAAATCATTCTTTCCATCACCGTTTGGAGAAAGGAAATTGTTGATCGTTTGTTCTAAAATCTGATTTACCTCAACAGTTAATTCTGATTCTGCTTCACATCCATTGACAGATATTGCATACAACGTATAAGTGACTGTAGAATTAGGACTCACCCAAGGAGTTAGGGTAGTATCACCAGTCATGTTGTAAACTGGGCTCCAAGAGAATGTAGAATCATTCGTTACCGTAGCCATGATCTGAATAGAATCACCTTCTTCGATCAAATATTCTCCACTAAAGGAAATAACCGGAGTAGGGTAAACCTCGATGTTGAATGTACAGACTTCTGTGTTTCCAACGTCATCTGTTGCGGTGTATTCCAGAGTCGTAATTCCCTCAGGGAAAGTATCACCTGAAGCGTATCCCGTTGCATCCGTTTGTGTAACTGTTGCAGAACCACAATTATCAGTAGCTACTGGTGTATTATAGGTGAAAACACTGTCGCAGGAAGCCATGTCGCTCGGACAAGACATTACCGGAGGAGTTTGGTCATCTGGTTGAGTCTCAACTGTACAAGAAGCTGTATTCCCAGCTGCGTCAGTGATAATAATATTGACTGTTGTAATTCCTGAAACAGTTACTCCAGCTCCTGGAGATTGTGCATATGAAGGTGATGCATCACATAGATCTGAAAAAGTAACAAGCGAACTTAGATCTGGAATGCTGTATTGACAATTTCCGGAAATCGCAACGGTTTGAGTACCTGGACATGAAACTGTAGGATCAGTAGTGTCTGCTACAGTGATCGTAAAAGAGCACGAGGATTGATTTCCTACCGCATCTTCTGCGAATAAACTGATACTTTGTTGTGTTCCAATTCCTGAGATAATCGTTCCGGCAACGGGAGTTTGGCTAAAGATAACTGTGCCGCAATTGTCTGTAATATTCAATACGGTATCATAAGAAGGAATTACGTATTCACAGTTTGAATTAGCACCCACAGAAGGGTTGACAGGACATGAAAGATCCGGAGCAGTATTATCTACTACTGTTATGTCAAAACTACATGTTCCAGTATTACCAGCATCATCCATAACGGTCATGATCACAGGGTAGGTAGATCCAGCCGTTAGTAAAGTTCCTACTGATTCTGATTGAGTAATTGTGAAGACTGATGAACAGTTGTCCGTTGCAAACACACCTCCACTGTAGTCCACTACTTCATAATCACAAGATGTAGAGCTAGAACTTACTGTCATATCACTAGGACACGTCACCACATTTGGACTAGTTGTATCTACAGTAATGATGTCCATGATACAAGTTTCAGAGTTGCCTGAATTATCTGTTGCAGTAAAGAATACATTAGTAATAGTTTCTCCTGAGATGATGCTTCCTACCACTGGTATTTGAGAAGTTGTAATAGAAGAACAGTTCTCATTTACTCCTACATAAGTAAATAAGTTTGGCATAGAAAGCTCACAATTGTGGTTAACATAGAGCGTAGTGTCTTTACAGTTTGTAAATGTTGGTGCCAAGGTATCGATCAATGTTACTTCAAATGAACAAACAGATGAATTTCCAGCAATATCACTCCCTGTCATGGAGATAAAGTAAGAGGTGTTGTAACCTGATAATTTACTTCCTGCTGCTGGAAGCTGAGAAAAACTGATACTTGGATCGCAGTTATCTGTAGCGCTTGCCAATGAAGAGAAATCTGGAACCAGATATTCACAGGCAGCATCTACTCCTACAGTTGTGTCACTTGGGCATGTAACGGTTGGAGCAACTATATCGTTGCTCACCACGGTGAAAATACACGAATCGATATTTCCATACATATCTTCTGCATAGATTGTTACATCTTGAGAAGTTGTAAATAAAGTACCGCTAACGGGAGATTGAGTGAGTGTTGGGCTAGGGTCACAATTATCGTTTACCAATACAAGAGCGATATAGTTCTGGAGAAGAGCCTGACAGCCAGAGGTTACAGGTTCCGTGATCGTTCCAGGACAGCTAGAAAATACAGGAGCTAAAGTATCTATCAGAGTGATGTCAAAATTGATACTCGTAACATTCCCTGTGGAATCATATGTATCAAGAGTGATCGTTGCAGTAGTACCAGCCGAACTGAATACGGTTCCCACTGCAGGAGTTTGGATCACCGTATCCAAAACACAGTTATCTACAAAAGTTCCTAATCCTTCTAGAGGAAAATAAGGCAAAGCGTAATCACAGTTGCCATCTACATACACATCTACTGCACCAGGAAACGTAACCACTGGATTTTCAGTGTCCTGAACTTCAATTTTGAAAATACAAGTCGTACTGTCAGATCCGTTCGAAATGGTGTATTCAACATCGATGGTTCCAACAGGCATGTACATTCCAGATGTAAATCCGAGTCCGTCTGACTGATAGATGGTCGCTCCAGTACAGTTCGTAGCACAGGTAGGTGAAGCCCAGGTAACTGTAGCTCCACAATCACCAGGATCATTGCTCACTATGGTATTGCCAGGACAGTTCATGGTTGGAGCCTGGGCAAATAATTCGAAAATTGAAAGGAGTGAGGCAGTTAGTAAAAGTAGTTTTCTTCTCATTAATTCCATTTTAGCGGCTTAAAAGTAGATATTTTTTAGCCGTAAGCAAAAGAATTAAATGATGTTAGATAGCAGAGAAAGGATAGAATTATAGAAAATCCAATTTAATCGACTTCAGTTTAGATATATAAGTCCTGCTGGTAGCATATCCTACTTCTTTCAAAAATGCGTAGTAGTCTCCTCCTTTATATCTTTTTTCTTGCCACTTTTTATAGTATTTCACAGCTTCAACCCAGTTGCTGAACTCCATGTATTTTTTCTTGTATCGGAAGCCAAAAATATTGTTGTGCTCAAGCGAACAGTTTTCACATTCATACCAGCCCGTTTCAAGAATAGATTGTCTCAAAACTATTTCAGGATGACGAATTTCAAATTTTTCTAATTGAGCGTATACATTTTCTGGTGTCAATTCAGGAACGGCATCGACAAAAATAGGTCCTGCGCTAAAAGCTGAATAGCTCTCAAATTTGTTAAATGAAGTCAGGGTTAACGAAAATGTAGCAATAGCCAGAACGAAAAATGATCTTCGGATTCTTGATATTTTCTTTCTTAATAACCTAACCGCCAACTCGTTACTAGAGAAGGCTTCTCTTCTGTTAGACTTTTTATGTGTTGTTTTCTTCATAATTTTCAAAAACGGCTGCAAAGGTACGCTTTTTTGGTGAAATGGGCTTTTTTTAGCTTATTTTTGACGAATGACAGGTTTTATCAGATTAAAACTGATTCGAATCAGATTAATTGGCTTAATTATTGATTACATTTGTTAAATCAAAATTGAATAAAAATGAAAACGCTTTTACTTTCTGGATTGGCTGCTATCGGTATTTTAGCTACAGGATTTGTAGCAACCTACACTCCACCAGCGGCTGATAATTATACCGTAATCAAAGTAGATGGTAAAATCACTTATGTTAAGAATGGAAAGGATCTTATCACAGGTGATTTATTCGCTACGAATGAAAAATTAAAATTTGCAACTCAGGAGTCTAGAGCTGCTGTGATTAGTTCTATTAGTGGAAGGTTTGTGCTTACTCCTGACCCGAAGGGAGGGGAAGCTGCTAATCTTCTTCCAGCTATGAGTAACGTTGCAACAAGAAGTGGTGCATTGATTAATGCGCTGGATCTTAAGAATCATTTTTCTGATAATTACTTATTATTAGATGAAATGGAATTGAAGATTAACAGTGAGGTATATCCGATGAATAATAATAACTTCTTCTATTTACAATACGAACTGAATGGAGAGGTGATTCCTAAGAAATTGGATTTTACTGAAGATAGATTAGAGCTAACAGCTTCTGAGATCTTTACGATTGATGGAAAAGCACAACCTATTCCTGCTTCTAAAGAAATGTCACTGTACTATAGAGATAACGTTAACAAAAAGAGTACAAAGATTAGCGAGTTTACGTTAGTTGTTCCTAATACGGCATCTCTTAAAGTTGAGCTTGAAGTGATTCTAGGTGAGTTGAAGTCAAAAGATGATGAACAGATCAGATCTGAGATAACTGCCTATATGTATGAGTTCTACGGAAAACCTCAAAAAGAGAATCTAGAGGACTGGTTGACTAAGAATATGTCCTTATAAGTGGCATGTAGTTTGTTGTAGTTGAATAAAAACTACTTCAAATGAATGATCTTAGACTTAAGCTTGAAGCTTTTAATATTGAATGGGATGGGCCAATGATCATTTTAACGAATGATAGGGTTACCATCCTTTCTCCTTTTCAGATAATCGATCGAATTACTTCAGTATCTAGCAGTGTACAAAGAAATATCTATTCAACGCTATGTAATATCAAGACGCGCAGACAAATGATTTTGATATTGGAAAACATCGCAAGAAATTTATTGGCTATTCGTTGTTGATCTTCTTTGTAGTTAGAATAATTCCGAATCCATCAGGATCATGGATTAAAAGTCCATTTTGATTCCAGTAAGGATTTTTAGCCTTTTTAATTGGAATTCTACTTTCGATTATTTTGGATTTTATCTTCAATAGATCCTCCGTATTGTGATAAAAAACCAGTAAATCATCTTCATCAAAATCGTGCTTCGCGGGATTAGGAGAACTTGTAAATTCCAATTCCCAATTCATGCCAGTTTTGCCTAAGAAAACGCCACTATATTCATCATGATCTTTAAATTCTCCCATCAGATCAAGCCCTAGAATATTCTTGTAGAATTCAATCATCCTGTCTAAATTATCTGTATGTCTTGCGATTCGAAGCTTCATAATAATTAAGGTTCTGTCATATTAACTAAGATGTTGAATAGTACGAGGATTGTTCATAACGTGTCAAATGTATAAATAGTTAACCTAAAACTTTGGCTAATTTTGTAATCAAACCTAAAAGAAAATGAGCGAAAGATTTGATGAGATAAGGAATAAACTGGAATCATCCGAAAAGATAGTGATCACTAGTCATCAATCACCAGACGGAGATGCGGTTGGTTCAAGTCTTGCTTTATACCAGTACTTGATGAAGAAAGGTAAGAAACCTGTGGTAGTACTACCTGACAAGTATCCTCCGTTTCTGAAATGGATGGCGGGAATTGAAGAGATCTTTACATTTGATGAAGATGCTAATCAGGGCAGGGAATTACTCGAAAGTGCTGACCTGATCTTTGCTCTTGATTATAATGATCCCAAGAGGGCGGGAAATGATATGGGAGAGGTAATTTCAGCAAGTACTGCCTTTAAGGTGATGATCGATCATCATTTATACCCATCTGAAATGGCTCATTGGACAATGTCGGATACTTCTGTATGTAGCACAGCACAACTGATCTATGAGTTTATAGCAGGGTTAGGAGATGAGGATTTGATAGACGCCACGATTGGAGAAGGAATTTATACAGGTTTAGTAACTGATTCAGGATCCTTTCGTTTTCCATCAGTTGATGCTAGAACACATGAGATAGCCGCAACCTTGATTAGGAAAGGGTTGGTACATAACCGTATTCATGAAAGTTTGTTTGACGTAAATTCTTTGAATAGATTAAAACTATTGGGCTATTCCTTGAGTCAAAAACTCAAAGTGTTACCAAATATTCCTGTGGCTGTTATATACTTGTCCAAGAAGGAACTTGATGAACTGGATAACGAAAAAGGCAGTACCGAAGGATTAGTGAACTACGCACTAAGTGTAGATGGTGTGCAAATGGCAGCGTTTATTAAGGAAGATGTGAATAAAGTAAAAATGAGCTTCAGAAGTAAAGGGGATGTGGCTGTCAATGAATTTAGTGCACAGCACTTTTCTGGAGGTGGGCATAAAAATGCCGCTGGAGGGGTTAGTTTTGAATCATTTGAGGACACAATACTAAAGTTTGAAAACGTTGTATATGATTTCTTTAAATAATTCTATCCTGATAATTGTTGTTCTATTGTCCCTTGTTTCCTGTAAAGAGAAACGTCCGGATACAATAGTTCCAGAACCAGATGAGCCTGTCTTTACTACCGAACAAAGTATCGAAATGAGTCAACATTGGTCTAAGGATGAGTTTTATATTATTGATCAATTTGTAAAGAGAAACAATTGGCCGATTCAAGTTTCAGGTACAGGAATTAGGTATTATATCTATGAACAAGGTAAAGGAGAAGCTGCTACTCCTGGTAGGGTTGCTATCGTTAATTTTGAGATCCGTTTATTGGACGCGGATACAACCTTATGTTATAGTAGTAATCCTGAGCAACCATCAGAATTTCTTATTGATATGGATAATGTTGAATCCGGATTGCATGAAGCAATTACTTATTTAAAAGAAGGAGATAAAGCTTATATTATTCTCCCTCATTACCTTGCTCATGGATTACTTGGGGATATGGACAAGATTCCACCATTATCACCTGTGTTGTATGATATTGAATTAATCTCATTGAAAGATGTTTAGAATTTTCTTGATTTTGCTGGGTGCTATAATCATATGTTCATGTGACAGCACTACTCCTGAGTATTATTATACCAAAGGAAACCTCAAGTACAAGTATCATGACATTGTGGAGGATGGAAAAATCCCCGCTATTGGAGATTATTTAACGGTTTATATTGATTACAGAACTGTGGATGGAAAGATCATCTATTCCTCGGTTCAGAGTACTTACAATAATAAGCAGACCATTCATTTAGGTAAGCCTTCGATTGAAGGAGGAATAGAAGAAGGTTTTGCTCAGTTAATGGAAGGAGATAGTGTTACTTTCTACATAGAAGCAAATAAGTTCTTTAAGCATTATCTGAATCAAAGTGTTCCGGCAGAGATAAAAGATGATGAGGAAGTACTGATAACCCTTCGCTTGCTTAAGATTGAATCTCCTAATGAATATGAGGTCAGGATAGGAGAAGAAGAGAAAGTTTGTGAGTTGAATGAATTCATGGAGATCGATAGTATTGTTAACAATTGGAAGGCGGATGGAGACAGTGTTTTTGAAGTTGGAGGTATCTATATGGTCAAGGAAATACCATCTACTTTGGATACAATCAAATATGGTCACGTTGTTAGTGTATTTTATAAAGGCTATTACTCAAATGGTAAGGAATTCTACAATAATTTGGAAGCAGAGCATGCGGATGATTTTAAAGTAGGAGTGGAAGGTCAGACAATTGAAGGTATGAAAATCGCAATGCTTCATATGAATAAAGGACAAAAGGCTAAAATAATAGTGCCATCTTATTTGGGGTTTTCAGAACAGGCAGTTAATAGTGGTCAGGTTCCTTCTTGTACACCACTCATTTTTGAACTTGAAATTCAACCCTAAGTTATGAGTTTTCTTAAGGCAGAATGGAGAAAATTAGTATTAGTGAACTACGAAGTTTCCCCGGACCTACTTTTGCCGTATGTACCAGCAGGAACTGAACTGGATGTTTGGGAAGGAAAATGTTATGTTAGTTTAGTAGGGTTCTTATTCAGAAATACAAGAGTATTGGGTTTGTGGATTCCTGGACATGTCAATTTCGAAGAGGTTAATTTACGATTTTATGTGGTCAGAAAGGTTAATGAAGAAGTAAGAAGGGGAGTCGTTTTTGTTAGAGAAATAGTACCTAAACCCGCGATTTCTACTATTGCAAATCTTTGCTATAAGGAGAATTATGTAACGAGAAGAATGAATCATGACATTTCAACGAAAGGGGATGAGATAGCTGTTTCATATTCCTGGTCAGAAAATGGAATGGAACAGCTGTTTTCGGTTAATGCTTCATTTGTGCAACAGGAACTAATGAGAGGATCAGAGGCGGAATTCATCACTGAACATTACTGGGGATATGCCAAGGTAGATGATCAAAGTACAAATGAGTATGAAGTAACACACCCCCGATGGCAGATATATCCTGTAAGAGAATATGAAATACGAGTTGATTTTGAGAGAGTATATGGAGCGGAGTTTAAAGCGCTAAATGATCTCAGGCCGACTTCGATTTTTTTGGCCGAAGGATCTGAAATTACCGTAGAGTCAAAATCAAGGATCAACTAGTTGGTAAATTATTGTAAATTAGCCCCAAACCAATGAATCATGAATAAATTATTTACTTTAATGTTTTGTGCGATCTCAGTCAATGCGTTAGCTCAATACGAGATCAGTTCTTTTACATCTACCGGTAGAGGTGGGGCCACCTCATTCGTTACTGACTATCAAGCCTGTGGAATTAATCCTGCAAATTTGGGCTGGGATGCAGAATTTGAAGAGAAGCGTTTTACTATGGGGACCACAGAGTTAACATTCTCAATACATTCGGAGGCTTTGTCTAAAGACGAGTTGAGGTCTGAATTTAAATCCATTATTCAAAATAAGAGTGGTGAATCCTGGACAATTGATGAGAAGAAACAAGCTGGTAGAGATTTTGCAAATAGTGGATTTGCGATTAATGCGGATGTTGGTTCTTTTGGTTTTGCATTCAATTCAGAAGCTTTTGGAGGAATTGGTTTTAGGATCAATGATAATTTCAATAGTTACACAAGGCTTAATGAGACAACCTCTGACATGCTGTTCATGGGGAAATTCTCATCGTATTTCGATTCCTTAGTATATGTCAATCCGGATACTTTTGATACCACAGTTATTGCGAATTATGATATTCAGGATCCCGATTCTATTGCAAATGTTGCAAATGGATTTGCAAATTTGCCAAGTATGATTGGAGAAATCTTAAATGGAAGTGAAATGCGACTATCCTGGACAAGAGAGTATAACTTGAGTTATGGTAGAAAGATCTTTGGTAAGGATGACGTGATCGAAGTTTTTGGAGGAATAGGAGTAAAGTATATTCAGGGGTTTGCCATGATCAATGTTCAGAGCATAGACAATGATCTTACTGCGTTCTCTTCAGTGACACCTTTCTTCAATATAGATTATGGTACTGCTGCTCAACAGAATCCGTCAACGGTAGCTCAATCAGGTTTTTTACCAAATAGTGTTGGTGGCGGATTTGGAATGGATTTCGGAGCGGATCTTTTGATAAAGAATAAGTTGAAAATCGCTATGGCATTAACGAATATAGGTTCAATGACCTGGAAAGGAAATGTTTATTCAATGAACGATACCTTGGTCATCGATACTTACTCAGAAGGTTTAAATAATTATAATGTTCTACAGACCATATCTGATCTTTCTGGAGATGACGGTGTGTTTTCTTGGGAAGGGGAGCAGGAATTAAAACAGAAATTGAATACTAATTTTAGATTTGGAGCAAGTATCTTGCTTGGAGAAATAGCTCAGTTGGGTGTAGATATTATAGCGCCTATGAATGATGAATCTCCAGCAAGTTTAGAAAGAGCGATTATTGGTTTTGGAGGGGATATTAAACCAATTCCTTGGTTAAGAATATCGGCAGGTTTTCTTACAGGAGGAAATTACGACTTCTCGATTCCTCTTGGATTAACCGTAATTACGAATAGTGGTACATGGGAAGCGGGTATTGCGTCTAGAGATGCGATTACCTTCTTTACGCAAAATGGACCTACATTATCGTTGAGTACAGGGTTCATGAGATTTAGATTTTAGGAATATATTCTCGGATGGAAAAGGCGATCACTATTGGTCGCCTTTTTTTGTGCATTGGTATAATATATAGCTGCTATTTAACATTTTTAACTACTTTCAGGGTAGACTAACTGAATGTAAAAAAGGAATTTTATGAAAAGAATAATACTATCAATTGGAATGGTAATGCTCTCTGTATTGGGTTTTTCTCAAATTTTTGAGGTAAGCCTTGAAGATCGGATCGCAATATCCTCAAATGTGTTTGAAGGAAGAGTAATTTCTTCTACTCCAATGTGGGATGAAGGACATCAAAATATCTATACAGTACATACAATAGAATTGAGTAAGGTTTTTAAAGGAGGACAATCTGTTACAAAGCAAGTTATTACTCCCGGTGGAGTTGTTGGCCTTGATATGGAAAAGGTTGATCATGCCCTTTCTCTAAAAGTTGGCGATTATGGAGTTTTTGCATTACGTAATTCAAACAAAACTTTACCTGGGTTTACTAATATTCTGGAATCATCAGCAGGGCCTCAGAGTATTGTGGTTTTTGACAAATTTAGCCAAGGGGCTTATGACAATTTCTCCAATTATTCTAGTATTGAAAAAGATCTTTATTCAAAGATCGAAACGGTGACTGGACAGAAGGTTATTATTGTCAAAAATATTGATTGGAAGACAGGAATTTCTTCAAAAACAAATTCGCCCTATACTAAGTTTTGGTTTAAGCAAGGCAATGCAGGAACCCCTAAATCAGCTTCCATAACTAATTTTGTTCCAACCACTTTAAATGCTGGTACAGGTACTACTATTACAATTACTGGAAGTGGATTTGGTGCTTCCGCTGGTACTGTGAGTTTTTCAGATGCAAATGATGGAGGTTCTTCTTTTTATGATGCGTTGGGTACACAGATCGTAAGTTGGAATGATAATCAAATAGTCGTAGAGGTACCAGACAGGGCTGGAACTGGGCCAATTCAGGTAAATGGGATTACAAGTGCATCTTCACTTACCGTAAATTATTCTCATATAAACGTAGAATCCGATGTTGTAAGTTCAGGAACTTTTGTCGCATATGAAACCCAGCATATTGATGCTGACGGTAGTGGTGGGTATACTTGGCAAATGTTTACCGATTTTGCAGCGGATGTGGATGCCGTGGCGTCTTTTACTAGAGCTTTTGATACGTGGAGATGTACAGGGACTAACATAAACTGGGAAATAGGATCGAATACAGGAACGGACGTTATTGCAGATGATGGCATTAATGTTATTCGTTTTGACAATGGAACAGAATTACCAAATGGTGTACTTGGACGTTGTACGAGTAGATATAGTGGATGTTTTGTTGGAGGATCTGACATTGAATGGTATGTATCTGAATTAGATATCGTATTTGATGACGGAACAAATTGGAATTATGACGTAGCAACACCAGGATTTACCGAGTATGATTTTGAATCGGTTGCCGTTCATGAATTAGGTCATGGACACCAGTTAGGTCATATTATTAATACGAATGCGGTGATGCACTATGCTATTTCAAACGGTGAAGATAACCGAGACTTGGGAGTTAACGAAGAACTTGCTGGTGGAAATTACGTGATGGGTAAAAGTACCTCATCCACGGTTTGTGGTAATTCTGTGATGACCGAATATTCTTGTGGTACTGCTCCTACGGCTGATTTTAGTGCTTCTGCTACATCTATTTGCGCTGGCCAAAGTGTTACATTTACAGATGCTTCTTCTGAATCGCCTATTTCATGGTCTTGGAATTTTGGAGATGGAGGTAGTTCAAGTTCTCAAAATCCGAGTCATACCTATAATTCTGCAGGGACATATACAGTAACTTTGACAGCTACTAACGCTAATGGATCAGATGATGAAGTGAAAACAGATCTAATTACGGTAAATGATGTGCCAGCAACCCCTGGAAGTATATCAGGAGCCAATCCCGGATGTAGTTTGTCAGATGAGACCTATTCCATAACTCCTGTGTCAGGTGCTACTTCCTATTTTTGGACAGTTATGAGTGGAACTAATATCAATTCTGGAAATGGAACATCGAGTATTAATGTAACATTAGGAAATACTAGTGGAAATATCACTGTAGTGGCTCAAAATGGTTGTGGAAATAGTCCACAGCAGATTGAAATCATTACCATAAATAACTGTTCCTCTGTACCAAATACAGGAGTAAGAGTAGCAGATTGTGGAAAGATAGTTTCAGCATTTAACGAGAAGTTTTACGCAAGTACAGTGAGTGGTGCTGTAAAGTATCAGTGGGAATTTACTGATCCTTCCATGAATGTTACAACTGTTTTAACTAATACTAAGGCCATTACATTAGTTAATGCTGGTTTGAATAATTTAGGTACAACATATGATGTACGAGTTAGAGCCAAGGTAGGAACCGATTGGGGCAATTATTCTTGGGTTTGTCAAATAACAAGTCCTGGTGGGATATCAAATACAGGTGTAAGAAGTGCAGATTGTGGATTGACTATGGGAGATTTTTTAGATAAATTCTATGCTAGTTATGTGCCTGGGGCAACAATGTATGAATGGGAATTTACCGATCCATCAATGAACGTTACCACAGCAACTAATCCTACCAAAGCAATGTCATTTTATTGGGCAGGGTTGACTGACATAAACACAACCTATGATGTTAGAGTGCGTGCTTATGTAAATGGAACGCCAGGAAGTTATAATTGGGTTTGTCAACTTACCAGTCCTGGAACTGCTATTACTGTTAGTAATGATCCGAATTCGTTAGTAGAGAAGTCATCTATTATTGATGAGGATATTAATAATGGTATTTCGCTTGAATCAACTGTAGTTTATCCTAATCCATTCAATGAGACATTGAATATTGATTTTGACGGTAATGTTGAGGAAAAGACAATTGCTATCTATAATTCAGTTGGACAATTAATTAAAACGCTTGTTTCTTCAGATAACTTGGTTAGCTTGGAGCTAGGTGAGTTGAATTACGGCATTTACATGATGCAAATAACATCGGGAGATGAACTAAAGACGATCAGAATACTAAAGCAATAATCAGATTAGGTTGTAATTTGAGAGCCCTTCCATCTTGGAAGGGCTTTTTTTGTTTTGGGAAGAATCATCCGAAATTCTGACTAATGTCATAATATAATCTTAGTTCTTCATATTATCTTTGCGACAAATATTTAACACTATATACATGAAACTATTATTTACAACCTTATTTGCTACACTGATAGCTACATTTTCTGCGGCTTCACCTCCTTCCTTGGTTCCTAATACTGGAGTGAGGGTTGCTGATTGCGGTAAAACGGTGACTACATTCAATGAAAAATTTTACGCCAGTACTGTTACTGGTGCAACGATGTATGAATGGGAGTTCACCGATCCATTGTTGAATGTCATTACAGTAACGAAAACGACAAACGCAATGTCTTTTCAGTATGCCAATTTATTACAACTGAACACAACTTACGATGTGAGAGTCAGAGCCTATGATGGCGTGGATGTTGGTACATATAACTGGGTGTGTCAGATCTCAAGTCCTGCTGCCATTCAATCAACAGGTGTGAGAGCTTCAGATTGTGGAGTTACGGTAAGTGCGTTTGATGAGAATTTTTATTGTTCTACAGTTTCTGGAGCTTCCATGTATGAATGGCAATTTACAGATCCTTCTTTAAACGTAACGACACTTACTAGTACAGGTACTGGAATGTCTTTGCTTTCAGCTGGTTTGACTAGTATCAATGTTACTTACGATGTTCAAGTAAGAGCATATATTAATGGGAATCCAGGTGCATATTCTTGGGTTTGTCAAGTGTCTAGTCCAGGATCAGTGGAAAATACTGGATTACGAGTAGCTGATTGTGGTAAAACTGTATCAAATCTTAATGAAGTATTTTATGCAAGTACTGTGGCAGGGGCAACTTCATATGATTGGAAATTTACAGATCCGTCATTGAATGTTACGACAGTTTCTAATTCAATTAATTCAATGAGTTTTATTGATGCGGGACTTACGGATATTAATGTGACTTATGATGTTGAGGTACGTGCTAATGTTTTTGGAAATGTTGGATCATATTCATGGGTTTGTCAATTGACCAGTCCTCCTAATATTCCAAGTACAGGAGTAAGAACTGCTGACTGTGGTAAAGTAACTACTGAATTCACGGATTTATTCTATGCTTCAACTGTTGCTGGCGCGTCTCAATATGAATGGGAATTTACAGATCCTTCTTTAAATGTTACTACAGTAATTAATAACAACTCATCTATGTCATTTGCTTTGGCAGGCTTAATGACTACTAATACGGAATATAATGTTAGAGTTCGTGCATATGTTAGTGGGATTCCAGGAAATTATTCGTGGGTTTGTCAACTGAGAAGTCCAAGTTCAACTGGAGTTAGGCAGTCAGATTGTGGAATTACGGTCACATATTTCAATGACAAATTCTATTGTTCAGAAGCCTCAGGAGCTACAATGTATGAATGGGAATTTACTGATCCATCATTGAACGTTACAACTATGAATAATTCAACAAAAGCAATGTCTTTTCAATTGGCAGGGCTCAATGAATTGAACACGACCTATAATGTTAGAGTTAGAGCGTATGTTGGAGGTGTTTGGGGAGATTATTCATGGGTATGTCAATTATCAACTCCTACAGGAGTACCAAGTACTGGTGTAAGAGTTGCAGATTGTGGAGCATCGATGAGCTCGTTCCTAGATAAATTCTATGCGAGTACGGTATCAGGAGCTACAATGTATGAATGGGAATTTACAGATCCGTCATTAAATGTTACAACGGTTACAGGAACAACCAAGGCAATGTCTTTCTATTGGGCTGGAATAAGTGACCTGAATACAACATTTAACGTAAGAGTTCGTGCATACGTAAATGGAATTCCAGGTAATTATTCTTGGGCTTGTCAATTAATTTCACCAGCGACTGCTGTGATGATTGATAGTGATCCATTAACTACGATGGAGAAATCAGGTAATTTATCATCTGAAGATTTGAAAGAAGAGTTATCTTTTGTGGACCCTATAGTTTATCCTAATCCATTCTATCATACTTTGAATGTTGATTTTGGTTCAAATGGAATGGAAAAGGAAATTCGAATCTATAATTCTCTAGGACAAATACTTCAAACTTTAAAAACTTCTGATGTCCTTCTAACTCTTGATATGAGTGAGTTTGATCAGGGAGTCTACTTAATGCAGATTGTATCAGAAGAAGAGATGAGAACTATTCGATTAGTAAAGAAGTAGTATAATTTATTTTCAAAAACATAGAAAGTCCGTGGCGTACGTCACGGACTTTTTTTATTCCTGAATTTCTGCTGTAACCACCAATCTTTTTGTCCCTGGAAAAGCATCCGCTAAAACAGTAATCGATTTTACTTGTTTTCCGATCAATCCTACGGTATTGAAAGTCATGTGAACTTCTCCTTTATTTCCTGGAGGAATTGGTTTTTGAGTAAAAGAAACAGAATTGCAATTGCATTCTGCGATGACTTCGCTAATGACAAGATCCTTGTTTCCAGAGTTCTCAATAATGAAAGTATGCTCAACGATTTCTCCTTGTTTGACTTTTCCAAAATCAAAAGTTCCTGAAGAGACAGTCAATCCTGCAAAGATTTCATCTTTATTGGCATAGGTAACTGATTGGATCTCAATTTTCCTTTCGAGTGCTGCACTACGATTATAGATGGAGTTTCTTTGATCGTAATAATCATCACTCACATTTGCATTTGCTGTATATTCCCCAAATGGAATTTTAAGGAAGGTCAATTCCCCACCGTTAGGTGCATTTTTATCAATATACTTATTGAATTCGCCATCACCGTATTCTCTCAAATAGTTGATGAGTGTAGAAATCCTTCTTTTTGTGAGATTCACGTTGTATTCAGTTTTAGCCAAAGGACTTGCAAAACCTTTGATTGTTACTTCGATTTTCTCGCCTTTATCTAGTTCAATTAATAGTAGTTTGGAAAACAGAGAAAGATCCTGGACGCCTTTGTCTACGTAATTTTTAAAATAGTCGTCAATATCGAGAATTGCCTCTTCCTGTTGATCGCCTTCCAATCCTTTGCTGTATTCATCTCTGTAGGTTTGTTGTAGTGCTTTGTATTTTTGATATGTTGTCAGATAATTGTCGTTAACCGTAGTGTCCATACTTTTTGGACCTGGTCTGTCATTATGAAAATAAAGGGTGACTGGTAGAAATTTATTAAGATCATCTAAGTTTTTAATTTCTTTAGAAGCTATTTCTTCGGGCTTTTTGTAATCAACCTCCCAAATGTCATTACAGCAGGTTGGTCCTTTCTTATAGAAAACACCGAGACGGTTAGAGGTTAAGTATCCCTTCGTTTCAGAGCTATCTATTACATAATACATGTCATTCCATTGTGTGTTGATAGGTGCTAACATGTTTTCAGGTTCACTTAGTTCACTGAGAAATCCTGTGGATTTGAAGATGTCGAAACCTCCAAAACCTTTGTGCCAACTTGAAGAGAAATAAAGTGTTTTTGTATTTGCATTATAGAAGGGCGAGATTTCCGGATCTGGAGTGTTGATCAATTTACCAAGATTTGCGGCTTTACTGTAAGTGCCGGCATCAAGAATTTCACAGTACCACAAATCTAGATCTCCAAATCCATCTGGACGATCACTCGAAAATAGTAAGTAGTTCTTTCCTTCGATCGAAGCTACATTCGGTTGTGTTGTTCTAGTAGCTTTAGGGTGGTTCACTTTATCTGGTAGTAGAGTAGGAGCTGACCATTTATTGTTTTTATATTCACTTGAATAGATCTTACAGTCGTCTAAACTATCGCACCTGGTGAAATAAAAAGTACTGCCGTCAGGGCTGAATGAACCATTAGCGCTGTGATAATTCCCATCATTGATAGGTTGAGGTAAGCTTTCCTTGGTTTTCCAGTAATCATTTTCCTCAGCTTGATATATCGCGACTTTATATGTGTTGGATTGCAATACTTCTAACTCTTCACCTAAATTGTCAGTACGTAGCGAACTGAAATACAATTGCTGAAAAACCTCAAAAGCACTAAATTCTGAATCCGTAGTGTTCACTCCCGCTCCCGCATTTTTTACAGTACAATTTGGAATACTGTCCATATAGTTTTTTTTTGCATAATTGCAACTTGAGATCTCTTGTTTACACTTTTCATATTCGTAGGACTTTTTATCCTTACCTAACAGAGTTTTGGCTCTTTTAAATGATGCGATGGCGTCTTTGTAGTTCCCGTTGAATTTTTGCATCGTTCCTAACCAAAATACAGCATCAGGATAGAATCGGCCACCTTTGTCTTTCTCTACAATTTTTCCGTAATAATAAGAAGCATCAGTATAATTGTTATACTTCCGTAATGAAGTAGCATATTTATATAATAAGTGGATATCGGCACTATCAATAGACATGGCCTTTTTATAATATATGGAAGCTCCATAGTAATCACCTAATTCAAAATTTTCATCGGCATACTGGATCAATTGCTTACTGGTTTGACTCCAACCGAAGTTTAAAAGAAAGGTAAAGAGTAGTATGAAGAATGTTCTTACCAAAAGTCGTGTTTATGTATCAAAGTTAGTGGAATTATCAGAGAACATAAAAATTCTAACTAGGCATATTCTAACTTGAGAACTTTGGTAGTTCGTTCTCTTGTGGCGAGACAAAGCTCTCCATCATCTATCAAAGATCGTCCATAACTCGGTATCATTTCAGTAAGAATCGTTTGCCATTCCTGACTTTCCATTTGTAGAGGGAAACACTTTTTCAATAGATCTAGCATAATACCTACAGATGTGCTGGCACCAGGAGAAGCACCCAATAATGCAGACATTGAACCATCTTCACTCGTAACTACTTCTGTTCCAAATTGTAATTTTCCGCCATCGTCATCATCTTCTTTAATGATCTGAACCCTTTGTCCAGCAGTGATCAACTTCCAATCTTCGAATTTGGCTTCAGGATAGAATTTTTGTAACATCTCAAAACGATCTTCATCAGATTGTACAACTTGTTTGACCAAATATTTGGTCAGTTTATAATTGTGATATCCTGCCGCAAGTAATGGCCAGATATTGTGTGATTCGATGGACAGAAAAAGGTCAAAAACAGAACCATTTTTCAAAAATTTTGTAGAGAAGCCAGCATATGGTCCGTAAAGTAGCGAACGTTTACCATCAATGTATCTCGTATCAAGATGAGGAACGGACATAGGAGGAGAGCCCACTTCGGCTTTACCATATACTTTTGCTTCATGTTGTTCAATAACCTCAGGATTATCGCAGATCAGGAATTGGCCACTTACCGGAAAGCCTCCATATCCCTTACTTTCAGGAATGTCTGTTTTTTCCAATAGAGGAATGGTAGCTCCACCCGCACCGATGAAAACAAAGTCATAGAATTCGGATTTCGTATCATCGATTTTTAAGTCGGTAACTTCAATTTCCCATCGCTCATCATCTCTTCTTTTTATGTCTTCAATTTGATGACTCAGGAATAGGTCAACTTGTTCCAAATCTTCAAGGTATTTGATCATGCCTTTGGTCAGTGCTCCAAAATTCACATCAGTTCCGATCTCCATTCTGGTGGCGGCAACGTCTTGTTGAGGATCTCGTCCGTTCATGATCAAAGGGATCCAGTTCTTAAGAACTTCGTGATCTGTAGAGAACTTCATATCCTTGAAAATGTCAAATTGGGTCATGGCCGCATGACGTTTTTCTAAAAATTCTACATTCTCTTTCCCCCATACAAAACTCATGTGGTCAATGTCATTGATAAATGGGGTAGTAGCATCGATCAGATTGTTTTCTACTAAATAAGCCCAGAATTGTTTGGATAATTCAAAACTCTCTGCAATTTTCAATGCTTTAGATAAGTCGATGGTTCCATCTTCTTTCTCAGGTGTGTAATTCAATTCGCAATATGCGGCATGTCCTGTTCCAGCATTATTTCTTGCATTCGAACTTTCTGCTCCTGCTTCATCAAGCCTTTCGAAAATATCGATCTTAGCAAAAGGCATTAGTTTAGATAGGAAAACACCCAAAGTTGCTCCCATTATTCCTGCACCAATTATAGCTACGTTAAAGTTTTCGAGTTGGTTGTTTTTTATCATAAAAAGTTAGTTTGTTGGTAGTACATTTAATTCGCACAACCTAAATTTTCATTCGTTGGATAAGCAATTTTATACTTTCTAGGATCGAACTGATCACCAAAATAGCATGACGAGCAATTCTTAATTCCGTCTGTGTAATCGTAATCAATGAGACAGAATTCACCTTCTCCTTCAATTAATTCATAAGTACTAGCAGAATAGACCGCAAATTCGTAGTAATAAATTCCAGGTTTGCTCATAGATGATCCTGTAGTTCCATCCCAGCCCTGAGAAGGATTGTCAGTTTCGAAAATACTTGAATTAAAATCATTGTCCTTATAAACTCTCAAACTGAAGGAGTTTGGATCCATTCCATAGGAAAGTATGTTGAATATGTCGTTCATTCCATCTCCATTTGGAGTGAAGGCATTAGGTGCAACCACAAACAGACTGTCTGTATTATTGAAAGTCTCTGAATAGATCTTAATTGTTCCTGTGCAGCAATTATTCCGGTATTTCGTTTTACCACATGAAGAGATCATGAATACCAATATAAGATGAAGTATAAACCAATTTTTCATAATCACAAGTTACGAAAAATCGTTTAATCAATTGCGTAATTTGAAGGCAGTATCATTCCTCCCCATTCAACTATTGTAAAAGCTTCCCTTGTTATGCTATTCAGTTTTGGTTTGGGAATATTTGAAGATCCGTTTAGAGGCTGAAATGTTACGTAAAGTCTAATTGAACTTTGAGGACTGGGAGTAATGTTATAGGTAGCCAAAGAATTACACATGTCTTGTTGGTAGAATTTGATGATGTATTGTTCTTCCTCTAAAATTGGACACCAGTAGGTAATGAAATCAGTGATCTCACGTTCATTTAGACCAATCGTAAACAGATTTTCTTCAAGGAAAGCTACCAACGAATCTTTTTTAACAACAAATCCGCTATCCAAATCAGATAGTTGTGATGGAGAATATATCCCTTCCCAGAAAAGATAGGGATATTTTCGATTGGTAGAATTGTCTTGGATCATTCCATCAGGATAGACAGTGAGATCCCAATGTTCCATGAACTCAGGGTAAACAAAAGTTAATTCTCCATTATAGTTTAGTTTGATCTCTACATCGGTTGTGTCTTCAGTGTATACGTAGACAACTGGTTTTCTATGTAGTATTCTGGGTCTGATGTAATTATCAATACCAAGTGATATGCCTAAATTCAAATACCAGTTTTCAGAAAGATTTTCATAGACCCCGCCAACCAATAATTTTGCATTGATGTGATTGGTTAATTTGAATCGATTGATCAGATCAAAACCGAATCGTTGGTGATGATTACCAAAGAAAAAGTCACTATAGCCGCCAATTCCAAAAGCATAAGTTGAAATGTAGCGAGTAGTAATTATTCTGGATAGGTAAAGTTTTCCATAACCATAAGAAGTAGGGTCTGCTAGAGAGATTCCTCCTCCTAATCCAATATCAAACGGCATTTGATGATCACTAAATATGGAAATAGGATAAACGACTCCTTCAATATTGTTTCCAAAAGCAGAAGAAAAAGACATCCTGTAAGAAAGATCGATTAACGGAATACTGTATTCTTTATTCTGACCTAGATCTCTAAATCCGATATAGGAAGGGCAACTTTCTCCATTGATCTGACCGAATGAATAGAGACCTGAAAAAAAACAGATTAAAAAGAACCATCTTTGCATATTCCTTAGCGTTAGTGACAAGACTGATATAGTCTTTTTTCGTAATACACTAAGGTACAGAATGGTTGAAGATTTCACAAAATTATCTCTTCACAAAGAATTCAACCCCTTCAGGTTTACTCCATGCGTAATTGATGGTTTTATTAATAAAGGCTTCTAAACTACTGCTTGCAGGAAAGAATGCTGCACAGGAAGGTACTTCAGCGTCCCACTTTCCAGATTTACTTAATTCTCCTTTAACAATCAATACAACGAATTTATGTTTGTCTTCGGTATTAATTGCTATAACAGCATATCCCTGATTGGCTAAATCCTGTGCTTCTTTCATTACTTCCTGATCAGGAGCGAATCCTAAGCTCTTCCACGAATCTCCGGCTTTTATGAAGTCGTATATCTCATTATACATGATATATTGACCGTCTTTCTTTAAATCGTCTATACCATTATATTCACAAATTGCTCTTGCCGTAAAAGTCTTGCAATCCTGATTTGATTCAGCATCTGCTACACATTCGTTGTACTCTTCAAGGATAGTTTCAATTGCAATTTTCTTTTCTTCGTCTGTTGGTTTTCCAGAGCATGAAGAAAGAAATGACATCACCGATATAATAAATAGAAGTCCAGTAAATTTCATGTTCAATTATTTTACCGGACAAATAAACGAATCATTTATTGTAATACAAAGAGAACGAACTCACATTGACACCAGAAGTGATGCTTCCTCCACTGTTTCCAAGGTGATCGAATATCTTTAAGCTATTGTTAACATTTGCATAGATGATTCCGGATAGGTCATCGTATTCTAGCTGTAAGGCAATATCTGTATTTACTGTCACCATGGAATTGTTATCCAAAGTAAACCTCATTAAACCGTTTGAATGCGCTAGAATGATCTCGTCCTGATCTATTACGCATAGGTCATATAAAGTACCAGGATCTATACTGTGAGGTTCATATAAACTATTTCCTTTGTAATCATACTGATACAAATGACTACTGTTGTTTGTTGAAGTGATCACAAATACTTCATCATTGTTCCTTTTTTTAATTGCAATTACATCTTCACTCATTAGGGTTTGATGAACTCGATTTCCAGTACCTTTATTGAATACAGATAAGTAGTGGTTATTACTATAGATCTCCTCAATGATCACATAATTTTTAATCTCAAATATCTCTCCTCCTTCAGCAGAGTTATTTAAAGTATATGTTCTATTCACCATACCATCACTATCCATTGATACAGCAGTACTGTTACCTTTGACCATTGCAACATTATAATCTGAACTCATTTGATGCAATTCTCCGAAAAATGGAAAAAATGAGAGTTGAGGAGACTGACTCCAAGACACAACATCGTTCTCAAGGTCATAAGCAACTAAATCCCCCGAGGTACCGCCTGACATCCAAATCAATAAATGATATGCATCTGCAAGTAAAGATTGGAAATCTCCCACAAACGATTTGATAAAACTTACACTATTCAAGTCATAGTAATAGAGGTCATAAATACTGGCGCTGACTTTATTCACGATTGCAATGCCTTGTAGTTCTTTAGGAAGTTCACCATAATTCAATTCAATAAATTCAGTCTTGCGGTTACCAGCTTTATCTATTGCTGAAACTTTCAACAAGTAGGTCGCTGTCCCCATATGACGGTCGTCCAATTCAAATGACTTGTTGAATTCAAAGGTGTTATTGTTTGTAGTTAACTCATAAGAGAAATCAGTCGCGGCTAGATTATCATACAATAATTCGATCTTTACAGATTTTAAGTTCTGGTCGTCAGTTGCGCTTCCAGAGACAGTAATAATATCGCCATAATTAACCGACATCATGTTGTATGGTGAAGTCACCGATAGCGTAGGAGCAACCTCGTCCGTGTTTCGACATGAAGTAAAAAACAAAAAGGCAATTGCCAGTACTATTGTGATTCTCATAAAATAAAAATACAAAAAACCCAGATGCTTTGGAAAGGCCTGGGTTTCATTTATGAACATATTTACGTGAAGGTTCTTATTTCACAGGTACGGTGAATTTAACAAGAACTTTACTGTCGTCTTTGTTTTTAGTACTTGCTAAATCAAAATCATTGGTGTAAATAATACCTTTTCCTTCAAAAGTGTTATTCTCGAATGTGAAATTGATTCTCATATCATTCGAAACACCTTTGATCGTCATTTTACCCGACATCACAAATCCTTTTTCTGTTTTTTCGATTTTCGAACTTTCAAACTCCATTTTTGGAAACTTTGATGCATTGAAGTAATCTTCAGCCTGAAGGTGTCCGTCTCTTGTTTTGTTTCCGGTTGAAATAGTACTTACCGGAACAGAACCTTTAATACTTGATTTTGAGAGGTCGTTTACATCAAAGTTGATTGTAGCTTCCATTCCTGTAAGTGTTCCGGAAACATCATCTTTAACAACTTTGAAAGAAACTTTTGTGTTTTCAGCATCTATCTTCATAGACTGGGCAAAGGAACTCAATCCAATAAGTAGTCCAAGTGTAAGGGTAATGAATGATTTTTTCATGATCTATTTTTTTTAGTTGTTAGTTAAAAATGTCTTGAAATAGTGAATCCCATTCTAAATTCTCCATCTGTCCATTTGGAAGCGGTGTAAGGTATAAATTGAACTTCTCCCATTCCTCTACTATTAGTTAGGTTGATCTGAAAAACGTGAGCATGTGTTTTAAATTCAACACCAACACCAATAGGATCTGTGTATTCAACACCGTTAATTAGGTTCGTAGGTCTGAATAAATGGTTGTATTCACCAATAATACTAATCTTCTTAGCGACTTTTATTTTTGCCACTGCGCCAAGAGACAAAGCCGCATTGCTGTCATCCTGGTAAACCAGATTTCTATGTAAATAACCTACGTTCATTTGAATACTTCCTTTATCATTCAAATTTCTTGCCAAAATTAATTGTGTAAAATAGGAGAAACGATGTGATGTCTTTCCGAAGTGTGTAATGGATGTAGTATCACTAGACGAATCCATAATGGTAGCAAAAGCGGTTGAGCTCACAGTCAGCGTTATCGGCTTACCATCTACTTGATCTAAGATCTTGTATTTAGCAAATCCCTCCATTAGTTGACTGTAAGGACCGGCCCCTTTATTTCTATGTAATCCAACCAAAAGATCATCAGTAATAGCGTAATCAACCCCTATTTTTATATCAGAAGAATTGTCAAAACCGAAGAATGATTTGTAGCTATTTGGAGTGGCCATATCTCCAAATCGGTGAGCGATTCTTACATCCCATTTACCCTTTTTAAGTGTTTCCACACTGTGGTTATTGATTACTCGAGTATCAAAAAATGCAGGACCAACACTTGATTTTGCATCTTCCCCTTCACCATCAAAATCCCAATCCTCATCCTGAGCAAAACCTGAAAGTGCAGCGATTGTAAAAAGAGACAAGATTATTTTTTTCATTACATCATATTTAGATGAGCTAAAGATATATTATTTTGATGAATCGGAAGTGAATTGTTTATCTTTGAAATTATGTATTGGGGGCATGAAAGTATAAAGGGATTAGAAGCAGTCAAGATCAAAGATTTTTGGCAATGGACCTATTCAGATATGTTGATCAATCAGAACAGAGATGCTTTTGGATTATTTCTGGTAGCTAATGCATTAGAATTGACGAAAATGCCTAGAATTGATTGGGGTAAAGTTGATTTAAGGTATCGTAGAAAGAAGGTAGCGGTAAGAAGTAGTGGATATATCCAAAGTTGGAAACAGAAGCGTCCTAAAAGAATCTCTTTTGATATATCCCCTAAGACAGGAATTGATGCGAAGAAGGAGGACTCCATGACATTCAGAAACAGAGAGGCAGAACTTTATGTTTTCGCTGTGCTGGCAGAGAAAGATGTGAAAAAGGTAAATGTTCTCGATTTAGATCAATGGAACTTTTACCTTGTTCGAGCGTCAACGCTTGATGAATATTTTCCAAAGAATCGAAAGCTTGGAATGAGAGCTTTAAAACAGTTGGCAGGACCTCTTCATTATGGTAGAGTTAAAGAAAATATTGACATATTGATCGATGCTGAACTGACAGAAAAGTTAATATTATAGACTTATTTATTTTTATTAAATTTGTTTAAATACTATAACTCTGATAAGGTGAAGAGAATATTACTTTTAAGTTGTTTTCTGGTGAGTGTTTCATTCTATGCTCAAAATAACGTTGGGATCAATACCAATACACCAGATTCATCAGCGATATTGCATTTGGAATCCAGTGATAAAGGGTTCTTACTTCCAAGACTTTCAATAACGGAAAGAAATAACATTGTTAATCCAGCAACAGGATTGGTTATCTATAACGTTACCGATAGTATCATTGAACAATACAACGGGGTATGCTGGATTCCGTCCTATAGTAAGGATTGTTCAGACTGCTCTGTAGATTATAGTTTTGGACAATCAAATTATCAGATTAATAGAGCCAACGCATTATCAATTAATATTCCATTTGCCGTCACTTCCAGTAATCAATCTGGATTAACATTGTCTGTATTGCACGATTTTTCTGAAGAATCCTCAGTTATAATGAATCTCGATTCATTGAATTCAACAGGTAATGTTGCTTTAGATATCCAAACTTCTGTTTTCGAAGATGCCGGTAGTCATACCGTAACCTTCTTTTCAGGCTGCGGTTCGTCAGTAGGGATTCATTCGATCGTTATTGATGTTTCTGCCTGTGATGAAGTATTGATCTCCGCTGATCAGATGAACTTTGATGTATCAGCTGACCCAGCTGTATCAGGAAATAATTGTGTAGTAGTTATCATTGAAGAGAATGTTGGGATAAGATCTATTGAAGATACTATTCCAGCCTTTACAACAGGTACACTTACCAATACTAACCTTGGTATTTTGAATTATGGCTATGTGTATGGAGATGGGGGAGATGCTCCATTGTTGATGGGAGAAGATGCGGATAATGGAGGAGATGCGATTTTCTTAACGTGTAATACGGAGATAAGAAATCATGGGATGATCTATGGTGGAGGTGGAGCTGGATTAACTGTTGGAGCATTTGAGAGTTTGGATATTGGTGGAGTGATAACCATTTGTCTGGCTATAGGTGCCGGAGGTGGTGGAGGTATGCCTGATGGTCAGGGGGGATTATCTTCTTCTGGAGGTTCCTGTTCTACCGTAATTGGTTTTTGGCAGCAGGGTAATTCTGCTGGACCTGAATATGATGATTTTGAAGGTGCAGCTGTGAGTAGAACAGAAGCATTTAATATTCCAACGCCAATTGTTTCAGGTACAATTGTTGTTACTGCCAATTCTGGTGGCGGTGGTGATTTTGGAGAAGATGGAACAACCTCTTCTCAACCTATTGATTTTACAGGATCTCAATTAAGTGTTTCTATAAGTATACCATTTATAGGAAACGTAACCATCCCAATTCCTATTGGTCCGCTGTTGAATCCGATCGCAAATTCAATAAATGGGTCCTTCAATACTTCATTGACTGGAGTTGGAGGGTACGCAATTCGACACAATGGAAATCTTGTGAATATTCCAGATGACAATTACCAGACTTACTGGATCAGAGGTATGGTTGGAAATTAAAATTGAAAGAACATGAAAAGTTTATTGACAATACTATTTATTACGTTAGTTTCTTCACTTTTTGCTTTTGAAGGGGTGATACATGGAGTTAAAACCACAAATGGTGTTTCGGAATCCTTTGATATCTACATGAAAGGGAACTTGATAGCAATAGAAGGAGAGGATGGACAAGGGAAATACAGAGTGATCATAGATAGAACCAATGAAGAGATTTTTGTTTGTATTGATAATCCTGCTTTTGGAAATAAGGGATACTATCATTTTACAGCAGAACAATTGAAAAGAGAGAAGAAATTCCAGATAATTTCATCGTTAGAACTGACTGAAAGTAAGGAGATAGCAGGTGAGAAATGTAATGGGTATTCAATGGTGACGGATCAAGGTTCTGTGGTGATGTATGTCTCAGAGAAGTCGGAGGCAGATCTTACTGGAATATCAAAATATATGGATGATCCAGTTTACGAATTGATCGATTCATTTGGTGTGAAATCATCGATACGAAAAATTGCAGTTCAGAAAGAAGATACATCTTATACAGTAGAACTTACAGAAGAGAGTATGACTGTAGAATCTTCTAAATTTGAAATTCCTCAGGGGTATGAGAAATATGAGATCAAATTGAGTACAAAACAAGATTAATAATTGACAGAATGAAAGTTGGAATAGCAGCGTTGTTTATAGGGATCAGTTCCTCATTTTATAGCCAGTATTTTATTGGAGAAATATCAGGAACAATGAATGAGTTGGATTTTGAAAGTCAATTCACCTGGCGATTTGAAGAAGATACTACATATTACGAATTAGATTTTATCCTTGAACATGAAGAGCATAAAGTGGTTTTAACGTTTGATGGGGACACCACAGCATTAATTGAGATGTTTGAAGAAGGTAAATTAGTAGAGTCAAGACCATGTACTCCTTCTGAATTGTCATCTATTGTGACCATAGTAGAAGAAGAAAAAGAAGAAGGACCAGAATTGATTGGATATTCCACAGAAACCTACCTAATTCGTACTGACGAAAAAGAAATTGAAGCTGATCTTGGAAATATTTCTGTGAATTGGCATGGTGCGGAGAAATTTTTTGCGGTAGATATCCCATTCGCATTGGCAAGTCAGGAAAAAGGCAAGTTTCCGTTAAAGATCGTATCGACTGATCTAAAGGGAAATGTTCAGTATTCTTTAGTGGTTACAGATATAAATAAGAAGTAGTTTATTCTTCTACAGACGTAACGCTTTTGAGTTTTTCAAAATAACTCTTGGTTAGTTTGGCACCAAACAGTACCATATCATCAGTTTGTTGCAGATTTCCTTTCCATTCGTCAATAAAATTCTCAAGTTTTTGCTTCTGCTCTTTCATACTTAACTCAGCGTTTAACGCTAAAAAATCAGTCAAATTCTTTTGATAGATTTTCTTAGTATTTGGTCCACCGAATTGATCAGGTAAACCATCAGAGAAACAATAGATATTCATGGTGTCTTCTAATGGAATGGACACTGTTTTGAATCTAAACTCTTCACCCATTATAAATTGACCAATTGATCTTTTTATACCAGGAACGACTTTAATAGTCTTATCATTTCGAACGATAATCAAAGGTCTTTTCGCTCCACAATATTCAACTTCCTGTGTAGCAATATTGAGCGAGATCAGACCGATGTCCATACCATCATTAAGACTTTCTTTGCTAGTAGATAGTGAAGCTTTTAGATAGCCATCCACATGCGTTAGTATTTTACCAGGATCTGTTAGTTTTCGATCAAGAATGGCATTGTTTAATGCAGCTGCGCCTATGGAAGTCATCATTGCACCAGGCACTCCATGCCCTGTACAGTCAGCAATACCAATAAAAACTCTATGATGGTACATTTCAATGAAATAGAAATCGCCACTAATGATGTCTTTTGGTCTGTAGAACACAAAATGTTTGGGTAAATTTTGTTTGACTAATCTTAGATTTGGTAACAGTGCATCTTGAATACGCTGTGCATAAGAGATACTATCAGTAATGTCTTTATTTTTAGTTTCGATTATCGCTTGTGCTTCTTTAATCTCTTGAATGTTCTGCATCAAACATATAAACTGTGTGATTTCTCCTTTACTATTCGGTATTGGATCAACGGTCACATTCATCCAAATGGTATTACCTTCCCTGGTATATACGATAAAATCTCCTTTGGCCATTTTTCCTGATTCGATCTGCTGCACAAATTCAGGATAGTGTTTAGATGACACACTATCTCTGAAAAGTAAATCCCCTGGTTCTTTACCTTCAAGTTCTTCAAGAGAATAATTCAGTTGATTGCTAAAACTTTGATTGATCCAGTTGATTTTATAATTTGCATCTGTAATCAAAATTGGATTTTGAGTATGTTGCGCGATCAAAGAAAGTTTCTGGAATTCAATATCTCTTTTCTTTTCTTCAGTAATGTCGGTAACTACCGTGATAATTTTTTCAAGTTCATCGGTTTCGCTGAACAGAGGTGTTAAATGCAACAATAACCAAACGATTTCCCCTTGTTTATTGTATTGACAAATTGTGATTGGTTTATTGAATGTATAGTGTCAGCATAAAGTGAACTTCTTAAGGTTTAAATATAAGGGATAGATTTTAATTATATTTATTAATCCTTAAAAAGAAGTACGATGTCAAAAAGTAAGCAAAGTGCTAGTTCACTGATCAGTGAACTGAAAAGAAAAACGAGAAGAAAATTTTCCTCTGAAGAAAAGATTCGCATCATCATAGAAGGAATGCGAGGAGAAACTAGCATAGCGGAGCTATGTCGCAGAGAGGGTATTGCCCAGACTTTATATTACAAATGGAGTAAAGACTTCATGGAAGCTGGAAAGAGACGATTAAATGGAGATACGCTGCGTGAAGCTAATACGAGTGAGGTAAACGAACTAAAAACGGAGAATCAGGACTTAAAGGAGCTGGTAGCAGAGTTGTCTTTGCAGAATCGTAGGCTGTTAAAAAAAGATTACGAGATCGAAGAATAAAACGTGACCGATTTATGCATTACAGTCCGCAAGAGAAGTTTGAGATTATCAAACTGGTAGAAAACTCAGATCTGGGAGTAATCAGAACGCTGAGAGAATTAAAAGTGAACAAGACCACTTTTTACAAATGGTATCATGCTTATAGCGAAAAAGGCTATGAAGGTCTTAAACGAAAACAAAGTGACAGACCAACAGCATGGAACAAGATCAACGAAGCAGATCGTGATAAAGTGGTAGAAATTGCGCTAGAACAACCTGAACTATCATCTCGTGAATTGGCTTGGCATATCACGGATAAATACAACTATTACATCAGTGAATCAAGCGTTTATCGAATCCTGAAGGAAAATGATTTAATCAGCACACCTGCCTTTAGAATCATGAGTGCGTCAGATAGTTTTGATCAGAAAACAACCCGTCCAAACCAGATGTGGCAAACCGATTTTACTTACTTCAAAATCTTCGGTTGGGGTTGGTATTATCTATCTACTGTTTTAGATGATTACAGCCGTTTTATTGTGTCATGGAAGCTATGTTCTCACATGAAAGCAGAAAACGTCATAGAAACCTTAGATGAAGCATTATTGACAACAGGATTAGGAGATAACCCACCTAAACTACTGTCAGACAATGGATCTTGCTACATATCTCATGAGTTGAAAGATTATCTGTTCGAACAGAATATGAAACATGTAAGAGGACGCCCGTTACATCCTCAGACTCAAGGTAAAATCGAACGATACCATAAATCCATGAAAAATGTGGTCAAACTAGATAACTACTTTAGTCCTGGACAGTTGGAGGAAAAACTAAACGAATTTGTTCAGTATTACAACTACGCCAGATACCATGAATCCTTAAATAACTTAACACCTGCCGAAGTTTATTTTGGTAAAGCAGAAAAGAAGTTGAATCAACGAAAACAAACCAAAATCAAAACACTAAAGGCAAGAAAAAAACAGAATCAGAAATTTAATGTAAATTTGAACTGAACACTCTCTTATCTATGAACCCGAAAAGTTCACTTTCGTTTGAAGACTTACAACACATCAACGATAAGAAGTTGGATTAACTGATGCTTGATATTATTAAATACAATTACGGTATATGCCATTGATACGATAACCTCTAGCATATAAACAGTTCCCATTTGATCGAGGAACGTCCTGTAAATTAAAATGCAGATGATAGTACTAGTACCGAGTATAGCATATGCATTAATGAAAATCGAATTAATATTCTTTATCAATGTGGCAACAAAGAAAGTAGTGAGAATTGATTCTTCCAGTAGGATCAACCCCCATCGAGAAATATGCCCAGGAATGAATACTTCCTGACTCCATTCGATCGCTGGCAGCCCTATAATAAATAGAACTCCAAGCAGTCTTAATTTCGAGAGATGAGTATTATATTCAGAATATGATTCAAATCTCCTGATGGAGAATTTGTTACGAAGAATAAACATGGTAATCAAACTTGCTACTAGTGTAATAACTAGAATGACTATGAAATAGGATTGCTCATAAAAAGGTGTACTCGAAGAAAGGTCTAAAAGAGACAAATTAAACTCTCCAGGATTTTGGACCAGAGAGTAGGTTAAAATTAGAATGTAAGTAATAAATTGACCGATCATGGGGCGTTGATCTTATTATAAACTATCGATTACTATAAATGGTTAATTCCTCTTTTTTTTCAGAATCATCAGAATAAATCGTGACCTCAAAATGGTTGAGAGAAGCATCTATCACTTGACAATGTAATTTAGTACCCAAGATTTCTTTTTTTCTTTCTTTTGGTAGGCCGAAGGTTTTTGTTAAAGTCAGATCGTAGGAACAATCGTCTATCCAAACGATCTCAAATATGAATTTCTGAGTTTCCTGATTGTATCTTTCGATTTGTTTTTTCTTGGTCCGTTTTATCGTTACTTCACCTCCATTTGGGGGAGAGTAGTGAAAATTACCTGTTTTGAATTCACTGCAGTCTAGCAGATCTTGACCATACGAATATGTTACGGAAGCTAAGGATAAAACCAAAGAACTAATAATATTTAACTTCAAAATCACTATAACTGATCACATTATTATTTGGATTGTAAAGATAGCTCGAAATGTACCATATTCCTGAGTGAGTTGGAAGAATAATTTCTCGAATTAACCTTTCTTCATCTAAAGGAATATTTATGTATTCATTATAAAGATCTTCTTTTTCGGAATGAATGTGAATGTGCCAGAGAGCTTCTGGATTTTCTTTTTTGCTAACTGTTAAATTGAATTGAACAAGTTTATATCCTTGATCGGTTATTGTATCTCGAAAAGTATTTGCAAACTCATCGTCCGAACTAACTGGAGCTTCTAAAATAGGAGATCCTAAGTACTTTATCGGAAGAGCAGGGTTAATTTTCATCCAATCAAATATAGATTGATCCTTCCTAGGAGTATCTAGTTTTTTTAGAAGTATCAAATGACCTTCAGATCCAATGAGTTCCGTAGAATTGTATACTTCTGGAAAAATCTTACTTACTTGTTGGTAAAAAACATCGCTACGAACAATGATGTGTTCCATTGGCCAGTCCATACTTTCTCTAATTTTGTCTTCTTCAAGTTTAAACAAATTTGCTCCGTAACTATTACTTAGAAGGAAAGGCATATTTGGAGCAAATGGATCCCAGATCTGGATCTCTTCTTCGCTATGAATCGAGTTTCTGATCAGAAGTGATGACATTTGACTATAATCCTCATACATCTGAGTATATGGTTGACTATATTCGGGACTTCTTCTTTCTTTAAGGATCTCCAATGCGCTATTGAGATTGAATACGACTAATCCAAGGAGTACAAAAGATAAGAAATAAGGTAATTTGACTTCTTTAGAAAAAACGCTCAACGTAATGGTGCTGATCAATACCAAGTAGGGGATGAAGGTATCTAAAGCATAGTAATCGTGATGCACGAGTTGTCTAGACATTAACACAAGATATATAAGTACCCCCAAACCGTATACAATACTCAGATCGACTAATTGTATATACTGTCTGTGTAAACTTTGTTTAAGAAGCCTCAATACAAATAAAGAGACTAGAGAAATGATCATGATTATCCATTGGATCTTACCAAAGTAATGGTAATGCCAATTTTGACACGCTTCAAACCAATTGCTTTTTAATTCATCAAAGTTTCTGGCATATAGTGGTGATCCTAGGAAGATCGAACCGTATTCGGCTCGTAAATGCTGATTGTATAAAAAATAAGCCATAGGAAGAACAAGTCCACTTGAAAGGATGAGTACCGTTTTTATGTTAGACTTTTTACTGAAAAGCAACAAAGATTGATGACCAATAATAGCTAATAAGAAGATAGCAAATGGAGTGCGGATTGCGGTAGCAAGTGAAAGTGCAAGTACAGTATAGATAAGATCTTTAGTAGTGTTCAGTTTAACGTATCGCATGTAGTAATAAACACCTGCAAAAAGAAAGCTCATTGCTCCCATAGAGGGTAGGAAGCCAATTTGATAATCAAGATAAACAGGCGAAAATAAAAGAACTAAAGGAATTAATAAACTTACTATTATGTTCTCCGAAAATAGATAGGCGCTTTTAAAAAGGTAAAGTAATCCCAAAGTAGCAAGAAGAAGCATTAGCACTCGATAAACTATGGGTTCTTCATTTCCGACAACCTTCATGATGATAGCAGCCGTATACTGCACTATTGGAAGATCAGAGGATGTTCTTCTGGATAATTGATCTGGATGATCTGAGCTTGGAAACTGTTTATTGGATGTTAAAGTTTCAGGATGGAAAAAGTCAAATCCATTATTTATGAATCCCTTACTCAATGCGTAGTGGTCAGTATGAGCCCAAGCATGAATGTAGTGTGGAAACTTATGGATCATATCTTTTTGAATGTAGAAGCTAAACCCAAAGTAGAATAAAAAGATGAGCAATTGATATTGAACTTTTATCTTCTTCAAAATCGTGTGATCGTATAGTTTGTTTCAATGCTAGGGTTGATGATCCTCCATTCTTTTGGGAAATAATTGTTTGCCCGTAGCCCGATCTTTTTTATTAATCCAATAGGAGTGTCTTGAAAGGTTAGATAGTACCACCCGTCCTTTAAAACATCAGATATTTTGATGTCTTCTTTCTTTAAGAATTTGACCGCATCTTCATGAGAAACTTCAATACGAGGAAATAAGTTCTTTAATATTGGTAGGGTGAAGATAGTACCTTCAGGTAAGAATTTACCTTTTAGTTCTTTACCTATTTTGTGTCCAAATTGTACTATTCTTAAGTTTTCCTGTAGGTTGAACAATGTATTGATAAAGTCATGATTGAACAAATGAATGATATCATCATAAAACCATAGGTCACTACTTGAAATGTTGGCACCAAAAGGATTTTTGTTCCCCTTATAATTTAGAATAGACTTATTTGGACGAATTTTCTTTGGAGCACGTTCTCCTTCTGTAGTTTTCTTCAAGAATGCACAGTAGAATCCTTCTCCCTTGGTCTTGTGGGGAAGCATTGCATTACCAAAAGACTGCTTGACCACCTCTTCAGAGGCTTCTATAACAAGTTCTTTCATGCCTAGTTGATTTATGAAATGTTCGACATTTTCTTCATTTTCATAACGATTGAAGGTACAAGTGCTATAAATCAGAATTCCGTCCTTTTTGAGATTTGCATTGATCGTTTCAATAATTTCCTTCTGACGTGTAGTGCAAATCTGAACATTCTCAGTAGACCATTCATCTCTAGAATTTAGGTCTTTTCGAAACATTCCTTCACCACTGCATGGCGCATCGGCTAATATCAGGTCGAATTGTTCTCTTGATTTTGCTAATTGCTCAGGTGTAGCGTTTGTAACGATACAATTTTTAGTTCCCCACTTGGTAACATTCTCAGCAAGAATTTTAGCTCTTTTAGGAATGATCTCATTGGCAACAATCAACGCATTTGGAAATAGATCCAGCAATAGTGTGGTTTTCCCCCCAGGAGCAGCACATAGGTCTAAAATTTTAAGTGGTGCATCGCGCTCAACTATTTGTGCTACCTGACTGATTAACATAGAAGAAGCCTCCTGCACATAATAAGCACCTGCATGGAATAACGGATCTTCAGTAAATGTGGGTCTTTCAGGTAAATAATAACCTGTGTCACACCAGTCTACTTTTTCTAAATTAAGTGGTGATAGTTTCTGAGTGTTAATTCGCACTGAGGTAGGGGAGTTGGTATCCAATACCTCAATCAGAGCATCAGCATAATCAAAGTTACTGCGACAATAAGCTATAAAGTCCTCTGGTAACTTGGTCACAATAACGATTTAGTAAGGATAATCTTCTGGAGAAGCCTCGTGCATCATATCATAAACAGCATCGAAGATGTCCTCTACACTAGGTTTAGAGAAATAATCTCCATCACTACCGTAAGCCGGTCTATGATCTTTAGCTGTTAGCGTTTTAGGAGCACTATCTAAGAAATAGTAACCACCTTGCTTTTGCAGAACTTGTTGCATCATATATCCTGTAGCACCACCTTCAACATCTTCATCTATAAAGATCACTCTATTCGTCTTTTTTAAGGACTCAACAATGCTATGGTGAATGTCAAATGGAATTAAGGTCTGAACATCGATCAATTCGCAAGAAATCCCCACTTCTCTCAATTCTTTCGCTGCTTGAACACAAAGATTGAATGTGGACCCGTATGAAACGATTGTTACATCTTCACCTTCTTCAACCACTTCAGGAATACCAAGAGGTGTCTTGAACTCACCTAAGTTAGATGGCATCATTTCTTTAGAACGGTAGCCATTTAAACATTCGATTACCAATGCTGGATCATCTCCTTCCAAAAGAGTGTTGTAGAAACCGGCAGCTTTGGTCATGTTTCTTGGAACGCAAACATGAATACCTTTTACCAAATTTATAATTCCTCCCATCGGAGAACCTGCATGCCATACACCTTCTAGTCGATGACCTCTGGTTCTGATGATCAATGGAGCTTTTTGACCTCCTTTAGTTCTGTATTGAACAGTGGCCAAGTCATCACTCATGATCTGTAAACAGTAAAGAAGATAATCCAGGTATTGAATTTCAGCAATAGGTCTCAAACCTCTCATCGCCATTCCGATTCCTTGTCCTACAATAGTTGCTTCACGAATTCCAGTGTCGGAGACTCTCAATTCTCCAAACTCTTCCTGCATCCCTTCCATGGATTGATTCACGCCACCAATCTTTCCGGTATCCTCTCCAAAGCTCAAGACTTCTGGACGATTCGTAAATATATGTTTGAAATTCTCTCTTAGTATTAATCTCCCGTCTACCATTTCCTCTCCTTCGTAAGAAGGATCAACTGCCGCTATTTTAACCGGGCTCATCGCTGATTCACTATACAAGTATGAAGAATACTTGTCATGCATTTCTTCCTTGAGCTGAACTAGTAAATTTTGTAAAGCTGTCTTTGCTGGAAAATCTTCTCCCCTAGTTAAACGCAATACTTTTTTTGCAGCACTGAACAAATCCTTTCTAATAGGGTCAATAGCAGACTTGAAATCAGAAACGGCCTTTTCGATAAAAATTTTATTTTTACTTCCATCAGCAATTTGCTCCAATAATGGCATGATTCGATTGAAGTCATTTTTTAAATCTTGAGTAAATTCAGCCCAAGCAGCTTTCTGTTCTGCACGAACTTCTTTTTTGATCTTATTGTGGGTTTCTTCTAGTTCTTCTAATGTAGCTATAGTCGATCCATCAGGGAATTTATGATTGGCAATCCATTGTTTGAATTGGTTAACACAATCGTATTCCACTGCCCACGCTAATTGCTCTGGTGTCTTGTATCTTTCATGGGATCCGGAAGTGGAGTGTCCTTGCGGTTGAGTTACTTCTTCTACATGGATCAGACTCGGCACATGGTTCTCTCTGGTGTACTCTACGGCATCTTCGTAGGTTTTGATCAAAGAAGGGTAGTCCCAGCCTTTTACTTTAAAGATTTTGTAGCCATTCGTGTCATCTTCTTTCGCGAATCCGGCTAAAGCTTCAGAAATATTTGCTTTTGTAGTTTGGTATTTCTTTGGTACCGAAATTCCCCAGCCATCATCCCAAACCGACATTACCATAGGTACTTGCAACACACCAGCAGCGTTTATCGTCTCCCAGAACAATCCTTCTGATGTACTTGCATCACCGATTGTTCCAAAAGCAACCTCATTACCCCCAGCGGAGAAATTGGTCCAATCAGCTAGATCAGGGTTGTTACGATAGATCTTGGAGGCTTGTGCCAATCCCAGTAATCTTGGCATCTGACCTGCCGTAGGAGAAATGTCTGAAGAACTATTTTTCTGATCCATCAAGTTTTTCCAGCTACCATCCGTATTCAGATTTCTAGTTGCATAATGTCCACCCATTTGGCGTCCTCCGGATGCGGGTTCCTTTTCTACATCTGTATGAGCATACAATGCAGCAAAATACTCCTTTACCGTTAAGGCTTCAATAGCCATCATAAAGGTTTGGTCTCTATAATAACCTGATCTGAAATCACCGTTTCTGAACTGCTTTGCCATTGCAATTTGAGCCAGTTCCTTTCCATCTCCAAAAATTCCAAATTTGGCTTTGCCAGTTAAAACTTCTTTTCTACCCAAAAGAGATACTTCTCTACTTCTACAAACTAGTTGAAAATCGCTAAGAATTTCGTTTTTGATGTCTTCTACACTTGTGGTCTCCAATACTTCAGCTTTTTCGTTATTCATAACGTTTATATAATGCGTGTGTGTTTCGTGCAAAAGTAATCAAAATCCACCATTTTTCCTACGGTTGTTAGAAACTTGAATAGGTGTTTGAAAACACTCCAGAATTGATACTTAACAAAAAAGAGTCGAGCCATCTTCGAGGCTCGACTCTTCCCAGAGGTAGAATAGCAATGTGCTATTAAGTATATCTAGTAGATTGTAAACGTTATCAAAGTACTCGGCTCAATGTTCGAAGAACTTATTGGTTTCTGTATCTTTGCGATGCTCAATCTATTTAAAAGACGTGAGAAGAATAGGAATGTTGCCTGTTGGTCGATAGAAAAGTAGGATTGATAGAAAATTCATGATGAGTATTTAAAAAAATAGGATGAAAGTTGAAATACTAAAATCTAGTGACGGTTCGCACACACTTTATCTTCCTGATATGGATGAAACCTATCATTCAAGACATGGAGCTGTTCAGGAAGCGATGCATGTATTTATTCAAAATGGATTACTTAACCTGGCGGAACATAAAAATGATATCCGTATACTTGAAATAGGATGGGGAACGGGATTGAATTCATTATTGACCTATAAAGTTGCAAAACAAAATGGGTTGAATATTCATTATACAGGGGTAGAAAAATTTCCAGTTCCAACAGAAGTTCTTTCTGAACTAAACTATAACGTGTGGGATGAGGATAATTATCTCAGTAAAGCGTATTCGTCATCATGGGAGGGTCAGGAGCTCTTGTATGAAAATTTTACGCTCGAGAAAAAGGCTTGTGATGTACTGGATCTTAGGTTTAACGAGGAATTCGATCTGATCTATTTTGATGCCTTTGGTCCAAGAGCACAATGCGAAATGTGGGAGAAAAAAGTCTTTGATATTATCTACAGAGCAACAAAGCCACAAGGTGTGTTTGTGACTTACTGTGCGAAAGGACAAGTGAGAAGAGATCTTCAAGAAGTAGGATTCACCATGGAGCGATTACCTGGTCCTCCAGGAAAAAGAGAAATGTTGAGAGGGATTAAGCAATGAATAAACTAATAGTAGATGAACAAACCTTAAACGAACTTCAATTCGATGAATTGAGTGAATTACTGGCGAGCTACTGTAAGTCGGATAAGGCAAAACAGATCTGTTCGAATCTGTCTCCTTTTGAGACAGAGGAAAAACTGAATGAAGAATTTACTTTGTTGAAAGAGATCAAAAACATCTACGATGACGAACTGTATTTCCCACATCCTTATTTCAACGATATTAAAGGCGCGATCAAGTTGTTGAATATTTCTAACGGTGTGCTGATACTGAATGAATTACTTAAAGTTTATCGACTGTGTTTGGGAACAAAAGAATTAGTTGATTTTTCTGAACGTAATCAAATCGCATTTCCTGCTATCTATGAGGCTTGTGCTCATATTGAGAGGGTGAATGAAATTATTACGCCAATAGCAGAAAAACTAGATGCTAAGAATCAGATCAAGGATAATGCATCTAAAAAACTAGCAGGAATCCGTTCGAAACTGAAATCCAATAGAGAGCTGATCAATCGAAATTTCGAACGTTTACTTAAAAAATACAAGAAAGATGAAGTTTTAGGAGATATCGAAGAAGTATTTCTGGATGAAAAACGACTGTTATCAGTGTTGTCTCAACATAAAAAGAAAGTGCCAGGAAAGGTGATTGACTCGAGTGGAGGAGGAGCGTTTAGTTATATCGAACCCTATGAGAATCAAGAACTCAATCAGGAACAAGAAAAGTTGAGGTACGCTGAACGAGATGAAATACATCAAATCCTGAAAGAACTCACAGAATTTCTTAGAAGTAAAAAATTTTACTTAAATGCATATCAGCGACTGTTAGTCAGATTTGATCTACTAAATGCTAAAATAGTTTTTGCTAATTCATATAAAGGTGTTTTGCCTAGATTTGGTCGAGGTAAATGGTTTTGGCAAAGTGCTATTCATCCCTTGTTGTACCTTAAAAATCAACATCGGAACACACCTACCATTGGACAGGAAATTAGTATGAGTGCCGATTCAAGATTTTTAGTGATATCAGGACCAAATGCAGGAGGAAAATCCATTACGCTTAAAACGACTGGATTACTTCAGGTAATGTTTCAGTTTGGGTTTTTGGTGCCAGTTGATGATGTCAGTGAATTTAGGTGGTTTGAGTACATAGGTTCAGATATTGGAGATAATCAATCAATAGAAAATCAATTAAGTACCTATAGTTATCGTGTACGGAGAATGAAGCAATTTCTTCAAAGTGCAAATTCAGATTCACTATTGTTGCTCGATGAATTTGGATCAGGTTCGGATCCTGAATTGGGAGGCGCACTTGCTGAAGTGTTTTATGAAAAATTGTATGGATTAGGTACTTATGCCGTGATTACTACTCATTATAATAACATCAAGATCCTTACTGCTAATTTATCTGAAGCAGTCAATGGATGTATGTTGTTTGATACTAAAGCGCTACAACCTACATATCAATTGAGTATTGGGCAGCCTGGAAGTTCATTCACCTTCGAAGTAGCAAAAAACAATGGCATTTCTGACGAGATCATTTCAGAAGCAAAGGAGAAAGTTAGTTTAGGTAAGATCAAACTAGATGAACTATCTGTTGGGCTTCAAGAAGAAAAAAGTAAACTGGAGAAAGTAAGTGCAGGTCATATTAGAAGCAAAGCCAAGTCAGATCATTTGATCGAAGAATATGAGAATAAGTTACTGCGCTTGAAAAAACAAGCCGAAAAGCAAACTGAATACTTCGATCAACAGAACAAGTATATCAACCTTGGGAGTAAAGTTTATGATCTGATCAAAAAATACAAACATCATAAAACAGTTCAGAAACTAAGTGACGAGGTTACAAAATTGGTAGCTATGGAGAAATCCAGAGTTTTGTCAAAAGAAAGGCCCGTTGAATTTAAAAAGGATCTGAAATTACCTGAATTACCGAAATCAAAGAATAAGATTTCAGCTGCACCAGATACTGCTGATCAGACTAAAGGAGAAAAACCTGAACAAATAAAGGAATCAAAAGAGGTCAAGGTAGTCTTGAAGGTAGGTGATCGCGTCATTCACAAAATATCAGGTAGTAAAGGAGTTGTTCAGTTCATCAAAGGAAAAGATGTAGAGGTGTTGATCGGAAATTTCCTAGTGAAAATGAAGTTAAAAGACCTGGAAAAAGGACTTTAAGTTTAGCAACAAACATTTTTTTGATTGATGCAATCTCCAATGGCTACACCAGTACGCCAATTCCCGAGGATCTCAATTTGTGGATGTTGTCTTTCCCATTCATCTAAGATTTTCATCAATTCGCTATGTCCTACATTAAATTGTGGAATAGCTTTTTCGTAAAATGAAAAGATGGATTCGATAGGTTCATCAACTACCTCATAAACAGAGCTAAATTCCTCTTTGACTTGTTGTTCTACTTTTTCTATATTCTCAGTATTGGCAGCAGCAAACACGGTAAAATGTCTACAATCATCATTAGTCCCAAAGATCTCACTGTAGTTAATGATTCCTTTGATGACTTTCTTAGATTTTGAAGGGAATAGAATTCCAAATGAAGGAATTCGTTTTGTTATGCTAGTTGTTTTAAACGTAACCTGCCAGCCAAGCAGAGAAGGGTATTCAACTTGATTGATCCGTTGAGCGATATCTCCATCCATTGGTTGTAGTAATTCGGCAGCAGCATAAGCGGGTACTGCCAGTGTTAATCCGTTAGCTTCGTAATTTCTTTCATTGGTTTTAACCATCACCCTGTCATTAGGTAAAGAAATGGATTCCACAGCTTCGTATCGAACGTTCTCCAACTTGTCTCGAAGCGCATCAGTCAATTGCTGAAGCCCTTTATTAAACGACACAATTTCTCGTTTTGAGCCAGACTTTCTGGAAGCAAGGAAGCCTTTAGTAAAGGATCCGTGTTCTTGTTCCATTACAAACATTCTCTTCATGCTGCTTTTGTACTCAAGTTTTTCGGGAGAGCCGGCATAAATCCCTGTAATTACTGGTTCTACAAGGTTCGATAGAATTTCGTTGTTAAATCGTCTTTTGATAGCGTCAGCAAGACTTTCATTGGGAATGTCTTGAGCAGACTTAAATCGTTCAGAAAGTAGCTTTATTTTTGATCCTAAGCCTATCACTTTGCTACCGAACAGTAACGTTTTTGGATTGATCAGAACGGGTTTACCCTTTAAGTAAATGTATCGTTTGTTAGCTACCTCATTTGCTTTGATTAACTGATCATTAAGTCCTAATTCTTCTATTAGCTGCCCCAGAATTGGAGTCAAAGCAAGGGAATTCGGACCTAATTCAGTTACACCGCATTCAGTAATTTTTGAATGGATCACGCCTCCTGTTCTGTTCGCTTTTTCTAGTAAGAGAACCTTTAAACCTTGTTTTTGTAATGAATAAGCCTTAGTTAAGCCACTAATTCCTCCTCCTACAACAATATGATCAAATTCATTACTCATAGTTATTAAACCAGTTTACAATTGCCTCAGCAAAGTCTTCTCTATCATTTAGACATGGTACAACATCATATTTCTCTCCTCCCGCATGTAAAAATTCTTCTTTTCCTTCCATTCCGATCTCTTCGATCGTTTCAAGGCAGTCAGCCACAAAAGCAGGAGTGACCACTGCAATCTTCTTTATCCCTTTTTTGGGAAGATCTTCTAAAGTTGCCGCTGTGTAGGGTTTCAACCATTCTGCTCTTCCCAATCGAGATTGAAAGGTTGTCATTGTTTTTGATTCTTCCCAATTTAAAGTGTTCACTACACCTTCAGTAGTTTTTAAGCACTGATGTCTATAGCACCTTTTGTGAGCTTCTGAGGGAGTATTACAGCAAGAGCCGTCAATTTTACAAAGTCCAGTTTTGTCGGTTTTGTAAATATGTCTTTCTGGAATACCATGATAGGAGAATAGGATCTTATCATAGTCTTTTGGATCGATCTGCTCTTTAATTGATGAAGTAAGTGATTCAAGGTATAAAGGATCGTTGTAAAACGGTGGTTGAGAAGTGTGCTTCACTTTCCAGTTCATCAACTTTAGATCGGTTTCTATTTTTTCTTCAACCGTTTCGGTGGTACTCATAGCATACTGTGGATACAATGGAACGATAAATAGATCGGTTACGCCTTTGGCTTTTAATTCTTCTAAAGCATTTAAAATACTTGGATTTCCATACCTCATTCCAAGAGAAACAGGGACATCGGTTCCTAATTTTTCTCTGACCTTTGAAGTTAGGTTCTTAGAGATCACAATTAGCGGTGAACCTTCCTTTGTCCACACTTTTTCATAAGCCGCAGCGGACTTTTTGGGTCTGGTGTTCAGGATGATTCCCTTAACCAGTAACCATCGTTTCCAGTAGTCTAGGTCTATGACACGTTCATCCATTAGAAACTCTCCTAAATAACGTTTAACATCCTTTGGATCTGTGCTATCTGGAGAGCCCAAGTTCACTAGTAATAATCCCTTCATATTTGTTGTCTTGATGCTTACAAGAACAAAAATCATTAATTTTAGTTCACTGCAAATGTCATGACTTTAATCTTACAATAGAATGACATATATCATGTAATAATCTTCACCTCTGTCGTTACATTTGTAATGTCAATTAAGTGTTGGTGAAGAAACAATTGAAGAAAGACAATTTTTATAGCGTTGGAATCAGTTACAAAAAAGCTGATGCCATGATACGTGGAAAGTTTAGCCTAAGCAGGGAAGCTCAGATTGAAGTATTGCAGGAGGCTAGGCTAAAGGAGATTCCTCTGTTGGTAATTAGCACTTGTAATCGTACAGAACTGATCGGTATTGTGTCTTCTGAAGAAGTTTTAATAGATTTATTGTGTTCGAATACTGAAGGTACTAAACATGAGTTTAAAAAGTATTCTTTCTCTCATGTAGGAGATGATGCTATTCAGCATGTTCTCAGATTGGGTACAGGTCTGGATAGTCAAATTCTTGGGGATTTTGAAATCATAGGTCAATTAAAGGCTGCTTTCGCTCTAGCTAAAGAATATGGCTTTACTAATGCAAATCTTGAAAGATTGGTGAACACTGCTATACAGACAAGTAAAACTGTCAAGAATCAAACTTCTTTTAGCACAAATGCTGCTTCAACAGCCTATGCAGCTGTGCAGTGGATCAAGGATTTCTTGAATGATAGAGAGAATGTAAAGATCACGCTTTTTGGAACTGGAGAAATTGGAAAGGTTACTTGTGCTAATTTGGTGAAGCATTTTCCAAATCATAGCATTACATTAGTTAACAGGACACAAGAGAAAGCCGATTATTTAGGGGAGAAATTTAATGTGAATGTTGCTCCATTTTCGGAATTGGAAAACGAGGTCGGATCAAGCGATGTTTTGATTGTTGCTACTAATGCACCAAAAGTAACAGTGACTGCTGATCTTATTGAAGCCGCTGGTAATTTAGCTATTGTGGATCTGTCTGTTCCAACGAATGTTGAGATAACAGATGAGAACAGAGCCAATGTGGTTACATTGGATGAATTGACGAAAGTGGTTGATGAAACCATTGAAAAAAGACAATTAGAAATTCCAAAAGTTGAAGCGATCATTGATGAAAGTTTCGAGGCTTTTAAGGAATGGCTTTACCATAGAACCCATACCGATGCAGTTAAAGCATTCAAAGATAGGTTGTTGAAGATCAAACAAGAGGAAATCAGTTTCCAGAGTAAGAAGCTTGAGGGGTTAAATGAGGAGCATATGGATATTGTTTCTGAGCGAATTATTCAGAAAATGACCAAGCAATTCGTGACACATCTTAAAACGGCTAACGGGAGCGCTGGTGATAGTATTAGAGTGATGAGTGAAATATTCGATCTTGACATTCAATAATCATGATAAGAATAGGGACGCGCAAAAGTGAATTAGCACAGTGGCAGGCCAAGTTTGTTAAGAGAGAACTACAATCCATTGGATTGGAAGCTGAGCTAGTGTTGATCGAATCCTATGGGGATACGAATCTTAAACAGCCGCTTTACGATTTGGGGGTAGTTGGTGTTTTTACAAAATCCTTAGATATTGCATTGCTCAATAATGATATTGATATAGCAGTGCATTCCATGAAAGATGTACCTGTAAAATTACCGGAAGGTCTGGTTGAGTTTGCTATTCCTGAAAGGGGTATTGTGGAAGATGTATTTATTGATAACCAGAATGATACAAAGATTATTGCAACTAGTAGTTTAAGAAGGAGATCGCAGTGGTTAGCTAAATATTCTGACTATAAGATTGAAGATCTTCGAGGGAATGTTAATACCCGAATGGCTAAAGTTAAAGAGAGTAATTGGGAGGGGGCAATATTTGCAAAAGCAGGATTAGAACGAATTGGATTGTTGCCTGAAAATCATAAGGTATTAGACTGGATGATTCCTGCTCCTGCGCAAGGGGCTTTAATGATAACCGGAAGAGCCGAAGATGTAGAATTGAAGAGACAACTAGATTCTTTAAATCATGAAAACACTGCATATTGTGTTTCAGTAGAAAGAAGAGTCCTTCAATTATTAGAAGGTGGATGTACAGCACCAATTGCTGTCTATGCTACCATTGATAATCAGGATAACGTAGTCGTAAAAGCAGGAGTTTACTCGTTGGATGGAAGAGAAGTGGTAGAGTTGAATGAAACATACGTAATGCGCGAAAAGGAGATAGTAGCAGAGCAAGTGTTTGAAGAGTTATTAAGTAGAGGAGCAAAGGAAATAGTTAAGCAGTTCAAAGAGAGAGAATGAGGAAGTCGATGAGAATATTGTCCACAAAGAAACTAGAGCAGGTTAGTATAGATGACTTGAGCTCTATAGCTGAAGTTATAGGTTTTGATGTTTTGGAAGTGGTTCCTTTGATCCCTGAGAAGGAGAATTTTTACAAGAATATCATTTTTACAAGCTATAAAGCAACTCTTCGAGGATTGGAGGTTTTAGGAGAGAGAGCATCTGATCACCATTACTTCTGTGTAGGAAAGAAATCAGAGCAACATCTCAAAGATTTAGGACTTGAAGTATATGGGTTTGCAAACTACTCAAAAGATCTCGCTTCATTGTTGGTTGAAAACCTTGGAAATTCTTCATTTAGCTATCTATGTGGTGAGGATCGTTTGGATACATTACCTGATCTACTCAAAGAAAACGATGTTGTTTTTGAAGAGATCTATACCTACAAAACCAATGTTTGTGAATCTATTCCCACAGGGAATTTTGATGTTTATCTATGGTTTAGTCCAAAAGGAGTGGCTTGCATGCAGGAAAAAGTAAGTAAGCATGCTATTCATGTCTGTATAGGAGAAACAACAGCGCAGGCAGCAAAGGGAATATATCCGGAGAAGGATGTATTTCACCCTGAGTATCCAATAATGGAAGATGTCATTAAGATAGCTAGAGAAAAAGCAACAGAAATTAATTCAGTAAAGTGCGCAGAAACTGTCAATAAGAAATAGAGGTTATGGTAAAGAACGATTTGTTTTTAAGAGCATTAAAAGGAGAAACAGTGGAGAGACCACCTGTATGGATGATGAGACAGGCAGGACGTTATTTGCCGGACTTTATGAAATTAAAGGACCAGTATGACTTCTTCACAAGATGTCGAACTCCTGAGTTGGCTGCTGAAATTACGGTAATGCCGATTGAACAAGTAGGAACTGATGCTGCGATTTTGTTCTCAGATATACTTGTTGTTCCACAGGCTATGGGTATTGATGTAGAGATGAAGCCTAATTTCGGTCCTTTTGTACCTAACCCAATTGTTACAGAAGCAATGGTAGACGCCATTCCTGCTATTGATGCAAAGACTGAGTTGTTCTACGTTTATGATGCAATTCGTGTGACGAAACAAATGTTGAATGATGAAGTTCCTTTAATTGGTTTTGCAGGAAGTCCATGGACGATACTTTGTTATGTGGTGGAAGGTAAGGGATCTAAGACATTCGATAAAGCAAAAGGTTTCTGTTTTGAACACCCTGAGGCTGCTAAGAGATTATTACAAAAGATCACAGATATTACAATAGATTATTTGTTGGAGAAGGTGAAGGCAGGAGTGGACGCAGTGCAGATCTTTGATAGTTGGGGAGGATTACTTTCTCCGAATGATTATAAAGAGTTCTCAATGCCTTATATCAATCAGATCACGGCTAAATTAAAGGATCTGGTTCCTGTGATCGTATTTGGAAAAGGATGTTGGTTTGCTTTAGAAGATTACTCTAAAACAGGTGTGAGTGCATTAGGGGTAGACTGGACACTTTCACCAAAAATTGCTAGAGAATTGACAAACAATAGCATCACCCTTCAAGGGAATTTTGATCCTGCAAGACTTTTATCTCCTATCCCAACTATTCAAAAAATGGCAAAGGAGATGATCGATAATTTTGGGAAAGACAGATACATAGCTAATCTAGGACATGGAATTCTGCCTAATGTTCCAGTTGATCATGCAAAAGCATTCGTAGATGCTGTAAAGAATTATAAAGCTTAAGAACTATGGAATTACTTAATCGTTCAAGAAGATTAAGAACTTCTCCAGCTATTAGAGCGATGGTACAGGAGAATTCATTGTCAGTTAATGATTTTATTGTTCCGCTATTCGTGCAAGAAGGATCAGGAGTGAAATCTGAAATCCCTTCGATGCCAGGGTATTACAGATATTCCTTAGATACGCTAACAGATGAATTAAATGTCATAGTTTCTTTAGGATTAAAATCTGTATTGGTGTTTGTGAAGGTTGGAGATGAACTAAAAGACAATACTGGGAAAGAAGCCTATAATTCTAATGGATTTATGCAACAGACGATCAAACACATCAAGTCTGTCGCTCCTCAGTTATTCGTAATGACTGATGTTGCATTGGATCCTTATTCTATAGTTGGACATGACGGTATTGTTGCCGATGGAAAAATTGTGAATGATCCAACAGTTGAAGCACTTTGTAAAATGGCAGTTTCTCATGCAGCAGCTGGTGCTGATATGGTGGCGCCATCTGACATGATGGATGGACGAATTTTAGCTCTTAGAATAGCTTTAGATGAAGCTGGGTTCGAAGATGTAGGAATCATGAGTTATGCTGCGAAATATGCATCATCCTTTTATGGACCATTTAGGGAGGCATTAGATTCAGCGCCTGTTGATATGCAGGATATTCCGAAAGATAAAAAGACCTACCAAATGGATCCGGCAAATCGTAAGGAAGCTATCAAAGAAGTATTGCAAGACGTTGATCAAGGTGCAGATATCATCATGGTTAAACCGGGAATGCCATACTTGGATATTGTTAGAGATACATCAAATGAAATTGAACAACCAATTTCTGTTTACCAAGTTAGTGGAGAATATGCAATGATCAAAGCAGCTTCAGCAAATGGTTGGTTGAATGAGAAGGAAGCAGTATATGAGAGTCTTATTGCATTTAAGAGGGCAGGAGCATCTCTAATTGCCAGTTATTTTGCAAAAGACGTAGCAAAATGGTTGAATGAACAAAGTATTTAAAATGAACTTAGAACAATCAAATAAACTTTATAACAGAAGCTTAAAGTATTTAGTTGGTGGAGTAAATAGTCCTGTCAGGGCGTTTAAAAGTGTTGGAGGAAATCCTTTGTTTATTTCTCATGCAAAGGGAAGTCATATTTATGATGTTGATGGAAATGAGTACATCGATTATGTCCTTTCATATGGTCCAATGATCATCGGTCATGTGCATCCACATGTGCAGGAAACGGTTGTAAAGACTTTAGAGAAGGGATATAGCTTTGGAGCAACTGCAGAGTTAGAAGTGATGTTAGCGGAAAAGGTTTGTGCTGCATTTGAAAACATGGATAAAGTTCGTTTTGTCAATTCAGGAACTGAAGCTGTAATGAGCGCAATTCGATTGGCGAGGGCATATACCAAAAAGAATAAGATTATCAAGTTTGCAGGTTGTTATCATGGTCATTCAGATGCATTATTGGTCGCAGCTGGTTCTGGATTAGCAACATTGTCTATGCCCGGTAGTGGAGGTGTTACAGAGGGATCCGTTAAAAATACATTAGTTGCTAATTACAATGATTTGGCTTCAGTTGAGCAATTAGTTGCCGATCACGAAGATATCGCTGCAATATTCCTGGAGCCTATTGCAGGAAATATGGGTGTTGTGTTGCCAACTGATGAATTCATACAAGGACTAAATAGGATAGGGAAAGAGCACGGTATTTTAATTGTAGCTGATGAGGTGATGACAGGATTTCGCTCTTGTTATGGAGGAGCTCAAAGATTGTTGGGATTACACTCAGATATCACTTGTTTAGGGAAGGTTGTAGGAGGCGGATTTCCAGTTGGAGCTTATGGTGCAAGGGAAGAGATTATGAATTGTGTAGCACCTTTGGGAGATATGTATCAGGCAGGAACGCTAAGCGGTAATCCTGTTGCAATGGCAGGAGGAATGGCCACTTTGGAAGTTCTTGAAAAAGAAAATCCATATGACTTCTTCGATGATTATGCTAAAAAGATGCAGGAAGGAATGTTGTCTATAGCTAATGAAAAAGGAGTTCCTTTGAATGTTAATCGCTTTGGTTCCATGATCAATCCTTTCTTTTCAGAAAAAGAAATATTGAATTACGAAGACGCTAAATCTTGCGATACAGAGAAGTTTGCTGATTTCTTTTGGAAATTGCTGGAAGGAGGGATATACATTCCGCCTTCACAATTCGAAGCTTGGTTCCTTAATACACAGTTGAATGATTCTAAGCTAAATCAAACGTTGGAAGCTTTTAGCAAGGCTGTTTAACTCATGCTTTTGGCTTTCCAGTCACCGTTTACAGCATCGTATTCAAAGTAGGCTTGCACAGTTTGGAAGGCAGCAACAACAGCTTTTTGTCTATTCTCAGGAGTATCTTTGGCATTCATCATATTAGCTCCCATTGAATTACTGGTCATACTATGTCCTACTGTTGAAGCTGTTGAACTTGCTATGCTACCACCTACACCTCCAATGAGTCCACCGAGAAGTCGGCTGATTGCACTAATAATTGAACTGAAAACCCCTTGCTTTACAGCTTGTTTGGTCACATTCTTCATCATTTCATCCTGATCAGCGACCATCATGCCAATCGCTTGAATGGGCGCAGCCATTCCAACGGCAAGAAATGTCACTTGCATTTGATTTCCTCCTACCAGATTCTCACTTTGGATAAGCGGTTTAATTGATTCATAGGTTATTTGCATAGCTAGTGTTTTATTGTAGGAGCAAATTAATAAAAAAAATGATATTCTTGTACTAGGATATGCAAACGATAGAACCATACTATCATTGGCGCGATTATTATCGAGCAGAAGATGATGAAAGATCTCCATTTTTTGGAATGGAGTACAGTGAGTATGAATGTTCTCATACTATCTACAATCATTACATTCATCCTCAGTGGGATTCGATAGAGTCAGAAACGTTGTTTGTGAAGCTACTTTATGTTAACTACGATCAAGGATTTGCATTTATTGAATTAATCGGAGAATGGAATGACCTCCTCTACAATGATATTATGTTGCTGAAACAAAATTTATTGGAGTTGATGATAAAAGAGGGAGTGAATAAATTTATCCTTATCGGAAGAAATGTGCTCAATTTTCATGCTGGGGATGATGATTATTATGTTGAGTTATTAGAGGATCTGGAAGATGGTTTCCTCATCGGACTTCAGTTTCCTGATCATGTAAAACAAGAGTTTCGAGATCATGGGTTATCATCCTATTTGTTATTTGTTTCCGAAAATGAAGCGATCAATGAAGGGTGGAGTTCTATTAGGCCTGAACTGGTATATTTGAGAATAGCGGGAATGTACATTTAAACATTTCGGTTATCTGTTTGTTTATGAATTATGAGATTACTTTTAATTCTACCACTTCTGTTTCTAGGATACGCGAATTGGGCTCAAAAGACAACTTTTTCGATTGTAGGAGTAGCGAATAAAACAGGTTTGCTCAGAGTAGCAGTTTACCAAACCGAAACCGATTTTAAGAAAGAATCCACTGACTTACTTTATTCTTTTAAAAAGGAAGATTTGATTCTGGGATTTATGCAAATTGAATTAGACCTGAAGCCAGGAAAATATGTAATCGCATTCCTAGATGATACGAACAAGGATGCTAAAATGAACTATAACCTGATTGGGGTTCCTAAAGAGGGATATGCATTTAGTAATTTAAAGAAATATGGATATTCAAAACCTTCTTTTAAAGAAGCTTCCATAGAGGTGAAGGAAGGCGTGGATAATTCCTTTGAAATTAAATTCAATTATTTTTAGTAATCAAGAATTTATTGAGTTTCAGATAAGTTTTCTTTGTCTTTATTTCTTTTGTGCATAGCGGCTCTGTCTCTTTGATTCCATCGATATAATCTTAGTCCCCCATAGATTCCACCTGCAAAAACGAATGCAACAAAAATGAATATAATTACTTCTCCTAGGCTCATTAATGACCAATTTCTATCCAGAGTTCTCTACCAGCTCTTGGGACAATGGAATTATCACAATTAGACAGGTTTACAACACTGAAATGTTTACTAAACAAATCTAAGTATTCTTCTTGACATCCACCATAGGGAGGATATTCAGTATTCAAGTCTGCGTTGAACATTAGCCCAACTAGTTTACCATCGGGATGTAAAAGTTCCTTCATTTTAATTACGTAGTCTTCCCTGAGATTAGGTGTCAAAGCACAAAAGAAGGTCTGTTCAATGATGTAATCGAACTGACCCTTTAATTCGAAAAAATCTCCAACTACAAATTTTTCTGGATCAAAATTACCGCATCTTCTAAGAAAGTTTTTCTTCGTTTCTGCTGCAAAGTCGGCTAACGTTAAATTGGCGAAGCCTTGATTGAACAGGAATTCGCCTTCATACGCGTTTCCACACCCTGGTATAAGTATAGAACTTAAATTGTTTTTGTCTATAAAGAATTCAATAATTGCAGGACTTGGATGACCAATGTCCCAGCCTGTTTTTTGATCGAGATATCGATTATTCCAGTAAGACGAATCGTGCATGAATTATCTAACAGAACTTCTGAAAATTACCTTATAACCACTTTTGATTTTTGGAATCATCACCCAATTAGTGAGATAGTGCTTTTCATCACAATTACCACATTCCTTAAGTGTGATATCGTAATAATAGGTTTGTTCTTCATCATTTATGGTTACTTCTCTTTTGATCTTGTATTTGCAATGAGCAATAGTTGTCATTCCTAGCAAAGAATACTTCTCAAAATCAAAATCGTAGGTTTCACAAACACCGCTGTTTCCAAAGTTTTTATAGTAAATGTTCCAGAGATCAAGGTCTGAGTTTACAACATAACCTTCATTTTCATTCGTGAGAATAGTGCAATTAGAACAAAGCGTAGTGTCGGTTATGATCTCACCTTCATTTTTTTCAACCTTTCCCCAGCATTTTGGACACTTTTCACAACTAGATAGTAACAAAACAAATGTTACCATTACAACAAAGATTTTCATACTAACTACTCTCATTGAGAGGCAAAATTATTAATAATTCCAGAGTTCATTGCACGAAACGGAAATAATCATCAATTTTGCAGTTAAATATTTGTGAATGGTACTACCAATATACGCATATGGTTCTCCTGTTCTCCGTGAAGAAACTGAAGAAATAGAAGAGGGAACAGATATTTCAAAATTACTGGAAGACATGTTCGAGACTATGTATGATAGTCAAGGAGTAGGATTAGCGGCACCTCAGATTGGTAAGGCGTTAAGGTTATTTATTGTAGACGCTTCTCCTTTTGCTGAAGATGAGCCAGAAAATGAAGAAGAAGCTAAAAACCTTGAGATTCTTAAGAACTTCAAGAAGGTATTCATTAATCCAATTATTGAGGAAGAGGAAGGCAAAGAGTGGGCTTTTTCCGAGGGATGCTTAAGTATTCCAAATATTCGTGAAGATGTTACTAGGAAATCAGTCGTTACGATTTCATATTTTGATGAGAACTGGGAATTCCATGAAGAGAAATTTGCTGGAATTGCTGCCAGAATTATTCAGCATGAATATGATCATATCGAGGGTGTTCTGTTTACAGATTATTTGAATCCTTTGAAAAAGCGACTGCTTAAGAGAAAACTGGAAGATATTTCCAAAGGTAAAGTCAAGGTAGGATATCGAATGAATTTCCCTGTTAAATAAGAGTTGATATGAAAGTAAAAAATTGGATGTTTGTGATCATGTTGCTTTCTATTGGATTTGTTCAATGTGTAGGAGAGGAAAGCAGTTCAGAAGATCAAGTGCTTAATGAGGAAGAGCAACAGGATGCAGAAAAATTACTGGATCACATTAAAATGTTGAACAATGACCTTGCGGGAGGTGGAAAGCAAAACGAACAGGTCACGGCTACAGCATTATTTAATGCTGCAAGTAAATTTGCAAATACCTATCCATCACATGAAAAGACACCTGCTGTGATGGAGTTGGCAGCAAAGGCCTCAGAAATCATCGGGAAACCACAACAAGCAATTAATATCATGCAAAAATTGGTGGATGAATTTCCAAATGCTGAACAAGCACCAAAGTATATGTCGAACTTAGGACGTTTGTATGAAGAAAAGGGTGAATTGGAGAATGCTAAAGCTACTTATCAGAAGTTGATAGATTCTTATCCAGATGATCCTTTTGCTATTGATGCTCAAAACTACATGACCAATATTCTTGGTAAAAGCGATGCAGAATTATTGATGTTCTTTGATTCAGTTAACGCTCAAAATTAGTCTTTTCATATCTTTGAATAGACGAATTGAATTTGGTACAAACTTTGCCAAGGACAATCCAAACTATTTATAACAGATTATGAAAAAACTATTACTCTCAGCACTTATTGTTTTATCATCGCTTTCTACTTTTGCTACTGATCTCAATTATCAATGGAAATCAGGAGCTTCTTATCATTTTACAGCCGTGGTCAATGATGATGTTTCTACCTCCATGATGGGAATGGAAATGAAGGAACAATTTAAAACTACCACAGATTTTGTACTTTATATCAACAATGTAGCGACCGATGGAAAAGCAACGGGTATGTTGTATCTAGTTAGTTTTAATGTAGTTGATTCTAAAGGAAATTCATTGGCTTCTTTAAAGGATCTTCCTCAAAAAGCATTGCAAAGCGAGATTCAGGTGGACAAAAAAGGGAATTTCACTTTCCTTAAAAAGATCTATCTGATCACATCGGCTAGTTCAAATGTCTTAGCTTATGGTAATGCAGATGCGAATAGTGTATCTGTAGGTGGACAAGCTGGCAATATGAAAGTGGATGCCTACGCTGAGTTCGATCCAAAAACGGGTTCTCTAAAGACAGGATATAGTATGAAGGAGATCAAGAATACGACAACCGTGGAAGTAAAAATGACCGAGGAAACAGACATGGTAGATATATTGCCTTATGACTTTTTACAATTACTTGCTTTACCAGAAGGTGATATCAATTTGAATGATGAGATCAAAGTAGATGCTGGGATTTATCAGATGATTGTGAAAGTGAATGGAATGGATAATGGAATCGCTTCCTTGAATCATACGATGTCTACCGATAAATCTAAAGATATGTTTGACGCTGGTGCTTCTGGTAAATCTGGAGATGGTAGTTCGATGTTTAACATGGGAATGGATACCAACTTGGAGGATGAAGATACCAGTAATGATGATGATTTCGGCATGGACATGGATATGAACGGTATGGATATGGATATGGATATGGACATGGGTGCTGGTGGAAATGACATGGGAATGGGAGGAATGGATATGGGCGGATTCGGGATGCCTGGAAGTGACGCTGAAGCAATCGGAATGTCAAAATCAATGTCTCCAGATATGACCTGCGATGTGACTTCAAAATTCAATTACAACAAAGGAATGTTTGATAAAGTCTTTGGTACGGTGACTACTGATATGAATACCATGGGTGTTAAAATGCACGTGGTTTCTAAAATGGAAATGGTATTGAACAAATAATCAGGCGAAGAAATCCCGTAATCCGCTTAGAACACTTTGTACTGCATATGATGCCAGTATAAGTCCCATTATTTTACTGATAACGGTAATGCCGTATTCTCCGATGATCCTTTTGACCTGATTGGCCGCCAGAAGAACTAGCATAGTAATAGCTACAACAAGCATGACTAGAAGAGTTGTTATTGCTTGTTGGTCAATAGTATATAAGTGATTGTCTGTCAGGATCACAACTGCCATGATTGCTCCAGGTGACGCAATTGAAGGTATTGCCACAGGGAAAATGGTAACGTGCTTATAATCCTTGATCATATGTTTTTCAGTTTCTGGTTTTCCATCACCAAAAATCATAGTCAACGCAAATAAGAATAAGATTACACCTCCAGAGATCTGAAACGCATCCAATGAAACATTCATGCCTTCCAGAATCACTTGCCCAACAACAATAAAAAATAACAAGATTCCAAATGCAATTATTGAGGCACGTATGGCAACCTTTCTTTTATGATGGTCATCAAGTCTCTTGGTCGCCTCTAGATATACAGGAACAGAACCTAAAGGATCGATTACGGCTATCAGGAATAGAATTTTAGTTAAAATATCAATCAGCATAAAATAAGCGATTATTTAATTCTTATTCCTTGAGTACTAAAGGAAAGTCCCTGTTGCCCATAAGTTGAAATCATGATTGCTTCAAAGATGGGGGGTATATCATCTTCTTTAATAGTCCAATCAAAAATGAAGTTGGCACCACTTCCTCCTGAATTATCACTTTGATCGATTACTATTTCAAGAGTTTCCAAAGGAGCTACATAAATCAATTCGTCTATGTATTGTCTGATTAGATCTCCCTGGGTATTGTAATAATTTGCTTTTTTTACGAAAATAGAATCATTGATATTTGGATTTCTGATACTGACGGTAACTGTCAAATCATGAGTAATGTGTTCCGTTTGGCTATAGATATGTGAATAGATCGATAGATAACTTTGACCACTTAAATACAGTGAATCAGAAATTTCAATTTGGCCAATTTCAAGACTCCTATTGTCCCAGTTTAGTTGAGTTATCGATTCATTTTTTTTATCATCCGAACATGAAATCAATAAAAAAGCCGATAGTAGAATTAATAATACAGTTTTCATCATTTGCAAAATAACTAAAAAAGAAATGACTTATGTCTTTGGGAACCTTCTTTTTAATAGATACTAGAATCTTATTTTTTCCGTTAATTTGTACCAATGCACATCATAGGCAAATATCTTGTAATTGTATTTACCTTTTTTACAGGGGTTCTCTCAGCTCAGATCGGAGGGAGTCATACTTTTCAGGTGCTTAATTTCAACAATAGTGCTCGAGTAGAAGCCTTGGGGGGCTACTTACTGGGTGTGAAAGATGATGATGCTAATTTGGGACAAGCTAATCCGGCACTGTTGAATCCAGAAATGCATGGGCAAGTCAATTTGAATTATATCAACTATTTCGCAGATGCTAATTTTGGTTACTCATCATATACCAGACATTTTGCGAATGTTGGAACTTTTAATGCTTCGATCCTGTACGCAGATTATGGACGCTTTGAGTATGCTGATTTGGACGGGACTAGAAATGGAGGAACGTTTGGAGCACGCGACCTGGTTTTAGCAATAGGGTATGGTCGACCGATCTCCAGCAAATTTTCTGTTGGTGGACAGTTCAAAATGATCGGTAGCTTTCTGGAAAGCTATAGTGCTTTTGGTCTGGCATTGGATCTTGGAGCGAGTTATATCGATACCGCAAATAATTTTGGAGCAGGATTATTGATCAAGAATGCAGGAATGCAGTTGAAGAGTTACACGCCAGCAAATAGAGAAAGTTTGCCTTTGAACATTGCTATTGGGGTTAGTAAAAAGTTAACTCACGCTCCGTTTAGATTCTCTTTAACGTATGATAATTTGCAAAAATGGAATCTTGTTTATTATGATGAGAATAACAGTACCTCCATTGATCAGTTGACTGGAGAGATCATTGAGATCAAGCCACCTGGAGTGCTAAAGAAATTCATGTATCACATCACTGTCGGAACCGAATTAATTCTTGGAAAGAACTTTCATATCAGAATGGGGTATGATCACATGCAACGACAAACCATGAAAGTAGGCGCAAAGCCCGGAATGGCAGGGTTCTCCATTGGACTTGGCTTAAAGGTAAAATCGATCTACTTTAGTTACGGAATGGCAAAGTATCACATTGCCGGAACATCGAATCAAATTACGATATCAAAACGTATTGGTAAAGAAGCTCCAATCGATAATTTATATAGACAATTTCAATAAACTTATGCGTATTGGGATGATTTTGATTTTGCTCATTTTTACGTTTCAAATTTATTCGCAAACGGAGAAATGTTTTAAATTCATGCATCCATTTACTACTGTTAGGTATTATTCTGAAGATATAGGAATATCAATGGATTGGAATAGGATTCATAAAAATTCGGCAATTAATATTGGGGGCTATTATTCATGTCAATCTTCTCCTCTAGGTGCAGGGATCTGGTTTCATTTTAGTGGTTTTGTTTCAACTAGAATTTCTCCAAATGTAAATGACCTTGATTTTACTTTGGGAGGTAATTGTGGAGTAACTTTTCTGTTGTTAGAATTGAAGGCAAAGTATAATATTAAACAGGAGAATTTTGCATTTGTACCTGCAATTGGATTGGGCATAAACAGGTTGATCTACGGAATGGTTGACTATTATGTACAGTCCGGAAAAAATGATTGGGGATGGAGAGTTGTTTTTCGATTACCTATTTTCACTAGAGGGGATAAAGGTGGGATTGAAAGTCCAGCTTACGAATAACCTATCAAAGCTTATCTTTCAAGAACTTTCCGGTATATGACGCCTTACATTTTACCAAGTCTTCTGGTGTACCTTCAAAAACAAGATTTCCACCATCTTTACCTCCTTCGGGCCCTAGATCAATGACCCAATCAGCGCATTTGATCACTTCAGCGTTGTGTTCGATCACAATCACACTGTGGCCAATTTCTATCAATGCATTCAACGCTTTTAAAAGTTTCTTGATATCATGAAAATGTAAGCCAGTAGTTGGTTCATCAAAGATGAACAATGTCTTATTTGGAGAATTCTTTTTAGAAAGAAAAGATGCTAGTTTGATTCGCTGAGCTTCACCACCAGAAAGGGTATTTGAAGATTGACCCAGTTGAACATATCCCAGTCCCACTTCTTGGAGAGGAATGATTTTCTCAATGATCTTTTTACAATGTTTGTTATCTGATTTTCCAAAAAACTCAATTGCATCTTCAATAGTCATGGTAAGAATATCGTAAATAGACTTGTCTTCGAATTTTACTTCGAGCACTTCATCTTTAAAACGTTTACCATTACATTGCTCACAAGTCAATAGCACATCAGCCATGAATTGCATCGAAACCTTGATTTCTCCTTCTCCTTCGCAAGCATCGCATCGTCCTCCTTCCACATTGAAGCTAAAATGCTTAGGTTTAAATCCGTTGATCACGGAAAGTTGAAGATCTGAATAAAGATTTCGAATATCATCAAAAGCTTTAACGTAGGTCACAGGATTACTTCGACTGCTTTTTCCTATCGGATTTTGATCTACAAATTCGACATCTTCGATTCGAGCAAAATCACCGGATAGATTGTCACATTCACCTGTTTTAATACTCGTCCCACCATAGTTCTTTTTTAGGGCAGGGTAGAGGATCTGTTTTATCAGTGTAGATTTGCCACTTCCGCTTACACCAGTGATAACAGTAAGCACTTCAAGCGGGAATTTTACATTTATGTTCTTTAGATTATTTTCTCTTGCTCCTTCTACATAGAAACTATTCTTCCACGATCTTCTCTTAGAAGGTGTTTCTATTTTAACTCTTCCGGTTAAATATTTGGCGGTTAAGCTGTTTTCTTCTTTGATCAAATCATCATGAACACCTTGAAATACAACCTCTCCTCCATGAGTTCCTGCCATCGGTCCCATGTCAATGATTTCATCAGCTGCACGCATTACTTCTTCTTCATGCTCTACAATAATTACTGTATTTCCGATATCTCTTAACGAACGAAGTACGTTTAAAAGTCGATGCGTATCTCTAGGATGTAGTCCAATAGAAGGTTCATCTAAAATATACATGGATCCTACTAAACTGCTACCAATACTTGTAGCTAGATTAATCCGTTGTGATTCACCTCCAGACAAGGAGTTCGATAATCGATTCAAGGTAAGATATCCTAGGCCAACATCACTGAGATAATTCAAACGAGACTTTACTTCAGAAATGATTCTGTTTGCAACGATCTGTTCGTTCTCTGTGAAAACTAGTTCAGAGAAAAAATGCTTACACTCATCAATGCTCATAGATGAGACTTCTGCTATAGATCTTCCACCAATTTTGACATAGTGGGCATCCTTTCTGAGTTTACTTCCAAGACAATCGGGGCAATCGGTTCTTCCTCTGTATCTACTGAGCATCACTCGATACTGGATCTTGTAGGTTTTTGACTCAAGATATTTGAAGAAGGAATTTAATCCGCTAAAATATTTATTACCTGTCCAAAGTAATTCTTTTTCTTCTTCTGTTAATTCCAGATAGGGACGATGAATCGGGAAATCAAAATCACTGGCGTTCATGACCAGTTCATTTTTCCACATGCTCATACTTTCACCACGCCAGCAAGCAACAGCATCATCATAGATCGATAGGTTCTTATTCGGAATGACTAGGTCTTTATCGATTCCCATTACTTTTCCAAATCCTTCACAAGTAGGACAAGCACCAACTGGATTATTAAAAGCAAAGAAATCTAACGTTGGTTCTTCAAAACGAATTCCATCGAGTTCAAAAAGGTTAGAGAAAGTTCTTTTAGTAGGTTCTTTTCCATCTAAAATGACGATCTCACATTGTCCATCACTCTCTATAAAAGCTGTTTCAATACTTTCCGCTATTCGACTGATGTTATTATTTTCCTGGGAGGTTTTAATTCTATCAATGATCAGGTGTATTCTATTTCCATCGATCTGATCTGCATCAATCTTTTCAATTTCTTCGATATTTCCATCATTGAAGATCCTTCTGAAACCCTGATCAGTAAATAATTCCAATTGTTTTTGTTTAGACCTTCCCTTTGGAACTCTAATGGGAGCAATTATAAGCCCTTTAATACCGTCTTCAAATTGAAAAAGGTATTCTAGTGCTGTTTGCGTATTTTCCTTTTTTACTTCTTTTCCTGAGATAGGAGAGATGGTCTTCCCGATCCTAGCATACATTAATTTCAGGAAATCATATATTTCCGTACTTGTACCTACAGTTGATCTGGGATTGGAGGAATTTACTTTTTGTTCTATAGCAATTGCTGGAGATATTCCTTTGATGCTTTCAACATCAGGTTTTTCTAATCTTCCTAAGAATTGACGAGCGTATGAACTTAAACTCTCAACATATCTTCTCTGTCCTTCAGCGTAAAGTGTGTCAAAAGCCAATGAGGATTTTCCGCTTCCTGACATTCCAGTTACTACGGTCATCTTATTTCGAAGAAAGGCAACGTCCACATTTTTTAGATTGTGAACCTTGGCTCCTTTAACCACAATATGCGTTTTGTATGAAACGTCCTTTTTGCTCATTGAGCTGCGAAGTTAAGAGTTAAAAGTGAAAGATGAGATCTAAATATTCGCATCAATTCCTTTGGTGTCAAACGCATCTCGCAGACCATTACCGAAGAGCATGAAGGCAAATACTAAAATGACAATACAAAGACCTGGAAGAATTGCTAAAAATGAAAGATCAGGATTAGTAATGAAATGCTGATGAGCAGTTACAATATTTCCCCAGGATGGAGTAGGGATCTGAGTACCAATTCCCAACCAACTTAAACCAGCTTCGATCAAAATAGCAGCCACAAAGTTGTTTGCAGATTGAACGATAACCGGACCAATGATATTTGGAAATACATGTCTGAAGATAATTCTACCATCTCTAAATCCTAGAGCCTTACCAGCCTCAATGTATTCTTTTTCTCGAATACTCAACACCTGACCTCTAACTAATCTTGCTAGATCGACCCACATCACCAACCCCACACCTATGAAAACGGAGGTAAATCCTTTTCCAAAGATCATGGTAATTGAAATAATCAATAATAAGGCAGGTATGGACCAGATTACATTGATTAGGAACATGATCGCCTCATCCACCCAACCTCGATAAAAACCTGCTATTGCTCCTAAAACAACTCCGATGAAGAGAGAAATCAAAACAGAAATAAAACCAACTGATAAAGAAATTCTTGTACCAGCCATAAGGCGACTTAGAAGATCTCTTCCAAATCGGTCAGTTCCCAATAAATAACGGATCTCCACCAAATTCTCAGAAACGATCTCTTTTTGCATTTCCGTGATGGATTTAGTAATTGTACTTCCGTCCAATAGATAGATCTCTACCTGATCATTTCCTATTTCTTTGTACTTAACATCTTTAGTTATGTCTAACGCATATAGAACCTCTGGCAAACTTTTAGTATCAAACGAAGGTTCGTAAGAGTGCATATTGGTCGTGTCAGCATACATCTCAAGAATCATATTAGTTCCTTCGAATTCGTAACTTAAATAAGGGTATTTCTTGTATGGGCTTTGTTCTCCACCGTGAAATAACTTGCCAAAGAACCCAACATCTTCTACTTCCTCGTTTCGTCTTACCTTGACATGTTTAATGACAGTCCCAGGTCTTATTTTCGCTATTGGCGGAATTTGATCATCACAATCAGGAGAATCATCAGGACGAATATTGGCACCGAGAATTGTAATGATGAATGCGATACAAATAACACCCAAACCAATCATGGCAGGCGTGTTCTTTTTCAGTTTACGCCAGGCATCGCTCCACATATTACTATTTCCTTGCTCTTCTTTTGCCATTGTGTCTATGCTTTTTTCTTGTTATTCACAATTTTAATAACCACTCTCAACAAGTGAATTGGATAAAAACAAAAAATAACAGGAGCGTAAATTATTACTTTAAATCGCTCAAAATGCAATGCGGTCAAAAATAAGAATAAAAAGTCAAGAACAAATTTTATCATCAGCATAATCCAACCAAATGAGAAGTGCGTTATTAGAGATAATGGAAGGATCAAATTTGCAAGTAAAACAAGCCATGCAGCAATATTCGTTTGAATCAGTCCTACACGATCATTTTTTCCTGCCCACCTTGCCGATTGAGAAATGTAATCATCCCATGATTTTTCGCATACTGTATGTGTCGGTTGTTGAGTTCTTACATCTATTCTATAGTTTTGCTTAAGCGCTGATCGTAGCAGAAACATATCATCTCCTGAGTTTAGATCTAGATTGTCCTCGTATGGATTTAGTTCTTCCATAATTTCCTTACGATATAAAAGGTTAGCTCCGGAAGCAAGCATTGGAATTTCCATTTTGGCAGAACCAATAGTAATTCCAGCCAGGAGTAGACTTTCTGCTTCCTGTATGTTCTCTATCCCTCTCCATGTCTCAGTTGTTTTCAAAGCCACTCCAAGTGAAAGGTCAACATTTGAACTAACTCCATCAAAGATATTTCTTGGAATGATACAGTCGGCATCTGTGGTGAAGATCCAGTTATATAGAGCACTTTCAAGTCCAATCTGCAAAGAACGTTTTTTTCCTAGATGGGATGGATTCTGGATCAGATTGTAGTTAACATCTTCATCGAGTATTGACAATATGCTCAGGCAATCATCATCACTGTAATCATCCACAAAGAGTACTTGGAAGTGATCTCGAGGATGATTCAGTCTATTAATGGAACGACATAGTTCTTCCAGATGTTGAGCCTCATTTCTAAAGGGAACAACAATGGAAATATGTAAAGGAGGTTCCTGCACGATCTTCTTATTCTGAAAAATTCCAGCAAATCCAATTCCTGGAATCAGAATGACGATCGTACCATATAGAATTAGGATCAATGAATATATGATGATCAGAAACATGCTTACTTTTTTAGGAGTATTAAACCTCCCAATAAAGAAGGTAGTACAACATTAATCAACCATATAAAGAGAGATGCCAGAATAACGGGTTCTTCAAGACCTAAAGGAGATACCAAGTATACGCCAACGGCTTCTCTTGTTCCAAGGTTACCCATAAATGGAGAAGGAATGATCGTTGAGAAAAGATACAAAATGCCACAGAAGGCTATTGTCCATATTAAACTAACATCTGCTCCGAACAGGATCAATGCTAAATAGAACTGACTTACAAAGGTGGTGTAACGAAGAATCGCAGTGCTTAATATAAAATGATGTTTAGAAGTTGTCAAGTGATCCATGAACTTAAAACGCTCAGTCATTTCTTTGGCGTATTTTCGTTTGGATCTTTTCAATAGATCAATAGCCGTTTGTTGATTGTAGAAGATAAAAATAGCTATACAACAGATAACAATCATACAGATGATTAAAATATTAATCCCCAAATTTTCTGGAAATTGAAATGTAAAATTCATATTCCAAGCTAAAACCATACCTATCAATGAGAACAAAAGGGTAGTGACCAGTTGAGCATAATTTCCAACAAATGTGGAAAGAGTAATTCTGGATTTGGAATATTCTTTGAGATAGCTAAATCTACCGATGAAAGTTCCTAATCTGTCCGGAGTAAGTATAGCAATGGCGTTCCCAGCATATACTGCTTTTTGTGTTTTTAAAAAGGTAAGTTGGTTCAATTCGGGTAAGATCAGACGCCATTTTAAGTTTTCAAGCGCATAATTGACAAACTGAAGTAGTATCAAGCCAATAAATATAGCTATTCCGATTCCTGAGAGAAGTTGTTCTCGGATCACATGACCCAGATTATCCAGATTTCGTTGTGTATACTGGGTATAGAGGTAGTAAATTGCTAAAGCGAAAATGATTAGCTTTACCGAAAATACAATGGGTTGATATAGCTTGTTGGTCTTAATAGGTGTTCAGTTAACCTGATACAAAAATAGTGAATGAAGGACTTCGACAAAATAATTTTAGGACTTGACCCAGGAACTAATGTGATGGGATATGGTTTGATCGGGGTTAACAAGAAAAAACTAGCTCTGATCAATACTGGTGTAATTCATCTTTCTAAACTTGAGAATCATCAATTGAAGTTAAAATCAATCTTTGAAAAGGTAAGTTTTTTAGTGAAGGAATATTTGCCGGATGAAGTTGCAATTGAAGCACCATTCTTTGGTAAAAATGTTCAGTCAATGCTTAAGTTAGGTCGAGCTCAGGGAGTAGCAATGGCAGCAGTTTTGGTTCATGATATTCCTATTGTAGAATACTCTCCTAAGAAGATCAAACAAAGTATTACCGGAAATGGAAATGCGAGTAAAGAACAGGTTGCAGGAATGCTTCAAACTATTTTGAATTTTAAGGAATTGCCAAAATATCTGGATGCCACGGATGGTCTTGCAGCTGCTGTGTGTCATTATTTTCAGGGTGGGGCGGAAGAGTCGCGCAAATCATATAGTGGATGGGATGCTTTTTTAAAGGATAATCCTGATAGAAAAAAATAATGCCCTGATTCGAAAAGAGAATCAAGGCATCATTTTGAAAGTTAACTATTAATTTACTTAGAAAAAGTAATTCGATTATTTCCAACCACCTCCAAGTGCTTTGTAGAGATTAACAACTGCATGCATTTGTTCTTGTTTGGTTTCTACCAATTCGATCTTAGATTCTAATGCGTCTCGTTGAGTCATCAATACCTCCATATAATCTGCACGTGCAGATTTGAACAGATTTCCAGCAATGGAAACGGATTGATTCAAAACCTCTACCTGTTGACTTCTTAGCTCATAACTGCTGCTGTAGTTCTTAATTTTACTTAGCTGGTTGATCACTTCAATATAGGCTTGTAAAATTGTTCTTTCGTATTCATAGACAGCCTGAGTTTGTTTTGCGTTAGCCGTATAATACTCTGCTTTTATAGCATTTCTGTTGATCACAGGAGCCATTAGATCACCTGCCAAATTAAAGATGAGTGATTCAGGTGTAGAGACCAAATACTTAGGGTTAAAAGCTTGGTATCCTAAGCCTGCAGTCAATCTCACAGATGGGTAGAAATTTGCCTTCGCAATATCTACATCCAGTTTTGCAGCCTCCAGCTGTAATTCAGCCTTCTTGATATCTGGACGATTATCAAGAAGTTGAACAGGAATTCCAGCATGGATACTATCCCATTTCAAATCTAGAAAACTACTTGAGCTTCTATTAACCGGTTGAGGATATCGTCCTACCAGGAAATTGATCTTGTTTTCAGTCTCAACAATTGACTGCTGAATAATGAATTGTAAACTCTGATTTTTAAGTAATTCAGCTTCGAACTTCTTAACTGCTAGCTCAGTTACTTTTGCAGAAAGTTTTTGCATTTTTACAGTGGTCAAAGCATTCTCCTGAATCTGGATATTATTCTTAATGAATTCAAGCTGATTATCAAGAGCCATTAATTCGTAATAATTCTCCGCAATTTCAGCAACTAACTGAGTGACAAGAAAGTTTTTCCCTTCAATGGATGCCAAATATCTAATCGCAGCGGCTTTCTTGCCATTTCTTAGCTTTTTCCATACATCGATTTCCCAGGAAACATTGCCACCCAAATAAAAATCACCAAGAGGTTCTGGGAACTCTTTTCCAGGCATGATCTCCGTATTGGCGTCATTTGCTCCCTGGCTAGTATATCTTCCAACCTTTTCTACTTCAGCAGCAGTACCAAGATTAACAAATGGTAAGTATTCCCCTTT
>JACJZN010000005.1 GCA_020635565.1 Flavobacteriales bacterium | reverse complement strand
TCCTTAACAATCTCCCCTTTTGGATTAATATCCCAAGTTGCTACCAATTCGTTTCATCGTACTCTTTACCATAGTTTTCTTAACAGGATTAGCTTAGTTTATAAATATTCATTCTTATTGAAATTATAAATTGCTAAGTGATATATGAAAAAAAAAGGGTTTTGATGAAAAAATTTATTCTCAAGACATTCTATTTTTCTATCTTGATTAAATCAATAAGTTGGGCTGAACCTCCTACGGGTATTATCGGAGGAGATAGTAATGGCGCGCCTTACGTTGCATTCGTAGATCAGTATGGAATGGTATTTCCTGTTGACTCAGCTTTACTCCCTAATTCTGGAGGTGTTAATAAAGTTGATATAAATAGTATTGGTCATGGTGTAGTAGGTGCTAGTAATCCTTCAACGAATGTTTCCTTTACTGCAAGGGTTAATTCTCCAAATCAAGTAAGCCCGATTGTAGGAATTCCAACCAATTTGGAGTTTAACTATGTTGCAATCAATTCCAATGATAAAGTGGTTGTTGGTGGACGGAATCAACCTAATGGGAGGTATTTAGCTGTAGTTTCCCCTACTGATGTTGTAACAGAAATTCTTAACGTAGGTTCAGGACAGATCTATACTGTTGATATCAACGATCAGGGATATGCTCTTGCTGCAGGAAGAGAAAACGCTACTTTTGACGGCTATATTGCTCAAGTTGATCCTTCAAATAACCTTACTGTTGTTCTTAATACTCCTCCTCCAGGTTATTTTAATGAAATAAGAATTAATGAATTAAGTGTGGGTATTTCTGCTGGGGGAGATGGAAATTCAGCTGGATCTTACGCTTCGCTAATTTCCCCGGCCGGAGTCAATACCATTCTTCCTCAGTCGGGAGCTGCCATACCATCGAACAATCAAGCACAGATATATAGCGGTGCTATTAACAACTTAGGAAATGGAATTATAGGAGGATTTGATGGTACTGGCGGGTACTTTAATAGTAACAATTTTAGTTATGCCGCACTTGTTACACCAGCTGGTAATTTGACTCAATTACCTGTATCTGGGGATACAATTCCTGTTAGAGGACACATTATATCTGTTGGAATTAACCAAAACGGTGATGCTATCATTGGTGGCGATACCCAAAGTGGTGCAGCATATGCGGCATTAGTTTCTCCCTCAGGAAATGTAACCAATCTTCCTATGATGCCGGCTGATGGAAGAATATGGTCCGTTGCTATCAATGATTTTGGTTATGGTTTCCTCGGGGGAGAAGAAGGAACAGCGCCATACCTAGCAATTTTCTCTCCATTAGGGGAAGTGGTCCCTATTCCTGGATTACCTGCGAATGGAAGAATTTTTAGTGTTGCTATAGGCCCATTCTTTACCGAGATTCCAATAGATGGAGGCGGACCAAATACACCATACCTTTTAGGAAACGATAGGGACTTTGCAAAATATATAAACTCTTGTATACCTCAGTATGCTTTCTACTTTATTCCATCGATTCTTGAAGGAAATTTAGTTAAAGCAATCGAATCAGCAGATCCAATACGAAACAGCATTCCTTTGTTTGTCGCTAATAATAACATTTTTTCTTTATCCAATGGCCTTTCTGCACATATAAACCATTATCGACACTTTAAAAATAATAATTGTTTTTCTGAGAACAAAAATTCTGAACCAAATAATCTACCTCAATATCAGAAAAAGAAAGAATATTGCCAAGAGTCCTCGTTAAAGGATCGCCCTTTTAATGTCTGGGTTGAAGCTATCGGTATTTCATCCTTTCAGAAACGTCAACACCAAACTGTACACTTTGCTCCTTATTCAGCAGGATTTATAGCTGCTTTTGAAAGCTATATAGGTCAACAGTGGCAAATAGGAACAGGAATTTCTTATACTTACACTTATATTCACGAAGGACATGATGCTGGATATGCCGATATCAATCAGGAGCAACTATTTGTTTATGCCTCATGGTTTTCAAAAAACCTGTACTTTAATACAGCCCTTTGGGGTGGTTTATACCAAACACATAATGTGCGCAATATTAAGCTTCCTGGTTGGCCTAGTCACCATGCTACTTCTAATCCTAAAGGAACACAACTTACTCCAACTGCTGAGTTTGGATACGAATACGCTATTTACAAAGCCTTTCAAAATCGGTACATTAATTATTTAGAGTGGACCTTTAGTCCATTCATTAATGTTGAATGGGTTAATAATTGGCAAAGAGAGTACAGAGAAAAGGGAAAAAGCCCATTTAATATTAAACAAAACTCCTTTTATTCAGCATTTTTACGGTCAGAAATCGGATTAAAAATCTATGAGCGTCTTTCATTTGACTCATGGAACTTGATCTTTAAAGAAGGAGTCAGTTACGTCAATAAGCTTCCTCATCACATAGGAAGGGTGTCTGGATCAATTATTGGAGCCCCTTGTTCTTTTAACCTAAAATCTTTCCAAGATACTGTTAACTTGTTTGGTTTTGAGCTTTCTACTATTTTCGAACCTACCAATCCTATCTATCCCTATGGATCTTTGAATTATAACCTTGAAGTCAACGGATTATATACTTCTCATCAATTAACCCTTGAACTCTCTTATAGCTTCTAAACTTGTTGAAGATATCTATGAAACCTCATCTGCACAGATATTAAAGTTTGGATGACTCAAAGGTGGCTAGCTAAGGTTTCGAAAACTCTAGCTGCATGCCCTTTAGCTTTGACATTCTTCCAC
>JACJZN010000004.1 GCA_020635565.1 Flavobacteriales bacterium | reverse complement strand
ATGAATATGCCACCTTTTCAAATATGGCCGATCAAGTACATGGTTAGGAAAAAATTGTATGAAGGCTTTTGGATTGCCTTTTATCATGATTATGGCCTAGATATTGATTGCAGTAGATCTGTATTCAAATTATCGTATTATAATAATAAACCAGAAGAATATATTAAGATTCAAAACTTAGATGAGTATAAGCGCTATTATGATATATGGGTTAACCATTCTGTAAAAAATGTAGAACGTGTAAAAATTGAACCCGTTCAAATAAAATTCTTACCGCATGTGTATGAATTAGATCTAATCACCATCTTTCATTTTTACACAATTTATATTGCTTCTGATAAATTTAAAGAATTATTCGAGAGTAATAAAATAAAAAGCTATCGTTTCTTTGATGGACCGGATTTTGGATCTATAAAGTTTATTTGAATTAGCTGAATGGCATCTCCGTTCGGACGTAGGTTGCACCTAATCTTGGTGTTGTTATGGCTGTGCCACAAATCTTGGTAGTTTGCCATAAATTTTATTTCTTTGTGATATGAGTTCAGGGTACCAAATATATGATAAGGTTAAAGCTTACTTCTGTATAATCCAGACGGTGGGTTGGATAGATGTATCTTCTAGGAATGATTATTTGAGATTGATATTGCAGATATATGATAGATTTATTGCTAGTATACAAATTCGAAATTTGGCAACGCTTTGTCGTAAGCGTAGCCAATGCATAGATGGGTTTACATTGAATCGTAATAATTGCAAGTCAACGAGACTTGCTATTACTTCACAAAACATCGTTCTGCTTTTTCATAGCCATAAAATAAAAAAGGTCGACAAGTTTATCTTGCCGACCTTCAATTGTTTTAAGTACTCTCAAAATTACTTTTTGGTCACTCGTACTGCAATTCTTCTGTTTTGCTGACGACCTTCTTCAGTATCATTTGATGCTACTGGGTGTTCTTGTCCATATCCCTCAGCTTCTAATCTGCCCTTATCAATACCCATAGCTACTAATTCAGCCATAACGGTATTTGCTCTATCAGCACTTAGTTTAAGGTTTGATTTTGGATCTCCAACATTATCTGTGTATCCACCGATTTTGATATTGACATTTGGATATGCTTTCAATATTTCAGCGATATTTTTAAGCTGTTCTTGACTTTGTGGTTGAAGTGTTGCTTTTCCAGTATCAAACAACAATCTGTCAAAGTTGAACCAAGTAGTTTTGTCAACTACTTTTGAACCATCTTCGATGAAGTTGATCAATTGGCTTTCAATACCATCAGTAGCAGCATTCATCAAATCAAATCCTGTGCTCAATTTCTTTGTGAAGAAATTAGCGGCAGCCTTTCCTAATGAATCAACCGCGTCCACTGCATTAGCTGCTGTATTTTCAACTGTTTGAGCAGCGTCTTTAGTGGCATCAACCATCTTTTCACCACATCCTCTTGAACTCAACCAATACAAAACTGCAGCCGCCAATAACAATGGTAGTAACCACTTCAACCAATTGTTTCCACCTCCATTTGAAGAAGTGTGATGTGAAGAAGTTGTTTTAGTAGATGTTGAACCAGTGCTTCCAAGGTTTGCAAAACCTAGAAGGCTTCCCATACCTGCAGGTAATGCGTCGTTGACATATTTTTTCTGTCCTGATAATAAATCAGTTAAGAATCCAAGACCTTTACCTTTTATCTGATTTCCAATAATACCCATTAAAAACGGTGCTGCCATTTTCAATAATGAAGATGAAGAACCACTCTTCATTCCACTCAATTTTGTAACTAAGTCTAATACTCCTGATGTCTTATTTCCTAATAATGCATCCACAATTCCACCTCCACTGTTCATCAAACCGTTGACGCTACTTGCGCCTCCAGCAAACAATGAAGCAATATTACTCAATGACCCTAAGTCTAATTTTCCAACCATATCCATGATGCCTTGAGCACCAGAAGAAGTAGAAGATTTTTGGACTACAGAGCCCAACAATGTTGGCATTATTGCTCCCAGCGCAGACCCTACTGATGATTCAGATTCGCCAAGGAAGCTACTCGCTTGCTTAGTAAGTGCACCAGTTACTTGATCTTTAACTAAATCCAATAAATTAATTGACATGCTTTAAAATTTTGAAAGATTAAAAAATTGATTTTCCTTTTTGTAGTACAAATGTACCTTAAAAAAGTCATAATTTGGACTAACTACACAAAAATAGTCACAAATTGCAACCTGTATAACATACAATGAAATGTTAATGAATATCTTATAAAATATTTAATATGTAAGTAATTATATACAAATATTTTATATATTTGTATTATTTGTATCCAATGATAGGTATGCGTTTCGTTCCAATCGATACAACATCAATTCTTCAGGATCTCCTTCCATAAAAAATAGTTTATGAAACCGCATACCGATCTTTTCCAGAACACGTTGTGACGATATATTGGATGGTAATGTAATCGCTTGAACAACTTCAAGTCCGAAAACATTAAACCCCGCATTCAAGATTCTTTCAGCAGCTTCAGTAGCATATCCTTGTCCGAAAAACTCTTCAAGCAAGGCATAACCCAAATCCACTCCTTCCAATGTTGGGCGGTCATACAGTCCACAGACGCCAATCTTTTGATCTGTATTTTTCAAAATTAAAGTATAATTAGCATAGCCCAATCGCTCCAATTGTGCTATCATTTTATTTTGGATATAGTCCTCAGCTTCTTTGATACTGTACACTTTTCTGTCACCAATATTGGCCAACCAAACCGGCGAATTGAATAGACGGTACACAAACTCTGCGTCTGATGTATCAGTAGGTCTTAAAAATAGCCTTTCGGTTTGAAATGTCTTATATATACGCATTCAATTGACAATCATTGTTTTATGATTCAGTTCCTGCTGTACGATATGAGAGGGCAAGGTTCTGTACTCATATTGTTGATTTCGAAGTTGTGGCGTGAATCCCGCTTCAGAGATAGCGTTTTGGATACCTTCAGCTGTGAATCTAAAGGCAGCACCTGCCGCTGAAACCACATTTTCTTCTATCATGATACTTCCCCAATCATTAGCGCCGGCATGTAAGCAAACCTGAGCAACCTTCTTACCCACTGTCAGCCATGATGCTTGGACATTGACAATATTTGGAAGCATGATTCTCGACATTGCTATCATTCTGACATATTCATCGCCACTACATTGGTTTCTGGCTTTCTTCAATTTTTTCAATAATGTACCTTCATCCATAAATGGCCAAGGAATAAAAGCTAAAAAGCCATGCGCATCCTCCGGTTTTTCTGACTGCACTTGTCTGAGAGCAACAAAATGCTCCATTCTCTCAAGATTGGTCTCAACATGTCCAAACATCATCGTAGCGGAAGTAGTGATATGCAGTTGGTGTGCTGCTCTCATCACATCGAGCCACTCTTGGCCGCCACATTTCCCCTTTGATATCAATCTTCTCACCCTATCACTCAATATCTCTGCCCCCGCACCAGGTAAAGAATCGAGACCGGCTTCTTTCAAAGCTGATAAAACCTCTGTATGTGAAGCTTGTTCCAGCTTTGCAATATGTGCAATCTCAGGAGGCCCTAACGCGTGAAGTTTCAAGGTAGGATAAAGCGATTTCAATTCCTTAAAAAGGGAAACGTAATAATCTAAACCCAAATCGGGATGGTGTCCACCTTGTAAAAGTAACTGCTCGCCACCAAATTTGAAAGTTTCTTCTATTTTTTGCTTATATTCTTCGATGGATGTTATATAAGATTCTGCATGACCCGGAATTCTATAAAAATTGCAAAATTTGCAATTGGCAACACACACATTGGTGGTATTCGAATTTCTGTCGATGATCCATGTCACAATTTGATTGGGGACATGCCACTGTCGTAAAGTATTCCCAACGTACATTAATTCTGACGTGGGTGCATTTTCAAACAAAAAAACACCTTCTTCAGCACTGAGGAAATCCCTTTTTAGTGCTTTATGTAAAAGATCGGATATCTGATAATTCATATCTGATTCTCAAATTTTATACTCTGTAACAAGCAACTCATCGGTATGGTTTTATATTCAAATGGCTATTGTTTGCTTTCCGAACATAATTGAAAAAGTTCCGTTTGCGCTCTCTCAAAATCTTCAGGAATGCCTATGTCTATAAAATAACCATCATCTATCCAACCATAGATCGTATCAAATCCTACGTTTCGAGATAACACATCTACTTCAAAACTGAACTGCGCTCCTAATTCCAATGATGTGTACCAAGCTTTATCGATGACGTAAATCCCACCATTGATATTTCCGGATTTACAAGGTTTTTTTTCAGCGAATTCGGTTACTATCCCATTCTCATCAAGGGTTACTGCGCCATACCTTGCAAAATTTTGCATGGGTTTTAGAGCGATGGTGATGTGCGCCTGCGATTGCAAGTGATAGGCATGCAACAACTTTAAATCCACATCGTAGAAAGTATCTCCATTGAGAATGATTGGATGTGTTTCTGACGTTTTCTGCATTGCATTTAAAATGGCACCACCTGTGCCCAATGGGATGTCTTCTATAACATAATCAAATACGATGTCCGATGTATATAACTGTAAGTAATCAATGATGATGTCCGCTTTGTATCCAAGGGCAAAAACGATTTTTTGTATACCTGCTTTTGTAGCATATTGGATTAAATAATGCAGAAAAGGATGGCCATGGATCGGCGCCATACATTTTGGCAAATCAGGCACTGATGACCTTAATCTGGTACCAAATCCTCCTGCTAAAACAATTGCTTCCATACTATTCGGGAAAAAGTGTGGACTCTACAAGTTCACATATAATATGCCCAATCATAATATGGCTTTCTTGTATGCGTGGAGTATCATTTGATGGTACTCGAAGGCAAATATCTGCTTTATCAAGCATAAGACCTCCTGAACTTCCTGTAAAAGCAATATTTTTAATGCTCATTTCACTTGCTTTTTCCATGCACCGTAGGAGATTAACACTATTTCCACTCGTACTCAGACATACCAAGATGTCACCGGATTTACCAATACCTTCCAACAATCTAGAATACACATGTTCATACCCATAATCATTGGCCACAGCAGTCAGATATGACGTATTACAATGGAGTGCATCAGAAGGCAAAGACTTCCTATTTTTATAAAATCTACCAGTAAGTTCTGCTGATAAATGCTGGGCGTCTGCTGCGCTACCACCGTTGCCACAAAACAATATTTTGTTGCCGGATTCTAATGCTGCGACGATGACATCTACACAACTTTGAATCTGTTCCAAAATGGTTGGATCACCCAATATTTTCTCCTTCGTTTGGATGGATTTTGTAATGATGTCTCTTATGGATATGTTCATAAAACAATTTCGATTTTAAAAGATGCTTACTTCAACACAGACCAATAATTAAGGCCGGAAGGTGTAAATAAAAATGAAATAATTTTACCATTAAATTTATTCAATGATCTGATGACATCAAATCGAGTCGTACCGGGACAATAAAAAATCATAAAACCACCACCTCCGGCACCACTAATCTTTCCTCCTGATGCACCTGCTTTTTTTGCAGTTGCATAAATCTCATCTAGCGTAGAGTTTGTGATGGATGATGCCATATTTTTTTTATGCTCGTGTCCAAAGTCAAATATCTCGCCAATCGCATTCATATCGCCTCTAAGTAAGGCATTCTTCATCATCATGCTCTGCTTTTTAATGTTGTGCATGGCTTCGATAGAGGACTGTTTATTTTGCTTTACATTTGACGCTTGCTCTTCGATGATTTTTGAAGATTCTCTACTCTGAGATGTATAAAAAAGCACAATGTTTTTCTCAAGTTCCCAAATATTTTCCGGTTTTATTTTCAGTGGATTGACAATAGTTTTGTCGTTACTATAAAATTCCATAAAATTAAACCCACCAAATGTAGCAGCATATTGGTCTTGCCTTCCACCCGCCATTTGCAGGTCAATTCTCTCTATCTCGTAAGCATAATGTGCAATATCGTACTCGCCAAGTGGTAATTTCAGCATCTCTACAAAAGCACCGATCAATGCCACCACTAATGTAGATGAAGAACCTAATCCTGATCCAGGTGGAGCTTGCACATACGTGGTAAGTTTCAATCCATTGTGGTCAAATGGATAGTCCCTTTGTATGCGATTATACACGCCTTTCAACAAATTCAGTGGGCCTTCAGTATCAATGACATCATCCATAGAATATTGCTGCGAAAATTCCATATCCTTGGCCTGAAAAGTCAAAGTTTTATCATTTGTCAATTCCAAATCCACGTATGCAAAAAGCGAAATAGTCGCATTAAGAATGAAGCCACCATACAGATCACAGTACGGACTGACATCCGTACCTCCTCCCGCCAAGCCTAACCGCAGTGGTGCCCTACTTCTATAATTGTAATGCATAAAAAGATGTAAAGGTAAATATTAGTGTTAGGAAAACAAATCCTTTGTAAATGTTTCCCAGCTGTATTTTTTCTTCTCTGGCCCAATGGCCTTTCTAAAACTAGTGAAATCAAAGGAGAAGCTTTCCTTCATCCCTTCAGCAATAGAGACAGGATCAGGTTGAACTACAATGCCAATACCATTTGGAACCATTAAAGGAAGATTGCCAACATTGGTCACAATCATTGGTTTCTCAAAGTGATATGCTAATGGTGTAACTCCGCTTTGTGTGGCATGTCTGTATGGCTGAATAACCCAATCCGCAGCGCTGAAATACAATTTCACATCTTCATCTTTGATGAAATGGGTATGAAGAATAATATGATCTTTGGATGAAGATTCATTTATTTTAGTTTTTATATCGTCTTCTCCGGCATAAAACTCTCCGGCAATGACCAAGGCGTATTTTCCATTCCATTCTTCTAGGTATTGCAATGCATCAATCAAAAGATCTAGACCCTTGTAATGACGAATGAATCCAAAAAACAAAAATATTTTTACGTCTTCGGGCAAACTTAACTTGCGTCGTGCTTCAGATGCATCTTCGGCCTGACCAAAGTTATCATACAATGGATGTTCCTTCACCAGAATTTCTTTGACTCCAAATGACATGAGATCTGTCTTCACCTTGTGACTCATCACAACAAACCTATCAATTGCACCAATAAAATATCTGGTAAAGACACCGTCTCCCATTCTTTTTTCATGTGGAATTGCATTATCCACCAAGGCAATCTTAAGTGTTTTGCTTTTTTTCATCCACCTCAAGATACTGCCGAGACACGGCCCCATGAAAGGTAGCCAATAGCGCACTAAAATAACATCAGCTTGCTCTTTATCCAAGGCCTTTGCCACCTTCCACCAATTCAAAGGATTGATAGAATTGATACAAACACGAATTGAAAGATCTTCAGGTGGTGCGCTTTCAGAATATTGTGTCTTGCCAGGAAATAAGAAGTTGGGATATTGGAGGCTGAAGGTATATATTTTTACATCATGACCTTCTGCGATGCATTGCCTAGCCAATCTCTCGTCAAAAGTGGCAAGTCCTCCACGAAGTGGATATGCAGGTCCGATGATGATGATTTTTGACAATGGCAAGATCATACAATGAGAAAACAAACATATAACATTTAACCAAATAATGCAAGGATACTTAACGACTATAAAAGCAATACATGAAAAATAATGCTCATGTTCACCAATACATTATTCTAACAAAGGTGAATATGATATAGGCAAATGGTAGTAAAATCGATCAAATGGGAAGCATCTTTTCAATAACTTCCAATAAAATATCTTATATTCCTTTTCAAATCGAACTGAAAGGTCTTAGTAAATAAAATTCAGAATGACTCTCGGGCACCCTTTTTTCAATGGATAAATAACCAATTTTTGATTAAATTTGCGTCTTTTTATTGGTAATAGGTACCAA
>JACJZN010000003.1 GCA_020635565.1 Flavobacteriales bacterium | reverse complement strand
CTGGTCAAAAAACTGCAGCCATTTTAACACTAATACTTAGTTATAGAACTAATCCATTGATCTTGGACCAGCCGGAGGATGATTTAGATAACAGCCTCATTTATGAGTTAATTGTGGAACAGCTCAAAAAATCTAAAGAACACAGGCAGATCATCGTTGTAACTCATAATGCAAACATCCCAGTTAATGGTGACAGCGAGCTTGTCATAGTAATGGATTCTACAACAAGTGATGTGCAGATAGATGAATTTGGTTCTATTGAAGATGAAGTAATAAAAGCTAAAATTTGTACCATCATGGAAGGTGGGACAAAAGCCTTTGAAATGAGAGCCAAGAGGTACAATATACAATGAAACTTTCCAAATCCGACTACATGCTCTTTCTCCGCCACCCTGCATGGTTGTGGCTAAAGAAGTATGACAAAAATAAATTGCCACCAGTTGATGACAACACACAAGCTCTGTTTGACGCAGGTCATGACTTTGAACAATATGCTGAAAGCCTATTTCCCAATGGTGTTCGACTTGGATTCAATAACTACGATGAATATTTGAGCTTACCTAATAGAACTCAGCAAGCGTTACAGCAAGGTGCAGAAGTCATTTTCCAAGGTAGGTTTGATGTCGATAACCTCACCTGTATAACTGATGTATTGTTCAAACACCCTGATGGCAGTTTTGACCTGATTGAAATCAAAGCCAGTACTAAAGCAAAACCAGAACATGAGTATGATCTTGCTTTTCAACTATTAGTATTGGAAAAAGCAGGTTTAAAGATTCGCAACGTTGCGGTCATGCACGCTAACAAAGAATATGTGCGTGATGGTGAAATAGATCCTGAAGGGTTAGTGGGAAAAACAGATATTACAGACAAAGTTCGAAGCTTAATGAGTACTACACTCTTGCAAGTTGATATGGCTTTTGAAGTATTAGCAAATCGTACTATGCCAGATGTTTCACCAAGATATATTAATCAACTTGGTATTCCAAATAAGTCTACTCCTTGGCTGGAAGAATGGATGGAGGTTTATAAAAATGTCAAAGGTGAGTATGACACCTATTCTATTTACAACCTGGCATATCCAAGTCCTGAGCAGTTGGGTGAACTAGAGGACTTGGGAATAACTTCAATGCATGAAATGACTGAAGATCAAGCTTTGCGAGACAAACAGCGAGTACAGATACAAACAACTAAAACTGGTCAGCGAATTATTGATACAGAAAAGATCAAAGCATTCTTAGACACGTTTCAGTATCCACTCTACTTTTTTGATTATGAAACCCTCTCAACTGTAGTTCCGCAATTTGATGGGTATAGTCCATATAAGGACTATCCGTTCCAGTACTCACTACATGTTATTGAGGGTCCAGGCTCTGAAGTTGTTCATAAAGAGTATTTGCACAACGAAGCGAGTGATCCAATGCCCGGATTATTGGCTAAACTCAAGCAATATATCGGAAGTACAGGTACGGTACTAACTTGGAATATGAGTTATGAAAAAGGATGTAATGATCGCATGGCTGAACTGTTCCCAGAATATGCAGATTTCTTAGCTGATCTCAATGATCGCATTGATGATTTGATGACTCCATTTGCCAAAATGTGGTTTTTTGACAAAGATTTCTTTGGCAGTGCCTCGGTTAAGAAAGTTATGCCTGTTCTGGCTCCTGAGTTAAGCTACAAGGAGCTCAATGTTTCTGATGGCTTACTAGCTCGTAGAATGTGGACACAAACCGTTTTAGAGGGCAAAAACAGAGAAAGACGACCCATGATTATGGATGATTTGAGCCGTTACTGTACTCTTGATACTTTTGCGATGGTGAGGATATTGGAAGAATTGAGAAAAATAGTAGATAGTAAGGAGAATTCATGAGTTTACAACCAAAACCAGATTCAAAAAAATACACTGATTTAATTTCAGAAATTCAAAAGGGACATATTAAAGTTCCTAAATTTCAAAGAAATTTTGTGTGGAGCATAGAGGCAACTGCTCAGTTGCTAGACAGCATATTAAAAGGTTATCCAATTGGCACATTCATACTTTGGGAAACTCATGAAAGACTCAATGATATAAAGAATATTGGAAACCTTGATTTGCCTGAAGTTCCTGACGATACGAAGGTTCAGTATGTGTTAGATGGTCAGCAAAGGATTACTTCATTATATGCTGCCTACCTTGGTGCCCAAATTCAAAAGGAGGGTGAGAAAAAAATAACTGATTATTCAAAAATTTTCGTTAATCTTAATGGTGACATTGATAATAACGACGAACAAATTGTTGTTTCTGAAGAATTAGAAGGAGGGTCTTACATATCTTTAAATGATGTATTAAATTTTAATCAAAAAGTAATTGAAATTAAA
>JACJZN010000002.1 GCA_020635565.1 Flavobacteriales bacterium | reverse complement strand
GAGACCTTGACGTGGAACCAAGTTATCTTGAAATTGCTGCGATCACCAATCATCTCCACCTTCTCAATCGAGATGATTTAACGCCGTCTATAAAAATCTTAGAATCTTTCTTGTAATTTTATTTCACTTTTCTTAAGTGTAAACTATGTCACTAAAGAGGAAAGTGGATCCTATGTTCAAAAAGTATTTCGGAATTGAAACCCCTATTGTCTATTTAGAAGACGTCAAAGTCCAAAAGAAGATTGAAGAGCGCTTCAATCGTTCGTGGAAACGTTTTTATAAAAAAGCAGAGCCGATCATTTCTGATTTCAGAGCAGAACGATTCGACGCATTTTTTCGACAACTTGAAAAAGATGGGACCGATGAAAGATATAACCGTCGTATTTCGATCCGTTTTATTAATCCTGTCGTGGGATATGGAGTGTTTGCCAAAGAAAACATCCCCCCCTATTCGACCCTCGTTCAGTATACTGGGGTCTTGATGCTTGATGATGAGATCAACCCTGATCATGATAGCACCTTCTCCTTCACCGATTATAAGACCTATTCCATTGATGCTGCAAGGCATGGAAATTGGGCCCGGTTCATGAACCACTGCGCGGAAGGCCAAAAAGGGAATAATGCGATTCCGTGGGAACATTATACAGAAAAAGGGCCTCGCATCGTTTTCACTTCGGGTCAGTATGGCATCAAAAGGGGGGAACAGATCCTCTACTCTTATGGTGATGACTATTGGACTGAGAAGAAGTGCCTTAAGTTGTAATATAAAGTCTATTTTATTTAAATTATTTACATTAAGTTTCGATTGTTATAATTAATGAATTATGAGGGTATTGACAATTGTTAATTGCTGCTGTCATGTCACATCTTGATTGCATCGACTAGTGATTGTCAATATCCTCTAAGGAACTTAAGTCGTTTCTTCTCAATAGACCTTGTATAGGAGTACAAAGATGAAAAGATTAGATACAATTGTATGTATCCTACTTTGTCTTGGTGGTTTAAACTGGGGATTAATGGGTTTATTTGATTATAACCTCGTTCAATCTTTCATCCGAAGAGAATGGTTAGAGAACCTAATCTACATTCTTATCGGTGCTGCAGCGGTTTACCAAGCAGTAGGTTGGAAACAAATTAAAAAACGTTGAAAATAAGGAATTTGCTGGAGGATATCTGTGATGAATAGAAAACTAGATGGCCTAGCTATCCTTTTACTCGTTTTGAGTGGTATTGTTTGGGGTGTTGTCGGACTTTTTGGGATTAACCTTGTTGAGTACGTCTTCACACGAGAGTGGCTGATCCGCGTCATTTATGTGGCGTTCGGGATTGCCTTTGTCTACCATACAATCGCTTGGCGTGCGGATAGCAAGAAGAAAAAATCTAAGCGTTAATCATGCTACAGAATAGAGCTCGAGTCGATCGAGCTCTTTTTCATTGTCTAATAACCCTCTCTCGTATATCGCAATGAGATATGCGTGGTATTGATGGGATTATCTATATTAACTTAGATCTAAGAACAGATCGTCGAAGGCTAATTGAAGCAGAATTTCGTCGACTTTCTATTCCAGAAGAAAA
>JACJZN010000018.1 GCA_020635565.1 Flavobacteriales bacterium | reverse complement strand
TCAGATGATCTACCATGCTAGCAGTGTTATTAGAGCGATCAAAAGATCTTTAGTAGTCGTTGACCTTCCTTTTGGTGCTTATCAAGGAGACAGTAAAGAAGCGTTAAGATCTGCCATTAGGATCATGAAAGAATCTGAGGCTCATAGTGTAAAACTAGAAGGTGGTAGGGAAATCATTGAATCAGTAAACAGAATTTTGAGTGCTGGAATACCTGTTATGGGTCACCTTGGGTTAACTCCTCAGTCCATTTATAAATTTGGGACGTATTCGGTAAGAGCAAAAGAAGAAGAAGAAGCAAAAAGACTAATAGAAGATGCTCTAATGCTTCAAGAAGCTGGAGTTTTTGCGATAGTTTTAGAAAAAGTTCCTGCCAAGCTTGCTACTGAAGTAGCTAAGCAACTAACCATTCCAGTGATTGGAATTGGTGCTGGAGGTGGTGTTGACGGACAGGTATTAGTGATGCATGATATGCTAGGTATTACCCAAGAATTCTCACCAAGATTCTTGAGAAGATATCACAATTTATATCAAGAGATGCTGGGTGCATTCCAAAACTATATTTCTGATGTTAAGGCAGGCGATTTCCCTAATGAAAAAGAACAATATTAAAGCTTTTCAAAATGAGCAAGATTGAGGTATTATACGAAGACAACCATCTAATTGCAGTCTGCAAGAAAGCATCTGATATTGTTCAAGGAGATAAAACTGAGGACAAACCTTTGGTTGAAGAGGTAAAGGAATACGTAAAACAAAAGTATAATAAGCCTGGGGAAGTTTTTCTAGGTGTAATACATAGATTAGATAGACCTGTTGGTGGCGTTGTTATATTTGCTAGAACCAGTAAAGCACTGGTTAGAATGAATGCTATGTTTCAGGATAAAACTGTTCAAAAAACCTATTGGGCAATTGTTGAACAATCTTTACCTGAAGAAGAAGGAACCTTGATACATTATTTGAAGAAAAATCAGGAAAAGAATAAGTCAAGAGCCTATGATGAGCCTGTTAAAGAAAGTAAGATCTCAGAACTTGATTACAGACTATTAGGACGCACTAAAAACTATCACTTCGTAGAGGTTAAACCAAAAACTGGTAGACATCATCAAATCAGAGTTCAATTGAGTCACATTGGTTGCCCAATAAAAGGCGATGTAAAGTATGGAGGTAAAAGAACAAACAGGGATGGCTCG
>JACJZN010000017.1 GCA_020635565.1 Flavobacteriales bacterium | reverse complement strand
CTGTAGAATCTATGAAGGAGGATAAGCCGTGAACCTTATTCAAAAAACCTGCTAATCCAATGGCTACTTGTTCATCTTTATGAGAATGGGATATAAAAATGTCGGCTTCAATTTCTGGAAACCACTCTTGTTGCATGACAGTTCCGTCAATTATTCCATCCTCATCGAATCTAAATTTATCTAGCGACCCTTTAATTATCTTTTTATTTTCTAATACTAGCGGAGTGCCTAGATCTAAAATTTCTTTTTCTGAAAAGGCTTTAGTAGCTTCATCACCAATGTTTAATTTATATCCCTTATACATGTTGCACTATTTATTAAGTTCATCAAACTTCGCCTTCATCGTAGGGTTGTTGTAGGTCAATTTTTTAATGGACAGATCGTCAGCTTTATTGTTGGCTAATCTCAATTGGTTAGCACTCGTAGTTAAAGCAGTTTTAACGGCTTCCATTCGCGCTATAGATTTGTCAATTTCTTCGATCGCCTTTTCAAAATGTTTAGAAGCTGTCTCATAGTTCTTCGCAAATCCCTCTTTGAAGTTGGTGATCTTCTCCTCAAAATTAGTGATGTCAATATTTTGGTCTCTGATGGTTTTTAATTCAGCTTTATAGATCAAAGACTTCAGTCCGGAGTTACGCAATAAGGAAATCAACTGAATAAAGAACTGAGGACGGATCACATACATCTTTTCGTATTTGTGTGACATATCAACTATCCCCAGGTTGTAATAGTCGTTATCTGTTTCAAGTAAGGAAACCAATACCGCATATTCACATCCTTTACTTTTTCTGTCTTTGTCTAGTTTGTCAAGAAAATCAATGTTCTTCTTTTTAGTGGAAGTCGTTTCATTTTCATTCTTCATCTCAAACATAATCGAAACGATCTCATTTCCTTCATGATCCTCTTCTCTATAAATATAATCACCTTTAGTTCCATCAGAGGCATCATTATCCTTCTCAAAGTAGGCATTCTGAAAAGCCGTTGCCCTTAATTTATTGAACTCGGTTTCACAATGTTGTTCCAATGATTCACCCAACATTTTAGTAGAGAGTTTTTGCTTGTAATCCTTTAGACGCTCAATCTCACCATCCTTCAAACTCAATAATTCATCTTTTGCTTTCAATTGATTGTTGAACTGTTCATTCAAAGACTTTTCAAGTAGTTCTTTTTCTGTCTCCTTTCTAGATAATTCGTTCTCCAGTTTATCCTTCTCCTTTTCAATCTGATTTACGGCAGTAGAAACCTCCAATTTCTTTTGAGCATCAGCTTGTTCCAGCTTAGAAGTAAGTTCACGAATCTTATCTTCTTTTTTAGAAACTTCATCTATCAAAGCCTCCCTGCTTTTCAGTTTCAAATCAGCAATTTCTCTTTCCTTTTGGTTTAACTGTTCCTGAAACCCACTTTGCATTTGAGATTTAACTAATTCAATGCTAGATAGCTTGTCCTTTTCAGCAGCCTCTAGTCGATTATTGATTTCATCGTTGAATTGTTTGTCACGCACTTGTTTTACAATATCAATGTAAAGTGAATCATCAACTTTAAAAACTTCGTTGCACTTAGGGCATTGGATGGAATTGTTATTTGTCATAGCTAAATAATTAATTTATAAATCAAAGGTAGAGAGACAGTGTGCAATCATTCTGCATAGCTGAAATTTATTTGTAGTGAGCGTTGTAAAAGCTTGGGAGCCATTCTAATAATTCAAATAAGGAGTACGCATTAGCAAGAAATGGAGCCTTGATTATATCGGTGTCTTGGAGGTGGGAAAATGCACTCGTTGACTCTTTAAGTTTTCTGAAGATCGATTTAATTTCCTGGGGTACTGGATTGATTAATGTGAAAGATTTTCCAGTAGCATCATTCGTAGTGCGTTCTTCCATGTATCTGGTACAC
>JACJZN010000016.1 GCA_020635565.1 Flavobacteriales bacterium | reverse complement strand
TACTTAGCTATGAGTGCTTTTGTTTTTTGTCTGTACTCATCGGCTGCATCTAATATGGCTGCTATCTTTTTTTGTTGATCGAGTGGGGGGACCTTAACAAATTGTTGTGAGTATTTAGATATCCAATACCTTTTATGTTCACTAGCTTCAAAATTTAAAGACTGCATCAGATAATACATGAACTTGATATCATAATCATCAGATGTTACCTTAAGCATCTTCATGGCAGAAGATTTAACCTTAAAGGGAAAATCTACATACTTAAATGCCGTTGTAAAATCATCAAAAATAATAGTTGGTACATTTTCATAGATACCATCTGATTCATAGGTGTAACCTAATAAGAAAGATTGCCCAGGAGTCAAAACAGGAACGTCATATTCATCTGAGTACTGTGTGTCTTGAACTATGTATGGTGTTGGCTGTACATAGTCCAAAGCATCTTTTAATTTTATTTTTTGCCAACTACTCATCCTAGCATCTCTTTTAAAACAGTCAATGCATCAGTTCTTTCCTTATCCAACTGTTCAATCTCTTTGATCAATACAGCCGGAGCAGCATATTCCACTTCTTCGTAAACAATCTCTTTGTAGCGGTTAATGGATAAATCCCAATCGTTCGCTCTGATCTCATCAAAAGGCACCAAGAAACTTTTGTCTGTTCGCTTTCTGTCAGCTTCTTTGGAAAGGTTGTGATAACGTTCTAAAATATCCGGGATGTCGTTGTCTTTCACTTCAGAGCGTTTATCGTCTAAACTATACCCATCCGCTTGCATATCGTAGAACCATACATCTTCTGTGCCGCCTGTACCTGTTTTGGTAAAGATTAAGACTGCCGTACTTACTCCCGCATACGGTTTAAAAACTCCACTAGGCATAGAGATCACTGCATCTAGTTTGTTGTTCGCAATGATTTCCTCACGGATTTGTTTGTGCGCATTACTGCTTCCAAACAAAACACCATCTGGTATGATCACAGCAGCTCTTCCGCCAGTCTTTAGCATACGTAGCATTAATCCTAAGAACAATAACTCGGTCTTTTTCGTTTTTACCGTTTTCAGAACGGAGCTTTCTACAGAGTCGTAATCTAAACTTCCCTTAAAAGGTGGGTTAGCTAAGATCAATGAAAACTGATTTCTAACACCAGAATTACTTTCACTCAACGCATCCTTTCCAATCAATTGAGGATTTTCAATACCGTGCAATTGTAAGTTCATCGCCCCGATACGTAACATGGTAGGATCAAACTCAATCCCCGTAAACATATCCGTATTGTAATGGTTTCGGAAGTTCTTATCGTTCATCCACTCTTTGTGGTGCTCGTGATAATATTCTCCAGCAGCTACTAAGAATCCTGCCGTACCGCATGAAGGATCACAGATCGTTTCCTCTTTTCCAGGCTGCATCATCTCCACCATCATTTTAATGATGTGTCTTGGCGTACGGAATTGTCCATTCTTACCAGCAGAGGCAATCTTACTCAAGAGGTATTCATACAGATCTCCTTTCGTATCTCTGTCGTGCATGTCGATTTTATCAATCATTTGCACCACTTGATCCAGTAGGCGAGGAGTAGGAATCATAAACGTAGCTCCTTTCATGTACTCAGCGAACACACCTCCATCTGCACCCACTTGCTTCATGTGTTCGAAGACAGTCAGTCCATCCACACTCGGCTTGGTAAACAGATCAAACATTTTCTCAGTGTCCACATTCTTAAAGTGGTTCCATCTCAAAGCTTTCTGAGCTTCTGTAAACAAAGGGTTTTCTATATCACCTCCCAATAAATTTACTTCCTGCTCTTTGAGCAATTGCTTTTCATCCATTCTTCGAATGAAGATCAGATAGGTGAGCTGCTCAATAACTGTCAACGGGTTACTCACTCCTCCTGTCCAGAATGCTTCCCAGATCTTATCTACTTGTGATTTTAATTCTCCTGTGATCATGTGTTAAATTAAATGAGTTTTAAATGTATCGATTAAATATGACGTTTCATTTGATCCTAGGTCTATTTTGTTTGAAATAATAATCGAAACAAATACGATCAACAATAGGTAAGTTATTAAATTAGGTACTGCTCCTAAAGCTTTGAAAGCGCTTGTTTCAATTCCTGTTACATTCTCTACGGACATGTCCATTTCTCTTACTTTAAGATCATTTTCAAAGCCAAGTATGTTTTTATAAACCTTACGATACTTTCGTTCTAATCCAAGATAATAGGCATCAAGAATCCAGCTTATAGCAATAACGATATATGAAGTTGCCATTATCCATTTAAAACCTTGATTAGTATATAAAGCCGTTAGCGCTGCAATCATGGTGATACAAAATCCTTTGATTTGAAAAGAATTCGTATTCATACGAGAGATTACATTTTGAATCATCTCGAGATGTTTTAATTTGTTCTCTGTCATCATTTAATTAGTTTATAAAGTTCGTCAAGAGAGTGAAACTTGTTTTCGTACTTTTTACCAGCCCATTTATCTATTAAAACCTCAATATCCGTTTCTATTAAATGGTCAGTATCTAAATTATAACTTACAATTAA
>JACJZN010000015.1 GCA_020635565.1 Flavobacteriales bacterium | reverse complement strand
TTCGAAAAAAAGATGGAAAATGATAAATGTCAGTTAGCCACATTTACAATAAGGCTTGTAAATCATTTGCCCCATTATTTCTTTCTTTTCACCTTCTTGAGTGGTGTATTTGATTTGATATACGATGATTGATTCAGGCTGGAGATTTTCTTGACCTTCCAATGGAGTTTGAAAAGCACCATTTTGATTTTTGGTATTTCCCAACACGTTACCCCATCTATTAAAGTAGGTAAGTTCAATCTTTTTTGCTGATTGTAAGAATTCCGGAAACTTATCTACCTCATCCATGCAGAGCACCTTTTTGATCAGTACTGTTGTATCTGGTTGCGAATAACCTGAAACCGCAAAAGAGACTAGGATGAATATGATTAAAGCTATCTTCATTTAGTTGAATACGAACTAAAGTAAAAAAGTTGTCCAAAAAAAACGCCCTTAAATATTCAAGGGCGTCTTTAGGTATTAGTTTAGTTTTGAAATAATCTGATTACTTGATCGAGTTTTGCTTTCAATTCTCGTCTATCAACAATGAAATCCAAGAATCCGTGTTCCAATAGGAACTCAGAAGTTTGGAATCCTTCAGGAAGGTCTTTACCTACCGTATCTTTCACAACTCTTGGACCTGCAAAACCGATCAAAGCTCCTGGTTCTGCAATATTAATATCTCCCAACATAGCAAAAGAAGCTGTAATACCTCCAGTTGTAGGATCAGTTAAATACGAAATATAAGGCAAACCTGCATCCGAAAGTTGAGTTAACCTTGCTGAAGTTTTTGCCATTTGCATCAAAGAGAAACCTGCCTCCATCATACGTGCACCTCCAGATTTGGAGATCATCATAAATGGACATTTCTTTTTAATGGCGTATTGAATAGCTCTTGCGATCTTTTCTCCAACAACAGATCCCATTGAACCTCCAATGAACCCGAAATCCATACAAGCTACTACTAGGTCATGACCAGAAGACTTACCAAATGCCGTAGCAACAGCATCGTGCATTTCTGTTTTTTCCATAGTAGATTTGATACGATCTGTATATTTCTTAGTATCCACAAATTCTAATGGATCTGCTGAATAAAGATTCTTATCTAACTCTTTGTATTTAGCGTCATCAAAAATGATCTCGAAATACTCCTTGGATCCTATTCTTTCATGATATCCTTCTTTTGGTGTAACATACATGTTATCTTCCAAAATCTTCATATCAATGATCTCTCCGCTTGGTGTTTTATACCAAAGACCATCTGGAGTTTCTTTTTTCTCTTTAGTAGGGGTAACTATTCCTTGAAGCGTTCTTTTAAACCAACTCATAGGCTAAGTTTTGTTTGCTTAAAAATTAAGCAATTGTGATTTTTTCATCTAAATAGACATCCTGGATAGCGTGCAATAAAGCAACTCCATCTTTCATGTCTTTTTGGAAAGCTTTTCTTCCTGAAATCAATCCATGACCACCAGCTCTTTTATTGATAACAGCCGTTGCAACAGCTTGTTGAAGATCTGATTGTCCATCACCAGTAGAAGCACCACCAGAGTTGATCAATCCATTTCTTCCCATATAGCAGTTCGCTACTTGATATCTTGTAAGATCAATCGGGTGATCAGTAGTTAATTCAGAATAAACTTTCTTATGTGTTTTACCAAAGTTTACAGCAGTATATCCACCGTTATTCTCTGGCAATTTTTGCTTAATGATATCCGCTTGGATCGTTACTCCAAGGTGATTAGCTTGAGAAGTGAGATCTGCTGCAACGTGATAATCAACACCATCTTTTTTGAAGGCATTATTTCTGGTATAACACCAAAGAATTGTTGCCATTCCTAATTCATGAGCTCTTTCAAAAGCAGCTGCAACTTCGATAATTTGTCTGTTGCTATTCTCACTACCAAAATAAATAGTAGCTCCCACAGCTGTTGCTCCTAAATTCCAAGCTTCCTCAACGCTTCCAAACATGATCTGATCATATTTTTCTGGATAAGTAAGGAATTCATTGTGGTTCAATTTAACAATAAATGGAATTTTGTGTGCATACTTTCTACTTACTGAAGCCAACACTCCGTAAGTTGAAGCAACTGCATTACATCCTCCTTCAACAGCTAATTTTACAATATTCTCAGGATCGAAATAAATTGGGTTTGGTGCAAAAGAGGCTCCAGCACTATGCTCAATTCCCTGATCTACAGGAAGAATAGACACATAACCTGTATTTGCCAATCTACCAGTGCCGTATAAAGCCTGAATACTTCTCATTACCTGAGGAGTTCTATTAGATGGACCAAAGCTTCTATCAACGAAATCTGCTCCTGGTAACATCAGCATATCTTTGCTGATCGTATTACATTTATGATTCAAAAGTGCTTCACCATCTGCACCTAAAATTTCAACTGTTTTCGACATTTTTTCGTGTTTTTATTCAAAAATAATGGACAGCAAATTTACGATTTTTTTGAAACCACGCGTTTAAAAAGGTTTTAATTCAATGGCTGGATTCATGTGTAACGAATCCTTCAAAAACCGTTATAAAGTTCAATTAAAAAAAACCTGACCAAATGAAAGTGCTTTTTTCAACCTTATTCTTAACTAGCTTATTCCTTTTCTCCTTCTCAACAAATAAAAACACAATTCCTGATGGCTGGTTTGCTGCAGGAAGCCAACCAAAAGATTATTACATGGGGAGAGATCTTGAAACCTTCAGGAATGGGAAACAATCTGCCACTATCAGATCTACAAAAACAAAGATCAAAGGTTTTGGGACATTGATGCAGACCTGCGATGCAGATGATTTTTTGAACAAACGCATCAAATTTAGTGGTTACATGAAATCAGAAAATGTAACTGAGTGGGCAGGATTCTGGTTTAGAATTGACGGAAAACCAGGGGAAATAAGTTTAGGATTCGATAACATGGGAGATCGACCTATAGTTG
>JACJZN010000014.1 GCA_020635565.1 Flavobacteriales bacterium | reverse complement strand
AAGGTTATCTTCAAAACATATATGTTGACGAAGGTCAATTCATTAACAAAGGAGAGGTAATGTTTGAGATCATGCCAATGATCCTAGAAGCTGAATTGAAAAAAGCACAGGCCGAATTAAGTTTTGCAGATATCGAGTATAAAAACACCAAACAATTAGCTGACCAAAACGTAGTATCTCAGAATGAATTGGCCCTTGCTAAAGCAAAATACGATAAAGCATCAGCCGATCTTGCTTTAGCCCAAGTTCACTTAGATTTCACAAAAGTAAAAGCGCCTTTCAGTGGTATCATGGATAAGTTTCAGGTTCGATTAGGAAGTTTATTGGAAGAAGGTGAATTGCTTACTTCTCTTTCTGATAACAGTAAAATGTGGGTCTATTTTAATGTTCCTGAAGCTGAATACCTTAACTACAAAAAAACTGAGAAAAAAGACAGTGTTAAAACTGTATACTTAGAAATGGCAAACAACGAAATGTTTGACTATCCAGGAATCATTGAAACTATTGAAGCTGATTTCAACAATGAGACAGGAAACATTGCCTTCAGAGCTACTTTCCCTAATCCTGATGGATTATTAAGACATGGAGAAACTGGAAATATCATGATGATCGCACCTTTCAAAAATGCAATGATCATCCCACAAAAGGCCACGTTCGAAATACTTGAGAAAAAGTATGTTTTTATTGTTGACGAAAACAATGTGGTTCATCAAACAGAAATTCAGATCGCTGCTGAAATGCCAGATCTCTATGTTATCAATGGCGGTATTTCTGCAAATGATCAGATCTTGTTAGAAGGAATCAGAAAAGTTAAGGATGGTGATAAAATCAAATTCAGAATTGAGACTCCTGAAGAGGTGATCCCTCATTTGAATGTATACGTAGAGTAAGAACTTTTAAAACGAATTAAAATGTTTAGCCAATTTCTAAAACGTCCCGTACTTGCGATCGTTCTATCGATCGTGATCATATTTATGGGCGTTCTTTCGATAAAAACATTACCTACTTCTCAGTTTCCTGAGATTGCCCCACCAATGGTAATGGTATCCGCTTCCTATCCAGGAGCGAGTGCAAAAACACTAACAGAGTCTGTTATCATCCCTATGGAACAAGCCATTAATGGTGCATGGGGAATGAGATATATGACTTCTGATGCAACCAGTGCAGGTGAATGTAACATACAGGTTGTTTTCGAACCAGGTACAGACCCGAACCAAGCATTGGTGCAAATCTCAAATCGTGTAGAACAAGTAAGGAACAAACTGCCTGAATTAGTGCAAAGGGAAGGAGTTATTATTACTCCTATCATTCCGAGTATGTTGATGTACGTGAACTTATATAGTACTGACACAAGTGCCAACATGAAGTTCTTATTTAACTATGCCGGGGTAAATATGATCCCTGAACTTCAACGTATCAATGGTATTGGACAAGCCAAAATCCTTGGAAGCCGTCAGTATGCTATGAGGATCTGGTTAAATCCGGATAGAATGCGTGCCTATAAAGTTTCTCCAGAAGAAGTAATGGAAGCTTTAAATAGTCAAAGTGTGATCGGAAAACCAGGAAGGATAGGTAGAGGTGATGGCGACCGAGCAGAAGCTTTGGAGTACGTTTTGATCTATTCTGACCGTTACAATGAAGAAGCTCAATATGAGGATGTGATCATCCGAGCAAATCCTGATGGAGAGATCCTTAGATTAAAGGATATTGCTGAAGTAGAACTAGGTAGTGAGTATTATGATATTTATTCAAACCTGAACAATCTTCCATCTGCAGCGATAGTATTGAAACAAACTTACGGTAGTAATGCATCAGAGGTTATTGAGAATGTGAAGAATAAACTGGAAGAGTTAAAGCAGTCTTTTCCTCCCGGTATGAACTATGAAATCAGTTATGACGTATCCCAATTCTTAGATGCCTCAACAGAGAACGTAATTCATACGCTGAGAGATGCCTTTATCCTTGTGGCATTGGTAGTATTCATATTCTTAGGAGATTGGAGATCTACTTTGATCCCAACATTAGCAGTACCAATTTCGTTAATCGGAGCATTCATTTTTATGCAAGCTTTTGGATTAACGATCAACATGATCACCCTTTTCGCCTTGGTATTAGCGATTGGTATCGTGGTAGATGATGCCATTGTTGTTGTCGAAGCAGTTCACGCGAAAATGGAAGAAGAACATGTTTCACCGTTCAAGGCTGTGAAGTTGGTAATGAAAGAGATCAGTGGTGCCGTAATCGCAATCACCTTATTGATGACAGCAGTATTCGTTCCAGTAGCATTTATGACTGGACCTGTTGGAGTATTCTATCGTCAGTTCTCAATTACAATGGCGAGTTCAATTGTATTATCAGGATTGGTGGCTTTGACGCTTACTCCGGTATTGTCGGCAATGATCCTTAAGAACAATCATGGAAAACCTAAAAGGAGAAATATCTTTACGAGAGCACTTGATTCTTTTAACAGAGGATTTGAGAAGCTAACAAACAGGTATGTTGGTTTATTAAAGCTTATCGCATCAAAGTGGGTAGTAACTGCCGTGCTTTGGATTGCTTTCTCAGCAGGCATTTACTTTATTTCAACCAGTTTACCTTCTGGATTCGTTCCCAATGAGGATCAGGGTATGCTTTATGCCATCGTACAAACTCCTCCTGGATCAACATTGGAAAGAACTAATGATATCTCCAGACAACTTCAAGATATCATTTTAGAAGTTGATGGTATCCAATCTGTCTCTTCAATTGCAGGATATGAGGTCTTGACGGAAGGTCGTGGTTCTAATGCCGGTACATGTCTCATCAACCTAAAACCATGGGATGAAAGAGAGCATACAGCTGAAGAGATTTTATACGAACTGGAAGAAAAAGCAAAGGTTATTCCTGGTGCAACTATTGAGTTCTTTGCACCTCCTGCCGTACCTGGTTTTGGTGCTGCGAGTGGTTTTGCTCTTCAGTTACTTGACAAAACTAACTCTGGTGATTATAAGCAATTAGAAGCCGTAACAAACGATTTCTTACACGAGTTGAAAGAACGTCCAGAAATCACCGGTTTATTTACCTTCTTCAGTGCCAATTACCCACAATACGAGATCGAAATAGACAATGAACTTGCCATGCAGAAAGGGGTTTCAATTGAAGATGCAATGAATACCCTATCAATTTTTGTGGGAAGTACTTATGAACTTGGTTTCATCAAATACCAAAGATTCTTTAAGGTTTTCGTTCAAGCCGCTCCAGAGTTCAGAAAACTTCCTGAGGATGTCTTAGATATGTGGGTTAAAAATGATGTTGGAGAAATGGTTCCAATGTCTGCCTTTATGAAGATCGTTAAAAAACAAGGGGCTAATGAGATCAACCGATACAATATGTACAACACTGCTGCCATCAGAGGAGGTTCAGCAAAAGGATATAGTAGTGGTGAAGCGTTAGCAGCTGTTCAAGAAGTTGCAGCGAAAACATTACCAAGAGGATTTGACATTGATTGGGCAGCCTTATCTTATGACGAAACCCGAAGAGGTAATGAAGCAATCTATATTTTCATTATTGTGATCGTTTTCGTTTACCTAGTATTAGCAGCTCAATATGAAAGTTTCATCATACCGTTGGCAGTTATTCTTTCATTACCTGCAGGGGTATTCGGATCCTTCCTAATGATTAAAAGTATGGGATTGGCAAATGACATCTATGCTCAAGTAGGGTTAGTCATGCTTGTCGGACTTTTGGGAAAGAATGCCGTATTGATCGTAGAATTTGCGGTCCAAAAACATAACCAAGGAGCTTCAGTTTTAGATGCTGCAATTGAAGGAGCTAAAGTTCGTTTCAGACCAATCTTGATGACTTCATTTGCATTCATTGCCGGATTAATACCATTGGTAATGTCTCATGGAGCGGGAGCAATTGGTAATAAAACAATTGGAGGATCTGCCTTAGGAGGTATGCTATTTGGAACATTATTCGGAGTAATAATAGTTCCAGGTTTGTACTACATATTTGGATCATGGGCAAGCGGAAGAAAAATGATCAAAGACGAAGATTTCGATCCACTAACTGAAGATGTAAGTCATGCATTAAATCATCAAAAAGAGGAGCCATGTTTAGAAGAAGAATAATATTTATTGGAATTGTTGGTTTATTGCTATCTCAGGCGTCATGTTTGCCAACCCTAGTCCAAAAAACTGAGGATAAAAGCACACCCGAGAGTTTCAACACTTCGACAGACACTGTTAATTCGGCAACAATCAGCTGGAAAAACTATTTCAAGGATCCAAACCTAGTGGCATTGATCGATACGGCATTGAAAAACAATCAGGAATTGAACATAGTGATGCAGGAGATATTGATGTCTAACAACGAGATCCAAGCTAGAAAAGGGGAATACTTACCATTTGTAACTGGTGGAGCTGGAATGGGTGTTGAAAAGGTAGGTAGATATACCAGTCAAGGGGCAAATGATGCCAACACAGAAATAATGGATGGCAAAGAATTCCCTGAACCGCTAGGTGATTTCATTATTGGGGCTAATGTTTACTGGGAAGTGGATATTTGGAAAAAGCTACGCAATGCTAAAAAAGCTACCGCTTTACGTTATCTGGCGACAGTTGAAGGTAAAAATTTCTTAGTCACTCAGTTAGTTGCTGAAATTGCGAATTCATATTACGAATTAATGGCTTTGGACAATCAATTGCAGATCGTTCAAAATAACATTCAAATCCAACAGAATGCTTTGGAGATCATTAAAATGCAAAAAGCTTCTGCAAAGGTGACTGAGTTAGCGGTTAAGAAATTTGAAGCTGAAGTACTGAAAACGACTAGTTTACAATTCTCCATCAAACAAGAGATCGTTCAAACTGAAAATGAGATCAATATACTTTTAGGACAATTCCCTCAGCCTGTCATTAGAAGTTCGAATGGATTTGTTGATCTTGTACCAGACTCTGTATATGTGGGGATTCCTTCTCAATTATTGGTTAACAGACCTGATATAAGACTAGCTGAACTTGAATTAGCAGCAAACAAAATTGATGTTGCAGTTGCAAGGCAAATTCTATCCTTCTCTAGAGTTTAAATGCTGGTGTTGGTTTTAATGCTTTAATCCTAAGTATTTAGTAACTACCTAAGATCCTTGATGATGTAATACTTTAGCAGGAGACCTTGTTGCTCCATTGATCAATAGAAATGCAATCAAAGCAAATTATTATTTGAATGCAAATGCTGAACAAATTCAAAAGCTGTATGGTATCAGTGAGCATCATTAAATCGTTTGCTGATGGCGAATCAGATAGCTATGATTGACAATACCGAACCGGCCTTGATATCAAGCAACAGGTAGATGTATTTGAACCAGTCAATAGAATCTCGTCATTTGTTCAAGTCACTGAGCTGATTATACTGGAGGTTTTGACAGCTCAAAGAGATGCTCTGACAAAAATCAGATATATTGAAACAAAGAAAGATGCAAATGCATGCAGTTGTGAACTTATACTCAGCGTTGGAGGATGGAGATGATATTATCTCTACTTCGTTCTGATTTTTTCATCAATTAGGTTTAATTTGGGTCCGCTTACGGGGCCCCATTCTAATATCCATAATAATTTGGTCTCAAGAAACTATCTGGGTTCTGCCATTGCCGCTTTAATCTGTTTAAGAAACTGCTCTTTATCTTTACCTAATGTCCTTTCAAAACTAAACGATTGGAGGCATGATCACTTCTAAAATGTGGTTTCCTTCAACTCCAAATTTTGCATAAAAAGTTCCATTTCAATAATTGCTCCTTGAGATCTAACTCGATAAATTCTCACAAATCTACTTCTATAATGGTCAATCCTTTATGAGGGAGTTAGTACCAAAGTTGATACAAATTTTAGGTTGGTTAAATTCAATACTTCAGCTGATTTCAGTACATGTTCTTTGGTAAAAACCTTACCTAACTCCTGTAATGAGGAGCACATAACAAGTGTCCATTCCAACATTTTGAGCTTTAATTCGGCGGTTATTGTTGACTCAAATGTTTCTCCTTTCTGTATAGCTTCTAAGTTCTATACATCACCAGATTCAATCCTACGCTAAAGCAAATCTAGATATTTGTTTTTTTAGGATTCAACCAGTTCCTACTCCGGACTTTGTGATATTATTCAGGAAGCATGATTCGAAATTCTGCTCAAATTAGGAAATGTTTCCCTCAGTTTTCTCAGAATCGGCATTAATCTTCTATTGGACAATACTAAAGGATCTCCATCTGCAAGAAAAACTTTTTTTTTGATCTGTGTTGCCCCAAGGTTTAAATCAACTTCAATATCATTTAAAACTTCTCTTCCTCCTTCCTAGCAACAAATTGCTTTGAGTATACATCTCACAGAATGCACATTTTGTTCCATGAACATCCATGTAATTTGAATAATCATTTAGTCTACCCTCACTAGGAGGCCTAAATAAGGCTCGTTATGCTGAATAGGAAAACCACTCATTCAACAAAGTTATTAGTTTTCGAACCTAATGATTTAATAGTATGGAACAACAAAAACCTATTGATATACCAAACATATTAAAATTGAATTCTGGCAATTTGTACTCAGGACTTTCATAATCACTTTAAACATATAGTACTTTTCAAATATTTCTAAATAAATCCGGCATCATCGCAGCGAATAATTTCAAGGAAGGAGTAGAATTTAATCTCAAGGTTCGTATTGCTTATTTGAAATACCAATTTAATGCTTCTGGTTCTGATCCTATTGAATCTAAAGACTCAATGAATTAGCGGTTTTCGAATGAGTATTGAAACCCTAATCCCAAAGGGCCGAAAACCAACCCGGGATCATTCAATTTATATGTAGCACTGTTTGTAGCATATGGAGACAGAAACATTTCTGAAATAATCGACATCTAAACTGAAAATCAGTGTATATGGACCCACTTTAATTTCCTCTCAAATCCAACTCCATGTTCCATAGGTTTTTGCCTGTCCATAGCCACTGGCAGAAACCAATTCCTGTATTCTGTTCAATTTTTCTAAAGTGATCCAATTTCGTAAATAAGAGTTTTAGGCCTTGGGTCTTTATTCGCAACGTATTCATAAAACTACAGCGCCCAATTCTTGAAATATATAGGACATATCACTTTCAAGAATAAAATCCATCGCCTAAATACCCCATTTTTGAACACCAATTAATTGCTATTAAATTTGTCCTTTTTGAAAAGTGCTTTCTCAATGTAATCGGCATTGAGTAATTCCATCCAATTGTTGTAAAGGTTGGTTGGGCAGAAATTGATGAATTTGCAGGGAATTCAATGGCTGTATGCTTCCTCCAACTGTAAACTCAAAACCATAGCCTATTTTGGAAAGTAGGGTTCTGGTTGGCGAAAAACTGAAAGTTATCCATCCAAAACGATCATCGAAAAGAATAGAGCTTCTTCATATCTTAAATTTATTTCAAATCCTATGAAGAGCAATTGCTCTCAAGTACGTATTTTTCGTAATTCACAAATCATCCAAAATCAACAGTTAGATTCTCAGTCACCGAAGTTGGAGACTGTCTTCCCTTACTTAATTTAAACAGCTTCGAGTTTGAATGTATGATTTAAGTTCAGAAAGTAATATATGCCCATCTTTATCTAAATCAGCTTCTTTTGCTTATACCATTAATAAGACAGTAAGTAAACAACCCATTCTCCATTCATCACTTTCCATACTATACTCAGCTCCTCCCGAACTGGCTATTATAGTAACGTTCCCTTCCTAAGATCTACAAATGGTTGCTTTTCATCATTTCTGCCCTTCTTCTGATATTCCCTCTGCTTTAGAATTCTAGCCTTGCTTACTTCTAAACTGTTACGTCAGAATCTTCTGTGTTCTCTGCGCCTCGAAACTCCAGCCTCCTCTTGGTCCTAATTCTCCCACTACTTGACAAGTGTCCACCAATCAAGTATTTTCTTTAATGCCTCAACCCCTCAACCATGCTTTAATCTCTTCCTTGCAATTCCATTCTCCGAAGAGGCTACTCAAAATTAACGTTATGCGTAGCATAGAAGTAGATTAAGATCATCTAGCAATCCATGTCCTGCAACAAAAACCATCTGGCTCATCATTTCTAGCCCCCATTAAGAAATCCTTTCAGATTCTGAATATTTGTTTCGTAACTTCTTGATCGGTAACACTTTAGTAAACACATTTTCCATAAGCCGAGGATCATTTTCTTAAATAGATCCACAACATCACATTTGCATCCTTGGCTGCATACTTAAGATTAAGCCTTATCCTTATATTGAGAGAGTTCCAATAGCGACAATGTATAGACTTGGCTTCTTGTCTACATTTTGCCATTCTCAATTTCATAATAAGTTTTTAGCGATTCAGTCCTTTTCATTTTTCAACTGTAATTTCGAACTTATTCAGTCCTTTTACTAATTCTGCCGCTACACTTTTGTTCTCCATTCAAAAAAATTGGCTGCCAAACCCTCAGAACCATGAACCAGGTACTCATTTAAATAGATCTTGACCCTTTTTTATGTCCGTGCCAGAATCACTTGCTCAATTTCAATGTTGCCCAATCACTGTTGGTCTCCTTTTCGAAAGCAATCAACTCATCTGCGGAGCGTGAATATCTTAGATCTAATTGGCTCTCGAGATTGCTCCGTGTTTCTTCAACCTTTTCTGATAGATCTTATAATAGTATTCGATCAAATTCCTTATCCCAGATCAAGTTCTCTCAAAAATAATATCTGGTGAGTTATATAGATCAAATTGCTCAAATGGGTAAAATTTTACCTCTTTATCCTGTCCTTGATTTACGTGATACCTACATTTTGCTCCCATTCTTTATGAAAGTAAAATATCCATCTTGATTCCAAATAACCCACTCATTATCGTCAGTAAAATACATTTGAAACTGAAGGATAAACCTTGTGCCTCTTATAAAATTCAATCTGTTCTCTCCAAAAAATTGCATGGCCAATTACCTCCTTTAAGTGCTGTAATAGTCTTTTTCCCATGCACCGCATATGTTCTTGCATCAGCTTTCGACCTCAGATATTAGGCTGCTTGAAAATGCTCTTTTTCCTGGCTGTTCATCTAATGGGACCTCTAATTCTTCATTACTTCTCCTGACCAGATTTTCAGGTTGTTCTGGATTTTGAACTCCAGAAGTTTTATCTAATGGCCAAATTCTTGGTCTTATCTGCTCCCCAATTCATCAAGTTCTTACCATCATTTGAAATATTACGAAGCTCCAGATCTCACCTTCATGCGGAAACAAATCTATTCACCATCCACACCTTTCTATCCTTGTACTTCTACTACTCCCTCTTTGCCTCCAGAATGCTCTATCCATTATCTGAGATCGTTAGTGCATTATATCTACTACCGTTCCAATCTCTCTCACCACAGTGTCCCACGCCTTTTTATTGAGCATGAATTCAAGACCATCATTAAAGCCTTATAAGTTGTGATTACCTTCAGATAGAGCCTCATGAGTAATTATTGAACATCTAAAATTATCCATTGCTCAATAGATCGAAAATCTTTTGTGAGCAGATCGAATTCGGTTGTTAATTTAGACTTTTAAAATTTTCCGTGTGGACATATGTAAATCCTAATATTTCATTCTCCTTTCCAGCGGCATAAAATGCATTACCTTTCCTTTAATTCCTCTAATCTCTTTGTAGTGTTATCTTTATTCAACTTTAGGCATGCACTTCATCATCGCTACCGCCACGGTCACAAGTTTCATTATCTATAAAATCTCACTTAGCACAGTGTTCTGTGACCTCTGTACGTTGCAATTTCCCTTATATTTTCCATCCACTTTAGAATATACGGAACAAAGGGAAGCTTCTCTTTTCTCCACTTCCAACAAATACCTGTTAAGAATTTTGACCCTCTAGATTGCTTAATAAATCGGACTACCTTAGCTTTCTCAAAATACTCAGCAAATTTTGGTTTTCTCATTCATCACAATAATCCTTATAGTTGAGACAAATGATACGGCTTCCATTTTAATTGAGGTTAATAGCAATTGGTCCGATATCATTATAAAGCTTACCTTTTAATAAATTTCTTGTCAGCAGCCAATGGCTTTGATGAGTTAAATATATCCCAATAACATACTGCCCAAGCCAATCTATGGTTAACATACGATTACCTTCTAGCGAATAAAGGATTCATCCTTATTCTTTCGAATGAAAACGAAACTTGAGACTTTCTTTCCTGTGGCTACTTCCACTTTAAAATATCGCTGTTCTCATCCTATAAATTATATATCTTCCATCAGTTGAAAACCCTAAACCAGTTGGTGTACCAGTAAGACCTTTGAATACTCTTACCAATTCGCCTGTTTCGAAATCAAGAATCCACTTTCTCAAGATCTTCTGTTTCGTCATCAGCACCAAACCAACCAACCATTGCGAGAATGCCTTATCATCTGGAGACAATTCTGTTTTGTAAGATCCTTCCCCTCCTCCCAATTCCTATTTCACCTCTGAATTGTTCACCACGATCTTCCATTCTTCGCATTCCATTTTGTAAGCTGTCTTGTCCAAAGCCTGCAAGTAACTATATAATTCCCATCAGAAGAGAGACGTTAGTGATCTAACCTGACTCATATGTCCCTGAGGACTAATCCTCGTAATATGTTCATGTTGAGAATGGTATTGGAAACAAAGTGCAACTTAATGACAAAAACAGGAATCTCATTTTAGTATTTTAATTATTAAAATTACAGATGTCAATTTATTAATTTCTATACAAGACAATTACGTAAAAGAAAGCCGACATATGAGTCAAGGCTCATATTTTTTTTCTTTATTAAACAATATTATTGTTCAAAGGGAAATAATCTATCAAGATCGTATAATAACTTTACCAACAAAATTGTTCGATCCATCAAAGAAACCATCTATTGCTTTGAAGATCTCTTTTTGAAGATATAATACCATTTCCATCTAAGTCAGCCTCCTGAAGATTGAGAAGATATTAGACCCTCCAGCATTTTTCCATTAGAGTTCTTTTCAATTTGATTGAAATCATCTAATTTGCGTTGAGAAGCATCTTCAGAAAAGACTGTTTTCTTTTCTTCATTAATTTCTCCTTTTACGCTTAATTCTTTCAGCTAATAATTCATCAGTCAATTCGCGACCTTCTTCATCAACTACTACTCCTGGTTTTTTGAATTTAGCTCCTTATCTTTTATAATCTGAACTCCATCTTTATCTTGATCAAAGGACATCCTTTACCATCAACCTCTCAATTCCCTGTGGAGTATTTTGACAGAAATCTTCGATATCTAGTATTCCATCACCATCTTTATCAGACTTTTCTATCTCTCGAAATCTACATCATCATAAGTATGATCCTTCTTTTGATCACGTATTGAAGAGAGAGAACCGCACTCCATACAAGTATTTGTCATTCTTCAATTATCACTTACATTATCGATCAATCTGAATGTGATATTATAAGTATGTAAAATCCTTCCCTGTTCACTTGTTAGCAGACTTCCATTTTAATCCAAAAGTTAACGGAACAGCGAAAAGTACTTCTCTTATAATTAACAACCGAATCCTTCAGTCAGGTTTCGTAATTATAGTCACGATAAAGTTGAGTTTTCTTACCTCAACGGTATCACCTTGGTTTACATTCCAAATCGTTTCCGTTATCCAATATTTGTAATCAACACTAATTTTGCAATCTTTTTAAATCACCATAAAGGAGGTCAAAACTTAAGGAAATGGAAACCGGCACTGATATAAAGGTGAAAACGGTGATTGTTTGTGAATCTAACATCGTATCAAAGTGAAAAACGAAATTAGCCCCAATCTGCAATAAAGATGACTCAAAATTCCTATTATGTTCAATAACCCCTTACTTTGCTTTCGTTTTGAGCTAATTTACCATATAAACCTTCAATTGAACCCCTGCAATCTGACCGAGAATCTCCTTTCTAAATTAAACGTATATGGGTCTAATATTGGAGAATTTTGAGACATTTGATTCAAACGCAAATCTCAAAAGAAATGAAGTAAATCCAACTCCAGCACCAATCGGCGTAAGTACATCAGGCAACTCATCTTCTGATACTGACAATACCTTTGCAAAGCAATTAACAAAGCTAAAATAATAAGCCCTTTTTTCATCGTTAGTAGTTTAGTTTTTAACACTTTTCAAACTTCTTATTCGTAGAAAGAAAATGATGTTTAGAAGAGTTTTTTACCCCCCTCAACAAGCAAATTTAAGATTTTTCTCTCTATAAAAAAAGGTTTTCAACAATTTTAGTTTAGAAGTTTGGAGTAAGGAGATACTTCTTATAGAAATTATTGATCTCAGCTACAGCCTCATCAGCCGTATCAACCACTTTAAGTAGATCCATGTCTCCAGCGCTAATGTTATTCTCTACACCCAACACAGTATCTCTTACCCAATCAATTAAACCTTGCCAGAAAGACTTTCCAACTAAAATTACAGGGAATTTTCCTGTTTTAGTTGTTTGAATTAAAGTAATAGCTTCAAACAGTTCATCTAATGTTCCAAAACCTCCAGGTAGCACTATAAATCCCTGCGCATACTTTACGAACATCACCTTTCTAACAAAGAAATAATCAAAATTTAGCATTTTATCACTATCGATATACGGGTTATAATGTTGCTCAAATGGTAACTCAATATTTAAACCAACACTAATACCTTTTCCTTTAGCGGCTCCTTTATTACCTGCCTCCATGATTCCAGGTCCTCCTCCTGTAATCACTCCGTACCCATTTTGAGTGAGCTTAAAAGCTATCTCCTCTGCCAATTTATAGTAATGATGCTCTGGCTTTGTTCTGGCTGATCCAAAAATTGACACACATGGCCCAATCTTCGATAACCTTTCATAACCTTCAACGAACTCAGACATAATCTTAAATACAGCCCAGCTATCATTTGTCTTAATTTGATTCCAATCTTTGTGTTGAAATGCCTCTTTAATTCTATCTCTTTCCTCTTCCATAATTTTATATAATTTCTTTTAAATAATTCAATATCAGTTTCACGAAGTTAATTTTATTTAGGACTTCGCAATTATGTTTAAAACCGTTTTTTGATTAACGAAGTAATTCTTCCTTCAAATATTTGGCGGTATACCCTACATTTTTCTTGACCAATTCTTCCGGAGTTCCGTAAAATTGGATTTCTCCTCCTCCTTTTCCTCCCTCTAAACCAACATCAATGATATGATCCGCGACCTTAATAATATCCAGATTATGTTCGATCACAAGAACTGTATTACCGTTATCGACCAATCTATTTAGAACTTCCAGAAGCATTTTAATATCATCAAAATGCAGTCCGGTAGTTGGTTCATCCAATATATAGAATGTATTACCAGTTTCAGTTTTTGATAGTTCTGTTGCCAGTTTTGTTCTTTGAGCTTCTCCACCAGACAAAGTAGTACTTGGCTGCCCAAGCTTTATATATCCCAGACCTACTTGTTCTAGTGTGATCAACTTCTGAAAAATTCTAGGTATTGGTCTGAAAAACTCACATGCCTCACTAATCGGCATTTCCAAAATATCATTTATGGACTTCCCTTTAAACCTAACTTCCAATGTTTCCCTGTTATATCTCTGTCCATGGCAGGCATCACACGGAACATAAACGTCTGGCAAGAAATTCATTTCGATCAATTTCAATCCACCTCCTTTGCACTCTTCACACCTTCCTCCTTTAACATTAAACGAGAATCTACCTTTTTTATAACCTCTTATCTTTGATTCAGGCAAATTGGTGAAAATATCTCTAATGTCAGAAAAAACACCAGTATATGTAGCCGGGTTTGATCTAGGCGTACGACCAATTGGAGACTGATCAATTTCAATCACTTTGTCAAGATTTTCAAGTCCTTTGATCTCTTTAAATGGCAGAGGTTTTTTCAAACTTCTATAAAAATGCTGACTTAAAATTGGATAGAGCGTTTCATTAACCAAAGATGACTTTCCACTTCCTGAAACTCCGGTGACACAAATAAATTTACCTAATGGAAATTCTGCATCTACGTTCCTTAAGTTGTGACCTGTCGCACCCTTCAAACTCAAAATCTTACCACTTCCCTTTCTTCTTTCTTTTGGAACTTCAATTTTTGCCTCTCCAGTTATGTACTGAGCCGTAGAACTATGAGTTGCAACTAATGCTTTTGGATCACCTTGAGAAACCACTCTTCCTCCGTTAATTCCTGCCCCAGGACCAATATCAATTACATGATCAGCACTCATCATAATATCCCTATCATGTTCTACAACAATGACCGAATTACCTATATCTCTAAGATTCTTCAACGAACTAATCAAACGATCATTATCTCTCTGATGTAAACCAATTGAAGGCTCATCCAATATATAAAGTACACCAGTAAGCTCAGAACCGATTTGAGTTGCCAACCTAATGCGCTGTGCCTCACCGCCAGATAATGTTTTCGCTCCCAAATTAAGGTTAAGATATCCCAATCCAACCTCGAGCAAAAAGTCTATTCTTGCCTTGATCTCCTTAACAACCTCTTTCGCTATTACTTTTTGAGAATCGTTGAACGTACTTTCACTCAGATCCACCCAAGCTTTAAGGTCCAACAAATCCATCGAAGAAACTTCGCCTATATCCTTACCGTTGATCTTGAACATCAAAGAATCAGATTTTAGTCTACTTCCCGAACAAGACGGACAATTGATCACATTTGTAAATCCTTCTGCCCACCTTTGAATACTTTTGGATGTATCGTCATCCATTTGCCTCATTACAAAATCAATAACACCTTCAAAGGTTGAAACTACTTCATGTATTCCTGAGTTTCCTAAGACTTTAATTATCTCATCCGTACCATAAAGGATCTTATGGAGTATCTCCTTAGGTATGTCTGAAATTTTCGTATCTAACGTGCAATCTCCACTTTTTAAAATGACTTCTACTTGTTTGAAGATCCAATTCGTACTGAATTTTCCTAGAGGTGCAATACCTCCCTTTTTTACAGATAATCCGTCATCTGGGATGATCTTGGACATATCAACTTCACTAACCACGCCCAACCCATTACAATTGCTACAAGCTCCATGTGGCGAATTAAACGAAAAAACATTTGGTTCAGGTTCAGGAAGTGAAAAACCTGTTGTAGGACACATCAATGACCTAGAATAATGTTTAACGGCATTAATATCATAATCCAAGATTAACAACTCTCCTTTGCCCTTCTTTAAAGCTAATTCAATTGCCTTGGTCAATCGACTTTTTGAGTTATCATCAACTTGGATCTTATCGATCACAATTTCTATATCATGCGTCTTATAACGATCTACTTTCATCAAAGGAATAATATCCTTCAATTCTCCGTCTACCCTAACCTTTAAAAACCCTTGCTTTCTTGATTTTTCAAAGAGTTCCTTGTAATGACCTTTTCTAGCTTTAACCAGTGGAGCCAAAACAATTATTCTCTTCCCGCTATAGGTCGAATTAATCAATTCCAAAATCTCCTTTTCAGAATATTTGATCATTTTTTCGCCTGTTTCTGGAGAAAAAGCTTCACCCACCCTTGCGTAAAGTAATCTAAGAAAATCATAGATTTCTGTAATCGTCCCAACCGTACTTCTAGGATTCTTGCTAACTGTCTTTTGCTCTATCGCAATGACCGGTGATAATCCAGTGATCTTATCCACATCAGGGCGAGATAATCCTCCTAAAAATTGGCGAGCATATGCCGAAAATGTTTCAATGTACCTTCTCTGTCCTTCCGCAAAAATAGTATCAAACGCTAATGATGATTTACCACTTCCGCTTAATCCTGTAATTACAACCAGTTGATTTCTTGGAATAATGACATCAATATTCTTCAGGTTATGAGATCTGGCACCGTAAACTTCTATATTACCTCCCTCTAATTCCAACTATCACTTATTATAAGCATCCATAGAAACCACATCCAATCCCGTACCTTTTTCAGGTATTTCTATCTGGTAAACTACTCCATTTTTAACCTCTAACTTATCGTTGATCAACCATGGATTCAAAACTTTCAAAGTCTTGTAATTAGTTTGATTCATTTTGGCAAATTCAACCAGATCAACAATAGTAGAATCCACTGAAATCACCTTTGTTTTAAAAGGTTGATAAAGATCATCTGAAGTAAAATTAAATCCGTAACTCTGAGGAGATTCAAAAATACACTTTACCGCTAAAATCCTGTAAACATATCGAGCTGTCTCAGCATTAAGTAATACATCATAATAATTAGAGACTTGTTGCTTTATCAGCTGGCTTTCCAAACCTGCCTTACCCATATTATATGAAGCAGCGGCTAAAGTCCAGCTACCAAACTTCTTATATCCTTCTTTTAAATACTCACAAGCCGCTAAAGTCGATTTCACCAAATGATTTCTTTCATCTACATCTTCAGAGATCTCCAAATCGTAACCTGTAGCCGTCTTTGACATGAATTGCCAAAATCCTTTAGCTCCACTTGGGGAAGTCGCATTGATTAACCCAGATTCAATTACCGCCAAGTATTTGAAATCGTCTGGCACACCATTTTCTTTTAGGATTGGTTCTATGATTGGAAAATAACGAGCAGCCCGCTTTAGATAAAAGAAGGTGTTAGAGTGCCAATATACATTTGTATGAATTTCCTTATCTAGTGATTCCTGAACCAAAAGATTATTTAAAGGAACGGGTTCATTACTAAAGTCCAATTTTTGCGGCAGAGGCATTGCATAAACTTTGTAATCATCTAATAAATTCCCAAGTGTCTTTTCTGAAGTAACCGTTTCTCCAATCTGAACATCTTCATTTCCTCCAGAATTATCTCCGGCAACACTAATGCAAGTTACCAATGTAACTCCCAATAAAAACCCAAATATGATATAGATCGATCTACGATTCACTTTACTTTCTTTTGTCTTTATTCTTCTGTGTAATAAAGAACAAAGTAACAAAAACTAATAGAAAGTAAGTAATAAAGATAACATTATGATACCACAACCACACGTCAATGAATCTGTATATACCAACAGATATCAGCATAGACAATACACTCAAACCTAAAAATGTAAATCCTACCTGGCTATCGGTTAGTCCTAAATAAGATAAATGATGTGTTGTATGATCCTTACCTCCTACGAAAGGCGATTGCCCTCTACTAACTCTATTAATTACTACTGAAGTTGTATCAACAATAGGAATAATGAAAGCTATTAGAACCTGAACAACCTGCTGGGTCAATTCGTTAGATCCTGAATGCAAAGTACCATTCCACAAATACTTGATCCCGATATAAGCTAAGAACATTCCAATGAATTGGCTACCAGTATCCCCCATAAACATCTTTGACGGATGCCAATTGAAAAATAAGAATCCAATCAAAGCTGCACAAATTCCTAACATTACCATATAGTCGAAAGTAGCAAATCCACCCTGAAACGATAAGGAAATCAAACAAATCACAATTATTGCCAATGAAACAGAGGTTGTAATCCCGTCCATATTGTCCAACATATTTATAGAATTCATTATTCCAATAACCCAAAGAATAGTCAAGGCATAATCGATCCAATCATTGTCAACCAGGTTAATAACAGTACCTGTTGAAATTAGAATTATTCCGCATAAAATCTGGACACCAAACTTCAGAAGTGGTTTTGTGTCATATGCATCATCAGCCAATCCCATTAAAAATGCCAATGCGGTAGATCCCAATAGCCCCAAGGTTCCAGCATGCTTAAAAATCAATTCCGGTTCAAAAAAAACAGAGAATGACGCAGTAGATAATAAAAATGCTATATAAAATGAAATCCCTCCGAGAGCAGGCTTAGAAACACTACTCCATCTAATAATAGGCGCTTCTTTATCTCGAATTCCTAATGTTGTGGCAAACTTTAAGAAAATAGTATTAATAAAAAGTGAGAAGAATACTATAGACACAAAGAAAGACGCATAAACGACAAATATATATTGCGAAGTTTCCAATAAAGTTATAAAAATGGTGAAACAAAACTTGTAAAAATCTGACCACTCTTATCCTTCTCAGAAATTACTGGATTATCAATTTTCCAGTCTATATTAAGAGTTTTATCGTTCCACATAATACAGCCTTCAGATAAAGGATTGTAGTAATTTGTACATTTGTAAGAGAATATAGTGTCATCTTCCAAACTAACAAAACCATGAGCCAT
>JACJZN010000013.1 GCA_020635565.1 Flavobacteriales bacterium | reverse complement strand
TGGTTTGGCTGGTGCCATCATTGGGCTGATAGGAACCATCCTTTTAGTCAGAAAATGGTTTGTCAAAAGTACTGGTCTCATCATCGATCGATCAGGAATTACAGATCTCTCCAATGCTTCTTACACAGGTCTCGTTGAATGGAATGATATCACAAAGATCGAAGCGAAAAAAGTAGGTCCTATTAAGTTGATCATTTTACATACTAATGATCCTGAGAAATACATCAAACAAGCAAAGAAAACAGCTGTGCGACAGTTGAGAAAGAACCTTGCCTTTTATGGTTCTCCGCTTATGATCGTTTCCACCAGATTGAAGATTAAATATGACGACTTGGTGACGCTGCTTAATAATGAATTTGGACAAGCAAAAAACAAAGTCTAATCAGACCGTTCTATTTATTAGGTGAATCAGAAAACCGTTAGATCAATCTCAATTAATTCAGATCTAAAATGAAACTAAAAGAAAAGTCGCTAGCTTATCTGGTGCTATTAGGACCATTTTTTTTGTCCTTAATTCTCATGATGTACAACTTAAGTTTCATTTCGAAGTTGGCACTAATGGACAATTTTAGTTTGAATCTGTATGCAGTTGGCTGCGTTTTCCTTGTCTATCTTGCTTTGATTATAACTTTCTACAAAAAAGGCTTATTGAAGAATTACATACATTTGAAAAGTAAATTTCGCTACCTTGGAATGATTGGTTTTTCCATTTTTCTAATTGGCTCCAGTGCTCTGTTGGTATTAAGTATCAGAATGAACCTGAATTACTGGTTAAGAGACCAAGAGGTCGAAAAAATTGAGATCACAGTGGAAGGGAAGCATACTGGAAACGGGAGAGTTACGGATCACTATATATCAATCAAATGTCCACAAGGTAATTTCTCTTATAAGGTTAGCGAAAGCGCTGATAATGAGAAATTTATTATTGGCGAAAGCTACACAGTGGAGGTGAATAAGGGATTTTATGACGGCTACTATCTTCTTCAAAAATTAAACTAATGAATCAGATCACGAAACTTTCTCCTGATGATGTTTTACCACTAACCTGTTCCAGAGCGGGAAGTTGTTGTTTTGGCAATCAGGTTCTATTGAACCCTTGGGAATTAGCAGTAATGGCCGATGCAAAAAAAATGACCGCTAGAGAATTCAATCAATTGTATTGTGAATTTGGTGGTATAAGACTAAGGTTTGATGGAGATCTAATATCTAACCACAAAAAAGCTTGTCGGCAATATGTGGAGGGCAAGGGCTGTAGCATTTATGAGGCCAGACCCTTAGCCTGTAGATTGTTTCCAATAGGTAGGTATATCCAAAACGAAGAGGCAAATTACATGTTTAAAGGTAAGCAATTCCCTTGCCTTGCAGAGTGTCCAGAAGTAACGAATCTGCCTACTCTAACCGTGTCCGAATATTTGGCTGGACAGAAAACTGCATTGTTTGAAGAAGCACAAGATGCCTATCTAGAAATGGTTCAAAACATTGCAGAAATAGCCTTTGAGTTATTATTAGATACAGAATTAGCTTCTTCTGGAGATACAAAGACATTAGCCATGTGGCGAGATGCCGGAAAGAAATCTCCAGATATCTTGAGAAATGAGATCCCACAAGACTGGGTGGACCTTATATTATTTCCCGAAGTCGAAGTAAACAAAGAGGATCCGATGGCGTTCATTACTCTTCACCATGATCTGTTTCAACAAAAAGCACAAGAGCGTTTTGGCGGTTTGGAAAATATCAATGAACTAAGAGATGCCTCCGCGCTAATGCTGCGATCGGCTCTGTTTCTCGCAAGCAGTATTGGAGCAGATCCAAAAGGACTAGCCGAAGTTTGGATCGCAGAAGCCAAAAATCACGGAGCGAAGGTGTAAATAATAGGTCTTAATAGCTTGAAAAAACAAAACTATTTTGCGCTAACAACCTCTCTACACAATAGTTTGTAGAGATCATACCTGTTCATCGATCACAACACTAAAAGTCTGATTAATTTATTAAATTTGGTTTCGATGTAATGTATATAACAACCATACGTGCTGTTATATATTAGTTGTGCACAATATGGATAAACTCTAAGAATTGATGAAAATTATTTTGCTTCCATTACAAGGTGTTAAAGTCGGAAATCAATTCATTGAATTCGGCACACCTAAAAAAGAATTGATTAATATGCTAGGCAGACCATCTAGCGACTCAGAAAATCAATTGTTCTATGATGACTTGGAAATTAGAATTGATTTAGATGACTCTGAAAAAATAGAGTTTATCGAATTCCTGAACGGACCATTTCCAGAAAAAACAGAAGTAGAAATCTATGGAGTGAATCCATTTCAGGTTACTAGTCACAGTTTTATTCAACTTCTGAGCGAAAAGAATAATGGTCAAGTAGATGACACCGAAGAACCTTATTGTTATTCATTTCTAGAATCCTCCGTAGGAATTTTCAGAGATTCGTGTGAGGTCGATGTTGAAGAAATGATTTCTGAAATGAAAGAAGAAGGAACATATTCTGAACACGAAGATTGGATTCTTGAAGATAAGGAAAAAGCAAAATATTTTTGGACGATTGGAATAGGCTCAAAAAACTATTATAAATAATTACTGTGCACAACAAAGGCTATAAAAAATGCGGACAGTAGAACTAAATACTAACTTTACTACTACCAAGCGCCAAAGCTCCGCTTTAGCGTTTTGTATAAATAAATTAAACTTAAACCGCAGCTTTGGCTTACACGCGTGCTCAATTGAGAACTATCGCTTCTCAATTCCGCACTTTTCATAGCCAGAGCGTTGTACTCAATAAGGTACGGTAAACAAACATCATTTACAAAGTTAAAGAAACATCGTTTACACTATTTGGGTAGAAATCTGACTTCAAAATCAGAGATCTGTGCCTTGGAAAGAAACAACGAATATGGAACAAAAAGTCGCATTAATCTATGAATGGAGAACTGGAAAATATACCATCACAGAACTTTGTAAAAACTTCGAAAGTTATTATCCCAATTCACTCAATTGAAAAGTATCTTTCAGTCTTATGCCTTTTTCTGTTCTTTGTACGGTACAACACTCGTTAACTGAATCATGCTCCAAGAACATGATGATCTCTTCATCAGCACATTTATCTAGAAAGAGCTTTTTCTCATCCATGGTCAACAGTGGTCTTGTGTCATACCCCATTACATACGGCAATGGAATATGACCTGTACTTGGTAATAGATCTGCCATAAAAGCGATCTTCTTTCCTTTATAATTGATCAATGGGATCATCTGACTCTCAGTATGACCATCTGCAAAGAAAACATCGATGTTTGGGAAAACGCCCTCTGTGATCCTGCCATTCCTTTGAACATGTTTCAATTGTCCACTTTCTTGTATCGGGAGAATATTCTCTTTTAGGAAAGATGCTTTTTCACGTGGATTAGGCTCCGTAGCCCATTTCCAATGAAGTTCATTGCTCCAGAAGGAGGCATTCTTAAAGGTGGTTTTGGTATGCGTATGCTCTTCATTCGCCCATTCCACTGCCCCACCGCAATGATCGAAATGCAAATGGGTTAAAAACACATCTGTAATATCCTCTCTGCTGAATCCCAGTTTCTTCAGGTTTCCATCCAAAGAATCATTACCATGTAAGTAATAATGCGAGAAAAACTTCTCATCTTGCTTATCCCCGATCCCCGCATCAATCAGCATCAGTTTGTTACCATCTTCGATCAACAAACATCTCATGGCCCAATTGCACATGTTATTCTCATCTGCTGGATTGGTTCTTTGCCACAAAGACTTTGGAACAACGCCAAACATAGCCCCACCATCTAATTTAAAGTTCCCTGTATTTAAAGCGTATAATTTCATATTTGATCTCCTTATTTCTGTTCAATTATTGATTAGTTCTCCACATCCATCTCTTCTTTTTCTTCTTCGGCCTCTGCCTCCAATTTCATTTGCTCCTGCTCCATTTTAAGGCGATGCAGTCGCTTATTCAGATCTGATTTATTGACCGAAAAACCTTCATAGCCTGGTACTTCTTTGATATCCTTCAAAAATTCGTTAGAAACATTGACCTTCTTATTTCTTGAAAGCAAAGTAACTCCCGATGCTTCTTCATAGTCGATCAGATCCAAGTAGATGGTTCTGTTTCCTTCATACTTGTCAAAGATCTCCTCCAGGTCGTTCAAACTGTCTCTAGTGATCAATGATGCATCCAATCTAACATAAAGTTTGGTTAACAGTCTATCGCGAATATTGGTTAGTAATTCTACATACTGCACACTGAATTCCTTTTGTTTTCCATCAGGATTGAACTTCTTCCCTTTCAACTGGATCTTTCCTTTGACATATAGGAAATTTCCCGGGACCAGGAAATGTTGAAGTTTTAGATAAGTTTCACCAAATAGCCTGAACTCCATCGCTCCAGATTTATCTTGTAATTCGAAGAATCCATATTTAGCTCCTTTCCTGCTCTCCAGATGGGCACAATTCGAAATGATCCCAGCGCATGAGAAATCCTTATCTGGCAGGTTGTTTAGATGTTCATTCAGATCACTTAACTGTATGTCGCAGAAATTATTCACTTCCAGACTATAATCATCCATTGGATGTCCAGAAATATAGATCCCTACCACCTCTTTCTCAAAATTGAGTTTCTGGAAAATACTCCATTCCTTTACATTAGGTATTCCCGGAGTAGGTATCTCAATATCATCACCTCCAGCCATATCAAAAAGACTCACCTGACTAGAATCCTGACCTGTTTGATAGGCAGAACCATATCTAAGCGAACTCTCTATTAAAGTTCTTCCCTTATCATCCTCTCCAAAATACTGTGCTCTGTGAAGATCTGAAAAACCATCAAATGCTCCCGCATAAGCCAAACTCTCCATCACTCTCTTGTTACAATCTTTCAGAGAAACTCTTCTGACCATATCAAAAATAGAGGTAAATGGACCGTTGTTCTTCCTTTCTTCCGTTATTGCCTTAACTGGTCCTTCTCCTACTCCTTTGATCCCTCCCATACCAAAACGAACCTCACCTTTGTCGTTGACAGCAAATTTGTGGTACGATTCGTTGACATCTGGACCCAACACTTTCAACCCCATTCTCCTACATTCTTCCATAAAGAAGGTCACGGTTTTGATATCGTTCATGTTATTGCTTAGCACGGCAGCCATATATTCTGCTGGATAATGAGCTTTTAAATAGGCCGTTTGATAGGCTATCCAAGCATAACAAGTAGAGTGAGATTTGTTAAAGGCATAGGAAGCAAATGCTTCCCAGTCTTTCCAAACTTTCTCTAGTATAGTTCTATTGTGTCCATTTTCTTCTCCTCTATCCAAGAACTTGGGCTTCATCTTATCCAGTACAGCCTTTTGTTTTTTACCCATCGCCTTACGAAGGGTATCGGCTTCACCTTTTGAGAATCCTGCAAGCTTCTGTGACAATAACATTACCTGCTCCTGATAGACCGTAATTCCATAGGTTTCTTCCAAGTATTCCTCCATAGCCGGAAGGTCATACTGTATAGGCTCTATACCATGTTTACGTTTTACGAAAAGAGGAATATATTCTAATGGTCCCGGACGATACAAAGCGTTCATCGCTATGAGATCCGAGAACTGAGTTGGCTTAAGATCTTTTAAGTATTTCTGCATCCCAGCAGATTCGTACTGGAATATACCTACTGTTTCTCCTCGCTGGAACAATTCATAGGTTGCCGTATCATCAATAGGAATGGCTTCAATGTCTATATCCAGTCCTAATCTAGCCTTAACGATCTTTAAAGTGTCTTTGATGAGGGTCAATGTCTTCAACCCCAAGAAGTCCATCTTGAGCAGACCTGCAGACTCTACCACGGAGTTATCGAATTGTGTACTCCACATTTCAGAATCCTTAGCTAAGGCTACCGGAACGTGTTCTCTGATATCACTAGGAGTTATGATCACACCACAAGCATGAATACCTGTTGTTCTCATCGAACCCTCGATGGTCTTCGCCTGACGAACAACTTCACCTTCGATTCCTCTTTGCTCAAGGATCTCCTTCAATTCGATAGCCATTTTCATTTGGTCACCACTCAACTTCTCTGCTAATTGTTCTTCTGAAAGATCAAACAGCTTGTTGAGTTTCATATCTGGCACCAACTTAGCGATCCTATCCGTATCAGGCAACGGTAACTCAAGTACACGACCAGCATCTCTTATAGATGATTTGGCCGCCATTGTACCGTAGGTAATGATCTGAGCTACCTGATTAGCACCATATTTATTGATCACATACTGGATCACACTGCTTCTTCCTTCATCATCGAAGTCAATATCGATATCGGGCATGGAAACCCTTTCTGGATTTAGGAAACGCTCAAACAGGAGATCATACTTAATAGGGTCTACATTTGTGATACCGATACAATAAGCCACCGCACTTCCCGCTGCGGATCCCCTTCCTGGACCAACCGACACTCCCATCTTTCTGGCCGCAGCAATAAAATCCTGAACGATCAAGAAATAACCCGGATAACCTGTATTTCTAATGGTTTCTAATTCAAAGTCCAAACGTTCCTTGATGTCATCAGTAACTGTACCGTATCTCTTTTCTGCTCCTACATAGGTAAGATGCTTTAAATAATTGTTCTCTCCTATCTTTAACTTTGGATCTTCTGCATCTCTCGGATCCTGAAACTCTTCAGGTATATCAAAGGCAGGAAGTAAAACGTCTCTGCCTAGTGTATAGAATTCTATCTTGTCTACGATCTCTTCTGTACATTCAATGGCCTCTGGAAGATCTGCAAAGAGTTCTTTCATTTCATCCTGAGATTTGAAATAGAATTGATCATTCGGAAAACCAAACCTAAATCCTCTACCTCTACCTATCGGTGTAGACTTTTGCTCTCCATCCTTGATGCACAAAAGAATATCATGTGCTTCTGCATCCTTCTTATCAATGTAGAAAGTATTGTTAGAAGCAAAATACTTTACGCTATACTTCTCTGCAAACTTGAGCAGAGTTTTATTGACCATCTCTTCCTCAGGGAGGTCATGTCTGATCAATTCTATATAGAAATCATCACCAAATTGTTCTTTCCACCATACAAAAGCCTCTTCTGCTTGCTGTTCGCCTACATTCAGGATCAACTGAGGGATCTCACCATCCAAACCTCCAGTAGTGACAATGATATCTTCCTTCAATTCGGGAATGATGTTCTTGTCGATCCTTGGAACATAATATTTTCCTTCGATATGTGCTGCTGATGCCAGTTTAGCCAAATTGTGATAACCATTCTTATTCTTAGCAATAAAAACAACAAGACTTCCATTATCCTTTACAGTTTTGTTGAATCTATCCTTACAAACAAACAGTTCACAACCAACAATAGGTTTAACGTATTGCAATTTGAGGTCAGCAATTTCCTGCTCCATTTTGGCGATCTCTTCCTCTACCAAAGGAACTTCTATTGTTGCGTCTGGATCATCTGGAAGTTTCTCTAGTTTAACACCAGCGTTTATCTTATCCTCCAGTTCCTGGATCTTTCCTTTGATCCCTTTGTTATGCGCATCGCCAGCATTCACAAACTGGAATGCGGCCATCATATTGTCTATATCTGTGATCGCTACCGCTGGACATCTATTCTTGGCTGCTGCAGTGATCAGATCTCCGATAGTGGTAGTAGATTGTAATACTGAGAATTGCGTGTGATTATGCAGATGTGTGTATCTGACCTTTTCTAATCGCTTAAGATTCTCCGATTTGTCAGATTTCGATATTCCTGCATCAGCATCTTCCTTAAGGGCAGCACTTTCTGCTTTTAAATTGAGGTGTTTGATCCCCCAAGTACCGATCTGACTCGGATGCTCGACTAAAAACCTGTCAAAGTACTGCTCATCCTGAAGTAATTCTTCTTTGGTGAAGACCTTTTGTCTGATCAATTCTAAGAAACAACGCGTAGTAGCCTCCACATCGGCAGTAGCATTATGCGCTTCTGCAAATGGAACCCCAAAAAGATGAGCATGCAACTCGGTCAAAGTTGGCAATTTGAATTTACCTCCTCTACCTCCCGGAATCTTACACAATTCGGCTGTTACCTCAGTACAGGTATCTAATACAGGTAATGCAGCCAATTTTGAATCAACATCATAACGGTACAATTCACACCCCATCACATTGATATCAAAAGTGATATTCTGACCAACAACGAATTTCGATCTTTCTAGCACCTCTGCAAATTCTTTCCATACAGTCACTGCATCAACTCCTCTGGTTTGCGCCAATTTGGTAGAGATCCCATGTATCTGCTCTGATTGGAATGGAATATCATATCCATCAGGTTGAATAATGTAATCTTTCTGCTCAATTAAATTCCCCAGATCATCATGAAGTTGCCAAGCAATCTGAACACATCTAGGCCAATTATCCGTATCTGTAATGGGAGCATTGAAGTCTCTCGGTAATCCTGTCGTTTCGGTATCGAATATTAAGTACATGCGGCTATCTCCTGTCTAAAAAATCAAAGGTCTAAAGTTACTAAAGACCACCACTTTGTCACATATATCAGACCCAGTTTTTATGAACAATCTGGATCACTTACCACATCACCGTTTAAAGGCTTATTTGAATTGATTTGTTATTCTTGATCACCTAATTTGAACATTAGAAGTTTACCTGAGTCGACCGCAAGCGTATCTCGGTAACCTTCCTTGGTAAACAAAAAATAGTGAGGTTTAAAACATTGCCTCATACCTGAAACAATATTTCCAGAATAGCTACCATCTTCCAAACTCGTTGTATTCAAGTACTTTCTAGATGCGGAACTATATATTTCAACACCACCAATTGGTTCATTTGTTTCAGCATCAATGACAACTCCCTGATAGGACCTGTAACAATCACAACTCACTAGTATGAATATGCTAAATAGAACAATGAACGATCTCATGAGTTAAATATACAAAAAAAGCCGATCATCAGACCGGCTTTTCTTTTATATACATTTAGAATTACTTCCCTTGTTCCAACAAGTATTTCACTGCGTTGTTTGCATTCACGAATCCACCAGTGATACAAAGTTCTGCCACTGTTACTTTCACCTTTTTCTCTTTTGGACCCTTCTTGGTCTCCACGATCATTCCTCCTGGTTTGTAAACCTTACCTTTGTACATCACAACCGTCTTCATTAGAACATCTCTAACCTCAGCAGCGGTTAACTCTGGGAAATAACTTCTGATCAAAGCCGCAACACCAGCTACACTAGGACAAGCCATACTAGTTCCTGAAGCATCTTCGTATTTCTGATCTGGAACTGTTGAGTAGATATCTACACCAGGAGCAAAGAAATCAACTTTAGTTCTTCCGTAATTGGAGAAACTTGCGATTAGATCTTTACCTCCTTTATAAGAACTTGCTCCAACTTCGATCCAATTAGTTGTCTCAGTTCCATCATTCATGTATCTCATAGGATATGAATCTTCAACATCCTTATCCTTAGCTTCGTTGCCAGCAGCATGAACCAAAAGGACATCATGTTCTTCAGCATATTTTACTGCTGCATCTACCGCTTCCTTGTCAGGAGAATAGTATTTACCAAAACTCATGTTGATCACCTTAGCTCCATTGTCAACCGCATAGATGATAGCATTAGCCACATCTTTATCTCTTTCATCTCCATTAGGAACAGCTCTCAATACCATGATCTCAACATTGTTAGCTTCACCTATGATCCCAAGATTGTTTGTTCTGTTCGCTGCTATAATTCCACTTACGTGAGATCCGTGCATGGCATCTGGCCCTTCGTAACGATTGCAACCATAGAATTTCTCCACAAGATCCTCAGGATTATCACCTACTACAGCTCTTCGAAGAGAATCAGAATCTACCTTATTGTATTTGATCATCCCTCCGTAAGCCTCTGCTCCGTGCTCCAATTCATGCTTAAAAGACTCTGCATCAGAACCCATCAAGATCAATTTCATCACATTCTGAATCCTTTTATCTCTATCATCTGGAGCTAAATAGGATTTGTTAGTTTCCTTAGAGAATTTCGCCCCTGTTTGTTTCTCTACACGCTCCATGTAAGCCAACAATAATTCCATCGTTTGGTACTGTTGCTGGTTCATTTCCATATCTTCCTTGTAGGCCTTTTCGATCTCTAACCAGTACTCATATTCTTTTCGAACCTTTTCATCACCAGAAGTCACCTCCTTACCATCGTATTTAGGCTTTAATTCTTGATAGATCCTAGCTAATTCTGTTGCCTCATAGTTAATATCCTCTTCTGCTCCTCCTAAAAAACTCCATCCATGAACATCATCAATATAACCATTGTTATCATCATCAATACCATTACCCGGGATTTCATCTTCATTGGTCCAGATCACATCTTTAAGGTCCTCATGATCTACTTCTACTCCACTATCGATAACTGCAACGATCACTTTTTCAGCTTTTCTATCACCTAACGTTTTGTAAGCTTCTTCAATTCCAGCTCCGTAAACTTTGTCAACAGTTGGATCTAGTAAATACCAGTTCTCTGGTCTGGTCTTTTGAGCCAATGTAACTCCAGACCACAATAAAATTCCTAATAGATAAATGGATTTTCTCATATATATTCAATTTCTATGTAAGTAAAAGTAGGGATAATCTTCCTAACTGCGTCAGAAATAATTGACCAGCGGTAAAATAGTTGCCTTATTGTGGTTCAAATTTTCTTTTAAATTATTTAAGGATTAAAATTAATAATTTAGCGAAATGAAAAATATCCTAGTACTACTATTATTCCTGCATTTTAATTCTTTGACCAATTTTGGACAGTCATGTAATTGTCATGATGTCGTAATATCTATCGAAAAAGAACTAGAAACCAACTCAGCTTCCTTTCAGCACCAAATTGTGATCAATGAACAATTTGAATACTATAAAGCACATGTGAAACTGATCAATAAATTATCAAAAAAAATCACATCAAAGAAAGATTGTATCGGTCTAGTAGCAAGATTAATAGCTATCATTCGCGACAATCATCTATTCATTGATTATCTGGAATCTGAAATACCTTATGAGTCGATTACAGATACTGCATTGATCCGTGATCACTATTCTAAAGAACCTATCATATTAAAACCGATCAAATATGTACCCAAGCACAATGAACTCGAGGGAATCTGGTTTTTTCAAGATGGGAGCTTTTCTGTTGACATTTTTCAACACAAAACTAAATTACACGATTTCGTTGGAACGATTAGTCAAAGTGATGGCTTGTTTTGGCTTGAAGGACAGGTAAAACTTGAGTTCTTTTATGATTCAAAAAATGAACTTCAATGTTTGTATTGGAGAAATACAAGAAGGCCCCAACAATTTGCTGTTCGAATTAACGGTACCACCTTGGAAATTGGCAGGCTTTTTAAATTCTATCGCGATACTCTAAATACTACTGAAAATACAAATTCAATTAGTGATTCATTTGAATTCAAGGAACTTTCTTCAAAGACCACCTACCTTCGGATACCTTCATTTATGCTTGATTATGAAAATACGATAGATTCACTAGTTCATTCGTCAATTGGTTCTATTCAATCACATCCTTTTTTGATCATAGACATCAGAAACAATGGTGGTGGTGGTAATGCCAGTATTACACCTCTATTACCTCTTATTCTGACAAAAAAAGAATATACAGATCCAATAAGTGCGTCTATGTGGGTCAGTTTGGACAACTACAATTGGTATGATTCTACCAAATATGATTATGCGGACACCTATGAAGATAGCTTGTACGAATTGGCTTATGTAGACACTTTAAAGCAATACAAGGGTACTTTTACGCCTTTTGAATTTGAAAAAGGAATATTAGATACGATTTATAATTATCCAAAAAAAGTAGCGATCATATGTAATCGCTGGAGTGCGAGCATGACGGAAAGTTTTATTCTTTACTCAAGGGAAGGAAATAAAACAAAAGTATATGGGGAAAACACAGGAGGATTGCTCTCCTATGGCGACTGGCGACCATATGAGGTTAAGGATCTTGGAATTTGGGTTTCAATAACAACCTTGCATATTATTAACAAATATGACTTAGACTTTGAGAAAATAGGAATTACACCAGATATAAACTTACAAGATCAACCTGAAAATTCATGGATACTTTATGTACAGAATGATCTAGAAAAGAACTAGAATTACCTAATTCAAGAATAACCAGCTCACTCCAATTCGGTAAAAACGATCATTGGCTGGGTAACCAGGGAAATAGAAATAATTGTATCCCAATAAGCCTTGTTGAGGATTAGACATCATGATAAAGAAGGTAGCTCTTTGCACTCTCCCTTTCAAATAAATATCAGCATAAGGGTAGTTACCTACTTTGTCATCTGCAGCTATGAAATACTGTCCTGAAACAGGATCGAATGATTTAGATGAGTATTTATTAAAGTAAGTGATCTTTGTTCCAATGGCCAGATTCATTTTATGCTTGAAAGCTTTAAACTTGAAAGCTGCACTCACAGCAGATAGAATAGAAGGCAATCTAAAAACATTGTATCCACCAAGGTATTGATAATGAAACTCTCCTTTTAGATCCCACTTTTCACTTTGGGAATTCTCTAATTCTAATGAACTTCTGATCAACTGAGAAACGCCATCTATCTGATAAGGAGTCTTATCATATCCAAAATAGATCGGATCGATCACATCAAAATAATTCACTTTTAAAGCCGAATTCCATTTTCCAGAATAATTCAGCCCTAATTCGTAATGTCTGATCTGATATTTCTGAAAGGAATTATTCCATGAAACATTATTACCCGAATATTTTAGCAGATCTATCTGAGGTCGTTCATTACTTAAATAAGCTTTACCAATCAGATCGAACTTTCCAATAGACTTCCATACTTCAAGATCTACATTATAATCATGATTGGCATAGGCATCATTGATCAAATATGCCAACTTTGTTTGAATAATGAGATCCTGCCAAATGAACAGACCATTCAATTTACCCTCTATGTCCCATCTGAACGTATCTAAGTTTGATTGTGTATAGGTATTGTACGAACTCTGAATTCCTCCATCAAGGATCAGATCCGAATTTCCATACGACCCGAATTTTAATCCTAAATATCCATCTGTGGATTGATACCTAATCGTTTCATTAGTTAGCAAAGAATCAACTAATATTCTATCATAAAATGATGTATTTAAAATAGAGTCATAGAACAACCTAGAATTTTGCTGAAATTCAAATCTATTGAGCAAGGCTATTGTGTACCCTTTTTGGGCTGAATCCAATTGGTTTAAGATCTTATAGGAATGACCAAAAACACCATTCCATCTCCTTAACTCTTGATAAGCATTTTGTAAATTAACATCGAGCAAAGCTCTATTTTGTAGATCTAAAGTATCATTGATGAAAGTTGAATCATCTTCTAATCCACCATTAAGAACCGCTGCGGCATTGATGTAATTAAATGTGAGATCAAAATCATATCTATTCTTAAACAAACCAGTACCATAACTGTTCAGATAAATATCCGTGTTATTAGTAGCTTGATTCTGATAAAGTCCTTTTGAATTGATCTTATCCAAGCCTATTGAATAGTTCACATTCTTAGAAACATTTTGCGAATGAACCAATGAGAAATGTTGCTCTTGCGCCCTTCCAATCACATATTTGGCGTCAACTATAGGCTTATAGACATGATACCTAAAGAATTGATGTCCTCTAAGAAAAGACAGTGATGAATAATCGTTGGAGATGAGATCTTCTATTTCAGGCTTTAAATTAAATTGAGGTGAACCATGATTACCTAAGTTCACCACAAATCGATTCATACCAAAATCTTCTATACCATCCAAGGTCAGCGTATCGATCTGGACACGCCCATGATCATGAATGAAATAGAACGGCTTTTGAGCGTAAGTAAATACGCACAGACTAATTCCTATAAGGGAACTAAGAAATCTCAAATGATCAAGCTTCGGTTTTTGGACCACCAAAATGCATTGGAATGGCTCCATGAGAATGATCAGCTTCTCTTACTACTCCAAACTGAGATTCGTATTTAGCCACATTCTCAGCTAAAGCTCTCATTAATCTTTTGGCATGTTCAGGAGTCATTAGTACTCTGCTTTTTACTCTAGCTTTTGGTACCCCTGGCATAATTCTAATAAAGTCAAGAATAAACTCAGAAGACGAATGTGTAATGATAGCCAAATTTGAATATATTCCTTCTGCTATCTCTTCTGATAATTCTATATTTAATTGTCCTTCTTTCGGTTCGTCACTCATGATAATATTGATTTTTTAATAGTTCACAAATGTAGCAATTAAGCATCAATTGCAGGATATTTTTCTACCTTTGCAACGTATTTTTCTATTTCAAGAGATTGGAATGATTTGTGCCAGAAGCTATTCAAAAGAAAATTATGAAAACAACTAAAATATTGATTGTTGGAGCCATTTGCTTATTCAGTATTACTGGATGGACTCAAAACAAGGATAAAAAACAGAAAAAATCAAAAAACAAAACAGAAATGACTTTAAACACTGAACTAGATTCTGTAAGCTATAGCTTAGGAGTTAACATTGCTGAAAATCTTGCTAATCAAGGTTTAGACACTTTAAATGTAGATGCATTGGCAAAAGGTATGCTGGATTACTTGAACAGTAATGACCTAGCTATTACCAGAGAGCAAGGTGAGCAATTACTTCAAGCTTACTTCAATAAAATGGCGATGGAATCTGCTAATAAAAACAAAAGAGCAGGTGAAGAGTTCTTAGCTAATAATGCGAAAAGAGAAGGTATCGTTACTTTACCAAGCGGAATGCAATATGAGATCATTGAAGCTGGAAATGGATCAATTCCATCAGCTAAAGATAAAGTAAGAACTCATTACCATGGAACATTGATCGATGGAACTGTATTTGATAGTTCTATTGAAAGAGGACAAACTGCTACTTTCGGGGTAACACAAGTGATCCAAGGTTGGCAAGAAGCGCTTCAGTTAATGCCAGTGGGTTCTAAATGGAGATTGTACATCCCATATAATTTGGCATATGGTGAAAGAGGAGCAGGTGGCAAAATTGGACCTTTCGCAACCTTGATCTTCGACATCGAATTAATAGAGATCGTAAAATAATTCATAACTAAGAAGGACTGTTAAGGCAGTCCTTTTTTATTTTAGCAAGGTGGAGAAGATAGAAACACTTGAAAAAACCGTCAAAAAAGAGAAAAAGGTAACCAAACCACTCGAAGAAACGGAAAGACAAACCATTGTTCATTGCAGTCATTTTTTAGAGGCTGGTGATGGTATTAGAATATGGAAGACTACCTACCTGATAGAAATTCCAACAGGAAGAAAAAGGAAACTACTTCACGCTGAAAATATCAGCATTTATCCTACTTGGACAATAATGGATAAAGGCGGTAACTATAAATTCACTTTGATATTTGAAGGATTAAGTAAAGACTGTGGGTCTTTTGATCTGATAGAAGAAATACCACAACCGGGAGGTTTTGAATGCAGGGGTATTAAAAGGAATCAGACTGATGTTTACAGGGTGACCATAAAATGAGTACCCATTGTTAATTTCTATTAAATTATTATGGCATGGAATTGGATAATAAAACTCTATATTTGCTAATCAAAATTTTTTAATGATGAAAAAACTCTACTTTTTGTTGTTTTTAGGCTTGTTTTCAGTGGCTTCATTTGCTCAGACAGAGAATGATAATTGCTACGAACAATACAGAAAAGTATTTGAAAACAGAGGAGCCTTTGAGGTGGAAGATGGTGTTCACGACAACGTTGTATTATCGATCAAAACTAAAACCGAAGTTGAATGTATCTTAGTTTCTGTGACAGTAAAGAACAAAGAGATCGTTGAGATCGTTGTTTATTACGAAGATGAGACAAAAGACATTTTGAAATATGACTTTAAAGATGCCGTTGCTTGGACGATCTTTAATGGGATGTCTAGAACAAGGATCACTAAGCAAGAAGAACAGATCACTATCTTCTTCACGGATAAAGTGAAACCTAAGAAAAAGGAGTACAAGAAAGCTCCACTTCCAAAATTTGATCTAAACGATTAATATAATGAAGGCGCTCCGAAAGGGCGCTTTTTTTTATCCTTCAAAAGTAAAGGACAATGTCCAAACCTTACTTTTGATTGACTCGATTGGAGAACTGAATATCGTATTTTCCTGTATCAGGATGTTCTTCAAACCAACTCCCATTTTCAACTCAACACCAAATTTGAAGTACTGTAAGAAAAAATCAAATCCTCCTCCGACTTCAATACCATAGTCAGGTTTAGTTAACTTGATGACCTGATCCCTTGGTGCAGCATTATCATTGTCTACCTTGTTATTGCTTTGCATATCAAGACCAAATCTTCCGCCTCCAACCATGTAAACGGCAAAATTGTTGATCCTTTGTGACCTCATCTTTAACAGCAAAGGAAAATCAAGATAGGTAGACTGTACAGATTTGATCCATAAAGTACTAGTATCAGGTTCCGCTGCAAATGTGAATGCCATAGATCTTTCCTGAAAAGATAATGTAGGTAAAAACCTTAACTTAAACATTGGAGACATATCCCAAGAAGTGACAATACCTAAATTGAATCCCGGTTTCTTAGTTACATTAAGATTGATCAAAGAATCCGAAAAATAAGTATTCGGCTTGAGATCCGTAAAGAAATTAGCAGAGTTGTATCCAAGAATAAACCCAAAATGGAATTTCTGCTTGTCAAAATTCTGCAAATTCTGGATAGGTATACGAGTAGACCCTTGCTTTTTTCTTTGGCTAAAACCACTTGAAAAAATCGACAACAATACTAATATGACAACAAGTCTGCGCATTTGGGCTGCAAATATACGTAACGAAAACTATTTAGAAATGTTGTCTGACAAACTAAGAGATAATTCTCTTAGATCTGCTTCTTTCATTGTAAATGAAAAAGCCTTGAAAGCTGACTCCTGCATCTCAATAGTTGAACCTGTGGTATAGAATTGATGATCCCTATTTCCATGTGTAAGATCGAAGTTATCTAATATAACCCTACAAAGAGTTGGTGCAGGATCTATCCAGTCTATATTTGGATATAGCTCTGTGAAGATAGGTAATAAGGCGGGGTAATGTGTGCAGGCTAATAAGATCTCTTTACTCTCTCGAATTGGAGCGATGATATTTTCGATCTGTTGTCTTACTTCTTCTCCTGATAATTCACCTCTCTCCACTAAGGCAGACAATGGCTGTGCTATATTGAATTGATGTCTTTTGCTATTTGTTCTATAGATCCCACTATTAATGGTGATCACTCCTCCTATAATGCCAAGTTCAATGTCGCTCTTTTCTGCAACAATCCTTTTTCCAATCTCAACAATGGTCGTAACGTTCTCTTCATTTGTTACAACTGTACTCAAAGCATTACATGCAACTATAATATGATCCGCACCTTGTGACAGTAGAAAATTCTTTACTTCATGCCATCTAGAGGTCAGTTCTTTTTCAGGCACTTTACCATAAGGTACAAATCCAGCATCAGATAGATAAATAATATCTGAATTTACTCCATGGTTTTCTCGAAGCATCTTCAACACTCCAATTCCACCAATTCCCCAATCACAGATCGCGAGCTTCTTAATCATGGATAGGTAAGATGAATATCCTGAATATTATTGATATCACCAGAATCAAAAGCTATGATGGAAGAATGATATCCTACATTGATCTTCTCGATTTTCCTTCCTGGAAAACGACTCTCCAAAGACCATTTCATCTCATGTTCAGCTCTGATGGGATTATAATGCAACATTTTCTTCCAATCAGGGTGATTCACTAATTTTTGAAGATGAATCGCAAAATCAGGATATTTCTTCAATTGTTTCTTTTGTTTGAACTTATCCAAGATCAATCTTGGGAACTCAGAAATTTTAGCGGGCACCGCTACCATATCAAGATCAATATCCTACCACTGGTCGAAGAATTCTCTTCACTTCATCCATTAAAGGATCCCAATCTAAATACCTAAAAAGCATGGAAATAATTAGATCGACACTTTCATCCTCCAATGGCAACTTAGGTCCGGTAACTGGTTTAAAAGATAATTTATCATTTGTTGCATTATTCTTTCTTGCCAGATCCAAAAGAGCATTTGACAGATCCACGCCCACTCCACTTCTTATCATTGGAGACAATGCCTTGAGTAAAGCACCATTCCCACAACCGATGTCTAACACATCAATTTCAGTTGACTTAGGAAGATGATTAGATATCCAAGACCATTCATCTTCTCTCACTTTAATATCCTGAAAAACGGCATCATACAATCCCGCTACATTATTATAGGTGCTATCAATACTCTCAGAGGTAGGCTCAAAAACCTTTAATTTTTCCAGTCCTTTGCCTAACAGATTCTTCTTTATCGCTCCGATCCATCCATGTGATTTCTTCCCTTCACAACCTATGGCGTACATAGGATTTACATTGCCACCAATTCTTTGATATTTAGTCTTCGACTTAGTAAAAGCTGTATAATTATGGTATCCAAAGGTTTTTACATTATGCAGATTAGCAAAATGAGGAGCAAACCATCTAGCCGATCTACAACAGTGAAAATATGCCTCACCTCCCTCCGCAAAAGGTATTTGCAATTTTCTAAGTTCGTATGGACTAAATTGTTCAGGATATTCTATGGTGCCATACATTGGTCCATACATACCGGAATGACCGATAAAATGAAAGGATCTTATTTTATCTCCAGATTCAATGATTTGTGAAAATATATTTAGTAAATCCCTTTTACCGAAAATTGGTTTGAGCAATACAGTTTCATTAGGGTATTCAGCGCTCAATTCTTCTTGCATGATTGCGGCAATGACCGCAAACTGCTCACTACCCTTTCTGTAATGTGTTGTATGTACTATCAAGTGTATAGAACTCATCATTTCTGCGTCTGCATGCGATTATATTCAAATAAATACTTGTCTACTGATCCTACTCTTATTTTAGTCCACTCAAAAAGCAATTCGGTTTTCTCATCATCAGTCAATTTCCAATTAAGATTTGATTTTCTCAATTTCTCAGATAAAACTGATAAACATAATGCCGCACTCACAGAAATATTAAAGCTTTCTGTAAATCCATACATGGGTATTCTTACCAATCCATCTGCATGCTGCCTAACGTCTTCTGAAATTCCTAGCTTCTCATTTCCAAAGACCAAAGCTACTGGACTGTCCAGATCCAGATCATACAAATTAGTATCGTTGGTATGAGGTGAGGTAGCTAAAACCTTATATCCTTTTTGTTTAAGCTGAGTAATACAATCAACAGTATTATTCTTTGACTTGTCATTGTATTTTAAGACATTAACCCATTGTCCACCTCCACGATCGATGTTTGGATTGATCTTGAATTTATTACGCTTTTCAATGATATGTACATCCTGTATCCCAAAGCAATCACAAGTTCTAACAACTGCACTTGCATTCTGAGGCTGAAAAATATCTTCGATGACAACAGTAATAAATCTGGTTCGATCTTCCAGCACCTTGTTCATTATTTCTTTCCGCTCTGGGGTAAGAAATTGAGTTAAAAAATCACTAAACTCCTTTGAATATGGTATGTCATCATGATCTGCCATTATACAAATCCGATGTGGAACAATGCATCGCCTTTGTGAACCACCGGCATATTGTTATGTCCGAAAACATATCCTTCTGTATGACTAATGATCTTTGACTCCTTCTATTCCTTACGGATCGGTTAAATGTCCTAAGCAATTCTCCTTTTCTTCACAAAATCGCCAGACTTTTTATACGAGATAAATACACCAGCCTGATTAGCTCTAAGCCAGTCATTATCTTCCAATACAATACTCTGATTAGTGATCAACTCTTGTTTCTTGATCATTCCCATGCTGGACATTACACGTTGAATTCCGTTCAATCCTTCTTGGATCGCAAAAGAATCTAACCTTAATGATTCGCCTGCTTCATAGACCAACATTGGAATCCCTCTCTTATTACATTCTTTACGTAAAGACTTATTTATCAAGGCACTTTTTACAATAAAAGGGGCTCCAAATAACTCAGCCAACTCGTAGCTACCAAGATCATTATAGCTTACCCTAACTTGAGGATAATTGTAGATACTCTTACCTCCAGTGTGAAAATCTATCCCAAAGTCTACCACTGGCAGGAAGTGCTTGGTCAACACATAAGCTACATTAGAAGCTAGTGAACCTCTTGCTGTACCAGGAAAACTTCTATTGATATCCTTCCCATCAGGTAGGTCTCTCGAGAAGTTAATAAATCCATAAATATTAAGCAATGGAACAGCGATCACGCTTCCCATTTTCAAATGTTTGAAATAACCAACCTTAACGGCTCTTCTTACTATTTCCACACCATTTACCTCATCTCCATGAACGCCACCTAACACCAACATAGTTGGGCCAGGGTTTTTACTTCTGAAAACGTGAGCAAATAAATTAATGTTTGTTCCCGAAGGTAGAGATCCTACTTTGATCTTTACCGTTGTGTTCTGTCCGGGAAGTATATCGATTCCGTTTAAGTTTAGTGGTTTACTCATTCCTTAACTTGTTTTTCCAAATAGAGAATGATCTCTTTGGCGATATCTAATTTTTGTACATCCTTCTATTCCTTCGATCTAGGGCGAGAATTTACTTCAGTACTTTTGGTCGTCTGGAACTTACCGGCATATCAACCCCGCAACACCTAATCCTAAAGCCTCTGCCGACTTAATGGCTGTTTCTTCCTCATCTGCCGAAAGTTTAATTGGCATTCCTGTACCTCCTCTATGAATATTACTTCTGAACTCCCCTTCTGGTGCCGTTCTTCTCATAGCGGCAACTACTCTACCATCGACAACGATAGCACGAATATCAGTTCCTGAAGATTCCTTGATGAATTCTTGAACAGTTACTCTAGCATCTAATTGACTGAAAGCTTCCAAGACAGACTCAGCGCCTTTCTTAGTTTCCTGAAGCAATACTCCAAGACCTTGAGTACCTTCCAATAATTTGATCACCAAAGGAGCTCCATTTACTGCTTTGATCAAGTTATCCGCATCTCTGTTAGAGTTGGAAAACGCAGTAATTGGCATATCAACACCATGCAGGTTCAACAATTGAAGACATTTGAACTTATCTCTGGATCTCAATAGGGCATCAGAATCAACCGCTTTGAAAAACATTCAACATTTGAAACTGTCACTGACAGCCGATCCGTAAAAAGTATGCGATGCTCCGATTCTAGGAATAATGGCATCAAACAAAGGAAGGTCCGGCACCATTGTAAATGATCTTACTCTTTCCTTTTGTAAAACAAGACTGGTTTTCCATATAGTCAATAGACACTTAGGTGTGCCCTCTGTAACGCGCTGCCTCGATGATCCTCTTTGAGGAATAGAGTCCAGCATTTCTCGATAATAAATAAATCTTCATGAAATTATTGCAACATAAATCTTCTTAATCCCAAATAATCAATAGGCTCCATAACGTTTTCTGAGGAACCATTCCAAAGAAAGCAAAGTAAGTATTAAAATTAAAATCCACTTCCATTTTATAACATCAGTCAATTCCTGATTCACATAGCTTACTGCTGCAATTTTATTGTTTTCTTTAAGTTCTTCTTTCAAAGCAGAAAAATCATCTTTAGAGAATAATTTCCCACCTGTTTTATCCGCCAAATTAAACAATAATGAATAATCTGCAACGGTGTTGGCAAATTCTACCTTTAATTCCTTCACCACAAAATCGCCTTCGACCGTGTACGTCTTTCCATTAAAAGAAGTTACTGCTTTGTAATTATATTTTCCGGGTGAAAAATTACCAGCATCTAGGCGGTAAGATTTACCTGCTTTTGAGAAAGTTTTGACAGGATACTCATCTCCATTTTCATTGGTAATTGTAATATTCACCTCAGATTCATTGACCAACTCATAGATATCATTATACAATTCTGCATTAAAGATCACCTTCTCATTTTCCAAAAACTCACTTTCTGAGCTTACTCTAAATTTGCTCTTATCTTCTTTAAGTGCCAAGAATTGAATCATTTTGGTCACCATTGATTCAAAGGCAATGTTGTTATTATTCTTTATGAAATCTTGGAACTTCCAGCGCCATATTCCTTCTCAACTACAAAGCCTGTCTTGGAATCATCATCACTACTAAGCTCCGATCAAAGGGTAATTTGTAACTGCATTCCTTATTTTTTGATAAAGTAATACTTAACAGCATTAGTTACTTTATAATCAGAAGCAAACGGAATTTGGATTGGTGGTAAATTTGGGATCAGCTGTTTTACTCCATCTTCGATCGTAAAACCTGTAAATCCATTATTGATAGATGGTTTTGCATCAGTAGTCCCCTTAGGACCAACAATGGTCAGACCACTTTTTAAATTATTAAATGCAGCTATATTCGTTTGTCCGCCAATAACAAAAAGACAAGGCAATTTAGATGTTTCCAGATCTTTGATCAATTTCTGTTCACCTCCATTTACACTTGGTATTTGATGAAGAACAACTAAGCTATATTCATCCAACCCTCCTTTGTAATCTTCGATGCTTACAACGTTTACTTCATAATTCACATTCTTTTCTACAGCACCTTTCATCGCAGCAATGTCAGGATGAGGACTCGCTGTGACCATCAGTATTTTTTGCTTGTTATCCAAAACCTCTATCAAAATATCTTGTTGATTATTTACCAAAGTAAACTCATCATTTAAAGGATCCACTTGGATAGAATAGATCTGCTTGCCTACGTTCTTTGCCTCAATTTTGAATGGAACCGAGATCACTTGATTAGCTGAAGTGATGTCTGTAATTTCTGAAGCTAAAATCTGACCATTCTTTAATATAGAAACTTTACATTTCTCTCCATTGAAGAAATCCGAACGGATCACCACTTCAACAGGAAAATCATTTCCGAGATAGGCCAATTTATTGTGAGCCACATTACTGATCGCCAGATCCTTCTTCTTATTCGTATCCCCTAAAGCGATGGTGTAAATAGTAGTTGAATTCATAAAATCACTACCATACAATGGGTTATTACCTTTATTGTAAATTCCATCACTAGCTAAAATAACCGCTCCCAAATTTCTTCCGTAGTACCTCGATTCGATCTCTCCAAAAAGTTGTGACAGATCAGTTTGTTTCTGATCAAAATTGAAGCGAATAGAATCTGAGATCTGATCTCCAAATGAGAATAACTTCACCTCATAATCTTCAGATAAGCTTTCTATCAATTGTGACAATTTGGTTTGATACTCACCTCGATAATAACTACTATCCTTATCGAAAACAATACTTTCTGTATCATCCTGAGCAATAACAACAATTGGTTTTTCTATCTTTTGACTTTCACTTTGAATCAAAGGTTTCAAAAGCAAAATGGCAAGAACTGTAACTACTACAAATCTTGCCAATGCCATTGAATATATTAACCACTGTGGCGTTTCATCAAGTGCTTTATCCCTCCTGTAGAAAAGAGTGCTGTAAACTACGCCTGCAGCAACGCACAGCAGCACCAACCACGTTGGATATGTAAATAAGATATTCAAAAATCAGTGATAAACGTAAATCAAACTTACTCAAAAAAAGACTAAGTCATCATTCCTCCGCAAACGCTGATCACTTGCCCATTAACGTAAGCTCCCAAATCTGAAGCTAAGAACAATGCTACATTTGCTACATCCTCAGGTGTTCCTGCTCTTTTCAAAGGAATATCCTGCAACCAACCTTCAACCACCTTCTCATCTAACTTTTCGGTCATTTCAGTTGCTATGAATCCCGGAGCAATTGCATTACTTCTAATATTTCTACTACCTAATTCTTGCGCTACGGATTTAGTAAATCCAATGATACCAGCTTTAGATGCTGAGTAATTACTTTGCCCAGCATTTCCCTGTACTCCAACAACAGAACTCATGTTAATGATCACTCCGTTCTTATTCTTCAAGAAAGTTCTTAGAACAGCTTTCGTCATATTGAAAACAGATTTCAAGTTGATATTCATCACATCATCCCAGTTATCCTCTGTCATTCTCATCAAAAGACCATCCTTAGTGATCCCTGCATTATTGATCACAATATCAACGTTTCCAAAATCAGCTAAAACCTGATCTACCAACTCTTCCGTACTCTTAAGATCTCCTGCATTAGACTGATATCCTTTCGCTTTTACGCCATATGCAGCTAGTTCTCTCTCCACCTCTTGAGCTGCTGATCCGCTTGATACATAAGTAAAAGCAATATCCGCACCTTCTTGCGCAAACTTCTTTGCAATTCCTTTACCTATACCTCGGGTTGCACCCGTTATAATTGCCACTTTACCCTTCAATAATGTCATTTTACCATATTTTTTTGTTCGTAGAATTTAGTATACAAATTACAATTACATTTGTAAGACTTCTCAAAGATAAAAGAAATGAAAAAACTATTCTTATTTGCCGTATTATTTTCATTATTCAGTTTTAATCATGCTCAAGGATGGGTAGATATTGGTCTTAAAGGAGGCTGGGGACCTACCTTCCTTTTCAATCAAAAAGTATTTGATGATAGTAGGTATAATCATCAGTTTACTGGCAAAGGAACTTTTGGAGGTAAGATAGGAA
>JACJZN010000012.1 GCA_020635565.1 Flavobacteriales bacterium | reverse complement strand
TCATAGGTTGAGTAATGCCCTGTTCTTGAAAGCTGTGTTAATCAGTGTAAAGGAACAGGGATTTTTTTGTCTTGGATAGAAGGTTAAAATCAATTGTATTAATGAGTCTTGAAACGGAGCTTTTTTTAAACAATTACTAGGATTTCTGAGTAGTATCGTCATTCGGAAAGTCAACTTCGTATCTCGGAAATAAAATCATTATTCAGCCTTGGATAGGCTCTTTCTTTGTTGCTAATAATAAAAAATATAAACCATGAAGAAAATTTTACTTTCAGCTATAGTTGCTGCAACAATTGCCTCTCCAATAGGCGCTCAGGATGTTTACATACCAGATGCTAATTTTAAGGCAGCATTGGTCAACAATCCTACGATCAATACTAACTCTGATACGGAAATACAAGTGAGCGAAGCGATAGCTTACAACCAATGGATATCTGTTGAATACAAGAATATTTCAGATATGACTGGGATTGAGGCTTTTGTGAACATTAATGCTCTTTATTGTGGATTCAACTCTTTGACGTCATTAGATGTTAGTCAGAATGTAAATCTTTTTGACCTTCGATGCACATATAATCAAATTTCAAGTCTTGATCTTAGTTCGAATACAGCACTTACACAAATTTTTGTTGACGGCAATCCAATTTCATCTCTCGATCTAAGCAATTGCCCAGATCTAACGAAAATCAGTGCTGGAGATGCCAATTTCACATCGATTGATATTTCAAACAATCCATCGCTTCAAGAAATTCAAATGGTCAATAATCAGATCTCTGTATTAGACATTAGTAATAACCCATATCTTACTAAAATAGATATGAGTCTGAATCTATTGACTTCCGTAGATATAAGTAACCATCCAAGCATGACCAGAATTTTTTTATCGAACAATCAACTAACAGAACTGAACATCAATAATGGAAACACACCAAATTTAACCTATATGCATGCTAACGGAAATCCAAACCTAACATGCATTGAAGTTAGTGACTCTCTGTATAGTGCATTAAACTGGACCAACGGAAACCCAAGTCAAGGTGCTAATTTCTCTTGGGATGCAGGGGTAATTATTACCGAAAACTGTGGAGGAGTTGTTCAATACACCATCGGTAGTTCTTCTTCACCTAGTAATGGTGGATCTGTAAACGGTGCCGGCAGTTATGATGACGGAAGCTCAGTGACTTTAACTGCTACAGCAAATTCTGGATACCAATTTGTTAAATGGACAGAGAATGGTTCAGACATCTCAACTGCTAATCCATACACCTTTACTGCTAGTGCAGACAGAACCATAACCGCTGTATTTGAATCTACTTTAGGTATCAGCGGTAAGGATAATCTGAACATTGTACGCGTTTATCCAAATCCAACCAAAGGAACACTAAACATCCAGGTGAAAGAAACTTTGGATATCAGAATTGTGAACCTTTTGGGAGAAACATTGATCTCTTCAACGATCACTAAACAAAACGGAAACATAGACTTGAGTAACCTAACAGCTGGAGTTTATTTTATCCAAACTGAAAAAGGAGATATCATCAAATTCATTAAAGAGTAGATCTTAAAATCTAAACTGCCCTGTAGATTTTTTTCATAGGTTGAGTAATGCCCTGTTCTTGAATGCTGTGCTAAACAGTGTTAAGGAACAGGGATTTTTTTGTCCAGACATTTCTGTCGGCTTCATGATTGGGTACTGAGTTAATATCAATTACTGCCATGCAGACCAACGTGCGGTTTGACGATTTCCACAATTTTTCTTCATTAAAAAGGTTACCTTTAAACAACGTTGACATAAAGAGGGAAAACAACCCGTTATGACAGACCAAGAAATCATTCATAGCATCAGAAAAGGCAACAATGAAAAGCCGATCAAAAAACTCTACAAAGAGTTTCCAAAGGTGAAAGCTCTTATCCTGAAGGAAGGAGGAAGTGCAGAAACCGCTCAGGAGATCTTTAATGATAGTTTGGTCATTCTGATCGAAAAAGTGAGACAACCTGAATTTCAGTTGACCTCACAACTCACTACCTTTCTTTATGGTATCAACAGATTCTTACTTAAGAATGAACTCAGAAAACAAAATAAACATGTAGAACTCGAATGGCGTGACACACTCATCCTGACGGATCAGGATTTAGGTTATGACGAGGAAAAAGAAGCCAAACTCAATACAATGGAGAAGATCCTTAATATGATCTCCGAAAAGTGTAAAGAGTTACTCAGGTTATTCTATTTCCAGAAAATGTCTATGACAGAGATCGCTGAGAAACTTAATTTTTCCAGCCTTAATTCTGCCAAGACTCAAAAGTACAAGTGCATTGAGCGAGCATCACAGCTAGCGCAAGAAATGCAACAATCTTAACCTAAATCAAATTGTCATGAGAAACGAACTTCAACATATCGAACAAATAGAGCGTTATCTGAACGATCAGATGACCGCTGAGGAAAAAAGCACTTTCGAGCACTTGCTTCAAGAAGTTCCAAGTCTTGCAGCACAAGTACAAACGCAACAATTACTGATGCAGGCTGCTATCAGGAAAGCAATAAAAGCTGACATTGCCAAATATGGTGCTACCGGAGGCAATTTTAACTGGGCAAAGTGGACTGGGATAACTGGCGGAGTTATCTTAGTGGCGATACTCTCCTACTTTTCTTGGTTTAGCAATGACAATGATGTCATTAACGCTGATATTGAAGAGATAGGAAGTCATCAGATATCGACTGATGCAGACACTACGGATTCACAAGAAACAGCGGCTGAGGATTCAATAAACTATGAAGGATCAATAGCAGATACGAACACTAATGTCCTTCAAAAGTCCACAACACCTAAATCCAAAGCATATAATTATACAGAAGATACACACTGTGGAGGATTAAAAACTTGGATAGAGCCTGAAAAACAAATATCAGTGATCGATCCAAAAAAAGGTAAGACCATAGAAGGCAAAGAAGGAACACTGATCATTGTTCCTACTGATGCATTTGTTGATCAAAATGGTGATCTGATCACGGATGAAGTTTCACTAGAATTGGTGGAAGCATTGAGAATATCAGACATGATAGCCTATAATCTAACTACCATGAATGATAACAACGCACTACATTCAGGTGGGATGATCTATGTGCAACCTTATGTAAATGGTGAAAAAGTTAACATCAATCCAGAGCGACCGATCTACATTGAGATCCCAACAGAAGATTATCAGGCAGATATGAAGGCTTGGGAAGGCGTGATCGATCAAGAAGGAAATATTAATTGGAAGAATCCAAAAGATCTGGAGAAGTACTTGACCATTGTAGATTTTGATCTTCTCAATTTTCTACCCAATGGATTTGAAGAAGCTGTAGCTGCAGGAATGCCGTTCAAAACTTATAAAACTGCCGACAAGGAACTGGTTGACAGCTTATATTACAGTTTATTTGCTCAGCAATTATCTGAAGTAGGAGAAATAGACAACCTAGAAGAAGACTCATTGTATACTTATGATGAAGTAATGAAATTTTTAGGTCCCTCAGCTAACATGATAGGTGTAGACGCTTATAATGATGGTAAACTCACCTTTAGAGAATGGCTCGAGATCTTATTCGGCAAATCTTACCTAAGAGGAAAGACGACACTTATCGGTCACGTAGAAGATCAATTTGGAAAGAGAATTCCGAATGCCAAAATACAGATCGTGCAGAAAGGATTCGTCAATAAGCAAATGATCACCACAGATAATAAAGGCTACTTTACCTTCAACAAGCTCGAAGACGGAGACTTTATCGTTTACGTCACCGCATCAGGTTATGATAATTATTCCTCTTGTGTTTATAAGGCCGGTAAGGACGAAACCTTTACCATAGAATCTGCTTTAGTATTAAATCCTTCATCTGGCATCAATTCAAATAGAAAAAATTCGCCTGGACTTATTGTTGAAGCCTTAACAGAGGAAGAAAACAGTTCTAGTGATCCTAAGGTTGAGAATAAATGCTTCGTCTCACCTCAGAGTGTGAAGACCATCAAAACAGAAAATTTCGGAAAGACGTTCTTATCGACAAAAGAATTCGAAGACAGGATCAAGGTCATACATCAAATGCCTAGAGCCCAGCAGATCTTTGATCTATATGTAAACAACCTGAGTAAAAACCTTTGGGAAGTAGATGAGATGGCGGCCAAACTACTCACCGGTAATGATCAGCAGCTCTTCAAAGCCTTTGCAGCACAGAAGTTGACCAATGTTAAAGATGCCAACATCTACCAAGACCAACTGAGTGCCTATTACAACGAAAAGAAGAAAGAAAATGAAAAAGCAGCGATGCAGGCAGCCAAAGCCTATCAGCAAAAATCAGAAGCTGAACTGGTTAAGTACCAACAGCAAATGAATCAATTGGCTAAAGATTATAACCAACTAAGTTATGGTGTAAACAGCACTAAAAAACTTCCGAATGGTAATCTATCCCTATCGAGTGTAAATGGGTCTAAACGTCTTAATTTCACCATTCCGACACCTTCTTTAGGATTGAATAAAAAGAATGTAGCCACCGCTAGCAACTCCTATGCTACTCCTTGGTACACTGCAGGATGGATGAACATAGACGCTTACCTGCACGAATTATCTTACGGAGAACAAACCGTGCAGATCAATACCAAAGAAAAAGGTGCTAAGATCTATCAATGTTTGAACCTCTTAAAAACGGTGATCCCTCTCACTGTAACTGGAATAATAGCTAAAGCTAAATTCCCTAAACAAGGCTTACCTTCTGCAACTAAAATGGAAAAAACCTATGCCATTGGGATCAAAAAAGATCAAGATGGGACCTTGAAATATGCCGAAAAGCACTATAACCCGTACACTGGTTCATCAATAGAAATGGAATGGAAAGAAGTATCCGCTGCAGAGCTGATGGAAAACCTACGGCAATTAGATGGAGCTACTTCTCCACTGGTCAACGAGATCAAAGCACAGGAAGAAGCCATACGCAAGCAATTAGAGATCAAAGCTCAAAAAGCAGCTCTGAAACAAGAAATGGATGCTATACAGACTAAAATGGATGCGATCAACAAAGTTTTGGAAAAAGAACGAGCGTTCATCGCCTCTTTAGAACGTGTAGTGAATAGTTGTGGGATTGAAGAGAAACCAACAAATGAAACACAAAAGTGGGACAGTAAAATATATGACGTTGTAGAAGAAATGCCTCAATTTCCGAACGGATCATCTGCGATGAATAAGTTTCTTGCTGAAAATTTAAAATACCCATCTGACCTTGCTATGGCCAATATCCAAGGCAAAGTTTACATCCGTTTCGTTGTGAACGAAGATGGTACTTTGTCAAATTTTGAAGTCATTAAAGGTGCTCATCCAAGTTTAGATGCAGAAGCTTTAAGAGTGGCGAAGATGATGCCTAATTGGACGCCAGGCAAACAAAATGGACAAATAGTTAAAGTGCTATATACACTTCCTTTCAACTTCCAACTCGAATAATTTTTAATGAGATCATTAGATTAGATAAGCCTCAATGCTTATGTTTACAAAAACAAATGACAAATGAGGCTTACCTTTCTTTTTTTCATCAGTTCTATTTCATTATTCAGCTATTCTCAATCAGATAGTACTTCACTGAAACAACAATTTGAGAATGCTCCAGCATTTGGTAGTAAAGGACCACTTCATCCTGAAGACAGTATTTATGAAGCTACATCTTATCCGGGAGGTAATATGGCCATGTATCAATTCCTTGGCGCAGAAATAAAATATCCTTTAGAAGCTCAAGAGAAGAACATACAGGGTAAAGTTTACCTGAAATTATACATTGATTCGCTGGGTAATATCATTGAGATAGAAGTTGAAAAAAGTGCTCATCCTATTTTAGACAAAGAAGCAGTAAGATGCGTTGCATTAATGCCAAAATGGATTCCTGCCAAATTGAATGATCAACCGGTTAATTCTACTGTCCGTCTTCCGATCAATTTCACTATTGGTCCTGATATGAATGTGACAGAAGGTACCAATTCGAAGAAAAAGAAGAAGAAGTAGTTCTTATTATTCAAATTCTCTCACCTCAGAAAGAGTTAAATTTAATGGTCGTTTCAAACTGATCGTTAGAACTTTTCGACAGGTCAAATTGTTCTACTAAGCAATGGAATGAGAGCATAAGTCTTGATCAAAATAATCGAATCGTTATATTTTGGTTTTAACTGAATTTTAGATTCTTTTAACACAATTTGTAACCTTGACCAAATTTTGTATTATATTTTAGAGACCTTAAAAACACCTAATTTATGAAAGCTACTTACCTGTACCTCATGCTGATGATCGGCTCTGGAATTGCTCTGAGCACCGCCACAAAATCTGAGAACAATGGTTCTACTATCTTCAACACATCACAATTAGGTACGAACTCAAGTGCCACCACCATACTTCTAAATAGTCAATCCATTGATGAGATCCCTAGTTCGTTATTTACATACCGATCAGTTGAGAAGCTTGGTCTAGGTGATAACTTCATCACTACCCTTCCAGATGGTTTTAAAGATCTGATCCACCTCAAACAACTAGATCTAAGTAACAATAAGAATATTGATCTAAAACAAAGTCTAACTGTTCTGGCTGACTGTAAGTTAACCGATCTAAATCTCTCTGAATGTAATCTAGCGTATGTTCCTTTTGAGATAGGTAAGATCAAAACACTCGCTCATCTGGACCTTAGCAATAATTTCATCATAGATGTTCCCCTTTATTTCGGAAAGTTGAAAAAACTGGAACACCTCGATCTGTCTGGTAATGACCTTACAGACATCGATCAAGGATTGTGGAAATGCAAAGAATTAAAAGTTCTGGATATCTCAGACATGAAGAACCTTAACATGAACGAGATCTGCATGGACCTTTTACCACTGAATAAGTTGCAATTGGTTTCTGTAAGTTATTTACAGGATACATTACCAGTAGAATTTGGTGCGATCAAAACACAAGCTTGGAAAATAGACAATAGCAGAATTACTGTATTGCCAAGCACCCTGAGTAACAATACTACCCTAACCGAAGTTTCTTTCGATTACTGCCCTTCTGTCAATTTCGATCAAGTATTGGAAGACCTCAGTAAAGCACCTAATCTAACACAACTTAGGATCAGTCAGTCTATCGATGAACTTCCTTTGAGTGTGGCGCAACTAAGCAAATTGAAGATCCTTGATCTAAGTAATAATAATTTAACCTCTTTACCTATTACCGCCAGCGACCTTCCTGAACTCAACCAATTGGTATTATACGGCAATGAATTCTCTGCAGAAGAATGGCAAAAGATCTTAGCTAATTTCCCTAATTGTAATATCCAGAGTAATAACATTCCTGCTGCCAATAATGATGAGATGAGCTCAAACAGTACTGAGATCATCCAAGCGCCACTTCCACAGATCACTTTGCCTACAACTACTGAGAAGATTAATCCACTTGTAAAGAATACGATCGAAGCGGAAGGTACTTTGATCAGCATACCTGCAGATGCCTTTGTAGACGCTCAAGGAAATCCAGTTAAAGGTACAGTAGAGATCACCTATCAGCAGTATGATGATCCACTAGAAATTTTCTTATCAGGAATACCGATGAAATATGATAGCGGAACCGTTTCCACGTATTTTCAGAGTGCCGGGATGTTCGACATTAGAGCCAATGCCGATGGACAAGAGGTTTTTCTTGCACCCGACAAACAAATTAAGATCGATTTTGCTTCCAATTCTGCTGATAGAGATTTTAACTTCTATTCTTTCAATGAGACTTCTGGAAGTTGGAATTTCAATAACGTGACCACACCATCCTCTCCAACTATAGAAGAAAGTGTAGTACTCAACAACTGGAAAACAGGAAAACCAGTATCACCAAAGGTGAATGGTAAACCCTATTTGCAAACTGAGGAGATCGGAGTAAAACTCGTGAAGAATAAAAGTGGTTATTATTATAGGATACAAACCCACTTTGATCCAGGTGGATACAAACTCAAATTGCCAGAGATCATAGATGTTAAGAAAAACTCCTTTCTGTACACTGATGATAATTTGGCTCGAACAACTAGAACTTTTTTGAACAAATATTATGGACACAAGAAAACCAAGAAAGATTTCAATACCAAAATAGCTAATGAAGTCTTGTTTGAAATTGATGAGGAAAATGATTGCTATCTCCTAACCATTGACCATGGTGACACTATCCTACAATTACCAATGAAATTAGCGAACAGAGTGGTATCGAACTATGATAAAGAGCAAAAGAACAATGCTATCTTTTGGAAAAAGTACGGCAAGAGTTTGCAAAAGATCAGAAAGGCAAATCAAAAAACCATTGATGCCTATGAGTTGGCATTAGGACAATTTGAGCAAGAACTAAAGGCGTATGAAGAAGTGATGAGAGACTGGTATGAGAAGAATCCTGATAAAGAAGCTGTAACAAGACAAGTGATCATTGATAACTTTGGGATTTGGAATTGCGACAGGATCCCTAGAATGGATGAACCTCAGACCCTTTCTGTGAATTTTGTAAGACCTGATGGAAGTTCATTTGCCAACCGCAATTTCATCTTATTAGATCATACTGACTGTGGCTCTATGAGCTTTGAAAAGACCATCACTTATGATAAGAAGAACCTAATATCACTGATCGTTTTCAAAGGTAATGAAGTTGCCTTTTGCGGGGCGAATGATTTTGAGCGCTACAAATCAGAACGAGGGACTGTGACCATTACAGTAGAACCTCAGGATGTTTCTAAATTGAGCGTGACTGATATACAAACCCTATTGTATTAAAATTGAGAGCATTTATCTTCATATGCTTAATCCTGATCATGAACGATCAATTTGCGCAGGCAAAGAAGTTCAAGATCACACTGGATACCCTACAGGTTTCTGAGAATGAGTATGTGAAGAACTACGATCCAAAATCATTCTTTGGAATAGGCGAATTACAGGATGAAATTGACTTCTTAAATGTAAATCAGGAATTGATGGATGCCTGTCTTTTCTTCTGCATCAACAAACTCAGAAAGAAATATCATCGTCAACAATTAGTATTTGATCAGCAACTCTATAAATTAGGGCTAACCTATACTAAGACCAACAGTTCTAGTAATTTTGATAACGATGGAAAGGATCAGATAAAAGTTGAGAAATCAGTTAAGTACTTCACGAAACAAGAGTCCTTTCATGCCAAGCAGATCCACCCTACTGTGCATAACATAAAATTGATGAATATGAAGGGAGTAAGAGGTTACTACTACAATAAAGGAGCTGTGACCAGTGATGAAAGTGAATGGGGATTGTACAAAGGAAATTCGAAGTACAAGAATGACACGACCAAAGTTCATGAAGAGATCGAACCGATGACCTATCTAGAATTTTGTGATCAGGTATCTAAGCAGTTCATGCAGCAATCAAAGCAGATCATCAAGAATAAGGCTTTCAGTTTAGGGGCATGCAGCGTAATGTTCGACCCTAAAACACTGTTCAAGAACAAGATACCATCCGTAAAAGTGATCTTCATCTATGCCGGAAAAAGAACAGCCTTGATCAGTAATGAGGATTTTGACACCAGTATCTATGGTGATTAATTGATTTAGGTTATCTTTAAGACCCTAACATTAACATTATTTCATGAGGTTATTTCTCTTATCAATTCTCCTATTCTTGTTTACCACCAATTGGTCGCAGAATGACACTGTAAAAGTGATATCTCCCAATGATCCCAATGCCATATATGATGTGGTAGAGGTTCCGCCAGAATTCCCTGGAGGCATGGCTAAGATGTATGAATATTTAGGAAGTAGTATCATTTATCCTAAAAAGGCTGCTAAGAAGAACATTACCGGAAAAGTTTATGTTCAGTTCGTAGTAACGCAAACAGGCGAAATAACAGAAGTTGAGATACTTAAAGGAGCTCATCCATTGCTAGATGAAGAATCTATTAGAGTAATTAGCGCCATGCCCAATTGGAAACCGGGAGAACAAAGGGGAAAAAAAGTTAGGGTGAGGTATACTATTCCGATCAATTATACTTTGTAGGAGGAAATAATTGAACATCTTTTCCTTGAGTAACCTTTTATTTACTTTTCCTTTTTTCAATTTTCTTCTGAAGTTTTAAGTAATCGCTAAGTGTGATTTCCTCAGAAATATACCAACCTATCTCTCTATTATTAATGGCTGACTTAATAAAATAACTCGCTTTGTCAAAGTTGTCTTTTCTTAAATAATATTGAGCTGCAAGCAGATCCATTTCTGCAAATCCTCTAATATCGTGGTCATAATAAAACTGAACCACTAAATCATGCAATAGGTGTTGTTTTTCATCAAGTTTAACCTTTGCAACTAAATAAAGGTCTTCATCCAGCATACATAACTCTGAATAGACTCCAAGGTCCTTTAATAATTTATCAAAAACCAGTTCGTCATTACATTCTAAAAGTTCCTTTATAATGTTTCCCCCATTATTATATGCTTCTTTGTATGCTAGGTAATTAGAATTCTGAATAAACAAAGAACTCAAGGATTGGTCTATTTCCCTTTCTTTAAATATTTGATTTACGTCCAAAGAATGAATTTCATTAAAATTATGGAATAGAAAAAGATGAATTTTCATTTCTGTAAGATCATAGATCACTGAATATTGAGTCCCTGAACATTCCTTAAAACTTATTTCTTGAAGAATATTCTTGCAATACTCCATACCAATTCTTTGATCCTTATTTAGAATGCTGTCCGCTGTTAAATACCTTTTGCATTCTATAGAAGCTTGTGTTGCTATTTGTGATTGATTAAAATTAGTGACGATCTGATAATCTTTATCTAATTGAAATATCATTGTATCTGCTTCAACAATTACAGATGAGCCTGTACGATCTGCGAACATAAGTTGAGCACCATTTATTTGAGCCATGTCATAGGATCTAATGAATTGTATAACTTCAAGAACAGTAGCGCACGTACTCATCAGATCAGTTTTGAATTTCTCTCCATCAAAATCCTCGTCATCTATCAATTCCACTTCTCTTTCTGGGACGGTAAATACGTCAAAAACCAACCCCATTTCATTAATTGCACTTTGTCTAGGCATCGACTCATAGCCTAACCACACAATAGCGTAGGTAGAATCAGTTCCTTTTTCTGACCAAATTTTAGTATTAGGATCCGACCAATCTTCATTAAATGAAACATAAACGTGACCATTCCTCATTACCCTAAATCCAGAGCAAGCCAATAAACTTTGGTTTATTAGTGAACAAAAGATCAACAGGCAAAAGTAAAGTTTCATATCAATGATAAATTGAGGTAATCTACTGCAAAACAAACTCTACTCTCCTATTGTTGGCTTTGCCTTCGGGAGTGTCATTTTTGTCGATAGGTTCTGACTCTCCTTTTCCGGCAGTCAATAATCTAGAAGCATCGATCCCAAAATTCTTGATCAAGAAAGACTTTACAGATGCTGCGCGTTCTTCAGATAATTTTTGATTGGCGTCATCATTACCATCAGCATCCGTATGTCCGATTATGGTGATTGTTCCTTGACTCAACTGAATGGCTTCTGCTGCTCTTTTCAAAGCTGACCAAGATTCTGCTTTGATCACCGATGAGTTGGTACTAAAATAGATCGCATTGGTCACCAATTTGTGTTCGTTATCAATTTTCATTGGTGGCGCAGGTAGATTTCCAGCCACTCTCAGATTAGTGAGGTACATTCCATCTCCCCACATGTTGGTAGCCAGTACTAAAGTATAATTTACCTTTTGTGGCAATCCTTGAGGAAGATCAATGAACTTCTTTTCATCTATATAAACCTTAATTTGCGTTCCTATCCTAGCAATAGAAATGTGATGTACTTTACCTAGTTTCCATCCATCTCTAATCTCCTTTCTATCCAATACCCTTTCGCCTTCTGAATTCTCTTTGGTAGCTATACAATACAAAAACTCTAGCGAAGGGTGAATGTCTATCTGTACCTGAGGATTCTCATCAAATGCAGTGCTGTACTCCTCTTTTACCACTTTATCTCCAATGATAGATAAGATCAATCCACTTTCCATCTCGCTCATTGTTTCAGCATCAGCCCATAAATCGAATTCGATTGTAAACTCCTCTGGAAGCGCTGCTAAATTAGTAGGATAGAAAACACCTCTTCTTGGTGCTTTGAACCACTGATGCGTTTGATCTGGTTTATTATTGATCCCAGGAGGCATCACTTCTTCAGTAGCATCAAACTCTATCACCTTCCATTTATTCAAACCACCAGTAAAATCCTCAAAGTACAAGGTCTTTTCACCTGCTATGAAGTCAAAATCATTGTATGCTTTATAATCTACACTATTCACATCATCTTCCTGTGAATATCCCAACTGACCAAATACCGCTGTGGCAGCTACTAACAATAGATTTCCAAATAATTTCATTTTACGCTTTCTGTCATTTAATTTCTGTAGCGAATGTATGCAATTTACAATTCAGTAGGTAGACTATCGCATGAACAAAAATGCAAATTACACCAATGATGCTTTATCTTAGATCAAAGTGTTTTTTGGCTGATAATTATAACGATCTGTCTAGAAGAGAAACTTTAGGAAATATAGCATGAATAATACGACAAATATCATCATGATCTGAAATTTCATATCTCTTTGATCCCCTGAAGAACCATCTGATTTTGATGTCCCTACAAAATAGTTCGGGCGGTTTAAGCCTCCGCGATTCATAAATGAACCCATCACGATGTCACGCTTAAAGTAAAGAACGAAGATGATCTTCATGAACAAATAAGCCATAGTAGTCATGACCGCTAGACTATAATAATCTTGAAAAAAGTAAAAGATCTTAATACAAATCAACGCCAACCATGCCGCTAAAAAAGGAAGGTTAGATAAGTTGTTGCCGAAACTAGAAAGTGGTATAATCAAGGTTATGATAAAAACATAGACATCATAACGTTTAAAATCATCAATGAACTTAAATGCTAAAACAGAAGCCAATAATAAGAGGAGAATCACCCACTCCGAAAGGTCTAGTTTTTCGAACCTGAACTTTAGCTTTTGAATGATGATCGATCTCAATGAAGAAATTTTTATTGTGTAAAATTAAGCCTATTCTAACTAAAACGTTCTACAAATTCTTCCTCTTCTAATCACTTCTCCTGTGGTTAGGTCAATAAAATGATCTATGGTGCAAGAACTATTGAAGACATAAGCTCTCCTGTAGATGGCATAAAAGCCTTCTTCTGTGAATGCATAATCTAATTCGTTGAACTTAAATCGATGTTTTTTGCAAATGATTTGAAGTTGGTCTACTGTTATGAATGCTCCCGGATCTGTTTCCTTTTTTAGGCATGAATCTCTAAAACTCTTGTAATCCTGCTGACCGATCAAGGAGTTCAAAATGATAAGAAATAAAATAACTAAGACTGATCTCATGGGTTGGGTTGGAAAGGCAGGTTGGGTGGTTAGTGTTTTGACTAAAATAAGGAAATGGGTTGGGTTAGGTATTTAGCTCAGTTAATTATCAGGCTACGTTAGTATGATATTTTTTCAAATCCTGTGATATTTCCAACTCTTCCATGTAAATCACTTCTATATAAAATACCGGAAGTATCAATTGAATAATATTCATAGAAATGTGCATGTTTAATTGAGAATACTTGAAAATTATCATCAGTTGGTTCTTGTTTTCCACTTATTATAGGCATTCCAATATAGAGACAATCGTAGGCAATTTGTCCATTTTCGTCTTCATACAATCCAAAATAATCATTGTTTAAATTGTAAATTTCAAATCTCCATTGATCTGAATCCTTATGTTTTAAAAGCCATTTGCCAATTAAATTACCTTCATTGTGGCATTTTTCCTTAACGTGAATTGCTTCACTGTCATTCCATTCTGGAAGTCTAACCCAATTGCACTCTCCAATTGGTGATAATTTATTGGGTTTAGAAACTAAATTGTCTGTATTGGTGAAGTTCTCCTCGCGTTCGGTAGTGCTACATTCAATGAAGAGCATAGCTAATAAAAACAATATGGTTATATATAATTTCATCCAAAAGCGTTATGAAGCCTAACGTTTTGCGGCTTTGCGTTCGGGCGGGGCTTTTTACCACTAAACTTGCTACGAAGCCGAACAGTTCAAATTTACGAAAAACTGTCATACGAAGCACGAAACCCCTGCTTGCGTATAGGTGATGTTATGCCTTCGTTATTCTTGGTCAGACCTGTTTCCAACTACTATTGTCTTATCAGAATATTACCACTAATGACAGTACCTGCCATTAATCCCGCTTCAGGGTAACCCGGTAGCGGATATTTGTCAAGATATAGCGTATCTCCAACGGTACTTAAAGAAAGATTGTCATTGATGTCCAATTTTGATTTTGGCACATCCACTCTAATTTCAATTTCCCAACCTCCTAACCCGTTCGGATTTTTCTTAGTAATCTTAAATCTCTTTTTCAGATATAGTTGTCCATCAATATAGAAACTAATTTCACCACTATTATCAAATTCAATATCTGCGCTAAATGATTGATTAGATGCATCATAGTAATGAAGTGGACACAACGTACAATTTCGGGCATTGTATCCAACCCATTTGTATTTCCCTCTTAACACTTCTAAATCGCCTTCCAATTTCTCTTTTTTGCAAGATGCAACTAAGAAAGTAAGGGAAAGTAGCAAAACTGTATATTTTTTCATAATCATAATTTTTTAAAACGAGTAACCTAAAACAGCCAAACCAATCCAAGGTCTGAATTCATATCCTTGTCCGCCACCTTGGACTAAAAATGGAGTAAAACGAAATTTGAACATTAATCTGTTTTCACCATTCTTTTATAGCCCAAAACAAAATGTGCGGCTCCTACTTGTTGAGTGGTGCTGTATGTATATCCAATTCCTGATTCAAAAAAACTTTTGTTAGCACCCAGGTTATAGGTTAATGTCAAAGGGATAAATGGTCTATTAGCACTATTTGATTCTCCAATTAAGCCTAACCCAAAGTTTGCTCCAAAATGGCTTTTCTCCCCTGCAATAAAATACCTTTCATAGTTCAATGACATAGTAACTGCCGGTCCCATTAATTCAAAATACACACTGTTTCGAGGTATTTGTGAAAATGCCTTACAAGTCAACACAAGAGTAAATACTATACAAACTACTATTTTCAGCTTCATAATTGCAATAAATTCTTAGTTCTATGTAGGTTCATAATGAGGCATAACGTTTTCGGGCTTTGCGTTCGGGCGGGTTTAGGAGCACAAAACTGTCAACCAGCACTGCACTTGAATAGAAGCACAAAGCTCCAAGTTTGTACGTCACCCCGCCTGACGCAAAACCCGTGTTAGCTGTAGCCGTTTATTCTTCAATTTTATTTTTTGTTTGCTTAACGATTTTCTTAAAATCTTCTAGTATGTTTTGTTTTAGGAGAACAAACATTACGCATTCTGGTTGTGTCACAAGTATGACTTTAGAATCTTTTGATTGCCTTTTAATCACGTCATTTAATATGTTTCGAAAAGAATCAAGGTATTTTTTCATTATCAGTCCGATATTGTCTCTTGAAACTTGTCCTGAAAAAATTATGTATTCTTTTTCGTTAACAGTTACTTTGTGATGTATTCTTTCTTTAGTGTTTTCGTCAAAGGTTTCGTCCTTATATTCGAGTCTGATATTGTTTCTTTCAAATACAACTTTCGCTGATTTTAAATAATCTAAAAATTCTCCACGAACTAAACTACTTGCCCAAACTTCAAATGCTCTAAAGTCAGAGGTTGGTGAACCGTTTTTATATTCTGTCAAGTTATAAACACTAGAAATATAGTAGTCATTCGGAAATGTTAGCCAGCCTTTGCCAATATATTGATTTGAGTCGTCCTCAAAGTCAAAATCAATCTTTTCTTTAATGTATTTTTTCTTTTCAATATCTTTTATTAAGTCAAAGTATCCTATCTTCTCCAATTTTTCAGAGAGGTTTAACTCTTCAGAATGGTCTTTTTTAAAAAAGTCAAATAGTCCCATAATTTTCTTTTGTGTCGTGTAAGTAAGGTTACAGCTAACGGTTTGGCGCTTGGCGCAGTGGCGGATTTCGGAGTACAAAACTTTCAATACACCACAAAAGTTGATGCGAGGTAGAATGTTCAATTAACCACGTCACCCGCCATTGAGCCAAACGCCTGTTGGCGGTTCGTTGTTCTTTTTCGTGTCGTATCAAACCAGTCATTGTCATACGTTTACAGTGTCAGCAGTTTTGATTGTTTGTAAAAGCAAATCAATAGCTTCATATAATTCAAACCCTATTCCTTGTCCAAGTTGTTCGAGTGTTGTCATATTATGTGTCATAAAAATTGAAATAGTTTTCCTTACTGGGTCGGCTGTCCACCAACCAACCATAAGCACCTGCCCAACTAACTGATCTGAACCAATTGAACCACAAGGAATTGAAGCAAAAAGTATTTTCGTTTAATACGGTTGATAAACCCAAGCCAAAGCCAAAATTACTTTTGAAAATTGTTGAACTCATTAGTCTTGAATGCTCTCTTTGAAGTGTTGTCAAATGATGATTTGAGGTACATTAATTCAACAGTTTTTTTTTCAAAATTTTAATTCCATTAGAGCTTCCATTATCTACAAAAATTTTAGCAAATTTTAAATAGTCATCCATTGTTGACCAAAGTCCTTGTCCACCTGATTGATATTCCATATTTTTGGTCGTTCTTTTAAAGCTTATATTTAGTGGTACAGTTTCAAGAGTTGTCAATTTACCTTTGATTGTCAAAACCAAAATTAGAAACACATCTTGTTTTCTTGTTTTCAGGAACATCAAAAAGGTGTCCGACATTCCCAATGGATTAAATAATTTTTTCTTCCATTACTTTTTCCCAATGGTTTGCCTTCTATTGTTGAGATGAGAATTCCTAATAAATCAGTTGACCTGCCATAATTAAACCAACTCACCCGGTTGATTTAATAAAGGCAATTTTGAAAGCTCTGTTACCCATTGTTCATTAGTAAGTTCAGTATCAATGTCGCCACCTAAAACTTGGTAATCTTGTTTTAGTTTTCCATGTTGAAATTCGCTATAAGTAAATCCTGCTCTTTTGAGTAAGTAAATCAAGTATGGTAATCTGTTGTTTTGCATCATTATAATCTACTAACTGATTTGAGAGGACTTTCTCATATTTGCAAATTGAGGAAACCACTTTGTTATTGGGTCTGATAATTTGAGTTTTTTACTTTCTTCATATAACATCATCGCAATAACAGAAGTAATTGGTTTTGTCATTGAAGAAATTCTAAAATGGCATCGTTGGTCAATAGCTCTTTCGTGTCCAAATTCTTGTAGCCATAGCTTTCTTTGAAATATCAGTTTCCTGTCTTTCCAAATACAGCAATTTATACCACCAAGTTTCTTATTGTCTATAAATTTTGAAGCATTGTTTTTTTTTGGGTGTCGTTCTTGCCTGACAGCTAACGGTTTGGCGCTTGGCGCAGTGGCGGATTTCGGAGTACAAAACTTTCAATACACCACAAAAGTTGATGCGAGGTAGAATGTTCAATTAACCACGTCACCCGCCATTGAGCCAAACGCCTGTTGGCGGTTCGTTGTTCTTTTTCGTGTCGTATCAAACCAGTCATTGTCATACGTTTACAGTGTCAGCAGTTTTGATTGTTTGTAAAAAGCAAATCAATAAACTTGTCAAAGTCGTTGCCACTTTGAATAATGTCTTGCAGGAATGATGCCTCGGTAATCTATCAGGTGTATTGATTTTTCTTGTTGTTTTTCTGCTTCTAAGTTGTCTTCAATTAGTGGTTTTATAATGTCACCGATGTTTGTCACAAATTTTGTCAGTGGTAAAATTTCATCTGTTGAAAGTTTGTATCTATCGTTTTCGCCTGTATAACGTGTAATGTCTAAACACATAAAGCATAACGATTATTTTCTTCTTCAGCTCTTTGTAATTGCAGTTTACTCATAGAAACGGAATTTTGTGAATTCCATCTTGATTTTACTTCAATGAAATAAACCAGGGGTTTCGTCAAGAAAATAACGATGTCTTGTCCGCCCTGTATATTAGTGGTTTCCGTTTCTTTATCGCCAAATGAAATTCTGCCCTTTAACTCGTCAGATAATTTTCTCTGATTAAACTTTCAATGTATGTCCCAATTTCGTGTTTATGATGAAAATCCGCTTCCGCTTTCTCTGCTGTTGTAGTAAGATAGTTGCAGCGTTTAAAATCGCTGAAAAGTTATCTTCCTGTACGAGTTTACCTGAGTTTCTTTAAATCTGATTCACCAAGTGTTACAATTGAAAAAATATCGTCTTTGGTGTTTTTTCATCAGTAACAACCTCCAACATTACATTTGCCTTTTTATCATCAAGTCTTGGATAAAGTTCTGCATACTTTTTTTCTCTAAGGGACTTTATGATGTTAAGTATTTCAACTTTGAAAGGATGTTCATTAATGTTATTAATGTCTGTACCAAAGAATATGTCTTCAATTGCCGTAGTTAGATATTTACTTGTTATAAATCTATCCTCCGGAACAAATTCATTAAATTCTTTATAAGCCAATTCTTCTCTGATTTCATCTTTTGCAACCTTATTGTAAAGGTCTTTAATTTCAGGAATTATTTCAATATCTCTTTTTAGTTCACTTATGCCCTTTAGTTGGTTTAATTGGTTGGGATAAATTTTTGAAGCCAAATAAACTTCTTTCAAGCTATCCTCGTTTAGTTTTGCTATTTCAAGTAACAGTTTAATGTTTTCTTTTACCCAATCTTCGTTGTTATATTGAAGTAAGTTGAAGAAAAATTTGAACTAAAATCTTTCTTGAAGAGCGAATATCTAAATTATCTTCTTGGTTTTCGAGTTTAGATAATTGAATTAGATTGTCGTCAAAAGAATAATACCTGCTAATTATTTTCACTAATGAAGAAGGCTTGCTTTGTGAATTCACATTATTGTTCAACTTGCAATACTTCAATAAGTTTTCAAAAAGTTGGAATCAATATTTTGAATTTTATCAAATGATTGAATATTGTAATTTTCTGAATTAATCGTTTCAGGAAAATAAATGCAAGTTGAAGCCTGCATTTCATCCAATTTTGTTTTAACGCTATTTGAAAATCTTTTCTATTGAATTTTTCAAAATGAAAATTGAAACAAAAATCTTTTTATGAATTAGTCGTTCAATTGAATTGGGGATTAAAGATTTACCAATCTCAATAAGTGTTTCGTTTAAATTTTGAGGTGTAAGAAGCAAGGAAAGAAAACATAATTTTCCGTCTAAATTTGGCAATAAAGTATGTTCTGAAAAATAGTTTTATCTTTTCTTTCTGCGATTAGATTTTTATAGTAATTGATTAAGCAATCTTTATCAAACTTGGATAAATGCTCTTTTGATATCTTCTCAACTAAATCCTATGTCCAATAAAATCAGTTTTTTCGCTTGCCCATTCGCTTGCAAACTTACTCCACAAAACAACTTTGTCTTTTGTCGGAATGTTGTTGTAAAAAGTAGAAATCAAAAAGTATAAATGTCTTCAAAAACTCTGTGTTGTTTAAAAGTTCCTCGTCAAAAAAGCAAACCTCATTAACGGGCTTAAAACCGTCAGCGGTTTCAACAATGGGTAACAATTTATATTCTTCTATCCACGTTTTTGTAGTGTCTCGAAATACTCATTCAACAAGTTGTTGTCAGTATTTCTTTTAAAATTTATTTGAGCATATAACAGCTTGGATTTGAAACGTTTAAAAACGTTACTTTTTAGAAATTCAAAAATCAGTTGCGAAGCCTTTTCTATTATTTTCGGTTTGCTTCTTCTTGCTCTTTTACTTTGGTCTTTATTGCTCTGTAAGTGTATTCCGTCTCTTGGCTCAGTTGGTAAAAAATTGTTGCAGTTGATAATGAAGTTTAATCCAAAATCTTCTGAACCAATTAAAGGATAATATAAAAATAGTCAGGGCAACTCTTTCTGAAAACTGAAACAACTCAAGGTTTTTCATTGATTGGAAGAATTACTTCAATTTGTGTCTTCACTTTCAATTATTGAATAAAAGTATTTTTGTCCCGTTTTTCGAAATAGTTGTTTTGTATAATTCTATTCCTTTATCATTTTCTACCTTTTATTTTTTCAATTTGTTCAAACGAAGTTTGGTATTGTTTATAACGATTTTAACTTTTTTGAGCCTATCGTTAATCGTTAAAACAATGGGAATATAATCTTCTAAATCTTTGCTTGACTCTGAAATGTAGTTTTTTTGGTCTGTTTCAGGTATAAAGTTGAATGTCGTTTTATTTCAGGATTGGTAAGAATTGCACCTTCTTGTATAAGCTGATAAACATTTTCTTTTTTGAGTTCTAATGTTTTCGCTTAGTGCTTCCACTCTTTCGGGCTGCGGTCAATTAAAAAGTCTTTGATTTCAAAAAGGTATTATTTGCTTCAAGAATTGAATTGATAAAATTTTTGACCGAATGTATGTGTCGTCAAAAAACCTGTTCCGTATTTTCCAACTTCTGAATGTCTGATTCTTCTCCGTATTTTCCGCTTACTTGCTTTATTAAAAAGAAATAAACGACTTTGTCGTAAAGGTTTTCCGTTGTGGTAAATGTAAAAAAACCATTTGAGTAGTCTAAAATAACTTCACATTCTGTTGTCAAGTCGCAAGCATTTTGAACTAATTCCCAAACGGCACGATTTGACGAATAGTTGTTGAAATTTTCAAAACCTCTTATCATCTTGTCTGCGTGTTGCTTCAAGTCTGATAATTCGGATTCTGTCTTTGCGTTATTTAATATTTCGTTACGATTTATCACTATCTGTTTCCTTATAAGTTTTCAAAATTCTATTCAATACATCAGGATAAAGTTTTACAACTATCTGTCTAACTTTATTTCGTTTGGGTGGTACAAGTTCTTGCCTACCATCTGCGTGAATAATTGTTCTGTGTTCAAGGTCGTTTCGCAAATCGTATAAATCTTTCAACTCATAACCTGCCGTAGAAATATCGCCTATTTTTTTCTGAAAGTTGAATATATCGTGATTTTTCGATACCAAAAAACCATCGTATTTTTTAGGAATTTCTTTTAGTTTTATCTTGTATGTAATGCAGAACGATATTGTCAATGAATTTTAAAGCATTTTGCAACCAACCATTTACACTCCAAGAGGATAACCTGTAAAAGTCATCACAAATATTTATGCAACTCAAAAGCGTCATCAGAAGCGTTTTTTATAGTAAGGTGTTCCTAAAACAGTTTGAAAATTGTACGCAAGTGAATTAGCAATTACATCTTCATAGAAATAAACAAAAGGATTTTCTTTTTGCTTCTGATTTTCGTTTTACTTTATCAAGATAATCGGCAATAATCTCTTGATGAAATCCACTTGTTGTGGTTTCTTTTGATGCAGCAAAAGGTTTTTCAATATTTTCTATCTCTCTAAAATTCATAAGCCAAACCAGTATTTAATTTTCATCAAGATTTTTTCGTTTCCTGTTTGTTTTGAATATAACTTGACAAACGGTTTTAATGTATAGTTCTTTGTCGTCTTTAATTGCTTGGCGAAGCGAAGCAAAAAGTTGATGGTCAGATTTCAAATGTTTTAGTAGAATCATATAAAAACCAAATCCAAGTCGAACAAGTCCCTGACGATTCTTCTTTTGCTTTTCTAAAAATCTCTCTTAATTCAGATGAATTAAAATTTTGAAAATTTGCCATATTCGACAAAATTTGATAACGAACCCACTCAAAACTTTTGAACTTTGGAATTAACTCATTGAGTTTTTCCGTTATCATTTTGTTTGCACCATATTGGTTTAAGTTCCAACAAAAGTGATTTGCTTTCCAAAAGAAATGTTCCAAACAAAATAACCAAATTGGAATAAGTTTTTCGTTTAGTATTGGTTTATCTTCGGTTTTTAAAATGGAATTTGCGCTACGCCATTTGTAAGCAATATGAATAATTTGCTTTTTCAATTCTTCGTCATTAGCCAAAGTTCTTGCACTGAAATCTGAATGTTCAATGTCTTGGAATTTTTTTAATAAAAAATCTTCTGCTTCTTTGATGTCTTTTTTGCAGAACTCGATAAGTTCTGCACCTTCAATAGACTTGACAATATATTTTTTGCCTTGTTCGTTGTCAGGATTTTGTTCGTTCAGATAAACGTGTTTTCCTTTATCGAGTTTCTTTATTTCATATTCTTCAAGAAGTTCTTGTGCATAACCTGCAAGCAAAGGCAATTTTTCGCTATCTCTGTCTTCGCTAATCTCTTCAATAGAAGTTTTTTTAGTGTTTAATGAAAGCGCTCTACCTTTTAAGTAGTTGTCTATAAGAACAAGCACTTCCGTGAGTTTTTCTTCGGTTTCTTCGTAAATGCGTATATCGTCCATATAACGGTAATAAGTGTAACCGTTTTGGCTTATGAGATAATCAAGGTCGTTCAAAAAAACATTTGCGAAAAAGAACGAAGCGGCTGCACCTTGTGGAATACCCACGCCTGGTGTTACTGATTCTTTTGTTCCTGAATATAAGTTTAGGCAATCTGCTAACAAATCAAGTATTTCAGGTTCTACACCAAATTTGTGTAGTGTAACTAAAAGTTTTGAATGAGGAATACAGTCAAAAAATCCTGTAATATCTGTTTCAAGTTTGAAGCGGATATTTGTATTGTCAATTTCGGTGTTTACTGAATTGATGAACTTGTTGTAAAGCGGAATGTAATACTCAAAAAAGTAAAAGTCTGCTTCATAGTCATTTAGCAACTCGTTTCCTTTTTCAACTTCTGGGTGTAAAACGCTACCAAAGACAAAACTATTGTTTTCTGCTAATCGTTTGTAGTTGGCTGTTGCAACTGTGTTGGCTATCGCTTGATAAACCAAAGAATCTTCAATACTCAAAACAGATTTCGTTCTGTGAGTTTTTGATGCTTTTGGTTCGTAATATTTGAAAGGTCTTTGCGGTTTAAATTCCCCTTTGACAATTGCTTCGGAAAGTCGGACTAAATTTTTGTCAAGATTTGAAGCATAAATGTCTATTCCGAAAAAGTCCTTTACATCTTTTCCGTTTGAACGTACCATCCTTTCCCACGCAAGCCGTAGGCTTTCGGGGGAAAAATACTTTTTGAATATGCTTTCCTTGTTATTGTCCATTAAAATGCAACGATAGAATTATTAAGAAGTGAAATTTTTAATCTGTCCAAGGATAACCACAAGTTTGACAACAATCATCGTCATCATCTATCCACTCGCCACATTTAGGACATTTTCCGCCTCCATAATAATTTTTGATTCTGTTTAGAATTAATTTCATTGTTATCATTTGTTTCAATTTTTGTTTTGTCGTCTTGCTTAGGTGTCGCTGTACAATGACCGCCAACGTTTTGGCGCTTGGCGCAGTGGCGGATTTCGGAGCACAAAACTGTCAATACACCACAACAGTTGATGCGAGGTAGAATGTTCAATTAACCACTTCGCCCGCCATTGAGCCAAACGCCTGTTATAGCCTGTTGTTATTCTATTCGTCATTGGTCGGTATGTTCTTTTCTTTGCAGTATTCTTCTACTTCTGTGTCGTTTGCAAAGTAGTCGTCACAAAATTCGTCCAATTCTTTTTCAGCACCGGAAACATATTTTTCACTTGCTGTCATTAGTTTTTCTGTCTGCTCAATGAACCTATTAAATTCATTGTTCATTTTGCAGAGTTTGTCAATGGTCTTGAAGTCTAAGTCTCGATAAACTGCTGGAAAAAGTATTTTGCTTTGGTAAGGGTTGGCGTTAAGTTCAATAATTCCAATTCCAAATGATTGATTTAGTCTTGCCATTTCTTCATTCAAACTGTCACTGAATTCAAAAGCCACTAAATAGCCATAGTTCGCCCAACTTGAATTTGAAACTGCTTGGAAAAATGCTTTTTTAAGTTCGCTGTCGCTGTTGATTTCCTTTTTCAGTTCGTAGGAACTCATTTTAAAAGTGTCAACACGATTAATTGATTTTAAAAAATTCTGGCTGGCTTTTGTCTGCAAATTCAAAAACTTAATGCCAACCATATCGGGGTGTGTCCAAATTTGGTTGTTGTCTTTACCGTTTGATTGTTCGTGAAAAATGGTCTTCGAGTAAGTGTCTGTGTTTTTAAGATAACTACTCAAAAGTTTATGTAAATCTCTCTCTTCGTAAGTCTTTGTCTTGGTCGGCTTTTTCGGTAAAGTTGTTTGAGTTTCTGTTTCACCGCTAAGAACGTCAATTGCAATATTTTGCTCGTTCTTTGTCAAGTAGTAAGAATATGTTCCGCCTTGTTGTTTTATTCTTTTTACTCTCGTGTCACCGTTGCGTATAAAGTCACCAAGTAAAGCCGAAACTGTCGAACCTGGTGTTTTGGCTGTTCCAAAGTCGTAATAGTTTTTCTCTACGATATGGTTGTAAACTTCCAAATAGTTTGTCAGTCCGTTAATTTCTTCAAGGCTCTTTAATACTGCTTCTTTTAATGTCATTTCTGTTCTTTTTTGTTTTACGGTGCTGTCGTCCTACAATAGGCTATAACGGTTCAGTATATGAAGCGTAGCATCCCGCAGGGTGCTATGATTTCATATACAGTGTTAGCAAATGTTATTTTTCATTCTTGTAATATTCATGTATCGTATTTATCAATTGATTCTGCGTGCTAAAAACAGGCTCGTATTTACCGCTAGGGAATAAGTTCATAGCAATTACAATCGTAAGACTGTTGCCTAATTCGTATTGAATATTGCAATTATATCCAGCGGTATTTCCGTTATGAGAAACGTTAGTCGTTTTTCCAGATAAATCTAGAGATAAATGCCATCCTAAACCTATAGCATGATAAAACCATTCTAATCCTTCTGCGTCTAAATCTCTGAAAACAACTGTTGAGTTAATCATTTTATTCAATTGAGTACTGTCAAGTAGTTTTCCTTCAAGTAGGCATTTGTTGAATTGATATAAATCATTTGAGGTTCCTAAAATTGCTCCAGCAGAATTAGCCCACTTGTGATCTACATTTGTATAATCAACATACTTACCCTTTTTCTTTTCATATCCTTTAGCAGTATTCTTTGGTACATTTTCATCTACAGAATATTCCATACTTTTTAAGTTACAAGGTTCAAATATTCTTTCATTTAAGTTTTGAGCAAAGACTTACCAGTTACTTTTTCAATTATTAAACCTAACAGAGTAAAACCTGTATTACAATATTCAAACTGGGAGCCTGTTGCAAAATTTTGTTTGCGTTTTAAGCTATATTGAATACACTCTTCAGGTGTGCTTTCCCATTTATGTTTAGGGAATACTTTTTTTGTATAATCATATAATCCTGAAGTATGATTTAAGAGATGTTTTATGGTTATACCACTTTCGTTGTGTCGTTTAAGGTTTAAAGAATTAGAGACTAAATCTTCAATCGACAACTTACCTTCCGATTCTAGTTGAAGTATTATTACCGTAGTGAATATTTTAGTAATGCTACCATAACGCCAATTTGTAGAATCGTTTTATACATGAGAGGTTTTATAAAATGTATGAAATCCATGGATTGAATATTGATACTCCACCGTTGTTCAATCGAGATTTCTGTTTTATAAAATTCATTATTAAAATTTTTCTATTCCAGAATTAGCAATTGAATCCAATTTGAATTTTAAATCATTCTGAGCCATTGTTATAAAACCAACAGCAGTTGCAAGAATCGTAAGAATAATTTTTAATCTCATTTTTCAATATTTGCTAACGTATGTATAACAACCACACCTGTTGTTATAACTCCAATATGGGTTGCTATCAACAATGGTTGTTATTTCGTTTATAGGTTAACCAAATATAATCAATTTGAAAAAAAGGAAGTGTATTCGTGAGATAATAATTAATGTGCAGTTTGTAGTACCGATTCAGTTGGACGCCTGCTCTAAGTTTTGTTGTAAACTCTACCTAAAGACAGCACGTTGAAGACATTTCACACAGTTGTTCTAGGCGGGTAAAAAGGGTTGTTGTATGCGGTGCCGTAGCGGTGTTTGGCGTCTCTCTCGCGTGTTGCTGAGGTGTTCTAAGCGGAGAAAGGTAGGTGAGCAAGGCGGTGACGAAGCGGTGAAAGGTGGGGTTGACCCCTAGATGAGGCTTAGTTGACCCTTAGATGACCCCTAGATGGAGACTTGACTATTGGTGTTAGATGATAGGGATTAGCTATTAGCTGTTGGTTGTTAGCTGTTAGGGAATAGTTGCTAGGGAATAGGGTTGTTGTATGTAGTGCCTCAAATACCCAGAATAGAGGAGGGAAGGCCTGATCAGAACAGCGGGCCGGTGCAAGCGGTGAACAGGCTTCATTAGATTTTCAAAAGGGCGCTTTGCGTTAGGTACAGCGTACCCTAACGCTTGTAGTAAAATCAATGAAGGCTGAGAGGCGGGTAGAAGCTTTGTTCTGAGCTTGAATTTTGGATACTTTGTTTCAAGACAAAGTATCAAGAAAGAAACAAGAGTTTTCGAGACACTTCTTTTCTATGGCACAATAGCTTATTCTTCTATTCTTTTCCATTGATGAAAAGAATCAAAAATCTAGGCCGCTCCCATTTTTCTGTTCGATAACAGAATGGTCACTAACTCACCCAAACTCGCTAGATCGCCATTACCGAAAGCAAACTTTCGATGTCTGAGCTCAAACATGGGTTCGTCTTAACGCCCCTCATTCTTATCTAACTACGAAAAAAGCGACAAAGGCCGGTTTATACTTTGAATAGAGGGGCTTGTAACACTGAGCCCATGTGAAGCATCTCCTCAAATGGAACAAATAGTTGCTGAGTAGGAGATATTTCGTTTCACTCAGGATGACAAGTTTCTGTTAAGCTCAAATATCGATAAATGAAAAACGATCTACTTACCATCCAAATAAGACATCAACTGCTCTGCAATGTAACTCAGTTCTGCCGATGTAATACAATACGGAGGAATGAGCACCATCACATTACCCAACGGACGCATAACTATTCCTTTCTTAAGCAGGTATTGGTAAGCTTCCTTTCCTTTGGTGTTGAAATAAGAGGTTTTGCCAGTGGTTTGTAGTTCTATGGCTAAGATCCCTCCTAAATGCCTTACTTCTCTTACTCCTGAATGTCCTTCGAATTGTTGTTTAATCGTAGCTAATTGATCTGATAACCACTGTACTTTTTGCATGGTATCCTCAGATTCGAACAACTTTAAGTTGGCCAAAGCCACCGCACATGCCAGCGGACTTCCCGTATAAGAGTGTCCGTGCAAGAAAGTGTGCTTGGCTTCATCACTATAAAAAGCCTGATAGATCTTCTCAGAAACGATGGTCAAGCCTAAAGGCATAAACCCTCCTGTAACCCCCTTAGACAGACAAATCATGTCTGGCACAGCCGTAAGATGATCTTGTGCAAACATCTTTCCTGTACGTCCGAAACCTGTCATTACCTCATCTGAAATGCAGATCGCACCTGCATCCTGAAACGCCTGAATAACCTCTGACAATACCGCTGCATCATGCATCAACATGCCTCCAGCTCCCTGAACCAATGGCTCGAATATAAAGCCTGCTACTCTACCCTCTTTGCACAATTGGTCTACTTGGGTTAAAACTTCTTCTCTGTTTGCTTTTGTAGGTGCTGGTAGGTATTCCACATCAAACATGTAGCGTTCAAATGGTTCGTTAAAACCTCCTCGAGCAGTGACACACATACTACCAAAGGTATCGCCATGATAACCGTTTTCCAAAGCCACGAACACTGGTCGCTCGTGTTTCAAATTATAATGAAATTGCATGATCATCTTGATGGCTACTTCTGTTGCCGTACTTCCATTATCTGAGAAGAATACTTTAGAAAACCGATCTGGTAATAACGCCAACAGTTTCTCTGACAACTGAACAGCTGGTTCATGTGTAAAACCACCAAATGCTACGTGTTCCATTTTCTTAGCCTGATCAGCCAATGCTTTTGCCAATACTGGATGGGCATGTCCATGGATGTTGACCCACCAACTACTGAATGCATCTATGTACTTATTACCTTCAAGATCATACAGATAAACTCCTTCAGCCCTTTGTATGGGAATAACATCTGCTCCTTTCATCTGATCAAAAGGATGCCAAACTACTTGTCTATCTCTATCTTTTAATGAACTCATTCGAAGATCTTTTTGAACTTCTTGCTTTCTTCCTGAATAAACTGCTTGGAGATCTTGGGTGTCCAGTGAACATGTCCCAAAATCGGCACACCTGAAATAGCTGTGATGATCTCCTCACTAGCCGGATTAGGTTCACCATTGATGATGATCCCCATATTCTGTATCCCATTACTTGCCAATACATGACATGACATCAAGGTATGATTGATAGACCCCAAGTAGTTCTTACTTACTAACACCGTTTTAGCATCGAGTTGTTTGATCAGATCAATGATGCAATCACCTTTATCGTTGAGAGGAACCATGAGTCCACCTGCTCCCTCTATGATCAATTTCTCCTTTTTGGGTAATTCGAACTGATCTAGGGTTATTTCTTTCTTGTCTAGTCTTGCACTCTCATGTGGTGAAAGCGGATTCTTAAGTCTAATGCTTTCTTTGTGGATCTTTTGTCCTCGATCCAGCCAACGTCTTACTTTTATGCTATCACTATTTTGAAGGTCACCACTCTGAATGGGTTTCCAGTAATCATATTTCAAGGCACTTGCCAATATTCCGGCAACCACAGTCTTCCCAACATTTGTATCAATTCCCGTCACAAAGATCTTCATCTACACTTCTTTATTTTTCAATTTAATCAGCAAAGATATCATTCCTTTAACTTCCTGCTCCGTATTGAAAGTATGAAAACAAATTCTTAATCTCTCCTGTCCCATTGGAACAGTTGGAGAAAGTATTGGTCTCACATCAAAGCCGTGTTCTTTTAATACACCTGAATAATATTTGACCTCATCATTACCCGGAATCACCAGTCCAATGATATTGCCATAAGATCCTGTGATCAATTGATAATGAGGTAATAAGGCTTCTTCGAACTGTCGCTTTAACGTTTGCGCAGATACATTCAGATCATTCAATTCACTCCATTGTTCTAGTTGATAACCGATCAATGCTACTTTATGGGGAGAAGGTGCTGTACTATAAATAAATGGTCTGGAGAAATTAACCAGATAATCCCTGACCACTTTACTACAGATCACTGCAGCACCATCGCAACCTAGCGCCTTTCCAAATGTTACTACCCTAGCCGTTGCTAAACTTCCCAATTCCCTTTGAAAAGGATCATCTCTGAAAAGACCGAAAGAATGAGCTTCATCCATGATCAATTCAAATTCGTATTTACGTTTTAGTCTCTTTATCTCATCGATATCCAAACTATCACCATCCATTGAATAAACACTCTCCAGTACCACATGGATAGAAGCACCAGACCATTTTTGTAATTTGCTCTCCAGATCGCTCCAATCATTGTGTTGAAATGAATAACTAGAGGCATTGGACAACCTTATCCCATCACGGATACTGGCATGTACCAACTGATCATAAAGAATGATATCACCACGCTGTGGTAAACAAGATAAAATACCCAAATTAGCAGCATATCCACTAGAGAAGATCAACGCACTTTCTGCATTGCAAACCTCAGCGAGTCGTTGTTCTAAATATTCAATGTCTTTATAATTCCCTGTCAAGAGTCTAGAACCTCCGCTACCCGATCTTACTTCATAAGGTGGCATAACCGCTCTAGCTAATCCCAGATAATCATTACTACTAAAATCAGCCAATCCTTGAACTGTTGTTAAAGACCGAAGTGCATTGACTTCCTTTCTTTGCTCCAGTTTGGATAAGTATTTTTCTTCTGATGACATGATGGCAAAGATAGGATTTTTGAATGTTGTGGATTGGGGAAAAGTATCATAGAAAGATCATTATTAATTACTGTTTATCCAAAATACAATTGGCACCATTACTTGTAAATCAGCCTCATTGAACCTAGTAAGTGAATTTTAGTATTTTTGAGATCAACAACTAAAGAATTAAAACTATGTTCACAGCAGACCAACTAAAAACGGCACACGGCAAAGTAAAGACAGGAGCAGATTTTCCAGCATATATCCAAGAGATCAAATCATTAGGGGTAACCAGTTACGAAACTTACGTTACCGATGGACAAATTAATTATCATGGAAGAGAAGACTACACTGTGAACCTTCCTGCAAAATATGACCCTATGACGGTCAGCAGCACTCCTAACCCTGAGGTTTTTATAGCAGAATTAAGAGCTCATCAACAGGGAAAGACAGATTTCCTGACCTTTATTAAAATGTGCGCCTCAACTGGCATTGAAAAGTGGGAGATCTGCATGGACAAAATGACCTGTAGCTATTTTGACAAGGAAGGAAATGAAGTTTTAGTAGAGCATATACCGCAATAGAATAACTACTCAGTTAAACTTATAAACGAACAAAGGCTGTCTATAAAAGGCAGCCTTTGTTATTTCATATATGCTCAGCATTACTGCTTAACGAACTTCACAATGTGATTTTCTCCTTTGATCAGTGCATCAATAAAATAAACACCGTCATCCAAATGATGTAAGTCTAACTGATAGTACTCAGCACCTCCATTTAGGTTATAAGAACTTATTCGCCTTCCATTCAGATCATGGATCGTAATAACGATCTCACCCTGTCCTTCAGCAATGTTTAGATTCAATAAACCACTATTTGGATTTGGCCAAATGGTTAGCATTGTTGATTCATTGGTCTCTACTCCATCCGTTCCGGAAGGAGCGGCAATGGCAGCCTTATTAGATCTTGTTGAATTGTGATCTTGAGCTTTCTCTGCAGTACATGGTACATCTGGAACTACAACTATGCTGTACTCCAAACCTTGAATACCTGGATGACCTGCATCTGTATACGTATGAATGTTTGAAGCTACAGAATCTATCAATTCCCACCCTGTAGAAGGATGATTTCTGTGGATGTAGAAAGTACTGTAGGTAAATCCGATGTAATCATCCCAAGATAAGTTCACTACATTGCTCAAACCAAGATTGCTTACCAAGTGAATCGTTTTATGAGTTGATAAGAAATCTGAGAAGTTAGCGCAACTATCGATCGTTCTTAACTTATAACGGTAAGAATGGATCGAAGAGTTTGCTGCGGTATCAGTGAAAGAAGACAAACTATCAAAAGGAACTGTTCCGATCAATTGGAAGTGATTCAAAACACTACTTTCTTTGAATATTTGGTATTCAGCAATACCTAATCCATATTCTTTACCCCAAATTACCGTATTACCACCTGAAGTAGTGTCTACTGTAACCATACAGATCTCTGCAGCGCTCAAATTGATTCCATCTAACTCTTCGCTAATGGCTCCTGTACAACCTAAAGCATCTGTTACCTCCAAATTGTGAACCCCAACTGCAGCATTGAAAAGGTCATCTGTTTGATCTCCGTTATCCCATGCATAAGTATATGGAGCTGTACCTCCTGTTGTAGAAGTATAGATCTCACCAGTACCATTCATACAAGTTGGTTGAACGACCATATCAACAGTTAATACAGGCGAACCTGCATCGCTCAACGCATAAGTCATTTCCTCTTCACAACCGTTGGCATCATAAACAATACACTCATAAGTTCCAGCAGCAATACCTGAAATAGTAGCAGTAGTAGCTCCCGCATTCCATAAGTAAGTATAACCACCAGCTCCTCCAGTAGGATTCACTGTAATAGATCCATCATTGTTTCCACAAGTAGAAGGAGTAGTTGTATATCCGCTTATATCAAGTGGTAAAGCATCTGCTAAAGAAATTAGTTGAACCACTGCACAACCCGTAGCATCAGTTACGGTAACATCATAATATCCAGCCACTAAATTACTCACGTTCTGAGTAGTGTGACCAGTAGACCAATCATAGGTATATGGAGCAACCCCTCCACTAACAGATAATGCTATTGACCCGTTGTTCCCTTCATAACAAGTTGGTGAAACCGTGCTAGCCGAAACTACTGGGGCACTTGAACTTGCAACTGAAAAAACCTCCATTTGCTGGCAAGCATTGGCATCGGTAACCGTCAAAGCGTAAACTCCAGCTCCTAATGAATCTGCCGTTGTCCCAACATCTCCATTGGTCCATTGGTAATTGAATGGTGCAGTTCCACCAGATGTATTGGTTACGGTTAAGGTACCATTGTTTATTCCACAAGATGGAGCCACAGGAACAACAGTAGCAGATATTGCAGCTGGTTGAGTTATCGTTGATGTAACCTGTCCATGACATCCATTGACATCAGTAACGGTCAGCGCATAACTTCCAGCACAAACACCTGTTACGGCAGCTCCAGACATCCCATTGCTCCAGCTATAAATGTAAGGTGAACTACCACCTGTAACATTTGCTGTTAATGTACCATCACAAGTACTGTTACAAGTAACATTAGTAGGAGTAACTCCCACTGTAAGGAAGGTAGCATTCGCATTAACCACATACTGACCAGTTGTAATACACCCTAAATTATCAGTAATCGACAATGAATAAGATCCTGGTAGCACACTAGCCAAATCTAAACTTGCTACACTGTTCCCGTTATACGACATTGAATACGGAGAAGTACCGCCAGTAATTGTTAATCCAGAGATAGCTCCTGTACTACTTGTACAATTTGCATTCGTTATAACCAAACCACTATTATTGATCGCTAAACCGTTAGTCGGATTAGTTAAAGTATAGATCGTATTATCAGTGGTGTTACAGCCATTGTAGGTAATACTAAAATCAGTATAATCATCAGCAGCAAGCGCATTAGTTGTTATTTGGCCACCTGCTGAAGCTGGTATTGATACAGGTCCATTGAGTCCATTTGAATTAACCAAAGAAAAATCGTAGAATACACTAGGTGTTAATCCTGAAAGTGTGATCACACCATCATTAGCAGTACAAGAAGTTGGTGATTGTAAGCTAACCGTAAAGTTGGTATTTGGCGGATCGTTCAACACTTCTGCACCAGTTGCCAGACAACCGTTAGCATCAATTACTTGCACTGAGTAACTACCAGCCGCTAAGCCTGCAATGGTTGACGAAGATTGGAAAGTAGAACCATTATCAGCAGAGAACTGGTAAGGTGCAATACCACCAAATGAAGAGAAAGTGATCACCCCATCAGTAAAACCAAAACATGAAGGATCTGTTGTAGAAGCCGTATATCCGAGAACCGTTGGTTGGTTCAAAACTTCAGTTCCTCCTACAGTACACAAATTGGCATCTCTTACAAAAACATCATAAGAACCTGCTATTAAGTTCGTAAAACTGTTAATCATTTGATAGGTTGCGCCATTATCAATTGAGTATTCATATGGTAAACTTCCATTCATGGCAGAAAAAGAAATTGAACCATCTGAACCACCATTACATAAAGGATCACTTAAGGTCGTAGAATAACTCACTTCTGCAGGTTCATTCAAGAAAAAGGTTGAATCTGCCACACAACCATTCGCATCAGTTACTGTTACTGTGTATGTTCCTGTAGAAAGTCCTGTTTCAGTAAGACCAGACCCCCCTGAAGTCCAAGAGTAATTATAAGTTGGTGTTCCACCATTCACTGCTACCAGCGTTGCGCTACCATCACTAGCACCAAAACAAGCTGGCATAGTAGTAGACACTTGAATCAATAGAGCATTAGGCTGTGTCAACGTAACATTGTCCATTCCAGTACATCCAGAAGCATCAGTAACAGTAACCGTATAAGCACCGGCCTCCACGCTCAAAATATCTTCTGATGTAGCTGTAAATCCATTTGGTCCGGACCATACGAATGTATATGTTGGATTTCCTCCGGTAACTGTTATGTCAACACCCCCAGTGAAATCTCCATTACAAGCAATATTGGTTGGTAAACTGGATACAAAAACAGCAGTAGGATCAACTAATGAAACATTATCATTGATCACACAACCATTATTATCTGTAATAGTTACTGTATGAGTTCCTGCACACAAAGTTGAAGCAGATGCTGTGGTTTGAGAACTAGGAGACCAAGAATAATTATATGGACCTACACCACCAGACACATTTACATGGGCGGTTCCATCACAAAAAGAAGCACAAGTTGGATTGGTATAAGTATCGATAAAAGTAGACAATATAGCAGGTTCCGTAATGTTATAATTTGAACTTGTAGAACAACCATTTGCGTCAATAATAATACAGTTATACGATCCCGCTGATAAACTGATATAAGTAGCAGAAGATTGATAAGTTGCTCCTCCGTCTATTGAATAATTATAAGGAGCTGTTCCACCAATAGCTGATAAGATGATCGAACCGTTATTACCTCCAAAACAAGAAACATCTGTTACAGAACCAGACATCGAAAGAACTGTTGGACTAGAAATAGTGGGATTATCTACTGCTGTACAGCCATTCCCATCAGTAACAGTAACAGTATACGTTGTAGCACACATTGCAGACGGAGAATTAGTTCCTTGACCCGCACCTGGAGATGGAGACCAACTATAGGTGTAAGTTGGTGTTCCCCCAGAAGGAGTAACCATAGCAGAACCATCACAAGACCCAAAACAAATTTCGTCACTAGTAGAGGTTGATAACGTAATAGCCGTTGGTTCAGTAATAGATACATTATCCATAGTTGTACACCCATTGTCATCTGTTACTGTAACAGTGTAAGTGCCGGGACAAAGTGCGGAGATATTAGCTGTTCCCTGTCCAATTCCAGGTGTAGGAGTCCAGTTATACATCAAACTTCCTGTCCCACCAGATGGAATCGTCATTGCTGTTCCATCGCAAGAACCATTACATAGAACATTGGTAAAGGATGAAGTAGTTGTTAGTAACGGAGGTGAGGTGACAACTGCGTTTAATACTTCGCTACACGCGTTTGCATCAATAACAGTAACATTATAGCTACCCGCGCACAAACCAACTGCAGTAGCTGTTGTTTGTCCACCCGTCCAAGAATAATTTAATGGTCCCTGACCGTTACTTATATTGACAGCAGCACTACCATCGCAACTTCCATTACACAATTCATTAGTAACAGTTCCTAAAGCAATTACCAAACCGTCTATGGTCATAGCACTACCCAAAGTTAGTATCCCTGCATTTGAATCATCTGTCTTTAGCGTAAATGACGATCCAGGTTGGTTCAAATTACATGGAATAACAAAGTCTACATCAAAATCATCGTCAGTATTGACAAAAATATTTGATCCGTCAATAGTATCACCAAATGAATTGTATAACCGAACCGTTGGCGTGGCCAAAGTCCATAAGTTGGAACTTCCTGTTACGTTGACATTTATTGCATCACCATTGTAAGCAGTGGATTGGCTAATTGACACTAAAGACTGTCCAAAATAACTCATGGACCATATAGTGATCAGGGATAATAATAAAACTCTCTTCATGTTATTCTTATTCTTGTTTGCTTGCTAATTTCAATAAATTTTCTTTCTCGCTCAAAAATTGTTGACTATATACTTGATTTAGTTGATAACTCATCGAATCGGTCTGACCTTGATAGTAATAATATACTGCCAGATTAAAATGAGCTTCTTCAAAACGAGGTGATAAATCAAGTGCTGAGGAGAAAAATTGTTGTATTGAGTCCTTTTTGCTCACCAAAGAAAGCACTCCCAATTCATTGTAAACCAATGCCAAATAAGGAGCTACAATTCTAGCTTCATTTAAATATTCCTGTGCATCTGGATAAACTCCATGATTGAGCGCAATACTTCCTCTGTACCAATCTATTGGAATGCCGATCCTATCGAAAGAATAATTCTTTGAATCTAGTAATTCCAAGTCACTGGAAACATCAGCTAATCGATTTTCGGATTTTGCGATCAATACTTTACCTGATAGCGTATCCAAGTAATAATTAAAGGAGAATATAACAATACCTATCATGGTCAGCCCCTTCAATAGCCATACTCGATCCTTTTGGCCAACTTCTATTTGTCCTTGAGCTATCAGAAAAGATAACAACAAAGCTAAAAGGAAGGTAAATTCGAATCTACCAACAAAAGAATTGAATGCAGATAAAAACAATAACCCGAACATAGTGATCGCAATCATCCACATGGATGGATCTCTAGCAGTCTCTTTAATTAAAACGAATTTAGTAAACTGATAAAAACACCCCAATAACAATACTATGAATGCGATCAATGTGGGAATTCCATTCTCTGAAGCTATTAGTAAAAAGTCATTGTGAGGATGCGTTACAAAATAAGTTCCTGCATCAGCCATACTGCCTTCCCACCCATCTTTTCCTGCCATTAAAGGCCATGCAAATGACCCAACTCCAAAAAACGAATGATCGACAATCATTGTTGCTGACTTTTGCCAATAGATCGTTCTCTCTGACATGGATAGTTCCTTGGTATTCAATAAGTCAGAAGTACTTTCTTCCTTATTTACTGAATTGATCAAAATTATTGTCCCTATCAATACCAAACTCAGTATGACCGATTGTTTGATCTGTCGATCCTTTGAATTCAAGAGTTTGATGACGACCATAGTTAAAAACAGTATTCCTCCCACTATCCATGCTCCCCTACTTTGTACCAGAGTAATTTCGAAGATCAATAAAATCAAATTAATAAAAGTGATCCAATGAATAGCCTTGTGAACTTGGTTCTTAAATTTCATTTCAAAGAAAGACAAGATTCCGAATGACATTGACAGGAACATTGCTAAGATATTTCTGTGTTCGAAAAAGCCATTAACTCGGTATGAATTCGCATGATCGACTAAGATTTCAGCATTAATCATTTCAATAAGAACATAAGCAACCAAAAAAGTGACCATCACACTGAAGTAGGTTAAGATCACTTTTAAATGTCCGTCTTTCATAAGATTAGAAAATACCGTTATGAGCAATGCCATCATAGAGTAATCCACCCATCTGGAAGCTTGAAGCCAGAAATTAATTTTATGATAGAACATCATACCTAATGCACTCCAGAGGATCATAAAGCTGATCGGTATCCAAACATAATAAAGCAAAGGCTTTGTGATCACGAAGAACTTCCGATTCATAGTCAAAATACCAGTTAATCCAACTAGCTGCTTAATTGAAATACCCGGATCAATTAATCCTGAATATCTCACTATCAAAGCAATAAAAATCAATAAAAGACCTAAATGATCATTCCATTTGAGTTTTACTATTGAACTATTTGAATTATTAGAGGAAGTCAAAGAGTCTATTTCTTGTAAATAGTTGTAGGAGCTGATTGAGCTTTAGCATAAACGGTGACATCAGCTATAGTAACATGATCTGGCGCATTAACAGCATAAGCTATTACATCAGCAATGTCTTCGGCTTTAAGCGCTTCAAATCCTTGATAAACCTTGTCTGCTCTTTCTTTATCACCTTTGAATCTAACTTCTGAGAATTCAGTTTGTACCGCACCAGGAGCTACATTAGTGACCTTAATACCGTGTTTAGTAAGATCTAATCTCATTCCTTCACTAATAGCTTCTACACCTTTCTTTGACGCACAATAAACAGCTCCATTCTCATAGGTTTGCTTACCAGCAACAGAACTAATGTTAATGATATGCCCCATTCCTCTTTGCACCATATTTGGAATTATTGCTTTTGAAACATACAATAATCCTTTTACATTACCATCGATCATGGCATCCCAGTCTGCAATGTCACCCTGATCGAAAGTAGAAAGTCCATGAGCATTACCTGCATTATTCACCAATACATCTATGTTCTTCCAATCTGCTGGTAACGAATCTATGGCTAGATTAACAGCATTCAAATCTCTCACGTCAAAAGTAAGTATCAGGGTTTTAACCTGAAGATCTTTGGCTAGCTCTTCTAATCTATCTTTTCGTCTCCCACAGAGGATCAGATCAAATCCTGATTCAGACAATTTACAAGCTGTGGCTTTTCCAATCCCCGAAGAAGCGCCTGTTATTAGTGCTATTTTACTCATGACTATAATTAATGATTCAAAGATAAATACAAAAGTCCCAAATTTACATTTGGGACTTAGGAATTGATCGAGGGGGTAGAATATCTTTTACTTTGTTTAATAGGCTCCTAGGCTAAGCTATCAGTATAGCTTCGAACTCGGCTTTTTTATATTTTGATAATTTGGCTATTATACCTTTACTCATTACAATATTGAAATCAGATTTAGAGTAGGACACCATATGGTCCAAATTGATCAGCCAAGATTTATGCACTCGAACGAATTTGGGATTATTATCCAAGATCAGCTCAAAATGCTTCAAGTTCTTACTCATTAAGAATTCTCTTTGTACCGTATGTATTAAACAATATGCCTCTTGGGCTTCGATGGCTACCACATCTTCTATGTTCACCACATATTGCATTCCCTTGTCTGTCAATACTATTTTCTCTGGAGTCTTACTTTGAAGCGATTGGCCTAAAACACTCATTCTGCTCTGCCAGTTGTCTTTACTCAATTCTTCTCCTACTCTTCTAACTGCTTCTTTCAATCTTTCTATATTGACAGGTTTCAATAGGTAATCTACAGCAGCCACTTCAAATGCCCTCACAGCATAGTTATCATAAGCTGTAACAAATACCATTTTAAAATTGATGTCATCAAAGAAATTAACGATCTCATAACCTGCGTAGTTAGGCATTTCTATATCTAGAAAAACCAACTGAGGCTCCACTGTTTTGATCAAGGTGACAGCAGAAGAAACATTACTACACTTACCTGCAACGGTCACTTCAGGACAAAATCTCAAAAGAAGATTCTCTAGCACATCTCTGGCACTTTCCTCATCGTCAACGATTATTGCTTTGATCTTTGCTTCCATAACGCTAGATTAAATATAAAAATAAGATCATTCTATGAGATGTTTATTAATGGATGAATCTATTTATCATTAGACTAAAATTTCTGTTTATAAGGCATTCTAAGAATAACCTTTGTCCCTATTGCTTCACCGTTACTCACCAGATCTTCATAAACTACGTCAAAGTCACCTTCATATACCTGACTTAAAATCTCAAAGCGTCTTTTGATCGCTTTTCCCGAAAAAGATTCGTGATCTGCTCGCTGTCTTTTCCTGATTTCTTTCGCTCTTTCTCTGCCCACTCCATTGTCTTGTATCGTACAAATTAATGCCTCCTCTGACAATTGAAATTCTACCTTAAGTTCTTTGTGTCCTTCTAAGTGCAATAACCCATGAAGCAACGCATTTTCTACGAATGGTTGCACCAAAAGTGGCGGGATATTAATGTCCTCTATATCATTGGTAATAAGCTGATAATCAAAGTCTTTTTTAAATCGCAATTTTTCCAAAGAAAGGTAAACTTCTAACAATTTCACTTCCTGCTCAAATTCGATGAGATCCTTATCTGAGTAATTCAAAGTTCGCCTTACCAAATCGGAAAAAGTAGTAATGTAGGTATATGAATTTTCTACATCTCCCTTGAGCACCAAATCTTGAATACTATTTAGTGAATTAAAAATAAAGTGAGGATTCATTTGAGATTGAATAGCTGTCAATTTGGATGAATTCAACTCGTTCAATTGATCTGACTTACGCTTCTGAATTTTGAGCTGTCTTCTATAGAAAATGACAACTATCCCTACTATTAGTAACCCGACAAATAGCATAAACCACCACCTCATGTAAACTGGATGATCTATGCTAAATTGATATACGACCGGTGCTCCAAAAACACCTTCAATCTCTGGCTTCACGGTAAAAGTGTAGTCACCTGGTGCCAAAGCATTGTAGGTGATCCAATTATCGTGGTAACTATTGATATGCCATTCGTCACTATAGCCTGCTAATTGATAGTGATACTGTGTGATTTCTTGATTGCGGAGGGTCGGAAGCTTTAACTTAAAAGCTATTTTTCGTTGGTCGCTGCCCAATGAACGCTCTGATGGATTTGAAAACAACTGATCATTGACCCAAATTTGATCCAATTGTAATATCAATGCCGAATATTGGATTTCCTTTTGAATTTCGATCTGTTGAACTCCTTTAGCATGGCTTACCCAAATCAG
>JACJZN010000011.1 GCA_020635565.1 Flavobacteriales bacterium | reverse complement strand
AGTAGAGCATTTTGCTCCAAATGATCAAGGAAGAATTTACCATCTTTAAATCTATATAGATCATCCTTTAATTGAATCATGAGGAACTTACGAAACGGACGATCGGACTTCTTTCTGCTACGATATTTCCAGTGAGTCTGATAATATTCAAATTCACCTTGAGCATATTTTAAGTCTTTAATATCCTCCAATTTCTGAGACACAGGAAAATATCCATACCCTGCAAGACTGGCAACAATGGCGAGAAGAATAGCGATGAATAAAAATCTGTGTCTTTTCATTTCTTAAATATAAACAATTTTTTATTTGTTCTTCAATTCATTAGGTGTATCTAATAAAACACCTATTTTTGTCGGGTTTTGCGGGTATATTAACACATCATTAAACGTATGCACAAACATTTGAATATTGCCTTGATTGGATATGGAAAAATGGGAAAGATCATTGAGGATATTGCCATTTCCAGAGGACATAATATTGGATTGAAAGTAACTAGCGAAAATTCTGACTTCTCTTCAGAAGATCTGAAGGATATTGATGTTGCTATTGAATTTTCAATTCCGGAAGCGGCAGTTGAAAACATAAAGAAGTGTTTAAACGCAGGAGTTCCTATTGCTGTGGGAACCACAGGATGGTATGAAAGTATTGACGATATCGCTCAATTGACAAAAGAAAAGAATGGCTGTATTTTACCAGCTACCAACTTTAGCATTGGCGTTAACATTTTTTTTGAAATAAATAAGCATCTGGCTGCGTTAATGGCAAAACAAAAACAATACGAAGCGATGATCACAGAAATCCATCACACTCAAAAGAAAGATGCTCCAAGTGGTACGGCAATCACTTTGGCTGAAGGAATTATTGAGAAATCTGAGACCAAGGATAGATGGACCAAAGAATTGGCTGATCTAAAAAGCGATCTAGCTATTAAATCTCTTCGTGTGGAAGATGTACCCGGAACTCATGAGGTAGAATATGACTCAGACATTGATGTCATTACAATCTCCCATGTGGCAAAAAACAGAAAAGGATTTGGATTAGGAGCAGTTCTTGCAGCCGAATTCATTACAGGAAAAACAGGAATTTATTCAATGAAAGACGTTTTAGCAATTTAGTTTATGAGCATATTTGAAATATTGATCTACTTAATGTTGGTAATTCACCTAGTGACATTACCAAAGATCTTCGAAAAAGGAGGAATTAAAGAAACTTGGAAAGGATACATTCTTGTATACAACTACATTGTTTGGCTAAAATTGATCAAAAAACCATGGTGGTGGATCTTCTTTGGAATAGTTCCTTTAGTTAATTTAGTAGTGATGGTTGCTATTCATGTGGAAACCGCAAGGCTGTTTAGTAAATTTAGTCCTAAAGATACTGTGTTGAGTATTCTTCTGCCTTGGTACTATATTCCATTCCTTGCTTTTAAGGAAGAGAACAAGATTACTGGTGAACCAATCGAATGGGAAAAGAAAGAATACCAAGCAAAGAGGTTTCTTCATGATCACATCACATTATTCTTCATTGCTCCAATTGTTGGACATGCTGTTCTTTTGATATTTAAAGTGATCGGAAGTAAACAAAGAAAACGGAAGGGTTCAATGGAATATGAATGGACCAATGCCATTGGTTTTGCAGTGGTTGCTGCAACGATCATTAGAGTTTTCTTCTTTGAAGCTTTTACCATCCCAACAGGATCAATGGAAAAAACAATGAGAATTGGAGATTATCTATTTGTCAATAAAATGAAATATGGAGCAAGAGCTCCAATGACTCCTTTGTCAGTTCCATTTGTTCATAACAGAATACCCGGTACTTTCGTTAAATCCTACGTTACTTGGATAGAATCAGATTACCACCGATTACCAGGATATGGTGATATGGAAAGAGGTGACATAATGGTATTCAATTGGCCGGTCGGAGACAGTGTTATTCTTCATGACGAAGTGGTTGCTCATGATTATTATGGTTTCTTAAGAGATCAATCTTTATACAGGTATTTGGCTTCATCAGGAAAACAATGTACACCGGAAGTAATGAAATCATTCAATGCTCATGTTGATCAATATATTGCTGACACAAGACAACATCTTATTTCGGGTGGCGATTTCATTAGACCTGAAAGGGATCAGAAAGGTAATATCTACTTCACTACGATGCTTGAAAAAACCAATGGACTACAAACGTTAACATTGGACAAGAAGGAAAATTATGTTAAGAGATGTGTCGCTATTCATGGAGATACCTTAGAAATAAAGAACGGCATTATTCATATTGATGGACAAGCACAACCTTTACCTCCAGAGTCTCAGTTTTCTTATATAGTTTTCTTCTCTCCGGGTATAGCCGGATTTTCTTCACAATATGCCGATGAGACTTTCGGAACTTATCAAGGCTTAACTAGTGTTACAGGTGGCAACTATGAAAAAGGACAAATTGCAGTCTTGGTTGATAGCGTTCCAACACCTATTGATGTCATTGTAATGACGGCTACACCTGGAACAGTAGAACAGATAAAGAATATGCCTGGTGTTGATAGTATTGTTCCACAATTTGAACAAAAACAACCTTATTATAATCTAAGTTATCAATATTGTCCGGTTTTTCCGAATGACCCAAGTTTTGATTGGTCAAGAGATAACTTTGGTCCACTGGTGATCCCTGCTGAAGGCATGACAATAGAACTTACTGATGACAATTGGATCTTATACAGAAGAGTCATTCAAGCCTATGAGCATAATTCTTCAGCCATAAAGAAAGCTGACGGAATTTACATAAATGGTGAAAAAGTCACGCAATACACTTTTAAACAGGACTATTATTGGATGATGGGAGACAACCGACATGGTTCTGTAGACTCAAGATACTGGGGATTTGTTGGTGAAGACCATATTGTAGGAACAGCTTCATTTGTCTGGATGAGTAAACATCCTGAAAAAGGATGGTTTTCTGGAGGACTAAGATGGGACAGAGTATTTTCTTTTGTAGAGTAAAATGATTGATGTTGAAAAAATAGAAGAAGCTTTATTACCATTACGTGATAAGCTGAAGAATCATGAACTCTATAATAATCTTTCATCCATTGAAGACATCAAGATATTCATGGAGAATCACGTGTTTGCTGTTTGGGATTTTATGTCATTGCTTAAATCTCTACAACAACATTTGACTTGTACGAAAACACCATGGACACCAGTTGCTTCAGCCAAAACAGCAAGATTTATAAATGAAATTGTACTTGGAGAAGAATCGGACCTCAATGAATTAAACGAGCCAAAGAGTCATTTCGAAATGTACTTGGATGCGATGACCCAATTGAATGCTAAAACAAGTATAATTGAAAGATTCATCGAAGGTATAGTTAAAGGAAGGTCAATCGATGATAGTTTAAATACCTTACCTATTTCAGAAGCAACAAAAGAATTTGTTAAGTATACCTTTCAGATTATTCAAACTGAAGAAGCTCATTTAATTGCTTCTGCTTTTACATTTGGAAGAGAAGATATCATCCCTGATATGTTCATGGAGATACTTGAAATAATCGACCCTGAAAATCAGAAATACAATAAACTGAAATATTATCTAGACCGTCACATCGAACTTGATGGAGATGAACATGGACCATTGTCATTACTTATGATCTCTGAGCTTTGTGACATAGATGGTAATAAATGGAATGAAGTTCTTGCTGTTGCAAAAGAATCATTACAAAAGCGAATTGATTTATGGGATGGGATTACTAGTGAAATTGTTACATTTGCAAAAATTTTAAACTAAAATGGAATTATATTTAGATTCAGCAGACATTAAAGAAATTAGAGAAGTAATGAAATTAGGTTTTATTACGGGTCTAACTACTACTCCAACTTTCATGCATAGACATGGCATTACAGATGTTGACGGAGCAATAGTAGAACTTTCTAAAATAGTTCCTGTTCTTCAAATTGAGGCATTAGGTACCAATGCCGATGAGATCGTTGCTGAAGCTTACAGACAAGAAGCGCTTGGATTAGACAGAAAAAAGACTGTTTACAAAATTCCAATTTCGATGGAAGGAGTAAAAGCTTGTAAAAGATTGACTGATGAAGGATTTATGGTGAATATTCACCTAGTATATACCCTACAACAAGCTTATATGGCTATGCAGGCTGGTGCTACCTATGTTTGTCCATTGGTAGGAAGATTGCAAGACGAAGGTCACGATGCTATTGCTTTGGTTGAACAATGCGTAGAAGCGGTGAATTATTACGGATATAACACTAAGATCATGTTCTCTTCAGTTAGACATACTGAACATGTTAGAAATGCTATCAATGTTGGTGTTCACACAGTAACTGTTCCATGGAAAGTGATGCAACAATTAACTGAAAACAATTTTACTAAGATCGGAACCAAACAATTCGAAGAGCATACAAGATTGATGACCATGACAGTGGCTCAAGCAATGTCTGACAAAAATCCTGTTGTTACTACCAACATGACAATTTCTGATTGCTTGATCAAAATGACCGCTGGTGGATTCGGTGCTGTGACCATTATTAGCAGTAACAATGAACCTCTTGGCATCTTTACAGACGGAGATCTAAGAAGACTTGTCGAAGCAGAAGGTGCTGATGCTATTAGTAAGAAAGTGGGAGAATTAGAATTAAATAGACCCGTGACCATTGAAAGTAGCTCTTTGTTGTTTGCTGCTCAAGAATTATTCGCTAATAAAAAAGTAGACGAATTAGTTGTGGTAGAAGACAATAAGGTAATAGGAATGTTAGATGTTCAAGACATGATCGGATAATCGAACTAAGATAAATTTAGAAAGCCATCTATTCCGATAACATGGAACGATGGCTTTTTTTATGAATGAAAATTTCCAATAGCATATCAACTAAAAACATTGGCCAGATCGCACTTCCGATCATGGTGGGTGGTGTTGCGCAGAACATTGTAAATGTTACCGACACAGCTTTCCTTGGTAATTTAGGAGATATACAAGTCGGTGCGGCAGGAAATGCGGGTATACTCTACTTTATATTTGCTATTACCGGAATGGGATTTACGACAGGTTCCCAGATCATTATTGGAAGGAGGAATGGAGAGAAGAATTACAATGCAATCGGTAGATTACTTGATCAAACGATCTATTTCGTAATTCCATTAGGAATTTTAATGCTGCTTATGTTTAAGTTTCTGGCACCTGGTTTACTACATGGTGTTGTAGAATCTAAGGCTATATATGAAAAGGCCACCGCCTTTATTGATATGAGATCTTGGGGAATTTTATTCGCTTTTATCAACTTCTCTTTTAATGCCTTTTATGTGGGTATAACCAGAACACGAATTCTCATGCTATCGACATTTATAATGTCCATGACAAATGTCATCTTGGATTACGGACTAATATTTGGTCATTTTGGCCTCCCTAAAATGGGAATCGAAGGAGCAGCCTTGGCGTCAGTAATAGCTGAATTTGCGGCTATGGTCTTTATTATTTTCTACACCGTTAATCACAAAGGGAATAAGGTTTATGAATTGTTCAGATTTGAACCTCCAGACTTAACCTTACTCAAGGACATATTAAGAACTTCAGTTCCCATCATGTTCCAAAATTTCATAACACTTGGATCATGGTTTGCTTTCTTTGCCATGATTGAATGGACTGGAGAATCCGAATTAGCCATATCTCATATTGTGAAAAGTATCTATATGGTGTTGACCATACCAATCTTTGGACTGAGTATTGCAGCCAATACGCTCACCAGCAATTTGATTGGAGAAGGAAGATCAAATGAAGTTCTTCCCACAGTTTGGAAAATCATTGGATTGAGTATTGCGATGATCATACCCCTGTCTATCATCAGTTTTATTTTTTCTGAGCAGCTCATACTGCTCTATACTGATAATTTGAGCTTGGTACCTGATGCTATAAAAACACTATGGGTGATCAACTTCTCGATCATTTTCTTCAGTGTTGCCTTCATTCTATTCAACGGAGTCACCGGAACAGGAAAAACAGTTATATCTATGCTTATTGAGTGCATAAACATAACTATTTACTTGGGATTCACATATGCTTTGATCAGCTACTGGAAACCAGAGATCTATTGGGTTTGGTGCGGTGAATTTGTGTATTTCACCTTTTTAGGTTTGATGGCATGGGCTTACTTGAAATTTGGTAGTTGGAAAGTAAAGATCTAAACTCCAAATTGGGTTAGGTGATGATCTAAATGCTTAGAGAACATATTACTCCATTCTTTTGCCGTCAATTTACCAAAGGAAGCACTCTCCTTTCCTTCAAAATAACTAGTACCATTCGACTCTGTTTTTTTAATGTACTCAATCAAACGAGATTTTTCCTTTTCAAACTCTCTTTCGTCTGCTATTAAGAATGCAGGAGCAGTTCTAGAATTTTTAGAATAAGGTTTATCACCTACCACAATGTTCTTCACCAACAATTTCAACATAAACTTTGCAATCGGATTATATTTTGCTTCCATATCACCATAAGCTATAGCATAAGCAACGTTTAAATGCGCCAACATCTGAGGAGCATTCATTTTTCCCCATTGTGGTAATGTATCAGGTTTAATCTTATCAATTCTATTGATCATGATCTCTGTAGTTGCTGGATCGAAAGTATTCAGTATTTGCATCAGTTTATTTTTTAACTTTGGAAAGATATGAAAATCTCGTTACTCTATACATCCATAGTATTAATCTTTTTAGCTGTTAGTTGCAAAGATCAAACTAACGAATCTAATGGCGATGATGATAACAATGTCGAGGCCATAAAATTAGAAGAAGGTGAATACAATGACAACAACCAAAAACATGGTCTTTGGATCACGAGATATCAAAATGGGCAATTAAAAGATTCTGCGGTATACACTAATGGTGAATTAGATGGTTTGTTTGCATCATATAGTGAAGATGGAAAACCACTCAGTCGAGGGAATTATATTAGTGGAACTCCTTCTGGACAATGGCTCTATTGGAATGATGCTGGAAATCTGATCGAACAAAGTAATTGGGTTGATGGAAAGCCTGATGGAGAATCTAAAACCTACTATGACAATGGCAATCTTCAGACAGTTGTTTCTTGGAAAGATGGCAAGATGGAGGGAACTTGGTATTATTACAATGAAACTGGATACTTAGAAGAGGCTACTGATTATGCCGATGGATATAAAATGGGAAAAGCCATTCAGTATTATGCAGACGGAAAGATCAGAACACAGACTACCTTTGATATGGAATTGATCAATGGCCTTTACGAAGAATTCCATCCAAATGGGATGTTAGCAGGTCAGGTTACCTATGAAGAAAACAAAATGCAGGGTGATTATATCAAGTTTGATACACTCGGCAATATCATCACCATTGAACATTATGTTGATGGAATCATGGAATTAGAAAATTAGCCGATCTAAAAGATTGGCGATTATTATTTTCCTTCTATTTAATTTACAATTCATAGCAAGGTCTAAATCAGATACGACCTTCCTTAATATCCATTACGATTCTATTCAGTTCAAGGGATCATCTGACTCAATATTTGGCTTCTTCAATTATAAAAATGATAAGTTAGATGGTCAGGCTGTTGAGTTTAGATCCGTACAATTCTTTGATACAACTATTAACATCATAATTTTTGGTCAATACCATCAAGGCATGAAAACTGGATTATGGCGATCAATTGATTCAGAGGGATTTGTAATGTCACGTGGATTCTACAGAAAGAATAAACCCAATGGAGATTGGTGTATGTTTTATGGATTATCCATTTATAGATATAATAGAAATGGAAAGCTTAAACAAAAAATCAGTGCTCGAGGACTTAGCTGCCCTTCAGATTAAATTAAATTCTTCAACATCCAAATTTTACAACCCGGATGACCTGAATTACCCAAAGGTGCTGACAACATTTTGTAGCCATTCTTTTCATACATTGTCACTGCTGCTATAAAATCATCAGTCGACTCAATGTAAAGTTTATTGTATCCTAATTTTCGAGCTTCTTCCTCACTTTTCATCATTAATGCTCTCCCCCAACCTTTACCCCTCTGATCTCCTGAAATGTAGAACTTAACAAGTTCGGCTACTCCATCAGGCAGATTTTCTGTAGGATAAACTCCACAACTTCCCTTGATCTCCCCATTCAATTCCAAAACAAATAATACAGCACTTTCCCTATCAAACAATTCAAAAAGCCGATCGGTTGTTGGGTCTTCATAAACAGTTCCCTTTGTAGCTGCGCCTAATTCATCAAACACTCCACGAATCATTGTTGCACATGGCTTATTATCTGATATTTGGATCTTTCTGATCATATTCTGGTCAATGATTTTATCAAATCTCTATGTTGTGGATAAATCTCACTCAGATCAGAATAAGTTGCCAATTCGAAATCTTCAAAATCAAATCCGGGTGCAACTGTACATCCTACAAATGAGTAATCATTCTTGTTCTTTACACTACTGGCAAACCAACAACCAGCAGGTACAGTTAACTGAGGTTCTTGACCACCATCAAGATTCATCCCTACTTGATGTCGCACATAATTCCCATCTGGGTAGATGACATGAACATAAAGAGGAGATCCTTGATAAAAATGCCAGATCTCATCTTGTTTGATTCGATGAAAAGCCGAAAAATTATCTGAGGTCAACAAAAAGTAGATACTTGTGCAGTAATTTCTATCACCTGAAAATCCGTCTAAACAATTCGCTCCGATTATCTGACTACTGCGATAGGTTTCTTTGTAATACCCACCTTCAGGATGCGAAACTAATCCTAATCTAGATACGATCTTATCAATCTCTGAGTTCACGCTTAATAACTTTCCTCAAAATTATTGATGATCCCTAAAATTGATTTCATCAGATCTACTTTCTCATCCTCCTCATTATTGAAATACTCATTCAACACTAATCTTGCATCATTCAATACTTCTTCTGAAAATGGACCATCCATATTTTCGATAACAGTAAGACCTTCAAGGGCAACCATGTAATCTCCTCTACAAGAAGCATCTACTATTTCTGCTAAGTACTCAGAAGCATTCAGATTTGCATTCCAGATAGAGAACAACAACATTTCATTTACATCATCATCACCTTCAGCAAGAGATTCAACCATCTCTATCAAAGCATTCTTTACTTTTATCTGAGCCAATAATGATCTTATCTCACCTCTTACCTCATCACTTTCACTAGTACTATAAACTGCAACCATTGGCTTAATAACAGATGCATTGCCTTTACTTTTTACTCTTTTTAAAGCGTCTAGAATAATCGCATCATCTTCGGACTCAAAATCAGCAAGAATTCCATCAATGACTTTATTTTGCGTTGTTGACATAAATTCAATTTAGGATGCAAAGATAACGAATAGATATCCTCTTGAAAGATTTTTATAACTTCGGCTCTCAATTACAATCAAGTCATAGTTTTTGAATTCAGACAAGTTTAAACTTACCGAAGATTTTCATGAGTTGAAAATCCAGATACGATCCAAAAGGCATCTGCTTGTTGTTATATTTCTTATTTTTTGGTTGAGTATGTGGTCTGTTGGTGAATATTTTGTGCTGAAGCAGATCTTTGATCCAAACACCTTCATTCTGGCAAAAATATTCATGTTAGTTTGGGTTACCATTTGGACGGTAGCCGGATTGTTTGTAATGTTCTTTATACTCTGGCAAATATTAGGTTTTGAGATCATAATTGTGACCCATCAGGGTATTCGAATTGAAAAAACGGTCCTTGGTATAGGCTCGAAAAACAATTACGACATAGGCTCTATCAAAGATCTCATGTTTAACGACAATCCAACTCCTGAGGTTAGAAAAGGAAAATATCAACCTGGATTTGTAAAGAACAGTGGCGGTAAGATCAAATTTAGTTTTGGAACTGAAACCATACAATTTGGAAATAACATCAACCGAGAAGAAGCCGAATTCTTATTTGATAAAATAAAAAGAAGCGCCATTTTAAAAAGAGAAAACTTTAATACATAGAAATACCCCCTAAACAATATGATAGAAGGAGCTATTATAGGATTGATTGTTGCGATAGTGATGATCTTTTACAAAAAACACAAAGAGAAGAACGCTATTAATAAAGTGATGAATAATGAAGTGATAGACCAACCCGATTTCGCTGCCTATTTTCATTGTGCCTCAGAAAAAACATTTTCGGGAAAAGGCTTTAAGTTCTTTGATACGAATGGAGTACTGACATTAAATGGATCTCTTTTAACGTATAAACCTGATCAAAAGAATAGTCCAGCGATTGAAATTGATCTAAATAATGCAGTGCTAAGCTTGGCTCCTCAGAAAAGAAAGATGAAATGGATTGAGATTACCTATAATAATGACAAACTCTATTTCACTACTTTCAAACAAAATGCCTTTAGTCTGGATCAAAAGCAAATGGAGGAATTTTTGAAATTAACCCTTAAAGAGTAGTTTATAACACTTTTTTATCCCTTTTCGAAAAACACAAATTCATCTTTTAAAAAAAAATCCTAAATTTCTGAGCAATAATTAATTTCAGTTTATGGCTCAAAATTGTGCAAATGGCACTCTTGCTGCTTATGTACCAGACTCCAGTAAACCTTGGAACAGTTTAAGGGTACAACACGTTTACCGAAGATTAGGATTTGGCGCAAATTTTAATGAAATACAAGCTGGACTGCTACTGACTCCCGGACAACTAATCGACAACCTGATCAATGACGCTAAAGCGGCTCCGCTTCCTACTCCACCATCTTGGTACAATTGGAGTGATAGTGATTACAGTGATTTTACCAACGAAGCTACTGCTCAATACACTGAATGGTATTTGGAATGGTTGAATCAAATGTTAAATACTGGTGTCAGAGAGAAATTTGCTTTGTTCTGGCATAACCATCTTGTAACAAGATTTGTGGATTACCTATGTCCTAGTTATATGTATGAATATCACAAATTATTGCAGCAATATGCCTTTGGCAACTTTCAAACCTTTGTCAAGGAAATGGGTAAAAATCCAGCTATGCTAAAATTTCTGGATGGCCGATTAAATTATAAATTATTACCTAATGAGAATTATGCAAGAGAGTTGCTAGAATTATTCACGTTAGGAGTTAACAACAACTACACTCAGCAAGATATTACTGAAGCTGCAAGAGCTTTGACGGGATGGGTAACTTATACAGAGGATTGTGCTCCAATAACTTTTGATGCAAATCAATTTGATACAGGATCGAAAACAATATTTGGCCAGACAGGAAATTACGATTTTGATGGCGTTCATGACCTTATATTTCAAGAACGTCCAACCGAAGTTGCACAACATATTTGTACCAAGATCTACACACATTTTGTGCACCCTATTCCTAATCAAACAATTATTGATGGAATGGCACAGACATTCCAAAACAATGGATTTGAAATAGAACCTGTGTTATTAGAGTTATTTAAGAGTGATCATTTCTTTGAAGATGACGCCATAAGTGTTGAGATCAAAAGTCCTGTAGACATTCTTATTTCAACCATCAAAGAAAGTAATTATGGTTTTGACACCACTGTTCTCCAATTGGTTGGAATGCTTACAGTAGATCAAGGTCAGCAGCTGTTTAATCCAATAGACGTTTCTGGATGGAATGGAAATCGTTCGTGGATCAATGGTACTTCCATTACTAAACGCTGGGATATGTTGGATGATTATTTTGGCTATGTTCTTACCCAATTAGACAAAGAAGACATGCGACAATTGGCCATTGATGTTTCAAACAACTCGAATGACGTAGAGATAGTAGCTCAAACTATTACAGATTATTTTATCCCCAAAGGACTTGAAGATTCTGCATCTTATGCTCAAGCTACTATAGCTTTGAAAGCAACTGTTCCACAAAACTATTTTGATCTTGGACTTTGGGATCTTACATTTCAATATGTCCCTGAACAGGTTTACAAGCTAATGCTATGGATCATAAGAAGACCAGAATTTCAACTCGCTTAATTGAACAAACTAACTAACTCAACTGATATGAGTCAACACAAAGATCTTCCAAAAGGTAGCCGAATTGATGATGGTAGTGCCCATGATGAACACCATAAACAAGGGATCGGCAGAAGAGATTTTATAAAGAACTTAGGTTTACTAGGAGCCGGAACCATTGCATTTTCGGCACTTCCATTAAATAGTTTATTAGCTTCTCCTTTAATTCAGAACGCTCTAAAATCTGCCGGTGATAGAGTTTTAGTAATTATTCGATTGAAAGGAGGAAATGATGGTCTCAACACATTTGTTCCTGTATTTGATTATGGAACCTATGCCAGTTACAGACCCAATTTAAAAATTCCGACTACAGACCTACTTGCATTGAACACCATGTACTCAGTCCCTAATTATGCTACTTCATTAAAGAGTTTATGGGATGATGGAAAGATGAAAGTGATTCAGAATGTTGGCTATGCTAATCCTGATCTATCGCATTTTACCTCTACCGATATTTGGGACTCCTCACAAATGGGACAAACCGATGGCTCAGGATGGTTAGGCAGATACTTATGGGATCAAAATCCTGATTTTGTTACTAATCCACCTACTGATCCTTTAGCTTTACAAATAGGTGGAGATGGAAATCTGTTGTTCTTCAATGAAGACAACCTTAACATGGCAATGAATGTAGTTGATCCGGTATCCTTATATCAAATAGCTCAAACGGGATCTTTATACACAGTAAACGGAAACGCTCCATGCTATTATGATGATCAACTTGACTTCATGAAGAGTATGATTAATAGTACTTATTATCAATCTCAAGCAATTAATACTGCTTATAACAATGGTACTAACTCTGTTTCTTTCCCTGCTGGTTTGGGTGAATCCCTTAGTTTGGTTTCCAGACTGATCAAAGGAGGATTGCAAACCAAGATCTATATGCTTACTTTGGATGGATTTGACACCCATGCTCAGCAAGACACCAGACATCCTGACCTATTAGTTGAATTTGGCGATTCTGTTAAAGCCTTTTATGACGATCTGCAAGCTGGAAATAAAGATCAGGATGTATTGACCATGACATTTTCTGAATTCGGAAGAAGAGTTAACGACAATGGTTCTATGGGAACAGATCACGGAACAGCAGCACCAATGATGATGTTTGGACCTGCAGTGAATGGGAATGGTTTTGTAGGTAATGATGTTGATCTAGGTGATCTTGATATTTATGGCAACTTGAAATTCACGACAGACTTTAGAGAGGTTTATACTACTGTTCTACAAGATTGGATGTGTATGAATGAATTGACTTCTGATACGATCTTAGGATCATCACATACTAAACTTTCTCTGGGATTTGATTGTAGCTCCCTTGGGATGGATGATATAAAAACCATTTTAAACTACCACCAGCTCAGATACGATAATAACAAGGCCTTTTTCTTCTTGAATCTTCCCGAAAGTAGCACTGTTCAACTGGATGTATTTGACCTTACCGGCAAAAAAGTGATCTCTACAGGAAATGAATATTATAGCAAGGGGATTTACACGATGCAGATACCCGGTATTGATAGACTATCATCAGGAGCTTATGCTTATCGATTGCATATCAATGGTAAATTGGAATCTGGAAAATTGATGAAACAGTAAATCATTATTAAATGAAAACAGTTTTTAATGACTATAACAATTCTCTCGACTCACAAGATCAAATTATCTGTGACTCTTTAGCTACAATAATTGACCGTGAATTGAATTACACAGAAAATAAGATCTGGCATTCGCACCCCGTTTGGTTCATTGATGGCAATCCAATAGTTGGTTACAGCAAACAAAAAGCAGGGATCAGACTAATGTTCTGGAGTGGTGCAAGTTTTGACGAAGACCGATTAACTGTCGGCACTGGTAAATTTAAAGATGCATCGATCTTTTATAATTCCGTTGAAGAGATCAGCGAAAGTGACTTAAAAAAATGGATCAAGAAATCAGAGGAAATTCAATGGGATTATAAAAATATCGTGAAGAAAAAAGGTAAATTGGATAGACTAAAATGAGTACAACAACCAAAGAACATAATGATAAGATAGCCAAGATGACCTTTGCTTCAGTTTATCCACATTACTTGAACAAAGTAGAAAAAAAAGGTAGATCTAAAGATGAATTGTTGCAAGTCATAGAATGGCTCACGGGTTATTCTGCAAAGGATCTTGATCAGATGATTCTTGACAAAGCTACATTTGAGCAGTTTTTTGAAAATGCCAACTTAAATCCTAATGCTTCTCTGATAACTGGTGTAATTTGCGGATATCGCATCGAAGAATTAGACAATGAATTAACCAGAAAGGTTAGATACCTGGATAAATTGGTGGACGAATTGGCAAAAGGGAGAAAAATGGACAAGATCCTTAGATAACCTCATTTAATTCGGAATAAAATTTGATACTTCATTTAAAACCTAATTTTCATCAAATGATAAAGTTCCTCATCCTATCCTTCATCACACTTTGTTCCCTAACAGGTTCAGCTCAGTTCATTGATCCCAGAACAAAAATTCCGATCTACTTTGAAGTGAATGATGATACTTTTCCTGAAAGTTGGCATAGTGATGAAATTGCTGCTAAAGGTGTTGATCTAGACACCAGTGAGATTGAAAGAAGCAAACGTAATGTTCTTGCTGCACTAAAAAAATATCCTATTGAGTTCTTACAAAAGAACTTAAAAGGTATTTACGTTTTGAAATCAATAGAGTTCTTTGGTCAAAAATTTGGAGGCACAAATTCTAGTGACATTGTTTATATCGCTAATAATGGCGTTTCCATGGGGTACACAAACTTCTATTTGGAAAAGTCATTCCACCATGAATTTTCAAGTATTCTACTAAGAAACTACCCTAGTCTTTTGGATAAATCCAAATGGGCTGAAAAAAACGGAATCTCCTATGGCGCTGGTGGTGTTCAAGCATTAAAGAATAATACTGACTCACAATCCCTGCAGGATAAATGGGCTTCAAAAGGCTTTTTACATGAATATGCTTGTTCGAGTCAGGAAAACGATTTCAATGCGTTTGCCGAAAACATCTTTAATCCTGATAAGGATTTCTACAATCAAGTGGAGAAATTCGAAGTGCTGAAACACAAATTTGACATGATCATAGATTTCTACGCACATCTCGATCCTTGGTTCAGTAGAAACTTTTTTGAAATGATCAGAGAAGATTATCAAGAAAGATGATTATGGTTTTATACCTCTTAGCATTTCTCTCTTTCCAGGAGGACCTGGTAATCTCTCTATGATAAGGCCTGATTCCTGAAGATCTCTCCTCACCTGCCCCTTCGCACAATAAGTAACAAAAACACCTCCTGATCTCATTGAACTGAAAATGATATCAAATACATCCTTTTCCCACATTTCACATTGAGCTCTTGGCCCAAAAGCATCAAAATAAACCAGATCAAATTCCTGATCAAATTCTAACGAACGAACATCATTAGCTATTTTTCTTAAATCAAATCCTTCAAATATGGGAACAAACTTTTCCCATTCCGACCGATAGACTTTCTCCAGATAATCGTCTTCATTCCAATCTTTATAATTCAGCTGCTCGAGTACCTCAAGTGGAACAGGATATTTTTCTATCCCCGTGTACTTAACATTCAACCCAAGTTGTTTTGCTGACTTATAGGTCAACAATGAGTTTAGACCAGTACCCCATCCAATTTCCAGTATATTGATATTTTTTCGATCTCTACTTTTATGGATCAATCCATTTTTAATGAACACATGAAGCGCTTCTTGTACTGCACCATGACGGGAATGATAAGTTTCATCCATCTCTGGCAAATACAGCGTATGAGAGCCATCATTTGATATGATCAATTCTATTTTCATCCTTGATTTAAGGTCAAATATACAAGGTATTTATCCAATCTGTTGATTTTCCACTCAATCAAAAAACCACGATAAATATATTTCTTACATTAGCCATACAGTTCTAGCAATATTGACATGAGCATCATAAAACCAAGTGAAGATAAGAAAGTAAGAGAGTTTGAGAATTTCCATATCGTATTATGGTTAATGAAGGATGTTTGTTGGGTAATGCAAGCCAAGACATTAGGTACAATTATGGTTTTCCCAACCGTTTCGTTAGCCATTTACATAGCTTGGCTTACTAGAAAATCTCTGGTTGATCTGTATCACAATCTTGCAGTTGTATGCTGGATAAGTGCCAATTCGATCTGGATGCTTGGTGAGTTGAATTTCGATGAAACTCCACAGCAGATCTATTACGAATATTCAAGAATGATCGCCTTATCTCTGTTTTGTTTAGGAATAGGTTTCATCATCTGGTATCATTTACAAAAAATGCTCAAGAAAAATGCTTAGAATTATTTATCTACTCTCTCTTTTATTGTTCGTACTGAATTTGTCTTCTCAGACAGCTTCAGAACTACATCAAATGGCACAGGATGCTATCAACAATGATCCGAATTTATCCAAAGAATATGCGGAAAAATTGGTAAAAATGGCCTCGCCCGACTCAAAAGATATGATCAATGGGCTTAATGATATTGGCAATGCTCATTATTATCTAGATGAATATGAAGACGGTGAAAAATCACTCCTAGCCTCTATTGAGATGGCACAGAAGATCGATTATCCCCAAGGAATTGCAGAAGCATCAGTGATCATGGGAAACATTTATATCCTTCAAGGAAAGTTCACCAAAGGATTAAATTACTTCACTGAAGCGCTGAACATTTATGAAAAGATGAAAGATCATGATGGTATGGCTCATTGCTATAATGGACTAGGAACTATCAATCTAAACCAAGAACATTATGAGAAAGCACTTGAGTACTTCAATAAAGCGCTCGAAAATGGTGGTGACATTGCAAAAGGTGATAGTTATAGTTATATCAGTCAGATCTATCTTCGCTTGGAAGCCTACGATGATGCCGCCAAATATGCAGATGAAGCTATCAAAATAGGAAAGAAGAACGAGGACACTTATGTTCAGGCATCTGGAATGGATATTAAGGGCGTTGTTGCATCAATAAATAAAGAGTACAAAAAAGCTGACGAGTACTTGAAAGAAGCTTTATCTATGAAAATGGACCTTGAGGACATGCAAGGAACAGCCATGACTTTGAATTACATTGGTAAAAACTACAAAAGCATGGATCAAATAGATTCAGCAATGACTTATATCCTTAAAGCTCACGAAATTGCTGATGAGATAGGTGCAATGGAAGAACTTAGGATTGCTCTCGGGGAACTTGCTAAATTGTATGCCATTGTCGGTCAATATGAAATTGCCTTCGTTCATCAAACAAGATTTATCGAGGTTAATGAAGCTATTTTTAATGATCAAGCTTCTAAGAAGATTGCCGAAATGGAGGCTGAAATGGAAGCGAAACTCCAAAAGGAACAAATCGCTCTATTGGAAAAAGATAAAGAGTTTCAGGAAAAGATGGTTAAGATCTATATCGGTTTTGGGATATTTATCTTCCTGATTTTAATTGGTGGAGCGGCTATGATCTATAACCGCTATCAGGTTAAGAAAAGAGCACATGCTGATCTTGAGCAGAAGAATCATATCATCGAAGAACAAAAACACATTCTTGAAGAGAAAAACACTGAGATCCTTGATTCTATTACTTATGCCAAAAGGATCCAAACAGCAATATTGCCTTCCGATCGATACTTTGCCGAAAATCTGCCTGAAGCCTTTGTTCTATACAAGCCTAAAGACATTATTGCGGGTGACTTTTATTGGTTAGAATATCATCAGGAACAGAATAAATTGCTTTTTGCATCGGCAGATTGTACAGGTCACGGTGTTCCTGGTGCAATGGTTAGTGTAGTTTGTAACAATGCTCTTAATAGAAGTGTGAGGGAGTTCGAACTATTAAATCCGTCATTGATACTTGATAAAACAAGAGAATTAGTTATTGAGCAATTCGAAAAAAGTGAAAGTGAAGTAAAGGATGGTATGGACATATCCTTGATCGCCTTGAACAGAAATCTAACCAAAGCTGATAGCGGTGGAGGTACTATAGAATGGTCTGGAGCAAATAACCCTCTTTGGATCGTAAGATCAAGCGAAGGCCCACACGAATTGAATGCCTCTGCTATGGATTCTAACAAGACTTTAACTGTTGCTCCAAATGTTGAAGCCGAAACGCATATTCTTTTCGAAATAAAGCCAGATAAACAACCAATTGGTAAATATGCTGAGCCAAAGCCATTTACTAATTGGAAGGTAGAATTACATAAAGGTGATACAGTTTACATTTTCACAGATGGGTTTGCAGATCAATTCGGAGGCGATAAAGGGAAAAAATTCATGGCTTCTAAAATGAAGAAATTACTTCTATCTATTCAAGATCAACCTATTCAACAACACCAACAGATCCTTGATCAAACTTTTGAGGAGTATAGAGGTCCACATGAGCAGATCGATGATGTTTGTATCATAGGAATGAGAATTTAATCTTGTCGTAAAAAATAAATTACTCAAAGCTTGTGCAACCAAATGTTTGCATTTACATTTGCAACCAATTAGTTTCATATTTAAAATGCGAAGAGATATTTTTCAAGCCATTGCCGACCCTTCAAGAAGAGCTATCATTGCTTTGATAGCGATGCAAGCAATGACACCAAATGCGATTGCCGAACATTTTGACACAAGCAGACAAGCCGTTTCGAAACATCTCAAAATACTGACTGAATGTGAACTCATTACAAATCAACAAGTAGGGAGAGAGATCTACTACCGTCTTGAAATCGATAAAATGAAAGAAATAGATCAATGGCTTGAACAATTTAAAAAGATCTGGGAAACTAAATTCGAACAACTAGATAACTTATTACAAACCATACAAAAAAAGGAAAATGAAAAGTAACCTATTATTTGACTTTACAGTTGACAAAAACGACAATACAGTAAAGGTAAAAAGAGAGTTCTCAGCAGGATTAGATCTTGTTTGGGATGCATGGACAAAACCAGAACTGCTAGATCAGTGGTGGGCTCCTAAACCTTACAGAACAGAAACCATTTCAATGGATTTCAGAGAAGGAGGAAGATGGTTCTATGCGATGATATCGCCAGAAGGAGTCGCTCATTATTGCAGCAACAATTACAGCGAGATCAATCCAAAAAAATTCTACGCTGGATTAGATGCCTTTTGTAACAAGGATGGCGAAATAGACAATTCAATGCCAAGAACTTTTTGGACAAATAGTTTTGAATCCAATGGAAAAACAACCATTGTGAACATTGTTGCGCAATATCATAGTTTAGAAGATTTAGAAAAAGTAATCCAAATGGGATTCAAAGAAGGATTCACAATGGCTATGGAAAATCTGGACCAATATCTGGACGGACAACAACTATAGAATTTATATCTCGAACTTCGACCTTAATCCGGTCGGAGTTTCTCTTTTTCTTGAGATCTTTGATTATCTTGCACTTGATCATGGATCAATTTATAGCAGCGATAGATATTATTGGCGTTAACCCTTTTGTTTTCGTACCAGAAGAGATACTTTCTAGAATCTTTATTGATGCTGGCAAAACTAAAGGTCATATTCCAATTTACGGAAAGATCAATGACAAGCCTTATACTCAAACGCTGGTTAAGTTTAGCGGTCATTGGAGGTTATACATCAATACTTCAATGCTCAAGAATTCACCGAAAAGAATTGGTGAACTAATATCAATAAGTGTTGCTTATGATCCTGTATCAAGAGAAATAAGCACTCCGCCAGCATTTCTGAAGGCGCTAGAAAACAACCCTTCAGCAGCATCTGTTTTCGAAAAACTATCACCGTCCAGAAAAAAGGAAATAGTTCGATATTTAGCTAATTTGAAATCACCAGAATCTTTGAATAAGAATATTTTGAGATCTATTGAATTCTTGAACGGTAAGGAACGATTCGTAGGGAGAGATAAACCATAAAACACGCCTATTTAATTCAACAATTCTTTGAATATGTTAAAGGAGATCATTCTTACACATACTTTGTTCAGAGCTTACCTTTCCTTATTTTCGGAAACTTCTAGAATTAAAGAGATTATAATAATTTAAGGAAACCACTGTCTATTCTATCTTTTTCTAACTTTACAGAATGATTAGAAACCTCTTTTTTTTAGCAGTAGTCCTTCTGCTAAATTCTTGCTATAAATCTGAGAAAGCTGACTTGATCATTCGCAATGCAAACATCGTATCTATGGATCAAGACAGTTCAGTATACGAAGCCATGGCTATAAAAGATGGAAAGATCATTGAGTTAGGTAAGGAAAATCAGATCCTAAATAAATATAGTGCCGATCAAGTAATAGATGCCGGTACCGCAACCATTTTGCCTGGATGGTATGATGCTCACTGTCATTTTTTAGGTTATGGCTTGAGTAAAATGCAACTCGAGCTATATGACCTTCCATCAATGGAGGCTATTGTTGATGCCTGTAAAACCTATCAGCAAAGCAACTCAGAAGAATGGATCGTTGGAAGAGGATGGGACAACACAGATTGGCAGGATCAGAGTTTTCCTAATAATGCTTTACTTAATATTGCTTTCCCAGACACTCCTGTACTGCTTAGAAGAATCGATGGACATGGCGCTCTAGCTAATCAAAAAGCTCTTGATCTGGCTGGTATTACAGACACTACCTACATACCAGGTGGACACATTGAAATTCTAGAAGGAAGGCTAACTGGCATGTTGATGGACAATGCGGTGGATAGGATCTTGGATATTATCCCAGAAGCATCTGAAGAAAAGAAAACTCAGGCCATATTAAGAGCTCAAAAAGACTGTTTAGCTTACGGACTAACAACTGTAACTGATGCCGGACTAAATAAAGATGAAGCTCAACTTCTACTAAAAATGGAACAAGAAGGATCATTGAAGATCCGTGTCTATGTAATGTTGTCCGATAATGAAGAAAATCTCGCCTATTATCTGGATACCATTGGAGAACCCATTACTACGGAAAGAGTGAACATTAGGGGATTCAAATTTTATGGAGATGGGAGCTTGGGGAGTAGATCTGCTTGTTTGATAAAACCTTATTATGACCTAAATGATACCATTACCTATGGATTCATGTTGAAGGAAGCCGCATATTTCAAAAAAATGGCTGAACGCATCCATCAAACAGATTTCCAAATGTGTACGCATTGTATTGGTGATAGTGCAGCTAGAACATTGTTAAACATTTATGCAGAGGTTTTAGGAGGAATGAATGATAAAAGATGGAGGATCGAACATGCTCAGGTCATCCATCCAGATGATTATGATCTATTCGGTCAGAACTCTATTATCCCATCTGTCCAGCCAACGCATGCTACATCAGACATGTTGTGGGCCGTAAATCGATTGGGAGAGAAAAGACTTAAAGATAGCTATGCGTATAAAATGCTCATGCAACAGAATTTGATGATTGCGCTAGGTACTGACTTTCCTATTGAGAACATTAGCCCTGTAGAGACATTTTACGCTGCTACAGCGCGCAAGAACTTAGAAGGCAATCCTAAGAATGGTTTTCAGTTGGAAAATGCTCTAAATCGTTGGACAGCTATGCTTGGCATGACCTATTGGGCTGCTATGGCAGACTTTGAAGAAACTTATAAAGGATCGCTCGAAATTGGAAAAGACGCAGATTTTATTATCTTATCTCAAGATATATTGAGTGTTCCAGAAGAATTGATTTTAGAAACCTATGTTAAAAGCACCTACATTCTAGGTGAAAAAGTTTACGGAGAATAATGAGAGATTTTAGTTTATTAAAAGAAATGGTAAGCATCCATGCGCCATCAGGAAATGAAGGTGCCATGACAAGATTTATCTTGAAATATATCGACCAAAACAAGGTTAACTGGAAAGTAATGCCAGAAGTAATTTTTGGAGATGATCATCAAGACTGCATTATTCTAAAATTCGGACAACCAAGAACCGCAATTTTTGCCCATTTGGATTCAATCGGATTTACGGCTAAATATGGCAAGGAGTTGATCAAGATCGGTGGACCTGCTACTGAAGATGGATTTAAGCTGTGTGGAACTGATGACAAAGGGTACTTTGAAACTGAATTAGTAGTTTTAGAAGATGAGGATGGATACACGAAATTGGAACACTTGCTTGAGAGAGAAATTGAAAGAGGGACCGATCTTACATTTTTACCAGAATGGCGTGAAGATGATGACTTCATCCAATGTTGCTATATGGATAACAGATTAGGTGTATGGGTGGCTTTAAAAGTGGCTGAAACATTGGAAAACGGAGTGATTTGTTTCTCTACTTATGAGGAACATAAAGGAGGTTCTGTCGGATTTCTAGCTAGGCATATCTATGAGAACTGGGGTGTAAAACAAGCTTTGATCTCTGACATTACTTGGGTTACGGAAGGAGTGAAACACGCTGAAGGAGTAGCCATCTCCAGAAGAGACAGCGGAGTACCAAGAAGAAGTTATGTAGACAGGATCATAAACTTGGCTAAAGAAAGTGGTATTCCTTTTCAGATCGAAGTTGAATCTGCAGGAGGAAGTGATGGAAATCAATTACAAGCTTCACCTTATCCTTTTGATTGGTGCTTTATTGGAGCACCAGAAGACCATGTTCATACGCCAAATGAAAAGGTACACAAAGTAGATATCGAGACCATGATCAAACTATATGAACACCTAATGCGAAACCTTTAATTATTAAAACAAGTAATGGCAAATAAATCGCTGGTTAATAGAATTTTAAAAACTAAATTATTTCTGTTTATTAGTTTATTTGGATTCTCTCAAAAGGTGCAGTATTTGAAACATGATGCTCAGATAGAAAATGTAAGAATTCAGCCAAATGAGGCGATTAAAATCGCTGAACCATATTTAGAAGGACATGCTACTTATTGGTGGAATAAAGAAAAACCATTGGAGACTCACATCTGTTTAAAAGGAAAATATTATTACGTAATGCGTACCAATTACCCTGCAAAGACATTTAACTATTATCTGCAACCTGCTGTAAAGATCCATGTAAATACTGGAGAAGTTACCTTTGTAGAGAAAGACTAACCTTTTAAAAAATCATTAACTTTACCTTAAAAGAAGAGACTATTATGTTCGGGAATCAAAATATGCAAGAGATGATGGCCAAATTGCAAGAGATGCAGGGCGCTGTTGAAGAATCAAAAAAAAGGCTAGAAGCCATCTATGTGAAAGGGGAATCTGACGATCAGAGAGTTCGGTTTGTGATGAATGGAAATAGAGTAATTTCTGATGTGAGGATTGATGAAACTTTACTTGCTTCTGAGCATAAAGTAGCACTAGAACGAATGATCGAACAAGCATTTAATAAAGCACTGGAGAATGTGAATCACATTAATGAAGGTGAAATGAAAAATACCGCCATGGGCATGTTCCCAGGTTTCGGAGGATAAATATACTTACAATGGGATTCTTCGATCTATTTAAAAACAAGAAGAAAAACGAATTGAGCCTGTCAGAAGATCAAAAAATAGCTCAACTTCAAATAACATCCTACCCTATTAAGATTCTGGTAGCTTGGGGAGAAGCTATTGATGGGAATGCAAAGATCAGAGATTGGTTAATGAAGAACAAATATGAAGAACTAGGTATGTTCTGCTTTGCACTTCGAAACGACTCTAAAGCTCAAGATTGGTTAATGAAAAATGGATTCCCTCACCTGGTTGCACTTATCAAAGCTATTGAAGGAGACAAAAAAGCTAGACAATGGCTACTCACCCATCACTTTGAAATACTTTACCATATGGGAGTTGCAGCCGATGGAAATATTGATTCCAAAAGGTTTTTATTAACTCATGATAAAGTCTATGCCGCTCTATCAAAAAAAATGGAGAAAGTAAAGGACAATATCGAATTTGATAATAATTCCGTTCATTCCATTAACCCCTAGTTAATTATTTCCAAAGAGGATTTTGTTTCTTATATTTGATACCAAATCACATTAAAATGAGTATCAAAGCTGTAATCATTGATGACATTAAAGACGCAAGGGATAACATCCGTCTAGATATTGAATCTTATTGTCCGGAGGTAGAAGTAATTGGAGAAGCAGAAGGAGTCGTATCCGGTGCTAAACTGATCAAAGAAATGCATCCGGATGTAGTTTTTCTTGATATTCAAATGCAAGATGGAACAGGATTCGATCTTTTGGACATCATTGACTCCTCACAGGTCAAGGTGATCTTCACCACTGCAAGTGATGAATACGCGATCAGGGCTTTCAGAATGTCTGCGATCGACTATTTGTTAAAACCAATAGACCCTGACGAATTGATTGAATCTGTAAAAAAAGTAAGCAACGCAGATAGATTATCACAAGACAACTTCGAAATTCTACATCAAGGGATCAAGAATCATAAAACTTTAACCAGATTGGCGTTAAACACATTAGACAAGATCCATATTATCGAGATCGAAGATATTGTAAGATGCGAATCCAGTGTGAATTATACTACTTTCTTTTTAAAAGATGGGTCCAAACACATGGTTACCAAAACATTGAAAGAATATGATGAATTACTCAGTCCTCTTGGATTCATGAGAGTTCATCAGACTCACTTGGTCAACGCAAAATTGATCAAAGAATTCGTCAAAACTGATGGTGGATATCTTCTTATGAAAGATGGATCTAATGTTCCGGTATCTACTAGAAAAAAACAAGCAGTAGTTGAAGCTTTAAGTAATCTGTAGCTTATGAATAAACTGATCTACCCCCTTTTCGCTCTTTTGCTAATAGTTCAATCTTGTAAAAACAAACCAGAAGATCAAGAAGAAGTTAACTTAGACAAGAATAAATTAGACCTTGATATTAAAATAGTTGAAGATAATGGGATCATTTTAGACCTTGAGTCTCCTTCTTTAAACACCGCATCTGTAGATGACACACTTTTATTGGTTGTTGCTCGAACTTATTCTGAAGGTGATCTACCTCCAATAACCGCAGATAATTGGTTAGGAATCTATCGTCAAAGCGAACAGAATATTACCGTAGAATTTGCTTCACTCCATATTGAGAATGTTGAAGATGCTTTTGGCGAAGAAGGAAACTTGAGCGCCATCAATGTTGCTGACATAGAAAATAAACAAGCTATATGTTATTTGAAGGGAATTTCAGGAATTAATGAACTTTCTTTTACTGATTATAGTTATCACTTGAAAGATCAGCAATTGTTACCAGGAGAATCGATCACAATTGGAGGAATAACATTGGTCGCTGAAGCTGGTGAAACAACTGAATATTACCCTGGATTTAATGACTATCATCTCTATTTAAAACAATGGAATGATAATAATGAAATGATACAGGAGATCCTGCATATTGAATATTTTGATGACGCCATGATCACCTTTTATTTCATTGGAGATCTGGATCAAGATGGAAAAATTGACCTTTTGATCAATGAATCTTATAAGTATAGTTTTGGAAATCCGGTTCTATATCTTTCATCTAAAGCTCGCAAGGGTGAATTAGTTAGAAGAATAGGCCAAATATTCTTATCTAGTTGCTAAATGAATAAAAAAACACAAGAATTATATCAGGCTGCTGTGAAGTTTGCTGGCATAAAACACGATGGACAAAGCATGCCTCATTATAAAGCCAGCTACATGGTTCATATTTCGAATGTTGCTATGGAGGTCATGTTGGCTTATCAGAACGAACCTAATTTTGACCTCGATCTTGCTGTTCAAATAGCATTACTTCACGACACTATAGAAGATACCAATACAACCTATGAGGAAATCTGTGAGCTCTTCTCTGCATCTATAGCTGATGGAGTTTTAGCACTAACTAAGGATGAATCTTTACCCAAGGAAGATCAGATGATCGATTCACTGAATAGGATCAAACTAATATCTAAAGAAGCTAAACTGGTAAAGATCTGTGATAGAATTACCAATTTACAATCGCCACCTGATTCATGGGACAAGCAAAAGATCATTAAATATCATTCAGAGGCGAAGCAAATTGCCAATGCAATGAAAGGCGAAAATTCTTATTTAGATGTTCGCATCGAAGAAAGGATCAAAGCTTATGAGCAATACTTCTAATCTTTTATCGCATCAAGATATACCCAATGTCCATTCTCTTTGACGAATCGGCTTCTCTCATGTAAACAACGACTTTGGAATCTCTCCATGTAGAATGCGTTAAATTCTACTTCTCCAGTTTCGTCTTTTTCTGAACCGTCTTGTACATCAACTATTTCAAGCTTCATGAACTTGACAGACATGGCCCATCTAACCAGATCATATTTCATAGTAGGCTGAATCATGGAAGAGTGTTGGCTCAAAATTAGATAATCACCATTGGCCTTACAAAATGCAGTGTATCTTGATCGCATGAGTTGCTCCGCTGTTTTAACTTTGGTAATATCATTGTGAAAAACCCCACAACAAGAATCGTAAGTTTTTCCCGAACCACATGGACATTGTTCTTCCATTTCTTTTTTTGTCAAAAATAACCCTTTAGTTCAATCAAAGCATCCATACCTAATTGATTTGTAACTTTTTCAGGTCGCTTGAATTATAATACTGTAATCCTTAAATCTTCTGACCATGAAAAGAATCATCTACTTTTTCGTTATTGCTTATTCTCTAGCCTCTTGTGAAGCTAATGACCTCAGTTATTTAGAAGATTATAAGGCTTCCTCGGAACAAGAGGTTGTCATTAATGAGTATTATGCTTCGAACTTCTCAGCTTTTGATAGAACCTCTCTGACACTGGAACATGGTCAAATTTCTGAAAAAAATGAACCGATTAAAAATGGACCAATGGATTTCCCAGAGGCTGATAATCATGATACACTTACAAATACTATGTATCTTTCTGAAGGAATTTATATTCCGGAAGAAAACGGCAATTTCAGTTTAGAAGATATAGATCAATTAGTAGAGGAGCACGCACAGAAAGGCCATCCTTATTCCAATGTCTATAAAACTATTTCGAGCGCACATTTCCAGCATAAACCGGCTCTTATTAAAGACCCGGAATTATTATACGTTCACACCATTTTAGGAACGGATCATATTGATAGTCTTAATGAGATCCATCAACTCTTCCCAACAGGGACTTATAACGATCTTTCCATTTCATATTTTCAGCCTCTTGCAGAGCAACTATGCGGGAAGGCTTTTCTTGCTGAACATTCTCAAGAAATTGTTCCAATAGTAGCTAGTATATTGAATTCAAGATTATCACCTAATACAGATATTGTACTATTGATCGACAAAACGGGTAGTATGGAAGATGATATTTATTCTGTAAAACAAGGACTTGCTGTTATTAAAGATATTCTTTCTAGTTATGAGGGGATCAAAGTTTCCGTTGCAAGCTACAGTGATAAAAATTACCATGGCGATCTTTGGTTCAATTCATCTCCTTTAACAGATGATCTTGAAGTTATTCAGGAATTCATTGACGGCTATTCTATCATTCCTAATCCTGACACGCCAGAAAGTGTAAATGATGCCATCGTTAGAGTAACCTCAGAATTAAATTGGACGCCCGGAAATCAAAGACTAATGTTGGTCATTGGTGATGCTCCTTCACAAGAAAAGCCGCTTTCAGAATATAGTATGGAAGAAGTAGTAAAACACTGTGCCGCAATGGATGTAACTTTTAATCTTTACCCAGTGATCATTAATATGAGCAGCTATACTCCTGTTAACAAAGCTCATCAGAAGATCGAAGTTTCTCTTTATCCCAATCCATCAAGTGAGTACCTGAATATTAGTCTTATAGAGGCAAAATACTATCAATACCAGATATTCGACCAAAATGGTAAGCGAATTATGGCTGCAAGTAACTCCGGTGAGCAGTTGCATACTATTTACACTTCAGAACTTCCTAATGGTGTTTATTTCTTGCATATTTATGACAATGATCTCACCAACGAAAGCATGATAAAATTTGTAGTTCAACACTGATCTGTAACCTTTTCATAGTCTTGTATTATTCGGGTAGAATATTCAAAAAGAAACAGGCCTGTTTAGTTTAAACCATGAGCATTAGCTCTAAAACGAACTGAACAAATGAAAACTAAGATCATTTTACTAGGACTCATGATGAGTCTTGGTACAACTTTTACAGCGCAAAAAAATCATTTACAGGCAGGAGATCTTGCTTTTTATAATGAAAAATTTGTTAGTGCCATTGATAGCTACAAGAAAGCCGAGGTACATGAAAAATCTGGACAAAAGAAAGGAGAAATAAACTTTAAAATAGCACTTTGCTATGCCCAAATGTTAGACATTGAACAAGCAGAAGTCTATCTCTCACGAGCAGAAAAACTCAAATTTAAAGTTCAAGAACCTCAACTCCTTTTACAAATGGGAGAAGTAATGATGCAGCAAGGAGAATATAAAAATGCCTTGGCACTTTTCAATGAATATTTAACCATTAATCCTAATGATAGCTGGGTTCAAACAAAGGTCTCCTCTTGCGAAGAACAATTAAATAATCCTGTAAGACCAGAAGATAGTAAGTACATTTTTCAAAACGAAATACAATTGAATACGGAATACTATGATTACAGTCTTTCATTTGCAGATAAGAAAAAGAACGCCATTCTATTTGCTTCAACTAGACCAGGTAACTACGGAACCAACGTAGACGACAGAACCGGACAGAGTTTTTCAGACATTTGGATGTCAACCCGAGATAATAAGGGAAAATGGGACGAACCTCAATTATTACCCTCAGAGATCAACACAGAGCATAATGAAGGTACACCTATCATGAATTCTAAAGGGGATGCGCTCTATTTTACTCGCTGCAACTCCATTCCAAAGAAGAATGTTGGTTGTGACATCTATTATTCCGAAAAAACAGGCAATAAATGGAGTAAATCGATACTCATTCCGTTTAAACCTGATGGTGCTGATTCCCTTAACTGTGGTCACCCGGCCATCAACAATAAAGAAGATCTAATGATATTCGCTGCTGATCTTCCAAATGGATTTGGAGGAAAAGACCTATGGATGAGTAGTTATGACAAAAAGTCAAAAAAATGGGGAACTCCGATCAATTTAGGACCTGAGATCAATACCATAGGAGATGAAGTTTTTCCCTATTTAGATTCCGAAGGGCATCTTTACTTCTCATCAAATGGACATGTAGGATTTGGAGGTCTTGATCTTTACAAAGTAACTCTTTCTTCTACCCCACTCGTTTGGACCAATATTGAACTTTTGCCCGCCCCAATAAACTCATCGCGAGATGATTTCGGAATCGCATTTGAATCTGAGGACAGAGGATTTATTACTAGCAACAGATCGCAAGGGAAAGGTGTTGATGATATTTACTCATTCAATCTAAAGACTATAAAGATCACTTCAGAGTGCTTTGTAATGGATCAAGAAACCATGGATCCCATTCCTTATGCCAAAATAACTTTATCTAGTTCTGATAACGAGATATTTGAAGTTACTGCAGATGAACAAGGATATTTCAAATTTGACGCCATCAATGAACTTCAACGCTATCTGAATATCGAGAAAAACTACTCATTCCTAGTCAGTGCACCAGAGTACTCTGACGTTAGATCGAGAATTAGCACCATAGATCTGGAAACAAGTAAAAATTTCGTTGAAGAGTTTATTCTATTTCCACTAAATAAGCCAATCAATCTTCCAGAGGTTCGATACGATTATGATAAAGAAGAATTACAGGTCATTGAAGGTCAGGTTGACTCAAGGGATTCACTAGATTATTTATACGACTTAATGATAGAACATCCAGGATGGATCGTAGAGCTTCAGGCTCATACCGATTGTAGAGGACCTGAGGCATATAACCTAAAATTATCTCAAGGAAGGGCGAATTCTTGTGTTGAATATCTGATCTCAAAAGGAATTCCGAAAGAAAGATTGGTTCCCGTAGGATATGGAGAGAATAAACCCGTAGAAGGATTAACTTGCGATTTCATTGAATCCCTACCTACTGAAGATGAGCAAGAAGCTGCGCACCAGAAAAACCGAAGGACTCAATTCAAGATACTGTCCATTGACTTTAAACAATAGCAACAAAAAAGGCTGTCTTTTCAGACAGCCTTTTTATATAATAATTCAATCTATTAAATATGGATCACTTCACCGTAAGCAGCGGCAGCAGCTTCCATAATAGCCTCACTCATTGTAGGGTGTGGGTGAATTGTTTTAACCAATTCCATTCCTGTTGTTTCTAATTTTCTGATAGCAACGATCTCAGCGATCATTTCAGTTACATTAGCTCCAACCATGTGTCCACCTAACAATTCTCCATATTTAGCATCGAAGATCAATTTAATGAATCCATCATTAGTTCCAGCAGCACTAGCCTTACCAGAAGCAGAGAATGGGAATTTTCCAACTTTGATCTCATAACCAGCTTCTTTAGCAGCTTTTTCTGTCATACCAACAGAAGCGATCTCAGGAGAACAGTAAGTACATCCTGGGATATTGCCATAATCGATAGCTTCTGGATGGTGTCCAGCGATCTTCTCAACACAAGTAATACCTTCTGCTGAAGCAACGTGTGCTAAAGCCGGTCCTGGCGTAATATCACCAATAGCATAGTAACCTGGTATATTAGTTTCGTAATATTCATTAACTAAAACTTTTCCTCTATCAGTAACAATACCTACTTCCTCTAATCCGATTCCTTGGATATTTGTTTCTATTCCAACTGCAGAAAGTACTACATCACATTCAACTACTTCTTCACCTTTCTTAGTTGTGATAGTAACTTTGCAACCTTTACCTGTTGTATCCACTTTTTCTACCGAAGAACCAGTCATTACATTGATTCCTTGCTTCTTGAAGGATTTCTCCAATTGCTTACTTACTTCTTCATCTTCAACAGGAACAATATTAGGCATATACTCCACCAAAGTAACTTCTGTTCCCATAGCATTATAGAAATAAGCGAACTCAACTCCAATTGCTCCAGAACCAACTACCACCATTTTCTTTGGTAATGCTGGCATCGCTAAAGCTTCTCTATATCCGATGATCTTAGCACCATCTTGAGGAAGATTTGGTAATTGTCTTGATCTAGCTCCTGTAGCTATAATGATATGATTTGCACTGTATTCAGTAGTCTTTCCTTTATCATCAGTAACATCGATCTTTTTTCCTGGTTTAATTTTACCAGTTCCCATGATCACATCGATCTTGTTCTTTTTCATCAAGAACTGAACTCCACCACTCATTTTATCAGCTACCCCTCTAGATCTCTTTACTACTGCATTAAAATCTGCCTTCGCTTCTTTAACTGACAATCCGTAATCTTCTGCATGTTGAAGATATTCAAAAACATTAGCACTTTTCAAAAGCGCTTTAGTAGGAATACATCCCCAGTTCAAACAGATTCCTCCAAGAGCCTCTTTTTCTACAACCGCAGTTTTTAATCCAAGTTGAGAAGCTCTAATCGCTGTTACATAACCTCCAGGTCCACTTCCTAATACAATAACATCGTAGTTCATATGTTCAAGTTTATCATTTCAAATTTGTGTCAGCGAAGTTAATAAAAAAGACTTAATGAATAGTTCTTGAGAATCATATTAACCAAAAGAAATGGTAGGATGCCAATATGACATATAATTTTAGTTGGTATTACTTTTGAACAATGGATTTCCACTCTCAAATGATTAGATATCTTTGAGAAGGAAATTTATTAACCTTTAATGATATAAATAATGGCATTAGAATTTACAGAAGCAAATTTTGCTGAACTAACTAATACAGATAAGCCAGTGTTAGTTGATTTTTGGGCTCCATGGTGTGGTCCTTGTAAAATGGTTGGACCTCACGTTGAGGCTTTATACCATGAGTTTGAAGGAAAGGCTCTAGTAGGGAAAGTAAACGTTGACGATAACGGTGGATTAGCTGTTAAATTTGGAATCAGAAACATTCCTACATTAGTTGTATTGAAGAATGGTGAAGTTGTAGAAAAGGTAGTTGGAGCAGTTGCTAAAGATGTTCTTGCTGAGAAATTATCAGCTCACGTTTAATCAAACAAAAAACTAAAAAAAAGGACTGTAATTGCTTACAGTCCTTTTTTTGTATCTAATATTAGATAATCTTATTATCTACAAGCACCTGAAACGTATCGACCATAGTTTCTTCAAGAGGACGATATTTCATTCCCAATTCCTTGACACTTTTAGTATTGTTCGCCTTCCATACGTGACCAATATTCTTTGACACCATTTTACGCGTAAATCCTTTATTAACTATTGGTCCTACGATCCAGATCAACCACTTTGGGGCTACTTTTTTAGGAAGAGGATACTTATCTCCAAACTTAGGTATTAATTTTTGTGACATTTCAAAGAAATCTGTGTTGTGGGCGGAAATAATATTTCTGCCATTTGCTTCTGGTAATGTACCTGCTCTGAAATGAGCCTCAGCAAGATCTCTTACATCAATCACTCCGATCCCCATTCTAGGAGCACCCATTTTATAAGTTCCATCTCCCATTTGTTTCATGATAGAAAAACTCTCTGAAGTCGTCTCTGCTGGATTTAAGAATGGACCTAAAACAAAACTAGGATTGATCACTACCAACTCCCATCTATCTTGAGACTTATTCATCTCCCATGCTTTCTTTTCAGCCAACGTCTTTGACAAGGAATAAGCCTGATGATCCAATGTGGCAGTAGTATTCCATATTTCTTCGGTTAACTCTCCATTTGGATATTGAGCACATTCATCAGCATCTGAATAAATGGCAGCACAACTACTGGTCAACACTACCCTCTTCACAGATGGTGTTTTGTTGACAGATTCCAGAACATTCTTTGTTCCGTTGACCGCTGGTTCGATCAGTTCTTTTTGCGGGTCTTTTACATCCAAGAAAAATGGTGATGCAGTATGAAAAACCAATTCACAATCCTGCATTGCCTCGAAATATGCTCCATCCGTCAATAGATCAGCCTTAAAATACTTAATACTACCAGGACTTGAAGCAGCAATTTTGTCTAAATGTTGTAGTTTTTCTTTTTTGTCAGGATTTCTAACTGCTGCATGAACAGTAAATCCTTCTTCAAGTAATTTCTTTACTAACCACCCTGCCACAAATCCGGTTGCACCTGTAACTAAAACTGGTTTTGTTCTATCAATATTTGTCATTTGAATTGATTTTAATTTTATGATACAAAGCTAATTTCTGCCGATCTTAAGAATTTATACATTCAATAGAATCTTGAATACATTTTACATTTAATTCAGTAGTCGATAATCCTTTGGCGACATTCCTGTCTTATTCTTGAATAACTTACTAAAATGTTGAGGGTATTCGAAACCCAGATCGTAGGCAATGGAACTCACTGAATTCTGACCTTTAAGCAACTCGGTCTTCGCCCTATTAATGATGGCATGATGAATATGATCATGCGCGTTAACACCTGTTTCCTTTTTCAAAAGATCACTTAAATAATTGGGTGACAATCCTAATTCTTCACCACAAGACCTAACTGAAGGCAAACCCTTTTCAGATGCCAGTCCAGAATTAAAATACACTTTAAGGTATTTCTCGAATTTAGCAACAAGATCATTACTTTGGTTTGTTCTTGTATAAAATTGTCTATCGTAATATCTAGTGCTGTAATCCAAAAGCAATTCAATATTTGACACGATCAATTTCTGACTATGTTTATCGATGTTTCCATTAAGCTCTGCTTCAATTTTGTGAATGATCTCAGATACACTTATTTTCTCTTGATCCGAAAGATGCAGTGCTTCGTTAACATCATAATTGAAAAATGAATAATCATCAATATTTTGACCCAAGTTAGATCTTCTTATAAGGTCAGGATGAAAGATCAAGGTCCAACCTTTATTATCTTCAGATTGATCCTGCTCCATTTCATTGGGTTGAATGACTTGACCTGGAGCTAAAAACACCATTGATCCTTCCTCAAAATCGTATGAACCACGCCCATAATTTAAAGAACCTGTACAACCCTCCTTAAACATCACACTATATAAGTTCAATACGCACTTAACCGAAGATAACTGTTGAAATTTCTCTTCCAGTTCATCGCTATGATAAATGATTGAAATTAAAGGATGCTTAGGCTTAGGAAGTTCAAACAGTTGATGCACTTCGCCTATTGAATTGACTGTAATCATTTGATCCATATCCTTAACTTTTGTACAAACCTATTTAAGAATGATCAAAAAAACTTATATCCATTCAATAAAGACGTATACTTTTTACAGATAACTGTTATTCCATTCGATCTTAACTGAATATCTTCTTCCTAAAAGTAATTAATACTGCACCAGAGATCACTAATAAAACTGCAGAGATCGTGAAAGAAATTAAATCACCGTAAATGGCATATCCCGTTGCAAACAATGCACAGTAGATACCTACTGTTGCTGCCAAAAACCCAATGATCTTGAATTCGAATCCTTCAAACTTATTTCCAGATGGAAAGATCTTGGTATTGAAATCACTTAAAACTTTTTCTTCTACTGGATTGGTCAACAAAGAAACTAACACCCAACTTATGGTAGTAATACTTACACCTACTAACAATTGAAATGTACCTGACAACTGATCCGCCTCACTAACATTTACATTATAAATCTTGAAAACGATCGCCATTAGAAATGAAACTCCCATTGCGGTGATCTCACTGTAAGGATTGATCCTAGACCAAAACCATCTCAAAATGAAGAGCAAACCTGTTCCTGCTCCAATTTGAAGTAAAAGATCAAAAAAGTCTTTTGAACTTTTTATATAGAAAGACAAAGCACCTGCAAAGATCATGAGAACCAAAGTACTGAGTCTACCCCAAACCACCATTTGCTTCTCTGAAGCAGACTTATTGATGAACCTTTTGTAAACATCATTTACAATATAGGAAGACCCCCAATTCAATTGGGTACTAATAGTACTCATAAAAGCGGCAATTAATGACGCCAAAACTAATCCGATCAATCCGGCAGGTAGATACGAAATCATAGCTGAATAGGCAGCATCATGATCTATTAAACCTTTATCAACATGAGAAAATGAAGCACTTAGAGATTCAAGATCCGGAAAAACAACCAAAGAAGCTAATCCAATTAGGATCCAAGGCCAAGGTCTTAATGCATAATGAGCAAAATTGAAGAATAATGTTGCCCATGTAGCGTGTTTCTCATCTTTAGCAGCCAACATTCGTTGAGCGATATAACCTCCTCCACCTGGCTCAGCTCCAGGATACCAGATACTCCACCACTGAACAGCAATAGGGATCAAGAACACTGCTAAAAATAACTCCCAGTTATCTGTTGAAGGCAAAAAGTTCTTTGTTTCCAATGAAAGGCTACTGACCAGATTATCCACTCCTCCAACCTCAGGCATATTAACAATATAATAAGTTGCCCATACAGAACCGATCATGGCCATGATGAATTGAAAAAAGTCAGTGATCAAAACTCCTTTAAGTCCTCCCATCATAGAATAGATGACCGTTACACCACCAGCAATCGATATAAATGTTAATTGATCTATATCAAAAATAACCTCCGCTATTTTCGCCCCAGCCAAACAAACACCTGCCATGGTAACGATGTTAAAGAAAAAACCAAGATAAACAGCTCTAAATCCTCTTAGGAAGGCTGCTGATTTTCCACTGTATCTCAATTCGTAAAACTCCAGATCCGTTGTAACTCCCGAGCGTCTCCACAATTTTGCATAGAAAAATACCGTCACGGTTCCGGTCAGTAACATAGACCACCAAACCCAATTTCCCATTACGCCATCTTTACGAACGATCTGGGTAACCAAACCTGGCGTATCCGCAGCGAATGTAGTTGCAACCATCGAAACGCCTAGCAACCACCAAGGCATATTTCTTCCCGAGAGAAAGAAATCTTCTGATGATTTACCAGATTGCTTACTTACTAAGATCCCAATAAGTAGGGAAACGATAAAAAATCCGATGATGATCGAATAATCGATCCAACCCAATTCTGCCTGCATACCAAACTAATTTTCTCAAAGCTAACTACATAGAAGTTAAGTTTCGAGACCACATAGAGCCAAGTTTTAATAGTCGGATGTTGAAAGCATCTATTAAGATTGGACTAATTCAGGAATACCCACATTTAAAGAGCTTTCGTCAGTTTGAGGAGACCCCGAATCTACCAAAGCAGGTGCAGCAGGAGTTTCGATTTTTAGAACTTTGGCATATATGTCCAACATTTTCCATTTTAACACCTCAAAACTATATTCGTTTAGAACAGTATCACGACCAGCATGTCCTATTTTCTTTCTCAGATCAGGATTTTCTATTAAATCGGATAGAACTTTGAACCATTCATCTTCGCCCACAGGTATAAAACCATTAACACCGTGATCGATAATATCGGTATTCATTCCTACGGCACTCATCACTGCTGGTTTGCCCACAGACATGTATAATAGTCCCTTCATCCCACACTTTCCTTTGGTCCAAGGATCTTCTTCGAGCGGCATTACACCAATATCAATGCTATTGAACAAATCAACTTCCTTAGCATTATCCCAAGGAAGTCCTTTAATTCCTAGCTCAGCATTTTCGTATATTGGATCACCAATGACCTTAAACTGTATCTTGTCGCCATACTTGGCCAACAGGTTCTTGTAAACATTGGTCACCAATTCAAAATGCTTCACGGTAGTATGGCTACCTACCCAACCTATGGTCACTTTACCATTGTTGTCATAGTGCTCATCAGGCACATATTTATTACAGTCTATTGTTGAAGGGACGACTGTAACATTGTTGTTGTATTTTCTAGCAAATTCGGCCAAATATTCATTACCAGCAGTTATATGTTTACAAAGTGGTAGTATTCTCTGAATTTTATCACTGCTTTTTAAGAAAGACAACCATTTGTTTCCTTCAGACATGTCTTTAACCCAAATTGCATCATCAAAATCAAACATCATTGGAATTCCGGACTTTGCTACCTTACGCTCAAAGCTCGTTCCTCTGGTAATTAATGCTTCACGATAAATGACAACTAAATCAAACTCTTTGATCCTTCTGAGATCATTTTGTCTTTTACGATAGGAGTTCAAAGCTATTTTGAACTTATTCCAATAGTTACGGGGAGCATAGAGATTTTTGTCATCCTCTTCATCCAAAAGATTAGAAAGCTCGCACTGAATCCCATTCTCTTTGAACCAATTAAAATATTGCTCAAAACGGTAACGTTGTCCAGGTGATCTATCTAGGCGATGATGCGCTATGAATAAAACTCTCTTCAATCTCCAACTTTTCTGATTCACAAAAATAAAACAAAATATACCATGGCAATTAGCTCAATATGATATTATCAACATAACATTGGATATAAGTGATAAAATTGATTACAAATTTTACTTTTGTAGCTATGTTACTAAGACCAACAGGAAATACACCTAGATGGGTGATCTTTTTGACAGACATAGTACTTTGTCTTTTAGCTTTGGTCATAGCCTATGCAGTGCGATTTGACTTCTCAAAACCAGATACTGCAGAGATGGTGAATGAATGGGCTGTTCTAAAACCATCACTTGGTATTTATATTTTGGTTAGAGCATTATCCTTTTTCATTTCAAAAACCTATTCTGGAATCATTAGGTTTACCAGTACGCAGGATGCTAAAAGGGTTTTATTTACCTTATTAGCTGGTTCTGGAGTATTTGTAATCATCTCAATTATACGATTCTATTTCGTAGATGGATTCTTTATGCTTCCAAAGTCGATCATGATATTGGAATTCGTCTTCTCCTTTCTATTATTGATCACAATGAGAGTTTCCATCAAACTCTTGTATATCGAACAAAATAAATCGCGAGGAGCTACTAAAAACATAGTGATCTATGGTGCTGGTGATATGGGCATTGCCACAAAGAAGATCCTAGAACAGGATGTTAATACACTTTATAATATCATAGGTTTTATTGATGACAATAAGGCTCTTCAGGGAAAATTCATCGAAAGGACTCCTGTAAGAGATGTAAACTACCTCAACAAATGGAACGAAAAGAAAGAGATAGATACGGTCATGTTGGCTATTCACGATCCTAAGCCTGAAAACAAAAGCAAAGTGATCGAAATGGCTCTTTCATTGGATATAGACGTAGTGAGTACTCCTCCACTGGATCAATGGACTGAAGGTAGTTTTAATACTGGTCAGATAAAGAAGATCAAGATAGAAGAACTTCTTGGGAGAAAAGAGATTCAACTTGATACAGAGAACATCCAAAAACTATTGGGCAGTAAAGTCATATTAGTTACGGGTGGTGCTGGTTCTATTGGTAGTGAAATTGCACGACAGCTAATGAAATACTCCCCGTCTAAATTAGTTTTATTAGATCAAGCTGAAAGTCCACTTTATGACCTTTCTAATGAACTTAAGAGTCATAAGGATACAACCCCATTCGAGGTAGTTATAGCCGATGTATCGAATGAAAGTAGAATGAGAAGGGTTTTTGAATATTATCGTCCTCAAATCGTTTTTCATGCTGCAGCATATAAACACGTCCCTTTGATGGAAGAGAATCCTGCAGAATCAATACATGTAAATGTGCAAGGATCAAAAATCACTGCAGATCTAGCCAATGATTTCAATTGTGAGTCATTTGTAATGATCTCGACTGATAAAGCGGTTAACCCAACCAACGTAATGGGCGCTTCAAAGAGAATTGCTGAAATATATGTACAAGCTTTAAGTAAACACTCGAAAACAAAATTCATCACAACCAGATTTGGCAACGTATTAGGCAGTAATGGTTCTGTGATTCCTCTATTCAAGAAACAAATTGAAAATGGAGGTCCAGTTACAGTCACTGATGAAAGGATCACCAGATTCTTTATGACCATTCCAGAAGCCTGTCAGTTAGTTCTAGAAGCGGGAACAATGGGTAATGGAGGTGAGATCTTTGTATTTGACATGGGTGAAAGTATCAAGATCATCGATCTTGCAAAACAAATGATCAGATTATCAGGATTTGAGGTGGATAAAGACATTAAGATCAAGATCACTGGATTGAGACCTGGAGAGAAGTTATATGAGGAATTACTAACCTCATCTGAAAACACTATTCCAACTCATCATCCGAAGATCATGATAGGTAAAGTAGAAGAATATGAATTCGACCAAGTCAGTTCCAGAATACAAGATCTAGTAGAAAGTTACGATACTCAGAACAACGATATTCTAGTTAAGAAAATGAAAGAGCTAGTTCCTGAGTACATAAGCAACAATTCAATTTTTAGTAAATTTGACACAAAATAAACAACATGGATAACCACGTTAGAATAGCAGAATTGCAACAGAGCATTCGACAAGGAATTGAGATCGAAGAGAATAATATTCTGTTTGAATTCTCAGAATTTGAAGGAAAATCAAAACTTGAGATCTTTACAATAAATCCTAAACATAAGCAATCCTTCCTTTATCATACTACCTTCGGACGAGATAAAATAGAGGCTTTAGAGGCGATGTTAGAATACGTAAAAAAAGCTAACCAGCAATATAACTCCTATACCTTGCAATGGAGTTTGAAGGGTGGTGATAAACTCCATACTTCCTACTTTAGAGCGAAGAACATTATGGAAGCGCTAGATAAATTCCATCATGGACGAGACATAAATTCAGTTACTGTATTTAGTGTAGTATTGAATCCTATAGCTTAGAAAACGATTTCAAATTATTCTCTAAACTACCCTTATTAATGCCTCAACAAGCTCCCTTTACACCAAAAAACTACATCCAAGCCAATAAGATCATTTTCATGGGAATATTTATGGGATTGATCATTATTTCTATTGTTGGGATAGTCACTAATCAAGAGAGATCATTCTTTAGCACTGACCTCGAGAAGAGTAGTTTTATGATGATCATTCCAAGTGTTTTCATTGGTTCAATAGCAATTGGCAGTGTACTCTTCAATAATCTCATCAAAACAGCTAAGGGAAGTAAAAATCTAAAGACAGCATTAACCAATTACAGAACGGCTTTCATTATAAAGTTAGCTTTATATGAAGTACCAGCTTTGTTGGGTGCCGTTTCATTCCTCTCTGAAGGAAATCTGCTATACCTAGTCTATACAGGAATTGCAGCCGTATTAATGCTAACCTTCATACCAAGCAAAGCTAAAACTATCAAAGAATTAGATCTAAAAGGAGATTGGTTTGATGAATTTCAGAATTCAGAATCGGAACTAAAATAATTACCTTACTTCTCTTTATGGAGCAAAAAACATACTTACCAATGAATTACTTTAAACCAGCTAAAAACTTATATGTGCAATTTTTTATTGTAGTAATTACAGTTCTTACCATTAGTTCAAGTTTTAATATATCCGTAGGTCAAACCCAATTAGAACTACCTGATTTTCCGTTCACTATTGAAATACCAAGTACTTATAAATTACCTTCCGACAAGAATAATAATTCATGGGTCTATATTTATAGACCGGGAAAAAGCGTTTTTGATCCTAACTATAGGTACCCTCAACAAGCTTATTTATACGTTATAGAAAAAAGTTCAAGTAATGAACTAACTTCGAATGATCTTTTAGAGGGAATTGCTTTTGATTATGAATCTGGATATGCCTTTGACGATTCTAAAGGTCTTTCTATTCAAATTGGCAAGACAAAAAGCAATTTAGATTATCAATGGATTCATCAGCCTTGCGAGATGATATCTATGACTGGAGGAGAAAGTACACCTATACAAGTTTATGGAGCTGTTTATGAATCGGACAAGTTCTTTGTTTCGATGGCTTTTGAATTAGAGGGACAAGTGAATTCGACTTATGAGTCAGAAATAAAAAGCATCATGAATTCATTCAAATGGAAAGAGCTTTCAGGTATGATGTCAATGTTTTTAGACAATACGGATGGAAAGGTCAGATCACATCCTCTTTACGCACCTTTTAACATTGCTATTCCTGAAGGATTAAAAACACTAGATAGCGACTTTTCTGATTATGAAATTAAGTTCGCTGATTCGTTTTTTGAAATGTCGATCACATTGTACGGCAATAATGAAAAGCTGTCAGTAAATGAGATCATTAAATCAACTCAAGAAATAATCGCGAATACTGAAGGAATAGGTGAATTAAAATTCTATCCCACGGAATCTTCCAAAACAATTAGTGGAGATGATTTTTACTCTTTTAAATTCTACCTCAATTCTGGTTCTGACAACCAGATTTTAATGTACATTTTGCCTGTTACTGATTCTACCTACCTTAGAATTGACTGTAGGTGTATAGATCATCAATATGGCTGCATCCACTTCAAAAGCAGTACAGAAAATTTAGTTAAAGACTTAATACTGACTGGATCTAGTCATATTATTGAGAGTTCAAAATTCAAATTTGTAACGCCAAGAGATTGGGCCATACATCCTAACAGTACAGAGTCTGAAATTGGATTTATTCCACCCACTGGATATAAAGACCTTCAATCCTTAGTGCTAAAAAGAGTTAAAAAGGAAGAAATCAACCTATCTCCTGAAGAATTAGCCAAAGGATTGATTCAAAAAGAGTCGATCAATTTTCTTGGAACACCTGCCTCCAATAGCTCTATGATAACAAACAGTATCACTGATATTCACTTCGTCAGTTTGAATGGTTTGTTAAAAGGAGCGAATGGAATGCAAGCAACTGAAGATATCGCCTTCATAGAGCAAGGCGAATATTACGTCTTTGTAAGCATGACCTATGGTAAAACCAATGCTGAATACTATAATAAAGCCTTCCAAGCTGTAATTGAAGGATTACTTTTCTGTAAATAATTTATTAGGACTTGATTTAAAATTCAGTCGAAAAGAACTGTACTACAAAAGATTAGTTCTCCGGTGCTCCTTGTTCCAACCAACATTTGATCTTTGTCAGATCTGCATCACTTAGTTTGCTTCCTTGTGGCATTGTTTGCTTAGAAATTACTTCACTTTCAAAAGTACCATTGCTTACAGAAGCCTTAACACCTGAGTATGTACTATAGTTGGCATGACAACTCACACAACTTGCATCGATGATCGATTTGATGTCTGCGGTGTAGGTTCTGGTCGAACCATCACAAGCTACTTTATTCTTTCCACAAGATGCTAATGAAGACACTCCGATCATCACCACAGCAAATACAATATTCTTATTCATAATTTGAGTTTAATATAAGAATGAAAAAAGGCAATAAATGTTGTCTGTCGATTCTTAAGATTAGCTTAAAAAGTTTTAGTTACTTCTCAGCAGCACCATTATCTAACCAACATTTGATGGAAACCAATTCCTCCATAGTTAAGCTCTTACCTTGTGGCATTGATCTTTTCACCAATACCTCATGCTCGAACTCACCATTATTGATGATAGATTGTAATCCTGCATAAGTACTGAACTTTTTATGACATCCAATACAATTCGCATCGATGATAGGTTTAATATTAGTTTCATAAGTAGAAACTGTATCATTACAACTAATTTCCTTTTTCTCACATGATCCTGAGATCAAAGACAATGATCCGATCATTATGGCACTATAAGTAAAAAGTCTTCTTTTCATATCTTTCAATTTATTAATTCTTTTATGGCTGCTACAATATTCTGTCCATCAATTGCAGCTGAAACAATTCCACCTGCATACCCAGCTCCCTCACCACATGGGTATAATCCCTTTACTGAAGGATGCTCGTAGGTCGAAAATTCTCTAGGTATTCTAACAGGCGATGATGTTCTGGATTCTGTTCCATGGATCACAGCATCGTTGGTTAAATAGCCTTTCATTTTCTGTCCGAAATTAACAAAGCCCTCTCTTAAATTCTTGGCTATGAATTTTGGTAGGATCTCATTCAAATTAACCGAAACCAAACCTGGAAAATAAGACGTTTTTGGCAGATCTTTGGAAACTTTATTCTCCACAAAATCTTTTAAACGTTGTGCCGGAACCTGTTGAGTCTTACCTGCAGCATTCCAACAGGCTTTTTCTACGCTCTTTTGAAATTCTAACCCAGCCAGAGGTCCATATTGATGAAATTCAGTAATATCCTCCCATCTCACCTCTGTTACAATCCCTGAGTTACTATATGGATTATTACGTTTGCTTGGTGACCATCCATTCGTTACCACCTCTTCCTGATCTGTAGCGCAGGGAGCTATGATCCCTCCAGGACACATACAAAATGAATAGACTCCTCTGTCTTTTGTATTATGTACTAATGAATAAGCTGCAGGCGGTAAAAACTCTCCCCTTTCCTCAGTTCCATACTGAATTTTATCTATCAAGGATTGAGCGTGTTCTACCCTCACACCCAGTGCAAAAGGTTTAAATTCCAAAGGCACCTTTCTTTCGTTCAATAAATAGAAAATATCTCTAGCACTATGTCCAGTAGCTAATATCAATCTTGATGTTTCTACCTTTTGGACACCATTTATTTCAATAGAAACCAATCGCCCATTTTGAATGCTCAGATCGGTCAGTTTACTATTGAAATGAACCTCTCCACCTTTCTCGATGATCAGATTTCTGATATTCTCAATGATCTTAGGTAATTTATTCGTTCCAATATGAGGATGCGTATTGACTAAAATATCAGGATCAGCTCCAAAAAACACTAATTCTTCCAATACTTTTCGGACACTCCCTTTCTTCTTACTTCTGGTATACAATTTTCCATCTGAGTAAGTCCCGGCTCCTCCTTCTCCAAAACAATAATTAGATTCTCCATCAACCTTCTGATCCTTGGTGATCTTCGCAAGATCTTTTCTTCGTTCCTTCACATCCTTGCCTCGTTCATAGACTACAGGCTTCAAACCTAGTTCAATTGCTTCTAGAGCAGCAAATAATCCAGCAGGACCAGCTCCGATAATATGAATTACATCTGCAGATTCAGGCACTTGATCAAACTTTATATCTAAATGATCTTCTACCAATTCTTCACCTTGCGCGAGATCAATGGTTAATGCATATTTAACAGGTTTTCTTCTAGCGTCAATAGATCTTTTCAGCACTTTGAAGACAAAATCTCCCTTTAGACCGAACTGCAGTTGTAGATTCCTTTTAATGGCCACTTCATCGAAGGCCTCATGAGGAGCTATTGATATTTGAACTGTTTTAAACAAATCTTGGACTATTGAATTACAAGATTAAACAATGTTTATGAATTAGAGAAAATGAAAAATAATTTACTCCCATTTGAACCTTTGATATTTTTTTGAGTAATACTCCAAATTTTAAGAAATTGAGCGCCATTTCTTTCCTTAAATTATAAATATATGAAGATAGCGACCATCATCCTATTAATGATAGTAGGAATTAGCATTAAAGGACAAAGACCTCAAACTGTTTACAGCATTGTAAAAGACTTGCACGAATTAAGTTGGTATGAGGAGCAATTTGACCTATGGAAAAAAGAAATTGACAAGAACGATCAAAATGCAAATGCTTGGTATAATTATTATGCCAGTTCGAGAGCCATAAGAAACCTAACTTCTGGCGAAGTTAATGCTACTTACGATTCTCTTTGTATTGAGATTATACATCAGGCTTACAAAGCAGTCCCTAATTCTTTTGAAGCCAATCATTTAATGTATAAATTAAGTTCACAATGGGGGGATCCTGAATATGTTAAATATCTAAACAAGGCTTATCAGATCAATCCGAATGACGACAGAACCATTGTTGATTTCATGACATTGTATGAGGTTACCAGAGAAAAGGATAAATACAGTGAATTTTCTAAGAAAAACTTTGTCAGCAATGAATTATCAGCTCCCTTACTCAATTGGGCATACAATATTCTGTCAGAAGTGGATCAAAACGCTATCATTCTTACGGCCGGAGACAACGACACCTATCCCATATGGACAATTCAGGAATCGAAGAATTATAGAAAGGATGTAAAAAACATCAATACATCGCTCATTACTATAGACAACTACAGAAATAGACTTTTTGAAGAGTTGGGTATTCCAAAATTGGATATTTCTTTTGATCAACTAAAGACAATGGAAGAATACGATGCCGCTCTAAAGAAAATGAAAGAGCATATTCTGAAGGAATACAAACGAGGTCCTGTTTATGTGACCGTAAACGCTATCTTTCAATTTGAAGATTGGTCAGATGATTTTTATTTGACTGGTTTAACTTATAAGTACAGTTTAACTACATTCGATAATATTACCCTTATCAAAAGAAATTACGAACACAGATATTTATTAGATCATTTAAAAGAAGTATTCTCCTATAATATTAGCAATTCAGTTGCGAACAGAATGGATGCCCTTTATCTACCATCTATGGTAAAACTCTATCAGCATTATGTAGAAAGTGAGTCAAAGGAAAAACAAACCGAACTATTGAAACTCATCATTTCTGTAAGTGACAGGACAGGTCAACAAACTGAGATCTCGGAGCTATTAAATAGTCATAAAGTCAATCAAGAGGATGTGAGATACATTACTATGCTATTAAATACCAAAGAGATCGAAAAGAAGATGAAACTGATAAAAGGAAATCTATTCGCTGGAGAAACAGAAGTGACCAATATCGAATACCGAATGTTCTTAGATAATATTAAGCGAAGTAGAAACGATGAACTATATAATCGATGCCTGTATGATAGTACTAAATGGGTTTCTGCCTTTAATGGAGAATTTATTATTCCAATGCGTGATAATTATCATTGGCATCCTGCATATGATCACTATCCTATCGTAAACATTTCGCACGAGGCGGCAAACGAATATTGTAACTGGCTGACGCAACAATATAATTCACAGAGAAAAAGAAAATACACGCAAGTTATTTTTAGATTACCCACTTCCTCAGAATGGAGATCACTAGCGGGCGGAGAATCCAAAACAACTAAGACTTGTTTTACTAATGACAAAATAACTAATGATAAAGGATGTTATTTGACCAACATAAAGGTTGATCAAGGAGATTATGCCTCAGACGGTGGATTCTTCCCAGTCAATGCAGCTTCGTATCTTCCCAATGACTATGGGCTTTACTGCACAATGGGTAACGTGTCAGAGATGACTTCAACGCTTGGAATTGCAAAAGGTGGAAGTTGGTGGAATTCATTTGAAGAGAGTACATTTGATAAAGAACAAAAATATGATGGTCCGGATCCAAGAATTGGATTTAGAATTATTATGGAGGTAATTCAGGAATAGGTTGTTCGTACTTAAGAAAAATATCAATCGTTTAACTGACGAAGAGCTCATGAAATTATTCATTGAAAAAGACCATCAAGGTGCTTTCAATGTGATCTACGAAAGATACTCGAAACGATTATTGGGATATTTCATCAAGATGTTCAATGGAGATTTACCTCAAGCTCAGGATTTCGTCCAGGATCTATTCATAAGAATAGTTGAGAAAAAACATTTATTTGATACCGAAAAGAAACTCTATTCATGGATTTTCACCATAGCTTCAAATATGTGTAAAACATCATTTCGAAAGCCATCTGCAATATCTCTAACTTCATGGAAAGAAACATTGGAACAAGAAGTTCCAGATATTGATAAACTCGTTTTCAAAAAAATTCTGAGAGCAGAAATCTATCAGCTAGAACATCATCACAAGGTAGTTTTTATCCTTCGACATTTGGAAAGATTCAGTCTTGAAGAAATAGCTACAATCACTGAAACAAACATAGGCACTGTAAAATCAAGATTGTTTTACGCTACAAAAACTATTAGTAAGAAAATTAAAAATTACGCTCCAGAAGATTGGGTAGACACATTTAAATTAGGTTAAGATGGATAAGCATTTAAACGAATCAGAGAAATTAATTCAGCAATGGCTAGAAACAAAGGATTTCGAGTCTCTAAGCGATAATGAAAAAGCCTTAGTCCTCAATATCATGGACAAAAATGAATATCAACTTCAATATAAGATCATTTCTGAATCAGCTGATCTTTACGAAAATGAATCGATTAATGCAGTAGTCCCACCTATTCAAGTAGATGTCTCAGGTTCAAGTACTTTTTGGTTTAAGTCACACCCAATTTATCACACCATATTAGCTGTGGCGGCTACTGTATTAATCATGTTCTGGATCAAAACACCTAGTGTTTTTGTTATAAAACCAAACGGAACCACGCAGTTTATCACACAACATGATACTATTGAGATCATCAAAGAAATAATGGATACAGTAATCATAGAAAAAGAAAAGCCAATTTATCTTGAGAAGATCAAGTACGTAGACAACACAATCGAGTACTCTAATAATTATTGTCCCCAACAACAGGAAGACAGGCTATTAGAACCTGGTATTACCATTACTTTACCCGATAGTAAATTCAACTCAAATCCAACAAAAACAAATGCGATTAAAGATGATCCAACGACTTCGCTTGTCTTCAATATCCTTTTGACAGATTAATTTCTTGGGTGAAAATGTTTGCGTCAGAATTTCTTATAACTTTACTTCATAATCGCTAGGAATTATGATCCAATCTGATGCTCAGATCTTTTCTTACAATGAATCGTTTTGTGACGCTAATTTTGAATTAGATGTAACAGCTATAGACAACCTAAAAAATGGGACTACCCATCAAGGTTGGTTGAACTTCCATTCTATGGAGGAAAAAGTATTGATCGAGCATGCTTTTAGCCATTTTAATATACACAAGGTTACACAGAAGGACATTTTAGAGTTGAATGAACGTCCAAAGGTTGAAGAGTTTGAAGATTACATCTTTACAACCCTGAAAAGTATTCATAGAAAAAAGAAGAAGATCAAGATTGAACAGATCAGTTTCGTATTGAAAGAAAATATACTTATTAGCTTCCAAGAGAGGCACGGAGATCTTTTTGGTGAAGTGAGATCAAGATTAAAGAACAATACGGGAATCGTACGAACGAGAAAGGCTGATTACCTGCTGTACCTTCTTATTGATTCTGTTCTAAAAGGTTATCAGAAAGTTTTAAGTGATGTTCAATCGAATATAGACAATACTCAGATCATAGTGTATAAGAATTATGACGAGTCTTTTTTTAGAAGGATCGAAGAGTATCAAAACGAGCTTAAGATGTTAAAAAAATCGTTGAGTCCGTTACGAGATCAATTGATCAAATTATCAAACAGCCGTACGAAGTTCATTCAAGACATCAATTTACCTTACTTTAATGACTTAAAGGATAAGATACTATACTTATTTGATGAGATCGAAGAAGAGAAATCGGATCTGGAATCAATGACCAATCAGTACTTTGCGGTACTTTCTCAGCGTAGTAATGAAGTGATGCAATTTTTAACCATCATTGCTGCCCTATTCATTCCTTTGACATTTATTGTTGGTGTTTATGGAATGAACTTCGAAAATATGCCCGAATTAAAATCCACTTATGGTTATTATATCGTTTGGGGAGTTATGATTATCATAACTATAGGTTTGATTCTTTATTTTAGAAAGAAAGGCTGGTTCTGATATTTTCATTTTTTTGTAGATTTGAAATTCAATTTAATTCTAAGAATGATGAAAACACAATTACTCTCTGCGATTATTTTATTAGGTCTCATATCTTGTGGTGAAGGAAAAAATGTAGAAGACATTGAGAAGGAATTCAAAGTTGAAAATACTGTCAATGAGAATAATATATCTACCAATTCTGAACAAACTACAGAGGACCTTGGAAAGGTGATCAATTATGAAGCAGGAACTTTTGAGTTCTTTGAAGATTATGGAGCTTTATCAACTAAAACTGCTTTGTATGGAATGTTTGGTAAAGAGAATTTAGTTGATGGAATTTCCTATTATGCAGAAGGTACAGTTGAGTTTCAGCATACCATTTTGACAGACCCTGTTAATGGCAATGTATACAAATATGTTTGGAATGAATCTGATAATGAGACTTTGAATTTTATCGAGGCCAACCTTTTCATTTGGGATGAAAATTATGAGATCACCGATGTACAATTGATCCAGTCTAGATCTGGCGTTTATACAGGTATGACCCTACAAGAACTTTATGAATGGAACAATAGTCAGGACTTTACCTTCTATGGTTTTGGTTGGGATTATGAAGGTAATATTGCCGTTGAAAAAGGTTCTGTGATGGCCTCAAGTGGCGTAGACATCAAATTAGCCTTGGAGAACTATTCAGGTGAAAATATTAACTCTTTGTTAGGTGATGTTGAGTTATCTACTAAAGATGAAGGCATTTTTGATGCTCCGATCGTTGTAGATCAACTTTCTTATTACGGAACGATAGAATTATAATTTTTCTAATACTCCTTTTCTTAAGATAGGAATTACACTTGTCTGGTTAGGTGTGAGACAGAATTTGATATCTTCATTCAACTTCAGTTTCTTCAAACGTTTACGGTGCGAAGATGCTTTCAAGTATCCGAAATAATTATCTCTTGCGCTAAGGAACAAATATTTAGCTGCTATCGAACTATCGAACTCAGATTTGAACTGACCACTATTTAGCAAGTTCTCTACAAAAGCGCCAGCGCAGATAGTATCTTCTAGACAAAAAGTATCCTTCCATCCTGAACCTAACAGTAATACATTTCTTTTCTGCTCGATCAGCCATTCGCTCAACGCGTCTAAATTCAAGAATGAACCAATTACAACTGTTTGTGCTTTTCTAGCAGTATGAATAGTTTTCGTACCGTTTGTTGTTGTCATAACAATAGTAGCTCCTTTGTAACTACCATCTAAATAAACCAAAGGAGAATTACCCAATTTGAAACCTTCTACGATTTCCCCTTTTCTTTCTGCTGCAACGATGTAGCCTTTCTTCTTGTATTCAAAAGCCTCCTCCAAAGTCGCCACTGGAATGATCTTTTCAACGCCATATTCAAAAGCAGTACACATAGCAGAGGTAGCCCTCAACACATCGATACAAACAACAATGTCTACATCTTCATCATACAACTCATAAGATCTTGGGGTAAAGCAAACTTCTACTCTTGGTCTATCATCCATGGCTTTAATATTTTAGACAAATATAGTTAAATGGATGACGTGAAAGAATTGATTTGGAGCGGATTTAATTAGAGTTCATAATACGGTTCTCAAGTAATAAAATTCATCGCTACGTATCTTTTCTGATTAAGCTTTTATTCTAAATTTGCGCCACATTTGGTGAAAGATTGAGGAAACAGATTTTTATTATTCTACTACTTCTAGTCACTACTCTTCGAGTAGGTGCTCAATACCCTCATTATTTTTCCTACGACAATGAAAATGGATTGCCGAGCAATGAAGTTTACAGCATCATTCAAGATGAAAAAGGCTTCATTTGGATCGGATGTGATGCGGGACTTTTCAAATATGATGGGATTAGATATACTCCTTACAAATGTGATTCTCAAAAAGCCAAATCAATAACTGGACTAACCAATTCTGCCTCGGGCAGGACCTATTGTTTCAATTTTAGAACTCAGATGTTCTACTTAGAAAACGATACTTTGAAAGAATTGGAACATCAGTTTGAAAACATGATCATTAACAATTTAGTTTCCGATGTTAAGGGTAACATTTATATGGTGCACGAAATGGGGATCATGCGATACAATGAACTTAAACAGCAATGGAATGAGGTGTACGGCTGTCTGCCCGATTATGAAAATGGTATCCAAGGTTGTGGATCAAAGTCACCCAAAGGTAGTTTACAAGAAGAGATCAATTTCATTTGTCAGGAGGGCGTTATAGAACCAGAAAATGACAAAATAAGAATTGTTCAATCATCTGATCTGTTTAGAAATGTATCTACTGCCAATTATGAGCTGGAACAATACCACAACTCACTATGGATCTTTGGGCAGGAAAATGGGGAAATTTATCAACTTGAAAACAACTTTCTTGGGGAAATAAGTAATTCACAACTTAACAAAATACTACAAGGCAGAAAAATAACCAATGTAAGAGCCTTGACTGACGGTAACTTATGGATTAGCACCTATAAAGGTATGATCAAGTTCAATCTTGACGATAACCAAGTTGAGTTATATTATCCTGAGTTCTCCTTTACAGATTGTATCATCGATGGTGAAGGCAGTTACTGGTTTACCACTTTGCATAACGGTATTTTAAGAATTCCTGATCTATCATTGAAAGTTTGGAACGAGCACCTTGGATTGACAAAGATCGCTCGAGATAGTTCACATATTTATTATGCTTCTGTGAGTGGTAATATTGGCCAACTAAATGAAAAAACAAAAGAACTTAAAAGTTACCATACCGATAACGATGCTGACGTGCAAAGTCTCGATTATGATTACTACAGTAACACCCTATGGTTCAATATAAATAGTAGATTATATGGTTTACACAATGACCAACTCACCGAAAGGACCATTACTGCCAAGGCGATAAAATCATATCAATTAATAGACTCCTTTGCTTTTACTCTGTCATCTCATGGTATCTTCATCAATGATGAAAAAGTAAACTATTATTGGGCTCGGCAATTAAAATATGACCAAAAAAATGAATCTATTTGGATAGCGACTAACAATGGTGTTTATCTGTACAATTTTATTGATGACCATTGGAAACAAAGTCAACATCTTTTCGAAAACACTCAAATTCTGTCCATTGATCTTGATCCTGATCAACATTTACTCTATGCGCTTTCATTCAACGGAGATATTCATTTAGTAGATACACAATACAACACCTCTACCCTAACTCATTTACCAGAGACCGTACAAGGCACGAAACTTATCTATGAAAAAGAACAACTTTATCTAGCTACAAATAGAGGTATTGCCATATTAGATTTAGATCAAGATCAACTTATTTGGTTCAATTTGTTATCTGGTTTGGTCTCAAACAATGTTCAAGACATTATCGCTAGCGACAGTAATATTTGGGTTGCTACAACTAAAGGATTGCAGGTTATTCCATTGAACCGAATAATCCAAGATTTGCCGCTGGCAAAAATCTATTTGAAAGAGAATTCACGAATCGATACTTTAAAAGAGATCAATTTTAACGAAGCTATCATTTTATACCCAGAAGCTTGTATTTATAGTAGTAATGGGCAATTTGAATATGCTTATCGTTTGAATAAAAGTGATTGGATCAAATTACCTTCTAACATAGAACAGATCGAAATTCAGAATATACCATCTGGCAACTATGAAATAGAACTTAAAGTGATTGATCATCTTGGTAGAGATTCTGAGAATATCATTAAGATCAAAGGATACGTAAACCCTCCCTTTTGGCAAAAATGGTGGTTTGCAGGGGTAATAGTTATTTTGTTCTTACTTATCGTTTGGTTCATATTCAGAAGAAGAGTTCAGATCCTCAGACTTAAACAATTGAAGGAAATTGAACGCATTCAATTAGAAAATGAATTGAGATTGAGTCGCGAAACGGCTTTAAAATCGCAGATGAACCCTCATTTTGTTTTCAATGTAATGAATACCATTAAAGCGTATATCTATAAGAACGATAAGCAAACCGCATCTGAATATCTGAATAAATTCTCAGGTCTCTTGCGAAACTTCTTGAGCATGAGCGGCAAACCTATGATCTCACTAGCTGATGAGTTTAAAATGCTTGACCAGTACATTAGCATGGAAGCCATGATGCTGGGAGATGACTTTAGCTACCAACTGCATATTGATGAAGCCATAGATCTTCAACATACAAAGATCCCTTCATTGATCGTTCAACCTTATGTAGAAAATGCCTTTAAGCACGGTCTTCACAGTAAAATTGGTCAGAAAATTTTGACCATAGGTCTGCAAATAGAGAATGAAGATCTGGTTGTATTAAGCATCTCTGATAATGGCATAGGAAGAAAAGCCGCTCAATTGAACAAAGAAGCAGCCAATCTTCAACATGAGTCATTTGCTACCAATTCTATAGAAAAACGAATTGAATTGCTTAATAGAAATCAGCCAACTGTAAGTGTTGAAATGAAAGATCTATTTGACGACCAAAATCTACCATGTGGAACCTGTGTAATTATAAAAGTTAAGATAAGTGAATAGAACTGAAAATACAGAATCGAATCGATTAACTTATTCCGCTATTCTCGTAGATGATGCCGAACCAGCTCGTGAACTGCTTCGATTGATGATCACAGAATTGGCTCCTAACGTCAAAATAATAGGTGAAGCAGAAAATGTGGATCATGCAATTGAACTCATTAGAAATCTTAACCCAGATATAGTATTCCTGGATATAAAAATGCCTGGTAAAACTGGGCTACAGCTCTTTGATGAATTTGAAGACAAAAAAGTTCCTTCGGAGATCATTTTCACTACTGCTTATAATGAGTATGCTATTCAAGCCTTAAAATTATCTGCGATCGATTACCTGCTTAAACCAATTCAGGAGAATGAACTAGTAGAAGCCATTAAAAAAGCTATATCGACAAGTGAAAGAAAGCAACATGCAGAAAAATACAAAGTTCTAGTCTCCAACTTAAAGCAAAAAGAAAATGGTATTCTTTCCATTCCTTTAAACTATGGAAACGAATATATTAAGGTTAATGATATCGAATTTATCGAAGCTGAAAGGGCTTATTCCTATATCCACTTGAATGATGCGACCAGTAAATTGGTATCCAAGAACATGGGCTATTTTGAAGATGTTCTTCAGCATTTCGATTCATTTATTAAACCTCATCGTTCTTACTTTATCAATATAGATCATATCCAGACATTTAGTAAAAAAGGAGAAGGAGGCATTATCTCATTTAAATCTGGGAAAAAAATAGAGGTATCCAGGAACTATCGTAAACAACTATTGGAAAAATTATCCTTCTTGGGGCACTCTCTGTAAATCGTCATTCGGAAAGTCAACTTCGTTTCTCGGAAAGGAAATCTAAAAATTGTTCTTAACGGGTTCTTTCTTTGCGGCTAATAATAATATAAATATTAACCATGAAGAAAATTTTACTTTCAGCTTTAGTGCTGGCCACAACGGTCTTCACAACAAGAGCGCAATGGCAAAATGTTGGAACAGCAGGATTCACGGCTGGTGGTACTGATAACCTTTCATTTGCTTTCAGTAGTAACGGTGAACCATATGTTGCCTATCAAGACAATGCCAATCTTAACAAATCTAGTGTCATGAAATATGACGGAACCAATTGGGTATATGTTGGTACTGCTGGATTTAGCCCTGGTCAGGTTACTTATACATCTTTAGCCTTCAGTCCAAGTGGTGATCCTTACCTAGCTTATGAAGATGGAGTTTATGGAAATGGTACAACAGTTAAGAAATTTGATGGGACCAATTGGGTTACTGTAGGCAGTTTAGGTTTCTCTGCTGGTATGGCAACCTATCAAAATTTAGTATTCAGTCCATCAGGAGAACCATATGTATCATACATAGATCTAGGTAATAATAGTAAAGCTACCGTGATGAAGTTTGACGGAACATCATGGGTAAATGTTGGGGCGGCAGGATTTTCTACAGGAGAAGTAGGCTATCCTTCACTTGCTTTTGGTCCAAATGGAGATCCATACCTTGCTTATATTGATTATAGTCAGAATTATAAAGCAACAGTTAGCAAATTTGATGGAACCAACTGGGTAACTGTAGGTACTGCAGGTTTCAATACTGATTACGCAAACGAAACTAAACTTGTCTTCTCTCCTTCAGGCGAGCCTTATGTTTCGTTACTTAATTACAATCAAACAACAGAACAGGTGATCGTGATGAAATATAATGGTACCAGCTGGGTAAATGTTGGCACATCGGGAGTTTCTGCAGGAAATGCAATGTATATTACCTTAACATTCGATCCTACTACCGAAGAGCCATATGTAGCATATATGGATTTTACCACTTATAATGCCAGTGTAAAAAAGTTTAATGGTAATTCATGGGTAAGTGTGGGATCCAACATCTCTACCAATGGAGCTTATTATAATAATTTAGCTTTTGATGATAATAACATTCTACATTTAGCATTTGCAGATGGAGCAAATAGCGAAAAAGCAAGTTTATTGAAATACGAAGAACCGGTTTGTTATGTAAACATTCCAGATGCTAATTTCAAGAACGTACTTGTTTCTCATCCTCTTATCAATACCAATGGAAATTCAGAGATTGAGTGTAGTGAAGCTGCTGCCTATACTGGTCAAATTCAATGCAACTTTCAAAATATTTCTGATCTAACCGGAATAGAGGCTTTCACTTCATTAACTGACCTGAGATGTTATGTTAATAATATTACGAGCTTAGATCTTAGTCAGAATACTGCGCTTACCTATTTAGATTGTTATGGCAACCAGTTAACATCTCTTGATCTAAGTAACAATACACTTTTAAACGTATTGAGATGTTATGATAACCAATTGACAACGCTGAATGTTCAGAACAATACAATAATTGAAGAAATTGATTGTAAAAACAATTTCATAACTGAGTTGGACGTAAGTAACTGTACCATACTTTATAATTTAACTTGTAATTTCAACGAGATTACTTCGTTGGATCTAAGTAATACTAATAATCTTCATGTCTTAGTTTGTTTCAATAATCAGTTGGAGAGTTTAGATCTTTCCAATGGGAATAACACCCTTCTTCCTGATAATGGTTTCCGTGTTTATAACAACATCAACCTTACATGCATCAAAGTAGATGATGCGGCTTGGAGTACATCAAACTGGACAACACATGTAGATTCTTGGAATATATTTAGTGAAACTTGTGGTGCAGTTGTTCAATACACCATCAGTAGTTCTTCTTCACCTAGTAATGGTGGATCTGTAAGCGGTGCAGGTAGTTATGATGACGGAAGCTCAGTGACAC
>JACJZN010000010.1 GCA_020635565.1 Flavobacteriales bacterium | reverse complement strand
TCAGATGATGTTCTTGGAATGCGAATCTTCCGCTCTGAGGAAGAGGTTCCAAAATTACCCAATTTCTACAGGGGAGATACACATCTGCACTGTATTTACACTCAAAATGATGCAGAAACAGGACTTCCATTATGTGCTACCAAAGAAGCTGCAAAATTAATTGGTCTGGACTGGATCACAACAACGGATCACACCAGTGATTTTGATAATTATGGTACTACTGTAGCGGCTAACTGGAATAGGATCCAACAAGAAACGAAACAAATGAATCTTGATGATCAAAGTATGATTTACATCCCATCTCAGGAAGTGGCTTTAAAAAATCATGATAGCAAACTCGTTCACATGTTGGCTTATCCAAACTACTCCGATGTGTACAATATGCCTTTTCTTGGTGACGGAGATGGAGATGTGACACCAACTGGAGTTACTGTAAATTCGGCTCTGAATAACCTATATTTGGCAGGTGGTTTTGCCTTCGCTGCCCACCCATTTGCAACTGAGGATAGGCTTCCAACAATCCCTGTGAATGGTTATATATGGAATCTTGGAGATAATGGTTTTCCAGATAATAATTCCAATTTTCCTATTACAGGTGGAAATATAATATGTAATGATATAAGTGCAGAATCGGATGTTTATAGTGGTGAACAGGGAAAATTGATCAAAGATGGATTGGCTGGTGCCCAAATTTGGAATGTTAGAAATGAGTTAGAAATGACGGGTGATGAACTTGATGGGTGGGACGTTGATAATTCTGGCGATGGATTTATGGTTGTGGATACGGCTGCATATGGCCATCACATCAAGAGATTTAGACAAGGACAGGAAATCGTGAATTACATCAATCAATTGGGCCTTAAACTCAAGACTCAGAATGATTCTTTAGAGAATTGGAAAATGTACTTTTCAGCTGGAGCAGATGCTCATGGTTCTTATAACTTTAGTAATACTGATGATTTTGGCGGCTTTGGGACGATTAACGATAATGCGGTAGGTAAAGTTAATACGTTGGTTTATTGTCCTGATGGAATGAAAGTAGATGGAGGAGGGGTGTTGAAAGCATTAAAGAATGGACGAGCCGTGCTTTCCGATGGACCTATACTAAGTATTGGACTAAGCACTGATGGTGATAATGAAGCCAACGAAGTGTTTATGGGAGACGACCATGTTATAGATATAGCTTTTCTAGAAGACTATTACCTTAATTTTGATTACAGTACTACTGCAGAGTTTGGCGACATTGAATCGATCGTTGTTTATGTAGGTACAAAAAATGGTGAATTTCGTTTGCCAATGGATTCTACATGGTTTGTGCAAGGAGTGGTGAATAGGAGGATAAAATTAGATGATTTGCTTGTTGCTGCGATGGGAGTAACCGATGTCAATTTAGATGAGTACTTATATGTTCGAGCAGAACTTGAGACTTATAAGGATTTATCTTCTCAGGGTTCGGTTTATAAAACCACTTACCAGTATCACCATTCTTTTACTAACCCCATCTGGATTAAGTACACGGAAGTTTTTGCAGAGGTTGATTTTCTTTATTTGGAAGGTATGCCAAATCCGTTTGATGAAATTTTGAATCTAACGATAAAGACGAAGGACGTTGAGAATGTCAATATTAGAATTTATGACGACTTAGGTAGAATTGTGTTTTCAAGAGAAGAGAATATTTACTACAAGAAAACGATTTCACTTACGGAAAGTGATTTGCCTATAGCTCCAGGATCCTATTTAATAAGAGTGAATAACAGTGAAGAAACAACTGTATGCAAGGTTATTAAGATAAATTATTGATCTAGCAATAGCTGGATATCTTCTTCCAGTTGTTTCATATCTTTGTCTATCGTTCCATCATAAAAGCCTCGAATCTGACCTTTTGTATCAATCAAAGCAATGTTTTCAGTATGGATGAAATCATTTTCGCTACCATGCGTATAATCTGGATCATTCATATCAGGAGCAATAAGATAGCTCTTTCTTGCAAGTTCGTATAAATGAGCTTTATCACCAGTTAGAAACATCCAACTTTTAGTTTCCGCTCCATAAATTTGAGCATATTCCTTAAGAGCAGCAGCTGAATCTACTTCAGGCATAACAGTGTGAGAAAGAAAGATCACCTTTCCAGTTCCTTTGAATTTCTCATATACATTAGCAACTTTTCCATTCATTAGCGGGCAAATTGTTGGGCACGTTGCAAAGAAATAATTTACTACTGCGATTTTGCCTTTAAGAATACTTTTGTCGACCCAAATACCATCTTGATTCTGTAAATAGAAGTTTGAAATAGTGTGATAGTTTCCTTTATTTTGAATGGATGGATCCACAAGGTCAGGGTTGACATCCACAGGACTATACACTGGAAGATCTCTTTTTGATTCGGCATCAGATAACAGCCACATGCCTGCGAGTACCGCAGTTGCAAAAATGATCAGGAATGCAATTATGCTTTTCATGCATCAAAGTTACATCTACCTATTCAAATGAGTACCTTTGAATTCAATTATTTATATCATGAAATACGAATACGAAGATCAGCTCAAAGAAATTTCTAATCACCTGGAGAATTTGATCGACATGATGGAAGAGGAGGAGTATTTCAAAACGGATCTCAAGGGATTTGAAAAAGATTTTAAAGAACTGGTTGATGAGTCCGAGTTGAAGATCATGGAAATATTAAAAGGTGATCCGGATATTCCTTTGGATTTTGTTTCCTTTCGAAGCTCCGGAGAGAAGTTTCAAACGGAAGTACATGTTACCTGGGGAAAATTCGAGCAGTTTGTGGAACTCGAGGTGCAGAATCTTAAAACAAGTATCGAAAAATTCCTTGAAGAAGATGATGCCCCGAGACGAGAATTGTTCAATCAATTAACAATTCCGATCATGAGTATGGTTAACCATCAGGAACATCCTACGCGTCCAGGATATTTGGTTTACCATTTTAAAATAAAGGAACACGCAGATTACTTCGAAGAGTTAATGGAAAAGAAAGAACTGTTTTATGAGCGGTTCGATGAGAAAAGGGGAAAGAATGAGGTCTTTTGGTTCGGTGTAAGGGATAAGGATCATCATGCCGTTGAGGTAGTCAACTACACAGTTAAAGGAAAGTTCAGGAAACCAATGATTAGTGATAAGGGAGCTAGGTATGCAATCGTTATTTTTGGTGTAGCAATTATCTTATTTGCAATAATTGGAGCTATAATCAGTCATATGTAACCTTTTGCAAAGATTGTCGTTCTACACTAACCTTTATTTAAAAAGTGCGGTACTTATTTATTTCATTTATAATATTTACGAGTCTCGGTCTATTATCATTGGTTTCGACTGATTTTTCTCCATGCGAGAATTGTCCAGATGGTGATGAGAAGAAAAGAGTAAAGGATACAGCTAAAGCTGTCGTGGCTTATGGTAGTGATTATCTCTTTGAAACCAATGTGAATTTTACCGATTTCAATATTACTGAAAGAATCGATTCGTTAATTCGTCTAGATTCATTGACAGAGAGTGTCAAGAAAGAAATAGCTTTTTACAAAACGGTCGCCAATAAATCTCATGAGGAGATCTATGAAATGGTCGATTCATTGTTTGAATTAGATTCCGTTCCATTTGCGTTGATCAATCAGATCAACTTATTTGTAGCGATGATGCCAGAGCATATTGAGTTGCCGGCAGAATTTGAAGTGTTGACAGAAGATGGTTCGCCTTATCCTGCAAATGCTTACTATCATTACTGGAATAACAGACAATCCTGGTATTATCCAGATTCTATACATAAAAATGACAGTACACTGGTTCTGGTCCTAACCGATCAATCGAAAGGAATGACGTATCAGCATCCTTTATGTCAAAAGTCACTAATGCGTTATTACGGTACCGTAACATCTCCCTATGGGTGGCGGGATGGAAAGGCTCACAATGGTGTGGATCTTGAACTACACTACTATGACTCTATTTTGAATATGTTTGACGGGAAAGTGAGAGTAGCGAGAACTCTTGGAGGTTTCGGGAAAGTGGTTATTGTTAGACATTATAATGGTTTGGAAACATTATATGCTCATATGAGTAAGATAAGAGTTCACGAAGGTGATACTGTAAAAGCAGGTCAGTTACTTGGACATGGAGGTCAAACAGGTAATGCTACAGGAACACATCTTCACATGGAAATTAGACTTAAAGGGTTGCCTGTTAATCCGGCTCACGTTATATCATTTCAAGATCGGGAACTCTATTCGGACACATTGATCCTAAAGAAATACAAAAGTATGTATATCGCCTATCCTTATGGAAAGGAGTTTCATATCGTAACAAAAAAAGATTCTCCATATAAGATTGCAAAGCGCTATGGGATGTCGGTTACATCTTTGTGCGATCTGAATGGAATAACACCCAAATCAAAGCTTCTTGTTGGTCAGAAGATCAAGATCCAGCAGTAATTGCCTTCGGTTTTTTATTGCATTAACTTTCCTTATCTTTGTAAGATATCGAAATTGATTTAATAAGAATAATATGGAAACTATGGCAACGTCAGGAATTAGCTCGAAAGAAGCAATGGAAATGGAGAATAAGTATGGAGCACATAATTATCATCCGTTACCAGTAGTATTAGCAAAAGGAGAAGGGGTTTACGTATGGGATTGTGAAGGTAAAAAATATTATGATTTTCTTTCAGCATATTCTGCTGTTAATCAGGGGCATTGTCATCCTAAAATAGTCGGAGCGCTAACTGAACAGGCGAGTACTCTTACATTGACGTCACGTGCATTTTATAACGATGCTTTAGGGCCATATGAAAAATACATTACAACGTATTTTGGTTTTGACAAAGTATTGCCTATGAATACGGGTGCGGAAGCGGTAGAAACAGCCATTAAGATCTGTAGAAAGTGGGCATATGAGAAAAAAGGAATTCCAGAGAATGAGGCGAAGATCATTGTATGTGAAAATAACTTCCATGGTAGAACAACAACGATTATTTCTTTCTCGAACGATCCTGTTGCTAACAAGAATTTTGGTCCGTACACACCAGGATTCATTAGAATTCCTTACGATGATTTAGAAGCTTTAGAAGAGGCATTGAAGGACGAGAGTGTTGCAGGGTTTTTAGTGGAACCAATTCAAGGGGAAGCTGGTGTTTATGTTCCTACAGATGGATATTTATCGGGTGCTGCACGAATGTGTAATGAGAGAAATGTACTTTTCATTGCGGATGAGGTTCAAACAGGTATTGCAAGAACTGGAGATCTTTTGGCTGTGAATCACGAAAATGTAAATCCAGATATTCTTATTCTAGGAAAAGCGGTTTCCGGTGGAGTATATCCAGTATCAGCTGTGTTAGCGGATGATGATGTGATGAATGTAATAGGGCCTGGACAGCATGGAAGTACATTTGGAGGTAATCCACTAGCTGCAAAGGTTGCGGTTGCTGCTTTGGAGGTAGTAAAAGATGAGAATTTGGCTGAGAATGCGAGTTATTTAGGTAAGGTGTTCAGAGCTGAAATGGATAGGATCATTTCTCAAACAGATTTGGTCAATGCTGTCAGAGGAAGAGGATTGTTGAATGCAATATTGATCAACGATACGGAAGATTCAAGTACAGCGTGGGACATCTGCGTAGCTTTAAAAGAAAATGGTCTTCTAGCAAAACCTACTCACGGAAACATTATTCGATTTGCACCTCCGTTAGTGATGACGGAAGATCAATTAAGAGAGTGCGTTACAATTATTGAAAAGACATTGATGGAATTCAAAAAGTAAATTCGAATGAGTCATATTTTAGAAGCACTGTTGAATGAAGTTCAATGGTGCTTTTTTATTTAAGTAATTCATCGCACCTTTCTTGAACCGTATTCTCATATTCCCGATAGGAATGAATTGACTTTAAGTCTCTTTTTCTAATTACAAAATGGTTGAAACCTCGTTTTAATTTGATTTCTCCTAATGGTTTGACCATATAGAAGTCTTTGTCTTTTTTCTTTACGTGTGCAATAACAATATCGTTTGGATCCGTTAGACAAGGAGCAAAATAGGATTTCTTGGGTTTGATCAGGTCTCCTCTTAAAACAATCAATTCATCATAACTAATCAAGTAACATTCTACATATGATTTGCCTCTTGCCTTTATAGTAGTGTTTTTATCCTTGAAAAGTCCCTGTATTTTATCAATAGCAGGTCCAATCACCGGAGCATCAACATTAATACTCGGCATGTTAGATGTTTTGAATTCATAGTATTTGTCCTTCTCATTGTAGGTCATCTGGATATCCGACTCTATCCATAAGGTATCACCGTCAACAACTTTTATATCCCAGATCGTCATGGAAGTATCGATTTCTGATGCGGGTATACGAACGGTTATAGAATCATTTGGTAAGACAGGATTTCCATCAATTTGTGCTTGAGTAAGGATCATACCACCAGATTTTAGACATCGCCCATCTGCAGTCATGGTGCTGAGGTTGTTTTGTATGATAGCGAAGGGAGACAGTACTTCGGTTACCTCAAATTGAACATCTTTTATTTTGTTTGGATAAAATGATTCTGCTTTGATGTGAAATTCGACCCCTTCTTTAAAGGTGATTGTAGTGTCGTTTTCGAAAGGTTGCGATTCTGTACCTGTGAACTCATCAATCAATTCTTCCATTTTTAAGTTGTATTCTATCACGATATCAACTCTTCTATTAGACTGGCGTCCTTGCGAAGTTTCATTGGGAAATTTAGGTGTAGATTTTCCAAGAGAGGAGATCTTGCTGATGACTGGTAGAAAATCTGCAAGCATTTCCTTAACGGATGAAGCTCTTTTGAGTCCAAGTTCATAATTGTATTCATTGGAACTGATGGCGTCAGTGTTGCCTATAATTTGAATTGAGATTACTTGGGTGCTGTCTACAAAAGGTAATACTTCTTCATATATTCTTGCTTTTTCCGATTCGGTAATTTCAGAAACATCAAAAGGAAAATAGACGTGAAAAATTTTAGTCTCTTGTGCTTTGATGACAAATTGAATAGATATTACTGAGATAAACAAAATAAGAAACTTCATTGAGGGAGGATTTTATTCAAATAATACGCTAATCTAAATTAGTTACAAATTTCAATCGAATAAAGATTAGAAGAAGGGAGATGCCTCGGCTTCTCCCTCTTTTTGTGTTTATATTAAAATGTGAAATTCAATAAACTAACACTATCTAATCAAATTTACATGCCCAATTAATGTTCTTCTTTCTGTTGATTCGGGCAGTTTGTATTTTATTTTCCAGATATATACATCTTCTACAGCAGGTTGTCCCAAGTAATTTCCATCCCAGAATTCATCTAGACTATTCACCTCATAAATTAATTGCCCCCATCTGTTGAAGATCATGAATGAAATTTCTTCAGGTTGTTCTCCGCTATAGACGGGTCCAAAAGACTCATTTTGTCCATTGCCGTTTGGAGTAAATGTATTTGGAATATACATTGCAAATTCATCCTCTAAAAATATAGAATCACAGAATGTATGTGAACATCCTAAATAATTGCTAGCGGTTAAGCAAAGGAAATATCCTCCAGGTTCGTATCCGTTGAAATTTAAATGGACGTCAGTATCGAAACTGAAGTCTACACCATCCATAGACCATTGATATCCATCTGCATTCATACTTAGGTTCGATACATCGACTAAATAGTCATAGGTAGTTGGGTTACTTGGGTCATATTCGAAGTTGGCAATAGGGAAGGGTTCAGTACATATTTGACTTGGGAATGTCATTGAGTTAGTACAACCATTCGCATCTACAACACTCACAGCTAATTCTACACATCCTTCGTCAGTAAAAGTATAGGTGTCGTTAGCATTTGAACTAATGGAAGTGCCATCCGATGTCCAGCTGTAAGAATTACCAACAACTGAATTTAAATCACTAAAAGAAATAGTTAAAGGTGCACAACCTAATGTGTCGCTAACTGTAATATCTAAGGAAGGTAGATCGTTTATGATTATATCAAGTGTGTCTGAATCTCCACATTGGGATTGAATTGTATAATAGACTTCGTAGATACCAGCACCTAAAGTAGTAGTGTTGATCACTCCTGAAGAGTTACTTACGCCAGACCATACGCCACCAGGAATAGATGCATTTAATTGTACATTGCCAGCATCTAAACATAGAGGCGAAATAGTTGAAATTATTGGGTTTTGAGCAGGATTTACAGTGATTTGCTGTGATACAGTATCGGGACATTGTCCATTAATGATATAGCTAACGGTAAAGGCTCCAGCTCCTGAAACGGATGGGTCAAAAGTCATTGTAGAGGAATTGACACCAGTTCCTTGCCATGTGCCCCCTGTGTTAATTGGAGTGAGATCAGTTGGAGTATCATTTTCACACAAAGAGCTGATCATGCTGAAAGATGCATCTTCCAATTGGTGAACATTAATGTTTACGGTATCAGCATCTCCACAAATACCACTAAATGTATAGATGATCTGTTCCGAACCAATCCCAGCTGCTGATGGGCTGAATATACCATTGAGAGGGTCTATAATTCCTGTTCCATTTGTCGTCCATGTTCCGCCAGCGGTTTGTGTTGGAATAGAAAAAGAACCTTCATCCAGACAATAATCTAAATCGGTTAAAGTGATCGAAGGGTCTGGCCTATTGTCATCATGGTCTAATAAGGTGTCTATTGACACTGAACAACCATTATCATCCGTTAGTATAATCGTGTATAAACCTATACAAAGATCTGGTGTTCCGTTTGTCCAGCTTGGGAAGGTAGAGCTATAAGTATAGGGAGAAACACCACCAACTCCGGTCGCAGTAATGGCTCCGTCACATGCTATATCACAAGTTGTTGAGTCTACAGTTAAATTCAATATGAGTTGTACTGGTTCATCGACAATGATCTGTCCTAAAATTGTACAACCATTGTTGTCGGAAAATTCGTAGAGATATGTTCCTGCTGCTAAGTTCGAGAGGTTTTCAAGTGTAGATGAAAATCCATTAGGTCCAGCCCAGTCTATAGAATAGCTGTTTGGGCTGGTAATAACCAGATCCAAAGATCCATCAGATAGTCCAAAACAGGAAACTGCACTGCTGTCTTCAATTATTGAGATGTTTGGAATAACATCATTTACATCGACAGAATCCAGGGCTGGGCAAAAATTGTCGTCATAAACGGTTACATAATAGGTTCCACTTGAAACTCCATTCACGTTATTTACATTGCCAACAGGATCCCCATTAACATCCGTCCACTCATATGTATAACTAACGTTTACTGTTCCACCGGATGCGATCACACTAACACCACCATCGGCTGCACCGCAATTACTATTTGAGGACGAAGTGATTGTAGTAATCTCTGTGGGTTCAGTGATAACATAGATCGAGTCAAAAGTACATCCATTGAAGTCAGTAATGTTTATGTTATAGGAACCTGCACAAAGTGAATTTATGTTGGCTGAAGAACCCATGTTACCCAGTGTGGCTTCTGTCCAAAGCAAGGAAAGACTACCTGTTCCTCCGGATGCGATAATATCTATTTCACCGTCACAAACTCCAAAACAACTCATTTCTGATAGGTTGTTTGTTTGAATTGACATTGTATCAGGATTGATCAAGGTAATGCTTGCAGTTGCTGTTTGTCCAAGCCCATCAGTTACTGTTAAATCATAAGTTCCGGAGCAAAGGTTTGTCAAGTCTTCTGTAGATTGTCCTGATGTCCACGAATAGGTAATTGGTGCTGTGGCATTTGTTATGGTTGCATCAATTGAGCCATCACAGAAGTCATTACAAGTAGGGTCTATCCCAACCAGAGAAAGAGTAATTCCTGATGAATTAAGAATGGTGATACAATCCACATCTGTACATCCAAAATCATCCGTAACGGTCACACAGTTATTGCCAATACAGAGGTCATTTGCATTTGCATTGCTATTACTATTGTCCCAGACAAATGTGATAGTGCCTGTTCCCCCTGATACAGATGCCGAAGCATCTCCGTCACAAGTAACAGCATTTGTCGCATCAGCATTAACGGTAGCACTAACTGAAGGTCCAGCAAGATCGACTATAGTTACTTGATCAATTATACTACATCCATTGCCGTCAATAACTTCTAAATAATAATCCCCTGCACTAAGATTTGCTAAGCTCGATCCTGATCCGGCTGGTGTAGTTAGGGTTGCATCTGAATACCAATTGTAAGTGTAACTGGTTGTTCCACCACTAATTGTTGAGGTAACAGTACCATCGTTTTGAGAGCAATGCGCATCAGTTCCAGAAGTGGACACTGTCAAAGGCGTTGGTTCGGTAATATCGATAGTAACAGAACTAGAACATGTATTACCATCAGTTACAGTGACCGTATAAGTACCTGCAGTTAAACCAGAAGCAGAGTTGCTAGAACCACCTCCTGGAGACCAAGCGATAGAAAGAGGTGCGGTTCCACCAGAGACACTAACTTCAGCTGCACCATCTGCAAGTCCATTACAGGAGACATCAATATGACTAGCGATGACTTCAGTAATAGTTGGAGCTGATGAATTGGAGATGTTAACAGTTAGCGTAGCGGTACAGTTGTTATCATCTGTAACAGTCACTGTGTAAGATCCGGCCGCAAGACCAGTTGCGTTTGCCGTTCCTTGTCCGCCACCGGGAGCAGGTGACCAGTTATAATCTGTATAAACCCCGGAACCACCGGAAGCAGTAATAGTTGCAGTTCCATCTGCGGCTCCACAGTTAGCAGGAGTATTTGTCTCAGATAGAGTAATTACTACAGGTTCAGTAACAGTAACAGAAGCAGTCGTAGTACAAGAAGCATCAACCGCATCTGCAACAGTTACATTATAAGTAGTGGCACATAAATTAGCCTGAGTAGTCGCAGTGTTGTCTGTAGTGGTGTTATCCCAGGTATAAGTATATGAACCGGATCCTCCACCAAGAGTCACAGTGGCAACTCCATCACAATCACCATTACAAGAAACCGATACAGGAGCAATGGTTGCGGTGAGTGGTGTTGGCTCATTTAAAGTTATTTCATCGGTATTAGTACATCCGTTTCCGTCTGTGACAGTAACAGTGTAAGTATTTGGAGCGAGTCCGCTATGAGCTGCACCAGCTCCTAATCCATTGTCCCATGAATAAGAGAAAGGGCTTACACCTGTTGCAGAAGCATCGACATCACCGTTGTTTGATCCATTACACGTAATATCATTACCAGTAGCTGTTACAACGGGAAGAGCAGAGTAGGATAGAACAACATCGGCTGAAGCTGTACATGGAGAACTCCCTACGGTGTAGGTGTAAGTTCCAGTGGAAGCGGTAGATAAGTCAATTATTCCTAGAAATGAACCAGTTGTAATACTAGGACCAGACCAAGTTCCGGTATTGTCAGGAGTCCCTCCTAAATAATCAAAAAGATTAACATTACCTGTCAGCGAAGCACAAGTATCTAAGACTCCATTTGTTCCTGGGTCATCTGATCCTGTTGCTGTAATGGTGATCTGTACAGTGTCTTCACAACCAATTGAAGAGGTGACAATTGCATTATAGGTTCCAGAACAAAGTCCGGTGGCAGTAGCACTACTTTGTCCAATTGGATTGAAAGAATCGTCAAACCACTCATAAGTATATCCTGGAATAGATCCTGTAGCAGATGCAGTTCCCGTTCCTGTGCATCCGCAACCCGATGAACTGGTTACAGAAGCGACTAAAGGAGGGATTGGTGCACATCCATTATTAAATTGAGCAATGTAAGCAGCGTTGGCAGCATTATTTGGGGAACCTGGAGTTTGGTCATTACTACCGCAAGCAGCTATGTCGCCTGCACAACCTTCGGACCAGTTGCTCTGAAGAAAAGGATCTCCATCGTTGAAGTACCAAACGTCATCTGAACCACTACCTGAGAAATAGATCATTGGATTTGCATTGGCACTACCATAACAAAGGGAGAACACTTCGCAACCATTTAGATCGACAAGTCTTGCGCAATCTCCTCCGTTTGCAAAAGCCGTATTGCTCGTCCATGTCGGAGAAGAATCGCTGCCCCAGCCACTTGTCGGATAACTGCATGAAATATCTCCCGGTGTAGTATTGGTGAATTCAAAATATTGTTGATCATTTAATGGAACCATTAATGTACAGTTGCCATCAGCCATATCCACATCTGAACCGGAAATAGAGATGTTAGGATCATCATCATTATAGATGACAATTATTGTTCCTAGTGGTATACACTCCCATATTGGATCATTGCTAAATCGTACCGCGCCAGCAGCAACTCCTGTGGATCCATGATACCCACTGTTATCATCAAAAATCCAACCTCTGATATCTATGCATGGTGGAGCGGAGCCAGAGCAATCGTACACTGCAGTGGCATCTACAACAACAAACTCAACATATTCTTGACTGCCTGTTGGACCATTTGAGACCTCATTAATAATGAGTGTTTGTCCTAGAGTTAAGAACGTGAAAAATAGGCTCGCAAAAGCGAGAAAAAACTTAGGAGTATTTCTACGTACCACGTCTCATTAGCTCGAGATCTCAGCATCGGTGGTTTCATCTACTTATATAAGAATCAAGGACTCACACCTTTGCTCATGTGTACAAAGTACAAAATAAAATTTTTAGTTCGGCATGTAAACTAGATTAAATAAAGGTTAAACTTGATAAGTTAACTCATTTCTGTACATCCGAATGGTATTTTCCCATCCTAAATATAATGCATCCGAGACAAGTGCATGGCCGATAGACACTTCAAGGAGGTTAGGTATTTTTTGAGAAAAATATCTTAGATTATCTAAGTTTAGATCATGACCAGCATTTAGCCCAATCTCAAGCTCTTTTGCCTTCAATGCTGCTAATAGAAAAGGTTGGATTGCTTTTTCTTTATTGGTAGAATAGTCATGAGCATAACTTTCTGTATACAACTCAACTCGATCTGTCCCAGTAGCTTTTGCACCGATGATCATGTCAATCCTAGCATCGACAAAAATTGATGTTCTAATACCGGCATTCTTGAAACGATCTATTGTCTTTACTAGGAATTCTCTATTGGAGACAGTGTCCCATCCGTGATTCGAGGTGATTTGACCTGAAGAATCTGGGACCAAAGTTACCTGATCTGGTTTGGTTTCAAGAACGAGCTGAACAAATTTGTCCTCTTTTGGATTACCTTCTATATTAAATTCAGTGGTTACAACCTCTTTTAAGGCAAATACATCAGCATAGCGAATGTGTCGTTCGTCAGGTCTTGGATGTACTGTAATTCCTTGAGCTCCAAATTTTTCAGCGTCAATTGCCATTTGGATTAAGTTGGGAGTGTTGCCTCCTCTGGCATTACGAAGAGTAGCAATTTTATTAACGTTTACAGAAAGTCGAGTCATTTTTGGTACGATATTTATACTTTTACTGCAAAAGTTGAATTATTTACAGAAGTAAGCAACTAACTTCTTAAAAATTCGTTTTAAAGTAAAGCATCAAAACTTCTATGATAGCAGAATCCTTAATAACTGATATGGTTCCCCCGATACTTGCAAATGAATCTTGTGAGAAGGTACTTATATGGATGGATGAGTTCAAAGTAGCGCACTTGCCTGTGGTTAAAGGGACAGAATATCTTGGTCTGGTTTCAGACGATATGATTCTTGATGAGAATGATCCAATAAAGAGCGTCAGTGAATTAAACTTAATAGCGCATCGTCCTTTTGTTTATGCTCATCAACATGTTTATGAGGTTATGAAACTGATGTCAGACCTAAATATCACAGTGATTCCAATTTTGGATAAACAAGAGAATTATCTGGGGTTAACTACTACTCAGCATATTATGTCTGCGATTACAAATATGGCTTCAATTGAGCAAGGGGGGGCAGTGATTGTAATCGCAATGAATGAGAATGACTATAGCATGGCTCAATTAGCTCAGATCATTGAAGGGAATGATGCTAAGATATTGAGTTCTTACGTCACTAGTAGTTCAAATAGTACGGAGATTGAGGTTACTCTGAAGCTCAATAAACAGGAGATTGGCGGAATAGTTCAGACGTTAAATCGTTATGAATTTAATATCAAGGAAACGTATGCCGGAAATAAGTATGAAGAAGATATGCAGGAACGTTTTGATCAGTTGATGAAATTCCTTGATATTTAGAAATTACTTTTTGTCCACGAATTTATAGCCAACACCTTTGATGGTTTTAATAAAGTCGTTACCTATCTTTTCTCTTAATTTTCTGATGTGTACGTCAATGGTTCGGTCTCCAACCACAATATCATTTCCCCAGACCTGAGATAAAATAGTTTCCCTGCTGAAAACAGCTCCATTTCCAGAGACGAGTAGTGATAATAATTCAAATTCCTTTTTTGGTAGACTGTACTCACGTCCATCAACAGTAACAAGATATTTTTCACGATCTATGTGAATTCCAGTTATTTCATTGCTTTCTGTATCAACAGAGCTATTACTTGTAACGTTTTCATTTCTTCTCAATAATGCTCTTATTTTACTCGCAAGTACTCTTGGTTTCACGGGTTTAGTAACATAGTCATCTGCTCCACTATCATATCCTGCTATTTGAGAGTAATCTTCAGTGCGGGCGGTTAAGAAACAAATAATTGTTTGATCAAGCTCTGGAAGTTTTCTCAGTTCAACACATGTCTCCATTCCATCCATTTCCGGCATCATTACATCCAGAATTATTAGATCCGGATAGAAGTCCAAGGCTTTAGAGATACAAGACTTTCCATTATTTGCAGTTTTTACTTCGAACCCTTCTTTTTCAAGACTATATTTAAGCATTGTTAATATGTCTTCTTCATCATCTACAACTAAAATCTTGTGTTTTCTCTCTATCATCATATAGCTTGTTTGTGCAAAGTTAGGACAATAACATCGTGTTTTCGAAATTAAGACATTGTATTTAAAGATAAGTTAATTCCTCTGTAAGTTTAATATTATCTTAACATAGGGTTACTCAGTCACTTTAAAAGTCTCGTAAATTTGCGCTCTTGCGCATGTGCGTTTGATTTAATATAAGTCTAAGAATGGATACTTTATATACTGTTTTAAAGGTAATTGGTTCGTTGGGGTTCTTCATCTTTGGTATGAAGATAATGAGTGAGGGAGTTCAAAAGGCCGCTGGCGAGCAGTTAAGGAGCATTCTCGCTGCTGCAACCTCCAATAGATTTACAGGAGTACTCACTGGATTTTTAACTACAAGTATTATTCAGTCTTCTAGTGCTACTACAGTTATGGTAGTGAGTTTTGTGAATGCCAAACTATTGACTCTTAGACAAGCTATCGGAGTCATTATGGGGGCTAACATCGGTACGACAATGACAGCGTTCTTGATCATGTTCTTTAGTTTTGGAAAATTTAGCATATCAGATTATTCTTTGCCAATTATGGCTTTTGGAGTACCAATGCTGTTTCTGAGTAACCAGAGAATAAGATCGATCGGTGAGTTCTTGATAGGCTTTGCTATTCTTTTTCTTGGATTGGATGCGCTGAAAGAGAGTATGTCATTTATTCAAAAGAATCCCGAGTTATTATGGGATTATGTTGAGCCTTTGAGTCAATATGGATTTGGTTCGGTTTTGTTTTTTGTTTTCCTTGGAGCTTTATTGACTATTGTTGTTCAGTCTAGCTCTGCTGCAATGGCAATAACCATTACGTTGTGTGGATCAAATGGATTGCCTTTGGAATATGGTGCCGCAATTGTACTTGGAGAGAATATAGGGACCACTGTCACAGCAAATTTGGCCGCTCTGATAGGTAATGTCCATGCTAAGCGAGCTGCTCGAGCACATCTCTTCTTCAATATCATAGGTGTGATATGGATGATGTTTGTTTTTTATTGGTTCCTTGATATGGCGAAATATATTGTCAATAACACGTTTTTCGACAATTTCTTCGCTGAAGGAACAGATGCTCAAATAGAAACATCTAAAATCCAGTGGTCGCTAGCAGTGTTTCATTTATGCTTTAACATTGTCAATACTTTCATATTAATCTGGTTTGTAAATAAATTGGAGACCACTGTTATTAAAATGGTGAAGGTAAAGTCTGGCTCAGATGAGGAATATCATTTAGAGTTTATCGGTGGTGGGATGATGAGCACCGCTGAATTGTCGATTATGCAGGCTCAAAAGGAGTTGGAAAGGTTTGGTGATATTGTATTTAGAATGAATGGATTTCTAAAGAAAATGTTGTCAGCAACAGAAAAGAAACAGAAGAAAAAACTTAGCAAAAAGCTAGAGAAATATGAGGATATAACCGATCGAATCGAGTTAGAGATCATTGAGTATTTAGGTAGGGTAGCACAGCTACCAATGGGGAGGGATGCTTCGAGAAAAATGGGAGCTGTTTTAGCGGTAGCATCAGATCTGGAGTCTATTGGTGATATCTATTTTCAATTATCAAAAGTTCTTGAGAAGAAGGAAAATGAAAAGGTTTGGTTTAGCCCAGATCAAAGAGCAAAGCTTATAGAACTTATTGATAAAGTGAATGAAGCATTTACTGTTATGAATAAAAACATCTCTTCCATGTTCAAAGGAAAGTATGATGTTAAGGCAGCGGATGATCTAGAACTAGAAATCAATGAGGCCAGAAATATTATTCGAGCTTGGCATTTTGAATCACTGAATAAAGAAGAGTATAATAGTAATTCTACAGTTGTCTTCAGTAATCTGTACAGTGGATTAGAGAAGGTGGGAGATCATATACATAACATTACGGAGTCGCTGGCAGAAGCAAATACAAATAAAAAGGTACAGATTACTAGTTAGTGGACTTTAGCTGGCAAGTGAGCTAAGTTCCTTCCATAGTGGATCTCCTTGAGGCGGTTTCGCAGTAATTCTAATCATTTCTTTCTTCACCGGATGTTCGAATTCAATGGATCTTCCAAATAAATGTATCGAGCCATCTTTATTGGTCCTTTTTCCTCCGTATTTTACATCTCCCTTTATTGGACAGCCTATGTGACTCAATTGAACACGAATTTGATGATGTCTACCTGTTTTAGGTTTGATTTCAACGTAGAAGTAATTCTTACTTCTTCCTAGTAGTTTAAAATCCAGTTCAGATTTTTTACTTTCTTTCACCTCAGTTTCATATGCTCTCGATCGATTCTTTTCCTGATTCTTCTTCAAGTAATGAATCAAGTGTTCCATTTTCACTTGGTAAGGATTGTTCCACAATTGCCCAGTAGGTTTTTTGAACTTTTTTCCTGAAATAGAGCATTCATTCTAGTAAGTGCTTTGCTGGTTCTGGCAAACACAACCACGCCACCCACAGGTCTATCCAAACGATGAACTACACCTAGAAATACATCGCCTGGTTTGTCATATTTTTCCTTGATGTAATTCCTAACAATCTCAACAAGAGGTTTATCTTCTGTTTTGTCACCTTGAACAAGTTCGGTAGCTTTTTTACAAACTGCGATTAGGTGATTGTCTTCGTATAATACGTCAAGTTTACTCATCAGAATGGGTTAGCAAATTAATACTGTTCTTTTCATTAGGGAAATCCCCTGCCTTAACATCTGAAATGTAGTTCTCAAATGCACCTAACATCTCTTGATATAGGTTGTGGTAACGTCTCAAAAATCGAGGAGAGAATTCTTGAGTTATTCCAAGCATATCGTGCATAACAAGTACCTGTCCGTCTACTCCTCCACCGGCACCAATACCGATCACCGGAATTGTAAGTTTTTCTGCTACCTGTGTAGCTAGTTTGGCAGGAACTTTCTCCAATACCAAAGCAAAGACACCTGCTTCTTGCAGAAGTAGAGCATCTTCTATGAGTCTTTTTGCTTCCTCTGATTCTTTAGCTCTTACGGTGTACGTTCCAAACTTATAGATACTCTGGGAGTCAATCCAAGATGCCCCATCACTGGAATTCCAGCACTTAATATTCTGTTGACAGATTCAATAATCTCTCTACCTCCTTCTAGTTTTACACTGTGAGCTTCGGCCTCCTTCATGATTCGTATAGCAGATCTCAATGCTTCTTTACTGTCACCTTGATAAGCTCCAAATGGAAGGTCTACCACCACTAAAGATCTTTTAATGGCACGAATAACACTTGCTGCGTGATAGATCATTTGATCAAGTGTAATCGGCACGGTTGTTTCGTGTCCGGCCATTACGTTGCTAGCTGAATCTCCAACCAAGATGACATCCATTCCTGCTTGGTCAACGATTCTGCCCATTGTATAATCATAAGCAGTGAGCATGGAGATCTTTTCTCCTCGTGCTTTCATTTCTAGTAGGGTGTGGGTAGTTACTCTTTTGACTTCAACGTGAGTGGACATAAATATTCAGTTTATAAGTCCGCAAAGGTAGTGGAATTATTATTACTCTTCAACCCGAATTATGGAAGTTGTTTGATGAAGGACACCATGGTAAAGATCAGGTCTGGATGAAGTGGTCTGACTGGATCATTGTAAGAAGCTTTGTTGTCTGCTTTGTCATCATCAACTTTCTTCAGAACGTGATTCATAGTTTCAATCAGAACAACTGAATTCTCAGGTAAATCCTTTCCTAACTCGGTTGCATCTTCCTTAGTTACCTGTAAGTCTCTTTCTCCTTGGATAATGAGAGATGGACAGGATAGTTTATTAATTTCTTCGTTTGGAATGTATTTCATCCAGCTAATCAAATAAGGTTGAATGGCAGGTCTGAATACACTGTAAAGCCAAGGAGATAAAGTGTCTACCTTAACTCCAGAAGCGAGTAGATCAATGATCACATGGGCAGAATCTCTAACTATTGGTGCTGTAACATTATACTGTTCTTTTAGTACATCTTGTATCGGTCTGCCTGCTCCAGCAAGGCTGATAAAACCAGCTGGTTTTTTTCTTTGAGATAGTAGAATGCCAATGAGAGAGCCCTCGCTGTGTCCAGCTATTATTATCTTTTGGTAACCTTGTTTTTTACCGTAGTCGTAGAATTCTTCTGCAATGTTCACATTGTCTTCGAATGTTAGATCAATCTCAGGGATATATGCTTTAAAGCTGGCACCAACACCTCGTTTGTCATATCTAATACTTGCTATGCCTAGTTTGGCCAGATCATGAGCTAACATTTGAAGTGAATTATTGGTCATCACAGAATTGTTGCCATTTCTGTCAGTTGGTCCACTTCCAGCAATGATCAGAACCAAAGGTTGTGATGTGTCAATTGATTGTTGAGGAGAACAAAGTGTTCCCCAAAGCGTGTCAGAATTATGTGTGGCAATGATCTCTGTTTCCTTATGCTGAGAAATACTCTGAAAGTAAAACAGATTTAGGATCGCTATAAAAATGAATTTGATCAAAGTTCCTTTTTGTAGATTGTTTGTGTAGGGAATGCAAATTCCAAACCATTTTCATTGAAGGTTTTCAAGATATCCAAGTGCATTTTTGTTTGAGTGGCTAGAATATCCGCATCTTTTTTAATGAAGTACACAAATGTCAATCCTAAAGAAAAATCACCAAAACTGGTAAATCCTTTCGGAGAATCTGGTTCAATGATGTCTGCATTTCTTTGTGATATCTCTCCAAGCAGAGTAAGTCCTTTTTCAATATCTTCCGGTGTTGCATCATACGTTAGCCCCAAATTTAATACTACTTTTCTTGTTGGTTCTGAGGTGATATTAGTCACCTCATTGTCCACAAAGAGCGAGTTAGGCATCACAACTAATCTACCTTCTAAGGTTCTGATTCTTGTACTTCTTAAGCCTACCTCTTCGACTACACCATCATATCCATGTACCTGCACTCGGTCATTGATCTTGAAAGGTTTGTCAACAAATACCATAATACCTCCGAAAATGTTTTTTACGGCATCTTGAGCTGCAAGAGCAAGAGCCAGACCTCCAATTCCTAGACCAGCAATCATGGCTCCTATATCTACGTTCAAATTGTCCAGGGCAAGAATTACTCCTAGGATCCAGATCACAGCTTTTAGTCCTTTCTGAACGATAGGAAGAAGCTGGTCATCAAATGAACTTTCTGACTTCTCTGTCATCGGAACCAGATAGGTTTGTATCATTGCATCAGCAGTTCTTGCTACAAGCCAGGTTAGGTCAATTACCAAAGCAAAAATTAAAAGCTTATTGAGAAAGTTCTCTACATCAGGATCCGGAACATTAAGAAAACTTACTGCCCAGAAAAATCCAGCTATAGTAATAGCAACAGCTATTGGTTCTTCTAACATGTCGATCAGAAGGTCATCCAGCTGCGTCTTTGTTTTTCCTGTATATTTTTTTACAAACCTATTGGTTACCCAAAGCAGTCCTTTTGCTCCTATATAACAAAGCAAAATAGCACCAAGTGCAATTGACCAATCTAAAATACTATTACTCCAAAAATCTTTTTCTAAGAACTCCATATCTTCTAAATACCTCCAATTTTATATGTGAAACCTAATTCTAGTTGAGCACCTTTAACAATCATATTTGCTGAAAGGTCAAAAGCTTCCATTTGATCCTCATTATTCCAGGTGAATTCCTTCAAATTAAGATTGTATCCAGTATATCCAGTTTGAAAAAACATACCAAAAGCTCCTCCAAAGTACCAGTTCATTCCAAAGTTGATATTTTGGTTGATTCCCTTCCATTTCTGAACTTCAGAGACGAAGAAGACGCCTGAGGTTTCTTTAACAGTTTTGAATCCTCCAATACCAAGGTCATATCCAAAATATAGATTGAAATTATCCTTCATGAGAGGATATAGTTTAAAACCAAACATGATCGCACTAGTAGTTTTTTGCTTGATAATGATATTGTCGTCATTCGGATCTTCATTCAGCCAACTTCCAATTTTAAATCCAGCATTGAAACTCAAAAATTTCCATGGAGTAATATCTACATTTATCGGCATGAAACTCGCCAAAACTGCAGATGTATCCTCGTCAGATTGTGTGTTGGCAACCGTTAAAGTTGTTAGAGTACCTCCCAATGAAGCATTTCCTCCAAGTCGGATGTTATACAGTTGACCATAGCTCGCATTTGACACGACAATTAAAAAAAGGGAAAATAATATTGATTTCATGATCATTGTTGTTTATGCAAAGATAGAATTATCCAGAATAAAACTAAAATGTGACCTTTATCACATATAATGTCGTTGATACTAATATCTTTGTGTAAAGTGGATAGACTAATTAAAATAGTGTTCTTGGGAATTGCTCTCATTTACTTGGGGGGAATGGTTTATCAAGTCAGTTATTTTGCCTATTTCAAACTGAATCAGGAAGAAATCATTGCAAAGTACTGTGTTAATAAGGATAGACCTGAGATGCATTGTAATGGTCAGTGTCATCTAAATAAGGAATTGAAAAAGGTTAAAACACCTGTAGCTGATGAGCCAAGTGAAGAAAATTCTGAAAATCTTCCAGAATTTGAGTTTAACTTTCTGATAGGATTCTTTACAGGTGATTCAGTACAAAGATGTGATGAAGAAAATCCTATGATCGTATTATTCTGGAACACCAAAGAAGAGCTTTGTTGTTCAGATTCAATTCCATTCTGGCATCCGCCACAAGTTTGATGAAATATTCGATAGAATTATTCACAAACAAAAAACTCAATGAAGAAAATATTGTTTTTAGTCCTGTTTGCGACCAATATTTCTGCTCTAGCCTGTGATAACTGTAATGTCTATGTAGGTATCAATCCGAATGATTTCTATCATAACATTGGGATACGATTGAGATCTAGATTTCATTCAGGCACATATGATAATTCAGGTTTACTGATGCTAAAACATGGAGGAGTAGAACCGATTTATGCGAACAGCACAATAAAAGAGACATATCAAAGGCTTGAATTAGCTGGGAAATATTACTGGAATCCAAAATGGAATACAGAGATGGTCGTTCCCTACGTGATGAATACGCAGGAAATCAATCAGTCACTTGAATATTTTGTTCAAGGTTTGGGAGATATTATGCTTCTGCAAAACTATCTGGTGTTCAATACGAAGGATCATTCTGATACCATAACATTCCGGCACCGGTTGTCGATTGGAATTGGGCTTAAAATTCCTACGGGTCGAATTAATATTGAAAGGCCAAAGGGAATTCCGAATATTGATCTTCAGCCAGGTACGGGAAGTTGGGATGGGGTTCTTTCATTAACCTACTCAGCGATGGTGAAGAAATCTGGTGTTCTGGTTAATGGCAATTATAAGATGAATACTTTCAATAAAAATGATTTCAAATACGGTAATACGACTAATTTAACGACCAGTTTATTTTACCTATTTCAGTTTGGAAAAAAAGTTCAACTGATGCCTAGTTTAGGAGTTTATGCAGAATATTTCTCTCACGATTATTTTAACAATGAATTGAGTGAGAATTCTGGGGGTAACACCTGGATGATAGATGCTGGGATCAGTAATTATTTCAATAATTTTAAATTACAGGTGAATTATCAATACGCATTATCAAATTCACTTAAAGACGAGCAACTAATTCCTACAAAATGGCGTTATAATGTAGGGGCATATTATAATTTTTAATACTTACACAAATGAAAAATAAAAACAAAAAATACATCGTAATGTTGGGAGCAGCAATGGCATTGTTCAGTACATCATGTAGAAAAGGTTGTACAGACCCAAATGCGCTCAATTATGATGACAGAGCAAAAAAGGAAGACAACTCATGCGAATATGAGTCCGAACCAGAAGATGCTGACATTAACTTGAAGTTCTATCACATGTTGGGAACTTCAACATTTGCGTTCAATCAGGATTTTACTGATGATTTTGGAAACATGTGTACATTCACAAGAGCTCAAATGTACATTTCCAATCCAGTTTATGTTGATGATTCAGGAGATACGCTGGCAGCACCAGCTGAATATATTCTTATTTCACCAGACGAAACAACCTATTCGATTGGTACCTTAGCGGCTAATACCCATGTGCATACGATGAGTCTGTTGATTGGAGTGGACACTGCAGCAAATAATGATGATCCAGCAGGTTATCCATCAGGTCATGCATTGGCATACCAAACCCCTGCAATGCATTGGAACTGGAATAGTGGATATATTTTTATAGCCATTGAAGGTCATGTAGATACGAGTGGGAATGGAATCTATGATGCAGGAGAGGATTTTGTAATGCACGTAGGCATGAACTCGATGGCAAGAAATGTTCAAGACTTAATCGTAGAATTTAATGCGGTTGAAGGAATGACCCACAATATTTCATTAGACATAGATTGGGCGGAACTTATTGCTGGGATAAATTTAAAGACGGACAATTCTTCTCATACGATGGATAATATGCCATTAGCTGCGGCAGTTGCAAATAATGGTCCCAATGCCATTACGATACATCAATAGAAAGATGAGAACATTTAATGTCATATGGATAGGCATTGGATTCTTCTTTTTTATTTCCTGTTCGCAAAATGCTGGAATAGATAATGTAGGATATGTGTTAGAGCTTCCCGCGCATTTTCCTAAAATGGATATTCCTTTGGATAATCCATTAACACCAGAAAAAATTGCATTCGGGAAGAAATTATTTGAGGAGAAGAAGTTGTCTGGGGATGGAACTTTGGCGTGTATTTCGTGTCATGATCCTAAGCATGCATTTAGTGATACCGTTCAGTTCAGCATAGGAGTAGGTAACCAGTTGGGGGAGCGTAATTCAACTCCTATATTCAATGTTGGATATCATCCTGCCTTTTTCAGAGATGGTGGAGCACTAACATTAGAAATGCAAGTGGTTGCTCCTATTGAGAACGAACTTGAAATGAATGCCAATATTGCTGAGGTTTGTTTGTTGTTGGATCAGGATGAAGAATATCATGCCTTGGCAAAAGAGATATTTGGAACCGAATTTAATCCGAATGTGCTGAGTAAGAGTCTTGCTTCTTATTTGAGAACTTTGATCTCTGGAAATTCCAGATACGATCAATATGTCTTAGGTGATAAGACGGTATTGTCTGAACTAGAGAAAGAAGGGTTTGATTTGTATGATGGTAAGGCAGGTTGTTTTAAATGTCACGATGGTTTTGACTTTACTGATTATACCTATCAGAATATCGGTTTGTATTCGGAGTATGAAGATCTTGGACGAATGAAATTAACTGCCGATTCTGCCGATATGGGAATGTTTATGGTTCCTTCGCTTAGAAACTTGAGTTATACAGCACCATACATGCATGATGGTAGCTTGAGTACACTAGAAGAAGTAATTGATCTGTACGATGAGGGAGGAAAAGGCCATTGGAATCAGGATTTCAGAATATTTCCTTTGGATCTAACGGATCATGAGAAAGAGGCTCTTAAAGCATTTCTGTTAACTTTGAATGACGAAAGTTTTATCAAAAATAACTAGTTGAGGATTTTAGCATACATAGGGATTTTGAGTTTTGCAATTATCGGCTGCAGGAAGATTGAAGATCTTCCTCAGCCGGTTTATGCACCTATTCCATATGAATTGGAACTTCCGAGTCATTTTCCTGAAATGGTTATTCCTGAAGATAACCCATTAACAGTTCAAGGGGTTTACTTAGGTCGCCATTTATTTTGGGACACCAGATTAAGTGGAGATAATACTATGTCCTGTGCAACTTGCCACTTACCTCAACATAATTTTGGTGAAGATCAGGCAACAAGTGTTGGTATTGATGGAATTTATGGCAATCGAAATGCAATGCCGCTTATGAATCTAGGGTGGGCACCTAATTTTTTCTGGGATGGCAGGGCTATAACCTTGGAAGAACAGGTGCTTCAGCCAGTGGAAAATCCCATAGAAATGCATGAGTCTTGGAGTCATTTTATGACAGAAATTCGCGATGATGAAAAATATAAGACGTTGTTTTTTGAGGCGTTTGGGGTAGTATCTTTTGATTCCACGCACGCAGCCAAAGCAATGGCTCAATTTCTAAGGACAATGGTTTCTTGTAATTCTAAGTACGACAGAATCATACAGGGTGAAGAAGCATTTACAATTCAGGAACAGGCTGGTTTTGATTCTTTTAATGCGCTTACAGGGGGAGATTGTTTTCATTGTCATGGTGGATCGTTAACTACAGATTTTAGTTTTAAGAATAATGGTCTCGATGCTGTTCCTCAGGATACAGGAAGGGGCTTAGTTACTGGTGTTACATCAGATTATTATACATTTAAAGTGCCTTCGTTAAGAAATTTGGAGTATTCAGCTCCATACATGCATGATGGTAGATTTGCTACTTTAGATGATGTGATCAATCATTACTCTGTTGGATTGCAGCACACATCTCCAAATATTAGTCCATTGATGGAGTTTTCCGCTCAGGGCGGTGTTCAGTTGAATCCTCAAGAAAGGACTGAATTAAAGGCGTTTTTGCTAACTTTTTCTGATCCAGATTTTATTGATAATCCTGATTTTCAGAATCCTTGGTGATTTTTTTGTAAACTTTTTTATCGTTTAATTGTTTAAATTGAAAATTGCTAAATATTTTTGCATTTGAATGTTTACACCTTTGCATTCAAATATCGTATTTTATCTGAAGATCACACTTTTTAGTTTGTTGTTTCTTAGCTTCTCTGTGGAGGCATTAAACTTGACTAATCAAGTGGCTGATATGGTGAAAACAGATGTAGTAGATATTGAGTTGGAGATGGAAGAAGATGTTGATGATCTTATTCTAGAGCACTCTTTCACCAGTATCCAAATTTTATCCGATTACTATTTTGTAGAACATCAGTTCAATAAATCCGAGAAAAAGTGGGTTTCTCCCATGCTTGAGGTTCCTGAGTTGCCTCCTCTAAGAAGTTGATTAAGAGATTTATATCCTTTGATTATCAACTTTTAGAAAACTATTATGCCTAAAGATTTTGTGGGGAAACGCCCCATGGAAAGGTTTTGGAAACTACTCAAACCTGACCGAAAAGAAATTGTAAACGTATACATTTATGCGATATTCAGTGGATTGGTTTATCTAACCTTGCCATTGGGAATTCAAGCAATTATTAACCTAATTCAGGTGGGATCGATCAATACCTCCTGGGTTGTGTTAGTTACTATTGTCATTGCTGGAGTTGCAGTTCATGGACTACTTCAGATTTATCAGCTCAAGATTACGGAGAATCTTCAGCAGAAAATATTTGCTCGAGCGGCATTTGATTTTACTTACCGTATTCCAAGACTTAAATTGGAGAAGATCTATAAGGAATATGCTCCTGAGTTGATGAACAGATTCTTTGATATTCTGTCAGTTCAGAAGGGGTTGTCCAAGATACTGATTGATTTTTCTACTGCCTCTGTTCAGATCTTGATCAGTCTGATACTTTTATCTCTCTATCATCCATTCTTTGTGTTGTTTAGTCTTTTATTGGTAATATTTTTAGTGGTCGTATTCAAGTGGACAGGGACGAGAGGATTGAAAACTAGCCTAAAAGAGTCTGAATACAAATATAAAGTAGCTTACTGGCTACAGGAAGTTGCAAGAGCGAATGTCACATTTAAACTTGCAGGTAACAGTGAGTTGCCTCTTGATAAGACCAATCATTATGTGGATGGATATATTAAGGAGCGAGAAAAGCACTTCAAGGTTTTATTGACACAGTACTCTTTAATGGTCGTTTTCAAAGTCTTGGTAGCGCTTGGACTTCTTGTGATCGGAGGAATTCTCGTTGTTGAAAGACAAATGAATATTGGTCAGTTTGTTGCTGCTGAGATTATTGTATTAATGATCATGGGAGCGGTAGAAAAACTGATCTTTACAATTGAGGTAATATACGATGTGTTGACATCACTTGAGAAGCTAGGACAAGTAACAGATATCGAGTTGGAAACAAATGAGGGGCAACTTCTATCAATTGATCAAATCGAAAAGGGAGTAGGTATTGAATTTGAGAAAGTTTGTTTCAATTATCCAGGAGAGGCTAAACCGATCCTGACTGATATTTCACTTGAGATTAATAAAGGCGAAAAAGTACTAATTTATTCTGATAATGATCAATCGGCACGGGCTTTACTTTACTTAAGTGCTGCCTTATATGAACCCTCAAATGGTGTTTTGTTGTATAACGGACTTCTCGGTTCGAATCTGGATCTTTCTATGCTCCGAAGCAAAACGGGAGATACACTTAGAAAGGACATGTTGTTTCATGGAACCATATTAGAAAATATAACCATGAACAGACCTCAGGTAAGTATCGATGAGGTACTTCATCTTGCAGAGCGAATTTCATTGAGCAAAGAGGTGAAATATCTGTCTAGAGGATTTGATACCGTTATAAATCCTGATTCGATGGCTTATAGTAAGGAGTTTGTACAAAAGATCATTCTGGCCAGGGCAATTGTTGGTAATCCTAAATTGATCGTATTACAAGATCAGTTTCTAAAATTGGATCAGAACTGCAGAAGAGCTATTCTTGAATTGATCTTTCAGGAAAAGAAGGAAACAACAGTTATTGTTGCCTCAAATAATGAGGAACTAATGAATTATGTTTCTAAAGTGGTAGTGATTCAGCAGGGAAGTATCTCTAAGATTGGAAAGCCTCTGGAAATTGTTAAACATCTTAAAAATTAAAGCTATGTTGAATATTTCCAAAAATAATAGTGTTCATCCTGAGCTAACCGAGAAAAACTTTAGTTCGTTGAAATATGTCGAGAATAAGGTATCGGGCGCGGTTTTCAAACGTATTGCGATAATTACTTTAATTGTCACACTTATAATGATGTTTGTTCCATGGACTCAGAATATTCAAACTTATGGAAAGGTTATTACACTTTCTCCTGAGCAAAGTCCTCAGACATTGAATACTTCGATTTCAGGAACAGTAGATAAATGGTTTGTTAAAGAAGGTGATCTTGTAAAGAAAGGAGATACGATCCTTCACTTGAAGGAGGTTAAAAGCGAATACCTGGATCCTAATCTTGTGGGTAATACATCCCTACAAAAATCGCTGAAGCAAGATGCTATTGACAATTATCAATTGAAGGTGGAGGCGCTAAAGGATCAACTTGAAGCTCTACAAAAGGAAGCTCAACTAAAAATAGAACAAGCAAAAATTAAAATTCAACAAGCCGAACTAAAAGTGCAAAGTGATAGTATTTCGGCTATCGCTGCTCAGATGAATTTAAAAACCGTAGAGGATCAATTCATTCGATTCGATGATCTTCATAAAGAAGGGTTAAAATCTCAAACGGATAAAGAAAACCGAGATATGAAGCTGCAGAATGCAAAAGCTTATGAGTTAGAAGCCGTAAATAAATTGTTGGCCAGTAAATCTGAATTGATCAGTACAAAAGTAGAGTTGAGTACTGTTCAAACAAAATATCAAACCAATATTGCAAAAACAATGTCGGATCTTTCAACGGCAAACTCCAGTTTACTTGACGCACAAATAGAATTTCAGAAACTGGAAAATCAATTGAATAATTACTCCATTCGAAACGATATGTATTATTTGATCGCGCCACAGGATGGTTATATTTCTCAGACCTTGGTGAAGGGAGTAGGAGAGGTGGTGAAGGAAGGTGAGCCCGTTGTAACAATTATGCCAGATGAATATGATTATGCGGTAGAGATATATGTTGATCCAATTGATCTTCCATTGGTTAGCCTAGGTCAACACGTTAGAATTCAATTCGATGGATGGCCGGCAATTGTGTTTTCGGGATGGCCGAATTCTAGTTATGGAACCTATGGAGGAGAAGTCTATGCAATAGATCGATTTATAGGAGAGAATGGAAAGTATCGAATTTTGGTGAGGCAGGAAGAGAAGGATCACCCGTGGCCTACTCAACTTCGTTACGGAAGTGGTACTAAAAGTTTTATCATGTTGAAGGACGTGCCGGTTTGGTATGAACTATGGCGAAATATCAATGGTTTTCCGCCAGAATTTTATCAATCAAGCAAAGAGGATATGGACACTAAATCAAGTGAGAAATGATGAGTTTTAGATCGATCTGGTTTCTGGTATATTTTCTATTGAGCTTGTCAGGATCTGCGCAAGTTGTTGTTAAGTCTCTGACTTACGATAATTATATTGCAATAGTACGAGATCATCATCCGGTAATGATACAGGCAAATGAAACGGTTCATTTGGCGGAAGGAAATCTGCTTGAAGCAAGAGGTGTTTTTGACCCAGTTATTAAAGGAGGTATGGAACAAAAGGAGTACGATGATAAAAAATACTTCCAATTGATAGATGCCGGTTTAGTCGTTCCGACATGGGTTGGAGTTGATTTGAAGTTAGGATATACACAGAGTATCGGAGATTACATAAGTGCAATGGACAAAATGCCAACAAATGGGCTTGTCTATGCCGGGGTTTCTATTCCAATTGGTCAGGGGTTGTTTTACGATAAGAGGCGCACGAATCTGGATAAAGCTAAGACCTATTTGTCAATGGCTGGAGATGAACGTAAATTGATGATCAACGAGATCATATATCAAGCATCTGCTGATTACTGGAATTGGTTTGAGACATATCATCAGAAAATGGCGATTGAAGACTTATTGAAAAAATCCAGGGAAAGACTGGATAATATCTTGACTAGTGCAAAAATTGGTGATGTTCCTTATGTAGATACATTAGAAGCAGCAATACAATATCAAAACTACCAATCGCTTTTAATGGAATATGAAACGGCTGAGAAAAACGCTAGATCTTATGTGAATGTGCATTTATGGGCAGATGGATTGGTTCCTCTGGAGTTGGGTGATGAGACCAATCCTGAAGATATTTCTGCAACAGAGATTGATCTAGATATTTTTGAAATGGCCAATGATACATTGATTTGGTCGCATCCAAAATTGAATATTCAGCAATCTAAATTGGTGATTAGCGACATTGAACTTAGAATGGCAAAGGAGAGTTTAAAGCCGAAATTAAATTTGAATTATAATCTCCTGAATGAACCAGTAGGTGGAGATTTAGTGGGGTTTAATCCGAGTGATTACAAATTTGGATTGGACTTGGAAATTCCAATTTTTCTGAGAAATGCAAGAGGACAGTTGCAGGCAAAGAAAGCCGAGATGCTGATAAATGAAACTGAGCTTAAATTAAACAAGGAGGAATTAAAAGCAAAGTTCATTTCAACTGTTAATAATTCTAAAAATGAACTCGATCAAGCGAAACTTCTTTCTGAAATTGTAATGAATTACCGAAATTTGGTTCAAGCAGAACGTAAACTTTTTGAATCGGGTGAAAGTTCGTTGATGATGTTGAATTACCGAGAAATAGCTTTGCTGCAGGCAGAAGTCAAATGGATAGAAAAAGTGAGTAAATCCAATATGGCGGCATTGAAAATTGTTTACGCATTGGGACAATTAAATTAAGTAAGCTTATGATTCAGATCACATTAAAAGATAGAGATATCAGAAATCTTGAGAATGTTTTGATTTGTTTGACACGAGAAAAGCTAGTCGTGAGCCCCAGCATTATGGAAGAAATTAAGTATCAAACAGTCAAAAATGGTAGTTTTCTTAAATTCAAACAATACTGTTTGACTGCTATTTCTAGAGCTATTTTGACAAAAGATCTAATCGAATGTATTAAAGATAATAATAGAAGTACTTCCCTTCAATATTATACAATTCCAATTGTTGATATGAATTGGGAATATGCCGAAGAAGTTAAAGGTTATTTCGACCAGGTAAAGATGGTTTCTTAGTAAATTTTACTTCTCACACTTGTCTTTATCACTACCAGACTGACAACATTCCATAGTCTGGATTTGAGGGGTAATTTCTTTTGAGTTAGATTCCTTAGTCGAAGTGGTTGTTACATGAGTATTTGGATGATTGTTTACTTTGGGACTTAGGAATGGAATTCCAAGATTCGCACCTCTTACAAATAATATCGCTCCAAATACAAGTAGAAAAATAGGAACAGATTTTTGAAGTTTGCTTCTAAAGTTTACGGTCAGAAGGTCTTTGATCCAAGGCATTAGAATCATCACTGGAAGAGTTCCTATTCCAAAGAAGATCATGAACAAAATCCCATTGATAAAAGATCCTGTGGATAAAGCTCCAACAAGCGCAAAGTAAACCAAGCCACAAGGTAAAAGTCCGTTAAGAAAACCGAGAATAAAGTTGTTCATATAACCTTGTTTTCTTAAGTAATTGCCCATCTTCTGTTGCAGAATCATGGCTTGCTTTGGAAGTATCTTTGAAAGGAAATTGGTTCTTCTATCAATCAGAATGGCGATAGCAGAAAGGATTATTAAAGCACCCAATACCAACGAGAGTTGCTGTTGAAAACCAGCCATTGAAATACCTTGTCCAAAGATTCCAAACATGCCTCCGATGAGCGCATAAGTAAATATTCGTCCGCTATTGTAAGTTAGAATGCTTGCCAATCTCGAGCTAATGGAGTGTGATTTCACGGGAATTGCCAACGCTATTGGTCCGCACATTCCTAAACAATGGAAATTGCTAACTAATCCTAATGATATGGCGCTCCAAATGAAAATCATTCAATCGTAATTTCTTTCTCAAAGAAGTAATCTTTACCATCTTTTGTCCAGTGAACTCCCAAACGATATCCCCCTTTAGTTAAACTGGTCAATGGAATGGCCATTTCACCACTGTTACTGAGCGTGATATCAAAGTTTTTATCGAGATCAGCATTTTCAGGACGATAGAAATGTAGATTACCTTTTTCGATTATATAATGCTCTGCAGGAAATCGAACCAAGTAGAAATTATCATGCTGGCCGAATTCAAATTTTGTCTTGAGATTGACAGCATTATTCTTTGCATCGATTGTAGGTTGATAGTTTATTTCTTGTTCGTAATAATCTTCAGAGGTTAAATCAGTATTGATCTGAGATGCTCGAAAAACGAACGAAAGAATAAATGTTATGAAGGCTACAATAAAAATGGTTATGCCTACTCCCCAGTTGAATTTCATAATCTTAAATATTTGGACCCATAAAGGTAGTTGCTTTTTTCTCGATCAATTCATCACCATTATATACTCCAATTACAAAGTCAATGCTGGCGTCTATATTCTCTTTGTCAATGATCAACAAGAATTTGGAAGAAAGTTCATCCTGCTTCTTTAGGATCAAAGAATCACCAATGATCTTGATCTCTCCATCTCCTTCCAGCACTTTTAATGTGATAGACATGTTGTCATTAGTCTTATTGGTAATATTGATATCAAAAAGATTCGAGTAATGTGTGTCATCATATTTGGTAAAGGTCGTTCCTCTAGTTCTCATAATGGTGGTCTGAACATCAGTTCTGGTAAGAATCAATGTAGATAATACACCTAGAAGAAGAACCAACAAAATAGTATATACTTTAAGTCGGGTAGTGAACACCCATGGAGCTTTATTCTTAATCCCATCTTCAGAGTTGAATTTGATTAAGCCTTTTGGGAGCCCAACGCTATCCATCATGTGGTCACATGCATCAATACAAGCTGTACAATTGACACATTCTAATTGAGTTCCATTTCTGATGTCGATTCCCGTTGGACAAACATGGATACATTGTTTACAGTCAATACAATCACCTTTGCCGTTGGCAGCTCGATCTTCTCCTTTTTTATATTTTGCTCGACCCTCTCCTCGTTCATAGTCATAGGCTACTACTAGAGACTTGGTATCTAGAAGAACTCCTTGTAGTCTGCCATAAGGACATACTGTAGTACATACTTGTTCACGCATGAAAGCAAACACCGCATAGAACACTGTAGTGAAAATGCTTATTGCCATAAATCCTCCTACATTGGCACCAGGTCCTGCTAAAATAATTTTCCAAAGTTCTTCATAACCTATGATATAGGATAGGAAAGTATTGGCAATAGCAAACGAAATCAACCAGAAGAGAATGTGTTTTATTGTCTTTTTACGGATTTTTTCTCCATTCCAAGGCATTGCATCCAACTTCTTTTGATGAGTCCAATCTCCTTCGATCCAATATTCAATTCGTCTGAAAACCATCTCCATGAATATTGTCTGAGGACATACCCAACCACAGAACAGCCGTCCGAAAGCAATTGTAAATAAAGTGACAAAAACTATCCCCGTGATCATGGCCAGAGCGAAGATGAAAAGATCTTGTGGCCAAAAGATCTGTCCGAAAATGATGAATTTACGTTCTATCACATTGAGCATCAGCAACGGCTCCCCTCCTATCTTAATATACGGCATTCCGAAAAGCAGCGCTAAAAGAAAATAACTAAGGATTTTTCTGTAGTTATATAGTTTTCCTACTGGCTTTTTAGGGAAAATCCAGACCCTTTTTCCTTTCTTGTCTACCGTTGAGATCTTGTCTCTAAATTCTTCGTTTTCCATGACTTGTTAAATTAAAGGGTATTTCAAATTAACTATTGAAATACCCTTATGAAGATAATTGTCTGTATTTGGTTATTCTGTAACCGGTGTTACGCTCTCACGTTTTTCGCCTAATGGAGGTAATCCTCCTGGAGCAAATGTTCCATGCAAAGACATTACATAAGATGCAACCTGTTGAATTTCATTTGGTAAGAGGTCATCATCCCCCCAAGCTTTCATACCGTTTGATGTTCCGTATTTAACTGTTTTGAAGACATTAACGATATCGTTTCCATAGATCCAATGTTCATCCGTTAAGTTAGGTCCCGTATTACCTTGTGCGTTATCACCATGACAGATGGCACAGTTAGCTTTGAAAATCGATTTCCCTTTGCTAACCTCAGCAGGATCAGTTAACTGAGTAACATTTGTTTCGTCAACAGATAGAGATAAGGTCGCCAAGTACGCTTGCTTTTGTTCTTCTGCAATTTTCATGTCCTTTTGATATGCTTCATATTGAAGATCTCCATATTGGAACACGTGATAGTTCAACAGATACACAACCGCAAATCCAATTGTGAAGTAGAATCCCCATTTCCACCAAGGTGGTAGGTTGTTGTCTAATTCTCGGATACCATCGTATTCGTGATCCATCATTACAGTCTCTTCGTCTTCTAGGTCCACTGCGTCTGTTAGAACCTTGTTTAATTTAAACCAAGGACTTCTTTCTTTAAGTGCTTTAGCAGGAAGTAACTCTTGAGCTAAATTGTTGAATACCTTTTGAAAGTAAATAAAGATGAACAATAGCAATACGTCAACGATTACCATTCCAATGATGTCACTCATTTCTGGTTCAAAGATTGGATTCTCCTGCTCAGGTGTTCCCCCAGCAAATGCAGATCCTGAGAATAATAGTCCCATAAGAAGGACTGCAACGGTTTTCAATGCATCTCCTCCATTTTTTTTCTTTTTGTCTTGAAAAGACTTGCTTTTCAACAAGGTTTGAATGGAGCCGGCCATTATAGCGATACCTGCAAGTAAAATTACAGCCGCCACAACAAGCATCCAGAATGTTATTTGATATTTCATGATTTTCTCGTTTTAATTAGTTGGCTATTGTTCTTCTTTTGGTTCTCTTGGATCGTTAGGATCTGAAAGAGGTAACATACTCACTTCCTTAAATCTGTTTTTGCCACCCCAGTACACATATACAAAAAGCAGAATAAAGAACAGGAAGAATATTCCAAATGAAATCAATGGATAGATCTCGATTCCGTCTATCGTAGATAGGTGATTTTTAATATACTTAAGCATCGGAATATTATTTTAAGGTTAATGAATTATCGTTAGGTTGAGCCTCTGTTTCCTCTTCTGGAACTTCCAGTTTATGAATGTCAGATCCTAATCTTTGGAGATATGCAATCAACGCGATCATTTTCGATTTCTTAAGAGTTTGGTACTTAGCATCAGGTAACTCAAATCCTTTGTTCATTAAGTTTTGTTTAATGTAATCGGCATGTTTCGTTGCTTGCTCATCCATAGAGGTCTTGTAGTTGGCAAGATCTTCTGCAGTATATGGTACGCCCAAAGAGACCATAGCTTCCATTTTAGCTTTAGTACCTTCAACATCTACTTCAGAATCTCTAAGATGCGCATATGGAGGCATAATAGAACCAGGATTCGATTGTTGAGGATTCATCAAGTGCTCATAGTGCCAATAATCATCTCGGTGCTGTTTCGGGTTTCCTTCCCCTTCACGAGCTAAATCTGGTCCCGTTCTTTTAGATCCCCACTGGAATGGGTGATCATATACAAACTCACCTGCTTTTGAATATTCACCATATCGTTCTGTTTCAAATCTCAAAGGTCTTACTAATTGAGAGTGACAGTTATAACATCCTTCAGAAATGTAGACGTCACGACCTTCTAACTCCAGAGGTGTATATGGTTTAACACTTGAAATAGTTGGGATATTGGATTTAATGATAAGTGTAGGAACAATCTCTACTAAACCTCCTATCAGAATTACAATCAAACTCAGAACCAACATTCTGACTGGTTTTCTTTCAATAGTTCTGTGCCAGTATCCGTCATCATGAACCTTCGCATTTTTTACAAGCGCAGGAGCTTCCGCTTCTTCGTTTGCAAGGAAAGAGCCAGCTTTCGCAGTTTTGATCAAGTTATAAACCATAACTAATGCACCAATGATGTATAATCCCCCTCCAAAAGCACGCATCATATAGAATGGTCTAAGTTTAGTAACTGTGTCAAGGAATACTTTATGTTCCAATGATCCAGCCTCGTTAAAATCTTGCCACATGAACCCTTGAACGAAACCTGCCCAGTAAAGAGGAACTACATAAAGTAAGATTCCTGCAGTAGCAATCCAGAAATGGTAATTCGCCAATTTGATCGAGTGGATTTTTGTATTCCACATCTTAGGGATCAAATAATACATCATACCGAAGGTTAACATACCATTCCATCCTAATCCCCCTACGTGAACGTGAGCAATAGTCCAATCCGTAAAGTGAGAGATAGTGTTAAAGAATTTTAATGATAACATCGGTCCTTCGAAGGTGCTCATACCATAGGCTGTAATAGCCACCACCATGAACTTTAGTACCACGTTATCTCTAACTCTGTCCCATGCTCCTCTTAAGGTTAAGAGACCATTTAGCATACCACCCCAGGATGGAGCAATTAACATTACAGAGAAAACAACCCCCAAAGACTGAGCCCAGTCTGGAAGAGCTGAATATAGTAAGTGGTGAGGTCCGGCCCAAATATAAATGAAGATCAATGCCCAGAAGTGGATAATAGAAAGTCTGTACGAATAAACAGGACGATCAGCCGCCTTCGGAACGAAATAATACATCAATCCCAAATATGGAGTTGTAAGGAAGAATGCCACCGCATTGTGTCCATACCACCACTGAACTAATGCATCTTGTACACCGGCAAAAAGTGAATAGGAATTGGTAAATCCTACTGGAATAGCAAGAGAGTTAACAATGTGAAGAACTGCAACTGTTACGAATGTAGCGATGTAAAACCATATTGCTACATAAAGGTGTCTAACTCTTCGTTTTAAAATGGTTGCAAACATGTTCCAACCAAAAACAACCCAGATGCCAGCAATCATGATATCGATCCACCACTCAAGTTCAGCATACTCTTTACCTTGGGTAATTCCGAGTGGTAATGTTACTACAGCACTAAGAATGATCAACTGCCATCCCCAAAAATTGATGTTGCTCAGAACATCGCTATACATCCTGGTTTTGAGCAATCGTTGCAAAGAGTAATAAACCCCTGCAAAGATTCCATTCCCCACAAATGCAAAAATGACCGCATTCGTATGAAGCGGACGAATTCTACCGAATCCCAACCACGAAGTTAGGTTCAGACTTGGCCATACCAGCTGACTCGCTGCTAACAACCCAACCAGCATCCCGATTACCCCCCACATTACGGTAACAATCGCGAACTTTTTTACGATCGAGTTGTCATAATAAAACTTCTCTACACTCATTGTTTTTGATTTTTATTTTCGTTTGATTTTTTTTCTTTTTTCGAATCTTCAAAAAGCATTCTCACAGATGGGGTGTAATCATCTTCATATTGACCATTTCTAATTGCCCATAAGAAAGCTCCTAGGAATCCAATGGCTAGCAATAGACTTACTCCGGTTAGCATGAAAATAATTGACATGATGTCTCTTTTTAAAAATTGTATACTGCAAAGAGACTAAATGACACTTTTGTGACATATGAGCAATATCAAAGAGCTACATGATATTAATCAGTTTTTATCAAATAAACGGTGGTAAGCCAACCGTGAAGAAACGGATGTAAATGCTACAACAGTTATTGAACTCAAGGGCATAAGAATAGCTGCTATTATGGGGCTTAACGTGCCGCTTACTGCAAATGACAAGCCGACAATGTTATATAAAAAGGAAAGAAGGAATCCTCCCCTGATAATACTCATGTTTATTCTTGAAAATCTGATCAACTTGTCGAGATATTTAACTGATTTTCCATCGATGATCACATCACAAGCTGGAACGAAATAATTGACATCATCAGATACGGCAATACCAACATTTGATTGAGACAGAGCTCCCGCATCGTTCAATCCATCTCCTACCATGGCAACTATTTCATGGTTTTTTTGAATGGATTGAATAAGGTCTTTCTTTTCAGGAGGAGTTACTCTATACTTTTTATTGCTGAATTTCAGCATTTCAGAAACGGCCTGATCTTCTCTTTCAGAATCACCTGAAATGAGGTGTTGTTTTAGACCCAGATGATCAATTCTTCGGTTAAGTTCTGCTACACCCTCTCTGAAGGATGGCTCTATAATGAAGTAACCAACTAATGAGCCATCAATAAAGAATCCAACATTACCGTCTTCACTATGATTCATTTTGCCTAGTCGGTATCGTTTACCTTCATAAGTGCCTTCTACTCCTGAACCTGCAATTTCCTTGAAGTCTGATATGTTTATTAGTTCAGAATTATTCAGGAATTTTGAGATCGACATACTTATTGGATGTGTACTATTCTGAGCGATTGACCGAATGATAGAATTGTATTGATCAAGAGAGGTATTGTCAAGTGAATGATAGTGTATGTTTTTTGAATTAAGTTTGGTAATGGTACCTGTTTTATCGAACGCAATGGAGTTGACTTTTGCTAATTTTTCGATTACGAACGTGTTTTTCAGATATATGGCTTTACGACCAAGATATCGAATTGAGTTTCCAAGTGTAAAGGGTATGGTTAAAGCCAGCGCACAAGGACAGGCCACAATTAGAACTGCAGTTACCGATGTCCAGATTTTGTCTGGATCTGCGATCAGCCAAAATAGTAATGTCCCTAAGGTAATGAAGAGAACTGCGAATGTGAAGTATTTACTTACTGCATCTGCCAGTGTATTAACAGAGTCTTTGGAAGGATTATCGTCTTTGTTCCATAACTGCGTCAGGTAACTGCTATCTGGTTTTTTTGTCAACTGAACTTTGATCTCAGTCCCCCTGTTCTTGCCTCCAGCATATATTATGCCCTGACGGGTACCTTCTATTGGGTCAGATTCACCTGTAACAAAGCCATAATCAATTGCAGCATTGTCAGAAAGTAAAATTCCATCGGCAGGAATTATCTCTTCGTTTCGAATGTATACAACATCGCCAACATTTAACGATTCTAGTTTGACCTGCACTTTTATGCCATTTTGTTCTACGTTGACTGAAAGCGGAAAGTAAGATTTATAAGTTCTTTCAAAAGATAAAGTGTCATAGGTCTTTTGCTGGAACCATTTGCCAACTAAAAGAAAAAATACAAGCCCTGATAACGAATCGAAATACCCTGGGCCAATATCTGTGATCAATTCGTAGGTGCTTCTACCAAATATGGTGATCATCCCCAATGCGATCGGAATGTCCATGTTCACATACTTCTGCTGAATGCTGTCGATGGCATTCTTGATATAATCAGAGCCAGCATAAAATAGAGTAGGTATGCTCAGTACAAATGATAACCAGGCAAAGAATTTTGAGAATTCTTGATCATCAAGCCCTAGATACTCAGGGAATGCAAAAAGCATAATATTGCCAAAACAAAAGCCGGCAACACCAATTTTTAGAATGAGTTTGAAGTTACTCTTCTTTTGAAAATTTTCAGAGACATTCAGACTTGGTTCATAACCAATTGAGCTGAGAAGTATCGCAACGTCCTTAAGTGTAATGTGCTTATCGCAGGAAATGAGAACCTCTTTCTTTTGAAAGTTGACTTCTGAGGAAATAATTTTTGGGTTGATCTTGTTTAGATGTTCTAGCAACCAAATACAAGAGCTACAGTGAATTGAAGGAATCTTGAAAGTGAATTTTTGAATTTTCCCATCACTGAATTGAGTGAAAAGTCTTGCGGTATCATGATCGTTCAATACATCAAACTTGTCATAGTATGCCTCGTTTCGTACCGTGTTTCCTGGTGTTTCGCCTTCTCCATAGTATTGACATAGGTCATTGTCTTGTAGGATTTGATATACGGTTTTGCAACCATCACAGCAAAAGGATTTATCCTCAATTGCGATTACCCCTTTAGTACACTCTTCTCCGCAATGTGCGCATGGCTCTTTCATTCTGATGTAAAAAAAGAAGGAGCGCTAAGGCACTCCTTCAATATTTATGTGCAAATCATTTTATTGAGCAAGAATCATCATAGGAATATTCAATTCTCTTGCCATCATTTTACTATGTGAAGGTTTGAAAATACTATGGAAGATATTGTGTTTTTCAGCAACAACTACCAATAAATCTACTTTTTTGTCCGCAAGATATTCTTTGATTCCTTCCTCTATATTTTCATTATAAACAAAGTCTACGTCCATACCGAATTTCTTCTCCATAGCATCTAGTTCTTCCTCTTTATATTCAGTTGTGACGTTAATGAAGCTAATGTTTGAACTGAAGTTCAATGCAAACTCTCTCGCTGGATTGTAGATCTCATCATCAATACTGAATTTGAAATCAGTAGATACAGCTATTTTGCATGGGTCATTGATCTCTGCATCATGAGGAAGAACCACCAATGGTGCAGTAATATTGCGAATCATGCTCGCAGTGTTACTCCCAAATAATTTTCCCTCTATTCCAGATGCTCCAGTGGTTCCCATTACTACAAGATCTAGATTGAACTCATCAATCGCTTTTTGAACACAAACATCAATTCCTCCCATCATACTGATAGTTTGAATATCTATTCCGGGATAATCTTCACCTACTCGATCTTTAAGTCTTTCCAATCCCTTAACAGATTCTTCCTGAAGTAGGTCGTTGATGCTCACCATCATGGTGGCGCCACTATGGGGAACTTCATAACTATTTAGTACGAAAAGTTTAGCACTGAAACGATCTGCCAGTTTAAGAGCATATCTAAGTGCAATATCTGCTGCGCTTGAAAAGTCTGTAGGTACAAGTATGTTCTTCATGTTTTTTAGTTTTTACTCTTCAAAAATATAAATAACTTGTTAAAGTCTACTTTGATTATGTCATTAAGAAATGTGATTTTTGTCATATATTTGTGAGACACTATAGCCTATGTATTCCAGTATGAACGAATTGTTTGAGATTGCTTTTAACTCCGCCTCAGAGGGGCTTGTCGTTGTTGATAGTAGTTCCGAAATAATTCTGGTGAATAAGAGGTTGTTAGAATTGTTTGGTTATCAAAAAGAAGAATTGATAGGTCAAAGGATCGAGAAACTGGTTCCAATGCCAAAACGTTCAAGTCATGTTGGGTATCGCGATCAATATATGGATAATCCCCATTCCCGTCCAATGGGAAAAACAGGGATGTACCTGGAAGGAGAGAGAAAAGATGGTGTGGTGTTCCCTATAGAAGTAAGTTTGAATTATTTTCAAATGAATGATTCCCGATATGTGATGGGACTAGTTACTGATATTACTAAACGTGTGGAAATGGAACTTGAGCTTAAGAAAGCTCAGGACAATCTGGAAAAACTGAACGAAGAACTTGAGACGTTGGTTGTAAAAAGAACAAGAGCGTTGGAGGAAAGTCAGGTGTTGTATCAATCTATTGCAAGTAATTTTCCGGATGGGGTGATTAATGTTGTTGACCAAAATATGGTTTGCATTTTCGTTGACGGAATGGGCTTAGAAAAGCAGGGGTTGAAAAAGTCAGAATTGAAAGGGAAAATCTACTTGGATCGATTCAATGATCAAACCAAGCTTATCCTCGAAAATGCTTTCAAACGGGTTGTAAATGGAGAAAGTCAAATCTGTTTTATAGAGAATGCTGACCAATATTACGAAGTTCATTTCGTGAGTATTCCATCTAGTTCTCGACAGAGAAAAAGGTATCTGGTAGTGGAGAGAAATGTTACGAAACAAAAGCTTATCGAAATTGAGCAGGCAAAAGCTTTGCAAAAAGAAAAGGAGCTAGGTGAAATGAAATCAAGATTTGTTTCCATGGCATCTCATGAATTTAGAACGCCTTTAAGTGCAATACTTTCATCTTCAAGTTTGATTGAGAAATACGATAAAACTGAGCAACAAGAGAATCGACTGAAACACACATCAAGGATTAAATCTTCTGTAGGAAACCTTACGGATATTCTAAACGATTTTCTATCATTTGAAAAATTAAACGAAAATAAAGTGGAAGTAAGCCACGAGAAACTGAATATGTGTGAGTTGGTTCAGTATGCAGTAGAAGAGTTGGAGTCACATCGCAAGAATAATCAAAGAATAGAATTTATTAAAGGAGAGAAGCCTTGTGTTATTTATTCTGATGCAAAAATCCTTAAGAATGTATTGCTTAATTTGCTTTCGAATGGATTGAAGTATAGTGGCAATGAAGGAGTAGTAAATGTTGATTTTGAAATTTCTAATGGAACATTATTTCTCAGTGTTGCAGATAATGGTATTGGAATTCCAGACAAAGATCAAAAGCATTTGTTTGAAAGGTTCCATAGAGCAGAGAATGTTTCGAATATTCAGGGTACTGGTCTTGGTTTGAATATCGTAAAGAAATACACTGAACTTCTGGGAGGAAAAATAAGTTTTGAAAGCGAATTGGATAAAGGAACTACCTTTTATATTGAAATACCTACTAATGAATAACTGATTAAGAATGAGTAAGATATTAATAATAGAAGATAATAACGAGATTAGAGAGAATACAGCTGAATTGTTGATGCTTGCAGGTTATTCTGTAGAGACTGCTGAAAATGGTAAGGTAGGTATTCGAAAGGCTATCGATCATGAACCAGATGTGATTATTTGTGATGTAATGATGCCAGAATTAGATGGCTATGGAGTGAAACAATTGATGGCTGATAATGAGAAGTTAAAGGATATTCCATTTATATTCTTAACTGCTAAAGCAGATAGGTCAGATTTTCGTAAAGGAATGGGATTAGGAGCTGATGATTATCTCACCAAGCCTTTCGAAGAGGTGGATTTGATAAATTCTATTAAGATAAGATTGGATAAGGCGAGTAAGAAAATTAAGTCAGGAGCAGAAAGTTTAGATCCCAAGAGTATTCAGGATTTTGTTGATCAGGTAATTAAGGACAAAAAGAAGGTTCGTTTTGAAAAAAGAGATATCATCTATCGCGAATCTGATTATGCCTCGTTCTCTTATTATATCGTTTCAGGTAAAGTGAAGACCTATCGAATAAACGAGGATGGGAAAGAATTGATCTTTGATATTTTCAAAGAAAATGACGTGATTGGAATGTGGGATATATTGAAAGGAGGAGAATATTCGGAAAGTGTTAGTTGTCTGGAAGATACAGAGTTGATCAAGATCCATAAGGATGATGTTCATCAATATATCCAAGGTCAGGTGGTAGATGCAGGTTCACTTATTCAGATCTTTGCAGAAGAACTGAAAGAACGTGAGGATCGACTGATATCTATGGCTTACGATAGTGTGAGAATGCGAGTAGCTACAGCCTTATGCGTGTTGGAAGATGTGTACAAGAAGAGCGATAAGAATGCTGTGTTTAAGGTGCAACGCGAGGATCTTGCTGCAATGGTAGGTACAAGTGCAGAAAGCGTCATAAGGACGCTCTCTGATTTTAAAAAGGAAGGATTGATAAGTATTAAAAAGAATGAGATTTTCATTCAGGATAGTGTAGGGCTTAGAAACTTAAGGTTCTAATTATTCCATATGGAATTTAGCCCTGTCCATCTGTTCTTTCAAAGTCCAGTTATCAGTTGTAATCGTTTGGATCCATTTGTTCCCATTCTTTCTGAAAACCTGCACATTCAAATGTAATTTTGTTCTGAATATATGCTCTACTAAATTCGTGGAGTAGTCATCAAATATTGTTAATTCAACTTCTGGATTGCCATTTGGTGAAACCAACCCAGTTAGTTCTTTAAGAAGTTCAGAAGGTGTATTTCCCTCTCCTTTATCATGAGAGTGATCGTAGAATTCAATCTTCAGATTTGGAAAGCTTTCTGAGAACCATCCCTGGAGGTCAGAAAGAGTAGTTTTTTTATCTATGTGTAAAAATGCCATGTTAAAATGCTAAACTGATTAGTGATAATATGTTTACTGCGAGAGCTGCTATCGCAGCATAAATAACGTATCGCATAGGTTGTACTGCAAGCATTAAGGATAAAGTACCCATGGTAGTTACAATAAGTCCGATTAAAATTGCATCGCTGTGCAATCCACCCATACTCAATGTAAATCCACCAACGCATCCAATGAAGATCAATAAAAGTGATATAACTCCAAATCTATTTTCTTCTGCGTACTTGAAAATTCCTGTTTCCTGTGTAGTTTCTTGTGTGCTCATAGTTTATAGGTATTAATTAGTAATTAAATGCATCTTTAAATGCTGCTACGACTTCCATTTCTTCTGAAGTGGTAGGAGGGAATGCTTCAGCAATCTGCTGAAGTATCTTTAGGAACATCGATTTGAGGTCATCTGAGAGGTAATGATCACCTAGTTTCATGTTTTTAATTCCTTCCTTCAGCATCTCTTTAGCAGTAAATACCTGTTCTTTTTCTAGTAGTTGGAAAATTATATGAGTAACTTGAACGACTGAAGCGATATTGTTTCCAGCTATTTCGTCAACGATCGCCTCTAATTTTCTTTTCTCCTCTTCCTGAATTTTTCCATCAGAGAACGAAAGACAGTAGACAACTTGTCCAAACCCATAAAACAAATGCTCCTTCGCGGTCATAGTTAAATAATTTACTGAGGCAAAGAAAGAGCATCTCTATCATCGAGAAAATGAATGTTGTCAAGCAAAAAAATGATTTTTGTCAGGTTAAGAAACAAGAAAACCGATTCATCTCGAATCGGTTTTCCCCACCTTACAGAAATAACCAGTCATAATAATCGAAGTGAAACCATTTGCTTCGTAAACAGGTTACACCCATATAACTTAGTTATGCGAAAAAGGTTACATCAACACAATAATTTTGTTCAAATTTGCGATATTGAATTCGTGTCACTCATGAACTATGAAAGATGAATCCGAAGAAATTCTCGACCAGCCATCACTGATATTACAGACAAATTCTATTGATTTTGATCTGCGAATGCTCAGAGGTCTTGGGTTGGCCTATTTTTTCTATGGTTTAGTTTATTGGATTCAGCTAGGTGAGTTCTTGGTGCCCCTTCCAATGGTGTATATTTTTATTCCGTTTTCTGGAATAATTATGTTTTTACGATCGATTAATCATTGGATCGGGGCTTTTATTCTGCTTTTATTGCCCGTGATGGTCTTGAAAGATCTTACGCTCAATGATTATCCAAACCTTTCTGGATTATTAATGTTGGCCACGTTTCTTGTTTGGTCGATTTGGTCTTGGACGGTGGGGTTAAAATCAGATCTAAAAAACTATACTAAAGGGCTGTTTATTGGCTCGCAGAATTTGATATGGTTGATGTGGTTGATTTCTTCCAGTTTGGTACAAATTATTATTGTGATCGCTATTTTGATCGGTGCGACCATTTATGTTAGGCGTTATTTAGAAGAGGCAACCTGTGTCCATCATGTGAGAGTAGGTCTCCTAATACAATTTATGATGGTATTGTATCTTCTACAACAGTTGTCTATTTACTGGACTACATATGGTTAGCCATTTGATCACCAATAATACTTCCTATAGCAACTCCCATTCCTCCCATTCTAACACCACAAATAATGTTTGAACTGACTGCCTGTACAATAGGTTTTTTTGTATGTCCTACACCCATAACACCTGCCCATCGATGCTCAACTGTGAAGTTGATGTCTGGTAAAATGATCTCGATTAATTTCTTTTCTAGGTCTTTTTGAATCAATTCCGATAAGGATAGTTCTGTAGTTGTTTCTCCTAGAAAGTCTAAATTTCTTCCACCTCCAAACAATACGCGATCGCCTACGTTTCTGAAGTAGTAAAAGCCCTCTAGCATATGGAATGTTCCTTTTAGTCTTAAGTCGGAAATCGGAGATGTTACTAATACCTGAGCCCTGGCAGGTTTGACATCTAAATCGGGTAAAAGTTTTGCTGCAAATCCATTGTTCGCAATAAGTACCTTCTTTGATTCAAAATTATAATTAGTATTAAGTTCGATTGTGACAGATTGCCCCCAGTCGTCTAAATTAGTAACTTCCGCACCGTTAATGATCTCAATATTTGCCTGTCTAGCAAGTTGAATAAGCCGTTGGATCATTTTTCCCGTGTTGATCTGACCTTCAAGTTTGTTTTCAATCAGATGTGTAACATTTCTAAAGCCGAAGGTTGAAATTCGATGATCAGAAATCTCGAAAATTCTTTGATTGAAAATAGGTTGAAGCAGAGTATTTAAGTCCTCCAATTTTTCCGCGCAAGAATGGAATAATTCTTCTTCAGAGTTTGTAAATACCTCATGACTTCCTAACTGTTCAAAATCAATTTCATTCACACCGCAAGTGTTCTTAAGAATTTCCAAACCTCTAGTTCTAAGCTCAACTAGTTCGGCAACTTCTTCTGGTGACGATGATCTCAGATCATCAAGAATTTCAGAAGGACTCCCAAAACATGCAAATCCCGCATTTTTACTACTGGCCCCAGATGGTAGGTATCCTCTTTCTAGAATGATGATCTTCGCTTTCGGATGTTTCCTTCTAAGAGAGAGACCACATTGAAGACCTACAATTCCACTTCCTACGATTGCAAAATCAACTTCTTTAAACCATTCTTGATATTCCCAGAAACTATGCATAAATGATTACATTTGAGCGTAAACTTACAAATTATGAAAAATCTATTGATCTTATTGGTGCTGGTTCTTTCTCAAAGTATCGGTTTTGCTGAAGATTCTCCAAAAATGTCTATTGAAGGTAGGGTGACCTCTTTTGATGGTACAAAGTTAAAAGGAGTAAAAATTGTCTTTTACAATGAAGATAGGTCTTCAGTTGTCAAAGAGTTTTTTACGGGTGATAATGGGAAATATGCAGCGGTAGATTTATTAATGGGGGAAACATACATTATGGAAGTTTCTCTCAAAGGTTATGTTACAAAAAGGATTTTAATCGATTCAAAAGAAAATTATTATGAAGAAGACAGTCCTTTGATTGTTCCTTTGGATATTCCTTTTCAATTAGATAGTAATAAATCGTTAACTAAAAGAAAGGAGTTGAAAAAGAAAGGATTTTATATTGGTAAGTTGAAGGTTGATCCGGCCACTGGAGGTCTGGCCGTTGATATGAAATTTACCAGTGAACAAAAACAGAAATACGAAAGTCACAAGAAAAAATAGTTACTTTCTTTGAACCTTTACATTATATGAGTGTACAGCCATGTGAAACATGGGTGTTTAGCACGATGAAACTTCTTATTTGAAATTTCGTTATGGCTGATTTTAAGGTTTAAATTATTAATGCGACATTTGTAAGTTAAATGGTCAAGTTGTTAAAATACAGTTGGTTGTTGGTTTTGTTTCTTATTGCCTCTGGTTATAATGAAACAAAGGCACAGGATAGTCCTACAATTTATGTAGAAGGAAGAATGACTACCTCTTCAGGTAAAAAGCTGACTGGAGCTACGATTACCGTAAAAAAAAATGGGTCCGTTGTAAAGACGGTAACAGTTGGTTCCAATGGTAAATACGGTGATCTGGAATTACCAATGGGCTTTGTATATACCATTTCGGCAAGTTGTGATGGATATCTGAGTAAAACGATCACGATTGATGGTAAAACAGGATATTTTCAAGAAGATACACCTGATGCTATTCCTCTCGAAATACCTTTTGAATTGGATGAAAAGAAGCCTGATGTTGACTATAGTCCGGTTTCTGGAGATTTTCAGGTAGGGAAATTGTCTATTGATCCTGCCACGGGAGGTTTGGCGGTAGATTATTCCTATACCAGTGCCCAAAAAAGTAAGTACGAAAAGTTTTTTGAAGATCTTGCAAAGGAGGCAAATAAAGAAGAGGAAGAGTTCAAAAAGTTTGTTGAGAATGGAGATAAAGCCTTTCAGGCAGGTAATTATACCGAAGCCATGACCAACTATGAAAAGGCAAAAGAGATTAAAAAAGATGATCCTACCGTAGCAACAAAAATCACCACAACAGAGCAAAAGATTGAACAAAAGAAGAGTTTCGATCAGGCTGTGACGGCTGGTGATGGAGCGTTGACTGCTAAAAATTATGATGAAGCTATAGCTAAGTATGAGAAGGCAAAGAGCATCATGCCAGAAGATAAGACTATTGATGCTAAAATAAATGATGCAAAAGCGCAAAAGGCGGCAGCAGAAGGTGCTCAAGTAGATGCTGATTTTCAGGCAAAAATGAAAGAGGCAGACAAAGCTTTTGCGGACAAGGATTACGCGTATGCTAAAACTCTATATCAGGAAGCTGGAAAAATTAAACCAACTGAAAAAACACCTCCTGTAAAGATTAAGGAATGTGAAGACATTATCAAAAAGCAGATGGAGGAGGAACAGAAGTTTAATGAATTAGTTGCTGCTGGTGATAAAGGAATGCTTAATGAAGATTATAATACTTCCATAGAAAAATATACTGCAGCCCTCAATATTAAAGAAGATAGTAGAGTTAAGAGTGAATTGGAGAAAGCTAAGGAACTCAAGAAAAAGAAAGAAGAAGAAGCAGATGCTGCGGCAAAAAAAGCAGTATTTGATAAGTTGATAGCTGATGGGGATAGTAAATTGGGAAGTCAGGATTTTGACGGAGCTATAGCAAAATATAAGGAAGCTTTGAATACCGGTTTTGATAATGCTGCGGCAAATGCTAAGATCAAAGCTGCGGAGGATGCAAAGAAAGCCAAAGAGGATGAAGCAGCAGAGGCAGCTAAGAAAGCGGCATTTGAGAAGTTTATTTCCGAGGGAAATACGAAATTGGGAAGCGAAGATTTTGATGGAGCAGTCGCTAAATATACCGAAGCTTTAAATACTGGATTTGATAATGCCACAGCTAATGCCAAGATCAAAGAAGCTCAGGATGCAAAAAGTGCAAAAGAGAATGCAGATGCTGAAGCAGCTAAAAAGCAGAAGTTTGATCAGTTCATGGCCGATGGAAATGGGAAGTTAGGAAGTGAGGACTTTGATGGTGCGATCGCAAAATATACGGAAGCTTTAAATACAGGTTATGATAACGCTGCAGCTAATGCTAAGATCAAAGAAGCTCAGGATGCAAAAAGTGCAAAAGAGAATTCTGATGCTGAAGCAGCTAAGAAGCAGAAGTTCGATCAGTTCATTTCTGATGGTGATAGTAAGTTAGGATCTAAAGATTTTGACGGAGCGATAGCTAAATATCAGGAAGCATTGGCGTTAGCTGTAGATGATCCAAAAGCTAACAAAAAGATCAAAGAGGCACAAGATGCAAAAGCGGCATATGAAAAGGAAATGGCTGACAAGAATGAAGCCGAACAGAAGCAGGCAAAGTTTGATCAGTTTATATCAGCTGGAGATGGAAAGTTAGGTTCAAAGGATTTTGATGGTGCGATAAATGATTATGAAGGAGCGCTTGATCTCGATGTAAATAATACACTTGCGAATCAAAAATTAAAGGAAGCAAAGGATGCTAAAGCTGCTTATGAGCAGGAAATGGCTGATCAGGACGCTGCAGCTAAGCAAGCCCAGTTTGAGAAATTTGTTGCTGCAGGAGACGGCCATCTATCTTCAAATGCCTTTGATATGGCTATTAATGAATATGAATCAGCTTTAGGTTTGAATGTGAATAATGCTCTGGCAAACCAAAAGATTAAGGCAGCTAAAGATGCTAAGGCAGCATACGAAGCTCAGAAGGCATCAGATGCTGCTGCAGAAGCGAAAGACAAGGAATTCAATGATCTAATAGCAAAGGGAGATGCCGCTAAGGATGCTAGGAGTTGGGAGGAAGCTAAGGGATTCTACGGACAAGCAAAAGAAGTTAAAACAGATAGTCCAATTCCTCAAAAGAAGATCGATGAGGTGAACGATCTAATGAAGAAGGAGCTGGATGATGAAACAGAGACTCAATTTCAAAAATATCTGGAGAAAGGAACTGCTTTAACGGAAGCTGGAGAATATGAGAAAGCTATAGGATTATATTCAAAGGCTAAAGGTTTGTTTGCTGCTAAAGAGGATATCTTGAACCAGAGAATTAAAGAAGTTTCTGCAATGAAAGCCAAAGAGGATGAATACAATAAGTACATGGCGAGTGCAGATGGTTTATTTGAGGCTGGAAAATGGAAGGAAGCAAAAACAGATTATATAAAAGCGAAGGGGGTTTTTGATAGACCTCGTCCTAATGAGCAGATCGCATTGATTGATCAGAAATTGGCAGATGCTGCAGCTGCTGATGATGCAGCCGCTGAACAAGCTAAGAAAAAGCAGGAGTATGATGCGTTGATGGCTAAAGGAAAGTCGCTAAAGGATAGTAAAAAATATCAAGAAGCAATTGATGCTTATACAGAAGCAAAGAACATTTTGCCTGCTGAGACAGAACCTCAGAAGAGAATCAACGAAATCAATGACATCCTTTCAAATATGGCAAATGAAAATGCCTTGTTAGAAAAATATCAGGCGGCAATTGCGAAAGCTGATGCGAAAAGGGATGAAGCAATAGCTGCAGAAAGTGATGATCTGGCAATCGCGGCAAAGGGATTGTATGATGCTGCTATGAAGATAAAAGGAGATGAGAGCTATCCTCAGGAGCAGGTGAATTATCTGAATAATTTAATGGAGGAATGGGCTGCGAAGTTCATCGATAAGCAATATCAGAAAATCATTGATAAAGCTGATGCTCTATTTGCAGCAAAAAACTGGGATGGAGCTGAAGAACTCTATGGAAGAGCAAAGGATTTAAAACCAGCAGATCCATATCCGCCAGCGCAGTTGGAAAAAATTAAAAAAGCAAAAGCCAGTGCAGGAAAGCTCGATGCGTATAATGAGTTTGTTCAGGAAGGTAATGCATTGTTCGCGGAGAAAAAATATCAGAAGGCAATAGATGCCTATGAAGGAGCGTTGGGAGTGAAACCAGGTGCGAAATATCCAACTGATAAAATTGCGGAGATAAAAGCGTTAATGTCTGATGCTGCTCAAGCTCAAAAGGAGAAGATCGAGAAAGAGAACGCGATTGAGATTGATCCTGGATATTATGGAGAGGAGATTCATATGTCTGAGGAGGAAATTGAAAAACTTTGGGCGGATGATCGGGTAGATGAGATCACATCTAAAGATGCAGATTACGAAACCTACAAGGAAAAAGTAAAAACAGATAATGAGGATGAATTGATGTTTCAGTCTGATCGTACAGAATCTATTAACGAAGACTACGAGCAGATGGATACAGAATATGCAGAATTACAAGAGTTGTGGGATGAACAAAGAAAAGATGTATTGCTTGAGATAGAGCAGTACAAGGAAAACAAGACGATGGAGATAGAAGGCTTCTATGATGTGGAGACCAATCGTTCTAATAATTTAAATAATTACTACGATAATTCAGAACAGGCAAGATCGGAATATGAGTACTCTTTGGACGAGAATCGAAAGGAGAACATCTATGATATGGAAGAGTACAAGCTTGAACAATCAGAGCTTCAATTGGATCTAGCAGGAACTGAAGTGGATGTAACAAACGAGAATAGAATATACTACAATGATTATCAGAATGACTTAGAGGATGCTTCTGAAAAGATGGATGTTAGAAGAGAGGACAACATTGTTGATATGGAAGACTACAAGGAGATACAGATTGACATTAGCAATGACTTGATTGATCAAGGAGTGTCTTCTACTTATGAAACATACGGAGATTATAAACAAATGGCTTCTGACTATGAACAATTTGCGGAGGATGGTGACTTAAGAAGAAAGGAAGAGACGGTAGTTCAGATGGATGACTTTAAGGAACTTCAAATGGATATCAACCTAGATAATCATGCTGAAAGCGTAGAAAAGACTGATGCTGTAAATGATTATAATATGGAGTATCGAGATTATCTTGATGAATTTGCGGATGAGATGGATGTTCCTCGTGAGGATAATGTTTCTGCAATGGAAATTTATCAGAGCGATCTGTCAGATCTTTATCAGGATGGAATGGTTATCAATGAGGAAAGAAGTCAGGATAATTATAAGGACAAGGATAAGATCAAAGAGGATCAATTGGGGATGGATGAGGAGGAGTCTGCTATGGTTGAGGAAAATATGGATAAAATGGTGGCATATCAGGATAATGTATTAGATGATAATGCTTCTATTGATAATGAGTTTTCTGATGTGGGTTATGACAATTCAGTAGTTATGGATAGTGTAAAAACGCAAAAGGCGACCATGTTCTCAGATGAAAATATTGATCCTTTAGCAAATCAATATCCTGAAGGTGTTACTGAAAAAACATTTCAGAGAACTAATAACTTAGGTGAAGTTGTTGAGATCACAATTCTAAGGATCGTTGTAAGAGGGAATAAGGCTGATGAGTATAAGAAAGTTACCAGTAAGTGGAGCACAGCTTATTTCAAAAATGGTGGTATCATTAATGAGTATATCTGGGATACTGAAACGAATTAATCCTAGACCAAATTATCAAATACCGATCGAATGATTTGGCAGCCTTCATTTATTTCTTCATTTGAGACCGTCAAAGGAGGGGCAATTCTGAAACTGTCAGGGTTTGATAGGAACCAATAGCTTAGAAGACCTTTTTCCTTGCATCCGTTTACAACTTTCGCAACAGTTTCAGCATTTTTCATTTGTATTGCAAAGAAAAGTCCTTTACGTCTGATCTCAATAACTTCAGGATGAATAAGTAGCTTCTCGATCATCGCTCCCTTCCTTTCTGCATCCTTGATGATAGACCAATTATCACCTTCAAGTACTTCGATGTTGGCTAAAGCTGAAGCGCAGTTGACAGGATGACCACCAAATGTGGTGATGTGACCTAGAGCTGGATGTTCAGTAAGGACATCCATGATCATATGACTTGAAATAAATGCACCGATAGGCATTCCACCTCCAAAACCTTTGGCGATGGTTAGAATATCAGGGACAACGTTATAATGTTCGAATGCAAACAATTTACCCGTCCTTCCAAAGCCTGTCTGGATCTCATCAAAGATCAATAAAGCACCAACTTCTTCGCATCTTTTCTTTAGCGCTTGGAGATAGTCTTGGTCTGGAATCCTAACACCAGCATCTCCTTGAACAGGCTCTACGATCACACCTGCTATTTCTTCATTTATTTTTTGTAATTCATTTTTGTCATTAAAGCGAATGAACTCAACACCTGGAAGCAATGGTCTGAATGGGGCTTTTTTCAATTCGTTGAAACTAACACTCATAGAGCCATGTGTATTACCATGATAGGCGCCTACAAAGGAGATCAGTTTATGTCTTCCTGTATACCTTTTCGCTAGTTTTAGAGCTGCCTCATTAGCTTCTGTCCCTGAATTCACAAAGTAGGAAACATCCAATCCTTTAGGGAGAATATCGTTTAACTTTTCAGCTAAGTTGATCTGAGGATCTTGATGAAATTCACCATATACCATAGTATGCATGTAATGATCTAGTTGATCTTTGATCGCTTTAACTACATGCGGGTGTCTATGTCCAATATTACTTACAGAAATTCCAGAGATAAAATCTAGATATTTTTTTCCATTCTTGTCAAAAATGAAGACACCCTCAGCCTTTTCAACGTCAATCCTGAAAGGCATTTTTGTGGTGTGAGCCAAAGCTGGCGATAGTGGATAACTCATATAGTTTAAAGTAGTGCCGAGAAGAACCATGTGATATCTGGAACTTCAAAACTGTAACTTTCAACACTTGCACTGTTCCCTTCACCATTCTCATCCAAGTTTTCAGGGGAATTTTCAATATCCTTATCCTCAACTTTTGTAGCCTTATAAAGACCATCTCCAATAGACTCAATCTCTGAAATGATCTTTTCGCAAGATAAGACATTGGCATCATAAGTAATAAAAGCTTTACCTAAAGGATAATCAACTTCACCTATAATCACCCCTTCCATTTCGTTTATCCGATTTTGTATGGTGGTCTTACAACCCTTCTCACACATCATTCCTGTAATTTCAATAGTACAAGCTTTGGTGTGAACCACTTGAGCTTCCACAGCATCAGAGTTAGTGCAACCACCAAGAAAAATTGGTCCAGATAATGCAAAGATGAGTATTAAAAGAAGTCGTTTCATATCAAAAAATCCGATGTCAAAAGTAAATAAAAACCGTTAAACAAACAACAATTACCATTCATGTAGAAGCCGCAATTTTGTTGAATAGCTATGGTTTATTTTGTACTCAAGAACTAAATTGTAAAGTTATGAGACCATTTTGGAGAAGTTTTTGGGCATCGACATTAGCCTATATTTTTCTAGCTTTTCTAGGGATATTAACCCTTGTTGTAATCATTTGGATCGCATTTGATGAAAAAGAATATGAATATGAGGAACATAGCGTTCTTCAAATGAGCTTTGGTAACATCTCAGAACTTTCCAATGCGGAGATCTCATTTACAGGTTCGAATATTCAAACGAACTATACAATGGGACTTCGCGAGATAAAAATTGCATTGGAAGCGGCAGAGAAGGATGAAAAAATTGATGGGATCATGATTAACCTACCTCCTGCGATGAGTGCAGGTATGGCCACCCTTGAGGAGATCAGAAACAGTATACTTGAATTCAGGGAGTCCGGAAAATTTGTGATTGCATACGCAGATGTTTACTCGCAAAAAGGATATTATCTAGCATCCGCTGCCAACGAAGTTTATCTGAATCCGGTAGGACTAGTTGAATTCAGAGGCTTGGGAGTTCAACTCATGTTCTTTAAAGGAATGATTGATAAGTTAGGGGTAGATATGCAGATCATCAGAGGTTCCAATAATAAATTCAAATCGGCTGTAGAACCATTTATGCTTGATAGCATGAGTGATGCAAACAGAAAGCAGACAATGACTTATCTTAATGCAATGTGGAATCAAATGCTTAAAGGGATATCTAAAGAGAGAGGCATTGATGTTGCTTATTTGAATGAGATAGCAGATAGCTTGTATGTCAGAAGTGCGGAGACAGCTTTGAGTTATAAGTTAGTTGATGGATTGTTATATAAGGATGAGGTTCTGGATATAATAAAAAAGAATACCAAAGCTGAGTCCATCAATGAAATTGAGTTTCTGGATTTTGAACAGTATGCTTATCATAAGGACAGGGATATTAAGAAGGAGAATGCCGGTGAAGATGAGAATATTGCAGTTGTCTATGCTGTAGGTGGTATCAATAGTGGTAAAGGCACAAGAGAGTCAATCGGATCTGAAACAGTTTCTGAAGCTATTCGAGATGCAAGACTGGACGAAAATATCAAAGCCGTAGTTTTAAGAATTAATAGTCCGGGAGGTGATGCACTAGCATCTGATGTGATCTGGAGAGAGGTAAAACTTACAAAGGAAGTGAAACCAGTTATCGTATCAATGGGGGATGTTGCTGCGTCTGGAGGCTATTATATAGCCTGTCCTGCCGACAAGATCTATGCACAGCCTAATACAATTACAGGTTCTATTGGCGTTTTTGGTGTAATACCTAATATTGGACCAATGCTCGAGGATAAACTGGGGATAACGATAGATGGGGCTAAAACAAATGTACACGCTAATTCTTCGTTACCGATTTTCCAAGCATTGACAGAAGAGGAAAGAAATATTATTCAAGGAGGAGTCGATCAGATCTATGATGACTTCACCAAAAAAGTAGCTGAAGGAAGAGGAATGACGCAAGCTGCTGTAGACAGTATTGGACAGGGTAGAGTTTGGGCAGGAACTGATGCGCTTAATATCGGATTGGTTGATGAGCTAGGCGGAATTGATGATGCCTTATACTATGCCGCTGAACAAGCTAAGATCAAAAAGAGTGATATTCACATTAAAGTTTATCCGGAGTGGGATAATGGCATGATGGATTTTCTAAGAAATATGGAGCTTGGAAAAGAAGATAACAAAACTAGTTCGAAGGCTTCAGTTGAGGTGATGAAAATGCTGAATACCATCGATGAAATGTCTTCAATGAGAGGCGTTCAGGCAAGATTGCCATATGAGATCGTTATCGAATAAAGGAGACACTATTCAGAGCACCACTTTTGAATCGACTTGTTTCTCAGGGATCAAGATTTAATAAACCATTTTTTCCAAAACGGGTCGGGAGATTTACCTTTCTTGAGCCGTTTTGATTTTTTCTTGGTTTCCTTCATCATTTTTTTAGTTTCCTTGCTTTGGATATCCTCATGCTGTTTAAGGATCTCTTTTTCAGCTTTATCTTGATCTTTCTTACGTTGTTTTTTCTTTTTTTCATAATGTTCGTTCACTGGTTCTTGCGCGTATGTAGTCGCAGTCGTTCCGGCCACTCCAAGAAAAAATATCAATAAAAGAATTCTCATAGATCATTGGATTACTAAATGTATTGTCAATTTTAGCACCAACAGTACACGTTTCTGTAAAGATATTCGTTTAAATTTACAATTACAAAATATGAAAAATCTAATTTCATACCTGCAACTAGTGTTAATGTTGCCTTTGATATTTGGTTGTCGGGGCAACCAAAATCAAATGCCATACGTGCCTGTGGATATATACATTAATACAAGTTTGCCAGCCTATTCGAATCTTAATATCATAGGGGGATGGGTTTACGTTACAGGCGGAAATGATGGTATTATTGTTTACAGGCAATCTTATGAAACTGTTGTTGCATATGAGCGTAAATGTACATTTGAACTTCCCAATTCATGTGGGTATGGAGTGGTAGATAGCACCAACTTCATAGTGGAATGCGATTGTGATGGGACTAAGTATAGTATTTTCGATGGAACCGTTCTGGAGGGACCAGCACCTTATGCACTGTATCAGTATCGAACTTCTTACGATCCAAATTCTGGACAGTTACATATCTCTAACTAATCATGAATTTGATATTTCGATTGATAATTCTTTGCACAGTTGTTTGCCAGATAATAGGTAATTCAAGTTATGCTCAGGAAGATTCAATCTCGCCTCATAAAAGAAGTTTTGGATACGGGGTTTCCAATCTTATTGAACTCTATGACTTTAAAACTTATACACCAGGTCTTTATCTGGAGTTTGGTCAACAATCTTCTTTAAAAGGCTGGGACTATAGTATTCGTCTGATTGGTCAATACAGTCTGTCGATCCAAAATAATATCCGAACCCATTCGGTAGTGCCATTCATTGTAACATTAGGATTGGAGAAAAAGTGGCGCCTCAATAAATTTATTTTGTCTTTCGATGGTGATCTGTTTTATTCCATGTCTCTCCGAAAAGCGACTTTAGGGACATTTCAGGGCGATGATTATGGTGTAGGAATTTCTCCTGGTCTCAATTTAGCCTATCCGTTTCGTGAAAATTTATCCATTCAAGCTGGGCTGGAATATGGTGTTGGTTTTTTTAGAGAATTTGTGTCTGTGGGGTCGGTTACGGTTCCAGCTATGGTTTTTAATTTTGCGGCTGTTAGAAGTTTCAGTTTAGGTATCCGGCATTATTTCTAGGTTTATTCTTTGCTGCGAATAATAGTTCGTTATATTTGTTACACCAATTTAATTAACTATGAAATTGAAAAAAACAGCATTTTTACTAGCTTTCGGAACTGTTGTTCTGTCTTCTTGTGGAGGTTGGTCTGAGGATGATCAGAAAAACTTTTTGGATATGTGTGAAAAGAAAAGCGAGAGAGCTTATTGCGATTGTGTTATGGAAAAATTAATGGCTGAATTTGATCGTTACGAAGATATCACTGAGGATCAAGGAGCTGTTGCCGAGATTCTTACGAATGAGGAGTGTTTGAAGTTAGATGCTAAGGAAGACAATGAATAAAGGAATGAAATATTTCGTAATAGCTTTGGGTTTAGCACTAGTTTCATGTGGTGGAGAGACAAAGTAAGAACCTAATGAAGAAAAGATCACCGTGGAGAAGATCGCTGAGGATTTTTGCGCATGTAAAGATGCAGAGGACAAGGGGAAATGTCATGATGAATGGGTTGATAAGTATGCTGATTTTGACGGTAGCGGAGAAGATGGTCAAAAATTAGCTGAATTGATGATGGAATGCGACATGACAGGATTGCTTGAAGTTGCACCTAAATTGGAAAAAGCTTCAAAATAATAGTTCTTGTAGTGGTAAAATTTTGTCATAATCAAGATTATTTAGATATTTGCTGGATATAGTTAACTAATTAAATTTTAAAATGAAAAAAGTATTATTATCATTAGGAGTTGTTGCTATGGCTATGACTTCATGTGGGATCGATGTAGATGCTGCTGCAGAAGAGTTTTGTGCTTGTAAAGAAGCAGAAGACAAAGGAAAATGTCACGATGAGTGGGTTGACAAGTACGCAGGATCAATGGGATCTGAAGAAGATGGAAAAAAATTAGGAGAGAAAATGTTGGAGTGTGATGCTTCTGGATTGATCGAAATTGCTCCTAAATTGGAAGAAGCTTCTAAATAATTTTAGATATTCGAAAGAAAAAAGCCACGTGATTTCATGTGGCTTTTTTTGTTAATTAAACTATAGTTAACGCTAAATTTTAAATTTCTCTTTGTTTTTATAGATGAATTAATGATATTTGCCCACGAATTAAAAATTAAATATTCCAAAAAAATGAAAAAAGTATTATTATCATTAGGTGTTGTTGCTGCAATGGCAATGACTTCATGTGGTGGACACGATATGTGTTCTTGTGCTGAAACTAGACTTGAGGCAATGAAAGAAATGGAAGCTGCTGGAGATGATGAAGCAAAATTGAAAGAAATCGAAGAGAAGTACAAAGCTGATGAAGAAGCTTGTAAGAAACTTGGAGATGAGATGAAAGAAGAGATGAAAGATCTTTCTGACGAAGACAAAATGAAGAAAATGGAAGAAATGATGGACGAGTGTCCAGCATTTAAAGAATTAATGGGACACTAAGAAAACCTAGTTAATACGAAAAAAGGAGCTCTTGCTCCTTTTTTTATTTAAAACAATATAAGATGAAAAAAGTATTATTATCGTTAGGAGTTGTTGCAACTTTGGCAATGACTTCATGCGGAGGAGGTTCTGCGGAAGATATTAAAGTTGAAGATTTGAAAGATGCATGTGGATGTGTTGATGCTATGAATGTTGTAGCTGATGATGTTCTTGCAACAGTAGATAAATTCGATTCTGAAGAGGAGTTGGAGAAAGATGAAGAGGCAGTTAAGAAAATTGATGCTTTGGAGGAAAAGTTTGAAGAAATCGAAGATCACTGTAAAGATAAACTTGAAGTGAAGAAGTCAGACATAGAAGCTTGTGATGGATTCAAAACTTTTGTTGAAAAAATGGAAAAGATCGAAGAGAAATTATAATCTCACTGGATTTTTGAAAAAGCACTTCTTTGGAAGTGCTTTTTTTTTGTCAGGATGTTTGGTCAAATGACTAACTTTGATGATATGAGAAAGTTAATCATATTCATGCCTGTTATACTTGTAATCTCTTCATGTGTTTCTCCAAGCGTGGAAAAGCTTGCTGAAGAATTTTGTGAGTGCCGAGAGATCCAAAAGAATCAAAGTAGTCTTCAAGGAGAACAATGTATAGATGAATGGGATAAGAAATATGGTAAAATGCGTTTGAGTAAAGAAAATGAAGCGAAATTTGCTCAGCTTATTTCTGATTGTCAACCGGATGAGTAGTTCTTTTCACTGAATCTGGATAATCAGTAATTATTCCACTTACTCCATATCTCATAAGTTTGTTTGAATGCTCAGGTTTGTTTACAGTCCATGCAAAAGTCTTGATACCTTGGTTGCCTAATAATTTTACATCTCTTTTTCGAATAGTCGGATGATACATTCCTAGTGCGTAAGGTGTAAAGGAAATTTGCTTAAGAAATGTCTTTACGGAAGTGAAAGGTTTATAGGTCAAGTAAACATATCTGTAGTCAGGTAGTATTTGATGTAATTCATCAAGTAAATTTCCATCAAAACACATGAAAATAATATTGGCTTTAAATTCAAAATCTTCAATTTCAGCAGCTATCAATTTCGCGTACTCTTTTGGCTCAGGTTGGTAGATGCTATAATCTGATCGCTCAGATTTGATCTCGAAAAGAATCGTTACATCTTTTAGATTCAGTTTTTCAAACGCTTCTTGAACAGTAGGCTTATAAGTTTTGATCATCAACTGATCGGGGAATTTGCTGTTTACTTTCGAACCACAATCGAATTGTTGAATTTCTTCTGCTGTAAGTTCATAGAAATTGACTTTTTTACCTTCAGAGGCGCTAATTTCTTTGCCTTCCTTATTGAAACAATAACTAGCATCTAGAAAGGGTTCGTGAGAAATAATCAACTTTTTATCTTTAGAAACAATCACATCCCATTCAATACCATCTACGCCTAAGTCAATTGCGTGTTCGAATGCTTCAAGTGTGTTTTCAGGATATAAACCTCTACATCCTCTATGGCCATAGAAACTTGTTGAGTCCTTTTGAGCAGATATATCGATTTGAATTAAGGAGATAGCCATTAGCAATACGAAAAAGGTTTTCATTATCTATTGTCATTAATGATGTAAAGTAAAGAATTCTCGGGGAGGATTGACGACTAATTAAATCGCTTTTTATTAAGTTTGGAAAAGTTAGACAGTTATGGATAAAAATCAAATGGAAATCGCAGTTTTAGGAGCAGGATGCTTCTGGTGCGTGGAGGCTGTATTTTCTGAATTAAAAGGTGTTCAAAGTGTAATTCCGGGTTACACAGGAGGCCATATAAAGAATCCTTGTTATAAAGAAGTTTGTACTGGCGAAACCGGACATGCAGAAGTGGCAAAGATTACTTTTGACCCTTCAGCTATTAGTTTTTTAGAATTACTTGAAGTATTCTGGAAAACACATGATCCAACTACATTGAATCGACAAGGAAATGATGTTGGGACTCAATACAGGTCAGCGATCTTCTACACAAATGAGAATCAAAGGGTGGAGTCTCAAAGAGTAAAGGAGGAATTGAATGACTCAGAGGCATGGCCAAATCCAATTGTTACGGAGATAGCTGAATTGACTGAATTTTATCCAGCAGAGGATTACCATAAGAATTATTTTTCTGAGCATGGAGATGAGATGTATTGTAAATTCGTCATCCAGCCTAAAGTAGAAAAGTTCAAAAAAGCATTTTCTACTAAACTAAAGTCCTGATTTACTTGGGGGTTTCGGTTTTGGTTTTATTTTTGTAAGAGGTAGGACTAAACACTAAAAAACCAAATCATGAAGAAAATTTTACTATTTGCATCTATCTTAATTGCAGGAGCATCATTTGCTCAAAATGTGGATGATCAAAAGATCACCTTCAATTATATTCAATTACCTAGTAATCCCATCAAAGGACCAAAGGTGTATTCAATTGAATTAAATCACGATAAATATATTGCCGCTAATGAAGATTCTTTAAATGCTTTTGAAGCAAAGATCACTTTGGCTGAATCTCAGTTGGTAACATGGATCGAACAAAAGAAGAAGGTCGATCAGGCCTATTTATTAGAAATGGAGAAATGGCAAAAATCCGTTAATGCTGGTACGCCAGTTGCTCAGCCGGTTAAACCTCCATATCCTGAAATGCCTAAGTTAAAGGAAGAATTGGATGAGCCAATCCTAACTACAGATATAACTGAGGGAACTGTTGATGCTGCAGTGCGTTTAGAAGGATTTACAAAAGGTGATGGTGGAGCTGTGATCAAAATCAATTTTGAAGGGCTAAAAAATGCATCTGTTGAGAAAAAGATTTCAGGTACCGGAGCTACAACGAAGTACGAATATTATGCTAAATATGAAATGCCTGTTACAATCACTGTAGAAGTTCCAAGTCAGGGTATAATCGTTAATGAGAACATAAACTTCGGTCAGAAGTCTAAATTGATCAATAAGTTTGATTCTGAATACAGTTACGATTATTGGAGAATTGATAATTATAACCAATTCTGGGTGACTCTTCAGCAGCAGGAACTTACTTCTATCTTGTCAACGATCAATACAATGGTAAACGATAAGTGTGGATTCCCAACAAAAGCATATGCTACAGAGATTTATACGATTAAGAAGCATAAAGGACAGGATTACGGAGACCTGATTGATGCATATACACAAGCGAAGGCAGGGTATGATCTAATTTATAAGGATGTATCTAAGAGTGATGCAATTGGTAAGCTAAAGAAAGCTGCTGCAATCTGGGAAAAAGCACTTCAGGAAAGTGATGTAAATGACAGTAAAGCGAGAGTAAATGATAAAGTAACAGCTTTGATCTATGTTAACCTTGCTGAAGCTTATATGTGGATGGATGACTGGACTACGGCTGATAGTTATATGCAGAAGGCTAAAATTATTTCTGTAGCTGCCGGTAAATACAAAAGAGAAGCGGAAGATCTTGAGTCGTACATGAAATATCTCAAAGATAGATATACAGCAAATCAATAATTGATTAATAATTTGAAGAAAGGGAGGCTAAAGTCTCCCTTTTTTATTGCTCTTTCATTAACGGAATCTCTTTATTGAAGTAAAGTTTTTTGATTTTATTCAAAACTTTGTCTTCGCTCTTTTCAAATTTGAAACAATCCGTAGTCCTTTTAACCGTCTTGAATTTTTTTACTTTTTTACCAATGCTTGAGATGATTTCTTGTTCATCAGTAGTATTCATCACTACAAAAGCTTCATTGGCATTTTTACCACTTCCAGTCTGAAGAATGGTTCCTACTAATGCATAATAAAGAAATTCGTAGTTTTCGGCATCCTTCAACAGGAGAAGTTGTTGATTACACAAATAAAGACCAAAAAGTGTTCTGAGATCAAGAGGATCTTCATTAAATGCCAATTTACCGTGTTCTAATGCCGTTTTATAATCTTTTTCTTTGATCAGATCATACATCTTTTCTCTTTCGAGATAATATGAACTTGGATCATAAAATGGTTGGTGGAACTTACCATAGTAAAGAAAGTGCATTTGCTTTGCAGTTAACGTTGTATCAAATTTTTCGAATCTACTCAACAAGGAAGGATAGTAATTCTCTGAAGCAATATCCTCCGTTATAGTCTTAATCTTATCCAGATCAACACTAAGCACTTGTTGTGCATTAATAAGAGAGGAGCTAAATAACAGGCAAATGAAAATTAGTTGCTTCATACCTTCGGGAGCTGTTACTTTCACCAAGGTACAAAAAAAAGGGACTCGAAATCGAGCCCCTTTTGATAGTTTTATTTTATGACAATTATTTTACAATAACTTTAGTAACGTTTCCTTCAATGTTGAAGAAGTAGATCCCGGCTTTATAATCCACCAGAGAAATGTTAGAAGTACCACCAACATTCATTACTTCTACTACTTTTCCTGTTACATCTGTAATAGACAAAGTGTGGTTTCCAACAACATCAAGAGTGATGCTACCATTTGTTGGGTTTGGATAAACTGCGTAAGCAACTCCATTCTCCTCAACACTTGCTGGACAATTAGCTCCAATGTGCACAATATCGGCACTGTTTCTTGCAAGAATCTTGAATTCACCGAAAGTAAAGTCAACAATTCCTCTGATCTGATAACAATCACCTACTGTTGGAGCTTGGAAGTTTGAAGCTCCGATGAAGAAGTCATCAGTTAAAACATCACCTGAACCATCGTTCACTGGATATTCATTATAAGAGTTAGCAGCTGCAGTACATTCACCAGTTACTTGAACTAATGCACTCTCATAAGCTTCAGAATTTGCCTCTGCAGTAGTAACAGCATTTGACATAAAGAAATTACCAGAAGAAACAACTACGAAGTTTGAAAGGTTTTTCAATTCTGTTAATTCGTAGTTCTCATCAACTTCAGCTGTAAAAGTTACAGAATCACCAACGGCAACAGTTTGGTTACCATCAAAAACATATACTGAAGTGTAAGGACCTGTTCCACTTGCAATGTAAAATTTGTTATCAGCTCTTACATGAGTTACAATTCCTCCTGTGTTTACTGTTTGTCCCATGTATGGAGAATCAGCAGGTGATGCAGTAGTATATTGAATATCATAGATAGAAACATCAGTTCCCGTAGAACCACCACCACCTTCATTAACAATGATGTTATCTAATTCCCACGTAGATCCGTCTGTAGCAGAACCAATATATTTAAATGCGATATAAGTGTTAGCACTAATATATGGAGTTAAGCTAACATCTCCAGATCCTTGAGTAGAGAACGATCCCCAAGCAGCATCGTCAGTATCCCAATTGGCACTAGCTGTAATGTTTACCCATGTTCCTTGTTGTGTTGGATCACTTGAACCATCGTAATCTGTAGATACCAAAAGAGTCAGTGAATCCCCAGCAAATTTCATAACCGATTGGAAAGTAAGCACAGGATTAGTCGCTAAAGAAAGATCTAGCAATGGAGAGATCAACCATGATTCCGCAGGTACGTTTACTTGAGGAGTTGAATAATAGTTTGATATTTTGGCATATGAGTTGGTTCCAGTAGATTGATACCATACAGTTGTATCATTCGCTGTTGGATTTTGAACTGTCCAACCATTACCTGCCAAACTTGTTTCGAAGTCCTGGCTTTCATAAACTGTCTGTGCTGATACAGATCCAGCGATCAAAGCAGCTCCTAAAATTGTGTAAAGTTTTTTCATTTCTATTTTATTTAAGGCAAAATTATAACTGAATTAGAATTATATTTTGAATTATTGCGTTAAGATTACGTTATCAACTTTATAAGTTGAGGTTTGTCCACCAACTCCACTTGCATTGTATTTAAATGCGATTCTGTAGTTTCCACTTGAGATGAAAGAAGAAATATTGATATTTCCTGAACTAACAAGTGTATTATTTCCACTAGAACTTCCTGCAATAGTAGCTCCAGTAATAGCAGTTTGAGTAGCAGAGTTTGGGTTTCCTGAATAATTGGTTAAAATGTATACAGATAATCCATCATGATTCCAGTTCTGTACTGCAGATTGGAAGGATAGGATGTTTGTTCCGGCATAAGTGATTTCAGGAGAGATCAACCACATTTCATTTGAAGAGTCACTTGTTCCAAGAATAGATCCCTGGGCAAGATTATCACCTGAGATATTTGAAATAGACCATTTCATAGAACCCACCGTTGCAACTGTTTCCCAACAAGCTTCATCAGCAGTTCCTCCATTGGTGAAGGATGCAAATGTTTCAGATAATGCTGCAACCGGATCACATGATATTGCTCCGCATCTAGATCCGTCCATAGTCAAGTTGTCAGGAGTTCTAGCATACATTTGAATATCAGTACCATAAACCCCCATAATTCCAAGGAAAGTACCATTTCCTGAAGGAACAACATCACCAGCAAAGTTAGCATATCCTGATGCTCTGATCAATACAGTTCCACCATTACAATCATTTAAGTTATGGTTCACAGAGAACTGATTTACAGCATCTGCCCACGTAACTCCTGTGCTACCAAATTCAACACCATCTAACTGTACAAATCTTGATTGGTAAGTGTAGAAGTCCTGTGTCCCAATCGTTTCAACAGCGCTCAAATCTGTAATGTCAAGATTTAAAGGAGTGATTGTATTTCCGTTTGACTGAATAATAATGTTGTCATCAGGATTTACAGAATCTAATTGAATCAATTCGTTATACATATCCAAGTATGTTCCCTTAAGGTAGATTCTAACAGAATCTCCGATCGTTAAGGAAGAGCTTGCAGTCATTCTCAATCGGATACCTCTATTTCCATCTTGAATGTAAGCTTCTTTATAGAAAGCCCCAGTAGATTCATCCGTTGTAATTACTCCATAAAGAGAATAATCTTCAGTGATAGATTGACTTCCACCTGCCGCGTACCAAGCCCAAAGTGTGTCAATTGTAATTAATTTTCCCTCTGGAATAGATGGGATAGGAGGAGTGTCGTATTCCGGTTCGCACGAAGCAGTTCCTAAACCAAGAAGACCTGCCAATAAAACTAGTATGGATATATTTTTCATTTTCATTTTTTTCGAGTGTAATAATTTTAAAAGATATAAGTGATCATTGCGAAGTAAGACAGACCATAAGTATATCCCAATTTCGCTGGGAATTTATCAATTTGAGTTGGGTCATATCTCAATTGTTCGTAACCACCTGATACAAATGACGTGTTATTCAAAACGTTGTTTACGTTAACGTTGATTCTTAAATAATCTCCACTTTTTATTCTGTAAGACCATCCTGCAAAAGCATTTAGCATAAATCCTCCATCAAGTTTAGTAGGAGCAAGAATTTCAGCGACCTGTGGATCTGTATCTACATAACCATCCAAAGCTTCAAGAGTTCTTCTGTCTGGATTCGGATCAAGATAAATGTCAGTTACGTAGTTTGCATTAACTCCCACAAACCAATACTTTGGTGAGCTGTATTTAATACCAATCGTTGCTGCTGTCTGAGGACCGTTTCCAATTTTGTAATTCTTTAAGTAGACTACCTTATCAGATGCTAATTCTTCGAGTGAGTTATCAACTGTAATTGTTGCTGATGGACGTGAATTGTAGATATATAATCCCTTAGTGAATGCAGCACTAGCAGTAATTGTAGAAGTAACATTTCCTTCAACTCCTATTTCAACACCCTGATATAGTTTGTTCACTCCAGTCATCATGTAGTTCACAAAGTTTCTGTACTCATCATGATAAAAACTTCTTGACCAGGTAAGATTGTTAGCCATTGTATAGAAATAAGTTGCTCTAGCTTTTAATTTTGGATATCTAACCAAATAATTGATATCACCACTGGTAATCTCTGAGCTCGTTAATCCATCAACTACTTGATCTCTGGTTCTTGGAGATATGTAAGCATTTCTTGATAAGGGAGCTTTCGTTTGGTGAAGAACGTTAAGGTTCACAATATGTCTTCCAGAAATTTTGTAAATCAATCCACCTTTAACACCATAGTTTAAGAATTTTTGTTTTTCAGAATCTCCTAATGAATTGTCAGGGAATTTACCATTTTGAAGGTTTCCATGTCTCCAGAACTGTGTTCCACTAAGCGATAGCCCAGCATAACCATCAATTGATTTTCCAACTTTGAAATCCAGATTGGAAAACATCTCAGCATACTGAACATGCATGTCGTAGTCATAACTGTAACGATCTCCAACTTTTACAATTTTATTTGGGGTAGAAAGATCATTCATTGCAACTTCAGGATCATCAAAATCTCTTTCGGCAAATTGATCCACATCTAACCAGAAATCTCCTCCCAAAAGATCTTTAATTTCTCGGAAATTTTCACTTTTGTAATTGTAAGCACTTACACCAGCTGTAAGGCGCATGTTATCTTTGATCTGATTATTGTAGACACTATAAATACCTAATCTAGTAGGATCTTGTCTGTAATCTTCAATAATATATTTCGATCTGTTTCCGGTGTAACTTTCACCACTACCATTGGCGTTATCTACAGTATACATGTTTTTGCTGTTTGCAAAATACATATGGTCAAAATCTAGTTGGGTTGTAGACGGATCATTGGAAGTCCATAGATCAGTATACAGATCTCCTGTTTCATCATATCCTCCATTGTAAGAATAACTAGGAAGATATCGGTAGTAATCCGGACGAGGATCAGAAGTGTTATTCCAGTTTAGATTTGTATTTCCTGATCTACCAAATTGATAATACAGGGTAGACTTAATATTACTTTTCGCATTGATCTTGTATTCGTCAGACAAGATCAGATAATTCACGAAGTTATTTCTAACACGAGCATTTCTCTTTACTTGCTCTCCTGTTTCAGGATCTGTTTGATACCCCCAATACGGGTTATAGAAGTTGTTTCCAGTGAGAGTATAAGCTTCCTGAACTGCTATTCCTTGTCTCCCCTGAATAGTAGGTGCTGCGAAATAAGCTAAGTTCATGCTGTGTTTTTCAGAAAGTTTTTTCTCAACCCCCACAAAGTAGCTGTATCCTCTGTAGAACGTTCCATCCACATATCCTTCCTTCGAATATCTTCCGGATAGAGACATGCTCAAGGCCCAGCCTCCCTTCATCCATCCAGTGTTGTGAGTTACCATCAAACGATGTCTGTAGGTTCTGTTGGTAGCAGCGTAAGAAACTCTAGTCCCGGGTTGTTTGCTTCCTGCATTTAGGTTCATGTTCGTGTAACCCAGAATTCCTCCAAATGTAGATTGCGAACTACTGATCCCTGTTTGAATCTCGGGATATCGAGTAATATCGTTCAATCCACCCCAGTAAGCCCAGATTGCCATCCCACTTTCTGGATCATTCATGGGCATTCCATTCATTAAAACTACGTTCGCATCTGCGTCATATCCTCTCATTCTAAATCTGGCAAAACTGAAGTTGAAACCAACTTGTTTGGCGTAAACGTCTCTAGAAGATTGTAGTAAACCACTCACGTTCTGCACTTGGTTGGCATTGTCGTCTCCACCGTCATCATTGATAATGAAAAGCGGAATGGAATTTGCCGTGGTATCCTCAACTGCAGTTGTATCTGTTTGGGCAATGCCCGCAGAAGCTGCAGAAACGAATAGCGATGATAAAATTATTAACCTTAGGTTCATCCAATATTAACTTTAATGTTTTTACATTTGAGCCCACAAAAGTATAAAAAATGTTAATGTCTTTACCTGTTTTACAAAACGCAAAGAATAAGTTTTTATTAACTGTCAGTTATGCGGTTTTCTTCGTATTCATATCCAACAACATAAACGCTCAGAAAGAGTTTGAAGTTGCCTGTATCGGATTCTATAATCAGGAGAACTTGTTTGATACGATCGTTGATCCAGATACTAATAAGATACTTCAAGATGATTTCACTCCGAAAGGGCCGAAAAACTGGGATTCAAAGAAGTATAAAGAGAAATTGGAGAACATGTCCTTCGCTATTAGCAAGATGGGGTTGGAATCTACTCCTGATGGAATGGCTGTTCTTGGTCTTGCAGAAATTGAAAATAGACTAGTGTTAGAGGATCTAGTAGCTCAGGAAGCGATTAAAGAAAGGGATTATCAGATTGTACATTATGATTCTCCAGATAGAAGAGGTATTGACGTAGCGCTATTGTATAATCCAAAGTATTTTCAATTGGAGAGTAGCAAGACTTTTACGCTAAAAATAGATGGAATGGATGATTTCTACACTCGGGATCAATTGCTAGTTTCAGGGAATTTGTTGGGAGAGCGAATGCATTTTATTGTTTGTCACTGGCCTTCTAGAAGAGGTGGAGAGAAAAGAAGTGGCCCCTTAAGAGTGGCAGCAGCTGAATTGACGATGCAGATCATGGATTCAATCCGAGTGGCGGAACCTGATGCAAAGATCATTATGATGGGTGATTTGAATGATGATCCTGTGAGTAAGAGTGTGAAAAAAGTTATGAAACCTATGGCAAAACCTCAAGAAGTGGAAAGTACAGGATTGTTTAATCCAATGGCCGATCTATATACGAAGGGAATTGGATCCTTAGGATATAACGATGGGTGGAACTTATTCGATCAAATGATCCTTTCAAGCGGATTGATTGATAAAGATAAAACGTATAATGATTTTGGATATTACAGTGTGAAAGTCTTTAATGAACCATTCTTGATTGCTCAGGAAGGTCAGTACAAGAATTATCCTCATCGAACATATTCACGTAGTGAATACATTCATGGATATAGTGATCATTTTCCAGTTTATGTAACACTATTAAGAGCAAAAAAGTAAATTATGGGTAAATTTCAAAATATTAAAAAAGGGATAGGTTCAACTCTGTTGATTTTTGTATTTGTTACTTCTTTTTCTCAAGTTGAGAATATTAAAAATGCTTACAATTATTTCCAAGGTGAAAGTGGCTATGTTTACGCTTATGGTTTAAATTCAAACGAAAAAACTATAATTGTTAAAATGGATGAGAACCTCAATTTTATTAGCGAGTATGAATTTGACATTCCAGATGGGTTTAGAATGTGGTTTGAATCAGTCGGAAAAATGACGTTTATTGAATTGGGTGACAAGTTTTTATTTAGAGTAAGGGAGGAAAAAGGCGCTTTTCCAGATTTCAAGTTTGGATACTTGCACAAAGACTTTAGTACATGTGAATATTTGGAGACTGTAAAACATTCAGATTATGCAGATGAAATAAAGAGAAGACATAAATTAAATGAAAATGAATTGTTTTATGATCACCTTAGAATGCTGGATTTTATGGGGTTTGAGGGAGGACTCTTTGTATTAAAGCATAGTATGAATGTAGGTATGTCAACCTCAGCAAATATGGGTTTTCCAAATGTTTCATGGAATATTTTTGATATTGATTGTGTGAATCAGTTAGTGAAATACAAATTGGTTGAAGAACGTGGAATGATCTTTCTTGAAGAGGAGTGGAAAAAAGAGATGTCTGGAAATTCAAAGAAAGGTAATTTTGTTTATAACGAGAATAATCATTTATTAATTCATACTCGTGATGACAAAACGAATGGATTAAATCTTTATAGCTTTGATTTGACTAGCAACGATTTAGCTAAAGTCGATATTCCAATTTCGGACCTGATGATCGGAGCTGAATCTAAATTTGATTTTGGCTATAATAAGATTAATGATCAATACTTTGGAATCCTTTCAGAATATGAAAAGAAGAATGTTTCGATAGTAACTTTTGTCCTAGACAAGGATTTTAAGCCAACAAATAGTCCTTCTGTATATACGCTAAACTCTGAAAAAATTAAAAAGAATATTAATTATCCCATTAGAACTTTTGTTTCAGTCAAGAATGGTGTTGTTTATTCTTCATGTGTTTTACTAAATAGAAAGTATGATACTTATGAGAAAAGGGATGAACATACTTATCTAGGGATAATTGAGCAGGTAATAAAAGATTCTGAGATTAGTTATAATTTCATTGAAGGTAAAGTCATTGAAGAGGCTGAAGATGGACCTAAAAATACATTGATATTCTTTTATAATCCGATTTTTTACATAAGTGAAGATAGTTTTTATCATATTGGAATTATGCACAATAAGGCTGTGTTTTATAATTTTGAAAAGTCATCAATTGAAAATAGTTTTACAGAGATAAAAGGAGATTTTATGGGCGATTTGAATATATTTTTTCCTGCGATTGACTTGTTTTATTCATTGGATGGTAATAAAGCCCTTTGGCAAATACCAGCTGATAAATCTGCGAATAGGAAAGATCCATACTTTATTATACAAAGTGTTAAATAGTAATAGTGTTTTTTGGTAATAGAATACTTCTATTACCAAAAAAAGTAAAAAATATATACCTTAGTATCGAGAAGTTAGGCATTTCGTCTAACTTCTTTTTTTTAAATATATCTAAAATGAAAAAGTTAATTCTTGCATTTACACTACTCCCATTAGTATCTATAATAGCACAAACCGAAAGTCAATCAGTAAGCATTATGTATTATAACCTACTGAACTTTCCAAGTTCTACTTCAGATAGAGCTGATACTTTGGAGAAGATCATAAGACACGTAGAGCCAGACCTGTTTTTAGTAAACGAACTAGAAACAAATTATGGAGCTAATCTGATCCTAAGTAATGCAATAAATACACAAGGTGTGACTCACTTCAGTAAGGCTACTTTCTATAATGGTCCTGATACGGATAATATGCTTTTCTACAATAATGAAAAGTTTGGTTTGGTTTCCCAAAATCAAATCTCAACTGTTACAAGAGATATTTCTGAATATAAGGTATACTTCAAGGAACCGAATTTGTCAGCAACAAGCGATACGATCTATTTATATTTGTATAGCTGTCATTTGAAAGCTGGGACTTTTCAAAGTGATATTGATGACCGAGAAAGTGAGGCTACAACTTTTAAAAATTATTTGCAGTCTCAAGGAATTACAGGGAATATTGCCTTGGGTGGAGATTTTAATTTTTATGAAAGCAGCGAACCGGGATGTCAAATGATCTTAAATGGAGGTTCTATGAATCTGAATGATCCAATTAATCAATTGGGAAGTTGGAATAGTAATAGCTTCTATGCTCCATATCATACGCAATCAACACGTTCTTCTTCTGGTGGTTATGCCGGAGGATCTTCCGGAGGGATGGATGATAGATTTGATTTTATCTTTATTTCTGATGCAATTAAGAACGGAACGGATAGAGTGTCTTTTGTTGGAGGTAGTTATACTGCAATTGGTCAAGATGGATTTCATTACAATCAAAGTGTGAACAGTGGATTTAATCAGGCTGTGCCTGCAGATGTTGCGGATGCTTTGTTTTATATGAGTGATCACTTGCCTGTTTACATGGAGATGTCTATTGAATATCCTGTTGGAATCCAATATTTACAAGAAGTAATTTCAGGTTATCACTTCATCAATGAAAACCAATTGCAATTAACTTTGAAAGAGAACTCAGCTCTTCTACAGGTAGAGATATTTAATTTATCAGGACAATTGGTCGAATCCTTGTCGGATGGAAATAGTTTAATTGATATCTCCACTTTGTCAAATGGAGTTTATTTGTTGAAAGCTGTAACTGATAAAGGTGAAGCTACAGTAAAGTTTGTCAAGGAATAATTAGTTCTTAAGAAAATCCATTACCAGATTATAGAAATCGAAAGGATTCTCCGCATGGATCCAGTGTCCCGCATTGTAGATCGTTTCGATATCTGAATTCGGAAATTGCATAAAGATATCCGTGTAATCGTCTTCAATGATATAGTTGGATTTTTCACCTCTTATGAAAAGAGTAGGAGTGTTTACTTCATCAGATGGAAGCTGAGCTATGATCTTATCCATATTATTGGTGATAACCGGAAGGTTGATACGCCAGTCTAGAACACCTTTTTCTTTCCAATAGAGATTCTTCAAAAGGAACTGCTTTACGCCTTCATCTTCAATGTAGGCAGAGATAACCTTATTCGCTTGACCTCTGGATTTAACCTTGTCAAAGTCAATCGCATGCAATCCTTCAAGAATGGTATCATGGTGCATTGGATATCCCTTAGGCCCAATGTCTACTACTACGATCTTCTCAAATAAATCAGGACGAATCTGAGCAGCACGCATTACAGTCTTTCCTCCCATGGAATGACCAATTACATTTACATGTGATAATTTCAGGTCTTCAATAAGTTCAATCAGGTCCAAAGCCATAAAATCATAATCGAAATCTTCACTGTGTCCTGAATGACCATGATTTCTTTGGTCGATAAGAATGGTGTCAAAATTCTCTGCAAACTTTTTACCTAGTGTCTGCCAGTTATCGAGGTTTCCAAAAAGACCGTGAATTATGATCAAGGGAGCTCCTTCTCCTTCTCTTTTGTAATTGAGTTTCATGACTATTTTTTTACAAAAATAAAAGCCATTACATCGAAATGCAATGGCTTTGTAAAGTATTGTCGTTCGAATTTATCCTACGATCTCTTCATCAGCAAAGTGGAATGCACATTCAATCGCGGCATTCTCATCACTATCAGAACCGTGAACAGCATTTTTAGCTTTAGACTCAGCATATCTAGATCTGATAGTCCCTTCAGCAGCTTCAGCTGGATCAGTGGCTCCGATCAATGCTCTGAAATCCGCAACTGCGTTATCTTTTTCAAGAATTGCAGCAACGATAGGTCCAGAAGTCATATATTCAACCAATTCCATATAGAAAGGTCTTTCTGAGTGCACTTCGTAAAATTTCTTCGCCTGATCTTCTGAAAGTTTTCTAAGCTTCATAGCTTTGATTGTAAATCCAGCGTCAGTGATCATTTGTAGGATGTTCCCGATGTTGTTTGATTCAACAGCATCTGGCTTAATCATTGTGAAAGTTCTGTTTCCAGCCATTTTATTGTTTTTTTGTTTTGCTTCTTAATTTGGCTGCAAAAGTAGAAAATCGAAATGATATGCGGTATGATTTTGTGTTTTTTTAGAGGGGTTAGCTGGAATGGTCTGAAATGATAACCCATTGATCATTCTTCTTTTTCCAGATCAGGGAATAATGACCTCCAAGATCGTCCAATTCAGGACGTGAGAGGTGCCACTCACCAATAACTTGTATCGTCTCTTTGTCTATGAAATGGATTAGTTTGTTGTCAAAGGTTAATTGTCCCATGTTCTTTTGATCTGGATAACTTTCCAGGTAGTTGTCTAAAGTAGGTTGCCATCCAAGTGTAATTCCTGACTTGCCGATAAACATAAGGGAGTCAGATTTCCAGTAATGCTCCATAAAGCAAGGAATGTCGCCACTATTCCAGCAATTAATCTGCTCATCCATTTTTACCTGAATCAGCTTGATCACTTCAGATTCATTAATTTGATCAGCTTCATTACTATCCTTACAAGAGTGAAAGGGAAGTACGATCAGACCAAGAAATATAATTGCTAGGATCGATATGTTTAAAGGTTGTTTCATCGTTGTGTGACTACTATTTCAACTCTCCGATTTAGCTTTTCATCTTCCGGAGTTAATTCCTCCACACGAGGCTGACTGTTGCTGTAACCAGCATAGGTCATCCGATTTCCCTTGATCCCGTGATCCTTCAGAAAAGAATAGACCTTTTGCGCTCTATTCTTTGATAATTTTTTGTCATCTATACAACACACATGACCTTCAATGTGAATTTCCATTGTAGGATTCTCCCTCAGAAGGTCCGCTAGATAAAATAGTTCGTTGGGTGTTTTGTCATGCAAAAAGTCAGTAGTTCCAGGTTCAAAAAGCAGGTTTTCTATAACAATACGATCAGAAGTAGCAAAAGTTTCATAAAAATCTTCTCTCTGGCTGATATCTTGTGCAGGTATGATCACGATGGAATCCTCAATAATAAGTGGAGGTGTAATTTTCTCGTCTTTTTTTATAGGAGGATCTAATTCATAGGTTACCACTATTTCAACCCTACGCTGATTCGCAAGTTGTTGCTCCTGATGATGTTTTTCTCCGTTTGCTTTGGTAATGATCATCACATTTCCATACCATGCTAGTATAAGATCTTTAACAGCGCTAACCCGCTGCTCAGAGATCTTTTGATTTGCAGCTAAATTTCCAATAGTATCGGCAAATCCAAAAAGTTGAATGTTCTGAATATTTGGTTTATCCAAAAAATCAATGATCTCAGCTTGTTGTTCTTTGGACAGTTCATATACATTAGATTCAAAGAAGATGTTCTTCTCGGCTTGCTTTACTTGTGCATTGACATTAATCAAGGCAAATAAATTCAAGACAATAAATATTGACCAAAAGCGAAGAGAGTAGGGGAGTTTCATAAAAGATCTATCTATACCATCCAGCGTATTTTACATAATTATTAGCGATCCGCATCACTTCTCCTTCAAATAGTTCTGGATTGATGTCTTTAACCTTCTTCGCAGGAACACCCGCATAAATGGAGCCTGATTCAATTATCATGCCCTGAGTAACAACACTTCCGGCAGCAACAATACTATTAGAGTGGACCACGCAACCATCCATTACAATAGCTCCCATTCCGATAAGAACATTATCATGAATGGTGCACCCATGAACAATCGCTTTGTGACCAATGGAAACGTTATTTCCAATTTTCGTTGGATGTTTCTGATAAGTGCAATGAACCACAGCACCATCCTGAACATTTACTTTGTTTCCCATTTCGATACTATGAACATCACCACGAACAACGGATTGAAACCAGAAACTACATTGATCTCCGGTAGATACATTTCCAATAATTGTCGCATTCTCTGCGAAATAACAATCTTCTCCAAATTGAGGAGTATGTTCGAGTAAAGATTTAATTAGCGCCATGTGTTTTTAGCTAGTACATTTGCAAAGATAAAAAAATGAAGATCATGAAAAGAACAGTGACAGTATATGCGGAGGTTACACCTAATCCGGCAACGATGAAATTCGTAACGGATGTTATGTTGATGAATGGAGGGGAATCTGCAGAGTTTCTTTCTTCTGAAGACGCAAAGGGACATTCTTCAATGGCTGAGGCTTTGTTTGCTTTTCCATTTGTGAAATCAATATTTTTTGCAAATAATTTTGTGACGGTTACAAAAACTGAAGCTATTCAGTGGGATTTTGTGATGAATGAACTTCGGGAATTCGTTAAGGATTGGGTTCAGAATAATGATACGATTGTTGAGAGACTACCTGAGCCAAAATCAATGACTTCCGGAGAGGGTGAGGATCAAAAGATCATTTCAGTTAAACCGGAGTTGAATACAGAAACGGATCGTTTGATCTATAATTTACTCGAAGAATATGTTAAACCCGCAGTCGAAAGTGACGGAGGTGCAATTGATTTTAAGAGCTTTGATGAAATTACCGGAACAGTCACTGTTGTATTAAGAGGGTCATGCTCAGGTTGTCCTTCATCTACTGCTACACTTAAGGGAGGAATAGAGTCTTTATTAAAGACTCATTGTCCAGAAGTAAATGATGTAGTTGCTCTAGAAGGTTAATTACCTAGAAGGTAAATTACATTGATACCACTTTCAGAGTTTCTAGATGGTCGTTGCAAAGGTGAACCTCTACTGGAGCTCCTTCGAAGATATCCAAAGACATTTCATTAGCAAATTGCTTGGCAAGAGCCAAGAATTCTTCTTTCTTTTCAAATCCTTCTTTAACTACCATTCTGAACTGGTATGTTTCACCCTCTTTTTCAAGTTGAACAGATTTTTCTGCTCCGTCAGCAAAACCAGACGAGATCAAATATTCCCCTAGTTTATCCGCTTCATCTTCCGTTACATTTTCTGTATAGAATAGTTGAACGCCATCAAATTCTTTTTCGGTACCATAGTTCTGACAGCTTGCAAAAGTCATTGCAACCACTACGACCAAAAGAAGGACCTTTAATTTTTTCATTTCAGTTAAGGATAATTGTTTGAAGTAAAAATATGAATAATTTATAAATTAGGATTTAATCCCCATAACAACCGCATCCATCATCTTCTTTAGCCTTATTGAAAATCTCGTTCAATAGGAATTGGTTTTTCTCTAATTTCAATCCGGATACGTTAACGAAATATTTTATTCTGGTTTTTGTTGCGCCAATTTCCACCCAGAAAATATATGGCGTTTCGTTAATCGTTTGTTTGATAAAGTAGATCGGATTTGGTTTTCTTCCTGGAAGACTTTCCTCAAGGAGGATATCTCCTGTTTTAAAAAGTTCATCTATGTCTTTGTCCGTAATTTGATGACATTCCATAGAACAGGTGATTTGTTTATTGAGCCAGAGTTCTTTTTCGAGCATTTTTTTGAAGATTAAATGTTCTGGCATCAGCATTATTTCGAGACTTAGGTTGTCTGATTCGTTAACATTACACTTAGAATTAACCGTATGAAGAATGGAAACTGAATCTTTAGGAGCAATCCAGAAGGAGAGTAATTTACCTTCATACTCCAATTCGTACTTCTTAACTTCCATATCATATTCGTACCCTTGGATCCAGAATTTTTCCTTGCTGAAACTGGTTTGACTATTGGAGAAATTAACATCAGCATTCTCGATCATCTCGAAAATGAAATTTTCATCGATCCCCATACAATCTAATTTAGCCTTTTCCATAGGTGAGATCATGATATTACTGTTCTGAATGTCCTTACGAACACGATTGGAAGGCATAAATCCAAAAATATCTTTGTCAGCAAAAATGACAAGAGTAAGAATGATTCCCAATAAGAAACCAATAGCGTAATAAATAATCCTCTTCTTCAGCTTCATGATAAAAAAAATGCCCAGACCGATTTGGACTGGGCAAAGTTATTGTTTTTGCTTAGTACTTAACTATGCAATTCAGATTAATATCTGTAGTGTTCTGGTTTGTATGGTCCCTGAACTTCTACACCAATATATTCAGCTTGTTCTTGAGACAATTCTTCTAATTCAACACCGATCTTAGCTAAGTGTAATTTCGCCACTTTTTCATCCAAATGCTTAGGAAGCATGTAAACTTCATTTCCGTAAGCTTGACTATTTGTCCAAAGTTCGATCTGAGCTAAAGTCTGGTTAGTGAATGAGTTACTCATTACAAACGAAGGGTGACCTGTCGCACAACCTAAGTTCACTAATCTACCTTCGGCAAGAAGGATAATGTCTTTACCGTTCACATTGTACATATCTACTTGTGGCTTGATCGTCACTTTAGATGCACCATACTTATCATTCAAGTACTTAACCTGAATCTCGTTATCGAAGTGTCCAATGTTACAAACGATCGTTTTGTCTTTCATCATTTCGAAGTGACGTCCAACTACGATATCCTTGTTACCTGTAGTCGTAACTACGATGTCAGCTTCAGCGATAGCGTTATCCATTTTCTTAACAGCGAAACCATCCATTGCAGCTTGAAGTGCGCAGATTGGATCGATCTCAGTTACGATAACTCTTGCTCCTGCACCTCTCAAAGAAGCCGCAGAACCTTTCCCAACATCACCATATCCAGCAACAACAGCAACTTTACCAGCGATCATTACATCAGTTGCTCTTCGGATAGAATCAACTAAAGATTCTTTACATCCATATTTGTTGTCAAATTTAGATTTTGTTACAGAATCGTTTACGTTGATCGCAGGCATAACCAATGTTCCTTTCTTCATTCTTTCGTAAAGTCTGTGAACACCAGTAGTAGTTTCTTCAGAAAGACCTTTGATATCTTTAGTTAACTCAGGGAATTGATCGAATACCATATTCGTTAAATCACCACCATCATCCAAGATCATATTCAACGGTTGTCCACCTTCAAATGCAAACAATGTTTGTTCGATACACCAATCGAATTCTTCTTCAGTCATACCTTTCCATGCATAAACTGGAATCCCAGCAGCAGCAATCGCAGCAGCAGCATGATCTTGAGTAGAGAAAATATTACAAGAAGACCAAGTAACATCAGCTCCAAGTTCAACTAGAGTTTCAATCAAAACAGCAGTTTGAATAGTCATGTGAAGACATCCTGCAATTCTAGCTCCTTTTAATGGTTGAGAAGGTCCATATTCTTCTCTAAGTGCCATTAATCCAGGCATTTCAGCTTCAGCTAATTTGATTTCTCTACGACCCCAGTCTGCAAGACTAATATCTTTAACCTTGTAAGGAAGTTTTTCTGTCATTGTACTCATTATTTATTGATAATTAGATTTTTAATTCATTTCGGACGGCAAAGGTAGAGCAAGTTTAATTCAATTGCAAATACTTGACTTTATAATGACATTAATTCAACGCTCTTTTATATCGATCTAAAACTCTTTCTCTTGCCATTTTGTGATTTACGATTGGTTTAGGATAATTCGGGGATTTATATTCAGGAACCCATTGCTTGATGTATTTTTCATCGGGATCAAATTTCTCTGTTTGGAGGTAAGGATTAAAGACTCTAAAGTAAGGAGCAGCATCACAGCCAGACCCTGCCGCCCATTGCCAACCTCCAACATTACTTGCGAGATCAAAATCTAATAATTTTTCAGCAAAATATCGTTCTCCCCATCTCCAATCAATTAGAAGATGTTTAGTTAAAAAACTGGCGACAATCATTCGAACTCGATTATGCATAAAACCAGTAGTGTTTAATTCTCTCATCCCAGCATCAACTATAGGATAACCAGTTTTTCCTTCACACCAAGCGTTGAAATGGTTTTCATTATTTTCCCATTCGATGAGATCATATTTCGGTTTAAAGGCATTATCTGTAGTCTGAGGGAAGTGATAAAGAATCATTTGGTAAAAGTCTCTCCAGATCAATTCATTTAACCATTTTTCATTGGACTGTAGGGCAATTCTGACTAGTTTTCTAATACTTACCGTGCCAAATCTTAGATGGGTACTGAGCCTTGATGTTCCATGAATTGAAGGAATATCCCTTGTATTGTGATAATTTTTTAGGATGTTAATATTCACATCATAAACAATTGAAATTGTATTTTCCAGCTGAAAACCAATTTTTTCAATTTCCAACATGGATTCCGCCTTGACTTGTTTTAGATTTTTTAAATAGTCGGTCGTTGGATATTCCTTGATGTAAAAATCATTTAGTTTAGTTTTCCATTGCTTACTATAGGGCGTGTAAACCGTATATGGTGAGCCGTCACTTTTGAGTATCTCGTTTCTGTCGAAAATTACTTGATCTTTTTTGGCGATAAATGATATACCATGATTTGTGCAAAGTTCTAAGATCTTTTTATCTCTGGAAATCGCATCCGGTTCATAATCTCTGTTGGTATAGATCTTCTTTACCTCTACTTGGGAGATCAAGGTTTTAAAGACGTCCTCAGGAGTTCCGTAAAATACCTTCAGATCACTTCCATATTTCTGAAGTGAGATCTTCAGTGCAGTTACGCATTTGTAAATGAAACTAACACGATTGTCCTTTCTGGAGTCTAGTTTATCTAAGATGTTTTTATCGAAAATGAAGATGGGTAGAACATTACTATTCTCCTTGAGAGCATAATAAAGGGCCGCATTATCTTCTAATCTGAGATCGCGTCTGAACCAGAAAATTGTCATAGAATTCTTTTAAACAAAGAACAAATATTCTGAGGAATTGTTCGTTTTTACAGTATTTTGAAATCAGTTCTACGATTCTTGGCTCTGTTCTCATCAGTCGTATTCGGAACTTTTGGTTTAGTTTCACCATAACCCTGAAACTTCATTCTAGAAGCTGGAATGCCTTGAGTAGACAGGTATTCCATCACGGTAAATGCACGATCTTGCGATAGCGCAAGGTTTGCAGCATCTGCCCCAAGGTCATCAGTATGTCCTTGGATCTCAATCTTGATGTCTGGATTTTCTTTCAACCAATTTGCAAATCCTTTGAGTACCAAAAGAGATTTTTGATCAAGTTCAGAACTGTTCGTTTTATACAAAATGTCATCTATGGTAAAAACACTTCCTTTTTTAATTGACTTAACTTCCAGTTCTTGATCTTTAAGGAATGTTTCATTCGAAGATTCTTTAGTGATCAGTTTCGATTCATAGGCTTTTCCTTGTTTCTTTACTTCTAGCAGCGCATCCTGTTTTCCATTACCGATATTTGCAACAGCCACATAATTTCCATCATCCTGGACTTTGATCTCTTGCTTTTGAGTAGTTCCATCTTCAAAACGCACCTCTAATTTAGCGTCCTTCACTTCTGCAATATTATCAGTGTTGATCTTTCCTTTCATCAAAACCACTTTGTCAGGTTTTGCGTGAGTAGGCATATAGAAGTAGAAAATATCTTTTTTCCCAATACCTCCTTTAGTCTGATCAGAAGAAAAGTAACCATAATTTCCATCCGTACTCACGATCAATGCCTCTTCGTCACCCGCTGTGTTAATTGGATATCCAATATTCTTTGGTTTAGACCATTCACCTGTTTTTACATCTTGCTTGCTGAAGAAAATGTCAAATCCCCCTGCTCCCAACCGATCAACAGATGTTTCTGATACGAAGTACAAAGTTCTGCTGTCGCAATGAAGGAAAGGTGACTTGTCACTACCTGCAGTGTTGATAACAGGACCCATGTTTTGTGCCACACCCCAGTTGCCATCTTCATCTCTTTCGGAAAAATAAAGATCAATCGCCCCATAACCACCTTGCCGAGCACTCGCAAAGTAAAGCGTCTTACCGTCTGCACTGAGAGAAGGTTGTGCTTCCCAGGTATTGGTCCCGTTTACATTTGGACCGATGTTGATGAGTTCAGACCAGATGTACTTCTTTTTACCCTTAACTTCTGTGATGTCATATTTAGTCATGAAGATGTCGCAATTCCAATAGTTACCTTCTTTTGCACAGGCGCAGACATACATTTCCTTATTGTCAATGGATATTGTAGCACCTCCATACTTTGGTCCAATGTTAAACGGATCTGGCATGGGAGTTCCCTTAGAAAAAGGTTCAGAAGCTGAAGGTCTCGAAGCTTCGCAGAATTCCTGGATGGTTTGGGTCATTATTCCTCCTATTTCTTTGTACTCATATTCCTGAGTATAGAAGATCAATTCATTATCCGGGGAGATGATCGGTAAATATTCATCTCTTTCAGCAGTAGAAACATTTTTTACGAGAACAGGATTGAAATTGACTTTATTGGTGGTAAAGAAATTGCAGTAAAAGTCCACTTCTTCCATTATTTCTTCAACATCCGTTAGTTGTTTGTCATATTTCTTACTGAGTTTACTTTCGTCATCCGTTTTGAATGCAAGGAATTTCTTAAAGTATTTCAGCGCTTCGCAATCCTGTTGCTCAGAATAGTAGATAACTCCTAATTGATAGTAGATGTCTGCATGATAGTCAGGACAAGTTTGTTCAAGCATTAAATAGTATTTCTTTGGAATGCTATAATCACTTTCGCTCATCTGTGCTCTGACAAAAGTCTCCTGCGCCAAGTTCCACATACATGGTGCGCAATCTTCATTCATTTCCAGTAATTGTTTTAGAGCAGTAATACGCTCCTTATAATCATTATTTTTCTTATCGTTCGCTTGTTCCCAGAGTTTTGCTCCTTTTTTATCAGTGGGAGGAACACAATTAGGGTCAACTTCTTCTTCGTCCTGTGCTAAGGAAATATTGGAGAAGATGACAAAAAATAATACAAATAGAAGGTTAAGTAATCTCATTTACAACAACTTTTTTCAAACGTACTACAAAAAGTCTACCATAAGATATTGGTGAGAAAAGGGTTTCAACAATATAACTTTAATTCAGCTATAAGTTACAGGTTGAAAATTATTTTATGCGTTGGATTCGTGTTCGTCAATTACGTGATCCAATTCATTATCTAGAATATCATCAGAAACAATATTCAACTCACCTTCAGAACTTGCAATGATTGTTGCAACGGTTGCATCACCGGTCACATTTACTACTGTGCGGCACATATCCAATATTCTATCGACCGCGAAAATGAAAACAACCCATTCTGGATTTAGCCCAACACTTGATAGTACGATCATTAGCATCACCAAACCAGCACTTGGAACTGCAGCAGAACCGATTGAAGCCATCAGAGCTAAAAGCATGATCTCCATTTGGACAGCAAATGAAAGTTCTATCATATGGATCTGAGCTAAGAATATTGCCGCGATTGCCTGATAAAGACTTGTTCCGTCCATATTGACGGTGGCACCAATTGGAAGTACAAAACTTGTGACTTCTTTTGAAACTCCGATCCGATCACGCACGCATTCAAGTGTCACAGGGAGAGTTGCAGCACTTGAACTAGTGGAGAAAGCCAGAAATTGAGCCGGACTGATTCTTTTGAAAAAGCCTGCATAGGTTAAAGGCTGTCCGTTCTTTTTGGTAACGATCAACATGATAGTAGGGTAAATCAAAAAGATCATAATGGCTAGCCCAAGTATTACATAGAGAGAATATTGTAGCAAGGGTAATAAGGTCTGCCAAAGTCGCTCGGGATCATCTTTAGCGAGTTCAGAAAAATTACCTGCCATTAAAGCAAATACAAAATAGGGAGCCGCATTCATGATAATATCTACCATTTTAAGAAAAGTGTCATTGATCCCTGAGATCACTTTGCTAACAGGGTCTGAGGAGACGGTTGGGATCATCAATAAAGCAACTCCAAACAATACACCAAAGAAAATTATTTGCAGCATGTTTTTTACATCAGTCAATGCGGAGAAAACATTGGTGGGAACAATATCTACCAAAAACTGTAAAGGTCTCGCATTTTCTTGATCCGCCAGAGCGGCTTTCTTTTTTTGAAGTGATTCATTACTTGAATTTTCTGCTTTTTCTAAATTGTATTTTTCTTTTACCAGACTAACTTCTTTAACATAATCTGGATTTTGAAGAAAGTGTTTGTCATCAACCATCTGGGTTCCTGTTTCCTCAGCCCAAAGTTCATATTTGATTCTGTTTTCGATACGTTGTTCCTCAGAAAGAGAGAGTCCAGGTTTAAAAACATTGACGATTATCAGTCCTAGAGAAATGGCAAACAGCGTTGTTATTAAGTATACTCCTAGAGTTTTTAATCCCACTTTACCAAGTTTAGTGATGTCTTTTAGGTCTGCAACACCTTTAATGATAGAGAATAGAACTAAGGGAACAGCGATCATTTTAAGAAGATTAATAAATATCTTTCCAAATGGATCTATCCAATCTAGGGTAAATTCAGAAAATCCTAAATAACTAGCTGCAATCGCCCAACTCAAACCAAGGATTAGACCAATAATAATTTTCCAGTGTAAAGCAATTTTCATGAATCTTTATTTGAATGGCTAAGCTAAGAAATGTTGAGTAATTATCTGGGCAACCATTAAGAAAATGAGGAGTTTTATTGACAAATAGTTAATTAAATATTAAATTTGAACCTTAAACCAAACTGAAAAAATTATGAAAAAATTATTACTATCATTTCTTTCGATGACGGTACTATTTACTTCTTATGGGCAAGTAGTATTTTCTGTGGAAGCTCCGGTTGGAATCTCAGGCGGATATGGACATACTTATGCAGATGTTAACTCGGGATGGGGAAGTCCAGATATGACAGATCCATTAAATGCGGTTATTGATACAGTGATGTTGGCAGATGACGGAACTGCAGCAGATTCATTAGCTTGTAATGCTTTGGTAAATGATCTTACGGGTAAAGTGGCTATGCTTTACAGAGGTGATTGCGAATTCGGTACTAAAGCACTTAACTGTGAAAATGCTGGTGCTGTAGCTGTAATTATTGTTAATAACGGAGGTGCACCAATTTCAATGGGTGGTGGAGCCGATGGAGCCAACGTTACAATTCCAGTATTCATGATCTCTACTAATGATGGAGCTATTCTAAGAAACGTGTTAGATACTGGTGGAGACCTTGTGGTATTTCTTGGTTCAAAAACTGGATATTATGATGATGACCTAGGAATGGTTAAACAAGGATGTACTAGTGCTCAACAATATTCAACTGTATCTGCTTTGGCGCAAGATGACACTGAATTTGATGTAGTTATTTCTTCTTGGGTATACAACTATGGAAACAACGATCAATCAGGAATTACTGTAACTGCAGATGTATCTTACGGAGGATCTTCTGTTTATAGTAATACTTCTGCTGCTCAGTCTATCTTATCAGGAGATAGTTTATTGTTTACATTTCCTAACTTCTCTCAAACTACTTATGGTACGGGTGAATATACTATCACTTATACTATTGATATGGGAGTTGTTGTTGATGAGTATACCAACGATAATTCTTACGTTGTGAATTTCTTAATCGATGACAATGTAATGTCTTACGTTCCAATTGATGCTTCTACTAATGAGCCATTAAATTCTTCAGGAATTAGACCAGGAGGAACTTTAGTTTCTCAGTTTGAATCGTGTATTGCTTTTATGGATCCTAATGCAAGTAGACTAGCAGTTACTGGAATCCAGTTTAATGCTTCCACTTATGATCCTGATGCGACTACTACTTTAGTGGGTAAATTTGTTGAAGCTAAAGTATATGAGTGGAATGATGTATTTACTGATATGACTGATGTAGCTTTTGCTTCTCCATTCGTTAGTGATTACGAAGAGATAGGTCTTGCAGAATACTCTTATGATACAGATGATCAGGGAATGACTGTAGTTGCTCAACTTAATGATACGGTTGTTTTGGTAGATAATCAGCGTTATTTGTTCTGTGTGGTGACTTATGATTCAGATGTTTATTTTGGTCATGATAATGCAGTTGGATATGATGAGAATCTTAACAACTATTTGCAGCCAGTAATGATGACATTTGATGGAACTAGTTGGTATACAGGTTGGTCTGATCCAACTTATCCTACTATTGCAATTCATACAATGGATGCAGACACATTCATAGAAATGGGTGTTGAAGAGAATGAAGTTGAATTGACTGCATATCCAAACCCTACTTCAGATGTAATTACCATTCCTTTGACTGGACTTAAAGGAAATGCAGAGTTATTTGTTACGGATATGACTGGTAAAATGGTTATGACAACTAACGTTAACATGACTGGTGGAAACCTTCAAGTAGACGTTACTGAGTTACCAGCAGGATACTATACGTTCACAATGAACTTCGAAGATGGAAGAGTTTCTAACTTCAATGTGGCGGTTACAAAGTAATCTATTGAGAATATTTCTTGAAAGGGCGTGATCATTTGATCACGCCTTTTTTTGTGTTCTAGATTTTAATGTTAGAGGAATGGGATAGTTATGAAGAATGAGAAGAGGGACGTGGAAAATGGGGTTAAAGCTGGGTAAAACGAGCAACATTCTCATTCATGAAATAGGATCATGCGAAGGAATTATAGTGGGGGTAGAGGTGGAGATCAGTGGCGAATTACCAAAAAAAATTAGGATATTGCCGAGCTTTATATAAGGTAGTTTTAGAACTACCTATGAGTAAGGGAATTATATGAGTGACAATTTAAAGATTTATGTGGGATAAATTGAGGAATATTAGCATTTGGCAGTGGATCTTGTTGCTTCTCAGTGTTATTCTTCTAATCGGAGAATTGGATGATTTGGGAGATTTTAAGGTGTTTTATTATGCATCCATTGATCTTCTGGAAAATGGCAAGAACATCTATCTGATTAAATATGGAGATGGCTACAATTATTTTTATGGTCTTTTCTTCGCGATTTCCATTTACCCGCTCACGGTCTTCAGTGTTGACGTAGCAAATGTTATATGGACGTTGTTGAATTTTGCTCTGATGCTGGCCACACTCAAAATCTTATTGGAGTGGTCTGGATTTTGGAAATTGAATAAAAAGCAGCAAGTAATTTTTGGCTTTATTTTGACGATTTTGTCCTATCAATATGTAAAGGATAATCTTCATAATTCGCAGGTAACCTTTTTAATTGTTTTCATTTTCATCCAGGGACTGAAGTGGATCACGGAAAAAAAGAACCTGCAAGGATCGCTTCTACTAGGTTTTGGAATTGCAATGAAACTCTTCCCAATTGTTCTATTGCCCTATTTGTTTTATAGAAAATGGTTCTTAGCAGGTGTTCTTACTCTCGTATGCACGGCTTTTTTCTACATCGCACCTACCTTTTTTATTGGTTTTGAGAACAATACCAGCCAGTTGAAATCTCAGGTGGAGCTCTTGAGCTTAAATAATGATAGACATATTTTAGATGCGGAAGAAGCTGATTTTTATTGTTTAAGTAATTGGTGCACGACACTTCTGATAGAAGATGTTCCTTCGGCAAAACTTGACTACAAAAGGAATATTGCAGATGTGTCATTAGACACGCTAAAAACAGTGCAAAATCTGTTTCGATTATTCTTTGTGGCTTTGACACTAATTGTCATTAAGTGGCCTCCATTTGTTACAATCAGTAATCATAGGCGGCTTTTGTATGAGGTAAGTTATATTCTTGCCATCATTCCTCTTATTTTTCCACATCAACAGTTTTATTCTTATTTCATGGCTATTCCTGCATTTGTATTTGTATTAGAAGATTTAGTTAGGAACCATGGTTCTACAAGTGTTTTCAGAAAGATACTCTTTGTTCTGTGCTTCCTTTTATTCTCTATTTATTTGTTAATTGGAGAATGGATTCCTATATATCACCATTTCAAACTAATTATTTATGCATCTTTTATTCTGATAGGATTATTGTTGACAGTAAAAGACAACTCGGAAGACCAATAATCAAAAGCATTATTATAATCATCAAACCCCAACTCATATCTCCTCACTAGTATTCTTCTAGTTTTCACCTCGCTACAAGCAGTGGCGCAGCAGGTATTCCCGGTTATGGTGAATAGCCAGTTGCTACCACCTAACTCATTGTACATGGAAGCTTACTTTGTACTGGGTGGAGATAAGTGGCGAATCAATTTAAACTTTCAAGATTTTGAGGAGCCGTGTCGTATGGAGAAGTTGGAATCAAAAATGGAGGTGGATAACATTATCCTTCAAACCCCTGTTAACTTGCGAATCCTTTCGTGTATAACTATTTGAAGTCAATATCGATAACCATCATATGTATCCCAGTCTTTACGTTACCTGATTTATCACCATAACGCAGGATACAAAAAAGGCACCTCAAAGAGATGCCTTCAATAATATGTTTAAATTGATCATTACTCGTTAGAGATGATCTCAAACAATTCATCCAGATTAGGGATCAAGATGATCTCAATACGTCTGTTCTTTGCTTTGTCGTTTGGATCAACTGGAAGGTATTCACTTCTACCTGCTGCCGTAATCTTTGTTTTGTCCATTGTACTATTGGCTAGCATAATTTCAACTACTGCTGTTGCTCTAAGGACAGAAAGCTCCCAGTTGTTAGTTGGGTGAGCAGAAGATTTGAGTGCATCAGTATCGGTATGGCCTTCAACCAATACTTCTAGATCTGCTTGATCTTGTAGTACTTTGGCGAGCTCTATCAAGGCTTTTTTACCTTCCGGGTCGATTTTTGTACTACCACTTGGAAAAAGTAGTTTGGCTTCCATGCTCACATACACTTTGCCATTCTTTTGTTCTACTGTTAATCCTTTGTCTTTAAATCCTAGAAGTGCGTTTGCAACTTTCTCCTTAAGCGCATTTACTGCCTCATCTTTTTTGGCAATAAGATCTTCCAATTCATTAACTCTTTGTTCACGTTTCTCTAGTTCTTTTGATAGTACGTCCAAAGTCTCCTTCTTTGCGTTAAGTTCTTTTTCTAATGCATTCAATTCGTCTTCTTTTTGCTGAAGCATCAATTTAGTTGCATTCAAATCTGTCATCAATTTCTGATTCTCAGCAGCACTTCCTTTCTGGAGTTTCTCCATTTTGGCAATTAGCTCATCGTTTAGATCATTGATCTTGTCATATTGCTGTTCTTTCATGCGAAGAGACTTACCTAATAGGGTGGTATCTCCTTTCAGTCGAGCGATATTTTCCTGTAAGTCAGGTATCATTGCTTGAAGCTCTGTATTTTGAGTTTCAAGACCTGTTACTTTGGATTTTAGTGCTTCTAATTCTTCTGCACATGCTTTCTGCTTCGTTTCTAATTCTTCATACTTTCTTGCTGGGACGCACGCAATCAGGGATGCCATCGCAACAATTAGAATCCAATATAACTTCATGGGATTAAGGGGATTATTTTGATTTAAATACTCTGCTCAAATCTCTATATTCCATTGCGTTGATAGGAAACGCAACGATATTGTTTTGAACCAGTCTGATGTACTGATCATGATACAGCGGTAAGAAGGCCGCATCTTCTACTAAGATACTGTCACACATGTTGTAATACTTCATTTGTTCAGCTGGATCAATTGACGACATTCCTTTTTCTAAGTACTCATCAAAAACAGGGTTTTTGTATCTAGAGAAATTTGGAAGTGATCTCGCATGAGGATCATCAGGAACGTTTTTCCCGTAGAATAACCAAAGGAAGTTAGAAGCATCAGGGAAGTCAGCAATCCAAGAAGTTCTTGTGAACTCCGTTTCTCCAGTTGCAAATCTTTCAATCAAAACATCTAATTGCAAAGGTTCAATATTGATACTAACACCAATGTTCTCTTTTAGTTGGTTTTGCAAAGTAGTTGCAACAATTGTGTTTATCGATCCTCCCTCGTTAATGTACAATGTTAATTCAGGAAATCCTTTACCATTTGGGTAACCTGCTTCAGCCATTAATTTCTTAGCTTGATCAGGGTTGAATTCAAAACCAGGAACTTCGGAATTGTCATATTTCCCAAATTTTGGAACAAGTCCATGCTCGGCAGGTTCATTTTCTCCTTTAAGTGTATGCTTGATCAAACTCTCTCTATCAACTGCTAAATTGAACGCTTTTCGAACTTTAAGGTCCTTAAAAAGCGGGCTAGCAGCATTAAAAGCATAAAACTGAGTATTTAATCCATTCACTTGCTGATATTTAAATTCTGGATTGCCTCCCATTTGAGCTTCTTCCAAACTAGCTAGTACAGATTCCATTTCATCAACAGGAAGTTTCCAGATCATGTCCAGGTTTTTCTTTCTGAAATTGGAAAGCTCAGAGGTTTTGTCTTTTGTAAAAGTGATCTTAACGATATCAAGATATGGAAGTTGGTTTCCGTGCTCATCTTTCTCCCAGTAGTTCGTATTTCTTTTTAATCGAACTTGATTATCATTAATTTCATCTACAACAAAAGGTCCGGTACCTACACATTTCTTAGATAGGCCTTCAACACCATATTTGTCAATCGCCTCTTTAGGAAAAATCATACAAGCAGTGTGCGCCAATAAACTCTTGAAACCACTAAAAGAATTAGTCAAAGTGACTTCAAGCGTGTAATCATCAATCAATTTAATTCCCGCAACATCGTTTGCTTTACCATCATAGTACTCTCTAGCCCCTACTACTCTTTGAGTAAACAGTTCATGAGAAGTATTTCCAGGATAATTGCTACAAAGCATTTCAAAACAATATTTAACATCTTTTGCAGTCATTTCTCTTCCTTTTCCACCTGAGAAACAAGCATCATCTTGAAAAAAGACTCCTTTTTGGATATTGAAAGTCCAAACAGTTGCATCGGAATTAATTGTTTCTGAAGAAGCCAAACAGTTTACAGGCTCAAGAGTTCTCTGATCGAATTTATAAAGTCCTTGATAGATCTGATATCCAATTCTTGAAGAAACCGCATCAATCATACTCTGTGGAAAGAGGTTCTTAAAGTTCTCAACTTCATTGATTCTGAATATACCTCCGTAATAGATCTTATATTTTTTGTCACCTTCCATGTAGTAACCTTCAGCCTCTTTCAATTGCTCCTGTTGTTCTTCATCGGAATTCCCTCCGCCACAAGACAGCATTAAAACTGTCGTCATACTCAAAACTAAAAACTTAACTAACTTCATAATACTTATCTAACTATCGTTTGAAATATAATTTCTCTAACTGACGAAGATAGTAATATTTTGATAAAATTAATAGATAGAACCTTCTTGTTTTAGCCAAATTACACTATTTGGACGCTCAATGCGTTAGAACGGTATGTATACCATATTTTTGGCCTATTTTTGACAAGTCTGATGGTGACTATGCTGAGGAAAATACATGTATATCGATTGTTTATTGTCGTATTTTGCTTGTCGTTGCCTATTGTTTTCAACGCACAACAAGTCAGATCGAACTGGCGTTCAAAACAGATTAAACTTACCACTGACACGATTGTGAGGTTAGACTCGCTGAGTATTGTTCCAGGAAGTTTAAAAGTTTTTGATGGATCAGAATTACAGGACGCTTCAAATTATTCCATTGATTTATTCACGACTGAGTTTCATTGGAACGGAAAATTACCTGTTTCGCTCGATCTGCAATACAGGTTGTTTACCTATAATTTCGGAAAATCATACTCCCACAAAACAACAAGGCCGAGAATAACCTCTGATACTCTGGATTTCGTTCCATTCCGATACACATCAGGTAATGAGCAGAATGATTTTTTTGATGCAAATGGATTAAATCGATCAGGTAGTATATCCAGAGGAGTGATGTTTGGAAATAATCAGGACCTATCTGTTAACTCAAGTTTGAATTTACAACTATCTGGTAGAATAGCCAAAGACGTTGAAATTCTAGCATCCATTAGTGATGATAATATTCCGATTCAACCTGAAGGTAACACGCAGCAATTACAGGATTTTGATCAGGTGTATATTCAGCTTTTTTCTGATGACTGGAAAGTTACAGCTGGAGATTTCTGGATGAAAAAACCAACAGGCTATTTCATGAAGTATAACAAAAGATCGCAAGGGGCATCTTTTATGATCCAAAACAGACTTGATTCGACAACATATGTACGAACAGAGGCGAATGTTGCAGTATCTAAAGGAAAGTTCGCAAGAAACAAAATTCAAGGTATTGAGAATAATCAGGGACCTTATAAGTTATATGGTGGTGAAGGTGAGCAGTTCATTATCATTCTAAGTGGAACAGAAAGGGTTTACATCGATGGACAATTATTGGTAAGAGGGCAGGAGAATGACTATATCATCGATTATAACACAGCCGAGATCACTTTTACGGCAAATCAGCTGATTACTAAAGACAAGCGGATCATTGTTGAGTTTCAGTACTCAGATAAGAATTATGCCAGAAGTATTTTGTCATCCAATACATCTTTCAAAAAAAATCAATGGTCTGGTTATCTTAACATCTACTCCGAACAGGATGCTAAGAATCAACCATTACAACTTGATCTTACCGATGAAGCAATTGAGTCGTTGATTGAAGCTGGCGATCAACTAGGGTTAGCAAGTATTGTAGGTATTGATAGTGTAGGTTTTGATCCAAATACCAATAGATACAGGCTTAAGGACAGTTTGGGTTATGGAATAGTTGAGTTTAGTACGGATGATGATGTCGCTTTTTATCAAGTTTATTTTACTAATGTCGGTTCTGGAAATGGAGATTATATTCAGGATGGAATTTCTGCCTTTGGCAAAGTCTATCGATGGGTGGCACCCGATACGATTGCTGGTGAATTGATTCATAATGGGATCTACTCACCCATAAGAATTGTTACTGCACCTAAGAAAAGACAAATGGTTTCTGTTGGTCTGGCAAGAGAAATTATTAAAGGAATAGAGGTAGGTACAGAATTAGCACTCAGTAATTATGATGCCAATACATTTTCGGATATTGACAGTGAAGATGACCTTGGGTTCGGGGCAAAAATATTCATCAAAGCCAATAAAAAATTAAGTAAGAACTGGAAGTTGATTTCCAATAGTTCATTGGAAGGTATAACGAGAGATTTTACCTACATAGAGCGTTATCGTACGGTAGAATTCGAAAGAGACTGGAACACGACTGATCTTGAGCAGGGAGATCAGCTATTAGGAGATCTGAATTTTCAAATGATTAATCCAAAATTGATGACTGCTCAATATGGATTGGAATATTTTGGACAAGGGAATGATTATCAGGGATATCGAAATCGAATGAATTTCAATTGGAGAAAATATGTTGATATAAATTATCTGGGGAGTTATTTGAACGCAACAGGTACGCAGCAAAGTTCATTTTACCGACATAAATCTGAAGTAAGCAAAACGTTTGGGATTTTCAAGTTGGGTTATAAGGATGAAATGGAAAACAATCAATATCAATTGGCAGATACATTAAGTTCTGGGAGTTATTCATTTTTCGATTACCAGTTCTATCTTCAGAATGCTGATACACTGAAGAATCAGTTTAAATTATTTTACAGACAACGCGATGATCACAGATTAGATGGAGGAGTCTTAGATCTTGCTAGTTCTGCGATAAATCCTGGATTTGAATTTCAGCTCAAATCCAATCCTAAGCACCAGATCGTATTGAAATCCAATTTTAGGATACTAAATGTGGTAGATACTACCTTAATCTCCAATAAGTCTGAGCAGGGAATATTAAATAGGGTAGAGTATAGAACAAAAATTCTAAAAGGAGGAATCAGATCAACCTTGTTTTATGAAGTAGGAAGTGGATTAGAACTCAAAAAGGAGTTTATCTATGTAGAGGTTCCTGCTGGACAAGGTGTTTATACATGGATAGATTATGATAGCGATGGAATCAAGGATCTGAACGAGTTTGAAATAGCTATGTACCCGGATCAGGCCACATATCTGCGAGTAAGTACCCCATCAAGCGAGTACATCAAAGTATTTAATAATCAGTTGAGCGAAGTATTGAATCTAGATTTTAAGTATTTTATTAAGGGAAATACTTTTGTGGTTAGGAATCTGAAGAAATTAAGTTCACAAACTTCTATAAAACTAGAAAGGAGTACTTCTTTAGAAGATATAATTTACAATCTGAATCCTTTTGCTCCTTCACCAGATGAGGAATTTTTGCAAGGAATAGGTAATTCGTTACGACAATCTACGTTCTTCAACAGAACTGGGTCCGTTTTTGGAGTAGAGCACACTTATCTTGACTTGTGGCGCAAAAGTTTATTAGTAAGCGGTTTTGATGAGCAGAAAAGAAGAAGTAATGAATTAAAAGTTAGAGTAAATTTTAATCGGGTGCTGATGTTACAATTGAAGGGAGAACTGGAAGATAAAGTAAATTCATCCGACTATGTTTCGGGACGAAACTATTCATTGATCAACCAGATAATGGAAGCGAAGTTCAGTTTTCAACCTTCTACAGCTTTTAGAGTTGCATTACTTGGAGGATATAAAGACAAAAAGGATAGTGATGAATTTTCAGGAAGTTCGGCATTTATTACAGATCTAGGAGCAGAGATGAAATGGAATCAATTAAATAAAGGAAATCTTACGGGTGAATTCAAGTTCTCTCGAATTAATTTTAATGGAGAAGGAAACACTGCTCTTGCCTATGAAATGCTGGAATCGTTACTTCCAGGTGATAATTTTATCTGGAAAATTGGATATCAAAGGACTTTTGCAAATAATCTTCAATTGACATTGAATTATCAGGGACGTAGTAATGCTGATTCAAAAACTGTGCATACTGGAGGGCTACAGTTAAGGGCATTTTTCTAATTTACTCTAATGCGAAAGAAAATTCCATGTGGAGAAATTCGTCTTTTGTAAGATCCTTAACTAAATTTTCGTGAGGAATTAGCAGTATTGTGATTCTTTCGTCTAGGTTTTGATCAATATATTGGGCTATTATTCTGGCAAGGAACTCTCCTTTTGGATCGAGAAAATCCATATGTGATTCATATTGGGTATAGCTAATTCTCAGGGTATCGTAACTCTTCGATCGGAGTTTCTTGATAAGCGGCTTAAGATCTTTTTTACTTTCGGGTAGTAATGAAGTACGTTCGAAGGTGAAATGCATTTCTTTCTTTAAGAAGAATTGCTGACTGATTAATGAATTGCTGATGATCGCACTCAGTAGAATAATGGTGGTTTTCATACTCGCATAACTAGCTTTTCGTATTTGGTCACAAAAAAAAGACCCACATTACTGCAGGTCTTTTTTTATTTTGAAGTATATAAAACTTATTCTTCTTCTTTAGAAGCTTTTGTTTCAGCAACTGGGGCAACTGGTGGTACAGTTGTTTCTTCAGTCTCTGATTTTTTACCACTTCCACCTCTTCTTCTTCTAGTAGTTTTCTTCTTAGCATCACCACCAGTAAGTAGCAATTCATTGAAGTCAACTAACTCGATCATTGCAGTTTCAGCGTTATCACCTAGTCTTTTTCCTAACTTGATGATTCTAACGTATCCTCCTGGTCTGTCCATTACTTTAGGAGCAACTTCTCTGAATAGTTCAGCAGTAGCTTCTTTGCTTTTCAAGTAAGAGAAAACAACTCTTCTAGAGTGAGTAGTATCATTTTTTGATTTAGTGATAATTGGCTCAACAAATCCTCTTAAAGCTTTAGCTTTTGCTAAAGTTGTAACGATTCTTTTGTGTTCGATAAGCGAGCATGCCAAGTTTGACATCATTGCTTTTCTGTGAGCACTTTTTCTTCCTAAAGCATTAACCTTATTACCGTGTCTCATTTTTTATTCGTTTTAACAGGTTTTGAAACCTAATTATTCTTTATCTAGTTTGTACTTAGAGATATCCATTCCAAATGAAAGCCCTTTAGACTCGATCAAGTCTTCTAACTCAGTAAGAGATTTCTTACCGAAAT
>JACJZN010000001.1 GCA_020635565.1 Flavobacteriales bacterium | reverse complement strand
ATATAATTGTTTCTGACTTGTGCATGAGCCCCATTGATGGACTTAGCTTCTTTGCTCATATCGAAAAAAATAAACTAAATATTCCATTTATACTTTTCAGTGGCTCAGAAGTTCAGCTTCCATACATGGAATATCCATTTTTAGAATTTGTAAAGAAGCCAAATTTTTCTAGGGTCGTTAAACTAATTATAAATCAGGTGAATTATGAAACGAGCAATTTTGGGACTTAAAATTAACTACTATGTTGGGAACTATTTGTGGCAAGAGAGAATGAAAGCACATCGAGGACACGTTGAAGCTGCTCGCTGTATCGGTGTTTCTCCTGATGTTCTTTTAGATTTTGAAAAAGGAATGAGAGGAATACCTCTTTGTTATATTCCAAAGCTGGCTCAACTTTATAGCTCTGATGAAGGTGAGCTGATATTTAAAATTAATGGCATTCAATTTGATGCGAAAAAGGAATGGACTCCTGTGGATTATTTGAAAGTCGCCATCCATAGGTTTCGAGTTCAATCTGATGCAGAGAGGCTATTCTCTACACGAAACTCGTCTAGCCACCAATCGACAGTCCATTTACAATGAAATTCTCTTGACTACAATTCGTTGAATTATATACCCCATGAGGGTATCATTAGATTGAATGAATTGTGCGGGGGTATGGTTTTCATGAAAAAAGGGACGGAACATACGAATCAGTTGAACCGTTTAAATAGAATTGGTGGTCAAATTCGCGGAATTGCGGCAATGATAGAGGAGCAAAGATATTGTATTGAGATTTTGACACAGATCAGAGCTGTTAAGTCAGCCCTCTCATCTCTGGAGTCCAACATCATTGAAGATCACCTAAGCCATTGCGTTCACCACGCCATTGAAAGCAAAAATCGCAAAGAAGCTGATAAAATGATTAAGGAAATTCAGGATTTATTAAAGAAAACCGTGAAGTGACCGATAAGTTATTGACATACCCCTGAGGGGTATATTAAGATGTAAATAATGAGAGCAGTGATTTCTATTTTTTCTTTAATTGTGTTTCTAGGTTCACGGGGCCTAGCCCACGCCTGTCTTGCGGACTGTTCTCACCATCAAAATGTGAAAGCTTCTCATGGATCAGATCACAGCTGCTGTGACGACGTGGACTCATCTAAAGATGAAGGAAATAACCATAATTGCGATATAAACCACTGTTTTAAGTCTGCAGACTTTGAAACCTCCATTTTAACTCTTGAGAGTCGTTTAGAAAAGAAAGACTTAGATGACTCAATTGTGGCTAATAATACGAGCTACCTTATCGCCAGTCATACAGTAGATAATGAGATCGCTGAGTTTAAGGACGTGCGGCACCTTCCGCCCAAAGTCCCTCTATA